>NZ_CP089590.1:0-3722500 GCF_024498615.1 Microbacterium sp. J1-1 | reverse complement strand
GACGCTCCGGACGAGGAATCGATGCGGGGTCGACGTGCCGTGCCCCCTGTGGATAACTTAGGATGCCACGGTAGTCATCCCGGCTGTGAACGGCAACCTGCCCTTGAAAACACGCGCGCGTGTTGTGCCTGCCGGGCGCGCCCCGGTTGTGGATAATGGCTGTGCGGTGCCCGCCGGGCCGCCCTCGCGGAAGCGCGCAGATTTGCTCTGCGCGCCGGTAGGACGTACCCTAAGTCGGTTGACTTATGCCATTTTTGGCAGTTCCCCATGTCTCCGGTCGAAGTGAATCCGGTGGCAGCATTCCCGGAGTGATTCCATGAGCAAGCGCACCTTCCAGCCCAACAACCGTCGTCGCGCCAAGAAGCACGGCTTCCGTGCCCGCATGCGTACGCGTGCCGGCCGCGGCATCCTCGCTGCACGCCGCGCGAAGGGCCGCACCGAGCTCTCTGCGTAGTCCGCTGTGCTCGCCCGCCCGTATCGACTGACCCGCGGGAGCGACTACCGTCTGGTCGTTCGACGCGGATCCCGTTGTGGTGGGGCGCGCGTCATCACCTCGGTGCTGGCGACGGGCGAGAACAGGGCCGCGAGGTTCGGATTCATCATCAGCAAGCAGGTGGGCACCGCTGTGGTGCGCAATACCGTGCGTCGGCGACTCAAAGCCGTGTGCGCGGAGGCGCTCCCGCGCGTCCCTGAGGGCACGGATGTCGTCATCCGTGCCCTTCCTGCGTCCTCCACCGCGTCTTTCGCGGATCTCCGCGCCGACGTCGATCGCTGCCTGAGCAGACTCGCGCCCGCCACGGTGTCGGCATGACCGCGCTACCGGCGTCTTCTGTGGGAACGGCGCGATGGCATGCGCGTGACCTGGTGCGGACCATCCCGGTGATCCCCCGGAACCTCGTGCTGGGGTTGCTCACGGCGTACCGCAAGGTCATCTCCCCGATGTATGGAGATGTCTGTGCGTACTACCCCAGCTGTTCGGCTTACGCTGTAGGTGCGGTGCAGCAGCATGGTGCAGTGAAGGGAGCGGCGCTCTCGGCGTGGCGCATCCTCCGCTGCAATCCCTGGACCAGCGGCGGCGTCGATGACGTCCGGCCGCACGACCACTTCCGTTACGACTTGACCACACACGGTTTCGTCGTCCCTTCCCGAAAGGACTGATCGGTGGGTCTTGACCTTCTGCTCGCCAGCGCGACTCCCAGCCCCGAACCTGCGGCGGGGGGATTCGACCTGCTCGGCACCATCCTCTGGCCGCTGAAGTGGGTCGTCGAGCTGATCCTCGTCGCCTGGCATTGGCTTCTGACCACCGTCGGTCTTCCGTCCGCATCGGGTCTGACCTGGGTACTGTCCATCGTCGGCCTCGTCGTCGTGGTCCGTGCTGCGCTGATCCCGCTCTTCGTGAAGCAGATCAAGAGCCAGCGAAAGATGATGGAAATCGCTCCTGAACTGCGGAAAGTTCAGGAGAAGTACAAGGGCAAGAAGGATCAGCTCTCTCGTGAGGCCATGAGCCGCGAGACGATGGCGCTCTACAAGAAGCACGGCACGACACCGATGTCGAGCTGCCTGCCCCTTCTGGTGCAGATGCCGATCTTCTTCTCGCTGTATAGCGTGCTGAGCGATGTCAAGAAGCATGCGGAGCAAAGCCTCGGCGGTGTGGGATTGCTCAACCCCGAGCTCACCAAGGAGTTCTACGACGCCAAGCTCTTCGGGGTCGCGTCCCTGCATGAGACCCTCGGCGACGCGGTCGACGCCAACAACACCACGGCGATCATCATCCTCGTCACGCTCGTCGTGCTCATGATCGCCTCGCAGTTCTTCACGCAGCTGCAGATCATCTCGAAGAACCTGTCGCCGGAGGCCAAGACCGGCCAGGCGTACCAGATGCAGAAGATCATGCTCTACGTGCTGCCGCTGGGATTCATCTTCTCCGGTGTCTTCTTCCCGCTCGGCGTGGTCGTGTACTGGTTCATCTCCAACCTCTGGACCATGGGACAGCAGTTCCTCGTCATCCGAGAGATGCCGACTCCCGGCTCGGAAGCCGCCAAGGCCCGGGAAGAGCGACTCGCTCGCAAGGGGAAGGCGATCGACTCCTCCGGCAAGGTCGTTCCGATGGCTGCGTATGAGGCCGAGCAGCAGCGTCTGCTCGAGGAGGCAGAGAAGGCGAAGGCCCAGGCGCCCAAGCGTCAGCAGCCCGTGGGCAAGAAGCGTGCGAAGAAGAAGGGGAACGGTTCATGAGTGAAACCATGACCGAGAGCTCCGAGCCCACCGTGGCTCAGCTCGAGAACGAAGGCGACGTCGCTGCGGACTACCTCGAGGAACTCCTCGACATCGCGGACATCGACGGTGACCTCAACCTCGACGTGCGTCAGGGGCGCGCGTATGTCTCTGTGGAGGCGGAGGGCGATGGCCTCGCTCTTCTCTCCGCCCCGGACACGGTGCAGGCGCTCCAGGAGCTCACCCGTCTCGCGGTGCAGAGCAAGACGGGGTCATTCTCCCGCTTGATCCTCGACATCGCCGGCTCGCGTGACACGCGCCGTCGGCAGCTCGAGACACTGGTCGATGCAGCGGCCGCGAAGCTCGATGAAGGCTCCTCGCAGGCTTCTCTGCCGTCGATGTCGAGCTATGAGCGCAAGCTGGTGCACGATATCGCGGCTGAGCGTGGCTTGGTGTCGGAGTCGTACGGCGAGGGCGCTGACCGTCACACGGTTCTCCGTCGCCGTTGATGTTTCACGTGAAACATCGTTCGGGAACTGCCGATGACTGAGACCGAAAACGAGCCTGCGGTTGCCGCGGAGCTTTTCGGTGACCGCATCGATCTCGCTCGAGCGTTCACGGCTTCCCTTGCGCGTGAGGGTGAGGAGCGGGGTCTGATCGGACCGCTCGAGCTTCCGCGCCTGTGGACGCGGCACATCCTCAACAGTGTGATCGCTGCTCCGCTCTTCCACGGTTCGGTCGCTGACATCGGATCCGGGGCCGGCCTCCCGGGCATTGTGCTCGCGATCGCGCGTCCTGATGTGAAGTGGACTCTCATCGAACCGATGGAGCGTCGGGTCACGTGGCTCACCGAGCAGATGGAGGCGCTGGGACTGACCAATGTCGTGGTGCAGCGTGCGCGTGCCGAGGATGTTCATCCCGCCGAGGGTTTCGATGTCGTCACGGCGAGGGCGGTCAGCGCTTTGCGTACGCTCATCCCTCTCACCGCCCCGCTCGTTCGCGACGGCGGAGAGCTTGCCTTGCTCAAGGGGATGAACGCGGCGAACGAGATCGAAGCGGCCCAGAAGCAGATCAAGAAGTTCCGTCTGTCGGACGTGCGAGTGGAAGTGCTGGGGGAGGGTGTTCTCACCGAGACCACCCGCGTGGTTCGCGCCCGCGTTCGGTAGTTCCTCCTGACATCAACGCGGGGTGTTTCACGTGAAACACCCCGCTTTTGCGTGGGGTGGATTTCGCCGTCACGAGGCCTTTGGGCCTTCTGGTGCCGGTGGAGGGTCTCTCGGATAGAGCACCGATCGGCGCTTGAGGCATCGGCGTCGTCGCGGCGTCGCGGACGAGCGGACGGTGTGAGTGTCGCGTTCAGCCGTCGGCACCTCACGCGCGCCCGCACACGCCGCGAAGGAGAACTCACGCTTTGAAGGAGGCTTCGACGCATCTCCTCCTTCGCAGCGTGAGTTCTCCTTCATACAGTGCGTCGACTACGCGAGCCGCTTCTCGCAGGGCATCGTCATGCATGCTCCGGTCTCGTTGCCTTCGAACCGCTGGGAGGGGGACGAAGGAGTCCTTGCATTCCGACGATGTTTCACGTGAAACGGAGACGTTAGTCCCTCTGGCCTGGGTGCTGTGGTGCCGGCGCCCGTCTTAGGGGAGAGCACGAGAGCGGAGCGTGACGTGTGCATACGGGCGTCGTCTGGTCCAAGCAACGGAAAACTGCGGCGGCTTTTGCGAGGAGTCGCCGATGTTCAGCTCCCACAGCCTTCCCGTCCGATGACGTTTCACGTGAAAAGGCGTCCGGCAGAGCTGCTCGTCTCTGAGAGCACCGACCAGAAGGGAATCGGGCGGGCGCACGACGCTTCGATACGCGCCTCCCTGCGGCCGGTGACGCCCGACCCGAGTTGCCTGGTCCGTCGGGAGACTCGCCCTGCCGAGCGCTCAGAGGCTTCTGCTGCATGACGACGCGATGCTTTCTTGTAGGTGTCCGTTGTTCCCGTGTGCGGTGTCCCTGAGCGGCGGAATGATGTTTCACGTGAAACGGTGCCTGACGGGGCTGTGTGCGTGTCGTCTACGGCTGGTCGGAAGTAGGCGCATCCCGCCCGCTGCACTGTCTGTGCTGCGTTTCTGTACCGCTCGGGAAGACTGTTCGGGGCAACTGTGTTCGCCGTGTGCCATCCCCGGGGTGGGATTGGTGCGCACGCGGTCGCTTTCACCTAGACCTCCCATCCCTCGTAGACATCGGGGTGCGCGCCTGTAGGTGGCCTCCCTCCTCTGAGCACGTGTCTCACGTGAAACAACCACGGTTGCGACTGTCAGAACGCTGATGCTGTCGGCGGGCCCAACCGAGAGGGGTGAGAAGCGAACTCGATCGGACGAAGACGGGTACTGGGTGGGTGGTCGTCAGTGCGCGGAATGAGGGTGAAGCTGGGATGATCGAGGAGCTTGACCCCAGGGGAGCGGCGTTCGTATAGATGCCCCCACGCGTGATGTTTCACGTGAAACGACCGTCGGGACCTTCTCCGAAGAACCGTGACGAGGGCGGGAGAGCCTCGTCGTCGTCGAACGTCGCCCCGTGCGATTAGAGTGGAACGCGGCCCCGAAAGGAGTGGATGTTTCACGTGAAACAGTCCGAGAAGACATCGGCGAACGAATCGTTCGGGATGGACACACCGCTCGCGCGGGAACTCGCCGACCTCTCTGCCCGGAGGCGCGCGCTTGAGGCAGCGAAGGTGGAGTTCGCGGGGGATACCCGAGTTCTGACCGTCTCCAACCAGAAGGGCGGCGTCGGCAAGACCACATCGGCAGTGAACATCGCCTCGGCGCTTGCTGGCTTGGGGGCGAAGGTGCTGGTCATCGACCTCGACCCGCAGGGAAACGCCTCCACTGCCCTGGGGGTTCCCCATAGCGCGGACACCCCCAGTGTCTATGACGTCCTGATCGACGAGTTCCCTCTCGCGGAGATCGTGCAGCCGAGCCCGGAAGACCCGAACCTCTTCTGCGCCCCCAGCACCATCCACCTGGCGGGCGCGGAGATCGAGTTGGTCGCCCAGGTGGCGAGGGAGCACCGCCTCCGTCGAGCACTGGAGGACTACCTCGTCGACAACGCGATGGATTTCGTCATCATCGACTGCCCTCCTTCGCTCGGACTGCTCACCATCAATGCGTTCACGGCCGCATCTGAGGTCTTCATCCCGATCCAATGCGAGTACTACGCACTGGAGGGTCTGAGTCAGCTCCTCGGGAGCATCCAGATGATCCAGAAGCACCTGAACCCGGCTCTTCACCTCTCGACGATCCTGCTGACCATGTTCGACGGACGTACGCGCCTCGCGCAGCAGGTCGCGGAAGAAGTGCGTACACACTTCCCGGATCAGGTGCTGGAGACGGTGATCCCTCGATCCGTCCGAGTGTCGGAGGCCCCGAGTTTCGGCCAGACGGTGATCGCCTACGATGGGCAGTCCGCCGGCGCGATCGCCTACCGCGAAGCTGCCGTCGAGATCGCGTCGCGCATGGCGACGCAGAGCAAGGAGAAATGATGGCGAAGCGCACAGGGCTCGGTCGGGGAATCGGGGCGCTGATCCCCACCGCAGATCAGGCGGAGCGTCCCGTCGACGTCTTCTTCCCCGGATCCAGTCTGCGACCGGCGGAGACGGAGGCGACGATCGGTCCGGATTCCGAGACTCCTGAGCTCGAAGAGGTGCCCGGAATCCACCTGATCCAGGTGGATCCGAACTCGATCGTCGCGAACCCCCGACAGCCGCGTACGCATTTCGATGCCGATGACCTGGCGGAACTCGTGCACAGCGTCCGCGAGTTCGGTGTGCTGCAGCCCGTGGTCGTCCGCAAGAACGCGACAGGCGACTACGAGCTCATCATGGGGGAGCGGCGTACCCGTGCCGCACGCGAGGCCGGTCTCGATGTCATCCCCGCGATCGTCCGCGACACCGCCGATGAAGACCTTCTGCGCGACGCCCTCCTGGAGAACCTGCACCGCTCCGAGCTGAATCCGCTGGAAGAAGCGTCGGCGTATCAGCAACTGCTCGATGACTTCGGTATCACCCAGGAAGAGCTCGCCACACGGATCGGTCGCTCGCGTCCGCAGATCAGCAACACCATCCGTCTGCTCAAGCTGCCGGTCCCGGTGCAGCAGCGGGTCGCAGCCGGAGTGCTCACGGCTGGACATGCCCGCGCGATCCTCAGCCTCGAGACTCCGGAGTCGATGCAGCGCCTCGCCGACAAGGTCGTGAACGAAGATCTTTCGGTGCGCGCGACGGAGGAGGCGGCGAAGGCGCAGCCGGCCGCCGGCAAGTCGGCGAAGGCGACCCCGGGGGCGCGCCGCGCGTATCTCGACGAGGTGGCCGGCAAACTCGGCGACCGACTGAACACACGGGTCAAGATCGCCCTCGGCGCTCGTAAAGGCCAGGTCACGATTGATTTCGCTTCCATCCAGGACCTCAATCGGATCCTCGAGGAGCTCGGCGAAAGCGGCTACGGCTCGGCGCGATGACATCCCCGGGGCCGTTTCGGTCCCTTAGACTCGCGTCATCTCGACGACGAGGGGGGAATGTCATGTCCGCAGCAGAGGGTCCCGCAACCGTCCAACGCCGCGTGATCGCGGTCAGTATCGCCGCGGCGTTGGGCGGATTCCTGTTCGGTTTCGATACCGCGGTGATCAACGGCGCCGTCGACGCGCTCGCGGGTGACGTCTCTGGGTTCGATCTCGGAACGGCTCTCAAGGGCTTCGCGGTGTCGTCGGCGTTGATCGGCTGTGCGGTCGGTGCATGGTTCGCCGGACCGGTGTCCAACAAGTACGGACGCATCCCGGTGATGGTGGGCGCTGCGACGCTGTTCTTCGTCTCCGCGATCGGTTCCGGGCTCGCGTTCAGTGTCGTCGACCTGATCGTCTGGCGTGTGATCGGCGGACTCGGGGTGGGTGCGGCGTCCGTCATCGCCCCTGCCTACATCGCCGAGGTATCGCCGGCCGCGATACGTGGTCGTCTGGGTTCACTGCAGCAACTCGCGATCGTGACCGGTATCTTCGCCGCGCTGCTCTCCGATGCTCTGCTCGCGGGCATCGCCGGTGCCGCCGATCAGCCGCTGTGGGGACTCACCGCGTGGCGCTGGATGTTCATCGTCGAGGCCATCCCCGCGCTGGTCTACGGCATCATGTCGCTGCGCTTGCCGGAATCACCGCGCTACCTGGTGCGCAAGGGCGAGTTGAAGCGTGCCGCAGAGGTGCTGGAGACCGTCACGGGGACGATCGACGTCGATGCGAAGATCAC
The DNA here is from genome assembly GCF_024498615.1 of Microbacterium sp. J1-1. NCBI lineage: Bacteria > Bacillati > Actinomycetota > Actinomycetes > Micrococcales > Microbacteriaceae > Microbacterium > Microbacterium sp. J1-1. The sequence continues at coordinate 3,715,016 of NZ_CP089590.1, read as the reverse complement.
GGAGATCACCGGCACGATCGACACCGAACGCTCGGAGTCGCTGCGCGACCTGCGCGGAAGCCGTCTCGGCCTCAAGCCGATCGTCTGGGTGGGGATCTTGCTCTCGGTGTTCCAACAATTCGTGGGCATCAACGTGATCTTCTACTACTCGACCACCCTGTGGCAGTCGGTCGGCTTCGACGAATCCAGCGCATTGCTCACGTCGGTGATCACGTCGGTCACGAACATCGTGGTGACCATTGTCGCCATCCTGCTCGTTGACAGGGTCGGCCGACGCATCATGCTGCTCGTCGGCTCGGTGGGTATGACGGTGACGCTGGGACTCATGGCGCTCGCGTTCTCGTTCGGGACACTCGATGCGCAGGGGACGGCGACCCTTCCCGATCCCTGGGCGACCATCGCCTTGATCTGCGCGAACGGTTTCGTGGTCTTCTTCGGGGCGAGCTGGGGTCCGTTGGTGTGGGTCCTCCTCGGCGAGATCTTCCCCAATTCGATCCGCGCGGGAGCTCTCGCCGTCGCCGCCGCGGCCCAGTGGGTGGCCAACTTCTTCATCTCGACGACGTTCCCCGCCTTTGCGGAGATCGGTCTCACGTTCGCCTACGGGTTCTATGCGTTCTTCGCTCTCCTCTCGTTCTTCTTCGTGTTCTTCAAAGTGCCGGAGACGAAGGGCAAGGAGCTCGAGGAGATGAGCGATGAACTGGCCGTACGGCGCCGGAAGGTCGTACGGGAGACGTAGGCTTGACGTATGTCCGAGTCCGTACAGCGCCGCGCCAGCCTGGAAGTGCTGCGCGCCGAGGCGGCTGACGAACTCGCGGTGCTCATCCAGGAGCGTCTTCTCGGGGGCGAAGACCCCTGGGAGTTCATGGAAGACCTGCCGAGCATCGACGAGCTCGTCGTGTACCTCCTCCGGGCCGACAACATCAACGCGAACGACGGCGTGCGACCCAATGCCGCCCGGCACTATCGGGTGCTGCGACAGATCGCACTGGAGTACCCCGAACTGACCTCTGCCGTGTGGGGCCTGCTGGACGAGACCCAGCGCCACCGTCGCTGGGACCCCACCGTCGCCGACGCTTCCTGAGCACGGCAACCTGGTAAGCGGGTTTTGCGCACCCGTTTTGTGAACATGATTTTCATAAATCATAGAACACTGGTAAAAAGGTGACAGCAATGCGGCTGACCCACAATCCGACCCAGGTTCTTCCGCGTTCATGAGACAAGGGAGTTCGTCATGGCGTCACGCACACGCACCGGCGCGGAACGCGCGGCTGCAGATCCGCACCTTCTCATCGGTGCACGCGTCGGTCTGCTCACGAACTTCACCGGCACGATGCCCGACCTGTCCAGGAACATCGATGCACTCGTGGCCGCCGGCGCCCGATTGCATCATCTGTTCGGGCCTGAACACGGCTTGGACGGCTCCGTCCAAGCGGGGGAGAGCACATCCATCGAGCGAGACGCACGCTCAGGGCTTCCCTTCAGCGACACGTATCTGGCCGAGGGAGACCGTCTCGACGCGATGATCCTCGAGTCCGGCGTCGATGCGCTCGTCTTCGACATGCAGGACATCGGGGTGCGCTTCTACACCTACATCTGGACCATGTACGACGCCATGCGCAGTGCGGCGCGCCTCGGGCTCCGCTTCACCGTCCTCGACCGCCCCAATCCCCTCGGCGGTGCGGTGCTCAGCGGCCCCGGTGTGAGCGAATCCCGGTTCACGAGCTTCGTCGGACGCAGCGACATCCACCAGCGACACGGCCTGACAGCAGGCGAGCTCGCACGTCTGTTCGCGGTCCGAGACCTCGCGGAGGAGGGGTTGAGCATCGACCTGCGCGTGATCACTCTGGAGAACTGGAACCCCGCCGCCGACTGGACGGAGACGGGTTTGGCCTGGGTACCGCCTTCGCCGAACATCCCCACGCTCGATTCCGTCTATGCCTTCGCCGGCACGGGACTGGTGGAGGGGACGACCCTGAGCGAAGGACGCGGAACGACGCGCCCCTTCGAGACGATCGGGGCGCCCTTCCTCCCCGCCGATTTTGCAGCAGCGCTTCGCTCTAGAGATCTTCCTGGTGTCCTGATCCGAGGAATCGCGTTCGTACCGACGTTTCACAAGTACAGCGGCGCGACCGCTCACGGCATTCAGCTGCACATCACCGACCATCGAGACTTCGACCCGGTGGGGACGGCATTGGCGATCCTGGAGGAAGCGCGAGCGGCGTCTCCGGGAGAGGTTCGCAGTCTGAACGCCGGCGAACGACTGGATCCTGGGGATACCGGGTACGCCATGGACCGGTTGTGGGGGTCGACATCTCTTCGTGAAGCGATCAACGGTGAGGGCGGGTTCTCCGCACTGCACCGGGCCTCGGGACGCGTGGTGGACACCTATGGGGACGATGTCCTCCTCTATCCGCGCTGAAAACTATTTCCATTCTGTTAAACACGTTTAAAACTTATTGACAGTCCGGCGCTCGTGAATGTAGCTTCGATCCATCGCGCCGGACGCTCACCACACCACCACAGGAGAGACTCATGCAGAGCAGCATCAGGACGTTCCAGACCGGAGACGGGCCAGAGATCGCGCGAGCGTGGACGGAGTCGGCCCCCGGCGACGGCATCAGCTATGAGCGGTTCCGCGACCTGATCCTCCTGGATCGTAACTTCGATGCTGAGGGGCTCTTCCTCGCTGAGGATCAGGGCAGGATCGTCGGAGCCGTGTATGCCGTGCGGCGCCAGATCGCCGTCGACGCCGACGATCTGGAACCCACCTCGGGCTGGATCCCGTTCTTCTTCGTCGTTCCTTCGGCACGCCGCGCCGGCATCGCCACCGCGCTCATGACGGAAGCGAGAAGCTGGCTTCGCGGTCACGGCGTGGAGAAGATGTACTTCTCGTCCTATACCCCGAACTACTTCCTGCCCGGCCTGGACGCGGAGCGGTACCCCGAAGCCGACATGTTCCTGCGCTCGATGGGCTTCGAGACGCAGTACACCTCGGTGGCGATGGACCGCACACTGAACGACTACCGGATGCCTGACGACATCCGTGCCCGCATCGAGCAACTGCGTGCTGAGGGATGGACCTTCTTCTCCCCGAGCGGTGACGATCTCGTCGATCTCATCGAGATCGCGAAGACCTTCAACCCAGACTGGTCCCGTGGCATCCGTGAGGGAGTCCTCGGCGGACAGTCGTTGGAGCGGATCATGGCGTGCCGCAACCCCGACGGCGTGATGCTGGGTTGGGCGATGCACGGCACCTACGAGAACGTCCTGGAGCGCTTCGGTCCGTTCGGTGTCCTGCCCGAGAGTCGCGGAACTGGACTCGGCAAGATCCTCCTGCACCTCACCCTCGAGCGCATGCGCGCACTCGGCGCTCACAGCGCATGGTTCCTGTGGACCGAGGAGACCTCGGCCGCCGGCCATCTGTACCTGAACACCGGGTTCGAGATCACACGGACCTTCACGATCATGCACGCCCCCACAGCCGCCTAGCGCGGACCCACCCGAGAGGAATCACATGAAGTCTGCAAACCAGCGTCATAGCCGACGAGTGGTGACCGCGATCGCGCTCGGCAGTGCTGCCGCACTCGCCCTGTCCGCGTGCACGACAGGAGCCGAGGGCGGAGGAGATGACGGAGTCGTCGAGCTCACGTTCCTCAGCCACTACGGAAGCGACCCCTTCAAGTCGGGGATCGGCGCTCTCATCGACCAGTGGAACGAAGAGAACCCCGACATCCAGGTCACCTCCCAGGCTGTCAACTTCGACGAGCTGCTCACGACCCTCAACGTCCGTCAGACCGGCGGCCGTGGTGCCGACATCGTCAGCTCGTACTCACTCTGGGGCGGGCAGCTTCAGGCGAACGGCGTGCTCTCCGCACCGCCCGCGGACGTCGCAGAGGACATCACGGCGAACTACAGCCAGGCCGCGCTCGATTCGGTGACCACAGGCGACGGAGACCTGCTGGGCTACCCGACCGAGTTCAACACCTACGCGCTGTTCTACAACAAGAAGCTCCTCGCCGACGCCGGTTACGACGGACCGCCGAAGAGTTGGGACGAGCTGACCGAGATCGCCAATGCGACCACGGAGAAGGACGGCTCAGGTAACACGATCGTCCAGGGCATCTCTCTCATTCAGGACGGTGACAACCACACGGTGCACCCGTTCCTGTCGCTACTCGACTCAGCTGGTGGCGAGTTCCTCGCCCCCGATGGCAAGTCCGCGATGGACGACACTGCCGAAGACGTCATGCAGCTCGAGGCCGATCTCGCCGAGACGGGTGCCACTTCGACCTCGATCATGCCGACCAAGGCTTTCCCCACCGGGGGCGTCGCCATGGCCGTGCAGGCCGGATGGTGGATCGGCAGTCTCAAGGCCTCGATGGGGGATGACTACGCGAACGTCGGTGTCGCCCCCGTCCCAGGGCCCAAGGACGGAGACGTGGGCTCGCTCGCCTACACGTTCTTCACGGGTGTGAACTCGGGCAGCCAGCACCAGGAGGAGGCGTGGAAGTTCCTCAGTTGGCTCAACTCCCACGAGAACGAGGACGGCGTGACTGCGCTCGGTGAGTTCCTCGCTGAGCAGGGCCTGATTCCGCCGAGGACCGCGGATGCCGAGATCCTCGGCCCGAAGTATCTCGCACAGGAGCCGAACCTCGAGCCGATCTACGCCGCCGCTGAGTACGCGATGGCCGAGTCGAATGCGTCCAACGCCTACGAGGCGAAGACATCCACCAACACCGCTCTCAACGACATCATCGTCAACGGGGCAGACGTGAAGAAGACCTTCTCGAAGTTGGTCAAGGAGATCGACGCACAGTAGCCCCATCAGGAGGCGGGGATGGAGCATCCCCGCCTCCTGTCCGAGACCACCCACGGAGGGCCGATGGCCAATCCCACACTCATGACGGCGGCGCAGGAAGCCGCCGAGGATACGATCGCGGTCACGGTCGGAACGACGAAGACCAAGCCGCGAGCACGGCGCTTCCGCCGCGAAGCCCGGGCCGGCTACCTCTTCCTCGCGCCCTCCCTGCTCTTCTTCACGGTCTTTCTCATTCTTCCGACGTTCTTTGCGATCTTCCTGTCGCTGTCGACGTGGGGAGGATTCGACCTCACGAAGATTGAGTTCACCGGGTTCCAGAACTACGCGGAGATCCTGCAGCTGGACAGTAAATTCGTCCAGCCGATCCTCGTGAACACCTTCCTCTTCGCAATCATCGCGGTGATCCTGGCTGTCGGGGGATCCGTCGTCGTCGCCCAGCTGATCGAGCGGCTGAAATTCCAGGGATTCTGGCGGTTCCTGTACTTCCTTCCCGTTGTGGCGACGGTGGTCGCCATCGGCAACGTCTGGAAGATGCTCTACCAGCCTGCTGGGCTCATCAACGCGGTGCTCAACGCGGTGGGCGTCAACTCGATCGGATTCCTCTCAGACCCCAGCCTCGCTCTGCCGTCTGTCGCCGTGGTGCAGGCGTGGGCATCGATCGGTGCCGCCGTTCTCATCTTGACCGCGGGAATCAAGGGCATCGACAAGACGATGTACGAGGCCGCAGAGATCGACGGCGCCGGTCCGTGGCGCACCTTCTGGAGTATCACCCTTCCGCTGCTGCGTCCCTCCCTCGTGTTCGTCTTCATCACGCAGTGCATCGCGGGACTCCAATCCTTCGCTCTCATCATCGTGATGACCAAGGACGGCGGTCCCGCAAACGCCACGAACGTCGCGGCCTTCGAGATGTACCAGCAGGCGTTCAAGTTCGGCGCTTGGGGCACCGCGAGCGCCATGGCGATGGTGTTGTTCCTCATCATCTTCATCATCACGCTGCTCCAGCTCTGGATCAGCCGTCGCACCGGAGGAGACGACTGATGGGCGTTCGTCAGCGCAAGCGTCACCCGTTCCCATGGATCTCATATCTCGTCGTCGCGATCGGCGGGGTCATGATGATCGTGCCGTTCTTCGACACGGTGTTCAGTTCGCTCAAGGGCCCGGGCGAGTATGGGATCTTCCCCTACCGCTTCTTCCCCGAGACGTGGACCTGGGACAACTACACGGCGGCGTTCGAGCAACTTCAGCTCGACAGGCTCTTCTTCAACAGTGTCGTGGTGACACTGGTCGTGACGGCGTCCGTCCTGATCACTTCGGCGATGGCGGGCTACGCGCTGGCGAAGCTGCGGTTCCGTGGACGTGACGTCATCTTCCGCTTCGTGCTCGCCACGATGATGCTCCCCCCGTTCCTCCTGCTGATCCCGGACTTCCTCATCATGTTGAACTGGCCTCTCGTCGGGGGTAACAACATCCTCGGTCAGGGTGGGTTCGGCGGCATGACCAACAACATCGTGTCGCTCATGCTGCCGTTCCTCGTGAGCGGATTCGGCATCTTCCTGATGCGCCAGTTCATGGTGGGTGTGCCAGACGAGATGCTCGAGGCGGCGCGCATCGACGGAGCGGGCGAATGGCGCCTGTTCTTCAACATCGTGCTGCCGCAGGCCACTCCCGTCGCCATCACACTCGGTGTGATCACCTTCGTCGGGCAGTGGAACGAGTACATCTGGTCCTCGCTCATCGCCTCGGCGAACCCCGATCTGATGACGCTTCCCGTCGGTATCCAGATGCTGCAGAGCTTCATCGATCCGAACCGCACGATGCCGATCGTCATGGCCGGAATCGTGATCAGCACTCTGCCGGTCCTCATCATCTTCCTCTTCCTGCAGAAGTACTACGTCCGCGGCGTCATGCTCAGCGGGATGAAGTAAACCCCCACCCACAGCCCCACTCAAGGAGTCAGCACACATGGGCAGGACAGTCCTCGCCATCGGCGGTCATATCGGCGACATGGACCTCACCGCGGGTCCGACCCTCGCGAAGATGGTGCAGGAGGGCGATCGCGCGATCATCCTCGCCTGCACGTACGGCGAGCGCGGTCACCCCACCATCAGTCCGGAGGAGTACCGCGAGCAGAAGGTCGCGGAGGGCGAGGCCTTCGCCGCGGCGATCGGCGCGGAGTTCCGCGTTCTCGACTACTCGGACGGCTTCCTTCCCGACGACGATTCGGCCGCAGAGCAGATCGCCGACATCATCCGCCAGGAGAAGCCTGAAATCCTCATCACCCACTGGACCAAGAGCATTCATCGGGATCACGAGCGGGCAGCCCTGCTGGCAGAACGCGCTCGATTCCTCGCCTCGCTCCCGGTCGGAAGTCCGTTCGGCCGGCACGGCATATCGCAGTTCCTCCACGCCGACAACTGGGAGGACGCCGAGGGCTTCACTCCGGACATGTACGTCGAGATCCCGGACGCCGCCTACGAAACATGGCGCGCGGCGATCCAGGGGCAGGCCTTTGCTCGCGGAGAGACGTACGGCTTCCGCTACATCGACTACTACAGCGCGAACATGCTGGCGAAGGGCTGCCTGGCGAACACCACCCGTGCGTGCGGCTTCGTCCGCGCCGACAAGGGTGCCAAGCTCGCGGGACCGTGACCTCGACATCGACGGGATCGGGTGAGGGGCCGAAGGAGCGACCGTTCCTCCGGCCCTTCCGGCACGGCGATGAGGACGAGCTCGCCGATATCTGCCTGCGCACAGGAGACAGCGGTGCCGACGCGACCAGTCTCTACCGTTCGTCTGGATTGCTGGCCGACATCTTCGTGCTGCCGTACGTCGCGCGACATCCCGAGAGCGCCTTCGTGATCGAAGGCCCCGAACGCGTTGTCGGTTATGTCGTGTGCGCGCCGAATACGGTGGCGTTCGACCACTGGTTCCGGGATGAGTGGTGGCCGGGCATGTCCAAGCGGCATCGAGCCTCCGCGGCGGAGAGCCGGAAGGATGCAGCGTTGCTGCGCTACGCCGACGCTGTCGGTAAACGGCCCGGCTCTTTCCTGGAGGAGTACCCGGCGCATCTGCACATCGATCTTCTGCCAGCGGCGCAGGGGAAGGGCGCCGGAAGAAAGCTGATCAACGTGCTCGTGACGCATCTTCGTGATCACGGTGTCCCTGGAGTGCAACTGACGACCGGCGCACGCAACGCTGGGGCGACCGCCTTCTACACCCGAATGGGTTTTGATCGACTTCACGAGCCCGAGGGCGCGGTCACATTCGGGAAGAGATTGTCGGTTCCCTCCATCGACTGACACGGCCTGAGCGCGCAGAAAACGAGAAAGGGCCGCACCTCCCCGGGAGGTGCGGCCCTTTCGGCTCAGAACGTCAGCCGATGAACGCGGCGAGGTCCTTCTCGAGCGCGGGCTTCGGCTTGGCGCCGATGATGGTCGTCTTGACCTCACCGCCCTGGAAGACCTTCATCGCCGGGATCGACGTGATCTGGTACTTCATGGCCAGCTGGGGGTTCTCGTCGACGTTGAGCTTGAGGATGGTGATCTTGTCGGGGTTGTCCGCCTGGATCGCGTCCAGGACCGGCGCGACCATACGACACGGTCCGCACCACTCGGCCCAGAAGTCCACCAGCACGGGACCGTCGGCCTGCAGAACGTCCTGCTCCCAGGTCGCCTGGCTCGTAGCCTTTGCACTCATCAGAGTTCTCCTTGATTCGAGGTTCGTCTGCTACAACAGCCGACGAGGGGAAAGTGTTCCCGGACTATGCCGAGGCGGTGAGGATCTCGGCGGCCTCCGCAGCCGGGAACTCGACGGATGCGTCCTCGAGGTCCGCGAGGAAGTGCTCCGCGTCGAGGGCCGCGACCGTGCCCGTGCCGGCAGCGGTGATGGCCTGACGGTACGTGGGGTCGATGACGTCGCCCGCGGCGAACACACCGGGCACGGAGGTCTTCGACGAGCGGCCGTCGACCCAGATCGTGCCCTCGGGCGTCAACTCGAGCTTGTCGTGCACGAGGTGGGTGCGCGGGTCGTTACCGATCGCGATGAACAGACCATCGATCGGCAGGTCGCGCAGGGTGCCGTCGACCGTCGAGCGCAGCTGCACGCCGCTGACGGAGTCGCCACCGAGGACTTCGGCGACCTCGCTGTTCCACACGAACTCGATCTTCTCGTTCGCGAACGCGCGCTCCTGCATGATCTTCGAGGCACGCAGCGTGTCCTTGCGGTGGATGACGTAGACCTTCTCCGCGAAACGCGTGAGGAAGGTCGCCTCCTCCATCGCCGAGTCGCCGCCGCCGACGACCGCGATCGTCTTCTCGCGGAAGAAGAACCCGTCGCACGTGGCGCACCAGGAGACGCCGTAACCGGACAGGCGCTCTTCGCCCTCGATGCCGAGCTTGCGGTACGCCGAGCCCGTCGCATAGATCACGGACTGAGCCTCGTGCTCGACACCGCTGCCGAGGATGACCTTCTTGACGGGTCCGTCGAGCTGCAGTTCGGTGACGTCGTCGTAGACGACCTCGGTGCCGAACTTCTCCGCCTGCTCCTGGAACTTCGCCATCAGTTCCGGGCCCTGGATGCCCTCGGGGAACCCGGGATAGTTCTCGACTTCGGTGGTGTTCATCAGCTCGCCGCCGACTTCGACCGAGCTCGCGATGAGCAGCGGCTTGAGGTTCGCTCGGGCCGCGTAGATGGCAGCCGTGAATCCGGCGGGGCCGGAGCCGATGATGATGACCTGACGCATGTGCTCTCCGTCTTAGAAACTGCAGTCGAATGACCTTCGAGTGCTTCAACCCATGGTAACCGCGAGGCATTCCCCCGCCCAGTGCGGGAGGCTCAGCGTCCGGGAAGGAACCTGCGCACCAGACCACCGGCAGCCTTGAGTTCCGGGGCCCGCATGGCGGCGAGGATGGCGACGTAGACCACGACCACGGCGAGGCCGATGATCGCGGTGCCGAAGATGCCCGGAATGACGCCCGACGTGGCCCAGCCGTCCACTCCTCCCAGCAGCAGGAAGGTCCCCCACCCGGCAAGACCGGCGGGCACGCCCGCGATCGCGAAACGGAGGATGGCGAGCATCCACGAGCGGACGTGCAGGCCACCGATCTTTCGATGCAGCAGCCAGGTGGCGATGATCATTTGCAGGGTGCTTGCGAGTGACTGCCCGAGTGCGACAGCGGCGGCGAGGGAAGTCAGCGGGATGATGTCCGCTTCCCGCAAGCCGAGGGCGATGAGAGCGGTTCCCACGATGAGGGCGCACTGGATGATCGTGAACCAGAACGGAGTGCGCGTGTCGTCATACGCATAGAAGGTGCGCTGCACGATGAACAGGATCGTGAGCGGGATGAGACCGAAGAGGTACGCGATCAGCACCAGAGCGGCGGCTTGTGCGTCCGCCGCCGATTCGGTGAAGACACGTGACGCGGGTATCGCCGCGGCAGCGACCGCCGCCGTCGCCGCGACGATGAAGAAGAGCAACGTGCGGATACTCCTCGCGATGTCCGAGCGGACCTCGTCGTGGCGGCCGGCCGCGGCGTGCCCGCTGATCTGCGTGAAGTAGGGCGTGCCGATCGAGAGCACGATCACCGAGTACGGGAGCATGAAGATCAACCAGGCGTTCGCGGTCACCGTCGCAGATGCGCCGAGTCCCGCGACTTCGCTGACGATGTATCCCTGCAGGACCCCGGCGGAAAGGCTGGCGAAGGCCATCAGGAACGTCCACCCGGCGAGTCGTCCGACATTGCCGAGACCCACGCCTCGCCAGTGGAAGTCGGGCTTCAAGGCGAGTCCCGTGCGTCTCCAGAACACCAGCAGCACGACGGCCTGGAGCGCGATGCCGAGGGTGGCCGTGCCGCCGAGCAGGGTGATCATCGAGGGCGTCCAGTCGGTGGCCTTGGTGGACACGGGAGCGAACAGCGCACCGAGGGCGATGAACCCGGCGATTGAGACGATGTTGTTGATCACGGGGGCCCAGGTGAACGGACCGAAGATCTTGCGCGCGTTGAGAGCTTCGCCCAGCATCGCGTACAGGCCGTAGAGGAGGATCTGCGGGAGACACCAGTACGCGAGCGCGGTGGCGAGGGCGAGCGTGGCCTCGTTGGCCTTGCCGGCCACGAGATGCACGAGCCACGGAGCGGCAGCTGTCGCGATGGCCGTCACCACCACCAGGACCACGGTGCCCAGCGTGAAGAGCTTCGAGATGAACGCATTGCCGCCGTCGGCATCGGCTGTCGCCTTGACGATCTGCGGCACGATGACGGCGGTGAGCACCCCGACCGAGATCAGGGAGAACACGCTGTTGGGCAGTTGGTTCGCGTAGGTGAAGGCGTCTGCTGCTTCGGAGGCCACCGAGCCGATCACACCGACCAGCACGATGCTGCGCAGCAGCCCCGTGACGCGGGAGACCATGGTGCCGGCTCCGATGATGGCGCTCGCGCGTCCGAGACTAGTCACGCTTCTCCTCGGGCTCCGTGGCCACGGCTTCCTCGTCTTCCGCCGCTGTCTCACGGCGCTTGCGGCGGATGGTGCGGATCACGCCGAGGGCGATCAGGAGGACCGCGAGACCTCCGAAGATCACGAGGCCGATCGTCTCCCACTCGGCACGGACCGCGACCCGGACGGTCTGATCCCCTTGGATCTGCACACCCGTGGGGCTGTAGAGGCTGAGGCGCAGATCGACCTCGCCGCTGCCCACCCGTGCCGACACCGGAACCTTCACCCGCGTCGTCGAGTTGGGCTGCACGACCGTCTCGGTCATGGGTTTGACGTCGAGACGGGGGTCGGTGGGCGAGACGAAGAGCTGCACGGTCACCGGCCACGGCAGGTCGTTGCGGACCGCGATCGGGAGGTCGGCGTTGGCCGCGAGCAGCTGGATGGTGCTGGACGGCGGGATGTTCACGGCGTTCAGCGTCGCGCGCGTCTGTGCCTGATGATCGGCGAGGTCCTCCGTGAACGCGTTCGCCGAGGTCCCGACGGCGAGTGTGCGGAGGATCCTGATGCGCTCCGGACTCAGCAGCACCTGCGGGTCCTCGAGGATGGACGAGAAGGCGGTGAGCTTGCCCTCGTCGGCCAGGAGCGTCGTCACGGCGGCCGAGCGCGCGGTGTCGGGTTCTGCGGTCAGAGTCGCCGCGACGGGTGTCGTCGCCCGGAGCGCGGAGAACTCGAATCCGAGGGAGTCCGCCGCGGAGATCGCGTCGCGGAGAGCGTCCGCGCGGCGATTCTCATCGCGGTCCAAGCCGATGAGCAGGGGAGCGCCGGCGGAACGGGCTTGAGCGAACTGGAGTCGCGCCGTCGCTTCGGCGAGCAGGCGCTGGCGGTCGACACTGTCACCCTCGGCGGCCACTTCTGACAGCACCTCGGACGTGGTGGCATCGGTGACGAGGAGATCATGGCCCGACGCGGTCGCGTGGGCAGCGCTCTGTCCGCCGACCGCCGACGAGGGAACGATCGTGGTCGTCCCCTCTCCGAGGTACCCGGTGAACGCGGCCAAGTCGGTCTCGGTCAGCGCATCGTGCGGCCAGAGGATTCGCGGCAGCGCACCCTCGACCGCGGTGAGCTCCTCATCCGTCGGGAGCGCGGTGGAGTCCGTGGGACCGGGAGTCGGGCCGGGTGTTGCGCCCGTGCCGTCCGTGGGGGCGACCGTCTCCGGCGTCTGCGGGAAGTCCGCGGCGTTCAAGAAGGGGGCGAACGTCGTCGGCTGGAGCAGCTCGGGCAACCCCGCCTGTGCCTGCGCCGTGGCATCCGCATCCCCGAACTGCACGGCGAACCGCGCGTTCGGAAGCCCATCGAGCCGCGTGAGCCACTCCCGTGCGGTCTCAGGAGCGGCCGTGCCGAGCACCCGGATCGCCGTGAGGATCGACGGGTCGATCGCGATCACGGCCGTCGTCCCCGCGATCCCGTCGAGCTGGGCGGTCAGTGCGCCGTCGGCGGCGGTGAGCTCTGCGAGCTCTTCGGCGGTCAGCAGCGCACCGCCTTCCGGCGTCGCCGTGAGGGGAACGATGACGCCGATCTGCGTGGTCTGCGAGTCCGCCACGATCAGGACGGTCGTCGCGGTCGTGTCCGCTTCGGCCGCCGCGTCTTCGCCGGTCTTCGCCCCGGTGAGCTCCGCGCGCAGCGGGTACACGCCGGGGGCGAGGTCGCCGAGGGTGTCTTCGGGCACGAAGATCGTGGTCGTCGCGGAGGCGCCCGCATCGATCGGCTCGGTGTCGTCGGCCCCGATCGCAGCGAACTCGCCGGGAGCCTCACCGTCGTCGAGCCAGCTCGTCACCGCCGCATCGTCAGGCAGGGGTGTGCGGTTGAGCTCGACCTCGACCTGTCCACCGCTGAGCCTCGTGTCCGTGCCGTTGTCGAGAGTGAGCGTCGCCGAGGTCGACGACCCCGGAGCGATGAGTCCGCGCATGCCGGCGGAGACGTGCAGCTCGACGGTCTGATCGTCGTCCTTCGGGGCCTGGTCCGCGGCGAAAGCGGCGCCCGGCGCACCCAGGGCACAGGTGCCCGCTGCGATCGCGAAAACCGCGGCCCTGCCTGCGAGCCGATGCAGGCGCGCACGGAGGCCGGTTTCGGGGGTGATCGCGGTCATGGAGGTCTTCCTCGGGCGCCGGAGAGAGCTGCCCGTGAGTACTGACCTCCTGATTCTAGGAGGCCATATGAAGGAGAAGCCTGAAGACGCGTAGAGTGACGGCCGTGTCCGACACCCTCTCACCCGTTCCCGACCCGCTCCACAGCGCCGCTCTCGCAGCGGATCTCGATGCTGCGGACCTCCGTTCCGAGCCGCTTCGGCGACTCTGGGGAGAAGAGGCGGACGATGCCCTGGCGCGAGGGATGCGGGAGCCGATCCTGCGCGCGATCGCCGGCGACACCGGTGCGCTCGCCACTCTCGGGCGCCTCTTCGTGCTCGGGATGGCCCAGCCGCGGGAGCCCGTGGCCGCCGCGCTCCCGCACCTCGGGGTGGATGGGCTCGTCGCCCTCCGCCTCGCGACCGTTGATGCCGACACCGTGACGCCCACGGCACTGCTGCGACCGCAGTCGTTCGTCGATGCGGATGGTGTGGGGGAGTGGTGGATCGCGAGCGACCTCGACGAGGTGGCGCTCGACGGAGCGCTGCCCGACGATCACGTCCTCGGTGTCGGCGGCGCGTCCCGAACCCTCGCCGAGACCATCGTCCCGATCGAGGTGGATCGCGCGCTCGACCTCGGGACCGGGTGCGGTATCCAGGCGCTCCTGGTCGCGCGTCGGGCGGGCAGGGTCATCGCGACCGACATCTCCGCGCGCGCCCTCGCCTTCGCCGAGCTCAACGCGCACCTCAACGGAGTCGCCAACATCGAGTTCCGCCAGGGGAGCATGTTCGAGCCGGTCGCGGGGGAGGCGTTCGACCTGATCGTCTCGAATCCGCCGTTCGTGATCACCCCGCGCGTCGACGGGGTTCCCGCGTACGAATACCGCGACGGCGGACTGGTCGGAGACGCGCTGGTCGAGCAGTTCGTGCGCACGGCCCCGACATTCCTCACGGAGAACGGCATCGTCCAGCTGCTGGGGAACTGGGAGTCAAAGGCGGGAGTCGGGGGCCTCGCCCGCCTGGAGGCGTGGGTACCGGCCGAGCTCGACCTGTGGGTGATCGAACGCGAAGAGCTCTCGCCCCTCGGGTACGCCGAGCTGTGGATCCGTGACGGTGGCACCACCCCGCGCGATCCCGGGTTCACCCCGCTGCTCACCGCGTGGCTCGATGACTTCGCCGCCCGCGGTGTGACCTCCATCGGCTTCGGCTACGTCCTGATGCGCCGGGGGTCAACGGGCGACCCGCTGCGACGGACCGAGAAGATCGGCCAGCATGTCTCGAACGTCGGTGCGGCACTGGCCACGGGGCTCGCCGCCCACGACGTGCTCACCCAGGGGATGCCGGCGACCCTGACGGTCGCTGCCGACGTCACCGAGGCGCGGCACCTGCTGCCCGGCAACGACGACCCGAGCGTGATCGAGCTGCGTCAGGGCGGAGGATTCAGCCGCACCATCGCGGTCGACCCCGCGCTCGCCGGACTCGTCGGGGCCTGTGACGGTGAACTCACCGTGGGACAGATCGTGGCGGCGCTGGCGGACCTGTTCGACGTCCCGTTGGCCGAGCTGTGGGCGGACCTCGAACCCCGCATCCGTGCCCTGATCCTCGACGGCATCCTGCTGCCGGGGGAATAGACCCCGAATACATGCGTTGGAATAGATCATGAAGGCTTTCGGATTCCTCTCTTTCGGTCACTACGCCGATGTCCCCGGATCGGCGACCCGCACAGCGGGCGACATGCTCAAGCAGACGATCGAGATCGCCGAAGGCGCCGACGAGATCGGAGTGAACGGTGCCTCGGTGCGCGTGCACCACTGGGCGCGCCAGGCCGCGTCCCCCATGCCGTTGCTCTCCGCGATGGCGGCGCGCACGAAGCGCATCGAGGTCGGCACCGGTGTGATCGACATGCGCTACGAGAACCCGTTCCAGTTCGCCGAGGAAGCGGCAGCGCTCGACCTGATCGCCGATGGACGGATCGCGCTCGGAGTGAGCCGAGGTTCACCCGAGACCGCGCTTCGCGGCTACGAGACGTTCGGCTACGTCGACGAGGAGGACACGGAGCGCGGCAGCGTGCTGGCGCGGGAGAAGTTCGACCTCTTCCTTCGGGCGATCGATGGCGAGGGTCTCGCCCCCGGTGACCCCAGGATGGTGGGAGCGGGTCGGTATCTGCAGATCGAACCGCAGTCGCCGACGCTCCGTGACCACATCTGGTGGGGATCGGGCTCTCGTTCGACCGCCGTGGAGACGGGTCGCAAGGGGCTCAACATGATGAGTTCGACCCTCGTGACCGAAGCGACGGGCCAGCCCTTCCACGAGCTGCAGCGCGAGCAGATCGAGCTGTTCCGTTCGGCCTACAAGGAAGCCGGTCACACCGGGCGACCGCGGGTCTCCGTGAGCCGCAGCGTGTTCCCGCTCGTGTCCGACATGGATCGGGCCTACTTCGGGCTGCGCAGCGAGGAGAACGCCGACCAGATCGGTGTGATCGACGGATTCCGCTCGACCTTCGGGAAGACCTATGCCGCCGAGCCGGACGTGCTGATCGCCCAGCTGAAGCAGGACGAGGCCGTGATGGCCGCCGACACCCTGCTGCTCACGATCCCCAACCAGCTCGGCCCGGAGTACAACCTGCATGTGCTGAAAGCCTTCGCGACGCACGTGGCGCCGGCACTCGGCTGGAGGCCGAACACCGACGGGCCGGTGCAGGGCGACCCGGTCTGACAGTCGGTTTCGCGGCGGATGTCCGTCGTGCGAGGGATGCGGATGAGAGCTTGCGGGGGCAAGCTCTCATCCATGAGCGAATCCGTTTTCTCAGCGGGAACCGATGTGATCGTCGGCCGCGAACGGGGCACCGTCATCGACGTCCGGGCAACTCCCGCCGGCAAGTGGGTGTTCGGCGTCGAGAACTCCGCAGGTGAAGTGAGGTACTTCACCGAGAAGGCGTTACGGCTCCCCGAGGGCTAGTGTCGTGACCATCTCGCCCCCTGGTGGTCGACTACTTGTTGCGTTGCGGAGCCGGCCAGCGGCGAGTGGTATTCGCTCCGATCAGGAAGGCCAGGAGGCCGACCACGAGGCAAGCGGCGAGGGGCTGCACCATGGAATCGAGGTCGCCCGACACGGAGAACCATGCCAGGGCAAGAAGCCATGACAGCACAAGGACCGCGGCGAGGACAGTACCTGCTTTAGCGCTGAGCTTCCCAGCGATACCGCCCAATGCAAGCAGGGCAATTCCCACGATTGCATAGATCATTGCTCTCCTAACACTTGTGAATCCACGGCCACCATATGCCGGCCGGCCCGCCGACGCCGACGACGTAGTGGATCGAGACGCAGTTCCCACCGGCCAGCTGTGTACCGCTGATCGCGACAACGGTGGCGCAAGCAACCTGGAGCAATTTCGCGTAGGAAACCTTCGATTTGTTGAGAACCGCGGCGCAGGCCGAGAACCCACTGATGGCGGCCAGGCTCTCAGACCGGTTCAGATGGACCTGGATATATGGCCCGTAGAAGTTGACCGTCGGGTCTGCAACGACGGGGAAGGTTGCGCCTGTGGTGTCAACGACCTGTCTGAGAGTCGAACCAGCGATCTCGTAGTGCGTGGAGAGAGTACGGCCCTCGGCGTCGACCGCCCAGGGGGCATCAATGCCGCCGATGAAGTTCTCGCCGTCAGAAATGCTCACCGTCCCGTTATCGAGCAGTAGCAGCTGTGTGCCCTCATCGAATGTCCACTGGGGCTGTTCCTTCACCGGGGCGTCGAGGATCGCGGCGAACCGCGTCGAACCCTCCTCTGGGTGACTGACTGCGTATGTGACCGAAGCATCCTCAACGGTTGCGTACTGGCCGGATTCAGAGATCGTGACGTCCGTCGAACTGCCCAGCGCGACGCCTACGTCACTCGCGGCTAGCTCAACGGTTACAGCGCTACCCTCAACCGTGGGGGTGGGCACTTCAGCGTCCGCTGGGACTTCCTAGGCTCGTCGCGGAGGCGGAAAACGGGGTCAAGAGCATCGTCACGATGGCCAACGTCGTGGCGGCTCCGATGTGGGTCTTTCGTGTGTAGTTCACGGCACAACCTTTCTCGTGTTCTCGGAAACGTAGGAAACGTTGTGATACCTGTCCATATCCCCCATGTGAGGGGTAGACGAACTTCCACCCTCTCACCACCCCGATTCACTGGGGCGTACTTCTAGATTCCGGAATCGTTCTGGTGCAACCCGAGACCAAAGAATTCTGGCTTGGGTACTAAAGATGGGCGGTGCCCACGTTCACCATCGGGACCGACGGCAGCATCACCGCACGGGCCCGGCCGGCCTCTCCGCACGGAGCACGGCTTCATGCCAGTGTCTCGCGGGCGACGGCATCGGGGTCGGGGCGTCCGGCGACCAGCTTGACGATCGGTCCCAGCACGGCTCGCACGCTCAGGACTCGGAGCGTGGTCTCCCGCAGCCACGCGAGCACACGGCCACGGCGGAACATGAGCCGCGCGAGCATCCGTGAGTTCGACTGCGCTGCCTCGACGCGAGGGCGCTCGACCCGCTCCCATGCCCCAAGCAGTGCCGGCAGGGTTTGCCGGTCGGCGTGCGCGAGCATGCGGCCCAGCATCCAGGCCGACTCGATCGCCATCCCCGCTCCGATGCCCGCGGTCGGCAGGAACCCCGCGGCGGCATCCCCGAGCAGCACGCCGCCGGGGAGCACCCACCGAGGGGCACGGGCGTCGGCGAGTCGCCACAGGTACGGATCCGGTGCAGTCTCGATCGCGCGCAACGATGCCTCCAGGCGAGGGCCGAGGGAATCGACCCGCTCGCGGACGGATGCGGCGAACGCGACGGGACCGTCCGCAAGGTCGGCGTCCGGACCGCCGAGGAACACACCCAGCCGGTTCTTCACGGGGTAGGCCCCGAGGAAGAACCCATTGCCCCAGATCTCCTCGCCGAGAGTCGGATCGCTGAGATCATCCGCCCACCCCACCCAGCCCGACCACCCCGTCTCGACGACCTGCGGTACGGCCGAACCCAGCACGGAGCGCATGCGTGAGTTCATGCCGTCGGCACCGACGATCAGATCGAACCGACCTTCGCCGGCGGGCGACCCGTCACGGTCGACGAACAGCGCGGTGCGATCGGTCACCTGTTGCACGGTGGTGCCGAACGTCACCGGGCACCCGCTCTCGGTGAGCACCTTGATCAGAGCGCCACGCGAGATGCCGTTGTAGTCGCCGTAGACGCGCAGCAGATCGCTCATCGACTCGGAGCGCAGCATCTTGCCGCGGTGGGATCGGAACGCATAGCGCTGCATGGGTGTGCCCGCGGCGAGGTAGTCCTCGTGCACGCCGAGATCGACCAGAGCCTGGTCGACGGTCGGCATGAGCGCGAGCATGTAGCCCGGGTGGTCCATCTCGGGCATCCGATCGACGAGAACCGGATGCAGTCCGTCGCGACGCAGCAGTTGCGTGAGAGTGATGCCGGCGATGCCGGCACCGACGATGAGCACTCTCAGGCGATCGTCCCGTTGTGCGGCGATCTGGGAGTCGAGTGGTGTGTCGGTGAGCATGTTCCTCCTCTGGACTACCTGGTCCAATGCCCACACTACGCCTACTGGACCGACTGGTCCAGTAGGGTGGATGCATGGCAGCGCTCACGGGGAATCACCGCGACCGACTCATCGAGGCGACGGTGGCGGAGTTCGCCTCGGTCGGATATGAGCGCGCGTCGCTGAACCGCATCATCCAGGCGGCCGGCATCAGCAAGAGCTCCTTCTATCACGCGGTCGGTTCCAAGGCGGAGCTGTTGGACGCGGTGGTCGAGACCCTGATCGCCGACGTGCGCGCGCACTGGGTCGCCCCGGAACCCGCGCAGTTCGCCGGCGATGACTTCTGGCCGCGCCTCGACGGAGTGCTCACGGATCTCGGCCGACTGGCCGCGGTCGATCCTGCTCTCGGTCTGCTCGGGCGCATCTTCTACCTGCCCGCAGCGGGAGGCGTCGACGCGAGGACCACTCTGCTCGATGCCGTGCACGCGTGGGTCGCCGAGGTGCTGCAGGTGGGTGTGCGCACCGGAGCCGTGCGCGATGACGTGCCCGTGGCGGCGCTCGCCGCGGCGACGTTCGGCATGCTCCGCGGCGTGGACGAGTGGGCTCTCGACGCGACCGCTGAGGAGGCGTCGCGACGCGCTCGGGATCAGGCCGCGGTTCCGGGGATGCTCCTGCGCGGCATGCTGGGGCGTCCCTCCTCCGCTGCGTGACACCACGCGCACGTCGCGCGCAGCCTCCGTCAGCCGCCCCGGGGCGGACCGAACAGCTCCTCGCCGTGCTCGTGGAGCAGCCTGTACGCATCCGCGAACGTCTCCGGCTCGGGCTCTCCCGGCTTGCCGTAGCGCGCGATCAGCAGGCCGAGAAGCCCGCGAGCTGGCGGGGTCAACGGCCTCAGCTGATCCTTCTCACCGGGTCGCGGCGCCGACTCTTCGGGGTTCGGCGGCGTGTACGCGGGGGTCGTCACCGGCCAGTCGGCGGGGTGGCGGGGTTTGTCGAGATTGACGACGTTCAGCAGGGTGTTGGCGGACTGGTCGCGATCGTTGAGCGGCTTCAACCCGTGCAGACGGGAGAGCGTCGCGATGACCGAGCCGTGGTGCATCTCGTCATGGATGATCGAGCCGCGCTTCGTGTACGCCGAGACCGCGATCGTCGGGACACGGCATCCGAGCCGGTCGAACGTGAAGCCCATCTCGCCGGCCTCGGTGTCGGGCGTCGGCGTGGTGGCGGCGGGCGGGGGCACGTGGTCGTAGCAGCCGCCGTGCTCATCGAAGGTGATGAGCAGCAGGGTGTTGACCGCGTTCGAACCCGTCGCGGACGCACTCGTGCGCACGGCCTCGTAGATGTCATGGATGAGTCGGTCTCCGGCGCGCACGTCCGAGATCGCGCTGTCGAAGACGGCTTCACCCTCGACCTCGCCCTCGCGGGGGCGGCCGAACGGCGGATGGAAGTCGTTGTGGTCGTAGACCATGCGGGGCTCGATGAACGCGTAGGCGGGGAGCTTCCCGTCCTTCGCCTCGGCGTAGAAGTCCTCCATGGTGCCGAAGTGCTCGGTGCGCCAGTACTTCTCGAGCACCTGGGCATGCAGCATCCCGGTGAACGACACGAGCTGGAGCTTGTCGATGTAGATCTTCCAGCTCACCTTCTCGTCTTCGAGCCGATTGAACACCGTCGGGGCTGCCGGAGCATCGAGCCACTTCTTGTATCCGCCGCCGGCCTGGTTGGTCACGAAGCCGTGTGAGGTCGAGGCGTGGAAGAAGGAACGGTTGCAGAAGGTCTGCGACGGGACCCCGGCGTACCAGTGGTCGAACACGGCGAACTCGGAGGCGAGCGTCGACAGCACCGGGAGCATCTCCGGAGAGAAGGAACCCATGATGTGTCTGGCCTCCTCGGGCTTCGGGTTGACCCCCTTGCGCAATCGCCGGAAGTTGATGATGTAGTCCTCCAGGAACCCTGACATCGTGGGCTTCTCGCCGTGCGTCGGGGCGTTGAACGGCGCGGTCATCTCGTCGACGAAGAGTTTGGCGTTGCTCGCGGGATCCACGGTGCCGAAGATCTGCGTGTTGACGTGCGGGTACTCCTCGCCGGGGTCCGGGTCGGGAAGGCTCATGATCCGGTCGGTGTCGCCCTCGTACACGTGCGCATCGACGACCGTTCCGTCGGAGGAGGTGTTGCTGTACGTGCCGAAGTCCAGGCCCTCGAACGTCTCGCCTGCCGGCAGATTCTCCCGGGAGTACAGGTATCCGAGCAGGTTGTCGAAGGAGCGGTTCTCACCCATCACGACGACGAGGTGATCGAACCCCGGCTCACTGCGCGGAGTGAGGGCCGCGAACGGATCCGGGTCGTCTGCGAAGCCGTCGCGCGGGTTGCCGGCCATCGACGCGCCGATCGCCGCCCCGCCCGCACCCCCGACCGCCGCGCCCGCGAGCGCGGCGCCCCCGATCTTGAAGAAACCGCGGCGCGAGGTGGCACGGGTGGCGGAGTCGTCTGTCACGCCCCGATCCTATGACCGTGCCCGTGTCGAGCACAGGGGCGAAAACAGAGACGGAATGCGCGCGACCCGGCGTGTCGGGGTGGGACACGCCGGGCGTGCGAGGGGTCGTCTGGTTTCAGCCCCGGGGCCTAGGGCGAGGGGCGAGGGAGGGGAGGTCAGGCGGCGGCGATCCAGAGCACCGCGCCGTCGCGCCAGCCGAGGCCGGCTGCGCCTTCCGGGATGGGTGCTTCGTGCCGCGGGCGCACCACGCGCATCCGCTTCCCCGCGAGCTCGACGATGTACACGATGTCGGCCCCGCGGTAGACGTGGGCGACGACGTCGACGTCCACCGGAGTCTCCGCGCCGACCGTCGGCGAGAGCCGCAGGTCCTCCTGGCGGAGCACGACCTCACCGGTGCCATCGGGGCCCGCCCCCGTCAGCGGCACCTGGATCGCGGTGCCGTCGAGCGTCGCGACCGCTCCGGAACGGGTGGCCGGGAGCAGGTTGGCCGCGCCGATGAAGTCTGCCGCGAACGGGGTGCGCGGTGCGCCGTAGAGTTCGGCCGGCGCACCTTCCTGTTCGATCACTCCCGCGTTCATCAGGACGATGCGGTCGGAGAGGCTCATCGCCTCCTCCTGGTCGTGCGTGACGAACACGGTGGTGAGTCCGAGAGTGCGGTGCAGCTCCTTGAGCTCCACCTGCATGTCCTCCCGCAGCCGGGCATCGAGGTTCGACAGCGGCTCGTCCAGCAGGAGCACACGCGGCTCGAACGCGATCGCGCGGGCCAGGGCGACACGCTGCTGCTGGCCGCCCGACAGCTGCGCCGGCATCCGGTCGGCGAGGTGACCCATCTGCACGCGCTCCAGAGCCCGCACGGCGAGTTCCTTCTGCTCGGTCTTGGACTTCTCGCCCGACATCCGCAGCCCGAAGCGCACGTTCTCGACCACGCTCATGTGCGGGAAGAGGGCATAGCTCTGGAACATCATGCCGAGGTGACGCTTCTCGGGCGGGAGCTTCGTCACATCCTGGCCGGCGATCTCGATGGTGCCGCTGCTGGGTGACTCGAGCCCCGCGATGCAGCGCAGGAGCGTCGTCTTGCCGCACCCCGACGGGCCGAGCAGGGAGACGAACTCCCCAGACCGCATCGAGAGATCGATGCCCTTGAGCACCGATGTCCCCTTGAAGTCCTTGGTGAGAGCAGTGATGGTGAGTGTTGTCATCAGACGAACAACCTTCCCAGGCCGATGATGCGTTCGAGCACGATCATGAGGACGACGGTGAGCAGGACCATGAGAGTCGATACCGCCGCCACGGTGGGCGAGGTGCTGAACTCCAGCTGGCCGTAGATGGCGATGGGGAGCGTCTCGAGCTGCGGTGTGCGCAGGAAGAGGGCGATCACCGCATCGTCGAACGAGATGTTGAAGGCGAAGAACGCACCAGCCGCGATGCCAGGGCGGGCGATGGGCAGCACGACGAGGCGGTAGCGGTTCCAGGCGCTGGCGCCGAGGGTGCGCGCGGCTTCTTCCGTGAAGTGGTCTGCCCGCGCCATCACGCCGGTGACGGTGCGCATCACGTACGGGATCGCGATCACGACGTGCACGGCGATCAGGACACCGACGTTCGGTGCGCCGATCGTGAGCGACGAGATCGACAGGGCACCGATCGCCAGGATGATCGTCGGGATGGTCAGCGGCGACATCAGCAGGGCTTGGATGGCGGCGCCGCCGGGGATGTTGAAGCGGGTCAGCGCGAGGGCGGCAGCGGTGCCGATCGACGCGGCCACGACGGCCACGGTGACGCCGACCACGAGGCTCAGACGGAACGGTTCGAGGTAGGTGTCCGAGGTGAGCGCCTCCACGTACCAGTCGAGGGTGAACCCCTGGCCGGGGAAGGTGAGGAAGCGGTTCTCGCCGACGGACGCACCAGCGACGACCAGGAGCGGGACGAGCATGTAGAGCGTCACGATGACGCCGAGGACGATGGCGAGGACCCTGCCGAGGATCGGAACGGAACGGACCATGGTCACACCTTCTGCTTCCCGAGTCGGGACGTCGCTGCGAGCACGAGCATGACCCCGGCGAAGAGCAGCACGGCCTGTGCGGCCGCGAACGACCAGTCGAGGTTGGTGGTTGCGTCGACGTAGATGGTCTGCGCGAACACGGGGATCTGCGCCCCGCCGATGAAGCGCGGCGTGATGAACGAGCTCACCGAGAGGACGAAGACGAGCGAGGCACCGGCGACGATGCCGGGGATCGCGAGCGGGAGGACGACGTGCCACAGCGTGCGCCAGAATCCGGCGCCGAGCGTGCGCGACGCCTCTTCGAGCTGAGGCTTGATGCCGGAGATCACACCCAGGATGCTGAGCACCGCGAACGGCAGGAGCACCTGCACCATCGCGATCACGACCCCGGTCTCGGTGCCGAGGAAGCCCTGCGTGCCGCCGACGAGGAACTCCACGCCGGGAATCTGCATCATCAGCCCGGCCGGTCCCATCAGGACGACCCAGCCGAAGGTGCGGACCACGACGCTCGTCATGAGGGGGAGGATCACCACGATGAGCAGGAAGGAGCGCACCAGGGAGCCGGCGCGAGCCATCACGTACGACAGCGGGATGGCGATGACGAGCGTGATGATCGTCTGGATCACCCCCAGGCGGAGCGAACGCAGCGCCGCCTGGAGGTGATATTCACTCGTGAACAACCGGGTGAAGTTGTCGAGGGTGAACCCGCCTGCCGACGATTGCACGCTCATGAGGAGCATGCCAGCCACCGGGGTGATGAAGGCGAGCGCGAGCAGCACGATCGCCGGCAGGAGCAGGAGCCAGGGCTCCCTACGGGTTCGGACACTCATTTGGTGATCAGCGCATTCCACTCATCGGTCCAGGACTGCCGCGAAGCTGCGACATCGCCCGGAGCGTAGACGACGACCGTCTCCAGCTCGTCGCCGGTGAGCACGGCTTCCGCGGCGTCGCCGGAGAGTTCGGTCTGGGTGTTGACCGGCGAGTACCGCATGTTCTCCGCGAAGACGGCCTGCGCTTCGGGGCGCAGTTCGAAATCGATGAAGAGCTTCGCGAGGTCGGGGTTGTCCCGGCCCTCGACGACGTTCGCCGTGATGAGGGAGGCGGTGACGCCCTCCTCCGGGACGATGAACTCTACCGGAAGGCCCGCGTCCTGCAGCGTGCCGGCGTAGTCCATCGCGTACGGGGCGAGCCAGGTGTCGCGCTGTGCGAAGGCGGTCTGCAGGTCGGGCGAGGTGGGTACGACGATCGCGTCGCCCGACGAAGCCAGCTCCCCGAGGTCGGTGATGGCCTGCGAGGGGTCCTCGATGCCGCCGCCGAGCGCATCGGAAACACGGAGCATCGAGAGCACGCCGTACGTGTTCGAGAAGTCCGTGAGGGCGATGTGGCCGGCGTAAGCCTCGTCGAACAGGTCGAGCCACGAGGTCGGTGCCGGAGCATCGGCCTCGGTGTTGTAGACGAGTCCGATCGGTGCGAGCTGGATCACGGGGCCCTCCCCGCGCTCGAGGCCCGCCGTGGCGAGATCGATCAGGTCACCGGATTCGGACAGCTCGTCGGCGGTGATCGGCGCGATGAGACCGTCCGCGGCGGCGGTGAACTCCTGCCCGCCGGAGAAGTGCACGACATCGATCTGCGGGCTGGCCTTCTGGGCGGTGACCTGGGCGAGGGCGTCGGCGCTGTACAGCGTGATCAGCTCGACCTTGGCGCCGGTCTCCTCCTCGAAAGGATCGACGACGGCCTCGATGAAGGCCTTCTCCCAGTCGCCGCCGAACGACGTGACGACGAGGGTCTCGCCGGCGAACTCCTTGTCGCCGGACGATGCGGTGTCATCGCCGGCCGCACAGCCGGCGAGGACGAGGGCGCCGGTGGCGACGAGCGCTCCGGTGGTGAGGATTCTTCGGGTATTCATGCACTGCTCCTTCGGGATGGGTCCAGCACTGAGTAGACGCCTTAGACCAGGCGTCCGATGGTGAGCTGCTTCGCTCCGTCGATGCGGATCGCCGCGCTTTCCTTGGCGAACTCCGCGAGTCCTTCGGTGATGCCGCCCCAGATGTTGACGGGTGTCCATCCGAGCGGGCCGAGAGTACGGGCACCACGATCGTAGAAGACGCCGATCTCGTACCACTCGAATGGCAGGCCGCCCATCTGCATGGGACGCTGCCAGTACCACTGCAGGTCACCCGGCGCGGGTACGACCTGCTGGTTCTCGAACGGCACCTTCTCCGGGTCGAAGTTCTGCGCCTCTTCGGGGAGGCCCACCATGACCTCGGGGCCGGCGTACATCGCGTGCATCGCCTGCATGGTGACCGGCTTCTCCAGTGCACCCCACATGGCCTCGCAGGTGCGAGGGGCGAGGTCCTCGAACAGGGTGGCGACGGCGCGGACGCCGTTCTCGTACTCGAGGAAGACCTGCTTGGTCATCGTGTTCCTTTCTCCGCAGCGGGTTGTTCCGCTGCTCGTTCGCGGGCGGCCGAGACGAACGCCGCGAACAGCGGCATCTCCTCCGCGGCCTCATCGGGGTCGATCATCTTCTCGGGGTGCCACTGCACGGCCCAGAAGGGCCAGTCGCCGTCTGCTTCGACGGCTTCGACGATCCCGTCCGGGGCCCACGCCACCGGGTGCAGGTCGGGGGCGGGGGCGGCGATGGACTGGTGGTGGATGGTGTTCACGATCCGGTGCCGTGTGCCGTACAGGTCGGCGAGACGGCTGCCGTCGGCGAGTCTGATCGGATGCCGGGCGGCGAGTTGCTGGTCTGCTCCGCGCACGGGCTGGTGATCCTCGGTGTGCGGGATGTCGACGAGGAGGGTGCCACCGAAGGCGACGTTGGACACCTGCAGCCCGCGACAGACGGCGAGGACCGGGATGCCGCGTCGGCGGGCGCCCCGCGCCAGGGCGATCTCGAACCCGTCGCGGGACGGATCGTAGGTCTTGCCCTCCTGCGGTTCCGCGCCGTAGCGGGACGGGTGCACGTCTTCTCCACCCGAGAGGAGCAGTCCGTCGAGGCGGTCGAGAACGTCGTCGACGCCCGCCGTCGGGGGCAGCAGGACGACGGCGCCACCGGCGGCTTCGACGGGTGCGGCGTACTCGGCACCCAGGGTGTGTGCGGGGCGGCCCGCCCCGAGATCGGTGTCGATGAAGCGACGCCAGGTCGTGATGCCGATGAGCGGACGGGTCATGACAGCTCGATCCAGGTGGTCTTGAGATCAGTGAACTTGTCGATCGCATGCAGGCTCTTGTCGCGGCCGAAGCCCGACCCCTTGACCCCGCCGAAGGGGATCGTCATGTCGCCCTCCTCGAAGCAGTTCACCCAGACGACGCCGGCACGCAGACGTCGCGACAGGGTGTGCACCGCGTTGAGGTCGGTGCTCCACAGCGCGGCCGCGAGTCCGTACTCGGTGCCGTTGGCGATCTCGAGGGCGTCCTCCACGTCGTCATAGGCGATGACCGAGAGGACGGGGCCGAAGACCTCGCGCTGGGCGACTTCGTGCTGCGGTGTGACTCCGAGCACCACGGGGGCGAAGTAACTGCCGCCGTCGACGGCCTCGAAACGCTCCGGGGTTCCGGCCGCGAGCTCTCCGCCTTCCGCCTGGGCGCGCTCCACGAAACCGGCGATGCCGGCGAGCTGCTTCTCGCTGACGATCGCTCCCATCGAGGTGGTGACGTCGAACGGGTCGGCGGGCAGACTCGTCCGCGCGACTTCGGCGGCGATCTCCAGCGCACGGTCATGCTGCGCTCGGGGCACGAGCAGGCGGGACGACGCCGTGCACATCTGTCCCTGGTTGTAGAAGCATCCGTCGGCCGTGGCACGCACCGCGCGCTCCAGGTCGGCGTCGGGCAGCACCAGGCTCGCGGTCTTCCCTCCGAGCTCGGGCCAGACCCGCTTGCCGTTGGATACCGCCGAGTAGCCCAGGAAGCGCCGTCCGACCTCCGGGGATCCCGTGAAGGTGACGATGTCGACGTCAGGGTGCTCGCCGAGGGCGCGACCGGCGACGTGTCCGGCGCCGGGGAGGACGTTGAGCACGCCGGCGGGGATGCCGGCCTCGTGCGCGAGTTCGGCCAGTCGCAGCGCCGAGTAGGTCGTGTGCTCGGCGGGCTTGAGCACCACGCTGTTGCCGACCGCGAGGGCCGGGGCGAGCTTCCAGGCGGTCATGGTCAGCGGGAAGTTCCACGGCACCACGGCCGCGACGACGCCTGCGGGCTCCCGGGTGACGAGCGCGAGACTGTTCGGCGCGGTGACGGGGGCCTCGTCGAGGATCTTGTCGGCGGCCTCGCCGTACCAGCGGAAGCAGGTGACGACGGCGCGAAGCTCGGTCTGCAGAGCCTCACGGACGGGCTTTCCCATCTCGAGCGAGATCGTGAGGGCGAGCTCTTCGGCGTTGTCGTGGATCTTCTGCGCGAAGGCGATCAGCCGCTGTCCGCGCTCACGAGGGGCGATCCGCGACCAGACCCCGGAATCGAAGGCGATCCGCGCGGAGCGGACGGCGCGGCCCACATCCGCCGGCGAGGCGGCGCTGATCTGCGGAAGTGCGCGACCGTCGCGGGGGCTCACGGGAGACAGGGGTTCGGCCGAGCCCTCCTCCCACGCGCCGTCGATGAACATGCGCGTGTGCAGGGGCAGCGTCGCCGCGCGATCCGCCCAGTCGTCTCCAGTAGCCGTGAACACGGTCGTCCTCTCCAGGGGTGATGGCCCTGGAGAGGATACTCGCCCTATTTCGCCACTAGGTCAAGCTATAGAGACCGATCTCGCCATTTCGTTACACGCCAGTAACAGAATCGGCCGAGAGGCGAATCGCGCCCGTGGGCATGTCATTGGCCAGCGCGGCGGGTGCCTCGTCGACGATCAGAGATCCGCGCAGCACCGGAGTGATCACCACCAGCGACTCGACGACCTCGAGTCCGTCGTGCCCCGCCACGGCCGGCCCGGTGAGGAACTCGTAGAACGCATCCGCATCCTTGACGAGCACATTGGCGAGCAGCTGCGAGGTCCCCGTGGTGGCGGCGATGAACTTCACCTCCGGCGCGGCGGCGAGAGCCGCTCCCACCTTCTCGAGGCGCGCCATCGGGACACGGAGCCACACCAGAGCCTCCAAACCGAGGCCGAACAGGCTCGGCACCACCTCGGTGCGCGGATGCATGAGGCCGCGACGACTCAGGGACTCCATCCGCCTCCGGGTGGTGGTGACGTTCAGTCCCAGTGACCGGGCGAGCTGCGCGACCGGCATCCGACCGTCTTTCAGCAGCAGCCGGATCAGTGCCTCCTCGTCCGCGCTGAGGGAATCGGCGGGGTCGACTTCGGAGCCGGACGACTCGTCGAGCATGCGGGCCTGTTCGTCGGTGAGCACTCCCGCGCGCCAATCGTGCCCCGAGCGGAAGAACTTCAGCACCGTCGTCACGTTGATCGAGTCGATGCCCTCGAGCTCGGGGAAGTCGGTGAAGAGCAGCTCGCGGATCGAGGCGTCGTCGTGGGGGAGCAGCATTCCGGCGATGTCGCTGCTGCCTTCGAGCACCGAGACGGAGGAGGCGTCAGACCGACGTGCCAGCGTGCGTGCCACATGCCAGAGCGCGTGCGGCTCGGTCGTGATGCGGAACAGCACCGCGCGGGCGTGGAGCACTCTGGCGGGGTCGACATAGGTGGAGACCCGCACCAGTCCGCGGTCGAGCAGTCGCTGTCCACGGCGGGCGACGGTGCGTTCCGGCAGATCGACCACGCGGCCGATCTCCCCCCACGACGCACGGCCGTTCACCTGCAGGGCCGCGGCGACGATCCGATCGGTTTCGTCGGCCATCACATCGTTCGTGGGCACGGGCTCTCCTTCACCGGGGACGGACTCGGGTGAAGGTTATCCCAGTGCGCCGAGCCGCCGGGACCAAAACGGAGACCGGACGCGGTCGTCGCGGCGTGTCTCGAGCCGACCTGCCGCCGGAGCGCGAGACGGTCCCGGTTTCGGCATCCGCGCGCGGGAGCAGCGCCACGAACGAGGACGCCGTCCAGGCCGAAGCCCGGACGGCGTCCCGTGACGACGATCGCGGATCAGTCCGCTTCGGTCGTATCCGCCGGGGTGTGCTGCCGGCGACGGCGCATCGCGAACAGACCGAGGCCTGCTGCCAGGAGCACCACGGCTGCGACGATGTACGGCGTGCTGTCGGCACCGGTCGCGGCCAGGTCGTCCGCGGTCGAGCTCCCCGCGCCCGGGGTCACTGCCCCTCCGCCGGAGACCGCAGCGACGGTGAGTGCCGCGGTGACCTCGGTGCCATCGGGCAGGATGACGGCAAGGGTGTGTGCGCCCGCCGGAGTGTTCGCGGGGATCGTGACCGTCCGCTGGAACGAGCCGTTCGCACCGGCGGTCGCGGTGCCCAGCTGCACCGGGTCGGAGCGGAGCTCGAGGCGAAGCTCGGCGCCCTCCGCGAAGCCGCTGCCCGAGACCGTGACGGTGCCACCGGCCTTCACCGCGGCCGCGCCGAGCTCGATCTTGGCCGGAACCTCGGGCTCCGGCGTGACCGGGGGTGTGACGCCCTCCTCGGTGACCCACTTCTCGCCGGCGTCCGACTTCGTCACGGTGAACGTGTCGTAGACGGCGCCGACGGGGAGGTCGGTCGTGGCTCCCGGCTGCTTCTCCGCGAGGTAGGAGCGGTAGACGAGCTGGTTCTTCGAGACGTCGATCACCTGGTACGTCGTCACGTCCTGACCACGCAGCACCTGGGTGGCGCCGTTGTTGGTCCAGACGTTCTTCTCGGCGGATTCCAGGTCGTAGTGCTTCGCGCCCGAGTTCGACACGACGTAGACGGGACCCGTGGTGAGGCCGGGGGTCTCGGTCGCGTCCGTGTTCACATAGCCGCGGGCGTAGGTGTGGTCGTGGCCCATGAGTACCAGGTCGATGTCGTTGCGCTGGAAGACCGGCAGCCACTCCGCGCGCAGCACCGGCTCGTCACGGCCCGCCGATGCGGAGAACACAGGCTGGTGGAAGGTGACGACGTTCCACTTCGACGGGCTGTTCTGCAGCAGCAGGTCGAGCCATGCGCCCTGGAAGCGGGTCCAGAGCACACCGATCTGCGTGGATGGGCACTCCGCGCCGGTGCAGGAGGGGAGTCCGGCCGGCGTGAGGAAAGTGGTGTCGCGTGTCGCGTTCAGCGTGATGAAGCGCACGCCCTGGTAGTCGGTGTAGTACGCGGTCTCGGCAGCGAATGAGCTCCAGTGGTCGAAGAACGCGCGGTACTGCTGCGCGACCTCCGAGTCGCCGTTCGCGAGGTCCGCCAGCTCACCGATCGAGCTGGTCGACGGGTTGTTGTGCGGGTATTCGAAGGCTGCCTTCCAGGCGGTGAGCAGCTTGTCGCCGGAGTACTCGTGGTTGCCGGGGGCTGCCATCACGTTGGTGCGGACCGCCGAGTCCTTCATGCCCTTGAACCAGTTGACCCACTCGTTCTCGTTGCTCGAGGTGTTGATCAGGTCGCCCGCGTGCACCGAGCCGATCGACCGGGGAGCCTTCGCCTCCGCCTGCTTCACGACGCTCGGCCAGGTGGTGTCGAGGCCGATCTGGGCGTCGCCGTAGTAGATGAACTGGAAGTCCGTCGCTGAAGGATCCGCGGTGCGGAACGTGAACCAGTCGCTCCAGCTGCCGGGGAGGCCGACACGGTAGCGATACTCGGTGGCGGCCGTGAGTCCGGTCACGGTCGCCGAGAAGTGCTTGTTCGGGTTGCCGTTCACGACACCGGCGTCATACGCATCGACGGTGCGTGTCCCACCGCCGGCGGACGGGGCGATCTCAACCTGTCCGACCGTGTGCGAGGCGTCGCCCGCGAGCCACGAGAAGGCCTGGGAGACCTCGGGCTGCTCGGTCGGGGTGAGGATGACGCGGGTCGGCGGGGCGACCACAGGCATGCCGGGATCGGACGCCTTCACGAGGGTCAACGACGACATGTCGAAGTAGATGTCGGAGCTGGTCTCGCGATCCTGGAAGAGGGAGACGGCGATGGTGTTGGTGCCGTCGTTGAGCAGTTCGCCTTCGGCGCTGAACGTGCTCGTCAGCGGGTCGCCGTTGCTGTCGCCGGCGTACTCGACGTTCTTCGTGTCGGTGATGCGGCCGTCGACGTAGCGGGCGACTTCTTCGCCGTTGATCCAGACGATGATCGCGTCGTCGTAGGTGATGGTGCTCTGCAGAGCAGCGACCTTCTCCGCCACGCCCGCCTCGAGCTCGAAGGTGGTGCGGAAGAAGTACGTCGGCACGGTCGGGGCCTGGCTGCCGTCGAGGTAGTGGTTCAGGAGCGTCACAGGCGTCTGCGGGCCGACCGGGGCGAGTTCCCCGCGCTTTGCGCCGAAGGAGCCGGGGGACGTCTTCCACGCGCTGTCGTCATAGGCGGGCAGCGTCCAGTCGCGGAGCGCGGCGGGAGCGGGCGAGGGATCGGAGCCGTCGTCGAGGTAGTGCCAGGCGGTGTCGCCGGTGATCAGCGAGCCGGTCGGAACGTCGGGGTCGGGTGCGGCGAGGGCCGCGGGGGCGACGACGGCGCCGCCGAGCAGGGCGAGGAGCGCGACGGATGTGAGTCCGCGACGTCGCCACCGCACCGCAGGGGTGGGGGAGGTCATGTCAGTCCTTTGTGGAGGGGGGTCCGTGCTCAGCCGCACGGGGCTCATCCACTCCACCGAAGACGGATGGCCGGAGCCTGACCCCGCGGAGACCGGAAGGTGAACGATGGGATGCGGGCCGCGTCACCGGCCGAAACGGAGACCGATCGCGCGCGGGCCCGCGTGTCGAGGGGCGGCGCGCCGAGGGGCGAGCGGATGGTCTGCGTTTTGGCAGGCGAGGGGGCGCAGAGCCCGGGCGGAGTCGGCTCACCCCGGTACGCTGGAACCCATGCTCAACATGGCTGACGGCCTCGCTCGTCTCGGTGCGCTCGCCGAGAATCCGGTCGTCGGCACCCTCGCGAGGGCGTTCGAGAGCGCCGGATACGAATTGGCCGTGGTCGGTGGTCCGGTGCGCGATGCGCTGCTCGGTCGGGAGACGCACGATCTCGACTTCACCACCAACGCATCGCCCGACGACATCCTGGCGATCGTCACACCGATCTCGACCGCCCGGTGGGACATCGGCCGCGAGTTCGGCACGATCGGTGCGCGCGTGCAGGGCGAGCAGGTCGAGATCACGACGTATCGCGCCGACAGCTACGACGGCGTGACCCGCAAGCCCACGGTCGAGTTCGGCGACACGATCGACGGCGACCTCGTGCGCCGCGACTTCACGGTCAACTCGATGGCGCTCCAGGTGCCGGCTGTGAAGCTCGTCGACCCGACCGGCGGAGTGGAAGACCTCATCGCCGGTGTTCTGCGCACCCCCGCCGACCCGAAGATCTCGTTCGGCGACGACCCGTTGCGGATGCTGCGGGCGGCTCGTTTCAGCGCCCAGCTCGGCTTCCGCGTCGACGAGGCCACCACCGCGGCGATCGCCGCGCTGCGCGAGACCCTGACGATCGTGAGCCCCGAGCGCATCCAGTCCGAGCTCGTGCGCCTCATGCAGACAGACGATCCGGTGCGCGGCATCCGCGTGCTGGTCGACACCGGCCTGATCGACGAGTTCCTCCCCGAGGTCACCGCGCTGCGCCTCGAGGTCGATGAGCACCATCATCACAAGGACGTCTACGAGCACTCGCTCACCGTGCTCCGTCAGGCGATCGAGCTCGAGCACTCCCGGCACCCCGGTGCCGCCCCCGATGTGCCCCTGCGCATCGCCGCCCTGCTGCACGACATCGGCAAGCCTCGCACCCGCAAGCTCGAGGCCGGGGGAGTGGTGACCTTCCATCACCACGACGTGGTCGGGGCGCGCATGGCCCGCAAGCGGCTGCAGGCTCTGCGCTTCGACACCGCCACGACCGACGCCGTCGCCACCCTCATCGAGCTGCACCTGCGCTTCTTCGGTTATGCCGAGGGGACCTGGACGGATGCCGCGGTGCGACGCTACGTGCGCGACGCGGGCGACCTGCTCGAGCGGTTGCACATCCTGACCCGGGCCGATGTGACCACGCGCAACAAGCGCAAGGCCGGTCGTCTCGCCGCTGCGTACGACGACATCGAATCGCGCATCGTCGCCCTCCGTGAGCAGGAGGAGCTCGACTCGATCCGTCCGGAACTCGACGGAAACCGCATCCAGGAGGTGCTCGGCATCTCACCGGGGCGTGAGGTGGGCGAGGCGTACCGGTTCCTGCTCGACCTGCGCTTGGACGAGGGGGTGCTCGGTCCCGACGTCGCGGAGCAGCGCCTCCGCGAGTGGTGGGCCTCGCGCGGCTGACTCCGGCCCACCTATTCCGCGCGTGGCCCCACGCTCGTACACTGAATCCACGAAGCCTCTTCGATGATCGGAGATCGCTGTGTCTGCGCCGTGGCAGGTATCCCGCGAGTCCCTTCCGGCGACATCGCGCCTTCTCGTCGAGCGCGCGCACGAGGAACTGCTCGCCGGCAATCTCGACGACCGGCGGCTGCAGGGGGTGCGTCCGCTCGTCCGCGAGTCGTGGGAACGCTCGTGGCGCCGCCGCGTCGGACCCGAAGACACACCGCCGCTGGAGCTGATCAGCGACGAACTGGAAGAATATCGGCTCGCTCACCCGCTCGCCTCCGCGATGGACATGATCCGCGCCCTGCTGTTGCCGGGCTCGAGCGAGGACACCGGAGTGATCATCGCCGTCGGTGACCAGGCGGGTCGGTTGCTGTGGATCGAAGGCGACGAACAGCTGCGCTCGCTCACGGACGACATGGGCTTCGTCGCCGGTGCGAACTGGTCGGAGGATGCGGTCGGGACGAGTGCGCCCGGCACGGCTCTCGCCTTGGAGCAGTCGGTGCAGATCGGCGGTGCCGAGCACTACAACCGGCTCGTGCATCCGTGGTCGTGCACGGCCGCACCTGTGCGCGACCCGGAGACGAAGCGTGTGCTCGGAGTGATCGACATCACCGGCGGACCCGAGGTCGTGTCCGCGCAGGCACGGTTGCTGGTCGATGCGACGGCACGGGCCGTGGAGTCCGAGCTGATGGTCGCACGCCTCCGGGCGAGGGGTGAGACGCCGCGTTTGCGGTCGACCCCGTCGAAGGCGCGTATCCCGGCGACCGCCCGGGCGACGCTGCACGTTCTCGGACGCGACCGTGCGCGCTTGGAGACCGAGTCGGCGCACGGCGAGGCCATGATCGACCTGAGCGCGCGACATGCCGCCATCCTCCTGATGCTCGCGGTCCACCGTCAGGGGCTCTCGGCAGAGCGCCTGTGCGAGCTGGTCTACGGCGAAGGGGTCTCGCCCGACACGCTCCGCCCGGAGATGGTGCGTCTGCGCAAGGTGCTCGAGCGCACGGCCCCCGACCTCGTGCCGGAGTCCCGTCCCTATCGGCTGCCCGTCGCCATCGACACCGACGCGCATGACGTGCTCTCGCTGCTCGACCGCGGTGCTCACCGTGTCGCACTGACGGCGTACCGCGGGCCCGTGCTGCCCGAGTCGACCTCGCCCGGGGTGGAGGAGTTCCGCGAGACGGTGCGCGGGGCGTTGCGTGAGGTGATGCTTTCGGAGGCCAGCCTCGACGTTCTGCTCTCCTACGCCGAGATCCCCGAGGGGCAGAGCGACGCCGAGGTGCTGCGCCTGGCCCTGGAGATGCTCCCCGCACGGTCGCCGAAGCGCGCGGCACTGGTCACCCGGATCGAGCGCCTCGGCACCTGATCCCCCCCGGTCGCGGGATCGAAAACGCCCCTCCCGGGCACCTCTCCGGTGCGTTTCTGATCCCGCACGGGGGTCGATCCCGCGACTGCAACCCGCTGCAACGTTGCGCATCGGGGTGCAACCTCCCGAGACCTACCTTCGGAACACAGCCGCGCACGAAGCGCGGCCCGTCGAAGGAGACTCCATGAGCATCGTCGAAGAAGACGTGTCCCTCGCCTACGCGGCCCCGGGCCGGCCGGGCGCCCTCGCGAACTATCGTCCCCGATACGGCCACTACATCGGCGGAGAGTTCGTCGAACCCGTCAAGGGCCAGTACTTCGAGAACATCAGCCCCGTCAACGGCAAGCCCTTCACGGAGGTCGGCCGCGGCACGAGCGAAGACATCGACCGCGCCGTGGACGTGGCCTGGAAGGCGTTCACCGGATGGGGGAAGACGAGTCCGGCCGAGCGGTCGGTCATCCTGAATCGCATCGCGGATCGGATCGAGCAGCACCTCGAGGAGATCGCGGTCGCGGAGACGTGGGAGAACGGTAAGCCCGTGCGCGAGACCCTCGCCGCCGACATCCCTCTCGCCGTCGACCACTTCCGCTACTTCGCCGGTGTGCTGCGGGCACAGGAGGGCGGGATCAGCCAGCTCGACGAGAACACCGTCGCGTACCACTTCCATGAGCCGCTCGGCGTGGTCGGGCAGATCATCCCCTGGAACTTCCCGATCCTGATGGCCGTGTGGAAGCTCGCGCCCGCGCTCGCCGCAGGCAACTGCGTCGTGATCAAGCCGGCCGAGCAGACGCCGGCATCCCTGCTGTTCCTGTTTGACATCATCGGTGACCTGCTCCCGGCGGGTGTCGTGAACATCGTCAACGGGTTCGGCATCGAGGCGGGCGCTCCGCTCGCGCAGCACAAGCGCATCCGCAAGGTCGCCTTCACGGGAGAGACCACGACCGGTCGTCTGATCATGCAGTACGCCTCGCAGAACCTGATCCCGGTCACGCTGGAGCTCGGAGGCAAGAGCCCGAACGTGTTCTTCGACGACGTCGCCCGCTCGACCAGCGACCCGTTCTACGACAAGGCACTCGAGGGCTTCACGATGTTCGCGCTGAACCAGGGCGAGGTCTGCACCTGCCCCTCGCGTGCACTCATCCAGCGGTCGATCTACGACGGATTCCTCGCCGACGGACTCCAGCGCGTCGGCAAGGTCGTGCAGGGCAACCCGCTCGACCCCGCCACGATGATCGGTGCGCAGGCATCGAACGACCAGCTGGAGAAGATCCTCAGCTACATCGACATCGGCAAGCAGGGCGGTGCGCGACTGCTGGCCGGAGGGGAGCGGGTCGACCTCGGCGGTGATCTCAGCGAGGGGTTCTACGTCGCCCCGACCGTGTTCGAGGGCACGAACGACATGCGCATCTTCCAGGAGGAGATCTTCGGTCCGGTGCTCTCGGTCACGTCGTTCGATGACTTCGACGACGCGATCTCCATCGCGAACGACACGCTCTACGGACTGGGTGCGGGTGTGTGGAGCCGCAGTGGCGACACGGCCTATCGCGCGGGCCGGGCGATCGAGGCTGGACGCGTGTGGACGAACACCTACCACCAGTACCCGGCCCACGCCGCGTTCGGCGGATACAAGCAGTCGGGTGTGGGGCGCGAGAACCACAAGATGATGCTCGACCACTACCAGCAGACGAAGAACCTCCTCGTCTCGTACGCGGAAGGGCCGATGGGCTTCTTCTGAGCTCGACCCCGGGCGGGCGCTGCTCCCTCAGCGCCCGCCCGGACCATCTCTGGAAGGGGGAACCGTGGCCATCAGCGGCACACAGCAGCGGGTCGATGTGACGGAGGCCGCGGCCTCTCTCGTGCGCGAGCTCACCGTGCAGCACGGTCCGCTCATGTTCCATCAGTCGGGCGGATGCTGCGACGGCTCCGCGCCCATGTGCTTCCCCGTCGGCATGTTCCTCATCGGCGAGGGCGACGTGCTGCTCGGCGCACTCGACGTCGGACTCGCAGACCCCGTCGAGGTCTACATGTCGCAGGCGCAGTTCGAGTACTGGAAGTACACGCACCTGACGATCGACGTCGTCCCCGGTCGCGGCGCCGGGTTCAGCGTCGAGGGGCCGACGGGTATGCGATTCCTCATCCGGTCGCGGATGTTGAACGAGGCGGAGCTTGCGTACTTCGGGCTGGCGACGCCGGCAGGCTGAGTCGCCCCGCCTCAGCGCGGCAGCCGCGGAACAGCGTCGACGAGCGCTCGCGTGTACGGGTCCTGCGGGTCGTGCAGCACGGCCGAAGTGGCACCCTGCTCGACGACGCGGCCGTTCTGCAGCACGAGCGTGCGGTCGCAGGCCGAGGCGATCGCGGTGAGGTCGTGCGACACCATCACGAGCGACAGGCCGTTCTCGCGGCGCAAGCGATCGAGCAGCTCGAGCACCTGCACGCGCGTCGTCACGTCGAGCGCGCTGACGGGCTCATCGGCGAGAAGCACGCGCGGGCGGGAGACCACGGCGCGGGCGATCGCGATGCGCTGACGCTGCCCACCGGAGAACTCGTGCGGATAGCGGCGGGCGGTGTCAGCGGGAAGCCCGACGGAGTCCAGGGCCTCGGCGATGCGGCGTTGCGCGTCGGCGCCGGATGCCAGGCCGAGCGAGCGGAGTGGTTCGCCGACGATCCGGTCGATGCGCTGGCGAGGATCGAGCGACGAGTACGGGTCTTGGAACACCGGCTGAACGCTCGCGCGGAACCGTCGCATCTGTGCGCGGTCGCGCAGGGCGAGCGGGGCGCCCTCGAACAGCACCCGTCCGTCGTGCGGAGCATCGAGCCCGAGCATCAGCCGCAGGATCGTGGACTTGCCCGCCCCCGATTCTCCGACGAGGCCCAACGAGTCGCCCTCGTCGATGCGCAGTGACACGTCGTGGAGAACGCGGCGCGATCCATAGGCGAAGCCGGCTCCGCGCACTTCGAGCAGCGTCATCGTCCGACCTCCCCGGCATCGAGGAAAGCATCGAGCGCGCGGGCGCTGTCGACCAGCATCCGCGTGTACGGCTCGGCCGGCTCCTGCAGCACCTGCGCCACCGCGCCCGCTTCCACGACGAGTCCGTCGCGCAGCACCACGATCCGGTCCACCATGCGCGAGACCACGGCCAGGTCATGGCTGATGAACAGCAGCGCCATGCCCCGCTCGTCGACCAGGCGTTCGAGCAGCGTGAGCACGCCGTCCTGCACGGTCACGTCGAGTGCGGTGGTCGGCTCGTCGGCGATCAGCAGTTGCGGGCGGGCCGCGAGGGCGATGGCGATGGCGACACGCTGACGCTGACCACCCGAGAGTTCATGCGGGTAGGCGCGCGCGATGCGGGCGTCGGGCAGGGAGACCTCGTCGAGGGCCGTGGCGACGGCGCTCTTCAGCTCCGCCCCGCGCAGACCGAGGTGGCGCCGCAGCGGTTCGGCGATCTGCCGGCCCACCCGCATCAGGGGGTCGAGCGCGGTGAGCGGTTCCTGGAACACGATCTGCGCGACGGGTCCGCGCAGCGGGCGGAGGTCGGCGTCCCGAGCGTCGATCACCTGGTGCCCGTCGAGCATCACCGAACCCGACGCGCGGAGGGCATCCGGCAGCAGGCCGGTCACGGCCATCGAGGTCAGCGACTTGCCCGAGCCGGACTCGCCGATCAGCCCCAGGCGCTCCCCCGCCCCGAGGGAGAACGAGACATCGCGCACGAGCGCGCCGGCGCCGGAGCGGACCGTGAGGCCGGAGACATCGAGGAGGCTCATCGGCTCCTCCTTCGGGTCGGGTCGGCGAGGTCGCGCAGACCATCGGCGAGGAAGTTCACACCGAGCACGAGCGCGATGATCGCGATTCCGGGAGCGATGGCACCGACGGGTGCGGTGAGCACGGTGCCCTGCGCCTCCTGCAGCATCCGTCCCCACGAAGCGTTGGGCGGCGGTGCCCCGAGCCCGAGGTACGACAGGCTCGCCTCGGCCAGCACGGCGGCGCCGAACTGCAGCGCCAGGCTCACGGCGAGGGTGGGTGCGATGTTCGGCAGCACGTGTTGGAACACGATCCCGAGCACGCCGGTGCCACTCGTGCGCGCGGCGGTGATGTACTGCTCCTGCAGCACGCGGCGCGCGAGGATACGCGTGAGTCGCGCCACGACCGCCGACATCGCCAGGCCGATCGCGAGCACCGCAGACCACAGCGATGCTCCCTGCACCGCGACGACCAGCATCGCCAGCAGCAGCACGGGGAACGCGATCACCACGTCGAGACCAGCCGAGAGGGTGTCGTCGACCCAGGGGCGGGCGAACGCGGCGAGCAGGCCGATGATCGTTCCGAGGACCGCGGCGATCGCGACGGCGCCCGTGCCGACGATGAGCGCGATCCGTGCGCCCCACATCAACTGCGAGAACAGGTCGCGGCCGAGTCGATCGGTGCCGAGGAGGTGCTGTGCGCTCGGGCCTTCGAGTCGGCCTCCACTGGTGTCGGCGAGCGGATAGGGCAGCCAGAACAGGGAGACCAGCGCGATCAGCACGATGACGCCGGTGAGGACGATCCCGATCACCAGGGTCGCCTTCGGCCGTCGGCGCACGGGTACGGAGGCGGTGATCAGCTGTTCGGCGACGCGGCTCATCGGTTCCCCGAAACGCTCGTGCGCAGGCGCGGATCGATCAGACGCTGCACGATGTCGGCGGCGAACCCGACCAGCAGCACGAAGAGCGTGCTGACGACGAGGACGCCCTGGATCACCTGGAAATCGTGCTGCTCGATGGCCGAGAGCAGCAGGCTGCCGAGCCCGGGAAGTGTGAACACGCTCTCGACGACCACCGCGCCGAGGAGCGTGGTCGACAGTTCGATGCCGAGCACCGCGACCACGGGCACCGCCCCGTTGCGCACCCCGTGCCGCAGCAGCGCTTCTCCCATGCCGGAACCGCCGGCGCGCGCGGTGCGCAGGTAGTCGCTTCCGAGCACGTCGAGTGTCGCCGAGCGGACGTAGCGGCTGAGAGAGGCGCTCATGACGATCACGATGGTGAGAATGGGCAGCGCGAGCGAACGGAGCGCATCCGCCGGATCCTCCCAGTCCTTCCGGGGGAATCCGCCGGAAGGCAGTACGCCGAGACCGAGCGCGAACACCCAGACGAGCACGACGCCAACCCAGAACACGGGGACGGCGACGCCGAGCTGCGCGAACCCCGACAGCGCGATCCCGTACCAGCGGTCGGACTTGACGGCCGCGGTGATACCGATCACGAGTGAGACGAGGAGCGCGAGGGTGAAAGCG
The DNA here is from genome assembly GCF_024498615.1 of Microbacterium sp. J1-1. Lineage (NCBI taxonomy): Bacteria > Bacillati > Actinomycetota > Actinomycetes > Micrococcales > Microbacteriaceae > Microbacterium > Microbacterium sp. J1-1. Next base: position 3,674,687 of record NZ_CP089590.1, on the reverse strand, counting down.
ATGAGCGTGAGCGGGAGCGTCACGGCGAGCCGATCGGCGATGTCAGGTCCGACCGGACGGGAGCTCAGGAACGATTCACCGAGATCGAAGCGGAGCAGCTGACCCGCCCAGGTGGTGAACTGCTGCAGCAGGGGCTGGTCCGAGCCGACCTGAGCGCGCGCGGCGGCGATCTGCTCGGGGGTGGCGTTCACCGAGAGCAGCGCGTTGGCCGGGTCGCCGGGGAGCAGGCGCAGCAGCACGAAGATCGCGACCATCGCGACGACGAGCGACACCGCGAGGAACGCGAGGCGGCGCAGGAGGTAGGCGAGCATGGCTTCTCAGGATGACGTGGGGGATGCCGACGCGCGGCATCCCCCACGCACGTCAGGACTTGACGATGTCGTAGGCGAAGAACTGCGAGTTCAGGCCGTTGACCGGGTACCCGCTGAGGTCGCTCGAGGCGACCACGATCTGCGGGTACAGGTACAACCATACGCTCGCGGCATCGGCGGCGATCTTCTCGTTGACCTTCTTGAGAAGAGCGGTCTGCTCGTCGGTCGTCGCGGCCTGCTCGGCGGCGGCGACCCACTGCTGCACGTCGGCGTCGTCGTAGCCCCAGTAGAAGTCGGGGTTGCCGTACCAGACCACGTCGCGGTCGTTCACGTGCTCCTGCAGCGTGGCCTCGAAGTCCTGCTCCTTGAAGACCTTCGTGTACCACTCGTCGGCGCTGATCGTGTTGATCTCGACCGTGATGCCGACCTCGGCGAGCTGCGACTGCAGGAACTCCGCCACCGCGGGGTGAGGGTCGTAGCTCGGGGTGTCGAGCGTGAACGTGAAACCGTCGGCGTAGCCCGCCTCCGCGAGCAGCTTCTTCGAGAGGTCGACGTCGTAGGGGTTGACCTGCGTGAGGTCCTCGTACCAGGGATCGGTGGGCGGCACCATCGAGCCGATCAGCGTGCCGTAGTCACCCCAGATCGATTCGAGCAGCTTCTTCGTGTCGATCGCGGAGTAGACCGCCTTGCGCACGCGCGTGTCGTCGAAAGGTGCGACGCGGTCGTTGAAGGCGAGCAGCTCCTTCGTGGTGGAGGTGCCCTCGCTCACGACATAGTCGTCGGAGTCGAACTGCGTCAGCGAGTCCGGGTTCTGCACGCTGGTGATGACGTCGATCTCACCCGTGAGGAGCGCGTTGTTCTCGGCCGTCGCGTCGGTGAAGTACGTGTAGACGACCTCGCCGTTCTTGGCGGGCTCGCCCCAGTAGTCGTCCCAGCGCTGGAGGGTGAGGGTCGAGCCCTTCTTCCACTCGTCGAGCGTGTAGGGGCCGGTGCCGTCCTCCGTGCTCGTGATGTCGCCGGCCTCGTCGTTCACGATCCAGACGTAGCTGAGGTTGTAAAGGAACGATATCGACCGCTGCGACAGCGTGAACACGACGGTGCTGTCGTCGGGGGTGGCGATGTCGGCGATTGCCGTGAAGCTCGACTTGCGGGCCGACACGGAATCTTCGGCGGTGACGGCCTCGATGCTCGACTTCACGTCGGCGGAGGTGAGCGGGTCGCCCGAGTGGAAGGTCACGTCGTCGCGGAGCGTGATCGTGTAGGTCAGGCCGTCGTCGGACACCTGGGCGTCTTCGGCGAGAAGAGGTTCGACCTCACCGTCATCCGTGAGCCGGTACAGGCCCTCGTAGACGTTGCCGGTCAGCGCTTCGGTCACGCCTTGCCCGCCGCCCTGGGTGTTGCTCAGGTTGGTCGGCTCGTACAGCGACCCGATGAAGATCGTGGCGTCTTCGCTCGCGGTGGCGTCGTCGCTCGTGCCCGACGCGCAGCCGGCCACGAGCGCGAGCGTGGCGACGGCGCCGAGCGCGCCGAGGATGCGGGTTCTTCTCATGAGTGCTCCAGGGTGAGAGTGTGCGGCGTCACGCCGCGTAGATGTCGAAGCCGTCGCGGAAAACGACGTTCTTCTCGCCTGCTCGGATGGGCAGGGGGAAGCGGTTGGATGCCGGCGGCAGCGGGCAGTTGTACTGGGCGCTGAAACCGCACGGCGGCACGAACGCGCGGTTGAAGTCGAGGACCACCGAGCCCTCGTCATCCCGCAGCCGCACGAACAGGAAGCGTCCGGATCCGTAGGTCTCCGCGCCGTTCGTCTCGTCGCCGAAGACGAGCAGCAGCGTGCCGCCGTCGTCGAACGCGGCCAGAGTGTACTCCTGGCCCGCGAGCTCGAGGCGGATGTCGCCCGGCACGACCAGGTCGCGGGTTCCACCGTTGTCGCGGATGTGCTCGAACGACACGCGGCGGTCCCCGGCGACCGGAGTGAAGTGCCCTTCGAGCACCCAGGCCGGGTCGTACTCGTAGGTGTCGATGCGGTCGAAGGCGCGGATGGCGGGGGCATCCGCGTCCCAGACGCGCAGCCCATGCTCGGCCTCACCGGTCTCGATGTTCGTGCGCTCGATCGGTGTCACCGTGACCGTGTCGGCCGCGGCGCGCTGTTCGGCCTCGAGGTCGGGGCGCTCGCCGGTCCAACGGGTCTCGATCAGGGCGAGGTTCCCGGTCGCCGAGGTGACGGCGGCGCGGCGCTCGGCCTGCCAGTGGGTGTGTTCTTCGCGTTCAGGCATCACTTTCAATTCTCTTGCATGGAGAAGGCGGCGGGGTCGGCCTCGTCACCCGGGGTAACGCTGGGGGACGCACTCTCCATTCCGAGGACCCCTGTACGGGTATCTGCCGTACGCTGTCCTCATGAATACTTCCACCACGCCGCTGAAGAGCGCCCGCCTGGAATTCCGTGTCACGGCCGACCAGAAGGAGACGATCGAAGAGGCAGCCGCTATCGAGGGCCGCAGCGTGACGGACTTCTCGGCATCGGTGCTGGTGGAGCGGGCGCAGGAGGTCATCGAACGCGAACGTCGATTGCGCGTCGATGCTGTCCGGTTCGATGCCTTCATCGAGGTCATGGAACGCCCGCCTCGTACTGTCGAGGGTCTGCGAGAGCTGCTGAGACGGGAATCCGTCTTCGTTGACTGAGTTCCGCACCCCGCGGCCTCTCGCGGCCGGCGACAAGCTGTCCGATTTCCGCTGCGGGGAGGAGAGTCTCGACAGCTGGTTGCGAGGACGGCCCCGCTCGAACGAGAAGAGCGGTGCTTCCCGCACGATGGTCTCGGTGACGCGGGAGGGGAGGGTCGCGGGGTACTACTGCCTCTCGTCGAGTGCGCTGGACCGTGGCGACGGACCTCCGCCCCTCGCGGCCGGAATGCCCGTCTCCGTTCCCATCGTGCTGCTCGGGCGTCTCGCCGTCGACCGCGAGTACGCAGGACGCGGCCTCGGCGTCTCCCTCCTGCAGCACGCGACCATGCGCGCGCTCGAAGCCGCAGACGCCATCGGAGTGCGTGCCATCCTGGTGCACGCGATCAACGATGAGGTCGTGCCGTTCTACGAGCGCTTCGGTTTCGAACGGTTCCCCGGAGCGCAGCGCTCGCTGTTCCTCCTCGCCCAGGATGCCAGGGCGACGCTGTCGGCGTGACCGACCTCAGCCGCTCACGCCGTCGAGCATCGCTTTCGACGCGTGCGTCTGGGCGCGCTAGAGCTCCGTCGTCGGGTCGGATCAGCGCCTGGCGGCGATCTCGGCGTGCACCGCGCGGCGGAGCCACTCGGCGTAGCGCCGTCTCGTCCACCCCGACTGCGTGACCAGCTGCTGGTAGCTCTCGGGGGAGAGCAGGAACGACAGGGCATCGGCGACTGCGGAGTCGTCGATGCCTGGTGAGGCGAGGTCGCGGCGGCGCAGTTCCGAAACCAGCCCCCGGTAGTCCGCGCTGCGGTGCTCGAGGATCCGGCGGAGCGCCTCATCGACGACGGGATCCGACAGCGCAGCCCCCAGCAGCACCGTCCACAAGCCGTGTCCACGCGCGTTCGCGGTCGTGATCTGCGTCAGCACGGTATCGAGGAAGACGTCGTCCGGGAGGTCCAAGAGTCCGTTCGCGACTTCGGTGTCGGCGAGCGTCTCCGCTCCTTCCGAGCCGGAGAAGGTGACCTCGAAAGCGGCGATGAGCAGCTCGGCTTTCGATGCCGTCGTCTTCACGGTCTCGGCCGAGACCCCTGCCTCACGAGCGATCGCGGCGATCGTGGTCGCCTGGTAGCCCTGCGTGGCGAACAGGCGTGCGGATGCGGAGACGATGCGCTCGCGGGTCTCCAGCGCCTGGCGTGCGCGCAACTCGGATCGATAGGCGCGGGGAGCGATCTCAACCATTGACTTTCCTGTTGGTGTTATGAATACTACGACGGTACATTCAATCTTAGCGAAAGGGCTCGACATGTCCAGCTACCTCCTCACCTGCACACCGGCTCACGGTCATGTCCTGTCGCTGCTGCAGGTCGCGCGCCACCTCCTCTCCCGCGGCCACGAGGTGAGCTTCCTCACGAGCAGCCGCTACGCCGAGCGGGTGGCCGATGCAGGCGCACGCTTCCTCGCTCTGCCTGCCGAGGCGGACGTCGACCTCGACGACGCCGACGGGTCGTTCCCGGAGCGTGCGGGGCTCACCGGCCCCGCCGCGCTGCGGTTCGACATGAGCACTCTCTTCGTGCGTCCTGGCGCGGCGCAGCTCGCTGCCGTCCAGGCCGAGCTCGACGCCCACCCGGTCGATGCCGTCCTCACGGAGCCGCTCTTCGTCGGGGGTGCTCTCCTGCAGCTGATGCCCGTCCACGAACGGCCGCCGGTCGTCGTCCTCGGCATCTTCCCGCTCGGAGTGCGCAGCAGGGACACGGCGCCGTTCGGCCTCGGGGCCATGCCCATCCCGGGGCCGTTCGGCCGCCTCCGCAACGCCGCCCTGCGTGTGATCGCCGAGAGAGCGATCTTCGGGGGCGTGCAGAAGGAGGCCGACGAGATGGCGCGCCGCACGGTCGGCCGTGAGCTCGGCGGTTTCGTGCTCGACTGGGCCGGCCGCGCAGACGCCTACGTGCAGTTCACCGTGCCCGAGTTCGAGTACCCGCGCACCGACCTGCCCGCGACCGTGCACTTCGCGGGACCGTTGCCGGCCGTGACGTCGACGGCGGGCGTGCCGGAGTGGTGGCCCGATCTCGATGGATCCCGTCCCGTGGTGCATGTCACCCAGGGCACGATCGCCAACTCGGACTTCGGGCAGCTCGTCCTCCCGACGATCACGGCGCTCGCGGGCTCCGATGTCCTCGTGGTGGTGACCACGGGCGGACGACCGGTCGACGCCCTGGGGGTCACGCTGCCGGACAACGTGCGCGTGGCGGAGTATCTGCCCTACGACCGCTTGCTCCCGCTGGTCGACGTACTGGTCACCAACGGTGGCTACGGCGGTGTCCAGCAGGCGCTCGCCCACGGGATCCCGCTCGTGGTCGCGGGCCAGACCGAAGACAAGGTCGAGGTGTCGGCGCGCGTCGGGTGGTCGGGTGCCGGGGTGAACCTGCGCATGACCAACGCGACGCCGGTTCAGGTCTCCCGTGCCGTGGAGCGTGTCCTGTCGGAGCCCGCGTTCCGTGCGAACGCGGAACGCATCGGCGCCGCCATGCGCGAGGCCGATGCAGGACGCGCGCTCGATCGCGTCCTGGACGAGGTCTCGGCGGGGAGGGGCCGCACTCGCTCCCGCGCCGGTGGAGCGGAGGGCGTGTGAAAGCGCATTCCCACGCATGAATGCAACGCGTTGCAACCTCGTCCGGTATACCATTCCGGTATACGCCCAGCAGCGTCAGTCCCCAGCTGACCGTGGGCGGGGCGGCTCAGCCGCCATGCGGAGGGAGAGTCGATCTTCTTTCGATCCCGAGGGGGGATGGGGTGGGAGTTCGGTCCCCAGCCGGCACCCACCCCCACACTCGGTTCTGCGTCAGATGATCCGGCTCACGATCCAGAACGCGATGAACCCGATCACGATGATGATCGGCACCCAGGTTCCGCCGCGCTTCAGACGACGCCCCTGCGGTGCGACGCCCGGCGGCGGTGTGAGCAGGCCCGCGGGTGGTGCGAAGGGGAGTGCGTGGTTCGGCGGAGCGGCGGATGCCGTGGCCCCCGGATTCTCGGCGATCAGCCGGTCATCACGCCACCGCGCCCACTGATCGAACTTGGTCAGCAGCGCGCCGACCACGCCGAACAGCCAGGCCCAGGTGGCGGGATCGAGGGTCGATACCTTCCGCTGCGTGTAGAGGAACAGCCAGTCGTCGACGATCTCGACGTCGAGCTGGGCGGCATTGTCGATGAACCGCGCCATGATGTCGGGCGTGAACAGGTACAGGGCATCGCGCTCGTACCCGGCGGGACAGTACAGGGTGAAGTGCTGGTCGAAGTCGCCCTCGAGCGACAAGCGTTGCGCCTTCTGGAACGACGCGGGCAGGTTCGACCCGAAACCGTTGTTCCCCTTGGCGTCGAGGACGATGTTCGGCAGTGGCGCGTCGAGCTTCACGGCGACGTAGCCCCAGCGGTAGGTCGTCGAGTTCTTCCCCGACTGCACCGTGTACTGGTAGTTGCCGAACTCGACGAAACGTGGCCGGGTGCCCCGGATCAGATCGGTCGACTGGCGCGCGCGGCCGAGACTGAAGATCATGCCGGGAAGAGGCGGATCGACGATCTTCGGCTCGTACGACATGCCGTTCGCCCGGGCGAAGCGATCGAGTCGGTACCGCGTCGCCTGGGCGTTGCGCACGCTCAGCCAGATCATGACCCCCACTGCCCCGAGCAGGAGCAGGATGAGCACCAGCGGGATGGCGGCGGTAGCGGGAGAGCCGCCGAAGGACGTGAGCGCCAGCACCACGCTCACGAAGATCGGGATCATCACGACCGCGGCGATCACCGCCACCGCGATGCCGATGACGGTGGACGCCGACATGCCCGCGGTCCGGCGTGAACGGAGCTCCGCGGCGAAAGCGCGCACCGATGCTGCGTCGACCGGCTCGGTGAGCGGCCGCGGGTCGAAGCTCAGCTGCGGCGAGGTCACCGGTTCACCGTGTCGGCATCCCACGTGAGCGCGGCACCCTCGGGGATCGGCAGGGCCTCCAGGCGTTCGTCCGCGCAGATCGCGTCGATCAGGGCGGACGAGCCGGCCACGATCGTCGAATCGAAGTCGACCTCGCTCACCAGGACCCACGAGCGGTCTTCCGGCCACAGCATGCTCGGACTCTGGGCCGACGGCAGGAACCCGTGCTCCTCGGCCACGTGATCGCGCCAGGGAACGTGCAGGATCCAGTCCGGGTCGGCGAAGGCGCTCGGGGCGACGGAGAACAGCACGTGGGCGCGGTCGGTCAGCTGAAGGCGTGGCCCCTCGGAGATCTCGCGAGACAGGATGCCCTCCTGCCACGTGGGTTTGCGGAAGACGTTGTTGAACGGGTCCTTCGTACTGCGATCGAGCATCGCCTGATGGTTCGGGTCATCCGAGAAGGTCAGGAACGCCCGAGAAGGCGACATGCCGACGAACCCGAGCAGGCCGCCTCGTCCCTCCCAGAGCGCTGCGACCCCGGCGTCAGGGGTCTGCGTGTGGTCGGCGAGATGTTCGGCGACGGCCGCCAGGAGATCCGGGTCGAGCTCCCCGTCGATCGGGGCCGAGAACTCGCGGCCGTCGGGGGCGATCCTGACGCCCCAGTCGCCATCCGCGGGGGCGCGCACGATCCGTTGCCACTGCGCGAGCGGATGCAGGACCGTGCCGAATGCGGCCGCCGTCTGCGCCCAGGTGACGGGCTCATCCACGAACCGGGCGACGAGGGCCTGATGCTCCGCCTCGGGCATCCGCACCAGTTCCTCGGCCGTCGGCACCGCGCGATCCGGCAGGGTCCGGGCGACGGCGGGATGCAGCACCCGGGCGTAGGCGGCATAGCCGCGGGGGACCACCCCGTGCATCGTCTCGTGACCTGCGTCGAGCCGCTCGCGCAGCCATGCCCCCGCCGAGGGATCGGAAATCCACTCCATGCCACCACGCTACCCGGGGGCGGTGCCTCCGATGCTCGCACGGACGACTCGTGGCGGGATCCCCCATAATCGAGGGTGTGACTGCGACTGCAACCCTCCCCTCCCTCGACGGCCGCCGCTTCCGGATGATCTCGTCCACCACCTCGGCGGTCGATCCGGAATCCCCGAGCATCTTCGAGTACTTCGAGCGCGACGGCGCGATCTGGGGCGGGTACGAGGGTGACACGGTCACCTTCGGCAAGTTCGTGGGCACCCGCACCGGTGACACGATCTGGGTGTCGTTCGTGCACGTGCTCAAGGCCGACGGCACGGTCGTGACCGGAGACGGCGAGAGCGAGCTCGAGCTCACCGACGACGGTGGCATTCGTCTGGTCGAGCACTACGAGATGCACGGACTCCCGCAGCTGAGCGTGTGCGAGGAGATCGCAGCCTGACGTCGAGCCGGCCTCAGCGCGGCGGCAAGGTGTCGCGTCCGGGTGAGGCCGGTGTCCAGCGCGTCATCCCGAGCGGGATCTCGGTGTCGCGCTCGGGCAGGTCTCCCGGCAGCAGATAGGGCCGGCGGATCACCTCGTCGAGCACCACGACGCTGACGACCGTTCGCACCTCGGGAAGCTGCGCGATCACCCCGGTCGAGAATTCGTGCACGCCGCTGACGTCGACCGCGCGGATCAGCAGCATGGCATCGTGCTCGCCGGTCGTGATGGCGCACCACTCCACATCGGGCATCTCGAGCACCCGCTCGCGGAACGACGCCCAGGCCTGGGGCATCACGGTGACGAACACCAGCGCTCCGATCGAGAGCCCCGCCTTCGCCTGATCGACACGCGCCGTGAATCCCGTGATCACGCCGTCGTGCACCAGCGACTCGACCCGGGTGTAGGCGTTCGCGCGCGATATTCCGATCTTCTCCGCGAGCGCCGCGATCGAGACGCGACCGTTATCCCGGAGGACTTCGAGGATTCTGTATGCCGTCTCGTCCAAAGGGGCAGCACTTCGTCCAGAATGCTTCGAGTGTTCCGCATCCTTGCTGGACATATTGTTCCTCACGGTCGAGGTTCTGGACAGAGCGTGTCGAGGTGACCCACTCTTGCTGGACACATCGTCGCATATGATGCGAATCTGATCCACGGTCGTCCACATCGGTGGCGACTCACCCGAATGTACTCCTCGCCTCTGGAGGCCCTCATGTCGTCACGCCGTATCACGCCGGTCATCGCGCTCGGAGCCGTCGCGCTCCTCGCGCTCGCAGGATGCTCGGGAGGGAACTCCGCCAACAACGGCGACAACTCCTCCGGCTCCGACTCCCTCGTCATCGACACCGCGTTCTCGATCGAGACCACCGACCCGGGTCACACCTACGACCCGACCGGCAACATGATCGCGAAGGCACTGTACGAGACCCTCGTGGACTTCGAGGGCTCCGATGTCTCGACCCCCGTTCCCGGGCTCGCCTCGTGGGAGCAGAACGACGAGGCCACCGAGTTCACGTTCACGCTCGAGGGCGACCGCGTCTTCTCCGACGGGACGCCGATCGAGGCCAAGGACGTCGTCTTCTCACTGCAGCGCATCCAGGGCATGGAAGACGCCAAGCCGAACTTCCTCCTCGGCGGCCTGACCATCACCGAGGTCGACGACAAGACGATCCGCTTCACCTCCGAGACCCCGCTGCTGCAGCTGCCCGCGATCCTCGCGAACCCCGCCCTGGGCATCGTCAACTCCGATGTCGTGCTCGAGAACGGCGGCGCCACCGACGGCACCGACTCGGCGCAGAAGTTCCTCGACGGCGCTTCCGCGGGCTCCGGCCCCTTCGTGCTCGACACGCTCGACCTCAGCTCGCAGGTCGTGCTGACCAAGAACGACGAGTACAACGGCGACGAGGCATCGGACTACAAGCGCGTGGTCGTGCGCAACGTGTCGGAGAGCGCCACCCAGCTCGCCAACCTCAAGGGCGGCGACTCGATGGTCGCGATGGACCTGAACGGCGACCAGGTGGCCGGTCTCGGCGACGGCATCACGGTCGACTCGGTCCCCTCCGGCCAGACCATCTTCCTGCTGCTGAACCAGTCCGAAGCGGTCGCCGGCGACCTGGCGAACGTCAAGATCGCCGAGGCCATCCGCTACGCACTCGACTACGACGCGCTGCTGGAGCTGGCCGGCGCCGGATCCGTGCAGGCGACCGGCGTCATCCCGCCCGGATTCGAGGGCGCGCTCGACAGCGGCGTGGAGCAGGACCTCGACAAGACCGCGGCCGCACTCGAAGAAGCCGGCTACACCGGCCAGACGCTGAAGCTGCAGTTCCCGAACGACTACCCGGTCGGCGGCGTGGAGTTCACGCCCCTCGCCGAGCGCATCCAGGCGCAGCTCAAGGACGCCGGCATCACGGTCGACCTCGCCCCCGCGCCGTTCGCGACCGAGCTCGACGCCTACGTCAACGGCACCGAGGGCTTCGGCCTCTGGTTCTGGGGCCCCGACTACGCGGACTCCGCGAACTTCCTGCCGTTCGGTCCGGGGCTGAAGGTCGGCCTGCGTGCCGGCTGGGCCGCAGAGGCCAACCCGGAGATCGCCGGGATCGCCGCCGGTGCCGCTGCCGCGACCGACGCCGACCAGCGCACGGCCGCCTTCACGGAGTTCGCCGAGGCCATGCAGGCCGAGGGGCCGTTCGTCCCGATGATCGTCCCCGGTCGCAACATCTCCTCCGCCGACAGCGTGAAGGGCGCCGTGTACAACTCCGTGTGGGAGATGGACATCGCCGAGATCACGCCGGCCGGCTGAGCGGACATCTCATGACGACAGTGGCGGTGCAGAGGCAGGCGCAGCGGCGTCGATCGCCTCTGGTCGGATACCTGCTGCGGCGGGCCGGCACCTCCCTGCTCCTGTTGGTGGGCGTGACGATCGTCACGTTCGCGCTCACCAACCTGGTGCCGGGGGACCCGGTCTCGGCTGCGCTCGGTGAGGGCGCGTCGCAGAACCCCGCGACGCGCGAAGCGTTCATCAAGGAGCAGGGTCTCGACCAGCCACTGTTCGTGCAGTACTTCATCTACATGGGGAATCTGCTCCGCGGAGACCTCGGCACGTCGCTGGTGACGGGACGCCCGGTCACCAGCGACCTCGCCACCGCGGTGCCGGCGACCATCGAGATCGCGATCGGTGCGATCATCGTCAGTCTCGCTGTGAGCATCGTGCTCGGCACCCTCGCCGCCTACCGTCGTGGACTGGTCACCGACCAGGTCATCCGCGTGGTCACGCTGGTGGGCCTGAGTGTGCCGACGTTCTGGCTGGCGCTCGTCAGCTTCTACGTCTTCTTCCTGGAGCTGCGGATCGCTCCGGGCTCCGGGCGCATCTCGCCGTCGATCACCCCGCCGCCGCGCGTGACCGGGCTCTACACGGTCGACTATCTCCTGAACGGAGACGCGGTCGGGTTCTTCGACGCCCTCGCGCACCTCGCCCTCCCCGTCATGGTGCTCTCGCTCGTGACGATCGGCCTGCTGACCCGCTTCATCCGCACCTCGGTGCTCGAGGTCCTGGGCAGCGACTACGTGCGCGCCGCCCGGGCCAAGGGGCTCCCGGCCATGCGGGTGATCCTCGGCTACGTCCTGCGGGGCGCCTCGCTGCCGATCCTCACGGTCGTGGGTGTCGCGTTCGGAGCCCTGCTCTCGGGCACGGTGCTCGTCGAGTCCGTGTTCGCCTGGCCCGGACTGGGTACCTACGCGTACAACTCGGCGGCGAACCTCGATCTGCCCGGCATCATGGGGGTCGGTCTCGTGGTCGGCATCATCTACCTCCTCATCAACTTCATCGTCGACATCCTCTACGGCGTGCTCGACCCGAGAGTGAGGATCGCATGAGCCGCATCGCCGCCGCCACCCCGGCCGGTCGCTTCCGCTTCCGCTGGCCCCGAGCCTGGCGCACCCCGCTCGGCATCATCGGCACCGTGATCGCGGGCGCCTGGGTCATCGTGGCCTTCACCGCCCAGTGGTGGGTGCCCTATCCGCCGAACGCGCAGGTGCTGCCCCGTCTGCAGGCGCCGGGGATCGACACGCTCCTCGGCACCGACGGCAACGGCCGCGACATCTTCTCCCGGCTGATGACGGGCGCGACGGTGAGCCTTCCGCTCGCGCTCATGCTCGTGATCGCCGCCATGATCATCGGCACGGTCATCGGCGCCGTCGCCGGGTACTTCGGCGGCTGGGTCGACGAGACCCTGATGCGCATCACCGATCTGTTCATGGCGTTCCCGACCGTGATCCTGGCCATGGTGGTCGCGGCTTCGCTCGGACCTTCCCTCTTCAACGCGGTGATCGCCGCGATCGTCGTGTCCTGGCCGCAGTACTCGCGTGTCACACGGAGCATCGTGCTGGGGCTGCGCGGGCAGAACTACGTGATCGCGGGCCGGCTCCTCGGACACTCGCCGGTGCGCACGCTGTTCATCGACATCCTGCCGAACATCGCCGGCCCGATCCTGGTCCTCGCCACGCTCGACATCGGCGCGGCCATCCTCCTCCTCTCCGGACTCTCCTTCCTCGGTCTCGGTGCACAGCCGCCGACGGCGGAGTGGGGGTCGATGATCTCCGCAGCGATGCAGAACTTCGACGCCTGGTGGCTCGGGGTGTTCCCGGGCCTCGCGATCCTCACGGTCGTGCTGGCGTTCAACTTCCTCGGTGACGCGATGCGCGACGTGCTCGACCCGACCGCGGAGATCACGCACGAGAAGGCCGACGAGCACGCGGCATCGGCGACGGGGGCGACGGCATGAGCGCCCAGGGAGCCACGGTCCTGCGCATCCGCGACCTCACGATCGACATCGGCCGTCCGCTGGTGAAGGGCGTCTCGCTCGAACTCGAGGCGGGTCGTGTGCAGGGGCTCGCGGGGGAATCCGGATCCGGAAAGACCCTCACCTCGCTCGCCGTGCTGGGGCTGCTGCCGCGGCAGGCGCGCACCGGTGGATCGATCCTGCTCGGGGACGAAGAACTCGTCGGCCTGCGTCGACGTGCGCTCAACCGTGTGCGGGGCAAGCGGATCGCCATGGTGTTCCAGGATCCGTCCGCCTCGCTGCACCCGCAGCTTCCGGTCGGCCGTCAGCTCACCGATCACATGCGCGTGCACCTCGGGCTCACGGGCGCTGCCGCACGGGCGCGGGCGGTGGAGCTGCTCGAGACCGTGCAGGTGCCGAACCCCGACGAGGCGCTGAAACGCTATCCGCATCAGTTCTCCGGCGGACAGCGCCAGCGCATCGCGATCGCGTGCGCCCTCGCGTGCGACCCCGAGGTGCTGCTGGCCGACGAGCCCACGACGGCCCTCGACGTCACGGTGCAGGCCGGCATCCTGAAGCTGCTGCGCGACCTCGCGGTCGAGCGGAACCTCGCGGTGCTGCTCGTGACGCATGACCTGGGCGTGATGAGCGCGATCGCCGACAGGGTCGCCGTCATGAAGGACGGGCGGATAGTCGAGCTCGCCGACCGGGAGACGCTCTTCCTCGATCCTCGACACGACTACACGCGCATGCTGCTCGCGGCCCTGCCGGGCTCGCGGGTCGACGAGGCACCGGAACAGGAGTCCGCAGATGAGTGAGGTCGCCGTCCTCGACGCGCAGGACGTGGTCGTGCGCTACCCGGGAAATCCGCCCGTCGTCGCCGTGAACGGCGTGTCGATCAGCGTGGCCGCGGGGGAGACCGTGGCTCTGGTCGGCGAGTCCGGAAGCGGGAAGTCGAGCCTCGCCCGCGCCGTCGTCGGCATCGAGAAGATCGCGGGCGGTGCCGTCCGTTTCCGCGATGTGCCCGTCGCACCGCTCGGCATCCGTCGTCGACCCACCGCGATGACCGGTATCCAGATGGTGTTCCAGGACCCGTCCACGTCGCTGAACCCCCGACGGCGTGTGGGCGACCAGATCGCGGACGGCATCGCGACGGCACGGGCCCGCGGCGAGGCCGGATCGACCGTCGACGAATGGCTCGACCGCGTCGGGCTGCCGACCGAGGTCAGCACGCGCTTCCCCCACCAGTTCTCGGGCGGGCAGAAGCAGCGCCTCGCGATCGCGCGGGCGTTGGCTGCGCGGCCGTCGCTCCTCGTGGCCGACGAGCCGATCTCCGCCCTCGACGCCTCGACGCAGACGAGTGTCGCCCGGCTCATGCGCGACCTGGTCGCGGAGTCGGGAGCGGGGATGCTGTTCATCTCGCACGATCTCGCGGTGGTGCGACGCATCGCCGACCGGACCCACGTGATGTTCGGTGGTCGCGTGCTGGAGGCTGGGCCGACGGCGCCGCTGTGGGCCGCACCGCAGCATCCCTACACGCAGGCGCTGCTGGCGGCGATCCCGGAACCGGACGGGGCCGGCCGCATCCCCGCAGCGCCCTCGGTCGACGACCGCACCGTGTGGGCGGAAGTACCGCCGGTCATGTACTGATCCCTGCCGGTCGGGGCGGCCGAAACGGAGACGAACCGCGGGCGGCGGACGTCCACGGCGACAGGCACGAGCCGAGGACGTCTGATGTGAAGGCTAAGGTAGGGCGCCATGAGTGAACTTCAAGATCTCGTAGGTCGGCAGCAGATGGTTTCCGCGATGATCTACGCCGCGGAAAACGCCGCGCAGGTGATCGAGATCTGCTCCGCGCCTTCGAGAGCAGGGGACAACATTGCCCGGCGATTGGCTTCCGCGTGTGGCCTGACCGAGTTCCAAGCGGAGGTGATCCTCGACATGCAAGTCAAGCGCTTCTCGCCGCTCGCCGTCGAGGGAATGCGTGCTCAGCTCGATGAGGATGAACGCACAATCACACGGCTGCGTGCCAACGGCGAATCGTAGCCGAACATCTTCACGCGGGATGAGCACGAATCGATCGTGCTCATCCCGCATGATCAGTGCCCTTCTGCCCGATCGGCTGGCTGCCGCCGGCCACGATCACGGGGCCGTAGCTGTCGAGGGTAATCCGCACATATACCTGTTCGCCCGAGCGGCATGAGTGACTTCCCGATGCATAAGTGGTGGCGGCGTGCGCAGCTGCAGGGAACCCACCGATGAGAATCATCGAGGCAACTGCGCCTGCGGCCAGCTTTTTCTTGGTGTTCAGCATGCCATTCCTCCTGTCGAAGTCGGCCGTGCGAGTGAACGAGCCGTGTCCTTCACTCTGGCTACCCGGATATCACGGTGCCAGGCATTGAGATGCCTTGCACTCCGCGAATAAAGATGCAATAACCCGGGCCTCCAGAGTGGGGGGCGAAGATGCCGAGTCGGGCTGAACGTGAGAAGCACCGAATGACTGCGCTGTGCCTTGGTGAGACGCTACGAAGAGCGCGACTACGAAAAGGACTATCGCAAGAACAGATTGCTCACCAGGCGGCCATAACCGTCCGGGCATATGGATGCATCGAGCGCGGGGTGGCTCCATCCGGCCAAGCTGCGAACCCGACGATCCGGACCTTGCTGCTCGTGTTGGACACGCTCGAGATCAGAGTTCACTTGACGCTTTCGTCATCGACGGATGACGAAACTGGACAGCTTTCAACAACCGTTCGGCCCGTTGCATGGCCAGCATGAGCAAGAGCTACGTGACCATCGTCAACCATGGATGGCCGGCGCGGATGCTCTCCGCTTTCGCACAGCGGCCGCGGTTCAGCAGCCCAGGGCGGAATCCGCTAGACTGTCCAGGTTGTCTGCCTTCCGGACTCCAATCGGGAATCCTGGGGCAGACACGTGCACACACCCTCCTGCTCCCGGGAAAGTCCCGAGAGCCGTTCTAGTCCGAAGGAGGTGGGTAAGTGACGCACCAGTACGAACTCATGGTCATTCTGACCCCCGAGATCGACGAGCGCCAGGTCGCCCCGACGCTCGACAAGTTCCTGAAGGTCATCACCAACGATGGTGGCTCTATCGAGAACGTCGACATCTGGGGCAAGCGCCGTCTCGCTTACGAGATCCAGAAGAAGAACGAGGGCATCTACGCCGTCGTCAACTTCACCGCGACCAGCGCCGCCACGCAGGAGCTCGACCGTCAGCTGAAGCTGAACGAGCAGATCATGCGCACCAAGGTCCTCCGCGCTGAAGAGGCTCAGGCGATGATCGCTTCCGAGGCCAAGCGCAGCGAAGAGAAGGCTGCTCGCAAGGCCGCCAAGGCTGCGAAGGCCTGACGTCCATGGCTGGCGAAACCGTCATCACCGTGGTGGGAAACCTCACGGCCGACCCCGAGCTGCGCTACACGCAGAACGGGCTGCCGGTGGCGAACTTCACCATCGCTTCGACGCCTCGGAACTTCGACCGCGCTGCGAATGAGTGGAAGGACGGCGATGCGCTGTTCCTCCGTGCATCCGTGTGGCGCGAGTTCGCCGAGCACGTGGCGGGCTCGCTGACGAAGGGCATGCGCGTCATCGCGCAGGGCCGTCTGCGTCAGCGCTCCTACCAGGACCGCGAGGGCAACCAGCGCACCGCGATCGAGCTGGAGGTCGACGAGATCGGCCCCTCGCTCCGGTACGCGACCGCTCAGGTCACGCGCGCGGCCTCGACCGGCGGTGCCGGTGGCGGCGGCGGCGGACAGTCTCGCCCCGCGCAGCAGCAGGTGTCGGAGGAGCCGTGGTCCACGCCCGGCTCGTCGACCAGCGCGGATGCCTGGAGCACTCCGGGCAGCTTCGGCGACGACACTCCGTTCTGAACAACTTCTGGATCCGGTCCGCAGGGCCGGCATCCGCTCATCACTAAGGAAAAACAATGGCTGGAAAGTCGAGCGGCGACCGCCGCAAGCCGCGGAAGGGCGCGAAGAACGCTGCTCCCGCGAAGTCCATCCGGGTCGGTGTCATCGATTACAAGGATGTCGCCACCCTTCGCAAGTTCGTCTCGGAGCGCGGCAAGATCCGCGCCCGTCGTATCACCGGTGTCTCGGTGCAGGAGCAGCGTCTGATCGCCACGGCGATCAAGAACGCGCGCGAAATGGCGCTCCTGCCCTACGCTGGCGCCGGCCGGTAAGGGGTATCGAGATGGCAAAGCTGATTCTCACGAATGAGGTCGCCGGGCTCGGTAGCGCCGGTGACGTGGTCGAGGTCAAGAACGGGTACGCCCGGAACTTCCTCATCCCGCAGGGTTTCGCCACGGCGTGGACCCGCGGTGGCGAAAAGCAGGTCGCATCGATCCAGGCCGCGCGTCAGGCACGCGCGATCCACGATCGTGACGACGCTGTCGCGCTGAAGAACGCTCTCGAGGGCACCAAGGTGCGCCTCACGGTCAAGGCCGGCAAGGAGGGTCGTCTCTTCGGCTCGGTCAAGACCGACCACGTCGCGGATGCTGTCGCAGCCGCCGGCCTGGGGTCGATCGACAAGCGCAAGGTGCACATCACCTCGCCGATCAAGTCGACCGGCGACCACGAGGCGACCGTGCGTCTGCACGAAGACGTCACTGCAGTCATCACGCTGCAGGTCATCGCCGCGAAGTAACGCTGTTCTCGAACGCCCCCTCTCCTTCGGGAGAGGGGGCGTTCGGCGTCTCCGGGGCGTGAGGGCACGGCCGCACGAGGACACGGACGTGATTTTGGATCCAGAATGCAGAGTTCGGTGCGATCATCCGATACTGTCGCTCCATGGTGCAATCAGGAAACGTCGCGTCGGCGAAGGATCGGGCCGACGCGCTGCAGAGACTCGCGCAGCGGCACGGAGCCGGATACCGCTCGGTGGGCGCGATGGCGTACGACATCATCCGTGATGCGATCCTCGACGGCACGCTTCCTCCCGGGATGAAGCTGCGGCAGGAGACGCTGGCCGAGTCGATCGGCATCTCGCGCCTGCCGATCCGATCCGCGCTGATCCAGCTGGAGGCGGACGGCCTCGTGATCTTCCACGCCCGCCGCGGGGCGATGGTGCGCGCGTTGTCGGTCGAGGAAGCCACCGAGGTGTACCACCTGCGCACCCTGCTCGAGAAGGAGGCGCTGCGGCTGGCGATGGCCGAGATGACTCCGGAACGGGTCGCTGCTCTGCGTGAGCTCGCCCAGACCGCCGACGACATCTCCGAAGGCGGGGAGTTCGTGGAGGCACGCACCGAGTTCTACGCGACGCTCTACGACGCGCAGTCGCGTCCGCTGATGTGGGAGATGATCGAGCAGCTCCGTCTGAAGCTCGGCCGCTACGTGCTGGGCTGGCGTCTGGTCTCACCCGGCAGCCATGACCACTCGCACGGCGAGTTGATCGACGTGGTCGCCGCGGGCGATGCGGAGGCGGCACTGCGCGTGCTCGAGTCGCACCTGAACCACGTGCGCGACGGCGTGATCGCACTCCTGGACGCCGCCGCCACGGAGGCCGCAGCCGACGGATCCTGACACGCACAGTTCGGCGCCGCCGTCCGCGTACGCATGCATGACTCCCGCACGGATGCATGGCGGGAACGCCGGGCACGGTCATGCAGGTGTCCCCGGGTCATGCAGGTGAGGCGAGGGCGCGGGGCATGCAGGTGAGGCAGGGCCCGGGCTCAGGTGACGGTGCCGCGGCGCGCGAAACGGGGCTCGCGCCAGATCTCACTGTGCAGCACGTCCTCCAGGGCCTCCACGGCATCCCACACGTCGGTGTAGGAGGTGTAGAGGGGGGTGAAGCCGAAGCGGATGAGGTCGGGAGCGCGGAAGTCGCCGATCACGCCGCGCTCGATCAACGCCTGCATCACCGCGTAGCCGTCTTCATGGCGCAGGGAGACCTGGCTGCCACGGCGAGCCGATTCGCGAGGAGTGACCGGCTCGATGCCCCAGCGCGGGGTCAGGCGCGTGTCGACGAGGGACAGGAAGAGCTCGGTGAGGCGCAGGCTCTTCTCCCGCACGAGGGTCAGATCCACGTCGTCCCAGATGTCGAGACTCGCTTCGAGTCCGGCCACCGAAAGCAGCTGCGGGGTGCCGACGCGGAAGCGTTCGATCCCCGCGGCGGGGGCGTAGTCGACCGTGAAGTCGAACGGTCGTGCGTGGCCGTGCCAGCCGGTCAGAGCCGGCCGAGCGGTGTCGTGGTGTCGGGCGGCGGCCCAGATGAACGAGGGCGAGCCCGGTCCGCCGTTGAGGTATTTGTAGGTGCAGCCCACCGCGAAGTCCGCCTCCGCAGCGTTCAGGTCGATCGGCACGGCGCCGACACTGTGGCAGAGGTCCCAGATGACGAGCGCGCCCGCGGCGTGCACCTTGCGCGTGACCTCGGCGATGTCGTGCATCCGCCCGGTGCGGTAGTCGACCTGGGTGAGCACGACGACCGCGACATGATCGTCGAGCACCTCGTCGAGGGTCGGTCCGTCGTCGGCGATCAGTCGACGCTCCAGCGGAACCCCGCCGCCCAGGAGTTCCTGCACGGCCTCGAGCATGTAGAGGTCGGTGGGGAAGTTCCCCCGCTCCGCGACGATCACGCGGCGACCGGGGCGGAGCCGGACCGCGGCGACCGCCGCTTGGAACAGACTCGCCGACGTGGAGTCGCCGAGCACGACCTCGCCGGCGTCGGCGCCGATCAGCGGTGCGATCCGGTCACCGACCGTGCGCGGCTTGGCGAACCATCCGGCCTCGTTCCAACTGCGGATGAGCCCCGTGCCCCACTCCTCGGTGATGACCTGCTCCAGGCGTGCCGCGGTGTGGCGGGGGAGCGCACCGAGCGAGTTCCCGTCGAGGTAGATCACATCCTCCGGCAGCACGAACCGTTCCCGCATCGGTGCGAGCGGGTCGGCGTCGTCGAGGGCCAGGCACGTGGCGCGGTCGATGGCGGTGCGGGTCGGGGTGATGCTCATGGAACAGTCCGTTCGAAGTCGATGCGGGGTCAGCGCCCCAGGAACCGCAGCGCGTTGTCGCGGCGGATGGCGCGCTTCTGCGCCTCGTCGAGGAAGTCGGCCCGGTCGACGACGCTGCCGACCGGACGCTCGCCCAGCGGGTACGGGTAGTCGCTGCCCACCATCACCTGACTCGTGCCGAGCGTCTCCACCAGCGCCCGCAACGCGATCGGGTCGAAGACGACGCTGTCGACGCTGAAGCGGTCGAGGTACGCCGACGGCGGCCGTTCGCTGACCCCGATGAGGTCAGGGCGCTGGAGCCACGCGTTCTCGAAGCGCCCGAGCCAGAACGCGAAGGAGCCTCCTCCGTGCGCGAACGCGAGACGGAGAGTCGGTGGTACACGATCGAAGACACCGCCCAGGATCATGGCGATGATCGACAGGTGGGTCTCGGCGGGCATGCCGGTGAGCCAGCGTGCCATCCATCGGTCGAGCCGCGGCGAACCCGGCATGTCCCACGGATGCACGAATACCGGGATGTCGTTGTCGGCGCAGTGCTGGAGGAACATCACCATGCCCTCGTCGTCGAGGTCGCGGTCACCCACGTGGTTGCCGATCTCGACGCCCGCGTGGCCGGACGCGAGCGCACGGTCGGCCTCGGCGCACGCGGCATCCGGATCCTGCAGCGGCACCTGGGCGAACGGGATCAGCCGCTCCGGTGCCGGGGCGCAGATCTCCAGAGCGAGATCGTTGAAGATACGTGCGACCTTGACCGCTTCATCCCCCGACTTGTCGTAGGAGAAGAACAGCGGGGTAGGGGAGACGACCTGCATCTCGACGCCGTCGGCATCCATGTCGGCCAGGCGCACCGAGGCATCCCAGCAGTCGTCGCCGATGCGGCGGAACTCGGTCTCGCCGAGCATGATCATCGCGTCGCGTTCTGAGTCCACGCGAAGGGTCGGCCAGAGACCTGGCCCGACCTGCGTCGACAGGTCGGGCCAGGCGCTCGGCACGAAGTGCGTGTGGACGTCGATCGTGCCCAAGGGGCTTCAGCCCTTGCCGGGGTGGACGGTTCCGCACTGCGGGCAGGTGCGCCCCTCTTCGCTCTCGTAGAAGTCACGGAACACCGGCGGCAGGTCCTCGACGATGTCGCGCACCTGCAGCTCGACCTCGTGCACCTTGGCGTTGCAGTTCGGGCAGAACCAGGCGAACTTCTCGAGCGTGCCCTCTTCGCGGATGCGCTCGATCACGATGCCGATGGAACCCTCTTCGGGGCGCTGCGGAGAGTGGAAGACGTTGCCCGGCAGCAGCCACATCTCGCCCTCGCGGATGTCGATGCGCTGCAGACCTTCTGGCGTCTGGATGTTGACGTGCATGTTGCCGCGGTACTGGTAGAACCACTCCTCATAGGGATCGAAGTGGAAGTCCGTGCGCTGGTTGGGTCCGCCGACGACCTGCACGATGAAGTCGCCCATCGGTGTCCAGGCGGCCTTGTTGTTGACCGGTGGCTTCAGGAGATGCTCGTTCTCCTTGATCCATGCGGGGAAATCGATGACGGGTGGGATGGTGCTCATTTCTCCTCCTCGAGAGTGGCAGCGGTGATGGGGTCGGGCCGGCGCGCGATCGCCTGGATCTCGATGCGCAGGTGCGGATGGGGCAGGGCGTGCACGGCGACCGTGGTGCGGGCCGGGCCCTGCTCGTCGAAGTACTCGGCCCAGACGGCGTTGTACGCGGCGA
Organism: Microbacterium sp. J1-1; assembly: GCF_024498615.1. NCBI lineage: Bacteria > Bacillati > Actinomycetota > Actinomycetes > Micrococcales > Microbacteriaceae > Microbacterium > Microbacterium sp. J1-1. The sequence goes on along the minus strand of NZ_CP089590.1, from coordinate 3,653,383 downwards.
AGTCGTTCATGTCGACGAGGAAGGTGGTCGCCTGGACCAGATCGCCGAGGTCGCACCCGGCGGCGGCGAGCACCGCGCGGATGTTCTCGATGACGGCGCGGGTCTGCACCGCGATGTCGAGACGCGTGGCGCCGAGCTCGTCGACCTCCGCACCGGCGATCGTGTTGTCGGGGCGCCGGCTCGACGTCCCGGAGACGAACACGAGGTCACCGGAGACCTTCGCGTGCGGAAAGCGCCCTCGGGGCGTCGCCTTGCCCTCGACGAGGATCCCTCGTGAATCGGTCATCGTGCTCCCTCCTCGGGCTCGTCGGATCCCTCGTGCGTGCGGACGCCGACGCGCCCGAGTCCGGCGATGGACGCCTCGACGACGCCGCGGTCGGGCAGGAGGACGGCGGCGGTCGCGGCTCCGGCGAGCAGCACCATGCCGGCACGCAGTGCGAACCCGTACTGCGTGGCGAGTCGTGCGGCCGCGGCGACGGCGCGCGCCGGGTCGCCCAGGATGGCGGACGTCGAACCCGTAGCGCTGACCCGACCGTCGACCTCGAGCAGCACCGCTCTGTTGTCGAGGTCGCCGGCGCGGTCGAAGGGAGTCCAGGGGCCGGTCACGTACGCGGCGGCGGACGTGTTGTCGGCCACGACATCGGCGAGGCTGAAGCGAAAGTCCCGGTACCGCGAGTCGATGATCTCCAGGGCGGGAGCGACCGCAGCGATGAGGTCGGACAGCGGGCGTCCGGGGGCGGAGCCGTCGATGTCGGTCGCCAGGAGATACGCGACCTCGGGTTCGATGCGCGGGTGGATCGCCGATCGACGGTCGAAGACGGCGTCGTCGTCCAGGCGCATGGCATCGGTCAGAGTGCCGAGGATCACGTCGTGCACGCCCATCTGCTGGGCCTTCGCCTGACTCGTGAAGCCCAGCTTGAGGCCGGTGATGCGCTCGCCGCGGGCGAGGCGGCGGGCGATCAGCGCGTGCTGCGTGGCATAGGCGGTGTCGAGCCCGACCTCTTCCTCGGAGGAGAGCTGGTTGATCGAGGTCGCCGTGCGCTGAGCGGTGTCGAGCGCGGCGGCGAACACGGCGTCGGCGGTCATGCGGTCACCGCCGTCCGCGCGGAGACGAGGTCGAGAGCGACGTCCACGATCATGTCCTCCTGGCCGCCCACCATGCGGCGGCGGCCCAACTCCACGAGGATGTCGCGGGCGTCGAGGCCGTGCTTCTCGGCGGCGCGCTCGGCGTGCAGCAGGAAGCTCGAGTACACACCCGCATAGCCGAGGGTGAGGGTCTCGCGGTCGACGCGCACGGGACGGCGTTGCAGCGGACGCACGAGCTCCTCCGCGGCATCCTGCAGCGCGAACAGGTCGCAGCCGTGCTCCCAGCCGAGCAGATCGGCCACCGCGATGAACGCCTCGATCGGGCAGTTCCCCGCCCCCGCTCCCTGCCCTGCGAGCGAAGCATCGACCCGGTACACGCCGTGTTCGACGGCCGTGACGCTGTTGGCCACGCTCAGCGAGAGGTTCTCGTGGGCGTGGATGCCGATCTGCGTGCCGGGGTCGAGGACCTCGCGGTATGCGTCGACGCGGTCGGCGACGTCGCGCATCGTGAGGCGCCCGCCGGAGTCGGTCACGTACACGCAGTGCGCGCCCGCGGACTCCATGATCTTCGCCTGCGCGGCGAGGCCGCGAGGGTCGTTGAGGTGGCTCATCATCAGGAACCCCGAGACGTCCATGCCGTGCTCGCGCGCCCAGGTGATGTGCTGGATGGCGACGTCGGCCTCGGTGCAGTGCGTCGCCACCCGCACGCTCCCGACACCGAGATCACGGGCGCGGGCGAGGTCGTCGATCGTGCCGATGCCGGGCAGGATCAGGGTGGTCAGGACGGCACGGTCGAGCACCCCGGCCGCCGCTTCGATCCACTGCCAGTCGGTGTGCGCGCCCTGTCCGTAGGCGACGCTCGACCCTCCGAGACCATCGCCGTGGGCGACCTCGATGGCGTCCACTCCCGCCGCTTCGAGAGCGCGGGCGATGCCCTGCACCTGATCGGTCGTGTAGCCGTGGCCGATCGCGTGCATGCCGTCGCGGAGGGTGACGTCCTGCACGTACACGCGGGGAGTGGTGGTCATGCGGGAACCCCTGTCCGTTCGGCGACGAGTCGCTCGGCCGTGCGCAGGGCGGCCGAGGTCATGATGTCGAGATTGCCCGCGTACTCCGGAAGATAGTGGCCGGCGCCCGCTACCTCCAGCAGGACGGTGACGCGGGTTCCTCGGAACGGACGGTCGAGAGCCGGCACGTACGCCTCGTCGACCGCATCGAACTGCACCTGTTGCTTGAGGCGATAGCCCCCGACATAGGCCTGCACGTCGGCGACCATGGCATCGACCGAGGCGCTCACGGCATCGCGATCCAGCGTGGCGGGGTCGCCCTCGACCAGGCAGAACACCGTGTCGCGCATGATGAGGGGCGGGTCGGCGGGGTTGAGCACGATGATGGCCTTGCCGCGCTCGGCGCCGCCGATCACCTCGAGCGCGCGGGCAGTGGTCTCGGTGAACTCGTCGATGTTGGCCCTGGTGCCGGGGCCGGCCGACTTCGAGGCGATCGAGGCCACGATCTCGGCGTAGGCCACCGGGGCGACGCGCGACACGGCGGCCACCATCGGCACCGTGGCCTGGCCGCCGCAGGTGACCATGTTCACGTTGGTCGCACCGAGGTGGGCGTCGAGGTTCACGACCGGTACGACGTACGGCCCGATGGCGGCGGGGGTCAGGTCGACCATGAGGCGTCCGGCGTTGCGCACGAGCGCGTCGTTGCGGGCATGGGCTCCCGCCGAAGTCGCGTCGAACACCAGCTCGACGTCGGCGAACTCCGGCATCGCGATGAGCCCGTCCACCGCGTCATGGGTGGTGGCGACACCGAGTCGACGTGCGCGGGCCAGGCCGTCCGAGCGCTCGTCGATGCCCGCCATCGCGACCACGTGGAGGGTCGTCGAGAGCCGCTTCACCTTGATGAGCAGATCGGTGCCGATGTTGCCCGAGCCGATGATGGCAATGCCGATGGTCATGCTGCAGCCCTTTCCGATACGGTGCCGAAGAAGTCTGCTCGGACGTCGCCGAGTCCTTCGAGGCGTGCGCGGAACACCCCGGCGGTCGCGTCGACCATCGGGCCGAGCGCGCCGGAGAGGATCACTTCGCCCGCGCGCAGCGGCTGTCCGCGCCGGGCGACCTCACGCGCGAGCCAGGCGACCGCGATGACAGGACTCCCAAGGCACGCGGCACCGGATCCGGTCGAGACCGGGCGGCCCTCACGGTCGAGGGTCATGCCGAGCGTCGTGAGGTCGAACCCGTCGAGGCGCCGGGGCGTCGTACCCAGCACGACCGCCCCGCTCGACGCGTTATCGGCGATGGTGTCGGTGATGAGGATGTCCCAGTCGGCCACGCGGGAGTCGACGACCTCGATCGCGGGCAGCACGAACTCCGTGGCCCGGATGACATCGGCGACGTGCGTCGTGGGGGAGTCCAGGTCGCGGCCGAGCACGAAGGCGACCTCGGCCTCGGCGCGCGGCTGCAGGAAGCGCGCGAGGTCGATCGGCTCGCGGTCGGCGAAGATCATGTCGTCGAGCAGCACGCCGTAGTCGGGGCTGTCGACGCCGAGCTGCGTCTGCACGGCGGGGGAGGTCAGCCCGATCTTGCGACCGACGAGGCGTCGTCCCTCCTGCAGTCGCCGGGCGATGCCGAACGACTGGACCGCGTACGCGGCATCCTGATCCGTCTCGCCGAGCAGGTCGCGCACCGGCGCGCACGGCCGTCCGGACTCGGCGGCCCGCCGCAACCGCTCGTCGGCGGCGCGGACGGCGTCGACGTCGTGCTCGGTGCTCACAGCTGCACGCACACGTTCGTCGGCTCGGTGTAGAACTCGAGCGAGTGGTGGCCGCCCTCTCGGCCGATGCCGGAGAGCCCGACCCCGCCGAAGGGGCTGCGCAGGTCGCGCAGGTACCAGGTGTTGACCCACGACATGCCGGTGCGCATCTGCTGCGCGACGCGGTGTCCGCGGGTGAGGTCGGTCGTCCAGGTGACGGCGGCCAGTCCGTAGTCCGTGTCGTTCGCCAGCGCGATCGCTTCCTCCTCGGTGTCGAACGGGATGAGGGCGGCGACCGGGCCGAACACCTCTTCGCGCACAGTGCGGTGGCTGTTGTCGAGGCCGGTCCACAGCGTCGGCTCGATCCACGATCCGCCATCGAGTCCATCGCCGAGCGTGGGGATGCCCCCGCCCGCGAGCACGGTCGCGCCCTCGGCGACGGCGAGGTCGAAGTACGACAGGACCTTGTCGCGGTGGGCCTGCGAGATGAGGGGGCCGGTGGTCGTGGCCGGCTGCTCCGGACGGCCCAGCCGCAGGCGGGCGGCGTGCTCGGCGAGTCCGGCTGCCACGTCGTCGAAGATCGCGCGCTGCACGTAGATGCGCTCGGTGCACAGGCACACCTGGCCGGTGTTGAGATACGTGGAGCGGGCGAGTCCGGCGACGGCCGAGTCGAGGTCGGCATCGGCGAACACGAGCGCGGCGTTCTTGCCGCCGAGCTCGAACGAGACGGGGCGCACGCGCGGCGCGACCGCCCGCATGATGGCGGAACCAGTGGACGATTCACCGGTGAAGGTGACGCCGTCGATGCCCGGGTGCGTCGTGAGCGCTTCGCCGGCGGAGTCGGCGCCGAAACCGTGCACCACGTTCACGACGCCCGCGGGGACACCCGCCTCGGCGAGGATCTCGGCGAGGAGCGTCGCCGAGGAGGGCGTTTCCTCCGAGGGTTTGATGACGACGGTGTTCCCGGTGGCGAGAGCGGGTGCGAGCTTCCATGTGAGCAGGAGCAGCGGCAGGTTCCAGGGCACGATCACGGCGACGACGCCCAGCGGCTTGCGCACCGCGTAGTTCAGGGCGCGGCGTCCGTCGGGCAGCTCGGTGAGGAACGAGTCGAGCCCGGCGGTCGAGACCGTGTCGGCGAACGATCGGAAGTTCGCTGCGGCCCGGGCCACGTCGAGGTCGCGGGCCAGGGTCTCGGGCTTGCCGGTGTCGCCCACTTCGGCCGAGACGAGTTCGTCGGCGCGGCGGTCGATGGCGTCGGCCACTCCGCGCAGCAGGCGGGCACGCTCGGCGACGGTCATCCGCCCCCAGGGGCCGTCGAACGCGGCACGGGCGGCCGCCACCGCACGATCGACCTGTTCGGTGCCGGCCTCGTGCACCTCGGCGACGACCGAACCGTCGACCGGACTGATCTTGGTGAAGGTGGCGATTCCCTCCACGCGCTCGCCGGCGATCATGTTGTGGATCGCGCGGGGCGCCTGGCCCTGCTCCGCAGCACGGAGGGGAGGCGTCATCGTCTCGAAAGGCATGGGCTCAGGCTAGGAAGGTTCGAGGGATGCCGACAAATACTCTCTTGATGCACTGCCATGCCCGTACGGCTATAGTCCCGATCATGGTCACCGATCGACTGCTCGACGGACGGGTCAAGATCCGCCACCTCGTCCTCGTCACCGCCATCGCCGACGAGGGCACCCTGGTGCGCGCCGCGGAGTCGCTGCACATCACGCAGCCCGTGGTCACCCGAGGGCTCCGTGAGGTCGAGGAGGTGCTGGGTGTGCCCCTGTTCGAGCGGATGCCGCGCGGCGTCAAGCCGACCCCGTACGGCGATTCGTTCATCGAGCGCGCCCGGTCGGTGCTCGCCGAGCTGCGCGCCGCGGGCGAAGAGGTGCGGCTGCTGCAGTCCGGTCAGCTCGGCACCGTCACGGTCGGCACGCATCTCGCCGGATCGAACCTGTTGCTGCCTCGCGCCATCGCCGCGCTGAAGGCCGAGCATCCGCGGTTGACGGTGGTCGTGCGCGAAGGGACGCCCGACACCCTGCAGCAGCTTCTCCTCGCAGGTGACCTCGATCTCACGGTCGGACGGCTCTCGCCGACGGTCCCGGTCCGTCTCGAGCAGGAGCGGCTGCACCAGGAGCCGATACGTCTGGTCGCTCGCGCGGGGCATCCCGTGCTCGGCGGTGTCAAGGCGAACTCGCTCGCCGAGCTGCTCGCGTACCCCTGGATCTTCCCGGTCGCTCAGACCGCGCTGCGCGCCGAGCTCGAAGCGGTGTTCTTCCATGAAGGGCTGCCGCTGCCGCCCGACCGGGTGGAGTGCACGTCGATGCTGACGTTGCGGACTCTGCTGATCTCGACCGACGTGATCGCGGCTCTCCCCATGTTCATCGCCGTCGACGACCGCGAGCTGCGGATCCTGCCCACCCCACTGAGCTCGATCCGCCGATCGGTCGGAGTGACGCTGCCGAAGGATCGGGCACCGTCGCCGGCGGCGTCCGCACTTCTGAGTCATCTGCGCGAAGAGGGTGCGCGGCTCGCCGAGTTCGAGCGCGAGTACGCCCTGACGGAGGCCCGCCCGATCGGCTGATATGCCCGAATGGTCATAGCTCTGACCCGTATGGATATTGGACAGCATCGCTTCTCCAGGGTGAATCTGAGGAGGACGACACGACGTCGTGACGATCTCACCCGATTCAGCCAATGGAGGCGACATGGCCGGCTCTCCCTACGTGCCCGACGCGAAGAAGTACCGCCCGGAGGATTTCCGCCGGGTCGCGGGGGAACCGGCCGATCCCGACCCCTCGACCTGGGGTATGCAGCCGGACGGGACCTTTCTGCCGCCGGCGCACACGCCGTCCGTCCCGCGTGACGTGTTCGTCGACTGGCCCGGTCAGCTCGACTATCGCGATCCCGAGACGTACACGTTCAATGCGACCGCCGAGGCGTTCTACCCGATCGTGGTGAACACGAGCCACTCCTGGCAGTGCATCTACGACTGGGATGGCCGACGCCTCATGCTGCACTACGGCGGTGGCAACCACTGGAAGCTGTACGACATCACCGACCCGCGCGACCTCACGATCGTCGACGAGGAGCAGTGGGGGTGGGATGATCCGCGTCCGCAGTTCGGCGCGACGACGGTGCAGTGGAACGAGAAGCTCGGGAAGCACATCGCCATCCAGGCGAGCGAGACCCCGCGGTACTTCCTCAAGGGGCGGGTCGCCAACAAGTGGATCGACGACACCGTCGAGGGTCAGTTGAAGGAGTGGGAGGGCCTGCGCGGCTTCCGCACCTGGGAGATGAACGGACCCAGCCCGAGGGAGTGGACGCTCCTGACCGAGGTCTCGACCGATCCGAACCACGGGCCGGACGAGATCCAGGAGGGCAACGGCGTCCTCGACCTGCCGGTCTACTACGGCGACAAGTACCTCTTCGTGGCGACCGCGCCCGACAACACCTTCACCAACCAGCCGTACAAGACCACGCTGTGGACGGCGGGGCATGCGGCCTACGACGTCTCCGACCCCTCGAAGCCCGAACTGCTCTCGACCTGGTGGGTGCCCGGATCCCGCGCCGGCGAGGAGGTGGACTCCGAGTACCTCGCCGACAACGACCGCTGGAACAACAAGACGAGCTGGTTCGGCTCTCGCATGGGCGTCTTCATGCCCCGCTCCGTGGAGTCGGGCTACCGCTACGCCTACGCCGCGCAGGGGGGTCAGGGCTTCTTCGTCCTCGACGTCTCCGATCCGACGAACATCCATCACGTCGGATGGTGCCCGCTGCCCACGAGCGTCGCCGGGACCGAAGGCGACAACGTCGACACCACCCAGGTCGAGGAGACCGGGTACGTGTACGTCTCGGGCTACCCGATGAACACCGACTGCTACGAGCCGGCCAAGGAGATCTACCAGATCGACGTGTCGGACCCGACGAACCCGCGGGTGGTGCGCACTCTGCCCCGCCCGACGCCGCCGGCAGAGGCCGCGTTCACGGACTGGGCACAGCGCCGCGGCTCGTTCGGCCCGAAGCGTTCGGGGTACTTCACGAACACCGGAACCCCGCACGGCGGCGTCGTCCCCTACGCGTTCTACGCCGCGGGGCTGCAGATCTTCGACGTGCGCGATCCCGAGAACCCGCAGGTCGGCGCCTACTTCGTGCCTCCGATGGGTCTGAAGGACGACGATGACCTCGCCGCCCCCGTGCACGGGATCTTCGTCGAGTGGGACCGGAACCTGATCTGGCTCTTCGCCAATCACGGCATCTACGCGGTCTCGACCCCGCTGCTGGGCGAGCCCGTCGTCGGCATCCCCGCCGCCGACGGCTGACACACGGCACCCCGGAACTTCGGCGCCCGCCCTGCACATAAGGGGCTTGCAGGGCGGACGCCGAATCCCCGCTCCCGTACCTTCCGCGACGATCCCTCCCGAAAGTGATCCATGACTCAGACAGTCAGGCCCTGGCCGGCCCTGTGGGCGCTGTGCATCGGCTTCTTCATGATCCTCGTCGACACGACGATCGTGGCGATCGCCAACCCGGTCATTCTCGCGGCCTTCGACGCCGACCTGACCACGGTCATCTGGGTGACCAGCGCCTACCTCCTCGCCTACGCCGTCCCGCTGCTGATCACCGGCAGGCTCGGCGATCGCTTCGGGCCCAAGCGCGTCTACCTCATCGGTCTCGTGGTGTTCACCCTCGCTTCGCTCGCGTGCGGTCTGGCCGACAGCATCGGCATGCTGATCGCGGCCAGGGCGGTGCAGGGTTTCGGTGCGGCGCTGATGACGCCGCAGACCATGGCGATCATCGCGCGGGTCTTCCCTCCGCGCGGACGCGGTCAGGCGATGGGTGCCTGGGGCGCGGTCGGGGGGCTCGCAACGCTCGTCGGTCCGATCCTCGGCGGCGTGCTCACCGACACGGTGGGCTGGGAGTGGATCTTCTTCGTGAACGTGCCCGTCGGGATCGTCGCGTTCCTCGTCGCCTGGCGTCTGGTGCCGAACCTGGAAGGACACCCGCATCGGTTCGACTGGCTCGGCGTCACGCTGTCCGGCGTCGGTCTCTTCCTTCTCGTGTTCGGCATCCAGGAGGGTGAGGTCTACGACTGGGGTGTGATCCTCGGACCGATCACGGTGTGGAGCCTGATCATCTCCGGGGTCGTACTGCTCGTGCTCTTCGTCGTCTGGCAGCGCGTCAATCGCGCCGAACCGCTCATGCCGCTCGCGCTGTTCCGTGACCGCAACTTCTCGGTCGCGAACGCCACGATCTTCCTGGTGGGGGTCGGTATCACGGCGATGCCGGTGCCGCTCGCCTTCTACTTCCAGGTCGGCCGGGGTCTCGACCCCACGCTGGCCGCACTCATGCTCGCGCCGATGGCCGTCGTCTCGGGGGTGCTCGGTCCGTTCGTCGGCAAGCTGAGCGATCGGGTCGGGCCGCGCTGGGTGACGTTCGCGGCTTTCGTCGTCTCGGCTGCGGCCATGGTCTGGTACGCGGCGACGATGACGCTCGATGCCCCGTTCTGGCTCCTGCTGCTCCCGTCCGCCCTGTTGGGGATCGGTGTCTCGGGGATGTTCGGACCTCTGGCGTCGACGGCCACTCGCAACCTTCCGCACACGCAGGCCGGAGCGGGATCGGGTGTGTACTCCACGACCAGGCAGATGGGCTCCGTGATCGGGTCGGCGTTGCTGGCCGTCCTGATGAACGCGACGCTCGCCCTGCATATCTCGGGCTTCGTGCCGGGGGCGATCCACCCCGGCAGCGACCTGTCGGCGGAGGACGGCAGCGGGCTGGCCACGGCCATGTCGCAGTCGCTGCTGTTGTCGGCCGTCGCTTTCGCGGTGTGCGCGATCGTCGTGGTGTTCTTCGAGAAGCCGCGGCCGTGGGGTGCGCCGGCGGCCCCGCAGACAGTGGAATCCGTCGTGAGAGAGGGACGATGATGGTGGCGATCGCAGTGGATCCAAAATCCAGAATGAAGAACGACGAGAGGGTTCCGATGACCGCGAAATCCGGAGGCGGAAGACTCGTCGTCGACGCCCTCAAGAAGGACTACGAGCTCGACGGTGCCGCCGTGCCCGTGGTCAAGGACGTCACGTTCACGATCGAGCCCGGGATGTTCTACTCCCTCCTCGGCCCGTCGGGATGCGGCAAGACGACCACGCTTCGCTGTGTCGCCGGGCTCGAGCGGAGCAACGGCGGGGTCATCTCGCTCGACGGCGAGGTGCTCTCCACCGGCACCGCGCACGTGTCGCCCGACAAGCGCGACATCGGGATGGTGTTCCAGAACTACGCGATCTGGCCGCACATGACCGTGTTCGCCAATGCGATCTTCCCGCTCCAGGTGGCCGGCTCCCGTCTTCCCAAGCAGGAGGCGCGCAAGCGGGCGATGGAGTCACTCGAGCTCGTGCAGCTCGATCACCTCGCCCAGCGTCCGGCCACCGCACTGTCGGGCGGCCAGCAGCAGCGCCTCGCTCTCGCACGGGCGCTGGCCCACCGGCCGCGGTTGCTGCTGCTCGACGAGCCGCTGTCCAACCTCGACGCGAAGCTGCGCGACACCATGCGCAATGAGTTGCGCAGTCTGCAGCGCACCCTCGGGATCAGCGCGCTCTACGTCACACACGATCAGTCCGAGGCGCTGTCGATGTCGGACCGCGTCGCCGTCATGAACGGCGGGCGCATCGTGCAGGAGGCTTCCCCTCGGGAGCTCTACGATCAGCCGGCCGACCGCTTCGTGGCGGACTTCGTCGGTCGCGCGAACATGATCCCCGCCCTCGTGATCGATCGCGACGGCGCGGGTGACGCGGTGGTGGAGGCCTTCGGGACCCGGCTGCGCACGCCCGTGCCGGACGAGGTCTCGGCGGGCGACGAGGTCACGTTGACCTTCCGCCCCGAAACCGTGCGCTGGCATGAGACCGACGCCGACCGTCCCAACGTCGTTCCCGTCCGCATCGTGCGGGTGGAGTTCCTCGGCGAGATCGTCGAGTACGAGGCCGAAGTGCTCGCCGAGGGCGAGTCCGTCGGCACCATCGTCGGCCGCGGAGCACCGCTGGCGACACCCCCCGAGGGCGGCAGGGTCTTCCTCGAACTCGTCCCGCACGCCTGCCGCGTGCTGGCTGCATGACGCAACCCCGCACCACACCCGTAGATCACATTCCTGATGTCAGAGAGGACATTCAGATCATGAAGAGAACACTGGGAGCGACCGCCGTCGTGGCGGTCTTCGCACTCGCGCTGAGCGGATGCAGCACGCCGAGCGAAGCAACCGGGGGCGACAGCGCCCTGAAGGGCGACGCCGCCGAGGCCGTCTGCGACGCCGTCGAGATCGGCGCGATCACGCGCTGCGAGAACTTCTACGACGACTACTGGCCGGAGATCGACAAGCAGCTCGACACCCTCTACGAAGAGGCGAAGAAGGCCGATGGCGGCACGCTGGTCATCTGGGACTGGTACGAGCTGGCGCCCGAGGTGATCGCGCAGTTCAACGAGCGCTTCCCCGACATCAAGGTCGAGACCCGGGGTCTGACCTACAACCTGTCCTCGGCGATCATCTCGGCCAAGGCCACCGGTGCCCGCAACACCGACGTGGTGTCCGGTTCGATCACTTCGATGGCGGCCATGTACGACGAGGGGTTCTGGGAGAAGGTCGACTGGGAGAGCTTCGGCGTCCCCGCGGAGTACCTGACCATCGGTGCGCCCGAGCTCATGCCCGACAGCATCAACGGCACCCTCATGCAGTACAACACCGAGAAGGTCGAGTCGGTGCCCGAGACGCTCGACGGTCTCCTCGACCCCGAGTACAAGGACAAGGTGTCGGTCGCCGGCTACAACGCGGTGGTCTTCGCCGGATACGGGATGGCCGAGGGGGAGGACAAGATGGTCGACCTGATCGGCGACCTCATGTCGTCCGGCAACCTGAAGCTGCTCGAGGATCAGGGCGCTCCGCTGTCGAGCGGTGACGTGCCGATCGCCCTCAACCAGACCCTCTTCAACCCGAACCCGGCGCTCCAGGTCTCGCCGTTCGAGCACGCCGGCGTCTGGGCGCAGTTCTCCGGTGTGAATTCCGACGCCAAGAACAAGCCGGGCGCGGCGCTGTGGACCCTGTGGAACGCGTTCGACCCGGACTGGATCGAGCTCCGCATGACGGACGAGCGCTTCGCCAGCACCCAGGTGCCGTTCGCCGGGCTTCCCGCTGCGACGTTCGCCGAGGCCACCGGGCTCATGAAGACGAACTCCGACGCACTGCTGCTCGGCCTCGAGAACGGGGCCGAGACCGAGACGCAGGCCACTCGTGACGATTGGCAGGCCATGATCAACGCCGCCGACAAGGCGCTGAACGGATAACGATGTTCCAGGCAGGACGGACCACGGGGCGAAAGCGTCCCACCACGATGACGATCGCGATGATCGTCTCGGGCGCGGTCATCTTCATCCTTCTCGCGGTACCGCTGATCGTCCAGGTGATCACCGCGTTCCGTGGTCCGTTCCTGCCCTTCGGCGTCTCGTCGGCGAAGTGGGGCGTCGAGAACTTCGTCACCCTGTGGCAGCTGCGCGAGGACTTCTGGGGTGTGCTCGGCGCGACCGGCGCGTTCGTCGGCGGCTCGACGCTCCTCACGCTCCTGATGGCTTTCGGCCTCGCCTGGGTCACGGTGCGCACGGATGCGCCGTGGCGTCGCCTCATCTCGGTGCTGGTGATCGTGCCGTACATCATCCCGCCGATCGTGAAGGCACAGGCCTACCTGCTGATGCTCTCGCCCGAGTCCGGGGTGCTCAACCAGCTGCTGCGGTTGCTCCCGTTCGCGAGCGACGTGCCGATCGATCCGTACGCCTTCCCGACGATGATCTTCATCCAGGCGCTCACGAACGTCACCTTCCCCTACCTGATGATCGTGCCCATCCTGACGAACATGGACGGCTCGCTCGAGGAGTCCGCGCGGGTGTCCGGGGCCTCTTGGCCGCAGACGCTGCGACGGGTGACCCTGCCGATGCTCTGGCCGGGCCTGCTCGGGGTGACCGTGCTCACCTTCATCCTCGGCCTCGGCAGTCTCGAGGTTCCGCTGCTGTTCGGTCAGGAGTCCGGGCGCAACATCTTCGCCCTCAAGCTCTGGACGCTCATCAGCTCCAACGCGGGCGAGCTGCCGCAGTACGGCCTGGCCGCCGCGTGGGGACTCGTGTTCTTGGTGATCACCACCATCGCCTTCGCGGTCTATCTCCGCGCGACCCGCAATGCCGAGCGCAGGGCATCGGTCTCGGGCAAGGGCTTCCGGCCGTCGACCATGCGGATGGGGCCGTGGAAGATCCCGGTCATGCTGCTGGTCGCCGTGTTCGTGCTGCTCACGGGCATCCTCCCGCTGCTCGCCCTGCTGTGGGCGGCGATCACGCCCTATCCGGTGGCGTTCTCGATCGATGCGATGCTCGGCAGCACCGACTTCGGTGCGTTCGGGGTGGTGCTCGCGGATCCGGAGTTCTGGGTGTCGCTGGGACGCACGGTCCTCATCGCGGGCGGCAGCGCCACGATTGCGGTCGTGTTCGCCACGGTCCTCGCCTACGGCATCGCCCGCAGCAAGAAGACCGGCTGGGTGAAGGCCCTGGACCTGTTCGCCTCGTCGTCGGTCGCTATCCCCGCGACCATCGCCGGCTTCGCGATGTTCCTCACCTTCATGGTGATCAACCCCTACATCCCGATCGCGGGAACCCTCCTGGCGCTGGTGATCGCCTACTCGTATCGGGTGTCGATCGCCTACCGTTCGTCGTACAGCGCGACCCTGCAGATCCGGCCCGAGCTGGAGGAGGCCGCGCTCACCAGCGGGGCGAGTCGCTTCGAGGGGTTCCGCCGCATCATCGCTCCGTTGCTGATGCCCACCGTGATGGCCGTGTGGATCCAGATGTTCATCCTCGGCACCAACGAGTTCACGCTTCCCGCGTTCCTGGCCACCCCGTCATCCCGTCCGCTGTCGATGTACATCTACGCGATGATCAACCCGCGCTCCGCACAGCTCTATGCGCCGGACCAGGGCGCCGCGATGGCGCTGATCTTCACGCTGATGGTGTTCGCGATCGGATACGGCCTGCAGTGGGCGCTGTCTCGTCGCGCGATCGGTCGGACCCGCAAGGCGGTCGGTGCCGGTCTTCCCGACCTCGCGACCCCTCCGGCCCCCGCTGCGGATTCCGCGACCGCAACCCTGGCCGTCCAGTCCCGCCCCCGTCCCTGACCCCCCGTCCCGCCCCCCGCCCCGCCCCCGTCCCGCCCGTCCCGCCCGCCGCGCTATTGCGGGATCGAAAACGCGCCTCAGGGCGGGTCCGGAGGCGCGTTTTCGCACTTCGACGCGGCCCGGAAGCTCACACGCTTGACTTTTGGATCCAGTATCCATTCAATGGAGACAGAGAGGCGAGGAGGCCGACATGCATATCGGATACGCCGCGATGCTCGAGCAGGTCGAGCCGACCGCCGCGATCGAGAACTGCGTCCTCGCCGAGGCGCACGGGTTCCGCGGGATCATGGCCACCGACCACTTCCAGCCCTGGTTGCCTCGCCATCGCAACGCCGCGCACGTGTGGACGATGCTCGGCGCGATCGGCGCCCACACCACCGGCGACCTCGGTCCCGGTGTCACGACCCCCGGTTTCCGCACGCACCCCGCGGTCGTCGCGCAGGCCGCGGCGACCCTTGCCGCGCTCTACCCCGGTCGTGCCTGGCTCGGCGTCGGTTCGGGGGAGGCGCTGAACGAGCACATCGTCGGCGGCTACTGGCCGGAGCCCGCCGAGCGGATCGACCGCATGTTCGAGGCCGTCGACCTGATCCGCAAACTCTTCACCGCCTCCCTCGCCGGGCGGGACGCGCGCCATCGGGGTGAGCACTTCCGGATGGAGACCACCCGACTGTGGACGATGCCGCCCGCCGCGCCGCCGGTCTACATCGCCACCGCGGGGCCCGCCACCGCACGTCGTGCCGGCCGCAATGCCGATGGGCTGATCACGACTTCCGCCGAGGTCGAACGCCTCGAACCCCTGCTCGCGCGGTTCGCCGAGGGTGCACGGGAGGCGGGCCACGATCCCGACGGTCTCCCGAAGGTGCTCCAGCTCCGCCTCTCCTGGGCGCCGACCGAGGAGCAGGCGCTCGCGAACGCGCTGTCGGAGTGGCCGATCGCGGGTCTCCGGATGCGCCGGGGCGACGTGCGCTCGCCGTATGACTTCGAACAGCTGGTGCGCGGGGTGACGGCGGAGGACCTGCGCGCGTCGATGCTGATCTCCGCGGACCCCGACGTGCATCGGGCGCAGATCCAGCGCTATGCCGACCTCGGCTTCACGCGCATCTACCTGCACAACGTCGGCCCCGACCAGAGGTCGTTCCTCGAGGTGTTCGGTCGAGACGTCCTTCCGAAGGTGCACTCATGAGCGCCCCCGCGATCACCGTCTTCGCCCTCACCGGCATGGGCGAGGTGCAGCCCGGTGACGACCTCGTGGCCTTGATCCTCGACACCGGCGTCGAGCTCGCGCACGGCGACATCCTCGTGGTCACCTCCAAGATCGTGTCCAAGGCCGAGGGCTGCTACGTGCAGGCCGCCGACCGCGAGGAGGCGATCACCGCCGAGACCGTGCGCCTCGTCGCCTCTCGCACCGCCGACGGCCACACCATGCGCATCGTCGAGAACCGCCTGGGGATGGTCGCCGCGGCCGCCGGTGTCGATGCCAGTAACACTCCCGACGGCTGGGTACTCCTGCTCCCCGAAGACCCCGACCGTTCGGCGCGGACGCTCGCTGCCGGCCTGCGTGCGGCCACGGGGGCGGAGGTGGGGGTGATCCTGAGCGACACCCTCGGGCGTCCCTGGCGAGAGGGACAGACCGACGTCGCGATCGGTGGCGGAGGCGTGCGGATGATCGCCGACCTCCGCGGCACGACCGATCAGGCGGGCAAGGTGCTCAGTGTCACGACCCCGTGCCTCGCCGACGAGCTGGCTGCGGCGTCCGACCTCGTCAAGGGCAAGGCGAGCGGCAACCCGGTCGCCGTGGTGCGCGGACGCCCCGATCTCGTCGGTCCCCTCACCCTGCCCGGTGCGTCGAGCATCGTGCGCTCCTCGGAGCGCGACCTCTTCTGGCTGGGCACCGCCGAAGCACTCGACCAGGGGTACCGCGACGGCTATGCCGCCGCCCTGGCCGCCGTCCACGCACACGAACCGCACGAACACGAACAGAAGGATGCGACATGACACTGACCCTCGGATACAAGGCCAGCGCGGAGCAGTTCGACCCCCGTGAGCTCGTCGAGATCTCGGTGGCGGCGGAGGCGCACGGCATGCAGTCCGTGTTCGCCAGCGACCACTTCCAGCCCTGGAGACACACCGGCGGGCACGCCCCGTTCTCCCTGACCTGGATGGCGGCGGTCGGCGAGCGCACGTCGAGCATCCGCATCGGCACCTCGGTGCTGACTCCGACCTTCCGCTACAACCCGGCCGTGCTCGCGCAGGCGTTCGCGAGCCTGGGCTGCCTGTACCAGGACCGGATCATCCTCGGGGTCGGCTCCGGTGAGGCGCTGAACGAGATCGCGACGGGCTTCCGCGGCGCGGGGGAGCAGGAGTGGCCCGAGTTCAAGGAGCGCTATGCGCGACTGCGGGAGTCGGTGCGCCTGATGCGGGCGCTCTGGTCCGGGGACCGGGTGAACTTCGACGGCGAGTACTACTCGACGCACGACGCCTCGATCTACGACCGGCCCGAGGGCGGTATCCCGATCTACATCGCCGCAGGCGGGCCGATGGTCGCGCGCTACGCCGGGCGTGCGGGCGACGGCTTCATCTGCACCTCGGGCAAGGGACGCGCGCTCTACGTGGACCAGCTGCTCCCGGCGGTGGCGGAGGGACTCGAGCAGGCCGAGCGCTCGAGTGACACCTATGACCGGATGATCGAGATCAAGCTGTCCTATGAGGAGACGCGCGACGCGGCACTGGAGAACACCCGCTTCTGGTCGCCGCTGTCGCTCTCGAAGGAGCAGAAGCACGACATCACCGATCCGGTGGAGATGGAGAAGGCCGCCGACGCGCTGCCGTTGGAGACGATCGCGAAGCGCTGGATCGTCGGGAACGACCCGGATGCGGTGGCCGCCGAGATCCAGCAGTACATCGACTGGGGCTTCAACCACCTGGTCTTCCATGCGCCGGGTCATGACCAGCGGCGTTTCCTGCAGCTCTTCGAGCGCGACATCGCGCCCCGACTGCGCGGCTGAGGACGCCGACATGCTCCGCAGTGGTGGTGTCGGGCCCTCGGTGCTGGGGGCGCCCGTGCGTGAGTGGGTGGTCGTGATCCCGGTCAAGCGGGCCGAGATCGGGAAGTCGCGCCTGCGACTGCCGGGGGTCGAGCGCGAGCCGCTCGCTCGGGCGATAGCGCTGGACACCGTCGAGGCCGCCGCGGCCTGTGAGCGGGTCGCCGAGGTCATCGTCGTGACGAGCGACGAGATCACGGCGACCGCGCTCCGCGTGCTGCCCCGCGTGCGGGTCGTGCGGGACCGGGGAGAGGGGTTGGGCGCCGCGATCGCGCTCGGCGTGAGCGCGGCGCCGGATGCTCGTCCGCGGGCCGTGATGCTCGGTGACCTCCCGGCGCTGCGCCCAGATGAACTGGCCAGGGCACTCGCCTTCGCGTCTTCGCATCCTCGGGCGTTCGTTCCGGATGCGGAGGGGACGGGCACCGTGCTCGCGACCGCCCGGGCGGGCTTCGAGCTGCGCCCGTGTTTCGGCGATCGCTCGGCCGTCGCCCATCACGAGGCCGGCTTCGCGGAGGTCGGGTTCCCGGTGCTGAGCGGACTGAGGCGTGACCTCGATCATGCCGAGCACCTCCGTGCGGCACGCCGCGCCGGTCTCGGGCCGCGGACCGCGGCGCTCGTGGATCGGCCCCTGGTGCTGGCGTCATGACAGTCCCCGCGGCACCACGCGTCGTGGTACTCGCCGGCGGTGTCGGCGGATCGAAGTTCGTCGTCGGCGTGCGAGAGGCTGCGCGCCGACGTTGGCCCGACGGGGAGGGGGGCACCCGCGCCCGGATCACGGTGATCATCAACACCGGTGACGATCTGTGGCTCAGCGGTCTGCGCCTGCAGCCGGACGTCGACTCGATGATCTATGCCCTCGCCGGGGTGAACGATACCGGGCGGGGGTGGGGCCGAGCCGGAGAGAGCGAGCGAGTGGCAGCGGAGCTGGGAGCCTGGGGGGCCGGCTGGCCGTGGTTCACACTGGGGGATCTCGACCTCGGAGCGCATGTCGCGCGCACGGGGTGGCTCCATGAGGGTGCGACGGTCACCGAGGTCGTGGGTCGTCTCGCCGGGCGCTGGCCGCTCGGTGTCCGGTTGCTCCCGATGACGGACTCCGAGGTCGACACGCACGTGACGACCGACCAGGGGCGCATGCACTTCCAGGAATGGTGGACGCGGCATCGGGCGGGTCTCCCGGCGCAGGGCTTCGACTGGCCGGGCATCGAGCGGTCCGCGCCCGCGCCCGGGGTGCGGGAGGCTCTGGCGGAGGCGGACGCTGTGCTCTTCGCGCCCTCGAACCCCGTGGTCTCCCTCGGCCCCATCCTCGCCGTCCCCGGGATCGCCGAGGCGGTGCGTTCCTCTCCCGGAGCGGTGGTCGGGGTTTCCCCGATCATCGCCGGCGCTCCGGTGCGGGGAATGGCCGATGCGTGTCTCGCCGCGGTCGGAATCCCCGCTGCCGCCGATGCGGTCGGGCGCCACTACGGTGCGCGGACATCCGGGGGGCTGCTCGATGCGTGGGTGATCGCCGAAGAGGATGCCGCGCTCGCCCCCGCGCTCGAGGCCGAGAGGCTTTCCGCCCCGGTCCGTCCGCTCTGGATGCGCGACCGCGACACCGCCGCCGCGCTCTCCGGAGCCGTGCTCGACCTGGTCGACGAGGTTCGGAGGACGCGGGACTAGGTCCTGATGTGCCTGTCCACACCTCATCCAACGCTGCCTATCGGTTCGGGCGTGCGTCTCGGTCCATTTTATCGGCTTACTTTATTGGCTCGGATTGGATAAGATCGAGGCCGTGGCACCATCCTGGGCGAAGTCGGCGGGCAAGCACGGTGTCGATCGTCGAGATGTCATGTATGCGCTCCTGCATCCGAACTATGTTCGCGACATGGAGGACAACGGTGACGGCACGGTCAACCGGCTCTTCATCGGTCCCGAGCACGGACAGACCGAGCGCGAGCTTGAGGTGATCGTGCGGGTGGCTGTGGACGGTTCCGGACGAGAGGCGGTCATCTTTCACGTCATGCAGTTGGGGCCGGCGATCCGGCGATACCGAGAGGAGAATCCGGAATGAGTGGGAAGAACATCGATTACGACGCGTTGAGCGATCGCTATGCGGACCCGGACGCGACGTTCACGGCCGTAGGTCCCGCGCTGACCGGCGAGGCGGCCGCTGCCGCTGGCCGTGAGTTCGCGATCGCCGAGTACGGATCGGTCGAGGCAATGGAGGGCGAGATTCGCCGGGGCCGTCCCCGCATCGGTGCGGAGCCCCAGCGTGCGGCGACGGCGCGCACAGTGCGAGCCACGCTCTCCGATCGGGACTGGGAGGCGTTCGAGCAACTGCGTGCACAGAGGGGTGCGCGACAAGCAGAACTGGTCCGTGAGGCCGTGCACCAGTACCTCGTGGGCCAGCGACTGGCCGGGTGATTCCGCCCCCGGACCTTAGACGTTCGGCGAGAGATCTGGACGAAAGTCGCCAATATATCGGCGTAATGAGACGTGCCCTCGACCCGTCTCATTAGTGGGAGCAATGCTCGGCCGATCACGGTGCGAGCTCATCGGGCGGAGGGGCCTCATGAACGGACGAAACGGAGTGACTCAGCTCTTCGAGGAGCTGGAAGTCGAATGCGGCGCAAGTGTGGAGTGCATCACGGACCGGGTGTCGGTCCTGCAGGGGGTGGACATCGAGGTCGAGCTGCTCGGCGAGGGGGAGTGGGCGTGCATCGCGCCTTTCGTGCTCGTGAGCGGTGATCGCGCGCGGATCCTCCTCCGGGAATCCGACCCGCGGTGGTACCGGCTCCACGCCGTGATCCACCAACTGTCGCATCTGCTGTGCGGGCACACGCAGTGCGCGGCACTGCCCATGTCTTTCGAGGGGTCGCCGGATCCGACGTCGGCCGACCGTCTCACCCACGAGCTCCTGCACCGACAGGAAGCCGAGGCGGAAGAGATCTCCCGGCGACTGAGCGCGTTCGTCCTCGCTGCGGACTCCGCGCCGTCGCGAGCCCTGCTCGTCTAGTCCAGGCGACGGTCACAGCCCTAGGACGGGAACCGCAGCCTCCTCGAACACGATCAGGGGGCGATCGCTGTCCGGTCGGGAGAGGACCACGGCGTCGACGTTCCACACCCGGGCGATGAGCTCGCGGGTGAGGACCTCCTGTGGCGACCCGGCCGCCTGCACATGACCGTTCGCGACGACCACGATTCGATCGGCGAAGGCCGCCGCATGGTTGAGGTCGTGCAGTGCCGCGAAGACGGTCATCCCGTCCCTGGCGAGTGAGCGCAGCAGCGTGAGGGCGTCGAGCTGGGCGCGGATGTCGAGATGGTTCGTCGGTTCGTCGCACAGCAGAAGTGCCGGACGCTGCGCCAGGGCCCTGGCGAGGTTCACGCGCTGACGCTCGCCGCCGGAGAGGGTCGCCGCATCGCGGTCGGCGAACGCGAGGGCACCGGCACGGCGCAGTGCCGTCTCCGTGGCCGCGGCGTCCGTCGCCTCGCTCTCGAACGACAGCCAGCCCCGGTGCGGAAGGAGCCCGAGTGCGACGATGTCGCGTCCTGTCATTCCCTCGGCCGCCGACCACTCCTGCTCCACCAGGGCCACCCGCTGCGCGCGCTCCCGGCGCTTCATCGTCAGGAGCGAGTCCCCGTGCAGGCAGGCGGACTCGACCTCGCCGCGCAGCGTGCCGGCGATCAGTCGCAACAGCGTGCTCTTGCCCGAACCGTTCGGGCCGAGCAGAGCGGTCACCGCCCCGCCCGGCGCGGTGAGGTGCATCCCGTCGAGGATGAGCCGATCGTCGCGATGGAAGCGGATGCGCCGCGCGTCGAGCCCGTCTCGGTGATCGGTCATGTCCGGTTCCTCCGCATCCGCAGCATCAGCAGTGCGAACACCGGTCCGCCGATGAGCGCGGTCACGATCCCGACCGGGAGCTCGCGCGGTTCGAACACGGTGCGAGCGATCGTGTCCGCCCAGATGAGGAACACCGCCCCGGCGAGGAACGAGACCGGCAGCAGCGCGCGATGCCGGGCGCCGACGACCGCGCGCACCGCGTGCGGGAGGATCAGCCCGACGAATCCGATCGAGCCGCTGACCGCGACCAGCGCACCGGTCAAGAGGGCCGTGCAGAGGAAGAGGAGCACCCGCATCCGGGTGACCGGCACGCCCAGGGCTTCGGCGGCGGTGTCCCCGAGCGTGAGACTGTCGAGCGGACGGGCCGACGCCAGCAGGGGGACGGCGCAGACGAGCACGGCGACACCGGCCAAGGTCGCATCCGCCCAGTCCGCGCCGCCGAGTGAGCCGAGCAGCCAGCTGAGGATCTCGCGGTAGCTGTCGTTCGTCGCACTCCAGAAGATCACCAGGCTGGTCAATGCGGCGAGCACGGCCGACACCGCGAGACCTGCGAGCACGACGGCGGTCGGTCCCGCGGAGCCGGCGGCGCGGGCAAGGGCGAGCGTCAGCACGAGAGCGAGCACCGCACCGGCGAAGGCCGCGAACGGCAGCGCCACCGCGGCGCCCAGGACGATCACGATCACCGCCCCTGTGGACGCGCCTGACGACAGCCCGAGCAGATACGGATCGGCGAGCGGGTTGCGGGTGAGTGCCTGCATCACAGCACCGCAGAGGGCCAGACCACCACCGACGGCGGCCGCCGTGAGCACGCGGGGCACACGTCCCTCCCAGATGATCGCGTCGCGGATCGGGGTGAGGCCGCTGGCCGCCCCAGTCAGGTGCGACCACACGCTCGCCAGGAGCTCCCCGGGGGTGATGTCGGCCGGTCCGATCGCGACGGCCGCGATCACGGTGGCGGCGAGGGCGGGCAGCAGCACGGCGACGGCAGAGACCGCGCGCCGCCGTCTCGGGTGGGCGGTCGATGTCGCCGCGACCGGGACCGCCGCCCGCAACGGGACAGTGACGCTCATCGTTCTCCGAGCTGGGTCACGATCGACTCCACGGCGTCGACGTTGCGGATCCCCGCCTCGGTGGCGGGGAAGTCGACGATCACGAACCGTTGGTTCTGCACGGCGTCGAGCTCGGATGTGACCGGGTTCGACGTGAGCAGCGCGATCTTGGACTCCGCGGTGTTCCACGCGGCATCCACCAGCACGATCACGTCGGGGTCGGCCTCGGCGATCAGCTCCCAGGAGCTCGACGTCCAGGTGTCGTGCACGTCGGCGAACACGTTGTCGAGGCCGGCCGCCGACATGATCATCTGCGGTGCCCCGATGCCCGCACCGACGAAGGGCTGGTCCGTGCCCGAGGAGTACCAGAGCGCCGTGAGTCCGCGGTCGTCCGGGGCGATCTCGTCGAGGGCGGCGCGCTGCTCCGCGATCAGCGCGGACGCGGCATCCTGCTCGCCGAGCAATTGGCCAGCCTCGGCGAAGCCGTCGAAGACGGCGTCGAAGGTGAGCGGGTCGGGCATGTAGCCCGGCGCCTTGCAGGCGGCGGGCGCGACGTAGGTGGTGATGCCGAGCTTCTGCAGGTCGGCGCGCTCGCCGGCACCGTCGACCGAGAAGTTCGACTCCCACCCGGCGAACACCAGGTCGGGCTCGAGCTCGAGTACGGCCTCCTTCGACGGCACCTTGTCGGAGACGGCGTCGATGCCCTCCGCGCTCGCTGCGAGATCGTCCGGCAGGGGCCCGTCGGAGAAGGCGGAGCCGATGATGCGGTCGCCGGCGCCGAGCGCCAGGGCGAGCTCGAGTGTCGAGGACTTGATGGTGAGGATCCGCTGCGGGGCGTCATCCACCGGCACCTCGGTGCCGCAGTTGTCGAGGACGACGGGTTTCGGATCGGCGGCAGCGGCGGGAGCTGCGGGAGCGCCGCTGCATCCGCTCAATCCGGCGGTGACGAGGAGGGCGAGGAGCGGGGTGGCGGCGAGGGCGCGGGTGGTGGCAGGCATGGTTCTCCGGAAGACGAGGAAGGGAAGGGCGCAAGCGAGAGCACGTTCGCAGTCCAAGTCGGGACCACCGGCGTCGGCCAATCGGGTCGACGCGATGCGGTCATGCTAGCGCGGATTCTGGATCCAAATCAATACTGGATTCTGGATCCAAAATGCGTGATGATGGGAATCGCCCCACCGCAGCGGCGCAGATCGCCGATCGCGACGCCGCGTTCAGCCGAGAGGAACCCATGCAGACCACACCCGTCTCGTACTTCAGCGAGGGTCAGCGCATCTCCGCCGTGTGGCGCACCCCCGATCACGCGGGCCCCTACCGTGCGCTCGTGCAGGGGCCGGGCTGGCTCGGGCTCAAAGATGCCAAGCTCTACGTCCGCTATCACGAAGCCCTCGTCCAGGCGGGCTTCGCCGTGCTCGTGATCGACTACCGCGGTTTCGGCGACTCCGAGGGCGACCGCGGCTACCTGTCCCCGGCCTGGCAGCTCGAGGACCTCGTGAACGCCGTGACGTACCTCACCACGCGCGAGGACGTGATCGCCGACGCGATCGGGGTGTTCGGAACGGGCGGGACGGGAGGTGGCAACGCCGTGCTCCTGGCCGACGCCGACCCGCGCATCAAGGCCGCTGTGAGCCAGGTGCCCGTCGCCGACGGTGAGGACTGGCTGCACCGCATGCGCAGCGAGTATGAATGGCTCGACTTCCAGAACTCCCTCGCCGAAGACCGCCGTCTGCGCGTCACCGAGGGGAAGGGGCGGATCGTGCACCCCCGCGAGGAGATCATGATCCCCACGGCCGAACGTCGCGCCACCACGATCAAGGCCGATGTCGACGACCGCATCCCGACGGCCGTCCCGCTCGCGTGCGCCGAGGGCATCCTCGCCTACCGGCCCATCGAAGCGGCGTCCCGCCTGACCACGCCGCTGCTCGTGATCGGCGTCGAAGGCGATGCGACCACGCCGACCGACCACGCCGAAGCGCTGTACGAGGCCGCCCGCGGCCCGAAGCAGCTCATCATGCAGCGGCACACCACCCACTACGCCGCCTACGACGCCTACTGGGAGCAGACCACTCCGGTGATCGTCGAGTGGTTCGACCGGTACGTGCGGCCGGCGCATCTCATCCACCGGTCGTCGCCGTCGCCCGCGATCGGCGAATCCATCACCACAGAATCCGTCAGCAAAGAGGAGGTCGCGCGATGAGCGTGGATCTGAAGATCACCGGTGGCACCGTCGTCACCCCCGCAGGGCCGGTGCAGGCCGACCTGCTCGTCGCCGACGGCAAGGTCGCCGGCATCGTCGCGGGAGGCACCGAGATCCCGGCCGCCCGCACGATCGATGCCGCGGGAAAGCTCGTGCTCCCCGGAATGGTCGACGTGCATGTGCACACCCGCGAACCCGGTTACGAGCACAAGGATGACATCTACACGACGAGCCTGCAGGCTGCGGCCGGCGGCGTCACCACGATGTTCGGGATGCCGAACCTCAAGCCGCCGACGACCGACGTCGCGACGCTGACCGACGTGTTCCGCCGGTACGAGGAATCATCGATCGTCGACTGGAACCACAACCCCGCACCGACGAAGTTCGACGAGATCGCCGGCATGAGCGAGATGGGGATCCGGGCGTACAAGATCTACATGGTCGTCGACACCGGCCGCGACTATCCGCACCCCTCCGGTACCGGCATCCACAACCACGGGCACCTGCTCGAGATCATGGATCACATCGCCCGGACCGGCAAGCGCTTCATCGTGCACCCGCACGACCAGGCGCTCATGGACTACATCGAGGGCGCCTACCTCGCCCGTGGCGAGAACACCCCGGAGGGATACGCCTCGGCCTACGCGGCTCGCGAGGGCGTGATCTGGGACACCGCGATCGACGTCGTGCTGCGTCTCGCCGAGGCCTCCGGCTGCCCCGTGCACATCGCGCACATCCAGACCCGACGCTCGATCGAGGCCGTGCGCCGTGCCAAGCAGAACGGCATCGACGTCACCTGCGAGGTCAACCACTGGGCACCGTTCCTGTCGACGTGGAATGACGTCGAGACACTCGGACCGTACGCGCTCAGCTACTGGGTGCCCGACGACAATCGCGCCGCTGTCTGGGAGGGCATGCGTGACGGGACGATCGACATCGCCGCGAGCGACCATGCCCCGCACACCCGCGAGGAGAAGGAGGTCGGGTGGACCAAGATGTGGAGTTCGCACACCGGCACACCCGGCATCCAGTACTACTACGAGCTCATGCTCGACGCCGTGAACAAGGGTGAGCTCGACCTGCAGCGCGCGATCGACATGGTCGCCCACATCCCCGCCGCCAAGTTCGGCCTGGAAGGGGTCAAGGGCTCTCTCACCATCGGGGCGGACGCCGACATCGTGATCGCCGACCTCTCCGAGGAGTGGACCATCACCAACGACGGCGTGCTGTCGAAGATCGGCTGGACCCCGTATGACGGACGCACCATCAGTGCCCGCATCCAGCGCACCCTCGTGCGCGGCGTCGACGTCTACGTCGGAGACGAGGTCACAGGCGACCGCACATTCGGAAAGCTCGCCGCATCGGCGGAAGACAGGGCGGCGTTCGCCGCGGAAGGGAACTGACATGAAATTCGGACTGCTGCTGCCGCACTTCGGCGAGGAGGCGAGCAAGGAGAAGCTCCTGGAGGGGTCGAAGCTCGCCGAGAGCTTCGGATTCGACTCCGTCTGGGTGCGCGACCACTTGGTCTTCGAACCGCACGGGGAGATGGAGAAGCCGAACCGCACGTTCTACGACGCGCTGACCACCCTCACCGCCATCGGCGCCGTCACCGAGAAGATCGAGCTCGGCACCGGATCGCTGATCCCGTTCCGTCACCCGCTGGTCACGGCGCTCATGGCGGGGACGATGACGCAGCTGCTCGGCCCGCGCCTGATCCTCGGCTTCGGCGCAGGAACCTTCGACCACGAGTTCGAGGCGATCGGCTGGGGCGACCTGGACCGCGTCGAGATGGTGCGTTCGAACGCCGAGATCCTGCGCCGGGTGTTCACCGAGAACGACGTCACCTACGACGACGGCATCTTCTCGTTCGAGAACGTCACCATCGAGCCGAAGCCTGTGGGAGGACGCATCCCGTTCTGGTACTGCGGCGCCACCCCGCGTTCGGCCCGTCTCGCGGCGGAGTTCGCCGACGGGTGGATGCCCGGGCGCACCGGACTCCTCACGATGGAGAAGCGCATCCAGACCATGCGCGAGATGACCGACGAGAACGGCCGACCGATGCCGACCGTCGCCGTCATCCCGCCGACCTCGATCGAGGACACGCGCGAGGAGGCTTTGAAGCACGTGAACATCCCAGGGCTTCTCGCCTGGGCGAACAAGGCCAAGTTCGCGGTGAAGCCGCCGTCCGGCAGCTTCGAAACCGTCGAAGACCTCGAGGGCCAGCTCATCGTGGGTGACCCCGACCAGGCCGTCGAGCAGATCCGGCGGTTCGAGGAGGTCGGCACCGAGCACCTCGTGTTCGACTTCCGGTTCAAGTTCGATCGGTTCTTCGAGCAGATCGAACTCCTCGGCACCGAGGTGCTTCCTAAGCTGCGATAAGCCGCGCACCGACGCGCGGCGATGAGACGAGAGGTCGACGATGACTGACGTGAACCACACCGTACGGGACTCGGCGGATCCGCTGATCTCGGTCACCGGGCTCTCGGTGAGCTATGACGTCGCGCGGACGGGGAAGAAGCTGATCGCCATCGAGAACGTCGACCTCGACGTGTTCGAGGGCGAGTTCATCACGGTGCTCGGCCCGTCGGGGTGCGGCAAGACGACGTTCATGAACGTCATCGCCGGCCTCGTCGCGCCGAGCACCGGATCCGTCCTCGTCGATGGGCAGCAGGTCGAGGGGCCAGGGCCGGACAGGGCCGTCGTCTTCCAGGACTACGCGCTCCTGCCCTGGCGCTCCGTGTTCGACAACGTGAAGTTCGGACTCGAGATGCAGAAGGGCCTGCGCACCGCCGACTGGCGGGCGAAGGTGCAGGAGGCCATCGACATGGTCGGGCTCAAGGGGTTCGAGTCCTCGTATCCCCGAGAGCTCTCCGGTGGCATGCAGCAGCGTGTCGGCCTCGCCCGAGCGTTCGTCGCCGAGCCGCGCATCCTGCTGATGGACGAGCCGCTCGGCGCCGTCGATGCCCTGACCCGCGAGGTGATGCGCGATGAGATCGAGAAGCTCATCGAGGCGACGGGCAAGACCGTCCTCTTCATCACGCACTCGATCGAGGAGGCGATCCTCCTGGGCGACCGCATCGTCGTCTTCAAGAGCCACCCCGGGGCGATCAAAGAGATCATCACGACCGACATCCCGCGCCCGCGCTCGGAGCGCTCGGTGCAGCACGACCCACGCTTCCTCGAACTCCGCGACCACCTCTGGGAGGCGCTGGAAGGGGAGGCGACGGCGGCGGCGGTGTCGAAATGACCGCGCTCCTGGCCACCGGTCCGAATCTCGGCAGGGGTGGTGTCGCCGCCTGGCTCGCCGGGCTGAGCGCGAGGGGCAAGGCCGCCGTCATCGCGGTCGAGGTCGTGATCCTCCTCGTGCTGTGGCAGTTGGTGGTGGGTGTGCTCGGGTGGATCAGCCCGGTCTTCCTCCCTCCGCCCCTGGCCATCGCGCAGGGGTTCGGTGAGATCGTGGCCAACGGATCACTCGCCGCCAACGCCGGTGTCTCGGCGCAGGCATGGCTGACCGGTTTCGCGCTGGCCGTGGTCGTCGGCATCCCGGTCGGACTCCTCATGGGCACCTCGCTCCCGGTCGATCGGGTGATCGGGCCGATCGCCTGGACGATCTACGCCACGCCGTCGATCGCGTATCAGCCGCTCGCGAAGGCCTGGTTCGGCTTCGGGATCGGTCCGGTGATCTTCCTCGTGACGATCAGTGCGATCTTCCCGATCCTGCTCAACGTCGCCGCCGGTATGCGCACCACGAACCCCTCCATCATCCGCGCCGCGCGCGTGTACGGCGCGGGACGAATGCGGCTGTACCGCTCGGTCTACCTGCCGTCGACGATCCCGTTCCTGTTCGCGGGCCTCCGGCAGGCGGTGGTGCTCGCCACGATCGGCATGGTCGTGGCGGAGCTCGCCGGTTCTTCGAGCGGCATGGGCGCACTCATCATCCGCGCCTCGAACACGTATCAGACCGATCAGGCGTTCGCGGCGATCGCGGTCGTCGTGCTGTGGAGCGTGGGGATGACGCAGGTGGTCACGGCCATCGAACGCGGCGTCGCACCGTGGACGAGGAAGGGCAAGCGATGAGCGTGGTCTCGGCAACCGGAACGGTCCGAATCGTGCGGCCACGGCGCGTGGTGCGCTCCGGGGAGGGCAGGTGGACGCTGCTCCTGATCGGCGTCGTCGCCGCGGTGCTGCTCCTCTGGGAGGCGGTGGTCAGCTGGTTCCAGTGGATACCCGCCGCGTTCCTGCCGGCCCCCAGTGCGATCGCCGTCGCGTTCGGTCAGCTCATGGTCGACCCGGAGTTCTGGTCGGCGTTCGTGTTCAGCGTCACGAACCTCCTGATCGGCCTCGCCATCGCGATCGTCGTCGGCGTGGTCGTGGGGCTCGCGGTCGGCTGGTCGCCGGTGCTGCGCTTCATGGTCGCGCCGTTCCTCTGGGTGCTGTACTCGACCCCCAAGGTCGCGTTGGCCCCGCTGTTCATCCTCGGACTCGGGCTGGGCAGCGAGTCGAAGATCGCCCTCGTGATCCTGTTGGCCGTGTTCCCCATCCTCTTGAACACGATGGAGGGTGCGGTCACCGTGAACCCTTCGCTCGTCAACGCGGCACGGGTGTACGGCGCCAAGGGGATCGGACTCGGCTGGAAGGTGATCTTCCCCGCCACGCTTCCCTACAGCCTCTCCGGGATCCAGCGCGGTGCTGCGCTCGGCTTCACGGGAGAGGTGCTCGGTGAGTTCCTCGGCGGGACCGGCGGCCTCGGTCACCTGCTGGAGTTCGCCGCCTATCAGTTCCGGATGGATGAGGCGATCGCGATGGTCGTGGTGATGGTCATCATCGCGAACCTCACGCTGCTGCTCATCTCGGTTCTCCGGCGCCGTCTCGCGCCCTGGTACGACGAGCGCAAGATCGTCGGCTGATCCGCCGCTTCGACTCCCGGTCCCCGTCTCATGCGCGACGGGGACCGGGTCTTTCGTCGCGTCGTCCGCCTCTTTCGTGCTGCGGGATCAAAACCGCACCTGAGACACACCTCGAAGGTGCGCTTTCCGTCCCGCAACCTGCGGCGCGAGCCCCGTGCGCGGCCCGGGTGCGAGCCCCGGGTGCGCGGCCCGGGTGCGCGGCCCGGGTGCGAGCCCCGGGCACGGCTCGCCGCACACGCGAAGAGGCCCCACCGCCATGCGCAACGGTGGGGCCTCTTCGTGTGACGGGTGCCGAAAGCTGCTCCCGTCGCGATATGTCACGCCAAACAGCGAGGTAGCGTGCGTTTTCGCGACGGGAACAGTCTGTCGGTCACGGGTAGGGCAGTGTCGCCGGTCCTGCGTTGTCGAGGCCGAGGAGCTCCTGAGCCTTGAACAGGTACGCCAGCTGAGCGTCGTCGAAGTCGAGGGGCTCGAGCTTCTGTGTCTCGATGGTGGTGTCCCACGCCTCGTCGTCGAAGTACAGGTTCGGGCACGCGAGGTGTCCGTCGAGGATCCAGACGCTGTCCGACTCACGCAGCTCCGCGACGTCGAAGTCGTTGGCCTCGTAGATGTCCAGCGCCTCCTCCGCGTTCTCGGGGAACTCGCCGGGCGCGGGCGCCGTCATGAAGTCGGTGCCCTTGAGCGTGGCGCGCAGGAACCGGACCAGGGTGTTCGGATTCTCCTGCGCCCACTGCGTGCCGGCGATCTGCACGTCGTTGGCCCAGTTGCGCAGCGACTCCACGACGATGTTCGCACCGTGTTCCTCGAGGGCGGCGCGATCATCGGCGTAGAAGGGCTGCAGCGAGATCTTGTCGTTGACGAAGAACTCCGTCCACGACTCCGATCCGGGGCCGGGGTAGACGACCTCGGTGTTGACGGACGAGACGTCCCAGCCTTCCTCCTTGAGCACCTGGGCTCGTTGGAACTCGGCCGGATCGCCGGGGGTGCCCGCCAGCACGATGGACGTGCCGTCGAGGTCCTCGACGCTATCGATGTCCGACTGCACCGCGAAGTCGAAGTTCTGCCGGCAGTAATGCCCGGAGACCAGGTCGATCTCGACGCCGCCGCGGATGGCATCGATCACGGTGCCGGTGGATTCGACGCCGATGTCGGCACTGCCGCTGGCGACCGCGGCGGTGACGTTGTCGGCGGTGATGACCTCGACGGTGAGGCCCTCCTCCTCGTAGTAGCCGAGATCCGTCGCGAGGACGTACATCGAGTACATCGTGATGTCGGGGAAGGGGATCGCCACCGTGATGTCGGTGTCTTCGGCGGCTCCGGGTTCGCCGTCGCCGAGTTCGACGGGGCCTTCCGGTGTCGGTGTCGGCGAGGCGCAGGCGGCGAGCAGCATCAGTGCTGCTGTGCCGCCGACCACGGCGAGGCCGAGTCTGTTTCGTGTCGTGCGCATGACTCTCCATTCGGGCAAGTGCGTGCGACTCCTCCGTGGAGTGGGGCGCCTCACGCGGATTTTGGGATACGGTATCCAATTTGGGTTCCGGTGTCCATCGTTTGGGGGATATCGTGCTCGAACAGGGTCTAGACGTCCGAGATGCAAATTGGATACAGTATCCGAAACAGATTCCCGCGATGAAGAGGTGAAGATGCGAGCCGCTGTGCTGAGCCGCCATGATCTGGACGGTCTGACCGTCGCGGAGACGGCTGTGCCCACGCCCGGCACCGGCGAAGTGCTCGTGCGCGTCGACACCGTCGGGGTGAATCAGCTGGACCTCAACGTCATCGCCGGCACCGGGCCGGGGGCGCAGGCGCAGCTGCCGCGCATCCTCGGGATCGATCCTGCCGGCGAGATCGTCGCAGTCGGAGCGAGTGTCGATCCGGAGCGCGTCGGCCAGGCCGTCGTGGTCAAGCCCAACATCGCCTGCGGTGTCTGTGCGCACTGCCAGGCGGGAGATGAGGCCGACTGCCCGCGTCAGACCGTCGTCGGCGTGCATCGCGACGGGGGAGCAGCGGAGTTCGTCGTCACCCCCGCCCGCAACGCGATCGACCGTCGGGGCCTCGACGCTGCGCAGGCGACCGCCGTCGTCCACAGCGCGTCCATCGTGATCAACGCCGTCCGCACCGTCGCACTCACGGCAGGCGAGCGGGTGCTCATCACGGGTGCCGGTGGGACACTCGGCCGCGCGGCGGTCGCGATCGCCCTCGCTCGCGGCGCCGACGTCGTCGCCGCGTCTCGCCGTGCCCTCACGGCGCTCGGCGAGGAGCAGATCATCCAGGCTCCGGATGCTGCGGCTCTGGCCTCTGCGGTGAGCGGGGGAGAGGGCTTCGACGTCGTCCTCGACGTGTCCGGGCACGCTCCGACGTTGAGCGCCGGGATCTCGGCCCTGCGGTGGGGAGGCAGAGCCGTGTTCTGCGCCGCCTCCGTCGACAGCGATCTGCGCATCGACGCTCGCGACTTCTACCTGCGCCGCAAGCGGCTGGCCGGCGTGGCCAGTGCCCGCTACGACGATGTGGCTGAGGCGCTCGCACTCGCGGCTGCCGGTGCGCTGCCCTCGCTCGTCGGCAGCCGCTACGCGTTCGACGACGTCGCCACGGCGTATCGCGACTTTCCCCGCAAGGGCGAGGGGAAGGTCATCGTCGATGTGCGATGACCGCCCTCGGTATCGAAGAGGAGACCAGAAGTGATGAGCACTGCACTGCCGGGCGCCGGAGCGCTGGCCGGGATCCGCGTGATCGAACTCGGTCAGTACATCTCGGGTCCGTTCGCGGCGAAGCTGTTGGCCGACCTCGGTGCCGACGTGGTCAAGGTCGAATCGCCCGAGGGCGACCCCATGCGCCGATGGGAGGGGCGGGCGACGATGAGCCCGCAGTTCGCTGCGTACAACCGGGGCAAGCGAGGGGTCGTGCTCGACCTGAAGAGCGCTGAGGGCCTCGCCGCGCTGTTCGCCCTGGTCGATGACGCGGACATCGTGCTCGACAACTTCCGTCCGGGTGTCGCCGCACGGCTCGGATTCGGTCCGGAGGACCTGCACGCCCGCAACCCGCGGATCATCTCGTGTTCCATCACCGGTTTCGGTCCCACCGGCCCTGCCGCGAAGCGTCCCGCTTACGACACCGTGATCTCCGCCACCGGCGGCATGTACAGCCAGGTCGTCCCCGCGTC
Organism: Microbacterium sp. J1-1; assembly: GCF_024498615.1. Classification (NCBI taxonomy): domain Bacteria; kingdom Bacillati; phylum Actinomycetota; class Actinomycetes; order Micrococcales; family Microbacteriaceae; genus Microbacterium; species Microbacterium sp. J1-1. The sequence continues at coordinate 3,621,188 of NZ_CP089590.1, read as the reverse complement.
CACGATCCGCCCGCTCGGCCCGGCGTTCTCCGATCTGCTCTCCGGGATGTCGGCCGTGCAAGCGGTGCTCGCCGCATTGCACGCTCGCGATGTGAGTGGGGTCGGGGAGCATGTCGAGGTCACGATGGTCGGCGCATTGCTGGACTTCCTCACCGAGTCGGCGTCGGCCTTCCTCGAGACGGGGCAGGTCTCCTCGCCCGATTCGCGGCCGCGTCGGGCGCAGGCCTACGCGTGCCGGGGGTCAGACGACAAGGCCTTCGTGATCCACATGTCGGTGCCGGAGAAGTTCTGGACCGGACTGCTCGACGTCCTGGAGCGGCCCGACCTCGCCGAGGACCCGCGCTTCTCGACCCGTGAGGGGCGCGTGCGCAACTACGACGAGCTGGACGCGGTGCTCAAGGAGATCGCGGCGACCCGTCCCCGCCCGTACTGGCTCGACCGGCTCGCCGCGCACGACATCCCGCATGGGCCGCTGAACACGATGGGTGATCTGTTCGATGACCCGCAGATCGCGAGCATGGGGCTGGTCGAGGAGATCGACGGGCCGGACGGCGCACTGCGCGTCCCGGCTCCCAGCATCCGCTTCCAGCGTTCCGGTCGGCCGGAGCTGCGCTATGCACCCGCACTCGGGGCCGACACCGAAGCGTTGACCGGGCTGCGGCCCGGATCCCTGGCCACCGACTCCCAACCCGCACCAGCGAAGGAAGGGGCTGCCTGATGCCCGGCATCGACGACCTCGTCGCGATCGACGTCCACACCCACCCGCAGACCGAGGAGTTCATCGCCGCGATGGGCCGGAGGCACTCCCAGATGGCCGCCCACTTCGGGCGCGAGCGGCCGGTCGTGTCCTTCGCCGAGCAGGCGGATCAGTATCGCGAACGCAAGATGATGGCCGTCATCGTGAACTCCGACTCTGAGACCACGAGCGGGATCAAGGGTGCGCCGAACGATCTCCTCGGCAAGGCGCAGCAGGACCACCCCGACGTCTTCCTCGCCTTCGCCGGCATCGACCCGTGGAAGGGTGAGGCCGCGGTCGCCGAGATCCGACGGATGCACGACGAGTACGGCATCAAGGGCGTCGGCGAGCTCAATCCGTCCCGGCAGAAGTTCCTCGCCAACGATCGGCGGTTCTTCCCGATCTGGGAGACCTGCGCCGAACTCGGACTCGTGGTGATGTTCCACTCCGGCTTCCCCGGAGCCGGCGCGGGCACCCCGGGCGGTGGCGGCTACCGGCTCGAGAACGCCCGCCCGGTGCCGTACATCGACGACGTGGCTGCCGAGTTCCCCGAACTGAACATCATCAGCGCCCACCCGGCCTGGCCGTGGCACCTCGAGAACCTCGCGATGGTCTGGCACAAGTCGAACGTGTACCTCGATCTGTCCGGTTGGGCGCCGAAGTATCTGCCGCCGGAAGTGGTCCGCTACGCCGACTCGCTGATCTCCGACCGTGTCCTCTTCGGGTCGGACTGGCCCGTGACGACCGCGGATCGGTGGATGACCGAGTTCGACGCGCTCGGGCTGAAAGAGGAGTCGCGCCGGAAGATCCTGCTCGACAACGCACGGAAGCTGTTCCGACTGTGAGCACCCGGGAAGGAGCCGATCGTGGCTGAACTCGTCATGGCCGCCGCGACCCCGCACAACCCGTTGCTGTGGCGGGCGATGCGTGAGCCGATGCCCGATGATCTGGTCGCGGTCGAGGCGAACTTCCGGCGCATCCGCGAGGCCATCGCCGATGCCGGAGTCGACACGCTCATCGTGCTCGGCACCGATCACGTGCGCCAGTTCTTCTCCGACAACTCGCCTGCGTTCATCGTCGGCCGGGCTGCGTCGTACCACGGGACCTACGAGAACGAGGTGCGCACCTTCGGCATGGAGTACGCCGAGCTGACCGGCAGCCCCGAGCTGGCGACGCAGATCACCGGCCGCGAGGTGCTGCCCGAGACGATCGACTTCTCGGTGTCGCACGAGTGGCGCCTCGACCACAGCTTCGTGCTCCCGTTGCAGTACGTGCGGCCCGAGCTCGACCTGCCGATCGTGCCGATCCATGCGAACTCGATCCTCCCTCCGCTGCCGACCGCCGCGCGCTTTGCCGCTCTCGGGCACCACCTGCGCACCGCGGTGGAGTCGTGGGACAACGATGCGAGGGTGGGGCTGCTCACCTCGGGGCACATGGCCACGGACGTCGGGGGACCGCGCACGTTCAACGGCTCCCCCGATCCCGAGTTCGATGCCGAGGCCGTCGCCTGGATGCGTGACGGCGACCTCGAAGGAGCGATCGCCGGGTGCCGATTCGACCGGATCATGGCAGCGGGCAACGTCACCTATCAGTACGTGAACATCGTCGCCGCGCTCGCCGCGATGCAGGGTCGACCGGCGGAGCTCGCCGAGGCCACGACCTCGCGCTTCGCTTCCAGTCCGTTCTTCCTGTGGGGGGCCGCGTCGTGAGCCGATACATGATGAACAAGTTCATCCGCGCCGTCGAGATGAGCACCGCGAACGTGAACGCGTACGTGGCCGACACCGAGGGCTTCGTCGATCGTTGGCTCGCCGGAGGAGCGGGTACGGACGCCGTCGCGGACGACCGGGTGCTGACGCCGGAGGAGCGTGTCGCCTTCGTGAACCGTGACTACGGTGCGCTCTATGGCTTGGGCGCGCACCCGTATCTGCTCTGGCACTTCACGGAGGCGGTCTACGAGCACGAGTACACCGAGGGGTTCGGATGGCGTGACCTCGTGGAGCGGTATCGCGCGGCGATCATCCCCTACGGTGAGGTCGACGACATTCCCTGACTCGGTCTTCCCGCGCTTCCTCCTCGCCGGTTGGCGGTGCACCTGTCGGGAGAATTCGTCCGGAGGCGGCGTTCGAGGCTACTTTCTCCTTGCATCTGCCCAGGCTCCCGACAAGTGGACCTCGGATGCTTCGCGCGGGCGCGACGGATGCCCCGTGGTGGGATTTCCACGGGGCATCCGCCCGTTCTGCGCCGGCGTCGGGCGACGGGGAGCTGGGGGCTACGAACCCGTCGCGATGGGGTGGGTGATGACGCGTCGGCGCACCGGTGGTGCGGGGTCTCCTCCCCCGAGGACAGCCGCACCGCCGGCGTTTCTCCTTACGCCGACGCTCCGCGACGTCGCAGAAGGCCCGCTCCTCCGAGGGTGAGCAGGATCATGGCGAGGACGATCAGCCCTGCCGATGAGGCCCCGCCCGTCATCGCGAGCCCCGTCGACTGGCCGGTCCACGCCGCGCCCGAAGCGGTGGCGGAACCGGTCGAAGTGCCGGGGTCCGTTCCGGGGTCGGTTCCCGGGTCGGTTCCCGGGTCAGTTCCGGGGTCGGTGCCGGGATCCGTTCCCGGGTCGGTACCGGGGTCGGTTCCCGGGTCGGTGCCGGGGTCGGTACCGGGGTCCGTGCCCGGGTCCGTCACTGTGGCCTCGCCGAGCACCGAGATGGCGTTGCCGCCGAGCGTGATCGGAAGGCTGATCGGCAGTGCCAGTTGGGTGCCGCCGAGGAGCCCGCCGAGACCGCTGGTGGTGATGCCGCCGGTGGTCGGGGTGGCCGGTGCGGAGGCGTTCCCGCCGGTGCCGGTGACGGTCGCGTCATCGAGCAGTGAGATCGCGTTGCCGGTCACGCCCACGGGGGCGGTGACGGGTGCGGTGATCTGGGTGCCGCCGAGGACGCCGTCGGAACCACTGGTGGTGTTCCCGCCGGTGGCCGGACTGGCCGGTGCTGCGGCTCCCTGCGTGCCCGTGCCGGTGCTGGCGCTGTCGCCGAGCAGGGAGATCGCGTTCCCCGACACCGTGATCGGTGCTGTGACGGGGGCGGTGACCTGTGTGCCGCTGCCGATGCCGTCTTCGCCGGAGGTGGCTGCGTCGGTGGGGGTGGCGGGTGCCGGTGCTGCGGCTCCCTGCGTGCCGGCGCTGGCGCTGGCGCTGTCGCCGAGCAGGGAGATCGCGTTCCCCGACACCGTGATCGGTGCTGTGACGGGGGCGGTGACCTGTGTGCCGCTGCCGATGCCGTCTTCGCCGGAGGTGGCTGCGTCGGTGGGGGTGGCGGGTGCCGGTGCTGCGGCTCCCTGCGTGCCCGTGCCGGTGCTGGCGCTGTCGCCGAGGAGGGAGATCGCGTTCCCCGTGACGGCGATCGGTGCGTTGACCGCGAGGAGCGCCTGCGTGCCCGAGAGCACGCCGTCCACGCCGTTCGTGGTCACGAGAGGCGCCTCGGCCGGTGTCCCGGACGGGGGAGCCGGGGTCTGGGGAGCCGCGGCCGGGGCGCTGGTCGAGGCGCTGTCGTCGACCAGACTCACCGCGTTGTTCGACACGGTGACGGGAAGGTTCACGGTCACCACGGCCTGGGTGCCGGATGCCGTGCCGTCCGACCCGCTGGTGACGGGTGCGGGGGCGGGTGCGGGCGCGGGTGCAGGGGCGGGTGCCGGTGCGGGCGCGGGTGCCGGTGCGGAGACGACGGTGTCGCCCAGCACCGAGATCGCGTTGCCGACGACCGTGATCGGGGCGGTGATCGCTGTCTCCGCCTGGGTGCCCGAGAGCAGCCCGTCCTCTCCGGTCGTCTCGGCCGCATTGGCGGTCGTCGCACCGAGGAGCGTGATGCCCCCGGCGATGAGCGTGCCCCACAGGGCCCGCTTGATGTACGTGCGCATGATCGTTCTCCTGACTGATGATGGGATCGTCTGATGGGTGCGCGCGATCGACGTGCGCGCGCAGCACGGCATCTGTCGTCCCCGAGGGAACGACGTGACGGTCCGTCAGTCAGGAGAGACGTCGGTGTCGGCGACCGGCGACGTCGGAAGAGCGTCGTCGGATGCGCCGGAGGTCCGCTCGCCAGCACGGAGCGGAGAAGGATCCACGTCGCTGAGACGCGCGTGGGCAGCGCCTGACCCTCCGCCGGAACCGGCGGAGGAAGACGCGGGAACAGGGCCGCCCGGGAGGGTTCCCGGGGGAGAGTTTTCGGGCGCACCGGTGGCGTCGGCGCCGGATCCGACCGTGTCGGAAGACCCGGTCGACACCGTCGGAGCGGTCGCGACGAATGCCCCGCCGGCGAGCACCCGGGACGACGCCGAGAGCGGCGCCGGTCCGGGCGCGGCCTCATCTCTGGGCGCGACCGTGGTGGCGCCGGGCGTCGAGGGCTCCACGACCACTCCGGTACCCGGTGCGGGATCGGGTGTCGTCGGGTCCAGGGCGTCGAGCACGGGCGGGACGGTCGAATCCACCACGCCGCCGAGAATGGCCGTGGTGTCGTCGACGACGTCGACCAGGTCGTCGACGGTGGTGATCACGCCGAGATCGGTGACGAGTCCTCCGACGAGCGGAAGGTCGGCGACGGTGTCGAGGAGTGGATCGGTGATCTGCGAAACCGGCGCGTCGGAGAGCACCGCGGTGACGGGGGCGACCACGTCGTGCGCCGTCTCCGTGACCGCCTGCACGACGGGCGCTGTCACGGTGCCGACGACCGGAGTTGCGGCGACGGTCTCCGTGACGGTCTCGACGACCGCCGGTGCGGTGTGCTGCACGGGGGCGACGGCCTTGGTGACGACCGGCGCGACCACCTTCGTGACGACCGGAGCGACAACCTCCGTGACGACCGGCTTCACGGGAGCTGTCACGCTCGACACCGTGTCGCCGACGAGCGAAGTGAGTCCGTCGAGTGGGCCATCGTCGCGGTCGTCCGCATGCGCGGACCCGCCTCCGAGGAAGACGGCGAGAGTCGCCCAAGCGAGCACTCCCAGGGCACCCCAGAGGACGGCGGCTGGAACGCCGCGTCGGGTGGCCCGAACGTCCACGTCGACCTCCCCCTCCGAAGGCAACGTCACCTCGGCGCAGATGCGTCGATTGCCGGTGACGATACTCGCGTCCGGACCGTCTGTCTAGGGGGGTATCCGCGAGTTTCCGCCGATGTCGGCCCGTGACGCGCCCGACGAAATCTCGGCTTGACTTTCCCCAGGTTCTACACATCCCATCCCCGACGGGGCCAACCTTCAACGCCCGATTTAAACTGATTCTCATCCACAGGGTGGGGAAACAGGAAAGCCCTGCTCAAGCAAGATAAAAAACTTTGAAGTCGGAGCACTCCACGGGGTTATCCACACCTGTTGTGCACAGACACTCCGACTTTGTCCGCACGCTTTCCACATGGTTATCCACAGGCCGTGTTGCATGGGGAAAGAGTCGCTCGTAGCGTGAGCGAGCGACCGAATGTCGGAGGCACCTGTTTCGCTGTGCAGGACGGCGTGACGGTCGAGGATCAGACGGCTCAGCCGTCGAGACGCCTCATCAGGGCATCGCATCGGAAACGTCGCATCGAAGGGAAGACTGTGTCGATCGCCGACATCTCAGAGGAGCGCATGGGCTCGTCGCGCGGGCCGGAGCGCACGCCTCCCCACGACCTTCTCGCCGAGCAGAGTGCTCTGGGCGGAATGCTCCTGTCGAAGGACGCGGTCGCCGATGTGATCGAGACGCTGAAGGGCGCCGACTTCTACATCCCGAAGCACGAGTTGATCTTCGAGGCCATCCTCTCGTTGTACTCGCACGGCGAGCCCACCGATGTCGTGGCCGTCACCGACGAGCTCATCAAGACGGGCGAGCTCGGTCGCGCCGGCGGTGCCGACTACCTCCACACCCTGACCTCGATCGTCCCCACCGCGGCGAATGCGGGCTACTACGCCGGCATCGTCTCGGAGCGAGCGATCCTGCGCCGACTCGTCGACGCCGGCACCCGCATCGTGCAGCTGGGCTACGCGGGCGAAGGTGACGCGACCGACCTCGTCAACAACGCGCAGGCCGAGATCTACTCGATCACCGGATCCGAGACCGCGGAAGATTACGTCCCCCTGCAGATCGCCGTCGATGCCGCGCTCGAAGAGATCGAGGCAGCGAGCGGACGTGACGGTTCGATGACCGGTGTCCCGACCGGGTTCAAGGAACTCGACGAACTCACGAACGGTCTGCACGGCGGTCAGATGATCGTCGTCGCCGCGCGACCCGCCATGGGTAAGTCGACGCTGGCGCTCGACTTCGCGCGTGCGGCCTCCATCGGCCATGACCTTCCTTCCGTCTTCTTCTCCCTCGAGATGGGCAAGAGCGAGATCGCGATGCGTCTGCTCAGCGCCGAGGGTGCGATCCCGCTGCAGAACATGCGCAAGGGAAACCTCGACCCCCGCGACTGGACCACTGTCGCTGCGACCCGCGGACGCATCAACGACGCGCCGCTCTACATCGACGACAGCCCCAACATGACGCTCGTCGAGATCCGCGCCAAGTGCCGTCGCCTCAAGCAGCGCGAGGGGCTGCGCATGGTCATCATCGACTACCTGCAGCTGATGACGTCGGGCAAGCGCGTCGAGTCGCGTCAGCAGGAGGTCTCGGAGTTCTCGCGAAGTCTGAAGCTCATCGCCAAAGAACTCCAGGTTCCGGTCATCGCCCTGTCGCAACTGAACCGTGGCCCCGAGCAGCGCACCGACAAGAAGCCCGCGATCAGCGACCTGAGAGAGTCGGGCTCGATCGAGCAAGACGCCGACATGGTCATCCTGCTGCACCGCGACTCCGTCTACGACAAAGACGTGCGACCCGGTGAAGCCGACCTGATCGTCGCCAAGCACCGCAACGGCCCGACCGCCACGATCACCGTCGCGTTCCAGGGTCACTACTCACGCTTCGCCGACATGGCTCCCGGCGGCGACTTCAACTGACTGTAGGTTCCGCATCGTCGCCCGCGACGTCGAGGGCCAGCTTCCCGACATAGTGTTCGCGGAGCGCACGGTGGGCGTCTTGCACACGAGTGAAGGTGAACCGTTGCGCGACGTGCGGTGTGAACGTGCCGGCGTCGATGAGGGAGTTGAGTCGTTCGAGGGCGGCACGGCTCCGGTCACCGTCGAAGTGGAGGATCGGCACGGCGGGTGGTGTCGCGGGCAGCGGGTGAACGCCGTGGGGCCAGACCACGCGTCCTGAAGGGTGCATCGCGCGAAGCGCCTGCTCCAGCACCGGTCCGCCGACGGTGACGAACGCCGCATCGAGCCCGTTCGGCGCGAAAGCCTCCGCCGCTGCCACGACGTCATGCGAGCGGCCGTCGACGACGGCCGCGGCGCCGTAGCTTCGGGACAGAGCAACGCCGTCGGCGCCGGAGGAGACGGCAAGGACCCGGATGCCGCGCTGCTGCGCCAGTTGCACGACCATGTGTCCCATGCCCCCGCTCGCGCCGAACACCATCAGCGTCTGACCGGGCGCGAGATCGAGCAGATCGATTCCGCTCAGGGCGGTCAGGGCATCCCACGCCATCACGCCGGCCTCGGTCATCGACAGGCGCTCGGGGACGTGGGCGACGTGCTCCTCGGCGACGACCCCGTACTCGGCGTAGAACCCTCCGCGCGGCACGGGCATCGAGGCGGCGTAGACGCGATCGCCGACCGCGAAGCGTGTGACTGCGCTGCCGACGGCGGCGATCGTGCCGGCGGCATCCCAACCGAGTACGTAAGGGAAGGTCGAGGCGATACCGAACGCATCCTCATATTCCCCCTGACGCTCCACGGCGTCCCAGGAGGCCACCCCCGCCACGGACACCTTGATCAGAACATCGGACTCGCCCACGATCGGAACGTCGATCGTCCGAGGGACGAGCTCATCGACGCCGCCGAAGCGATCGAGCACGATGGCCCTCATCCGTGGTTGGGCAGAGGGGGTGCTGGACATCGGTCGCTCGGGGCTCACGCGCAGGCCACCGCGTTGGCGCAGCAGACGGCAGGTGTCTGGGTGGAGGCGCGAGCCGCGCGGTATGCCTCGCGCAGACCGCGGAACAGGGCACCACGACTCCTCCGCGGTGACGGGCCGGTTGCGTCGAGCCTCTCCAGGGCGACGCGTTCGTACTCCAGTCTCCGGTTGAGTTCCACCTCGTGACGCTGATGAACCTCGAAAGCGAACTGCGGATCCACGCCGACCTCTCCCCTCCTGACGCCGACTGCGACGTCACATTGAAAAACTTCGATGCATAGACGATCTCGCATGCATCGAAAAATGTCAATACGTTTCAGCGCGCAGCCCCTCTATATAGCGATCGGTCGCCGCCGGGCGTGGGGGCCTCGGCGACGACCGATGGGGTGCTGGTTCAGCTATCGACGATGCTGATTCAGTTGGGGAACACGGCTTCGAGGCCACTGCCCCAGAACACCACGATGAACCCGATGGCGACGATCGCACCACCGACGAGCGCCACCGCGTTGAGGATGATTCCCCAGGTCGCGAACTTCTTGCTGGCAGGTTCGCGGCGAAGCGCGATGAAACCGGCGATCAGGCCCGCGAGCGGCACGAGAAGTGTGAAGCCGGCAAGGAAGGAGACGATTCCGGTGACGAAGCTCGCCAGTCCGATCGCCTTGGAGCGCAGTCCCTGCGCGGGGGCTGCGCTACTGGAACCGTTCGACATTGTGGATGTTGACATGATCTGCTTTTACCTTCATGGTTGAGTTTGAGTTGCGCAGCCCTTCGGGTTTCAGGGCGCAGCGCAAGGAACTCAGCAAAGCTACGTGGCGAGACTTCCCCGTCGGCGCAGGATGCATCCGATGCCGTGCTCCTCGCGTGGTTCTCCGTGTCTTCGAGACGAAACCGCGCGCGCCGATGACGTGATCGGCGGTAGTCGACGTGTGAGCCGAGTAGCCGCCGTCTCAGCGACTCGCGGTCGCTGAGACCTTCTCCACTCCGACGAACTTCATCATCTGCTGGCCGTAGAGGCAGCTCTGCAGGGTGAGTTCGCCCTGTATGCCGATGAGGTCGTCCGAGGTCGCGACGCGCTTCGGCAGCATCCGGACATCCACCACGGCATAGGTGACTCCGTCGATGGAGAGCTGCTGGCCCACCTCCCACGGGAGGATCACGTCCCCACCGCAGTTGTTGTGGGCAGCCCACGTGGGCACGGTGCCGGGGTTCTCATAGCGGACCATCTCGGTGAACGTGCCATCGCACCGGTCCAATTCCCTCTCGTCGCCCGAGGTGCCGAGCGTGATGTGGGGGAGTGCTCCGCTGGCCTGGGTCTGAACCGTGGCGATCGCGATCTTCGTCTCGCCGTAGACGCGCTCGACCTCGGAGGGAGCGAAGACCACGGCGACGAGCGCCGCCGCGCCCACAGCCAGGAGCATCCCCGCGAACTGGGTGCGCGGGCGAAGCGCTCGGCGTGACCTCGAGGATCGGGTGAGCGGGCGAGAGGGGGGATGCGGCATGGTCGTGGCTCCGGACGAGAAGGGCAGCTGACCAGTATCGTCACGGAGCGGTCTGCGGGTACCGGTCGCCACAAAGGTCGCGTAGCCTCACGCCCCCGATTCAGTGATGACGGCAGCCCGCTCCGTGGTCCGGAGGGGCGGAACTCCGCGGTGCGTTCTCTCTACGGAGAGCTAAGACAGGACCTCGACGTGCTGCGCGAGCGCTTTCCGGTTCGACACGTCGAGCTTGCGCATGATGCGATGCATGTGACTCTCGACCGTACGCACGCTGAGCACGAGGCGCGTGGCGATCTCCTGGTTGGAGAGACCCATCGCGGCGAATCTGCCGACCTCGCGCTCGCGATCTGTGAGGGTGACGGCCGCGGCCCCGAACCTGGCCGTGTCGAAGGCCCGGTCTCCATGAGCGGCACGAATCGCGTGCGCCGCGCTGTCTGCAGCCCGGCGTGTGGGGTCATCGCCCTTCTCGAGCGCGGTGGTGCGCGCGATCTGGCACGCCGAGAGGGCGAGTCCGACGAGCCCCACCCGCTCGAGCTCTTCCACGCACGCGAGCATCGTGACCGGGTCGCCCTCGGCGAGGGCGGAGACGTAGTCGCCGTGCGCCTGAAGCAGGCGGGCGTCCGGGAGTTCGTCGAGCGCGCGACGGGCGACCGCGAGGCGCTCCCCGACGGGGGCGAGCTCGAGCGAGGACAGCATGCCGAGCACTGCGGCGAACCGTGCGCCACGGTCCCACAGCGACTGCGACGACGCCCACATGTCATCCGCGGCCGCCTGCACCTTCCCGTCAAAAGCCAGGAGCTGCGCGCGAGGCCAGGCGTGGGTCTGGCCGGGCAGCGGCCCGTCGAGAATGGAGGAGCCGTTGATCTCCTGGGCGATCTTCTCTCCCAGGCTCAGTTGTCCGCGTCGGATCGCCACGACGGACGCGATGGTCAAGAGCGAGAGTTGAACGCCGGGAGGCAGCGGCGAGGGCTCACCGGCGGCGAACACCGTCTCCACGATCTCGTCCACGGCGGCGTAGTCACCCGCGAGGAGCTGCACGAGGATCACCGCGGCGCCGAACGCGCGGAGTGCATCGATGTCGAGATACCCGTGCGCCTCGTCGAACCCTTGCTGGAGGGTCTCGAGCGCGGCACGATGCGATCCGATCCCGAGCAGGGCGAGGCCGTGCAGGACGCGGATCATGTAAGCGTCTCGTGGGCGCTCGACCGTCTCCGTGGCAACGTGCACCCTGAGCGCGTCGCTGAACCGACCCGTGGAGACGAGCACCAGCATCTGCGTCTCCCACAGCTGCAGCTTCACATCGTCGGGGAGGTCGTCGGTGACCTCGAGCCGTGCGCCGAAGTCGTCCGGGATGCGTGTGAGGTTGGCCTGGAGGCGGACGTCGACGGCGTCGAGCATCCGGGCGTAGGGACCGAGCGTGATCGAAGCCTCGCTCAGACGTCGCTGAGCACCGTCCAGATCGTGGTCGACGTAGGCGGTCCACTCCGCCCGCAGGCTCTCGAAGTCAGCGCGTCCGGCAACGTCTCCGTTGCTCGCGTCGGTGGTGTCGAAGACGTGGCGGACGGTCTCGGTGACGGTCGGGGTGTGCGTGTGCATCAGTGCACGCAGATACCGCACGGCGCTGCTCGCCGAGGGGTTCGCCTCCCATTCGGAAGCCGTCACGATCCTGCGCGCCCGGGCGCGCTCCTGGAGCAAGCGGACGAACAGCGCCTCCTGCGTCCCGAACGCTGGCTGGCGATTCTCACGTTCGGCGAGGATCGCCGAGGCGGATCCGGCCGTGCCGAGGCGCTCGACGATCAGGGCGGTGAGTCGGGTGCGTCGCGCGGTCAGCGGCTCGTGGCGGAAGAACTCCACGATGAGCGGGGGCACGACGGTCACGAGCTGCCGCGCGCCACTGGAGATGAACGTGATCATGCGACGTTCCTCGAGCAGCTCCAGCGTGCCCCAGTCGATGAGCTTGCGCACGGTCTCGATGTCGGCCACGCCGACGATGGCGATGATCTCGATCGCGTCCCGGGCGGCATCGTCCAGATCCTCGAGGTGCGCTTCGAGGACGGCGCGGAGGCCCGAACTCCAGAGGTCACGGGTGGCGACCCACTCCTTGCCTCCGCGGAGCGTGATCCTCTGCTCGCGGATGCAGGCGTCGACGAGGCTCAACGCCAGCCCGATGTTGCCCCCGGACTTCGCGAAGATACGGCTCATGGTCGCCGCCTCGATGGGCCCCTTGAGGTAATGCTCCAGCGCCTTCTCCATCTCCTCGAAGCGCAGAGGAGACATGTCGATCACATAGGAGGGTTCCAGAGTGGAGGCGGCGAGGCCGGTCGGGGTGTGGCGCGCACGCAGCCCCTGCAGCCGGGAGAGGACGATGGGGATGCCGCTCGAGCGACGAACGGCCTCGGCGACGCCCCAGGACGATTCATCCAGGTCGTCCCAATCGTCGAGGAACAGCACGGAGCGAGGCAACCGCAGAGCATGTCGCAGAGCTTCGGCCGTCTCGTGGAGCCCACTCGTCGTGCGCTGCGTCCCCGTGGGGGGAATGCCGGCGAGGTGCAGTGCGGCGAGCGGATGCTGACGCAGCGAGGCGACGCCCCGAACCTGGATGACCTTCCACTCGCCCTCTTCCAGCCGAGCGCGGAGTGCCCTCAGGAAGGCGCTGCGGCCGCTGCCTCGTCCGCCGACGACGTCTACGCTGACGCCGGCATGCACCAGATCCAGCGCGGCGGTCAGGCTCTGCTCCCGACCGATGACCATGGCACGACCCCGCTTCCTCACGCGGACACTCCTAACCGAAAACTAGACCTGATCCCTGCGCGACGGAAGTCCGTGTTCCTGTGGGGTTCGGCCGCGCAGCCGTCCGCGGCGCGCGCGGATCAGGATGAGATGACAACGGCGCTACCGAGTCGGATTCTGTTTCCATGCGGGTTCGCGATCGTCGTTGAGCGATCACGCACGGGGGGAGCTGGCCCAGGGACACCTTTCAGTACGAGAGGGACCTGTCCGGGCGCGCACGCAGTCCGTGCGCGGTGGAACGTGGTGTTTTGCGTACTCCGCCGACGACTTAGGTGCGTTTTTCGTGTCTACTCGGTACTGCTATCTCAAGACTGTGGGAGAGCGCATCCGATTCACGCTCCGCAGCGACTACGGCCTCCTCGCCGCGACCTACGCAACCTGTGCGCGGGGCTACGGCACTCTCGGTACGGCACCGTCCGTGGCCTCCCTCCGGGCCTACCTTGGAGATGCCCAACACTGTTGGATCGCCGTCGGCGCCCGCCGAGGTGATGTGACACGGGCGGTCTTCCGCGGCCCATCCTGACGGTTCCCCGCCCGTGTCATGCTCTCGCTCGGCGAACGCGGAACCCCAGCCGTCCGGCTACGGATAGAGCGCGTAGCGACACGGAGCCGCATACGGGGAGTAGGCGCCCGGGCACGGAGCTGTCCTCATTCGGGTACTGCTCTCGGGCCGGATCGTCGATCGCTCAGCGCGTTGACCCGTCTACTTGCATGCGGCGTTGTCTGTTCCAGCGCGCCGAAACCTGGCGCGCTCTCTTTCCCGCGCGCCGAAAAGCTTCCCTGCACGAAAGGTACCTTCTCCATGGGATCACGAAAACCACGAACCCGATACTTATTGTCGACGATTCTCGCGGGCACGATTGCCGTGCTCACGAGTCTCGTCGTCGTCCCTCCGAGTTTCGCCGCCACGGTCGTGGGGGAGGACGGCCTGACGGTCGACGTCTCCCCGAACCAGGTCGTCGAAGCGGATGCCGACGGCTTCACGCTGACGATCACTGACGACAATCTCAGTGGCGCAGATTTCGACTCCTACCAGGTGTCGGGAATCCCGACCGGCTGGTCGGTCGTCCTCGACGGCGGGGCGGCTGAGGTGGTCTCGCCCGATCCGCTGATCTATTCCATTCCGCGTACGCACAGCGAGCTGCGCGTCGTCGCCCCTGCCGACTACGTCGGCACCCTGTCCGGTGTGAAGATCGCGCGAGACACCAACGGCCCGAACCTCGTCACCGACTTCGACAACGGGACGTTCGACTACCTCGGTGAGTCGATGCCGCAGATCCCAGCGAACACGATCTACGCCTGGGACGACCCCTCGACGGTCCACGAGACGGAGGGGTGCAACCCTGTGACGCCGTACTACGGACCCTGCGACGGGCAGTACACGATCTGGCCGACGACCGACTTCGGTGGTCCGGATGCGGATCGCTACAACAACCTTTGGGCTGATGTCCGGTCGATTGACGACGCACTCCCCAACACCGGCGCGACTTCCAGCGACGTGATCTGCGGTGCGGATCCGATGAGGAGCCCGGCCACGAACCTCACTCAGGTCACCACCGAGCAGTCCGCCGGTTCGGGCAAGGTGTTGATGATGAACGGATCGATGTCGTTCCCCACGCCCCACGACCTCATTTCCACGACGGTCAATGGCCTGGAGCCCGGCGCCACCTACACGGTCAAGGGTCATGTGACGAACATCAGTTACAGCGCGGGCAACGTGCTGCCGGTGCAGTCCGCGTTCTACGTGACCGACAGCGAAGAGACGAAGAACATCGGCTCGTCCCTCCCGATCGCGAAGCAGAGCTCCTGCCTGAACCAGGATGTCGTCTGGGGACAGAACGTCGGCACGTTCGTCGCCGACTCGCTGGGAACCGCGACGATCGGACTGCGCAACTACGCGGCCGGCGGCTTCGGCAACGACTTCGCCGTGGACAACCTCTCCCTCGTGAAGATGGCCAGTGTCTCGGTCGACCTCGTCGTCTTCGCCACGCCGGATGCTGCGATCACGCTTGACAAGGACTACGTCGTCGTCGATGACGTGAACGGCAACGGGATCAACGACCCGGGTGATGTCGTGAAGTGGACGTTCGTCATCACTAACGCTGGCAACGTGTCGTTGGATGATGTGCGTGTCCTGGACCCGCTGCTCGATGAGCTGGGTGTCGCGATCACGTGTGACCCGACCTCCCTGGCCGCCGGCGCGTTCGCGGTGTGTGAGTCGGAGAACTACACGATCACTCAGGCCGACGCGGATGCCGGTGAGATCTACAACGTGGCGACGGCGACGGGCAACGTGACTCCGGGCACCCCGGGTGACCCGGGAGACCCGGTGAGCCCTCCGGACGAGGTCATCATCCCGACCGAGCCGACCCCGGCTCCGGGAATCGCGCTCGACAAGGACTACGTCGTCGTCGAGGACGCGAACGGCAACGGGATCAACGACGCGGGCGATGTGATCGCGTGGACGTTCGATGTCACCAACACCGGCAACGTCGCGTTGGAGAACGTCGTCGTGGATGACCCTCTCCTGCAGGATCTCGGAATCGCCGTGACCTGCGACCCCGCTCCTCTGGCTCCTGGTGAGTCGGTGCTGTGCCGCTCGGGCGACTACACCATCACTGAGGCCGACGTGGAAGCCGGTGAGATCCTGAACGTGGCGACCGCAACGGGTGGTGTCACGCCGGGTACCCCGGGCGACCCCGAAGACCCGGTGAGCCCTCCGGACGAGGTCATCATCCCGACCGAACCGACTCCGACTCCCGCGCTGTCGCTTGACAAGGACTACGTCCTCGTCGACGACGCGAACGACAACGGAATCAACGATCCGGGTGACGTCGTGAAGTGGACCTTCGCCGTCACCAACACCGGCAACGTGCCGCTGGACGATGTCCGTGTCCTGGACCCGCTGCTCGACGAGCTGGGTGTCGCGATCACGTGTGACCCGACCTCCCTTGCCGCTGGCGAGTCTGCGGTGTGTGAGTCGGAGAACTACACGATCACTCAGGCCGACGCAGAAGCCGGTGAGATCTACAACGTCGCCACCGCAACCGGAACGGTTCCTCCGGAGACCCCGGGTGACCCGGGTGACCCGGTGAGCCCGCCCGATGAGGTCATCATCCCGACCGAGCCGACCCCGGCTCCGGGAATCGCGCTCGACAAGGACTACGTCGTGGTCGATGACGCGAACGGCAACGGGATCAACGACCCGGGCGACGTGATCGCCTGGACGTTCGAAGTCACCAACACCGGCAATGTCGCGTTGGAGAACGTCGTCGTCGATGACCCGCTGCTCGATGAGCTGGGTCTCGCGATCACGTGTGATCCGACGTCGCTGGCCGCAGGCGAGTCTGCGACGTGCCGTTCGGAGGACTACACCATCACCGAGGCTGACGCCGAGGCCGGTGAGATCTACAACGTCGCCACCGCGACCGGTAACGTCACGCCGGGTACTCCGGGTGACCCGGGAGACCCGGTGAGCCCGCCCGATGAGGTCGTCGTCCCGACCGAGCCGACCCCGACTCCGGCCATCGCGCTGGAGAAGGACTACGTCCTGGTCGACGACGCGAACGACAACGGGATCAACGACCCGGGCGACGTCGTGAAGTGGACCTTCGCCGTCACCAACACCGGCAACGTGCCGCTGGACGATGTCCGTGTCGTGGACCCGCTGTTGGACGAGCTGGGTGTCGCGATCACGTGTGGTCCGACCTCGCTGGCCGCTGGTGAGTCCGCGGTGTGCGAGTCGGAGAACTACACCATCACGCAGGTCGACGCCCTCGCCGGCGAGATCCACAACGTCGCAACGGCGACGGGCGCCGTTCCTCCGGGGACCCCGGGTGACCCGGAAGACCCGGTCAGCCCGCCCGACGAGGTCGTCATCCCGCTCGAGCCGCTCGTGGCTGGCCTTGAGCTCGTCAAGTCTGCGCAGCTCAACGACACCAACGGCAACGGCTGGGCTGACGCCGGTGAGACGATCGACTACTCTTTCGACCTCACCAGTACCGGTACCGCTGAGTTGACAGATGTCTTCGTCGACGACCCGATGCTGACTGACGCCGGTATCGCGGTCGAGTGCCCGCAGACGGCGCTCGCGCCCGGCGAGTCCATGACCTGTCACGCCGTGAAGGGGTACACCGTCACGGAGCAGGACGTGGAGGACGGTCAGGTGTACAACGCCGCGACCGGCTACGCCGAGGTCCCCGACAACGTCGAGCCGATCGATCCGCCCGAGAGCGATGTGACCACCCCCGCTGACGAGGCTACGTACCTCGCGTCGACGGGTGGAAGCAGCCTGGGCATCATCGGCGGCGCGGCTGCGCTGCTCGTGGTCGCGGGAGGAGTGCTCCTCTTCGCGCGACGGATGAAGCGCCCGGTGATCGAGGCGTAACAACCGCCTGATCACGTCACAGAGCGGCGTGCCATGTCTACCGACGTGGCACGCCGCTCTGTCGTCTCTCAAACGGACTCTCCGGAGCCGACGGTACTCACTGAGAGGGTGAGCTTCTGCTCCTATGCGGAATTCCGTCGCACCTTCTACTTAAGTCGAACGGTTCTTGGAACAAGGTCGCGCTCGAACTGGTGATGTTGTGACTGGGGGAGACGGGGACGCCCGTCAGTGCTCCGACGCGCGGCTGGGGGGCCGCCGTCGGAGTGGCGCCGTGGGGAGGCGCCTCGGTGTGGTGGCCTTGCCGTGGGGAGCAAGGCCACCAGCCACCGTCGCCGCTCTTCCCCCGGGCGCACTGCGGCCGGAAGGGGTCGTCAGACGCTGCCGTCCGGTACGAGGCCGTCTTCGATGGCGCGCCGGAAGAGATCCACCTTCGTGAAGGCCGGTCGACCTGCGGTCACGTACTTCCGGCGGATGCCTTTGATGTGATCCACGACCGTGTTCCGGCTGATGCCCAGCGCCTCACCCACCTGCGCCGCCGTGTATCCGGTGGCGTACAGCTCCAGCACCTCACGTTCCCGGGGAGACAACGCGACCTCGGGTGCGAAGAGCGGAGTCCTCGTGCTCGAGTCGAGCTCCCGCGCTGCTGAACGGTTCCGCTGGGTCGCACGGATACCGGCGATGACCCGGTGGAGAGGATCGGTCTTCCGCATGCTCTCCACACCGGCGGATCCCGGCACCTGTGCGGCGGAGAGCATCGGTGAGACGCCGGAGAAGACCAGGACTCCGATGCCGCGCGACACGAGTGCTTCCCAGTGAGGTGGCTGCGAAAGGGGCCCCCCGATCGCGGGGTCGACCAGCACCACGTCCAGGGTCTTCCCGGCCGAGAGCAGTTCGCGGACGCTGCGTGCCGAGCAGACGAAAGTCATGTCCGGTTGCGCGTTGATCAGGACCGTGATGCCCAGCACGAGCGCCGGCTGGTTGTCGATGATCCCCACGCGAATCGGCACGCATCAAGATTCGATGCCGAACCGTGACCGCGGTGGTCGCCTGCGTCGAAAGGGGTACACCGCGGGCCGAGAATTGCGTAGTCGGTTCCAGCCGCTACGTAGTCGTCGCCGGTGTGACGACGTCGACCCGCGCGTGCCGGAGCTGGACGACCATGGGGGAGGGGAGATGGGCGGTCGTCCAGCCCGGACCATGAGATGGTCACAACCTATGGCGCTTCCCGCGGAAGGTAAATCCCCAGTTGTGGGGATACGGAGGGAGTCTCGCCCGGCATGGAGAAGAGGGGACCTGAGGAACCCGTTCCCGCAGGCCCCCTCACGTCGTGCCGCGGGCACGACGCGACACAAGGCTCGAAGACGCCCTGTCGAGGGCAGGACCCGAACCCGCCCTCCGTAGGACATGTAAACCGATGGCCTGGTGCTGGCATCGCGCGTCGATCGGCTTTGCGTGCTGTTCGGGGGACGTTGCGTAGGAGCGACCCGGTGTCTCCGTGCCGTGGTACCTGACGCCTGTCGACAACCATGCCTTGTGGCCGGCCCTTCCCCGCGCTACTGTCCGAGGCACAGACACACGGGCCACCCACCCGCGGGTCTCGTCGTGGCAGTACCGGCATTCGCGTGGATGGTCGATCTCATCTGCTGTTCACACGAGATTGGTGCGGTGGTGAAGATGCGAATCGTGAAAGCCCGATCACGTGAGCGAGGCGTGGCCGCCTTGCTCGCCGCGGTCAGCGTCGTCGCCGCTTCTCTGATCTTCGCGTCCCCCGCGTATGCTGCGGGGTCGGTCCTCCTGGACGAGACGTTCGGGGGCGAAACCGTTCCCGATGTCCGAGCGATCGGACTCGATGGGGCATGCATCACCGGGGCCACCGCTGCGCCGCCACCCGGAGCCTCCAACTTGGGCCCGTGCACGTTCACGAACGGTTCCCCGACGCCGGGGCTTCTTCCGGGATGGCTCCAACTCAACGATGAGAGTCAGAACCGGAACGGCGGGATGGTGTTCGATCGCGCACTCCCGGCGAACGCCGGACTGGCGATCGAGTTCGATCAGGCGCAGTACGGCGGCAGCGGTGCGGACGGAATCTCCTTCTTCCTCTCGGACGGTTCGCGGTCGCTCACGAGCACCGGCGGCATCGGTGCATCTCTGGGTTACGCGCCGTTCATCTTCGGGGGAACATCGCAAGAGGGGGTCGCGGGGGGATACCTCGGTGTCGCCTTCGATGCCTGGGGGTACAACACCAACGACGATCAAGGCCGTGGCGTCGGGTGCCCGGCCCTGTCGGGCTACCTCTCCCCGCCGCGCGTCGGCAACACCGTCACCCTGCGTGGGCCCGGCGACGGCTACGAAGGATATTGCTTCCTCGCGTCGACACGACTGGGCCCTCCCGGCGGTGCCTCCACGCTGCCGGGCACACTGCGCAATGCCGTGGGTCCCGAAGAGGCTGTCCGCAACGTCCGGGTGACGGTATCGCCGGATGAGTTCCCTGTCGTGACCGTCGAGATCGACTTCACGGGAACCCGGACCGCGTACCAGACGGTCCTCTCCTACGTCATGGACGAGCGCCCGCCGGCGACCTACAAGTTCGGCTTCGCCGCATCGACGGGTGCAGAGACGGACGTGCACCTCATCCGCAATGTGCAGGTGATGTCGGTGAATCCACTCGGCGACATCAGCCTCGTCAAGCAGGTCGACCGCACCGATCCTCAGCCGGCGGCATACGGGCTCGGCGACACGATTCCCTACCAGTTCGTCGTCACCAACACCGGAGTAGAGCAGCTCACCGGGGTCGTGGTCGACGACCCGTTGATCGCGGACGTCAGCTGTCCGTCCACCGTGTTGGGCCCGGCCGGCGGGGCGGACTCGTCGATGGTTTGCACCGGCAGCTATACGGTCACCGCGGGGGATGCGCAGCAGACCAGCTTCGTCAACACGGCGACCGTGATCGCCCAGAACAGCGTCGGGGAGCAGGTCACCGATGAATCCTCGGCGACGGTCGACATCACGATCGCTCATGCCTCGCTCGCCTTGACGAAGATCGCTGTTTTGAATGAGGGGAATGGGAATGGCCTGGCGGAGCCGGGGGAGACGGTCACGTATTCGTTCGCGGTGACGAATACGGGGACGGTGACGGTGACGGATCCGGTGGTGGATGATCCGCTGGTGGGGTCGGTGACGTGTCCGGTGTCGATTGCGCCGGGGGAGACGGTGACGTGTACGGCGGATGCGGATTACACGGTGACGGAGGCGGACATCCTCGCGGGTGGGGTGGTGAATACGGCGTCGGTGTCGGCGACGCCGCCGGCGGGTGTGACTCCTCCGGATCCGGTGGAGGACACGGTGACGGTTCCGACGCCGGTGGCTGTTGCGGGTCTGGGTTTGGAGAAGATCGCTGTTTTGAATGAGGGGAATGGGAATGGCCTGGCGGAGCCGGGGGAGACGGTCACGTATTCGTTCGCGGTGACGAATACGGGGACGGTGACGGTGACGGATCCGGTGGTGGATGATCCGCTGGTGGGGTCGGTGACGTGTCCGGTGTCGATCGCGCCGGGGGAGACGGTGACGTGTACGGCGGATGCGGATTACACGGTGACGGAGGGGGACATCCTCGCGGGTGGGGTGGTGAATACGGCGTCGGTGTCGGCGACGCCTCCGGCGGGTGTGACTCCTCCGGATCCGGTGGAGGACACGGTGACGGTTCCGACGCCGGTGGCTGTTGCGGGTCTGGGTTTGGAGAAGATCGCTGTTTTGAATGAGGGGAATGGGAATGGCCTGGCGGAGCCGGGGGAGACGGTCACGTATTCGTTCGCGGTGACGAATACGGGGACGGTGACGGTGACGGATCCGGTGGTGGATGATCCGCTGGTGGGGTCGGTGACGTGTCCGGTGTCGATCGCGCCGGGGGAGACGGTGACGTGTACGGCGGATGCGGATTACACGGTGACGGAGGGGGACATCCTCGCGGGTGGGGTGGTGAATACGGCGTCGGTGTCGGCGACGCCTCCGGCGGGTGTGACTCCTCCGGATCCGGTGGAGGACACCGTCACGGTTCCGACGGCGATTCCCGACGCGGGGCTCACTCTGGAGAAGATCGCGAATCTCGCTGAAGCGGATGGTGACGGGATCGCCGAGATCGGCGATGTCATCAGCTACGAGTTCGTCCTGACCAACGTCGGCAATGTGACCCTGGTGGATGTCGGGGTCAGCGACCCGACAGTCGGAACGGTGATCTGCGACACGACCACTCTCGCGGTCGGCGAGTCCACCACGTGTGTCGCTCCTGCCACGCACGTGGTGACGGAGGATGACATCCTTGCCGGGGCGGTGACGAACACCGCGACCGGCGTGGCCACACCGCCGGTGAACGTCGGGTTCCTTCCCCCGATCGACACCGCTATCGTCCCGACCGTCGAGGCGTCGGCGGGGCTGTCCATCGTGAAGGACGCGACGATCGACGACACGAACGGGAACGGTCTCGCGGACATCGGTGAGACGATCGCCTACTCGTTCGTGGTGATGAACACGGGCACGGTCACGGTGAGTGACATCACGGTCACCGATCCTCTGGCGGGGAGTGTGACGTGTCCGGCGACGTCGTTGGTGGGTGGCGCGTCGATGACGTGCACAGCTGATGTGCCCTACACGGTGGTGGAGGCGGATCTCCTCGCCGGTGGGGTGGTGAACACGGCGACCGCTGACGGCACGGTGCCTGACGGGGTGGAACCGATCGAGCCACCCACCGACACGGTCACGACCCCCACCCCTGCTGACAGCGCGGGGCTGGCGATCACCAAGATCGCCCAGGTGGATGACGCGGACTCGAGCGGTCTCGCCGGGCTCGGTGAGACGATCGCCTACTCGTTCGTGGTGATGAACACGGGCACGGTCACGGTGAGTGACATCACGGTCACGGATCCTCTGGCGGGGAGTGTGACGTGTCCGGCGACGTCGTTGGCGGGTGGTGCGTCGATGACGTGCACCGCGGATGTGCCGTACACGGTGGTGGAGGCGGATCTCCTCGCCGGTGGGGTGGTGAACACGGCGACCGCTGACGGCACGGTGCCTGACGGGGTGGAACCGGTCGAGCCACCCACCGACTCCGTCACCACGCCGACCGACTTCCCGACGGCCGGAATCGAGATGGTGAAGAGCGCGACTCTCGACGATGCGAACGGAAACGGCCTCGCCGACGTCGGCGAGACGATCGACTACCGCTTCCAGGTGCGCAACACCGGGAACGTGACGCTCGACCCCGTCACGATCGACGACCCGATGATCGGTGCTGTCACCTGCGACTCGGAGTCGCTGCCGCCGGCGACGATGATGGAGTGCGCGGGTGCGCCCTACACGGTCACGACGGACGACATCGCCCGGGGCAGTGTCGTGAACGTGGCGACCGCGAACGGGACGCCTCCGAACGGCGTCGCGCCGCCTCCGCCGAGTGAGTCCACCGTCACCGTCGCCACCGCGGCACCTCCGGCTCCCCCCGTGCCCCCGGGCGGAGGGGGCGGCGGTCTCGCCGTCACCGGTGCGGCGCTGGGCGGAGGACTCACACTCGCTGCACTGCTCCTGTCGCTCGGTGCAGCCCTTCGCGCAGCCGATCGTGTCAGCCGGAAGGAACTGCTCATGAATGCGAAGAGCGTGCTCTAGGAGCCGCCCGATACCGTGGGTTTCGACGATCCGGACGATCCGGTGAAGGGACGAACATCCATGCCGGAGAACACCGGGAGCGACGGCCGCATCCGCGAGGGCTACTCCGCCCGCGCGGGGGAGTACGCGGAACTCTTCGGCGACATCGACCAGATGGATGCCGACGACCGCGAGCGCATCGCGAACTGGGCGGAGGGGATCGACGGTCGCCTCCTCGACGCGGGGTGCGGTCCCGGCCACTGGACGGCGTTTCTCGCCGCGCGAGGCCACGCGGCGGAGGGCATCGACCTCGTGCCGGAGTTCATCTCCCTCGCGACCGCCCGGTACCCGGGCGTGCCTTACCGGGTCACGTCATTGTCCGAGGCCGACCTCGAGGAGGGGTCGCTCCGTGGCGTGCTCGCCTGGTACTCGTTGATCCATGCGAGCCCGGATGAGCTTCCTTCGCTCCTGACGGCGGTGCGGTCGGCTCTCGAAGACGGAGGGGCCCTGCTCCTCGGATTCTTCGACGGCCCCGACGGTGAGCCGTTCCCCCATGCCGTGACCACCGCGCACCACTGGAGCGTCGACGGGATGTCCGCGCTGCTGGAAGCGGCAGGTTTCTCGGTGATCGACAGTGAGACCCGCGTGCCGACCGGAGCACGACCTCACGCGTCGATCAGCGCCGTCGCGGTCTGAGGCGTCAGGGGCGGACGCGGACCGTGCGGCCCTCGAATGAGACCAGGTCGCCATCGCGCAGCTGGCGTCCGCGGCGGCGATCCACCTCGCCGTTGACCGTCACGTAGCCGTCGATGATCACTTCTTTGGCGTCACCGCCGGAGTCGAGGAGACCCGCGAACTTGAGGAACTGCCCCAGGCGGATCACCTCACCGCCGATGGAGATGTCGTCGATCGGTCCGGAACTCGTCATCCCTGAATGCTAGTCGCGCGACAAGCGTTCGAATCGCGCACACGGCTCGATGGGGGCACCGGATGAAGCCATGTGCGCGATTCGGACGGGGCTCGATCAGTCGAGGTCGGTCCCGACGACCGCGAAGTCGGCGCTGAAGTCGATGTCGATCGAGCGGTTGTCGGAGGTGAGGACCGAAGCGTCGTAAGGGCTGGTGTCATCCCCGTCGACGTCGAGATCCGTGATCATGCCCTCGGCCTCCTCGAAGGCTGCGGCGACGAGGGCGCGGATGGTGGCATCGTCGAGAGTGAGCGTGGGTGCGGTGTCATCGTCGTCGGCGGCGTCCGTTGCGATGACGGATGCGGCGAGGTCTTCGGTGACTCGCACCTCGCTCTCACTGCCGTCGGAGGCCGTCAACTGCACCTCCCAGGTCCCGTCACGCTTCGCGTCGATCGATGTGACCTCGCCCTCGGCGGCGCCGCGCGCGGCATCCACGATGTCGATCAGCTCATCGGCCGAAGCCGCGCCGATGCCGGTCGAGGGACCCCGGTCGTTCATCCGCGCGTCGTCGTGTTCGCCGCGGTGTTCCTCATGGCGACCGTCGTCGTGGCGACTGTCGTCGGAGATCGAGGGGCGGTGATCGTCGTCGAACTCATCACTGATCGCGGCGCCGACGGCGATACCGCCGCCTGCGAGGACGACGGCTGCCGCGATGCCGCCCCCGATGAGCACTGCGCGCGTGCGGCCCGACCTGGGAGCAGCTTTCGCCGGAGCGGCGACCGGATCGGCTGCGGGGAACGTCGGGTGCTGCCCGTCGCCGACGGTCGGAGCGGCGGACTCCGGAGCCGGGGATACCGGAACGGTCTGCGCATCCGGGGTGCTCTCGGGCGTCTGGTCGGGGGTGGGGGTCTTGTCATCCATGACCCGATGGTCCCCCGGAGTCGTTGAAGCCATCCTGAAGCGACCTGAAGACCTCTTCAGGATCGACCACCCCGGGCGTTCAGGGCGCGACGGGCAGCGCGAGCACGAAGCGCGCGCCGCCCCACCGCGAGTCGTCGACCATCAGCGTCCCGCCGGCGGAGACGGCGATGCCGCGGGCGATCGCAAGCCCCAGACCGCTCCCGCCGGCGTCTCGGCTGCGCGCCTCGTCGAGCCGGACGAATCGTTCGAAGATCCGCTCCCGCTCCTCGACGGGGACCCCGGCGCCATCGTCTTCGACCATCACGAACACGTGCCCGTCCGCGGGGACGACACCGATGGCGACTCGGCCGCGACTGTGACGGACGGCGTTGTCCGCGAGGTTCCGCACCAGCTGGCCCAGGAGGCGGGGGTCTGCGTGCACCCGGGCCGCGGCGATCCCCGAGCCGTCGACATCGAGTCCCGCCGCGCGCAATCGGCGCACCTCGCCCAGCGCGATGTCATCGAGGTCGACCGCTTCGCCGCGCGTGCTCGCCCCCTCGTCGAGACGCGCCAGGAGCAGCAGTGACTCGACGATGCCCTGCAGCCGGAGTCCCTCCTCCGACACCACCTCGGCCAGTTCGCCGATGCTCGTCACCTCCGGGTGGGCCTGTGCGAGCTCGGCGTGCTGGCGGATGGTCGCGAGCGGCGAACGCAGCTCATGGGAGGCATCGGACACGAAGCGTCGTTGTGCGGTGGCGGCGGCGTCGAGGCGATCGAGCATGCCGTTCATGGTCGTCGCGAGTGCCGCGATCTCATCGGCCGTCTCGGGCACCGGTACGCGCTGGTGGAGCCGCTCGGCGGTGATGCCGTCCACTTCTTCACGGATGCGCTCGACCGGACGCAGGGCGCGACCGACGACGAGCCATGTGGTCACCGCGACGAGCAGCAGCAGGAGGGGGACGGCGATCGCCAGCAAGGTCGCCACCGTCGCGAGGGTCTCGGCGTCGTCGTCGATCGCGACGGCGAGCACGAGCGTCTGGTCATCGTCGAGCTCCTCCGAGACGACGAGCACGGGGTCGCCGTCG
This sequence comes from Microbacterium sp. J1-1, assembly GCF_024498615.1. NCBI lineage: Bacteria > Bacillati > Actinomycetota > Actinomycetes > Micrococcales > Microbacteriaceae > Microbacterium > Microbacterium sp. J1-1. The sequence continues at coordinate 3,595,287 of NZ_CP089590.1, read as the reverse complement.
ACCGTCGTCGTCTGTGGGTCATCGTCGATGGGGAGCGGTGTGGAGCCCAGCTTCTCGCGGGCGTCCTCGCTCGCGGCGCGGACGGAGCCATCCGGTCCGACGAGCTGCAGGATCTCATCGTCGAGAGCGTCGATGCCCCGGCCGCCCGGCCCGCCCGTGCGGTCGGAGAGCTGCTCGAGACGCTGCTCCGCCGCGCGCACGGTGTTGTCGTGCATGCTGCTGCGCAGGACGCCGTAGAAGGAGAAGGAGCCGATGAGCAGGGCGACGGCCACGACCACCGTGGCTCCGAGCGTCGTCCTGCCGCGCACGGAGCGCCAACTGCGGCTAGCCACCGTCGGCCGCCAGCCGGTACCCCGCACCGCGGATGGTCTCGATCGCCTCGCGTCCGAACGGCTTGTCGAGCTTGCGGCGCAGATGCCCCACGTACACCTCGACGATGTTCGGGTCGCCGTCGAAGTCGTCGTCCCAGACCCCCTCGATGAGGGCGCGTTTCGACAGCACCTGGCCGCGGTGCCGCAGAAGGTATTCGAGCACGGAGAACTCCCGCGCGGTCAGTGCCACCGGCGTGTCGCCTCGCCAGACACGATGCGCGGCGGGGTCGAGGCGCAGATCCCCGGCCTCGAGGATCGCCGGGCGCGCGACCGCGCCGCGCCGGACGAGGGCGCGCAGGCGTGCGACGAGGATCGCGAAGGAGAACGGCTTGGTGACGTAGTCGTCGGCCCCGGTCTCGAGTGCCTCGACCTGATCCCACTCGCCATCCTTCGCGGTGAGCATCAGGACGGGGGTCCAGTTCTCTTCGGCGCGCAGTGCCTCGCACACCTTCCACCCGCTCATACCCGGCATCATGAGGTCGAGCACGATCGCGTCGTACCGCGTCTCCCGTGCACGCCAGAGCCCGTCGACACCGTTGTGCGCGACGTCGACGGCGAACCCCTCGGCCTCCAGACCACGGCGCACGCCCTCGGCCAGACGCACCTCGTCGTCCACCACCAGGATCCGCATTCCTCCAGTGTGGCCCGTCGACGCTGAATCGCGGCTGAAGCGCCCTCCCCGCCCTTTCGAATCGCGCAAACAGCTCGATCTCGGCGTCAGATGCGACCAGTTGCGCGATCCGAAAGGGTCAGGAGAGGGCGGCCTGGAGCTCCCGGATCACGGCGCCGAGGGTTCCGGCGGCGAGGAGGCCCGGGCCGAGCGGGCCCGCCGTATCCGTACCGAGGGGCGGGAGTCGTCGGAGCGCCGCCGCGGCTTCGGGGGAGAGGAGCGCGAGCTGCCAGTGCACCTCTCCGGCGCGAGCGTCGGAGTCGTCGGGGTGCGCGAGCTCGACCGCGCTCGCGGCATAGGCGGCCGCCCCGAACGCATGAGCACCCATGTGCGCGACGCCCGCAGCCTGGGCGGCCGACCGCGCAGCGGCCGCGCCGGCGGGCGTGGTCGCTGCGCCGGCGGCGCGACCGGCGACGAAGCGGCGGCGGATCTCTCCCGCAGCGGTGAGTTCTCCCCGTGCGAAGGCGCGAGCCCTGGCGATGGCGTCGCGCGCACGGTCATCGTCCGGCGCCTCCCTCTCGAAGAGGGGCAGCACGCGTTCGGCGCAGTCGGCGGCCCACACCGCGACCAGGCGCCGATCCCCCTCGGCCATGCCCTGCACGGTGCTCATCCTCGTCGCGCTCGGCGGTCGGCGCGAGCGCGGGCGGACTCGTGCGCGTCGCGGAGCAGGGCGAGCACGGTGTCTGACGTCCGCTCGGCCGGATCGATCACGCAGACCCACCCGGCCGTGCCGTACAGCGGATGCGGCTGGAACACATCGACATCGGTCGGCTGTGCGTCCGCGGCCACGAGCGGGTCGGCTTTGCCCTGGCCGACGTGGATGTTCACCCGGAAGCGCCCGGGGGTGTCGAGCGCGGAGGACTCGTCGTCCGGATAGTTCTTCGTGATGATCGTCCCGTAGGGCTGTGTGCGCTCCGGCATCCGCCCGTCCGGGGCGTAGGAGAAGTAGGCGTCTCCCCAGGAGAGCTCGGGGCAGGGGTCACCTGCTTGGGGGGTGATGACGAGGACGCCGTCGAATCCACGGACGGCGTCGATGATCTCCTGCATGTTCATGCTTCAATGATGAAGTTGAAGCGCTTATGTGGAGTTTTCCTCCACGGCGAAGGGAAATTCGATGGTGAACCCTCAAGAGGCGGTTCTGACGACAGCGCTGCTCGGGCGACGCGTGGGGTACTCGACCCAACAGGTGCGAGACCTGGAGAGGCTCGGCGTCCTCCCCGCGGCCGAGCGCGGGACCAACGGCTACCGCCGCTACGGTCCGCACCATGAAACGGCGTTGCGTGCCTATCGGGCGATGGCAGCGGCCCTCGGTCCTGTGCTCGCACGACGACTGATGCCCGGACTGATCGACGCATCGATGGAAGACGCCGCCGAGCGGATCGACCTCTTGCACGCCGACCTCGCCGAGGAGCGCTCACGCGTGCGGGAAGCGCTCCGCGGCCTCGAGGTCGCCAGGGAGGAAGCCGACGACGACTTCGACGAGGACGATGCGATGGCCATCGGTGAACTCGCCCAGGCGCTCGGCATCCGCCCCTCCGCCCTGCGCCATTGGGAGCGTGAGGGGCTCGTCCACCCGCTCCGGGGCGCGGCGTCGGCGCGCTCCTACGGTTCCACGGCGATCACCGACGCGCGTATCGTCGCGGCGCTCCGTTCGGGCGGTTACCGCATCCCTGCGATCGCCCGCATCCTCGACCAGGTGCGCGCCCACGATCGCACCGACGAGGTGGAGGTGATCCTCGCGGAACGGCTCGCGGCGCTCACCCGACGCAGCGTCGCGCTCCTCGCCGCCGCGGGGCACGTGCACGACCTGCTCGTCCGCCCAGGTTCTACTCCGTAGGCTGGAGACATGACGAAGAACATCTGGACCATCCTCGGCGTCATCCTCGCCGTCGTGATCGCGTGGTGGATCGTGAGCGCGTTGTTCTCGGTCCTCGCGTTCATCTTCAAGCTCGCGATCGTCGCGGTCGTCGCCGTGGTGGTCTTCCTCGTGCTCCGTGGGATCTTCAGCCGCAGCGACGACTGACACACTCCTGCCCTTCGAATCGCGCAAACGGCTGCGAATTCACCTCAGCAGCGACACTGTGCGCGATTCGAAAGGCCTCCGCGTCAGGCCCGGGCGAACTCCCCGACCCGGTACTTCGCGGCACGGTGTGTGTCCTGCACCCGGTCGCCGCGACCGTGGAGCTTGTTGCGGAGGGTGCCCGGCGCGTACTCCTCCGGGTAGGCACCGCGTTCGCGCAGCACCGGGATCACGTGCTCGATGATGTCCTGCCACGTGCCGGGGGTGACCGCGTAGGCGAGGTTGAAGCCGTCGATGTCGGTCTCGTCCACCCAGGACTGCAGTTCGTCGGCGATCTCGACGCCGGACCCGACGATCGTGGGGCCGAGGCCGCCGATCGCGTTGTGCCGCCCGAAGTCCCCGACGGTCCATTCGCGGCCGAGGTCGGCCTCCTCCTTCAGGTGCTGCAGCACCGACTGGATCGCGTTGGACTCGACGTTCCCGACCGGCTCGTCCTCGGCGTACTGCGACAGGTCCACGCCCATCCATCCCGACATGAAGGTGAGCGCACCCTCGGGGCTCGCATAGGAGAGGTACTCGGCGTGCTTCGCGGTCGCCTCTTCGCTGGTGGCGGCGGTGATCACGGTGAGCAACGTGTAGATGCGGGCGTCGTACCGGTCGCGGCCCGCCGCTTCGAGGGCATCGCGGATGCGTTTCACGGTGCCGGCGAGCACCTCCTTCGAGGGTGCAGCGACGAAGATGGCCTCGGCGTTCTCGGCCGCGAACTTCACCCCGCGCGGACTGGCGCCGGCCTGGTAGATCACCGGCGTGCGCTGCGGTGACGGCTCGGAGATGTGGATGCCCGGCACGCTGAAGTGCTTGCCGTCATGCCCGATGGGATGCACCTTGGCCGGGTCGGTGAAGATGCCGCGCTCGCGGTCCTCGACCACCGCGTCGTCCTCCCACGACCCCTCCCAGAGCTTGTAGAGCACTTCGACGTACTCGTCCGCATGGTCGTAGCGGTCGTCGTGCGCGAGCTGGTCCTCCTGGCCCATGTTCCGCGCGGCGCTGGGCAGGTATCCGGTCACGACGTTCCACCCCACGCGTCCCTGTGTGAGGTGGTCGAGCGTGCTCAGCCGGCGCGCGAAGGGGTAGGGGTGCTCGAAGGCGGTGCCGGCGGTGATGCCGAATCCCAGGTTCTCGGTGACGGCAGCCATCGCGCTCACCAGCAGGATCGGGTCGTTCACCGGCACCTGGGCGCCGTTGCGGATCGCGGCCTCGTTCGTGCCGCCGTAGACGTCGTAGGTCCCGAGCACGTCTGCGATGAAGATGCCGTCGAACGTCGCGCTCTCTAAGAGCTTCGCGAGGTCGGTCCAGTACGAGAGGGTGTTGTACTGCCGCGACCGGTCGTCGGGATGCCGCCACAGCCCGGACGACTGGTGGGCGACGCAGTTCATGTCGAAGGCGTTGAAGCGGATCTGACGTGTCATGCACCCATGAAAGGCGAACGGCGTGCGCGAATCCAGGGCGGCCGACACGCACGGACACATTTCAGGACGATGACTCTGTCACTTCGATCGGTCGGGTCAGGGCTTGTACACCTCGCGGCGGTGGCCGAGCGTGACCACTGCGACGATGAGGACATCGTCGTCGACCGTGTAGATGATCCGATAGCTTCCGACGCGGACGCGGAGTCCGTCGCGTCCCTGCAGGGCTTTGGCACCGGGAGGTCGGGGGTTCTCGCCGAGGAGAGCGATCGCGCCGCGAATCCGGTCGCGGTCCTGGTGGTCGACCCTCTTCAGCGCGCGGACTGCGGCGGGGCGCAGCTCGATCCGGTAGCTCACATCCAGCCCAGGTCGGCCTTCACCTGCTCCCAGGGGACGTCGGGACCCTCTTCTGCCATCGCCTCGTCGAACGCGGCGACATCTTCGGCTTCTTCGAGCGCATCGAGCATCCGCTCATACTGCTCGGGGCTGATCACAACCGCAGTGCGCTGACCGCGCCGCTCGATGAAGACCGCCTCCTCCTGAGAGCGGGCGATGACCGTGGAGAGGTTGTTGCGTGCGTCGGCGACGCTGATCGTGGACATGCACCAATTGTACATTTGGGTGTCAGAGATGTACATATCCCGTCCTTCGGTCTCCTCCGCGGGCTCTACCCTTGACTGGTGACCGACGACATCTCGACCGCCCAGCGTCTGGTGCGCCGATTCGCCCGTGAGACCAACCTGCTCGTGTCCGGTCGGGACTTCTCGGTCATCGGGACGGACGCGGTGGCCGATGCGCTGCGATCCCTCCTCCCCGCCCTCGGTGCGCGCCTCGGAGACGGCGGTGTCACCTTCGCGCCGGGGGGATCCTGCGAGATCCTGCTCGACGGTGGGCCCCTCCCGGTACGGGAGACCGCCGAGGACCGCGTGGACGCGGCCGGACGGCACATGTCGGTCGCCACCGCTCTCGCCGCACGCCTGGGCGACGCCGGCACGGTGAGAGGACTCCGGATCGGCATCGCTATGGTGCTCGAGCCGAAGACCGCCCAACTCGCCCTGCTGCTGCGGGGCGCCGGGGCCACCGTGGCCGTCTACGCCCATCCCGACGAGATCGACGTCGAGGTCGCCGCGGTGCTGCGCCGGCGCGGAATCCCGGTCGACGGGGACCCGTCCCTTTCGGGTGCCGCCGAGCGCGCTGCCGCCGTGGACTTCCTGCGCCGCGGCTTCGACCTGCTGCTCGACGACGGCTCGCACCTGATCCGCCTGGCGCACGAGGAAGGCCTCGCCGCCGACCTGCGAGGTGCCGCGGAGGAGACCACGAGCGGGCTCACCCCGTTGCGGCTCATGGAGCGTGAGGGAGTGCTCGAGATCCCCGTCATCGCGGTCAACGACGCCCTGACCAAGACCTCCTTCGACAACCGGTACGGCACCGGTCAGTCGTGCGTGTTCGCGATCGCCGATGCGCTGGACGCCGTGGGGGTCGACCTCCGCGACCAGACGGCCGTCGTCGTCGGCTACGGCCCCGTCGGTGAAGGCGTCGCGGCGCACCTGCGCGCCCTCGGGGTCGACGTCTTCGTCACCGAGACCGACCCCGTCCGCGCGTTGCGCGCCGCCCACGACGGATTCCGTATCGGCCGCCTGCACGACCTCGCCCCGGGCGCGCTCGTCGTCTCGGCCACCGGTGCTCCGCACACCATCGACGCCGAGGTGCTGCGCGCTGCGGCGATCGTCGCGGTCGCCGGGGGAGTTCCGCACGAGGTCGACCTCGACCCTGCCATGCTGCGACCGTACACGGGCGAGAACGGCCAGGCCTCGAGTGCCGTCGAACGCGCCGGTGACGGAGCACTCGTGATCGCCCGGGCAGGCTGCGTGAATCTGTCCGCCGGTGAGGGCAACCCCATCGAGATCATGGATCTGTCGTTCTCGGTGCAGCTCTTCGCCGTCGGGCACCTGCTCGCGCACGACCTGCCGCCCGGGGTGTATCCGCTTCCGTCCGACGCCGACACCACGATCGGCGCCGCCGCGCTCGTAGCCCGCGGTGAGCGCATCGACCAGCGCAGTCCGGCGCAGGTCGAAGCGCAGCAGGAGTGGCGCTCGCCACGGTTCCGAGGAGAGTCCGCATGAGTGCTGTCACGGTCTATTCGGCAGGACTCGTGGTGCCGATCACCGCGCCGCCGATCGTCGATGGGGCGGTCGCCGTGCGGGACGGCCGGATCATGCACGTCGGGGAGCGCGCCTGGGTGCTGCATTCCCTCGCGGAACGGGGCATCGACGCCGACGAGGTGCACTGGCCGGGTGTCCTGACCCCCGGCCTCGTGAACGCGCACACCCATCTGCAATACACCGGCATGGCCTCGGTCGGAAGCGGGCAGTACGACGGCTTCGAAGACTGGGTGCGGGCGTTCGACCCGGTGTACGAAGGCGGGCGTGACTGGGCCGCAGATGCTGCGGACGGCGCGACGCAGGCGTTGCGGGCGGGTACGACGGCGCTCGCCGACGTGGTGACCGACCGCTCGGCCGCGACCGCCCTGCACGACGCGGGGCTGCACGGGATCACCTACTGGGAGGTGATGAGCTGGACCAATGCCGACTGGGCGCGCACCGGACGCGCGCAGGTCGAGCAGGCGCTGGACGCCCTGCCCACCCCGCCCGGGACCGGCCTGTCGCCGCACGCCCCGTACTCACTGGACATCGAGCCCCTCCTGGAGATCCCCGACATCGTGCGCGAGCGCGGCGGGCGGATCCACATCCACCTCGGCGAGGCCGCATTCGAGAGGGAGTTCGCGCACGAGCATCCGCAGGCGTGGCACACGGCCGGGCTCGCCAGCTTCCAGGAGCTGCGCAAGGCCGGATTCGGCACCAGCGCGACCGAGTTCGTCGACCAGCTCGGCGTGCTCGGACCCGACTGCCACATCGCGCACGGTGTGTACATGAGCGCCAGGGATCGTGCGATCCTGCGCGAGCGCCGCACGACGGTGGCCCTGTGCCCGAGGTCCAACGCCGTCATCGGACTCGAGGAGCCCCCGATCGCCGCGTACCTGCGTGAGGGCAACCCGATCGCGGTGGGGACCGACTCGCTGTCGTCTAGTCCCTCGCTCGACGTGCTCGCCGATGTGGCTGAACTGGCCCGCATCGCCCGGTCGCAGGGATACACCGACCGTGATCTCCCTGCACGCCTGCTCGGCGCGGCCACCCTCGGCGGCGCGCACGCGATGGGAATCGACGTCGGCCCGGACCGTACCGGCTACCTCGCCGTGGGTGCGCTCGCCGACCTCACCTTCTTCGACGTGCCCGCCGGACCGGATGCCGTCGCGGAACTCGTCGACCACGGCGCCGGCCGCACCGCCGCGACCGTGGTGTCGGGCGAGGTCCGCTACGCGATCGACAGCTTCGACCGTCCGGCGGTCGCCCCGTGACCGTACCCGCATCCGAACCCGGAGGTGTCGCGTGACACAGCGCCCCACGACCGCCGAGCGCCTCGACCTCGCGCCGCATCCCGAGGGCGGATGGTTCCGCCGCACGTGGACGAGTCCGCTTCCGGTCGAGACCCCGAACGGCCCGCGACCCGCGGCGACGTGCATCCACTACCTGCTGCGGCCCTCCGAGCGCAGTGAATGGCACGTCGTGACCAGCGACGAGCTGTGGCTGTGGCACGGTCCCGGCCGACTCGAGCTCCGTCTCGGCGGAGATGCGGCAGAGCCGGGCGAAGCCACCGCGATCGTGCTCGGTCCCGACGACGCGGCGCAGGTACTGGTGCCCGCCGGCGTCTGGCAGGCAGCGCGTCCCCTGGATGCCGAGGAAGTCCTCGTCTCGTGTTTCGTGTCCCCAGGTTTCGATTTCGCGGATTGGCGACTCGCCGCATCGCCTACTCTGTAAGGGCAGACCCGTCCTGCCTCGCAGCTTCCTCCTCACCCTTCCTCGCACTGGAGTCATCGTGCCCTTCGCTCCCTCCCTCCGCCGTGCCGCAGCCGCCGCTGCTGCCACCGTCCTCGCCGTCACCCTCGCCGCCTGTGCCTCTCCGTCCGCCGACACCGGCGACGGTGGCGACTCCGGTCTGCAGACCGTGACGGCGGGCAAGCTCACGATCGCCACCGGGGAGCCGAACTACGAGCCGTGGTTCGTCGACGACGACCCCTCCAACGGTGAGGGCTTCGAGGGCGCGGTGGCCAACGCCGTGGCCGAGCAGCTCGGCTTCGCGGCCGACGACATCGTCTGGGTCCGCACGACCTTCGACGGTGCCATCGCTCCGGGTCCGAAGGACTGGGACATCAACCTCCAGCAGTTCTCCATCACAGACGACCGCAAGAAGGCCGTGGACTTCTCCTCGCCGTACTACACGACCACGCAGGCGGTCGTCGCGGTCGGCGGTTCGCCCGCGGCCTCCGCGACGACCATCGACGAGCTCAAGGCCACGACGGTCGGCGTCGCGAGCGGCACCACCAGCTACACGGTGGCCAAGGAGCAGCTCGGCGAGGCGAACCTCAGCGTCTTCAACTCGGTCGACGACGTCGTGCTCGCGCTCAAGGGCGGCCAGATCGACGCGATGATCACCGACCTCCCCGGCGCCTTCTACGTCGTGGGCGCTCAGCTCGACGACGGTGTCGTCACCGGCCAGTTCGCCGACGCGAACGGCGGCGACGACTTCGGCATCGTGTTGCCCAAGGGATCCGCACTCACGGCGGATGTCACCGAGGCGGTCGACGCCCTGCGCGAGAACGGCACGCTCGACGAGCTGCAGCAGAAGTGGCTCAGCGACGCCGTCGACGTCCCCGTCCTGAAATGACCTCGACCTCCGTCGACGCGGAGTGGCAGCCGAGCGAACTCGAGCTGTCACGCCGCGTTCTGCGGCGACGGGCGACCACGCGTTCCGTCCTGATCGCGCTCCTCAGCAGCATCGTCCTCGTGACGGTGCTGCTCATCGTCGTGGTCAACACCCCCGGCTGGGCGGTCGTCAGTCAGACGTTCTTCGACCCGCAGGTCGCACTGGAGAGCATCGGGCCGATCTTCCAGGGCCTGCTCGTCAACCTCCTGGTGCTCGCGATCGCGGTGGTCTGCGTCGCGATCTTCGGCACCCTCCTGGCGACGATGCGTTCGTTGCGCGGACCGGTGTTCTTCCCGCTGCGCGCGCTCGCCGCCGCGTACACCGACTTCTTCCGCGGCATCCCGCTGCTGATCGTGCTGTACCTGGTCGGCTTCGGCATCCCGGCACTGATGATCTTCCCGCGCATGCCCGCGATGTTCTGGGGCACGATCGCCCTGGTCCTCACCTACTCGGCGTATGTCGCGGAGGTGCTCCGCGCAGGGATGGAGGCGGTGCACCCTTCGCAGCGCATCGCCGCGCGATCGCTCGGGCTGACGCACGGGCAGACCCTCCGCATCGTCGTGATCCCGCAGGGCGTCCGCAAGGTGGTCCCGGCGCTGATGAACGACTTCGTGTCGATGCAGAAGGACGTGGGTCTGATCTCGGTCCTCGGAGCCGTCGACGCCGTCCGCGCCGCTCAGCTGATGGTCGCCGAGACCTACAACTACACGCCCTACCTCGTCGCAGGGCTCATGTTCATCATCCTCAGTTGGCCCATGATCCGCCTGACCGACATCGTGACCGCTCGGATGAACAAGCGCGAGCAGGCCGGAGGAGTCGTATGAGTGTCCCGGTGATCGAGGCCAGGGGCGTGCGCAAGCGCTTCGGCGATCATGACGTGCTGCGCGGCATCGACCTGTCGGTGGGCACCCACGAGGTGGTCGTGCTGATCGGCGCGTCCGGCTCCGGCAAGTCTACCCTGCTCAAGACGATGAACCTCATCGAGAACATCGACGACGGGCAGATCTTCCTCGTCGGAGAGGACATCACCGACCCGCGCGTGGACGCCGACGGGGTGCGGGCGCGGATCGGTGTCGTCTTCCAGCACTTCAACCTCTTCCCGCACCTGACCGTGCTCGACAACGTCACGCTCGCCGCCGTCCGGGTGCACGGCATGCGCAAGGCGGAAGCCCGTGCCAAGGCGCGCGCTCTCCTGGAGACGCTCGGACTCGGTGCGAAGGCCGACGAATACCCCGACCGACTCTCCGGTGGCCAGCAGCAGCGGGTGGCGATCGTGCGCGCGGTGCTCACGCAGCCCGAGGTGCTGTTGCTCGACGAGATCACGAGTGCGCTCGACCCGCAGCTGGTGGGTGAGGTGCTCGACCTGGTGCGGGAGCTGAAGCGTCAGGGCGCGACGATCGTGATGGCGACGCACGAGATGTCGTTCGCCCGCGAGGTCGCCGACCGCATCGTGTTCCTCGAGCACGGCGTCGTCGTCGAGCAGGGGCCGCCGTCGCAGGTGTTCGACGCCCCGCAGGAGGCCGCGACCGCGGAGTTCCTCGCTCGCGTGCGGCACTGACCGCGGTCCGATCCTCCGCGTCAGGCGAGCTCTTCCTCTTCCTCCGGCCGCCGCGGGCTCGGGTCGGGCGGCAGGATCTCGATCGGGTGGGCGGCGCGGCGCTGCGCTCGCCACCAGATCACGAACCCGATCGCCGTGAAGACTCCGTAGAAGACGTACATGAAGCCGGTCGCGTAGTAGCCGGAGCTGAACAGCAGTGGTACCCCGACCACGTCGACGGCGATCCAGATCAGCCAGAACTCGGTCCACCCCTTCGCCATGCCGTAGGTGGCGAGCAGGGAACCGACGAAGGTCCAGGCATCGGCCCAGACCGGCTCCCACGATCCGAGCAGCCGGAACAGCGGGGTCAGGGCGACGGTGCCGATGATCATCACCAGGGCCATGCCGATGCGCGCGCTCGTCGGCGCCCAGCGCGGCACCACCCGGCCGCCGTCGAGATTCCGCCAGCGGATCCAGCCGTAGACGGCCACGGCGATGAACATGATCTGCCGTCCGGCCTGACCCAGCAGGTGCGGCAACGAAGGGTCAGGGCTCAGGGCGGAGCCCAGGAAGACCGTGAGCAGGAGCAGGTTGCCGATGATGCCGACCGGCCAGGCCCACACCTTGCGGCGCATGCCGCCGAGGGCGCTCGCGAGGCCGAAGGCGTTGCCCACGACCTCACGCACGAGGAGCGTCTGCCCGCCCGGCAACACCCACTGGGAGGTGAACGCCTCGACGAACCACTGCAGCAGGTTCATCGTCAGGATCCTGCGTCGGGATCGGGGCGGTCGTCGAGGACGAGTTGGAGCATGCTCAGATCGAGCCAGCGCCCGAACTTGGCGCCGACCTGCGGCATCCGCCCGACCTCGACGAAGCCCAGCCGTTCGTGCAGGGCGATGGATGCGGTGTTCCCGCTCTCGATGCCTGCGATCATCACGTGCATTCCCGCAGCGGTGGCGCGTTCGACGAGCGCGGCCATCAGGGTGGTGCCGATGCCGCGGCCGTGCTGACCACCGAGAACGTAGACCGAGTGCTCGACGGTGAGCCGATAGCCGCTGTGCGGTCGCCACTGCGCGTAGGACGCATAGCCCAGCACGCCGGACTCGTCGACGGCGACCAGGACCGGATAGCCGTGCGCGGTGCGGTCGGCGAGCCAGGCGGCGCGGTCGTCGAGGTCCACCGCCTCTTCGTTCCAGATCGCGGTGGTGTGCACCACGGCGTGGTTGTGGATCGCGGTGATCGTCTCGAGATCGGCGGTCTCGGCATCCCTGATTCGCACGGCTGTCATCGGCGGGCGGTCTCTCTTCTTCTGCGCTTCGGGTGCGCATGCTGCGTCGGCGCTTCGGGGCGCATCGCCGACGCTAGCAGGATGCGAGGACCACGGATGCGTCGCAACCGAACAGTTACGCCCGTCAGCGCGACGGTGTCGTGTCGATCGCATCGCGCACGAGGATTGCGCGGCGCATGTCGACCATGATCGGGTCGAAGAATCGCTCGCGGTAGCGGGTCTCGCTGACGGCGGAGAAGACGAACGGGAGGGCCGCGATCACCGCGAGGATCGTCGCCACCTTGAGGAGGTTGACGGTGAGCGGCAGCGTCGCCCCGAAGAACTCGAGAGGCTGCACCGTCATCGGTTGTGTGACGCTGCCGGGCCCGAGCCAGAGGCCGACGAGCCCCGCGGGGACGGTGATCGCGCCGATGATGATCAGCAGCGCCGCGAGCAGCCCGGCGAAGAACAGCGCCTGCACCAACTGAGCGACGGTCAGGGCGAGCAGGATGTTGATGCGTTGCGGTGCGCGCAGCCTTCGCGGTGCGCCGGGCGCGACGCGGCGTCCTTCGGCGGGTGTGCCGACGAGCAGGGCGGTGCGCTGCTCATCCGACGGTGCCTGCGCTTCGTCCTCGATCTCGGAGGCGGCGACCCGCAGCACGACGATACCCGCGAGCACCGCGACGACGAGGGTGAGCAGCGCGATCGATCCCCAGGACATCGCGGAGGCCATCTGCCACACCTCGACGGAGAAGAAGGAGAACACGACGAGCATGAGGATCACCGGCAGCGCGATCGAGGCCATGTGACCGATCGCCGATGCGTTGCGCACCGCGAGGCGGGAGGCCCAGGAGATCAAGGCACCACCGCCCATGCCGGTCACCAGGATGCAGAGGCCGAGCACCAGGAGCGTGCGGAGGACGGGTCCGACCGAGGCGTCCGGCTGTGTGCTGTAGCCCCACGCGATCGTGAAGGCGAGGCATCCGGCTATCACGAGGAGGGCGACCGCGGTGCCGATGCCCACCGGAAGCCGACGCAGCAGGGCACGGACGAGGAAGTAGGCGGCCCAGGCGAGACCCGCCGCCAGCACGAAGATGACCAGCGCCAGGAGCAGCATGAAAGCGGCCACCTCGGGGTACTCGTCATCGATGGCGAACTCGATCACGAGCTCGATCCCGTCCTGGAAGAGGTACGCAGCCACGGCGACCCAGGCGATCAGCGGCGCCACGCGTCGGGGCAGATCCGTGAACCAGCGGCGCAGCGGCACGAACGTCGGGAGCCCCTGCTCGCGGAACCAACGGTCGGCACCGCGCGACGCGTCGCCGGGCTTCAGCGTGTGCGGGGAGGCGGACATGGCGTCGAGGATACGGCAACGGCGATGCCGGAGTGTCACTCGGTCGCGGGGTCATACAGGGGGCCTCGCTCCCGCGACCAACTCGATCGACGGGCAGAGGGGGAAGCGACCGTCGGAATGATCCGTCGCACGGTACCGCTCAGACGTGCACGTCGGCGGGGGACGCCTCGCCCTCGTGGAAGTTGGGAGTCTTGCCGAAGAGCCGGGCGATGCCCAGGACGATTCCGACGATCACCAGCCCGAGCGCGAGGCCGGCGATCGCCGACACGATCGTCTCGACCACCCAGACCACGAAACCGCCGAACGGCTCCAGCGCATGCTCGATCCCGTGCAGCACGTCGACCGGGAAGTGCCAGCCCACCTCGCCGAGGTTCACCAGCACGAGGTGACCGCCGACCCAGAGCATCGCGACCGTGCCCAGCACGCTGATGAAGCGGAACACCGCAGGCATGGAGCGGACGATCCTGGTGCCGGTGTGACGCACGCGCTGCACCGGGTTCTTCGCCATCTTCAGGCCGATGTCGTCGATCTTCACGAGCAGTGCGACCGCGCCGTACACGACGCCCGTCATCAGGAGGGCGATCACGGCGAGGATCGCCAGCGTCGCCCAGATGTCGAGCCCCTTCTCGAGGCTCGCGAGCGAGATGAGCATGATCTCGGTCGAGAGGATCAGGTCGGTGCGCACGGCGCCGAGCACCAGCTTCTTCTCGTCGCGGGCGCCCTCATCGGCGTGACCGTGCTGCACCCCGAACCATTCGAGCACCTTCTCGGCGCCCTCGAAGCACAGGTACGCCCCGCCGAGGATCAACAGATACGGCAGCACCCACGGGGCGAATGCGGTCAGCAGGAGCGCTGCCGGGATGATGATCAGGAACTTGTTCGCCAGCGACCCGAGAGCGATCTTGCCGACGACGGGCAACTCCCTGGCCGGTGTGAGACCTTGCACATACTGCGGGGTGACCGCGGCGTCGTCGATCACGACGCCGGCTGCCTTGGCCGACGCCTTCATCGCGGCGCTCAGGATGTCGTCGACGACGGCGAGCAGTCCAACGGACATGGGCGGTTCCCCTCGAGAGGTTGCGGTGCGGAGGCAACTCTATCGATACGGAGGACGTGTTCCGTGCGGTGTCGCGGCTCAGCCCTGGGCGTCGGCCTCCGCGCTCGCCAGCACGCGCTGCAGCGGCTGGTAGTGCTCGATGACCGCGCGTCGGTAGCGCTCGACATCGCCCGAGCGTGCGGCCTCGAGCATTTCGCCGTGCGCTTTCGCCGTCTTGTGGATGTCGTCGGGCTGAGGGATGCCCAGCTGTGGAAGCACGGCGGTGTGCACATCCCAGAAGGCACCGACGAGCTGTCCGACCAGGCGGTTGTCGATCGCGCCGAAGAGCCGAGTATGGAACGCCCGGTCCTCGTCGAGGAAGTGCTCCCCACGCCCGGCCTTGTCGACCATGTCGGCGACGAGTGCATCCAGTTCGGGATCGGGGTCGTGCTGGGCGGCGGCCACCACGCGTTCGGCCATCGACAGATCCAGCGCCAGGCGCACCTCCACGACCTCGCGCAGTGCCTGCAGGGATCCCTCCGGCGACAGCACCCCGCGGAACACGAGGGCTTCGACCATCGGATCCAGCGACATCGCGCCGACGTAGGTGCCGTGCCCGTGACGCACGTCGACGATGTCGAGCGTGGAGAGCGTGCGGATCGCCTCACGCACGGAGGATCGCGAGACGTCGAGCTCGTCACAGAGCTCCGCCTCGGTCGGCAGCGGGTCGCCCGGCGTGAGTCCGCGGGTCAGGATGAGCTGCTTGATCTGATCCGCCGTGGTCGAGCGCCGCATGCGTGACGCCCTACTCGTGGTGGACTTCATGGGGCTCCTTCTCGTGCCTGGCAGAAACGCTCCGATCATCTCACCCTTGTGATCTGATCGAACCTGTGTTTAGAGTACATCAGACATCAGATGTCCTCAAGATGTCCACCCCCACCACCCTGGAGCACACATGAACCGATACATCACCCGCCGCCGCGCGGGTCGATTCGCGATGGCGGTCGCCGGCACGGTCGCCGCGTCCGTCGCCCTCGCCGGCTGCGGCGCAGGCACCACCAGCACCTCCGACGGAAGCGCTGCGGCAAGTGAGATCGACCCCGACGGCATCATCGAAGCGGGCATCTCGTACACCCTGAACGGCAGCTTCGACCCGATGGTCGCGTCCGGCGCCGTCACGGTCTCGGCGAACTGGCACGTCTTCGAGGGACTGATCGACCTCGACCCCGTCACGCAGAAGGCGGCGCCGGCCCTCGCGGCCGACTCCCGACGAAGGTCGACGACACGACCTACGAGATCGACCTGCGCGAAGGAGCGACCTTCCAGAACGGCGACCCGGTCACGGCGGACGACGTCGTCTTCAGCTACGACCGTGTGCTCGACCCGGACAACAACTCGCTCTTCCTGTCGTTCGTGGACTTCATCGACACGGTCACCGCGGTCGACGACGACACGGTGCGGATCACCACGGACTACCCGTTCTCGCTCATCGACGATCGTCTCGGCGTCGTGAAGATCGTTCCGAAGTCGGTCGTCGAAGCCGACCCCGAGGGCTTCGCTGCCAACCCGGTCGGCTCCGGCCCGTACTCGTTGGTCTCGGCGGTCCCCGAGGACAAGCTCGTCTTCGAGCGCTACGAGGACTACAACGGCCCGCGCCCCGCGCTCGCTGCCGGCATGAACTGGAACCTGCTCGCCGACGCCTCCGCCCGTGTTACCGCGATGTCCACGGGAACCGTGCAGGCGATCGAGGACGTGCCGTACATCGACGTCGACACCCTGGCTTCGGCAGCCGACGTCGAGAGTGTGCAGTCGTTCGGCCTGCTCTTCATGATGTTCAACACCAAGGCTGCGCCGTTCGACGACGTCCGCGTGCGTCAGGCCCTGCACTACGCCCTCGACATGGACAAGATCATCGGCACCGGCATGCTCGGCAACGCCACTCCGGCGACGTCGTTCCTGCCGGAGACGTACCCGAACTACCACGAGGCCTCCACGGTCTACACGTACGACCCCGAGAAGGCGAAGGAGCTGCTCGCGGATGCAGGCGTCTCCGACCTGTCGATCACGCTGCTCACGACCGACACCGGATGGGTCAAGGAGGTCGCTCCGCTGATCAAGGAGTCCCTCGACGCGATCGGCATCGACACCACGCTCGACATCGGGCAGTCCGCCTCGATGTACGAGAAGGTCGACTCCGGTGACTACACGGTCGCCGTCGCGCCGGGCGACCCCTCGGTCTTCGGTGTCGACCCCGACCTGCTGATGAACTGGTGGTACGGCGAGAACGTCTGGACCCAGACCCGCACGAACTGGGCCGACTCCCCGGAGTACGCCGAGTTGCGTACGCTCCTCGACACCGCCGTCCAGCAGGAGGGCGAGGAGCAGCAGAAGACCTGGGACCAGGCCTTCGATCTGATCTCCGACGAGGCCGTGCTCTATCCGTTGTTCCACCGCAAGCTGCCGACCGCCTGGAGCGGCCAGGAGCTCGTCGGATTCCAGCCCGTCCCCACGACCGGACTGTCGTTCCTCGACGTCGGCGTGGCGGCGAAGTAGCACCCGACCGACCCCGGCGGGGGTGCACTCACCCGAGGAGCGCACCCCCGCCCCACCCCACCCGGAAGGAGCGGCACGTGTCCCACACGCTCCGCCTCATCGGCCGGCGACTGCTGCAGCTGCCGCTGATGATCCTCGGCATCACGTTCCTCGTGTTCTTCGTGATGTCGTTCTCTCCCGTCGACCCCGCGCGCACCGCGCTCGGTGAGACGGCGTCACCCGAGGCCCTCGAGGCCTACCGTGAGGACCACGGCCTCAACCTTCCGCTGTTCGCCCGCTATGTGAACTTCCTCTTCGGGCTGGTGCAGGGCGACCTCGGCACCTACTCCGCGCGCAGCCTCCCTGTGATCGACGAAGTCGCCCGCGCCTTCCCGGTCACCCTGGCGCTCACCTTCCTCGGTCTCATCATCGCCGTGATCGTGGCGTTCGCGATCGGCGTCCTGGCTGCGGTGTACCGCGACCGCTGGCCCGATCAGGTGATCCGCGTCTTCGGCGTCGCCGCGCTCTCCACGCCGTCGTTCTGGCTCGCCATCCTGCTCATCCAGATCTTCACCCTCGGCCTGAACCTGCTTCCCGCCTCCGGGCCCCTCCCCGACTTCTGGGCCGACCCCGCCGGATGGTTCGCCCGGATGGCGCTGCCTGCCATCGCGCTCGCCGTACCCGTGATCGGGCAGCTGTCCCGCGTCGTGCGCACCTCGATGGTCGAAGAGCTCGACCGCGACTACGTCCGGACCGCTCTCGGAGCCGGCATCCCGCGGGTGATCGTCGTCGGACGCAATGTGCTGCGCAACGCCCTGATCACTCCGGTGACGGTGCTCGGGCTCCGCATCGGCTACCTGCTCGGCGGCGCGGTCGTGATCGAGATCATCTTCGCCATCCCCGGGATGGGAACACTCATCCTCAACGGCGTCACCAACAACGAACCCAACCTCGTGCAGGGCGTAACGCTCGCCGTGGCGCTGGCCTTCGTCGTGATCAACATCATCGTCGACCTCCTGTACGTGCTCATCAATCCTCGAATCCGGGCGGTGTGACATGCGACGCAAACTCACGGAACGGCTCTCCGTCCCCGGCCTCCGCTGGGGTCGACTGTCCCTCGGCTCGACCATCTGCATCGCCGTGCTGGCGATCATCGGCCTGGCCGCGATCTTCGCGCCGCTCATCTCCCCGTTCGATCCGCTCGCCTCCGGAACACCCGTGCAGCCGCCGAGCGCGGAGCACTGGTTCGGCACCGATCGCCAGGGCCGCGACATCTTCTCCCGCCTGGTGTACGGAGCCCGCTACTCGCTCGTGATCGGCATCGGCGCGACCCTGGTCGCCCTGCTCGCCGCCTGTGTGCTCGGAACCATCGCCGCCACGGCGCCGAAGTGGATCTCCGAGACGCTCATGCGGGTCATGGACGTCATCATGTCGTTCCCCGGCATCGCGCTCGCCGCCGTCTTCGTGGCGGTGTTCGGCAAATCGCTTCCGGTGCTCGTGCTCACGATCGCGTTCCTCTACGTGCCTCAACTCACTCGCATCGTCCGTGCGAACATCCTCGACCAGTACGGAGAGGACTACGTCTCGGCCGTGCGAGTCATGGGTTCGGGGACCCCGCGCATCATCGTCCGTCACGTGGCGCGCAACGCGATGGCCCCGGTGCTGGTCTTCGCCACCGTGCTCGTCGCCGACGCGATCGTGTTCGAGGCCTCGCTGTCGTTCCTGCAGGCCGGGGTACCGGATCCCGAGCCGTCGTGGGGCAACGTGATCGCCGCCGGACGCAACCTGCTGATGAGCGGCGCATGGTGGGCGACCTTCTTCCCCGGCATCCTCATC
The DNA here is from genome assembly GCF_024498615.1 of Microbacterium sp. J1-1. NCBI lineage: Bacteria > Bacillati > Actinomycetota > Actinomycetes > Micrococcales > Microbacteriaceae > Microbacterium > Microbacterium sp. J1-1. The sequence goes on along the minus strand of NZ_CP089590.1, from coordinate 3,576,377 downwards.
ATGCTCACGGTCCTGTGCCTCAACATCCTCTCCGAGGGGATGACCGATGCGATGGTCTCGCCGCGGGCGCGCAAGATCACGACCGATGCCGCCAACACCGAGGAGTCGACCCACGAGCTCGAGGTCGCTGCCGTGCCGGACGACACCCACGTGATCCCCACCGTCGACACGGCGGTGAACCTCTCGGTGCCGAGCGGGGTGCCCGACACCCTGGTGCCGCGCGCCGAGGCCGTGCCCCTCGCCGAGCGACTGGCCGAGCTGCGTCAGCGCGAGTTCTCGCGCACCGACCGACTCGACTACACGGGCGATGACACGCCGTTGCTCGACGTGCAGGACCTGTGCATCTCGTTCCCCCGGCACGGCGACGTCGACGTGGTCGATCACGTCAGCTTCACGGTGCGTCCCGGCGAGACCATGTCGCTGGTGGGGGAGTCCGGCTGCGGCAAGTCGATCACCTCACTGGCGATCATGGGCCTGCTCGACCCGAAGGCCGACATCCGCGGGCGCATCCTGTTCGACGGGGAAGACCTGTTGCAGATGGCCCCGAAGGAGCGCAACGCCCTGCGCGGACACGACATCGCGATGGTGTACCAGGACGCACTGAGCTCGCTCAACCCGGCGATGCTCATCCGCTCGCAGATGAAGCAGCTCACCTCGCGCGGCGGCACCCGCACCGCGACGGAACTGCTGGAGCTGGTGGGACTCGACCCCGACCGCACGCTCGCCTCGTACCCCCACGAGCTCTCGGGAGGTCAGCGTCAGCGCGTGCTCATCGCGATGGCCCTGACCCGTGACCCGCGACTGGTGATCGCCGACGAACCGACCACAGCCCTCGACGTCACGGTGCAGGCGCAGGTGGTGGAACTGCTCATGCGTCTGCAGAAGGAGCTCGGCTTCGCGCTCCTGTTCGTCTCGCACGACCTCGCGCTGGTCGCCGAACTCACCCACCGCATCACCGTGATGTACGCGGGGCAGGTCGTCGAGCAGGGCACCACCAGAGAAGTGCTGACCCAGCCCGTGCACGAGTACACGCAGGGTCTCCTCGGGGCTGTGCTCTCGATCGAGGCCGGGTCCGACCGGCTGCACCAGGTCTCCGGCGTCGTGCCGTCACCGCGCGACTTCCCGACAGGAGACCGCTTCGCACCGCGCTCCAGCGATCCCGTGCGATACGCGGGGGTCACCCCCGTGCGGCGACACATCGAAGGCACCGAGCACTACTACTCCGCGCATCCGGACGATGCGCCCGTTCAGGCGATCGGAGCAGGGCGATGAACGAGTCCGTGATCGAGCTCAAGGACGTGCATGTCCGCTACAAGACACGTGCCTCCTCGCTCTTCCGGCCCGAGTACGTGGATGCACTCGCGGGCGTCTCGCTCACAGTGAAGCGCGGGCAGACGCTCGGCATCGTCGGCGAGTCCGGCTCGGGCAAGTCGACCTCGGCCAAGGTGCTGATCGGCCTCGAGAAGCCCACCAGCGGACAGGTCGTGTTCGGCGGGGAGCCGGTGCGGTCCTTCACGCCCGCCGTGCGCAAGCGGCTCGGCCGCATCCTCTCCGTCGTGTTCCAGGATCCGGCGACCGCCCTGAATGCACGGATGACGGTGCGCGACGCGCTCCTGGATCCTCTGCAGGTGCACCGGCTCGGCAGCCCGTCGACCCGGAACCGGAAGGTCCGTGACCTGATCGGTCTCGTCGGTCTCCCGGCATCCGCCCTGGACGCCTTGCCCAGCCAGCTCTCCGGTGGCCAGCGTCAGCGCGTCGCGATCGCGAGAGCACTCGTGCTGGAGCCGCAGGTGATCGTCGCCGACGAGCCCACCTCGGCGCTCGACGTGTCGGTGCGCGCGCAGATCCTCAACCTGCTCACCGATCTGAAGGAGCAGCTCGGCCTCGGCATGGTCTTCATCTCCCACGACATCCAGACCGTCCGCTACCTCTCCGACGAGATCGCCGTCATGAACAAGGGGCGGGTCGTCGAGTTCGGCGATGCGGCCCGCGTGTTCGAGGCCCCCTCCGACGACTACACCAGAACGCTGCTGGGCGCTGCGCCCTCGCTGCTCGAACCCCACCACTGAAACGACCGGAACACACATGTCTGCCACCTCCTCCGCCCCTGTCTTCGCGGGCGTCGTCCCGCCCGTCGCCACCCCGCTGCTCGACGACGGGTCGATCGATCACACCTCCCTCGCCCGCCTCGTCGACCGCCTCGTCGCCGAGGGGGTGTCCGGGCTCTTCGCCCTCGGCTCCACCGGTGAGACCGCGTACTTCACCGACGACCAGCGCGTCGAGCTGCTCCGCACGATCGTGTCCGCCAACGCCGGCCGGGTTCCGGTGATCGCCGGAGCCATCGAGCTCACCGCGCCCCGCATCATCGAGACCGCTCGACGGCTGATCGATGCCGGTGCGCAGGCGATCGTCACGACGGCCCCGCTGTACACCCTGAACTCGGCCACCGAGGTGGCCGACCATTTCCGGACCATCGCCGCCGCCATCGATGCCCCGCTGTGGGCCTACGACGTGCCCGTGCGCGTGCACTCCAAGCTCGGCATCGACCTGCTCGTGCAGCTCGGCACCGAAGGGGTCATCCACGGGGTGAAGGACTCTTCGGGTGACGACGTGTCGTTCCGGCGCCTGATCGCGGCGAACGACGCCGCAGGTCGACCGCTGCAGCTGCTCACCGGCCACGAGGTCGTCGTCGACGCCATGGCCCTGGCCGGCGCCGACGGTGTGGTCCCCGGACTCGCGAACGTGGAGGCTGCGGGATACGTCCGACTGTGGGAAGCCGCGAAGACGGGCGACTGGGTGACGGCTCGGGCCGAGCAGGAGCGCATCAACCGGCTGTTCGACATCGTTTTCCAGCCGAAGGGGCTGTCGGGCGACGCGACCGGTGTCGGTGCGTTCAAGGCGGCGATGCACGCCCGCGGCATCATCGACCACGCCACGATGGCGAACACCGTGCAGGCGCTCGACGCCGACGCGGTGTCCCGGATCCGCGACATCCTCGACGAGCTGCATCTGCTCCCCGTCGCCGTCGGCTGATGGAGGAGGTCGTCCTCGCCGTCGACATCGGCGGTACCAAGACGGCCGCAGCGCTCGCCGACCGCCACGACCGGTTGTTGCGGACCGAGGTGGCAGCGACCCCCGCAGCCGAAGGACCGTCAGCCGTCGTGGCGACCGTCGTCGCGCTCGCCCGGCGGCTGCTCGCGGGATCCGGGCTGCGTCTGTCCGGGGTCGGCATCGGCACGGCGGGCGTCGTCGACGCCGGGAGCGGCACGATCGTCTCCGCCACCGACACCTTCACCGACTGGCCGGGCACACCGCTCGCCGCACTCGTCCGCGCAGGGCTTCACGACCGGCTGATGCCGGACGCGCCCGTGGAAGTGCAGAACGACGTCGACGCGCACGCCCTGGGCGAGTATCGGCACGGCGCCGCAGCCGGGGCGCCGAGCGCGCTCGTCATCGCGGTCGGCACCGGGGTCGGCGCAGGGCTCCTCGTGCGTGACAGGCCGATCCGCGGAGCCCATCACGTCGCGGGCGAGATCGCGCACCTTCCCGTGCCGGGCGCCGCGCACCTGCGCTGCCCGTGCGGACGCCACGGTCACCTCGAGGCGATCGGCTCCGGTATCGGGATGCACCGGCACTTCCTCTCGCTCGGGGGCGACCCCGGCATCTCCGATGCGCGCGGGATCGCCATCGCGGTCACGGCGGGGGACCCCATCGCCCGACGCGCCCTGGACGAGTCGGCCGCCGCCGTGGGGCGTGCTCTCGCAGGCGCGGCGACGCTGCTCGACCCCGAGCGCATCGTGGTCACCGGGGGTGTCCCGAACATCGGCGAGGACTGGTGGCGCCCGATGCGCGCCGCGTTCCACGCCGAGGCGATCGATGCGCTGCAGCGCACCCCCATCCTGCCGGGAACGCTCGGCGACGACGCGCCGCTGCGGGGAGCCGCGGCATCCGCCTGGAGGAACCCATGAGATTCACCGACACCCTCGAAAGACTGCGGGGCGGACTGATCGTCTCGTGCCAGGCCTACCCCGGCGAGGCCATGCGGGACCCCCGGACGATGGCGCAGGTCGCCGCGGCCGCCGTGGTCGGTGGGGCCGCCGGCATCCGCGTGCAGGGGATCGAGGACCTCCGCGCGACCGCGCACCTCCCGGTCCCCGTCGTGGGGCTGTGGAAGGACGGCGACGCCGAGGTGTTCATCACTCCGACCCTCGTGCACGCGAAGGCCGTCGCCGACGCCGGTGCCGACATCGTCGCGCTCGACGGGACGCGCCGACGCCGCCCGGACGGACTGACCCTCGCGGAGACGATCACCGGCCTCCGTGCGCACACCGATGCGCTGATCATGGCCGATTGCGGCTCCCTCGACGATGCGATCGCCGCCGAGGCCGCGGTCGCCGACCTCCTCGGCACCACCCTCTCGGGCTACACGGACGAGCGCCCGAAGAGCACGGGGCCGGACGTGGAGCTCATCGAGCTGGCCGCCGGCCGGTGCAGCCGTCCGATCGTCGCCGAGGGGCGTATCCACACCCCGGTGCAGGCCGCGGCCGCGATCAGCGCCGGGGCGTTCGCCGTGTGCGTCGGCACCGCGATCACCCATCCCTCGACGATCACGGCGTGGTTCGCTGAGGCGGTCGGGGGAGCCCGCTCATGACCGCGCCGGTCCTCGTCAGCGCGTACCCCGCCTCTCCCGCGCACGCACGATGGGACCCGGCGCTCGAAGCCGAGCTGCTGCCCGCACTGTGCGCGCTGCCCGGGGTCGGCGGGCTCGAGGTGCCGTGGATGGGAGGCCTCCATCCGCACGACGACGCCTGGTTCCTCGCGAACGTGCCGGCGGTCGCGCTCGCCGTGACCCCGATCCCGTTCGTCATGAGGCGACTCGGGGACGATCCTCGGTACGGCCTCGCGTCGGTCGACGAGGACGGGCGGGCGGCGGCGATCGCCGACCTGCAGCGTGTCGCCGCCGACGTCGCACGCATCAACGACGAGAGTGCCGCTTCCGTCGCGGTGGTCATGGTGCACACCGCTCCGCGAGCGGCTGGAGCCGGGGAGCCCCTCGTGCGGTCTCTCCACGAGATCGCCGCGTTCGAGTGGTCGGGTGCCCGTCTGGTGGTCGAGCACTGCGACGCGTTCGTGCCCGGCCAGGTGCCGGAGAAGGGGTTCCTGACGCTCGACGAGGAGATCACCGCGATCCGTGCGGCCGAGGTGCCGATCGGACTGTGGCTCAACTGGGGGCGTTCCGCGATCGAGCTGCGCCATGCCGATGCCGTGACCGCGCAGATCGCGACGGCTGCGGCCTCCGGGCTCCTCACGGGTCTGGCGTTCTCGGGTGCTGCGCCGGTTCAGGGACCGTACGGGGCGGCGTGGGTCGATGCGCACCTGCCGATCGCTTCGACCCATCCCGAATCCGGTTCCCTCCTCGATGAGGCGCAGGTGGTCGAGGCGCTCACCGCCGCGGGTCACGTCGATTGGCTGGGGCTCAAGGTGGCCAGACGCCCCGATGACGTCACCGCTGCGGATGCTCTGCGCACGGTCGCCCGGAACCTCGCGGTCGTGCGCGCCGCGGGCTGAGCGCCGGGCACTCCCGCATCCTCGCGAGATCGAGCTCTTGTCCGGCGGGAGGACCCTCGCTAGAGTGACTTGAAATCAGACATCAGACGTCTGATTTCCGCACGAACAGAAAGGTCTGTCCATGCACGTTCCTCCCACGCCCGCCCCCCGGAGTCGCCGTCGGCACTGGCTGCGATGCGGCACGATCGGGGCGCTGGTGCTCGCGCTGAGCCTCCCGGCCACGGCGGCCACGGCTGCGCCCGCACCCGGCTACCTGACCGACCCGAACTCCGAGCCCGGCGACTACCTCGAACTGAACCTCGGTGCCGACCGCACCGCGGCGAACTACTTCTACCGCATCCCCGCGCTCGCCCACCTCGGCGACGGTGTCGTCATCGCGGCATGGGACGCGCGGCCGGGGAGTGCGGCTGACGCCCCGAACCCGAACTCGATCATTCAGCGCCGCTCGACCGACAACGGTCGCACCTGGGGTCCGCTGCAGATCATCGCCGCGGGGAAGACGGGGAGCGACCGGTACGGATACTCCGACCCGAGCTACGTCGTCGACCGGGAGAGCGGTCGCGTCTTCGCGTTCTTCGTGCACTCCAAGGATCAGGGATTCCAGGGGAGCGCGTACGGAGACGACGATGCGAACCGGCAGATCATGGGCGCTGCGGTGATCCACTCCGACGACGGCGGAGCGACGTGGAGCGCGCCACGACTGATCACGGACGTCGTGAAGACCTCGAACGGAACGATCAGTGGCGGCGTCTACAGCCCGGTCGCCGGAGACGTGAAGGGAACGTTCGCCACCTCGGGTGAGGGGATCCAGCTGCGCTACGGCGAGCACGCCGGGCGTCTCCTCCAGCAGTACGCCGGCACGGTGCGCCAGGCCGATGGATCGACCGCGATCCAGGCGTACTCGGTGTACTCCGACGACGGCGGCGAGACCTGGGAGCGCGGCGAGTACATCGGCACCGGAATGGACGAGAACAAGGTCGTCGAGCTGTCCGACGGGCGTGTCATGCTCAACTCACGGGACAGCTCCAACGGGCGTCTGCGCAAAGTCGCGATCTCGACCGACGGGGGCCACAGCTACGGTCCGGTCATCCGCGACGCCGAGCTGCCCGACCCCACGAACAACGCCTCGATCACCCGTCTGCACCCGGAGGCCGCCGAAGGCACCGTCGATGCGAAGAAGCTGATCTTCACCAACGCCAACAACGGCGCCAACGGCAACCGCGTGAACGGAGCGGTGCGGCTCTCCTGCGACGACGGCGAGACCTGGCCCGGGCTGCGCACGCTCGAGACGGGGACCTTCGCCTACTCGAGCGCGACGGCGATCGACGAAGGCAGGGTGGGCGTGTTGTGGGAGGCGGGGTACACCGACACGATGCAGTTCTCGTCGTTCGACGAGGAGTGGATGAATGCGGTGTGCGCGCCGCTGTCGGTGCCGGCGACAGCACTCACCGCAGGCGTGGCCACCGCGGTCCCCGTCACGGTCACGAACCAGGAGGCGACGGCGCTCAGTGGGGCCGTCACCCTCCACACGACGGCCGGATGGACGGCGACCACCGCGCAGATCGCGGATCTCGCACCCGGCGCGAGCACCACCGTCGAGCTGCAGGTCACCGCACCGCAAGGGGCCGCCGGCGCTCAGCGCCTGCAGGCCGCTTTCACCGCCGCGGACGGACGCCTGAGCCAGACGACCGCGACGTTCACGCTGCCGCAGACGTCGGTGCTCGGAGCGACCCTCACGATGACGAACACGTCGGCGGCGCGGAACGTCGTCACGAACCCGTACACCGCGGGGGAGCAGCTGAGCTTTCAGGTGCGGGTCGTGAGCACAGCGGGCATGACGACGGTCGTGACCCCGGCGGCGAACACCTTCACCACGGGCTTCGCCCCCACCGCCTGCAGGTGGCTGAGCCTGCCGGCCTACGACGCCTACAACTGCAACACTCCGCGGCGCACGTTCACTCAGGCTGATATCGACCGTGGCTGGTACACGCCCGAGTTCGCCTTCACGGTGGCGCCGGCCGACGGCTCCGCCCCCGCCGTGACCGTGACCCACACGGGGGCTCCGGTGGTGCTCCGGGACGGGGTCCTGACCGCCACGATCACGGGGGCGCGGGCCGACGCCGGGCGCGACCTCGGGTCGAACCCCTACACGGTCGGCGAGCAGGTTCCCTACGCGTTCCGGGTCGACAACGGCAGCCCGATGACCGTGACCGTCGTTCCTGCGACCGGCGACTTCTCGCCGTTCCTCCCACCCGCGGCCGGGAACTGCCGCTACCGGAACCTGCCGCTCGGCGCGGGCTATGACTGCGGCACGGCACGTCACACCGTCACCCAGACCGACATCGACCGCGGCTTCTTCGTCGCCGACACGACCTGGACCGTCGAGGCGGCAGGGCAGACGACGACGCAGCTGACGGTGGCGGGGGGAGAAGTCGATGTGATCGCGCGCACCCCCGCGGTCTCCGGCCGGACCGCAGGCGAGTGGGCGGACGAGAACGGGAACGGGGTGGCGGACGCGTTCGACACCGTGACCTGGACCCGCACCGTCGAGAACACCGGCAACGTCGCGCTCGAAGCCGTGACGGCCGCCGGAGCCGACGTGGGTGCGCTCGCGCCCGGTGAAGCGGTGACCCTCGATCCGGTCGTGGTCCGGCTCACGACCGACGACGTGGCGCAGGGCTCGCTCGCGGCGGAGCCCTTCGAGGCGACGGCGGCGAACGGGGCCCGCACCGTGTCGTCCTCGTCCGACGCCGGGACGCTGAGTCTGCCCACCGCGGAGGCGTGGAGTGCGAAGAGCGTCTACACCGAGGGGGAGCTCGTCTCGCTCGACGGCCGCCTGTGGCAGGCGTCGTGGTGGACCCGCGACCAGCGCCCCGGCGATCCCGTCGGTCCCTGGCAGGAGCTCGCGTCGGACGAAGAGGGCGCGACGGTGTGGACGCCCTCCCGTGTCTTCACCGCAGGCGACGACGTGGTGCACGACGGCACGCGCTTCGAGGCGAAGTGGTGGACGCGCAACCAGCAGCCGTACGCGGCGGCGACCGGGGGTCCCTGGCAGAAGGTCGGCTGAGTCGGCACCGGACGGCATCGCTCCGACGAGCGGCCCGAAACTCACAGCCCGCTCCCAGGGCTGCGGGACCAAAACGGGCCGCTCGTCGGTTCTCCTCTAATGACGCCGCAGCCAGCGACGTCGGACAAGGAGTCAGATCATGTCGAACGACTACGGCAAGACCCCCGAGGCCGTCAGCGGCCTCACCCCCCTGCAGTACGAGGTGACCCAGCAGGACGCGACCGAGCCTCCGTTCCGCAACGCGTACTGGAACAACCACGACGAGGGCATCTACGTCGACGTCGTCTCGGGCGAGCCCCTGTTCTCGTCCACCGACAAGTTCGACAGTGGCACCGGATGGCCGAGCTTCACCAAGCCGATCGATGCGGATGCGGTGACCACGCGGACCGACCGCTCGCTGTGGATGACGCGCACCGAGGCACGTTCGGCGGGCGCCGACAGCCACCTCGGGCACGTGTTCGACGACGGTCCCCGCGCCGAGGGCGGCCTGCGCTACTGCATGAACTCGGCGGCCCTGCGCTTCATCCCGGCTGACAGGCTGGAAGAGGAGGGGTACGGTCGCTACAGTCCCCTCTTCGCACACCCCACCACCGATTCTTCTGAGGAGCAGTCATGACCGACACCGGAACCATCACCCGCACGCCCGGGACCGAGACGGCCGTCCTCGCCGGCGGCTGCTTCTGGGGCATGGAAGACCTGATCCGCCGCCAGCCGGGAGTCCTCGACACCCGGGTCGGCTACACCGGCGGCTCGAACGACCATGCCACGTACCGCAACCACCCCGGTCACGCGGAGGCCGTGGAGATCGTGTTCGACCCGGCGAAGACGACGTACCGCGACATCCTCGCGTTCTTCTTCCAGATCCATGATCCGTCGACGCTGAACCGTCAGGGCAACGACATCGGGTCGAGCTACCGTTCCGCGATCTTCCCGCTCACTCCCGAGCAGGAGACGGTCGCACGCGACACGATCGCCGACGTCGACGCCTCGGGCCTGTGGCCGGCGAAGGCCGTCACCACGATCGAGCCCGCCGGTCCGTTCTGGCAGGCCGAGGAGGAGCACCAGGACTACCTGGTCAAGTACCCGAACGGATACACCTGCCACTTCCCGCGTGCGGGTTGGGTGCTGCCGAAGCGTGACGAGGCCGCCGCGGTCTGACGCGGACCTCCCCCGGGAGCTGCCCGGCGCTGCCCGGTCGCCCACCGCGCCGAGACCCCGTCACCTCGCCGAGACCCCCTCCTGCTGACGCCAGCAGGAGGGGGTCTCGGCGGTGGAGGGGGGTTTCGGCGCTATGCCTCGGCGAGGAACGCGACCGCCGCTTCCTTGAAGTCGCGCGAGCCGGGCGCGTTGAAGTGGTTCCGGTTCGGGATCTCGAAGAACTGCCCGTCGGCGGCCGCGGCGGCCAGAGCCCGGGACCCCTCGATGATCGCGTCCTTGGAGCCGGTGGCGAAGAGGATCGGCCGGGTCGGAGCATCCGAAGGATCGGGGTCGATCATGCCCGAGGCCCGCATACCCTCCGCGAGCGCGACCAGCGCCTGCAGGTCGTTGCCGGGAACCCTCTCGGTGAGCGTGATGTAGTTCTGCGTGGTCCGATCCGCGACGGGAGTGCCGTCCGCGATGTAGGCCCGCACCTGCTCGAGGTCGAGCCGGGCGAGGGGGATGCCGTCGGGCACGCCACCCAGCACGGCCCGTCCGATGCGGTGCGGAAGCTCACGGACGACCTCCCATCCCACGCGGGCTCCGAGCGAGTATCCGACGTAGAAGGCGTCGTCGACCAGGTACGTGTCCATCACGGTCTCGACGTCCGTCACGAGGGTGCGGATGCGGTACCCGTCGGGGTCATGCGGCTTCTCGCTGAGGCCGTGCCCGCGCTGGTCGAGTGCCAGTACGCGGTATCCGGAGCCCGTGAGCGCGCGCACCCACCCGGTGAGCACCCAGTTGTCGCGCGCGCTCGAAGCGAAGCCGTGCACGATCACCACGACCGGGGCATCGAGCTCGCCCCAGGTGTAGGTGGCCAGCCGTGTGCCGTCGAGGGCGTACACGTGCTGGGGGTCGGGCATGGAGGTCAGGTCGGAGAGCGGGACGGTCACGCCATCCATTCTGGTCCTGTCGCACGCGCCCGTCGCCCCCTCTCACCATCGAGGCCCCCTCCTGCACGCGTGTACAGGAGGGGGCCTCGACGAGCCGCGGGGGCCTCGACCCAAAGGGGAGGGGGAGGGGGGTCAGACCTGCGCGCGCAGCGCCTCACCCAGCCCCGCGTCGACGTTCGTCCAGTACTGGAAGAAGCGCTCACGGATGCCGTCGACCGTGATCGAACGGCCCTGGCCGGTCAGTGTCTCCAGGAACCGGGCCCGCTGCACGTCGTCGAACACCTCGCGGTAGAGCGTGCCGGCCTGGCCGAAGTCGTCGTCCTCGGCGTGCAGCGTCGCGGCGGAGCGGATCAGCTCGCCGTCGGACTCCCAGCTCGCCTCGACGCCTGCTGCCGGATCGGCCTCGGGCCCGCCGGCCGCACCGTAGGAGTTCGGCGTGTAGGTGCGGTGCTCGGCCGGGTTGAACCGGTACTGCATCTGGCCCTCGTGCATGTAGTTGCGCACCTCGGCCGCGTGCGGCTGGTTGACCGGCAGCTGGTTGTAGTTCGCGCCGATGCGGTGGCGCTGCGCGTCGGAGTACGAGAACACGCGTGCCATCAGCATCTTGTCGGGCGAGATCCCCGTGCCGGGCACCTGGTTCCCAGGCGAGAATGCGGCCTGCTCGATCTCGGCGAAGAAGTTCTGCGGGTTGCGGTTCAGCGTGAACGTGCCCACCTTGATGCGCGGGTAGTCCTTCTTCGACCAGGTCTTCGTGAGGTCGAACGGGTTGAACCGGTAGGCCTTGGCCTCGTCGTACGGCATGATCTGCACGTACACGTCCCACGAGGGGTGGTCGCCCCGGCTGATCGCATCGAAGAGGTCACGGCGGTAGTAGTCGGCGTCCGACCCGGCGAGCTTCTCGGCCTCGTCGGCCTCCATGGTCTCGAAGCCCAGGGTGGAGAGGAAGTGGTACTGCACCCAGAAGCGCTCTCCGGCCGCGTTCACCCACTGGTACGTGTGCGAGCCGTAGCCGTTCATGTGCCGCCAGCTGCGCGGGAGGCCCCGGTCGCCCATGAGGTACGTGACCTGGTGGGCGGTCTCGGGCGAGAGCGTCCAGAAGTCCCACTGCATGTCGGCGTCGCGGAGTCCGGAGTCGCCCAGACGCTTCTGCGAGTGGATGAAGTCGGGGAACTTCATCGCGTCGCGCAGGAAGAACGTCGGGGTGTTGTTGCCGACGATGTCGAGGTTGCCCTCGGTCGAGTAGAAGCGCAGCGAGAAGCCGCGCACATCGCGCCAGGTGTCGGGGGAGCCCTGTTCACCGGCCACCGAGGAGAAGCGCAGGAGCGTCTCGCTCTCCGCTCCGGGCTGGAACACGGCTGCACGGGTGTACGCCGACACGTCTTCCGTGACGACGAAGGTGCCGAAGGCGCCGCCGCCCTTGGCGTGCGGGTTGCGCTCCGGCACCCGCTCGCGGTTGAAGGAGGCGAGCTTCTCGACCAGATAGCGGTCGTGGAGGACCGTGGGGCCGTCGGCCCCGACCGTCAGGGAGTGCGCGTCGCTGGCGACCGGTGTGCCGGTCTGCGTCGTGGTGGCGGGTTTCGGGGTGGCAGGGTTCGTCATGGTGTTCTCCTTCTGCGCGCAGGCGCGACGAATGACCCATCTGTTGACGGGAGGATCGCCGGGGACCTACGCGGCGTTCTGGCAGCTGGGGCAGACGCCCCAGAAGGTGACTTCGGCTGTCTGGACGGTGAATCCCGCCGCGGAGGACGGGGTGAGACACGGCGCGTCGCCGACCACGCAGTCCACATCGCCGACCGCACCGCAGAAGGTGCAGACGACGTGGTGGTGGTTGTCGCCGATACGCCGCTCGTAGAGCGCCGCGGAACCTGCCGGTTCGATCCGACGGATGAGGCCCGCCGTCGTCAGGTCCGCGAGGATGTTGTGCACCGACTGGATCGACGTGGTCGGGAGCACGACGGACACGGCGCGGTAGAGCCGCTCCGCATCCGTATGGGCCATGGAGTCGAGAGCTTCGAGAACGGCGACGCGGCCCGCGGTCGACCGTAGCCCGGCGCCGCGAAGCACCGAGTCGAATTCTGTCTCCATGTCCCCGAGCCTAGCGCTTCTTTTGAGTGATTCAAAAGAACGGCGTGTCGGCGCCCGATTCAGCGGGTGACGGTGAAGCCTCCGCCGTGAACGCGCACCTTCCCGTGGCCGACCGCCCCGCCGCGCTGGCTGCCGTCGGCGCTGTAGGCGCGTCCGGAACCGGGGGCCAGAGGTGTGACGTGGTGCGTGCGACCGGTCGCCTCGGCGTAGAGCACGGCAGCGCGTCCGGTCGTCGAGTACACCGCGCTCGCCACCCGCGGCTGGATCAGAAGCGCGTCGAGCCGGACGTCGCCGCGACTCGTGCACCGCACGGTCACCGGAGCATCCGGCAGGTCGCCGCCGAGCCGTTGCGGTACCAGCATCCCCTCCGCCTCGGTGAGCCCGGGGTCGCCGGTGCCTCCGGCGGGTGTCCGTGTCGTCCACAGGCGACGTCGACCGTGGAAGACCTCCCACACCGCCTCGCCTGCCTGCGCGGCCTGACGCCAGACGACACCGTGCAGGACGGCGTCGGCTTCCGTCACGTCGAACTCGACCCACTCGCCCTTCGGCAGGTGCACGAAGGATCCGCCGGACAGGTTCCCCTCGCCGATCCACGCGCCCGTCTCGGGGGTCACGATCGCGGCGCCGGGCGACCGTCGCGCTGCCTCGGCCTCCAGGACCCGCAGCCCCGAGAACGAGGCGAGGCCGGTGATCGAGGTCGCGAGGTCGGCCACATCACGGTTGGCGTCGAGCAGGAGCATCGTGAGCAGCCCGTGGATCGTCGACTCGGCGCCGGAGTTGCGATTCACCCGCCCGTCGGTCTCCACCCCGTCGAAGGTCACGCCCGTCGCCGGGTCGTACACCGGAACCCCCGCCGTGTTCGCGCCGAAGAACCACCCGGCGGCGAGACCCGCGAGCACGCGCAGCCCGTCGCCGCCGACGGCCGCCGCTTGCAGAGCTCCCGCGACGCGGCCGTGGGCACCGTAGGCGATCTGGGCCTCGGCCGGCAGAGGTGCCCAGGCGTTGTGCGGACCCCCGGACGTGAGCACCTGCGGGGTGAAGCGCCCGGCATCCGCGATGGCGGCGGCGGACCACTCCCGCCGCCGGAGCAGCGCCCCGCCGCGAGCCAGCGCCTCGGGTGCCGCGGCACCCCAGGCGTGCCAGAACCCGAGCGATCCGGTCCAGGGCAGGACCGCGCCGAAGGGCCAGCCCTTCGAGGGATCGGTGGCCATCGCGGCGACGCCTTCGCCGTAGGTCTGCAGCGCGGCGCGGCTGCGGGAGTCGCCGACCTCGGCCGCGGCGGCGAGGCCGAGCATGGCTTCGGCCGTCGCATCCGCGCCACCGGCGATCAGCCAGGCGGGCAGCCGGCGACCGTCGCTCTTCACCCATCGCCCCGCGCGGGAGAGTGACTCGCGGCGCAGCGCATCCAGGCACAGGTGCAACCGCTCGCGGAGGAACGCCGCGAACTCGGGATCCTCGCGACGGAAGGCCGCGTAGCCCTCACCGAACGCCCAGACGCTGCGTGCCAGCCAGTAGGACTCGGCGGAGTCGGACGGATCGGGCAGCTCGACCGGAATCGCGCTCGGGGTCAGCGTGCCGTCCTCCTGCTGCCACAGGACCACGCGCCCGGCGTTCGGCCCCGACGTCGTCTGCAGGAACGCCAGAGAGCGGAGGACGTCCTTCGCCTCGTCGCGGCTCTGCGTGTCGCGCGTCGCCTTCCAGTCGCGGAGGAACACGATCGCCGCGCGCGCGATGTCGTCCGCGTTGTACGCTCCCTGCGACCAGTACCCCGTCGCCGCGTCGAGGGTGCCACCGCCGACCGGGCGGTACCCGCCCGCTCCATCGGTGTCCGCGTAGGTCCAGGGAGCGCGGACCGTCGGCTTCGCCTCGATGCCGAACGTGGTGTGCGTCGCGCTCGCCGTGACCGGGACCTCCGCGAGGAGGAATCGCAGGTGGGCGAGGTTCGTCAGCCTCCGCCGGTGCGGGCCCCCGAGCCGGACAGCCGAGTCGGGCGTCACGGACGCGGCGACGGCCGACTCCGCGGGGACGAGAGCGAGGGCGGACGCCGTCGCCGCAAGGGTCAGGAACGTGCGTCGTGAGGTCTCCACGGCGTCACTCTCCGGCTTCCGTACGCGAGGGGGCATCGGTGTGCAGCGCCCGTCCCCAGGGCTGTGCGGGGTCGTGGATCGCCACAGCGAGAGTCGTGTCGGACTGGCCGTAGTACGCGAACCACTTGCCGTGGAACTTCACCAGCCCCTCCACGAAGGTCACGTTGGAGACGAGTCCGTGCGTGTCCTCGAACGTCTGCGGGCGCAGCCAGGGCTCCTGCAGTCGCGCGATGACACGCGTCGGCTCGTCGGGGTCGATCGCGATCTGCCCGCAGCGGTAGTCCACCTCCACCGTGCCGTCGTCGTGCACGGTGCGGGTGGCGCCGTTGGTGAGGAAGAGCAGCAGCCCGTTGTCGGTCACCACGGGAGAGGCGCCGATCTCGACGAGCGCCTCGTCCCAGGTGCCGGGCGTCGGCGAGTACATCGGCTCGGTGTCGGGCGTTCCGGGGGTCCAGTGGATCAGATCGTCGCTGGTCGCCCAGTAGATCGCGCCCTCGCCGAAGTACATCCACCACGTGCCGTGCATGCGCTGCGGCACGATGACCCCGGCCTTCGACCAGTTGAATCCGCGCGGGTCCATGGTCTTGAACGTGTCGAAGTCGTCGAACAACGGACCGTGCTTGGTCCAGGTGCGCAGGTCGGTCGAGGTGGCCAGGCACAGCTGTGCACTGCGGCGATCCCACCCCGTGTAGGTCAGGTAGTACGTGCCGTCGATCAGCGCGATACGTGGATCTTCGCAGCCGTAGCGTTCGTAGTCTTCGGACGGGGACAGGATCGGCGCGTCCTCGCGGGTGAACGTCACCCCGTCCTTCGACCGGGCGATGCCGATGTGGGAGACGATGTCGTCGGCGTGCGCTCGGTAGAGCAGCACGACCTCGTCGCCATCGACGAGGGCCGCCGGGTTGTAGAGGTTGGCCGATTCCCAGCTGTCACCCCGAGGGCGCAGGATCGGGTTGCTCTCGTAGGGCGTGAACGGACCGAGGGGGAAGGAGGCTCCGGTGAACATGGGGCACTTTCTGTCGGGGATGGGGGCTAGCCTTTGACGGCCGCGCCGAGGTCGGTGGCTTTGAAGAAGCGCTGGAAGACGATGAAGAGGATGACGACGGGGAACGCGAGCGCCGTGGCGCCGGCGAGGATCGCGCCGTTCGGGTTGGCCGTCGACTGCGCCACGTTGGAGATGTAGTTGGCGAGGGACACGGCCAGCGGCTGCAGGCTCGCATCCTTCGTGATGAGGAACGGCCAGAGGAACTCGTTCCAGGGGCCGATGAACGTGACCAGCACGACCGTCACGAGCACGGGGCGGATGAGCGGGATCGCGACCGATGTGAGCAGGCGGATCTCGCCGGCACCGTCGATCCGTGCGGCCTCGAAGATCTCCACCGGCAGCGCCTTGAAGAACTGCACGAAGATGAACACCGCCGTGGTGTTGATCAGGAACGGCAGGATCATGCCCAGATACGAGTCGCCGAGTCCATAGCTGCGGGTGATCTGCACGTAGAGCGGGATCATCAGCAACTGGAACGGCACCATCTGCACGAGCAGCATCAGCACCCAGATCACGCCACGCCCCCGGAAGTCGAGCCGGGCGATCGCATAGCCGGCGAGCAGCCCGAACACGACCGTTCCCAGGAGGACGCCCGCCGTGAAGATCAGCGAGTTGACCAGCGAACCGGCCAGGTCGATGCGCGAGTCGATCGCGACGAAGTTGTCGACCGTCCACCCGCTGGTGGGGAACAGCTCGCTGGGGGAGTTCGTCGGGTTCTCCTGGAACGCCCCCACGATCATGAAGTAGAACGGGAAGGCGAAGCCGATGGCCGCGATCGTGAGCAGGATGATGCTCAGGATGCGGGGCAGTGAACGCTTCTTTCGCATCATCGCTCCCTCGTCACGCGATTGGCCGCCAGCGACAGCATCCCGACGAAGATCACGAGGATCATGCCGATCGCCGCTGCCGTGTCGGGGTTCTGCTGTTGGATGCCCAGCTGGTAGATCAGCAGGACGGGGGTGGTCGAGGCGCCGTCCGGGCCGCCGCCGTTGGTGAGCAGGTACGGCTCGGTGAAGAGGTTGGCTCCGGTGATGATCGAGAGGATCAGCACGAGGGTCGTGGCGCTGCGCACCCCGGGGATCGTGACGTGCCGGAAACGCGAGAACACTCCGGCGCCGTCGGTCTCCGCCGACTCGTAGAGCTCCCTCGGCACGTTCTGCAGGGCCGCCAGGTAGAGCAGGATGTAGAACCCGAGCTGCTTCCAGGTGACGTAGAACGCGATCATCGGCATCGCGAGTCCGCTGTTCACGAGCCACGACGGATCCGGGGCGAGCGGGCCGAGGATGGTGTTGATCAGCCCGTTGCCCGAGAACAGCAGCATCCACACGCCCACGAGGGAGACGCTCGCCGTCAGGTAGGGGACGTAGAACGCGACTCGGTAGGCGGCGACCCAGCGGATGCCGGTGTTGAGCGCCGCGGCGAGGACCAGGGCGAGCACCGCCGTGAGCGGCACGTTGATGACGAGGAAGATCAGGGTGTTGCGGAAGGATCCGAGGACCCGCGGGTCGGTGAGCACCGTGACGAAGTTGTCGAAGCCGACGAACGGGCGGTCGACCTCGGTGCCGGGTGCCGTGAAGAAGTAGTCGTGGAAGGCGATGTAGACGGCGAACGCGAGCGGATACGCGAAGATCGCGATCACGAACACGAAGTACGGCAGCGCGAACAGCCCGCCGACCGGTTGCGCACCCAGCCATCGGGTGCGCAACCGCTTCTTGTCGGTCACGATGTCACTCGGCGACGAGCTCGTCGATCTTCGTCGCCGCATTCCCGAGGAAGTCGTCGATCGACTCCTTGTCGAAGATCACGGCGGAGGAGTACTCGTCGCGGAACGCCTGCCATGCCTCGACGGAGTTCGGGATGCTGGGGACGTCGGCGGTCTTCTCGGCCTGCTCGGCGAACGCCACGTAGTTCGGGTTCGCGGCGAAGTAGTCGCCGTAGGCGTCGGTGAGGCCGGTGCGCATCGGCATCTGACCGGTCGCCTCGAGCAGCTGTCCGTCGCTCTCCTCACTGGTCGAGAACTTCAGGAACTCCCACGCCGTGCCCTGGTTCTCGCAGGCCGTGAACATCGACACGCTCTTGGAGTCGGCGAAGGTCGTGGGGTTCTCGCGGCCGTCGCTGGTCGGCACGGGCATGAAGCCGACGTCGACGGTGTCGGCGTACGAGGGGATGGCCCAGGGGCCGGCGAGCTGCATGGCGGTGGTGCCGGCCGACATTGCGTCGTCGGTCGACGCCTCGTTCGGCGACAGCTTCTCGTCGTAGAAGGTCTTCCAGAACTCGGAGACCGTGCGCCCGGCGTCCGAGTCGAACGTGGCCCTGCCGTCCTCCACCAGCATCGTGCCGTCCGTCTCGGCCAGGTACAGCGGATAGAAGTCGAACCACGGCTGGTAGAACTCGCTGGTCGGAGCCGGCCAGATGGCGCTCTGCACACCGGAGTCGACGATCGCACGCGAGCCTTCGAGGAAGGAATCGTAGGTGTTCATCTGCGGGTCTTCGGGGTCGATGCCGGCGGCTTCGAAGAGCGCCTTGTTGTACATGACCATCACCGGGTTCGACTTCCAGGGCAGCTGGTAGAAGCTGCCGTCACTGGCATAGGCGTCGACATCGCCGCCGCGCTCGGTGATGTAGTCGGCGCCCCCGTCGATCGCGCTGAGGTCGACGAGGCCTCCCTGCTTGACCCAGCCCGAGACCGCGGCAGGGGCCACGTTGTACACGAGGCAGGGCGCGGTGCCGGCGGTGATCGCGGCGGTGATGGCCTCTTCCGACGACGATCCGGCGGGAATCTCCTGTGCCTTCACCTGCTCGTCGGGATGCTCGGCGTTCCAGGCCTCGACGACGGCGGTGCCCCAGGCGACTTCCTGCTCGTTGTTGGAGAGCCAGATGCTGATGGGGCCGGTGCCGTCGGCGGATCCCTCCCCGCCACCACCTCCGGCCGAGCATCCGGTGGCGACGAGAGCGGTGGCGCCGATCAGGGCGATTGCGCGGAACTTCTTCATGATGTCCTCCTTGACACTGCGGGGTACGGCTGCGTGGCCGTGGGGTGGTGCGGTAGGTGGTGGTGCGGTCAGGCGGGTGCTGCCGACCCGGTGCTCTCCCGGAAGTGCACGACGTTGCAGTCGACGACCTCGGTGCGCGGCGGCGCTCCGATGATCTCCGCCCGCAGGAGCCGGGCGGCGGCGCGGCCCCGGGCGGCGGGATCAGAGGAGACGCTGGTCAACGCCGGCGACAGGTGGGCGGAGAGGTGATCGTCGTCGAATCCGGAGATCGCGAGGTCCTGGGGAATCGAGAGTCCCTGTGCGCGTGCATAGGAGAGGCCGGCGATCGCCATGGTGTCGTTCGAGTAGAGGATCGCGGTCGGCCGGTCGGGCAGGGCGAGGAGCTCGGCGGTGCGGGCGCGCCCGCTCGCGGCCGTGAAGTCGCCCTCGCGGAGCAGCTCGTCGTCGCCGACCGCCTCGACGTACGCCTCGGCGCGTGCCTTCGAGTGCACGTAGTCGAGGGGGCCGGAGACGTGGGCGATGCGTCCGTGCCCGGCGGCGCGGAGGTGTGCGACGAGCTCGCGGATCGGTGCGGCATCGTCGGTGCGCACGCACGAGAGCCCGGTCGGCTGGTCGTAGGCGCCCACCAGCACGGTCGGCAGGCCGAGGTCGTTGAGGAACGGCACGCGCCAGTCGTCGGTACGCAGATCGAGCAGGAGCGCCCCGTCGGCCCTGCCGTGGGTCAGCGTGCGGTACGCCCGTTCCTCGGCGTGGCGGTCGGGGACGACCTGGAGCAGGAGCGCCGTCTCGGTCTCCGCGAGCACCGACTCGACCCCGGCGATGAAGGCCGGGAAGAAGGAGTCGTTCGCGATGACCTCCGGGTCGCGGGCGAGCACCACGGCGATGGCGTTGGCCCGGCGGGTGGCGAGTGCCCGTGCGCTCTGGCTCGGGGCCCAGTCCAGCTTCTCGGCCGCGGCGAGCACCTTCGCCCGCGTCTCCTCGGAGATGGGGCGGTTGCCGCTCAGGGCATGCGAGACCGTGGCCTTCGTGACGCCGGCTTCCCGGGCGACATCGGCGATCGTCGTGCGGCTCATGCCACCTCCTCGTGGACCCGGCACAGAGATGTACAGCGTGAACCGGTTTGATGAGTGTAAACCGGTTTGACTCCGGAAGTCAACGGTCCTGTCGGCGGTCCTGTCCGGTCGTGTCGGCGTTCGAATCACCCGAATGGCGCGACGACGACGCTGGATACGATCGTTCGCGCGATCCGAAAGCGGAGGACCGGCAGGTCAGACGAAGCGGACGGTCTGCTGCAGGCGCGTCCGGACGTCGAACAGCTCGTTGCCGCCGATCGCGCGCGCGTGGGGCACACCCTGGCGCAGCACCATGGCGAGCGCACTGCGGCGCACCACCACGACCGGGACTCCGCGACTGGTGCCCAACGGTGTGACGGCCTGGGCGAGGTCGTCATCGGGCAGCACCATGATGGCGCCGCTGAATCGGACGCGCGCGGCCTTGGCGATCGTTCGCATCCGGCGGAGGGCCGCGGTGACGGGCGCCCGCGTGCCGAGGCTCGGTCCGGTGATCTCGCCGCGACGGAAGCCGACGACCCCGCCGAAGTCCTCCGACATCACGCCGTACAGACCCGAGGGGCCGAGGATCACATGGTCGAGCTTGTCGTCGGCGTCTGCTCCGGCCACGACGTCGTGCCAGACGGTGTAGCCCATGCCGAGGTCGGAGACCGTGCGCGCCGTCGCCTCTTCCGCGAGGGCATCGGCGAGGAGGCGGCGCACGTCACGCGGTGCCGAGCGCACCAGGGCGGGGTCGTAGGGGTCGGGCACGTCGACGCCGCGTCCCGCCCATTCGCGGATGAGCGCCAGGTAGCGCTCCCGGCGCCAGCCTCCGGGGTGGCCGTAGGCACGGGCGCGCGGACGTGTGTCGGTGCGAGCGGCCGGGGGTCGCCATCCGCTCCACTCGGCACCGGCATCGTGGGTCACGCCGGTTCGGCGATCGTAGGCGGCACGGCTCTCGACGGTGCCGACCAGTTCCCACGCGCGCTGCACCTGGATGAAGACAGCGGCGTCGCCGCCCGTGTCCGGATGGGTCTGCCGGAGGCGCAGGCGGTAGGCGCGGCGCAACCCGTCCTCATCGATCGAGGGGTCGACGCCGAGGACCTCATAGGCCGACGCCGAGAGCGGACTGTCGAACATCGCTCTCCCTCCGCGACCGCGGCATCCAGGATATCCACCCGACTGGCTTCCTTCGCGATTCGAAGGGGGTCAGGCGGGCACGTCGACGATGCGCTCGACGCCGAGCACCGGGACGACAGCTCCCGCGGACGCGGCGGCCAGATCGTCGGTGAGTCGAGGGAGCTCCGTCTGCGGGGCCCACAGCTCGAGCGTGGCCGTCGCGGCATACGTCGGTTCACCGAGCGTCGCACCGTGATGAGCCGCCCACTCGCGCAGCAGGTTGTCGTAGCGACCCGCGTCGGCGTGCGGCACCTCGAGCGTCACCTGCCGCAGCGCTGCCCTGCGCACGAGGGCCGCCTGGTCGAGGGTCTCCGACACCGCGGAGGAGTATGCGCGCACGAGCCCTCCCGCCCCGAGCTTCACCCCGCCGAAGTACCGCGTCACCACGGCGACCACGTCGGTCAGGCCACGCCGACGCAGCACTTCCAGCATCGGGATCCCGGCCGTGCCCGAGGGCTCCCCGTCATCCGACGACCGGGCCTGATCGCCGAGCAGGCCGGTGACCATCGCGGTGCAGTTGTGGTTCGCGTCCCAGGCCCTCTTGCGGATCCCCGCGATCACCGCCTCCGCCTGCTCGACCGAGGTCACGGGCTCGACGTGCGTGAGGAAGCGCGACTTGCGGACGACCGTCTCGTGCGCGACCGCCGCGGCGATGGTGGCGGGATAGGTGCGGGCGGAGGTCACCCGCCTCACGATACCCAGGCCGGCATTCCGCCCGGAGCGGATCCATCGAAGGGTGGAGACCCGTCTCCGCCCCGCGCGCGATCCACGGGGGAGTCGCGGCGGCTGGACTGGATCCATGCTCCGCACCCTCCGTTCCCTCCCCCTGTGGCTCACCTCCCGTCGCGGCGCGTGGGTCTCCCTGCTGATCGCGGTGGTCGCCTTCACCGCCCTCCTCGGTGCGCTCGGACGGGCGTCGCTTCCCGCCGGCACCGACGTCGCCCCGCCCGACTCGGAATCCGCACAGGCGGCGATGCTCGCCGAACAGTTCCCCGACGCGGACGAGCACACGGTGCTGCTGGTCGCCGCCCGTGACGACGGCGGGGAGCTCCGCGACGCCGACCTCACCGCCCTCGGTGCCCTCGCGGCCGACGTCGAGGAGGAGACCGGACACGAACCGCGTGGTCCGATCGTCAGCGACGACGGCGAGGCCGCAGCGATCCAGGCGACGCTGACGCTCGACGGCGGTGATGATGCCGCCGCGGAGGCCGTGCACGCTCTGCGCGACACGGTGGCGGCGCATCCGATCGATGGGGTCGGTGTGCAGGTCACCGGTGGTCCCGCGTTCGGTGTGGACGTCGCCTCCGCGTTCGATGGCGCCGACTTCACCTTGCTGATCGTGACCCTCGGGATCGTCGCACTGCTGCTCATCGTCACCTATCGCTCACCCGTGCTCTGGATGATCCCGCTCGTCGTCGTCGCGCTGGCCGATCAGCTGGCGAACAAGGCGACCGCCGCGATCGGCGCCGGGCTCGGTCTGCAGTTCGATTCCGGCATCGTCAGCGTGCTCGTGTTCGGGGCCGGGACGAACTATGCCCTGCTGCTCATCTCGCGCTATCGCGAAGAGCTCGCCCGTGAGGCCGATCACCGCCGCGCCCTGGTCGCCGCGTGGCGGGCCACCGCTTCGGCGATCGTCGCCTCGAACGTCACCGTGGTCCTTGCGCTGTCGACGCTGGCCCTCGCCGTGATCCCGGGCACGCGGGGGCTCGGCATCGCCTCGGCCGTCGGACTCCTGATCGCGCTCGCCGCCGTGCTGCTGGTGCTCCCGCCGGCGCTCGCCGTGTGCGGTCGTCGGCTCTTCTGGCCGTTCGCGCCGCGCGTGGGCGACACCGCCGTCACCGGGCGCGTGTGGGGCGTGGTGGCACAGCGCGTGTCCCGTCGCCCGTGGGTGCCTCTGGTCGGCGGCCTCGCGCTCCTCGGTGTCCTCGCCGGCGGTCTGGCCGGGGCATCCGTCGGGCTCACCCAGGTCGAGAAGTTCCGGGTCGCGTCGGAATCCGCCGCAGGGCTGACGACGCTCGGAGATCACTTCCCCGCAGGAGAGGCGCAGCCGATGGTCGTGATCGGGGGGACGGCGGAGGCCGAGGCGCTGGCCGCGGCGATCGACGACGTGCCGGGTGTGCTGCGGGTGTCGGCCACGGGCGACAGCAGCGACGGCGCGCTCACCCGTCTGCTCGTCGTCGGGGAGCCGGCGCCGGGCACGACCGAGAGTCTCGATCTGGTGAGTGCCGTGCGGGCGGCCGCGGCGTCGGTGCCGGAGGCGGATGCCGTGGTCGGGGGGCCCGTCGCCGCGGATCTCGACGCGCGCGAGGGCAATCAGCGCGATCTGCTGCTCATCGTCCCGCTCGTGCTCGCGGTCAGCCTGCTCGTGCTCATCGTGCTGCTGCGCTCCCTGGTGGCACCCGTGCTGCTGCTCGCGGTGAACATCCTCAGCGCGGTCGCGGCGATCGGTGCGGGCACGTGGCTGAGCCGGGTCGTGTTCGGATGGGAGTCGCTCGACCTGCAGGTGCCGCTGCTGTCCTTCCTGTTCCTCGTGGCGCTCGGGATCGACTACACGATCTTCCTCGTCCATCGCGCCAGGATCGAGGCGCAGACGGTCGGGACGCGGCAGGGGATGGTGCGAGCCGTCACCGCGACGGGTGGGGTGATCACCAGCGCCGGAGTCGTGCTCGCGGCGGTGTTCGCGGCGCTCGGGTTGCTGCCCCTGGTCACGCTCGGACAGATCGGGCTCATCGTCGGGATCGGGGTGCTCGTCGACACCTTCGTCGTGCGCACCCTGGTGGTCCCTGCGATGTTCGCCCTCGTCGGCGAGCGGATGTGGTGGCCGGGGAAGGTCGGGGGTGCCGGATCCCGCTCCGATCGACACGGAGACCGCCCGCGCGGGGGAGAATACGAGGATGCCGCAGTCGCCGTCCCCGCAGACGCGGGCTGAGCGTCCCGGCCGCGTCGACCCCGCGGCAGGGATCCGCGCGCCGCGCACGTGGGCGAGCCTGGTCGGGTCGATCCGGATCGGCCAGGCCGTCATCACGGTCGTGCTGGTCGCGATCGGCGCCTGGCGTGCGGCCGCCGACGGCGTCCCGCTGCCGTGGGTGCTCGCCCTCTCACTCGTCTTCCTCGGCTGGTACGGCGGCGGCCTGCTGCTGGGCGAGCGGACCTCCGACCGTCGTCTGGCGACCGGGTGGCTGCTCGGGCTGACGCTCATCTGGCTCGGCGCGGTCGTGGTCTCTCCGGAGTTCGTGTGGCTCGCGTTCCCGCTGTGGCTGCTCGCCGGCTTCGTGATGCGCCTGCGGTGGGCGCTGCTGCTGAGCGTGGTGGTGCTCGCCGTCGTGGTCACCGCCCCGCTGCTGCACACCGGCACCACGACTTACGCGAACGTGATCGGTCCTCTCGTCGGCGGTGTCTTCGCGCTGGGGATCTCCCGCGGGTACCTCGAGCTCGTGCGTGACGGCCGGGAAAGGCGTCGACTGATCGCGTCTCTCGTCGCGACGCAGGAGGAGATGGCGGCCCTGCAGGACGAGCTCGCCCGTACCCAGCGCGAGTCGGGGGCGAGCGCGGAACGCACCCGGGTCTCTCGCGACATCCACGACACGGTCGCGCAGAGCGTGTCCTCGATCGGGATGCTGGCACGGTCGGCGCTGGAGGCGGATGATCCGGCACAGCGCACCCGCGCGCTCGAACAGATCGGTGCGCTCGCCACGGAGGGGATGGCGGACGCGCGGCGCATCGTGAACGCGCTGATGCCGGCCGAACTCGAGTCCACCGCGCTCGGCGACGCGCTCGCCCGCATGCTCGCACGACTGGCCGAAGAGACCGGGATCGAGGGCACGCTGAACGCCGACGACGACCTCCCGGCGCTCGGCATCGACGCGGAGGTCGCCCTGTTGCGGACGGCGCAGTCCGCTCTCGCGAACGTCCGGTCCCATGCCGAGGCCTCTCGCGTCGTGGTCACCCTGGCCGACGCCGGTGACGCGGTGCGGCTCGACATCGTCGATGACGGGATCGGCTTCGACGCCCGGCACTGGGACACGCAGGGCGGAATCGGCAGCCGGGGCGGGGGCTACGGGCTGCGGTCGATGCGCGCGCGGCTGCGGGAACTCGGCGGAGGGCTCGACGTGGAGAGCGCCCCGGGCGACGGCACCGCGTTGTCCGCCCATGTCCCGCTCGGTGGAACAGCGCCGGCGCAGCGGACGGAGGGCACGGCATGACCGCCGTACGCGTGCTGCTCGTCGACGACCATCCGATCGTCCGGGCCGGAGTGCGCTCGCTGTTCGACCATCGTGACGACGTCGAGGTGGTCGGGGAGTCCGCCTCCGGCGAGGAGGCCGTGGCTCTCGCGCGACACCTGCATCCGGACGTCGTGCTCTGCGATCTGCGGCTCGGTGATGGCATGGACGGTGTGCAGACGACGGCCGCGCTCCGCGGGCTGGATCCGGCGCCCGCCGTCCTCATCCTGACCACGTTCGACCGTGACGCCGAGATCCTCGGGGCGATCGAAGCCGGCGCATCCGGGTACCTGCTGAAGGATGTGGCACCCGAAGACATCGTTCGCGCGATCCGTCAGGCGGCCGCCGGAGGGCTCGTGCTCACCCCGGAACTCAGCGAAAGGGTCGTGCAGGTCATGCGCGCACCGCGGGTGCGGCTGACCGAACGTGAGCTGGCGGTGCTCCGGCTGCTCGACACGGGCGCCTCGAACCGCGAGATCGCGAAGACCCTGTTCGTGACGGAGGCCACCGTGAAGACGCACCTCGTGCACGTGTTCGAGAAGCTCGGCGCCGACAGTCGTGCCCGCGCCATCGCCATCGCCCGCGACACCGGTCTGCTCTGAGCCTTCCGGCATCTCCAGCTCTTCCTGGCCTTGCGCAAGCGTCTGCTCCCGGCGAAGTCCGCCTGACCCCGCCTTCGAATCGATTCGATATGCTGGTGTGCACCCCGATCCATCCCCCAGCTCTGCGAGCCGCTCCTTCATGGCCACCTCCCTCACCACGGGCCGTCCGTGGCGCGTCATCCTTGCCTTCTCCATCCCCCTCCTGCTCGGCAATGTGGTCCAGCAGCTCTACCAGTTCGCCGACGCGATCGTCGTCGGCAGGCACCTCGGCGTCACCTCGCTCGCCGCCGTGGGTGCAACCGGCAGCCTGCTGTTCCTGCTCCTCGGGTTCGCCTGGGGTCTGACGAGTGGATTCGCGATCCCGATCGCGCAGGCGTTCGGCGCGCGTGACGATGCCGCCGTACGCCGCTCCGTCGCGACGGGTGTGTTCCTCAGCGCCATCACCAGTGTGATCCTCACGGTCGCGGCGCCGCTGCTCGCCGGTCCCATCCTGGCGCTGCTGCAGACACCGGCCGAGCTCATGCCCGAAGCCACGACCTTCACGCAGATCAGCTTCCTGGGCGCCAGCGCGACCATGTTCTTCAACTACCTCTCGGCGATCATCCGCGCCATCGGCGACTCCAAGACGCCCCTGGTCTTCCTCACCATCGCCTGTGCGTTGAACGTCGGACTCGTCGTCCTGATGGTCGGCCCGCTCGGATGGGGTGTGGGCGGAGCCGCCCTCGCGACCGTCGTGGCGCAGGCCGTCTCGGTGGCGCTGTGTCTCGAGTTCGTGCGCCGCCGCCTGCCCATGCTGCACCTCCGCCGTGCCGACTGGCGCATCGGGCGGGACGACATCGCCGAGCACCTGCGCCTCGGCCTGCCGATGGGCTTCCAGGCCTCGATCATCGCGATCGGCACGCTCACCGTGCAGGTGGCGTTGAACACCCTCGGAGCTGATGCCGTCGCCGCGTACACGACGGGATCCCGGGTCGACAGTCTCGCGGTCGCGCTGCTCTCCTCGCTCGGCCTCGCGGTCTCGATGTACGTGGCGCAGAACCACGGCGGACGTCGGCCCGATCGCATCCGTCGTGGTGTCGTCGAAGCGACGTGGATGGCGGTCGGCGCCGGCGTGGTGCTCGGCGTGCTGCTGATCGCCTTCGGTGCGCCGATGGTGCGCCTGTTCATCGGAGAGGGATCCGACGACGTCGTCGACATGGCGCATCGGATGCTGATCATCAACGGCTGCGGCTATTGGGCGCTCGGCATGCTGTTCGTGCTGCGCGGCGCACTCCAGGGCCTCGGCCACACGCTCGTGCCCACCGTGACCGGCGTGATCGAGTTGGTGATGCGCGTCGGGGCAGCCATCGTCCTCGGAGCCTGGATCGGGTTCGACGGCGTCGCCCTGAGCAATCCGCTCGCCTGGGTGGGGGCGATCGTGCTGCTGGTGCCCGCCTACATCCGCGCGCACCGGGCGCTCGCGCATCTCCCGGTCGCGCCTGCCGAGGCGACCGAGACCTCGGCGATCGCGATCGTCGGACCGACCGACGGCTCGATGGTCGTGGACGCCGTCGTCACCCAGCCCGTGCGCGTGGTGCGCGCCCGCCGGCTGCGGTGGCCGAGTCGGCGCTGAGGGTCCGCCACGCCGCCTTCGCGCCAGCGAGATATCCGTCTGCAGGATGATGTGGATCGGACTTGAGACGGATGGCCTTTCCGGGACACACTTCTAGTGTCGAGGTAGCGGGATTTCCGCTGACGGGGGGTCGTCATGACGACAATGAGAGTGGCCAGCGATCTGGCTGCGGTGATGGTGCCGATCGGTTATGTGGGCGCGGCGATCGCCGCCGCCTGTGCGATCGTGGCGGCGGTCGCGGTGATCCGCGGGTCCGGAGGGCTCGCCGGGGGAGCCGTGGGGGTGTGGATCGTCGGTGCGCTGCTGAGCGTCACGGCGTCGTTCGCCCAGGAATGGACGCCGTTGATCCTTTCGGGAGCGGCGCTGGTCGGGATGCTGGTGATCGGCGGTGTCGTGCGGGCCATCATGACCGCGGCCGGTGCCGGACGGCCGGCGCGTGAGACGGATGAGGCATTGCCCGCAGCCGTGCCGGTGTCGAGGCCCGCGGTCGGGTCCAAAACGGCGCGCGTGGTGACGTCACCGACGACCGCGTCGATCGCGGTGGTCCCCTGAGCCGTCAGCGATAGTCGCGGTCGCGGTGCTGTCCGGCTTCGTCGCCGGCTTCCACGCGCGCGGCCTCGCGCCCACGCAGCTCGACACGACGGATCTTGCCGGAGATGGTCTTCGGCAGCTCGGGCACGAACTCGATGATCCGCACCCACAGGTGCGACGACAGGCGCTCGTGGGCGTAGGTGAAGATCGCTTGGGCGGCGTCCGTGTCGGCGACTGTGGCTCCGGGGGTAAGGCAGACATACGCTTTCGGCACGGCCAACCGTGTCGGATCCGGGCTCGGGATCACCGCCGCCTCGACCACGAGGTCGTGTTCGAGCAGCACCGACTCGAGCTCGAACGGCGAGATCTTGTAGTCCGAGGCCTTGAACACGTCGTCGGAGCGCCCGACGTAGGTGAGGTATCCGTCGGCATCGCGCACCGCGATGTCACCGGTGTGGTGGTAGCCGCCGGCGCGTGACTGCGCCGTCTTCTCCGGGTCGTCGAAGTAGCCCGCCATCAACCCGAGCGGCGGGTTCGTCAGATCAAGTGCGATCTCCCCTTCGTGCTCGACGACGGCCCCGGTGACCGGGTCGAGCAGGACGACGGGGTAGCCGGGGAGGGGACGCCCCATGGATCCGACCTTCACGGTCTGACCCGGAGAATTCCCGATGCACGCCGTCATCTCGGTCTGCCCGAACCCGTCGCGGATCGTGCCGCCCCACGCATCGCGCACCCGGTCGATGACCTCGGGATTCAACGGTTCACCCGCACCGACCAGCTCGCGCGGAGGGTGGGTGAGACGCGAGAGATCGGCCTGGATCAGCATCCGCCAGACGGTGGGCGGTGCACAGAACGTCGAGACGTGGTGAGTCTCCATGACCTGCATGAGGGTGTTCGCGTCGAAGCGCGCGTAGTTGTAGACGAACACGGTCGCCTCGGCGAGGAACGGCGAGTAGAAGCTCGACCAGGCGTGCTTCGCCCAACCGGGCGACGAGATGTTGAGGTGCACGTCGTCGGGGCGCACCCCGAGCCACCACATGGTCGACAGGTGTCCGACCGGGTACGAGACGTGGGTGTGCTGCACGAGCTTCGGGCGGTTCGTGGTGCCCGAGGTGAAGTAGAGCAGAGCGGTGTCGGACGCGGGGGTGGGTCCGACCGGCTCGAAGGTGGCGGGGGCGTCGGCCGAGTCGTCGAAGCGCTCCCACCCCCCGGGGATGCCGTCGCCCACACCGATGCGCATGATGCCGGGGTCGAGGGTCAGGAGCCGGTCGCCGAGGGTTCCGAGGGTGATGACGGCGCGGGCGCGGCCGTGGTCGACGCGGTACTCGAGGTCCGATGCCGACAGGAGCGTGGACGTGGGGATCGACACCGCGCCGATCTTCGTGATCGCCAGCATCACCTCCCACAGCTCGATCGTGTTGTTCAGCATCACGATCACGTGGTCGCCCCGGCGGAGGCCGAGGCCGGTGAGCCAGGCGGCGACCTGGTCGGATCGCGTCGAGAGCTCGCCGTAGGTCCAGGTGCGCAGGCTCAGGTCGGCTTCGACGATCTGCACCGCGGGGCGATCCGGCTTCTCGGCGGCGACCACGTCGAACCATTCGAGGGCGAAGTTGAACTCGTCGACCTCGGGCCAGGCGAACCCTGCTCGCGCGGCCGCGTAGTCCGTCGCATGGGCGAAGAGGAAGTCCCGCATCTCGCGGATGCTCTGCGTGGCGGCGGTCGCGCTGCGGCTCATGGTGCTCCCTTGCTCGCGTGTTCCATCTTGTCGCGCGTTCCATCTTGACGCGCGTTCCATCTTGTCGCGTGCGAGTGCAGAAACGCGCCTGACAGCCCCGTCTCCGGCGCACTTTTGATCCCGCAACCGGCGGGGGACGGGACGGGGGACGGGACGGGGGGGACGGGACGGGAGGGGGGTCAGCGGGGGAGGGGGCCGGGGCCGTCGCGCAGTTCGAACACGAGTTGGGTCTCGGTGCCGCGCACGACGGGATGGACGGTGATGTGCTCGAGGACGATGTCGCGGAGCGCCGTCGCGTCCTCCACAGCCACATGCACGAGGAAGTCGTCGACGCCGGCGACGTGGAACACCTGCAGCACACGCGGGACGCCGGCGAGCGCATCGAACAACGCCGTCACCTTGTCGCCCGTGTGATTCGCGAGCCGCACCTTGATGATCGCCTGCAGCGGGAAGCCCAGGGCTGCGCCATCCACACGGATGCGGGTGTCGCGGATCACCCCGCGCTCGCGCAGGGAGCGCACGCGATGCGCGCAGGTCGACTCGGCGAGACGCAGGCGGTGCGCCAGGGCTTTGTTCGTGATCTCGGCGTCGCGGGTGAGGACCGCGAGCAGTTCGAGGTCGGTCTCATCGAGTTGTGCTTTCGCCAACCTTCGGCTCCTTCGTCGGACGGATCCTGCACAGAATAGCGAAACAGCCTCGATTCACGGTGGATCCTGTCGACTTCCTGCAAAAGCGCCGCGATTCCGGCAACGTGGAGGCATGACTGCACCGTTGCATCCCGACACCGTCGCCGTTCACAGCGGCCGTTCCGACCTCGAGGGTCTCGGGGTGCACGCGTTGCCGATCGACCTGTCGACGACCAATCCGCTCCCCGACATCGAGCGCGGGGGCGACTCGTACGAGGCCATGGCCACAGGTGGTCGCCCGCCGGCGGACGGCAGCATGGTCTACGCCCGGCTCTGGAACCCCACGGCCGCCCGGTTCGAGGACGCTCTGGCCGAACTCGAGCATGCAGAGGCCTCGGTCGCGTTCGCCTCGGGGATGGCGGCGATGACAGCGGTGATCCTCGCGCACACCGGCGCGACGGGCGCACGCCACGTGGTCGCGGTGCGTCCGCTCTACGGCGGCACCGATCACCTGCTCGGCTCCGGACTGCTCGGCGTCGAGACCACGTACTGCCATCCCGACGAGGTCGCCGCCGCCGTGCGTCCGGACACCGGCCTCGTCGTCGTCGAGACCCCGGCGAACCCGACCCTCGACATCGCCGACATCGCCGATGTGGTGCGCCAGGCCGGGTCGGTGCCGGTCGTGGTCGACAACACGTTCGCGACCCCGGTGCTGCAGAACCCGATCGATCTGGGCGCCGCGATGTCGCTGCACAGCGCCACCAAATACCTCGGCGGCCACGGCGATGTCATCGCCGGTGTCGTCGCCTGCAGCGAAGAGACCGCGGAGGCGCTGCGCCGCGTGCGGGCGGTGACCGGGGGGCTCCTGCATCCGCTCGGGGCGTACCTGCTGCACCGCGGCCTCACGACCCTGCCGGTGCGGGTGCGGCACCAGCAGGGGAGTGCGCAGCGGGTCGTGCAGTGGCTGATCGACCGGCCGGAGGTCGCCGAGGTCTTCTATCCCGGGCTCGACGGCGATCCGCGCGGCATCCTGGAACGGCAGATGCGCGGCACGGGGGCGATGATCGCGATCCGGATGCGCGGCGGATTCGCTGCCGCCTCCGCCGTGACGACGGCGACGAGGTTGTTCACCCATGCCGTCTCGCTCGGCGGCGTGGACTCGCTGATCCAGCACCCGGCGGCGCTCACCCACCGGCCCGTGCCGCCCGAGGCCCGCCCGGCCGCCGATGTGCTGCGGCTGTCGATCGGGTTGGAGGACGTCGATGACCTGATCGCGGATCTCGCGCAGGCCTTCACGGTCGCCGATTCCTCCCGCAACGGCGCGCCGGCAGAGGCCGTTCCCGCGTAGCCGCAGGGGGATCCGCGTCAGAGCGAGGGCAGTCGGATCGTCCCGGTCGCGATGCGCTCGGTCGGCATCCGATCGCGATCGTAGGTGATCTCGTGGTAGCCGTGCGGGGTGGGCACCCCGTCGTCGTCCAGGCTCACGAACACGATCTTCTCGATCGTCAGGATGCGCTTGCGGGTGATCATGTTGCGGGCCACCGCGCGCATCGTCAATGAGGTCGTGCCGAAGTGTGTGGCCTGCAGGCCGATCTCGATCAGATCCCCCTGCACCGCGGAGGCTTCGAAGTTGATCTCCGAGATGTGCTTGGTGACGGCGCGGTAGTTGCCGAGCTGGACGATCGCGTAGATCGCCGCCTCCTCATCGATCCACTTCAGCAGGCTCCCGCCGAACAGGGAGCCGTTCGCATTGAGGTCTTCCGGGCGCACCCACTTGCGGGTGCGGAAGTTGAGTCCGTCTTCCGACCACTGCCAGGCCGGTGCCTTCTGCTTCGCCATGAGCTCGAGGGTAGGGGTGCCGTGAGTCGGCGATGTTACGGCGCGTTTTCGACATCTGCTCAGGGCAGAGCCGCCCACGGCAGAATCCCGCCGGACGCGGCACGCGAGAGCGGAAGCTGGGGGCATGAGCGAAGACAACCCCATCCCGCACTTCGGCCCCGAGGCCCGGCGTGCGCTGTTCCACGAGCGGGTGCTCGTGCTCGACGGCGCGCTCGACGACGACAACGGCACCCTGCTGATGACGCAGCTGCTCGCACTGTCGTCCGAGGACCCCGTCGCCGACATCGCCCTCTGGATCCACTCGCCCGGCGGCTCCGTGCCGTCCATGCTCGCGATCCGCGACCTCATGCAACTCGTCCCGAACGACGTCGCGACCCTGGCCCTGGGCCTTGCCTGCAGTGCGGGGCAGTTCCTGCTCTCCGCGGGCACGCCGGGCAAGCGACGCGCCCTCCCGCACGCGCGCATCCTGATGCATCAGGGGTCCGCGGGGATCGGCGGGTCCGCCGGCGAGCTCGAGACGCAGGCCGACGATCTGCGCCACATGCGTGACACCGTGCTCGGACTCATCTCCGCCGACACGGGGCAGCCCCTCGAGCGCATCTTCGAGGATTCGCTCCACGACCGCTGGTACACCGCGACCCAGGCGCAGGAGTACGGGTTCATCGACGGGATCGTGGCTTCGATCGCCGAGGTGATGCCGCGACGACGCCCGCGGGTCGGACTGGGGGCGGACGCATGAGCAGCTACACGATCCCGAACGTGATCGCGCAGCATCCCCGGGGGGAGCGGGTCATGGACGTGTACTCGCACCTCCTCGCCGAGCGCGTCATCTATCTCGGCACCGGCATCGATGCGGGCGTCGCCAACGCGCTGATCGCCCAACTGCTGCACCTCGACGCCGACAGCCCGGAGTCCGGCATCCAGTTCTACATCAACAGCGAGGGCGGCGACCCCGGAGCGGCGCTGGCGATCTACGACACCATGCGGCACATCCGCCCGCGCATCGCCACGACGTGTGTCGGACAGGCGATCGGACCCGCAGCGCTGCTCGTCGCCGCGGGTGAATCTGGGGAGCGAGCCGCCCTCGCGCACGCGCGCATCGTGCTGCATCAGCCCGCGGGACAGTCCCGAGGTGCGATCCCCGACCTGATCCTCGCGGCGGACGAGGTGGTGCGGGTGCGCTCCGACATGGAAGAGATCCTCGCCGAGCACACGGGTCGCACGGTTCCGGAGCTGCGCGCCGACACCGACCGAGACCGGGTCTTCACCGCCTCCGCCGCCCGGGACTACGGCCTGATCGACACCGTGCTGGGCGCGCGCACCTGACGACCCCCTCGGACGGATGCATGACTCGCGGACGGATGCATGACTCGCGGACGGATGCATGACTCGCGGACGGATGCACGACTCGCGGACGGATGCATGACTCGGGGACGGATGCATGACTCGCGGACGGATGACGGACGGATGATGACAGACGGATGCATGACTCGGGGACGGATGCATGAGTGGCGCGGTGCTCGTGGTCATGCATCCGTCCGCGGCTCATGCAGGTGAAGCACGCTGCCGGGCAGGTGAGCACGCCGCAGGGCAGGTGAGCACGCTGCCGGACGGATGGCTGACGCGCGCGGCTCAGGCGGCGAGAGCGAAGGCGCCGCGCGGGACCGTGGTGGTCGCGCGGAGTTCCTCGGCGACGGCGCTCGTGAGCTCGATCAGGCTCGTGTCCAGAGCCCCCGCGATGGCGGCGATCATCTCGCTCGACGGCTCCTTCAACCCGCGCTCGACCTCGGAGAGGTATTGCGGCGAGAGGCCGGCCTTCTCCGCGGTGACGGTGAGCGTCTCGTCGCGGTCGTGTCGACGTCGGCGCAGCTGGTCGCCCAGGAGGTGTCGCCACAGGGGCTCGGGTCCGTGGGGCTGTGGACGGTCGGAACGAGGAGTGCGCGGGAACGGGACGATGTCGGCCATGCCTCACGATAAACCGGTGTCTGTGGAGGCTTCGAGCGGTTCTGCTCAGAGCAGAACCGGACCTTTACAGGGCTGCGGTGACTCCCGGCAGCAACTTGCCGAGGATCGACCCGAGCTGGTCGCGCTCCTCGGGGGTGAGCGGATCCAGCACCAGTTCGCGCACCTGCTCGACGTGCACCGGAGCCGCCGTGCGCAGCATCTCCCGACCCGCAGGGGTGAGAGCGGCCGACAGGGTTCGCTTGTCGGTGCTGCAGGACGTGCGCTCGACCCAGCCACGCTCCTCGAGCGAGTCGAGGGCATGGCTCAGGCGTGAGCGGCTGAGCCCCGCGATGCGTGCCAGTTCGGTCATCGTGACGATGCCGTCCCCCTGCCCGGCGAGTGTGACGAGGATGGCGTAGCGGGCGTGGTTGAGGCCGACCTCCTCCTTGAGGGTGCGGTCGAGCACCTGCGGGAGGAGCTGGACGAACCGGATGACGGGGAGCCAGGTGTCCATCTCGGTGTCGTCGAGTCGCCGCGGATGCTGCTGCTCCGCCGTCATGGTGTCCTCCTCGGGTGTCACGCCGGGTGTCACGCCGCCGACAGGTCGAGCGTGTGCGCCGTGTGGTCCCTCTTGGCCTGCAGGTAGCGCGAGTTGGACTCCGACAGGTGCACCTCGGTGCGCACCCGCTCGGTCACGCGGATGCCGAGCGCTTCAAGCTGCACGGCCTTGTCGGGGTTGTTGCTGAGCAGGCGGATGCCGTCGACGCCGATCGCGTTCAGCATCTGGGCGGCCACGGTGTAGTCGCGCTCGTCCTCGCCGTGTCCCAGGGCGACGTTCGCCTCGTAGGTGTCCAGCCCCGCGTCCTGCAGGGCGTAGGCGTCGAGCTTGGCGTAGAGACCGATGCCCCGACCTTCCTGTCGCAGGTAGAGCAGGAAGCCGCCGTCCTCCGCGATCCGCTCCACGGCTTCGCGCAGCTGCGGGCCGCAGTCGCAGCGCTCCGAGCCGAAGACGTCGCCGGTCAGGCACTCGCTGTGCGGGCGCACGAGCGGGGCTTCCCCGCCTTCGGTCGCGCGTTCGAGCGCTGCACGCCAATCGCCGAGTCCGAGCAGCAGGTGCTCGCGGCCGTCGACGAGCCCGTCGAAGGTGACGACGTCGGCGGTCGTGGAGAAGCCGTCGCCGAAGCGCAGCGGCACCCGGACGCGCGTGCGTTCCGTGGCGACCGGAGCGACGGTTGAAGTTTCAATCATGCCGGGTGCAACGCGCAGTCCAGCGGAGTATTCCCCGACCCTCGGATGTCTTCCTGTTTGTCTACCTGTCAGACGGGCGTTCCGCCGGAGTGCGCCGCACGAGCTTCAGCTCGCTCGCGAGGATCCCGAGCACAACGAGTGCCCCGCCGATGAGTGCAGTCGCGGGTAGGCGCTCCCCGGCGATGCGTCCGATGACGCCGGCCCACACCGGCTCACCCGCGTAGATGATGGTCGCGCGCGTGGGGGAGACCGACTTCTGCGCCCAGTTCATCGTCAGCTGGATGAGACAGCTCGCCGCTCCGAGGCCGACCGCGCAGCCGACCCAGATCCACGAGAACTCCGGCACGCTCTCACCCACCACGGGCATCGTGAGCAGCCCCAGGACGCCGGCCGTCAGCAGTTGGATCACCGTGATGCGGCCGAGATCGACCTTTCCCGCAAAGAGGCTGATCAGGATGATCTCGGCGGCGATCGGCAGCGTGCTGATCATGGTCACGATCTCACCGGTGCCGAGGGTGAGCGCGAAGGCGTCGGGCCCGGCGATGAACAGCAGTCCCACGAACGCCAGCCCCGCGCCGACGAAGGCCAGGACCGGAGGACGCGTGCGGAACACGGCCCACTGCGCGAGCGGGACCAGGGGCACGTACATCGCGGTGATGAAGGCGGAGGTGCTGCTGTCGATCGTCTGCAGCCCCTGCGTCTGCAAGCCGTAGCCGAGGTAGATCATCACCCCGATCGCCACGCCCGCGCCGACGTCGCGCCACCGGATCCCGCGCAGCACCCGGCGGAAGATCACGACGCTGATCAAACCCGCGATCAGGAAGCGGATGGCCACGAAGAACCAGGGTCCGGAATGGTCCATCGCCCAGTGCACGAGCAGGAAGGTGCCACCCCAGACCGCGGTGATCGCGAGGAGCGCGGCCTCCTCCGGGCGGAATCGCATCCAGCGAAGTCGAGAGGGCATCGTGGGCCCTTTCTCGACGTTGCCGGATCGAGCCTAGTGGCCGGAATCCTCTTTCGAATCGCGCAAATGGTCCGATTCCGGCGCCGGATGCGGCCATTCACGCGATTCGAAGGTGAGGACGGGGTGACCCGGGGATTCGGTAGCCTCGCAGCATGAGCGACTTCGTGAGTGCCGTCGAGCTGAACGACCTGTTGACCCGGGGCGCACCGGTGCGCGTGATCGATGTGCGGTGGCGGCTGGATCGCCCGGAGGCGGGGCACGACGACTACCTCACGGGACACATCCCCGGCGCCGTGTTCGCCGCGCTCGACACGGAGCTCTCCACGCACGGAGAGCCCTCGGACGGACGGCACCCGCTGCCGTCGACGGCCACGCTCCAGGCCGCGGCTCGGCGCTGGGGCGTCCGCGCGGGCGACACGGTGGTCGCCTACGACGATGCCAAGGGCACGGCGGCGGCGCGCGCGTGGTGGCTGCTGCGGCAGGCAGGGGTCGACGTGCGCGTGCTCGCCGGCGGCCTCCGCGGGTGGCAGGCCGAGGGATTCGAGGTCGCGACCGATGACGTGAGCCCGGAGCCCGGCGACGTGGTGCTCGGTGAGATCGGGCGCGATGCCCTCTCGATCGACGAGGCGGCGGCGTTCCCGGAAACCGGAGTCCTGCTCGACGTGCGCGCCCCCGAGCGGTACCGCGGCGAGACCGAGCCGCTCGACCCGGTGGCCGGTCACATCCCGGGCGCGCGCAACCTGCCGACCACGCTCCACCTCGACGACCAGGGGAGACTCCTCGACACCGATACCGTGCTCGCCACCCTCGCGGCGGTCGGGGTGACCCCGGGCACACCGGTGGCTGCGTACTGCGGTTCGGGCGTGACCGCCGCGCACACCGCGCTGGTCCTGCACGAGGTGGGCATCGAGGCGAAGGTGTTCCCCGGATCCTGGAGCCAGTGGTCGAACACCCCTGGCCGCCCGGTGGCGACCGGTGATCAGCCGGGCTGATCCTCGCGGGGTCCGTATCCCCAGCGCAGGCCGAGCGCACCGGGGCCGAACGCCCGGCGCACCAGGTGCACCGAGGTGCCTCGGGGCGGCGGTAGCGGTGTCAGGGTCACGCCTTCAGGCGTCTCGAGGTGCTCCTCGCACCAGTCCGGGATCGCATCCGGATGGAAACGGGTCCACACCAGCAGTTCCCGGGCCTTCTGGGCCAGCGCGTGCCCGGTGTCGCGCGTCTCCGGGTAGTCGGGCGGATACTCCGCCGACCACTCGACCATCGCGGTGTCCGGGGCCGTCAGAGGGATATCGAGCTCGAACAGCACCCCGTGGACCTCGCCGTCGGGGTGGGAGTACCGTGCGGCGATCCTGCCTCCGGAGACGGCTTCGATCACGGGTGCGGGCGTGCGAACCCCGGGAGTGATCTCCAGGAACGGGATCGCCGTGATGGTGCCGACCGTGGACTGCACGATGCTGCGGGTGACGCTGTAGGCGATGTTGCCGTCGGCCCCGACATCCGTCACCGAGTGCGTCGTGAGCTCTCGGGAGGTGTCGGGATACGACGCACCGAGCGCCTGGAACGCGTCCATGACCGCGCGCTCGAGCTCTTCCTCATCGATCGGGAACTGATTGGGCCCGAGCGGTCCCGTGCGGTTCGTCGACCGGAGAAGCCTGCTCAGGGCCCCGGCCTCGAGTCGGAGGAGGTCCTCGATGTCGGCGAGTGCGGCGAGCGACTGCACGCCCTCGGGGTGCCGGGCGCCGGAGCGCCAGTAGCTCAGGGTGGCCATCGAGACGCGGTTCCCGCGCGCATTGAGCTGTTGCTGCAACCAGGAGAGTGTCACGTCCCTGGCGTTGATCGCGTCGCGCAGCGCTCCCGCGAATGCGCCGGATCCGGGTCTGCGCGCGTCATATTCGTAACTCATCACAGCCCCCATCCGGTATGTGAAGCCCACCGCCCTAGAGTGAGCATACGACCGCACGCGCATACCTCAGGGGACCGGGTGGGCATGTGGGGTCACTTGGCCGTCGTCGCAGGTAGGGTGCCCGACCGTGCGAGGACCGGCCTGACGCAGTGATGCCCCCCTTGCTGCGTACGTCGTGAAGCCCGGCAATCGATCTGGGGAGATCCGCCGGGCTTCACGAAACCTCCTCCGCACGCCGCGGGCGTTGCGGCTCTGCGCCCCCGCGTAGACTGGGAGGAACACCCCGGAGGACTCTGGATCGTCATGTCTGCCCCTGCTCGCGCATTCACCATGCGCCACGTGCAATTGCTGCGCGCACTGTTCGCCGCCGTCGCCGCCCTGATGATCACCTTCTCGTCGGACCACTCCGCTCCCGTCGGCCTCTCGGTGTTCAGCGGCTTCGTCTTCGTCACCGCGCTCATCCAGCTGCTGGCCGCGTGGCTGGTGCTCCCCGCGGGGTCCCGCTGGCCGTACATCCTGCTCGGCGTCCTCGGCACCCTCGCCGGCGCCGTGAGCGGCATCCCGGCCTGGCGCTCCGATGACCTGTTCTTCATCGTCGTCTCGACCTGGGCGATCCTGAGCGGCGGCATCGAGCTCCTCGCCGGCATCCGCTCTCGTCGAAACGCCGATCCGCTGTCCCGTGACGCGATCACGGTCGGCGCGCTGGGGGTGCTGCTCGGGATCGTGCTGCTGCTGATCCCGGCCGGCTTCGTCCAGGAGTACACGATCGAGAAGGCCGGCACGTTCGTGTTGTCCGGCATCATCCTCGGCGTCGGGATGTTCGGTGGGTACGCGGCGATCCTCGCCGTCTTCCTCGGCATCGCCGGCCTCACCCCGAAGCGAGTGGACACCGTCACCGCGGTCTCCGAATCGAACGACGACACCGCCGCTGCGGAGCACGGAGGAACGCGATGAGCGACGAGAAGCCCACCCGTCGGGACATCCTGCGCCCGCTGCACCTGCTGCTGATCGCGCTGGGTTGCGGTGTCTTCGCCATGGTCGTGACCCTGGTCTCGACCGGAGCCTTCACCGCCAGGGTGAACACGGCGATCGCGAACGGCAGCTATGACGGGTTGACCCCGGTCGCGCTCGGCCTCGTGGTCGGCGGTGGCGCGTTCATCGTCACGCTCCTGATCCTCGCGATGCTGATTCTGGCGGTCGACCCCGCCGATGTCACCAAGACCATCGACCGTCCGGTGCTCTACGACGGCCCCGAGCCCGAGGGCGAGGCGGACGGCGAGCAGCCCGGACGCGCGGCTTCGTCGTGACCGTCGGGCGTGCGGCATCCCCTGCTGTTCCGCCCTCGTCCGGAATAGTCGCGCCGTCCGACCGCTTGTTCCTGAAGTGACCGCCCCCGTCGACCGCGCCTCCATCGGACTCCGCTCGGCGCGAGGCCCCATCCTCGGCGCGCTGATGCTCGCCACCGGCCTCATCGCGATCGACGCCACGATCCTCGCGACCGCGGTCCCGAGCATCGTCCGCGATCTCGGCAGCTACCAGCAGTTCCCCTGGCTGTTCTCGGTGTATCTGCTGGCGCAAGCGGTGAGCGTCCCCATCTACTCCCGGTTTGCCGACACGGTGGGCCGCAAGCCGATCATCCTCCTCGGGATCGCCCTGTTCCTGCTCGGCTCCGTGCTCTGCGGGTTCGCGTGGAGCATGCCCGCGCTCATCCTGTTCCGCCTCATCCAGGGCTTGGGGGCGGGCGCGGTCGCTCCGATGGCGATGACGATCGTGGGAGACATCTACACGGTCGCCGAGCGCGCGAAGGTGCAGGGGTACATCGCGAGCGTGTGGGCGGTCTCTTCCGTGGTCGGACCCGCGCTCGGCGGCATCTTCGCGCAGCTCGACGCGTGGCGATGGATCTTCTGGGTGAACATCCCCCTGTGTCTGATCGCCGCGTGGATGCTGCAGCTCAAGTACAAGGAGGAGAAGCAGACCCGTCGGCACCGGATCGACTACGCCGGGGCCGTCCTGCTCACGATCGGGCTCACCGGCCTCATCCTCGGGATGCTCGAGGGTGGGAACGCCTGGGACTGGATCTCCGTGCCGAGTGCGCTCTGCTTCGGGGTGGGCGTCGTGGCCCTCGCGTTCTTCGCGATGGTCGAGCGGCGGGCGGCGGAGCCGATCGTCGACCTCCGGCTCGCGGCGCGGCCGTTGATCCTGACGACCACGCTCGTGTCACTCGGGGTGGGGGCGCTCATGATCGGTGTGACCAGCTTCGCCCCCGCGTACCTGGAAGGGTCACTGGGCATCGCGCCCCTCCTGTCCGGTCTGGCGGTCGCCGCCTTGACGCTCGGCTGGCCCATCGCCGCGGCGAACGTCGGACGACTGTACCTGCGCATCGGCTTCCGCCGCACCACCCTGATCGGCATGAGCATCGCCACGTTCGCGGCGACCGTGCTCGCCGCGGTCTCCTCGTGGCCGAACCCGTTCGTGATGTCGGTGATCGCGTTCGTGCTCGGCTTCGGCCTCGGCTGGTCGGCTGCCCCGACCCTGATCGCCGCACAGTCCTCGGTGGGCTGGGGGGAACGCGGTGCCGTGACGGGCATGAACGCCTTCGCTCGTTCCGCCGGGAGTGCGGTGGGCGTGGCGGTGTTCGGCGCGATCTCCAACGCGGTCATCGCGCAGGGTGCGGGCGCCGACGACCCGGAGACGATCATCCACGCCTCGGTGTGGGTGTTCGTCGCCGTCGCCGCGACGGCCATGCTCACGCTGCTCGCTGCCGCGTTCATGCCGCGCGATCACGTCGAGCGCCACTCCGGCGAACCGGCCTAGCGGCGAGAGCGGGTCAGCGGGCCAGGCGCTCCGCGATGCCGGTGTAGGTCGCGGGGGTCAGCGCGAGGAGTCGCTGCTTGGCGGCATCCCCGATCTCGAGGCCCTCGACGAACGTCGCGAGCTCGGCCGCGCCCACCCGGTGACCGCGCGTGAGCTCCTTGAGGAGCGCGTACGGATCCGTGATCGTGGACCGACCGGCCACCACCTCGGCGCGGATGACGGTCTGGATGGCTTCGGCGAGCACCTCCCAGTTCACGTCGAGGTCGGCGAGCAGCACGTCGCGCGAGAGCGAGATCGCGTTGAGGCCGCGACGCAGGTTGTCGAGCGCGAGGAGCGAGTGTCCGAAGGCCACACCGATGTTGCGCTGCGTGGTCGAGTCGGTCAGGTCGCGCTGCAGGCGGCTGGTGACGAGCGTCTGGCCGAGCGAGGCGAGCAGAGCGCCCGAGATCTCGAGGTTCGCCTCGGCGTTCTCGAAGCGGATCGGGTTGATCTTGTGCGGCATCGTCGACGAGCCGGTGGCCCCGGCGACCGGGATCTGCGCGAAGTACCCGAGCGAGATGTAAGTCCAGATGTCGGTGGCGAGGTTGTGCAGGATGCCGCCGGCGTGACGCACACGGTCGTAGAGCTCGACCTGCCAGTCGTGCGACTCGATCTGGGTCGTCAGGAGGTTGAAGCCCAGCCCCATGCCCTCGATGTACTCTCGGGCGATGGTGGGCCAGTCGGCGTCGGGGTCGGCCGCGAGATGCGCCGACCAGGTCCCGGTCGCACCCGAGAACTTGGCGAGGTAGTCGGATGCCGCGATCTGACCGCGCACGCGCTCCAGACGCCACGCGAACACCGCGAGCTCCTTGCCCATGGTCGACGGGGTCGCGGGCTGGCCGTGCGTGCGGGAGAGCATGGCCGCATCGGCGTGCTCGACGGCGAGTTCGCGGAGCTTCGCGATGACGGTGTCGAGAGCGGGGAGCCAGACCTGCTCGACCGCCCGCTTCACGGTGAGTGCGTACGAGGCGGAGTTGATGTCCTCGCTCGTGGCGGCGAAGTGCGTGAGTTCGGCGATGGCGTCGAGGCCGAGCGTCGAGAGACGGTCGCGCACGAGGTACTCGATCGCCTTCACGTCGTGCTGCGTGACGGCTTCCTTCTCGGCGAGCCAGTCGATCTCGGCCTGGCCGAAGTCGCGATACAGCGCGCGCAGGCGATCCTTGTCGGCGTCCGAGAGCGGCGTCGTCTCGAACAGCGAGCGGTCGGTCAGGGCGATCAGCCACTCGACCTCGACCTCGACCCGCGCGCGGTTGAGTCCGGCTTCGGAGAGGAAGTCGGCGAGACCGGTGACGGCGCCGCGGTAGCGACCGTCGAGCGGGCTCAGGGGCTGCGGCGGGAGCGAAGGCTGGAAAGTCAGGGGAGTCCTCCTGATCGGGCCCCTCAGATG
Organism: Microbacterium sp. J1-1; assembly: GCF_024498615.1. Taxonomy (NCBI): domain Bacteria; kingdom Bacillati; phylum Actinomycetota; class Actinomycetes; order Micrococcales; family Microbacteriaceae; genus Microbacterium; species Microbacterium sp. J1-1. The sequence goes on along the minus strand of NZ_CP089590.1, from coordinate 3,533,750 downwards.
CGGGGCGTGCGGGGCTGGCGCAGGGCGGGCTCCAGTTGGCGGAACAGACCCCGGGTCGCCGTCTCAATCATACCGAGCACCGAATCGAACATCTCCGCCCCGGCGTAGTAGGGGTCGGGGACATCGTGGGTCGAGGCGTTCGGGTCGAAGGCCATCAGCAGGGTGACCTTGCCCTCCTCATCTTCGTCGCGCGCCCACTCCCGCAGGATGCGTTCGTGCGTGCGGTCGAGTGCGACGACGAGGTCGTTCTCGGCGAACGAGGCGAACGTGAACTGCCGTGCGCGGTGGAGCGAGCCGTCGTACCCGCGGCGGGAGAGCGACTCGATCGTGCGTTCGTCGGCGCGCTCGCCGAGGTGCCAGTCTCCGGTTCCGGCGCTGCGAGAGACGATGCGCGACCCGAGTCCCTGCTTCTCGGCGAGGTCGCGGAACACGACTTCGGCCATGGGGGAGCGGCAGATGTTCCCTGTGCACACGAAGATCACGCGGAAGGGAACGGGGGACGTCACAGGTACATTCTGCCCGCCTCGGGCCATCCTGCACAGCGTGGAGGATGGCCCACCTCTCCACCGGCCGTGGGTATGGCGCTCAGAGACGTCGGCCGATCCCGCAGGCTGAAGCCATGTACTCGCTCTCCCCTGGACGTGTGTTCACCTCCGCCGAGGTCTGGGCTCGGCTCGTCGCCCACCGAGAGATCGGGGCGGCCGTGTCGATGCTGGAGGATGCGGGTGCGGCGCTGGTGGGACTCGTCGACGACGCGGACTGGCAGTCCGAAGGATTCCGTGCGCTGCACGACCTGCTGGGACGGCTCCGAGAGGAGACGGGCGTCGAACTCGGACACCTGACCGTGCGCGAGTGGGAGCTCGGAGCGCAGGGGTGAGCGGGCTCGAGATCGAGATCGGGCACGGCGGGGCGATCGCCGTCGACACCGGACAGCTGCGCGACGTCGGATCCCGGATGCGCGGCGTGGCCGAGCGCTACGAAGACGCCCGTTCCGCGGTCGTGCGAGCGCAGGAGGTGATCCTCTCGGCACCGGCCGCCTGTCCGCAGGTCGATGTGCACGCCTTGGCGGCGAGTGCGGAGCGACTCGGCGCCGTGGCGGCCGAACTCCTCGACGCGTGCGTAGGCACGGAGCTGATGGCCGATGCTTTCGAGGTCGTCGAGCTGCGGGCCGAGGTCGAGGCGCTGGCCCTCACCGATGCTGCGGCAGCGGCAGCGGCCGAGGCGCGTCTGGAGCAGTTGGTGAGCGGCGACGAGCGGGTCGGGGCGATGGCCGAGTGGCTGGTGGCGGGCTGGGAGGATCGGCGGTTCCAGGGGGCGGGACGCCAGTTCGACGCGGGCGGCCTGCTCTCTCCTCTGTTCCTGGCCGGGGCGTTCATCGGCGTCGCCACGGGGCTCGGCGCGGTAGTCGCAGGGGCGCCGCTGAAGGGGCGGCCGGATCCGATCCGGGTGACTCCGGTCAAGGCCTCGACCCCTGCCGCGCCGCAGAACCTCGCCGGCGCGCTCCGGCGGATGCCGTCCTCGACCGCACAGGTCGCGGTGGAGAAGTACACGATGGCCGACGGGGGGACCCGCTTCGTGACGTACATCGCGGGAACGAGGAACGGTGCGCCGTGGGAGGGCGGGAAGGAGGAGCCGTGGGACATGAAGTCGAACGTCGAGCTGTATCAGGGACACACATCGGCGTCGTACCAGGCGACCCTCGATGCGCTGACCGAGGCGGGGGCGGAGCCCGGCGACCGGGTCGACGTGGTCGCCTACTCGCAAGGGGGCATGATCGCGGCGCACCTGGCGACGGAGAGCCCCTACGACGTCGGCATGCAGGTGACTGCGGGGAGTCCGCAGCAGCCTTCGCTGGGTCACGATCAGACGCTCATCCAGCTTCGGCACTCCGATGACCTGGTCTCGAACCTCGCCGCGGGTGGGTCGGCGGCGGGCACCGGGTCGGCGGACAGCTTCACGGCCACGCGTGTCGGTGATCCTCGGGCCGGGCTCCAGGATGTCGCGCTGCGGGCGCACGCGCTCGAGACCTACATCGAGACGGCCGGGATGGTCGATGCGTCGGATGACCCGCGGGCCGAGGCCCTCGACGCTTACTGGGCCGAGCTCGCCACCGCGGTGGAGATCGAACGCACCGAGTACCGCGCCGAGAGGACACCCCGCTGAGCGGGACGACGCTCCGGCTCGAGGCCGGGGCCTCAGTCGCGGCGGGAGTTCTTGTTCTGCGGGCGCAGGATGAAGCCGAAGATGCCGTTGATCACCGAGATGATGAGCGCGGCGAGCACGCCCCACCAGAAGTCGCCGACCGCGAGGCCCCATCCGAAGCCGCTCGTGATCCATGCCGTCAGCCACAGTAGGAAGCCGTTGATGACGAAGCCGATCAGGCCGAGCGTGAGGATGTAGAGGGGGAACGCGACGATCTTCACGACGGTGCCGATGATCGTGTTCACGAGCGCGAAGATCGCGGCGACCGCGAGCAGGGTGAGTACCAGCTGCAGGGTCTCGCCGGGCGGGAAGGGCGTGATCACGACCTGCAGAGCCGGGATCAGGGTGACGACCCAGATGGCGAAGGCGTTGACGACGACGCGGATGAGGAAGCGCATAGTCCGACCAGTGTCCCACGGACGTCCGCGGCTGTCAGCCTGCTGCCGGGCTGGTGGGAATGCGGTTGGCGCGGATGCGGCGTTGTGACTCATCGAGATCGATCGTGCCGGAGGCGACCCCGATCACGAGGTCGAATGCGTCATCGGTGGTGAAGCGATGCTTCCAGCCGTTGATCCACAAGAACGCCACGAAGCTCGTCCACGCTGTGCGCTTGTTCCCATCGAACAATGGGTGGTTGCGGGCGAGGGATTCGAGGAGTGCTGCGGCCTTCCGGTCGATCGTGGCGTAGGCGTCATCACCGAAGAGAGAGGCCGCCGGCCTCGCGAGTGCGGAAGCGAGTAGCCCGGGATCGCGAACGTGGAAGCCGAGTCTTTCGACGATCTGGAGGCCGTCTTCAAGTGAGAGGTACTCGGTCATGCGTCTTTGAGGCGCTCGAGGAGAACCTTGTCATTGTCGAGAACGAAGTCGACGGCAGAGTTCACGAGTGCAGAGCGGCTGGTATCGTTCGCGAACCGCGTGGCCGCCTCGATGATGACCGCGTGCTTCGAGGTGTGCCGCGCGCGCGCAATCTCCTCGAGCTGCGCATCGAGTTCTTCCGGAAGTCGCACCGTCATCGCCATACCAAAATGGTACCACGTGCATCGCGCGGGAACAGAGCGTATCGACACTGCTGCCACGGCCGCGGTCCTCGTAGACTCGACCTCGTGACCGAGCCGATCCTGCCCCGCATCCGTCCTGCCATCGCCGCACTCGCGCCGTACCGCCAGGGCAAGCAAGCGGGGCCAGACGCGTTCAAGCTGTCCAGCAACGAGAACCCCTTCGATCCGCTGCCCTCCGTGCTCGAGGCACTGGAGCGGACGACGCCCGTCAACCGCTACCCGGATGCCACCGCGACTCGTCTGCGCGAACGACTCGGTGCGCGCTACGGGGTCGAGCCCGACCAGGTGCACGTCGCGTCCGGCAGCGTGTCGATCCTGCATCAGCTGATCCTCGCGACCGCGTCGGAGGGCGACGAGGTCATCTACGCCTGGCGCTCCTTCGAGGCGTACCCGAGCCTGCCGCTCGTGGCCGGGGCGACCGGGGTGCAGGTGCCGCTCACCGCGGATTCCCGCCACGACCTCGGCGCCATGGCGGATGCGGTGACCGAACGCACCCGCGCGATCATCGTGTGCACGCCCAACAATCCGACCGGGCCCACCATCACCTCGGCCGAGTTCGCCGCCTTCGTCGAGCGCGTCCCGAACGACGTCCTGATCATCCTCGACGAGGCGTACGCCGAATTCGTCACGGCCCCGGACGCGGTCGACGGTCTCGCCGAGCGCGTGTTCGACGCGCACCCGAACGTCGTGGTGCTGCGGACCTTCTCGAAGGCGTACGGCCTCGCCGGTCTCCGCGTCGGCTACGCGATCGGGCACGAGAAGGTGCTCGACGCCGCACGCACCACGGGCATCCCGCTCTCGGTCACCTCCGCCGCGGAGAACGCCGCGATCGCGAGCCTCGACGCCGAGGCGGAGCTCCTCGAGCGCGTCGCCGTGATCGTCGAGCGCCGTGACCGCCTGGCCGAGGGGCTCCGCGCGCAGGGCTGGGACGTCCCCGACTCGCAGTCGAACTTCGTGTGGCTGCCCACGGGAGAGCGCACCGACGACGTGGCCGCGGCGTTCGTCGCCAACGACCTCATCGTCCGTCCGTTCTCCGGAGACGGCATTCGCATCTCCGTCGGCGAGGAAGCCTCCATCGCCCGAGTGCTCGAGGTCGCGTCTTCGGTCCGCTGAACGTGTCGCCCGGGCGTCTTCGCCCGTGTTTCTCCGGTTTCCGGGCAGTTGCAAGGGCGTCCTAGGTATGCGTGACCGGGCATGCGGGCGCGGGTAGCGTGAGAGCGTGACCACCTCCGAGACACCCCTTGTGAGCGTTCTGGACGAGACCGGACGGTTCGCTCCGTCCGCCGCCGCTGAGCGATACCTTCCCCTGATCGAGGCGATCAGCGATGCTGAGCTCGAGCAGTTCTACCGGGACATGGTCGTCATCCGTGCGATCGACACCCAGGCGACGAACCTGCAGCGACAGGGGCAGCTGGCGCTCTGGCCGCCGAGCCGGGGACAAGAGGCGGCGCAGGTCGGCTCCGGTCGTGCCGCCCGTGCGCAGGACACGATCTTCCCCTCCTACCGGGAGCACGCGGTCACCCGCATCCGCGGCGTCGATCCGGTCGACATCATCAAACTGATGCGCGGCGTCTCGCATGGCGGGTGGGATCCGACCGACCCGAAGAACGGCAACACCCGGCTGTACACCCTGGTGCTCGGTTCGCAGGCGCTGCATGCGGCCGGCTACGGGATGGGACTCGTGTTCGACGGCCGCACCGGAACCGGTGAGGCCGACCGTGACGAAGCGGTCATCGTCTACTACGGCGACGGCGCTTCCAGTCAGGGCGACGTGCACGAGGCGATGGTCTTCGCCGCGAGCTATCAGGCGCCGACCGTGTTCTTCCTGCAGAACAATCACTGGGCGATCTCGGTGCCGGTCTCGACGCAGTCGCGGGTTCCGCTCGTGCAGCGCAGCGCGGGCTACGGCATCCCGAGCGTCCGCGTGGACGGCAACGACGTGCTCGCCAGCTATGCGGTCTCCCGCACAGCTCTCGACGAGGCCCGCAGCGGCAAGGGTCCGCAGGCGATCGAAGCGGTCACCTACCGGCTCGGCGCACACACCACCAGCGATGACCCGACGAAGTATCGCGGCAGCGACGAGGAGCAGTACTGGGCCGGGCGCGACCCGATCGTCCGGATGCGCGCGTTCCTCGAAGGCCGGGGAGCATCGGCGCAGCTGTTCTCCGACGTGGAGGCCGAGGCGGCGGATGCCGCGGAAGATCTGCGCGACCGCACGGTCGAGCTGGGGCCGCCCAGCCCGGACAAGATGTTCGACCACGTGTACAGCGAGCCGCATCCGCTGATCGACCAGCAGAAGGCCTGGCGCGCGCAGTATGAGGCGTCGTTCGAAGGAGGAGCCCAGTGACCCTCGAGACGATGCCGCTCAGCAAGGCGCTGAACGCGGGGATGCGCAAGGCCATGGAGGACGACCCGAAGGTCGTGCTGATGGGCGAGGACATCGGCAAGCTCGGCGGCGTCTTCCGTGTGACGGAGCACCTGCAGCGCGACTTCGGCGACCGCCGGGTGCTCGACACCCCGCTGGCCGAGTCGGGGATCGTCGGGACCGCGATCGGCATGGCGATGGTCGGGTACCGCCCCGTCATCGAGATTCAGTTCGACGGATTCGTGTTCCCCGCGTTCGACCAGATCACGACACAGCTCGCCAAGCTCACGAACCGGCACGAGGGTGCGATCAGCATGCCGATCGTGATCCGCATCCCCTACGGCGGGCACATCGGCGCGGTCGAGCACCACCAGGAGAGCCCGGAGGCGTACTTCGCGCACACTCCCGGCCTGCGCGTGGTCTCGCCGTCGACGCCCAACGATGCGTACTGGATGATCCAGGAGGCGATCGCGTCGAACGACCCGGTGATCTTCATGGAGCCGAAGAGCCGGTACTGGCAGAAGGGTGAGGTCGAGCTCGATGCCTCCGCTGTGCCGCTGCACTCCTCACGCGTCGTGCGCACCGGCGGCGATGTGACGCTCGTCGGACACGGCGCGATGGTCACGACGCTGCTGCAGGCCGCCGCGCTCGCCGAGGCCGAGGGGACGAGCTGCGAGGTCGTCGACGTGCGTTCGCTGTCGCCGGTCGACTACGAGCCCATCCTCGACTCGGTGCGCAAGACCGGACGCATGGTCTACGCCCAGGAGGCGCAGGGCTTCGGCAGCATCGGCGGCGAGATCGCGGCGACCGTGATGGAGCGGGCGTTCTATGCGCTCGAGGCTCCGGTGCTGCGCGTCTCCGGCTACGACACCCCGTTCCCGCCCGCGAAGCTCGAAGGCACCTACCTCCCGGATGCGGACCGCATCCTCGAGGCCGTCGATCGCTCCCTGGCCTACTGACATCTACCTCATGTTCACAACTCAGGAAGAACTCATCCGATCTCGGATTCTCGGGCTGGTTTCGCCCAGACGCCAACGATCTTCCTGAGTTGCGAACGAGACACCAGCCGAAAGGACTCGTCATGAGCACGCAGAACTTCAACCTCCCGGACGTCGGGGAAGGGCTGACCGAAGCCGAGGTCGTGGCCTGGAAGGTCGCCCCCGGCGACACGGTCGCGATCAACGACGTGATCTGCGAGATCGAGACGGCGAAGTCCCTCGTCGAGCTGCCGTCTCCGCACGCGGGCGTGGTGGGCGAGCTGCTCGTCGAGGAGGGCGCGACGGTCGAGGTCGGCACGCCCATCATCACCTTCGTGACCGATGCCCCGGCACCTGCTCCGGCTGCACCCGCTGCTCCGGCCGCGGAAGAGGGAGGCGGCTCGGTGCTGGTCGGCTACGGCACAGGCGGCGGCGCGACCTCCCGTCGCAAGCGCCCGGCCGAGCGCCCGGTGCGTTCCTCGGTCGGTGTCATCGCGAAGCCGCCGATCCGAAAGCTCGCCCGCGACCTCGGCGTCGACCTCACCACGGTCGCCGCGACCGGCTCCGACGGCGAGGTCACCCGGGATGACGTGATGAAGCACGCGTCGCAGGTGAGTGTCTTCCGCAACATCGAGACCCCGGAGTGGGGGACCGTGCGCGAGGAGACCGTGCCCGCTCCGCAGGCCGCACCGGCAGGACTCGCGCGTGGTCTGGCCCCGACCCAGCCGTCGGCCGCGGGAGACGACCGCACCGAGTCGATCCCGGTCAAGGGTGTGCGCAAGGCCACCTCCTCGGCGATGGTGCAGAGTGCGTACTCGGCCCCGCACGTGACGGTGTGGAAGGAGATCGACGCGAGCCGCACGATGGAACTCGTCAAGCGCCTCAAGGCTTCGCCCGACTACGCCGACATCCGGGTCTCGCCGCTGCTGATCATGGCCCGCGCCGTGATCTGGGCGGCCCGCCGCACGCCCATGGTCAACGCGGCGTGGATCGAGACGGAGGCCGGCGCGGAGATCGCCGTGCGCCACTACGTGAACCTCGGGATCGCCGCCGCCACCCCGCGCGGCCTGCTGGTGCCGAACATCAAGGACGCGCAGGACCTCGGGATGAAGGACCTCGCGCGAGCGCTGAACCGTCTGACGCTGACCGCGCGCGAGGGCAAGACCCCGCCGGCCGATCAGCAGGGCGGCACCATCACCATCACGAACATCGGTGTGTTCGGGATGGATGCCGGCACCCCGATCATCAACCCCGGCGAGGCCGGCATCGTGGCGATGGGCACCATCAGTCAGAAGCCGTGGGTCGTCGACGGCGAGGTGCGTCCTCGATGGGTGACGACGGTCGCCGGATCGTTCGACCACCGCGTGATCGACGGCGACGGCATGAGCCGCTTCATCGCCGACGTCGCCTCCGTGCTCGAGGAGCCCGCGCTGCTGGTCGACTGATGTGTCAGACAGCGCTGAAGCCGGGGTGCGTGCTCCGTGGCGCGCTCTGAATGCAATCCCACCAGGTCGACTGTTTCGTTGTGTGGGAGTCGGAACTGGTGATCATGGTGCGGCGCCTTGCCCACTCGTGAGCAGCGCGCTCATACTGCGGCCCGCTCGCTCATGACCGCGTGGACTGCGAGCCGCAGACTCGTCGTCTCAGCGTCGACGGCCACTGCGTCGGAGGGCAGCGCACGCTCGGTCATGAGCCCCGCAAGCACCGTCGAGAGGAATCGCGCTCGCTCCTCGACCCGACCGGCAGGGATCACGCCTTCGTCGATCAAGGCGGTCAGCCATTGCGCGATGCGATGTCGCCCCATGCGGTCCAGGGCGAGGTAGGTGGCTGCCTCGTCCTCGGCGGGGGCGGTGGCCACATACGCCTCGTACAGCGCCCCCCACTGCTTCCGGACGCTCTCGCCCACCCCGACCTGACGGAGGACGAGCTGCAAGCACGCGATGAGTCGTTCCTCCGCCGTCAAAGAACGATCATTGATCGGATCATCGGGAATCTCCAGGTCGTACATCGCGGCCACCACCGTCTCGATGAGTTCTCGCTGTGTCGGGAAGAAGTGGCGCAGCGATCCCGTACTCACCTGAGCTCGCGCGGCGACTGCTCTCACACTCAGACGTGCGGTGGGGTTCTCGCCCAGCATGGTTGCCGCGGCGATGAGGATCTTCGCTCGTGTTCCCGGTTCCTTCGATGCTTCGGCCATTTTCCGTCTCCCGAGCCATCTGACTATAACAGTGTGCTAGTTTAGCCCGTCGGTGTCTATCACGCTGTACTAGGATCGAGAGTGAGGTCGAGATGAAGGCGGGAAAGAACTGGCGCAACCGTCGAGTCCGTGCCGGCTCCGGTGAACCGCTGCGCCGCTATCGCTGGTGGCAGATGTTCGGCCGATCTCTCCGATCGATCACGCTGCGCTCAGCCGCTGGCACGACGTCGACATACACGGTTGACGTCCGTCACGCCGGGGACATGACCGACGGCGAGATCCGCGCCCGTCTCTACGTCGACGGCGCCCTTCAGTCCTACGCGAAGATGCCCACACGCTTCGCGGTGCCAGGCGGCCACATCGAGGTGGCGATCACCGGGTTCGGCCTCAAACGCTGTCACTATGTGCGGGCAGACGGTGTCGAACAGCAGCTGTCACCCGATCCTCGGTCCGCCGAAGGGCGTCGCGCTCGCTTGCACCGACGTCATCCGGGAGTGAGTCGCATCATCGGCTTCGTCTCCATCGCATTCGTCGTTGTCGGCCTCAGCGTCGAGGTCCCTCAGATCATCGAAGCGCTCTCGCAGATCCCACTGATCGCCGACTCGATCGGCACCTTCACGTCGCCCGTCCGACTTCCCCTCCAGGTCAATCTGCTCATCGGGCTCGCCGCTGCTCTCGGCAGCACGGAGCGAGCCCTGCGGATGCGTTCGAGCTGGATCGACGACCTTGCCGGCTGAGCCCTGCGTCGTCTCGCCTGTATCAGCCGTCTCGGGTGAGCAGGCCGGAGAGGAGCAGTCGTACCGGCGTGGCCGCGTCGTAGTCGGTGTCGCTCGCGGCGCCGATGCAGAGGTTCCCGATCCCTTTGAGCACGCTGTAGGCGTCGATCGGCGGGTACGCGTCGGCAGGCTGTCGTGCTGCATCGAGGAGTGATGCGCACACGGGGACGAGGCGGCCGACGAAGTAGGTGTGCAGAGCGTCGCCGGACCGGGTGGTGTCCCCTTGCAGCGCGTCGGCGAGTCCGTGCTTGGTGGTGAGGAAGTCGACGAACATGGCCACCCAGGCCTGAAGGGCTGCCTCCGGCGTCTCGCTCTCGGCGAGGAGCCGGGGGCCGGCGTCGGCGCAGGCCTCGACTTGGTGTCGGTAGACCGCGACCACGAGGTCGGCGCGGGACGGGAAATGGCGGTAGATCGTTCCGACGCCAACGCCTGCGTTCGCGGCGATCTCCCGCACCGGGGCGTCGACCCCGGACGCGACGAACACCGCTGCCGCCGCGTCGAGGAGCGCCTGCTGATCTCGGCGCGGGCGACCCACTGGCGAGGAGTGCGCATCGCGGGATCGGTTGCTCGGTCTGTCGGACACGTCTCTCCCCACGGGCGTGATCTGCAGAAATTTGTATTTCGGATCATCGTTCCGTATCGTTGCGGAACGATGCTCCGATAATCATATCGCAGAGCGCAGCTCCAGAAAGGTCGACCTCATGGCTTCACCGTTCGTTCACGCCGCGGACGACATCATCGGTACCGGAGCCCCGGTCGTCTCCGTCGCTCCCATCCCGTTGCTCGCTCCGGATCGGCCGGTCCCGCTCGAGGTGCGAGTGTCTGCCCCCGCCACCGGTGCGAATCTGCCCGTCGTGGTGTTCTCGCATGGCAACGGGTGGAACCTCGACGGGTACGCGCCGCTCACCTCGTTCTGGGCGTCGCGCGGCTTCGTCGTGATCCAGCCCACGCATCTGGACTCCCGTCGGAACGGTTTCGGGTTCGACCACCCCGTGTTCCCGACGATCTGGACCGAGCGGATCTCGGATCTCACCCGCATCCTCGACCAGCTCGACGCCATCGAGGACGCCGTGCCGGGTCTTGCCGGTCGCGTGGACCGGAGCCGCGTCGCCGCCACCGGTCACTCGTGGGGCGGACAGACCGCGCAGTCGCTTCTCGGAGCACGCATCGTCGATGAGGCGGGCCGGGTCGGAGAGGACATGTCCGACAGTCGCGTCACCGCGGGCGTCCTCTTCGCCGCCACCGGCATCGGCGGCGACGACCTCCACCCGTTCGCGCAGGCGAACTTCCCCTTCATGCGACCCTCCTTCCGGGAGTTGACGGTGCCGACGTTCGTCGTCGCCGGCGACCGCGACCAGTCCAAGATGTCCAGCCGCGGACCCGACTGGTTCACCGATGCGTACACCCACAGCCCCGGCGCCACCGACCTCCTCACGCTCTTCGGCGCCGAGCATTCCCTCGGCGGGATCGTCGGATACGAAGTCGCCGAGACCACCGACGAGAACCCGGAGCGGGTCGCCGTCGTCCAACGGATGAGTACCGCGTACCTCCGGAGCGCCCTCCACGTTTCGGAGAGCGATTGGGCCGCGGCCCGCGCCGCATTCGCCGACAGCGTCGATTCGATCGGTCGCGTCCACAGCAAGTGATCAGCGGGGCTGTTGCGGGGAAGCCTGCTGCGTTCAGTCCGACACCGCACTGCGGAGATCTCGGGTTGGCGCGGAGTCGTGTGTTCCTGCGCGGTTCCGCGCGGAAACCTCGCCTATCGTGAGGTCCAGTACCTCAGCCCTCGCGGGAAAGACCAGTTCGACCCGAAGAACCGGCCGTGTAAGGAGATCACGATGATCGACCGAGAACGAGACGCCGAGAGCACGACCCCGACGCCAGGGAAACCTTCGCCGAAGAAGATTCTGAAAGAAGTGACCCACCCCGCGCTGATCCCCGGGATCGGTGTGGAGGACACACCCCGTGTGTTCAACACGAATTGGATCGTGTTCGGCGTCGCCTGTGTGCTCGTGCTGGCGGTCGTGATCTGGGGCTTCCTCGCCCCGGAGAGCATCAGCGCGGCGGGTGCCGCATCGCTCGGATGGGTGACGGATAACTTCGGGTGGCTGTTCTCCCTGCTGGCTGTGGTGACGATCGCCTTCATGTTCGTGGTCGGCTATGGCCGCACCGGCGGCGTCCGGCTGGGCGCGGACGACGAGTCGCCGGAGTTCTCGACCGTGTCGTGGATCGCGATGCTGTTCTCCGCGGGCATGGGGATCGGCCTTCTGTTCTGGGGGCCGGCCGAGCCGCTGACCTACTTCATGGATCCTCCGCCGGGCTTCACGGCCGCCGACGGGAGCCGCGATGCGATGCTCGACGCCCTGGCGCAGTCGATCCTCCACTGGGGTCCGATGGCGTGGGCGTTCTATGCGCTCGTCGGTGGGGCGATCGCCTACGCGGCGTATCGACGGGGCCGCGCACCGCTGATCTCGGCGATCTTCCGTCCGATCTTCGGCGAGCGCACCGATGGCTGGATCGGCGCCGTGATCGACGTCTTCGCGATCATCGTGACTCTCTTCGGTACCGGCGTCACGCTCGGCATGGGAGCCCTTCAGATCGCCAGTGGTGTGGAGGTCGTCACGGGCATCGGGCCGCTCGGTAACGCGGGCCTCATCGTCATCATCACCGTCCTCACGGCCGCGTTCGTGGTCTCCGCCGTCTCCGGCATCAAGCGCGGCATCCGGGCGCTGTCGAACATCAACATGGTGATCGCCGCCGTGATCGGTCTGTTCATCTTCATCGCCGGTCCCACCCTGTTCCTGTTGAACATGATCCCCGCCAGCGTCTCCGCGTTCTTCGGGGAGCTGTGGATCATGCTCACACGCAACCCCGCCCAGAGCGAGGACGCCGCCGCGTTCATGTCGAGTTGGACGAACTACTACTGGGCCTGGTGGATCTCCTGGACGCCCTTCGTGGGAATGTTCATCGCGAAGATCTCCCGCGGTCGGACGCTTCGGGAGTTCGTCACCGTCGTGATCGTCGTGCCGTCGATCGTCTGTGTCGTCTGGTTCGGGATCATGGGCGGGACCACGATGCTGTTCGAGTCCGAGGGGCGCGGGCTCGCGGAGGCGGGCTCGCCGGAAGCCATCCTCTTCGCGGTGCTCGGCGAGCTGCCGTTCGGCGTGGTGCTCTCCGTGCTCGCGATGATCTCGATCATCCTGTTCTTCGTGACCTCTGCGGACTCCGCGGCGATCGTCATGGGCTCGATGAGCCAGCGCGGCAAACCGGAGCCGTCGACCTGGGTGACGATCACGTGGGGGCTCCTCCTCGGCGCCGCAGCGCTCGCTCTTCTCCTCGCGGGTGGTCAGACGGCGCTGTCCGGCCTCCAATCGATCATGGTGGTGTCGGCGCTGCCGTTCGCGATCATCGTGATCGGCATCATGATCGCGTGGGCGAAGGAGCTGCGAACCGACCCGTACATGCTGCGTCACCGGTATGCGCGTGCGGCGATCGCGCAGGGCGTGCGTCTCGGGATCGCGGAGCACGGCGACGACTTCGTGTTCGGGGCGACCGAGGTCGCCGCCGACGAAGGCGCCGGAGCGGGGATCGACACGGACGATCCCGCCCTGACGGAGTGGTACGAGACCGCCACCGGCCAGATCCCCGTCGTCGTCTCGGCCGAAGACGTCACCCGGACGCTCGAGCCCGGTCGCATCCAGCCTCGAGGACCGGGCAATCCCGCTCACACGGCCTCGGGAGACGCCTCCCTCACCGTCGGCGAGAACCGCCGGGAGGACCGACTCCGTGCGCGCCGGAAGCCGGAGGAGCCGCTGGGGGACGACGAGGGTCGCGACTGACCTCGCGCCTGAGACCGTCGGCGCTATGCGCTCGCGCGGAGGCGTTCCTCGGCGAGCCGGGGCACGGCATACTCCCTGGCCGCGCGGCGAGCGGTCGCGACGGCCCCGCGTGAGACGACCTCGGCACCGAGCGTCGAGGCGAGGATCTCGGGTGCCGGCAGGTGCAGCTCCTCGGGGAGGATGCGCCGGGCGGCGGTCAGCACGGGCTCGATGCTCTCGGCGACCGCTCCGCACACGATGACGCGCGCCGGGTCGTACATGCTGCCGAGCACGCCGACGATACGGGCGACGGTGGCCCCGACGCGAGAGGTGACCAGCTCGGCATCGGGGTCACCCGACGCAGCGAGGGTGAGCACGAGGCGGGGATCGATGCGGTCGGCTTCGACGAGGCGTCCGACCGCGCTGTCCGCCGCGATCTCGCCCTCCTCCACCGCCGCCCGCACCTGATCCGCGACCGCGTAGCGGAGCCCGAACGCCGATCCGACGCCCACGATGTGGTCGAACACGACGCCCTCGCCGACGCCGCCGTGCGCGCCGTGCAGCACGTGGCCGTCGACCACCACGCCGCCGCCGAATCTCTCGCTCGCGAGCAGAGCGACGTAGTCGCGGCATCCGATCGCCGCTCCCTCCGCCCCCTCGGCGATGGCGGCGAGCTGCGCGTCGTTCTTGATCTCGACGACCGGCGCCCAGTCGCCCAGGGCCTCGGCCAGTCCGGGGTTCGTGCGTTCCCAGAAGCCGTCGGGGTGCGGAGGGGAGATGCCGTCGCGGTTCACGGGCGCCGCGACGCCGACGCACAGCGCGAGCACCTGGTCGCGCGTCACCTCGGCCTCGATGAGCGCATCGCCGAGGCGTTCGAGGATCGTCGCGCGCCGCTCGTCCGCCGTCTGCGACGGCGCGAACTCCACACGGTGGTGCACGAGCGTGCGGTCGAGCGGGTCGGCCACGGTGACGGCGAGGTGGGTGTCTCCCGCATCCACGCCGATCACCACCCCGAGGTCGGGGGCCAAGACGAAGCGTCGCGAGGGCCTGCCGGAGCGATAGGCGCCGACCGCACGGGCGTTCGGCAGCTCGCGCAGCACTGCAGCCCCGACCAGGGTGTCGATCGCGTCGATGGCCGTCGAACGGGTCAGCGAGGTGCCGGCCATCGCCTCGGTCGCGGTGAACTCGCCGGCCGTCCAGGCGAAGTCGAGGACCGCCCCCACGCTCGCGCGTCCGGTGCCCAGATCTGCGGAGACTTCTGTCACGACACTTGACCTCCCTGTCTTCCAATGAGAGAGTACCGTTCGACAGAGTAAATTCGCTCACTAGATTTAGTCTTTGGATTTACATATCGGAAGGACGACGGTGTCTGAGAGACGAACACGAGCGGCCCGAGCGGTGGCCGCAGCCCTGGGGGTCGCCCTGGTCGGCACGGCGCTCGCCGGATGCGCCCCGGGCTCGGGAGCGGAGACCATCCGCTTCACCTTCAGCAAGCGCGAGGCGATCGAATTCATGACCGCCCTGGTCGCCGACTACAACGCCTCGCAGAGCGACGTGAAGGTCGAGATCGACACCTCGGGCGTCGATGTCGTCTCGGCCAGCTTCGTGCGGGGCAATCCGCCCGACATCATGCTCGCCAACTACAACTATGAGATCGCCCGGTTCGTGCAGCGCTGCGCGCTCACCGATCTGTCCGAGACCGCCGCGGCCGCGGACATCCGCGACGACCTGCAGCCGCTCATGGATCAGTACGGCTCCTGCGAGGGGCGGACGAGTGCGCTGCCGTACTCGGTGATGGCCGCATCGGTCATCTACAACAAGGAGATCTTCCAGGCGCAGGGTCTCGAGGTTCCGCAGACCTGGGACGAGCTGCTCGCCGTGTGCGACCAGCTGAAGGCCGCCGGCATCGACCCGTTCTACGGCACGTTCAAGGACGACTGGACCGTGGGGCAGGGCTGGTACGACTACACCGCGGGTGGCTCGGTCGACGTGATCGAGTTCTTCGACGCCCTCGCGGACGAGGGTGCGGAGGTGGGGCCCGACTCCGAGGTCTCGTTCTCGAAGGACTTCGCCGAGCCGATGGACAAGATGATGCAGCTTGCGAACGACTACACGAATGCGGATGCGCCGAGCCGCGGCTACGGCGACGGCAACCTGGCCTTCGCCAAGGGGGAGGCCGCGATGTACCTGCAGGGGCCGTGGGCGTTCAGCGAGATCGCGAAGACCGCGCCCGATCTGCAACTGGGCACTTTCCCGCTGCCGATGACCGACGATCCGGACGACCTCGGCGTGCGTGTGAACATGGACCTCGCCGCGATGATCCCGGAGGGCTCCCGTCACAAGGAGGCCGCCCGGGACTTCCTCGAGTTCCTCTACGAGCCCCGGAACATCGAGGAGTACAACGCCTCGCAGCTGGGCTTCACCCCGACGAAGGGGGCACCGGCTCCGGAGGACCCCCGCGTCGAGGGGATGATCGAGTACTACGACGAGGGGCAGATCTATCAGGGCCCGTCGGTGCTCGTTCCCAAGACCCTCCCGATCTTCAACTACGCGCAGGCGATGGTGCTCGGGGCCTCGCCGACTTCCATCCTGCACACGATGGACGCGGACTGGGCCCGTATCGCCTTCCGTGCGCCGATCCCCTCGACCCAGGACAACGCCGCCGGTGAGGAGGGCGCATCATGAGCACCGCGACGACCCCCTCGGCGTCGGACAGCACGACCGTCATCGTGACGGGCGGCGACCGGAAGCTCCGGCGGCACACGCGTCGCGTCGAGCCGATCTACTACCTGTTCCTGCTTCCCACGCTGGTGCTCTTCACGCTCGCGATCACGCTGCCGGGCGTCATCGGCATCTTCTTCAGCTTCACGGACTCGATCGGCATCGGGGAGTGGAGCTTCAACGGGCTGACGAACTACATCGCCCTGTTCAGTGATCCGTCGATCCTGCAGAGCTACCTGTTCACGTTCGGGTTCTCGATCGCCACGGTCGTCGTCGTGAACGTGGTCGCGTTCCTGCTGGCGGTCGGGCTCACCTCGCGCATCCGGTTCAAGACGGGCTTGCGGACGATCTTCGTCATCCCGATGGTGATCTCGGGCATCATCATCGCCTACGTCTTCAACTTCCTGTTCTCGAACTCGATCCCGGCGGCGGGAGCGGCGGCCGGCATCCCGTGGCTCGAGACGAGCCTGCTCGCCAATCCGGACCTCGCCTGGATCGCCATCGTGATCGTCACCGCCTGGCAGGCCGTGCCCGGCACACTGCTGATCTACATCGCCGGGCTCCTGTCCGTCCCCGGCGAGGTGTACGAGGCGGCGAGCATCGACGGGGCCAGCAAGGCGCAGCAGCTCACCCGCATCACGCTCCCGCTCGTCGCGGGCTACGTCGTGATCAACGTGATCCTCGGGTTCAAGGGCTTCCTGAACGCCTACGACATCATCGTCGGCCTCACCAACGGAGGTCCGGGCACGTCCACCCGCAGCGTCGCGATGACGATCATCGCGGGCTTCAACGGCGGCGACTACGCCTACCAGATGGCCAACGCGACCATCTTCTTCATCGTCGCCGTGCTCATCTCCCTCCTCCAGCTGTCGCTGACGCGCGGAAGGAACGCACTCTGATGTCGACGCAGACACTCACCACGATCCCTACCTCGGGCAAGAAGCCGCGCGTGCGCATGGAGCGCGTGAACTGGTCGGGCACGGTCATCTTGATCCTGTGCGCGGTCACCGTCCTCCTGCCCCTGTACGTGACCATCTCGATGGCGCTCAAGACCACCGGGCAGGCGGTCGACGGCAACGCCTTCTCGCTCCCGGCCCCGTTCAGCTTCGACGGATTCGTCGAGGCATGGACGCTGACGAAGTTCCCCGTCGGCGCGGGCATCTCGCTGCTGGTCACCGCCGGTACGGTGACCGCGACGATCGTGCTGGCCGCGTTCGCGTCCTACGCGATCGTGCGCAACTGGGACCGCCGGTTGTTCCGCTACTCGTTCTTCTACCTGCTCGCGGCGATGTTCATCCCGTTCCCCGTCGTGGCGCTGCCGCAGATCCAGCTCACCGGACGCGTCGGACTCGACAACCCGTTCGGGGTGATCATCCTCGCGACCATGTTCCAGCTGAGCTTCAGTGTGCTGCTGTTCACCGCGTTCCTGCGGTCGATCCCGATCGAGCTCGAGGAGAGCGCCCGCATCGACGGCGCCACGACCTGGCAGACCTTCTGGAAGCTCATCTTCCCGCTGCTCGCCCCGATGAGCGCCACCGTCGGCATCTTCGCCTTCCTCTACGCCTGGAACGACTTCATGATGCCGTCGCTCATCATCGCCGACCCGGCGCTGCAGACGCTGCCCGTGCGGCAGAACCTGTTCCAGAACCAGTTCAGCAACAACTACAACGTCGCCTTCGCCTCGTACCTGATGGCGATGGCACCCGCGATCGTGGCCTACCTGTTCACCCAGAGATGGGTGATGGAGGGCGTCACGCAGGGCGCCGTCAAGGGCTGACCGCCCCGTCGATCGACACGAACCACCGGAAACACAGAAGGAGTCCTCCTCTCATGACCGACGCGCTTCTCGCCGAGACCTGCACCGCCGAAGATGCCGCCTGGTGGCGTCAGGCCGCCGTCTACCAGATCTATCCGCGCAGCTTCGCGGACGCGAACGGCGACGGCATCGGCGACATCCCGGGCATCGTCTCCCGGGCCGACTATCTCCGCGACCTCGGCATCGATGCGGTCTGGCTCAGCCCGTTCTACCCCTCGGCGCTCGCCGACGGCGGGTACGACGTCGCCGACTACCGCGACGTCGATCCGAGGCTCGGCACACTCGCCGACTTCGACGACATGGTCGAGGCGCTGCACTCCCGCGACATCCGCGTGATCGTCGACATCGTCCCGAACCACTCCTCCGACCAGCACGAGTGGTTCCAGGAGGCGCTCGCCGCCGGTCGGGGGTCGGCCGCGCGCGAGCGCTACATCTTCCGTGAAGGCAGCGGACCCGACGGATCCGAGCCACCGACCGACTGGGACTCGGTGTTCGGTGGCAGCGCGTGGGAGCGCGTGGCGGATGGGCAGTGGTACCTGCACAACTTCGCCGTCGAACAGCCCGACCTGAACTGGGATCACCCCGAGGTGCGCGCCGACTTCTTGAAGACGCTGCGCTTCTGGTCGGACCGCGGCGTCGACGGGTTCCGCATCGATGTCGCCCACATGCTCACGAAGGACCTCAGTGAGCCGCTGCCCTCACGCGCCGAGCTCGACGCGATGGATCGCACTTCGGGCACGCATCCGATGGTCGACCGCGACGACGTGCACGAGATCTACGCCGAGTGGCGCGCGGTCTTCAACGAGTACGACCCGCCCCGCACCGCCGTCGCCGAGGCCTGGGTCGAGACCCCGGAACGTCGTGCGAAGTACGCCTCGGCCGAGGGGCTCGGGCAGGCGTTCAACTTTGACCTGCTGGTCGCCGACTTCGACGCCGCGCAGTTCCGGAGCATCATCGCCGACAACCTGCAGCAGGCGGGGGCCACCGGATCGTCGACCACCTGGGTGCTGTCGAACCACGACGTCACGCGTCACGCCACCCGCTACGGACTTCCCGCGCTGAACGGCCGCCCGGTCAAGCAGGGCACCGAGTGGGTGAAGGCCGGCGGGCCGGCTGAGGCGCTGGACCGTGAGGGTGGACTCCGCCGGGCGCACGCCGCGACCCTTCTGCTGCTCGGCCTCCCCGGCAGCACGTACCTCTACCAGGGGGAGGAGCTCGGACTCCACGAGGTCGCGCAGATCACGCCCGAGCAGCGTCAGGACCCCGGGTTCTTCCGCGGCGCCGAGTTCGACGGACTGGGCCGTGATGGATGCCGCGTGCCGCTGCCGTGGACGGCGGAGGGTTCCTCGCACGGCTTCGGTGCCGCGGGCTCGCACCTTCCGCAGCCGGAGTGGTTCGCGGAGTACGCGGTCGACGTGGAAGCGGCGGATCCGTCGTCGACACTCTCGCTGTACCGGGAGGCCCTGCGCCTGCGGCATCTGCTGCAGACCGGCGAGGCCCTGGAGTGGATCGAGACCGGGCGCGACGACGTGCTGCGCTTCGCCCGGCCGAACGGATGGCAGGTGGTGTCGAACTTCGGCACGGCCCCGTTCGACCTCGGCGCGGACGCCGCCGACGTGGTCCTCGCGAGTGCTCCCCTCGACGGCGCTGCGCTTCCGGGTGAGGCCACGGCCTGGATCGCTCCGGCGCGCCTGCTCGGCTAGCCAACCCCGTCTTTCGTCGAGACCCCCGTCTGTCGTCGAGACCCCCGTCTGTCGCCGCGCGTCAGCCGGGGTCTCGACGCGCATGGGGGGCGTGGACGGCAGGAAAACGAAGAGGCTCGACTCTCAGTTTGATAATGGTTCTCATTAGCGTTTAGAGTGGGAGCATGAAGAAGCCCGCCGTCGCCCTCGCCCTCGCGTCCGTTGCCGCCCTCACGCTGGCCGGATGCTCCACCCCCGCCGCGGGGGAAGGCGACGACGGCGCCATCACGGTCGTCGCGAGCACCAACGTCTACGGCGACATCGCCGCGCAGATCGGCGGTGACCGCGTCGATGTGCAGTCGATCATCACCTCCGCCTCGCAGGACCCGCACTCCTACGAGGCGAGTGCCCGCGACCGGCTCGCGGTGCAGAAGGCCGACCTGGTGATCGAGAACGGCGGGGGATACGACGCCTTCATCGACACGCTGCTGCAGGATGCGAAGGACCCGCACGTCATCACGGCCGTCGAGTACTCGCACGACTTCCCCGGCAATGAGGGCCACGACGACGATGCGGACCACGACCACGCCGACGAGTCCGCCACCGATGCGCCCGAGGAAGAGGGCCACGACCACGATCATGCCGACGGTGAAGAGGGTCATGAGGGGCACGACCACATCGAGGGCTTCAACGAGCACGTCTGGTTCGACCCGCACACCATGATCCACGTCGTCGAGGCGATCAGCGAGGAGCTGGCCGAGCTCGACCCCGACGGGGCGAAGGACTTCACGGCCAACGCCGACGACCTCATCGCCGACCTGGAGGGCTTCGAGGCCGACCTCGAGGGCATCAAGGCGGACGCGGCGGGCGTCGAGGTGTTCATCACCGAGCCGCTGCCCGGGTACCTCGCCGCGGCTGCGGGCTTGACCGACGTCACCCCGGAAGGATTCGCGGAGTCCGTGGAAGAGGGCACCGATGTCGCGCCCGCCGTCCTGCTCGAAGCGCTCGACGTGATCGGCAGCGGCACGGTGGGCGCTCTGCTGACCAACGCTCAGACCGGTGGTGCGGAGACCGAGCGTGTCGAGGCCGCAGCTGAGGCGGCCGGCATTCCCGTCGTCGCCTTCACGGAACTGCTTGAAGACGGATCGTCGTACTCTGAGTGGATGAGTGACGCGATCCAGAGCCTCGCCGCCGCCGTCGAGTCGTGAGCGGCGCCGCACCACGCGACAATCCAGTCCTCGAGATCTCCGACGCCTCACTGCATCGTGGCGATCGAGAGCTCTGGTCGGGACTCGACCTCACCGTCGAGCCGGGAGAGTTCATCGCCGTGCTCGGACCCTCCGGATCGGGCAAGACCACTCTTCTGCGCAGCATCCTGGGGCTTCAGCCACTGTCGTCCGGCGTGATCAAGGTCGCGGGGGAGCCCGTGCACCGCGGCAACCCCCGAATCGGCTACATCCCGCAGCAGCGCTCGCTGGCCCCGGACACGAGCATGCGCGCGCGCGATCTCGTCGCCCTCGGAGTGCAGGGGAGCCGCTTCGGCTTCCCGATCCCGCACCGCGGCGACCGCGCGAAGGTCGACCGTCTACTTGAGGCGGTCGGCGCGTCGGAGTTCGCCGAACGACGGGTCGGGCTGCTGTCGGGCGGAGAGCAGCAGCGGCTTCGGGTCGGACAGGCCCTCGCCGACGAGCCCGCCCTGCTGCTGTGTGATGAGCCGCTGTCGAACCTCGACCTCGCCAACCAGGTCGCCGTGACCGACATCATCGACCGTCAGAGGCGCGAGCGCGAGGCGGCGGTGCTGTTCGTCACGCATGACATCAATCCGATCCTCGGCCGGGTCGACCGCATCCTCTACATCGCCGGTGGGCGGTTCCTGCTCGGGACTCCGGACGAGGTGCTGCAGACCCGCGTGCTCACCGACCTCTACGGCACCCCGGTGTTCGTGCTCCGTGCGGGTGACCGGTTGGTCGTCGTCGGCGTTCCGGATGCCGAACCGCACCACGACCACGGCGATCACGAGCACGGAGGAGTCGCATGAACGTCGCATCGGTCATGGTGCCGCTGGTCGACTGGAGCGACGTCTTCTCCTTCCAGGACTATGGCGAGCTCGTGGCCCTGCTCGCGAACTCGATCATCGCGGGCGCCGTCCTCGGCGTCGTCGGCGGTCTGATCGGCGTGTTCGTGATGCAGCGCGACCTGGCTTTCGCGGTGCACGGCGTGAGCGAGCTGTCGTTCGCGGGCGCCGCGGCGGCTCTGCTCTTCGGTGGCAGCGTCGTGGCCGGATCCCTCGCGGGCGCGCTCGCCGCCGCGATCCTCATCGGCATCCTGGGGGCCAAGGCCAGGGACCGAAACTCGATCGTCGGTGTGCTGATGCCGTTCGGACTGGGGCTCGGCATCCTCTTCCTCTCGCTCTACGACGGTCGCAGCGCCAACCGCTTCAGCCTGCTCACGGGGCAGATCGTGTCGGTCTCCACGCCGGACCTCGGGTGGCTCATCGGGATCAGCCTGGTCGTGCTGATCGGACTCCTGGTGATGTGGAACCCTCTGCGCTTCGATTCCCTCGACCCGGAATCCGCTGCCGCCCGTGGTGTGCCGACCCGCGCGGTGAGCCTGTTGTTCATGGTGCTGCTCGGCCTGATCGTCGCGGTGAGCGTGCACATCATCGGGGCGCTGCTCGTGATGGCACTGCTGGTGACCCCGGCGGCGGCGGCCATGCGTGTGACCGCCGGTCCGATCGCCGTGCCGTTGCTCGCGGCGCTCTTCGGGTTCGTCTCGGCGGTCGGCGGCATCCTGCTGGCCCTCGCCGGCACGCTGCCCGTGAGCCCGTACATCACGACGCTGTCGTTCACGATCTACGTCGTGTGCTGGATCGTGCAGCGGGCGCGGGCCAGGGTCCGGCGGGTTCGGGTCTGAGACCGTGCTTTCGAATCGCGCAAATTGTCGGGAGTCAGCCCGAGATGCGACCATTCACGCGATTCGAAAGGGTCCTGGCCGCTCCCAGCCCTCGCCAACCGCGTCGGCCTAGACTCGACGTATGGCTCAGCGGAACACCTGGCAGCGCGAACGCGTGCGCGAAGCACTCGCCGACGCTCGCGGATTCGTGAGTGCACAGAGCCTGCATGCCTCCCTGCGCGACGACAACACCGGCATCGGCCTGGCGACCGTGTACCGCGCTCTCGCGGGACTCGCCGCCTCCGGTGACGCCGACTCCCTGCAGAGCCCCGAGGGTGAGGCGCTGTATCGCGCCTGCACGACCCAGGGACACCACCACCACCTGATCTGCCGATCGTGCGGCCTGACCGTGGAGATCGAGGCCAAGGACGTCGAGCAGTGGGCGCATCGCACCGCAGCCCTGCACGGCTTCACGGATGCCGCTCACGTGGTGGACATCTTCGGACTGTGCACCCCGTGCGCGAACAAGCGCGACGCCGAACGGACTGCGAACGCGTGAGCCCCTCGGCAGCGACGGCGACCCGTCACGGTCACTCCCATCGCCCGGCGCCCACTGCGCGCTCGGCATGGATCGGCGTCGGCCTCGGTGCCGTCATCATCGCGGCACTGTTCCTGGTCGATGCGTTCCTGCCGACGCTGTTCCCGGCGTCGCTGCCCACCCGTGCGCAGGACGGCCTCACCCTCGCCCTGAGCGTGCTGATCGAGGCGCTCCCGTTCGTGATCCTCGGCGTGCTGCTGTCGATCGTGGTGCAGGTCTGGTTGCCTGCCGATGTCATCCACCGCTGGCTGCCGAAGCGCGCGTGGGCGCGGCGGGCCGTGCTGTCGCTGCTGGGGATGCTCATCCCGGTGTGCGAGTGCGGCAATGTGCCCTTCGCCCGAGGGCTCATGATGCGCGGTCTCGCCCCGGCCGAGGCGATGACCTTCCTGATCGCGGCGCCGATCGTGAACCCGATCGTGATCCTCACCACGCACGCTGCGTTCGGTTGGGACGGCGGGATCCTCGTCGCGCGCCTCGTCGGCGGATACCTGATCGCGAACCTGATCGGCTGGATCTACAGCCGCCACCCCGACCCCGACGGCATGCTCACGCAGCGCTTCGTCGACACCTGCGACCGGGTGACGCACGAGCCCGGGACGCCGGTGCGCCGCAGCCTGACCCAGTTCCTCATCGAGCTTCGCGCCGTGATGCCCGCGCTGGTCATCGGTTCCGCACTCGCCGGTGCCGTGCAAGTGCTGATCCCCCGGGAGTGGCTGCTTGCGATCGGCTCGAACCCGGTGCTGTCGATCGTGGCCATGATGGCGCTCGCGATGACGGTCGCCATCTGCTCGAACGTCGACGCGTTCTTCGCGCTGTCGTTCGCCTCGACGTTCTCGTCCGGCGCGATCGTCGCGTTCCTCCTGGTCGGACCGCTCGTCGACATCAAGATGCTCGCGCTCATGCGCACCACCTTCACCGGGCGCACGCTCGTCGGGATCGTCGGAATCGTCCTGGCCTCGGCGTTCGCGATCGGGATCGGGGTGAACGTCCTTGTCTGAGCAGACCGCCACACGTACGCGTGCCCTCGCCACCCGCTGGCTCGGGGTCGGCCTCGCCGCGGTGATCGCGGTCGTGACCCTCGGGCTCGGCGTCACGGGGCGCCTCACGCTCTACATCAGTCCCGAGACCGTGTGGTTTGCGTGTGCGGCCGCGGTCGTGACCCTGGCCGGCGCGATCTGGTCGTGCACCCTGCCCCTCGGCGAAGAGGGCGATCACGGTCATGACCACGGTCACGGACACGGCACGGACGTCTCCGACGACGCGGAGTCCGGCTCGTCCGCGACCCCGCGCCGCCGTTCCCTCGCGGGTGTCGGCGCGGTCACAGGAGGGGTGATCGCCTCGGGCGTCGTCATCGCGGCCCTGGTGCTGCCCCCGGCCTCGCTCTCGGTCGAGCTCGCGATGTCGCGCGCGGGGGAGCAGAGCGCGCTGTTCGCCGGCTCCGACACCGTCGCGCTCGGCGTCGCCGATACCTCGACCTTCGGCGTCGGAGACTGGGCGAGCGTCTTCGCGACCTCGACGAACACCTCGGCCTACGACGGTGCGCCCGTGGCCCTCACCGGCTTCGTGACCCCGGGATCGAGCGACGGTGTGAACCTGACCCGGCTGGTCATCACGCACTGCGTGATCGATGCGCAGACGGCCGCACTGCCGGTCACCGTCGATCCGGACGACTATCCGACCGGACAGTGGGTCGAGGTCACCGGCACCGTGCGCGCGGACAGCAACGGCAAGCTCCACATCGAACCGACCGACGTCGTCGCGATCGACGAGCCCGGTGATCCATATGAGTACTGACGACGAGCGCCCCGAGACGCCCGCCGTTCCGCGGACCCGCGCCGAGCTGCGCGCCGCCCGTGAAGCCGCAGAGGCGGCGGAGGCCGAGCGGATCGAGCGTGCGGTCACCCCGCCGGATCACGCCGCGCACCCCGCCGACGAGCCGGAAGCCGCAGCGGACGACGCCGCTGTCCGTGAGGCCGCTCTTCGGGACGCCGCTCTTCGGGAGGCGGCGGTGCGCCGGGCCGGTGAACGGGAGGTCGCGGAGCAGGAGGCGGCCGCACGGAAGATGGCCGCGTTCGAGGCTGCAGCGCGAGAGGATGCCGAAGCGACCGCCCTGCCGGCCGTCCCGGTCGCACCTGAGCCCGTGTTCGTGGGGGCCGCCCCGCAGATCGACGACGAGCCGGCGACATCCCCTCCCGCCGAGCCCCCGCTGACGGCCGCGTCCGAGCCCGCGGCCCCGAGCGCGCCGCGGAACCCGCGGAGGTTCCTCCTCACACTCGGAGCGGTGCTGGGCGTCCTCGTGCTCGCCGGCACCGGGCTCGGCATCGTCAGTCTCCTGCAGGGCCCGCGGATCAGCGACGTGCAGGTGGACGCGGAACATGCGATCGAGTCCTCCGGGAGCAGGGTCATCCTCACCGCGAACCAGGCGCTCGCCGACATCGATCCCGAGCAGGTCACCGTCGAGCCGGCGACGCCGTTCACGGTCGATGCCTCGGGGCGCGGCGTCGGCGTCCGCTTCACGGTGCCGCTCGACGACTCGACGGAGTACACGATCCGGGTGGCCGACGTGGCCGGTGCGGGTGGCGGTCCGTCGACGACCCTGACCACGTCGTTCACCACGCCGCCGTCCACCATCTTCCTGCTGCGCCGAGACGTCGACGGTAAGGACAAGATCTTCCTCACCGACCTCAAGGGCGACGGGGTTGCGGTGTACGAGCACGAGAAGATCAACGACTTCCGGGCCACCTCGACGCAGCTCGTCGTCGCGGTGGAGGAAGAGGACGGCTCCCACCTGCTCGTGATGGACCGCGACGGGAAGAACCAGCGCGAACTCGACCTGCCCGGTGACGGCTACGTCGGCGCCGTCCAGGTCTCGGAACGAGGTGGCCTGGTCGGCTACAGCTACTCCGACCGCGAGCTCAGCGACGACGAAGGGCGGGCGAGCGTGCTCGTCACCCAGTCGCTGAGCGGCAAGGACGAGCCGCAGGTGATCGAGGTCGCCGGCGCGGAGGCGAGTGTCTTCGTGTGGCAGTTCGTCCCCGACAGCGCCGCCGTGCTGTTCATCGACTTCGACGGTGCGCTGTCCCTCGTGGACCGCTCGAGCGACGCGGGCGTGCAGTCCCTCGGTCTCGCAGCCATGATCCAGGGCATCTCCCGCGGCACCTACACCGCCATCGTGGAGCGCCTCGACGGGGCCGTCGTCGAACTGAACCTCGCGGACGGATCGGAGCAGCCGCTCGCAGCATCCGACCCCGACTACGGCACGGCGACCTCCATCACCCCGTTCCCCGGTGGCACGCTCCGGCACGTCGTCGCCCGTGACGATGCGGGGCTCCCGATCGGACAGGCCGTCATCCGCGTGGACGACGACGGCAAAGCCACCCCGCTGGTCGAGATCGGGGCGACCGATTCGATCCTGCAGGCGTGCGCCTCCCCGAGTGGTCAGTATGCGGCCGTGGCGATCGCTCCCGACCTCGCGAACAACCCCTACGACGGAATGCTGCTGCCGTTGCCCGCGCAGGTCGAGACGCACCTCATCGACATGGAGAGCGGCAAGGAGATGGTCGCCCTCACCGGCTTCGATGCCTCCTGGTGCCAGACGGCCCCGCGGTTCTGAGATGCCGCAGCAGGATGGTCTGCGTCGAGCGGTCCGTGCGGACCTGAGCGGCTCGGCGGTCGAGGTCGCGCCGCTCCTGCTCGGGGCCGAGCTTCGGACGTTCGCCCCCGTGACGGACGAACGCGGACCTGTCGAGGTGCGACTGCGCATCACCGAGGTCGAGGCCTATCACGGGCAGGGCACCGGTGAGATCGCCGACCCCGGATCCCACGCGCGGATGGGACGCACGCCGCGCAACGCCACCATGTGGGGCGAGCCCGGACATCTCTACGTGTACCTGAGCCACGGCATCCACTCCTGCGTCAACGTGGTGTGCGGGCCGATCGGGCAGGGCGACGGCGTGCTGCTGCGTGCGGGGGAGATCGTGACCGGAGTGGATGCTGCGGCACGGCGCCGAGGTGCGACGCTGCCGCTCAGCCGCCTCGCCCGGCGGGATCTGGCGCGTGGGCCCGGTCGTCTCGGACAGGCCGTGGGGCTGCGGCATCCCCTGCATGACGGCATCGACGCCATCACCGGCGAGGAACGGCACGAGGCGAGGGCCGAGTTGTGGCTCGGCGAGCCGCGGGACGATGTGGTGCGCGGCCCCCGGGTCGGCGTGGCGGGCGTCGCCGGGACCGCTGCCTTCCCCTGGCGCTTCTGGATCGATGCCGACCCCACCGTGTCGCCGTTCCGGTGGGGGAGAGGGGCTCAGGCGGAATCGGCGGTTCAGGCGGAATCGGCGGTTCGGACGGCGAGATGAGCCGTGCTAAACTGACTCTTTGTCTGCGCACACTCCTGTGCGCAGTTCGCATGCTTCTCCTTCCGCGGCCGCGAGATCGGCGGGTCGGGTTGCGTGCAGACAAGGGATCTTGGGTGGGGCCGTCCGGCCTCACGGTATAGAAGGAGTCACCATCATGGCAGCAGTGTGCCAGGTGACCGGAGCTGTTCCCGGCTTCGGTCACAACGTCTCGCACTCGCACCGCCGGACGAAGCGCCGCTTCGACCCGAACGTGCAGAAGAAGACCTATTTCGTCCCGTCGCTCGGTCGTAAGATCACGCTCAATGTGTCCGCCAAGGGCATCAAGGTGATCGACGTCCGCGGCATCGAGAACGTGGTCAAGGACCTCCAGGCGAAGGGTGTGAAGCTCTAATGGCCAAGAAGGCTCAGGACGTACGTCCGATCATCAAGCTGCGTTCGACGGCAGGCACGGGTTACACCTACGTGACGAAGAAGAACCGCCGCAACACCCCCGACCGCCTCGTGCTCAAGAAGTACGACCCGGTCATCCGTCAGCACGTCGAATTCCGAGAGGAGCGTTGATCAATGGCTAAGAAGAGCAAGATCGCTCGCAACGAGCAGCGCAAGGTCATCGTCGAGCGTTACGCAGAGCGTCGCGCCGAGCTGAAGAAGACCCTGGTCGACCCGAACGCCACCGACGAGGCCCGCGAGGCCGCACGCGTCGGTCTGCAGAAGCTGCCGCGCAACGCGTCGCCTGCTCGCGTGCGTTCGCGCGACGTCATCGACGGCCGCCCCCGCGGTGTCCTCACGAAGTTCGGCATCTCGCGTGTCCGCTTCCGTGACATGGCGCACCGTGGCGAGCTGCCCGGCGTGACCAAGTCGAGCTGGTAAGTCTCAGCAGACAGCCGAGAGGGGCGAGGATCTTCGGATCCTCGCCCCTTTCGCGTCTCCGCCCTCCCTTCATCCCACCCTCCTTCCTGCATCCCACCCTCCCTGCCGCACCTGCTCCCTCTCCCCTGCTGCCCTCCCCCCTCCTTCCTGCTGCCCTCTCTCCTGCCGCTCTCCCTCCTTCCTGCCGTCCCTCATTCCCTCCTGCATCCCACCCTCCCTCCTTCCTGCCGTCCCTCACTCCCTCCTGCATCCCACCCTCCCTCCTTCCTGCCGTCCCTCACTCCCTGCCTCTTCCCCGTCCTTCCCCGCGCGTTCTGAAGGACTTCTCGCGAATTGCAGGAGCGAACGCTGGATCCACTCCTTCATTCCGTGAGATCTCCTTCAGAGGTCTGTTCCTGCACAGAAGCCTCGGCGATAGAGCTCTGCCCTTCTGCCGGTGATCGGGCGGCGTGCGCGCCCCCGCTGGAGGCAGGATCGTCCGATGGATCCCGTGAATGAGCTGTGGCGTCGTGGAGGGATCGCGCGCGTGCGCACTCTGCGCGCGGTCGGAGTGAGCGCGCACGCGCTCCGACGGTCGAAGGAGCGGCGCGAGGTCGTCACCGTGCGGCAGGGGTGGGTGGCCTTGCCGGATGCCGACCCCCAGATCGTCGGAGCGGTGGCTCACGGTGTCGTGCTCAGTTGTGTCACGGCGGCGGCGAGGCGAGGACTCTGGATTCCGGAGAAGACTTCACTGCACGTCGCTGCCCGCCCGAACGCGGCGCGGATCCGGGTGCCGTCCCAGGTCGTCGTGCACTGGTCGAAACCGGTGGTCCCTCGGCCCCCCGACGCGACGGTGGATGAACTGCTCAACGTGCTGGCCGTGATCGCGCAATGCCAGCCGTTCGAGACCGCTCTGGTCATCTGGGAGTCGGCCATGAACAAGGGGTACGTCGATGGCGCGCGCCTCCGTGGCCTCGACCTTCCGGCGCCGGCACGAGCGCTGCTCGAGCGGGCGCGACCGTTCGCGGACTCGGGGCTGGAGACCATCGTGATCCACAGGCTCCGCTGGCTGGGGCTCCGCATACTGCCACAAGCCTGGTGCCTCGATCGGCGGGTGGATCTCCTCATCGGTGATCGACTGGTGATCCAGATCGATGGTGCGACCCACACCGGGGAGCAGCGGGACAAGGACATCGCTCACGACGCGCAGCTGGTCCTCCGTGGCTACCGTGTGCTGCGCTTCAGCTACGAACAGGTCATGCACCGCTGGCCCGAGGTGCAGTCCGTGATCATGGAAGCCGTGGCGCAGGGTGCACACCTCGCGTGATTCCCCCTCCTGAACACCCCCCCCTCCTGTTCGCGCCTCCTGAACACCCCCCTCGTGTTCGCCCCTCCTTGGACTCACGCCTCGCGTTGCGAAGGAGAACTCACGGAATGAAGGAGTGCATTCCGCATCTGCTCCTTCATTCCGTGAGATCTCCTTCATTCCGTGAGTTCTCCTCATCCCTGCGACTGCTCCTTCATCCCAGGAATTCTCCTCACCAGCGAGAGATCTCCTCACCCCGACAGTTCTGCGTCAGCCCGCGCGCGCACCGCGTGAGCTCCCCAAAACTGTGACTGGAGTGACGAATGTGACGCGACACGCCCAGTAATTGCCCAAAACCCGCGAAATGACGCGGATATGTGGGTGGTCGTTGATACATTCGAGGCGGTCACTAGACCAGGGGCACCCGCCCCGATACCCACAACGATGCGACGGGATCTCGTCGCTGGAGGATGACATGGCTGACAAGTCCATCACCAAGACCGAGCTCGTCGCGAGCATCGCTAGCGCCACGGGCCAGAGCCAGGCCACCGTCTCCGGTGTCCTCGACTCGCTGTTCGCCACGGTCTCCGACGCTGTTGCCAAGGGCAGCAAGGTCTCCATCCCGGGCTGGATCTCCTTCGAGCAGGTCGACACCGCTGCTCGCACGGGCCGCAACCCGCAGACCGGCGCCGAGATCAAGATCCCGGCCGGCAAGCGCGTCAAGGTGACCGCTGGCTCCAAGCTCAAGGCTGCCGTCAAGTAAGCAGACCGCACCTCTTCGAAGGCCGCTCCCGTTCCGACGGGAGCGGCCTTCGTGCTTTCGCCCCTCGCGGCGCGCCTAGGCTGGAGGGGTGAGTTCCCGCAGCGAGTCGACGAGTCGGATTTCGGCGTATCGAATCGCCGGGGTGGTCATCCTCCTCGCCGCCGCGCTGGTGGCCCTGGTGGTGGCGCTCCTCGTCGGAGGCGGTGCCGATGCACCGCTGCTGCAGGATCCGGGGCCGATCGTGCTCTGGGGCACCCCGCTCGCGAAGCTCGTGATGAACATGTCGGCCGCCGTCATGCTCGGCTCTCTCGTCCTCGCGCTGTTCGGTCTGCGCGCGGGGGAGCGCTCCTTCGATGCGGCGCTGAACATCGCCTCCGTCGGTGCTGCCGTCTTCACGGTCTCCGCGGGCCTCGCCGGGTTCCTCGCGTTCATGGCCGCCTTCAACCCGAAGCTCAGCATCGAGCGGGAGTTCGGCACGCAGCTCGGCCGCTTCCTGTTGGAGCTGCCTCTGGGACAGTCCTGGCTCATCACGACGATCTTCGGCGCGATCATCACGGTGCTCGCCTTCGCCTGGCGCTCGTGGACGCCCACGCTCATCACCGCACTGCTCGCCGCCGCTTCCTTCATCCCCCTCGCGACGCAGGGGCACGCGGGCGACCTCGCAGGCCACAACATGGCCGTCAACTCGATCCTGCTGCACACGGTCGGTGCCGCGGTCTGGCTGGGTGGGCTCCTGCTCCTCGTGCTGCTCCGCGGGCGCGGTGACGTCGACACCGCTCGACTCGTCGGACGCTACTCCTCCCTCGCGATCGCGGCGTTCGCGGTGGTCGCCTTCTCCGGATTGACCCGGTCGATCGTGGCCGTCGGAAGCTGGGATGCGCTGTGGACGACACAATACGGCTGGATCGTGCTCGCGAAAGCCGCGCTGTTGGGCGGCATGGGACTGCTCGGCGCCTGGTACCGCGCTCGTCTCATCCCGAAGCTCGCCGGACAGCGCGCGGCGGGTTGGTTCTGGCTCCTCGTCCTGTGCGAAGTCGCGCTGATGGGGTTCGCGTCCGGCGTCGCTGCCGCGCTCGCGCGCACGCCCCCTCCCACCGGTGAGGTCGCCGCGTTTGCGCAGACGCCCGCCCAGATCCTCACCGGGTCGACGCTGCCGCCCGAGTTGACGCTGGAGCGCTGGTTCACGGCGTGGGACTTCGATGTGCTCTGGATCGTCGTCGCGGCCTTCGGCCTGTTCTTCTACCTCGCCGGCGTCCGGCGCCTGCATCTGCGCGGAGATCGCTGGCCGATCCATCGCACGGTCTTCTGGGTGCTCGGGCTGCTCATGCTCTTCTGGGTGACCTGCGGCCCGCTCAACGCATACCAGGAGTACCTGTTCAGCATCCACATGATGGGCCACATGATGCTGTCGATGGCCATCCCGCTGCTGCTGGTCTCAGGCGCACCGATCACACTCGCCCTGCGCGCGATCCACAAGCGCGACGACGGCACCCGCGGAGGCCGCGAGTGGATCATGTGGGCCGTGCATTCGCCGTTCGCCCGAGTCGTCACCCATCCGTTCGTCGCCGCGGCCATCTTCATCCTGTCGCTGTGGGCGTTCTACTTCACCGACCTGGTGCGGTGGGCGATGGTCGAGCACATCGGTCATGAGTGGATGGTGATCCACTTCCTGATCTCGGGCTACCTGTTCGTGATGAGCCTGATCGGTGCCGACCCGGTGCCGTACCGACTTCCCTACCCCGGCCGCCTCATCACGCTGATCGCCGTCATGGCGATGCACGCCTTTTTCGGCATCGCGATCATGATGCAGGAGGGCCTGATGGTCGCGGAGTGGTTCGGATCGATGGGCCGTGACTGGGGGGCCGATCCGCTGCAGGATCAGTACGTCGGCGGGGGCATCGCCTGGTCCATCGGCGAGATCCCGACTTTGATCCTGGCCATCACGGTCGCGATCCAGTGGAGCCGCAGCGACACGAAGCTGCAGCGTCGGCGTGACCGGCATGCGGATCGCACCGGAGACAGGGAACTCGAGGAGTACAACACCAAGTTGGCCGAGCTCGCCGCTCAGGACCAGCGTCGCGAGGAGCGCGAGAGGCGTTGAGGCCCGCGGGTGAATCCGTCAGTCGACGGGAGGTTCGCCCGGTGAGCCGATCTTGATGGACGCGGAACCGTCGGGCAGGATCGCGATGGTGCCGTTGAGCTGGAACGGCACGTCTTCCGATACGGGGTCGATGGAGCCGTCGAAGAGCGACTGGATCTCGACCTCGACGTGCGCGACGGCATCGGTCGTGGGAATCTGCCACTGTCCGCCGTCGGGCGTGACCGTGACCTGAGGCTGCGACGCGATGGACCACTTCGGCGGCGACGAGATGCGGTCCGTGACCCGCAGGCCGAAGGGGCAGGCGGTCGGCAGGAGCACGTCCTGCGTGGTGCACGCGGTGAGGAACTCCTCGACCCGCTGCTGCACGACTTCGACGAATCCGTCTGTCGGCGTGGTCTGCACATCGAGCGGCGTGACGGCGAGCGGGGTGTCCGCGAGCACACCGTGTCCGGAGGCCGTCGCGATCGGAGTGTCCACCGTCACGGCGTACAGCCCCGGGGTGAACACGAGCAGCGGCAGCGGTTCGATCGCGTCGGCCTCGGCGCCCGCTGCGGACACCTGCCGTCGGTCGACCTCGAAGCCGTTCACGGCGAACTGATCCACGCCGCGGACCGTGAGCTCGACGACGGCCAGCGGACTCTCCGCGAAGCGCCAGTTCGGGGTGACGCCCGCCCAGCCGTCCTGTTCGATCAGGAAGGTGCTGGTGCCCGCGTGACCGCTCGCCTCGTAGCTGACCGTGACGGCGGTGCCCCCTTCGGCCCGCTCCTCCGACTCCACCTTCACATCGGTCAGCGGTGCGAGTGCGGCGCGGCGCAGCATGGCCTCGGACGCGGCCGGGTCGATGCCGGACTCCTCGAGGATCTCGCGGTCGATCGCGACGCCGGGCACCCGTAGTGCGTCCGCGGCGCGTCCGGAGGAGAGCAGGTCGAGGTAGCGGGTCACGAACGCGGACGGGCCGTAGAACTGCTGGTACAGCGTGGCGCCTCCGGCACCGATCGCTGCGACGAGCATGAGCCCGACCACCGCGAGCATCGCGAGATCGACGCCCAGGCGTGACCGCCGGGGCGCGCTCGACCTGGCCCGCTCCATGGCGCCAGTCTAGGAGTGCGTCCTGGGGGGACGCCGAGCGTCGGCGGCCGGGCGCGGATGCCGGGACGTAGCATGGGTGGCGCCCCGTTTTCCGCCCACTGCCCCTGTGAGTGCCGTGTCCCTTCCCGCCCTGTCCGAGGAGCAGCAAGAGCTGTTCCGGCTCATCGAGGACACCGGCGAGCACGTCTTCATCACCGGTCGCGCCGGCACCGGGAAGTCGACGTTGCTTCAGCACTTCGCCTGGAACACGAAGAAGCAGATCGCCATATGTGCTCCGACGGGCGTCGCGGCGCTCAACGTCGAGGGCCAGACGATCCACTCCCTCTTCCGTCTGCCGATCGGTCTGATCGGCGACGCCGACATCGACCAGAACGACGCGACGCGGCGCATCCTGAACGCCATCGAGACGCTGGTGATCGACGAGATCTCGATGGTCAACGCCGACCTGATGGACGCGATCGATCGCTCACTGCGCCAGGCCAGGGGGCGCAGGGGGGAGCCCTTCGGCGGTGTCCAGGTCGTCATGTTCGGCGACCCCTATCAGCTCGCCCCCGTCCCACCCCGCGGTGACGAGGCCCGCTACGTCCAGGACCACTACCGCTCGTTCTGGTTCTTCGACGCCAAGGTCTGGGCAGGGGGATCGGGGCTCTCCGACCAGGAGGGGCTGTTCCAGGTCGACACCCGTGCTGAACTGCACGTGCGGGAACTGGTGCAGATCCACCGGCAGTCCGACGACGGCTTCAAATCGATGCTCAACGCCGTGCGCTACGGCCGCGTCACGGCGGAGATCGCGGGGGTGCTGAACACGCAGGGACGACGCACGCCCCCGGAGCCGGAGCCGGGCGAGGTGCCCATGATCACCCTCGCGACGCGCAACGACATCGTGAACAAGATCAACAGTCAGCACCTGAATGCGCTGCCCGGCAAGGAGCAGACCGCGCGGGCCGAGGTGAGCGGTGACTTCGGACGCGGTGAAGCCGCCCTGCCCGCCGAGAGCGAACTGAAGCTGAAGGTTGGCGCGCAGGTGATGTTCCTGCGCAACGACACCGCCATGTCCGGCGAGCCGCCGCGCTGGGTGAACGGCACCATCGGCACGGTGACGCGCATCCTCGGCAGTGCCGTACGAGTCGACATCGACGGCGAGGAGGTCGACGTCGAGCCCGCCGTGTGGGAGCGTTTCCGCTACGCCTATGACCAGAACACCAAGAAGCTCACTCGCGACGTGGTCGCCGAATTCACCCAGTTCCCGTTGCGCCTCGCCTGGGCGGTCACGATCCACAAGTCGCAGGGCAAGACGTATGAGCGGGCGATCATCGACCTCGGGTCCGGGGCGTTCGCGCCGGGGCAGACGTACGTGGCGCTGAGCCGGCTGACGTCCTTGGACGGCCTGTACCTGTCACGCGACCTGCGGCCACGCGACATCCGGGTGGACGAAGACGTGCGCCGGTTCATGCGCGACGCCTGGCTGGCGGCGTCGACGCCCGAGCTGCCGAAGACTTGACGGAAGAGGGATCAGGCGGCGGCGCGGGCCCGGTCGAGATCCTCGAAGAGCTCGGTGTTGAATCGATAGGCGAGGAGCACCTCGTCGATCACACGCTCACGCTCCGCGTCGTCCCACGGGGCGGCGTCGAGCTGCTCGCGGTAGACGTCCTTGAATGCGGACGGGTCGGCGATGTCGTCGAACAGGTAGAACCCGATGCCGTTCGTCTCGAAGCCGAACCGACGGGCCATCACCCGGCCGATGAAGATCCCGCCGGAGAGGTCGCCGAGGTAGCGGGTGTAGTGGTGGGCGATGAAGCCGCCCGCCCACGTGGCACCCACCTGACGGATGCGTTCGACGTAGCGCACGGTGGTGGGCAGCGGCACGATCTGGTCGCGCCAGTCGCCACCGAGCAGGAACTCCAGGTCGGCTTCCAGTGCGGGGAGCCGCGTGAGCTTGTCGCTGAGGAAGACCGCTGCCACCGGATCCTGCCGCATGCGCTCCCCGGCTCCTTCGAGCGCTTCGTAGATGAAGTAGTGCTGCGCGACGAGGGAGATGTAGTCCTCGCGGGAGCCCTCGCCCTTCAGGAGGTCGGACATGAAGCCGGCGGTCTCGCTGCGGGAGTGCGATCCCGACGAGCGCTCGCGCAGGGCGGCGGAGAAGGAGAGGATCTCGGGCATGTGCCTAGTGTAAGGGTTGCCTTACCTCGGGCGGTAGTGGCTGTGCCGAGTCGGATGTGTGACGGGCCGCGTCCGAATCGTTCAGGCGTGCGGGCGGGGCTCGACCCCGAGGCGCGCGCAGGCCTCGTCGTAGAGCGCCACGATCTCCCGGCGCACAGCGGGGCGATCCGTGATGGGTCCGCCGGGCCACGGGACGCGCAGTTCGGAGGGTTCGCCGTCGACGGTGATCTCCCAGACACCAGCGTCGCCGTCGAACCCGGTCATCACACAGGCGGTGACTTCGGCGGAGCTTTCGGCGAAGGCGCGGGCGATCAAGAGGTTGTCATCGGTGTGGTCACCGTTCATGTGGCGCAGGACAGCGGCGATCACGTCGGCTTCGAAGAAGTGGGGCACGTTTCTCACCCTATGTGCGCGCAAAGGCGCCCGGCGCGATGCCGTCTTTCAGGAAGGGCGTTCTAGACTCGGGAGATACATCCTCGGGGGTTCCTTCATGCAGCTTCTCTCGTCGCGCCGTTGGCGTGCCGCTGCGGCCAGTGCGGCCGCGCTCGCTCTCGTCCTCACCGGATGCTCATCCGAGGATTCCTTCAGCTACACGCCACCGGCTCAGGTCGACGGTGCTCTGCCCGACGACACGGTCGCTTCGATGCAGGCCGCGGTCGACAATGCACTCGTCGCTTCCGGGGCCACCGGGGCGATCGTGGGGGTCTGGGTGCCCTGGAGCGGCAGCTGGGTCACAGCCGTCGGCACGCAGGACCGTGACGGGGGTGGGGAGATCTCCACCGACATGTCCTTCCGCATCGCCGACGTGACGCGTCTGATGGCGTGCGACGTGCTCTACGCCCTCGCCGATGAGGGAACGCTCGAACTCGATGCGAACGTCGCCGACTACGTCTCCGGGGTCGCCGACATGCGGGAACAGGGTGTCACGCTCCTCGACCTGTGCAACGGCACCAGCGGCGCCGGTTCGTCCGAGCCGACCACCAAGACCGCTCTGTTGAACACACCGGACCGCATCTGGGCGCCGCTGGAGCTCGCGGGCTACGGACTGGCGCGCCCTCGTGTCGACCCGGGCACCACCTTCCGCGATTCGGATGCGGGGTATCTCCTGCTCGGCCTCGCCCTCGAGCGCGCCACCGGGATGACCGCGTCCGAGCTGATCGCCGAGTACGTCGCCGACCCGCTCGAGCTCACGGCCACGTCGCTCCCCGGCCCCGCTCCGGCTGCTCCCGGCGACGACCCGATGAAGGGGCACTTCCTCCCCGCGGTCGAGGGTGGGTTCACCTGCGCTGCCCCCACCGACATCACCACGATCTCGTCGAGCTCGGGCTTCACCGATTCCGGCGCCGTCTCGACCATCGACGACCTCGGCCGCTACATCCAGGCCGAAGCCCGCGACGCGCTGCGTGGTGCTGACGCGAAGCCGGAGCGCTTCGGCTCCCCGCTGCCGGCAGCGGACGGCGGTCCTTCCTGGTACCAGGCCACCGGTGGGGCCTATCTCGTGGGGTCGATGGTCGGCCAGCACGGCTGGGTCCCCGGTTACGCCACATCGGCGTACTCCGACCCGGCGACCGGGTTCACCGTCGCGGTCGTGCTGAACGACTCGACGGCGGGTTCGAGGTTCGCTCAGCAGCTCTCGTGGGAACTCGCGGCGATCGCCTCGAAGGCGCAGGCAGCGTCCGGGCAGACCGCGCCGGAGTTCGGGCTCCCCTTCACCGCGGAGCAGTACCACCAGTCGATCACCGACGCAGCCATCACCTGCGTTGAGCCGCCTGCGGAGTGAGCACCGCCGCACGAGGGTGACCACTGGCGGAAACCGTTCGGTCGTTGTCCGTGCAGCGGCTTGGCGCGGGGGCGGATCCCGGCAAGCATGGGGCGCATGGCCTCTTCCGACACCGTCCTGCTCGTCATCGACGCGCAGGAGTCTTTCCGTGCTCGTGCCGATGACTGGGCGGCGACCGCCAACCCCGCCGTGCTCGACAACATCGCCCTCTTGGTCGCTGACGCCCGCGAGCGTGGCGAGCGGGTGGTGTGGATCACGCATTCCGAGCCCGGCTCCGGCGGTGTGTTCGACCCCGCGCAGGGGTTCGTGCGCGTGATCGATGAGCTCGGTCCCCTCGACTCGGAGGATGCGGTCACCAAGACCACGATCAACGCCTTCCTCTCGACGGACCTCGACGACCGGTTGCGGAGCGCCGGCGTGCGACGGGTCGTCACCTGCGGCATCCGGACCGAGCAGTGCTGCGAGACGACCGCTCGTGCGGCCGCTGATCTCGGCTACGAGGTGGACTTCGTGACGGACGCGACGACCACCTCCGCGATCCCGGCCGCGGGGCCGTTGGCCGCGGTCTCGGGCGAGGACATCATGCGCCGCACCGAGAGCATCCTCGCCGCTCGCGGATTCGCGACGATCATCCGCACCAGCGATCGCGCGGGGAACGTCTCGGCCCACTAACGCTCCAGTTCAGCGAATTCACAGGATTCCCGCGCGGCATCCCGTTCTCCGGCGGGCGGCGGCGATAGCGTCAGTGCCGCGCGAGGGGTTGTCGGTCGTGTGCGCGGCCGAACGGGTGGTTCCCCCTCCCTCGAATCCCAAGAAAAGGGCTCTCTCATGACCGGTACGGCACGCAAGGCACTCGCAGAAGCAGTCGCCACCTTCCTCTTCGTCCTCGCCATCATCGCGGCGGTGAACAGCGGCAGCCCGCTGACTCCGCTCGCGATCGGGTTCACGCTGATGGTGCTCATCTTCTCGACGGGGCACATCTCGGGTGCTCATCTCAACCCGGCCGTCTCGGTCGGCGTCTTCCTGCGCGGCGGACTGAGCGTCGTGGACTTCATCGCGTACCTCATCGCCCAGTTCGTCGGTGGTGCCCTGGCTGCGCTCGTCAGCATGGCCGTCTGGCCGGCCGGGGACGAGGCGATGGTCATCGAGGTCGGCCCGGCGTTCTTCGTGGAAGCCCTCTTCACGTTGATCCTCGTCTGGGTCGTGCTCAACACAGCGACCTCCAAGGACACGGCCGGCAACTCCTTCTACGGTCTGGCGATCGGTGGGACCGTGTTCGTCGGCGCGGCGACCGTCGGCTCGATCTCTGGAGGTGGGTTCAACCCCGCCGTCGCGCTCGGGCTCTCGGTGAGCGGTCACTTCGACTGGAGCTCCCTCTGGCTGTACATCGTCGCGCCGGTCGCGGGTGCCGTGATCGCGGCGATCCTGTTCCGCGTGCTCAACGCGGATGACGCCAAGAAGATCGCCGTAGCCGCGTAATCCTCGTGACCCCGGTACCTCGTCGCACGCTCCTCGTCGGGTACGGGAAGCTCGGCGCGCGACTCGCCGCACGTCTCCTCGCCGACGACGGCGAGGTCTTCGCCCTGCGACGGAGCACCGGTTCCCTGCAGGCGGGCGTGATCGGATTCTCCGCCGATCCGTCCCATCCGCTCGACTCGCCCCTTCCGGTCGTCGACGCGATGGTGATCACGCTGCCCCCGAGCGGCGTGAGCTCGGGGTACCGCACCGCGTTGACGAATCTGAGGGCCGCGCTGCCCGTGCTGCCGGCGCGCACTGTGTTCGTGTCGTCGACGGGAGTGTTCGAGGGAGCTGCGGCCGACCATCCGTTGACCGAACAGGATGTCCCCGCACCGACGAGCGCGCGATCGCAGGAGCTGTACGACGGTGAGCAGGCGGCCGTGGCGCTGTTCTCCGCCGTGATCGTGCGCCCCGCGGGGATCTACGGGCCCGGTCGGGAGTTCCTTCTGCGGAAGGTGCGCGAGGGCGCTGCCGTCGACCACGCCCGGCGCACGAATCGGATCCATGAGGTCGATCTGGTGCGGACGCTCGATCTGCTGGTGCGGATGGAGGATCCCCCACCGCTCCTGCACGCGGTGGACGAGCGGCCCGCACCTCTCGCGGAGGTCGTCGCGTTCATCGCCGGGAAGCTGGGCGTGGACGTGCCGCCGGACGTGGCGTCCGGCGGTCCGAGCGGGGTCGTCTATGACGGGACGCTGCTGCGATCCGTGCTGGGCCGCCTCGAGTACCCGACCTTCGAAGCGGGATACGCCGAGATGATCGCCGAGGACTCGATGCCGCGCCCGTAGCCTGGGGGGATGACGAACACACTCGCACGGACGGCTGCCGAGGTCGTCGACTGGCGCCGCCGCGTCTTCGCTCTCTACGCCGCCGTGCGTCTCTCCGATTCGCCGGAGGACGCACATGAGCTGTGGCGGATCGAACGGGATGAGCTGATGCTGCATCATCCGGCGACGCCGCTGCGCGCCGAGGATCGTTCTGCGTTCGAGGGGTTGCCGATCGCCTCGTACGACCCGGAGTGGCGCTTCGAGTTGCCGGTCCTCCCCGCCGACCCCGGCGGCTTCGACTTCGCGACCGGCACCGACGGCGTCGTGCCCTTTGAGCGCGTGGGTCGCGTCGAGATCCCGGACGCCGGATCACTCGACGTCTGGCGGCTCATGTCCTATGGCGGTGGGCTGTTCATCCCGGTGCGCGACGCCCTCGCGGGGCGCCCGGGCGGCACCTACGGCGGTGGCCGCTATCTGATCGACACGATCAAGGGCGCCGACCTCGGATCGGATGCCGCGAGCGGGACGATCGTGCTCGACTTCAACTTCGCCTACAACCCGTCCTGCGCCTATGACCCCGCCTGGGCCTGCCCGCTCGCGCAACCCGGCAACGTGATGGCGGTGCCGATCCCGGTGGGGGAGATGTACGGGGTCGACAGCACCTGATCTCTCGCTTCGGACGTCGCTCAGACCTGTCGCGCGGTCGACTCGCGCACGACGAGCTCCGGCTGGAACACCACGCGCTCGGGATCGGACTTCCCACCCGCCTCGCGCAGCATCAGGTCGACGGCCGTGTAGCCGATGAGCTCGGCGGGCTGGCGGATCGACGAGAGCGGGACGACGGCCGCCGTGGCGAAGTCGATGTCGTCGTATCCGATCAGGGCGATCTCGTCGGGGACCCGGATGCTGTTCCGCATCATGAGCGCCTGCAGCACGCCCATCGCGAGCAGGTCGTTCGCGGCGAAAACGGCATCGGGACGGTCCTCCGGGGCACGGGCGCTGAGGGCGTCGCCCGCGGCACGACCGGCGAGCACGCTCAGGGAATCGGTCAGGATGACTTCGAGCGAGACTCCGGCCTCGTTGGCCGCTCGGCTGGCTCCCTCGAGACGGTCGACCACCTGGCGGATGCCCATCGGCCCGCCGACGAAGGCGATGCGTCGTCGCCCCTGGGCCGCGAGGTGCTGCACGGCGAGGTAGCCGCCGCCGACATCGTCGACCGAGACCGACGAGAAGCTCTCGTCGGCGACTTCGCGGTCGACGAGCACCACGGTCGTGCCTCGGTCACGCAGGCGGCGCAGACGCGGGAGGTCGTCGGCGAGGGGGGAGATGAGGAGACCGGCGATGCGCTGCTCTTCGAACAGGTCGATATAGGCACGCTCGCGCTCCGCCTTCTCATCGCTGTTGCCGAGCATGACCGTCATCCTGGCCTCGGCCGCTCGCTCCTCCGCGCCCCGGGCGATGTCGGTGAAGAAGGGGTTGCGCACATCGAGCACGACGAGGCCGATCGAGCGGCTGTGGCCTGCTCTGAGCTGCCGGGCCGCATCGTTGCGCACGAAGCCGAGCTTCTCGATGGCGGCCGTGACGCGTTCCACCGTGGCGGGGGAGACCTTGTCCGGATGGTTCAGCACATTCGAGACGGTCCCGACGGAGACGGATGCGGCGAGAGCGACATCTCGAACACTGACGACCACGGCGTCTTCCTTCCCGCGGGACCGCGAAACCTGTTCCTGAAACGTACCATCGACCATCGCATGACTTGACAGCAGGTCGCCGAGGGTCGTAACTTACAGATGCGCCATCCTTTAAAACGATTCAATCCGCAGGGATGATCCTGCAGTTTAGGTCCGATCAATGACGATTCCCTCTGGGGCTCCCGGCTCTCCGCCGGCGCTCGAACTCCGCGACATCCGAAAGTCTTTCGGTGCGGTGGTCGCTCTCCGTTCCGGGACTCTCTCCGTCGACGGCGGATCCATCCACGCGTTGGTCGGCGAGAACGGTGCGGGCAAGTCGACCCTCGTGAAGATCGTCGCAGGGCTCTACCAGCGCGACGACGGGATCTTCCGTTTCCATGGCGAAGACGTGGACTTCACATCGACCGCGCAGTCCAAGAGCGCGGGCGTCGCCGTGATCTACCAGGAGCCGACGCTCTTCCCCGACCTGTCCGTCACCGAGAACATCTTCATGGGTCGTCAGCCCACGGGGCGCTTCGGGCGCATCGACCGCAGGGCCATGCGGCACGAGGTCGAGCGCCTCTTCACTCGACTCGGCGTGACGATCGATCCCGACCGTCCGGCAGAAGGTCTGTCGATCGCCGACCAGCAGGTCATCGAGATCGCCAAGGCCGTCTCCCTCGACGCGAGTCTGCTCGTCATGGATGAGCCCACGGCCGCGCTGTCCGGTGTCGAGGTCGAGCGCCTCTTCACGATCGCGCGCAGTCTCCGCGACGAGGGCCGCGCGCTCATCTTCATCTCGCACCGCTTCGACGAGGTGTTCGCGCTCTGCGACACCGTCACGGTCATGCGCGACGGTGCCTACATCGCCACCAGCGCGATCGCCGACACCTCGGTCGAGGAGATCGTGCAGCAGATGGTCGGCCGCGAGGTGACCGAGTTGTTTCCCAAGCAGGAGACCACCGTCGGCGCCCCGCTGCTCGAGGTCGAGAACCTCACCAGCCCCGGTGTCTTCCACGACATCTCCTTCACCGTGCGCGCAGGGGAGATCGTGGGCCTGGCCGGTCTGGTCGGCGCGGGGCGCAGCGAGGTGGCTCGTGCCGTCTTCGGGGTCGACCCCTACCGCGAGGGCGCCGTCACGATGCAGGGCGTGCCCATCCCGCGTGGTCGTCCCACCGACGCCATGCGCGCCGGCCTCGCGCTCGTGCCGGAAGACCGCCGCAAGCAAGGTCTCGTGATCGAATCGGGCGTCGGCAGCAACATCACCCTCTCGATCCGCCGCCAGCTCGCGAAGCTGGGGTTCCTCACCACCGGAATGGAGAACCGTGCCGCCCGGGAGTGGGCGACCAGGCTCGAGGTCAAGACGCACGCCCTCGACACCGTCGCCGCCACACTCTCCGGCGGCAATCAGCAGAAGGTCGTCCTCGCGAAGTGGCTCGCCACGCAGCCGAAGGTCCTCATCATCGACGAACCCACCCGTGGGATCGACGTCGGCACCAAATCCGAGGTGCACCGGCTGCTCTCCGAGCTCGCAGGGCAGGGCATCGGAATCCTCATGATCTCGTCCGAGCTTCCGGAGGTGCTGGGAATGGCCGACCGCGTCCTCGTCATGCGCGAGGGGCGGATCACCGCAGAGATCGCCCGCTCGGAGGCCACTTCCGAGAACGTCATGTACGCCGCGACGCACGCATCGGAGCTCTCCTCGTGACCACCGCAATCCCCGTCTCCTCGATGACGAAGAGGCTCTCCGCGCTCGGCCGGGCGCGGGAGTTCGGAATCCTCCTCGCCCTCGCGCTCGTGATCGTGGCCGCCACGACGAACAACTCGAACTTCCTGTTCAGCCCTGACGGGTGGCGCGACCTGCTGCTCACGCCGTCGATCCTCGTGCTCGTCGCGGTCGGGCAGGCGATCGTCCTCATCACGCGCAACGTCGACCTCTCGGTCGGCTCGGTCATGGGACTCACCGCCTACCTCACCGGTCGCCTGTTCATCGACGTCCCCGGCATTCCGATCGTGATCGTCGTGGTGGCCGCGGTCGTGTTCGGCGCCCTCCTCGGACTCATCAACGGCGCCCTGGTCGCCTTTGCCAAGGTGCCGGCGATGGTGATCACCCTCGGCACGCTCTACGCCTACCGCGGCATCAACGTGCTGTGGACCGGAAGTGACCGGGTGAACGCTTCGGACATGCCGAAGGACTTCTTGGCGCTCGGCACGGGGCAGCTCGTCGGCATCCCGATCCTCACGATCGTGGCCCTCATCGTCCTGGCCGCGGCCGCCTGGTACATGAAGAACACACGCGGTGGCCGCGAGTACTACGCGATCGGCTCGGATCCGGCAGCAGCGGAGTTGTACGGCCTCCGCGTCACGCGCCGCGTGCTGACCGCCTTCGTCGTGTCCGGTGCTCTCGCGGGTCTCGCCGGAGTGTTCTACGCCGCCCGCTACGGCACCATCAACTCGCAGGCCGGAGCCGGGTGGGAGCTCGATGCGGTCGGGGCGGCCGTGATCGGTGGCGTCGCGATCACGGGCGGCATCGGCTCGGTGTGGGGCGCGGCGATCGGTGCGGTGCTCCTGCTCACGATCAA
Organism: Microbacterium sp. J1-1; assembly: GCF_024498615.1. Classification (NCBI taxonomy): domain Bacteria; kingdom Bacillati; phylum Actinomycetota; class Actinomycetes; order Micrococcales; family Microbacteriaceae; genus Microbacterium; species Microbacterium sp. J1-1. The sequence continues at coordinate 3,489,711 of NZ_CP089590.1, read as the reverse complement.
CCGGGCTCTTCCCATCCTCGGCATCCCCGACTTCTGGCAGCGCGCCGTCGTCGGCCTCCTGATCATCGGCGCGATCGTGCTCGACCGCGTCCTCGCCGTCCGGCAGAAACGACGGCTCATCGAAGCGAGGGACCAGTCATGACCGCCGCGACCACGACGACCACGACCACCCGGATCATCCGAGACTTCGACAAGCCGCTCTGGCGTCGTGTCCTCCTCACCAGGGAGATGGCGATCGTCGCCCTGCTCCTCTTCGTCGTCATCATCTCCGCGAGCACGGTCCGCGGCTTCGGTCAGCCGATCACGCTCACCTACCTGCTCCTCGACATCGCCCCGATCCTGTTGATCGCCCTTCCGATGACGCTCGTGATGATCACCGGCGAGATCGACCTGTCGGTGGGCAGCATGGTCGGCCTCTCCAGCGTCGTCACCGGCGCGTTGGTCCAGGGTGGGATCCCCTTCGAAGTCGCGGCCCTCGCTGCGCTGCTCGTGGGTCTGGTCGGCGGAGCCTTCAACGGGTTCCTCGTGACCGTAGTCGGGCTGCCGTCGCTCGCCGTCACGATCGGAACGCTCGCTCTGTTCCGCGGCCTCGCGGTCGGCATCCTCGGCACGGCGGCGGTCACCGAGTTCCCGGAGTTCTGGACCGACCTCGCCAAGGCGAAGATCGCGGGCACGACGGTTCCGGTGGTCATGATCCCGTTCCTGATCCTGCTGGTGGCGTTCATCCTGTTGCTGCACTACACGCCTTTCGGACGTGGCGTGTACGCGATCGGCCTGGCGAAGGATGCCGCTCGATTCTCCGGCGTGCACGTGGAGCGGACGAAGTTCATCCTCTTCGCGCTCTCCGGACTGGTCGCCGCGTTCGCCGGGGTGTTCTACACGCTCCGCTACGGCAGCGCCCGCGGTGACAACGCCACCGGCCTGGAGCTGCAGGTGATCGCCGCGGTCGTCCTCGGCGGTGTGTCGGTGTTCGGCGGGCGGGGCAAGATCTATGGGGTCGTCGCCGCCGCGCTCCTCATCGGCTCGCTGGCCAGTGCGCTGCGTCTGATGAACGTGACCTCCGATGTGATCAACATCATCACCGGCGCCCTGCTGATCGTCTCGGTCGTGGCCGCGAGCTTCCTCGCCTGGCTGCAGAAGGCCCGGCGCAGACCAGGGCGTTCGACCACCGGCGCCACCTCCACAGCTTCATGACGCCGACGCCGCACTCGCGGCACCCCACGAAAGGAACAGAACAATGATGTTTGCACGCAAGCGTGTGACCGCGGTCGCCGCCCTCGCGGTGGCCGCAGCGGTCGCCCTCTCCGGATGCGCGAGCACCGGCGGTGACGACGGCGGCGACAGCGGCGGCGACGGCAACCTCGCCATCACCTTCCTGCCCAAGAACCTCGGAAACCCCTACTTCGACACGTCGAGCAAGGGTGGCAAGGCGGCCGTCGAGGAGTTCGGCGGCACCTTCGCTGAGGTCGGACCGGCCGAGGCCACTCCCGACGCACAGGTCAGCTACATCAACACGGCCACCCAGCAGGGCGTCGGAGCGCTCGTCGTCTCGGCGAACGATCCGAAGGCGATCTGCGACGCGCTGAACGAGGCACGCGACGCCGGCGTGAAGGTCGTCACCTTCGACTCCGACACCAACCCGGAGTGCCGCGATGTCTTCATCAACCAGGCGGACTCCGAGGGCATCGCGAAGGTCCAGGTCGACCAGATCGCCGAGCAGATCGGCGGCGCCGGAGAGATCGCGATCCTCTCCGCCTCGGCGAACGCGACGAACCAGAACGCCTGGATCGACCTGATGGAGGACTACCTCGCCAGCGACTACCCCGACATCACCCTCGTCGAGACCGTCTATGGTGACGACGACGACCAGACGTCGTTCGACAAGACCGCGGCGCTGCTGCAGACGCACCCCGATTTGAAGGGGATCATCTCGCCCACGACCGTCGGCATCGCTGCGGCGGCTCGCTACCTGTCCACCTCGGACTACAAGGGCAAGGTCTCGCTGACCGGTCTCGGCACCCCGAACCAGATGCGCGAGTACGTCGAGGACGGCACTGTCACGTCGTTCGCGCTGTGGAACCCGGAAGACCTCGGCTATCTGGCGGCCTTCGCGGCCCAGGCGCTCATCGAGGGCGACATCACGGGTGAGAAGGGTGACACCTTCACCGCAGGCGACCTCGGCGAGTACACGGTCGGAGACGACGGCGTCGTGCTGCTCGGCGACCCGTTCGTGTTCGACGCCGACAACATCGGTGAGTTCGACTTCTGATGATCATCGAACGCCCGGTCGGCAGGGTGTCGACCGGGCGTTCACAGAAAGGCAGGGATGATGCGCGTGTGCGTGAAGCTCCAGGTGCGACCCGAGCTTCTGGAGGAGTATCGCGAGCGTCATGCGCCCGTGTGGCCGGAGATGCTCGCCGAGATCGCGGCGGCCGGACGCCGCAACTACTCGCTCTTCCTCGCGCCCGACGGTGAACTCATCGGGTACTACGAGACCGACGACGACGACGCGGCTCAGGCGTATCTCGCCGCGTCGCCCATCGCCGCCCGGTGGGAGGCCGAGATGGCCCGGTTCTTCGTCGGTCTCGACGGCAGGCCGGACCAGGCCGCTCCCACACTTCCCGAGGTGTTCCACCTCGAGGACCAGCTCCCCACCTCCGGTCTCCAGAACGAAAGCAGTGCATCGTGAGTATCCTCTCCCCTGAAAGCCTCGCCGTCCTCGAGAAGCAGGGCATCGAGCTTCCCAGCTGGGCATTCGGCAACTCCGGTACCCGGTTCAAGGTCTTCGGCACCCCCGGAACCCCGCGTGACCCCTGGGAGAAGATCGCCGATGCCGCGCAGGTCAACCAGTACACGGCACTCGCCCCGACCGTCGCGCTGCACATTCCGTGGGACGTGGTCGACTCGTACTCCGACCTGCGCACGTATGCCGAGGACCTGGGCGTGGCGCTCGGCACCGTCAACTCGAACACCTTCCAGGACGACGATTACAAGTTCGGCGCCCTCACGCACGAGGACGCCGCGATCCGTCGGAAGGCGATCGACCACCACCTGGCCTGCATCGACGTGATGGATGCGACCGGGAGCCGCGATCTCAAGATCTGGCTCGCGGAGGGGTCGAACTACCCCGGCCAGGCCGACTTGCGCGGGCGCCAGGATCGACTGCAGGATTCGCTGCAGAAGATCTACGATCGTCTCGGAGAAGACCAGCGGCTCGTGCTCGAGTACAAGTTCTTCGAGCCTGCGTTCTACCACACCGATGTTCCGGACTGGGGCACGTCGTACGCCCAGGTGAGCGCCCTCGGCGACAAGGCGATGGTGTGCCTCGACACCGGGCATCACGCCCCCGGCACGAACATCGAGTTCATCGTGATGCAGCTGCTGCGTCTCGGCAAGCTCGGGTCGTTCGACTTCAACTCGCGCTTCTACGCCGACGACGACCTGATCGTGGGCGCGGCCGACCCGTTCCAGCTCTTCCGCATCCTCTTCGAGGTCGTGCGCGGCGGCGGTCTGAACAACCCGGACGTGGCGTTCATGCTCGACCAGTGCCACAACGTCGAGGACAAGATCCCCGGTCAGATCCGCTCGGTGCTCAATGTGCAGGAGATGACCGCACGCGCGCTGCTCGTCGACCGGGAGGCGTTGACCGCCGCGCAGAAGTCGGGCGACGTGCTGGCCGCGAACGCCGTGTTCATGGATGCGTTCTACACCGACGTGCGCCCTGCCCTGGCCGACTGGCGGGAGTCCCGCGGGCTCGCCGCCGACCCGATGGCCGCCTACCTCGCCTCGGGATACCCGCAGAAGATCGCGGCCGACCGTGTGGGCGGCGTCCAGGCCGGCTGGGGCGCCTGAGCTCCGGCCTTCGACCCTTCGATCTTCGACCCTTCTCCCAAGGAACGACTCACATGACGAATCCGACCGCCTCCGAACTCCTCGCGCGGAGCAACCGCCTCGGCGCCGATCCGAAGAACACGAACTATGCCGGCGGCAACACGTCCGCGAAGGGCAACGGGATCGATCCCGTGACCGGGCAGCCCGTCGAACTGCTGTGGGTGAAGGGCTCAGGCGGTGACCTGGGCACGCTCACCGAGAACGGCCTCGCGGTGCTGCGCCTGGACCGGATGCGTGCGCTCGTCGACGTGTACCCGGGCGTCGATCGTGAAGACGAGATGGTGGCCGCATTCGACTACTGCCTGCACGGCAAGGGCGGAGCCGCTCCCTCGATCGACACCGCCATGCACGGCCTCGTCGACGCCGCGCACGTGGACCATCTGCACCCCGACTCCGGCATCGCGATCGCGACGGCCGCCGACGGTGAAGCGCTGACCCGGACGATCTTCGGGGAGAAGGTCGTCTGGGTGCCCTGGCGTCGCCCCGGCTTCCAGCTCGGCCTCGACATCGCCGAGATCAAGGCGGCGAACCCGCAGGCGATCGGATGCATCCTCGGCGGGCACGGCATCACGGCGTGGGGCGACACCTCCGACGAGGCCGAGGTGAACTCGCTGTGGATCATCGACACCGCCGCCTCGTACATCGCGGAGAACGGCGAGGCCGATCCGTTCGGCGGGGTCCGCTCCGGTTTCGAGCCTCTGCCCGAGGGAGAGCGTCGTGAACGCGCCGCCGCGTTCGCCGGGACGATCCGTGGGATCGCCTCGACGGACCGTCCGATGGTGGGCCACTTCACCGATGCCCCGGAGGTGCTCGAGTTCCTCGCCTCCGAGAAGGCGCCGTCCCTCGCCGCGCTGGGCACGAGCTGCCCCGATCACTTCCTGCGCACCAAGGTCAAGCCGCTCCTCCTCGACCTGCCGATCACGGCGTCCGTTGAGGAGCAGATCGCCCGTCTGCATGTGCTTCACACGGAGTACCGCGCCGACTACCAGGCGTATTACGACGCGCACGCGACGGCCGATTCTCCGCCGATCCGCGGTGCCGATCCGCTCATCGTGCTCGTCCCCGGTGTGGGCATGTTCTCGTACGGGGCGAACAAGCAGACCGCTCGCGTGGCCGGGGAGTTCTACGTCAACGCGATCAACGTCATGCGCGGCGCCGAAGCGCTGTCGACGTACTCCCCCATCTCGGATGCCGAGAAGTTCCGCATCGAGTACTGGGCGCTCGAAGAGGCCAAACTGCAGCGGATGCCGAAGCCGAAGTCACATCAGGGCCGCATCGCCTTCGTCACCGGCGCCGCCTCCGGGATCGGCAAGGCCATCGCCACCCGCCTCGCGGCTGAAGGTGCGTGTGTCGTCATCGCCGACCTCGACCTCGCCAAGGCCCAGGCTGCTGCGGCCGAGCTCGGGAGCACCGATGTCGCGATCGGCGTCGCCGCGAACGTCGCCGACGCCGACGCGATCCAGGCTGCGCTGAACGATGCGGTGCTCGCGTTCGGCGGCGTCGACCTCGTCGTCAACAACGCCGGACTATCGCTCTCGAAACCTCTGCTGGAGACGACCGAGAAGGACTGGGATCTCCAGCACGATGTCATGGCGAAGGGTTCTTTCCTTGTGTCGAAGGCCGCCGCGCGCGTGCTCATCGATCAGAAGCTCGGTGGCGACATCGTTTACATCTCGTCGAAGAACTCGGTCTTCGCCGGCCCGAACAACATCGCCTACTCCGCCACGAAGGCCGACCAGGCCCATCAGGTCCGCCTGCTCGCGGTCGAGCTCGGCGAGTACGGGATCCGTGTGAACGGGATCAACCCCGACGGCGTCGTGCGTGGCTCGGGCATCTTCGCCTCCGGGTGGGGCGCGAATCGCGCCGCGACCTACGGCGTCGCCGAAGAGGACCTCGGCCAGTTCTATGCGAACCGCACGATCCTCAAGCGCGAGGTCGTCCCCGAGAACGTCGCGGACGCGGTCTACGTGCTCACCGGCCCGGAGCTCAGTCGCACCACGGGTCTGCACATCCCCGTCGACTCCGGCGTCGCCGCGGCGTTCCTGCGATGAGCGTGCGCGCCGTCGCGGCCGTCGATCTCGGTGCGACCAGCGGCCGGGTCATGATCGGTCGCGTCGGCGACGGCAGGCTCGACCTCGAGCTCGTCTCGCGGTTCCCCCACGGACCCGTCGAGCGCGCCGACGGGCTGCACTGGGATTTCGGCGCCCTTTACGAGAACGTGCTCGAGGGGTTGGCGGAGGCCGTGCGACGTGAGCCGGCGATCGAGAGCATCGGCATCGACTCGTGGGCTGTGGACTACGGCCTGATCGCGGGCGGGGAGCTTCTCGCCGAGCCCTTCCACTACCGCGATGAGCGCACCGCGCGCGGCGTCGGCGAGGTGCACGGGGTCGTCCCGTTCTCCGAGCTCTACACACGCAACGGACTGCAGTTCCTGCCCTTCAACACGCTCTACCAGTACCGGATCGACGAGAGGGCCGCGGATGCCGACACGGCGCTCCTCATCCCCGACCTGATCGCGTTCCTGCTCACAGGTGTTCGCGCCGCCGAGCGCACGAACGCCTCGACGACCGGGCTGCTCAGAATGGGTGACGGCGAGTGGGACGTCGACCTCGCAACGCGCATCGGCATCCCGACCCGCGTCCTGCCTCCGCTTCTCGACCCCGGCGCGCTGATCGGATCGCTCCGCCCGGAACTCGCCGAGCGGATCGGCAGGACCCTCCCCGTGATCGCGGTCGGCTCACACGACACCGCCTCTGCCGTGGTCGCGGTCCCGCTGAGCTCGCCGTCCGCCGCTTACATCTCGTGCGGCACGTGGGGCCTCGTCGGTCTGGAGCTGACCGAGCCCGTGCTGACGGAGGCCGCGCGCAAGGCGAACTTCACTCACGAGCGCGGCGTCGACGGTCGATACCGCTTCCTGCACAACGTCACCGGCCTGTGGCTGCTGAGCGAGAGCGTGCGCGCGTGGGAGGCGGAGGATGGTGCCTCAGTAGACCTGTCGGAGCTGCTCGTGGGGGCGTCCGCGGTCTCGCAGGAGGTGCCGCTCTTCGATGCGAACGCCCCGTCCCTCAGCGCGCCCGGTGACATGCCGTCTCGCATCGCCGCGCTGATCCGAGAGGCGGGGGCGGCTGTCCCCGCGAGTCGTGCAGTGTTCGCGCGCAGCATTGTGGAGAGCATCGCCGCGGCGTTCGCCGAGACGGTTCGGACGGCGTCCACACTGTCGGGGCGAGAGGTCGACGTGATCCATCTCGTGGGGGGCGGATCACTCAACGCGCTTCTGTGCCAGGCGACGGCCGACCGTGCCGGCCTCCCCGTGCTGGCCGGCCCCGTCGAGGCGACCGCGCTCGGGAACGTGCTCGTGCAGTGGCGGGCTCTGGAGGGCGTGGACATCGAGCTGGAAGAGCTGCGCGCGCTGGTCGCCGCGACCCATCCGGTCCGCAGGTTCGACCCGGTCGTCCGCGCTTGAGGACCAGCCCGGCGGATCCTAAAATGAGGGTGAATTCCGGCGGGCTGAAGGGCGCCCGTCGACCCATCGGGCAGGGTTCCGATCCCTGGTCGCAGGGTCGTGCGTTCCTCTCGGTCACCGCCTTTGGCTGATTGATTGGAGTGTTGCGATGTTTACGATGCCCGATCCCCGATTCGAGCTCCGCAAGATCACCGAGACCGAGTGGTTGATCCTCGACCACCGCTACGAGTCGAACGATTCCCGGCGCACCGTCGCGTGCGTGTACCAGTTGGATGCGGTCGAGGTGGACGTGCTGTGGCTGCGAGACCTTCCGCTCGCCACCTCGTACATGTCGGCGGCCGACGTGCTGGAAGACGTCCAGCGCTTCCACGCCCCTGCGCGCGACCGCAGGCCGGTGGCGATCCCGCACCGGCCGCCGCTCGCCACCGCCTGAGCACGGCCTGGCGAGGCGGATTGTCGCGCCTCGCCAGGCCGCGTGTCAACGGGGAGTCGGCGACGGCCTGCGAGAGCGAGACTGGCGTCACCGCCGATGCGATTGGAGACTGCGATGTCAGACCCGCAGATGTACCCGGACGAGGAGCGCGAAGTCGAGGCCGAAGGCATCGACCCGGACATCCCCTCGACCGACGACGATCGAGTCGTTCCCGAGGATGAGGAAGATCAGGAGCGCGACGAGGACGACGACATCGATCTCGCTGACCTGCCGTAGCGGTCGAGGGTTCGACGTCCGGAGTCGCTCTGGAAGTCACAAGTGGAGGGGCTGACGGGAATCGAACCCGCGCTGTCTGCTTGGGAAGCAGGGAGCGTGTTGTGCGTGACCCGCGGAATCACGGGTCTGGCTGGGTTGATCGTGGTGTCTAGTGGTGCCGAGTTGTGGCACGTGATGGCCCCTAGTGGCACGAATCTGGCATGGAATCGCCTCCTGATCGACGCGCATTGCGCCCTCTAGAACGTAGGGGGTGCCAAAGTGGGAATCCCCGACCGGACTGGCGAAAGAGGCACAGCATGGGATTCAAGGACGCCGCCCTCCCGTTGAAGGAGCAGGCTCTTGCGAAACGGATCGTTGACGGCTTCGCGGCCGCACTCGCGGAGGACAGGCTGATCAGAGCCGGTGACCTGCCGGAGACGTGGACGCCGGAGAGGATCGCGAGCGCCCAGAAGTAGGCGATGGTTCGGCGGGCAATAGAGCCCGCCGAGCGCGTCGGAGCGCTCCGACATGGGTTTCGGGTCGTCGCTCCAGCGTGTTCCTACATGGGGTTGCGTCTGGTGGCGAGCAGACACGAAGAGGGGCGGTCCGGTTCCACCACCCGGACCGCCCCAGTCTGTGGGGTGAACCACCTATGCGCTGGCGCGCTCCAGGTCCTCCAGCATGTAGCGGATGCCGTTGTCCGAGCCGGGCACGTCGATGTGCACCCGGTCCCCGTCCATCAGGAGCCGGTACCCGTCCGGGTCCGCCCGGTGCAGGAGGCCCAGTGATTCCTGGGTGGCCTCGCCGTGCTCCTCCAGGTCCCCGAGGACCGCACGCCACGCGGCGGGTTCAGCGGCCGCACGCTCCTCCTCAGCGACCGCGAGGGCGGCGGGGTCTACCTGGGTGAGGCGGTTCCAGATCAGGCCCTCGTAGGCGGCGATGAGCCGGTCCCGGTCGTCGTGCACCAGCAGGTGCGGCATGACCTCCAGGTCGTCCAGGATGGCCGCCAGACGGGTGCGGTCCGCGGCCGCGATCACGTCCTGGAGGCGCATTCCGGGCTCCCGCTCGAAGCCCTGGGACGGGTCCTGCTCGGCGTAGACGAGGGCGCGGACCTTCTCCCGCTCCCGGCTGAGGGTGGCGTGGTCGTCCGCCGTGCTGGGGCGGAGCGTGTCCAGCACGGTGCCGCGGTCCGGCATCGTGGGCTCCGCGGGCATGGCGGCGTGCAGGGTGGCGCGGATGCTGGCGACTTCCGCGCTCTGGTAGGCGCGGAGGCCGTCGAGCGTCAGGTGCGGGTCCTGGTGACTCCAGGCGGCGGCGAGCGCCTGGCGGGCGCGCACAGCGGTGGTGGTGAGGTCGGTACGGGTCATCGTGATTCTCCTTCGTGGTGGTTCCCGCTGGTGCGGGCTTCATGGGACGCCCGGAGGCGGCTGGTCAGGTCGTCGACGGCGGCGGTGGCGCGGGCGGCTTCGTTGCGGTGAGCGGCGGCCTCCGCGCAGAGCGCCCCCACGTACGCCTGGATGGCGTCCCGCTGTTGAGCGGGCAGGAGACGCACCGTGCGCTCGTAGGCGGGGCTGGTGTGCCTCTTGCGGGCGCTGGCCCGCTGAAGGGGCGTCTGAGGTTGGCGAGGGGGCACGTACACCACGGCGCTCACTCCCCGAGCACCAGGCGGTCGAGGAGTGCCCCGACCTGCTCGAAGCCGCCGGTCTTGGCATCGTCCAGCCCGAGGAGGCGTGCGCGCCGCTCCATGATCCGGAGCACGCGGTCCACCGCATACCCGTCCCCGGCGAGGGCCAGACGCATCTGCGGGGCCAGGATCGCGTCCAGCCGCTCCAGTTCCATCGCGCGGATGGCGGCCACGTCCTCCTCGGGGATGGCCTGGATGGCCTCCCTGATCCAGGTGCTCACCGTGCGGGGGTGAACGCCCAGGTGTTGGGCGATGGTGGCCGTCGAGACGCCGTTGCGGCGGAGAGCGAACGCCTCGGCGCGGCGGGTGGCGCGCTCGATGCGCTTGGACGTGCGTCGACGCCGCGGGGTGTCCCCGAGGGCGTACTCGGTCAGGTCAACGTCCTGGGGCAGGGCGGGCACGTCGGGAGTCGGCAACGCCGGGACCTCCAGGTGTGCGATGGGGGCGGTGGTGATCATCGTGTGCTCCTTCAGATCAGGTCCTGCCGGGCCATGGCGGCGTCCGCCCAGCGCTGGCCCTCGGCGCTGAGCGCGTCGTAGTCGTCGTCACCGGCCCACGGTCCGGCGTATCCGCCTCCGCGGTCCATGTCGCGCCGGTAGAGGGCGATGAGGGCGGTGGCATCTCGGGAGGTCATGCGCGTCCAGCCGTCCACCCGGTCCGCCTCGGGGATGCCGAGGCCGCTGAGGAGGTGGAGGTCCTGGAGGAGCGTCACCTGTGCAGGGGTGGGAGCGTCGAGGTATCCGGCATCCGGTGTTCGATCCGCGCTCACGCCCAGCGCACGCTGGGCCCCTGCTACTTGAGTTGTGTCTACTTCTGTGTCTACTTCGCTACCTGATTCCGGTAGTCCGGACACCCGCGTGCTGGGAGCCTGGGCCCGGGAATTGGGAGCCTGAGCGCTCGCCGCATCGTCAGACTCCCAGGAGGCGGGAGTCTGGGAGCGGCGGGTGCGGGCCCGGCGCTCGGACTTCGACCGTGGCCGCTCTGGCAGGGGCGGCAGGTCCGGACGGTCCACCAGCCGATACACCGTCGCGTGGTTCTGTCGCCCGGGCTCCACGACCTCCACCAGGCCCCAGCGGAGGAGGCGCTTCACGGCGGCCGCCGCGGTCGTCTCGCTCATCCCGGCCTCCCATGCGATGAGCGGGTAGGACGGCCGAGTGAGACCCTGGGCGTTGGACCGGCTGACCAGCACCACGTAGGCGGCGATGTCCGCGGGGCTCATGCCAAGGGCGGGTCGCGCGTGGCGGGTCACCCAGTCCGGTACGCGGGCGAATCCGTCAACGCGGCTCACGGAGCGCTCACCGCCCCGTCGGCGGCCTCAGACGTGCCAGCCGGTGCGGCGGGCCCTGCGGTGCGTCTCGCGGCCGTCCGGCGGCGCTCAGCATCCCGGCGGCACCCGCGGCACTTGCCGCCGCTCCGGCCGAACGCCAGCCTGGAGTGTCCGTGGGCACAGAACGTCCAGGAGCCGCCGTGGTCGCGGAGGTTGTTGCACGAGGAGCACAGCGGGGCGTAGTCCGTGAAGATGCGGACGCTCCAGCGCACCGTGCGGCCATGGTCGGGGTGCGGGCCGATGTGGGTGGGGTGACCGATGAGGCCCCAGCCATCCGCGAGGCGGCCACAGCGTGCGGCGCACGGCTTGCCGACTGCGGAGCCCCGGAACCGCCTCAGCGCCTGGTGCACCCCGCCATACGTGCGGGCCCGCGTCGTGGGCTCGCAACCTGCGAGAGCCACGGTCACTCCTCCTCGGTCGCGCCCAGGAGGCGGAGGAGTGCAGGGACAGGGACGACCTTGCGGCGGCCCAGGGCCAGCGTCGGAATCTCCCCGCGGGTGGCGGCGCGGTAAGCGGCCCAGCGGCCGATGCCCAGCACACGCCCGGCCTCTTCGATGGTGCAGGTGGCGCGGTCCTGGAGGTCCGCGATGGTCAGCGGTGCCTCCGTCGTGGTGCTGTCGGTGCTCATGTGGCCCTCCTGGTGTCCGTCCTCGGGTGCCGCTCCGTGCGGTCCTGGTGTTGTTTCGACCGTATGGTGTTATGTTGTCTGTGGAAGGAGGCTGTTGTGAAAGTGACAACATTGGACGCGCACATTGGGCGGCGCATCGCGGAGGTCCGGCAACTGCGGAGCATCAGCCAGACGGACTTCGGCCAGCAGGTGCGGGAACTCGTCGGAGCCGGATGGTCCCGGCAGGTCGTCTGGCAGGTGGAGCGCGGCGAGAAGCCCGTCAGCGCATCCGACCTGGTGGCCGTGGCGCATGTCCTCTCGTGCACCGTGGCGGACCTCACTAGCACCACCGAGGCCGTGAGCCTGGGTGGGAGCACCGTGCCACGCACCGACGCCATCGTGGGCGGCGTGGAGGCCATGCCGGAGGCCGAGGGCATGGCCCGGTTCCGAGAGGCCGCCGAGGCCCTGGCGGACGTGCGCCACGCCTGGGAGCGGTACGCGCACCTGATCGACGTGGCCCGACGGCGCGTGGCAGAGGTCTCCGCGGTTGAGCGGCAGGTGCGTCGCTACGGCGAGAAGGCGCTCCAGGATGCTGTGCGCCAGATGCGTGACGGCTTCGGGCGCCTGCCGGACTTCGACGCGGAGGCCGCCGCGCGACGCAACCCGAGCCCGGCAATGCTTGCGGCCGCGGACGCGCTGGGCACCTACCGCGTCCCTGAGAACGGATGGATGCGCGGCGCGGTGCGCCGGGAGAGGAGCGGACAATGAGCCGCCAGAAGACGAACCGCCAGGCATTCGGGAGCGTCCGGCAACTCCCCTCCGGGCGCTGGCAAGCCCGTTACCCGGACCCCGCCGGGCGGCCGATGAACGCGCCCGCCACGTTCCCCACGAAGCGGGAGGCCCAGGACCACATCGCCGGAGTCCGCGCGGACCGAATGCGCGGCACCTACCGGGACCACCGCGCCGGACTTCAGCCCTTCGGCCCCTACGCCGCGGAGTGGGTGGCCAACGGTGGCACTCGTGGACGCCTCGCCGCCAAGACCCAGGCGCTCTACGAAGACCTGCTGGCCGGGCCCCTCGCCGGACTCCACGACCGCGCCCTCTCCGCCATCACGCCCGCGGACGTGCGCGCCTGGTACACCCGCACACGGAAGACGCTCCAGAAGGCCGTCAAGAACCGGCCCGGGGCCACTGGAGAGGCCCGCCTCCGTCAGGCGTACAGCCTCCTCCGCACGATCCTGAACGCCGCGGTGAAGGACCGCCTCATCAGCGAGAACCCCTGCCAGATCGAAGGGGCCGGGCAGGTCAACGACCCGGAGCGCCCGTACCTGTCGCCGGAACACCTGGCCGCCATCGTCGGGGCCATGCCGGAGAAGTGGCACCTGCCGATCCGCGTGGCCTTCGGAGCACACCTACGGGTCGGGGAGTTGGAAGCGCTCCAGCGCGGCGACTACTCCAACGGGGCCGTACGAGTCGAGCGCCAGCGAATCTACGTCCGAGGTCAGGGCATCATCACTCCCACGAAGACGGGGGAGGCCCGCACGGTGGTGCTCCCGCCGAGCATCGCCGCGGAGGTTGAGGCTCATCTGGCCAGCACCACCGGATTCCCGAAGTCCCCCATGTTCCCCCGGCGGGACGGGGAGGCCATCACGGGAAACGCCCTCAGCCATGCCTGGCGGAAAGCGGCTCGCGGCATCGGGCTAGGTCAGTTCCACGTGCATGACCTCCGGCATGCCGGGCTCACGCTGGCCGCTCAGGCCGGCGGTACGACGCGCGAACTCATGGCGCGCGCTGGCCATCGGACCGCACGCGCGGCCCTGATCTATCAGCACGCCGCGGAGGAGCGGAACGCAGTGCTCGCGGAGCGTATGGACTTGGTCGGAGCAGTCAGGGTCGAGTCGGTCAGAGGTGCGGATCGAATGTTGCGATGACCGTTCGAACTGACCCGATAGCGTCGAGCGCGTCCGTCGGGGTGATCGGAGTTGGCACACCTGGGTTCAAAGGATCGCCGTCCGACTGATGGACGATTCGATTGCGTCGAGTGACGATGGTGCCGAGGGTGGCTTTCCACGCTCCTGCGCTCTTGTTGAATGCCAGCGGCCAGATGCCGGGCACCCCAACAAAGGATAGGGCGCTCGCGATGCTGTCAGGGCTTTGAAGGGTCTCTCGGGCCAAGCGTGACGCGGCGTGTTTGCGCGCCGCGATTTCTTGGTCAACTGGAGTGAGCGCGTGCACAATCTCACGCACGGACTCAAAGGAAAGGCCGACTTTCATGCTCTCGCTTCCCGTAGTCGAGATGCGCCCGCAGATCATGCCTACCGCGCGATCGATAACGACTCCGTGGAAGTAGTGGTCGAGAGCGGAAACGGCCTGAACAAGTGCGGCACGATACACATCATCGGCGCTGACCCTACCTACGGTCAGCGTGCTCATGGCTTGACCAAGCCCGACTAGGTCGCGGGCGCGATCCAAGTCGTCCATCGCGTGCGTGAGCCTCAGGGTGCTCATGCGCTCGTCAATGTCTCGATCCGCTCCGCCATCCCCGCAAAGATGGCTCTGAACTTCTCGACGCTTTCCGCCTGGCGTTCCCACACGAACCCTTGTTTGCCGGTGTCGGCCTTGCTCAATGCGAACACGGGCTTGCGCACGCGTTGCGAGTCGGCAATCAGGGAATTGAAGTCTGGAATGCTTGCCAGACGATACGACCCCTCCATGCCTGCTTCGTCGTACTTCGCGTCGGGCAGGAGGAGGTCGGCGTCCTTGAGGGCGGGGATGAGGATCGTATCGATGGCGTTGTCGAGTGCAGAGAAGTACTCCTGGAATCCCTCTGTCGCAGTTCCACCTCGCAGTCGATATCGCTGAACGATGGTGCCCAGGAACTTGAGGTCCGGCTCAGGAAAGGGGTAGTCCGCGGTGCGGAGGGCGTCGAGTGCTGCTGCGCCCGTGGCCCACTTCTTCCAACGGGGGATGACACGCGACAGCGATTCAATCGCCATGAGCGAGAAGACGTCGGGGCTGGCGGGCATGATGAAGAAATCAGACGTCGCAACAAGATTCTGGTTGATCGCGCCAAGGCCCGGGCTGAGGTCCACGATCACGTAGTCGGCGTCGTACTCGGCCGCCGTCACATCGAACAAGTAGCGGAAACTGCCCGGGAGGTTCTTCAGCGGCTGCAAGGTCTCCGACAGTTGCTGCGCAATTCCGAGGGACACCTCATCCTCAGCGAGGCCGACATGGCCTGGGAGTAGGTACAGATTCTCGCGGCCCTCCACTGGCATGCAATCCACCGCCTGGATCGCTCGCGGGCGCGAAGCAAAGGCAGGTTCGAGAGCGTCGCGAAGGTTTCGCCCGGGGTTGTCGACGTAGAAGCGGTCAAGGGAACCCTCAGTGCTCAGATCCAAGACCATCCCGGTGAGGTTGCATTGAGGATCCGCATCGACCATAACCACCTTGTGCCCGCGCTCCGCCAGCATCCAGCCGAGGTTGAAGGTCGTCGTCGTCTTGCTGACGCCACCCTTGTTGTTGAACATCGCAATAACCGTGGCCACGCGGGCTCCCTTGCTCTATGGAATCAGCACCCACAATAGCGACGCAATGCGTCTTGTAGACGACTACTGGCACGTCTATGGCATGACAGCGCTGCGCGGTCACTTCCCGGGGCGTTGGGGTAGACGCAAGAAAGGCCTACTCACCTGGGTTTCCTGATGTGGAGGGGCTGACGGGAATCGAACCCGCGCTGTCTGCTTGGGAAGCAGAAGTTCTACCATTGAACTACAGCCCCGTACCCGCATCCGAGGAGCAGGTGAAGGCCAGCCTACCTGCACGCCGCCCGATGGCCAAAGCAACGCGGCACGGTCGCGACCTGGCAACTAGGCTGGTGCCGTGCTTCTCAGCGATCGCGACATCAGAGCAGAACTCGCATCCGGCCGCGTCGGCCTCGAGCCGCGCGAAGAGGGGATGATCCAGCCGTCGAGCATCGACGTGCGTCTGGACCGCTACTTCCGGCTGTTCGACAACCACAAGTACCCGTTCATCGACCCGTCGGTCGATCAGCCGGAGCTCACGCGTCTGATCGAGGTCGATCCCGAGGAGCCGTTCATCCTGCACCCCGGCGAGTTCGCACTCGGCGCGACGTTCGAGCAGGTCACCCTCCCGGATGACATCGCCGCCCGTCTCGAGGGCAAGTCCTCGCTCGGGCGACTCGGGCTCATCACGCACTCGACGGCCGGTTTCATCGACCCGGGGTTCACCGGTCACGTGACGCTGGAGCTCGCGAACGTCGCGACCCTGCCGATCAAGCTGTGGCCGGGGATGAAGATCGGGCAGCTCTGCTTCTTCCGGCTGACCTCACCTGCGGAAAGCCCCTACGGGTCCGGCCCCTACGGCAACCGCTATCAGGGGCAGCGCGGACCGACGGCCTCCCGGTCGTTCCAGAACTTCCATCGAACGGACGTCGGCGTGACCGACGTCGGAGCAGTCGGAGGCTGAGATGAGCGACATCAGCGGCACCACCCCGGAAGAACCGATCGAGCCTGAGGAGGGCGGGGTTCCCGAGGAGCCGCTGATTCCGCCCGCGGATGCGGTGATCCCGCCGCCCCCGCCCGAGATCCCGATCCCGGACGGTCTGCTGGCCCCGCCCTCGTCCGCAGCGATCCCGCCGGCGGACGCGGTGATCCCGCCGCCTCCGGCCGAGACGCGCCGTCGCTCGGACCGCCCGCGCCCGACTCCCGCGATCCTCGATGGTGAGCCTCCCGCCGCGGTCGCCGACGACTGGGCACAGCCGTCGGTCGCGCCGGAGGTTCCGACCTCCGGTGGTTACGGCGGCCTCACGGTGGCGATCTTCGTCTTCCTGTTCGTGCTCCTGATCGCCGCGATCGGGCTCGTGGTGTTCCTGCTCAACACCGTGAGCTTCCCCTGGGCGAGCAGCGACAGTGCGGTGTCGCTCGCCGTCGCCCTGCGGCTCTGAGGTCGCTCAGACCCGCGTCTTCCGCGGTCGCCGGCGCAACGCGGCCGAAGCGACGGCGACGAGCGTGCCGACGGTCACCCCGATGATCGTCTCGATCGCGCGATCCTGCAGGAGCACGTCGACGGGCGTCGGGGCGGCGAGGTGCACCATGAGCAGCGCGAGCGGTGTGATGAACACCATCGCGATGCCGTAGTTGCGTCCGACGAAGAGTTCGGCGGCGGCCTGCAGCAGCACCACGAGGGCGATGACCGCGAGCGGCGGCAGGTCGAAGACGAGGATCCCGGCCGCGACGAGCACGCCGAGCAACGTCCCGAGCAGACGTTGGATACCGCGGATCACGCGGGCGTTGAGTTGCGGCCCGCTGACGGCGGCGACCGCGCCGACGGCCGCCCAGTACCAGTGCGAGTCCATGATCAGCAGTCCGGCGAAACCTGCCCCGATGATGGCGACGCCGACCGACAAAGCCATCTCTCGGGCGATCGGTCCCACGGGCTGCAGGGTCTTCGGCGGCACGTCGTCCGTGCGGCGCGTGAAGACGCCGATGAGCGCGGTGATCGAGAGTCCGAACAGGACGCTCGGTCCGCCGACCAACAGCACATCGCCGAACGAGGCGATGGTGGCCGGGATGGTCGCGCACGCCCCGACCGCGAACACCGGGAACAGCGGCCCCGGCGGGTGCCACCGCATCGTGTAGGCGAGCAGGGTGACGGCGGAGGCGATGACGGCGACGACGAGGATGCTGACCGGGGCGGGGACGGCGAGAACCGACAGGGCGGTGCCGACGAGCATCGAGGCGAGGATGATGCCCCCGGCGCTCGCCTGCATCCGGATGCGATCGCGGAACACGTCATGGCGCCCGTACAGCGCGGCGAAGGCGCCGAAGCTCGCGTAGATGCTCAGGTCGAGGCGGCCCAGCATCCACAGCACGAGCAACGGCGCCGCCACGCTGATCGCCGCGCGGAGCGCCACTCGGTGATCACCGCGGTGCGGTTCGACGCGGAGGACGCCGGTCCATACTCTTCCCCGGGATTCCGCCACCGATCCAGCCTACGTCCGATGCCGAACCGCTCCGACTCGGGCTCCGGCTCCGGGTGTCCCGAAGGGCTCAGCCCGCCGTGGCGCCCCGCAGGAGCAGGAGGCGTGCCTTGTCGAGGACGCGGTTCAGGACCGCGGCCGCGGCGTCGGTCTCGTGCGGGTCGAGGTCCGCCCACAGGGGCCCCGTCAGGTCTGCGATCTCCCGGCCGATCTCGGCGACCCGTGCCTCGCCTGTCGGGGTGAGCGCGGAGCCGGCGAGGAGTCCACGGTGGCGCAGGTCCGTGAGGATCGGTC
The DNA here is from genome assembly GCF_024498615.1 of Microbacterium sp. J1-1. Classification (NCBI taxonomy): domain Bacteria; kingdom Bacillati; phylum Actinomycetota; class Actinomycetes; order Micrococcales; family Microbacteriaceae; genus Microbacterium; species Microbacterium sp. J1-1. The sequence continues at coordinate 3,471,756 of NZ_CP089590.1, read as the reverse complement.
CGACCTCCGTGGCGGGGAGACGATCGGCCAGGAAGGCGTCGAGCTCCCCGGCGCCGTCGAACTGTGCGGTGAGCCTCAGCGAGACCCACTCGCGTTCGCTGAGGTCGTGAGGGGTGAGGACGGTCTGCAGGAGCGCGCTCAGCGCCTTCTCCGTCTGGCCGATGAGCTGGGGTCCGAAGGGGATCATGGCGTTTCCAATTCGTTGGTGTTGGTGTTGGTGTCGGTGTCGGTGCGGTTGTCGACGTCGGTGTCTTCGCCGATGCCCCAGCTCGCCCCTCTGGCGACGAATGCGCCGAGAAGAGTGACTCCGGCGAAGACCAGCATCAGGAGTCGGGCCGCGTCGACGACGTCGGGCATCGCGAGGTTGACGAGCACTCCGGCCATCGCCGCACTGAACGCGCTCGCGATGATGAAGACCGTGTTCACGGCTGCGGCTGCCTTGGCACCTTCCTCCTCGCCGGGCGTGCTGCCGAGCGCGGCGACGGTCAGATGGGGGAATCCCAGGCCGATGCCGGCACCGGCGAGGAAGAGAGTGGCGAACCAGAGCGCGATGACGAGCGCGGACGGGCCCTCGTGCTGGAGGAGTCCATAGCCGGTGAGGCCGGCGGCGACCGTCACCGGGCCGATGGTGATGAGCAGGCGACGGGAGCGGACGCCGGTGGCATTGGCCGTGAACACCTGCGTGACCGACCACCCGAGCGAGAGCGCGGCGCCGAGCAGGCCGGCGACGAAGGGCATCAGCCCGCCGATCTCCTGCCCGAACAGTGGGATGAACGCCTCGGTGCCGATCGCGAAGGCCAGGACGGCGACGGTGATGTACACCCATCCGAGTGAGGACCCCGCGGCGAACGTGACGCGCGGCAGGATGCCGTTGCCCCCTCGCCGCTCGTGACGAAGGAACCACGCACCGAGGACGACACCGACGACGATGGCGACTCCCGTGCCGAAGCCGGCGGGGACGATGCTCGCGACACCCACGGCGGCGACGCCACCGGCGAGGAGCACGAGGGATGTCCACGGGACGGACTCGCTCGATCGCATCCGAGTCGTCTGCGGCAGGGCGCGCACGACGACGATGCCGATCAGTGCCGAGACGACGGCCAATCCGATGAACGTCACGCGCCAGGCGTCCAGCTGCGCGAAGACGCCTCCCACCACCGGGCCGACGATGTTGCCGACGCCCCACATGGCCGACACGAGGGCGGCGGCCCGTGCCCAGAGGCGCTCGGGGAGGGTGCGCTGGATGAGTGCATAGCCGAGTCCGGCGAGCAGACCGCCGCCGAGGCCCTGAACGGCCCGACCGCCGAGCAGTGCCCACATCCACGGACTCGCGGCGCAGAGCAGCGAGCCGAGTCCGAACAGGCCGAGTGCCCACAGGTAGGCCTGCACCGCACCCCGTTGCGTGAGGATTCGGCTGACCATCATCGAGCTGACCACGGAAGCCAGCAGGAAGGTCGTCATCGTCCAGGCGTAGAACTCCGCGCCACCGATGTCCCCGACGATCGTGGGGAGCAGGCTCGTCGTGAGATAGACGTTGCTCGCCTCGAGGAGCACGCCTCCCGCGAGCACGGAGGCGATCGGCGCGTAGCGGCTGCCGAGCAGTTCGCGCCAGCTTCCGGCGGGGTGCGTGCGGTGCGGTGTCTGAGTCATCGGCTGCCCTTCGTGGCGTCGGAGCGGGCGCTGGTCTCGCCCGTCGGCGCCGGTTCTCGGCGGCCGATCGTCACGCTAATACCTCGAGTAAACTCGAGGTCAAGAGGAGGCGGCGATGTCTTTGGAACCCGACGATCTGCTCGCCATCGGCGAGGTCGTCCGGCGCACCGGCGTCCCGGCGACCTCCCTGCACTTCTACGAGCAACTGGGGCTGATCTCGTCGACCCGGACCGCAGGGAATCAACGCCGATACAGGCGGCACATGCTGCGGCGGATCTCGTTGATCGTGGTCGCGAAACGCCTCGGTATCCCCCTCACCGATGTGCACGAGGTCTTCCAGAGCCTGCCTGCCGATGAGTCGCCCTCTCAGCGGGACTGGCAGCGGGTCGCAAGGCTGTGGCGTGAGCAGCTCGACATCCGTCGCACCCAGCTCGAGCACCTCCGTCGCGAGATCACCGGCTGCATCGGCTGCGGGTGCCTGTCGCTCAAGGCCTGCCGGTTGCTGAACCCCGAAGACGCGCTCGCCGACGACGGCCCTGGCCCGCGCCGCATCTGAGCCTCGTCGGAGGCCGGAGGCCGGAGGTCAGAGCCCGGACGTGAGAGCCCGGACGTCAGAGCTCGGACGTCAGAGGTCGGAGGGCAGCAGGGGGCGCATGAACGTGCGCTCGTAGCGCAGCACGCAGCCGCTCTCATCCCGGATACGGTCGGCCTCGATGAACTCCGGATCGACCCCGAACCTCGCCCGGTACACCTCGTAGTCGGCGAAGGAGGGGAAGGTGAACAGGGCGAGGGCCTCGTCGCTCGCTCCCTCGGACGGGAGGAAGTAGCCGTGGTGGACACCCCCGTGGCGTCCCACGAGCTCGATCCACGCGCGCGCGAACGACTCGAAGGCGTCGATCTTCTTCGGATCGATCGTGTACGTCACGACACACGTGATCATGCGTCCACCGCCGTGCGCTGTCGTCCTGCGTAGAGAGTCCCCCAGCGGGTGAGCTCGGTCAGCAGCTGCCCGGCGCTCGCACCCAGTTCACTCAGTCGATATTCGACCTTCGGGGGCACCTGGCGATAGATGGTCCGGGTGATGAGGCCGTCGGCCTCGAGCTCGCGCAGTTGACGCGTGAGCACGCGCGGGGTCGGATCCTGCAGCAGCCGTCCGAGTTCGCCGAAGCGAAGCACCTCATGTTCGCCGAGGAGGGTGAGGATGCTGGGCTTCCAGGCGCCCCCGAGCACCGCGATCGACACCTCGGCGTCGCACGATTCGGTCCACTCGCGGACGATCCGTTCCGTCTTCTCTCTCACCTGTCGGCCCTCCACAGTATCCAAAATGTCCGTACGTATCAGAAATGACCGTACTTGTGGCTCCTGTGTGTACCTTTGCAGACTGATGGTGTGACCACAACCCCCATCCGTGTCCCGTCCCGCTCATCCGTCCGCCTCTGGCTCGCGATGGTCCCGCTCCTGCTCGGGATCCTCATCGGCGCTCTCGCGATCAGCAGTGTCTCCACCGCCCTCCCCGCGATCCGGGGTGACCTGGGACTGACCGATATCGAGGGACTCTGGCTCGTCGACGTGTACGCCCTCTCTCTGGCGGCGACACTGATCCTCGCCTCCCGGATCGGTGACGCGTTCGGACGCAAGAGCATCGTCCTGATCGGCTTGGCGGCCTTCGCCGCGCTCAACGCCGTGGGTGGGATGGCCACGAGCGGCCTGCTGCTCATCGTCGTCCGTGCTCTGCTGGGGGTCGCGGAGGCCTTCGTCGTCGCGGGAGTGGTCTCGACGATCGGTGCCAAGTTCCAGGCGCGCGAGCGCGTTCTCGCCTACGGGCTGTGGACGGCGACCTTCGGCACGGGAAGCGCACTCGGTCCGGTGCTCGGCGGGCTGCTGGCCGAAGGCCCGGGATGGCGATGGCTGATGCTGGGCAGTGTTCCGCTCGCGGTGATCGCCGGAGTGCTGGCCCTGTGGCTCGTTCCGGACTCACGCAGTGCCCTGCTGCCCTCCTGGGACGTGCCGACTATCTTGTCCTCGATCCTCGCGCTCGGCGCTCTCGTCTTCGCGCTCCACGAGGCCCTCGCCGCGCCCTTCTCGGCCGGGATCGCAGCCCTCATCGCGACGTCGAGCCTGATCTTCTTCGTGCGTCGGCAGCGTCGGCTCCGCGATCCGCTCATCGACATGGGACTCTTCCGGATCCCGGGCTTCAGCCCTGCGATCATCCGCATCGTCGTGAGCAGCGGCGCGTCGGCGGCCTCCGTGCTGTTGGTGAGTCTGCACCTGCAGGACACCCGCGGGCAGAGTGCGGCCGAGGCGGGCATCGCCCTGCTGCCCCAGGCCGCGGCCATCGCGATCGGGGGCGTGCTGGCGCCGCTGGCGCTGCGCGTGCTGTCGGCGAACTCCCTCACGGTGCTGGCGCTCGTCCTGCAGGCCGTGGGGCTGGGGTGGCTCGCGCTCGACCCGGCCGTCGTGGCGATCCCGCTCGTGCTCGTCGGTCTCGGGTTCGGCGTCGGTGCGACACTCGCCGCGACGGCGCTGTTCGAGGCGACGACCGAGGACCAGGCCGGACAGGTGGGCGCGATTCAGGAAATCGGATTCGCGCTCGGAGGCGGGCTCGGGATCGCGGTGTTCGGCACCATCGCCGCCGTCCTCGTCACCGGCGGCTTCGTCGTGGCAGTGCTCGTTGCCGCCGTCGTGGTCGTGGCGGCCGCGGTTCTTCCGGTGGTGCGGCGCGGAGTCCGTCGACGGGCCTGAGTCTCATCCGGTGCGATCGACCCGAGCGCATCGACGGCCTCGAGTCCGCCCGTCACCAGTGCGACGACCGCATCGAGGGTCGCATCCGCCGACAGCACGCGGGTGTGACCGAGCCCTTCGGTGCGGAGCAGGCGGGAGCGCTCGCCGTGGGCCTCGTGCAGACGCAGGGAGTCGGAATCCGGCATCCGTCGGTCATCGCGATCGTGCACGACCAGCAGTGCGGTCTCCGTCGGAAGCGGATGCCGCGCGGCGTCGTAGCGCGCCGAGACCGTGGCCCGGTCCAGACCGAGCCGACGATGGAATCGCTCCGTGAGCCTCGCGGTCGTCGCGGGATCGAGGCGGAACTCTCTCGCGAACTCCGCGAGGAAGGCGTCGGGGCCGGCCGCACCGGCGATCGCGGCGACGGCGCCGGTCGGCACGGTCGACCGGGCCACGGTCAACGCGGCGAAGGCGCCGAACGAGTGCCCGACGATTGCGGCGAAGGGTCCGTGCGCGGCGTGCAGCTGCTCGGCGGCGTCCACCCAGTCACGCACATCGGTGCGACCGCCGCCGGAGGCGCCGTGCGCGGGTGCGTCGAACGCGATCACGCGGAACCCCTCCGCGACCAGTTCGCGCACGAGCGGGGCGAACTGCGAGGCTCGGCCGCGCCATCCGTGCAGGAGCAGCACCGCGTGAGGGCCGCCGCCCCACTCGTAGGTGGGCACCTCGATGCCTCGCACGTGCAGGGTCCCGCGGCGCGCGTCGTCGAGTGTCGGGGCATCGGCCTCGCGCACCGGCATCCGCGGGGAGGTGGTGAAGAAGAGGCGGTAGGCGAGGTCGCCCGCGAGCGCGGGTGAGACGTGGGCGGCGGCGTGGATGCTGCGGGTGAGCAGTGCGGGGAGGGACGGCATGGGGACTCCTTCGCCAAACAATACGAACGATCATACGTATACTAGGCGAACGATCGTTCGTATACTAGGGACGTGTCGATTCATGCGGTGCAGGACGGGCGGCGAGCACGTGGTGATGCCTCGCGCCGCATCGTGCTGGACAGTGCGACCGATCTCGCCTCCGTCGAGGGGCTGGACGGGCTGACCATCGGGCGGCTCGCCGAAGCCTCCGGGTCGAGCAAGAGCAGCATCGCCACGCTCTTCCGGAGCAAGGAGGGCCTGCAGCTCGCCACGGTCGAGGCCGCGCGGGAGATCTTCACCGCGCAGATCGTCGAGCCCGCCCGGGAGCATCCGCGGGGTGTCCACCGCCTCGCCGCGCTGTTGCGCAACTCCCTCGCGTACTCGAAGGATCGGGTCTTCACCGGCGGGTGCTTCTTCGCTGCCACGGCGGCCGACGTCGACTCGAAGTCCGGACCCGTGCGTGATGCGGTGCGTGCGGCACTGGTCGACTGGTACGGCTACATCGAAGCTCAGATCCGCCACGCGGTCGCCGTGGGGGAGATCAATGCCGACGCGGAGGTTCTCGCGTTCGAACTGGTCGCTCTGAACGAGGAGGCCAATGCGCGCTCGCTGCTGATGGACGATGAGCGCCCCTACGCGCTTGCGGCCGCCGCGATCCGCGCTCGCCTCCGTGCTGCCGGCGCGGCGGAGTCCGCGGTGGCGCTCCTCGACCTCTGACGCCGGCCCCAGACGCCGACCCCAGGCGCACGAGACGCCTCACCCGCTGTCGGATGAGGCGTCTCGTCGATGGTGGCCGGAGCGTCAGGCGTCGCGACCGCGGGTGAAGCCCGCCTCGAAGCCGCGTTCGAACGCGTGCTGCGCCATCCGTCCGGCGCGGGGGTGTCCGTGTCCGTGGCCGTGCGTGTGGCCGTGTCCGTGGCCGTGGCTCTGCGCGTGGGCGTGCCGTTCGCCGTGGCCGTCGTCGTGACGGCATCCGTACTCGGCGTCCATACCCGGGCCGAAGCCCCGGCGGAACGGGCGTCCGAAGCCGTGCCGGGCTCCGCGACCATGCCGGGGGGCGCCGAAGCCGTGCCGACGTCCGCGGGGCAGAGGGGTCTCCTCGTCCCCGCCGAACGCGCGCGCGATCTTCTCCAGCGACGCGAGGGTGGTGGCCATGTCCTCGGGGGATACGGCATCGGCGACCTTCGCGCGGATCTCGTCGACGATGGTGCCGAGGCGATCCTTCGCCGCGCGGCCTTCGTCGGTGAGCGTCCAGTCCTCGCCGTCGGCGGCGATCCAGCCGCGCTCGATCAGGTCGCGCAGCTTGTGCGCCTTGAGTGGGCGATCCAGGGCGACGGTGCCGTCGACCGTATTGAGCATCCGCCAGTCGCGGCGGTTCGCGTGCTCGCGGTCGAAGGCGGTGGCGAACTCGGCCGCCATGAGGCGATCGGCGGCCTTCAGCCAGTAGCCGAAGGGGCGGCTGGTGTTTTCAGGGTTCTGTGATTCAGAGGTGTTCATGGAAAGTCCTTCATTGTCGGGGTGCATGTGTATGTCACAGTGCATGTACATGTAGTGTGACATGCAGTAACGATGCATGTCAAGTCGCATGTAAAATCAGAGCGTGACCACCGACAAGAACGAATCCGCGGAATCGGATCCGGCCGAAGCCATCGCGCAGGCGCTGTCCCGCCTACGAGGACGTCGTCCGGGCGATCGGGGGCACGGCGGGAGAGGCGGTCCCCACGGTCGGCACGGCGGACCGCAGGGGACTCACGGCGACGACGTGCACGACCACTTCGATCACCACCGCGGCCATCCGGGCATGCCGCCGTGGATGGCCGACCCGTCCGGGCGCCTCGGTGGTCCTGCCCGCATGCGGATGCTGGAGGCGCTGGCCGCGGCGGCGACTCCCCTCAGCGTGAGCGACCTCGGTGCCGCGATCGGCGTCGATCAGCCGCGAGCGTCACGGCTCGTCCAGCAAGGCGTCGAGCGCGGCTATGTGCGTCGCGAGGCCGACCCCGACGATGCGCGGCGCACGCGTATCGCACTGACCGACGAAGGCCGCCGCCTCGCCCGCGGCATGCGCGGTGAGCGTCGCGAGATGCTGACGACCGCGCTCACCTCGTTCACCGACGAGGAGCGCGTCGAACTCGCCCGGCTGTTGAACAAGCTCGCCGACAACTGGCAGCGCTGACACCGTCAGGCCGACGCGAATCTGACCGACGGTCCCGACCGACGATCCGTGCACAACTCAGGAAGAAGCCGGCGACCCGCCGTCTGAACGCCCCTGAAGGTGCGGTTTCGGCCCGTTTGTCCGGAGTTGTGAACGGGGGCTTGCCGTCAGCGCGGCGCCTTCACCGGCAGCAGCAGGAGGAAGCCGGCGAGCAGCACGATCACGATGCCCAGGATGCCGAAGGCGGTCTGACTCGTCAGCACGATCAGCAGGGTCCAGGCGCCGGAGGCCATCCAGCTCGCCGCGCGGCCCGTCGTGGCGTACAGGCCGAAGATCTCGCCCTCGCGGCCGGCCGGGGTGACCCTCGCCAGGAACGACCGGGCCGCTGCCTGAGCTGGTCCGACGAATGCGCACAGGATGAGGCCACCGACCCAGAACACCATCGACCCGGCGTCCCGCAGGAAGAACACTGCGAGCCCCGCGACGATCATCGAGCCGATCGAGGCGAGGATGATCCGCTTCGGTCCGAGTCGATCGTCGAGTCGTCCTGCGGCGATCGTCGAGACTCCGGCGATCAGGTTCGCCGCGATGCCGAAGATGATGATGTCCTGCGTGCCGAAGTTGAAGACGGCCGTCCCGATGATCGCACCGAAGGCGAAGACGCCGCCGAGTCCGTCACGGAACACCGCGCTCGCCAGCAGATACCAGAAGGTGGGCCGGGTCTCCTCGTTGCGGTAGAGCCCGGCGACGTCCTTGATCAGGAGAGGGTAGGAGGCGAAGAAGCCGACCCTGCGCTCCGGGCGTCCGAGCGAGGGCTCCGGCACGTTGAGGAAGATCGGGATGCTGAAGATGATCGCCCACACCGCGCACCCGACCGCGATCAACCGGTAGGCGAGTCCGTTGTCGGTGGACATCCCGAACCAGTCGAAGGTGTCCAGCACCACGACGATCACCAGGGCGATGATGCCGCCGAGATAACCGAAGCCCCATCCGAGACCGGAGATGCGGCCGACGTTCCGAGGGGTGGCGATGCCGATGAGCATCGCGTTGGAGTTCACCGCCGCGATCTCCTGGAACACGGTCGCCGCCGAGATGAGCGCGACGCCCAGCCAGAACAGACTCGGGGCCGGCTCCACGAACCACAGTCCCAGCATGCACAGGATCAGGGCGCCGGTGCCGATCCCGAGCCAGAGCTTCTGCCGACCCGCGGCATCGGCGCGCTGTCCGAGCACCGGCGCGAGGAGCAGGATGCCGAAGGCCGCGATGGTGGATCCGAGGCCGAGCCCGGATGCGAGGTCCGCCTCCGCCGCGAGCCGGGCCGGATCGTCTTCGCTCAGAGCTGCGATGTCGGCGGGGAGGAAGGATTCGCTGACCAGGTAGAGCGCGGTGAAGACGAACGTCAGGATGACGGTGTTGAACGGTTGCGTCGCCCAGTCCCACAGCGCCCACGAGTAGACCTGCTTCCTGGGGGCGGGGGTCTCGCCGCGCAGATCGAGGCCGACGACGGCGACGGCACCACTGTTGGCGGTCGCTGCGGGCTCGGGGATGCCAGGGCGAGATTCGGGTTCGCTCATGGGGGAAGTCTGGCGGCCCCCGGTGAACGTCCGGTGACGGCGCGCCGCGTCGACACGCCCGGTGCGGGATCAGAAGTGCGCCTCCGACGGCCCGCAGCGGCGCGTTTTCGAGCCCGCACCGGTGCGGGGGCCGCGCGGAGGGGGCTCAGTCCGTACGGAGGGGGCGGAGCGTACGGGCGTAGTCCTCCTTCAGGACCGCCAGGTGGAGCCAGGCTTCGATCCGCGTGACGCCGGGCAGAGCGCGCAGGCGTTCGAGGCTCGCATACAGCGCGCCCGCCGAGGGCTCGACCAGCGTCGCGACCGCATCGAACCGCCCGAGCGTTCGTGCGGCGAAGTCCACCCCGCGTCCGCGCCGGAGCTCGTGGATCACGACCCCGTCGTCGTCGCCGAGTGTCATCCCGACTCCCATCGACAGCTGCCGATGCGCGAGCCCGCGTGCCTCGACCGCGCTGATCTTGATGACCCCAGCGTCGATCAGTCGCTGCACCCGGGTGGCGACGGCCGAGGGGGAGAGGCGCACCTCCTCACCCAGGGCGCGGAAACTCTCCCGTCCGTCCGCCTGGAGTCGCTCGATCAGGGCTTCGTCGATCAGGTCGAGGGTGACGTCACCGTGGTATTCGGAGACGAAGAAGCCCTTGATCACGGTCGAGTAGATGATGGTGCTGATGTCGTGCACGCCGTCGATCGCACGGATGAGCGCGAGCAGATCGTGCAGCTCCGACATCGACCCGACGCGCACCTCGGTGACCACGTCGTGCGAGCCCCCGACCGCCGAGACCAGCACGGTCTCGCTCATATCGCGCAGGTGCTCGGCGACGTGTTCGACCGTGCCGTCGGTGCGGAGGGAGACGTGGGCGAGCACGTGCTGCCCGAGGAAGACCGGATCGACGGCCGCGACGACCCGGACCGTGCGGTCGGCGAGCATCGTCCGCAACCGCGCCGCGACCGCCGCCCGCGACTGTCCGAGCCTCTCGGCGAGTGAGAGGATGCTGGCGCGACCGTCTTCCTGCAGCGCGCGGATGAGTTCGGCGTCGAAATCCATGGTCGCCCTCGATTCGTCAGATTCCCGCGAACGCACGGATCGTCGCGCGCTTGTTCAGTCTAGAAGCGCTTGTGCCGTCGAGAAGGGAAGCATTGCATGGTTTCATGATCAGAAATCCAGTGAATGCTCATTCTCGCTGGAGTTCTGACCTTGCCGACGGCTCCGCACGTCCGTAGCATCCTTCGCTATCCGACATCTTCCGCAAAGGAGCGGGCACCCTCATGACCTCCACACCCAGCACCGGTACCCACAGCCGGGCACGACGCGCCGGCATCGCCGCTTTCGTCGGCACCACGATCGAGTGGTACGACTTCTACGTCTACGCGACCGCCGCGGCGCTCGTCTTCGGTCCCCTCTTCTTCCCGAGCGGCGACCGACTCGCCGAGACCGCAGCGGCCTTCGCGACCTTCGCGGTCGCCTTCCTCGTCCGCCCCCTCGGCGGCATCATCTTCGGCCACATCGGCGACAAGCTCGGACGCCGGGTGTCGCTCGTCATCACGCTGCTGATGATGGGCGCGGCCACGGTGCTCGTGGGCTGCCTGCCGACCTACGAGAACATCGGCATCCTCGCCCCGATCCTCCTGATCCTGCTCCGTGCGGTGCAGGGCCTCGCGGTCGGCGGCGAGTGGGGCGGCGCGGTGCTCATGAGCGTCGAGCACGCCCCCGAGAAGTCCAAGACCTTCTACGGCGGCTTCACGCAGCTCGGCAACCCGGCCGGTGCGCTGCTGGCGTCGGGAATCTTCGCCGTCATGACGCGCATGGGCGACGACTTCATCATCAACGGCGGATGGCGCATCCCCTTCCTGCTCTCGATCGTGCTGGTCGGCGTCGGGTTCTGGGTGCGCTACCGCGTCGAGGAGTCCCCGGTCTTCGAGGCGAAGATCGAGGGCCGCAAGCAGTCGATGCCGCTCGCCTTCGCGCTGCGCACCAACTGGCGCCCGATCCTCCTCGGCATCGGCATCCTGCCCATCTCGACCGGCGGCTACTACCTGGCCACCACCTTCGCCACGGCGTACGCCACCGGCGACACGGTCGCGATCAGCGAGCAGGTCATCCTCGACGCCATGACCATCGCCTCCTTCGTGGAGTTCGTGGTGACGCTTCCCGTCGCCTGGCTGGGCGACAAGTGGGGCCGGAAGAACGTCATGTACCTCGGCCTGCTCACCTCGGTGCTCACCTTCGTGCCGTTCCTGCTGATCCTGCCCGGCCGAGTCGAACCGCTCATCTTCCTGTTCGCCTCCCTGGTGCGCATCGCGATGAGCGCCACCTACGCGCCGATCGCCGCGCTGCTCTCGCAGATGTTCCGTCCGCAGGCCCGCTACACCTCGATCGCGCTGTCCTACGGCGTCGGCGCGGCGGTCTGGGCCGGGTTCTCCCCGTGGTTCGCGACCCAGCTCATCGCCTGGACGGGCAGCATCTGGTCGGTCATCGCGATGTTCATCGGCATGGCTCTCATCGCCGGTGTCTGCACGCGTCTCGCGCCGCAGCACTCCGACGAGGCCCCCGTCACCGCCTCCTTCACCGCCCGCACCGACACGACCGCGAACAGGCTGCCATGAGAAAGCTCACCCCCTTCGACCGCTCCGCGCAGGAGACACCCGTCCTCCTGACGGCGCAGGCGATCCACACCGCGGATGCCGCAGCCACCACGGTCACGGCCATGCTGACCGACCGGGGACGGATCCTCGCGATCGGCACCCCCGCGGAGTGCGAGGCGGCGGTCGAACGGGCAGGGCTCTCCCCGGAGCGCATCGACCTCGGTGACGCGGTCGTGGTCCCCGGGTTCGTCGACGCCCACGCGCATCCGCTCATGTTCGGGCAGATGATGACCTGGGTCGACTGCGGACCCGAGAAGGCCGGCAGCATCCCCGAGATCGTGGCACTGCTGAAGGCGGCGGCCTCCGACCTGCCCGCCGGGCGGCCGGTACGCGGCTACGGCTACGAGCAGCGGAACCTGGCGGAGAAGCGGCACCCCACCCGCTTCGAGCTCGATGAGGTCGCGAGCGATCGCGAGGTGTATCTCATGAACGCGTCCGGCCACGGCGGCGTCGTGAACTCGTACACCCTGCAGGCGGGCGGCGTGGACCGGGACACCCCGAACCCCGACGGCGGCGAGTTCTTCCGCGACGCGGAGGGCGAGCTGACGGGTGAGCTGTCGGACGCCGCCTGCAACATCCTCACGGGCGTGCACGGCGTGAAGATCGGCCACCACGGCCCGAACTTCCACCTCGCGGATGAGCCGGAGGAGCACCTGCGCCAGCTGGATGCCGCGACGCAGCGCTTCCTCGCCGGCGGTGTCACCTCGATCGGCGACTGTCAGGTCACGCGCCGCGAGTTCGACATGTACCTGCGTCTCGCCGAGGCCGGGCGCCTCGAGCTGCGGGTGTCGATGTACCTGCTGTCGCACCTGCTCGACGAGGCGCTCGAGATGGGACTCGTCGGTCAGTTCGGCAACGCGCACCTGAGCTTCGCGGGCATCAAGTTCTACGCCGACGGGACGCTGGGCGGCTGGACCGCGTACTTCCCGGACGGCTACGTGGGTGACCCCTGCCGCACCGGGCAGTTGTACCACGAGCCTGCCGAGTACGCCGGGCTCATCCGCAAGGCGCACGCCGCGGGCCTGCAGACGGCCACGCACGCGCAGTCGCCCACCGCGATCGAGATGGTCGTGTCGGCGATCGAGTCCGCGCTCGCCGAGCATCCGGATGCCGATGCCCGGCACCGCATCGAGCACTGCGGTCTGCCGACTCCCGAGCAGATCGAGCGGATGGCGGCCTCGGGCATCCGTCCGGTCAACCAGACGCAGCACTACTTCAACTGGGGCGAGGGTGTCGAGGAGGCGATCGGCACCCCGGGTGAGCGCTTCAACCCGCTCGGGGAGTTCGAACGGGCCGGCGTGCCGATCACGATCTCCTCGGATGCGCCGGTCGCGGAGCCGATCCCGCTCGAGGCCATCCAGACCGCCGTCACCCGCGTCACCCGGCGCGGACACACCCTCGGACCGGATGACCTGCGGATCTCCGCGCTCGCCGCCCTGCGCGCCCACACGATCGAGGGCGCCGCGTCGATCGGCCGCGACGACGATCTGGGCTCCCTCGAAGTCGGGAAGTACGCCGACTTCGCGGTGCTGTCCGGCGATCCGCTGTCCGTTCCGGCCGAGGAGATCTCGGCGATCACCGTGCGCGAGACCTGGGTCGACGGCGTTCGTCGTCATCGGGTGTGAGGATGATCCGATGAACTCCGACACCACGACGGCCGAGCAGTACGCCGACACCGCGGGCCGGGCGATCCTGGAGACGATCCGCGCCTACGGTGTGACCGCGATCTTCGGCATCCCCGGCACCCACAACCTCGAGCTGTACCGGCCGCTCGCCGAGCTCGGGATCCGTGCCGTCACGAACCGTCACGAGCAGGGCTCCGGCTACGGGGCCGACGGCTGGGCACAGCAGACCGGACTCCCCGGCGTGGTCATCACCACGTCCGGTCCCGGCCTGCAGAACGCCATGAGCGCGATCGGCACCGCGTTCTGCGAATCGCGACCCCTCATCGTCCTCTCCCCGGGAGTGCCGCTCGGCGCCGAGTTCGCCGACGTCGGCACGCTCCATGAGACGAAGGATGCCACGGCCATGGTCGGCGCGATCGCCGAGTGGTCGCGTCGGGTGACCAGTGCCGCCGAGGCGGTGGATGCGGTGCACGACGCGTTCGCCCTGTTCCGCACCGGGCGTCCCCGGCCCGTGCACATCGAGATCCCCCTCGACGTGCTGGAGGCGCCGGCCGACGTCTCCGCCGAGGCGCGCCGGCCTCGTCCGGTCCCGGCCCGCGCGTCCGGGGAGCCGGCAGCGCTCGCCGAGGCGGCACGTCTGCTCGTCGCCGCGAAGACCCCGGTGATCGTCGCCGGTGGGGGAGCGGTGGATGCTGCGCACGAGGTCACGACCCTCGCCGAGCGACTCGGCGCTCCGGTGCTCACCACCCTGAACGGCAAGGGCGTGGTCGATGAGCAGCACGCGCTCTCGCTCGGCTCGAATCTGCGCCTCGCCGCGGCCCGCGCCGTCGCGGAGGACGCCGACGTGTTGCTCGTCGTCGGCTCGAAGCTCGGTGAGGCCGAGCTGTGGGCGCCGCGGCTCGAAGCCCGCGGATCCGTGATCCGTGTCGACATCTCGCCGACGCAGCACGACAAGAACCTCGCCGCGACGGTGGGCATCACGGGCGACGCGGCTGCCGTCGTGGAGGCGCTGCTGGCCGTCGTCCCTGACGAAACCCGCCCGCCGCGCGACCTCACCGCCGAGCGGAGCGCGATCGCCGCCGAGATGCGCGAGACCGCGCCCGAGGCGGTCGCCCTGGCCGAGATCATCGCCGACGCCCTTCCCGAGGATGCGATCGTCGCGGGCGACTCGTCCCAGATCGTCTATCTGGCCCTCGGCAGCGTGCTGCAGTCGGCCCATCCGCACTCGCTGCTCTACACGCCCACCTATGCGACGCTCGGCTACGGCCTCCCGGCGGCGATCGGCGCCAGAGTCGCGCAGACGGAGCATCCGGTCGTCACGGTGATCGGCGACGGCGCGCTGATGTTCTGCGTGAACGAGCTGGTCACCGCGGTCGAGCAGCGTCTCGACGTCACGATCGTGTGCGTCGACAACGGCGGGTACGCCGAGATCCGTCAGAACGAGGTCGATCGGGGCATGACCCCCATCGGCGTCGATCTGGTGCAGCCCGACTGGGCGGCGCTCGCCACGGCCTTCGGCGCGACCGGGCGCCGGGTGGAGCGCCGCGAGGACATCGCCTCGAGCATCCGGGCCGCGATCGCCGAGGGCGGCGTGCAGCTGGTGCACCTCCCGCAGAGCGCCCTCTGAACTTCGTGACCTCCCTCTCTTGACCTCCCCGACGAACAGGAACGAGCCATGACCGAGAACGTGGGCCCCATCGACGCGTCCGTGAACCCCCGCTACTCCGGTATCGCCACCTTCGCGCGGCTGCCGCGGATCGAAGATGTGCCGCGCGCCGACATCGCGGTCGTGGGCATCCCGTTCGACTCGGGCGTCAGCTACCGACCGGGCACGCGGTTCGGTCCGTCGCACGTGCGCGAGTCCTCGCGACTGCTGCGGCCGTACAACCCCGCGCAGGACGTGTCGCCGTTCGCGATCGCACAGGTCGTGGATGCGGGTGACATCCCGGTCAACCCCTTCGACCTCACGGAAGCCGTGACCGAGGTCGAGCGCGCGGCCCTGGCTCTCGGCGAGCAGGTGCAGCGCATCGTCACGATCGGCGGGGACCACACCGTCGCGCTGCCCCTGCTGCGCGCGGTCGCCGCGAAGCACGGCCCCGTCGCCGTGCTGCACTTCGACGCGCACCTCGACACGTGGGACACCTACTTCGGGGCACCCGTCACCCATGGCACCCCCTTCCGCCGCGCGAGCGAGGAGGGACTGATCGACCTCACCGCCAGCTGTCACGTCGGCACGCGAGGCCCCCTGTACTCGAAGCAGGATCTGGAGGACGACGAGCGCCTGGGCTTCTCGATCGTGTCGAGCGAATACATCGAGGAGCACGGCGTCGAGGCCGGCATCGCCCGCATCCTCCAGCGCATCGGCGACAAGCCGCTGTACGTGTCGATCGACATCGACGTGCTCGACCCCGCCCACGCGCCCGGCACCGGTACACCCGAGGCCGGGGGGCTCACGAGCCGGGAGCTGCTGAGGATCCTGCGTGCCCTGACGTCGCAGAACATCGTCGGCGCGGACGTGGTCGAGGTGTCGCCCGCCTACGACCACGCGCAGATGACCGGCATCGCCGCGAGCCATGTGGTGTACGAGCTCGTGACGCTGCTGGCCGCCCGCGTGGCGTCTGACTCTCAGTAGAGCGCCGCGAGCAGCTCGGCGAACAGTTCCTCGGGGTCGGCGTCGATGCGGCGTCGGGTGAACCAGTCGCAGATGTTCACGCAATCGCGATGCAGCAGGTCGAGTCCCTGCGGGTTCGCGATGATGTCGACGATCTGCGGCAGGTCGATCACCCGCACCCGCCCCTCATGCACGAGCAGGTTGTAGGCCGAGAGGTCACCGTGGGCGAAGCCGGCTGCCGCGAAGATCCGCATCAGATCGACGACCTGCGCGTAGCACTCCTGAAGATCGACACGGTCGCCGCGTGACTGGGCGAGCCGGGGTGCGGCCGTGCCGTCGGCGTCGCCGAGGAACTCCATCAGCACCTCGGTGCCGTTCACCTGCACGGGGTACGGCACCGGCGCGCCGAGCTCCCACATCCGGCACAGCGCCTCGAACTCGGCGAAGGACCACTGCGCGGCTGCGACGTCGCGACCGTGGCTCGACTTCTTGGCGAGGGCGCGGGTGTCACGGGTGTTCCGGGTGCTGCGCCCCTCCGTGTATGTCGAGGAACGGTGGAAGCTGCGGTGCTCGGCGCTGCGATAGCGCTTCGCGGCGAGCAGGGTGTGCTGCGCCGGATCACCGGGCACGGCGCGCTCGATCAGGAACACGTCGGCCTCTTTGCCGGTCTTGAGGACGCCCCGTTCGGTGTCGAGCGCACCGGCCGAGGTCACCACCCACGCGGGCCACGGCTCGGGCCCGCGCTCGGACGGGGTGATCGCCGGCCACGTGGACCAGCGCTGGCCCTCACCGGGGTCGACGTCGGCGAAGGAGAGTTCGGTTTCGAGGGTTTCGAAGGAGGAGGCGTCGAACGACGCGGCTTCCGAGGAAGCGGAGGGATCAGACAAGTGTGGCTCCAGGAGGGAGGCCACGCCAGGATCAGGAGCGGGTGGCCTCGAGGGGAAGGTGGTCGGCGGAAAGCGCGACAAAGACCGTGTTCATGTCTTCGGCTCCTTCCGCTCGGGCTTCCCGGGCTCGTCCCGGTGCGTCGTCGAGCATAGGGCGTCCGCGGCGAGCGTGTCCAGAGGCGGAGGTCAACGCCCGGCCGGCCGGGATCGCTCCGGACGATCGGTCGGATGCCGCGGACGCCTGGTCGGGCGGCGGCATCCGGATCCTGCGAGCGTGGAACCATGACCACGACAGCCCCCGTTCCCACCGTGTCTTCCTCTGCGGCGACCCGCATCCGCTACGGCGGGTTGATCGTGCTCATGCTGATGGGCTTCCTGCTGGTCACGGCCGAGTTCCTGCCCAACGGTGTGCTCACCGAGATGGCCGACGGCCTCGGGGTCACCCCGGGCCAGGCAGGACAGACCGTCACCGTGACCGCGCTCGTCGGACTCGTCGTCGCCCCGACGGTCGGACTGATCTTCCCGCGCCTTGACCGCCGGTCGCTGCTGCTGTGGATGGCGCTCGCCGCGGCCGTGTCGAACCTCATCGTGGCGATCGCGCCGAATCTGATCATCGTGCTGCTGGCGCGCTTCCTGCTGGGCGCCGCGATCAGCGCGTACTGGGCGATGTCGATCACCGTGGCAGCGCGCCTCGCGGGACCCGCGAACCTCGGACGCGGCGTCATGTTCACCTCCGCCGGGGTGTCGCTGGCGACCGTCGCAGGTGTGCCCCTCGGCGTCATGCTCAGTGAGCTCATGGACTGGCGGGCCGTCTTCGCCCTCGCGGGCGTGCTCATGGTCGTGCTCGCGGCCGTGCTGCGGTTCGCGCTGCCTTCCGTTCCGGCGGAGCAGGCGTCGAGTCTGCGACTGCTCGTCGACACCCTGCGCCGCCCGGGCATCGGCCTCGGCATGGTCGGGCATGTGCTCGTGGTCCTCGGGCACTTCCTCGCCTACACCTACGTGCGCCTCGCGCTGGAGCGCATCCCCGACGTCGACGCCTCGACCATCGTCGTGCTGCTCGCGCTGTTCGGCGTCGGCGGTCTGCTCGGCAACATCACGATCGGGCTCGTCATCGACCGCACGTTCGCCTTCTTCGCGGTGTTCGCGCCGTTGGTGATCGCCGTGTCGGTGACCGCGATGATCCTCTTCTCCGGATCGATCGTCGGCGTGGGCATCGTCGTGCTGGTGTGGGGCTTCTTCTTCTCGTCCTGGCTGATCGTCGTGAACACCTGGGTCGGACACCGGATGCCCGATCGGCTCGAAGCCGGGGGCAGCCTGGTCGTCGTGGGGTTCCAGGGCGCGATCACGCTCGCCGCCGGCATCGGTGGACTGCTCGTGGACACTCTGAGCGTCGAACTGGTCTACGTGATCGGTGCCGTCGCGCTGCTCGCCGGCGCGGTGCTGTTCGGCGCATCGAATCGGGTCAGCAGCAGAGCCTGACCCGGGCGGGTGTCGCTCAGGCCGGGACGGGAGTGCGGTTGGCGAGGCGCCAGGACGAGGGGGTCTGCCCGGTGCGGCGTCGGAATGCGCGGCTGAATCCCTCGTCCGAGGCGTAGCCCAGCTCGCGGGAGATGTCCGAGACGGAGCGTCCGGCGTCGAGCATCCGCTTCGCCGCATCGACCCGCACCTCGGTGACGTAGTCGGCGGGTGAGCGTCCGACAGCGCTGCGGAACCGCTCGGCGAAGGTCGAGCGCGACATCGCCCCGATCCCGGCGAGGCGCTCGACCGTCCAGTCGCGCCCCGGCTCCTCGTGGATGGCGTCGACCACGCGGTCGAGGAAGGGGTCGCTCGACAGGGAGGGCCAGCCGGTGGGCGCGCAGCCGTTCGCCGCCCAGGCACGGATGACCGACAACAGGACGGTCGTCGCCATCAGGCGGCAGATCACCGGGTCCCCCTGGCGGGCGGGTGTGACCGTGTGGTCGATCACCCCCATGTTCAGGGCGAGGGCGGCGGCCGCGGGCTCCACGGCGTCGAAGCCGGTCACGGTGAGGAACGGGGGCAGCAGTGCGGGCAGGGGTGATGCGACATCTGCGAGCTCGATGTCGGCGATCATGAGGATCGTCTCGTCGTGTGCCTCGAGCGCGAACGGCGACCGTCCGAGGGTCAGGAACGCGTCGCCCGTCACGAGCAGGTCATGGCGCGCCTGCGTGTTGTCGAGCCGGAGTCGCTGCGAATCGGGATCGACGTCGAGACGGCAGCCGTCTCCGAGCGGAGGATGCCCCCGCACGGCGCCGGCGACGATGTAGACCAGGGTGATGGCGTCGGCGGGGATCGGCAGTAGCGCTCCCGCGGCGAGCGACGATCGGCGTCCGATGCCGACGCGGAGATCGACCGCACCGAGCACGTGCGAGAGCGCATCCGCATCCACTGTCACCATGCCTTCGGCAACGTCGTCGCGCGGGCTGCTATTCCGATGTCGGTGCGCGAGACGGGTCGCACCGTCTTGACGGACTCAACCATTCGGTTGATTCGAGGGGGATGGAGGGACGGATACGGTGGAAGCACCCCACCCGAGGAGTACCGTGTTCCGCACCCCCGACCGTCTGTACCGAGTCCTCGCGATCGCGGAGGCGATCACCTGGACGATCCTGATCGCCGCGATCATCGCCCGCGCCGTCGGCGCCCCCGGCGTGGTGGTGACGGTGGGCGGAGGCATCCACGGCTTCATCTTCCTGAGCTATGCGGCGACGGCGATCCTGGTCGCCCTGAACCAGCGCTGGCATGTCGGGGTCGGCGTGCTCGCCGTCGCGAGCGCCGTCGTGCCCTACGCGACCATCCCGATGGAGATCTGGCTGCACCGTACCGGCCGGCTCACCGGAGCCTGGCGCCTCGCGGCGACCGAGGATCCGCGTGATCGACGGTGGTACGACCGGCTGATGCGGTGGTTCCTGCAGCGGCCGTGGGTGCTCGCGGTGCTGCTCGTGGTCGGCATCGTCGCGCTGTACGTCATCCTGCTGCTGATCGGTCCTCCCGGCGGCAAGTGAGCCCGCACACGTTCAGTGCGTGATTCCGCTCAGGCGCGTCGGACGGGCTGCTGCAGTTCGGTGACCCAATCGGACTGGTCGTCGCCGACGGCGCGGACGTAGAGCTCCCTGCAGGGACCGTCGTGCACGAGGCCGCGAGCGAAGATCTCGGCGTGGATCGCATGCCAGCTCTCCGCGATGTGCTCCATCGAGCCGAGGTGGATGCCGCAGACGGCTTCATCCGCCGCAGGGAGCTCGATGATGTCGAACTCCTCACGCGCGGGGCCCGCATATGTGTAGCCGACGATGACCTCCAGTCCGTCGTCGAGCGTCGTGTACTGGGCGATCGGTGTGGTCAGGGGATGTTCGCCGCCGATGGCGTCCGCCACCGCGTCGAAGGCGGAACCGACCACACCGGCGACGGCCGGCTGATCGGGGACGACCGTGCGGACGGCGGCGAGCCGGACGGCGGGCAGGGGCTTCTCGACGATCTCGATCCGTGACATGTGCTTCTCTCTCTCGATGAGGTGGAGGCGCCTCTCCACGTCGACGAGTCTCTCCGCGGCGATCCGATGCTCCTGCTCGACCTCTGCCCGGCGGATCCGCAGCAGCGAGGCGATGCGCTCGGCATCGACTCCCCGTTCGAGGATGGCCGAGATGTCGTCGAGGCCGAAGCCCAGCTGGCGCAGGGCGACGATCCGGTGCAGCCTTTCCAACTGCGACGGGTCGTAGGAGCGGTAGCCGTTGAACTCGTCCACGTGGGCGGGCACGAGCAGTCCGGCCGTGTCCCAGTGCCGCAGCATGCGGTGGGTCACCTGGCCGATCTGCGCGAACGCTCCGATGGACAACATGTGTCTGTTCTCCCGTCTGCCACCGTGTCAGGGTCAAGTATCGCCTCGGTCCGGTCTGCGGTCGGCTCGTCCAGGGCGGAGGGGAAGGTGCTCCCAGCCCCTTCCGGTATCTTGGTTTCTGGCGCTGATCTGGGTGTTTCAATGTCGGTGGTCCCTGGTTCACTGAAGGTATGACAGCGCTGGCGGATGCGACCCTCGAGCAGGTGGATGCTCTCGCCGCGCTCACCGAGATGCTCGTCGAGGTCGAGCGCACGATCAGCAGTCTGCAGGCCGCGCGAGACGGCATCCTGGCGGTCGGGTCGCGGCTCGCGCTCGACGTGGCCGCGCAGGCGGGGCATCCCGATCACGGAGACATGTCGGCCCGCACGGTCGCCGCGGAGTTCGCCACGGCCCTGCGGGTGAGTGATCGAACGGTGCAGCGCCGGATGGCCGACGCGGCCTGGGTCGTGGAGCACTTCCCGCTGGTCTGGGAGGCGCAGGGGGCGGGTCGCATCAGCGCGGCGCACGCCCGAGTCGTCTGCGAAGCGGGCGAGCACCTCCCCGATGCGGCGAGCCGCGCCGCCTATGCGGCTCAGATCATCCCCTTCGCCGAGATCGAGTCTCCCGCTCGTGTCGGCCGAATGGCTCGGCGGGTGGCTGAACGGTTCCAGGCGCGGTCGATCGATGAGCGGCACCTCGATGCGCGGGAGAAGAGATCCATGTGGGTGAAAGACGTCGGAGACGGGATGACGCAGCTCGGCCTGCTCGGTCCGTCGGCGCTCGTGCACGGGGTCTTCGAGCGGCTCACGCAGATGGCCGAGGCGGTGCAGGAGCACGAGTCCCCGGAGCGTGAGTACCCGGAGTGTGAGTACCCGGAGTGTGAATCCACGGAGCACGAGTCCCCGGGGCATGAGTACTCGGAGTATGAATCCCCGGAGCTCCCGGCTCCGGAGCCGGACGAGCGCACCCTCGCGCAGCGCCGCGCCGATCTCGCTCTCGACCTGCTCCTCACCGGCGCTCCGGCCGGACATGATCGCGGCGAGGGGCTCCTGGCGGCGATTCGCGGAACGGTGTCGATCACGGTCCCCGTCACGACGCTGATCGGCGAGGACTCGACTCCGGCCGAGCTGAACGGCCGCACTCCGGTCGACCCTGCGACCGCCCGTCGGATCGCCGGCGCGGCAGCGGGCTGGGACCGGATCCTCACCCACCCCGTCACCGGCGCGGTCCTCGCGGTCGACCGCTATCGTCCCGGTCCGGATCTGAAGCGGCATCTGAGGGCGAGGGATCAGCGATGCCGATTCCCGACCTGCGGGTACGCGTCCGTGGACTGCGACATCGACCATCATCACGAGGCCGCGCTCGGGGGAGCCACCGAGGAGTCGAACCTCGGTCACCTGTGTCGTCGCCATCACGTGCTCAAGCATCATTCGCCGTGGGCGGTCGAGCCCCTGGGTGGTGGCGTCTACGCCTGGACGAGCCCGACCGGCAAGGTCTACGTGGACCGGCCTCCGCCCCAGAACACCGTCACGTTCACGGAGGATCCGGCGATTCTCGCGCCCTTCTGAAAAAGTTGAGTCGACTCGTATCAAGTTGATTTGACACCTGCGGAGCGCCGGCGTACAGTTGAGTCATCGCGACTCAGGTTTCCCTGATCGCCGCAGATTTCCGATCCCAACGAACTTCCAACAAAGGAGAGAACACATGGCACGTGCTGTCGGTATCGACCTCGGAACCACCAACTCCGTCGTCAGCGTCCTCGAGGGTGGCGAGCCCAAGGTCATCGCCAACGCCGAGGGCTTCCGCACGACCCCCTCGGTCGTGGCCTTCACCAAGGACGGGGAGGTGCTCGTCGGTGAGACCGCGAAGCGCCAGGCCGTCACCAACGTCGACCGGACGATCGCTTCCGTCAAGCGCCACATGGGCACCGACTGGAGCTTCGACGTCGACGGCAAGAAGTGGACGCCGCAGGAGATCTCCGCGCGCATCCTCATGAAGCTCAAGCGCGACGCCGAGGCCTACCTGGGTGACACGGTGACCGATGCGGTCATCACCGTCCCCGCGTACTTCAACGACGCCGAGCGTCAGGCCACCAAGGAGGCCGGGGAGATCTCGGGTCTCAACGTCCTGCGCATCATCAACGAGCCGACCGCGGCCGCTCTGGCCTACGGCCTCGACAAGGGCAAGGAAGACGAGCTCATCCTGGTCTTCGACCTCGGTGGCGGAACGTTCGACGTCTCGCTGCTCGAGGTGGGCAAGGACGACGACTTCTCCACGATCCAGGTGCGTGCGACCGCCGGTGACAACCGTCTCGGTGGAGACGACTGGGACCAGCGTCTCGTCGACTACCTGATCAAGCAGTTCAAGGAGACCACGGGCGTCGACGTCGCGGGCGACAAGATCGCGCTGCAGCGCCTCAAGGAGGCCGCGGAGCAGGCGAAGAAGGAACTCTCCTCCTCCACCTCGACGAGCATCAACCTGCCGTACCTGTCGCTGACGGAGTCCGGCCCGGTCTCGCTCTCCGAGACGATCACCCGCGCGAAGTTCGAGGACCTCACGAAGGACCTGCTCGACCGCACCAAGAAGCCGTTCGAGGATGTCATCCGCGAAGCCGGCATCAAGGTGTCCGAGATCGACCACATCGTGCTCGTCGGTGGTTCCACCCGTATGCCCGCGGTCGCCGAGCTCGTCAAGCGCGAGACCGGTAAGGACGCGAACAAGGGCGTCAACCCGGATGAGGTCGTCGCCGTCGGCGCCGCTCTCCAGGCCGGTGTCCTCAAGGGTGAGCGCAAGGATGTCCTCCTCATCGACGTCACCCCGCTGAGCCTCGGTATCGAGACCAAGGGCGGCATGATGACCAAGCTCATCGAGCGCAACACCGCCATCCCCACCAAGCGCAGCGAGACCTTCACCACGGCAGACGACAACCAGCCGTCCGTCGCGATCCAGGTCTTCCAGGGCGAGCGCGACTTCACCCGCGACAACAAGCCGCTCGGCACGTTCGAGCTCACGGGCATCGCTCCCGCTCCCCGCGGCATCCCGCAGATCGAGGTCACGTTCGACATCGACGCCAACGGCATCGTGCACGTGTCCGCCAAGGACAAGGGCACCGGCACCGAGAAGTCGATCGTCATCTCCGGCGGCTCCTCGCTGTCGAAGGAAGACATCGAGCGCATGGTGCGCGAGGCCGAGGAGCACGCGGCTGAGGACAAGGTGCGCCGTGAAGCCGCCGAGGTCCGCAACCAGGCCGAGACGCTCGCGTACTCGATCGACAAGCTGATCACCGAGAACGACGACAAGCTGCCCGAAGACGTGAAGACCGAGGTCAAGGCCGACGTCGAAGCGCTCAAGACGGCGCTGGCGGGCGAAGACGACGAGGCCGTGAAGACCGCGTTCGACAAGCTCAACCAGTCGCAGTCCAAGCTCGGCGAGGCCATCTACGCCTCCTCGCAGGCGGATGCTGCTGCCGACGCTTCGGCTGACGGCGAGGCCCCGACCGGTGACGCTCCCTCCTCCGACGAGGACGTCATCGACGCCGAGGTCGTCGACGACGAGGACGAGAAGAAGTAATCATGACGGACAAGAACTTCGACGAGAACCAGAATCCTGAGTCCGCCGAAGGTCGCAGCGAGGGGTCGGACGCTCAGGCGTCCGGCCCCGCGCCGCAGAACCCGGACTCCACCGAGGCGAAGGCCGCCGAGGGGTCGGACGAGACTCCCGAAGACGGTGTCGATGACCTCACGGTCGATGACATCCTCGGAGCGACGCAGACCGGTGAGGCCGCGGCGGAGGACGCCGTGCTCGCCGACCTCGAGTCGACGCTGCTGAACGACCTCAAGCGCCTCCAGGCCGAGTACGCGAACTACCGTCGTCGCACCGAGGAGCAGCGCCAGGTCGAGATCGAGCGGGCGAAGGGCGAGGCCGCCAAGGGCCTCATCCCGGTGCTCGACGACCTCGACCGTGCCGCTCAGCACGGCGACCTGGTCGAGGGCACGCCCTTCGCCGTGATCGCCGAGAAGGTGCGTGCGGTCGTGGAGCGTCTCGGGGTGGCCGCATACGGCGAGAAGGGTGAGGAATTCGACCCTCAGCGCCACGAGGCCATCTTCCAGCAGCCGACCCCCGGCGCCGAGAAGACGACGATCCTCGAGGTCGTCGAGGTGGGCTACCGCCTCGGTGACATCGAGCTGCGCCCCGCGAAGGTCGTCGTCGCTGTCCCTGCGGAGTAGGTGATCGATGGCCAGCCAGGATTGGTTCGACAAGGACTTCTACAAGACCCTCGGGGTCTCCAAGGACGTCAGTGATGCGGATCTGAAGAAGACGTATCGCAAGCTTGCGCGGAAGTACCACCCGGACTCCAATCAGGGTGATGCCAAAGCAGAGGCGAAGTTCAAGGAGATCAGCGAGGCCTACTCGGTGCTCTCCGACGCCGAACAGCGCAAAGAGTACGACGAGATCCGCGCCATGGGCTCCGGCGCCCGCTTCACGGCGGGCGGCCAGGGTGCCGGCGGCTTCGAAGACGTGTTCAGCCGTTTCGGCCAGCAGGGCCGAGGGCAGACGGCCGACTTCGAGGACATCTTCGCGATGTTCAACCAGGGGCAGGGTGCGAGCTTCGGAGGCGGACGCTTCGGGCAGCCGAGCGGTGGCTACCGCGGCTTCGGCGGACCGCAGCGTGGTGCCGACGTCACCGCCCGCACGACGCTCGACTTCGTCACCGCCGTGCAGGGCGAGACCATCTCTCTGCAGGGCGATGACGGCAAGCCGTTCAAGGTGAAGATCCCTGCCGGTGTGGCGGACGGGCAGAAGATCCGTCTGCGCGGTCGTGGCCGTCCCTCACCCGACGGCGGCGAGAGCGGCGACATCGTGGTGCAGATCTCGGTGCGCCCGCACCCCGTCTTCACGCGTGACGGGCTCAACCTGCGCGTCGTGGTCCCGGTGACCTTCACTGAAGCGACCCTCGGCGCGACGATCGAGGTCCCGACGCTCAGCGGTGACGTGGTCAAGCTTCGCGTCGCTCCCGGCACCCCCTCCGGGCGGGTGCTGCGCGTCAAGGGCCGTGGTGTGGCAACGGCGAAGGGAACCGGAGACCTGCTCGCCGAACTCCAGGTCGCTGTGCCCACGCACCTCGACGACGCCGCGCGGGAGGCCCTGGAGAAGTTCCAGGAGCTCGAGCCCAAGGAGAATCCGCGGGCGGAGCTGATGGCGAAGGCGCGTCGATGACCGAGCGTCGAAGTGGGCACCGGGGTCGGAGGCGTTCGTGATGAACGCTGACACCCCGGTGTTCGCGATCGCGGCGGCGGCCGAGCTCTCCGGTCTCCACCCGCAGACCCTGCGGCAGTACGACCGCATCGGACTCGTGGTCCCCGGACGGACGTCGGGCGGCTCGCGTCGGTACTCCGCCCGCAACATCGAACAGCTGCGCGAGGTCGCCCAGCTCTCTTCGGAAGGTGTGAGCCTCCCCGCGATCGCGCGTCTGCTCGACCTCGAAGACGAGAACCGGGCGCTGCGCAACCGCATCGCGGTACTCGAGAGCGCTCTACGCACCGAGCGCGAGAACCGCCCCGGCGTGCGGGTGTTCGCCGCCGGATCCGCGGGGGTGGTGCCCGTGCCGAGCGGCCGTCGCATCCGCCGCTCGACCGACGTCGTGCTCTGGGATCCGCGCGGACACGCCTAGACACCGATCTCGTGGTGTGTATCCTGTCAACAGTTAACAGGAGGTCACCATGACGCAGACCGTCACGCGCGGAGAATCCCTCGGCGCCCAGGTGGCACGGGTGCTCCGCCAGCGCATCGTGCGCGGCGAACTCGCCCCCGGCGCGCGGATCACCGAGGAAGCGCTCGCCGAGGAGTTCTCGGTCAGCCGTGGACCCGTGCGCGATGCGCTCACCCAGTTGAGCTTCGAGAAGCTCGTCGAGGTGCAGCGTCCCCGCGGCGTGTACATCGTGGGACTCACGGGGGATGACGTCGATCAGCTGTACAGCCTGAGGGGTGCGCTCGAACAGCTTGCCCTCTCGCGGGCCATGCGTGTCGACGACGAGGCGCGCTGGGCCGCGATGGCGGCGGCCGTCGACCGCATGGGCGAGGCGGCGGACCGCGGCGACCATGCCGCATTCGTCACCGCGGATCTCGAGTTCCACTCGCAGATCTACGCGCTCGCCGATCACCCGCGTCTCGAGGGTGCATGGAATCAGTACCTCCCGACGTTCACCGCGCTGCTCGAGGTCACGATCAACCATGACGAAGACCTGCACGAGTCTTCCGATGATCACGTGACGCTCATGGAGGTGATGCGCACCGGCACGCCGGCGCAGGCGGCGAAGGTGCTGTCCGAGCACCTCGACGGTGCTCGTCGACGCATGCTGAGCGAGATCGCCACCCACGCCTGAGTGCGGGGC
This sequence comes from Microbacterium sp. J1-1, assembly GCF_024498615.1. Taxonomy (NCBI): domain Bacteria; kingdom Bacillati; phylum Actinomycetota; class Actinomycetes; order Micrococcales; family Microbacteriaceae; genus Microbacterium; species Microbacterium sp. J1-1. The sequence continues at coordinate 3,444,761 of NZ_CP089590.1, read as the reverse complement.
CGTGCCTGCGGCCCTTGCGGCGCACCTGTCGTCCCAGTGTTGACTGTTAACAGTCAACACTGCTACGGTCGGGGGAGTCGACAACAAGGTCGACCCACGTAGAGGAGCAAAGATGCCCCGCAAGCGCATCACCCGGGCGGCTGCCGCGATCGCCGCCCTCGCAGCCACCGCTCTCATCGTCTCGGCCTGCACCAAGGTCGAAGAGGGCGAGGGCGCCGAATCGACCTACCCGGAGAAGGACATCCGGCTCATCATCCAGGCCAACCCCGGGGGAGGATCAGACCTCTCGTCGCGCGCACTCGCCACGGAGCTCGAGAAGATCCTCGACGTCAGCGTCATCCCCGAGAACATGCCGGGTGCCGCCGGAGCGCTCGCTATGGAGTACGTCGGTGCGCAGGATCCCGACGGCTACGTGATCGGATTCGCGCCCGTCGAGATCGCGATGCTGAACACCACGCAGAGCGCGGACGTGCTGCCGGACGACTTCGACCTGCTCGGCCAGATCATGCTCGCCCCCGGTGTCGTCACCGTCGGTGCGAACAGCGGGATCGAGACGCTGGAAGACCTCGTCGCCCAGGCGCAGTCCGGTGCCGTCACGGTCGCGAACTCCGGCGCCGGCTCCATCTGGGAGGCGGCGACCCTCGGACTCGGTGCCGCGACCGACGCCGACTTCACTCCGGTGCCCTACGACGGCGGAGCGACGGCCGTCGCCGCAGCCGCATCCGGCGAGACCGTCGCGGCCGTCTCCGGCCTCGGCGAGGCTCTCGCCCAGGGCGACGCGGTGCGCATCCTCGCCGTCATGAACGACGAGCGCCACCCCGACGCAGAAGACGTCGAGACGGTCGAAGAGGCCATCGGCGAAGACGTCGTCTTCGGAGGCTGGGGCGGCATCTACGCGCCCAAGGGTCTGCCCGACGACGTGAAGTCGACGCTCGAAGCCGCCGTCAAGGAGGCCGTCGAATCCGACAGCTACCAGAAGTTCCAGGCCGACGCCGGAAACCTGGTCGTGTACCGCGACTCCGCCGAATGGACGACGTTCGTCGACGAGCAGTTCGACCTCTTCAAGGACCTCCTGGGCTGAGGAGCCCGGTAGAGAAGACTGCGGGGCCGGGCTCATCACCGGCCCCGCAGTGCTCTCCTTCAGTTCTCGGATCACGAAAGGAGCATCATGTCGACCTCTGCATCGGACGCCTCCGCATCGGACGCCTCCGCGGGCGACGAGTACCAGGGTGCGACCGCGTCGCGACCTCTCGAGATCGTCTTCGCCGTCCTCGCCCTGGCATTCACCGCCGGATATCTCTTCCTCTCGACGCAGATCCCGCTGCGCCGCGAGGCCGCTCCGGGTCAGATCGATGCCCGCTTCTGGCCGCTCGTCATCGGGGTCACCGGAGTCGTCGTCGCCATCGCGCTGCTCGCCATCGCGATCACCCGCCCCGCACCCGGTCGTGACGACCTCGAGCGCATCCAGCCCGGAGGCTATCTGCGCGTGATCGCCACGCTGGTGATCACGGGCGCCTTCATCGCGCTGTGGTCGCTGGGGTCGGTCATCCTCTTCGGGTACCGCATCGAGGTCTTCCCGATCGCCGCAGCCCTGCTGATGGCCTCCCTCATGCTCCTCTACGGTCACCGCCGCTGGCTGAGCCTGATCATCTACCCCGCCTCCGTCACGGCGTTCGTCTACGTCGTGTTCGGGCTGCTCCTGAGGATCCCCCTGTGAACGCGCTCCTGGAGGGGCTCAACTCGCTCCTCGACATCTCGATCCTGCTCTACATGCTCGTCGGGCTCATGCTGGGCTTCATGGTCGGCGCCTTCCCCGGCATCACCGCGACCATGGCCGTCGCCCTTGCCGCGGGATTCACCATGACCCTCGAGCCCGTGCAGGGCCTCGCCGTGCTGCTGACGATCTACGTCGCGGCGAACTTCGGCGATCGGGTGCCGTCCATCCTCATCAACACCCCGGGAACGCCCGCCTCCATCGCCACCACCCTCGACGGCTATCCGATGGCCAAGCAGGGCAGGGCAGGTCTCGCCCTCACCATCTCCGCAATCGTTTCGGCCGTCGGGATCCTCGCCTCGCTGGTGCTGTTCGCGGTCGCGGCCGTCCCGATCGCCAGCTTCGCCCGCGACTACTTCAAGTCCCCCGAACTGTTCGCCCTCGTGGTGTTCGGCATCTCGATCATGATCGGCATCTCGTCGAAGTCGATGCTCAAGGGCATCCTCGCCGGGCTCTTCGGCCTCATGCTCGGCACCGTCGGCACCTACGCCGCGACGGCCGATCAGCGCTTCACCTTCGGGGTGCTCGACCTCGTCGAGGGCGTGAACTTCATCGCCGTGATCATCGGCCTCTTCGGCATCGCGGAACTCTTCGACCAGTTGCTCACGCATCGCGCGTCCCGCGTGCGCCCCATCTCCAGCCTCGGTCGCTGGCTGCCGAACAGGTCCGAGCTGAAGCAGAGCGGTCGTGCCACGGCGGTCGGCGGCGCGGTCGGACTCGGTGTCGGTCTCATCCCCGCCGCGGGCGGTGACATCGCCGGTCTCATCGGGTGGGAACGGGCACGCAAGGTGTCGAAGCGTCCGGAGATGTTCGGCAAGGGATCGATCGAGGGCGTCGCCGCGTCCGACAGTGCTTCCAGCGCGACCTTGGGCGGCTCCCTCACCACGACCATGGCACTCGGCATCCCCGGCGACTCCGTGATGGCCGTGATGATCGGCTCCATGATCATCTGGGGCATCACACCCGGACCCACCCTCTTCACGAACCGCCCCGACCTGGTCGTCTCGATCGTCGGCATCATGCTGATCGCGACGATCCTGTCCCTCGCTCTGAGCCTGGTGCGGATGAAGGGCATGGTGAAGCTGCTCGACGTGCCGCAGCCGTACCTGTGGAGCGGCATCCTGATCTTCTGCATCATCGGTACCTACGCCACCTCCAACAGCCTCTCGACCGTGGTGACGATGCTCGTCTTCGGTGTGATCGGGGTGATGCTCAAGCGCATGCAGGTGCCGGCCGGCCCCGTGGTGCTCGGGCTCCTGCTCGGACCGCTCGCCGAAGAGAACCTCGCCCGCACGCTGGCCATCCTGCCCACGCGTCCGTTCTTCGAGGTCGTCAGCCCCATCGCGCTCGTGCTCCTCGCCCTGGCCGTGCTCTCGATCGTGATGCCGGCGATCCGCGCCGCTCGTCGCCCCCGTGCCGAGCGCGGCTCCCTCGCGGATTCGATCCTCCACGACGACAGCATCCAGCAGATCGAGAAGGCGCACGACGAGCTCGCCGCGCAGCCCGACCTGCTCACCTCCACCGTCCGCAACATCGACGCCCCGAAGCGTCGAGCCCGCACGTCCCGCAAGAACTCCGAGGAGACCGAGAAGTGACCCGCTACGACATCCTGACCGCCGTGCCCACCGCGTTCCACCGCGACGGCACCCTCGACATCGAGGGTTCGCGTGCGATCTTCCGATTCGTCGCCGACTCGGGGAACGAGGGGGCCTTCGTGCTCGGAACGACGGGGGAGTTCCCCGCTGTGGACGCCGGCGAGTTCGCGGCCATCGTGGAAGCCGCTCTGGCCGAGTTGAAGGAGCGGATGCGCGTGGTCGTGCATGTCGGTCGGCCCAGTACCTTCGAGGCCGTGCGCCTGACCCGCATCGCCCGTGAGCTGGGCGCCGTGGAGTTCGCCGCGCTCACGCCCTACTACCTGAAGGCGACGGACGACTCGATCTTCGAGTACTACCGTGCGGTGTCGGACGCCGTCGGCGACGGGCGCTTGTACGTGTACATCTACCCGGCGCGGAGTGGAAACCCGGTGTCGCCGGAGCTCCTCGTGCGGCTCGCGGAGCTGCCCAACGTCGTGGGAGCCAAGATCAGCGAGCTCTCACTCGACGACATCGCCGCCTACCGCGCCGTCGTGCCCGCCGACTTCGAGCTCTACACCGGCGCCGACCGCGACCTGATCGCCGCCGTCGAGGTGGGCGCCCAGGGCGTCGTCTCCGGGGTGTCATCCGTGACGCCGAAGCCGTTCCGCGCCCTCGCCGACGCCGGGCGGTCGGGGGATGCGGCAGCCATCACCGCTGCGCAGGCCGCGGTCGACGATGTGGTCGCCCTCATCGGCGGCGACATGGCGCGCATGAAGGAGGCCTACCGCGTGCTCGACGTGGTCGACACGCACTGCCGAATGGCGATCGCCGAGCCGAGTGCCGCCGAGCGCACCGCCGTCGCCGAGGTGGTGGCCGCGCACCGGTGAGACGGCTGCCGGTGAGACGGCTGCCGGTGAGGCGGCGGGCCGGTGTCCGGCGGGCGCCTCGCGCTCCTCAGAGGGGTTCGACGGAGAACCGGAACGCCGCTCCCTGGCGGAACGGCTCGATGATCTCGAAGTTCTCGTAGGCGGGACCGCCAGGGATCGGCGAGGCGCTCGCCCAGTAGGACCACCGCGCGTTCACCACTGCCTCGAGCTCGGGGTGGGGGTCGTCGACCCGCCACGTCTGCACCGCACGTCGGCCGAGGAAGTGCCAGTGCTCCGCGGTGTCGGCGGAGTGATCGACCGACCAGGGATCCTCCTCGTCACCCGTCGCGCTCACGACCGCCGCTCTCCCCTCGCGCGTGAGTTCGGCGAGGGGGAAGCGTCCGTGCCGGGTGAATCCGGTGCCGGAGAAGTTCGGCCACAGCTCTGCGGGTGTCACGGCACGGCCGGCGAGCTGAAGTCGCCGCAATCGCGCCCAGTTCCCCATCGTCGCCGTGAGGATCAGGTGGGAGAGGGCGACGGAGCTCTCATTGGCGAAGCCCGCCACCTCGACTTCGTGTGGGCGGTCCGCGAAGAAGCGCACCCGGACGCTCACGTCCGCTCCGTTGTCGAATCGCTCGACCCCGATCCACACGGTGAGCGTCTCGATGCCGTCGGCCGTGGCGATCCGCCCGCGTGCCGGGGGCCGGGACGAGGGGGTCTTTGCACTCGCGGCGTCATCCGCTGACCAGAAGCGCTTCCCTCGCTCGCCGGTGTCGAGGGTGCTCTGCTCCAGCTCCGAGAAACCGCGCTCGGCTGCGCCGAGGGGAATCGGCTCGACGGCGAGGAAGTTGATCAGCCGCTCGCGGGGGTGTTCGAGGTACGGGGTGAAGATCCGGATCAGGCCTCGGGGACCGGGGAGCGGGGGGATGCCTACTTGGAGACCTTCGACGTGTCCCCAGCGGGGCTCGGACACCGGGTCGCCGGAGGGGCGCAGCCAACGGTCGAAAGAGGAGTCTGACATGCCGAAGACCCTAGTGTGTTGAAATCGATTTCGCTAGATTCGAGGTCATTCGTCATCGATCGAGGAGGATCATGCCCCGTGTCATCACCGCATCTCGCCCCGCTGCACTCGCGGCATCCGTCGTCGTTCTCCTCGGTCTCGCGGGGTGCGCCGGAGACGGACCCGTGAACGTCGACTCCGACCCGGACAAGCCTTTCGTCCTCGACGGGGTTTCTGATCTCACCGAGATCGCTCAGCTCACCGGCCCCGACGCGATGAACGACACCGCCGCGGTCTCCGTCGCCGGTACCGACCTCGGCTCGATGACGAATGTCGGTGACAAGACGTTCTTCTTCTTCGGTGACACCTTCGGCGAGCGTGACCCCGAGTCGATCGGCGGTCAGGGCGGCTTCTGGCGTTCCAACGTCGCCGCGTGGACCACGGACGACGACCCTGCGGACGGGATCGACTTCGACGGGTGGGTGGAGGACGACATCGGACTCGCCGCCCCTCTCATCGAGGGTGACCATGATGCGAACGGTGCGGGTGGTGAGGTCACGAAGATCCCCACGTACGGCTTCGCGATCGGCGACACGATCTACGTCTCGTACATGTCGGTGCGGTTCTGGGGGGAACCGGGGGCGTGGGACTCGAACTACTCCGCCCTGATCGTCTCGCGGGATGACGGGCGCACCTGGTCTCCGGTCGAGGGGGTCGAGTGGCCGGGGGACTCGAACTTCGTGCAGTTCGCGACCGCCGAGGTGAGAGAGGGCAGCCGGGACTGGATCTACTTCTGGTCGATCCCCTCCGGGCGGTTCGGTGGGGTGCAGCTGATGAGGGTGCCCGCCGCCGAAGACGCGGTCGAGGAGCAGGCGTCCTACTCGTACTTCGCCGGCCTCGATGGCGACAAGCCCCGATGGAGCGATGAGCTGAGCGATGCCGAGACGATCCTGGAGGGAACGATCGGCGAGCTCTCGGTGATGTGGTCCACCTATCTGGAGCGCTGGATCATGACCTACTCGGATGCCGGTAGCGCCTATATCCGGGAAGGCCTCACGCCGTGGGGTCCGTGGGGCGAGGCGATCGAGCTCGTGCCCCGTGCCGAGTATCCGGGGCTCTACTCGCCGTATCTGAACCCCCGATACGTCACCGAGGACGGTCGGCGGATCTACTTCACGCTATCGCTGTGGGACCCGTACAACGTCTTCTGGTTCTCCGCCGACCTGGAGCGCTCGCGCTGATCGAGGCGCGAATCGAGCCTTGCGCATGAAATCGATTTCGCCTACTCTGGCGCTACCCGGTCACTGAGGATCCACGGGCACGGCCGGTGCTCGTCGGCGGCAGCCGAACACACAGCAGCGACTCGATGAGGAGTCCGTTCCTGAGGAGGAACCCATGAGAATCACCACTCGTACGCGCAGGGTCACGCTCGCCGCTCTCGGCGCGCTCACCGTGGGCGCCATGCTCGCAGCCTGCGGCTCCGGCACACCCGGCGAGTCGGCAGGCGGCGACGGCGGCGCAGACGGCGTCACCACCGTCCAGTTCTGGCATCGCACGTTCACCCCCGTGGAGAACGAGTGGTACGCCGACATCGTCAAGAAGTTCAACGCCTCGCAGGACAAGATCAAGGTCGTCGACACCGAAGTGCCCGCCGACGCCTGGGATCAGAAGATGAAGGCCGCGCAGGCTGCCGGCAAGGCGCCCGACATCTACACCAGCTCCGCCAACCTCTACGACCTGGTGAACGCCGGTTCCGTGCACGAGCTGGACTCGATCGTCCCCCAGGAGGCGCTGGATGAGATCCTCGACAACGCCACCTCCATCTCCGAGATCGACGGCACCCACTACGCCTACCCGCTGCTGCTCGAGCCGCAGACCGTGCTGTTCTGGAACACCGACCTCCTCGACGCCGCGGGCGTCGACTCGTCGAAGGCTCCGGAGACCTGGGAGGACCTGCTGGCGGCCTGCGCCAAGATCCAGCCGACGCTGTCCGACGGGCAATACTGCATCTCCCCGGCCCAGGATGCCGTGACCATGGCCTGGTCCACCGTGGGGCAGCAGTACAACTTCGCGGGTCACCTCGCACTCACGGACGACTGGACCGCCCCTGCCATCGACAACGACGGCTACCGCTCTCTGATGGAGCAGTACAAGGAACTCTGGGACAAGGGGTACATGCCCAAGCAGCCGCTGGCCGCGTACGTCGCAGGCGAGGACTTCGGGCAGCAGAAGGTCGCGTTCAAGGTCTCCGGATCGTGGATGATGTCCGAGATCGGGTCGGACTACCCCGACCTGCTCACCAAGACCGGGGTGGGTGCCTTCCCGAGCTCCCCGGACGCGGACGGGCGCACCGCCACGACGATGGGGAACTTCACGTGGGTCGTCGACGCCAAGAGCAAGGCCCCGGAGGCTGCCGGCGAGTTCCTCTCGTGGGCCATCGCCGGTGACCCGGAGAACCTCGTTCCGTTCTTCGTGAACACGCAGTTCACCAAGGTCCCCGTGCGGCAGTCGGTGCAGGATGCGGTCGCCGCGAGCGAAGAAGCCGCGAACGCACCGTGGTCGAGCATCATCGTCGACGACATCGCCCCGGATGCCATCCCCGGATCCACCTACCCCTGGGACGTCAACCTCGCTGTCGGAACCGCGATGGAATCGGTGATGAAGGGCTCCGCCTCGATGGATGACGCGATCAAGACCGCGAACGCGGCGATCCAGACCGTCATCGATCGCGACGGACTGCCCGACAAGGCGCCGAAGAACTGACACCGCTCACCGTCCGGGGTCGGGTTCCGGCCCCGGACGGTCACGCATCCGAAGACACGACGAGGTGGGTATGGCCAGTCAGGCTGTGGAAGAGCGTAGGGCGATCCGGCAGCGGCAGAATCGCTATCGCTATCGAGACAACAAGACCGCGTATTGGTTCCTGCTGCCCCTCGTGGCGCTGCTCGGGATCTTCGTCATCTGGCCCGCGATCTATGCCGGATACCTGTCCTTCCAGGACTGGAGCTTCTACAAGGATCCGGAGTTCGTCGGCGTCCGCAACTACACCAACGTGCTGAAGGACCCGCTGTTCCTGGCGACGATCGGGCGAGGATTCGCCTTCGTGCTGCTCACCGTGCCGATCATGCTCGTCCTCGCCTTCCTGTTCGCGAGTCTCGTGGTCAGCGTCTCACGTCGCGCCGCCAGCCTGCTCAAGGTGAGCATCTACATCCCGACGATCATCTCCGCCGTGATCGCATCGATCATCTTCGTGCTCATCTACAACTACTCCGGTGGTCTCCTCAATGCCTTCCTCGGCGTCTTCGGAATCGAACCGATCGCCTGGATCGGGGATCCGAAGTGGGCGCTGCTGGCGATCGCGGTTCCCGCCATCTGGCTCGGCATGGGGCTGACCTCGCTGATCATGGTCGCCGCGATGGTCGACATCCCGGCGGAGTACTACGAAGCTGCCGCGATGGAGGGGGCGAACTGGGGACAGAGGACGGCGTACATCACGATCCCGCAGATGAAGAACGTGGTTCTCTACCTGCTCATCACCGGATTCGTGGCCGCGATCCAGCAATTCGAACTCCCCCTCGTCATGACCCAGGGCGGGCCCCTGGACTCGACGACCCTGCCCAACCTCTTCATCTTCAATCACTTCCGCAACGACGTGAACGTCGGCTACTCGATCGCTGCGGCCCTGTTGCTCTTCGTGGTGCTGGGGACGATCTCCGCTCTCGTTTTCAAGTTCGTCAATTCCGAGAGGCTGGTGGATTGAGATGGCCGTCATGCAGGAGACCACCCGCATCGTCCTCGCAGGCAAGGAGCCGCGCGCGTCGCGGAGGGCTCCGCGCACCCCCGGCGGCTGGCTCGTCGTCCTCGGGAAGGTGATCCTCGGCGCACTCTTCGTCGGAGCTTCGCTCTTCCCGCTCGCCTGGATGGTGATCGCCGGCTTCAAGTCCAAGACCGAGGTCGTCGAAACACCGTTCCAGTTCTTCCCCGAGGTGTGGCTGTGGGAAAACTACACGCAGATCCTGGCCGACCCCACGTTCCTGCGGACGCTCGCGTGGACGTTCTTCGGCGCCGTGCTGTTCACGGTCGGGAGTCTCGCGGTCAATTCCCTCGCCGCTTACGCCTTTGCCCGATTGGACTTCCGCTTCAAGGGCGCGATCTGGACCATCGTGATCACGACGATGTTCATCCCCGGGATGACGATCCTGCTCACGAGCTTCATCGTCGTGACCCGTCTCTCGATGCTCGACACCCTGGCTGTGCTGGTGATCCCGGGACTTGCGAGCGCGGGCATGGTGTTCTTCATCCGCCAGTTCTATCTGAACATCCCGAAGAGTCTCGAAGAGGCGGCGATGCTGGACGGCTGCGGTCGCTTCGGCATCTTCGTGCGGATCTTCCTGCCGCTGTCGAAGCCGCCCTTCGTCGTGATGGGCATCACCGCGTTCCTCGCCTACTGGAACTCCTATGTCTGGCCGATCCTGACGATCACTTCCCCCGACAAGTTCGTGCTCCAGCAGTATCTGGCGACGTTCCGGTCCGAGCGCAGCACCGAGCTCGGCTTGTTGATGGCCGGGTCCGTGCTCGCCGCCGCCCCGGTGATCATCCTGTTCCTGATCTTCCAGCGACAGATCATCGGCAACATCAAGATGGCAGGTCTCAAGTAGCCACACGCGCGGTACCGAAAGGAGAGGTCGATGGAGACCGAGAACACGCAGGGACCACGGATCAGCCGCAGGGGAGTCCTGCAGGGAGCGGTGGCGGCGGGAGCGGCGTTCTTCGCCGCGACCGCCCTGCCGAGTCCGGCCGCAGCCGCCGGGCTGACCGTCACGCGGGTCAAGGTGCTCGCCGGCACTCAGAGCCCCGTGCAGTACGGGATCGGGGCGACCGACCTCGGCATCCCCGCCCCCACTCCGGACGGGCGGATGCTGTTCATGTTCGGCGACACCTGGGCCGACGGAGTCGGTGGCACGAACTGGCGCTCGCCCGTCGCGCTGTACTCGTCGACGACGAACCTCGCCGCCGGCGTCACCTTCGACGGATGCGCGGGAGCCGGCGCGAACACGCAAGGCACCGCTCCGCAGCTCTGGTACTACCCCCACGACGCCTACTTCACGACGGTCATCCCCTCGGACGTGATCACTATCGGCTCGCGGATGTATCTGCACGCCATCGTGAACGGCCCGCATTTCGGCGCCGTGCGCTGGACCGAACTGTGGAAGTCCGACGACAACGGCGCGACCTGGCAGCATACCGGCCTGCAGTTCCCGGCCGATATGGCCGGCGGCAGGTTCCAGTGCATCACCTGGGGTGAGGGCAACGACGGCTACGTGTACATCTACGGCACGGGGTTCCAGCGCGACAAGGGCATCGTGCTCTACCGGGTGCCGTCGAACGACATGACGACGCTGTCTGCCTATCAGCCCTGGGGGTTCGCGAACGGTTCCTGGGGGTGGGGTAAACCCGTCACCGAGGTGCTGTCGGGACAGTTCGGTGAGATGTGTCTGCGCCCCCTGGGCGGCAAGTGGATACTCACCTGGTTCAACTCGGGGGCGTATCGGATCGACGCCATGGTGCTGAACACCCCGACCGACAACCTCTACACCGCCACGAAGACCACCCTGCTGCACGGGACCGAATGGAACACGGAGGACACCTCGCACGTCGCACAGCTCTACGGTGGCTACATCATCCCCGGATCGACGCTGTCGGACCTGCACCTGAGCGTCAGTCAGTGGAAAACGGGGGACAACAGCGTCTACCACTCCGAGCAGTTCCGCGTGCAGGGTCTGGTCTGACGCTCCTTCCCGCCACCGGAGCGAGCGGGAGGCGTCCAGGAGACGGAAAGCAACGCTTCCTAGCGTGGAGGCAGGGAACGACCCTGGTCCGCGCCCGGCGCGGGTGTCCTGCCACGAAGGAAGAACTCCTCATGACGAACACCAAAGCCCCCTCCGCCGCTGCCTCGGTGGGCCTCCTGGTCCTCCGGGTCGTCGTCGGCGCGATCTTCGCCGCACACGGCGCGCAGAAGATCTTCGAGTTCACGATTCCGGGAACCGTCGGCAGCTTCGCCGACATGGGGGTGCCGTTGGCGGAGATCGCAGCCCCCGTCGTGGCCTTCCTCGAGCTCGTCGGCGGCATCCTGCTGGTCCTCGGGTTCCTCACCCGTCCGGTCGGGATCCTGCTGACGATCGACATGGCCGTGGCCCTGGCCCTGGTGCATCTGCCTGCGGGACTGTGGGTCGCTGAAGGCGGCTACGAGTTCGTCGCCGTGCTCGGGGTCGCCGCACTGGCGCTCGCCCTCACCGGCGCGGGCAGATACTCGATCGACGGAGCCGCCCTGCGCGGACGCGCCCCCGCCTGGCTCGCCTGAGCTTCAGTCCCGCGGATCACGCGGAGGCGTCGCGCCGATGTCCGGCACCGGGGCCGTTCCTAGGTGGACCTCCAGATCGTCGGCCGTCGGTGTCTTCGGACGCCTCGCGGTCGGGCGGTCGAGGTAGAACAGGGCGGTCGACGCGATGTCGTCGCGCAGAGGAAGGTACCGCCATCCGCTGCGCCATCCGAGCGCCTGGATGTCGACTTTCGGGATGCCCGTCGCGAAGTGGATCGGATCGAGCAGGTGCCACCTGTACATGCCGAACCGCTGCTGCGACACGTAGAGACCGTCGGGGCGGATGACCTGTGGCATCCCGAGGTACGGGGTCGAGAACTCGGTGTAGCCCTGACCCGGGATGTCGAAGTTCCACGCGCCGCCGAAGTAGTCCTCGGTGCCGGTGCCGCAGATCGTCGGGTAGTCGGTGTCGTCATCGAGGTAGAACTTGATCTCACCCTCGCCCCACCATCCGTTGGAGTTCACTCCCCACGCGATGTAGGTGCCGACATACTGGCCCTGGCCCTCGATGCCTTCCAGGATCACATGCGGTGTGAGGTCCTCGAGCGGGTTCGACCGTCGCCATTGGGCGTGGAAGTAGGCATCGTTCGAATGGTCGCCGCCGATCTCGTACGTCACCTGGTAGTACACGCGCACATCGACGGCGGACGTGTTCTCGACGGTCAGCCGCGCGCCGTCCCGGAAGGGCATCGGCCAGTACGAGTTGAACCCGCCGTGCGGATTCGCAGCGATCGTCTGCGAGTTCACCTGAGCGAACACACCCCAGCCGTTGCAGAAGAAGTCGCCGTAGGGCACCTCGACCGCGGGTTCGTCCGAACCGTCCCAATAGGCCCGAAGAAGCAGGGTGCGCCAGTTGTCGGTGTGGGTCGTGATCCAGATGTGCGTGATCTTGCCCGGGCCGGCGATGTTCGCGAGCTCGAGGGTTTCCCCGGCCTGGATGTCGATGCTCGGGGAGATCTTCCAACCGGGGCCGAGGTCGCGGGCGCAGGAGGCACCCGTTCCCTCGGTCGCCCGGCCGCCGCCCCCAGCGGAACCGTCGAAGTTCTCCGGCGAGATCGAACGGGTCTGGATCCGTCGCAACGCCGCGAGGGAGGCCAGATCAGAAGGTGCAGAAGTCATGGGCGCCAATGTAATCGATTTCATGAAGGAACACCAGAGAACGATGCGTCCGCGATACTGTTGCTTCACGTCCGGCGGGGCCGGACAGGCTGTGAGGGTGCATGACCACGATCTACGACGTCGCTGAACTCGCCGGGGTCTCTCCTGCGACGGTTTCGCGCGTGTTCAACGGAACGAGTGTGTCCGAGGAGAAGGTGGCGGCCGTCCGGGACGCCGCGGAGAAGCTGAAGTTCACCCCCAACCGCACCGCCCGCACGCTGCGTCGCCAGAGCTCCGAGGTCATCGCGCTCGTGATTCCCGACATCGAGAATCCCTACTTCACCGAGATGGCGCGCGGCGTCGAGGATGTCGCCTCCGAGGCCGGCTACTCGGTCGTGCTCTGCAACTCCGACGCGCAGGTCGAGAAGGAGGCGACGTATCTGCGGATCGCGATCGCCGAGCACATGTCCGGCGTCATCATCGCGACGGCCGACGAGCAATCTGATCTCGACAGCATCCTCGCGACCGGGCGTCCGGTGGTCGCCGTCGACCGCAGCACGACCTATGACATCGATGGCGTCGTGATGGCGAACCGTGCGGCCGGCACGTCGGCGACGCGGGATCTGATCGACGCCGGGTACCGGCGCATCGCGTACATCGGCGGACCGGAGCACATCGACACCGCAGCGGAACGTGCCGCCGGCTGGCGTGCCGCACTCGCAGCTGCGCGCCCCCAGCTCGACCTCGATGAACTGGCACGCTTCGCGACATTCCGCGTCGACGGCGGGCGCGCCGCCATGGAAGAGCTGCTCGCGCTTCCCGAACCTCCCGATGCGGTCGTCGCGGGCAACAACCTCATCGGGGTCGGCGCGATCCAGGTGCTCACCGAGCACGGTCTCACCCCTCCTGAGGTCGGCGTCGCGGTCATCGGCTCGCTGCCGTTCACGACGCTGTCACCCACGGCGGTCACGGTGGTGCGACTGCCCGCGCGGCACATGGGAGTGACCGCAGCACGGATGCTGCTCGAGCGCATCAAGGGCGATCGCCAGCCCGCTCGCACGGTGGTGCTGCGCAACGAGATCCAGCCCGCCAGCCCGCGCGGCTGAGTGGGATCAGCGAGACCCCCAGAAGCGCGTCGCGAGATTCGCGACCTCCTTGTCGAGGTCTTCGAGGCGACCGTCGATCGCGCCGAGCCGCGAGTCCAACTTCGAATCCATCGCGTCGAATCGCGCCTCGAACTTCGCGTCCACGCCCGAGAGTCTCGCGTCCAAGGTCTCGAATCGCGCGTCCATCGTCGCGAATCGCGCGTCCATGCTCTCGAAACGGGCGTCGAACTTCGCGTCCAAGGCTTCGAAACGCGCGTCGGACTTCGCGTCCATGCTCGAGAACTTCGCGTCCAGTTCGCTGCGGACGGAGGTGATCATCCGGTCGTTCTGCCGGATCACCATCGTGAGCGATCCCAGCATGAAGGCGGCGAAGACGCCGATCAGTGTCCAGATCTGGGGCTCGTTCAAATGCACATCTCCATCCTGCGAGTGAAAGCCCAGATTGTCACGGTATTCCGGTGCCGCATCGACGCGAACCCACGCTCTGTGGAGACCGCACTCCATGCGCGAAATGTGCAGGAACGACGTGGCTCCTTGCGGCATGAAATCGATTTCGCGTACAGTGGCCACAGGTTTCATATCCGAGCTCAGGATTCGAGGAGGACTCCATGCGCTGCACCCTCGGCGTCGACATCGGCACGTCCAGCAGCAAGGGTGTGCTCGTGGGCGTCGACGGCGAGATCATCGCGACGGCGACGCGCGCGCACGACGTCAGCCGCCCACGCACCGGCTGGGTGGAGATGGACGGCGACGTGTGGTGGGAGGAGTTCATCGCGATCACCCGCGAACTGCTCAGCGGAGCACCGGACGCGGAGGTCGTCGGGGTGGGGGTCAGCGGCATGGGGCCGTGCGTCCTCCTCGCCGACGATGACGACCTACCGGTGCGTCCCGCCATCCTCTACGGCGTGGACACCCGCTCCGCCGCACAGATCGACCGCATGACGACCGAGCTCGGTGCCGACGCGATCACGCGCGTCGGTGGATCCGTCCTGACCTCGCAGGCGGGTGGGCCCAAACTCCTGTGGGTGTCCGACGAGGAGCCGGCGGCGTGGGCCCGGGCACGGCGCTTGTTCATGCCGGCTTCCTGGCTCGCCAGGAAGCTCACCGGTGCATACGTCCTCGACCACCAGTCCGCGAGCCAGTTCTCACCGCTCTACGACATCGAGAATGAGGACTGGTACGACCCGTGGTGGAACACGTATGCGGGTGGCATCGAGAAGCCGAGGCTGCGGTGGGCGGGGGAGGTCGCCGGCGAGGTGACGGCGCCCGCCGCAGCCCTCACCGGTCTCCCGGCGGGTACGCCCGTGATCACGGGAACGATCGATGCGTGGACGGAGGCGGTCAGCGTCGGTGCGCACGAGCTCGGCGATCTGATGCTCATGTACGGCACGACGATGTTCCTCGTGGCGACGGGGGAAGACACCTTGCGCACGCCGTCGATGTGGACCACGGCGGGCGCCTTCGCGGGCACCCGCAACCTGGCCGGCGGCCTCTCCACCTCCGGAGCGCTGACCACCTGGCTGAAGGGGCTGACCGGCGCGGACTACCCCCGACTGCTCGCTGAGGCGGAGGAATCCGGTCCGGGCGCGGGAGGGCTCCTCCTGCTGCCGTACTTCGCGGGGGAGCGCACACCGATCCAGGACCCGGACGCCCGCGGCGTGATAGCCGGGCTGACCCTGGAGCACACGCGCGGTGACCTCTACCGGGCGGCGCTCGAGGCCACGGCGCTGGGGGTGCGGCACAACGTCGAGACCATGCGTGCGGCGGGAGCGGACATCCGGCGGATCGTCGCGGTCGGCGGCGGCACCCAGGGACGGCTCTGGCTGCAGGTGGTGTCCGACGTCACGGGCCTCGTGCAAGAGGTGCCGCAGACCACGATCGGTGCGAGCTACGGGGCGGCGTTCCTCGCAGCGGGCGCGATCGCCGCGCCGGGTCGGGCACCGGTCATCACGGACTGGAATCCGATCGTCCACTCCGTCAGGCCGGACGACACACGGCGCGCTCTCTACGATGACCTGTTCGACAAGTACCTGCGACTGTACGAGGGCTCGAAAGATGTGGTGCATGAGCTCGCCGCCGTGCAGCGGGGGGAATCCGCATGACCCGCGAACGACGCGCCCCGGGCATCCCGCACACGTCGCAGGCGACGGCCTTCCCGCTCGGCGGCATCGGAACGGGCAACGTCTCGATCGGCGCGCGCGGGGAACTGCGCGACTGGGAGTTCGAGAACCTTCCCGACAAGGGACGCCGCAATCCGTACTCCTTCTTCGCGATCCATGCCGCCCCGGAAGGAGGCGCGGCGGTCACCCGAGTCCTCGAGGCGAGGCTCAGCGGGCGACACGATGCCGACGCCGGATACGCGTTCGACCAGCTCGCAGGTCTTCCGCGCCTCGACGCGGCGACCCTGCACGGTGAGTACCCGGTGGTCGACGTCGACTTCACTGACCGGACGCTCCCGGTGGATGTGTCGTTGCACGCGTTCACACCGCTCGTGCCGCTCGACGCCGACGCCTCGGGCATCCCTGCGGCGGTCTTGCGGTACCACGTGACGAACCCCGGTTCCGTCCCGGTCGCGGTCACCGTGGTGGGCAGCGTCTCCCACACGGCGGGACGAGGAGCCCCCGGACCGGACGCCCCGTGGGGCATGCGTGCGACGCAGACGGTGCGATGGCGGGACGACGGCGACGTGCGCGGACTCGACTTCGGGATCGACCTGCCGGAGGACGACCCCGGCTACGGCACGCTGAGCCTCACCACCACGGACCGCTCCACGACGGTCAAGCCGCAGTGGGTCACGAGCTACTGGCCGGACGGAGCGCGTCTCTTCTGGAACGACCTGACCGATGACGGGCTGCTCGCGGCGGAGCCTCGGCTGACCCTGGAGGATCGCCCTCGCGGGCTGTTCGCCGAGCTCGATGCCGACGCGGAGGCCGCGCCCCTCACCGAGGAGGAGATGCTCGCCAAGCTCCCTCGGGTGCGTACCGGCTCACTCGGCGTCGTGCACACCGTGGGGCCCGGCGAGAGCCGCGACTTCGAGTTCGTGCTGTCGTGGAGCTTCCCGAACCGCCGCCGCGGGTGGAACGGGCACATCGTCTTCGCCGACCCGAACCTCGACGAGGTCGTGCGGAACCGCTACGCCGTCCTCTGGCCCGATGCGTGGGCGGCCGCCGCCCATCTGCACACGAACCTCGGCGAGCTGGAGAAAACGACGGATGCCTTCGTCGAAGCGCTGTACGGAGGGAGCCTCGATCCGGTGCTGGCCGACGCGGTCGGTGCGAACATCGCAGCTGTGCGATCCACGACCGGGTTCGTGGTCGAGTCGCCGAACGCGGAGCTGGGTCAGGGGCCGGTCTTCGCGGCGTGGGAAGGATCCTTCGACCACGGTGGCTCCTGCGAGGGCACATGCACGCACGTCTGGTCGTACGCGCAGACGCTCGCGTGGCTGTTCCCCTCTCTCGAGCGGAGTGCCCGTCGCGTGGAGTACCTGCTCGAGACCGATGCGGCCGGCGCGCAGAAGTTCCGCGGCAATCGCGTCTTCGGCGGACCCTCCTGGTTCATGGGGCCTGCCGTCGACGGGCAGCTGGGCACGCTCCTGCGCCTGCATCGTGAGTGGCGGTTCAGCGGTGATGACGACTTCCTCCGCGAGCTCTGGCCGGCCGCCGCCCGCACTCTCGACTATGCGATCCGCGAATGGGACCGCGACGGGGACGGGCTGCTCGACGGGGAGCTGCACAACACCTACGACATCGAGTTCCACGGTGCCGAGCCGCTCGCCAACGGCGTCTACCTCGCGGCCCTCCGCGCCGGGGCTCGGATGGCCGCCCACCTCGGCGAGCGCGAGCGCGCGGAAGGGTGGTCCGCGCGGGCCGACCACGTCGCTGCGGCGATGGACGAGACCCTGTGGAACGGGGAGTACTACCGCCAGGTCATCGACGACGTCGACGCGCACCGCTACCAGTACGGTGACGGCATCCTCACGGACCAGCTCCTCGGACAGTTCCACGCCTTCGTGAACGGACTCGGCTACATCCTCCCCGCCGACCGGGTCGGGTCCGCACTCGCCGCGATCGTCGCGCACAACCATCGGGACGACCTGACGGCCCACGAGAGCACGCAGCGGGTGTATGCCCTGAACGATGAAGGAGGGCTGCTGCTGGCGTCGTGGCCGCGCGGGGGTCGACCGTCGATTCCGTTCGTCTACTCCGACGAGGTCTGGACGGGCATCGAGCATCAGGTCGCCGCCTCGCTCCTCTACGCCGGTCGGGCCGAGGACGCGCTCCGCATCGAGCGTTCCCTGCGTGCCCGATACGACGGGACCCACCGCAATCCGTGGAACGAGATCGAATGCGGCAACCATTACGCCCGGTCGCTCGCGTCCTGGGCCCTGCTCCTCGCGGCGAGCGGAGTGCAGTGGGATGCCCCGACGCGTGTGCTGTCGTTCGCCCCGGCGGCCCCGGGGCCGTTCCGCAGCCTGTTCACGACGGGTACCGGCTGGGGACGCGTCGAGATCGACGACCACGCTCTGACCGTCCATGTCGACGGTGGTGTCCTCGACGTCGGCGAACTGCAGCTGTCCGGCGAGACCATCGGCCGCGATATCCGACTCCGAGCGGGCGCGTCGCACCGCTCCCCGCTCACCCCGACCCCAACACCGGAGGAATCATGACCACCTACACCCTGCCGGCCCCGGCATCGCGTCCGGCTGCCGCCCCGAAGACGGCCTACCTCATCACCTCGGGTGATCTGCGAGAGTCGGCGAACGTCGCGGGCTGGCCCACCCAGGTCGAGCTCGAGACCGGGGTCACCGGTGTGCTCGACGACCTCGGGTGGCAGGTGATCCGTCCCTTCGGCGTCGACCCCGCCACCGGTCACGGGTTCATCTCCAGTCAGCGCATGGGGCTCGAGGTCTTCCGGAGCATCCCGGTCGACGCGCCTCTGATCGTCGCGATCGCCAACTGGCAGTACTCCCACCATGTGCTCGCCGGTCTCCGCACCCACGAGGGCCCGATCCTCACGGTCGCGAACTTCGCCGGCGACTGGCCCGGCCTCGTCGGCCTCCTCGGCTTGAACGCGGGCCTCACCAAGATGGGCAAGCCGTACGCCACGACCTGGTCGGTCGACTTCACCGACGAGTGGTTCCGCAACGGCATCCGGGAGTGGACCGAGACGGGCTCCATCGCGCACGACGCCTCGCACGTGCGTCCCCTGCCGGAGCTGCCGGACAGCCCCGAGAAGCAGCTGGGCGAGGCGCTCGCCGCGGAGCTGCTCGCCGAGAAGGCCATCATCGGCGTGTTCGACGAGGGCTGCATGGGCATGTATAACGCGATCTTCGACGACGAGCTGCTCAACAAGACGGGCATCTACAAGGAGCGGCTGTCGCAGTCGGCGCTCTACGCCGAGATGCTCACCGTCACCGAAGACGAGGCGGACGCCGCGTACGACTGGCTGATCGATGCGGGCATGACGTTCCGCTTCGGGACGGATGCCGCCACCGAGCTCACGCGCGAGCAGGTGCAGTGGCAGTTGAAGATGTACATCGCCGCGCTTCGTATCGCGGACGACTTCGGCCTCGACGCCGTCGGGATCCAGTACCAGCAGGGTCTGAAGGACCTGGTGCCGGCGTCCGACCTGGCCGAGGGCATCCTGAACTCGACCGAGCGCCCGCCGGTGAGGTCGCGCGACGGTGCCCGGGTGCTGCACGAGGGACGCGCCTTCCCGCACTTCAACGAAGCGGATGAGGGCGTGGCGGTCGACGCGCTGGTGACCGACCGCGTGTGGCGTGCGATGGGACTCGTGCCGGACAACACGCTGCACGACGTGCGGTGGGGTGAGGAGTACGACGGGGAGTTCGTGTGGGTCTACGAGATCTCCGGCTCCGTCCCCGCCTCGCACCTGGGCGGGTGGCAGAACGCGGAGGGATGGCGTCAGGGCCACGTGTTCTTCCCGGCGGGCGGTGCGACGATCAACGGGGTCTCCCAGCCGGGGGAGATCGTGCTGTCGCGGGTGTTCATCGCCGACGGCGTCCTGCAGGCCGACATCATCCGTGCCTCGGTCGTCGAGCTCCCGGCCGACGAGACGCAGCGCCGGAAGGATGCCACGAACCCGGAGTGGCCGATCGCTCACGTGGTGCTGCACGGCGTCTCACGGGATCAGTTCATGGCCCGCCACAAGGCCAACCACGCGCAGCTCGTCTACGCACCGGATGCTGAGACGGCCGATCGGGCACTCATCGCGAAAGCCTCGATGTTCGCGGGGATGGGCATCCAGGTGAATCTGGTGGGCGACGTCACCCTCTGAGAGATCACGGGAAGCCCGGAGGGGTCACTGCGAGCGCCAGAACCGCACGGCGAGGTTCGTGAGCTCCTTGTCGAGGTCGTCGACCTTCGCCTCGATGCGGTCAAGGCGGTCGACGACGGCGTCGATGCGCGCGGAGAGCGTGCCGTGGATGCGATCGGTCTCGGCGCGGATGATGCGACTGAGCTGCGTGGTCATGAGCGTCATCCCGCCGAGCATGACGGCGGCGAACACTCCGATCAGCGTCCATACCTGCGGGTCGTTCAAGCGCATGCCTCCAGTGTCGTTCCGGACGGTCACGATGTCACGGTATTCCGGTTCCGGCGCGTGGAGAACCCGGCGCACGTGTAGAACCCACGGATCGCTGACCGGGTGCAGGAACAGACAGATGTCGTCCTTCGTCCGATCTGTACGGGCTTCTACTTAAGCGATATAGTCGGCGGCAGGTCGCGCTGATGCGGCCTGATCTCGATTTCGATGAAGAGGGAGACGATCTGCCATGAGTCGGCTACATTCCACGAAGCTTCACCGTCTACGACAGGGATTCACTGTCGCCGCGAGTGCGGTGATCGCGATGTCCTTCGTCGCGGGAGCCTCACCCGCGACCGCTGCAGAGGGGGCGGAGGCGGATCCCCAGCTCGCCGTCTATGTCGAGGTGAACTCGAACGATTTAGCCAACGTCGCCGACTACACGCTCGCGGATTCCGGGCGCGCCGCCGTCGACCTCGCGATGATCTTCGCCGCCAACATCAACTACGACGGAGAGAAGGCGTATCTGCACCTGAATGATCGGGTCACCGAGACGCTCCAGGACGCGGAGAACCAGATCCGTCCGCTGCAGGCACAGGGCACGAAGGTGCTGCTCTCCGTGCTCGGCAACCACCAGGGTGCGGGTTTCGCGAACTTCACCTCGTTCGCCGCGGCGGACGCCTTCGCCGCAGAGCTGGCCGATGCGGTGACGACCTACGGCCTCGATGGGATCGACTTCGACGACGAGTGGACGAACTACGGCGCGAACGGCACCCCACAGCCCAACGCGCAGTCGTTCGGCTGGCTGGCGACCGCGCTGCGCGAGCGCCTGGGATCGGACAAGATCATCAGCCTCTACGCGATCGGCCCGTCCTACACCACCACCGACTTCGATGCGTTCGACGTCGACGGTGTGATCGACTACGCCTGGAATCCCTATTACCCGACGTACGACGCCCCCACGGTGCCCGGGCTCGAAGATCGCACCCGCCTCGGTGCCGCTGCGATCGACCTGGCGAACACGAGCGCCGCGACCGCCGCGGACTTCGCCCGACGCACGGTCGCCGACGGATACGGGGTCTACGTGGCGTACAACCTGACCGCGACGGATCAGTCGGCGTACCTCTCGGGGATCACGCAGGAGCTCAAGGGGGAGCCGACCGAGTATCGCGCCGCTCCGCGGGATCGCACGGCTCCGACCGTGACCGTGAAGCCGGGGGAGGCGTTCACGACGGGATCTCCCGACGCGTACTCGAAGGTCAGCTTCAAGCTGTACGACGCCGGCAAGGTCGACAGGCTGTCGGTCAACGGTGTGCCGAAGGACCTGACCGATAACGCCTGGAGCGACCTGAACTTCGTGAAGCCGGGTGTCTTCGGTGGGGTGGCCGGAGCCAACGTGCTCGAGGTGTTCGACGCGTCGGGAAACCGCACCGAGGTGCTCTTCACCCTCACCAGGTGATCACGCGAGGTCGAAGAGCTCGATCTGACGGATCGTGACCTCGGACTCCGCACGCACGCGGAGCGCCGGGGTCACGGTCCGGTCGACCAGGGTGAACGGCGTCGTGCGGTCGGTCCGCAGTTCTTCCCGATGGGTCAGCGCCAGGGTCCGCCAGTGCCCATCCGGGCCGAGGGCCTCCCAGTGCAGCGCGGCAGAGGAGGCGGAGGCGGTCGTCGTCACCGTGACGTCGCTGATCCCGCGAGCCTCGGGGAACCGCCACCCCACCCAGTCGCCGGGGCGCAGGACGACGCCAGGACGACCCGAGGGAGCCCCGTCGTCGAACACCCGCTCGGGGTGGGCGACGAGAGCCGAGGCGATCACCTCGCCCTCGCCCTCGCCCTCTGTCGCGGTCAGATCGGCGCACCAAGGGACCGCAGGGAGGACGGGAGAGCGCCCGGACTTCTCGAGCGCGGACGCCGGGTCGTCCCCGAACGTGAGGTCGAGGACGGCATCCCCCACGAGCGCATCGATCGGGAGGTCCGCGGAGGCGAGGGATACGTCGTCGAGAGATGCCTCCTGCAGGATGTGGGCCCCGGCGGACCGTCGCCGGGAGCGGATCCGGAGGGAGGAGCCGTCCCCCCGATCCACCCGGATGTCGTCGAAGAGCGGCGAGCCGATCCGCAGGTGGCCCGATGCGAGCTCCAGCGGGTACAGCCCGAGTGCGCCCCACAGCCACCAGGCGCTCATCTCCCCGTTGTCCTCGTCGCCCGGGAAACCCTGACCGATGTGGGCCCCGGCGAACAGCCGCCCCGCGAACTCATGGACGAGCGGAGCCGACTGCCACGGGCGGTCGCTGAACGCGTACATGAACGGGATGTGGTGTGCCGGCTGGTTGGAGAGCGCGCACATCCCGGAGCGCAGGGCCCTGGCCTCCCGTTGCTCATGGATCACGGTGCCGTATGCGCCGGCGAACCGTTCGTCCGCGGTCTCGGGTTCGGCGAACAGGGCATCGAGGTGACGGCCGAGCCCGACAGGTCCGCCGTGGAGGGCGGCGAGCCCGGCTCCGTCGTGCACCGCCCCCACCGACATCCCCCAGGCGTTCGTCTCGACGTTGTCCCCGCCCCAGGCCCGCGGGTCGAACTCCGGAGCGAACGCCCCGCGCGAATCCCGCCCGCGGAAAAACCCGGTGCCGTCGTCGAAGAGCTGTCGATACGACTGGGAGCGGTTGGCGAAGTAGCGTGCGAAGCAACGGTAGCGAGCGGCTTCCTCGGCCGATCCGGCGCCGATGGCGAGCTGCAGGGCGAACCGGCCGAGGGCGGCATCGCTGAGTGCGTTCTCGATGCTCCAGCTCATACCCTCGGGCGTCTCCGACGAGATGTAGCCGGTGAATCGGCCGCGATCGATGCCCTTGCGTCCCCGTCGCGCATCCGGACCCGGCTCGCACGCGTTGCGCCATCCGCTGTCGAACGCGCTTTCGCGGTCGAAGCTCACACCCCAGCGCGCGGCATCGGCGAAGATCTGGTCGCTGGACGTGCCGACCATGCTGTCCACGTAACCGGGCGCGCTCCACCGCGCCATCCATCCTCCGCGTCGATACTGTTCGAGCTGGCCGTCGAGCAGCCTGCCGGTCGATGCGGGATCGAGCAGGGCGAGCGCCGGCCACTCGGTGCGGTAGGTGTCCCAGTAGCCGTTGTTCACGACGAGTTCTCCGTCGGCGACCGTGTCGACCGAGTCGGAGAAGACGTCCGCGAATCGCCAGCGCGGCTCCGCCGCGGTCGCGACGTTCTCCCCGGCGCTGTTGGGGTACAGGTGCATCCGATGCAGTGCTGCGGCGATCCGGGCGCGGTGCTCCTCATCGGCGAGACCGCGGTAGGGGATCTCCTCCGCCGGCAGCGGGGGG
The DNA here is from genome assembly GCF_024498615.1 of Microbacterium sp. J1-1. Lineage (NCBI taxonomy): Bacteria > Bacillati > Actinomycetota > Actinomycetes > Micrococcales > Microbacteriaceae > Microbacterium > Microbacterium sp. J1-1. Next base: position 3,421,083 of record NZ_CP089590.1, on the reverse strand, counting down.
ATCGACACCCGGCCCAGCAGGCGATTCCAGATCGCGGCGCCCTCGGCGCGCAACTCCTCGAAGGGACGGGTCGGGGGCGCCTCGGTCTCCAGGGCGTGCCGGGCCTGGGCGACGGAGAGGAAGGAGATCCCGATCCGTAGTTCGAGCGATCCGCGTCCGCCCACATACCCGGCGACCCGACCGCGTCCGTCGTCGTCGAGCGGGCCGCGCTCGATCACGCCGTCGTCCGCGCGGCGCAGGGTGGTGCCGGCGAAGAAGCACCGGGGCGCGTTGCCCCAGTCCGCCGAGCCCTCCGGGATCCATCCCTCGAACCCGTCTGCGCCGGTCCAGGTGAGCTGGCCCTCATCGGTGAGCTGATCGATGACGAAGCCCATCGGGGTGTCGGGGTCCGCGCACCGCACCCGGAAGGCGGCAGCGTGCATCGTCGCGGTCATCTCGACGGTCAGACTATCGCCGAGGTCCGCCGCGTACTCGTGCGGACGCGCGCGTTCGGACCCCGGGACGATCCAGCGCCGCCGTCGCTCGCGGCTCGACACCGGATCTGCCAGATAGGGCATCAGCTGCAGCACCGAGCGATCGCCGATCCAGGGACTCGGCTGGTGGGAGAACTGGAGGGCTTCGAGTCGGCGTCCCTGCGCGTCGTCGTGCACGAAGGGACGGTACGGCCACCGGGAGTCGGCTGCGTCGGTGGCCGGCGTGACGAAGGTGAACCCGTGCGGGAGAGCGACGGCGGGGATGGTGTTGCCCCGCGAGAAGCGCGGTCCCGCATGCGTGCCGCGTCGGGTGTCGACGCGGTCGACGGGGGTGGGGGTGCGGGTGGGATCGCCCGGTGCGATCCGCTCCTCGACCAGGACCTGCACGAAGCCGGTGACGCCTCCGGCATCCGCCTCGTCGGACAGCGCGTCGGCGCCGAGCACGAGTTCGACCGTGCCGCGTCCTCCGGTGCGGGGAGCGAGCGAGACGGTGTCCGCATTCCACTGCTCCGGCATGCTCCAGCGCGCGGCGAACTGGGCATCGGCGGTGATCGGGAAGCCGTAGCGGTCGCGGACCGCGGAGTCGTCGCTCAGCCGTGATCCGTCGTCGAAGCGCACGTCGGCCGAGACCGCGAGGGCGGCGTGTGGTGCCAGGGTCGCTGCCGGGCCGTCGGCGTAGAAGGCCCAGTGCAGCACCGTGTGGGGTGTGATCGCGATGTCGGCGAGACCCGGGGCATCGATCCGCTGCACCCCGCCGGTCGGGTCGAAGGCGAAGGCGAACACCGCACCCGGGAGCACTCCCGAGCGCGGGCGGGAGGACGGGGGATCGGCCGGCCCATCCGCCGGGAGGAGCTGCACGGCGTTCACCCCTTGATCGCGCCCTCCTGCACGCCCTTGAAGAAGAACCGCTGCGTGAAGGAGAACATGATCACGATCGGCACGAGGGCGATCATGGTGCCGGCCGCGATGAGGCGCGGATCCACGGAGAAGCTGCTGTTGAGGTAGGCCATGCCCACCGTCAGTGTGTACTTCGAGGGATCGGACAGGACGATGAGCGGCCACAGGTAGTCGTCCCAGGCACCGATGAAGGCGAAGATCGCGACCACGGAGACCATGCCGCGGATGTTCGGCCAGACGATGTGGCGGATGCGCTGCCACGTGGTGGCCCCGTCGACCGTCGCGGCGTCCAGCACGTCCTTCGGGATCATGCGGCACGCGGTGGCGATCAGGAGCACGTTCATCGCGCTGATCGCTCCGGGGAGGAAGACGCCCCAGAGGGTGTCCGCGAGTCCCAGTGCGCGGATGGTGAGGAAGTTGCTGGTCACCGTCACCTCGCCGGGGAAGAGCAGAGTGGACAGGAGGATCCCCATCACGATCCACTTGCCCCGGAATCTCATGCATCCCAGCGCGTATCCGGCGAACGTCGACAGCACGACGTTGCTCACGACGGTCCCGACCGAGACGAGCAGCGAGTGCCAGGCGTAGAGGTAGACCGGGACGATGTCGGCGACCTTGCTGTAGTTCTGCAGCGTGGGTTCGCGGGGGATGAGCTCGGGCGGGAAGGAGTAGATGTTCTCCTGAGGGCCCTTGAAAGAGGTGGACAGCTGCCAGACGAACGGCCCGATCACGAGGAACAGGACGAACAGCAGCAGCGCATAGCGCCCGATCAGTCCGCCGAGGCTGGGTGTGCTGAAGTCTCCGGAGCCGCGACGGCGGAAGATGCGCTCGCGCGTGGGCGACACAGGGCCGTCGGTGAACCGGGTGTCGTCGGCCGGGCGCTGCGGGGTGAGGGTGCTCATGCGGAGACCTTCGCCTTCTTCTCACGGTTCATGACGGCGATCGCGGCGAGTGGCACGAGGGTGAGCAGGAACAGCGCCACGCTGATCGCGGAGGCGTAGCCGATGTTCCCGTTCAGGCCGGACCCCACCTGGCGGATGAGCATCACGAGCGACATGTCGTACCCGCCGGGCCCTCCGGTGCTCTTTGACAGCACGTCGAGTTCGGCGAAGACCCGCATCGCGGACACGGCGATGAGCACCGCGATGAGGAGCATGGCTCCTCGCACCGACGGGATCGTGACCGAGAGGAAGCGGCGGAAGGCCCCGGCTCCGTCGAGCATCGCGGCCTCGTGCAGCTCCTTGCCGACGTTCCCGAGCGCGGCGAGGTACACGACCATGTAGTAGCCCAAGCCCTTCCAGACCGTGAGCAGGATCGCGCAGCCCAGCAGCAGCCAGCGATCGACGAGGAAGGCCATCGGCTTGTCGATCAGACCGAGGAACTCCAGCGTCTGGTTGATGATGCCGCGGCTGTCGAAGAGCCAGGTCCAGATGAGGGCGACCACGACCACCGAGGCGATCACGGGGAAGTAGAACGTGGTGCGGAAGAACGAGATGCCCGGGAGCTTCTTCTGCACCAGCAGGGCGAGGAGGAGGGGGAGGATCGTGAGCAGGGGCACGCACACGACCACGTAGATGAGGCACGTGGTCAGCGCATTCCAGAACATCTCGTCGCCGAACATGCGCTCGTAGTTCGCTCCCCCCACGAACTCGGGCGTTCGCAGCGGCCGGGCGTCGGTGAAGCTGAGGAAGACCGTGTTGAGGAACGGCCAGAGCGCGAACACCAGCACCCAGGCGACGGCGGGGCCCAACAGCAGCCACGGAGTGAACCATCGGTGGGATCTCATCGACGATCCGCGGTCGCGGATGCCGGTGTTCGCGCGCATGGCTTACTGGTCCACGCGGTTGGCGTTGGCGTACTCGACGATCTTGTCGAGCTGGGCCTTGGCGTCCGCTTCACCGTTGACGGCGAGGGCGATCTGCTGGGTCATGTAGGTCGCCATGTCAGAGGTCCACTGGAACGGCAGGGCCTTCGCATCCTTCATCGCGCCGAACACGGTGTCGATCGCCGCGAGCTGCTTCTCGTCGGTGACCGAGGACGCGATGTTCTCGACGACCTCATCCCCGCCGTCCGCGGTGCCGGGAGCGGTGCCGACGGCGAGCGACGAGAAGGCCACCTGGTTCTCCTGGTTCGTCGCGAACTCGGCGAACGCGAGTGCGGCCTCCTTGTTGTCGGAGTCGGCCGAGACGTTGAGACCCTGCACATAGAGGGGTGCGACCCCGAGGCGAGGGGTCGCCACCGTGTTCTCGAGCAGTGCGGGTGCATCCTTCTGCAGGTCGGTCGTGAAGCCGGTGCCGCCCGTCGTGAAGGCCACCTTCTCCTGGATGTAGGCCTCGGCGTTTCCGCCGTAGTCGCCGGTCAGAGCCTCGGCGGGCATGGCTCCGGCTGCGTAGGCGTCGGCGTACTTCTGGATGATCGCGGCGGCTTCGTCGGTGTTGAAATCGAACTCGCCGTCGGCATTGATGACCTCCATGCCCGCCGCCGTGAAGGTGTCGAGCGCGGGAATGGAGGACAGGAGCTGGACCTTGCCGCCGGATTCCGTGGCCACCTCCTCGGCGAGGGTGAGGAGCTCGTCGACCGTGGTCGGGAGGTTGTCCTCCGTGACGCCGTACGGGGCGAGCTGTGCGAGGTTCCACCACGAGGCGTCGCTGGAGAGGTACCAGGGCAGGCCGTAGGTGCCGTCGATGCCTGGGTACGCGCTGTACGCCTCCCACGCGCCGGCGTTGTAGGCGGACTCCAGCTCGGGATCGGCGGTGTGGAGGTCGACGAGCTTGCCCGCAGCGACCAGCGGATACGCGATGTCCGGCGGCAGGTTCAGCACGTCCGGGAGCGTGTCGGCGTTCGCCTGGCTCAGGATCTTCTCCTGGTAGCCGTCTCCCGGCTGGTCGAGCCACTCGACGGTGACGTCCGGGTGCTCCTTCTCGAACGCATCGATCAGATCCTCGAAGTACGGGGTGAACTTCTCGTTCTTGAGCGACCACGTCTGGAACTGGATCGTGCCGCTCAGCTCGCCGGACGTGTCGATGGGGCCCGAGGCGCCGGATGCCCCTCCGCCTCCCGTGCAACTGGTCAGCGCCAGAACGCCGATGCTGAAGGCTGCCAGAGCGACAATGCGTGTGGGAGATTTCATCGTGCTTCTTCCTCGAGGCGGGCGATTCCGCGTGGTGTCCGGTCGACGGACTACAACGCTTTAGCAGATGAAACCATCCGATTCTCCTTCTGTCAAGAAGTGTGTGCGAGCGCCGGTGCTCAAGCGTTATAGTGGTGCAGATCCGTCCCCCTCGGGGCTTGTCCGAAAGGTCCTCCATGACGCAGCGCGGCGCCCTCGATGCTCCCCTGAGATTCGGGGCGAACTACACGCCGTCGAAGAACTGGATGCACTCCTGGCTCGACTTCACCCCGGACGATGTGCGTCGCGACTTCGCGGCTCTCGCGGAGCTGGGGCTCGATCACGTCCGGGTCTTCCCGCTGTGGACCGTGCTGCAGCCGAATCGCACCCTCATCCGCGAGAAGGCGGTCGACGACGTGCGTGCGGTGGTCGACATCGCAGGCGAGTTCGGGATGGATGCGAGCATCGACGTGGTCCAGGGCCATCTGTCGAGCTTCGACTTCGTGCCGTCGTGGCTGTACACGTGGCACGACAAGAACATGTTCACCGATCCCCGAGCGCTCGAGGGTCAGGTCGCGCTCGTCGACAGGCTCGGCCGGGCGCTGCGCGATGCCCCCAACTTCCTCGGGCTCACCCTCGGGAACGAGACGAACCAGTTCTCCGCGCACACCCATCCGTCGCCCTGGCCGGTGACGCCGGACGAGGCGGGCGGCTGGATCTCCGCCCTGCTGTCGGCAGCCGACGCCGCAGCGCCCGGCTTCCCGCACGTCCACAGCGAGTACGACGCCGTCTGGTACATGGACGGCCACGGCTTCACGCCGGCCCACGCGTCACGCTTGGGCGCCATGACCACGATCCACTCCTGGATCTTCAACGGCACCGCCCAGCGCTACGGAGGACGATCGATCGCCTCCGACCGGCACGCCGAGTACCTGATCGAGCTCTCCCGCGCGTTCGCCACCGATCCGGACAGGGTGGTGTGGTTGCAGGAGGTCGGCGCCCCGTCGAACTGCCTGACGGAGGACGAGATGCCGGACTTCCTGGAGGCGACCGTGCGCTCCGCGCTGCGCACCGACAACCTCTGGGGCGTCACGTGGTGGTGCTCGCACGACGTCAGTCGCGACCTGGGTGACTTCCCCGAACTCGAGTACACCCTCGGCCTGATCGATCAGAACGGTGGGGCGAAGCCCCTCGGTCGACGCTTCGCCGAGGTGATCCCCGAGCTGCGGCAGCGCGTCGCGGCACCGCCGCGGGAGACGGCGATCGTGGTGGAGGTCGACGAGCGCGAGGTGCCCGTGAGCCGGGCGGCGCTGAGCCCGGGTGGTCCCGTGTTCCAGGCCTGGGTCGACGCCTGTGCCGCGGGGCTCGACCCGGCCGTGATCACGTCGCGTGACGCGCTCGATCCCGCCGTGCGGGAGGCCCGTGGCATCCGCCGGCTCATCCGCCCCGATCTGCGGGCGGGCGCGGTCGATCCCTACGGGTCGGTCAACACCGTGGTCGACGCCTGACGTTCAGGACGCCTGACGTTCAGGACCCCTGACGTTCAGGACGCCTGACGTTCAGTCGGTGCGCGTGGGCGGGGCCGTGCTCTCGCGCGCCGTGAGAACGGGAGTCGGGCCTTCGACGCTCGGCAGGTTCGCGCCCGCTTCGATCTGCTGGAGCAGCAGGGTGGCGGCGCGCTCGCCGAGTTCGAAGGTGTCGCGCGTCATCGCCGTGATCGACGGGTTGATGAGCCCCGCGATGACCGAGTCGTCGAAGGAGGCCAGTGAGACGTCGCGGGGAACCCTGCGTCCCATCTCCTGTGCGACGCGGAGACCGGCGACCGCCATCACGTCGTTGTCGTAGACGATCGCGGTGGGTCGCCGCCGTCCGGAGAGCAGCGCCCGCGTGACGGCGGAGGCGCGGGCGGGGGAGAAGTCGGTGGTGATGACCTCGCCCTCCACGCCATCGGCCGACAGGCGTTCCAAGACCTCGGCCCGCAGCCGGGTGTGTTCGAGCTCCGCCGGTCCCGCCACGTAGGCGATGTGCACGTGCCCGAGCGCGGCGAGATAGGAGTAGAGCGTCTCCGCCACCGTGTCGTCGCCGATCCACACGCTGGGCACCGTCCCGTCGGGAGACGGCTTCGACCCGATCATCACGGCGCGGGCGTCGAGGGCGGCGATGCGGTCGGCCCGAGGATCGTCGTCGCGCGGGTCGATGAAGATGAAACCGTCGACCTGGTTGGACGAGCGCCACTGCCGATGCACCTCCATCTCCTCCGCGATGTCCGCCACCAGACGCAGCTGCAGACTGACCTTGCTCTCGGAGAGACGCGATTCGATACCGGCGATGAGGTCGGTGAAGAAGGCCTCCGATCCGAGGGAGCGGGCGGGGCGCGCCAGTGCGAAGCCGACGGTGTTCGCCCGCGCACCGACGAGGGCGCGTGCCGCTGAACTCGGCTGCCAGCCGTTCTCCTCGACGACGGCGAGGATCCGTTGCCGGGTCTCCTCGCTCACTCCGGGGCGCCCGTTCAAGGCGAAGGAGACGGCGCCGGGGGAGACGCCGGCCATGCGCGCGATGTCGGCGATCGTGACGCGCTTCGCCGGACTCATAGTCCCTCACCCTACTTGATCGGTTTAGCCCGGTGGAAGGCGGATCGAGTGTGTTCTAGACTCGCCACTAGATCGTTTTAGTAAATCGGATAGCATTCATCACACGGGTTCGCGGCGACGTCCCGCGAACCTGCCCTCACCGTCGAGTCGGAGATCCCCTATGCATGACGACACCTCGCTCACCGTCGGCCGCGTCAAGCGTGTGCTGGAGGAGCGCATCCGCCCGTCGATCCACTCGGCGTCGGTGCCGCTGCAGGTCGAGATCCACGAACTGCCCGGGGAGCCGATCGCACCGGCGGAAGGGCTCGCCCTCGACTACACCGCCGGTTCCGTGGGCGCCCCGTGGGGACCGGCCTGGGGAACCACGTGGTTCAAGCTCACCGGGCGGGTGCCGTCCGAGTGGGCCGGCCGCAAGGTCGAGGCGCTGATCGACCTCGGGTTCGATGTGAACATGACGGGCTTCCAATGCGAGGCCCTCGCCTACCGACCGGGCGGCAGGGGGTCCGACCCGATCCCGGTGAAGAGCATCAACCCGCGAAACCAGTGGGTCCCGATCGTCGAGACGGCAGCGGGCGACGAGCCGGTCGAGCTGTACCTCGAGGCGGCTTCCAACCCGGTGCTCCTGGACTACCACCCCTTCCTCCCGACGCAGGAGGGCGACATCCTCACGTCCTCGAAGGAACCGCTCTACCGCGCCCGGCGGATGGATCTGGCGGTGTTCGAGCAGGAAGTGTTCGACCTGGCGCTCGACCTCGAGGTGCTCTTCGAGCTGCAGGCGGAGCTGCCGGCGACCTCGCCCCGTCGCATGCGCATCCTGCAGGCCATGGACGATGCGCTCGACGTCCTCGACCTGCAGCACATCGTCGCCACCGCGTCCGACGCCCGTGCCCGCCTGACCGAGGTGCTGGCCGCACCCGCCGAGGCGAGTGCGCACCGGATCTCGGCCGTCGGTCACGCGCACATCGATTCGGCGTGGCTGTGGCCCGTGCGCGAGACGATCCGCAAGGTCGCACGCACGACCTCGTCGATGACGGCTCTGCTGGAGGAGCAGTCCGAGTTCCGGTACGGCATGTCCAGCGCACAGCAGTACGCCTGGATCAAGGAGCACCGCCCCGAGGTGTGGGAGCGGGTCAAGGCCGCGGTCGCCGAAGGGCGCTTCCTGCCCCTGGGCGGCATGTGGGTCGAGTCCGACACCGTGATGCCGACGGGGGAGTCGCTCGTGCGGCAGTTCTCGCAGGGTCAACGGTTCTTCGAGCGCGAGTTCGGCATCCGGTCCAAGGGCGTGTGGCTCCCGGACAGCTTCGGTTACTCGCCCGCCCTGCCGCAGCTGATGCGCCGCGCCGGGTTCGAGTGGTTCTTCACGCAGAAGATCTCGTGGAACCAGCAGAACGTCTTCCCGCACCACTCCTTCCTCTGGGAGGGCATCGACGGGTCGCAGGTGTTCACGCACTTCCCGTCGATGGACACCTACAACTCGCAGTTGAGCGGCATGGAGGTCGCGAAGGCCGCCCGGCAGTTCAAGGAGAACCGGGTCAGCTCGCGCTCGATCGCCCCGGTCGGCTGGGGTGACGGCGGTGGCGGCACGACCCGCGAGATGACGGGCAAGGCCGAACGCCTCCGCGACCTCGAGGGCAGCGCGCAGGTGGTGTGGGAGCATCCGGACGACTTCTTCGACGCCGCGAGGGCCGAGCTGCCGCGTCCGGCGGTGTGGGTGGGGGAGCTTTACCTCGAGCTGCACCGCGGAACGCTCACCAGCCAGCACGCCACCAAGGCACTGCACCGCTGGGCCGAGCACGCGCTGATCGAGGCGGAGCTGTGGGCGGCGACGGATACGGTGCGCACCGGTGCCGCCTACCCGCAGGCCGAGTTCGACCGCTTGTGGCAGACCGTTCTCCTGCACGAGTTCCATGACATCCTCCCGGGGACCTCGATCGCCTGGGTGCACCGCGAGGCCGTCGCCGTGCTGACGGACGTGCTCTCGGATGCGCAGGACATCGCGGGTGCCGCCCGACGCTCGCTCGCGGGCGAGGGCGATCGCGAACTGCGGTTCGAGCCGACCTCGGTCGGGCGCGCGGGGGGACAGGGGCACGCTCTCGGCGCGGCGTTCCTTCCCGAGGCGACCCCCGCTGCCGTCTCGCTCTCGCAGGAGGACGACGGCTGGCGGCTGGAGAACGAGCTCGTCTCGGTGCGCGTGTCCGCCGACGGTCTGATCGTCTCCGCCGTCGACAAGGCATCGGGGCGCGAGGCGGTCGCTGCGGGAAAGGCCGCGAACCTGTTCCAGCTCCACCAGGACTTCCCGAACATGTGGGACGCCTGGGACATCGATCGCTATTACCGTAACAGCGTCGACGACCTCACCGCCGTCACGTCGATCGAGGCGACCATGGTCGGCACCGTGGCGAAGATCGTGGTCGTGCGCCCGTTCTCGGAGTCGACCATCACGCAGACGATCCTTCTCGCACCCGACTCGCGGACCGTGCTGCTGCGCAACGAGATCGATTGGCACGAGACCGAGAAGCTGCTCAAGCTCGCCTTCCCGCTCGACATCCAGGCGGCGCACACCGAGGCCGAGACGCAGTTTGGCTACCAGTCGCGGGTGACGCACACCAACACCAGCTGGGAGGCGGCGAAGTTCGAGACGTCGATGCACCGGTTCGTCCTGGTGCGCGAGCAGGACTTCGGCGTCGCACTCGTGAACGACTCGATCTACGGCTACGACACATCCCGCGAGGTGTCGGAGGATGCGGTGACGACCACGGTGAGGCTCTCGCTGCTGCGTGCCCCGCGGTTCCCCGACCCCGACACCGACCACGGCCACCACGAGATCGAGGTCGGCTTCGTGATCGGGGCTGACGCCGAGATCGCGACGGCCGAGGGCATCCGGATCAACGCGCTCCCCACCGTCGTGCGGGGTGCGCGGGAGGTCGAACCCCTGGTGTCGGTCCGGGGTGAGGGGATCGTCGTGTCGGCGGTCAAGCTCGCCGACGACGGATCGGGTGACGTGATCGTGCGCGTGTACGAGGCGCTCGGGCGACGCACGGCCGGCGAGCTGACGGTCGGGTTCGAGCACCGCGGGGTGCGCGAGGTGAGTCTGCTCGAGGACGACATATCGGGCGCGCGCACCGGCGGGGACCTGCGACTGCGTCCGTTCGAGGTGCGCACGCTCCGCATCGCCCGCTGAGCAGAGATCCGCGGCGTGCGGGATCGAAAACGCGCCGGAAAACCGGCGCGGAGGCGCGGTTTCGATCCCGCAAGCCGCCGCCGGACGCGCACGACACGCCCGGCGGTCGAGCCTGATTTGCCCGATCCCCGGGATCCGCGTAACTTATTACCTGTTCGCCCCAAACGGTTGAGCGGAGGTCCTCGGACCGGCTCCCGTCAAGCAGCTAACACCTCCCGAATCCCAGACACTCACTGAGTGAACAGGATGAAGGTGCTGACTCGTTCCCTCACTCAGGCCGAAGAAAATCGGACTTGACAACGGGGATGAGATCGGTAAGATAGAGAAGTTGCCCTGCGGGCCTGGTTGTGATGACTGGGTCGTGGGAGCATCCGATCCTTGAGAACTCAACAGCGTGCACTTGTCAAATGCCAAATTATCCTCGTCTAGCTTCGGCTGGGTGAGAATTCCTTTGGATCAAAGACCAGCCCTTCCGGGGGCTGGCAATGGATGAAGTCAGCAATGAATTTGTCTCTTTGGTCAGCATCAAACTCGCTGCGTTCATCGTTTTCCCGGTGTTCGTATGCATTTCTTTTTTACGGAGAGTTTGATCCTGGCTCAGGATGAACGCTGGCGGCGTGCTTAACACATGCAAGTCGAACGGTGAACACGGAGCTTGCTCTGTGGGATCAGTGGCGAACGGGTGAGTAACACGTGAGCAACCTGCCCCTGACTCTGGGATAAGCGCTGGAAACGGCGTCTAATACTGGATATGTGACGTGATCGCATGGTCTGCGTCTGGAAAGAATTTCGGTTGGGGATGGGCTCGCGGCCTATCAGCTTGTTGGTGAGGTAATGGCTCACCAAGGCGTCGACGGGTAGCCGGCCTGAGAGGGTGACCGGCCACACTGGGACTGAGACACGGCCCAGACTCCTACGGGAGGCAGCAGTGGGGAATATTGCACAATGGGCGCAAGCCTGATGCAGCAACGCCGCGTGAGGGACGACGGCCTTCGGGTTGTAAACCTCTTTTAGCAGGGAAGAAGCGAAAGTGACGGTACCTGCAGAAAAAGCGCCGGCTAACTACGTGCCAGCAGCCGCGGTAATACGTAGGGCGCAAGCGTTATCCGGAATTATTGGGCGTAAAGAGCTCGTAGGCGGTTTGTCGCGTCTGCTGTGAAATCCGGAGGCTCAACCTCCGGCCTGCAGTGGGTACGGGCAGACTAGAGTGCGGTAGGGGAGATTGGAATTCCTGGTGTAGCGGTGGAATGCGCAGATATCAGGAGGAACACCGATGGCGAAGGCAGATCTCTGGGCCGTAACTGACGCTGAGGAGCGAAAGGGTGGGGAGCAAACAGGCTTAGATACCCTGGTAGTCCACCCCGTAAACGTTGGGAACTAGTTGTGGGGTCCATTCCACGGATTCCGTGACGCAGCTAACGCATTAAGTTCCCCGCCTGGGGAGTACGGCCGCAAGGCTAAAACTCAAAGGAATTGACGGGGACCCGCACAAGCGGCGGAGCATGCGGATTAATTCGATGCAACGCGAAGAACCTTACCAAGGCTTGACATATACGAGAACGGGCCAGAAATGGTCAACTCTTTGGACACTCGTAAACAGGTGGTGCATGGTTGTCGTCAGCTCGTGTCGTGAGATGTTGGGTTAAGTCCCGCAACGAGCGCAACCCTCGTTCTATGTTGCCAGCACGTAATGGTGGGAACTCATGGGATACTGCCGGGGTCAACTCGGAGGAAGGTGGGGATGACGTCAAATCATCATGCCCCTTATGTCTTGGGCTTCACGCATGCTACAATGGCCGGTACAAAGGGCTGCAATACCGTGAGGTGGAGCGAATCCCAAAAAGCCGGTCCCAGTTCGGATTGAGGTCTGCAACTCGACCTCATGAAGTCGGAGTCGCTAGTAATCGCAGATCAGCAACGCTGCGGTGAATACGTTCCCGGGTCTTGTACACACCGCCCGTCAAGTCATGAAAGTCGGTAACACCTGAAGCCGGTGGCCTAACCCTTGTGGAGGGAGCCGTCGAAGGTGGGATCGGTAATTAGGACTAAGTCGTAACAAGGTAGCCGTACCGGAAGGTGCGGCTGGATCACCTCCTTTCTAAGGAGCATCTGACGCTTCGGCGTCCAGAACCCAGATCGAAGGCATACGTTCTTCGCTGGGAGCTCATGGGTGGAACATTTGACATGGCATCGAGATCTGATCTTGGAATGAGTACGCCGCTTGCGGTTGGAAGGTTCTGGGTGAGGGGGTCGGTGCCTGCACGCTGTTGGGTCCTGAGGGACCGGATGCGCTTTGACCTTCGGGTTGGAAGCATTTGGTTACTCTGGGCCTTTCGTTGTTTCCCCGGTGGGGAAGCGGTGAGGGGTACCGCCCGTACTTTGAGAACTACACAGTGGACGCGAGCATCTTGCAGCAGCCTTCGGGTTGTTGCACAAGATGATCTTAAAGATCATTAGTCAATTTCTGATTCAGTCTTCGGACTGGTCGGGTTTTTGATTCAAACTCATGTGATTTCAAGTCTTTAAGAGCAAACGGTGGATGCCTTGGCATCTGGAGCCGAAGAAGGACGTAGCAATCTGCGATAAGCCTCGGGGAACTGATAAGCAAGTTTTGATCCGAGGGTGTCCGAATGGGGAAACCCCGCTGGGCGGCGTGCCGACCTAGTGACTCCCGCCTGAATATATAGGGCGGGTAGAGGGAACGTGGGGAAGTGAAACATCTCAGTACCCACAGGAAGAGAAAGCAACCGCGATTCCGTTAGTAGTGGCGAGCGAAACCGGATCAGGCTAAACCTAGCGTGTGTGATAGCCGGCAGGCGTTGCACGTTGGGGGTTGTGGGACTTTTCAGTCATCTCTGCCGAGGTGGCGGCGTTACAAGAAGGTATAGACGAACGGTCTTGAAAGGCCGGTCATAGAGGGTGCCAACCCCGTAGTCGAAATGCTTCTCTTGGCGCGAAGAGTATCCCAAGTAGCACGGGGCCCGTGAAATCCCGTGTGAATCTGTCAGGACCACCTGATAAGCCTAAATACTCCCAGATGACCGATAGCGGACAAGTACCGTGAGGGAAAGGTGAAAAGTACCCCGGGAGGGGAGTGAAATAGTACCTGAAACCGTTTGCTTACAAACCGTTGGAGCCTCCTTAGTAGGGGTGACAGCGTGCCTTTTGAAGAATGAGCCTGCGAGTTAGCGATATGTGGCGAGGTTAACCCGTGTGGGGTAGCCGTAGCGAAAGCGAGTCTGAATAGGGCGATTCAGTCGCATGTCCTAGACCCGAAGCGAAGTGATCTATCCATGGCCAGGTTGAAGCACGTGTAAGAGCGTGTGGAGGACCGAACCCACTTAGGTTGAAAACTGAGGGGATGAGCTGTGGATAGGGGTGAAAGGCCAATCAAACTTCGTGATAGCTGGTTCTCTCCGAAATGCATTTAGGTGCAGCGTTGCGTGTTTCTTGCCGGAGGTAGAGCTACTGGATGGCCGATGGGCCCTACAAGGTTACTGACGTCAGCCAAACTCCGAATGCCGGTAAGTGAGAGCGCAGCAGTGAGACTGTGGGGGATAAGCTTCATAGTCGAGAGGGAAACAACCCAGACCACCAACTAAGGTCCCAAAGCGCGTGCTAAGTGGGAAAGGATGTGGAGTTGCTGTGACAACCAGGAGGTTGGCTTAGAAGCAGCCACCCTTGAAAGAGTGCGTAATAGCTCACTGGTCAAGTGATTCCGCGCCGACAATGTAACGGGGCTCAAGCACGCCACCGAAGTTGTGGCATTGACATTATTGGTAGGCCTTCGTGGTCCAGCCGTGTTGATGGGTAGGAGAGCGTCGTGTGGCCAGCGAAGCGGCGGTGTAAACCAGCCGTGGAGGCTACACGAGTGAGAATGCAGGCATGAGTAGCGAATGACGTGTGAGAAACACGTCCTCCGAAAGACCAAGGGTTCCAGGGTCAAGCTAATCTTCCCTGGGTAAGTCGGGACCTAAGGCGAGGCCGACAGGCGTAGTCGATGGACAACGGGTTGATATTCCCGTACCGGCGAAGAACCGCCCAAGCTAATCCAGTAGTGCTAAGTATCTGAATCCCAGTGACTGATCCCTTCGGGGTGACGCTCTGGGCCTAGCGTACGACCCCATTCTGGTGCGGTTAGCGTATTAACAGGTGTGACGCAGGAAGGTAGCCCAAGCCAGGCGATGGTTGTCCTGGTGCAAGTGCGTAGGCCGAGTCGTAGGCAAATCCGCGATTCATTGAGGCTGAGACACGATGCGGATAAAAAGTGGGTGATCCTATGCTGCCGAGAAAAGCATCGACGCGAGGTTCTAGCTGCCCGTACCCCAAACCGACTCAGGTGGTCAGGTAGAGAATACCAAGGAGATCGAGAGAATCGTGGTTAAGGAACTCGGCAAAATGCCCCCGTAACTTCGGGAGAAGGGGGGCCTTCGGCGTATAGGGATTTACTCCCGAAAGCGTTTGGAGGCCGCAGAGACTAGTGGGTAGCGACTGTTTACTAAAAACACAGGTCCGTGCCAAGTCGCAAGACGATGTATACGGACTGACGCCTGCCCGGTGCTGGAAGGTTAAGAGGACCGGTTAGCCGTAAGGCGAAGCTGAGAATTTAAGCCCCAGTAAACGGCGGTGGTAACTATAACCATCCTAAGGTAGCGAAATTCCTTGTCGGGTAAGTTCCGACCTGCACGAATGGCGTAACGACTTCCCAACTGTCTCAACCGCGAACTCGGCGAAATTGCATTACGAGTAAAGATGCTCGTTACGCGCAGCAGGACGGAAAGACCCCGTGACCTTTACTACAGCTTGGTATTGGTGTTCGGTGTGGCTTGTGTAGGATAGGTGGGAGACTTTGAAGCATGGACGCTAGTTCGTGTGGAGTCATTGTTGAAATACCACTCTGGTCACTCTGGATATCTAACTTCGAACCGTAATCCGGTTCAGGGACAGTGCCTGGTGGGTAGTTTAACTGGGGCGGTTGCCTCCCAAAAAGTAACGGAGGCGCCCAAAGGTTCCCTCAACCTGGTTGGCAATCAGGTGTCGAGTGTAAGTGCACAAGGGAGCTTGACTGTGAGACTGACAGGTCGAGCAGGGACGAAAGTCGGGACTAGTGATCCGGCAGTGGCTTGTGGAAGCGCTGTCGCTCAACGGATAAAAGGTACCTCGGGGATAACAGGCTGATCTTGCCCAAGAGTCCATATCGACGGCATGGTTTGGCACCTCGATGTCGGCTCGTCGCATCCTGGGGCTGGAGTAGGTCCCAAGGGTTGGGCTGTTCGCCCATTAAAGCGGTACGCGAGCTGGGTTTAGAACGTCGTGAGACAGTTCGGTCCCTATCCGCTGCGCGCGTAGGAAATTTGAGAGGATCTGACCCTAGTACGAGAGGACCGGGTTGGACGAACCTCTGGTGTGTCAGTTGTTCCGCCAGGAGCACCGCTGATTAGCTACGTTCGGGATGGATAACCGCTGAAAGCATCTAAGCGGGAAGCCGGCCTCAAGATGAGATTTCCATACCTTCGGGTGAGAGGCTCCCAGCCAGACTACTGGGTTGATAGGCCAGATGTGGAAGTGCAGTAATGCATGCAGCTGACTGGTACTAATAAGCCGATGACTTGATAACACACCGTTTGTTGGTGCTACGCGTCCACTGAGTGGTTCTCGATGTACGGTCGAGAACCGCATAACAACAATGACTTTGTTATGTGTTTGATTGAAACATCAATAGTGTTTCGGCGGCCATAGCGTGAGGGAAACGCCCGGTTACATTCCGAACCCGGAAGCTAAGCCTCACAGCGCCGATGGTACTGCAGGGGGGACCCTGTGGGAGAGTAGGACACCGCCGGACTCCTTTTAAACAAAATGGCCACCCAACGCTGGGTGGCCATTTTGCGTTAAGTCTCACCGTCTCAGTCGAGACTCCAGCAGGGCTGCGGTCTCCTGCACAGCCCTGGCCAGAAGAGTTTCGTCCAACTCTTCGATGCCCCAGGTCACGGCGACGGCTGCGACCGGCCATCCCGAAGCATCGAGGACGGCTGCGCCGACGCTGCGCAGACCCACCGCGACCTCACCGTCCTCAGTCGCGTATCCCCGCGCTCGAACCTCGCGCAACAGCTCCCGCAGCTCGCGTGGTGTCTGTGGCCCCTGGCCCGTGCGAACCGGGAACGCAGATGTATCGGGGTAGAGCGCCCGCACCTGCTCGCGGGGCAGCGCCGCCAGCATGGCCCGGCCCGACGCGGTGAGGTGCGCTGGAAGGCGGACCCCGACCTGGATCGTGTCACCGTCGGGTGATTTCGCGGGTTGAGGACTGTTGAGGCTTGATTTTCCGGGGGTGTTGGTGCCTCGTGCGGGGCACTAACGGCGTCGATCTAGACTCGCTCGGTGGGGTGGTTCGTGCGGAAGGTGCGCACCGCGTCGGGTGCGACGGCGGTGCAGATCGCGTCGAAGACCCGTGGTGTGCGGACGATCGTGGAGCACCTCGGCTCCGCGCACGACGATGAGCAGCTCGCGGTGCTGGTCGCGATCGCGCGGGAGCGGATCGCGGAGCTGGCCGGGCATGTCCCGTTCGATCTGGACGGGCTGGGCGCGACGCCGCCGGCCACGACCGCGCCGACGGTGACCGGGTCGAGGTCCAGGTTGTTGTGGGATGTCCTCGAGGACGCCTACGCCCGTCTCGGGTTCGACGCGGTCGGCAACGACACATTCAAGAAGCTGGTCCTGGCCCGCGTCGTCGAGCCGACCAGCAAGGCGGACACGCTGCGGGTGTGGGACGAGCTCGGTGTCCCGGGTGCGCCGTCGCTGTCGACCGTGTGGCGGACCCTCGCCCGCAGCGTTGAGCAGGACTGGCGGTCGAAGATCGCCGCCGCAGCCTACGCGCATGCGACCCGATCTGGCCCGCTCACCGTCGTGCTCTACGACGTCACCACCCTCTACTTCGAGGCGGAGCGTGAAGACAAGCTCCGCAAGGTCGGGATGAGCAAAGAGCGCCGCGTCGACCCGCAGATCCTCGTCGGCCTCCTCGTGGACCAGGGCGGGTTCCCCCTCGAAGTCCACGAGTTCGCGGGCAACAGGGGCGAGACCCTCACCCTGCTGCCCGTCCTCGACCAGTTCCGCGAACGTCACTCCGCGACCGAGGTCGTGGTCGTCGCGGACGCCGGCATGCTGTCCGCAGCGAACCTGAACCGGCTGGAGGACGCCGGGTTCGGGTTCATCGTCGGCTCCCGCACCTCCTCCGCGCCATACGATCTCGCCGAGCACTACGCGACCGTCGGGAACATCGTCACCGATGGGGAGACGGTCGAGACCACCCGAACCATGGGTGCGGGTGTGAACGCGCGGGAGCGGCGAGTGGTGTGGCAGTACTCCCACAAGCGGAAGATCCGCGACAACATCACGTTGAACAAGCAGATCGAACGCGCCGAGCAGATCGCTGCCGGCACCCGCCCGGCGAAGAAGGACCGGTTCGTCACCCTCGGCACCAAGCCCGGCGTGAACTGGGCAAGAGTCGAGAAGGCCCGCGAATACATCGGCCTCAAGGGGTACGTCACCAACCTCAGCACCGCGACGGCTTCCGCTGCAGAGATCGTGGCGGCCTACCATGACCTGTTCCAGGTCGAGGCGACGTTCCGGATGGCGAAGACCGACCTGCGGGCGAGACCGATGTTCGCGTCGACCGCGGACTCGATCCACGCGCACCTCACCGTCGTGTTCTGCGCTCTCGCGATCAGCCGGCACCTCTACAAGACCACCGGCGTGACGGTCCGCCGTATCGTCCGCGCGCTGCGCCCGCTGCGTGACGTCACGATCACCATCGACGGACACGAACTCACCGCGACCACCCCGCCAACGGGGGAAGCCGCCGACATCATCGCCGCACTCCGGCCGGGCGTGGGGCACTAATCTGACACGATCCAGGCCCGACGTCGGTCACCAGTGCGGGGCGGCGTGGCGCACGTTCCTCGACGATGTACAGCACGTCCCCACCGCTCATCACGGCCAGGTGGGCGCTCTCGCCCAGGCGGTCGGACAGCGCAGCGACCAGGGGAGCGCCTCGCCGAGCGAGCGGCTGCTGTCGGGTGTACCCGCCGGCGAGCTCGAACCTGGATCGTGTCACCGTCGGGTGATTTCGCGGGTTGAGGACTGTTGAGGCTTGATTTTCCGGGGGTGTTGGTGCCTCGTGCGGGGCACTAACGGCGTCGATCTAGACTCGCTCGGTGGGGTGGTTCGTGCGGAAGGTGCGCACCGCGTCGGGTGCGACGGCGGTGCAGATCGCGTCGAAGACCCGTGGTGTGCGGACGATCGTGGAGCACCTCGGCTCCGCGCACGACGATGAGCAGCTCGCGGTGCTGGTCGCGATCGCGCGGGAGCGGATCGCGGAGCTGGCCGGGCATGTCCCGTTCGATCTGGACGGGCTGGGCGCGACGCCGCCGGCCACGACCGCGCCGACGGTGACCGGGTCGAGGTCCAGGTTGTTGTGGGATGTCCTCGAGGACGCCTACGCCCGTCTCGGGTTCGACGCGGTCGGCAACGACACATTCAAGAAGCTGGTCCTGGCCCGCGTCGTCGAGCCGACCAGCAAGGCGGACACGCTGCGGGTGTGGGACGAGCTCGGTGTCCCGGGTGCGCCGTCGCTGTCGACCGTGTGGCGGACCCTCGCCCGCAGCGTTGAGCAGGACTGGCGGTCGAAGATCGCCGCCGCAGCCTACGCGCATGCGACCCGATCTGGCCCGCTCACCGTCGTGCTCTACGACGTCACCACCCTCTACTTCGAGGCGGAGCGTGAAGACAAGCTCCGCAAGGTCGGGATGAGCAAAGAGCGCCGCGTCGACCCGCAGATCCTCGTCGGCCTCCTCGTGGACCAGGGCGGGTTCCCCCTCGAAGTCCACGAGTTCGCGGGCAACAGGGGCGAGACCCTCACCCTGCTGCCCGTCCTCGACCAGTTCCGCGAACGTCACTCCGCGACCGAGGTCGTGGTCGTCGCGGACGCCGGCATGCTGTCCGCAGCGAACCTGAACCGGCTGGAGGACGCCGGGTTCGGGTTCATCGTCGGCTCCCGCACCTCCTCCGCGCCATACGATCTCGCCGAGCACTACGCGACCGTCGGGAACATCGTCACCGATGGGGAGACGGTCGAGACCACCCGAACCATGGGTGCGGGTGTGAACGCGCGGGAGCGGCGAGTGGTGTGGCAGTACTCCCACAAGCGGAAGATCCGCGACAACATCACGTTGAACAAGCAGATCGAACGCGCCGAGCAGATCGCTGCCGGCACCCGCCCGGCGAAGAAGGACCGGTTCGTCACCCTCGGCACCAAGCCCGGCGTGAACTGGGCAAGAGTCGAGAAGGCCCGCGAATACATCGGCCTCAAGGGGTACGTCACCAACCTCAGCACCGCGACGGCTTCCGCTGCAGAGATCGTGGCGGCCTACCATGACCTGTTCCAGGTCGAGGCGACGTTCCGGATGGCGAAGACCGACCTGCGGGCGAGACCGATGTTCGCGTCGACCGCGGACTCGATCCACGCGCACCTCACCGTCGTGTTCTGCGCTCTCGCGATCAGCCGGCACCTCTACAAGACCACCGGCGTGACGGTCCGCCGTATCGTCCGCGCGCTGCGCCCGCTGCGTGACGTCACGATCACCATCGACGGACACGAACTCACCGCGACCACCCCGCCAACGGGGGAAGCCGCCGACATCATCGCCGCACTCCGGCCGGGCGTGGGGCACTAATCTGACACGATCCAGGAGCTCCCGCAGCTCGCGTGGTGTCTGTGGCCCCTGGCCCGTGCGAACCGGGAACGCAGATGTATCGGGGTAGAGCGCCCGCACCTGCTCGCGGGGCAGCGCCGCCAGCATGGCCCGGCCCGACGCGGTGAGGTGCGCTGGAAGGCGGACCCCGACGTCGGTCACCAGTGCGGGGCGGCGTGGCGCACGTTCCTCGACGATGTACAGCACGTCCCCACCGCTCATCACGGCCAGGTGGGCGCTCTCGCCCAGGCGGTCGGACAGCGCAGCGACCAGGGGAGCGCCTCGCCGAGCGAGCGGCTGCTGTCGGGTGTACCCGCCGGCGAGCTCGAACGCCGATGTGCCGAGGCCCCAGCGGCGCTCCTCCTGCAGGTGGAGCACGAAGCCGTGAGCCGCCAGCGTGGACAGCAGGTGGTAAACGGTCGAGCGGGGGAGCTCGAGCTCCCGTGCGATTGCAGACGCCGCCACCGGGGCGGGGCGTCCGGCGAGATAGCTCAGGATGCGTAGCGTCTGGTCGGCGGCGGGGACTTTCGCGGCCTCTGGCTTGTCTGGGATCACAGACACAGCATGGCACGAAAGGGTGCCCCGCAGGCCCCACCGGGTGTGGAATCGAGTCATGATCGAACTCGCCCCCGTGCTTGTCGGAGCGGCTCCACTGTCGCCTGCCGACGTCGTCGCCGTCGCCCGCCACGACGCTCCCGTGTCGATATTCCAGGATGCACTCACTCGTGTCGCGGAAACCCGTCGAGTGATCGACGGTCTCGCTGCCGATCCGAATCCCCACTACGGCGTCTCCACAGGCTTCGGTGCCCTCGCGACCACCTTCATCGCGCCGGACCGGCGCTTCCAGTTGCAGGCGAGTCTGATCCGCTCCCACGCCGCGGGCACCGGCGCCGAGGTCGAGCGCGAGGTCGTCCGCGGGCTTCAGCTCCTGCGTCTGCAGACCCTCGCCTCGGGGCGCACGGGCGTCCGGCCGATCGTCGTCGAGACCTACGCGGCGCTCTTGAACTCCGGCATCACGCCGGTCGTGCGCGAGTACGGCTCGCTCGGCTGCTCGGGCGATCTCGCCCCCTTGGCCCACATCGCCCTCGCCGCGATGGGAGAGGGGGAGGTACGTGATGCCGCCGGGGAGCTGGTACCGGCCTCCGCTGCCCTCGCACGCGCCGGGATCGAGCCCCTGACCCTCGTCGAGAAGGAAGGGCTCGCCCTCATCAACGGCACGGACGGCATGCTCGGCATGTTGGTGCTGGCCCTGCACGATCTCGAGACGCTCCTCGTCACCGCCGATGTCGCCGCGGCGATGTCGGTGGAGTCCCAGTTGGGGACCGACGCGGTGTTCGCTGCCGACCTGATGGCGCTGCGACCGCAGATGGGGCAGGCGGAGTCGGCCGGCAACCTGCGCCGGTTCCTCGCGGACTCGCGGATGGTCGCCAGCCACAAGGGGCCGGATGACGGGCGTGTCCAGGACGCGTACTCGTTGCGGTGCTCGCCCCAGGTGCATGGCACGGCGCGCGACACGATGGCCCACGCCGCGATGATCGCCGACCGCGAGCTCGCCAGTGTGATCGACAATCCCGTGATCACCGTCGACGGACGCATCGAGTCCAACGGGAACTTCCACGGTGCTCCGGTCGCGGCCGTCCTCGACTTCCTCGCGATCTCGGTCGCCGATGTCGCTTCCGTCTCCGAGCGTCGCACGGACCGCGCCCTGGACCCCGCCCGCAATCACGGTCTGCCCCCCTTCCTCGCGGACGAGGTCGGTGTCGACTCCGGCCTGATGATCGCGCAGTATGCGGCTGCCGGTATCGTCTCCGAGCTCAAGCGCCTGGCCGTGCCGGCGTCGGTGGACTCGATCCCGTCCTCCGCCATGCAGGAGGACCACGTCTCGATGGGATGGGCCGCCGCCCGCAAGCTGCGGCGCGCGATCGACGGCCTCGGCCGGGTGCTCGCCATCGAGATCCTCACCGGCGCGCGTGCTCTCGACCTGCGGGCGCCATTGGAAGCCGGACCGGTGACCGGCGCCGTGCGCGATCTCGTCCGCACCGTCGCAGCGGGTCCCGGACCCGACCGCTTCCTCTCCCCGGAGATGGAGGCCGTCACCGCCCTCGTCCAATCGGGCGCCGTCGCCCGCATCGCAAAGGAGCACATCCATGGTTGAGTCCACCGTTACTGGATCCCGCGTCGTCCGCGCCGCCCGGGGCAATCAGCGCACGGCGAAGAGCTGGGGTGCCGAGGCCGCCAAGCGCATGCTGATGAACAACCTCGATCCCGAGGTCGCCGAGCACCCCGAAGACCTCGTCGTCTACGGCGGCACGGGAAAGGCGGCACGCAGCTGGGAGGCATACGACGCGATCGTGCGCACCCTCGACGAGCTCGAACCGGACGAGACACTGCTGGTGCAGTCGGGCAAGCCGGTGGGTGTCTTCCGCACCCACGAGTGGGCGCCGCGCGTGCTGATCGCCAACTCCAACCTGGTGGGGGACTGGGCCACCTGGCCGGAGTTCCGCAAGCTCGAGGAACTCGGGCTCATCATGTACGGACAGATGACGGCCGGATCGTGGATCTACATCGGCACGCAGGGCATCCTGCAGGGGACCTACGAGACGTTCGCCGCCGTGGCCCGTTCCCTCGGTCGTGACTCTCTGCGTGGCACGCTCACCCTCACGGGCGGCGCGGGCGGGATGGGTGGCGCTCAGCCGCTCGCCGTGACCCTGAACGACGGCGCGGTGCTGATCGTCGACGTGGACGAGTCGCGTCTCGCCCGGCGCGTGGAGCACGGCTACCTCGACGAGTACACGACCGACCTCGATGCGGCCGTCGCCCGAGTGGTCGCGGCCAAGGAGTCGGGCGAAGCTCTCTCGGTCGGAGTGGTCGGCAACGCGGCCGAGGTGTTCCCCGAGCTGCGGCGTCGGGGCGTTCCGATCGACATCGTGACCGATCAGACCAGCGCCCACGATCCGCTCGCCTACCTCCCGGTCGGCATCACCGTGGCGGACTGGAAGTCCGAGGCGGAACGCGACCCCGAAGATTTCACGCGCCGTTCGCGTGCGTCGATGGCCGCGCACGTCGAGGCAATGGTCGCATTCCAGGATGCCGGTGCAGCCGTGTTCGACTACGGCAACTCGATCCGTGCCGAGGCTCAGCTCGGAGGCTTCGATCGGGCGTTCGAGTTCCCCGGGTTCGTGCCGGCATACATCCGCCCGCAGTTCGAGGAAGGACGCGGACCGTTCCGCTGGGCGGCCCTCTCCGGCGATCCCGAGGACATCTACAAGACCGACCGTGCGATCGCCGAGCTCTTCCCCGACGATGCCGCCCTTCACCGCTGGCTGGAGAAGGCCGGCGAGAAGGTCCACTTCGAGGGGCTGCCCGCCCGCATCTGCTGGCTCGGCTACAAGGAGCGTCACCTCGCCGGACTCAGGTTCAACGAGATGGTGGCCTCGGGTGAGTTGTCGGCGCCGATCGTGATCGGTCGCGACCACCTCGACTCCGGGTCGGTGGCATCGCCGTACCGGGAGACCGAGGCGATGAAGGACGGCTCGGACGCGATCGCGGACTGGCCTCTGCTGAACGCGCTGCTCAACACGGCCTCCGGCGCCTCGTGGGTGTCGCTGCATCACGGGGGCGGCGTCGGCATCGGCCGCTCGATCCACGCCGGTCAGGTCACCGTCGCCGACGGCACTGCGCTCGCCGCGGAGAAGCTGGAGCGCGTGCTGACGAACGACCCCGGCACCGGGGTGATGCGTCACGTCGATGCGGGTTACGAGCACGCCCGCGAGATCGCGCGTGAGCGTGGCCTGAACATACCGATGCTCTGAGAGGGTCAGGACATGGCAACGCTCCTCACGAACATCGCGGAACTGACCACCAACGTCGCCCTGCACGGCGACGGGTCCGGTGACCGTACCGGAACCCTGACCGATGCGGCCGTGCTGATCGAGGGCGAACGGATCGCCTGGGTGGGCGCCGCTGCGGATGCGCCCGTGGCCGAGGAGGTGATCGATGCCGGTGGGCGCGCTGTGATCCCCGGGTTCGTCGACAGTCACAGCCACCTGGTCTTCGGCGGCGACCGCGCGGCCGAGTTCGAGGCCCGCATGGCAGGGCAGAAGTATGCCGCCGGTGGCATCCGCTCGACCGTGGCCGCCACGCGTGCCGCGACCGAGGACGAGCTGCGTGCACGTCTGCGTGGCTTCCTCGACGAGATGCTCGCGCAGGGCACGACGACCGTCGAGATCAAGAGCGGCTACGGGTTGAGCGTCGTCGACGAGGAGCGCCTGGTGCGCCTGGCCGCCGAGGCGACGCCCGAGGTGACGTTCCTCGGCGCGCACGTGGTCCCCGCCGAGTATGCCGAGCGGTCGGACGAGTACGTCGATCTGGTCACCGGGCCCATGCTCGACGCCTGCGCTCCGCACGCGAAGTGGATCGACGTGTTCTGCGAGACCGGAGCCTTCACGGTGGCGCAGTCACGTCGGGTGCTGGAGGCCGGCATCGCGCGCGGACTCGCGCCCCGGGTGCACGCGAGCCAGCTCGGCCCGGGCGACGGCGTCCGTCTTGCGGTCGAGCTCGGTGCGGCGTCGATCGATCACGGCACCTATCTGACGGATGCCGATGTCGGAGCGCTCGCCGGCTCCGACACCGTGCTCACTCTGCTGCCGGGCGTCGAGTTCTCGACGCGGCAGCCGTATCCGGACGCGCGGCGCCTGATCGACGCGGGCGTGACCGTGGCGCTGGCGTGCGACACGAACCCGGGGTCGAGCTTCACCTCATCGATGCCGTTCTGCATCGCCGTGGCCGTCCGGGACATGGGGATGACCCCGGGGGAAGCCGTGTGGGCGGCGACGGCCGGCGGAGCGAAGGCACTCCGCCGGGACGACGTCGGGGTGATCGCCCCCGGTGCCAGGGCCGATCTCGCGCTGTTGGACGCACCGACCAGGATCCACCTCGCGTACCGGCCGGGAGTGCCGCTCGTGCGGCAGGTGTGGAAGGACGGCAACCGGGTGGGGTGACGCCGTCACTCCACGATGAACGGGTCACCGAGCGACAGATACTCCGGACGCGCGGCGAGGAAGTCCGGATGCGCGGCGAGGAAGTCCGCGATCAGAGTGCTCTTGCCACTCGCGTGCGTACCGGAGACGACGATCCTCATCGCCGGGACGCGAGGCCGGCCAGCAGCTCGAGCACGCACAGCGCCGCCAGACGGACGGTGCGGGCGTCCTCCGCGTCCGTGGTCGCGTCGACCTCGGCGAGGTCGGCGCTGACGACGCGCCCATCCGCGGCGACGGCACGCGTGAGGGCGCGCAGCTCCCACGCGTGGAGCCCACCGGGGACGCTCGCCGGGCAGCCGGGCGCGACCGACCGGTCGCAGACGTCGACGTCGATGTCGAGGTGCACACGCGGGGCCGCCCCCGCACCGGAGATCTCGAGCGCTTCGGCGACGACGTCGTCGATGCCGCGGCGGCGCACCTCGTCGAGCGTGACGACGCGGATGCCCCAGTCGGCCGCGCGCCGCGCATAGGCGGCGGAGTTCGCGAAGTCGGCGATGCCGATCTGGACGATCCTGGTCGGGTCGATCCGGGTGGTCGTCAGTGCGGACGCGGTCGGGACGTCTTCCACGAGGCGTCGTACCGGCGTGCCGTTGGAGACGCCGTCGCGCAGGTCGAAGTGCGCGTCGAACGTGATGAGGCCCGTGGCCTCGGCGCCGAGCGCGACCGGATACGTGAGTGAGTTGTCACCGCCGAGTGCGATCACGAGCTTGGTCGCCACGGCGAGTTCACGCACGCGGGAGATGACCCTCGCCTCGCCGTCCGCGCCGTCCGGATCGCTCACATCGCCGGCATCCGCGATGCGCAGAACCTCGTCGAGTTCGAGCACCGGCGGACCCATCAGCGTCGTCCCGTAGCGGGGAAGCGCTTCGCGGATGGCGGCCGGCGTCGCGTGGGCTCCGGTCGGCGAGAGCGACGTGCGCCAGGTCGGCACCCCGAGCAGCACGGCATCGGCCGCAGCCGTGAAGGCGGGCCAGGAGCCGGCGCGGGGCCAGAGCGGGTCGTGACTCAACGGTCGGGAAGTGGGCGTCATTGTCAGACTCCGGGGATCAGGGCGTGGGCGAGGGAGAAGATGGCGAGACCCGCGAGGGCGCCGACGAAGGTGCCGTTCAGGCGGATGTACTGCAGATCGCGGCCGACCATGAGCTCGATCTTCTCGGTGGTCTCGGCGGGATCCCAGCGTTCGACGGTATCGGTGATGATCGAGGCGATGTCGTGCCGGTAGCGGTCGACGAGGAACACGGCGGCGTCAGATACCCAGGTGTCGACGCGGTGCTGCAGGGCGACGTCGGTGGTCAGGCGCTCGCCGACTTCCTGCAGCGCCTGCACGGCACGGCGACGCAGCCCGCTGTCGGGGTCGGCGAGAGCGGTCAGCAGGCCGTTCTTCGCGGTGTTCCACGCTTCAGCCGCCAGAGCGCCGACCCGCGGGCTGTCGAAGAGCGAGGCCTTGGCGTTCTCGAGTTTGGCGCGCGTGGCCGGATCGTTCTGCAGGTTGTCCGCCAGGCGGGTCAGGTAGCCGTCGACCGCGATGCGCGCGGGGTGATGCGGATCGGCCTGCACCGCGTGCACGAACTTGACCGCCTCGTGGTAGACCGTGTCGTCGACGAAGCGATGGGCCAGCTTCGGCACCCAGCCGGGGAGACGCCGAGAGACGAGTCCGGTGAACGATGCGGCGTTCGCGTCGAGCCACCGCGCGATGCTGTCGGCGGCGAGGTCGACCGCGCCGTGGTGGGCCCCCGCATCGACGATCTTCTCGAGCCATGCGCCGGCCGGCGGACCCCACTCCGGAGTCACCAGGTGCTCGCGGGCGAGATCGGTGATGAGGTCGCGCACGTCGTCGTCACTCAGCGCGCCCAGGACGGCGGTCGCGATCGTGGCTCCTTCGGCGCCCACCCGCTCGGCATGCGGAGGCTCGCGCAGCCACTCTCCGGCGCGCAGCGCGATGTGCGTGCTGGACAGCTTGGTGCGCACGACGTCTCCGGCCAGGAAGTTGGTCTCGACGAACTCTCCGAGCGTGCGGCCGATCTCGTCCTTGCGGTTGGGGATGATCGCGGTGTGGGGGATCGGCAGCCCGAGCGGGCGGCGGAACAGCGCGGTGACGGCGAACCAGTCCGCGAGCGCACCGACCATCCCTCCCTCCGCGGCGGCGCGGACGTAGCCGAGCCAGCCGACCCGCTGCTGGAAGGCGAACGCGATCACGAACACGACGGCCATGAACAGCAGCGCTCCGAGGGCGACCGCCTTCATGCGCCGGAGCGCGCGGAGGCGCTCCTGGTCGGAGGGCGAGAGCTGCGTCATCGGTGTTCGCGGCATGACGTCATCCTTTCACGGTGGGCGTGGGCGGGAGGTCTCGCTTCGCAGCGGGCGGAGTACCCTCAAGGGGTGATCGAAGACATCAAGAAGCGTGCTCTGCACCGCACCAGCATCCTCGAGGGGCAGATGCGCGGTGTCGCGCGGATGATCGAGAACGAGGAGTACTGCATGGACATCATCACGCAGTCCCGGGCGATCCAGCGCTCCCTCGAATCGCTGAACCGGCTGCTGCTCGAGAACCACCTGCGCACGCACGTCACCCACATGTTCGATGAGGGCGGCGAGGAGCGCGACAAGGCCGTCCTCGAACTGCTCAAGGCCTTCGACTTCGACCGCAAGTAGGAGATCACCCCGAGGCGCTAATCGGTCGCAGGTTTCGAGAATCACAACGGATACCGTTGCGAAGTGATCAAGAGACTTCCGATTTCGCTATACCTGAGGCCCTTCCTGTGACAGACTCGCCGCAAGCGATTCTCAATGGGGAGGCTCCATGCCCGGCACTCTGCCCGCGTCTTCGGCGACGCTCGACACACCCACAGCCACTGGTGCGGTACGCATCGACCGCGTCACCAAGCGCTACGGCACCGCCGTGGCGGTCGACGATCTGACCCTCGACGTGCAGCCGGGGGAATTCCTCTCGCTGCTCGGGCCCTCGGGCTGCGGCAAGACCACGACGTTGCGCATGATCGCGGGCTTCGAGTATCCGGACGCCGGTGACATCAGCATCTCGGGCCGGAGCGTGCTGAGTCTGCCGCCGTATCGACGCGAGGTGAACACGGTCTTCCAGGCCTACGCGCTGTTCCCGCACCTGTCGGTCGCGGAGAACGTGGCGTACGGGCTGCAGCAGCGAGGCGTTCCCAAGTCGGAGCAGCGGACCCGGGTGAGCGAGGCGCTCGACATGGTGCAGCTGCGCAGCTTCGCCGATCGCAAGCCCACCCAGTTGTCGGGCGGTCAGCAGCAGCGCATCGCCCTCTCGCGAGCCCTCATCAACCGCCCCAGCGTGCTCCTGCTCGATGAGCCGCTCGCCGCCCTCGACCGGCAGTTGCGCGAGGAGATGCAGCTCGAGCTGAAGCTCCTGCAGGCGCGACTCGGCACCACGTTCGTCTTCGTCACGCACGATCAGGCCGAGGCGCTGTCGATGAGCGACCGGATCGCCGTGATGCGCGCGGGCCGGATCGAGCAGCTCGACGAGCCGGCGGCGATCTACGCGGAACCGGCATCCGCGTATGTTGCCTCGTTCATCGGCCAGCAGAACTTCGTGCACGGCACCGTCCGTTCCGACGGAGATACCGTCGACACCGCGATCGGTGCGATCTCCGGGCGCTGGGGCGGGGAGCGGGTCGCTGCCGGGCAGCCGGCCGTCGCCGCGATCCGCCCGGAGTATGTGCGGCTCGAGCAGGGGGAAGGCACGGGCGCGCGCGGTCGTGTGCTCGGTGTCTCGCATCTCGGCGAGACCATGCAGGTCGCCGTGCGCGTCGGCGAAGACGCGACGTTCCTCTCGAGGATGCCGGCGCCCACCGCGCCGCGCGTCGGGGTCGACGAGGAGGTGCGCTGCGTGTGGGATCCCGCGGACGTGCGACTCTTCGCCGCCGACGGCATCCCGACCACCGCCACGCACGTGATCGCGCTTCCCAAGGAGGGAGGCCGGTGACGGGCGCTCCTCCGGTCCGCGTGCTCGCGCACCGGAGCGCCGCCCGGGTGATCCGCACCGAACTCTCCCGTCGCGGGTTCCTCGCCACCGCGCTGCTGGCGGGCGGAGCCGTCGTGCTCACCGCCTGCGCCCCCGGCCAGAACGCCGCAGCGGTACACGCCAAGGGCGGACCGCTGGAGGACAAGCTCTCCATCTACAGCTGGGGCGATTACGACGCGCCGGAGGTGCTCGAGCAGTTCACGGCCGAGAACGGTCCGCGGATCGTGCTCGACGCCTTCAACTCGAACGAGGAGCTGATCGCCAAGCTGGTCGCGGCCCGAGGCACGTCGGGGTATGACATCGTCGTGCCGACCGGAGTCTTCGTGGGGCCGATGGCCGAGAACGGGCTGCTGCAGAAGTTCAACCTCGACCTGCTGCCGAACATGAAACACGTCGCCCCGGAGTTCCGCGGGCGCGCCTGGGATCCGGGCAACGAGTACTCGGTGTGCAAGGCCTGGGGGACAACCGGGTTCGTCTACGACAAGCGGGTGATCTCGCGGGAGCTGACCACCTGGAACGACTTCATCGACGCCGCGCAGAACGAGGCGTCCGGTTCCACCTCGGTGCTGGATGACCCGGCGCCGTTGCTCGGCATCTACTTCTGGGCGAACGGCATCGACTGGACGACGACCGACCCCGACGACCTGGACGCGGTCGAGGACTTCCTCGTGAAGGATCTGGCGCCGCACATCTCGGCGTTCGACTCCTACCCGGGGGGCTCGTCGATCCCGCAGGCGTCGCACGCTCTGCTGCAGTCCTACAACGGTGACGCGCGCCTGGGCATCTTCGAGTCCGACGATCCCGACCGCTGGCAATGGGTGCTCGGGAGTCCGGCCACCGAACTGTGGATGGACAACTGGGCGATCGCCGCGGGCGCGCCGCACCCCGAGGCGGCGCACGCGTTCATCAACTTCGTCCTGCAGCCCGATGTGCAGCTCGCGCAGGTCGACTACATCGGCTATGACACGGGCATCTCCGGCGTCCGCGAAGCCGCGGAGGCCGCAGGTCTGGAACGGCTCGACATGGTGTTCTTCGACGAGGAGCAGGTGCAGACGATGCATGAGGGCAAGCTGACGGACGCTCAGGACCGGGTCGTCGCGATCTGGAACTCGATGAAGGCGGCCGCCGGTGCCTAAGCTCAAGTTCGGTCTCGCGATCCCCGCCTGGGTGTGGCTGCTGATCTTCTTCGTCGCCCCCATCGGCATGGTCATCGTCTTCAGCTTCGGCTACAAGCCGAGCATCTTCGCCACCCACGCCCTCGACCACCTCTCCTTCGACCGCTACCTCGAGGCCCTCTCGCCCACGTTCTTCAGCACCTTCCTGAACACCCTGTGGATCGGCATCCTCGGTACGCTGCTGTGCCTGGCGATCGGGGCTCCTGTCGCGTACTGGATCGCCGTGAAGGCGCCGCCGTCGAAGCGCGGACTGCTGCTGGCCCTCGTCATGGTGCCGTTCTGGACGAACTTCCTGGTGCGCACGATCGGCTGGCAGGTGATCCTCGCCCCGGAGGGTTGGCTGTCGCAGCTGCTCCAGGGCATCGGTGTGATCCCGGGTCCCCTCGATCTGCTGTATTCGCGGGGTGCGGTGCTGCTCGGCGTGGTCTACAACTACCTGCCGCTCATGATCCTCCCGCTGTTCGTCGCGTTCGACCGCGTGTCGGGTCCGCTGCGCGAGGCGAGCAAGGACCTGGGCGCGAACAGCGCGACGACCTTCCTCCGGGTGACCGTGCCCCTGGCCCGACCCGGCATCATCGCGGGCGTGCTGCTCGTGTACATCCCGCTCATGGGCGACTACATCACCGCGACCGTGCTCGGTGGCGCGAAAGGCAACATGATCGGGCAGGTCGTGGCGAGTCAGTTCCAGACCGCGCAGAACTGGGCGTTGGGTTCGGCGATGGCGGTGCTGCTGATCATCGTCATCATGATCTCGATCGCCGTGGCGGCCGGGCTGCTCTGGCTCGTGACGCTGCCACTCAGACAACGCAACCGACTCGTCCTGGGGGAGGGCTCATGAGTTCACGTCGTGGAGCAGCACGTCTCCTGCTGCCGATCTGGGCAGGACTCGTCTTCCTGTTCCTGTTCCTGCCGATCCTGGTGATCATCGTCTACTCGTTCAACGTCGGCCGTCTGCTGGTCTCGTGGGACCACTTCGGCTTCGACTCGTTCCTCGCGATCGTCAACAAGCCGGCGATCCGCGACGCGGTGCTGGTGTCGGTGCGCACCGGCCTGCTGGCCGCCCTGCTCGCGACCGCGCTCGGAACCCTGGCCGGCATCGCGATGGCCCGCAACCCCGGCAAGTGGGTGTGGTGGTTCCTCGGGCTCCTGCTGCTCGTCTCGGTCACCCCGGAGATCGTGGATGCCGTCGCGCTGCTGCCCTGGCTGGTCTTCCTCGGCCAGGACGCCGGGATCGGGATCTTCAACGACGGAACGATGAGGCTCGTGGTCGGGCAGTCGCTGTTCTCGATCGCGATCGTGTCGTACATCGTCCGGGCGCGACTGGTCGGACTCGACGCCCGCCTGGAAGAGGCCTCCGCCGACCTGTACGCCCCGCCGGTGCGGACCTTCCTGAAGATCACGCTGCCGCTGGCGATGCCGGCCGTGCTCGCCGGGTTCCTGCTCTCGTTCACGTTGAGCCTCGACAACACGGTCGTGTCGGCGTTCGTGCAGGTGTCCGGCACGACACCGTGGCCGGTGTACGTGCTCAGTGCACTGCGTAGCGGACTCCGTCCTGAGATCGCGGCGGTGTCGACCATCATGCTCGTGCTCACCCTCCTCGCTCTGGCGCTGGTGGCGGTGGTGCTCAAGCGTGCCGGTGACTCGGCGACCGAGATCGCCCGCACGATGGCGGGAGGCTGAGCATGGCAGCGGCAGACCTCGTCTTCACCGGTGGTTCCCGCGGCGGGAGGGCGTTCCTCTCCGATGCAGCACGCTCCACCGCCCGCGCCGTCGCGGTCACCGATGGCCGCATCAGTGCGATCGGCCACGACCTGTCGGAGATGATCGGCCCGGACACCGAGGTCGTCGATCTGGCCGGTGGGCTCCTCGTGCCCGGGTTCCAGGACGCGCATGTGCACCCGGTGTGGGGCGGACTGGACATGCTCCGGTGCGACCTCTCGGGCCTCGCGACGCGTGAGCAGTATCTGGCGCGGATCGCGGAGTACGCCGCGGAGCACCCCGACGACGAATGGATCCTGGGCGGTGGCTGGCAGATGTCGGCCTTTCCCGGAGGTACGCCGACGGCCGCGGATCTGGACGCGGTCGTGCCCGATCGCCCCGCCTTCCTCCCCAATCGCGATGGGCACGGTGCCTGGGTCAACTCGCGGGCGCTCGCGCTCGCCGGGATCACCACGGAGACCACGGATCCCGCGGACGGGCGCATCGAACGCGGCGCGGGTGGTGCCCCGAGCGGAACCCTGCACGAGGGAGCGATGGGCCTGGTGAACCGGCTGCTCCCGGCCGAGCCGGTCGAGCGTCTGGTGGAGGCGCTGGTGCAGGGGCAGCGGTACCTGCACTCCTTCGGCGTCACCGCCTGGCAGGACGCGATCGTCGGCACCGAGTACGGCGACGCGGGTGACCCGCTGCCCGCGTACCGTGCCGCGGCAGCCACCGGGGAACTCACCGGTCGGGTCGTGGGCGCCCTGTGGTGGGACCGCTCGCGCGGCCTGGAGCAGATCGAGGACATCGTCGAACGGCGCGCTGCCGGCTCCGTCGGTCGCTTCCGTGCCCGCAGCGTGAAGATCATGCAGGACGGTGTGGCCGAGAACTTCACCGCCGCGATGCTCGAACCCTATTGCGACGGCCACGGGCATCCGCGTGAGGACTCCGGCATCTCGTTCGTCGAGCCGGAACTGCTCAAGGAAGCGGCGACCCGGCTCGATGCCCTCGGGTTCACGCTGCACTTCCACGCCATCGGCGACCGTGCCGTGCGCGAGTGCCTCGACGCGGTCGAAGCCGCCCTCCTGCACAACGGTCCGCGCGGGAACCGGCACCACATCTCCCACATCCAGGTCGTGCACCCGGACGACGTCCCCCGGTTCCGTGCGCTCGACGTGACGGCGAACATGCAGATGCTGTGGGCCACACTGGAGCCGCAGATGGTCGACCTCACGATCCCCTTCCTCGGGGACACGCGCAGCGCCTGGCAGTACCCCTTCGGCGATCTGCTGCGCTCCGGAGCCGTGCTCGCCGCGGGCAGCGACTGGTCGGTGAGCACCCCGAATCCGCTCGCCGCGATGCACGTGGCCGTGAACCGCCGGTCGGCTCCGACCGAGTGGGAGGGGGACTATCCGCCGTTCCTGCCGGAGCAGGCGATCGACCTCGGCACCGCGCTCGCCGCGTACACCTCGGGATCCGCGTACGTGAACCACCTCGACGACACCGGCACGATCGCGGTGGGGATGCGGGCGGACCTCGCCCTGCTCGACCGCGACCCGTTCGAGCACCCCGTCGAGGAGATCGGGCTCACCGAGGTGCGCGGCACCTGGGTCGAAGGCGTGCGGGTGTACGACGCGGCCGACGGGGCCGCGGGGGACTCCCGCGGTCGGTCAGGCGGGGTCGAGACGCAGGACCTCGGGTGATTCGCCGCCCGTGAGGTCGTCGGCGATGCGGAGGCTGCGGGCCAGGTCGTCGAGCGCGCCGGTCAGCGTGCCGAACCGCTCCTTGTCGCTGCACACCGCCGTGAGCGTGACCAGATGCGTCCCGGTGTCCCAGGTGTAGGTGGCGAACGGGGGAGACGCGGGAGACGGCGGCATCGGCACGAGGAGCTTCTCGCCCACGCCGAGTCGGCTCGGAAAAGACTCGGTGTCGTCGTAGTCCATCGGCATCGAGGCACGGGCGATGCGGACCTCCGGTGTCAGTACCTGCGCCGTCGCCATCGCCACGACCAGTTCCGGCTCCGCTTTCCACGTCCACGCCAGCACGCGCCCGTCGGCCCGCTTCATCAGCATCGGTGCCGCCTGGCTCATCGCCCAGGCGCCGAACCTCGAGCCGGGGCGCTCGGTCGCACCGACGGCGGCGTTGACCTGGCCGAGCAGCATCCGGATCGCCGCCTTCCGGTGCCGGCGTCCCTTCCATCCGAGCGAGTCCGTCACGGGAATCCACAGCTGGGGATCGGCCTCGGCAGTCAGTCGCATGCTCCCACGCTAACGGCTGAGGCTGAGGGGATGCCGGTATGCCTCGGCCGTGGGATCAGGGCGCTCGGGTAGAGTGGCCAGCGCCCGACCAGGGCTCCTCCTTGGCCGCCACATCGTAAGGCAGCATGTCTGTGACCTCCTCCGACGATCCGACCGATCCGTCGCGCGGCCCCGCCGCCGAATCCGCGCCCCGACCGTTGAAGATCGTGATCGGCTGCGACACGTTCGCGCCCGACATCAACGGCGCCGCCCGTTTCGCCGAGCGCCTCGCCGCCGGCCTCGTGCAGCGCGGCCACGACGTGCACGTCGTGGCGCCCAACCAGGCGTATCGCCGTGCCCAGCCGCACACCGAGGTCATCGAGGGCGAGCCGATGACCCTGCACCGGTTGCCGTCGGTGCGCTGGGCGCCGCACGACTGGCTGCGGTTCGTGTGGCCGTGGCGATCGAAGCACTATGCCCGCAAGGTCCTGGATCAGGTGCAGCCGGATGTCGTGCACATCCAGTCGCACATCGTGATCGGGCGCGGACTCGCGTACATCGCGAACGAGCGCGGCATCCCGGTCATCGCGACCAACCACGTCATGGCCGAGAACATCCTCGACCACACCACCATGCCGAAGTTCATCGACGACCTCGTGCTGAAGTTCGCATGGGCGGACGCCAAGCGCACGTTCGACAAGACCCGTGCGATCACCACACCCACCCGCCGTGCCGCCGACTTCCTCGAGAAGACGGTCGAGGTGAAGGGCGTGATCCCGGTCAGCTGCGGTATCGATCGCACCCAGTACACGCCTGTCCTCGCCCCGCGCGACGAGAACCGGATCATCTTCGTCGGCAGGCTCACGGCCGAGAAGCAGGTCGAGGTCATCCTCAAGGCGATGACGAAGCTCGACCCCGCGCTCGACACGACCTTCGACATCGTCGGCGGCGGCGACCAGCGCAAGCAGCTGGAGCACCTGACCGCTCAGCTCGGACTCGCCGATCGAGTGACTTTCCACGGGCGCACGAGCGATGAGGAGCTCCGGGCCCTGCTGTCCCGTGCCAGTCTGTTCGTGATCGCCTCGATCGCGGAGCTCCAGTCCATCGCGACGATGGAGGCGATGGCCTCGGCCCTGCCGGTCGTCGCCGCGGACGCCGTGGCCCTCCCGCACCTCGTGCACGACGGCGAGAACGGCTACCTGTTCGAGCCCGGGAACGTCGACGAGCTCGCCGCGCGTCTGACCGACGTGCTCACGGCGGAGCCTGCGGAGTACGAGCGGATGCAGCGGGCCTCGCTCGACGGCGTCGCGATCCACGACATCAACCGCACCCTCGACACCTTCGAGGCGCTGTACCGCGACGAGCCGCTGCCGGAGTAGCGGCCATGCACATCGTCTTCTTCGGCGATCAGCACCTCGACTCCCTCGGCGGGGCCCAGGTGTCGATGCGGCTCCAACGTGAGTTCCTCGAACGAGCCGGGCACACCGTCACGGTCGTCGCGCCGAGGATGCAGGGCTCGCGGGCGTCATCCGGCTCTCACGGCGGCGCCTTCGTCGATCTGCCGTCGATGCCGATCACGGTCGACCGCGAGTACTCGATGAGCTGGCCGGGCCGGGCGACGGACCGCTTCCTCGACCGGGCGATGACCCGCCGTCCCCCCGTCGACCTGGTGCACGTGCAGGCCGACTTCTGGGGTGCGTTCATCGGGCATCGCTACGCGCAGCGGCACGGACTCCCCGTCGTGCACACCATGCACAACCGCGTGGACGTCGGGATCGCCGCGGTCACCCCGCTGCACCGGCCCGTGCTCGCGGTGCTGAACACGTGGCGAGGCATCGCGATGCGCGGCAACGGACGATCCGTGCGCGGGCGGGACGGGTGGGCGTTCCTGCGCGGACTCGCTGCCGGGGCATCGGCCGTGACCGCGCCGTCGACCCACTTCGCCCGGCGCCTGGAACAGCACGATGTCTTCCCGCAGGTCGACGTGATCTGGAACGGCATCGACGACGACCTGCGCGCGCAGACGCTCGCCGCGCGTCCCGCGACTCGGGAACCGGGACGGCCGCGATTCGTGTGGCTCGGACGGATGAGTCCGGAGAAGCGCCTGCTCCCGTTCCTGGAGGCCTTCGTCGCCTCGGGTGTCGATGCGGACCTGGAGATCATCGGCGGCGGCGCTCAGCGTGCGGCCGCCGAGAAGGTCGTCCGTGGGATCGACGGCGTGCGATTCGCCGGACGTCTGACCTACGCGCAGACGCTGGAGCGGATCGCCGCCGCCGACGCGCTCGTGCAGACGTCGATCGGCTTCGAGACCCAGGGGATGACCCCCTTCGAGGCGGCCACGCTCGGCACGCCCTCCGTGATCTGCGACCCCGACATCGGCGCCGAACTCGGCGGCGGACTCTGGGCGGTACCGGATGCCGACCCTGCGGCATCGAGCCGGGACATCGAGGTGCAGAGGGTCACCGCGCTCGCGGAGACCCTGCGGCGGGCCGCCTCCGACATCGCGGGCGGCACCGCCCCCGTTCCAGTCCCCGAGGTCGCCGAGGCGTTCCGGCAGTCCTCGCGCACGGCCGCCATGATCGCCGTCTACGAGCGGGTGCTCGCGAGGTCCTGAGAGCTCGCGATCCCGAGCACGCGTCGAGGTGACGGGGAGACGCCATCCGCTCTCAGATGAACTGGAGCAGCGTGATGGCGATGCTGGTGAAGACGAACCCGATGGCGCCGACTCCCGCGATGCCGATCGCCATGCCGGTGAGCAGTCTCGACCCGGCGCGGCGCATCGCGATCAGACCCAGGATCAGCGCCACGACGTAGACGAAGAAGCTCAGGATGCCGATCCCGTTGTCGAAGGCGAGCATGAACTCGTATCCGCCGACGCCGCCACCGCTGTAGACGAACGGCCGCACGATGGATCCGAACAGATTGATCGCGAAGGTGGCCACGGCGATGATGAAAGCCGCGCGAGCGAGCGGATTGCTCTCGCGGACGGGTGCCGGTGCGCCGGAAGGGGCCAGCGGATAGGCCTGGGGAGCCGGGTTCGCCGTCGGATACGCCTGTGGCGGGGCGGCCGCCTGCGGTGCTGTCGGATACGGAGGAGCGCTCGGGTATCCCTGCGCC
This sequence comes from Microbacterium sp. J1-1, assembly GCF_024498615.1. NCBI lineage: Bacteria > Bacillati > Actinomycetota > Actinomycetes > Micrococcales > Microbacteriaceae > Microbacterium > Microbacterium sp. J1-1. Next base: position 3,383,823 of record NZ_CP089590.1, on the reverse strand, counting down.
GCGGCGGGATACTGAGGTGCGGCGGGCAGAGGCGTGGCGGCTGGCGGCGGTGCCGCCGGAGCGGCCGGGAGGTCGTGTCCGGAAGGCGGAACGGGAGGCTGCACGGGCTCGCTCATGACGTCGAGCGTAGCCGTGGGGTGCCGGATGTGCACCGCGCCTCGCCTTGCACCGAAGTCACCGGTAGAGGCGTCCGGACTCCGCTTCCTGATGGAGGTCGCGGCCGGCGAGGCGTCTCCAGTCCGTCGGCACGCGACGGTAGCCGTCGCGGCGGAGCTCGACGAACGTGGAGATCGTCGCCCAGGCGGCGAGGGCGAGAAGTGCGATGACGAGTATCATGGCAGAAACGCTACGTTCATCGTTGAACCGCCACGAGTGGCAGAGAAGACTCTGAGCGTATGAAAACTGCCATTCGGGAGCGTGTACATGAAGACGGTCGCCTGCGTCATCCAGGACGGGTTCGCACCTTTCGAGTTCGGCGTCGCGTGCGAGGCGTTCGGCCTCGATCGCGCTGACGACGGTGTGCCGAACTTCGACTTCCGCATCGTCGCCCCCCGCGCGGGCGTCGTGGCGTCGAAGATCGGTTTCTCGGTCAACGTCGAGCACGATCTGACGTTCGCCTACGAGGCGGATCTGGTGGTGTTCTGCCCCCTTCCCCGGGAGCACTGGGGAGACATCGATCCGCTGCTGCTCGACCTCGCCAGGCACGCCGTCGCGCGTGGCGCCTGGGTGATGAGCGTCTGCAGCGGATCCTTCATCCTCGCGGCGGCCGGAGTGCTCGACGGCCGTCGAGCCACCACGCACTGGATGTACGCGCACACCATGGCGGACATGTACCCGCAGATCGACATCGACCCCGACGTGCTGTTCGTGCAGGACGGGAAGGTCATCACCAGCGCGGGCACGGCTGCGGGGATCGATGCCTGCCTGCACCTGCTCCGTCAGGAGGTCGGCGCCGAGCTCACCAACCGCATCGCACGGCGCATGGTCGTTCCGCCGCAGCGTGACGGCGGACAGGCGCAGTTCATCGACCGACCGATCCCGCAGGTCCCCACCGACTCGCTCGCCGCGGTGGCGGACTGGGCCGTCGAACACCTGCGAGACGATCTGGGTGTCGAGCAGCTCGCCGCCAGGGCGCTGATGTCGCCGCGCACCTTCGCCCGGCGGTTCAAGGCCGAGTACGGTGCGACACCCGCGGCCTGGCTCGCCCGTCAGCGCATCATCCACGCGCAGCGCATGCTGGAGCGCACCGGTCTTCCGCTCGAGCACATCGCGGATGAATGCGGTTTCGGGTCGGCGGCGGTGCTGCGGCAGAACTTCGCCCGCGTCCTCGGCCTCACCCCCACGGCCTACCGCGCACGATTCTCCTGCGTCGAGGAGCCGGCGCTTCCCGCCGCCTGACCCCGCACTTCCCTCTCCCCTCGGTGCGGGGTTCTGCGGTGCGGGCTTCTGCGGCGCAAGATCAGGTCGACGCCCCCGCTGAGTGTCGAAGCCCCCGCTGGGCGGCGCGACACAGGAGGGGTGTCGACGACAGGCGGGGGTCTCGGCGGGAGTGCGGGAGTGGGGGAGTGCGGGAGTGGGGAGGCGAGGGGGCGACGGGGGGAGTCACTCCGGAAAGTGCGCGGGGGAGGGGAGTGTCACGTCGCGGACCTCGACGCCCTCGGAGGTCACGGTGGCGATGCAGTACAGCAGCGACTGGGTGGGATAGCCGTGCGGGCGGTTGTCGCGGATGATGGCCCGGTCGTCTTCGGGCGGCAGCTCGGCGGAGGAGGCGAGGAGCGCGGTCCACTCAGCCGTCCAGTCGGCGCTGTCGGCGGTCGGGCCCAGGGCGCGGAACTCCGGCAGCCAGGCTTCGATCCGCGGGGTCGTGGCATCGTCGAGGTCATCGTGCGCGATCATGTGTGTGCCGGGATAGATGCGTGTCTCGCGCAGTTCGACGCCGTCCCACGACAGCACGCGCGCGCCTTCGGGGCCGACCTCGAGCAGGTTGAAGCCGTGCATGGACAGGGGGGCGACGGGCGAGCGCCCCTGCACGGACTCCAGTGCCAGGGCGCCGCGGGAGACGGCCCGTGCGGCGGGGAGGTCGCTCACGTCCGCTCGGTTCAGCAGCACCGCGAGCCGGCGTTCGGCGGGATTCGCGGCGAGCCAGGCGCCCCCGGCACGGCGATCGCGGATCCCGATCACACCGGGATGGTCCGCCGGCCACCAGGGTCCGAGGGAGTCCCACGCCCGCAGCGGATCTTCGTCGCGGACCGCGAGGAGTCGTGCAGAACCGGCCTTCTCGACATCGATGACAACCGTGCACACGCATCCAAGTCTAGGTTGAGCAAGAGGTGTCGGCCCATGGCGGCGGATGCTGGGGCAGAATCGAGACGTGAACATCGTGGTCGGAGTCACAGGCGGCATCGCCGCCTACAAGACGGTGCACCTCGTGCGCCTGCTCACGAAGGGCGGGCACGACGTGACCGTGGTGCCCACGGAGGACGCCCTGCGTTTCGTGGGGCTCCCGACCTGGGAGGCGATCAGTCGTCATGCGGTCACCACGAGCGTGCACGACGACGTCGCGAAGGTGCGGCACGTCGCCCTGGGGCAGAACGCCGAGCTGGTGATCGTCGCGCCGGCGACGGCGAACTCGATCGCCAAGATGGCCGCCGGGCTCGCCGACGACCTCCTCGGCACGACCCTGCTCGCCACCGAGGCTCCGGTGCTGATCGCCCCGGCGATGCATGCGGAGATGTGGCGGAACCGCGCGACGCAGGCGAACATCACGACGCTGCGGGAGCGCGGTGTGCACGTCGTCGGCCCCGCGGACGGAGAGCTCGCCGGCGGTGACAGCGGCCCCGGCCGGATGTCGGAGCCCGAGGAGATCTTCGCCGCCGCCCAGGCGCTGCTGACTCCTGGCGATCTCGCCGGTGTGCACGTGGTCGTCTCGGCGGGGGGCACCCGCGAGCCGATCGATCCGGTGCGCTTCCTCGGCAATCGCTCCAGTGGCAGGCAGGGGGCGGCCCTCGCTGCGGAGGCCGCCGCCCGAGGTGCTGAGGTGACCCTGGTGTCGGCCAACATCTCGGGCGAGGTGCTCGCCGAGGTGCGGCACCCGTCGATCCGTGTCGTGCCGGTCGGGACGGCGGCAGAGCTCGCCGAGGCGATGAAGCACGAGTCCTCCCTCGCCGATGTGGTCGTGATGGCGGCGGCGGTGGCGGACTATCGACCGGCGGCGGTGTCGGAGCGCAAGCTCACCAAGGAGGGGGGCGGGATCCCCGCCATCGAGCTGGTCGAGAACGAGGACATCGTCGCGGCGCTCGCCTCGCAGCGGCGATCCGGTCAGCTCGTGGTCGGGTTCGCCGCGGAGACCCCGGAGGATGCATCGGAGCTCCTCGCCCGTGCCCGCCGCAAGCAGCAGCGCAAGGGTGTGGACCTGCTCATCGTGAACGAGGTCGGGTGGGAGCGGGGATTCGAGAGCCCCGAGAACGCCGTGCACATCCTCGGACCGCACGGTGCCGACGCGGGCAGTGCATCGGGGTCGAAGCGCGCGGTCGCGGCCGCGATCTGGGATGCGATCGCACGCGCGCGCTGAAGGAATGCTAAACTTGAGTCAAGACCACTCAACTTTAACCCCGCCTTCCGACCCGGCAGGCGAGAGACGACCAGAAGGAGCATCTCCAGGAGGAGCGCATGACCACCCCGCAGACCGGTAGCCAGAATCAAGAACAGCAGTCCGCCCTCGAGCAGTTCGGCATCAACCTCACCGACCGCGCCCGCCAAGGCAAGCTCGACCCCGTGATCGGACGCGACAGCGAGATCCGTCGAGTCAGCCAGGTCCTCACCCGCCGTACGAAGAACAACCCCGTGCTGATCGGGGAGCCCGGCGTCGGCAAGACCGCCGTCGTGGAGGGACTCGCCCAGCGCATCGTCGCGGGTGACGTCGCCGAATCCCTCAAGGACAAGGAGCTGGTCACCCTCGACATCTCCGCCCTCGTGGCCGGTGCCATGTACCGCGGGCAGTTCGAGGAGCGGCTGAAGCAGGTGCTCAAGGAGATCACCGAGTCCGACGGGCAGGTGATCACCTTCATCGACGAGCTGCACGTGCTCATGGGTGCCGGCGGGGGAGAAGGATCCGTCGCCGCCTCCAACATGCTCAAGCCGATGCTGGCCCGTGGTGAGCTGCGGCTGATCGGCGCCACCACGCTCAACGAGTACCGCGAGTTCATCGAGAAGGACGCCGCGCTCGAACGACGCTTCCAGCAGGTCTACGTCGGCGAGCCCACGGTCGAGGACACGATCGCGATCCTCCGTGGCCTCAAGGGGCGGTACGAAGCGCACCACGGGGTCACGATCTCCGACAGCGCCCTCGTGGCGGCCGCCGCGCTCTCGAACCGGTACCTCCCGGCCCGACAGCTGCCCGACAAGGCGATCGACCTGATCGACGAGTCGATGTCCCGGCTCAAGATGGAGATCGACTCCTCGCCCGTCGAGATCGACCAGCTCAAGCGGCAGGTCGATCGGATGAAGCTCGAGGAGCTCGCGCTCAAGCGGGAGAAGGATGCTGCTTCCAAGGAGCGCCTCGGCGTGCTCCGCGAGCACCTGGTCGAGATGGAGAAGGAGCTCGCCGGCCTCGAGTCCCGATGGGCGCGCGAGCGGCAGGGCCTGAACCGGGTCGGTGAGTTGAAGAAGCAACTGGACGACGCGATCACCCAGCGCGATCTCGCGATGCGCAACGCGGACTACACGAAGGCCTCGAAGCTCGAGTACGAGACCATCAAGCGCCTGGAGCGCGACATCGCCGAGGCGGAGCAGGCCGAAGCCGCGACACCCGCCGAGCCGCGCATGGTCAACGAGCAGGTCACCGAAGAGGACATCGCCGCCGTGATCGCCGCGTGGACCGGAATCCCGGTCGGCCGACTGCTGCAGGGCGAGAGCGAGAAGCTGCTGCACCTGGAGAACGAGCTCGGCAAGCGACTGATCGGACAGAAGGATGCCGTCAAGGCCGTGTCCGACGCCGTTCGTCGTTCGCGTGCCGGGATCAGCGACCCCGGTCGCCCGACCGGCTCGTTCCTGTTCCTCGGCCCGACCGGTGTCGGGAAGACCGAGCTGGCCAAGGCGCTCGCGGAGTTCCTGTTCGACGACGAGCACGCCATGGTGCGCATCGACATGTCGGAGTACGGCGAGAAGCACTCGGTGTCCCGTCTCGTCGGCGCCCCTCCGGGGTACGTCGGCTACGAGCAGGGTGGTCAGCTGACCGAGGCCGTGCGTCGTCGGCCGTACAGCGTGATCCTGCTCGATGAGGTCGAGAAGGCCCACCCCGAGGTGTTCGACGTGCTGTTGCAGGTGCTCGACGACGGTCGCCTGACCGACGGCCAGGGTCGTACGGTCGACTTCTCGAATGTGATCCTGATCCTCACATCGAACCTGGGATCGCCGATCCTGATCGACCCGGTGCTCGGACCGGACGAGAAGCGTGACCAGGTCATGGCGCTCGTGCGGCAGGCGTTCCGTCCGGAATTCCTGAACCGACTGGATGACATCGTGATGTTCTCGGCGCTGAGCGAAGACGACCTCGCGCAGATCGTGGAGCTCTCCGTCGACCAGCTGCACGACCGGCTGCGCGACCGTCGCCTCACGCTCGCGGTCACCCCCGATGCGCGGGCCTGGCTCGCTGAGCGCGGCTATGACCCGATGTTCGGAGCCCGACCGCTGCGCCGCCTCATCCAGAGCGAGGTGCAGAACAAGCTGGCGACGGCGTTGCTCTCGGGCGGCGTGCACGACGGCGACACGGTCCGCGTCGACGTGGCCGCAGATGGCTCGGGCCTCGTGCTCACCGCGACGACTCCGGACCCGGAGCCGGAGCCGGAAGACGACGAGGTGATCGAGGCCGAGCTGCTCGACGACTGAGTGGTATCACGACTGAGTGGTATCAGGACTGAGTGGTATCAGGACTGAGCTGTTCGAGCGCCGCGCTGTGCGCGCGCCGCACTGTCTGAAGGAGAACTCACGCTACGAAGGAGGAGATGCGTCAAGGCCTCCTTCAAAGCGTGAGTTCTCCTTCGCGGCGTGTGCGCGCGTGGGGGATGAGGGAAGTGTGTATGTGGGTGGCACCGACCGTGCGGCACCGACCGCTCAGCGGCCGAGCATCCAGAGCGCCCGGCGTCGCAGCGCGCCCGCACGACGGCGCAGGCGCACGGGCAGGGGTTGATCGCGTGCGGCGGCGAACAGCTTCGCGTCGTACACGGCCCGCAGCTCCCGCGACCAGCGTCGGGTGACGGCGTCATCGGAGAACTCCGAGGCGCGGGCCACCGCGCGACGACGCATCGCCTCGACTGCCGCGGGTGGCATGGCCTGCAGGTCGACGATGCGTCGCGCGAGGGCCTGGACGTCGCCGTCCGGGACGAGGAAGCCGTCGACCCCGTCGCTGATCATGTCGGCGGGCCCGTAGCGGATGTCGTAGGCGAGCGGAATGCAACCGGCGGCCATGCTCTCCACGAGCACGAGCGGCAGCCCTTCGGAGGTCGACGTGAGCAGGCTGAATCCCGCGGAACGGAACGCCGAGCGTGCGTCGGGGTCGTATCCGCTCAGGTGCACATGACCGTCGGCGTGCAGGTGCTGGATGCGCGCTTCCAGGGTTGCTTCGCGGGGGCCCTCTCCGATGATGTCGGCATCGATCGTCGAATCGGCGGCGTGCGCGACCGCGACGGCCTCCACCGCGTGTTCGAGTCGCTTGCGGCGGGTGAGCGAGGCGACGACCACGCCGTGCGACGCGTCGCGGGTCACGGCAGCGCGCGGGGGCAGGGCTACGGCGTTCGGGATCGTGCGGATCCGGGCTGTGACGTCGAGCGCGGAGAGATCCTCGACGAGATCGGTGCGCTGTCTCGACGTGAGGACGACGATCTCGTCGAACTCCCCGGCGCGACGCAGCACGGATTCGCGTGTCGCCCGGAGCGTCCCCGGCCGCCCGCCCACGCGATGAGACGCATGGACGATGTGCACCGTGACGACGTTGTCCCGCCGATAGCCTGCGACCGAGCGCGCGGCCGTCTTCGAGTCGACCAGCAGGAAGCTGGGCGCCTTGCCGGTCAGGCGGTCGAACCACCAGCGGTACAGGCCCCACGTCGTGCGCCAGTCCCGTAGCGGTGCGCCGTCCGTCGAATAGAGCACGACCTTCCGGTCGTCGCCGGGGCGCTCGGTGGCGAGCAGCGAGCCGTCGCGGCGGAACCGATCCACCAGCATCCGGCCGGCATCGTCGCGGCGTGCGCGGCTCAGGACGGTGCCGTCGTGGGACGCGACCACGTCGCCCGCCTGCGGCACCAGCAGTTCCGCAGCGGTCGGCGTGATCCCGCGTGGCCGGGGCGACTCCCGACGCAGCTCGTCCCAGAGGTTGCGGATGCGCAGCCCGTCGATGAGTTCACCTGCGGCGTGGAGACGATCCGCGAACTCGGGATAGTCGGGTCGGTCGTCCAGCGTCAGGATGTCCACGTCGACTCCGCCGAGGCGGCGGAACGCCCGCGAGCGCCGAAGCATCGCGCTCGTCATCCCCCCGTGCTGATCGGCGATCCCCCAGGTGAGCGCGAAGTGCCGAGCGGGAGGAAGCTGAGGGTGAGGGCGGAGCACCCGAGCAACCATAGGTTCGACGCTTCTGCGCAGCCTGGGGGATGTCTGTGGCAGCACCCCCAGAGCGGGTGCCCCACCGGGTGTCAGGCGCTGAGGATGACCGACTCGGCGATGGGGCGACGGACGCGCGGCGCGACCTCGCGCTCCTGCAGCACCTCGGGGAGCGCGCTCACGTCACCGAACTCGCCGACCGCGAAGACCGTGACCGGGACGAAGCGCGGTTCGAGGTCGGCGAACTCGCGGACGACCTCAGGGTCGAAGCCGCTCATCTGGTGCACGAGCAGGCCGTCGTGGTGTGCCTGCACCGAGAAGTGCGCGACTGCCTGGCCGAGGTCGTAGAGGGCGTGGGTGAGGGGTGTGCCGTCGGCGGTCGCGGTCTCGGCCACGGCGACGACCAGCACGGCGGCGTTGCCCGCCCAGGCCTGGTTGAAGCCCATCAGCGCGTCGACCACCTGCGCGTGCAGGGCGGTGCCGCGGCGGGCGACGATGAAGCGCCAGGGCTGCGTGTTATTGGCGGACGGGCTCCAACGGGCCGCTTCGAGCGCGGTGGCGAGCTTGGCCTCGTCGATCGTGTTCTGCGCGTCGAAAGCGCGGGGGCTCCAGCGGCCGGCGAGGACGTCGAGGACGGGGTGCTCGGTCGGTGCGGTGCGGTCGATGACGGGAGTGCTCACAGAAGTGCCTTTCGGACGGAGTGGATCGGACTCCATCGTCCGGGTACACGGGACTGAACAGATGCATGTGCATGCATATTCCCGGACTCGAGTGCGCCTCCCTCAGGTGCTCACCGGGCAACCCAGTCGGTCAGCGACAGCGCGCATCGCGGCGGCCGCCTTCGGCACGTTCATCAGCGCGTTGCCGCCCACGATGTGCAGTCCGTAAGCATCCTCCAGGGCCACCATGGTCATCGCGAGCTGCTCGTCGTCGAGTGCCGGAGCGAAGACCCCGCTCTCGCGTCCGGCCGCGATCACGCCACGGTAGGTCGTGAGCTGGCGGAGATAGAGCTTCTGTACGAGTTCATCGTGAAGCGCGGAGTTGCCGGCGAGCACGTCGAACTCGTAGAGCAAGCTCATCAGTGCGTCGTCCGCGCCGTCGGGGAGGCCGGCGTCGATGGCGGCGGCGAGCTGTTCTCGAGGGTCGGCGAGAGCGGCGATCGCTGCATCCCGCTCGTCGCAGAACCGTTGGATTCCTGCGGCATGAGCCTCGACGAGAAGGGCGTCGAGGTCTTCGTAGTAGTACAGGATCGCCCCGCGAGTGAGGCCGGCGGCGGCCGCGACATCGGTGAGCGAGAGCGAGCGCAGACCGTGCTCCTTGCCTGCCGCATACGTCGCGTCGATGAGTGCCGCGCGTCGCTCTTCCTGCCGTCGTGGTCGCGCCATTCCTTGACACTACCCGAGCTGCATGGCACACTCGAGGAATTCTTTGACGTTGGAGTCAAAGAATGCTTCGCCTCGGATCACGATGAAGAGAGTCCCGACGATGTCCCACCCGATTCCACCCTCGAGAGTCCCGGCGCCCGCGCTCGACACGGCAGCGACGACCACGCACGGTGGTCAGCTCTCGCGCTCGCTCGGAGTCGGGGGCAACGTACTCATCACGCTCTCCGGCATCTCCCCGGCCTCCAGCGTCTTCATCCTGGGCGGCGCGGCTTTCGCCGGATACGGCACGGGCGTGTTCTGGGGGTTCATCCTTGCGGGCGTCATCAGCCTGCTGATCGCCCTGTGCTACGCGGAGCTCGGGTCGCGGCATCCGCTCGCCGGTGGGGACTACACCCTGGTCAGCCGGGTGCTGGGGCCGGCGCCCGGTGCTGCGGTGTTCTTCATCAGTCTCATCACGCTGCCGCTGATCATCGCCATCTTCGCGCTCGGCGTCGCCGACTACCTCGGCGTCGCCATCGCGGGGCTCGACCCCTTGTGGACAGCCGTCGTGGTGATCGTGCTCGCCACGATCACCGCCTGCTTCAACATCCGCACCAACGCCTGGGTCACCGGGCTCTTCCTCTTCATCGAGATGGCGGCGCTCGCCTACCTCTCGATCCTCGGTGTGATCCGCATCGAGCGGCCCATCACCGACCTCTTCGATCCGCAAGCACTCGATGCCGCCGGCGGCCTCGCTCCGCTGGGCATCGCCGGACTGGTGCTCGCCGTCACGCAAGGCATCTTCGCCTACAACGGCTACGGTGGCGCGATCTACTTCGCGGAGGAAACGAAGGATGCCCGCCGCACCATCGCCAGGGCTCTGCTGTGGAGCGCGCTGATCACCGTGCTCGCCGAGATCATCCCCCTGACGGCGATCCTGCTGGGAGCCGAGTCGCTGGAGGAGCTCTTCGGTGCAGACCTTCCGGTGGAATCGTTCCTCTCCCAGCGCAGCGGCGACACGGTGACGATGATCATCCTCATCGCGATCGCTCTCGCCATCATCAATGCGATCATCGCGATCGCCCTGCAGGCCGGGCGCCTGCTGTTCGCAGCGGCGCGTGACCAGGCGCTCCCGGCTGCGCTCGCACGCCCCCTCGCCCGCATCTCCCCGCGGACCAAGATGCCCGTCGTGGCGACGATCACGATGGGTGTCATCGCCCTGGTCGGCTGCTTCGTCCCGTTCGACGTGCTCTTGAACGCGACCGGTTCGACCCTCGCCTTCTCTTACGGTTTCATCGCGCTCGCCGCGTTCGTGGTTCGGCGCCAGCGCGACGAAGCCGGAGGCAGCTATCGCATGCCGCTGTGGCCGGTGCCACCCCTCGTGGCGCTGGCCGCGATCGCCACGATCTTCGTGATCGGCCTCCTCGATCCCGCTCAGTGGCTGAGCCTCGGCGTCGCCGCCGGCATCGTCGCGGCGGGATTCCTGTACTACGCGCTGTACCTGCGGGCACACCCGGGCGCCATCCATCTGCTCGAGGCGGACGCATCCGTCGACGAGACCGAGGAGCACAACGCATGACCGTCGACACTCTGATCACCGGTGCGCGCGTGCGCACCTTCGACCCCGTGCAGCCGTGGGCTGAAGTCGTCGGCATCGATGGCGACCGCATCGCCTATGTGGGGCCGGCCTCGGACGCCCCCGCGGCACGCCGCACGATCGATGCGGAGGGGCGGCTGCTCACGCCGGGCATCATCGACAGCCACAACCACCTCCTCCTCGGATTCGATGAGGATGCGGTATCGCTGGAGGGGGCCTCGACGCTGACCGAGGTACGGCGGCGCATCGCCGAGTTCGCCGATCGGAGACCGGATCTCACCTGGATCTGCGCCGAGAACGCCGTGTACTCGATCGTCGATGGCCGCCGCCCGAACGCGGCGGATCTGGAGGGGCTCACCGATCGCCCGGTCTTCGTCACGACCTACGATCAGCACTCGGTGTGGCTCAACAGGCCGGCGCTCGGCATCCTCGGCATCGCCTCCGGCGTCGACATCGCGTGGGGTCGGCCGGAGCGGGAGGAGCGGACGGGGGAGCCGACGGGATGGGTGACCGACTTCTACACGAGCGCCATGACGATCGCCGGACTCGCGGAACTTCAGCGCGACATCCCGATGTACTCGCCGGAGCGCCGCTACCGCAAGCTACTCGCCAGCATGCGCATGGCGACGGCGAGTGGAATCACCACGGCAGTCGAGCCGCAGGTTCCGCTCGCAGAGCTCGGGCTCTTCCAGCGTGCCCTGGCTGCAGGGGAGCTGCCGTCGCGCGTCATCACGGCACTGTTCCACCCGGTCGGGGCCGACGGCGACTTCCGTCGACAGCTGCGGGACGCGGTGCGCGGTGCCGAGGCGGATGCCGACGCCGAGGGACTGCTGCGCCTCGGTCCGCTCAAGCTGTACGCCGACGATGTGATCGAGCCGCACACAGCCCTCATGCTCGACGACTACGCCAATCGGCCCGGTGTGCGCGGCCGACCGAGCTATCCCGGTCGTGAACTCGTGGAGGTGATCAGCGAGCTCGATCGGCTGGGGTTCCAGACCCACACGCATGCGACAGGGGATGCAGGCATCCGTCTGGCGCTCGACGCGATCGAGCAAGCCGCCCAGCGCAACGGCACGAAGGACCGTCGACACGGCGTCGTGCACGTCGAGTGCCTGCATCCGGATGATCTGCCCCGGTTCCGTGAACTCGGCGTGACAGCGGCGATGCAGCCCCGGCACTGCTCCCCGGACCTCGTCGCCGGCACGTGGATGGAGAACATCGGCGAGGATCGCTGGGACCGGGCGTGGCGGTTCCGGAGCCTTCTGGACAGCGGTGCCACCGTCGCCTTCTCGAGCGACTGGCAGGTGGGGGAGATGGATCCGCTCGTCGGGCTGTACTCGGCCGCCACGCGGGCGGGTCTGGACGGTGGGGAGGCGTGGACCACGGCCGAACGGGTCGGTATCGACCGGTCGCTGGAGGCATACACCGTGCACGGTGCGCGGGCTTGGCACGCTGAGAGCGACCGGGGGCGGGTGCGGCGCGGAATGCTCGCGGATCTGGTGGTGTGGTCGGACGACCTCTACCGGCATGAGAACGACCCCGCAGGCCTGCTCGATCAGCATGCTGAGCTCACGGTGGTCGGTGGGCGGATCGCTCACTCCGCGGGAGCGCTCGCGCCGTCGACCGCCCCCCGGTCGGCGGATCCGGTGGCGGCGGGAACGGGCGAAAAGCACGTGCACCGGCACTGATCCTCTTCGGGATCACGCTTCTGGCGCCTCAGTCCGGGAGGTTGTGGGTGGCTGCGTCAGCCAGCGCGCTGCGGACCGCACGGATCGACGGGGCATCCGCCGACACGCGTCGCGCCGAGGAGAAGATCTCGCGCCGCGGGTCATGAGGAAGTGGGGTGAGGTCGACGGTCGGGGTGTCACCCGCCCACACCAGGTCGGGCAGCAGCCCGACGGCGAGCCCCGCATGGATCAGTCGCACATGTGCCGTGAGGTCGGCGATCTCGTAGCGCACGTCCGGTTCGAAGCCGGCCGTGCGGCACAGCTGTTCCGCCCACGCTCGCGAAGCGGTACCGGCGGGCTCGAGCACCCAGGGCTCCCCGCGGGTCGACCACAGTGCGGCGAAGGCATCCGCAGGGGTCGGGGCTCCAGGGCGTCGGGCGAGCGCGATCGAATCATGCGCGAGCTCCACCCTGTCGAGATCCGCGTGGATCGGGCGGGTGCGTCCGGGGTACTGCTCGGCCAGGATCAGGTCGAAGTCCCGGCTGGACACCCCGACGAGGCCGGTCTCCGGGTCGCACTCGGTGACCTCGACGCGCAACGCCGGATGCCGGTCCTTCAGAGCGCGGAGGGCGCGGGGGAGGAGGGAGTGCGCCGTCGACTGGAACACCGCCACGCGTACGGTGCCCGTCACCTCGGTGAGCGATTCGGCGACGGCGACCTCGGCGTGTTCGAGCTGGTCGAGGATGCCGATGGCCTCGGCGACGAGCACGTTCCCCTGCGGGGTGAACTGCACCCCGCGTCCCACTCGACGCAGCAGGGGCACCCCCACATCGCGCTCCAGGGCGCTCAACTGCTGCGACACCGAGGCCTTGCTGTAGGAGAGGGCGTCGGCGACGGCCGACAGCGTTCCGCGCCGAGACAGCTCGACCAGCATCCGCAGCCGATTGACGTCCAGCACGACCGTTCCATCCGTTCAGTCAGAGTGAACAGAATCCACTCGAATCGGTTGATAGACGGAGCCTACCGACTGGCAGGACAATGATCCAGCCGCACACGAAACCCCGGTGTGCGATCACTTGGAAGGTCCCACCGATGCCTGTCGCCGCCGACACCACCACTCCCCGCACCGAAGAGGTCGCCGCCCTCGTGCAGCGCTGGCTCGCCGAGAGCGAGACTCACCCCGTCGAGCCTGCCGCCCAGCGCCTCTCCGAGGTCCTGAAAGACCCGAACGGGCTGGCGTTCACGGTCGGCTTCGTCGACGGCGTGATGCGTCCCGAAGATCTGCGCGTCGCCGGGCGCACGCTCGCCGAGCTGAGCGACATCACCCCGGGTCTGCTGCCCGGCTACCTGCGCGCCGCGATCAAGACGGGCGGCTTCTGGGCGCCCAAGCTGCCCGGTGTCGTCGTGCCGATCTCCCGTCGTGTGCTGCGTGCCATGGTCGGGCACCTGGTGCTCGACGCGACCCCCGCCAAGCTGGGCCCCGCGATCGCGAAGCTCCGCAAGAGCGGAAACCGCCTCAACCTGAACCTCCTCGGCGAAGCCGTGCTGGGCGAGCGTGAAGCAGGACACCGTCTGCGCGGCACCCGTGACTTCCTCGCCCGCGACGACGTCGACTACGTCTCGATCAAGGTCTCGAGCGTCGTCAGCCAGCTCTCGATGTGGTCGTTCGACGAGGCCGTCGCAGACGTCGTCGAGAAGCTCACCCCGCTCTACGAACTGGCGGCTGCGGCCGAGGCCGAGGGCAAGGCGAAGTTCATCAACCTCGACATGGAGGAGTACCGCGACCTCGATCTGACGATCGCGGCCTTCACGAGCATCCTCGACCAGCCGGGGCTCGAGAACCTCGAAGCCGGCATCGTGCTGCAGGCGTATCTGCCGGATGCGCTCGGTGCCATGCAGCACCTGCAGGAGTGGGCCGCCGCCCGCCGCGCCAAGGGCGGAGCGCCGATCAAGGTGCGCGTGGTCAAGGGCGCGAACCTCGCGATGGAGGAGGTCGACGCGGCGATCCACGGCTGGCCGCTCGCCACCTACGGCACCAAGCAGGATTCCGACACCAACTACAAGCGGGTGCTCGACTGGGCCATGACGCCGGAGCGCCTGGACGCCGTGCGCATCGGCATCGCAGGGCACAACCTGTTCGACATCGCCTACACGTGGCTGCTCGCCCAGGCACGGGGAGTGGCGGATCCGACGGGTGCGGACCCGCTGGTCGAGTACGAGATGCTGCTCGGCATGGCGACCGGGCAGGCCGAGGCCGTCCGCAAGGACGTCGGTCGCCTCCTGCTCTACACGCCGGTCGTGAACCCGGCCGAATTCGATGTGGCGATCGCCTACCTGGTGCGTCGTCTCGAGGAGAACGCCAGCTCCGAGAACTTCATGTCGGCGGTGTTCGAACTGGCCTCGAACCCGACCCTGCTGACCCGGGAGCGGGAGCGCTTCGAGCGGTCGCTGGCCGCGCTCGCGACGGATGAGCCCGGGTTCGTCCCCGGTCCGCACCGTGTGCAGGACCGCACCGCAGAGGCAGACGCCGCAACGACCGACGGCTTCCGGAACCAGGCCGACACCGATCCTGCGATCGCGGCCAACCGCGCGTGGGGACGGGCGATCCTCGGTCGATCGGTCGGATCGACCCTCGGGCTGGACACGATCGCGATCGCCAAGGTCGAGACGGAAGCCGAATTGGACGGCATCTTCACCGCGGCGACCGCCGCGGCCGAGAAGTGGGCCGCCCTCCCCGCTGCCGAGCGCGCCGCCGTGCTGCACCGCGCCGGGGACGAACTCGCGGCTCGTCGCGGGCAGCTCCTGGAGATCATGGCCCACGAGGCGGGCAAGACCATCGCCGAAGGCGACCCGGAGGTGAGCGAGGCCATCGACTTCGCGCACTACTACGCCGAGCGTGCGAAGGACCTCGAGACCGTCTCGGGTGCGGAGTTCGTGCCGTCGAAGGTCACCGTGGTCACGCCGCCGTGGAATTTCCCGGTCGCGATCCCCGCCGGCGGGGTGCTCGCGGCGCTGGCCTCGGGCTCGGCCGCCATCATCAAGCCCGCGAAGCTGACGCAGCGCTGCGGTGCCGTGATGGTCGAGGCGCTGTGGGCCGCCGGTGTGCCGCGCGATCTGCTCGCGCTCGTCGACCTGGCCTCCCGTGACCTCGGCACCCGCCTGGTCGCCGGACCCGCGGTGGATCGGGTGATCCTCACCGGGGCGTACGAGACGGCGCAGCTGTTCCGCTCCTTCCGCCCCGACCTGCCGCTCCTCGCCGAGACGAGCGGGAAGAACGCGATCATCGTCACGCCGTCCGCCGACCTCGACCTGGCCGCCGCCGACGTCGCTCGCAGCGCGTTCGGGCACGCGGGGCAGAAGTGCTCCGCGGCATCCCTCGCGATCCTCGTCGGATCGGTCGCCGACTCGAAGCGGTTCGAGCGTCAGCTCGTCGATGCCGTCACGTCGATGCGCGTGGGTCTGCCCGATGACCCCGCCACCCAGATGGGTCCGATCATCGAGCCCGCCGACGGCAAGCTGCTCAGGGCGCTCACGACGCTCGAGAAGGGTGAGCGCTGGCTCGTCGAGCCGCGAAAGCTCGACGCCGAGGGCCGGCAGTGGACGCCGGGTGTGAAGACCGGTGTGCGCGAGGGGTCGTACTTCCACCTGACCGAGTTCTTCGGCCCGGTGCTGGGCATCATGCACGCCAAGGACCTCGACGAGGCGCTGCGCCTGCAGAACGCGGTCGACTACGGCCTCACGGCCGGCATCCACTCGCTCGACTCCGGTGAGGTCACCACGTGGCTCGACCGCGTCGAGGCGGGCAACCTCTACGTGAACCGCGGCATCACCGGTGCGATCGTGCAGCGTCAGCCGTTCGGAGGGTGGAAGCGCTCGGCCGTGGGGGCGGGCGCGAAGGCCGGCGGACCCAACTATCTCCACGGCCTCGGCGAGTGGGTTCCGGCGGAGCTTCCCGCTGTCTCCCCCGGTGCCGCCGTCGCTCCGGCCGTCGCCGCCCTGCTCGACGCCGCGGGGGCGGATGTCGATGCGACCGCGTCGGACTGGCTGCGGCGCGCCGCCGCATCCGATGAGCGCGCCTGGATCGACGAGTTCGGCGCCGTGTCGGACAAGTCCGGCCTCGGGGTCGAGCGCAACCTCTTCCGCTACCGCCCGGTCGCGGTCGACGTGCGCATCTCCGAGGACGCGGTGGTCGCAGACGGGGTCCGTGTGCTCGCAGCCGCCCTCCGCAGTGGCAGCCCGTTCACGGTGTCGGCGCCGGCGTTGCCCGCCCGCATCGAGAAGGTGCTGCGTGCGCAGGGCGTGACCGTGAAGCGCGAGTCGGATGCCGCATGGACCACGCGCTACGCCAAGGCGGCGAACACGTGGCAGCGGGTCCGTCTGGTCGGTGGCGACGCCTCGGCGCTGTTCGAGGCGCTCGAGGGCAGCCCGGACGTGGCGGTGTGGTCGCATGCCGTGACCGGCGCCGGCCGCGTCGAGATGCTCCCGTTCCTGCACGAGCAGGCCGTGTCGATCACGAACCACCGTTTCGGCAACCCCACCACCCTCGGCGACGACGTGATCTGATCGCGCGAGACCCCCGCTGAGCGCCGAAACCCCCTGCTGCCGACGTCGGCAGCAGGGGGTTTCGGCACTCAGACGGGGTGTCGGCGGTGGGTGCGTGTCAGCCGCGCAGGGCCTCCGAGAGCTTGACCCGTGAGCCCATGCGCAGGAGCGAGTTCTCGTAGATCTTCGCGCCGATGACGATCGCCGCCACACAGCTGGCGAGCAGGATCACCAGGCTCAGCAGCGGCTCCCACCACTGCGCCTCACCGACGAACAGGCGCATCGGCATACCGACCGGAGCGGAGAACGGCACGTACGACATGATCGTCAGCACCAGCGGGTTGTCGTTGAAGACGATGACCAGGATGTACGGGGCCATGATCAGCATCGTGATCGGTGTGGTCGTGGAGCCGATGTCCTCCTGTCGCGAGACCATCGACGCCGCAGCCGCGAACATCGCCGCCAGCAAGATGAACCCGAACAGGAAGAAGACCGCGAACCAGATGATCGGCGACCCGAGCGTGGTGAGCACCTCGCGCTGACCCGTGACGATCAGACCGATCGTCGCCACCGCCGCCAGGGCGAGGATCTGCCCCATCGCCAGCACCGTGTTGCCGATCACCTTCCCGGCGAGCAGCGTCCGCGCCGGGATCGCCGAGAGCAGCACCTCGACCACGCGCGTCTGCTTCTCCTCCACGACGCTCTGCGCGATCGTGCCGCCGAACGTCGCCGCGGCCATCATGAACACGAGTCCGAAGGCGATCGCGATGAAGTAGCGCAGGAGAGGGTTGGTCGTCGCCGGCTCCAGGATGACGACCTCGGGGGAGATCGACAACGCCGAGACGAGCGAGCCCGGGGCGTCCTGCAGCGCGATGATCGTGTAGCCGGAGGGGCCGTCGCCCGGGAGCACCGCGGCATCGACCTCGTCATCGCGGACGAGCTTCTCGGCGGCGGCCTGGTCGGACACCTCGGTGACTTCGACGTTCGGGAGGGCGGACACGGCGGCCGCGGTCTCGGCGGTCGCGGCGACCGGCATCGCGTCGGTGTTCTTGCTCGCGAAGCCACCGAGGATGATGCCGGCGAGGGCGAGCACCAGCAGGATGCCGGTGGAGATCAGGAAGGCCTTGCTGCGCAGCTTCGATCCGATCTCGCGTTCGGCGACGAGCCAGATGCCGTTGGGGCTGCGGACGGGGGTCGGAGCGCTCATCGGATGACCTCCTTGAAGATCTGGGCGAGGGACGGATGCTTGGGGGCGAAGCTCGCGACGTCTCCGCGCTGCACCGCGGACTGGAGCACCCGCTGAGCGGTCTCGGGACCGTCCGCGTCGAACAGCGCGTACCCGCCCTCGAAGTCGACGACCGTCACGCCGGGTTCGGTGCGCAACCAGCCGGCGTCACCTGCCGAGACCAACTCGTAGCGGTCACGGGCGTGCTCGGCGCGCAGTGCGTCGCGGGAACCGGCCGCGCGGATCGTGCCACCGGCGAGGATGACGAGGTCGTCGCACAGGCGCTCGACCACGTCGAGCTGGTGGGACGAGAAGAGGATGGATGCGCCCTTCGCGGCGCTGGACTGCAGGACACCGGCGACCACGTCGACCGCGAGGGGGTCGAGGCCGGAGAACGGCTCGTCGAGGATCAGCACCTCGGGGTCATGCACGAGTGAGGCGGCGATCTGCGCACGCTGCTGGTTGCCCAGCGACAGGGACTCGATCGTGTCGTTCAGCCGTTCGCCGAGGCCCAGCTCGGTGAGCAGAGTCGTCGCTCGCCCGGTGGCATCCTGCTTGCTGAAGCCGTGCAGCCGCGCGAGGTACACGATCTGCTCGAGCACCTTCATCTTGGGGTAGAGACCGCGTTCCTCGGGCATGTAGCCGAAGCGCCGGCGATCCTCCGCGGTGACCGGCGCCCCGTCCAGGGTGACGTCGCCACCGTCTGAAGAGAGCAGGCCGAGGACGATGCGCATGGTGGTGGTCTTGCCGGCGCCGTTGCCGCCGACGAAGCCCGTCAGTCGCCCGGGGGCGACCGTGAAGGACACGTCATCGAGCACGCGCCGAGAGCCGTAGCTCTTGGTGATGCCGGAGAGTTCGAGCATTCCTGTGGTCATGTCTTCACGCTACGGACCGGGGGCATTCCACGGCATCCCCCCTGCGGCGGAGTCCGTGGGATCACCCGTCCGGGGGAGGAGGGGATCAGGAGCGCCCTGCGTGCAGCACCGTGCGCACCAGGAGCCCGGCGATGAGCGCCCAGAACGCGGCGCTGACGCCGAGCACCGCGATCCCGGAGGCGGCCACCAGGAAGGTCACCACGGCGGGGATGCGCTCGCCGGGATCGTCGATGGCCTGCTGCACCGACGATCCGAAAGCGGCGAAGAGCGCCAGACCGGCCACCGCGGGGATCACCGCCGTGGGCGCGAGCACCACGAGCGCGGCGAACGCGGCGGAGAACACCGCCAGCACGAGGTACGACGCCCCGGTCGAGACGCCGGCGACCCAGCGACGTTTCGGGTCGGGATCGGCATCCGGTGAGGCGGCGAGCGCGGCGCTGATCGCGGCGAGGTTGATCGCGTGCCCACCGGCGGTGGCGCCGAGCGCGGTGCCGACACCCGTCACGAGCATCGCCGGACGCCACGGCACTTCGTATCCGAAGCTGCGCATGATCGCGATCCCCGGGACGTTCTGCGAGGCCATCGTCACGATGAACAGGGGGAGGGCGAGACCGACCAGCGCGCCGACCGTGAACGTCGGGGCGGTGAACTCGAGGCGCGGCAGGAGCAGCGCGGCGTCGAAGGTCGTGCCCGCGCCGATCAGTGACACCGCGACCACCGCGGTCGCCGCCACGAAGGCGAACGGTACCGCCCAGCGCGGCGCGAGGCGGGCGAACACCAGCCAGGTGAGCACGACCGGCACCACGCCCCAGGGGTTCGCGACGATGCCCGTGATCGGCGCCAGGCACAGCGGCAGCAGGACACCGGCGAGCATGGCCTGCGCGATCGACGGGGGGATGCGCGCGATCAGGGCGCCGAGCGCGGGCCAGAGAGCCGTGAGCAGGATCAGCGCGGCGGTGACCAGGAACGCGCCGACCGCCGCCGACCAGCCGCCCTCGACGGTGCCGGTCGCGACGAGGAGTGCCGCACCCGGTGTGGACCACGCGACCGTGATCGGCATCCGATACCGCCACGCGAGCACCACACACGCGAGTCCCATCGTGAGGCTGACCGCGAGGAGTCCGCTCGCCGCCTGCGCCGCGTCCGCTCCCACGGCGTCGAGCCCGGTCAGCACGACGGCGAAGGAGCTGGTGAATCCGACGAGTGCCGTCACGACCCCCGCCAGGATCGGACGGGACAGGGGTGCGGCTTCGGGCATGGCTCCGAGGCTAGCGCGCGCGGTGGGCCGCGGTGCTCACGCCAGACCCATGCGATGCGCGAGGACCACCGCCTGCACCCGGTCGCGCGCGCCGAGCTTCTGCAGGATGCGGGAGACATGCGTCTTCACCGTGGCTTCACCGATGAACAGCGCCTTGGCGATCTCGGAGTTGCTGCGGGCGTCGGCGAGCAGCGTCAGCACCTCGGCCTCGCGCTCGGTGAGGGGTTCGGCGAGGGTGAGCTTCGGGATCGCGGCGCTCTCGATCGAGGGGGCCGCGATCGGCTGTGCGGGGGCGGCGGCGAACCGTGCCAGGACGCGGCGTGTGACCTCGGGGGCGAGCATCCCGTCGCCGGCGGCGAGCGCGCGGACGGCGGCGATCAGGTCTTCGGCACCGGCGTTCTTGAGCAGGAAGCCACTGGCTCCCGCATCCAGTGCCTGGTACAGGTAGTCGTCGCGATCGAACGTGGTGACGATCGCGATGGCCGCGGTGATCTCCGGGTCGGCGACGATTCGTCGGGTCGCCTCGATACCGTCCATGTCGGGCATCTGCACGTCCATCGTGATGACGTCGGGGCGCAGCGCGGATGCCTGAGCGACGGCCTCCGCGCCCGAGGACGCTTCGCCCACCACGGTGATGTCGGGCTGGGTGTCGAGGATGGTGCGGAAGCCCGCGCGCAGCAGCGCATGGTCATCGACCAGCAGCACACGGAACGGGCCGTTCATCGGCGCGCTCCCGCCCGGTCCGGGGTCGGAAGCGGCACCCTGGCCCGCACGCGCACCCCGCCGAGCGGCCGGGAGGTCACCTCGAGAGTGCCGCCGGATGCCGCGGCGCGTTCTCGCATTCCCAGCTGACCGAGCCCCGGACGCACGTGGGTGACCGCGCGCCCCGTGTTCACGATCTCGATCTCGACGCCGTCGTCGTCGTAGCGCACACGGACGTCGGCGGTGGCACCGGAGCCCGCATGGCGACGGGCGTTCGTCAGCGACTCCTGTGCGATCCGGTACAGGTTCACGGCAACGAGGGAGGGAACCGGGACGGGGTCGCCGATCACGGCATAGTCGGTCGGCAGCCCCGCCTCGGTCGATGCTTCGGCGAGCGCGGCGATGTCGTCGAGGGTGAGCGTGGAGGCGGTGTCGGTGGCCTCGCCGCCGGGCGTGCGCAGAGTCTCCAGCAGTTGGCGCAGCTCGTGGATCGCGTCGCGCGCCGACCCCTCGATGCCGGAGAGGATGCGTGCGGCCTCGGTGGTGTCGCGATCGAGCACCAGACGCGCCGCCCCCGCCTGCACGCCCATCACCGAGACGTGGTGGGCGACGACGTCGTGCAGCTCGCGGGCGATCCGCACCCGGTCGAGGGCGACGGCCTGTGCCGCCGTGACCTCGCGCTCGCGTTCCAGCTCGACCGTGCGATCTTCGAGCACCGACCGCTGCTCCGCGGCCGCCCACGAGCGCTCGCCGAAGTATTACGCACCGCCGAAGTAGAGCACGTTCAGCAGGAGCTGGATGAGCATGAACGCGACGTAGGGTGACATGGCCCCGGCGATGACATCGGCGTCGTCCGCCTCCGTGATCGCATCGCGGTACATCGTGATCAGCAGCCACACGAACATGCCGACGATGATCGCCACCCGCACGATCAGTGCACGCCGGCGGTCGTTCATCCAGGCGCCGACCGTGTACAGGGCGATGAACATCGCCATGTTCCCGACA
Source organism: Microbacterium sp. J1-1 (assembly GCF_024498615.1). Taxonomy (NCBI): domain Bacteria; kingdom Bacillati; phylum Actinomycetota; class Actinomycetes; order Micrococcales; family Microbacteriaceae; genus Microbacterium; species Microbacterium sp. J1-1. Next base: position 3,361,998 of record NZ_CP089590.1, on the reverse strand, counting down.
TAGATCTCGGGAACCCGCACGGTGACGGCGGCGAAGTAGGCGACGGAGACGACCACCGCGACGGTGCCGGGCCAACGACGACGGAAGGCGAGAGGGATGGCGACGACGACCGCGTACACGAGCGCGGTCCACAGGTCGGCCTGCTCGTCGCCGTACACCTGCGCGATCGAGGACAGGGCTGCGCTGAGGATCGCGCCGACGAAGAGTGCGAGCGCCAGGAAGAGGTCGTTGCGCCGTTCGCGTTCGGTCGGCGTGCGGGTGAACGGTTCGGCGGCCATCCCTCCACCGTAGGGCGGGGCGTCTGCCGTGGCATCCCCCTGGCGGCGGATCGGTGGGTAGGGACGATTGCTTGCCAGCGATTACTTGCTATTGACAAGCAAAGTTGTTTTTTGCAAGCTTGTCGACAGGGGCTCACGATCGATGGGTCCACACCGATATCCACACCGACAAGGGAGTCGACATGACCAAGGTCTTCGTGAATCTGCCCACCCGTGACCTCGAACGCGCCAAGGCCTTCTACGTGGCGCTGGGCTGTGAGATCAGCCCTCCGTTCACCGACGAGAACGCCGCGTGCGTCGTGTGGAGCGAGGACATCTACTTCATGATCCTCCGGCGTGAGTACTTCGAGACGTTCACCGACAAGCCCATCGCCGACCCGAACGACGTTCTGCAGGTGTCGGTCGCGTTCAGCCAGGATTCGCGCGAGGAGGTCGACGCGATCCTCGCCAAGGGCCTGGCCGCCGGTGGATCCGAGCCGAAGCCCGCGCAGGACTACGGCTTCATGTATTCGCGCGACCTCGACGACCCGGACGGCAACTCCCTCGGCTTCCTCTACATGACCCCCGAAGCCGTCGAGAACGGGCCGGACCACGTGGCCGACACCGCCGCGTCGGCCTGACATGGCGGCGCGCAGCTACGGTCAATACTGCGGTGTGACGACGGCGGTCGAGCTGATCGGGGAGCGGTGGGCATTGCTCATCGTCCGTGATCTGCTCGTCGGACCCCGTCGCTACACCGACCTCAAGCAGGGCCTGCCGCGCATTCCGACCAACATCCTGTCCACCCGGCTGAAGGATCTCCAGGAGGGTGGGGTCGTACGGCGGGTACCGCTGCTCAATTGCGGGCTCGTGTACGAACTCACCCCGTACGGGCGCTCGTTCGAGCCGATCATGCTCGCCCTCGGACGATGGGGGTTCCAGGCGATGGGGGATCCCGCAGAGGGTGACGTCGTCACGCCCGACTCGCTCACGATGGCCCTGCGCACGGCGTTCCAGGCGGAATCCGCCATGGATGCCGAGTACGAGCTGCATGTCGGCGACGTCGCCCTCCGTGCGTCCGTGCACGACGGCGAGCTCCGGGTCGCGCAGATCGCACCTCCGGCGCCGCCGGTCGGCGGACGTCTTCCCGACGGCGCTCCGGACGCGGTGATCGTCGCCGGACCCGGCATCCGTCGTCTCATCGGCGGCGATGTCACCCCGGCAGAGGCCCTCGCGCAGGACATCGTCGCGGTCGTCCGGGGCGACGAATCGCTGCTGGACTCGTTCGCCGACACCTTCCGCATCGCACGACTGACCTAGGGAGCACGACATGAACAGCCCGTATCCCGATGAACAACAGGCATCCGGCCGCATCCTGATCGATCTCTTCACCTCCCTCGACGGCGTCGCTCAGGGGCCGGGCGGCACCGATGAGGACCCCTCCGGCGGTTTCCGGTTCAGCGGCTGGCAGGCCGGATACCCCTCGTCCGGTGTCGGGCCCGAGATCGAGAAGGGCATGCGCGGGCTCGACGCGCTGCTGCTCGGCCGGCGCACGTACGACATCTTCGCCGCATACTGGCCGCATCACACCTCGGGCGAGTCCGGCGACATCGGCAGGCTCTTCAACCGCGTGCCCAAGTACGTCGCGACCCGGGATGCGAATCTCACGCTCGACTGGGAGGGCAGCACGCGCGTCGGTGCCGACCTCGCCGCGGAGGTCGCGGCGATGAGGGCGGCCCACCGCGAAGTGCACGTGATCGGCAGCATCGACTTCGTCCACACGCTGCTCGCCGAGGGGCTCTTCGACGAGCTGAACCTCTGGGTGTATCCGCTGCTGCTCGGCCCGGGCAAGAAGGTGTTCGACGACGATGCGCTTCCCTCGGTGCTGCGGTTGTTGGAGCCGCCGATCGTCGACGAGGCCGGAGTGACGCTGCTCCGCTACGCGCGGACCGATCGGGTGCCGCAGGTCGGGACGTTCGAGTGAGTCTCAGCCGAGAAGCCGCTCGATCACACGCGCCACACCGTCCTGATCGTTGGAGGAGGTCGTTTCGTCGGCCGCATCCTGCACGAGAGGTTCGGCGTCGGCCATCGCGACGCCGCGCCCTGCCCAGCGGAGCATCTCGACGTCGTTGAGCGCGTCGCCGAAGGCCACCACATGGGTGCGGTCGATACCGAGGTGCTCGCAGAGTCGGGCCAAGCCGGTGGCCTTGGTGACGCCCTCGGCCATGACCTCCACGAACGGAGCGCCCGAGAGCGTCGCCTCGAAGCCGGTCAGCCCGAGGGAACGTACCGTGTCGAACAGCGCGTCGGGCGCGAGTTCGGGGTGGCGGATCACGAACTTCAGGCTGGGGGCGGCGAGCACCTGCTCCAACGGCACACCGCCCATCGTGGCGGGGTCGCGCTTGTGGTCGGTGAGTGCAGCGATCGCGGCGTAACCGTCTTCGGCCACGAACGTCTCGCCGGCCTCGCGCACGCTCGCGAACAACAGGCCAGGGATGCTCGCGCGCAGAGCCTCGGCGAGGGCACGGATCGTCTCGGGCGGAAGCTCTTCCGCGAAAAGCATCCGTCCGTCGTCGAGGCGCACGGCGTAGGCGCCGTTGCTGCACAGGGCCCATCCGTCGAAACCCGCATCCGCGGCGATGGCTCGCAGCCCGATCGGCTGGCGGGCCGTCACGGGGACCACGTGGATGCCGCGCTCCCGTGCCGCGTCGAGCGCCGCGCGGGTGCGCGTGCTGACGGCCGACGTCGAGTCCAGGAGGGTGCCGTCGAGGTCGGTGGCGATCAGCCGCACGCTCATCGGATGGGCATTCAGGAGAAGATCATCGGCAGGTCGTCGTCGTCCTCAGCGCCACCGGTGCCCAACCGGCGCCCATCGAGGTCGACCACCACCGGTACGTGGTCGCTGGGCTGTTCGCCCTTGCGCTCGTCACGGTGGATGGAGGCTCCGGTCACCGCTTCGGCCAGCGTGCGCGAGCCCAGGACGAAGTCGATGCGGACGCCCTCGTTGCGGGGGAACTTCAGCCGCTGGTAGTCCCAGTAGGTGAAGCCCTCGGGGATCAATGGGCGCACCACATCGGTGACCCCGGCATCCTGGAACGCGAAGAACGCGTCGCGCTCCTGCGGGGAGACGTGGGTGGAGCGGCCGATCACGATGTCGGGGTCGCCGTTGTCGTGATCGAACGGGATGATGTTGAAGTCGCCGACCAGGGCGAGCGGGAGGTCGGGGTTCGCCGAGAGCTCGGCCGCCGTCGACTTCTTGAGCTGCTCCAGCCAGTGCAGCTTGTACAGGTAATGGGGGTCTTCCAGGGAGCGGCCGTTGGGTACGTAGAGGCTCCACACCCTGACTCCGTCGACCATGACGCCGAGCGCGCGCGCCTCGAGAGGAGCATCCGGACCCTCATGGCCCTTGGCGAAGCCCGGCATTCCGTCGAAGGCCGTGCGTACGTCGGTGATCGGCAGGCGGCTCGCGATCGCGACCCCGTTCCACTGGTTCAGCCCGTGCACCTCGACGTGGTACCCGGCCTCCTCGAACGGCGCGTAGGGAAACTGCTCCGGCTTGCACTTGATCTCCTGCATCGCCAGCACGTCGATGTCTTCGCGGACGGCGAATTCGACGGTGCGGGTGACGCGGGTGCGGATGGAGTTGACGTTCCAGGTGGCCAAGCGCATGCCTCAAGCCTAGGGTGTGCCTCCTACACTGGATGCCGTGACCGCACTCGACGCAGACCGCCAGACACTCCTCGACCTCATCAAAGATGAGGCGGTGTTCCACGGCGACTTCACCCTCTCCAGCGGCAAGCAGGCGACGTACTACGTCGACATGCGCAAGCTCACCCTGGACCACCGTGCCGCTCCCGCGATCGGCCGCATCATGCTCGACCTGATCGGCGACCTCGACGTCGTGGCGGTCGGTGGGCTGACACTCGGCGCCGACCCCATCGCGAACGCGGTGCTGCACGCGTCGGTCGCCACCGACACCCCGCTCGACGCCTTCGTCGTGCGCAAGGAGCCCAAGGACCACGGTCGGGGTCGTCAGATCGAGGGCGCAGACGTCAAGGGCAAGCGCGTCGTGGTGCTCGAAGACACCTCGACCACGGGCCAGTCCGCGCTCAAGGCCGTCGAAGCCCTGCGCAAAGAAGGCGCCGAGATCGTCGCGGTCGCCGTGATCGTCGACCGGAAGACCGGCGCACAGTCCGCGATCGAAGCCGAGGGTCTGGAATGGCGCGCGGCCTTCGACCTCGACGACCTCGGGCTCGACCCCCAGTGACGCGCTACGCGCTCGCCGTCGATGTGGGCGGCACGAAGATGGAGGCCGCACTCGTCGCGGAGGACGGCCGGCTGCTCCCCGGGAGTCGCAGTCGCCAGCCGACCGGTCGGGACGCCACGTTCGAGTCTCTGGACGCGGCCGTCGTCGCGATCGTCGAGCACGCGCTCGCCGCCCTTCCGGCCGACGCGGAGCTCGTCGGCGCGGGTATCGGCAGTGCCGGTCCCGTCGACCGCTCTCTCGGCGCGATCATGCCGGTGAACATGCCGCTCGCGCGCGGCTTCGTCTTGGAAGAGGCGGTCCGCGCCGCGGCGTCCACTGTCCTCGGGGGCGACGTGCGCACCGTGCTCGGCCATGACGGCGGTGCTCTCGCGCTCGCGGAATCGTGGCTCGGCGCCACGCAGGGCGCCGGCGCCTCGCTGTCGATCGTGGTCTCGACCGGTGTCGGCGGCGGCTTCGTCGCGAACGGCGCTTACATCCCCGGAGCCACCGGCAATGCCGGTCACCTCGGGCAGGTGCGTCGCGAGGGCGGCCTGACGCTCGAGGAGATCGCGTCAGGCCCCGCGAGCGCCGCGTGGGCGCAGGAACAGGGGTGGACCGGCGCCACCGGCGAAGACCTCGCGCGGGACTCGGCGGCCGGCGATCCCCTCGCGCGGGCGGCGATCGAGCGTTCGGCCCGCGAGGTGGGGGAGGCGCTGGCGGATGCCGCGACCCTCGTCGACCTCGACGTGGTCGCCATCGGCGGCGGATTCTCGCGCGTGTCGGCGGACTACATCGACCTCGTGCAGCAGGCACTCGCCGCGAGCGCGGCCCACGAGTACTCGCGCCGTACCCGCGTCGTGCGCTCGGGGCTCGGCGACGAAGGGCCGCTCATCGGCGCCGCTGCTCTCGTGCTCCGGTAGGCCCCCGCACGCCCTGCTCACCGGCGCGCAGTGAGCAGGTGTCGGGGTGGTCCTTCGAGCCGGGCGACGGCGACTTTCAGGTCGGTGACATCGGCCGCGACCGCATCGATCCGGGCGGTCAGCGTCTCGGATGCGGCATCGATGCGATCGGTCAGAGTTCCGGAGACGGCGTCGATGCGGGCGGTCAGAGTTTCGGAGACGGCGTCGATGCGGGTGCTGAGCTTTTCGTCGACGGCATCGATGCGGTCATCGATGCGGCGGACCATCCAGGCGCCAGCAGCGAAGAGGCTCGCCGTGATCGTCAGCACGACGCCGATCGCGCTGATGATGATCGCCAGGACCTCGGTGGACAACGCGTGCTCTCCTCGCTGCGGATGGGTGTGTCGTCGACGTTACGCCGGACTCGCGGGTGGGTGCTCCGGTATTCCGGCATCCGTGAAGGGATCGACGATATCGGCGGGTGTGCAGGAGGTGTCAGCGTACGGAAGCCCGACGAGGGGAACGTGCGGCGACCAGCATCAGCACCGGGATGAGCGCGCACAGCCCGGCGGACACGAGGAACGTCGTACTCGATGCCGGATCCCGTCCGATCAGGAGGATCACCGTCGGCACGAACGTCCCCCCGACGGCCCCGCAGGCGACGAGCGCGCCGGTCACCGCAGCGCTGCGCGCGGGATCGAGATGATCGAGGGCGAGTCCCAGGATGAGGCCGTAGCTGGGTGCGAGAAGGACGACCACGGCGGCCAGCGCACCGAGCGCCACTCCCGGCGCGGACTCCACCAGTATCCCCGCGGTCGCCATCAGGACCGCCGCGGCACCCGTCGCGGACACGAGGATCACGATCGGTGAGATGAAGAGGCGGCGCAGTCCCGCTGCGCTGAACCGCCCGACGGCCATGAGCGTCCAGAACGCCGAGGTCCCCAGCGCGGCGAGGCCCGGATCGACCGCGAGGATCCGCTCCGGGATCACCGCCGACCACCCGGAGAGCACGGTCTCGACGCCGACGTACAGGGGGAGTGCGACGGCGAAGGGCAGGAGCGTGAGAAGCCCGCGAACGTCCCGATGCGCGGGAGTCTCGGCGGGGGAGATCGGGGCCGCCGGTCCCGCGAGCATCGCCAGAGCCAGGAGCGGCACGATCGCCAGGATGCCGAGCAGCGGACGCGTCCCGGACCCCACGGCGACGAGCAGGGGCGTGACCGCGGCGCACGCCGCGACCGTGCCGAGCAGAGCGCTGAGCAGCCCCGTCGCGCTGCCGGCGGCCACGGACTTCGCCGCCACGGATCCCGAGGCCTCCACCAGCCCGAACCCGAATCCGGCGACGGCGGCCGCGGCGATGAACACGGCGGGTGCGTCTGCCACGGATGCGGCGATGATCGCCACGGCTTGGAGGGCACTGCCGAGCATCAGCGTGGTGCGCGGTGGACGGCGCACTAAGAGCGGGCCCGAGCTCAAGACTCCGATCAAGAGCCCGCCGAAGAGAGCGGGGACCGCGGCGCTGAGGTCGGTCGCCATCGCGCGTTCGGTGGAGGGCAGGACCGCGGGGACGAAGGCGGCCGTGACCCCGAGGCCCGCGAAGGCGGTGAACAGCCCCGCTCGCGCTCGCCGGGTGCGGGCGGTCACGCCCCCGTCTTCCGCACGCGGTGGACGGCGGCGAAGGTGTCGCGCAGAGCCTCCATCGAGCGGTCGTAGTTCGACTGTGCGACGCCGATGAAGATGCAGTCGACCACCATCAGCTGGGCGATCCGGCTGCCGAGGGCACCCGACCGGAAGCCGGTCTCGCGCGCGGCGGTCGTCAGTACGATGTCCGCCTGGTCGGCCAGCGGAGCGCCGGCATGGTTCGTGATCGCGATCGTCGTCGCCCCGGTCTGGCGGGCGAGCAGCAGGAACTCGATCGTGTCGGTCGTGGTGCCGGTGTGCGACACCGCGATCGCGACGTTGCCGGGGCCGAGCGTCGCCGCCGAGGTCCAGGCAGCATGCGGGTCCGACCAGTCCAGTGCCGTGCGCCCGATCCGGGTGAGCTTGCGTTGCAGGTCGAGTCCGACGATGGAGCTCGCACCCACACCGAAGATGTCGACCCTGGTTGAGGACGTGATGGCGTCGACGGAAGCGCGCAGTGACTCCGTGTCGAGCACCTTGGCGGTGTCCGCGAGCGAGAGGGTCTCGGCCAGCGACACCTTCGCGACGATGTCGGACAGCGTGTCGTTGCGGTCGATGTCGCCGGAGACGGCAGGGAGCGCGGCCGTGTCGAACGTCTCGCGTTCGACGTCGCGCAGCACGTGGTTGCGCAGCTCGCGCACGTGCTCGTAGCCGAGGCGCTTGCAGAACCTCACCACCGAGGTGGTCGAGGTGTCGCAGCGCTGGGCGAGTTCGGCGATGGAGAGTCCGGCGGTCCCCGCCGGATCGGAGAGGAAGAGGTCGGCGATGCGCTGCTCGCTCGGACGCAGCTCGGGACGGATCGCACGCATGCGGACGAGCACGGGGTGTGCGCCGGCATCGTCGCGGGCGGCTTCGTGGGGCATAGGGTCTCCGATCGCTGTTCATAACAGTAGAGGAACTTCTGTTACATCAGTAGTGTCTGTCGTGTACTTTTAGTACCAACCCAGACCGACGATGTTCGCGGGCGGCAGGCAACAGAGCCTGACCCGACGCCACGGCGACGCGTCCCAGCCAGGAGGAATCAGCAATGAGCACAGCACGGCGGGCGTCATTCGGCGCTCTCACAGCCACGGGTGTCGCTTTGGCGCTCGTGATCACCGGTTGTTCCGCACCCGCGTCCGACACTCCGTCGACGGGTGAGGCCGGCGGCGACCTCGTCATCGGCGTCACGAGCGATCCCGACACGCTCTTCCCCTGGAAGGCGACGCAGTTCCAGGCCGTCAACGTCCTGCAGAACCTGTACGGCACGCTGACCGAGTTCGATGAGGACCTCAACGTGGTCCCCGGCCTCGCCGAGTCGTGGGACGTCTCGGAAGACGGTCTCACCGTGACCTTCCACCTGCGCGAGGGCGTCACCTACGCGGACGGCAGCACCTTCGGATCCGAAGACGTGAAGTACTCGCTCGACGCCATCGCCGCCGAGGAGACGGCGGCCGTCGCAGCGAGCTCTCTCGCCTCCGTCACCGCGGTCGAGGCCACCGACGAGAACACCGTCACCCTCACCCTGAGCGCTCCCGACGCCGCGCTTCCCGCGAACCTCGCCGTGATCAACATGGCGATGCTCTCCTCGGACGACACCGAAGAGGGGCTGAACACCACGCCCAACGGCACCGGTCCCTTCATCCTCGACGACCGCAAGGCGAGCCAGTCGATCACGCTGGCGAAGAACGAGGACTACTGGGGCGACGCGGCGCTGCTCGACACGGTCGAGTTCCGGGTGATCCCCGACGAGTCATCGATCGTGTCGGCGATGCAGTCCGGCAACGTGCAGCTGGCCGTCTTCGACGACCCGCTGGTCGCACAGACCGCCGAGGGCGCGAACGTCGAGGTTGCCACGACCCCGCAGCTGAGCTACCACGCGCTGCAGCTGAACGCCACGCGCGGTGACCTGACCGACGTCAACGTGCGACTCGCGATGCAGTGCGCGATCGACCGCCAGGAGGTGCTCGACACGGCAGCTCTCGGCGAGGGCGAAGTCACCGGTCCCCTCACCTCTCCCGCGTACAAGTCCGACCCGGAGGCGCGTCCGTGCCCCGAGCGCGATCTCGACAAGGCCGCCGAGTACCTGAAGAAGGCGGGCAAGGAGGACGGCGTCACCATCAAGACGATCGTCTCCCAGGGTGAGTATGCGACGTCGGTGAACGAGGCCCAGAACCTCAAGGCGCAGCTGGCCGACGCGAACATCACGCTCGACCTCGAGGTGCTCGAGTCCGGCGCGTTCGTCGACCGCTGGATCGCGGCCGACTTCGACGCCGCCGTCGCCCTCAACGGCGGTCGTCCCGACCCCGACGGCATGTACGGCCGCTACTTCACCAGCACCGGAAACCTGAACAAGGTCGCCGGATACTCCTCGCCCGAGCTCGACGCGCTCTTCGCCGAGGGTCGCCAGACGGCCGACCCGGAGAAGCGCAAGGACATCTACGCGCAGGTCTCCGAGAACCTCGAGGACAACGCCGCGTGGATCTGGCTGTTCACGAGCTACACCTACACCGCGACCTCCTCGACCGTCGACGGCTTCGTCCCGATGGCGAACGGCTCGCTGCAGTACCTGCGGACCACCTCCATCAAGTAGCGGATCGGAGGGGGCGCGGCCACCCCGCGCCCCCTCCCTCCCCGACGACAGGCACCCCCACACGCGCATGTTCAGACAGCTCCTCCGCAACAGCGTGCTGCGACGCATCGTCGCCGCACTCGGCACGCTCCTCGGCGTCGCCATCTTCGTCTTCCTGATGCTGCGGGCCATCCCCGGCGATCAGATCAGCTCCGGCCTCGGCACGGAGGCGGCCGCCCTCACGCCGTCGCAACGCGCAGCCCTCGAGGCCTACTACGGCCTCGACCAGCCGCTCTTCGTGCAGTTCTTCTCCTGGCTGGGCAACATCTTCACCGGCAACCTCGGTTTCTCCTCTCGAGCACAGACCAGCGTCCTCGATCTCACCGCCGCCGCTCTTCCCGTCACCTTCGAGCTCGCGATCTTCTCGATCGTGATCGCCCTGGCCATCGGCATCCCCCTCGGAATGCTCTCCGCCTCGAAGCCCGACTCGTTCCGCGACGGCGTCGGACAGGTCGTCGGCCTCGCCGGTCTCTCGATCCCCGCGTTCCTGCTCGGGACGGCGCTCCTGGCGATCCTCGCCTCCTCGTTCGGCTTCAACCCGAACGGTCAGGCCTACGCCACGCTGTTCGAGGACCCGCTGCTGAACCTCCAGCAGATGCTGCTGCCCTCGATCGTGCTCGGCTTCGGCATCGCCGCGCCGATCATGCGCACGACCCGCACCGCGGTGCTCGAGATCCGCGCCAACGACTTCATCCGCACGGCCAGGGCGAAGGGCGTCCCGCCGCGGCGGCTGCAGGTGCGTCACGTGCTCGGCAACGCCCTGGTTCCCATCGTCACGATGACCGGCCTGCAGTTCGGCTACCTCCTCGGCGGCGCCGTGGTGGTGGAGCAGATCTTCTCGCTCCCTGGCATCGGGCGACAGGTGCTCCTCGGCATCCAGCAGAAGGAATACGCACTCGTGCAGAGCACCGTCCTCGTGATCGCGCTCGCCTTCGTCATCGTCAACCTGCTCACCGACCTGCTCTACCGGGTCATCGATCCTCGGGTGCGTGCCGCATGACCGACATCTCTCAGACTCCGACCCTCGCCCCCGGCGGCGGGCGCAGCATGGAGCGCGTGCGTCTCCTGCTGCGCAGTCGCAGTGGACTCACGGGCCTCATCATCGTCGTCCTGCTCGCGGTGCTGAGCCTCGTCTCGGCGTTCGGGCTGCTGCCGTTCGACCCGCTCGCGCAGGATCCGCCGTCCCGCCTGCAGCCGCCGTCCGCCGTGCACTGGTTCGGCACCGATCAGTTCGGTCGCGACGTGTTCTCCCGCGTGGCCGCCGGTGTCGCCAACTCGGCGCTGATCTCGGTGGTCGCGGTGGCCTTCGCCACCGTCGTCGGAACCGTGTGCGGACTCATCGCCGGCTTCTACCGCGGCATCTCCGACGGCGCGATCACGGCGGTGACCAACGTGCTGTTCGCGTTCCCGCCGCTGCTGCTGGCCCTGTCGCTCGCGTCGGTGTTCGACCGCAACTGGTTCACCATCGCCGTGGCCATCGCGATCGTGTACGTGCCGATCTTCATCCGCGTCACCCGAGGGCCCGTGCTGTCGCTGCGCGAGGTCGAGTACGTCAAGGCGGCCAAGAGCACGGGTCAGAGTCGCATGGCGACCATGTTCCGGCACGTGCTGCCGAACATCACGTCGATCATCATTGTGCAGGTCACGCTCTCCCTGTCGTGGGCCGTGCTCACCGAGGCCTCGCTGAGCTTCCTCGGTCTCGGCACACCGCCGCCGGCACCCTCGCTCGGCTCGATGATCTTCGAGGCGCGCACGCTCGTGACGATCGCGCCGTGGACGATGATCGCGCCCGGTGTGATCGTGGTGCTCCTCGTCGTCGGCCTGAACCTGCTCGGTGACGGGCTGCGCGACAGTCTCGACCCCCGGAACAGAGGAAAGCGATGACCCGGGAGGATCTCGGCGGACTGGCCACGGAAGCCAGCGATCCGCGCTATGCGGAACTCGACCTGATGAGCGTGGCGGAACTCGCGCAGACCATGAACGAGGCGGACGCCACAGTGCCCGCCGCGGTGCAGCGCGCCCTGCCGCAGATCGTGCCCGCCATCGAGGAGACGGCCGCTCGCATGGCGCAGGGTGGCCGCCTGGTCTACGTCGGCGCGGGAACCCCCGGACGCATCGGTGTGCTCGACGCCTCGGAGTGCCCGCCCACGTTCAGCACGCCGCCGGAGCTCGTCTTCGCGATCATGGCCGGGGGCCCCGGCGCTATCGTGAACCCCGTCGAGGGTGCGGAGGATGACGCGGACGCGGGCGCTGCAGCGATCGACGCGGCCGGCATCGGTCCGCTCGACACCGTGATCGGCATCGCCTCCAGCGGACGCACGCCCTATGTGATCGCGGCGGTCCGCCGTGCGCGCGAGCTCGGAGCGCTCAGCATCGGTCTCTCGTGCAACGTCGGCACCGCGCTCAGTGCCACGGCGGAGCACGGGATCGAGGTCGAGGTCGGCCCCGAGGTGCTCTCCGGTTCGACCCGGCTCAAGTCGGGCACGGCCCAGAAGCTCGTGCTCAACATGTTCTCGACCATCTCGATGGTGCGAAACGGCAAGGCGTACGGCAACCTGATGGTGGATGTGAAGGCCACCAACCACAAGCTGCGTGAGCGGGCCATCCGGATGGTGCAGACCATCGCGGCGGTCGACCGGGACGCGGCGCTGGCCGCTCTGGAATCGGCCGCCTATGACGTGAAGCTCGCGTCGATCATGATCCGCCGCGGGGAGGATCTCGCGGCGGCGACCGCACGACTGCATGCCGCCGACGGCCGGCTGCGCACCGCACTGGAGGAGAACTGATGCGCGTCCTCGGACTGATCTCCGGCACCTCGCACGACGGGATCGATGCCGCCGTCGTCGACTTCACGACCAGTGGCGGTTTCACCGCGCACGGCGTGGACCTGCGCGGCACGGTGCTCGCGGCGACCAGTGTGCCTTACGCCCCCGAACTGCGGTCACGGCTGATCGCGGCGCTGCCACCGGCGCAGACGACGCTCGCCGAGGTCGCGGAGCTCGACACGCTCATCGGTCAGGCGTTCGCCGATGTCGCGGCCGACATCGCCGCAGAAGTGGGCGGCATCGACGCGGTCTGCTCGCACGGACAGACCGTGTACCACTGGGTCGACGGCGCGCACGCGCGGGGCACCCTGCAGATCGGGCAGCCCGCCTGGATCGCGGAGAAGGTGGGTGCCCCCGTGGTCTCCGACATCCGCATCCGCGACATCACCGTCGGTGGCCACGGTGCGCCGCTGGTGTCGTTCCTCGATGAGCTGCTGCTGCGCTCACGCGCCGGGGTGTCCGCCGCCCTGAACCTGGGCGGCATCTCGAACATGACGGTGGTGCGGCAGGACGGCCTGGTCGCCTACGACATCGGCCCCGCGAACGCACTCGTCGACGCGGTCATCGTGGAGCACGACCTCAACCCGCTCGGCTACGACGACGACGCCGCGATCGCCCGCACCGGACAGGTCGACGAGACGCTGCTGGCCGCTCTGCTCGAAGACCCCTACTACGCGCTCACCCCGCCCAAGAGCACGGGCAAGGAGCACTTCCACCTCGGCTACGTGCACGAGCACCTCGCCGCGCAGGGGCGCGAGATCGCGGTGGCGGATGTCGTGCGGACACTGACCGAACTCACCGTCCGCACGGTCGCACGCGACGTGGAGGCCGCGGGCATCGGGTTCCTCGCCGTGTCGGGCGGCGGCTGCCGCAATCCGCTGATCCTCGACGGACTGCGCGCCGCCCTGCCCGCGACCGAGGTCGTGCTGGCCGACGAGCTGGGGGCTGCGGCCGACAGCAAGGAGGCGATCCTCCTCGCCCTGATCGGCTGGTCCACGATGCACGGCGTCCCCGCGATCGTCCCGGGCGGCACCGGTGCTCGTGAGCCGCGCATCCTGGGCACGATCACCCCGGGCGACGGTCCGCTGCAGATGCCGGAACCCGTCGCCGCCATCGACTCCCTCGTGCTCACGGAGGCCGCGACATCGTGACCCTCCAGGTGCGCCCCGCCACCCCGGACGACCTGTCCGGGGTGCTCGAGGTGTTCCTCGCCTGCTGGCGGGAGAGCTACCGCGGCGTCCTCCCCGATGCGGCGATCGACGCCATGACCGACGCGCGCGCGGAGACGCTGTGGCGGCGGGTGCTCTCCGACCCGGTGGGCATCGTGCTCGTGGCCGAGCGGGACGGCGGGATCGTCGGGATCACCCGGTACGCGGCGACGTCGAACACCGACGGGCGGATCGACGGGGCCGTGCACTCCCTGTACGTGTCGCCCCGTGCCCACGGCGGCGGCATCGGTGGAGCGTTGCTGACCCGGGCGACGGCAGAGCTGCGGGAGGCCGGGGCCGAAGCTGCGACACTGTGGGTGTTCGCAGCGAATGCGCCGTCGATCGGTTTCTACGAGGCGAAGGGCTGGCATCCGGATGGGGCCACCCGCACGCAGCCGGAGTTCGGCGAGCCCGAGCAGCGCATGCGCAAGGAGTGGACATGAGCACCGTGGTGCGTCTGCGCGTGCTCCGGGTGTCGTCACCGCTGGTGCGCCCGTTCATCACCGCCGTGCGGCAGACGGACCGTCTCGACGTCGTGCTGGTCGAGGCGACCGATGCGGAGGGGCGCCGAGGATACGGGGAAGCCGCCACGAGCTGGCGCGTCACGGGGGAGAGTCCGCAGAGCGTCGCCGCCGCGGTCGCAGGTCCGCTCGCCGACGCCGTGCTCGGTCGCGATGCCGGCGACGCCGGGCTCCCGGGGGACATCGCGCGGTCGATCTGGGGCAATGCGGCCGCCCGCAACGCTGTCGAGTGCGCGGTCGCCGATCTCGCCGCCCAGCAGCGGGAGGTCTCGCTCGTGGCCGAGCTGTCTCGCGCGCACGCGGTGCACAACTCCTCAAGAACGTCGCACGTCCGCACCGATATGACCCTGTCCGTGGGAGAGCCGGAGGCGGTGGCGACGCTTTCTGAGGAGTACGTCACCGCAGGCTTCGGCTGCCTCAAGCTCAAGGCCTCGGCCGCGCACGACATCGTGGCCGCACTGCGCGCCGTCCGCGCGGCTGTCGGGCCCGACATCACCCTGCGCATCGACGCGAACCAGGCCTGGGACGCCGAGACCGCGATCCGCGTGATCCGTACCGCCGAGGACGCGGACCTCGGGCTCGAACTCGTCGAGCAGCCGGTTGCCGCCCATGACCTCGACGCGCTCGCCGCGGTGACGGCGGCCGTCGACACCCCGATCATGGCCGACGAGTCGGTACGGACGGCCGAGGACGTGCGCGTGATCGCCGATCGGGGAGCCGCCGCCCTCGTGAACATCAAGCTCGCCAAGACGGGCGGTCCGGCCGAGGCGCTCGCTGCCGCGGAGGCCGCACGAGAGGCGGGTCTGGGGGTCGTGATCGGCTGCATGATGGAGTCCCACGTCGGCGTGAGTGCCGCAGCCCACCTCGCAGCAGCCGTCGTCCCCGATGTCGTGCACGACCTGGACGCGGCATCCTGGCTGCGTCGCTCACCCGTGGTGGGCGGGGTCGCCCCGTCCGGTGAGGTGCTGACGCTCGGGGCGGGCACGGGACTGGGCATCCTCGGGCTCGCATCCGACGCGCAGACCGACATCCTCCTCGACATCGATCGCGACCGCGACCGCGACATCGATCGCGACCGCGACCGCGACCTCGATCGCGACCTCGGCCGCGGTACGGAGGTGCGCGTATGACCGCCGCCGCAGCCGTCGCCGCCGTCCTCGGGATGGAGGCCGCCCCGCGCGGAGTCGTCGCGGGCGTCGTGACCGATGCGGGACGTGATGTCACGGCCGGCGGCCTGGCCGACCTCGCCGGAACCCCGATGACCACCGAGACTGTGTTCGACATCGCCTCGGTCTCGAAGGTCGCGGCGACGACGACAGCGATCCTCAGACTGATCAGCCGGGGCGACCTGCGCTTCGACGATCCGGTCGACCGCTTCGTCTCCGGGACCGCCTGCGCTCCGGGAACGACGGTGCGCCACCTCCTGCAGCACCGCGCCGGCCTGTGGGAGTGGCAGCCTCTCTACCTCGACCGTGAGCATGCAGGCGACGCATCGGCCGCGGCGGATGCGATCCCGCTGCGATACGCCCTCGACGACGCCCGCCACTACTCCGACCTCGGCTTCATGCTCCTGGGCCGCATCGTCGCGGCGGTCACCGGGTTGCCTCTGGACGCCGCCGTCCGCGAGCTCGTCACCGCACCCCTCGGCCTGGATCGCACGGCATACGGACCCGTGGGTCGGCCCGTGGCCTCGTCCGCGATCGGTGACGTCGCCGAACGTCGCATGGTCGCCACGGGGGAGCCCTACCCGATCCTCACCGCGGCGCGGGACTTCACCTGGCGCGAGGAGGAGATCACCGGTGTCGTGAACGACGGCAATTGCTTCCATGCTCTCGGTGGCGTCTCCGGCCACGCGGGGTTGTTCAGCACCGCGACCGACCTGCTGACCTTGGGGGCGGCGCTCGCCGCACCCGAGCGCCATCCCGCGCTGTGGGGCCCGGACGACGTCGCCGAGCTCTTCCGCGACGGACCGGACGCCGGACAGGCGCTGGGGTGGCGCAGCGACACGGTCGCCGTCGCCGGCCGGCCGACCCGCGTGCTCTGGCACCCCGGCTTCACGGGCTGTGCCCTCGGGATCGTCCCGAACACCGGCACCGCCGCGGTGCTGCTGAGCACCCGCCTCTTCGCCCCCGAACCCGCACCGACCGAGGCGCTCTGGCGCGCGGTGCTCCCCGCCCTCCTGGACGACAACGAAGGAACGAGAACATCATGAGCATCACCGAGCCCGTGCTGAGCATCAGCGGTCTCGCCGTCGCCTTCCGGACCGGTTCCGAGCTGGTCACCGCGATCAGCGACGTCAACATCGACATCGCCGCCGGTGAGACCGTCGCGGTCGTCGGGGAGTCGGGATCGGGCAAGTCGACCACCGCCGCGGCGGTCAACCGCCTGCTGCCGGAGAACGGCGCGATCACAGCCGGGAGCATCCGCTTCGACGGGCGCGAGCTGACCGATCTGCCCGAGAACGCGATGATCTCGCTGCGCGGCGCGGGGATCGGTCTCGTGCCGCAGGATCCGATGTCGAACCTCAACCCGCTCATGCGCGTGGGCGAGCAGATCGGCGAGGCCCTCGAGGTGCACGGTCACACGCACGGAGACGCCACGAAGGCTCGGGTCGTCGAGCTTCTGGAGATGGTGGGGATCGCGGACGCCGCGCAGCGCGCTCACCAGTACCCGCACGAGTTCTCCGGGGGTATGCGGCAGCGCGTGCTGATCGCGATGGGTCTCGCCTGCAAGCCGCGCCTGCTCATCGCCGACGAGCCCACCTCCGCTCTCGACGTGACGGTCCAGCGACGCATCCTCGACCAGCTCGACACGCTCACGGATGAGCTCGGCACCGCGGTCTTCCTGATCACCCACGACCTGGCCCTCGCCGCCGAGCGCGCCGACCGCATCGTCGTCATGTTCCGTGGCCGGGTGGTGGAGGAGGGGACGTCCGCCGAGGTCCTCGGCGCCCCGCAGCACGAGTACACCAAGCAGCTGCTCGCCGCGGCGCCCAGCCTCGCGTCCCGGCGGGATGCCCTGCCGCAGCGCGAGGCCGCAACGGGCACTCCGTTCGTGGAGATCCGTGGCCTCCGCAAGGAGTTCGCGCTCCGCGCCCCCAAAGCGGGGGAACCGCAGACGTTCACCGCGGTCGACGGGGTGAGCTTCGAGATCCGGCGGGGCACCACGGTGTCGATCGTGGGGGAGTCGGGGTCCGGCAAGTCGACCACCGCGAACATGGTGCTCGGGCTCGAAGACGCCACGTCGGGATCGATCCTGTTCGACGGGCTCGACCTGACCACTCTCCGCCGCAAGGAGCTGTTCGCCCTGCGCCGCCGGGTGCAGCCCGTCTTTCAGAACCCCTACGCCTCACTCGACCCCCGCTACACCGTCGAGCAGTCGATCGCCGAGCCGCTGCGTGTCCACCGCATCGGCACGACGGCGTCCCGCAAGGCGCGGGTGCTCGAGCTGCTGGAACAGGTCGCCCTCCCCGCGGCGATGGCCGAGCGTCTGCCCCACGAGCTGTCGGGCGGACAGCGTCAGCGCGTCGCGATCGCCCGCGCCCTGGCGCTCGAGCCTGAGCTCGTGGTGCTCGACGAAGCGGTTTCGGCGCTCGACGTGCTGGTGCAGGCGCAGATCCTCGATCTGCTCGCCGACCTGCAGAAGCGCCTGGGCCTGAGCTACCTGTTCATCAGCCACGATCTCGCCGTCGTGCGGATGATCTCCGACGAGGTGCACGTCATGCAGCGCGGTGTCGTGGTGGAGAGCGGCACGCCGGAGCGCATCTTCGACGACCCGCAGCATCCGTACACGCGGGAACTGCTCGCCGCGATCCCCGGCGCGTCGCTGGCGTCCTGAGCGGGAGCAGGTGTCACGCCTGTCGTCGGTTCACATGTCGGGAGGATGGGCGGATGTCGGGCGAATGCCCCTCATCCGCCCGACATCCGTGAAATCTCCCGACATCTGCTCCGGACGGCAGACGGGCGCGCAGCGGGGAAGGGCGGGGGCGCGGGCTCAGCGCGTGCGGTCGTCGTCGTCCCAGGGGCCTTCCCACCAGCCCGCGCGGCCGTCGTCCGAGCCGCCGCGACCACGGCGGGAGCGCACGAACTGCACGATGAACACGGTCAGCGAGCTGAGCAGGATCAGGAAGACCACGAGGAACAGCAGGTCGTTCTGGTTCATGGTCGTTTCCCCTCCGCGGCATCCGCCACGATCTTGGCGATGCGGGCCGACCGGGTCTCCGGGCGCTTGGCCATCGCGATGTGCGTGAGACCGAACTTCTTCACCGACTTCGGGAACGCGTCCCAGTTCTCGCGCGCAGCGGGGACGGCATCGAGGGCGGCGGCGAACTCGTCCGGCTCGATCCCGGCCTCGGGGCCGTCGAGCACGGTCCAGGAGCCATTCGCCTTCGCCGTCTCCAGCACACGGATCCCGGCCGGGGCAAGCAGTCCCTCCGCCTCGAGTTCCGCGATCCGAGCCTTGTTCGTCGCCGCCCATCCGCTGCCGGGACGGCGAGGCGAGAACCACTGTCCGACGGCGCGCTCGTCCGTTCCCTCGCCGAACACGCGCACCGGGCCGTCGATCCATCCGAAGCAGAGCGCATGCCGCACGGCGTCCTCGTACTCGACGCCGTCGGCGGCACCCCGCACGCTCAACAGCCAGACGCCCGTGGTCCGCTCGTGGTTCTCCTGGAGCCAGGTGCGCCAGGCGACCGCATCGGCCGCCCGAATCCGCTCGCCGTCTTCCAGTGCGCCCATGGGCTACTTCTTCGTCTTCACCGTCGGGATCGTCTCGGTGATCCGCGGCAGCAGGTCGGCCACGGACTGCACGATCTCATCGGGGCGGAACGGGTACTTCTCGACCTCGGCCTGGTCGCTGATCCCGGTGAGGACCAGGACGGTGTGCAGGCCCGCCTCGATGCCGGCCACGACGTCGGTGTCCATCCGGTCGCCGATCATGCCGGTGCGCTTCGAGTGCGCGCCGATCTTGTTCAGCGCCGACCGGAACATCATCGGGTTCGGCTTGCCGACCACGTAGGGCTCCTTGCCGGTGGCCTTGGTGATGAGGGCCGCAATCGCACCGGTGGCCGGGAGCGGCCCGTCGGTACTCGGACCCGTGGCATCCGGGTTCGTGACGATGAACCGCGCGCCGCCGATGATGAGGCGGATCGCCTTCGTGATCGCCTCGAACGAGTAGTTGCGCGTCTCGCCGACGACCACGAAGTCGGGGTTCGTCTCGGTCATGATGAAGCCGGCGTCGTGCAGGGCGGTGAGGATGCCGGCCTCGCCGATCACGAACGCCGAGCCACCGGGCAGCTGCTGCTTCAGGAAGTCGGCGGTGGCGAGGGCCGAGGTCCAGATGCGCTCCTCGGGCACGTGCAGTCCGCTGATGCGGAGGCGTGCCGAGAGGTCGCGCGCGGTGAAGATCGAGTTGTTGGTGAGCACCAGGTACGGGATGCCTGCGCTCTCCCAGCCGGCGAGCAGTTCGGACGCCCCGGGAATGGCGTCGTTCTCATGGACGAGCACACCGTCCATGTCGGTGAGCCAGCATTCGATGTCGTCACGTTGTGCCATGTGCACAGCCTAGAGGGCGAGTGTTGCCGGCACATGTCCGTGTGGCAGAGGGGTGCCGCAACAGATCGGTTCAGGCGGTGAGCCAGATCACGTCCGCGGCGTGCGCGACCTCGGCGTCGGTGCCGTCGACAGACACACCGGCGGCGGTCACCGTGACCTCGACGCCGACCGCGATGCCGGCGGCCTCCACGGCGCGGAGCACTTCCGGATCCTGGTCGCTCACCCGCAGCACGCGTCCCGTGTGTCCCACAGCGGCATCGGCCAGCAGCACGAACGGCACCCGCTCCACGTGCCCGTCGGCATCGGGGATCGCATCGCCGTGCGGGTCGAAGCGGGGGCGCCCCAGGCGGGCGTCGATGCCTTCCAGCAGTCGGTCGCTGATGGTGTGTTCGAGCACCTCGGCCTCGTCGTGCACCTCGTCCCAGCCGTAGTCGAACTCCTGCACCAGCCAGGTCTCGACCAGCCTGTGGCGGCGCACCATCGCGAGGGCGCGGGCCGTGCCGGCCTCCGTCAGCCGCACCGCGCCGTAGGGCACGTGCGAGACGAGCCCCGCGGCGGCGAGCTTCTTGACCATCTCGGTGACCGACGAGGGCGCGATGCCGAGCTTCGCGGCGAGCACCGACGGGGTGATCGGCGCATCCTGCCACTCGGTGTGCGCGTAGACGGTCTTCAGATAGTCGTCAGCTGCGGGGGAGGCCACCCGACCAGCCTACGCGGTGCTCTCCCGCGCCCATGCAGCGAGCCCGCGGATCAACGCCCGCACTCCGACCTCGAAGGTGCGGCGCGCCGGGTCCGTGCTCAGACGGGCACGTGCGGCCTCAGCCTCGGCGAAGGTCGGGAACTGCGGCGCAAGCGCTCCGGGAGCCATGTTGTCCGCGGGGGCGAGGGCATCCAGTGCCGAGCCGATGATGAACGATTCCAGGGCGACGATGGCGTCCACGATGGTGTCGGTCGGCCAGCCGTCGTCGGCGAGCAGGCGGGCGATCTGCTCGTAGTCGGCGAACGAGCCCTCGTCGGCGTCGATCGGCGAGGTCGCCAGGATGACCATCGCTTCGGGGGCGGCGATCGCGGCGTCCCGGTAGCTGTGCGCCCAGGTCAGGAGCGCGTCTTCGACCGGAAGTTCGTGCAGCACGGGGGTGGCGAGCGAGCGACTGACGCGTCCCCGCATCGCCCGGATCACGGCGTCCCGGTTCGCGAAGTGGTGGTACAGCGCCGAGGTGCGCACGCCCAGCGAGTCGGCGAGGGCGGTCATGGTGAACTGGCGCGGCGTGCGCTGGGCGCTGAGCGCGAAGGCCGCCTTCAGGATGCGCTCCTCGGTGAGTACCTGGGTGGACGGACGGCCGACGCTGCGCGGGGATTTCGTCATCGTGCTCGATTCTGCTCGGGCGTCTGGTACTTTATTGAAACTCTTTCAATACCGAGGACTCACTACCGACGAAGGTACTGCCCATGACCGGTTTCGACGCCGACACCATTGTCACCGGCGCGCACGTGGTGACGATGGACCCGCGCCGCCCGCACGCCACCGCGTTCGCCGTGCGCGACGGTCGCTTCCTCGCCGTCGGGGACGACGCGCTGATCCGCGACCTGCGCGGTCCGCGCACGATCGTGCAGGATCTCGGTGGCGCCGCCGTGACCCCCGGGCTCATCGATTCGCACCTGCATCCGATCCAGGGGATCGAGCTGACGGCGGGCATCGACCTGGGAGGACTGACCGCCGGGGCGGCGCTTCTCGCCGCACTTCGAGTCGAAGCCGATCGTGCGCTCGCCGAAGATGCCGACCCGTGGGTGCGCGGCTGGAACGTCGACTACGACGTGTTCCACGACCTGCCGATGACGGCGGCGGCGATCGAGGACGCGGTCCGAGGGCTCCCGGCGCTCCTGATCCTGTTCGACGGGCACACCGCCCTCGCCAGCCGCGCCGGCCTGGAGCGCGCCGGCATCACGGGTGCCCGCGAATTCGAGGACTCTTCCTGCGTGGTAGTCGATCGGGACGGACGGCCGACAGGCGAGCTGCGGGAACTCGGTGCCTACGAACCGGTTCGCCTCCGCGCGCCCGCTCTGGACCGGGCGCAGACTCTGGCCGTGGGCCACGAGCTTCTCCGCGGGCTCCGCGACTCCGGCCTCACCGGCGGCACGATCATGGACGGCGGCTTCGCCACGCTCGAGCTCCTGGATGCGCTGGAACACGGCCCGGGTCTCCCGATCCGAATCGTGTCGGCGATCGACCATGAGCCCGGGTTCGATGACGAGCGGACGGCCGTGAACCTCGGCATGCGTGACCGTCGCGGCGATCGCTGGCGTGGCGGTGTCGTCAAGCTGTACGCCGACGGCGTCGTCGAGACCGGCACCGCCTGGCTGTACGAACCCGACACGACGGGCGCGGGACGGGAACCGTTCTGGAAGGACACCGCCGCGTATGCGCGCACCGTGCGACGATACGCGGAAGCCGGATTCCAGGTGGCCACGCACGCGATCGGAGACCGCGCCATCGGAGAGGTCGTCGACGCGTACCTTGCTGCGGGAGTGCGCAGTGCCGGCGGAGCCCCGCACCGCATCGAGCACCTCGAGACGACGACCGACCGCGACGTCGCGCGCATCGCCGCTGCGGGTATCACCGCCTCGATGCAGCCCCTGCACATGCAGTGGCGCAAGGCCGACGGCTCGGACGACTGGTCGCGCAAGCTGGGGCCGGAACGCGCCTCCCGCGCCTGGCGCGTCCGGGACTACTGGGAAGCGGGGGCGCCGCTCGCCCTCGGTTCGGACTGGCCGATCGCCCAGAACGACGCCCGCATCGGCCTCGCCTGGTCGATGCTGCGCCGGCGTCCCGGTGACCCCGACTCGCCGGTGTTCGAGCCCGACCAGGTGCTCACTGCCTACCAGGCGCTGCACGGCTACACCGTCGGCGCCGCCCTGGCTCAGGGAGATGCCGACCTCGGCCGCATCGCTCCCGGGTTCCGGGCCGACTACGCCGTGTGGGCGGAGAACCCGCTGCACGTCTCTCCGGACGACCTCCCCGACCTGCCCGTGCAGGGGACGACCGTCGGCGGCACCGAGTCCTGACCCCCGGCTCGACCCCACTCCTCCTCCTTCGCATCCCCTTCACACTGAGGTGACTTCCATGCCAGAATTCGGCGCTCTCGCGCTCCTCCCCATCGCGGTGATCCTCGTCATCGCGGTCGCCACCCGGCGCACTCTCTTCGCTCTGCTCTGCGGCACCGTCGCCGGGGCTCTGATCCTCGGCGGCTGGGGCGGCTTCGACGTCTGGGTCGAGTACACCGGCAAGGCGCTGTCCAACGCCACCGCCCAGTGGCTCCTGCTCATCGTCGCGCTGTTCGGCATACTCATGATGCTGTTCGAGAAGTCCGGCATCGTGACGGACTTCGCCCGGTGGGTGGAGCGGTTCGTCACCTCGCGCCGCAAGTCGACCGTGCTGACCTTCCTGCTCTCGATCGTGCTGTTCGTCGACGACTACCTGAACGTGCTCACCACCGGCACCTCGATGAAGCCGGTCACCGATCGATACCGGGTGCCGCGCACGCAGCTCGGCGCGATCACGAAGATGACCGCCGCTCCGATCGCCGTGCTCGTCCCGGTGTCGACCTGGGCGCTGTTCTTCTCCGGACTCTTCGAGGCGCAGGGGATCACGGTGGGCGGCACAGGGTTCGGCGCCTACCTGCAGGCGATCCCGTTCATCTTCTTCGGCTGGGCCGCCCTGGCCGTGGCTCTCCTCATGAGCGCCGGCTGGCTGCCGAAGCTCGGTGCGATCAAGCGTGATGCGTTGCGTGCCGACCGGGACGGTGATGTCTTCCCGCTCGGAACCACTGACGATGAGCGGCGGGCCGAGGGCACCGCTCTCCTCGCGGAGCTCAAGACCGACGACCCCGACGGCTCCACGGCGCAGCGCGTGGCCACCGCGCTCGCGACCTCGACCGACACCGAACGCAAGCCGCAGCCCTGGGGCTTCCTGATCGCGATGGCCGTGCTGGTCGGTGTGACGATCGCCACCGATGCGAATGTCGTGGCCGGTACCGCCGCGGCTCTCGCGGTCACTCTGGTCATCGTGCTCGTGCAGCGCCGGCTCAGCATCCGCGGGGTGCTGGACGCGGCGCTCGAGGGCATCGAGAGCATGCTGTTCGTCATGATCCTCACGGTCCTCGCGTTCATGGTGCAGGAGATGAACATCGCCTTGCAGCTCGCGGAGTTCGTGATCCAGGTCACCGAGCCCGTGCTCACCCCGGCGCTGCTGCCGGCGATCGTCTTCGCGGTGTGCGGCATCTACGCGTACGCCACCGGATCGTTCTGGGACCTGGCCGCCGTGATCACCCCGGTCGTGCTGCCGCTGGCGCTCGCGCTCGGCGCCGATCCGATCCTCGCGGGTGCCGCCGTGTTCTCCGGCGCCGCGCTCGGCAGCACCACCTGCCTCTATGGGGACGGCATCATCCTCGCGTCGAGGTCCATCGGCATCAAGCCGCTCAACCTGATGATCGCGATCCTCCCGTACGCGGGGATCGCCGCCGGTGTGTCGTTCGTGCTCTACCTGGTCACGGGCTTCGTGACGGCCTAGCAGCGGGACCCAGCGACGGGGGTCAGCCCAGGGTGCTCAGGAAGATGAACGCCGCCTGACCCGCGAAGAACAGGACGAGGAATCCGAGGAGGGCGGCGGCCAGCGAGAGCCGGCCGTCGAACCCCTCGACCTCGTCGATGCCGACCTTGCGGGCACGGAACGCCAGCACGAGGGTGGCCACGCCGAGGGCCAGCTGCACCCAGGGGCTGGCGGGCCCGATGACCTTCGGGAAGGCGATCAGCAGCCCACCGATGACGCCGGTCGCGAAGCCGGTCCAGGTGAGGATGCGGACGGTGCGGCGAGCGCTCTCGGCAGACATGCCTCCGAGCCTATCCGGGCTCAGGCTCCCGTCAGCACCAGCCAGAGCAGGGCGCCGTTCAGTGCGATCAGCAGCACCGAGGCCACGATGCCGGCTGCTGTCGTCCACCGTCGATTGACCCAGGCACCGAGGGTCCGTCGCTGTGCCGTGAGCACGACCAGCGGAATCAGGGCGAACGGGATCCCGAAGGACAGCACCACCTGACTGAGCACGAGGGCGAGCGTCGGATCGAAACCGATCCCGAGGATCACGAGAGCGGGGATCAACGTCACCAGCCGCCGTGCGAGCAGGGGGATGCGCACGTGCAGCAGGCCGTGCATGATCTCGGCTCCCGCGTAGGCGCCGACCGACGTCGAGGCGAGACCGGAAGCGAGCAGGCCGACCGCGAAGAACGTGGCCACGACCGGCCCGAGGCCGGCGGCGAGGGCGGCGTGCGCCCCCTCGAGCGAGTCGGTGCCTTCGACTCCCGCCAGGTTCGCGGCGGCGAGCAGGAGGATGCAGAGGTTGACCGAACCTGCGATCACCATCGCGACCGATACATCCCAGCGGGTGGCGGTGAGGAGCCGACGGATGCGCGAGCTCTCGGTGCGCACGGCTTCGTCGCCGGCGTGCGCGGTCGTCGCCCCGAAACGGTCGCGGGCGAGGGAGGAGTGTGCGTAGATCGCGTGCGGCATGATCGTCGCCCCGAGGATCGAGGCTGCCAGCAGCACCGATCCGGTGTCCTCGAAGCGCGGCACCATGCCGCCCAGGATCCCTGCCGGATCCGGCGGAGCCACGAACACACCGGCGACGAAGCCGATCGTGATGATGGCCATCAGTCCGATGATCACGAACTCGAATGGACGTGCGCCGCGACGGTTCTGCACCGTGAGGAGGATCATCGAGACGGCGCCCGTGATCAGGCCGCCGAGCAGCAGGGGTACGTCGAAGAGCAGGTTCAGGGCGACCGCCCCGCCTATGATCTCCGCGAGATCGGTGGCCATCGCGACGAGTTCGGCCTGCACCCAGTACGCCCGGCGTGCCCAGGGGCGGCGCAGGCGGGTGCCCAGCACCTCGGGAAGGCTCTGCCCCGTGACGACACCCAGTTTCGCGGAGAGGTACTGGATGAGCCAGGCCATGACGTTGCCGGCGACGACGACCCAGACCAACAGGTAGCCGTACTGGGCGCCCGCGGTCATGTTGCTCGCGACGTTTCCCGGGTCGAGGTAGGCGACCCCGGCGACGAGGGCGGGTCCGAGCAGCCACAGCCCGCGCGGCGCGGTCGCCGGGGTCAGATCCTTCGTGGTTCCCGGAAGCACAGAATTTTTAGGCACACCGAAACCGTAGCGTATTTTTCGGTCTACCTAAAAGTCCTCGGTGCCGGCTCCGCGGAGGCGGCGATAGCCTGGCGGGATGGATGATGCCTCAGCGGACCGCACGACACCGGACCTTTCGGCGGCCGCGGCGACGGGCTCCATCGGCCAACCCGGCTACGGCGTCGGGCCCTGGCCGGGCGGTGCGGAGGCCTGGCCCGAGGCGGAGCAGTACGACCCTGTCCTCTTGGCCGAGGGCGACACCCGCAACGTGATCGACCGCTACCGCTACTGGCGGATGGAGGCGATCGTGGCCGACCTCGACACCCAGCGGCATCCGTTCCACGTCGCCATCGAGAACTGGCAGCACGACATGAACATCGGGTCGATCGTGCGCAGCGCCAACGCCTTCCTCGCCGACACCGTGCACATCATCGGTCGGCGACGGTGGAACAAGCGCGGGGCGATGGTGACCGATCGCTACCAGCACGTCGTGCACCACGAAGACGTCGAGACCTTCGCGGCGTGGGCTGCGGCCGAAGGGCTTCCGATCATCGCGGTCGACAACGTCGACGGTGCCGTCCCCGTCGACAAGGCAGATCTCCCGCTCCGTTGCGTCCTGCTCTTCGGTCAGGAGGGGCCCGGATTGTCCAGCGAAGCGCTCGCCGCGGCCTCCGCGCACATCGAGATCACCCAGTACGGCTCGACGCGCTCGATCAACGCCAGCGCTGCGGCCGCCGTGATCATGTACGAGTGGTGCCGCCGCTACGCCGGCTGAGCCGTCGCGACGACGACCGTCGAGCAGTCGTCAACCGCGGTCGATGCCGAAGATGTGGCGATAGATCGCGCTGACGTCCCGGTCGAGGTGATCGATGCGCTCGTGGATGGCCCGGATCTCGGTGCGCACGCCGCTGAACTCGCTGCCCGACTCGGTGCGTACGCTGGCGAACTCGTTTCTGAACTCGGTCCGCACGCTGGCGAACTCGTTCCTGAACTCGGTCCGCACGCTCGCGAACTCGTTCCTGAACTCCGTCCGTACGCTGGCGAACTCGTTCTTCAGTTCGGTGCGCACGCCGTCGAAGCCGTTCTGCATCGTTCGCAGGAACATCGTCGACATGAGTGTGAGCGTTCCGAACATGGCTGCGGCGAAGACACCGATCAGTGTCCAGACCTGTGGTTCCGTCATCCCCAGCATCCCCTCATTGTTCCTCGATGATTGTCGAGGCGCCAGGGAACGGAGGCCTAGTATTCCGGGGAACTCAGCGATTGTGGAGAAGTCGTTCTCGCGGAAGTCTGTGCAGTCAGCTCGGGCGCGGAACCGGCACCCGGGATCATGCCGACGCGGTGAGCCAGCGTCCTGAGCGCACGCGCCAGCCGAGGGTGCCGAGCCGGGCGAGCAGATAGACGCCGAAGAAAGCCACGGCCAGCCAGACGAGGCCTGCGGATCCGTCGACGCCGACCGCGGAGATGATCCACAGTGCCGGCAGGAACGGCACGAGGTTCACGCCACCGGCGATCGCGAGGTACCGCGCATCGTTCGCGCCCATAAGCACCCCGTCGAGCACGAAGACGACACCGGCGATGGGCTGGGCGACGGCGAGCACGAGCAGCGCCGGCTGCACGAGAGCGGCGACCTCGGCGTCACCGGTGAACACGATGCCGAGCACCCCGGAGAGGGCGGCGATCAGCCCGCCGATGATCACGCCGAACCACGCACCCCACGCCACCGTCCGTGCCAG
This sequence comes from Microbacterium sp. J1-1, assembly GCF_024498615.1. NCBI lineage: Bacteria > Bacillati > Actinomycetota > Actinomycetes > Micrococcales > Microbacteriaceae > Microbacterium > Microbacterium sp. J1-1. The sequence goes on along the minus strand of NZ_CP089590.1, from coordinate 3,334,285 downwards.
CACCCGGTGCACCTGTCGCTCGTCGCCGGCACCGAGTTCCTTGCCGATCAACGCCTGCGCGGCGATCGCGAGTGCGTCGAGAGCGAAGGCCGCAGCCGAGAAGATCGTGAACACGATCTGCCACCCGGCCAGTTCATCGGTCCCGATCCCGGTCGCGATCCCCACCGTCGCGAGCAGCGCGACACGCAGGCTCACAGTGCGCAGAAACAACCAGCCGCCCGACGTGGCCGTGCTGCGGATGCCGGCGCGCTGCGCGCGGAGCGAGGCGCTGTGGCGCGTGGCCAGGTGGCGGACCACCAGGGCGTAGGCGGCCACCATCCCCCACTGCGCGGTCACGGTTCCGGCGGCCGAGCCCGCGATGCCCCAGCCGAGTCCGTAGATGAACAGCCAGTTCAGCAGGGCGTTCGCGCCGAAGCCGAGCCCTGCGATCCAGAGCGGCGTCATGGTGTCCTGCATGCCCCGGAGCAACCCGGTCGCCGCGAACACGATCAGCATCGCGGGGAGACCCCACATCGAGATCACGAGGTATTCGTTGGCCTGTGCGGCGACGGCCTCGCTCGCGCCGAAGAGCGATACGAGCCAGGGCGAGGAGACGGCGCCGATCACGGCGAGGACGGCTCCCAGTCCGAGGGCGAGCCACATCCCGTTGATGCCGACCGACACGGCCTCACCCGGCTGACCTGCGCCGAAGCGACGCGCCACCGCCGGCGTGGTCGAGTAGGCCAGGAAGACCATGAGTCCGACGATGGTCTGCAGCACGGCTGCGGCGATGCCGAGCCCGGCGAGCGGAGTCGTGCCGAGATGTCCGACCAGCGCGGCATCGACGATCAGGAAGGCCGGCTCCGCGACCAGCGCGCCGAGAGCAGGAACGGCCAGGCGCAGGATCTCTCGGTTGAGGGAGGTGCGCGTGGTCATCCTCCGAGCCTATGACCTGGCACGGACCTCGTCCGCCCGACTCAGGCGCCCGCGGGCAAGCGGATGTCGAACCGCGACCCGCCGTCGGCGTTGTGCGCGCTGATCACCCCGTTGTGCGCCTCGACGATGCCCCGCGCGATCGCGAGCCCGAGACCGGCACCGCTCGTGCCGTGGACGCTCGTTCCGGGCGTTCGCGCGTCGGTGCCCCGCCACCCCGGTTCGAAGACGCTCGTCAGGTTCTCGTGGGCGATGCCCGAGCCGGTGTCCTGGACCGAGAGCACCATCGCGTCGTCCTCGCGGCTGGTCCTGATGCGGATCGTCCCTCCGGCCGGTGTGTGCTCGATCGCGTTGGCGAGCAGATTGGTCATCACGCGGGCGAGCTCGCGCGCGTCACCGACGACGGTGTGATCCGGGCTGGTCAGCTCGACGAGCGCCACGTCCTTCGCCCGGGCGACCGGCGCGAGTTCGGCGACCGCGTCGCTGACCAGATCGTGCAGGGACATCGGTTCGAGACGGAGGGTCAAGGTGCCGGACGAGATCTTCGAGACCTCGAACAGGTTGTCGACGAGGTCGCTCATGTGGTCGACCTGGCGGCGCATCTGACGATGGAAGCGGGCAGGGTCCTCGGCCAAGCCGTCATCCAGTGCTTCCGTCATCGCCCGCAGCCCGGCGAGAGGACTGCGCAGGTCGTGCGAGATCCACGCGATCAACTCGCGCCGGGAGCGATCGAGGAGCTGCACCTCCTCGCGTGCCGCCGCGAGCCGTTCACTGGTCGACACGAGTTCGGCGGCCACGCGGGCGAACTCCGTGTTCACGGGGAGGGCGTCGGTGTCCTCGAGCAGTTCGCCCTCGCCGACCGAATACGTCAGCCTCTGCAGCGAGCGGGCATCGCGGACGAGCCGGGCCGCGAGCAGCACGGCGACGGCGACCGCGACGACGGCGGAGATGGCGGTCACCACGACCACGACGAGAAGGTCGTGGGGAGAGATGTACATCGCCTCGGCGACCGCGAGCACCCCGGCGGCGAAGGACAGCACCACAGCGAGGATCACGATGCACAGTTGCAGCATCAGTGAGCGCCGCCGCAGCAGCCACAGCGCGAGCAGGCCGGCCCCTCCGACGAGGAGAGCCCATCCGAGAGCGATGGCCGCGATCGTGACGACATCGGCGAACGGCATCAGCGGTCCTCCCATTCGAGGCGGTACCCCACGCCCCACACCGTCACGAGCACCGTGGGGGAACCGGGGTCGTCTTCGATCTTCTCCCGAAGCCGCCGGGTGGTGACCGTGACCGTCGAGAGGTCTCCGATCTCCCATCCCCAGACCCGACGCAGCAGCGTGGGCCGATCGAACGTCTGCCGCGGGTGCTTGAGGAAGAACGCGAACAGTTCGAACTCGCGCACCGACAGCTCGAGCGGCACGCCGTCCCGGGTGACGATCCTGGCCGAGGGATCGAGGTGGAAGGGGCCGAGGTCGAACGGAGCCTCCCGCGCGAATTCGGGAAGGCTCCGGCGCAGCACCGAGTTCACGCGGAGGACCAGTTCCCGGGGGGAGAAGGGCTTGACCACGTAGTCATCGGCACCGGCTTCCAGCCCGTCGATGCGGTCCTCCTCCGAACCGAGGGCCGTGAGCATGATGATCGGGACGTCCGAGGCGGCCCGGATCCGTCGGCACACCTCGGCGCCGTCGATTCCGGGGAGCATCCGGTCGAGCACGATCAGGTCGGGAGCGCTCGCCGCGGCCGATGCCAGACCGGTGAAGCTGTCGGTGGCGTGATCGACGAGGTACCCCGCGGCGCGCAGATACGCCTGGACGACCTCGCTCACCGTCGCATCGTCCTCGATCACGAGCACCCGGCGGTCGGCGAGTTCCGCGAGGTGCGGAGGCGGAACGGACGGCGCGGACATGCTCTCATCGTAGGTTCGGAGGTCCTCCCCGTCACCCGCTCGGAGGGCAACCTTCCTCGGTTCGTAAGAGTTGACGGATGTCGCCGGGGGGACATCTTCTCTAGCGTCGCGATATGGCCTTTCCCACCGACGTCGTCTTCCCCTGTCTGAATGAGGCGGAGGCGCTGCCCGGGGTGCTGGCTGCCCTTCCCTCCGGTGCGCGGGCGATCGTCGTCGACAACGGCTCCACCGACGGGTCGGCGGAGATCGCGCGTCGTCTCGGAGCGCTGGTGATCCAGGAGCCACGGCGCGGGTACGGCTCTGCCGTGCATGCCGGACTGCGTGCGGCCACAGCACCCGTCGTCGCCTTCTGCGACGCCGACGGATCGTTCGACCTGACCGAGCTCGATCGGCTCGCGGGCCCCGTGCATCGAGGCGAGAGCGACCTCATGTTCGGGCGTCGCCGGGTCGGTGGACGAGGGGCGTGGCCGATCCATGCGCGATTCGCGAACACGGTGCTGCTGTCGATGGTGCGTCGGCGCACCGGGCTCTCGATGCACGATCTCGGTCCGTTCCGGGCCGGGCGTCGCGAGATGCTCCTCGACCTCGGGATGGAGGATCGACGCAGCGGCTATCCCCTCGAACTCCTGCTGCGTGCCTGGCGGAAGGGGCTGCGCATCGGCGAGACCGATGTCTCCTACCGCCCGCGGACCGGCCGGTCGAAGGTCACCGGAACGGTCCGGGGCACCCTGATCGCGGTGTCGGATATGCACCGGACGTTGAGGAGGCTCGCATGAACGCCGAGACGACGATCATCGTGATGGCGAAGGAGTGTCTGCCGGGAAAGGTCAAGACCCGGCTGCATCCGCCCTTCACGCTGGAGGAGGCGGCGGACATCGCACAGGCGAGCCTCGCCGACACCCTCGACGCGGTGGGGGCGACCGGGCTCCCGGTCGTCGTCTGCGCGCAGGGAGACGTATCCGTTCCCGCGGGCTTCCGGGTCATCCCCCAGGTCTCGGGCGGGCTGGACGAGCGGATCGGCGCAGCGCTGGACTCCGTTCCCGGGAGGGTGCTCCTGGTCGGCATGGACACCCCTCAGCTGGATCCGATTCTGCTGCGCGCACTCGCCGATGACTGGCCGGAAGACGTCGACGCCTGGATCGGACCGGCGACCGACGGAGGCTTCTGGCTCCTCGGGATCGACGATCTTCGCCCCGGACGGTTGGGATCGTGCTCGCGAGGGGACCTCGTCCGCGGTGTGCCGATGTCGGTGTCGGACACCGGGGCGCATCAGCGCCGACGTCTGGTGCGGATGTGGCTCCGCGTGCGCGACGCCCCTCCTCTCACGGACATCGACGATCTCGCCTCGCTGCGGGAGGTCGCGGCCGTTCTGTCTCCGCAGGGGCATCTCGCCGGCCTGCTTCCCCGCTTCTCGGGTGTCCTCGAGGCCACGGCTGTCGTCGGCCGCGCGGGCGAAGGGAACGGGCGAGGATGAGCAACGCGACCGCCGCGCACTTCGGCGCCGGAGGCGATGCGCCCTACGACTTCGCCCTGCGCAACGGGGGAGGGATGCTGCGCCTGATCGAACTCGGGGAGGGAACCGAGCATCGGGTCGAGGTCGGTCGCTTCCTCGCCGCTGCGGACGCTGCCGACGACTCGGTGATCGCCCGGATCCGAGGGCCCGTGCTCGATGTCGGATGCGGGCCGGGGCGGATACTCCACGCCGCGATCGTGGCCGGACACCTCGGGCTGGGGGTCGACGTCGCGATGTCCGCCGTCGAGCACGCCAGGCAGCAGGGCCTGCCCGCGCTGCAGCGTTCCGTGTTCGATCCGCTGCCGCAGGAGGGCTCCTGGGGCACGCTGCTGCTCCTGGACGGGAACATCGGCATCGGGGGCGAGCCGGACGCACTGCTCGCCCGGTGCGGGCAGATCGTCGGTCCGGGGGGACGTGTGATCGTCGAAGTCGATCCGCACCCGACGCGGGACCGGGGGTATCAGGCGACCGTCGTCGACATCGACGGCCGATCGAGCTCGCCCTTCCCGTGGTACGAGATCGGAGCGACGGCACTCCGCGATCGGGTGCACGGGACGGGGTTGCAGATCATCGAGACATGGACGCTGTCGGGGCGGGCGTTCGTGAGCCTCACCCGTCTGCCGTATCCGTGTCACGAGTGACGGCCGGTCCGCCGGGTGCCGTTGTCGCGGTCCGAGGCCGCAGGCGATGGCGCACCGCGCTGGCCACGGTGAGAAGACCGTCATGCACGACGACGACGGCGAGCAGCCAGACGGCGACGCTGAACAGCTGAGCGAAGTCCTGTGCGGAGAGCATCAGCCAGGCTCCCCACAGCAGCAGGGCGACCCCGACGGCTGCGAGCGCGATTCTGCCGGCCCTCATCAGACCACCTCGATCGAGGACAGCCACTTGGTCTGCAGCACGCCGGGCCGCCCGGGGGCGATGACGCGCGCCGGATAGCCGTGGTCGAGGTCGAGGCGCTCCCCGTTGAGCTGGAGGGCGACCAGCGTGAGGGGGTCGCCGACGTACGGAGGCGGCATCGTGGTCGCCCGGAAGGCGCCGCGCTGCTGCAGGCTGCGGAGGCGGATCGTGGCGTCATCGGGCGCGTCGACGGTGGCGAGGAGATCCCGCAGGCGGACACCCGTCCAGGACGCGTCGACCGTCCACCCCTCGACGCAGGCGATCGGGAGCCGGACCGTGCGTTGCGGCAGGGCTTCGAGTCCGGCCGCTGTGAAGGCGCGGGTCATCCCGACACCGGCGACCGTCAGCATCCACTCCGGGTCGAGGGCGAGCGACGTCACGCCGGCCTGCCGCGCGGAACGGTTGACGGGCAGATCCTGGGGACTGTCGGCGCGGGTGCGGGGCTCCCGCAGGCTGAACGGGCCGATGGGGGCGACCGCGTGGGCGAGCGCCGCGGCGCCGAACAGTGCGGAGGCGCCGCCGACCCCGGTGAGGAAGCGGCGGCGGGAGAGGGGCGCGGTCATCGCGTCGCCGTCCCTTCGGAATCGGAGGGGGCATCGGAATCGGAGGGGGCATCGGCATCGTCATCGTCCGGGTGTGCGCGCCACGCGGTGACGATCGCGGGGAGGTGCACCGCGATGTGCACGGCCATCGCCCCGATGAGGACCCAGGCCAGCGCGAAGTGCGTGCGGCGGAAGGAGAAGTCCCACGGATACCACTGCAGGGTGTTGAGCACCCCGGTGATCGGTTCCATCAGCGCGGCGGCCACCAGCACCGCCAGGCTCAGGCGCTCCAGCAGATGCGGGAAGCTGCGTACCGGAGGCCAGGCGAAGAGCTTCGGGAACACGATCCACAGCTTCGCCAGGAGCAGCGGGATGAGCATCGACCCCGCGACGACGTGGATCCCCTGATTCCAGGCATAGAGGTGGATCGGGCGCGTCGGCAACGTCAGCCAGGGCAGCGGGTCTTGCTGCAGGTGGCTGTACAGACCGGTGACGAAGCACACGAGGAAAGCGAGACCGAGCAGTCTGCCGATGACGACGGCCATCCGCGTCGTGCGCAGGGGGGAGCCCAGGGCTCGCTGCGCACGTTCCGACCGATCCTGGAGCGCGACGGAGAGCCGTTCGGTCACCGAACCGGTCGAGTGGTCGTCGCGCATGTCCTCAGTATGCGGACCGGGCGTGCCCGGACGCGGGCGGATCGGGAACCTGTCATCGGGGTGTAAGGAAATGGGGTGCCGGTATGCCGACTCCGCGGGCACGCTGGGAGCATGACTGACGCGCAGCCGGGCCGGATCGAGTTCGCCGTGATCGGAGGATCGGGTTTCGAAGCGCTTGACCTCGGGGACAGACGAGTCCTTCCCGCGTCGGACTCACCGTGGGGAGTCGTTCCCGAGATCGTCGTCGGGCGACTGCACGGACGCGCGGTGGCGTTCGCGCCGCGGCACGGGGAGGGGCATCGGGTGCCGCCACACCGGGTCAACGCCAGGGCGCTGCTGTGGGGGCTTCGGCGGCTCGGGGCACGGGTGCTGCTGTCGACCAACGCGGTGGGCGGGCTGGCGTCATCGCTCGCGCCCGGTGACTTCGTGCTGACCGATCAGCTCATCGACCGCACGCACGGCAGGGCCGACACCTACTTCGACGGGGACATCGAGATCGCCGGTGTGCAGCATCTGCCGTTCGCGGAGCCCTACGACCGGCATCTGCGCGAGATCGCGTTCCGGGTGCTCCGTGACCAGGGGGAGCGCGTGCACCCCGCGGGGACCAGCGTCGTGGTGCAGGGACCGCGGTTCGCGACGGCCGCCGAGGCCGACTGGCACCGCGCGATGGGAGCCGCCCTGGTCAACATGACCCAGCTGCCCGAGGCGGCGCTCGCCGCGGAGCTCGGGTTCGCGCACGTGAACCTCGCGATCGTGACCGACACCGACACCGAGCACGGCGAGACGGAGGATGACACCTCGGCCACCGCGGAACGTGTGTTCGCCGTGATGGCACAGGCGCAGCCGCGGTTGAGCGCGGCTGTCGCAGCGATCATCGCCGCCATCCCTCCGGGGTACGAGCCGCCCGAGCGCCTGGCGCCCCAGGTGGTCGCGGCGTTGATCGGGGCACGAGCATGAGCCGACTTCTGCTCGTGACGGGCGGAGCCGGCTTCATCGGCTCCGCGATCGTCGACGAGGCGATCGCCGCGGGCTGGCGGGTTCGGATCCTCGATTCCCTGCGCCCCGACGTGCATGGCAGCTCCGCCCCCGAGCCGGAAGGCGGAAGCGGGGTCGAGTTCGTCGCCGCCGATGTGCGCGACCGTGACGCCGTGCGCCAGGCGTTGCGCGGGGTCGACGCGGTCTGTCATCAGGCGGCGAAGGTCGGACTCGGCGTCAGCATCCACGATGCCCCCGACTACGTGGGCTCGAACTCGCTCGGCACCGCGGTGGTGCTCTCGGCGATGGCGGAGGCCGGGATCGAACGCCTCGTCCTCGCGTCGTCGATGGTCGTCTACGGCGAGGGGCTGTACCGGGAGGGGGATCGTCTCGTGCAGCCCGCACCGCGGAGCCGGGCCGATCTGGAGTCGGGTCGCTTCGAGCCGCGGTCGCCGCACACCGGGGAGCCCCTCCGACCGATGTCGATCCCCGAGGAGCAGCCCTGCGATCCGCGCAACGCCTACGCGGCGACCAAGCTCGAACAGGAACTGCTGGCCCGCACGTGGGCCTATGACGGAGGGCGGGCGGCGCTGCTGCGCTATCACAACGTCTACGGACCGGGGATGCCCCGGGACACGCCGTACGCAGGAGTGGCATCGATCTTCCGTTCCGCCCTCGAGCGGGGCGAGGCCCCCCGCGTGTTCGAGGACGGGCAGCAGCGACGCGACTTCATCCATGTCCGGGATGTGGCACGCGCCAACCTCGCCGCCCTCGAGTGGACGGATCGTGTGGAGCGCGGGACCACGCGGGCGTTCAACGTGGCCACGGGAGTCCCGCACACGATCGGGGAGTTCGCCGACGCGCTCGCCGCGGCATTCGGAGGGCCGCCGCCGGTGCGGACGGGGGAGTTCCGGTCGGGCGACGTGCGCCACATCACCGCGTCGGCGGATCGCATCGGCCGAGAGCTGGGGTGGCGGCCCCAGGTCGGTTTCGACGAGGGGGTGCGTGAGTTCGCGCATGCCTCGCTTCGCACGGGGGCGGACGTCTGATGGCGGGTGCCGCGACGCGTCCGGGGCCGCGTCTCGCCGTCTGGGGGACGGTCGCGGCCGTCGTGCTCATCGCGGCCGCGGTCCTGATCCCGGCGCTCACGGGATGGAACGTGCGCGTCAAGTCGTTCCCGCCGCTGCACGCGGAGTGGGCGCCGAGAGTCGGACCGGGCACACCCGTGGCGGTGCTGCTCGGTGTGGCCGGCGTGATCTGGGGTCCGCGGCTCGCCTCCTCGCTCCGGTGGGGGCGGCTGCTGCTGCTGGCGTTCGCGGCGTCCGCGTTGTGGCTCTTCGCGCTCGCCACGGTGGACGGGCTCGACGGCATCGGCACCATCCTCGACCACCGGTACGAGTACCTCGGGACCGCACGGGAGGTCGACGACTTCGGGGCCACGCTCCGCGAGTACATCGAGCGGATCCCGTACGCGCATGAGGACAACTGGCCCGTGCACATCGCCGGCCATCCCCCGGGAGCCCTGCTCTTCTTCGTCGTCCTGGTGCGGATGGGGCTCGGGAGCGCGCTCGCCGCCGGATTCGTGGTCCTGCTCCTGGGTGCCACGACCGTGGTGGCGGTGCTGATCACGCTGCGGGCTCTCGGTGCGGCCGACCTTGCCCGTCGTGCGGCTCCGTTCCTGGTGTTCACCCCCGCGGCGATCTGGGTGGCGGTCTCGGGCGACGGTATGTTCATGGCCGTCGCCGCGTGGGGCATCTGTCTGTTGGCGCTCGCGACGCGTGCAGGTGGTGTCGCGCGGATCGCATGGTCGGTCGGGGCCGGCCTCCTGCTCGGATACTGCGTGATGCTCTCGTACGGTCTCCCCCTGCTGGGGGTGCTCGCGGTCGCCGTGCTGGTGGCGGGGAGGTCGTGGATCCCGCTGCCGATCGCCGCGGTCTCGGCGATCGCCGTCGTGGGGGCGTTCGCGGTCTTCGGCTTCGCCTGGTGGGAGGCGTTCCCGGTGTTGCAGCAGCGCTACTGGGATGGGGTGGCATCGCGCCGACCGCCCGGGTACTGGCTGTGGGGGAACATCGCCGCGTTCGCGGTCAGCGCGGGGCCGGCGATCGGTGCGGCCTTCGCGGCGGTCGGGGCGTGGGCGATCCGCGGACCACGAGAGCGGCGTCAGGTTCCGGAACTCCGAACCGAGTCAGGGCGCGGATGGGAGCCGCGCACCATCGTGCTGCTGCTCTGCGCCGCGGGGGTGCTCATGGTGCTCCTGGCCGATCTGTCGAACATGAGCCGGGCGGAGGTGGAGCGCATCTGGTTGCCGTTCGTGCCCTGGATCACGATCGGTCTGGCGCTCTTCGACGAACGGGCGCGCCGCTGGTTGCTGGCGGTGCAGGTCGTCGCCGCGATCATCGTCCAGTCCCTGTTGCAGACCGGATGGTGACGGCGGACGGGCCCGCCTCGACGCGGTGGGGGAGGGGCGTCATAGGCTGGGGCGCATGACTGACGTTCTTCCCGTGGGCCTCGCCCTTGATGAGTTCAGCTCCGACATCCGCCCGCAGGACGACCTCTACCGCCACGTGAACGGCGCCTGGCTCGCACGCACCGAGATCCCGGGCGACAAGGCGCGCTGGGGCTCCTTCCACCTCCTCGCCGAGCAGGCGGAGAAAGACGTGCGTGCGATCGTCGAGGAGTCGCAGGGCGCGGCGGAGGGCACTCTCGCCCGCAAGATCGGCGACCTGTTCGCGAGCTTCATGGACACCGAGCGGATCGATGCCGCCGGTGTCGCCCCGCTCGCCGGGACGCTGGCCGAGATCGACGCGATCGACGGCATCCCGGCGTTCCTGCGCACCGTCGGCGCGTACGACCGCGACGGTCGTGCATCCGTGATCGGACTCTACGTCGACGGCGACCCCGGCAACCCCGAGCGCTACCTCCCTGTGCTCGTGCAGGCAGGTCTGTCGCTCCCTGACGAGAGCTACTTCCGCCTCGACACGTTCGCCGACACCCGCGCCGCGTACCGTGCCCACCTCGAGCGACTGCTGGAGCTCGCCGGAGTCCCGCAGGCGGCGGAGAACACCGGCCGGGCGATCGCGCTCGAGACCGAGCTGGCGGGTCATCACTGGGACAACGTGCGCAGCCGCGATGCGGTCGCGACCTACAACCTCAAGACCTGGGACGAGCTCCAGGAGCTCGCCGGTGTCGACCTGACGCCGTGGCGTGAAGCGGTCTCGCCGTCGAACCCCGGCGCGTTCGACGAGGTCGTCGTGTCGCAGCCGAGTTTCTTCGAGGGCCTCGGTTCGCTGCTGACCCCGGAGCGTCTCGACGATTGGAAGGCGTGGTTGCGGGCGAAGGTCGTGCACGCGGCGGCACCGTACCTGACCGACGATCTCGTGCAGGAGAACTTCTCGTTCTACGGCACCGAGCTCACCGGTGTCCCCACGATGCGCGAGCGCTGGAAGCGCGGCGTCTCGCTCGCGGAAGGGGCCCTCGGCGAGGCGATCGGCAAGGTGTACGTCGAGCGGCACTACCCGCCGACGGCGAAGGCCGCGATGGACGAGCTGGTCGCGAACCTCATCGAGGCGTACCGCCGGAGCATCACCGACCTCGAGTGGATGACCGCGGAGACCCGTGAGCGCGCGCTCGCCAAGCTCGACTCGTTCACGCCGAAGATCGGGCATCCCGAGGTGTGGCGTGACTACTCGATCCTCGAGATCGACCGGGACGACCTGTTCGGCAACGTGCGCCGCGCGGCGATCTTCGAGCACGATCGCAACGTCGACAAGGTCGGCACGCCCATCGACCGCACCGAGTGGCACATGCCGCCGCAGATGGTCAACGCGTACTACAACCCGTCCATGAACGAGATCGTGTTCCCCGCGGCGATCCTGCAGTACCCGTTCTTCGACGCCGGTCGTGATGCGGCCGCAAACTACGGCGGCATCGGCGCGGTCATCGGTCACGAGATCGGCCACGGATTCGACGACCAGGGCAGCCGCTACGACGGCGACGGCCGACTGCAGGACTGGTGGACGGATGCGGATCGCTCGGCGTTCGAAGTGCGCACCAAGGCTCTCATCGCCCAGTACGACGCGCTCGTTCCAGAGGGCCTCGACGCCGAGCATCACGTCAACGGCGCCCTCACGATCGGGGAGAACATCGGCGACCTCGGCGGTCTCGGCATCGCGCTCCGGGCGTATGAACTGTCGCTGGACGGTGCGGAGGCGCCGGTGATCGACGGATACACGGGCGTGCAGCGACTTCTGCTCTCCTGGGCGCAGGTGTGGCAGCAGAAGAGCCGCGACGCCGAGACCCTGCGCCTGCTGACGATCGACCCGCACTCGCCGAACGAGTTCCGCTGCAACCAGATCGTGCGCAACATCGATGCCTTCTACGAGGCATTCGGGGTGGCCGAGACCGACGCGCTCTGGCTGCCTGCGGCATCGCGGGTGACCATCTGGTGACCAAACGTCACACTCTGTGAAGCATCCCCCGGCGGTGGGGTTACGATAGCCCTGCCGCTGGGGAGCGTCTTCCCTCGGTATCCCGCAAATCCACCCCCCTTAAGGATCAGCGTGGGCGCTCTCGAGCCTGGTGATGGGTTCCGCAACTCTTCGGTCCCCGAGTCTCTCCGGAGTGCCCAGGAGTCGTCCGGCGGTCGCCGCTCGCAGCGCACCAGCCGTCGACTCCCTCGGCGCGCAGCCGCCGGGAGACGGTCGTTCACCGCCACGCTCCGGTCGCTGGAGGCCCTGGCGGATTCCGGCGCGCAGGTCTCGGTACACGTCGTCGACCTCGACAATCATGTGCACGTCCTGGCCGGCGACGACCATGTGACCATGCCCGTCGCGGGGCTCGGCGTCGTCCCGCTGCTCATCGAGGTGGCCGCAGGGTTCCAGAGCGGTGCGCTGGACCCGTTCGAGATCGTCGAGCGCGAGAGCGTCGATGCCGTGGAGACCTCGGGGCTCTGGCGACACCTGCATGCTCCGGCGCTTCCGCTGGAGGACCTCGCCGTGCTGGCGGCGACCGCGGGTGACCCGATCGCGGTCAACGCGCTGCTGCAGAAGGTCGGACACGAACGGGTGCGCGAGCGCATCGAGTCCCTCGGGCTCCGTCGCACGGCGCTGCTCGACCGTTTCCGCGACCGTCGTGGCCCCGACGACGCCCCGCAGGTCGCCGTCGGTTCGGCGCGCGAACTCGCCGGGCTCTTCTCGGCGCTGGTGAACTCGCAGGTCGTCGACGCCGCCGTCAGCGCGCAGGTGTCAGAATGGCTGAGCCTGAACCAGGACCTGAGTCTGGTCGCAGCCTCCACCGGGCTCGACCCGTTCGCGCACGATCACGATGCGCACGGCCTGCTGTTCGTGAACAAGACCGGTCGCGACCGGGGGGTGCGTGCGGAGGCGGGTGTGCTCGCCGGCCCTCGCGCCGGGGTCGCCTATTCGCTCATCGTCTGCTTCGACGACCTCTCGATCACGCACCGGCTTCGTGCGCACGACGCCTTCCGCGTGCTCGGTGTCGAACTCATGGAGTACACGCACTGACGCGCACGGCACGTCGCTAGCATCGAGGGATGCCACGATCTGACTGGACCCCGCATCGCCGCGACGACGGCGAGCTGCTCGGATGGATCCACCCTGCCGGAGACGAGTGGGTGGCTGTCGACGTGCTCGGCCGCCGTGTCGGTGCTCCCGCCGAATGGCTCGATGCCGAGGCTGCGTTGGAGGAGCACGGGATCGCGTGGCTCGCGGATCCGTGGATGCTGGACGGTGAGGACGACCGTCCGCTGCGCGTGCGCCTCCTCGAGGTGACTCCCGACGAGGAGGGTGTGCCGGGGCGGATCGTGGTGAAGATCGACGACTTCGGCGACATGACCCGTCCGGCGACCGCGCAGTTCGTGCTGGCCTGGCCGATCCCGGACCGGCTGCGCCCTCCGCGGCACGACGACCCGGACCCGCGCACGATCTCCCGTTGACGGACGGCCCTCGGTTCGCGTAGACCAGAGGCGTCCGCATCCGATGAGGAGTCACGCGTGGGCATCATCTTCAGCGACCTCGCCGTCTCTGCCGACGGCTACGCCACCGGTCTGAACCAGACGGAGGAGCGACCGTTCGGCGATGTCGACGACTCCTGGCTGCACAACTGGATGTTCGACGCCTACGAGGAGAACAAGGCCGAGGTCGACGCGATCGTCACCTCGGGGGCGACCATCATGGGCCGCAACATGTTCGGCCCGGTGCGGGGGGAATGGGATCGCGACTGGCGTGGCTGGTGGGGTCCGAACCCGCCGTACCACAACCCTGTCTTCGTGCTCACGCATCATCCGCACGAGCCGATCGAGATGGAGGGCGGCACGACCTTCCACTTCATCACCGATGGCATCGAAAGGGCACTGGGGCTGGCCCGGGACGCCGCGGGGGAGCAGGACATCTCGATCGCGGGCGGGCCGCGCACCGTGAACCAGTTCCTCACGGCGGGTCTCCTCGACGAGCTGCGCCTGCACATCACGCCGTGCATCATCGGGGCGGGGGAGCGCGTCTTCGAGGGGGTGCCTCCGCAGCGGCTCGAACGGGTGTCGGTGCGCGCGACCTCCTTGGTCACCCACATCACCTATCGGAGGATCTGAGCCGGTCCACGTCGCGGATGTGCGGCGTCGCGCCGCGCTCAGCCGGGCAGGGACGGATGCTGCTCGGAGCTGCGCTGCTTCGGGATGAAGAGCGAGAGCACCACGGCGATCACGCCGGCCGCGATCGCGAGCCAGAAGCACACCTCGAAGGCGGCTCGCGTGGGCACGGCGACCCCGTCGACATCGATGCTCATCGCCGCGAGCACACCGCCCATCACGGCGGAGGCGCTCGAGGTTCCGACCGAGCGGAACAGGGCGTTCAGCCCGTTCGACGCCCCGGTCTCGTTCGCCGGGACTGAGCGCATGATGATCATCGGCATCGCGGCGAAGGTGAACCCGATACCGATGCCGATGAAGATGTTGGCCACGAAGATGTGCCACACCTCGGAGGACCAGAGCAGGACGAAGACGTAGGCGAGCACGATCGCCGCGGCGCCGACCGTGAACAGCGGGCGGGGGCCGACGGTGCGTTCGAGCCAGCCCGAGAGCGGTGAGATGACCATCATCACGAGCCCCGCCGGCATGATCACGAGCGACGCCGCCAGCATGTCGAGCCCGAAGCCCGCGCCGCCGACGGTCGGCATCTCGAGGAGCTGAGGGAACGTCACGTTCGAGGCGAAGAGCGCGAACCCCATGCCGATCGCGGCGATGTTCGTGAACAGGACGGCCGGACGTGCGGCGACCCGGAGATCGAGCAGGGGGTCCTTCGTGCGCAGCTGGTACCAGCCCCAGACCAGGAGGACGGCGACTCCCCCGAGGACGCAGGTGAGCGTGAGCGCGGAGGTCCACCCCCATTGCGCTCCTCGCGAGACGAAGAGCAGGATCCCGGTGAGGCCGATCGCGAGGCCGACGGCACCGACCACGTCGAGTCGACCGGGGAAGCGGAGCACGTCCTCCGGGATCACCGCCAGAACGAGGGCGAGGCCGACGACGCCGAGCGCTGCCGCGAGCCAGAAGAGCATGTGCCAGTCGGCGTTCTGGGCGAGCAGGGCGGCGACGGGCATCCCGATGGCGCCACCGACGCCCATGGTCGCGCTCATGAGGGCCACGGCCGTGCCGAGCCGCTCGGGCGGCAGCACGTCGCGCATGATGGCGATGCCGAGGGGGACGACGCCCGTCACGGCCCCCTGCAGCGCGCGACCGATGATCACGCCGACGATCGAGCCGGACACCGCGGCGATCACGGAGCCGAGGATGAGGAGCGCGAGCAGGGCGATGACGACCCGGCGCTTGCCGTACATGTCGCCCAGGCGGCCGGAGATGGGGGTGGCGACCGCGGCGACGAGCAGCGTGATCGTGACGACCCAGGTGGTGTCCTCGCGGGAGGCGTTCAGCAACTGCGGCAGCTCGGCCTGCAACGGGACGACGAGCGTGAACATGAACGACGAGCACAGACCGGCGAACGCGAGGACCGCGACGATCGCCCACTTCGGCGGGGTGCGGGAGAGACGCTTCCTGGCTCTGTCGTCGCTCGCACCCACCGGCTCAGGCTATCGGCGATCGGACGATGCGGGGCCGTCCGGCGCTGGTTAGCATGTGGGCATGGTCACGAGCAGCGTCGCTCCGGACGATCCCGCCGCCCACCGCGGCATCTCCCGGCGTACCCAGTCCGACATCTACCGCGCGGGCATCAGCGGGACGAAGCCCGCGGTGCCGATCGATCCCGTGGCCCTCAAGGCTGCGGCCCGCAAGGCGCTGAGCGCCGAAGCGTTCGCATACATCGCCGGTGGCGCGGGTTCCGAGCGCACCATGACGGCCAACCGTCGCGCGTTCGACCGCTGGCAGGTCTGGCCGAGGCCGCTCCGTGACGTCTCGTCCCGCGACCTCGGCGTGGAATTCCTGGGTCGCATGCGCCCGACGCCCCTCTTGCTCGCCCCGCTCGGGGTGATGGAGATGGCCCACGCGGAGGCCGACCTCGCGGTCGGGCGTGCCGCGGCATCCCTCGGCGTCCCGTACACGCTCTCGAACCAGGCCTCCTTCCCGATGGAGGAGGTGGCGGATGCCGCACCGCACGGCTCCCGGCTGTTCCAGCTCTACTGGTCGGCGTCGGACGACCTCAACCGCTCGCTGCTCGCCCGCGCCGAGGAGTCCGGGTGCGAAGCGATCGTCATCACCCTCGACACGCACCTGCTCGGTTGGCGCACCCGCGACCTCGATCTCGCGTACCTGCCGTTCACCCGCGGGATGGGGATCGCGCAGTACACGAGTGATCCGGTGTTCCAGCAGCTCGTGCGCGAGCGCGCCGCCGTGCCGAAGGGCGATGCGCCCGGCGTCCGCGTCACACCTCGCGCGGTGGCCGCGGCCCTGACGATCGCCCGCAAGGGCGCGCCGCTCACCGGCGGAGCTTCGTTGCGCGACAACCTCCGCTCGCCCTTGCCGCGGGCTGCGGTCGAGACGTTCCTCGACGTGTTCTCCACTCCTGCCCTCACGGGGGAAGACCTGGCGAAAGCACGCGAGTGGACGAGTCTGCCGATCATCCTCAAGGGGATCGTGCACCCCGACGATGCCCAGGCGGCGCTCGATGCGGGGATGGACGGGATCTGGATCTCGAACCACGGCGGCCGTCAGATCGACCGCTCGGTGCCGACGCTCGACGTGCTGCCCGAGATCGCGGAGCGTGTCGCGGGCCGGGTGCCGATCGTCTTCGACTCGGGGGTGCGGGGCGGCGCTGATGCAGTGATCGCCCTCGCCCTCGGCGCGACGGTCGTGGCTCTCGGTCGTCCCTACGCCTACGGCCTCGGCATCGCGGGGGAGGTGGGTGTGCGCGAGGTCGTGCGGAACGTGCTCGCCGAGATCGACATCACCCTCGGGCTGGCGGGGCTCACCTCCGCCTCTCAACTCGATCGGGACGCGCTGAGGAAGGTGTGAGCACGCTCCGCCGTTCGTGATTGCATGGGCAGATGAGCGATGACGCCGCCTTCGACCAGCACCCCGCCGACTCCGCATACCACCGCCGGCTCCCGATCGGCGAGGTGCTCGACGCCTCAGCGATCGCCGAGGGTCTGCCCTGGGCCTTCGAGACGATCACGATGCGTCCGCTCGAACCGATGCTCGTGCCGGAGAAGCCGCGCGGAGGAGAGATCGACCCGGCCGAGTGCGGGCACTGCGGCCCGAGCGTGCACACGATCTGGCACGACGAGTTGTGGCAAGTGCGTGCCGGATGGGACATCGGCGGTCTGCCGTTCATCGGCGGGGTCGCGCCGCGCGAGCATTGGCTGCTCGAGAACGCCCCGCACGATGTGCTCGCCGCGCTGGGTCCGCTGATGCAGCGGGTCTCCCAGGCCGTCAAGAGCGTCCCTGGGGTCGCGCGCTGCCACTTCGGTCGCTGGAACGACGGCTCCGCGCACATGCATCTGTGGGCGATGGGACGCCCGGAGGGAATGATGCAGGGCCGCGGCGCCGTGCTCGCCTTCTGGGACGAGATCCTGCCGCCGCTGCCGCCGGAGATGGCCGAAGCACACCTCCGGATCGTCGCGGAAACGCTCGCGGCGGGTGGCGGTGAGGCCTTCCCTTATCGCTGATCCGGGCCCGTCGATTCCTCGAACGGGCCGACGAGGGGCAGACTGGGTGCGTGCGAACCATCCGTGACCTCGACACCGTTGAACTCATCCTCGACGCGCAGGGCCTGCTCGACTCCATCCGGGGTCCGCAGCGCGTGGTGGATGCCGGCACCCTGCGCGCCCTGCAGCAGTCGGGCAACTACGTCGTCGGCTTCTTCGACGGCGAGGGCGACGAGGAGCGCATGGTCGGGGCATCGATCGCGTTCTTCGGCGAACCCGCCCGGCGGGCGATGCACTCGCACATCACGGCTCTGCTCCCCGAGTATCGGGGGCGCGGCTGGGGGCGTGAGCTCAAGGAGCACCAGCGTCAGTGGGCGTTCTCCCGCGACGTCGGTCGGATCACCTGGGTGTTCGATCCGCTGGTCGCGCGCAACGCGCACTTCTTCTTCACGGTGCTCGGCGCACGCGCGACGGGATACTCGGTGAACCGCTACGGGATCTTCGGCGGCGGGGACGCGGGTGACGAGAGCGACCGGCTCGATGTCGAGTGGGCCCTCGCCGACATCGCCAAGCCGCCGGCAGACGACGAGGTCGTCGAGACCCTGGAGATCCCGGCGGACATCGAGGCGCTGCGCATCTCGGACCCGGCGGCCGCACACGAGTGGCGGCTCCGTCTGCGGGCCCAGATGGAAGGTCTGCTCGGCAGCGGACTGAAGGTCGCCGGCTACGACAACGCGCGCGGTTACCTCTTCACGGCCTGACCGCCTTCCGCGACGGTGCGATCAGCGCACCCCGCGCATGAGCTTCAGGACGGGTTTCACGCTGAGCAGCAGGCCGATCCCGACGACGATGGCGATGCCACCGAGGATCGAGAAGTACGGCACCTCGTCATCCGGGTCGTAGAACTGCACCAGCCATCCGGAGATCGCGGTGCCGAGGGCGATCGACAGGAAGAACAGCGCGACCATCTGCGTGTGGAACGCGGCGGGCGCGAGCTTGGTGGCCACCGAGAGCCCGACCGGTGACAGCAGCAGTTCGGCGACCGTGAAGACGAACAGGATCCCGACGATCGCCAGTAGCGGCGTGGAGTTCTCGCCCCCTCCGGCGAACGGCAGGAACAGCAGGAACGCCGATCCCATGATGATCGCGGCCAGCCCGAACTTCACCGGTGTCGAGGGCTGGCGCTTTCCGAGTCGGGTCCAGATCGCGGCGAACACTCCCGACAGGATGATGATGAAGACGGGGTTGATCGACTGCACCCACGAGACGGGCATCTCCCAGCCGAACAGGTTCCTGTCGAGGCGCTTGTCCGAGTAGACGGTCAGGACCGTGAACTGCTGCTGGTACAGCGACCAGAACGCGACACTGGTGACGAACAGCGGCAGGAACCCCCACACTCGCGAGCGCTCGGTGGTGTCGATGCGGCGGCTGGACAGGATCACGGTGAAATAGGCGACGGCGGCGATCGCGGTGCCACCGATGACCAGGGTCGCGAGGTTGTCTGCGCGGATCAGCCCGGTCAGGACCAGGACGGCGATGAGGGCGACGGCGACGACGGCGATGATCCCGACGAGAGGGTAGCGGGACGTCGGTAGCGGGTTCGGCACCTCGCGGACCGACGCGGGCAGGGCGCGACGTCCGAACGAGTACTGGACGAGGCCGAAGGTCATCCCCAGGGCCGCGAGTCCGAAACCGAAGTGGAAACCGAGGGAGGACTGCAGGATGCCGGTCAGGATCGGGCCCAGGAACGCGCCGAGGTTGATGCCCAGGTAGAACAGCGAGAAGCCCGCATCCCGGCGGGGATCCTCCGGGGTGTAGAGGCTGCCGACGACCGAGGTCGCGTTCGCCTTCAGGCCGCCGGAGCCGAGTGCGACGAGCACCAGGCCGACGCCCACGCCGACGAAGCCCGGGAGCAGGGCGAGGGCGACGTGGCCGGCCACGATCACCATCGCGCTGACGAAGAGCACCCGTTCGGACCCGAACAAGCGGTCGGCGAGCCAGGCGCCCAGGATGGTCGACAGGTAGACCGCACCGCCGTACGCGCCGACGATCCCGCCGGCGACGGCTTCGGGGAGACCGAGGCCACCCTGCGAGACCGAGTAGTACAGGTAGATGAGCAGGATGCCCTGCATGCCGTAGAAGCTGAAGCGCTCCCACATCTCCACGCCGAAGATGTGCACCAGAGCCCACGGTTGGCCGAAGAAGCGGGTGTCTTCGTTGCGGGCCCGCTGATCTCGCGCTGCAGTGCTCATGTCAGGACGGTACTCCCGTGCGGCCGTCGGGGCCAGGGTCGCCACGGGGCGACGGATAGAATGGGGTGCCCGTGTTCACGGGTCTCCTCCCGCATCCGACCATTGGAGCCACCATGGCCGAACAGTCCCGCCTCGACAAGGTCATCGCCCTCGCCCGCCACCGCGGGTTCGTGTTCCAAGCGGGTGAGATCTACGGCGGTTCCCGGTCGGCCTGGGACTACGGCCCCCTCGGGACGGAGCTCAAGGAGAACATCCGTCGTCAGTGGTGGCAGACGTTCGTGCGCGGCCGTGGCGACATGGTCGGCCTGGACTCCAGCATCATCCTCCCCAAGCGCGTGTGGGAGGCCTCGGGTCACGTCGCGACCTTCACCGACCCGCTGGTCGAGTGCCTGCAGTGCCACAAGCGCTTCCGTGCCGACAACCTCATCGAGGACTTCGAGGCGCGCAAGGGGCGCAAGGCCGAGAACGGCCTCGCCGACATCCCCTGCCCGAACTGCGGCACCAAGGGGCAGTACACGGAGCCCAAGGCGTTCTCCGGCCTGGTGAAGACCTACCTCGGCGTCGTGGACGATGAGTCGGGCCTGTACTTCCTGCGCCCCGAGACCGCGCAGGGCATCTTCGTGAACTTCTCTAACGTGCTCACCGCGAGCCGCAAGAAGCCGCCGTTCGGCATCGGCCAGGTGGGCAAGGCGTTCCGCAACGAGATCACGCCGGGTAACTTCATCTTCCGCACGCGCGAGTTCGAGCAGATGGAGATCGAGTTCTTCACGCCGCCCGCCGACGCGCAGCAGTGGTTCGAGCACTGGGTCGAGGCGTGCTGGAACTGGTTCATCGATCTGGGCATCGACCCTGAGAACATGCGCCAGTTCGACGTGCCGGAAGACGACCGCGCGCACTACTCGGCCGGCACGATCGACGTCGAGTACAAGTTCGGCTTCGCGGGCAAGGAGTGGGGCGAGCTCATGGGCGTCGCCAACCGCACCGACTACGACCTGTCCAGCCACAGCGAGGCGTCGGGGCAGAGCCTGACCTACTTCGACCAGGCCACGGGCGAGCGCTACACCCCGTACGTGATCGAGCCGTCGTTCGGCCTCACCCGCGCGATGATGGCGTTCCTCGTCGATGCCTACCGCGAGGAGCAGGTGCCCAACGCCAAGGGCGGCACCGACGTGCGCACCGTGCTCAAGCTCGACCCGCGCCTCGCGCCCGTCAAGGCCGCGGTGCTGCCGCTCTCGCGCAACGAGAAGCTGTCTCCTCTCGCGCGTGAGGTCGCCGACACGCTCCGCAGCTCCTGGGCCGTCGACTTCGACGATGCGGGGGCGATCGGTCGCCGCTACCGCCGTCAGGACGAGATCGGCACCCCGTTCTGCGTCACGGTCGACTTCGACTCGCTCGAGGACCGTGCGGTGACGGTGCGCGATCGCGACACCATGGCTCAGGAGCGCGTCTCGATCGACCAGCTGCACGCGTACCTCGCGGAGCGTCTGCGCGGCGCCTGAGCCTCGGGTCACCTGCCCTCCCGACTTCCGGGCCTGGTGGTCGAGACCCCCGCGCCCCGTCGAGACCCCCGCCTGCTGACGTCAGCAGGCGGGGGTCTCGACGATCAGGCGGGGTCTCGGTACGGAGGAGGAGGGTTCAGCTGCCGGCCACCGCGCGCGCGTAGCGCTCGGACAACAGCTGGAGGCGGGGGATCAGCTCGGGCGGACTCTCGACCGTGAAGTCCATCATGAGCATCCCGATGTAGGCGGCGACCGTGTCGAGGCTGTCCGCGCCGGTGACGAGGATGCAGTGCTCCTCGTCGATCGGTTCGACCACACCGACCGCGGCATGGATCCGGTCGAGCACGGCCTCCGCCGAGGCGTCGATCCGTAGTCGGGCGTGCACGATCCACCCGCTCACCGCGATGGTCCGCATCGCGAAGGCCGTGTAGTCGCCCCCGGGCAGCGGCTGCGGGTCGAAGCGCCGGTGGGTCGGCATCCGCAGCTCCATCCAGTCGACGCGGTAGGTGCCCCACTTCTCAGTGTGCGGATCGCGCGCAACCAGGTACCAGCGCCGATGCCAGGTGAGCAGCCGATAGGGCTCGACCAGCACGGGCGCCCCTTCGTACTCGAAGCGCAACCACTCCTCGTTGCGGATCGCGCGCGCGATGGCCTGCAGCGATGCGGCGTCCACCTCGGGATCCGGGGCGTCGGTGTCGTTGTTCTCCGGAGCGCGGTCGACGCTGGTGCGGAGGGCGTCCACCGTGGGACGCAGATGCGACGGCAGAACCTGCTCGAGCTTGGCGAGGGCCCGGGCGCCCGACTCCGCGACCCCCGCGATGCCGGCCGCGGCGCGGAGCCCGACCGTGACCGCCACCGCCTCTTCGTCGTCGAGGAGCAGCGGAGGAAGCTTCCCGCCGGCCCCCAGGCGGTATCCGCCGATGGATCCGCGCGTGGCGTCGACCGGATACCCGAGGTCACGCAGCCGCTCGATGTCGTGCCGGATGGTGCGCGCCGAGACGCCGAGACGGGCGGCCAGGTCGGACCCGGAGCGCTCGGGGCCGGTCTGCAGCAGGGCCAGAAGGGCGAGCAGACGAGCGGTCGGATCGGCCATCGGAACTCCGTGAAAGTCGGTCATTTATTAGGAACGAATCCAACCTAATGCGCTTCTACCTTCGAGATATGGAAAACACGACGCTCACCTTCCGCCCCTTCACCGTCTCGGTCTCCGCTGCCGAGGTCGCCGATCTCCAGGATCGTCTCGCCCGCACTCGTCTTCCGCAGCCGTCGCCGACGGATGACTGGGATGCCGGCACGCCCAACTCCTACCTGCGCGAGGCCGTCGCCGCCTGGCGCGACTTCGACTGGACCGCCGCCCAGGAGCGGATCAACGCCGTCCCGCACTTCACCACCGTGATCGACGGACAGACGATCCACTTCCTCCACGTGCGCTCGGCCCACGAGGGAGCGACACCCCTGCTGCTCGCCCACACCTACCCGGGCTCGTCGATCGACTACCTCGACCTGATCGACCGGCTCGTCGACCCTGTGGCGCACGGCGGCCGGGCGGAGGACGCATTCGACGTCGTGATCCCGGATGCGCCCGGCTACGGCTTCTCACAGCCGCTCGCTTCGGCGGGGTGGACGACCGCACGCGTCGCGGAGGCTTACGACCGCCTCATGCGGGGGCTCGGCTATGACAGCTACGGCATCCACGGCTCCGATAACGGCGCCATGGTCGCCCGCGAGCTGGGGCTGCTCGAGCCCGAGGGATTCCTCGGACTGCACGTGCTGCAGCTGTTCTCGTTCCCCTCGGGCGACCCGGCGGAGTTCGAGAAGCTGGAGCCCGCGGACTACGCCGGCCTCGAGCACATGCAGTGGTTCCAGTCGGTGGGCGGGTACAACGCCATGAACTCCTCGCGCCCGCAGACCGTGTCGGTGGGGATCAGTGATTCTCCGGTCGGACTCCTCGCGTACAGCGAGCTGTTCAACTCGTTCGGCAACGGCACGTCGCTCGTGCCTCTGGACAAGATCCTGCTCGAGGTCAGCGTGAACTGGTTCGCGAACGCGGCGTCCGGCATGTCGCGCAGCTACCTCGAGAACGCCAGGGCGGACGCCGCCGAGGAAGGGGCCGAACCGCGCGTCAGCACCGCCCGCACCGGAGTCGCCGTGTTCGCGGACGACTTCCAGACGATCCGGGTCTTCGCCGAGCGCGACAACGCGAACATCGTGCACTGGAGCCGCTTCGACGAGGGCGGGCACTTCGCCGCTCTGGAGCGCCCCGACCTGCTCGCCGCCGACCTCCGCGCGTTCTTCTCCCCGCACTCCTGACCCCCGCCCCGCCCCGTCCCCCCTCCCCGTCCCCCCTCGCACACGCGTCGAGACCCCCGTTCCGCGCCGAGACCCCCTCTCGCAGCCGTCTGCAGGAGGGGGTCTCGGCGACGAGAGGGGGCGCCGACGATCAAGCGGGCAGCACCGCGAGGCGGGGGGTCAGCCCGTGACGGTGAGCTGCACCTCGGAGGTGCCGCCCGCCTCGACCCAGGCCAGTGAGCGTTCGAGGATACCCCGCAGCACGTCGAGGTCGATCTGCTCCAGATCCTTGATGTACAGGCATCCGACGCCCGTGGTGTGCGGTCCGAGCTCGGCCAGGGCCTCGGCGTGCGCGGCCACTCCGTCGAACAGGTAGATCGTCGTCGCAGCCTTGCGCGGAGCGAAACCGAGCAGCCCGCTGTCACCCTCCGTGCCGGTGGGGTAGCGGTAGTGGCAGGAGCCGAACCCGATGATCGTGCCCCAGGTCTGCGGTTCGCGTCCGGTGATCTCCTGCATGAGCGCGGTCAGGGTCTCGGCGTCCCGACGGCGGACCGCGGGGGAGGAGCGGGCGATGAGCCCCGCGACGTCATCCCCGGTCGGCTTCACTTCGCTGCCTTGGCCGCGGCCTTCATGGCCTTCTTGTGCTCACGCACCTTCGTGAGCGAGTCGGGCGAGACGATGTCGGCGACGCTGCGGTAGGAGCCGTCCTCGCCGTAGGGGGCGGACGCCTCGCGCCAGCCCTCGCCCGTGAAGCCGTACTGCTTGCCCAGGAGCGCGAGGAAGATCTTGGCCTTCTGCTCGCCGAAGCCGGGGAGCGCCTTCAGGCGCTTCAGCACCTCGGGTCCCGACGGGTCTCCCTCGGTCCACAGCGCGGCGGCGTCTCCGTCCCAGTCGTCGACGAGGGTCTGGCACAGCGTCTGCACGCGAGTCGCCATCGATCCGGGGAATCGGTGCACCGCGGGAGTCTGCCTGAAGGCCTCGAGGAACTCGTCTGGCGCCATGTGGGCGATCGTCGCGGCGTCGGCAGCTCCGGTGCGCTGCTCGATCTTGAGTGGACCGGCGAATGCGGTCTCCATGGGAACCTGCTGGTCGAGCAGCATCCCCACCAGCAGCGCGAGCGGGTTGTTCGTGAGCAAGTCGTCGGCGGCGGTGTCTCCGGTGATGTGAAGGGCCATGCCTCCAGTGTCCCACCCCGCGGCGGAGCGTGTCAGGCGGTCGCGGCGTCGTCCGCGGCGGAGGTGTCGGTCTCGGGCGCGATGCCGTACAGCGCGGACAGCGCGGCGGTGAACTCGTCGGCGCGACCGGCGGCGGCGAGCTCGTGCGCGCGCACGGTCGGGGTGTGCAGCAGCACGCCGGAGAGGTGGCGCAGAGCCTGCTCGACCTTGCCGTCCTCGTCGCCGCGTGCGCGAGCACGATCGATCTCACGCTCGAGCAACTCGAAGATGTGCGAGCGGAAGGCCACGACCGAGGGGGTCACGCTCTGTCGTGCGCCCACCACGTGGAAGGTCTCGGCGGCTTCGCGGACGACCGTGCGCGCGGCATCCGTCGCCTGGAGCTCTTCGAGCGGTGCGTGGAGGCGGATGGTCTCGAGGTCGAGCAGGGCCACGCCCTCGAGCGAGGCGACGGCGGGGTCGACGTTGCGCGGCATGCCGAGGTCGACCACGAGCCGGCTGTGGGCGCCGACGGGGCAGCCGACAGCGGCGGGTCCGGTCGGAAGCTGCAGGTGCTCGGGGCCGAGCACGGGTTCCGTGGCGGTGGTGCACGTGATGAGCAGGCTCGAGCGTGCGGCGGTGCGGGCGTACTCGTCGGCGGCGATCGGACGGATGCCGTGCTTCGCGGCGAAGACCTCGGCGCGGCCCGAGGGCGAGTACACCGAGATGTTCACGGCACCGCGCTCACGAAGCGTGGCCAGGGTGACCGCGGCATAGGCGCCGGTGCCGACCAGCAGCACGCGCTCGGCGGCCCAGTCGGCGATCCGGCTGTCGGCGAGTTCCAAGGCGAGGCGCACGAGCGAGCGGCCCGCGCGGCCGAGGGCGGTGACGTTCTTGACCTTGCGCTGCGCCTGGCTCGCACGCTGGAAGAGGCGTTCGAGTTCGGGGGAGGTGGTGCCGTCCTTGCGCGCGGACGTGAGGGCGCGGCGGACCTGCCCGGCGATCTCGCCCTCGCCGGAGACGACGGATTCGAGGCCGGAGGCGACCGAGAAGAGGTGTTCGGCGACGCGGCGCCCCGAGTGCACGGCGTAGGCTCCGTCGAGCTCGGCGGCAGGGATGCCCGTCGCGGACTCGACCGCTTCGATGACGGCCTCGACGCCGATCGCACCGGCTGCGGTCACCGGTTCGTCCATTTCGACGTACGCCTCGAACCGGTTGCACGTCGCCAGGACCACGGCACCCTGCACGCACGGCGTCATGCCCACGAGAGTGGGAGCGACGTCGTCGGGGGTGCGGCTCAGGCGTTCGAGCAGTTCGAAGGAGGCGGTCTTGTGACTCGCCGTCACACACAGCAGCACGTTTCGATTGTACCGGAGCGCGGAGAGCGGGGAGTCGCGCGGCCCGACTCGGCGGCTGCATAAGGGCGGAATGCGAGGATGGGGACATGGCCCTCTCCGACGCCCCGCTTCTGCGCGCCCTCGCCGGCGACCGTCCCGCCCGCACCCCGGTCTGGTTCATGCGGCAGGCCGGCAGGTCGCTGCCCGAGTACCGTGACCTGCGCGTCGGGACCCGGATGCTCGATGCATGCCTGACTCCGGATCTCGCGGCCGAGATCACGCTGCAGCCGGTGCGCCGGCACGGGGTGGACGCGGCGGTGTTCTTCAGCGACATCGTCATCCCGCTGCGCCTGGCCGGGGTCGACGTCGAGATCGAGCCCGGGCGTGGCCCGGTGTTCGCGGACCCGGTGCGCACGGCATCCGACGTCGATCGTGTCACCGCCATCGATCCGGACGACCTGGACGGCACGGCCATCGCGGAGGCGGTCGGCATCGTCACGGCGGAGCTGGGCGACACCCCGCTGATCGGATTCGCCGGTGCGCCGTTCACGCTCGCTGCCTACCTCGTCGAGGGCGGTCCCTCCAAGGAGCATCTGCGCGCGCGGGCCATGATGCACTCCGACCCGGAATCGTGGAACCGGCTGGCCGGATGGCTGGCGCGTGTCTCCCGTCGCTTCCTGGAGACCCAGCGGGACGCGGGGGCCTCCGTCGTGCAGCTGTTCGACAGCTGGGCCGGATCGCTCAGCACCGCCGACTACCGCGCGTTCGTGGCTCCGCACTCCCACGCCGCGCTCGCAGACATCAGCCTTCCGACCATCCACTTCGGCGTCGGCACGGGGCCGTTCCTCGCCGACATGCGTCTCGACGGTGTGGCCGACGGGGTGGGTGTCGACTGGCGGCAGCCCCTCGATGAGGCGGCCGCGATCCTCGGACCGGACGTCACGGTGCAGGGCAACATCGATCCTGCGCTCCTCGCCGCCCCGTGGTCGGTGCTGGAGGCTCATGTGCGCGACGTGATCGATCGCGGTCGAGCTGCGCGAGCCCACATCCTCAACCTCGGACACGGCGTCCCGCCCGAGACCGACCCCGACCAGCTCACCCGCATCGTCGAGCTGGCACACTCCCTCTGACGATCAGATCGGCGTTCGAATCGCGCAAGGTGTCGCATCCGTGACCCGAAAGCGACCATTCACGCGATTCGAGGGCCAGCAGTCCGCCGCAGACGACGCATGATCCGCAGGTCGTCGAGAGTGAAGCCCCCGGCCGGGAGCGCCGCGCGGATGCGCTCGTCGTCGAACGCCCGGGCCGGGCGGATGCCGATCGGCGCCTCGGGGGCGAACGGTGCGGCCTCGCTCACGCCCTCCGCGAGCATCCGTGCCTGAGCCTTCGCCACGAGCGGGACGACCATCGTCCACTCGGTCACCTGGGCCAGCGCCCGCACGACCCACGTCGGCACCGGGAGGAACGCGGGACGGCGTCCGGCGACACGGGCGATGCGACGGATCGCCTCGCCGAGTGTGACCTCATCCACACCCATGACCGCGATCGTCGGCTCCTCGATGCGGCCTTCGAGAGCGGCGACGAGGACGTCGACCGCGTCCTCCACGGGCACCGGTCGTGCCGTGCGTTCGCGGTAGCCGACGGTCCAGAAGAAGGGCAGTGTCCGCACCGCCTTGGTCACGTGGTCGACCATGTGATCGCCGGGGCCGTAGATCATCCCGGACTTGAGGATGGTGTGCGGTATGCCGGAGGCGCGGACGATCTCCTCCGCCTCCCACTTCGACTCGTGGTATCCGGAGCCGCAGTCGGGGCGTGCTCGGAGGAAGCTGACGAGGACGATGCGCTGCACGCCGGCGCGGCGGGCTGCCTCCACCACGGCCTTCGTCCCGTCGACGTGCACGCGACGGAACGTCTGCCCGTCTATCTCGCGGTTGATCCCGGCGCAGTGCGCCACGGCGTCGCACCCCTCGAAGGCTTTACTCAGGGCCTCCACGTCGGTGATCTCGATGCCGTTCCGGCGGGAGATCACGACCGCGTCGTCGAGGCGGTCGGCGAGGTTCCTGCCGACGAATCCGGTGCCGCCCGTGATCGCTACCCGCATGGTGCTTCTCCTTTGCTAATTAGCTACGCGGCTAAAGAGTATCTAGCAAGAGTGCTATATTGCAACCATGACCGACAGCGCGAGCGACATCTTCGCGGCGCTGGCGCACCCCACCCGGCGCCAGATCCTGCAGGATCTGAAAGAGGGGGAACTCGCGGCCGGCGAGATCGCCTCGCGTTTCTCCGCGAGCGGGCCGACCATCTCCCGTCACCTGAGTGTGCTCCGCCAGGCCGGACTCGTCACCGAGCGCCGCGACGCCAACCGCATCCTCTACTCGCTCGTCGGTGAACGGCTCGCGCTGTCCGTCGGCGACTTCCTCTCGACGGTGTGCCCCGAGCAGATCGTGCTGCGCGAGGTCCGCAAGCGTGGACGCGGCAGTTCTGAGCCCGTCGAGGCCTGATCCGCACCGATGGGAGAATTGAGGGCATGACGCCCGACCCTTCCTCTGCAGAGCCGTCCGATCTCGCCGCCCGCGCGGCGCAGAAGCACGTGGTCGTGATCGGTGGCGGCATCGGCGGCCTCGTCGCGGCGCGGGAATGCGCCAAGGTCGGCATGCGCGTCACCCTGCTCGAGTCCGCGGACGAACCGGGGGGCGCGATCCGTCGCATCGAGCTGGACGGCGTCGTCGTCGATGCCGGGGCCGAGAGCTATGCCACCAGGGGCGGACACGTGCGCGCCTTCGTCGAGGAGCTCGGCCTCGCAGATCGCATCGTGGCTCCGCAGGCGGGCGCCGCCTGGTTGGCCGGCATCCCCGGCGTGGGCGCGGCACCGCTCCCGGTCGGAGGGATCCTGGGGATCCCCGCGAACCCCTTCCAGGACGACGTGCGTCGGATCATCGGATGGTCGGGCGTCTGGCGCGCCTACCTCGATCGTGTCCGGCCGCCCCTCACGATCGGCCACCAGCTCAGTCTCGGCAAGCTGGTCGCCTCGCGTATGGGACCCAAGGTGCGCGACCGTCTCGTCGCGCCCGTCACCACCGGCGTCTACTCCGCATCTCCCGACGACGTCGACATCGACGTGGCGGCTCCGGGCCTCAACGCCGCGCTCACCCGCGTCGGCTCCCTCTCCGGTGCGGTGCAGTCGCTCCGTGACAAGGCGGCCACGGCGAGGGCGGCGACGGCGAGCGCGGCGGACAAGACGCCCGGAGCGGCCGTCGAAGGGCTCTCCGGAGGCATGAGCGCCCTCGTCGACGCGCTCGCCGCCGATCTGGGACGCCTCGACGCCGACGTGCGGACGGGCGTGAGGGTGCGCAGCGTGCGCCGGGCCGGGGCGGCCTGGACGGTGGAGGTGGAGACCGCGCCCGTCGTCGACCTCCCCGCCGTCACCGACGACGAGGCCGCGGTCGTCACGGAGTTGCGTGCCGCCGCGGTGGAATCCGCTGCTCCGGTGGTCGAAGAGCTCGCCGCCGACGCCGTCATCATCGCGACGCCCGAGTCCACGGCGCGGGAACTCCTCTCCGCTGTGGTGCCCGATCTCCGGAAGACGGAGGCGGCGGCCTCGCCCGAGATCGAGATCGTCACCCTGATCCTCGACGCGCCCGCGTTGGATGCCACCCCGCGTGGCACCGGCGTACTCACGGTGCCGGGCAGCCACACGGCCAAGGCTCTGACGCACTCGACCGCGAAGTGGGGGTGGGTGCGTGAAGCGGCAGGAGATCGCCATGTCGTCCGCGTGTCGTTCGGCGCGCAGGGGGAACCGGCCGCCACCGCAGAGCTGAGCGATGCTGATGCTACGGACCTCGCCCGCAGGGAAGCCGCTGCTCTGCTCGGTGTCCCCCTCGCCCCCGCGGCCGTCCTCGCCTCCCATCGCGGCCGTTTCGTGCAGTCGCAGCCGGCGTCGATCATCGGATCCGGGGCCCGGCGTCGGGCCGCGCGGGCTGCGGTTCAGGCAGTTCCCGGCCTCGCTGCGGTCGGTGCCTGGCTCGCCGGAACAGGGCTCGCGCAGGTGATCCCGGATGCGCGGGACGAGGCGGACCGCTTGCGGCGCACCCTGTTGTGGGACTGAGACACCTCTCCATGTCAACCCTCCGGCGTATAGATGCCGAAATCGGCATACGGGGTTACGCTGGGAACCTGCCGCCGGGCGCGAAGCCTGCGGTCGATCCAAGCCGGGCGAAGCTGGCCGGACAACCGGAACAAGGTGAGGAGACCCCATGAAGGGGAAGATCGGACTCGTCGTCGGACTCGGCGTGGGCTACGTCCTCGGCACCCGTGCCGGACGTGAGCGCTACGAACAGATCAAGACGCAGTGGCTGAAGGTGTGGAACCTCGATCCGGTGCAGGAGCAGGTCACCAAGGTCAAGGGCTTCGTCGGCGACAAGGCCGCTGCCGTGCCGGGAGCGCTCTGGACCGGCGTGGTGAAGGTCGCCAAGTCCGTCAGCGGCAACGGCACCCCGGGTCAGCGACTCGACTCCGCCATCGCCACCGGCCGCGAGGCGGCGGAAGACCTCGCCGAAGCCACCGAGGAAGCGGTCGAGGCCGCGAAGGCGACGGCGAGCACGCCCGCCAAGAAGCCCGCCGCCAAGAAGCCCGCGGCCAAGAAGCCCGCGGCGACCAAGTCCGCCCCCAAGAAGTCCGGCGCCTGACATGCCCCGCGGTTACCGTGATCGTGCCGACGACAGTCTGCTGACCCTGCTCGGGGATCTGCCGGAACTCGTCACGAATCTGGTCAAGGCCGAGATCGACGCCGCGAAGGCGTGGATCTCGCGGACCTCGAAGGACGCCGGTATCGGCTCCGTGTGGTTCCTCGTCGCGCTGTTCTTCCTGTTCTGGGCCGTGCCCGTGATCCTGGTCTTCGCGATCGCCGGACTCTCGTCGTGGTGGCCCGTGTGGCTCTCGGCGATCGCCGTGTTCGGCATCCTGATCCTGGCCGTGCTGCTGTTCGCGCTGCTCGGCATCCTGAAGTTCCGCAAGGTCCTCGCGCGCCAGAACCCGGCGCAGGCCGTTGCGGAAGACATCCGACTCGTGAAGGAGGCCGGCGATGACGAATTCTGAATCGATGCCGCGCACCGCCGTCCCCGCCGGGATCGTCGACCCCGTCGCCTCCGCGCGCGCTGAACTGAAGGCCGCGCTCGCCGCCATCGAGGTCAAGGGCAACCTGCCGCGCCGTCTCGAGAAGGCCTCCACGCGCGCCGCCGCCAAGGCCCGGGTGTTCGCCGATCGCAACCCGATCGGTGCGATCGCCGCTGCCGTCGGCGTCGCTGCGGCCGTGGGCGGTGCGGTCTGGGCGATCGCGCGCGTGATCTCCCGCTGACGCGCGGAGTTCCGAGAGGTCGGGACCGCTTCTGGGGTGATTAGCGGCTCCTGCACAAACGAGGCAGACTGGGGAGCATGATGTCCGAAGAGAGCGCTGAGAACCCGTCCGGCTTCACACTCTGGGCCGTCTGGCGACGGAATCCCGATGTGCCCGTGACGGAGAGCGAGTCGACGGAGCTCGAGACGATCGTCGCGTATATCGAGGACTCCGGGGTGACCGTTCGCGGCTTCTACGACGTCTCCGGACTCAAGGCCGACGCCGATCTCATGGTGTGGCTGCACGGCGACACCGCGGAAGAGCTGCAGAAGGCCCTTCGACGCCTGCGCCGCACCGAGCTCCTGCGTCCGCTCCTCCCGGTGTGGAACGTCATGGGCGTCCATCGCGATGCCGAGTTCAACCGCGCACACGTCCCCGGATTCCTGCGCGGCATCGAGCCCAAGGACTGGCTGTGCCTGTACCCCTTCGTGCGCACGCCCGAGTGGTACCTCGCTCCGGAGGAGGAGCGGCGCACGATGCTGGCCGACCACGGACGCCGAGGTGCGGCGTTCACCGGCGTCCTCGCCAACACGGTCGCGTCCTTCGCGCTCGGCGACTACGAGTGGCTGCTGCCGCTCGAGGCCGATGAGCTCACCGACCTCGTCGACCTCATGCGGGACCTGCGCTACACGGACGCGCGGATGTACGTGAAGGAGGAGGTGCCCTTCTACACGGGGCGCAGGCTCCGGTTCGACGAGATCGCGGACGTCCTCCAGTAAGCGCCATGAGCACCCCCATCCGTCTGGGAACCCGTCACAGCGCGCTCGCGCAGGCGCAGTCGGGCCATGTCGCGACCGCGCTCGAGAAGCTCTCCGGTCGCCCTGTCGAACTCGTCCCGATCACCAGCGAGGGCGACACGAACCGTGCCTCCCTGTCCGAGATCGGTGGCCAGGGCATCTTCGCCACGCGATTGCGCGAGGCGCTGCTCGCGGGGGAGTGCGACTTCCTCGTCCACTCGCTCAAGGACCTGCCGACCGCAGTCCCCGAAGGGCTCGTGATCGCCGCGACGCCGAAACGAGAGGATCCGCGAGACGTGGTCCTCACCCGCGACGGCGTCCCGCTCCACGAGCTGCGTTCCGGCAGCACGGTCGGCACCGGTTCTCCGCGGCGCATCGCCCAGGTCCATCGGCGCGCGCCGGGTGCGGAGGTCGTCGACATCCGGGGGAACGTGGATTCACGTCTCGCGCGGGTCGTCTCGGGCGAGCTGGATGCCGTGATCCTCGCTGCGGCAGGGCTGTCGCGGCTCGATGCGAGGACTCCCCTCCAGCGCGAGGAGCTCGGGCTCGCCGAGTGGCCGACCGCTCCGGGGCAGGGTTCGCTCGCGGTGGAGACCCGTGCGGACGCGCCCCAGGAGCTGCTCGACGCCCTCGCCGGTCTCGATGACAGGGACACCCGGCTGGCCATCACGGTGGAGCGCGCGATCCTGCAAGGACTCGATGCCGGATGCCAGGCGCCGATGGCCGCGCACGCCGTCGTCGACGGCTCGTCGATCCGTGTCAGAACGGTGGTCTACGCGACGGACGGTGGGCGCCGGATCGGCCTCGACGTCACCGAAGACCTGAACGGGGAGTATATTCGTCGGAACGGCAGTGGCAATGGAGCGGATGCTGCCGATGGTGCAGACCCGATGCACGCAGCGCGCGAGCTCGGGTTCACTGTTGCCCGTCGGCTGCTCGATCAAGGGGCGGCCGGCCTCGTATCCCGAGAGCAATCCTCATGACCACTTCCGAAGAAATCAAGCAGGACCGACCGCTGGACGGCTGGCGCATTCTGGTGCCCCGTGGCGGGCCGTGGGGCGACAGCGTCGCCGCGAGCCTTCGGGCGCTGGGCGCCGTCCCCGTCGTGGCGCCGCTGATCAACTTCGCCCCGACCACCGACCAGGCGACGCTCGACACCGCGCTCGCGCAGCTCGCCGCCGGAGAGTTCGACTGGCTCACGATCACCAGTGCGACGACCGTGGACGTCCTCTTCGCCCATCGGGCGATCGTGCCGCGATCGACCAAGATCGCCGCGGTCGGTGAGACGACGGCCGCTGCTCTGCAGGCCGTCGGCTACGAGGTCGCGCTCGTCCCCGAGCAGGACAACTCCGCCGAGGGGATGGCGCGGCAGCTCATCGGACTCGAGAAGGAACCGCGCCGCATCCTCGCCCTGCGCAGCGAGATCGCCAAGCCGGTGCTCAGTCGTCTGCTCTCCGAGGCGGGGCACGATGTCCACGGTGTCGTCGCCTACCGGACGGTCGGCGTCCCGGTGACGGAGCGCATCCGCCGCGATGTCGAGAACGGCCGCATCAACGCGATCCTCGTCACCAGCGGCTCGGTCGCCCAGCAGGTGCGCGAGCAGTTCCCGGAGATCCCGGATGAGACGCTGCTCGCCGCGATCGGCCCACGGACGGCGAGGGACGCCCAGCTCGCAGGACTGCCCGTGTCGGTGGTCGCCGACCGGCAGACGATCGACGCACTGATCGACGCGGTCTCGCACTTCACCCTTCCGCACGCGGCCGACGAGTTCGCACCGTGAGCTACCCCGATGTTCGCCTGAGGCGGTTGCGCCGGTCTCGGGCCGTGCGCGACCTCGTGCGCGAGACCTCGCTGGAGCCGCGGCAGCTCGTGCTCCCGCTGTTCGTCCGCGAAGGACTCACCGAACCGGTGCAGATCGGCTCGATGCCCGGTGTCGCGCAGCACTCGATCGACTCCTTGCGCGCGGCGGCGGTGGAGGCGGCGGAAGCGGGTGTCGGCGGTGTGATGCTCTTCGGCGTCCCGGAGGTCCGCGACGCCCGCGGCTCCGGCGCCGACGACCCGCACGGCATCCTCAACCTCGCCACGGCGGCGCTCGCGGCCGAGGTCGGCGACGCACTCGTTGTCCAGACGGACCTCTGCCTCGACGAGTTCACCGACCACGGTCACTGCGGCGTGCTCGCGGCCGATGGCTCGGTCGACAACGACGCGACGCTGGAGCGGTACACCTCGATGGCGCTCGCACAGGCGCGGGCCGGGTCGCAGCTCCTCGGGCTCTCCGGCATGATGGACGGCCAGGTCGCGGTGATCCGCGCTGCCCTGGATGCCGAGGGCTTCACCGACACGCTTCTCCTCGCCTACGCCGCGAAGTACGCGAGCGCCTTCTACGGACCGTTCCGTGAGGCTGTCGACTCGCAGCTGAAGGGTGACCGGCGCACGTACCAGCTCGATCCCGGCAACCGCCGCGAGGGCGTGCGTGAGGCCGTCGTCGATGAGGCCGAGGGCGCCGACATCGTGATGGTGAAGCCGGCGATGGCGTTCCTCGACGTGCTGCGGGAGGTGCGCGACACCGTGAGCGTTCCGGTGTGGGCGTACCAGGTCTCCGGCGAGTACGCGATGATCGAGGCCGCCGGCGCGAACGGCTGGATCGACCGGCGGGCCGCTGTGCTCGAATCCCTGCTGTCGATCCGACGGGCAGGCGCGGATGCGGTGCTGACCTATTGGGCGACCGAAGCTGCAGCCTGGCTGCGCGACTGACGTCTTCGGAGACCGTGCACGACGGTTAGCCTGGAAGGGATGCCGGGACGGCTCCGTGCATCGCAAGGAGCTTTCATGACCGACCGCAATGACGACCTGTTCTCCGCTGCCAGGGCGGTGATCCCCGGCGGCGTGAACTCGCCGGTGCGCGCCTACGGTTCGGTCGGGGGGACACCGCGTTTCCTGGCGTCGGCCACGGGCGCCACGGTGACGGATGCGGCAGGGCGCGAGTACGTCGACCTGGTG
The DNA here is from genome assembly GCF_024498615.1 of Microbacterium sp. J1-1. NCBI lineage: Bacteria > Bacillati > Actinomycetota > Actinomycetes > Micrococcales > Microbacteriaceae > Microbacterium > Microbacterium sp. J1-1. The sequence goes on along the minus strand of NZ_CP089590.1, from coordinate 3,299,117 downwards.
GCCTCGTGGGGGCCCGCGCTCCTCGGACACGCGCACCCGGAAGTCGTCGCCGCGGTGCAGGAGGCCGCGACCCGCGGGCTGTCGTTCGGTGCTCCGACCGAGGGCGAGGTGGAACTCGCGGCGTTGATCGCCGACCGGGTCCGCTTCGGCGAGATCCGCCCGATCGAACGCGTTCGACTGGTGTCCACCGGGACCGAGGCCACCATGACGGCGATCCGTCTCGCGCGCGGAGCCACCGGCCGCGACTTGCTCGTGAAGTTCGCCGGGCACTATCACGGCCACTCGGACGGTCTTCTCGCAGAAGCGGGTTCCGGTGTCGCGACCCTGGCGCTCCCCGGATCGGCAGGGGTACCGGCTCCCATCGCTGCGCAGACGCTCGTGATCGGGTACAACGACCCCGAGGCGCTGGCCGCGGTGTTCGCCGAGCACGGACAGCGGATCGCCGCCGTGATCGTCGAGGCGTCGGCCGCGAACATGGGCGTCGTCCCGCCGTTGCCGGGATTCAACCGCCTGATCGCCGAGACCGCGCACGCGCACGGTGCGCTGATGATCCTCGACGAGGTGCTCACCGGGTTCCGCGTGCATCCCGCAGGCTTCTGGGGACTGCAGGCCTCGGAGGGCGAGGACTACCTGCCCGATATCGTCACCTTCGGCAAGGTCGTCGGCGGGGGGATGCCGCTGGCCGCGCTCGGTGGGCGGGCCGAGGTCATGGACCTGCTCGCCCCTCTGGGGCCGGTGTATCAGGCGGGGACGCTCTCGGGGAATCCGCTGTCGGTCGCGGCGGGCCTCGCGACGTTGCGGCTCGCGACGCCCGAGGTCTATGCGACCATCGATGCCGCCTCCGCTCGGCTCTCCGCGGCGCTGGACGCCGCGCTCGCATCTGCCGGGGTCACTCACGCGGTCGCGCGGGCGGGCAACCTGTTCAGCGCCTCGTTCCGCTCCTCCGTGCCGCGGAACTACGCCGAGGCCCAGGCGCAGGAGTCGTTCCGCTATGCGCCGTTCTTCCACACGCTGCGGGAGCAGGGTGTGGCCCTGCCGCCGAGTGTCTTCGAGGCCTGGTTCCTGACCGCCGCGCACGGTGACGAGGAGCTCGGGCTCATTGAAGCGGCGCTGCCGTCTGCCGCGGAGGCCGCGGCGGCGGCTCGCCCGTAGTGTGCCGGGGAATGGCGTGACCCCACAAGGGATCGTTGCGTTCCTGTGAGCAACTTCCAGACAACTGGCAGGGCGGCGCTGGCAGACTAAGTGTCATGGTGACGTTGCTGCTGGACCAGACGCAACTCGAAGTCGTGCTCTCGCCGCTGGAACGAGCCGCGACATTCCACCGCGAGAACCTCCGGATCGTGCGCGACACCATCACCAAGGTCCAGCTGACCGACGACGCGTGGACCTGGCTGCGAGGGGTGCCGAATCCCGGCACGCACATCCCCGGCGTCCTGGCCGCGGGAAGCTGGAAGGCCGCGGGCAGCCTCGACTTCGTGCTCATCCGCCGCCGTCGCCCGAGCGTCGTCATCGACCTCGAGGGCGACGAGCAGTACCGCCGCCTGATCCTCACGACCAGACACGGCCTCGCGCTCACGCAAGCGCTCCGACTCGACGTGTCCTCGGAGCCCGCGAACGTCGAGGAGATCGTCGCCACGGCGCCGACCCCCGTGTTGAAGGGGAGCCGCCGACCGGTCATCCGCCCCCGGCCCGCCTGAGCACAGGGCGACCGACGGGAATCCGCGCCCCACGACGGGGAACGCCCTCCGCGGCCGTCAGGCCGGGAGGGCGTTCTGCTGCATGAGCGGGCGGGTCACCCGTGGTGGTTCTCGCCGTGGTGATTCTGGCCGTCGTGGTTCTCGCCGTCGGGATCGTGGCCGCCGTCGTGATCCTGGCCGTCGGTGGCCTCGGAGTCGCCGGATTCCTCGAGGCTCGTTTCCTCGGACTCGGGCTCGGGCTCGGGCTCGGCCAGCGGAACGGTGTCGATCACGCCGGTGGAGGCGACGCTCCAGTGGGCACCGTCCTCGACGGGCGCATCGTCGGTGGCCTCGGCGTCCTGCCCCAGCGGGTAGTCCTTCGGCTCGTCCTCGTAGTACGCGCGTGCGGCCGCGGCGAGCATCGAGCTGACGGCTGCCGACCGCGGATCGGCGTCCTCCTCGGTCTCGGCAGTGTCCTCGCCGCCGTCGACGTCCGCGGCGGTGTCGAGGTCGGCGAAGATCTCGACACCGGCGGGGGCATCGTCCTCCGCTGCGTCGTCGTCGTGGGCGTCGGCGCCGTCCGTGCTGACGATCTGCTCGTCTCCGGCAGTGTCGTCTCCGGCGGTGTCGTCTGGGGCGGTGTCGTCGTGCGCAGAGGTCTGTGCGGGAGTGTCCGTCTCGGGGGCGTCACTCGTCGTGAAGACCTCGGCGACGTCGTGGCGCGGCGATTCCGGGTCAGCTGTGGCCGCGGGGGAGGCGACGGGGGCTGCCGCACCGAACAGGATCTCGTCGAATGACCGCGCCGGGGGATCCTCGGCCTGGTCGGTCTCGTCGTCCCGGCTCGTGTCACCGTGGTCCTCGTCGCCGTGACGATCTTCGTGGTCTTCGTGGGGGAGCGGTTCGTCCGCCTCGGATGCGGCTGCAGCGACGGGAGCGGCATCCACCGGCGTCTCGTCGTCCGCCTCGGGGGTGAACAGCCCGGAGATGCCGTCGTTCGAATCCTCGTCGACGGTCGCCGACGCGGAAGCCGCTGCGGCCAGGTCATCGCCAACGGCTTCACCGGCGGGTGCGGCGGCGGCCTCGGCGGCCCAGGCCGCGGCGGCGGCTACCGGGATGGCGACCGTGGACTCGGCGTCAGCGGCGTCGGTGGCAGCGGAGTCGGAATCGGCGTCGTCAGGCGTGGCGGCGAGCACCGGCGCGTCGAGCGGCGGCGTGTTCGTGTCTGTGCGGGGCGCGAGTCGGCCGCCGCGCATGAGGTCGATGAAGACGTCTTCCAGGGTCGGGCCGCGCTGCACGAGCGTGCTCAGGGCGATTCCGGCCTCCGCGGCGACAGCTCCGACGGTCCCGGCGTCGCCGCCTCGCACGGTCAGGCCGGAGCGCAGGACCTCGATGTCGAATCCTGCCGCGTCGAGCGCGACACGAAGCGCACCACGATCCGCGGCATCCACGATGACGGAGCCGCCTTGCGGGTCGGCGAGCGTCTCGATACCGCTCGCCAGCACCAACCGGCCCTTCGAGAGGACCAGGACGTTGTCGGCGACCTGCTCCACCTCGCTGAGGACGTGCGAGGACACGAGTACCGTGCGTCCTTCGTCGGCGAGGCGGCGCATCAGCAGGCGCATCCAGCGGATGCCCTCGGGATCGAGCCCGTTGGCCGGCTCGTCGAAGACGAGCGCACCCGGGTCGCCGAGAAGGGCGTGCGCGACGCTCAGCCTCTGACGCATGCCGAGCGAGAAGCCGCCGATCCGGGAGTCGCCTTCGGAGTCCAAGCCGACGAGGGACAGAACCTCTCCGACGCGGGCCAGCGGGATGCCGTTCGCCTTGGCGGCGATCGTCAGCTGACGTTCGGCGGTGCGCCGAGGACGATAGACGGTCTCTTCCAGGACGGCACCGATGGTGCGCAGCGGCTGGCGGAGCTCCGCGTAGGCCGTCCCGCCGATCGTGGCCGTTCCGGAGGTGGCGCGCACCTGACCGAGGAGGATTCGCAGGGTGGTGGTCTTGCCGGCTCCGTTCGGGCCGAGGAAGGCGGTGACGGCGCCGGGCTCGACGCGCGCGGAGAAGTCCGAGACGGCGGTCACCTCATTGAAGCGCTTCGTCACGTGCGTGAACTCCAGCACCTGTCCTTCAGGCATCCGTGACCTCTCGTCGCAGTGAACAGTTCCTCCCTATCCTGCCGGAAAAGCCTGTCGGATCCCGCATTTCGCGCGGAATCTCCGCCCTCGGCGAAGCGGTAACCTGGCACGCGTGACCGAATCCCAGGCTGCATCCCGTGTCCTCATCCGCACCGAAGGAGCACTCGGGCGGCTCACGCTCAATCGTCCGGAGGCGATCAACGCGCTCGACGAGGGGATGATCCAGACGCTCACCGACGCGCTCGACGCCTGGCGCGACGACACCGACGTGCAGATCGTGCTGATCGACGGGGCGGGGGAGCGAGGCATGTGCGCCGGCGGAGACGTGCGTGCGCTGCACGCGCAGATCGTCGCCGGGGAGTCCGAGCGCACCGCCGAGTTCTTCCGCGCGGAGTATGCGTTGAACGCGATGATCGCGGAGTATCCGAAGCCGGTCGTGGCGTTCGCCGACGGCATCACGATGGGTGGGGGGATCGGCCTGGCCGGTCATGCCGCGATCCGCATCGTCACGGAGCGCTCGAAACTGGCGATGCCCGAGACCCGGATCGGTTTCACGCCCGATGTCGGCGGCACCTGGCTGCTCGGACGAGCGCCCGGCCGCTTCGGGGAGTACTTCGGGTTGACCGGCGCGACGATGAGCGGAGCGGATGCCGTCTACCTGGGGTTCGCCGACCACTTCGTGCCGTCCGATCGTCTGGACGCGCTGAGGGAGGCCCTCGCGTTCCGTGCGGATCCGACAGGCCCGAGCGAGATCGTCCTGCTCTTCGACGAGACGCCGGACCCCACGCAGCTGCCCGCGTCGAAGGCATGGATCGACGAGGCGTTCTCGGCCGCGACCGTGAGGGAGATCATCGACCGCCTGGAGGCGCAGGACACCACGGAGGCCGCCGCCACGGCTGAGCTCTTGGCGGGCCTCGCCCCCACCGGCCTCACGGTCACGCTCGATGCCGTGCGCGAAGCGCGCGAGCTCCCGGGGTTGCGCGCCGCCCTCGAGGGCGAGTACCGGCGGGTGCTGTGGTTCGTCAACGAGCACCCGGACCTCGTCGAGGGCATCCGCGCGCAGCTCGTCGACAAGGACCGCAACCCGAAGTGGGACCCGCCGACGCTGGCCGAGCTCGCGCCGGACGCCGGTGCCCCGGCGCGGGCGTACGTGCCCCAGCCGCCGCTGTTCTGACGTTCCGGGGTGTGGGGCCGCCGGGAGTGTGCCCGCGTGCGGTGCACACCCGTCGGGAGTGTGCCCGCTTGTCGGACGGTTTCGGCCGTTTTCGGTCGGTTCGGCCCGGAACTCCCGACAGGCGGGCAGGGAGTCCCCGGCAGGTGGGCCGGGCCGGAGCGGGATCGGGCTACTCCCCGGCGTCCTCTGGCGTCGTCCGCGACTGCCAGATCGTCCGCAGCACATCGACGATGTCGTCGAGCTCGGCGCCGAGGGGGTCGGCCTCGTCGACCAGGTCACGGAGGCGGCGGATCACCGAGGCCGGGAGGACCCCGGCCGACTCGGAGACACGCGTGCCGGCGGCGGTGCGCGAAATCACCAGTCCGTCCGCCTCGAGCATCTTGTAGGCGCGTGCGGCGGTGCCGGGAGCGACGCCCAGATCGCTCGCCGTCTGGCGGACGGTCGGCAGTCGTTCGCCGGCACCGAGCTGGCCCGAGACGATGAGGCCGCGCAACTGCCGGTAGATGTCGAGCGCAGGATTGGTCTCATCTGCTGCCGAGAGCTTCGGATTCGGGCTCATCACACGGCCTCGCTGTTGGCGGGGCTCTCGGCCTCGGAGCCCGTACGCGCGCCGTGATCGCGCGGGTACAGCTGCCCGATCACCAGGAAGAGGAGCACGAAGGCGGCGATCTCCAGCAACGGTGCCAGACCGCCCCCGACACCTGCGATCTCGCCGTATCGCCAGAATGCCGTGTAGGAGTCCGAGCCGCCGTCGCGCTGGACGGTCAGCCCGACGACCGATCCGGCATCGGCGATGAACCGCCACGCCCCCGCAAGGGTGAGGAGGAGCGCCGACGTCGCCGTCCGGGTGATCGCCGTCGCGACATCGCGGCGTTCGCGCTGCTCTGCGGCCACCGTCTCCGGGCGCAGGAACGGGCGGACGGCGCTCGCGTGGAGCGCGGCCACCATGACTGCCAGGAGGACCGCGGTGCAGATCAGCACGGGGATGCCGTACGCCCAGCCGTAGAACCAGGGTCGGAGCGGGTCGATCGGCTCGTTGTTGATCGCGATCTCGAGGAAGACATAGGGACCCCCGTTGATGTTCGACGAAGCGAGACCGGCCAGGACCGTGGTCGCCGTGAGAGCAAGCGCTGCGAGGGCGGCTCCCGCCGTTCCTGCGCGCGGACTGAAGGTCAGCCACGTGCGGCGGGGAACGGCGACCGGTCGTTCCGGGGGTGTGCTCCCGAGGGTCGCGACGATCGCGAGCAGGAGTCCGATGCCGACGGACGCCGTGAACACCGGCATCGCGTACCGCCACCAGGAGATGACGCCGTTGAGATCGAGCACGTATCCGGAGATCAGATTGTCGGCGAGGAAGACGACGACCACTGCGATCGCCGTCAGACCGATCGTGCGGTGCTCTCGCGAGTAGCGGGCGACGACGCCGCCGGCTGTGGCCGCCCCGAGCCGCATCCGGCTCTCCCTCTGCGCGCGCCTTCCGGGGAACACGCAGATGCCGCACGCGATGACCGCCGCGACGACCAGAGAGACCCACGGCATCGTGAAGAGCGCGCCGAGCATCTGCCAGCCATCCAGGCGCCACAGAGCGGAGGCGAGCGGGGAGGTGAAAAGGTCAGGCATCCGGAGTCCGTTCTCTTTGTACTGCATGTCTATCACAAGTTGTATCAGTGCGTAAATACAAGCTCGGACCGAACCGCTGATCGTACGGGAAACCGGTTCGCTGTCAGCGAAGGTCCGTCCAAAGGGGGATACGAATGTCCGCGGATCGTGGCACTCTGTCTTGTGGCCGGTTGTCGGTCGGCATCCGTCTGCCGAGAAACCCGCCGCGTCATCCTTCCTAGAAAGTCCGCCTGTGCTGGGAAAAATCCTCTTTCGCTATCTCTCTCGATACCGGTGGCTGTTGCTCGCGGTGCTGGTCTTCCAGCTCGCCAGCGTGGCAGCGACCCTCTACCTCCCGCGCCTGAACGCCGACATCATCGACAAGGGCGTCGCCCGCGGTGACACCGCCTACATCTGGGGCACCGGCCTGTTCATGCTCACGGTCTCGTTGGGTCAGATCATCGCCTCGGTCACCGCGACCTACTTCGCCGCGCGCGCCGCGATGGGTGCCGGACGCGACATCCGTTCCGACGTGTTCGGCAAGGTCAGCGGCTTCTCCGAGCGCGAGGTCTCCCAGTTCGGTGCCGGCTCACTCATCACCCGCAACACGAACGACGTGCAGCAGGTGCAGATGCTCGCCATGATGGGCGCGACCATGCTCGTCACGGCGCCGCTGCTCGCGATCGGCGGCATCATCTTCGCCGTGCAGACCAACGTCGGCCTCAGCTGGCTCATCGCGGTCTCCGTGCCGCTGCTGCTGATCCTCGCCGCTCTCGTGATCGGGCGCATGGTCCCACTGTTCCGCAGCTACCAGGGCAAGCTCGACAACGTGAACCGCATCATGCGGGAGCAGCTCACCGGTGTCCGCGTCGTCCGTGCGTTCGTGCGCGAGGGCATCGAAGAGGAGCGCTTCCGCGGGGCCAACACCGACATCATGGTCGTCGGCCGCAAGGTCGGCTCGCTGTTCGTGCTGCTCTTCCCCCTGTTCATGCTCATCCTCAACGTCACCGTCGTCTCGGTCATCTGGTTCGGCGGCATCGAGGTGAACAACGGCACGGTGCAGGTCGGCACGCTGTTCGCCTTCATGCAGTACATCGGCCAGATCATGGGCGGCGTCATCATGGCGAGCTTCATGGCGATGATGATCCCGCGCGCGGCGGTCTCGGCCGAGCGCATCGGTGAAGTGCTCGATTCCGAATCCACGCTGATCCGTCCCGAGAACGGCGTCACCGAGTTCCCGGTACCAGGGTCCTTGGCGCTCGACGACGTCGAGTTCACCTACCCCGGAGCCGATTCGCCGGTCCTCACCGGCATCAGTTTCGCGGCGCAGCCGGGCGAGATCGTCGCGATCGTCGGCTCGACCGGATCGGGCAAGACGACGCTCGTGTCGCTCATCCCGCGTCTCTTCGACGTCTCGGGCGGCGCGGTGCACGTCGGCGGCACGGACGTGCGCGAGGCCGACGTCGAGGCGCTGTGGGACAGCATCGGACTGGTGCCGCAGCGTCCTTTCCTCTTCACCGGAACCGTCGCATCGAACCTGCGCTACGGGCGTGAAGATGCGACCGACGAAGAACTCTGGCATGCGCTCGACATCGCGCAGGGTCGCGACTTCGTCGAGGAGATGCCGGACGGACTCGATTCGCGGATCGCGCAGGGTGGTACGAACGTCTCGGGCGGTCAGCGCCAGCGTCTCGCGATCGCGCGTGCGATCGTGCACCAGCCGCAGATCCTCGTCTTCGACGACTCGTTCTCGGCGCTCGATCTGACCACCGATGCCCGGCTCCGCCAGGCGTTGTGGAGGGAGCTCCCGCATGTGACGAAGATCGTGGTCGCCCAGCGCATCTCCACCATCACGGACGCCGACCGCATCGTCGTCCTCGACGGCGGCACGATGGTGGGCGTCGGCACGCACGAGGAACTGCTCGAGACGAGCGAGACCTACCGCGAGATCGTCGAGTCGCAGCTGGGGGTGGACGCATGAGCGAGCAGAACAAAGAACAGGGCAAGCCCACGCGTTGCCGCCGTAAGGCCACGGCTCCCGTGGCCGAGGTCGAACTGACGGCGGAGGAGAAGTACGAGGCCGAGCTCGCGGAGCAGGCCCGACAGAACTCCGGCGACTGGGACAGCGTCGCGCCGGGCAAGGCCGACAACTTCGGGCCGAGCTTCGCGCGCATGATCGGGTTGCTGAAGCCCTCGGCACTCTGGTTCGTCTTCGTGTCGATCCTGGGTGCGCTGGGCGTCGTGCTGACGGTCGCCGCGCCCAAGGTGCTCGCCGAGGCGACGAACCTCGTCTACAAGGGGTTCATCTCCATCCAACTCGGGCAGCCGAACGGCGACTCCCCGGGGTTCCCGGCAGGAACATCGCAGGACGTCGTGGTCGAGGCGCTGCGAGGCGCGGGTCAGGACGACTTCGCGAATCAGGTCGGTGCGCTGGGTGACTTCACCGTCGGTCAGGGTGTCGACTTCGGCGCGCTGCGCCTGGTCATCGCCGCTGTCCTCGCCATCTATGTCGCCGCGGCGTTCCTCACCTGGATCCAGGGGTACGTCATCAACGTGATCATGGTGCGCACCATGTGGCGTCTGCGCGAGGCGGTCGAGGCGAAGATCAACCGTCTGCCCCTGTCGTACTTCGACAAGGTGCAGCGCGGTGAGCTGATCTCGCGCGTCACGAACGACATCGACAACATCACCCAGACGATGCAGCAATCGCTGTCCGGTGCGCTCACCTCCGTGCTCACCGTGATCGGCGTGCTCGTGATGATGTTCTCGATCTCCTGGCAGCTCGCGCTCGTCGCCCTCATCACGCTGCCGCTGATGGGTGTGATCTTCGGCATCATCGGTCCGCGCTCGCAGAAGGCCTTCGGCACGCAGTGGCGCAAGGTCGGACGGCTCAACGCCCGCGTCGAGGAGGCGTTCTCCGGCCACGCGCTGGTGAAGGTCTTCGGACGTGAGAAAGACGCGCTCGACAAGTTCCAGGCCGAGAACGAGGAGCTGTTCCAGGCCAGCTTCAAGGCGCAGTTCCTGTCCGGCATCATCATGCCGGCGATGATGTTCGTCGGAAACCTCAGCTACGTGGGCATCGCGGTGCTCGGTGGTCTGATGGTCGCGAACGGACAGCTCCGTCTCGGCGATGTGCAGGCGTTCATCCAGTACTCGCAGCAGTTCACGCAGCCGCTCTCCGAGCTCGGCGGCATGGCTGCGGTGGTCCAGTCGGGTACGGCGTCGGCGGAGCGCGTGTTCCAGCTTCTCGACGCGGACGAGCAGGAGGCAGACGATGCCGATGCTCCGGAGCTCGTCGAGGGCAAGGGCGTCATCGAGTTCGAGAACGTCGCATTCTCGTACACGCCGGATCGTCCGCTGATCAAAGACCTGTCGTTCCGGGTGGAGCCGGGGCAGACCGTCGCGATCGTGGGGCCGACCGGTGCGGGGAAGACGACCCTGGTCAACCTGATCATGCGTTTCTACGAGCTCAGCGGCGGACGCATCATGCTCGACGGTCAGGACATCGCCGAGGTGACCCGGGATGAGCTGCGGTCGCGCACCGGGATGGTGCTGCAAGATCCGTGGCTGTTCGCGGGGAGCATCCGCGAGAACATCCGCTACGGTCGCTCCACCGCGACCGACGACGAGGTCCTCGCCGCGGCGAAGGCGACCTACGTCGACCGCTTCGTCCACGCCCTCCCCGAGGGCTACGACACGGTGCTCGACGAGGATGCCGCGAACGTCTCCGCGGGCGAGCGTCAGCTCATCACCATCGCGCGCGCGTTCGTCGCACAGCCGTCGATCCTCATCCTCGATGAGGCCACGTCGGCCGTCGACACCCGCACCGAGCTTTTGCTGCAGCACGCGATGGCCGCCCTTCGCAAGGGACGCACGTCCTTCGTGATCGCGCACCGTCTGTCGACCATTCGCGATGCCGACCTCATCCTCGTGATGGAGCACGGCGACATCGTGGAGAAGGGCACACATGACGAGCTGATCGCCGCGCAGGGAGCCTACTGGCGCCTGTACCAGTCGCAGTTCGAGCAGGCGGCCACAGACATCGACGCCGAAGAGGCCCTCACCGGCTCGACGCCCGTCGTGGTCACCGGTGACGCGGACGAGGAGAGCGTGCACGCGGCTGCGGCCGTCGCCGGCGCGTCGGTGGGGGCGCAGGTTCCCGCCGCCGAGACGGCTGCTGCCCAGGCGATTCTCGAGGAGGGGGCCGACGGCTCCGCCTCTCGCGACTGAGCGGCATCACGCAGACGCCCCATCCTGCTCACGCGGGATGGGGCGTCGTGCTGTACTCGGCCGAGCGAAGTGTCAGGACCCGTCGTCCGTGATCCCGAGCAGTTCCAGGGGGTGGGTCAGGCGCCACCACGGGCTCGGCCCCTCGACGTCATCGGCCAGGACCAGGGGAACCGTCGCGGTGTTGAGCGGTCCGGCCGCGGTCAAGGTGCCCACGGTGGCGTCCTCGTCCCGCTTGTCGCCGAGATCGAAGGCCGTGGTCGCAGTGGCGACAGCACCGTTCCAGAGCACGACATCGGCATCGGATTCGGTGACCACGTCGACCTTCTCGCCCCAGTCGGTCGTGACCTGCCCGACGACCGTGCCCTTCGCGACGGCTGCCTCCTGTGCATCCAGGGCGGCCTCCGTCTCGGCGAACAGCGAACGGGTGAGAGCGAGGCGCTCGTCGTCGCCCGCCTGATTCAGCGCCGCCGCGAACAGGTGCACCGTGGTGTCCCCGATCGTCAGGTCTTTCGCCGTCAGTAGGTTCCAGCCGACCAGCGTGCCGGTCTTGATGCCGACGACGCCCGGATCGGCGAGCATCCCGTTGGTGTTGACGACCGTGCCCGCACCCGGGAGGTCCACTGACCGGGTGCCGACGATCTCCGCGAACACGGGGTTCTGCATGGCCAGCTCACCGAGCTTGATCAGGGCCGCAGGGGTCGCCACATTGCGCTCGTCGAAACCGGAGGGGGTGACCACCGTGATGTCGGTGAGCGCACGATCGCGCAGCCACACCTCGGCGGCGGCCGCGAACTCCTGGTCCGAGCCCCAGATCTCGGAGGCCAGCCGGTCGATGTAGTTGTTCGCCGACCCGAGGAGTGTGCCCTGGAGCATCTGGTACTCGGTGAGGACGCCGTCGACAGGGACATCCAGTGCAGACTGATCGCTGCGCCGGTAGTTCCAGTAGTCCACGCTGTCGCCGTAGGTGAAGCCGAACTCCGGCCCCTGCTCGCCGAGGGCGAGGGGCATGCGGTCGAGCACCATCAAGCTGCTCACGACCTTGGTGATGCTCGCGATGCTCACCGGATCGGTGATCGACGCCGCGGTGGTGAGCCCGGCGATGCCGACGGACGCGCTGCCCTCACTCGGCCAGGTGATCGTCGCGGCGGGAGCGGGAACCGTGTCGAACTCGACGGACTGCGCCGTCGGCGGAACCTCGTGCAGCGGCCAGAGCAAAGTCGTGCCCGCATAGCCGGCGACCAGCGCGGTGAGCGCGACCAGCGGCACCAGGATTCCCGGGCGAGCGATGGCCGGCCGCAGGCGAGCCCCACGGAGGAGCCCGCCGTTCTGTTCGGTTTCCGGGGTCTGCTCGAACGTCGCCGTGGCCGTGTGCGCACCGACGGCGGCGGCATCGACCCAGGTCAGTGCGGTCGCGCCCGTCTTGCCGTCGGCCCACTGCACGGCCGCGCCGTCGACGAGCGCCTCGGCCTCATCGGGCTCCTGCGCCTCCTCACCCTCGCCGCGTCGGCGGGGCTGGAAGGGCGGCTTCGTGAGTGGCGGAGTCGCGGGACCATCCGCCGGCTCCGGGTCGAGCGCCGGCTCCGGGTCGTGCACGGGCTCCGGGTCGAGCACGGGCTCCGGATCGGACGTCGACGTGGCATCGGTCTCGTGGCGTCGTGCGGGCGTCCGGTCGACCGTGAACAGCGCGCCGATCGCGGCGGCGTCGACCGGGACGGCGGAGACGACGGAGGGATCCGACGGGGGCGTGTCGCCGGCGAAGAGTCGATCGGCGGCGAAGGGTGCGGCGCTCTCCGATGCGGGGGCGGCGGGGTCCGACGCGATCGCCAGGTCGTCCACAGGCCCGGAGGGGGCGGCCGTCCGCGAGCCGTCGTCGCTGACGACGCCCGTCGCCTCGTCGGCGGGATCTGAAGCGGTCACTCGTTTACGGTACCCAATCCCCGGCGTGTTCCGCGGCGCGAAGCCCTGTCGCCACGCCGGTGTCGCCACCGGGTAAGATCGTCAGCACAACCACGGGAGTCCGGCGAGCCGGGCTGAGAGGGAGCGAATCGCGCTTCGACCGTCGAACCTGATCTGGGTCATGCCAGCGCAGGGAGGAGTTCAGATGAGTACGTCCACGTCCGCATCCGCGAAGCAGACATCCGCCGCGAACGGTCTGCGACCCACGTCGATCTGGCGCTGGCGCGTCGTCGACATCGTCGTCGCCGCCGTCCTCGGCGTCGCGATCGGCCTCGTCTTCTGGGGCTGGAACACCATCGGCTACGCCTGGTTCGGCGCCGCTGACGCCCTGACGCCGGGTCTCGGCGGCATCGCCGTCGGCATCTGGCTGCTCGGCGGCGTCGTCGGCGGCCTCGTGATCCGCAAGCCGGGCGCCGCGCTGGTGGTCGAGCTGGTCGCGGCGATCGTGTCGATGCTGATCGGCAACGTGTGGGGCGTCTCGACCGTGCTGTCTGGCATCGTGCAGGGCCTCGGTGCGGAGATCATCTTCGCGCTGTTCTTCTATCGTCGTTTCGGCATCGTGGTCGCCGCGCTCGCGGGTGTCGGCGCAGCGGTCGCCGCCTGGGTGTTCGAGCTGTTCTACGGCAGCTCGCCGAACATCCTGAAGTCGCTCGAGTTCAACACCATCTATCTGGTCAGCGTCGTCATCTCGGGCGCGATCCTCGCGGGCGTGGTCGGGTGGCTGCTCGTGCGCGCCCTCGCCGTCACCGGCGCACTCAACCGCTTCGCCGTCGGGCGAGAGCACGTGCGCGAGGTCTGAGCGTGAGCTTCGCCGCCCCGGCCCGCGTGCAGGCTGCGGGCTGGGGCTGGCGGTATGCCGGTCGAAAGCGCCCAGCCGTCGCCGACGTCTCGTTCACGATCGAACCGGGCGAGCGGGTGCTGCTTCTCGGCGCATCGGGCGCGGGCAAGTCGACTCTGCTCGCCGGTCTCGCCGGCGTCCTGGGCGGCGATGATGAGGGGGAGCGGACCGGTGACCTGCGCATCGACGGCGCGTCCCCGGAATCGCGGCACGGTCGCGTGGGGCTCGTCCTCCAGGACCCCGATGCCGGAATCGTGCTGTCGAAAGTCGGCGATGATGTGGCGTTCGGCTGTGAGAATCTCGGTGTCGCGGCGTCCGAGATCCCGGACCGAGTCGCGGAGGCTCTCGACGCCGTGGGCCTCGACGTCTCGCCGCAGCGTCCCACGAAGGCGCTCTCGGGCGGCCAGAAGCAGCGACTGGTGCTGGCCGGCGTGCTCGCGATGCGCCCGGGCCTGCTGCTGCTCGACGAGCCGACCGCGAACCTCGACCCCGAGGGCGTGCGCGAGGTGCGGGCGAGTGTCGAGCGGGCGGTGATCTCCTCCGGTGCGACACTGATCGTCGTCGAGCATCGCACGCCGGTCTGGGTCGATCTGATGACGCGTGTGATCGTGCTGGCGGCCGACGGCGGGCTGCTCGCGGATGGGACCCCCGAGCACGTGTTCGCGGTCCACGGTGACGTGCTCGCCGACGCAGGGGTGTGGGTGCCTGGGCGTGACATCGACCTGCCCGTACTGGAGCGGGTGACGGCACCCGATGCGCTCTCCACCTCCGGGCTCTCGATTGCGAGGGAAGCGGGCGTCGTCGTGCAGGCGGGACTCGACCTGCGCGCACCGCGGGCGAATGCGACCGTGATCACCGGGCCGAACGGGGCGGGCAAGTCGACCCTTGCGCTCACTCTCGCCGGACTCATCCCCGAAGAGGCAGGAGAGGTGCGGTCGGCACCCGAGCTGGCGGGGCGCAAAGGCACCCGCCCGATCCGGTGGACGTCGCGCGAGTTGCTCACCCGTATCGGCATGGTCTTCCAGGAGCCGGAGCACCAGTTCCTCACCCAGACACTGCGTGACGAGCTCGCTGTCGGTCCGCGCGCGCTCGGCTGGGACCGTGCGAGGACGGACGCCGTCGTCGATGATCTCCTCGAGCGACTCGGCCTCGCGCCGCTCGCGCTGGCCAACCCGTTCACGCTCTCCGGCGGCCAGAAGCGGCGGCTGTCCGTCGCGACGGCGTTGGCGGGTGCACCGGAGGTGATCGTGCTGGACGAGCCGACGTTCGGTCAGGACCGGCGTGGATGGATCTCCCTCGTCGCGCTCCTGCAGGAGGAGATCACGCGTGGACGGTCGATCATCGCGGTGACGCACGACGATGCCGTGGTCCGACATCTGGGTGGTCATCGCATCGAGTTGGGGGCGGCAGCGTGACGGCGATCGAGACCGCACGGCCGGTATGGCTCGACGGGGTGAACCCGGTGACGAAGCTGGTGCTCGCCGTGCTGCTGTCGGTGCCGTTGTTCGCGTCCATCGATGTCACGAGCGCGCTGGCCGCGATCGTCCTGCAGTTGCTCTGCCTGCCGCTGACCGGACTGCGTCCCTCGACGGTCCTGAGGAGGCTGCTGCCGATCGCGATCTTCGCGCCGATCGCCGGCGTGAGCATGCTGCTGTACGCCGAACCGGCCGGGCGGATCTACTGGACCTTCGGGTTCGCGACGATCAGCGAGGACTCCATCACCCTCGCGATCGCGGTGAGCCTGCGTGTGGTCGCGCTCGGGCTGCCCACGATCCTGCTCTTCGGCGGCACCGACCCGACCGAACTCGCCGATGCGCTGGCCCAGGTCGCCAAGCTCCCGAGTCGCTTCGTGCTGGGCATCCTCGCCGGTACGCGGATGCTGGGCCTGTTCCTGGATGACTGGCGCACCATGAGCCTGGCTCGTCGTGCGCGCGGTGTGGGGGACCGGGGAGTGCTCCGACGGTTCTTTTCCATGGCCTTCGTGCTGCTCGTGTTCGCCGTGAGGCGCGGCTCCAAACTGGCACTCGCGATGGAAGCGCGCGGCTTCGGTTCCGACATCCCCCGCACCTGGTCGCGTCCGTCGCGGCTGCACCCGAGAGACGCAGTGGCGCTGATCGGCGGCATCGCGATCATGGCGCTCGCGCTCGCTGCCGCTGTCGTCGTGGGGACGTTCCGCTTCGTGTGGAGCTAGGGTCTGTCGCGAACCGGTCGATACGTCGGCGCGATCTCGCTACGGTGGGCGGCAAGGCCGCAAGGATGCCTCCACCGAAAGGTTCTCGTATGAGCAGCACGCCCTCCTCCGGCTACGAGCCGATGTTCACGCGCCCGGGGGAGGCGTCGGTCGCCCCGCGCCATCTGATCCCGCCCCAGGGTTCGCTCCCTGCCACGGCGAGGCAGATCGTCGAGGACGAGACGATCCTCGACGGCAATGCGCGCCTCAACCTGGCGACGTTCGTCAGCACGTGGATGGATGACGACGCCAAGCAGGTGTACACCTCGTCTTTCGACAAGAACATGATCGACAAGGACGAGTACCCGCAGACGGCGGCGATCGAGGACAACTGCTGGCACATGCTGGCGAACCTCTGGAACGCGCCGGACGCCTCGGGTGCCATCGGTACCTCGACGGTCGGTTCGTCCGAGGCGTGCATGCTGGGCGGCCTCGCCTTCAAGCGTCGCTGGCAGCAGGCGCGACGTGCCGCGGGAAAGGACACGTCGACGCCGAATCTGGTGATGTCGTCCGCCGTGCAGGTGTGCTGGGAGAAGTTCTGCAACTACTTCGACGTCGAGCCGCGCTACGTCCCCATCTCCGAGGAGCACAAGACGCTCGACGGTCACGATCTGGCGAAGTACGTCGATGAGAACACGATCGGCGTCGTCGCGATCATGGGCGTCACCTACACCGGGATGTACGAACCGGTGGCCGCGATCGCTGCGGCGCTCGATGAGATCCAGAAGGACACCGGGCTCGACATCCCCATCCATGTCGACGGTGCCTCCGGGGCGATGATCGCGCCGTTCCTGCAACCCGACCTCGTGTGGGATTTCCGTCTCGAGCGCGTGCACTCGATCAGTACGTCCGGCCACAAGTACGGTCTCGTGTACCCGGGTCTCGGATGGGTGGTCTGGCGCGAGGAGAAGTGGCTGCCGGAGGATCTCGTGTTCAAGGTCAGTTACCTCGGCGGCGAGATGCCCACATTCGCGCTGAACTTCTCGCGTCCGGGGGCGCAAGTGCTGTTGCAGTACTACCTGTTCCTTCGGCTGGGGTTCGAGGGCTACCGTGCCGTGCAGCAGGAGTCGCAGGACGTCGCGAAGTACCTGTCGGCCGGGATCGCGGGGCTCGACGCCTTCGAGCTCTGGAACGACGGCAGCGACATCCCGGTGTTCGCCTGGCGCCTCAAGGACGGCCATACGAAGAACTGGACGCTGTACCACCTGCAGGACCGTCTCCGGATGCGCGGATGGCTCGTGCCGGCGTACCCGATGCCCGCGGATCTCGAGCAGATCACGGTGCAGCGGATCGTCGTGCGCAACGGGCTGAGCATGGACCTGGCCGCCGACCTGCTGGACGCGATCACGGCGGAAGTCGCCCACCTCGACGCCCTCACCGCGCCGATGCCATCCGATCACCCCGACTCGGCGTTCCACCACTAGGGGTGCTCAGGTCGCGTTCCAGAGGTCGCGGTAGAAGGCGAGACGCTCGCGGTCGGGTTCGACTCCGTAGGCCTCGATCAGAGCGTCCTCCCACCCGGGGCCAAAGTTCCACTCGGTGCTCATGGAGGCGACGGCGATGTCGGCCCAGCGGTCGGCCACGCCCAGCAGAGCCAGGTCGACGTGCGCGAGCCAGCGGCCGTCGTCTCCCACCAGGGTGTTGGGGCAGCAGGCATCGCCGTGACTGACGACGAGGCGGTCGACCGCGGGAGCGGTCCGGAGGCTTTCCGGCACGGCGATCCCGCGTCGTTCCGCGTTCGCGATGCGCGAAGGCACGCTCCACTCCCAGGGGCACTCCCGCACGGGGAGGGCTTCATGCATCGCGCGGAGCCCTTCGCCGACTGCTCGCACGGCGGTCGCGGGCTCTGCGATCCATCGCGGGTCCACCGCGCTGAGGCCGTCGAGGGCGGCAGTGATCATCCACTCGTGCGTGTCGTCCGCCCCGCCGTCGAGCACGGTCGGCACAGTGATCCAGCCCGACGCCCACCTCATCCGTTCGGCCTCGTCGCTCAACGTGAATTCGAGGTTCCGAGGCCCCCACTTGATGTAGAACGGCTCTGCGGTGCCGGTGGCGCGGAAGGTGAGTCCGCCGTAGTCGTTGCGCCAGACACATTCGAGGTCGGCTCCCCGGGCGAGCAGGCGGACGTGTTCGGGGACGACGACGTCTTCGGCGGGGATCGACATCCATCCATCCTGCCCGACGGCACGTCAGGAGTGATGTCGTAGGCTCGCTTTCGACGCCGTACCTCCATTCGTGATGACACCAAGAACCACGTAAGCTGGGACCGCGTTCCATCACAGCAGACGCACGACGACGTTCGAAGGAGAACATCAGATGCAGATCAGCGGACAGGGTGCACTCATCACCGGCGGCGCCTCGGGGCTCGGCCTGGCGACCGCTCGTCGCCTCGTCGCCGCGGGCGCCCACGTCACGATCATCGACCTCGCTTCGTCGAAGGGCGCGGAGGTGGCCGATGAGATCGGCGGGCTGTTCGTCGCCGCCGACGTCACGAGCGCCGAGGAGGTACAGGCGGCCGTCGCGGCCGCGCAGTCCGCCGCGCCGCTGCGTGTGGTGGTGAACTGTGCGGGCATCGCGCCGCCGGCCAAGGTGCTCGACCGCGAAGGCAACCCGGCCGTGCTCGCCGACTTCGAACGGGTGATCCGCATCAACCTCGTCGGCACGTTCAACGTCGTCTCGCAGGCATCCGCCGTGATCGCCAAGAACGAGCTCCACGACGACGAGCGTGGCGTCATCGTCAACACCGCGAGCGTGGCCGCCTTCGACGGACAGATCGGCCAGCCCGCGTACTCGGCGTCGAAGGGCGGCGTGCACGCGATGACCCTTCCGATCGCGCGCGAGCTCGCGCGCCACGGCATCCGGGTCTGCACGATCGCGCCCGGCATCATGGAGACGCCGATGCTGATGGGGCTGCCGCAGGAGGCACAGGACTCCCTCGGCCAGCAGGTGCCGTTCCCCGCCCGCCTCGGCCGACCCGACGAATACGCCGCTCTCGTGGAGCAGATCGTCGAGAACGGCTACCTCAACGGCGAGACCATCCGCCTCGACGGCGCGATCCGCATGGCCCCGCGCTGACCCCGCCCTCAGAACCGCGATCGAGAACCCAGGAGAATCCATGACACTGGCAGGCAAGACCATCCTGATGTCGGGCGGCAGCCGTGGCATCGGCCTCGCGATCGCGCTGCGGGCCGCGGCTGACGGCGCGAACATCGCGATGCTCGCGAAGACCGACACCCCGCATCCCAAGCTCGAGGGCACGATCCACACCGCCGCGGAGCAGATCCGTGCGGCCGGGGGCAATGCCCTGCCGATCGTGGGCGATGTCCGCGATGACGACGACATCACCGAGGCGGTCCTGAAGACGCAGGGCGAGTTCGGTGGCATCGACATCGTCATCAACAACGCCAGCGTCATCGACCTCTCGCGCTCGCTCGACCTGAACGCCAAGAAGTACGACCTGATGCAGGACGTCAACGTGCGCGGCACGTTCATGCTGTCCCGCGCGGCGGTGCCGATCCTGAAGGATGCCGAGAACCCGCACATCCTCTCGCTGTCGCCGCCCCTGAACCCCACGCCGAAGTGGCTCGGTGCGCACACCGGCTACACGCTCGCGAAGTTCGGCATGACGCTGGCCACGCTCGGCCTCGCGGCGGAGTTCGCGCGCGACGGGATCGCCGCCAACACGCTGTGGCCCCGCACCACCATCGCCACGGCCGCCGTGCAGAACCTCCTCGGCGGCGACAAGGTGATGGCCGCGAGCCGTACGCCCGCCATCTACGCCGACGCCGCCTACGCCGTGCTGCTCAAGCCCGCGGGCTCTTACACCGGGCAGTCGCTCATCGTCGAGGATGTGCTCGAAGGTGAGGGCGTGACCGATTTCTCCGGGTACGCCGCGATCCCCGGCACTCCCGACAGTGCGCTCTTCCCCGACATCTTCCTCGACTGACCCCCACCTCATTCGGGCAGGGCGCTTTGGCCTCGCCGGCAGGGAGACCCGGGTCAGATCAGGAGGTAGGCCGCGCCGAGGATCGTGAGGATGATCACGAGGCGGTCGAACACGCGCTGGTTCAGGCGTCGCGCGACGCGCAGGCCGAGGAGCGCGCCGATCACCACGAGCGGCGCGAGGGCGGCATCCATCAGCAGCACCGGAGTGGGGAACAAGCCGAGACCGGCGAGGAACGGCACCTTGAGCACGTTGATGATCGCGAAGAACCAGGCGGAGGTGCCGAGGAAGACCTGCACCGGAGTCCGGGTGGCCAGGAAGTACATCGACATCACGGGGCCGCCGGCGTTGGCGACCATCGTGGTGAAACCACCGAGCGTGCCGTAGGCGCCGGAGAGCACGATGCCGCCGGAGGAGGGCGGGGCCGCTGCGTGCGCACGGTCCTGCCGCCATCGCCGCCAGAGGGTCACGCCGATCATCAGCAGCAGGATCACGCCGATCGCCCGGCGGACGATGCCGTCGCCGGCGAGCGCGAGGAACGCGAATCCGGCAAGGAGCCCGAGGACGACGGCCGGTGCGAGGCGCAGCAGCGTCGGCCAATGGGCGTGGCGGCGGTAGGCGATCAACGCGAACACGTCGCCGACCATCAGCAGGAGCAGCATCGCGGCCGTGGAGGTGCGTGCGGGCAGGACGGCCGCGAACAGCGCGATCGCCAGGATGCTGCCGCCCGGGAGAGCCGTCTTGGAGATGCCGATCGTCACCGCGGCCACGGCGAGTGCGGCCCACGCCCAGGGGTCGAGCGCGATCACCGTTGCCGCCCGATCACCGTTCGAGCTCGGCGACGATCGCGTCGTAGCCGCGGCTCCGTGCCAGTTCGACCGGCAGCACACCGTCGCCGTCGGGGATGTGCGCATCGGCACCGCCGTCGAGGAGCGCCCGCACCACCTCCACGTAGGCGGAGGAACCGTCGCCGAGCACGATCGCCTCGTGCAGGGCCGTCCAGTTCAGGTTGTTGACGTGGTCGGGATCCACGCCCGCCTCGAGGAGGATCTCGACGGTCGCGAGCAGCCCGCGTTCGGACGCCGGGATCAGTGCGGTACCACCGAAGCGATTCGTGCTCGTCAGGTCGGCGCCGTTCTCGAGGGTCAGCAGCAGGATCTCATCGTGACCGCGGGCGCCCGCATACAGGTACGCGGAATCCTGGATGTCGTCCTTCGCGTTCACGTCGGCGCCGGCGTCGATGAGCGCCCGCGCCGCCTCGACTCTGTTGCCCTTGGTGGCCGCGATCAGGGCAGTCATCCCGCCGGCTCCTCGCGCCTCGATGTCCGCACCGGCGGCGAGTGCCGACCGCACGGCATCCGCATCGCCGGCCGCGGCGGAGGCGAGCAGATCAGTGGTGGCGTCGGTCATCGTGTGTGGTGCGATCAGCCCCGCGCGGCGGAGAGTGCGGTGGTGAAGCGTGCGGCGCGCTGCTCGATGTCGGACCAGTCGGCTGCGGCGATCGATGCGCCGTTCGCGAGGTCTCCGCCCGCACCGACGGCGACAGCGCCGGCCGCGAACCACGCAGCGAGATTGTCCGGATTCACGCCGCCGGTCGGCATCAGGGGCGCGGTGGGGAACGGGCCCCGCAACGCGCCGAGGTACGACGGGCCGCCCAGCGACGCGGGGAAGATCTTGACGACGTCGACGCCCAGCTCCAGCGCGCCCATGACCTCGGTGGGGGTCATCGCTCCGGTCATCACGACGCGGTCGGTGTCGAGCATCGACCGGGTGAGATGGGGGAGGGTGCCGGGGCTGACGAGGAACTCCGCGCCCGCATCAGCGGCCTGAGTGGCCTGAGCCGCGGTGGTCACCGTGCCGGCACCGATGTACGCGGCGTCGCCGTGACGCGCGACCAGTTCGCGGATCACCGCCGGCGCATCGGGTGTCGAGAAGGTGACTTCGATGCCGGTCACGCCACCGCGGATGATCGCCTCGGACGCCTCCAGGGCCAGCTCAGGGGAGGGGGCGCGGAGGACGGCGAGGATGCCGGTGCTGCGGGCGCGGTCGAGGCGGTCGGACATGAGGCTCCTTGCGGTGGGGGATCCTTCCATTCTCCCGGGCATCCCCTGTAATGACAACTCGGCCGGAAGACGGACGTATGCGCCGGACTACTTCGCGACGAGCGTGGTCTCGAAGCGGTACAGGTCGGGGCGGTAGCAGTGGTGGCCGAGCTCGATCGCAGCGCCTGACTGGTCGAACGAGATGCGCTCCATGGTCAGTAGCGGACCGCCCGCCTCGATCTCCAGCAGTTCTGGTTCATCGGCCTCTGCGCGGCGTGCGCCGATCTTCTGCTTGGCGACCCGGATGGCGATGCCTCGGGCGCGGAGCGCCTGATAGAGACCTCGGGACTCGAGTTGTTCGGCGGAGATGTCCGCGAACTCGCGAGGGAGGTAGTTCTCGAGAACGGCGACGGGAACGCCGTCGGTGCTCCGTCGGCGTCGCAGGTGGAGGACCTCCGCACCGGGGGGCAGGGCGAGCGCCGTCGCCACTTCCTCCGAAGCCGGGATCACCTCGTGCGTCAGCACCTGCGTGCCCGGTTCGTGGTGGGCGCTCTGCAGGTCTTCGAAGAGACTGGTGAGTTCGACCTGGCGGGTGACGGAACCCTGCACGACCTGGGTGCCGATGCCCCGTCGGCGCACGAGGAGTCCCTTGTCCACGAGTTCCTGGATCGCTCGTCGAATGGTGGGTCGGGAGAGGCCCAGCTGCTCGGCGATCGACACCTCGTTCTCGAGGCGGGCGCCGGCGGGGATCGCTCCGGATTGGATCGCGCTCTGCAGGCGCGTGGAGACCTGGAAGTAGAGCGGGACCGGACCCGTGCGGTCGATGTCCGCGAAGAGATCGTTCGGCCACGGGGTGACGAGATCGGCCATGGTCCTCCGCTTTCTGTGGGGAGTCATATTGTAGCGACAATCATACGATCCACCCCAGACCCGATTTTCCGGGCACTTCGAGCGGCGATGCGTGGCGAGGGGCGGCGCTGAGCAGCGAAAAGTCCTGAGGATGCTTAAAGTGCTATTGTGCTGACATGAAGGAGTCGGCGTGAGCTACGTGTGGGATCCGCACCTGTTCGTGGAGCTCGGTCTCCTCGCCTTGGCCTTCGTGCTCTCGGTGGCGGTCGGTGTCGAGCGCTCCCGGAAGCTCAAGAGCGCGGGGCTGCGCACCCACGTCCTCGTCGGGATCGGTTCCGCCATCTTCACTCTGATCTCGGCGTACGGATTCGAGGGGGTCCTCGGGCCTGACGTGGCCGTCGACCCCTCCCGCATCGCGGCGCAGGTCGTGTCCGGGATCGGGTTCCTCGGGGCCGGCGTGATCTTTGTGCGCAACAATGCCGTGTCGGGGCTGACGTCGGCGGCGACCATCTGGGTCGTGGCGGCGATCGGCATGGCCTGCGGTGCCAACATGCCTCTCCTGGCGATCGCCGGCACCGGGCTGCATCTGCTCACCGTCGGTCCGCTCTCCCGTGTGCGCGATCGTCTGCGCCCGGAACCCGAGAGGCTACGGGTCACCGTCCAGTACGAGGCCGATCGGGGTGCTCTCCGTGAGGCGCTCGCGGCCGCCGAGCGACGCGGTCTGCCGGGCACCCTTCTCGGAGCGGCCCGGATCCACGGCGATTCCGACATGCGCGCGACCCTCGAGTTCGTCGAGGCCTCTCCCGACAAACGCTCGGACCTGATCGATGCGATCGCGCGGCTCGATGGCGTGCGTTCGGTCGTCGTCCAGGGGGCCTCCGATGATGATTGATGCATATGTAATTACCTGCTAACATTTTCACTGGGCCTCGGTCCGACCGTTCAATGGAGAAAGGAAATCGAGTGATCCGTATCGCGAATGCGCCGGTGAGCTACGGGGTCTTCGAGCTCGCACGCCCGGACCTCGTCGCACTTCCCGAAGGCGAGGAACTTGCGCGCTGGATCAGCGAGGCCGGCTACCAGGGCATCGATCTCGGACCGGTCGGACTTCTCGGACGAGGCGCGGAGCTGACGGATCGCCTGCGGCGCCACGGCCTCGAACTCGCGGGCGGATGGGTGGACCTTCCGTTCGCCGGTGCCGACGACGACTTCGCCCGCGCGATGGCGGACCTCGATGACATCCTCGACGTGTTCGTCGCTGCGGCGGAGGCCGGGCCGACCCTTGCTCCTCTGCCCACGCTCGCCGACTCGGGCAGCGCGGCACGCAAGGCGCGTCCTGGTGGCGCTCCCGAACTCACGCTCCGTGGGGACGACTGGGCGCGGTTCGCCGATCGCGTCAACATCGCGACGGCGCGTGTCCGCGATCGCGGGCTCGAACCGACCTTCCACCACCACGCGTGCACGTATGTCGAGACGCCCGAAGAGGTCGACGCGCTGCTGGCATCGACCGACGTCGGTCTCACCTTCGACTCCGGTCACCTCCTCATCGGGGGCGGCGACCCGCTGCCCGACTTCCGCCGGTGGCGTGACCGCATCAATCACCTGCACCTCAAGGACGCGCGCACGCGGATCCTGCACGAGGCGTTGCAGGCCGATGACCCGATGCGCTCGGTCTGGGAGAAGCGCGTCTTCGTCCCGCTGGGGCAGGGGGATCTCGCCGTCACCGAGCTCGTGGAAGAGATCATCGGCAGCGGATACAGCGGCTGGCTCATCGTCGAGCAGGACGTCGTGCCGCGCTCGACCGCTGAGGTCGAGCGGGCCAAGGCCGAGCAGGTCGCCAACCGTGACGCCTTGCGGGCGTGGTTCGCGTGAGCGTCACCCGCGTCGCCGTCATCGGGTTGGGGGCGATCAGCCAGAGCGTGCACCTGCCGATGCTGCGCAGGAACGCGGAGGACTTCGAGATCGCCGCACTCGTCGATCTCTCCGCCGAGCGCACCGCCGACATGGGAGCCCGCTACGGCGTCGCCGCGGACCGTCGGTTCTCGTCCGTCGATGCCCTCGTCGCCGCGAAGGACGACGGCGTGCTCGCGATCGACGCCGCCATCCTCGCCACCACCGGCTCCCACGCCGGCGACACGCTGCGGCTCGTGAAGGCCGGCATCCGTGTGCTCGCCGAGAAGCCCCTCGCCTACTCGATCGCCGAGCTCGACGCCCTTGCCGCCTACGCCGTGGACGCCGGGATCGACCTGCGTGACTGGGTGCGCGTCGGCTACATGAAGGAGTACGACCTCGCGTCGCAGCACGCGAAGCGCCTCCTCGCTGACGTCGACCTGCGTGCGATCAGCGTGCAGGTGATGCACCCGCTGGACGGCTCGCAACTGGAGTACGCCCGCCTCGCGGCGCGCACCCACGACGTCTCCGCGGAAGTCCTCGCCCCGCTGATCGCAGCGACGGGGACGATCGTGGACTCGGCCGTCGGCGCCGACCTCCCGACCGACCTGCGCACGCTCTACACGAACGTCGTGCTGGGTTCCATCGTCCACGACGTCGGACTGCTCCGTATGCTCGTCGGCGGTCTGGGCGATGTCGACTTCGCCCAGCACTGGGGTCCGAAGATGCCGGGATCGGTGCACCTGCGGGGCACGCTCGCTCGTGACGAGACCCCGTGGACCCTCGATTGGCACTACATCGACGGTTACCCCGATTACCAGGAGACCGTCACCTTCCATCACGAGACCGGAACCGTCGAACTGCTCTTCGGTGTTCCGTACGTGACCAATCTCCCCACCGTCCTCCGCGTGACGGAGAGTCACCCGGAGCTCGGCATCCGCGTGAGTGAGTCGCGGTGGATGCAGCAAGAGGCTTTCGAGAACGAACTGTTCGCGCTGGCGGCACTGGTCCGCGGCGAGCGTCCCGACGGGGCGAGCGTCGAGGAATCGATGGCCGACGTGCGGGTCGGGCAGCGGATGATCCGCGCGCTCGCGCTCTCGAAGGGCGTCACGCTCGACTCGGGCGTCGAAGCCGCGCAGTAGTTCACCCACATCCGCGACCGAGCGCATCCGCTCGGCGTTCAGCGATACAGAAAGGTCAGAAATGGTCACGTACGGAAAGCGCCGCCTGCTTGCGGCGTTCGCCCTCACCACTGTCGGTGCGGTCGTCCTGGCTGGCTGCTCCGGAGGATCGGAGCCGGAGACCGAGGACGAATCCGGGCCGGTCACCCTCACCCTCACCACCAACTCCATCACCGGCGGCAAGAACAGTGCCGAAGCGGACTGGATCGCGGACTGGGTCATCCCCGAGTTCGAGAAGGCCATGGACGCGGAAGGCAAAGACGTCACCGTCGAGTTCCAGCCGCAGGGCGTCGATGATGAGGACTACAAGACCAAGATCGCCCTCGATCTGCAGTCTGGCAAGGGTGCCGACATCATCGGGATGGACGGCATCTGGGTCGGCGAGTTCGCCGAGGCCGGATACATCAAGCCGCTCTCCGACGTCGGCGGTGAGGCGGTCGACGACTGGGACGGCTGGGCGCAGATCCCCGACGCCGTGCAGAACGCCCTCTCGTTCGACGGCGACCGCTATGGCGTCCCGCAGGGCGCCGACGGTCGCGTGCTGTACTACAACAAGGACCTTTTCGCCCAGGCGGGGCTCGATGAGGACTGGGCTCCGGAGAGCTGGGACGACATCCTCGACGCGGCGCGCGACCTCAAGGACCTCGACGGCGTCACCCCGATCCAGCTGAACGCCGGTACGGCGATGGGCGAGGCGACGACGATGCAGGGTCTGCTTCCGATGCTGGTCGGGACCGGAGAGCAGGTGTACGAGGACGGCAAGTGGATCGGTGCCACCGACGGCATGGAGAAGACGCTCGACCTGTACGAGACGATCTACGTCGACGAGGGGCTGGGCGACCCGGTCCTCCAGCAGGAGGCGTCGGGACGCGACACCTCGTTCCAGCTCTTCGCCGAGGGCAAGATCGGCATCCTGCTCGAAGGCGACTACTTCTGGCGTTCCGTGATCAACCCCGCGGAGGGTGTGGGCACGGCGCCGATGGCCGATCGCGACACCACCGTCGGGTACGCCAAGATCCCGGCGATCGAGCCGGGCGACGGCATCAACGGTCAGGACTACGTCTCGATGTCCGGGGGTACCGGGCGCGTGCTCAACCCCAACTCGAAGCACGCAGCGCTCGCCTGGGAGCTGCTCGCCTTCATGAACTCGCCGGAAGCCTACGAGGCGCGTGCCGCCGGCACGCTCTCGATCTCCCCGCGCAACGACGTGAACGAGAAGCTCCTGTCGTCCGACCCCATGTTGACGTTCGTCAGCGAAGAGGTCCTGCCGATCACCGCCTACCGTCCCGGCCTGGCCGCCTACCCGCAGGTGTCCGTGCTGCTCCAGCAGGCCACGCTCGACGTCGCCACCGGGACGTCGGTCGATGACGCCCTGAAGACCTACGTCCGTGGTCTCGAAGGCGTCGTGGGCCCGGACGCGATCTCCGAGTGACCATGACGCAAGCAACGATGCCGGCGGGGAGCGTCACCGCTCCCCGCCGGCGCCGCGCGGAGGATGTCGCCGGTCTCGGCCGGGCGAGGGCGACCCTGTTCGCGGCGCCCGGTCTGCTCCTGATCGGCCTGTTCCTCCTCTTCCCGGCGCTCTGGACCGTCTACCTCGGGATGACCAACTACCGGCTCACCGGCTTCGCCGCCGCCAACCCGGAGTTCGTCGGACTCGAGAACTTCTCCACGGCGCTCAACGACCCGCGGTTCTGGAACTCGCTGTGGCTGACGCTGGTGTTCGTGCTGGTGTCGGGGATCATCGGGCAGACCGTCCTCGGCTTCGCGCTCGCCTGGATGCTGCGCAACGTGCGGGCCGGCGTCAAGACCTTCGTCGAGACGCTCGTCCTCGCGGCCTGGGTGATCCCCGCGTCGGTCGCCTCGTTCCTCTGGCTCGCGCTCCTCGACCGGCGCACGGGCACTCTGAACTCCCTTCTCGGGACAGAGGGGGCGGCCTGGCTCATCGAGCATCCGATGGAGTGCATCATCATCTTCAACATCTGGGTCGGAACGGCGTTCTCGATGCAGTTGTTCTCCTCGGCGATCAGCGCCGTCCCGCCGTCACAGCTCGAGAGCGCCCGCATGGTCGGGGCCAACACGTGGCAGCAGCTGCGTGATGTGATCCTCCCCAACATCAAGGGGCACTTGCTGACCAACACGTTGCTGATCACGCTGTGGACCTTCAACACCTTCACCCCCTACCTGCTCACCGCGGGCGGGCCGAACGGTCAGACCGACATCCTGTCGGTGTACATCTACCAGACCGCCATCCCCGGCGGGCAGCTGGGACTCGGAGCGGCGATCTCGTTGATCATGCTCCTCATCAACCTCGTGATCGCGCTGATGTACACGCGCGTCTCGCGAGGGAAGAGCTCGAAGAAGAAGGTGCGCTCATGATGACCACCATCAAGACCGTCGTGCGCGACCGGTCGGTGACCCATTTCGTGTCGCGGATCCTCTTCACGATCGTGATCGTGCTCGTGTCCCTGTTCTTCGCGCTGCCGATGGTGTGGCTGGTCCTGGCTCCGTTCGACGCGACGCCGTCGCTGACGGTGTCGTGGCCGGACTGGACGCTCGACAACTTCGCCCGCCTGGCGGAGAACCCGTACGCCCTGAAGTCGATCCTCAACTCCTTGATCCTCGGCATCGGGACCATGGCGCTCGTGATCGTGCTCGGAGCCCTGGCCTCGTACGCGATGAGCCGGATCAGCATCCCGGGGCGCGACGGCATCCTCTACGGGCTGCTGCTCCTGTCGTCCATCGTGACGGGGACGGCCGCGATGGTCCCGACCTTCCAGCTCATCAATCAGCTGCAGCTGATCAACACTCACGTCGGCGTCATCCTCGTGTTGGCCGGCGGGATCCTCCCGACGGTCATCTTCATCCTCAAGGACTTCATGGATTCCATCCCGAAGTCGTACGAGGAATCGGCACGGCTCTACGGTGCGGGCCCCTTCCGCATCCTCAAGGACGTCGTGGTGCCGATCGCCCGTCCGGGCCTCGCGTTCATCGCGATCTGGACCATCGTGCAGGTGTGGGGCAACTTCCTCGTACCGTTCCTGCTTCTGCGCACGCCCGACATGCAGCCGGCCGCCGTGCTCATGTACACCTTCTACACCGAGAGCGGCCAGGCCGATCTCCGACTGATCTCGGCGTTCTCGCTGGTGTTCTCGGTGCCCGTCCTTCTCATCTACTTCTTTGTGAACCGTCGCTACGGTTTCCGCTTCCACGGAGGGATCAAGTCCTGATGGCCGCCATCATTGCAACCGAACTCGTCAAGGAGTACCCCGGCGGGGTGCGCGGCGTCGACAGCGTCGACGTCGAGATCGCGGACGGCGAGTTCTTCGCGCTGCTCGGTCCTTCCGGGTGTGGGAAGACCACGCTGCTGAGGTCGATCGCGGGCCTGGAGAGCATCACCTCCGGAAAGCTCACGATCGGCGAGAAGGACGTCACCAACGCCGAGCCGGGTGAGCGCGGCGTGGCGATGGTGTTCCAGGACTACGCGCTGTTCCCGCACATGGACGTCGGCGACAACATCGCCTACCCGCTGCGGATCCGCCGAGTGGGCAAGGGGGAGCGTCGCACCACGGCGGAATCCGTCGCGAACGGTCTGTCGCTCAACGGCCTGATCGAGCGCCGACCCGGTCAGCTCTCCGGTGGCCAGCAGCAGCGCGTGGCCCTCGCTCGCGCCGTGGCGACCCGGCCCGATGTACTGCTGTTGGACGAGCCGCTGTCGAACCTCGATGCGCGGCTGCGGCTCGAGGCGCGGACCTTCCTGAAGGAATTGCAGCGCGACCTCGGTGTCACCACCGTGTTCGTGACGCACGACCAGGCGGAGGCTCTCGCTCTCGCGGATCGGATCGCCGTCATGAAGGCGGGGAAGCTCCAGCAGATCGGCTCGCCGCGGGAGATCTTCCACCGTCCGAACAACACCTTCGTCGCCGGGTTCATCGGCTCCGTGCCGATGAACCTCCTCGAGACGACGGTCGCGGCCGGTCATGTCCGCATCGGCGACGCGGATGTCCCGGTCCCGCCGGAAGCCGCCGCGGCGGTGCGGGATGGGCAGACCGTGAGCTGGGGCATCCGTCCCGAGTACCTGCGCTGGTCGGCCGAACCCGTCGCGGACGGAATCGCGGCGGAGGTCGTCGTGACCGAAACCCTCGGTGCGACGAGCCTCGTGCTCGTGAGCGCGGGGGAGCACAAGCTCCAGGTCGTCGTTCCCGAGGAACAGGAGCCCGCCGCGGGCGACCGTGGCTGGATCGTCCCGCAGCTCAACCGCGCGCTGCTGTTCGACGCCGAGAGCACCGAGCGGATCGGCTGATGGGCACCGTCCGCACCACCCTCCATCTCACGCACGACATTCAGAACGCCGATCGCTACGTGCGGGTGCCGTTCGACGTGCCCTCGGGCACGGATTCGCTCGAGGTGCGCATCTCCTATGACACCGAGGCGGCCGTGATCGACCTCGGCTGCGAGGGGGCGGCAGGGTGGCGCGGATGGTCCGGCGGCGCGCGGACCACGTATGTGATCCGCACGGACGACGCCACCCCGGGGTACCTTCCCGGGCGCCCGGAAGAGGGCGAGTGGAACGTGATCCTCGGGGTGCACCGACTGAGCGCCGGTGGCGCCGACGTCATCGTCGAGATCCTCCTGCCCGCGGAATCGACGATCGACCACGGCCCGGTCGTCGCCCCCGTGGCGGGGGTACCCCGCGGAAGCTCGAGGAACCTCCCCGCCTCCGCAGGTCTGCGGTGGTTCGCCGGCGACTTCCACGCGCACACCCTCCATTCGGACGGCCGCGAGAGCATCTCCGGCCTGGCGGCACTCGGGGTGAGCGCCGGACTCGACTTCCTGGCCGTCACCGACCACAACACCACGAGCCACCACGCGCATCTCCCCGGGATCGGGGAGCAGCACGCGATCACGCTGCTGCCCGGCCAGGAGGTGACCACGCACCGTGGTCATGCGAACGCCTTCGGGGACATCGGCTGGATCGACTTCCGCCGTCCCGCGCAGGAATGGGTCGACGAGGTCGAGCGCCGTGGCGGCATCCTGAGCGTGAACCACCCGATCTCGGGGGACTGCTCGTGGCTGCACCCGCTCTCGCGCCTGCCGCGTGCCATCGAGCTCTGGCATTCGACGTGGTACCGCGAGCTCATCGCCACGTCGCCGCTCGCGTTCCACGAGCGCTGGGGCAAGGACGCCGTCCTCCTCGGCGGTGCCGACTTCCACATGCAGAGCCAGGGCATCGGGCCCGGTACGCCGACCACCTGGGTCGCCGCGGAAGACGCCTCGCCCGAGGCGATCCTCGCCGGAGTCGCTGCGGGGAGGACCGCGATCATGGGCGGGGTCACCGTGCGGGACGGGCTCAGCGCACCCGACCTCTTCACCGCCCCGGTCCTCCTGCGCGTCGATGACGAACTGCTCGCCGTCGACGCCGACGGTCTGATCCTCGTCGACGGTGCCGGTGAGCGTCGCTCGGTGCACGGAGACCTCGCCTCTTTCACCGCCGATCGGGCCGCCGGCCCCTACTACCTACTGCATCCCGACCGCAGCATCGCCGCCCTGTGCGCCTGACCGGCCGCACGCATCTTCCGCAGAGAATCAGGAGTCCCCGCCCGTGACCAGTGAGATCGTCGTCGTCCCCCACACCCACTGGGACCGCGAATGGTATGAGCCGCACGATGTCTTCCGCCTGCGCCTGGTGCACATGCTCGACCGGCTGATCGGGATCCTGGAGGCCGAGCCGGAGTACCGGTTCACGCTCGACGGACAGGCCGCGGCGATCGAGGACTACCTCGAGATGCGTCCGGAGATGCGGGACCGGGTCATGGCTCTGGTGCAGCGGGAGCAGCTGAGTGTGGGCCCGTTCCTCATCCTGCTCGACGAGTTCGGCTGCGACGGCGAGACCATCATCCGCAACCTCGAGCTCGGTCGCGCCGCGAGCGCGCGTCTGGGCCGCACCATGCCGGTCGGCTACCTCCCGGACATGTTCGGCCATGCGGCGCAGATGCCGCAGATCCTGGCCGGGTTCGGCATCCGTCACAGCGCGCTCTGGCGGGGTGTGCCCGCTGACGTCGCTGAGCACGCGTTCGCATGGGTCGCCCCGAACGGCGATGCCGTGCGCTGCGAGTACCTCTTCGACGGCTACGGCAACGGGCTCGACATGTTCGCTCTGCCGGGTCAGCTCCCCGCGCTCGCCCCCGACTACGCCGCCCGCACCGCGTCCTGGTACGGCGACGACCCGGTGCTCGCGATGCTGGGCACCGATCACTCCGCACCTCCCGAAGACCTCGCCGAGGTCATCCGGGACTACGACGCGACGGGCCGCGAACCGCACCTGTCGATCGCGACCCTCGACGGGCACCTCTCGCGCTATGCGACGGATGCCGCGGCGCTGGCCGTTCTTCCGCAGGTGCACGGCGAGATGCGCTCGCACGCCCGCGGCAACCTGCTGCCCGGGGTGTTCTCGATCCGCACGAACCTCAAGCGCGAGATGGCCCGTTCGGAGCAGGCGCTCACGGCCGCCGAACGACTCGACCTGATGTTCGGATCCCGCGACCACCGCTCCTTCTTCGACACCGCCTGGTACCGCCTCGTGGAGAGCACGGCGCACGACTCCGTGACCGGCTGTGGCATCGACGCGACGGCTGAGCAGGTCGGGACCCGCATCCATACTGCGGGGCACATCGCCCGTGGGGTCATCGACACCGTCCTCCGTGATGTCTCGGCGGCAGTGTCGCCTGCGCAGCACCTCGTGTTCAACCCCTCGGGCTTCGCTCGGCGTGCGCAGGTGGAGGTCACTCTGCACAGGGTGGATGCGGCGGCGCTCCCGGCGGGCGTGCAACTGCTGGACCCGCTGCCCACCGTGCTCGGCGACGAGCGGATGCGCAGCTCCGACCTGCCCAAGATCCTCCGCCGCATCCACGGGCGTGAGCTCTTCGGGCAGCAGATCAACGGGTACGAGTGGGGCGAGCAGTCGCTCCGCTTCCAGGTGGCGGAGAGCCCTGAGGGTGTCTGGGACCTGGCGGCTTTCACCGTGGAACTGGAGGAGCGCGTGGCGGCGGATGCCGGCGGCGACGACCTCTGGCATGTCGAGACCATCGCCGATGCGCGCCACCGTGCGCTGCTGGCGGTGGACGTCGACGGTCTCGCGCTCGCCGCGGTGGCCGAGGCGACGGCGGCGGTTTCCGATGACCCGGTCACGGTGACCACCGGATCGCTCTCGAACGCCGCGCTCACCGCGACCGTGAACGCCGATGGCACCGTGCGCATCGACGGGGCGGACGGCTCCTCGATCGACGGCGCCCTCGCCCTCGTCGATGACGGCGACTGCGGCGACTCCTACAACTACGGCCCGGTCGATCCGGCCTCCGCGGTGAGGAGTGCGTCCTCCGTCGACGTCGCCGTGATCGAGGAGGGGCCGCTGCGCGGACGCCTCCGCATCCGTCGGGTCTACGACCTGCCGGTGGGGCTGACCGAAGACCGGACACGTTCGAGTGAGACCGTGCCGCTGGTGACCGAGACCACGATCGAACTGCGCGAGGGGGAGGGCTTCCTGCGTGTCGGCATCGACTATGTGAACACGGCCTCCGACCACCGGCTCCGGGTGCTCGTCCCCGTCGGGGGTGCGGAGCTCGACGCCTCCCGCAGTGCCGGGCAGTACGCGACGACCGTCCGTGGTCGCGAGGCCGAGGGTGGCTGGGGTGAGTTCCCGTTGCCGACCTACCCGGCGTACCGCTTCGCCGCGGCGGGTTCGACCGCGGTTCTGGTGCAGAAGCTGTCGGAATACGAGCTCGTGTCGACGCTGGGCGCATCCGATGCCCTCGCGGTCACCCTGTCGCGCTCCGTCGGCATGATGAGCGTCAATGTGCATCCGTTGCGTGACGAGCCCGCCGGTTCCGAGATCCCCGTGCCCGGTGCGCAGTACCTCGGAGTGGCCGTGCACACGGACCTGGCGATCCTGGTCGGCGCGGATGATGCGACGGCCGTGCGTGCCGCCGACCTCTTCCGGCACGACCCGCTCGTGGTCCGTGGTTCGGGCGAGACCGACGGTCCGGTGCCCGAGGCAGCCTTCCCGGTCGAGCTCTCGGGCGACGTCGTGCTGGAATCGGCGCGTCGGGTTGGTGATGCCGCTGAGCTCCGATTCGTGAACTACCTGTCCGACGCTCGCCACGTGGCGTTCTCGGCACCGGGGTCCTGGACGCGGGTCGACCTGGCCGGTGCGGTTCAGGAGGCCGCGTTCGACGCGTCCTCCGCGCGCACGGACGCGGGCGCGATGCTGAGCATCCGACGATCGCTCTGAGCAGATCACGACATTAGTGCTAATGTTAAGACAAATGCGCGAAGGAGTGGAGGGGTGATGTCGGAAGAACGATCGGTCCTGGAGATCCTGACCATCGGGCGCCTGGGCGTCGACCTGTACCCACTGCAGGACGGCGTCGGTCTCGGTGACGTCACCAGTTTCGGCAAGTACCTCGGTGGAAGTGCGGCCAACGTGGCCGTCGCCGCTGCTCGCTACGGGCACGACACCGCTCTGCTCTCCCGGGTGGGAGACGACCCCTTCGGGCGGTACCTTCGCGAGGAGCTGGAGCGACTCGGGGTGCGGAGCGACTTCGTCGCGACCGATCCGAGCTACAAGACGCCGATCACGTTCTGCGAGATCTTCCCGCCGGACGACTTCCCCCTGTACTTCTATCGCGAGCCCACTGCTCCCGACCTGCAGATCCGCCCCGGCGACGTCGATGCGCAGACCGTGCGGGAAGCGACGCTCCTCTGGTTCACGGCGACAGGCCTGAGCGAGGAGCCGAGTAGACAGACCCACCTCGACCTCCTCGCGTCGCGGGGACGCCGTGCGCACACCGTGTTCGACCTGGACTACCGACCGATGTTCTGGGAGGCGCCGGAGGCCGCGCGCACGCAGATCCAGCGTGCGCTCGAGTTCGCCACCGTCGCCGTCGGCAACCGCGAGGAGTGTGAGGTCGCGGTCGGCGAGACCGAACCGCAGCGTGCCGCGGACGCGCTCCTGGAGCGCGGCGTGGAACTGGCGATCGTCAAGCAGGGGCCGCGCGGTGTGCTCGCCAAGACGCGGTCGACGCAGGTGGAGATTCCGGCCACCCCGGTCGAGGTCGTCAACGGGCTCGGTGCCGGCGATGCGTTCGGTGGCGCGCTCTGCCACGGCCTGCTTGCGGGATGGGAGCTGGAGAAGACGTTGATCTATGCGAACGCGGCGGGCGGCATCGTGGCCGGCCGCCGGGAATGTTCGACGGCGATGCCGACGGAGCGCGAGGTCGCCGAGGTCGTGAACGGAGATGCATGAGATGACAGCACTGACCGAGGACGACTTCCACCGGCTCCGGACGGTGCGTGCGGAGTCGCCGCGAGCGATCCGCGAGACGCTGGCCGGGCGACGTCGTCGCGAGATCATCCGCGGCGACGGGCGGCTGTTCATCATCGCGGCCGACCATCCTGCGCGCGGTGCGCTCGCCGTCGGCGGCTCGCCGTTCGCGATGGCCGACCGCTACGAGCTGCTCGACCGCCTCGCGATCGCCCTGCGGCACCCGGGCGTCGACGGCGTGCTGGGAACCCCCGACATCATCGACGACCTCGCCGTGCTCGGTCTGCTCGACGACAAGATCGTGGTCGGCTCGATGAACCGCGGTGGCCTGCGGGGGGCGAGCTTCGAGATGGACGACCGCTACACGGGGTACGACGTGCCGGCGATGGTGGACTCGGGAATCGACTTCGCCAAAGCGCTCCTGCGGGTGAACCTCGACGACGACGGGACGGCACCCACGCTGGCCTCGACGGCGGAAGCGGTCACGGCGGCCGCACGCGCGGATCTGCCGATCATGCTGGAGCCGTTCCTGAGTCGACGCGTGGACGGCCGGGTCGTCAACGATCTGAGTCCGGATGCCGTGATGCTGTCGATCGCCATCGCCAGCGGTCTGGGCGCGAGCAGCGCCAGCTCCTGGCTGAAGCTGCCGGTGGTCGAAGACATGGAGCGCGTGCTGGCGGCGACGACGTTGCCGGTGCTGCTCCTCGGCGGAGACGCGGGCGCCGACCCCGACGACACGTTCTCGTCCTGGGAGGATGCTCTCTCGCTGCCAGGAGTGCGCGGACTGACGGTCGGACGCACGCTCCTGTACTCCTCCGACATCGACGTCGCGTCCGCCATCGACGTCGCCGCCTCTCTGGTCCACCCCGGGCTCACCGCCTGAACGCCTCTTCCCGCCTGAACGCCACTTCGCCGAAGGACACGTATGACCACCGCCTCCACCATCCCCACCATCGGACACTGGATCGACGGTGCCGCCCGTGCGTCGACCAGCGGCCGGACGGCTCCGGTGCACAACCCCGCGACCGGGGCCGTGACCGGACACGTGGCTCTGGCCGACGACGCCGAGATCGCGGAAGCGATCGCGTCCGCGCGGCGAGGGTTCGAGGTGTGGAGCGGCTACTCGATCGCGCGGCGTCAGGCGGTGATGTTCGCGTTCCGTGAGCTGCTGCACTCGCGCAAGGGTGAGCTGGCGGAGATCATCACGGCCGAGCACGGCAAGGTGCGTTCGGACGCGATGGGGGAGATCCTGCGCGGACAGGAGGTGGTGGAGCTGGCCACCGGGTTCCCGCACCTGATCAAGGGCGCGTACTCGGAGAACGTCTCGACCGGCATCGATGTGTACTCGCTGAAGCAGCCGCTCGGGGTCGTCGGCATCATCTCGCCGTTCAACTTCCCGGCGATGGTGCCGATGTGGTTCTTCCCGATCGCGATCGCCGCGGGCAACGCGGTCGTCCTCAAGCCCAGTGAGAAGGATCCGTCGGCGGCCCTGTGGCTCGCTGCGCTCTGGGCCGAGGCGGGGCTTCCCGACGGCGTTTTCACGGTGTTGCAGGGCGACAAGCAGGCCGTCGACGGACTGCTGGAGAGCCCGGATGTCGCGTCCATCTCGTTCGTGGGCTCGACGCCGATCGCCCAGTACATCTACGAGACCGCATCGCGCAACGGCAAGCGGGTCCAGGCGCTCGGCGGGGCGAAGAACCACATGCTGGTGCTGCCGGACGCCGATCTCGACCTCGTCGCCGACCAGGCGGTGAACGCCGGGTTCGGAGCGGCCGGCGAGCGGTGCATGGCGGTCTCCGTCGTGCTCGCGGTCGATCCGGTGGCGGATGAGCTGATCGAGCGGATCCGGGAGCGCATCGCCGCTCTCCGCATCGGCGACGGAGCGGGTGGGGTCGACGGCGAGCCCGACATGGGGCCGCTGATCACTGCCGAGCACCGGGCGAAGGTGTCCGGGTATGTCGACATCGCCGAGGCCGACGGAGCGCGGATCGTGGTCGACGGCCGGGGTCTGACGGTCGACGGGCGCGAGGACGGCTTCTGGTTCGGACCGACGCTCATCGACGAGATCCCGACCTCCT
The DNA here is from genome assembly GCF_024498615.1 of Microbacterium sp. J1-1. NCBI lineage: Bacteria > Bacillati > Actinomycetota > Actinomycetes > Micrococcales > Microbacteriaceae > Microbacterium > Microbacterium sp. J1-1. The sequence continues at coordinate 3,261,980 of NZ_CP089590.1, read as the reverse complement.
CGCGCGCCTACCAGGAGGAGATCTTCGGGCCGGTGCTGTCCGTGGTGCGGGTGCAGACCTTCCAGGAGGGAGTGGACCTGATCAATTCCGGTCGCTTCGGGAACGGGACGGCGATCTTCACGAACGACGGCGGCGCCGCACGTCGGTTCCAGCACGAGGTGCAGGTCGGGATGATCGGCATCAACGTGCCCATCCCCGTCCCCGTGGCCTACCACTCCTTCGGCGGGTGGAAGGCGTCGCTCTTCGGCGATGCGAAGGCGTACGGTGTCCATGGCTTCGACTTCTTCACCCGGGAGAAGGCGATCACCAGCCGCTGGCTCGACCCCGCGCTGCACGGCGGCATCGACCTCGGCTTCCCCCAGAACAACTGAGCTTCGGATCGGGCAGGAGGCGTCATGACCGAGCAGGGGCAATGGTTCCACCGCCGAGGGACGATCGGCCGCGACGGGTGGGAGAGCGTCGTCGACGCTGCGATCCCGGGATGGACGCACACCGGCATCCGCATCGGAGCGCTCGCCGCGGGGGAGACCCTCGCGCTCGCCGAGGCCGGGGTCGAGCGGATCATCGTGCCGCTCGCGGGTTCCTTCACGGTGCAGCACACCGAGCAGGGCGCGACCTCGCAGGCGACGCTCGCCGGCCGCCGGTCGGTCTTCGACGGGCCCAGCGACGTGCTCTACCTGTCGTCCGCAGCCTCCGCGGTCATCACGGGAGTCGGTCGGGTGGCGGTGGCCTCCGCGCCCGCATCGGCCGTGCATCCGACCCGGCACATCCGCGCCGCCGAGATCCCGATCGAGCTCCGCGGAGCCGGCACCTCCAGCCGGCAGGTGCACAACTTCGGCACCCCGGAAGCGCTCGACGCCGAGCGCCTCATCGTCTGCGAGGTCATCACGCCCGCGGGGAACTGGTCGTCGTATCCGCCGCACAAGCACGATGAGCACGTGTCGGGACGGGAATCCCGGCTCGAGGAGATCTACTACTTCGAGGCGGCCCCCACGCGGGTCGGCGGCGATGCCGGTGCCGCCGAGGCCGCGTTCGGGATGTTCGCGACCTATTCCTCGGACGCGGGCGCCATCGATATCTCCGAGCGGGTGGGCACCGGTGACATCGCGCTGGTCCCGTTCGGATTCCACGGACCCGCTGTCGCCGCACCGGGCTACGACCTCTACTACCTGAACGTCATGGCCGGCCCCGATCCGGAGCGGGTGTGGCTGATCACCGACGACCCGGCGCACGCGTGGGTGCGCGACAACTGGAGCGGGCAGGACATCGATTCCCGGCTTCCCTACGGACATGGAGATCACTGATGCAGACGAAGCGGATGACGGTCGGCCAGGCCCTGGTCGAGTTCCTCTCGCGGCAATGGACCGTCGACGGCACCATCCGTGAGCGCACCGTGCCCGGTATGTTCGGGATCTTCGGCCACGGGAACGTCGCGGGTCTCGGTCAGGCGCTGCAGCAGTACAACCTCGAGCAGCCCGATCTGATGCCCTACCGCCAGGCCCGCAACGAACAGGCGATGGTGCACCAGGCGGTGGGCTTCGCGCGGATGCACCGGCGTAGGGCCACGTTCGCGAGTGCGGCCTCCGTGGGGCCGGGCGCGACGAACATGCTCACCGGTGCGGCCCTCGCGACGACCAACCGGCTCCCGGCGCTGCTGTTGCCGAGTGACACCTTCGCCACCCGGGTCGCCGATCCCGTCCTGCAGCAGCTGGAGCGCCCGCACGACATCGGGCTCACGGTGAACGATGCGTTCCGCCCGCTCTCGGTGTTCTTCGACCGGGTGCAGCGCCCCGAGCAGCTCTTCTCGATCGCGCTCGCGGCGATGCGCGTGCTCACCGATCCGGCGGAGACGGGGGCGGTGACGATCGCCCTCCCCGAGGACGTGCAGGCCGAGGCGGTGGACGTCCCGCTCGAATTCCTCCAGGAGCGTGAGTGGCACATCCGCCGGCCGCTGCCCGAACGCGGACCGCTCGAGCGTGCCGTGGCCGCGATCCGCGGCGCGAAGCAGCCGCTCATCGTCGCCGGTGGGGGTGTGATCTATTCGGAAGCGGAGCAGGCACTCCGTGCGTTCGCCGAGGCCACCGGCATCCCGGTCGGCACCACGCAGGCGGGCGGTGGCGCATTGCCCTGGGACCACCCGCAGAATCTCGGCGGGATCGGTGCGACGGGAACCACCGCCGCGAACCGGATCGCCGCCGACGCCGATGTGATCATCGGTATCGGCACGCGCTACAGCGACTTCACCACCGCGTCGCGCACCGCCTTCCAGAACCCGGATGCGGTGTTCGTGAACGTCAACGTCGCCGCCTTCGACGCCTACAAGCACGGCTCGCAGCTCCCGCTCATCGCCGATGCCAGGGAAGCGCTGGTCGCGCTCACGGGCATGCTCGGGGACTTCCGGATCGCGACCGATCTGAGCGCGCGGATCGCCGACGAGAAGCGGCGATGGGATGCGGTGGTCGACCACGCTCTCGCGCCCACGGGTGGCGAACTGCCGGGGCAGCCCGAGATCATCGGCGCCGTGCGCGGGTCGGTGGCCGATGCGGACGTCATCGTGCAGGCGGCCGGCTCGCTCCCCGGAGATCTGCACAAGCTGTGGCGGGTGAGCGACCCGCTCGGCTACCACGTCGAGTACGCCTACTCCTGCATGGGGTATGAGATCGCGGGAGGCCTCGGCGTCAAACGGGGGCTCCTCGCATCCGGTGACGAACGGGACGTGATCGTCATGGTCGGCGACGGCTCGTACCTGATGTTGAGCTCCGAACTCGCGACGGCCGTGGCCGAGGGCATCAAGATCATCGTCGTGCTCGTCCAGAACCAGGGATACGCCTCGATCGGGCATCTCTCGGAGACGGTGGGCACGGAGCGCTTCGGCACGAAGTACCGGAGCTACGACGAGGAGACGCGGAGCTTCCAGCACGGTGACGTGCTCCCGGTCGACCTCGCGATGAACGCTCGCAGCTACGGCGTCGACGTCATCGAGATCGCACGGGGGTCTGCGGCGATCGATGATCTGCGCGCTGCGGTCGCCACGGCGAAGGCCTCGGAGCGGTCGACGCTCATCCACATCGACAGTGACCCGACGGTCTACGGTCCGGACGGGGAAGGATGGTGGGACGTGCCGGTGGCGGCGGTCTCGACCACGGACACCGCACAGCGGGCCCTCGACGAGTACGGGCAGCAGCGTGCTGCACAGCGTCCCCTGCTGGGCTGACGTCACGGAAGCACCGCACCCCAGGGCCTTCCCATCCGTCACCGCGTACCCTGGAGGTATGACGGAGAATCCCCGCACGCGCGAGACGCGCCCCCAGGCAGCGCCCGCGTCGTCCCGTTCGGGGGCGGTCCGCGAGACGCGCACGGCACAGGTGCGCCCCCGGACCGAGGGGTGGACGCAGCAGAAGGATGCCGAGGGGCGCCCGCTGCTGCAGTTCGCGAGCCCCAAGCGCGGCAAGCCGCCCGTGCATCTGGCCGACCTCACGCCGGCCGAGCGCACCGAGAAGGTCAAGGAGCTCGGGCTCCCTGGCTTCCGCGCGAAGCAGCTATCGACGCACTACTTCCGCCACTACACGTCCGACCCCGAGCAGATGACGGACCTCCCGGCCGATACCCGGGAGCAGCTCGTCGCCGGGATGCTGCCGTCGCTGCTCACCGAGGTGCGACGCCTCGAGACTGACCGCGGCGACACGATCAAGTTCCTGTGGCGTCTGCACGACGGCGCGCTGGTCGAGTCGGTGCTCATGCGCTACCCCGGCCGCATCACGCTGTGCGTGTCGAGCCAGGCCGGCTGCGGCATGAACTGCCCGTTCTGTGCGACCGGCCAGGCGGGGTTGACCCGCAACATGTCGACCGCGGAGATCATCGAGCAGATCGTTCGTGCCAACCGACTGATCGCCGACGGCGGCCTCGGTGGCAAGAAGGCCGACGACCACAGCATGGAGCGCGTGTCGAACATCGTGTTCATGGGCATGGGCGAGCCGCTCGCGAACTACAAGCGCGTGATGGATGCGGTCCGCTCGATGGTGGCTCCGCAGCCCGACGGTCTGGGCATGAGCGCGCGCGGCATCACCGTGTCCACCGTGGGTCTCGTGCCGGCGATCAAGAAGCTCGCCGACGAGAACATCCCGGTGACCTTCGCGCTGTCGCTGCACGCCCCGGACGATCACCTCCGCGACGAGCTCATCCCGGTGAACTCCCGCTGGAAGGTCGATGAGGCCCTCGACGCCGCGTACGAGTACTACGCCAAGACCGGTCGTCGCGTCTCGATCGAGTACGCGCTCATCAAGGACATGAACGACCACGCGTGGCGTGCCGACCTGCTCGCGGAGAAGCTCAATCAGCGCGGACGCGGCTGGGTCCACGTGAACCCGATCCCGCTCAACCCGACGCCCGGTTCGGTCTGGACCTCGTCGGAGATCCCGGTGCAGAACGAGTTCGTCCGGCGACTCAATGACGCCGGTATCCCGACGACCCTCCGCGACACCCGCGGCAAGGAGATCGACGGCGCCTGCGGTCAGCTGGTCGCCACGACCGAGGACGAGGCCGCCTCCGCAGCGATGAGCTGAGGCGTCACGCCCGCTCGGCGACCGTCGAGTGTGCCGAGGTGTTCGGCGCGGTCGAGCCACCGTGCGACCGTGGCGGTGTCGGCGTCCTTGACGCCGAGCATGCGGTGGACGCGTACGGACCGCACGCCGCACAGACGCAGGGTGTTGCGGGCCACCTGGGTCTGCGCGGGCAGCCTGGTGAACGGCACCGCGAACCACGGGGTGTCCGCGAGCAGGAGCAGTCGGCCGCGGCGTGCGGGTAGCAGCCCCTCGGGGAGGCCGAGCTTCGTGTAGCGGTACTCCTGCTGCGGAAGCAGGGCGCGGTCGAAGAAGCCCTTGAGCACCGCGGGGACCGAACCCCACCAGAGCGGCGTAGCGACGACGATCGTGTCGGCGTCGTGCAGGGCCTGCTTGGCATCGGCGAGGTCAGGCTCGAGGGGCATGCGCTCACGGTAACCGAAGCGCAGGTGGGGATCGAAGTCCAGGTCACGCAGTGCGAGCACCCGGGCGTCTCCGTGTCCGTCGGCGTACCGCCGGGCCAGGGAAGCGGTCAGGGAGCGGGCGTCGGGGTGGCCGTCGATCACGAGAGCGGGCATGTCAGGTTCCTATCTGGACAGTGTCAAGCTGGTGGACACTGTCAAGATAGGAGAGAATGTTGCTCATGTCAAGTTCGAAGGACGGCTACCACCACGGCGATCTCGCCCACGCGCTGGAGGATGCCGCCATGCAGCTGCTGGAGCGGATGCCCGCGGCGGAGATCAGCCTGCGCGAGGTCGCCCGGGCCGCGAACGTCAGCCACAACGCGCCATACCATCACTTCTCCGACCGGCTCGGGCTGCTCAAGGTGCTCGCCGAGCGGAGCATGGCCGACCTCCTGGCGCAGGTCCGCAGTGACGCCGAGAAGGCACCGACCCCGCGCGCGGCACTCACGGACGCGGGTTCTGCCTACATCCGCTTCGCCGTCGAGCATCCGCACGCGTTCGATGCGGTGTACGACCCGACGGTCTGCGTCCCCGGATCCCCGACCGCGACGATGGCGCCACTGATCGACGGACTTGAGGCGGTGCTCGCGGAGGGCGTCGCCGCGGCAGGTCTGGACCAGCCGACCGATGCCGTCGTGGTGTGGGGGCTGATCCATGGACTCGGCACGCTCGCCGCTGCGGGGCACTTCACCCTCGACGATGCCCTCGTGGCCTACGCGGCGGCCCTCGATCGGCTGCTCCCGTCCCCCTGACCCTGCTCCGGTCTCCTTGACCCTGCTCCGGTCTCCCGGCCCCTGCTCCGGTCGCGATATGGCAGGCAATCGCGGCTCGGAAGCTGACATATCGCGACGGGAACGTGGGATTCCGGGTGGACGCCGAGGAATCTTCCACGCTATCCACAGGCGAGGTTTCGTAGATTGTCGGGATGCCCTATTCCGCCCATCGACCGGGTCGCTACGACTCGCAGGGTCGGATCATCCTCGACAGCGAACCCGACGCCGTCACGGATGACCTCGACTTCCTGCGCGAGTTCGAGCCCACCGGCACCGAAGACGCCGCACGCGACGCGTCGGTCGCAGCTTCCGCCGAGCAGACCCCGATCGCCGATGCGGTCGCTGCAGACGAGCCCGCCCCGGTGAAGACTCCGCGTGCGCCTCGTGTCCCGAAGGAGCGGAAGAAGCGCGTGCCGCGTGCTCCCGGTTCGCGCGCGCGGACCCTGGCGATCCTCGGCGGCGCGGAGGGCGAGATCCTCGACCGCGTCCCGGGCGAGACCCCCCGCTTCGTCCAGATGTTCTTCGTGCTCGCCGGCACCGCGCTCGTCTCGGCGATCTCGATGCTCTTCGCCCTCACCACCGGTGTGCAGGCGGCGCTGTGGCTGGCTGTACCCCTGGCTCTCGTGTGGGCGCTCATCATCTTCAACCTCGATCGGTTCCTGACCTCGACCATGAGCTCGACGAGGAGCGTCTGGCGGCTCATCGGCCTGGCGATCCCGCGAGTGATCATGGCGGCGATCATCGGTTTCGTGGTGGCGGAGCCGCTCGTGCTCCAGATCTTCCACAACGACATCGCCCGTGAGGTCGCGTCGACCAACATCACGCAGTCGCAGTCCGATCAGGAGGCCCTTGAGTCGGGGCCGGAGAAGATCGCGCTGGACGCGGCCTCCGCCAAGGTCGCCGAGCTCGAGAACCAGGCAGCGACCGGGATCGTGGCGGGAACGGACTCGTCGTCTGCGACGGAGTCGGCCGCACAGGCCACGGTCGACGACGTCACCGCGAAGATGACCGCGCAGCAGGAGGTCATCGACCAGGCGCGCGTGCTGTACCAGTGCGAGCTGACCGGCGAGGGCGCAGGCACGGTCCCCGGGTGCACCGGGGTCAACGGAGAGGGTGCGAGCTCGGATGCCGCGAAGGCACAGCTCGCCGAGGCCCAGCAGACGTACGACGCGCTCGCCGCCCAGCTGCGCACCGCCAACGAGGAGCTCGCCGCGGCCGGCACCGCCGCCAAGGAGAACACCTCCACGTCCGAGGCGCAGAACCGGGAGCAGGCCAAGTCGCAGCTGCCGACCGCGCGCGACACCTACGACCAGGCGCTCGCCGCGTACAACGCCCGGGCGGATGCCGTGGCGCAGGGCAATGCCGGAGCCGTGGGGCTGCTCAGCCAGATCAGCGGTCTGAACCGGTTAAGCGAGAAGGAGCCCACGATCCTGTGGGCGCACATCCTGATCGCGGCCCTGTTCTTCATGATCGAGCTGCTGCCGGTGCTGGTCAAGGTGCTCACGAGTTACGGTGACCCGAGCCTGTACGAGAAGGCGGCCGCGATCCGCAAACAGGTCGCTCTCGACAAGGTGACGGCGGAGGGCTTCCGAGACCGTGCGCAGATCGTGACGGCTCAGTCCCAGGGGATACACGCGGAGGCCGGCTCCGGTGAGCCGCAGACGCGTGCGGAACGCCGCGAGGCGGCCGAGGCGCAGGAGCGGGAGAGGGCGGAGAAGCGCGCGCAGGCGCAGACGCTCGAGGAGCAGGAGCAGCTGGTTCGACCGACGATCGGCTGAGAGGTGAATCGCGGTTCGGCGGGACGGCACGAGCCTCCGGTCACGCGAGTTGCGGAATCCGCTCCGGCACCCCTGGCTCCTGCTGCGGGGAGAGTTCGCCGATCCGGAGGCTTCCCCGTGCCGGGTCGTCGTGGACAGCGGCGGCGATCGAGCGGATCAACGCAACCGTGGACGGGGTGCGCGCCCAGCGCGCTCCGGTCATCAGCGCCTCGACGCGGGCGAGCGGATGCTGCAGCGCCACATCGTGCTGACGGGCATCGTCGCTGAGCCACTCCAGGAGCTGTGTGATGGTCCAATCGGGGTTGATTGGACCAGTTCTTGGAAGACTGGTGGCGAGATTCCTGTTCATTGGTCCAGAATCGGATCTCATGAGCGCGAGTGACAGTGCCAATGGCCGACCAATGGATCAGTTTTCGGCCATTGCTGCGGAGCGAGCGGCATCTCTCGTGCATGCAGGTGACGTGTCGTCGGACGCACTCTCGGCACGGCTCGGCCGTTGGACACAGGGAGATGGCACTCTCGCCGCCCGGCTCGCACGGGGCATCGAGGGCCTGATCGTGAGCGGTGAGCTACGCCCCGGGGACCGGCTGCCCGCGGAGCGCGCGCTGGCAGCCGCAGGGTCCGTCTCGCGGGGCACGGTCGTCGCGGCATACACGGACCTCGCGGAACAGGGCCTGGTCGACCGGCGGCAGGGGAGCGGCACCCGTATCGCCGGGACAGTCGCAACCGCCGTGCCCGCCCAGCGGCCGGGGCGCGGGGAGGCGCTCTTCTCCGCGCTGCCGAACGCCATCGACCTGCTGCGGACCGTGCCGCAGATCTCCGAGCTCGGAGTGCAGCTCATCCGCGACCACAAGCCGCGACTCGACCTCGCCCTGCTCCCGGAGACCGACCCCGCGGGTCTTCCTGCACTGCGCGCCCTCATCGCCGAGATGTACGCCGCGGAGGGCACGCCGACCACGCCGGAGCAGATCCTCGTCACGCACGGGGCGCAGCAGGCCATCAGCCTCGTCGTGAACGCACTCGTGGGTCCCGGCGACATCGTGCTCGCAGAGGAGATCACCTGGCCGGGCGTCACGGATTCGGTCAGCCTCCGCGGCGGCACCGTGCACGGCATCGCGATGGGCGAGGACGGACTCGACGTCGACGCGCTCGAACAGGCGCTTGCCCGCCTGCGGCCCGTGCTCGTCGCGGTGAACCCGCACCATCAGAACCCCACCGGATCGCGCCTGCCGCCCGCCGCTCGGCATCGCGTCGCCGAGCTCGCCGCCCAGTACGGCGTACCCGTCATCGAAGACCGCGTGCTCGCCGGCATCTCCTTCGACGGGGTCGTGCCGCCGACGCTCGCGGCCGAACGCGCCGATGCCCCCATCATCGTGGTCGAGTCGGTGTCGAAGTGGGTGTGGGCGGGGCTGCGGATCGGCTGGCTGCGCGCGGACCCCGTGCTCGTCCGTCGGCTCCGCGGCGCGCGCCAGCTCGCCGACCAGTCCACCAGCGTGCCGGGACAGCTGCTCGCACTCGATCTGATCGCGCGCGCCGATGACCTCCGTCGAGCCAACAGCCGCATCCACCAGGAGCGTCTGCGTCTGCTGCAGGCGCTGATGGCCGAGCACCTGCCGGAGTGGACACCCGAGCCGCCGCGCGGTGGGCTGTCGCTGTGGGTGCGCCTGCCCGCAGGCTCAGCGGCGGCCCTCGTCCGCACCGCCGCCACCCACGGAGTCTCGATCGCCGGGAGCGCGGCCTTCGCGGTCTCGGACTCGCCCGACGACCACATCCGCATCCCGTTCACTGCACCCGACGACGTGCTCGCCGAGGGCGTCCGGCGTCTCGGAGCCGCCTGGCGCGAGTATCGGCAGACTCTCGGGATGTCCTCTTAGGCTGACCCGCATGACTCGGATTCAGCGCCGAACCGTGTGGATCTCGATCGTCGGCGTGCTCGCCGTCCTGGCCTACGCGGTGCTCGCTGCACTGCAGATCCTCGTGTTGAATCCGCTCGCCGCGGCTCCAGGGCTCACGATGGATGAGATCCGTTTCGCGATGGCGGAGGCGGGGGAGAACCTCGGTCAGGGTGCCGTGTTCTCCGTTCTCGGTATCGGTGTGGCGCTGGCCGTCGCGGTGGCCGTCGTCTCGGTCGTCCGGCGTGCGGATCCCGTGGTTCCTGCGATGACCTTCCTGGCGCTGCTCATGCTCGGCGCGGTCGGTTACTTCGTCGCGTCGTTCGGCGCGGGCATGGCACTGGCCGACACATTCGGGATCAGCGGAGCAGACTACTCGTCCTGGGCCCGACCGCTGTACGTCGTGAGCGCCCTCGCCGCCGTCGCGATCGTGGTCGGCGGCGCGATGGCGGTCGTGAGATCCCGGCATCCGGCCCAGCCATAGTGGGCAGCCAGTAGCGTTGATCCATGGTCAACTATCGCTATCTCGGCAACAGTGGTCTCAAGGTCTCGGAGATCACCTACGGCAACTGGGTCACCCACGCCTCACAGGTCGGCGACGATGCCGCCGTCAAGACCGTGCATGCCGCCCTGGACGCGGGAATCACGACTTTCGACACCGCCGACACCTACGCCAACACGGCTGCGGAGGTCGTTCTCGGCAAGGCACTCGAGGGGCAGCGCCGTGAGGGGCTCGAGATCTTCACGAAGGTCTACTTCCCGACCGGTCCGAAGGGCCCGAACGACACCGGGCTGAGCCGCAAGCACATCTTCGAATCGATCAACGGCTCGCTGCAGCGCCTCGGCACCGACTATGTCGACCTGTACCAGGCGCACCGCTTCGACTACGAGACTCCGCTGGAGGAGACGTTCCAGGCGTTCGCCGACGTCGTCCGTCAGGGCAAGGCGCTCTACATCGGCGTCTCGGAGTGGACGGCCGAGCAGTTGCGTGAAGGGCACGCACTCGCGAAGCAGCTGGGGATCCAGCTCATCTCCAATCAGCCGCAGTACTCGATGCTGTGGCGCGTCATCGAGGGCAAGGTCGTTCCGGCGGCCGAAGAGCTCGGGATCTCGCAGATCGTGTGGTCGCCGATGGCACAGGGCGTGCTCAGCGGCAAGTACCTGCCGGGGCAGCCGGTGCCCGAGGGCTCGCGCGCGACCGACCCGCACAGCGGCGCCGACTTCATCAAGAGCTTCCTGCAGGACGACATCCTCACCGCGGTGCAGCGTCTGAAGCCGATCGCCGAGGAAGCCGGCCTGTCGATGCCGCAGCTCGCGATCGCGTGGGTGCTGCAGAACCCGAACGTCGCGGCCGCGCTGGTCGGAGCTTCCCGTCCGGAGCAGTTGGCGGAGACCGTCAAGGCCTCGGGTGTGAAGCTCGACGCCGACACGCTCGCCGCGATCGACACCGCGCTGGGCGACACGGTCAACCGCGACGCCGAGCACACCTACTCCGTGTCTCCGAAGTCCCGCCTGGTCTGACCACCCGCCCGCCCGCTCGTCGCGAGGGTCGACGCCCCCTCTGCCCGCCGAGGCCCCCTCTGAATCTTGCGAATCAGAGGGGGCCTCGGTCGCGAGAGGGTTACTCCTTCACGGCGCCGGCGGTCAGGCCCTGTACGATCCAGCGGCTCGCGAGTGCGAACATCGCCATGGTCGGCAGGATCGTCAGCACCGCTGCGGCACTCATCGACCCCCAGTCGATGTTGAACGTCGAGATGAAGCCGTTCAACGCGGAGGGCACGGTGCGGTTCTCATCGGTGTTCATGAGCACGACCGACAGGAACAGCTCGTTCCAGCAGTTCACGAAGTTGAAGATGAACGCCGCGATGATGCCGGGCGTCATCACCGGGACGAGCACCCGGAACAGGGCTCCGAGGCGGGAGCATCCGTCGATCATGGCGGCCTCTTCGAGGGCATCGGGCACGTTCTCGAAGAAGCCCCTCAGCATGACCGTCGAGAACGGGATGCAGATCGCGATGTAGACGAGGATGAGTCCGGGCTTGGTGTCGACCAGCCCGAGGTCCGTCATCATCGAATACAGCGGTCCCAGCGCGATGAAGGCCGGGATCATCTGCGTCAGCAGGAACGCGATCAGGATCGCGCCCTTGCCCCGGAACTCGAAGCGGGCGAGCACATAGGCGCTGAGCAGGGCGATGAGTGTCGCCACCGCACCGCCGACGACCGCGACCAGGGCCGAGTTGCCGAGGAACACCCCGAACGAGCTCTTCTCGAACAGACTCGTGAAGTTGTCGAGCGAAGGCTCGCTCGGCCAATACTCGATCGGGAACCTGTTGATCGTCCCGGGCGACTTGAACGCGGTCAGCGCGATCCAGTACAGCGGAAACAGCGTGATCACGAGCCAGAGCCCGAGACCCACGACGCGGATGACGCCGCCGACCGTGACGCGCGGCTTCGGACGCGGGGCGGATGCCGGGTCGGGCACGGTGATGCGGCGGGTCTCGGTGACCGAGGAGCCCGTGCGGGAGGTGTCTGTCATGGTCATCGCTGCACTCTCCGCATCGCCATCAGGTAGAACGCGCAGAACACGAACAGGACGGCCATCACGATGAGGCCGATCGCGCTCGCGAAGCCGTAATTGCCCTGCTGGGTGTAGTTGATCATCCACGTCGTGATGATGTGCGTCTGGTTGGCGGGTCCGCCGTTGGTCATCGCGTAGATGATGTCGGGGAAGTTGAAGATCCAGATCACTCGCAGCAGGATCGTCAGCAGCAGCGTCATCGAGATGTACGGGATGATGATCGAGAAGAGCTGACGGACCTTGCCGGCGCCGTCGAGGCTCGCAGCCTCCAGCATCTCGTCGGGCACCGACTGCAGAGCGGCGAGGATCATGATCGCGAAGAACGTGACCCCGTACCAGACGTTGGCGACGATCACCGCGAACATCGCGAGCTTCGGATCCGCCAGCCAGGGGAGGGGGGCGTCGATCAGTCCTGCCTTCATGAGCAGGTCGTTGACCACACCGAACTCCGCGTTGAACATCCACCGGAACAGCATGCCGATCAAGAAGCCGGACACTGCCCAGGGGAAGAACACGAGCGCCTGGTAGACGCCGCGGAACCGGAACCGCTTGCGCAGGGCGAGCGCGATCAGGAATCCGATCACGAGCTGCGGCACGAGCGAGCCGACGACCCAGAGCACGGAGTTCCCTGCCACCGTCGGGAACGCGGGGTCACGGAACACCGCGAGGAAGTTGTCGAAGCCGACGAAAGGCGTCGACGTGAGGTCCCACAGGTTCCAGTCGTGGAAGGCCATGCGCGCGCCCTGCAGCATCGGCCAGTAGGTGAACCAGCACACGAAGACGACCGCGGGGGCGAGGAACGCCAGCAGCGTCCATGCCTGGCGCCCTCGGAACGGACGACGTCGACGCGATGCCGGGGAGGCCCCGACGGCTGCCTGCTGCGAAGCAGTGCCGACGGAGCCTCCCTTCTGAGCGGTGCGGGCCACAGGTCAGCCCTTTTCCGCGGCGTACTTCTCGGTCCAGAACGCGTCCCACGAGGCCAGCAGGTCGCTGGTCGACATGTTGCCCAGCAGCACGTTCTGCACATCCTGGTCGGACTTCTGGATCCACTCGGTCCACCAGCTGACCCCGCGCGGCTGGCGCACGTTGACGTACGTCTCCGGGTCTTCCGTCATGGTGACGTAGCTGGTCCAGGGGCCCGACGAGTAGAAGTCGTCATCCGCTGCAGCCGTGATGATCGGCACCAGGCTGTTGGCCTGGGCGAACTCGGTGGCGGGCTCGGCCGACGAGAGGAACTCGACCAGCTTGACGGCCGCCTCCTTGTTCTCGCTGTTCTCGGCAACACCCCACCCGGCCACGGCGAGCGGCTGCGCGGCCTTGCCCGAGGGGCCGACGAGCAGCGGAGCGGTGTCCCACTGGTCTTCGGTGAGGGAGGAGTCCTGCACGGTCGCGATGACCTCGGGGTCCTGCAGCAGGAACGCGGTGGTGCCGTTCGTGAAGCCGGCGACCATCTCGGGGTAGCCCCACGAGACGGCGGAAGGCGGGGAGGCCTCCGTGAACAGGTCGAAGTAGTCGTCGACGGCATCCTGCGCCTCGGGTGCAGCGAAGATCGTCGAGCCGTCCTCCATCAGGAAGGCGTCTTCGGTGTCGAGCCCGTCGATCGTGTAGGCCTCGATGGCCGCGACGACGTTGCTGTTCGCGTTCTGGCCGCCGCGGAACGCGTAGCCGTAGATGTTGTTCGAGGGGTCCTGGATCGCGGACGCCTGCTCGAGCAGGTCCTTCCAGCTGTGCGGGGGTCCGTCGAAGCCCGCGTCCTTCACGAGGTCGGTGCGGTAGAACAGCGACAGTCCGTAGAAGCCGTACGGAACGAAGTAGCTCTTGCCGTCGGCGGCCACGGACGCGGACTGCGCGTTGTCGGTCAGGGCGTCCCAGCCGTCCCACTTCTCGAGGTCGGGGCCGAGGTCGTACAGCCAGCCGTTGTTCGCGAACGGTCCGACGGTGATGTCGCGCACCTCCAGCACGTCCACGCCCTTGCCGGACTGCAGCATCTGCTGGATCTTCGCGTCGGCCTGCTCGGTGGGAGGGGAGACCAGGTTGACCGTGATCTTCGGGTTGTCCTTCTCGAACTCGTCGAGGAGTCCGCGGATGAGCTCGGTGCGGGCCGGGTTGGTCAGGCTCTCGACCATCTGCAGGGTGACCGCGCCGTCGGCCGACGGGCCGGAGCTCGCGGAACAGCCGGTGAGAGCGAGGACGGCGACGGTGCCGAATCCCGCTGCTGTCGTCAAGATCTTGTTCTTCACGAAGTGCCTCTCGGTTGGGGTGGGTGGGTGTTGCGGTCGGGTGAACGGTGGGCGGATCAGGGCAGGACGAGGGAGTCGGCGCGGCGGATGCCCGCACGGCTCAGGATCTGCGGGACGCACCGCTCCACGAAGGCCTCGTAGTCGGAGGCCTCGTTGTAGAGGTGCGCGGAGAGTCGGAAGTAGCCGATACCGCGGAAGCTGGTGAAGGCCGTCTCGACGCCGACCTCATCGAGGAGATCCATGCGCAGGGCGTCGGCCTCTTCCCGTGTCGCCCCCAGCCCGAGCGGCAGACGCACGAGTCGCATCGACGGCACAGGGGAGGGGAGCGGGGTGAGCGGGTCCTCGTCGCCGTAGGGGCGCAGGGCTTCCGCGATCAGCTCGGCGCCGGCATCCGCGATCTCCGTCATCGCTGCGCGTGCGGCAGCCCAACCGAACTCGTTCTCGATGAAGTCGATCGCGGTCGGGGTGGCCAGGTAGGTCGTGGCGTCGATCGTGCCCTGGGTGTCGAAGCGGGAGGGGTACGATTCGCGCGCCGCCCACGAGTCGATGAGTGGCCACAGTTCGTCGCGGTCGGGGGCGGAGGTGACCAGCAGTGCGGAGCCGCGGGGCGCGCAGGGCCACTTGTGGAGGTTTCCGAACCACCAGTCGCCGCCCGCGACGGCAGCGGCGTCCGGGACGAGGCCGGGGGCGTGAGCGCCGTCGACGAGCGTGCGCACCCCGCGCTCGGCCGCCGCCTCGGCGATGCGCCGTGTGGGCAGCATCCGTGCGGTCGGCGACGTGATCTGGTCGACCACGATCAGACGGGTGCGGGGGGAGAGATGATCGGCGAAGAGCTGCACGATCTCGTCGTCGGAGGAGAGCAGCGGGAGGGCGACCGTGCGGACGCGGGCGCCGAACCGGCGGGCGAGGCGCTCGGCCCCCATGGTGATGGCGCCGTAGCCCTGGTCGGTGACGAGGATCTCGTCCCCGGCTTCCAGCTGCAGCGCGTTGTAGACCACGGTGGCGGCGGCGGAGGCGTTGGGGACGAAGACGCTGTCCTCCGTCCGGGCACCCACGAAGGGCGCGGTGCGTTCGCGGGCATCCTGCACACGCTCCGCGATGCGGGGGAACCACTCGACCGGGCTGAGATCCGCGCGGCGGCGAAGAGCGTCCTGATGCGCGACGACGGCGGAGGGGACCGCGCCGAAGGATCCGTGGTTGAGGTGGATCACCGCCGGGTCGAGGGGCCAGGCGTCACGGGCGCGCACACCGGAGTTCAGCGTGAGCGGTGCGGGGAACAACGGTGCGGGCATCAGTCCTCATCGATGAGTGGGGCGAGTTGTTGCACAACTTTGCCACACGAGCGCGAAAACTGCCACGAAAACAGGAACTATGAAACATAGTTGTCATACGAGTTCCCTGCGAAGGGGAGTTCCGCCAGACTTCACGAGGGGTGGGGGAGTGTCAGAGAGGATCACGATGAGCGCACTCGACACGGCGCTGCACGGGTTGCGGGCGCTGATCGCCGACGGTGCGCTGCGGCCCGGTGACCGGCTGCCGAGCGAAGGGGAACTGTGTGAACGGCTCGGTGTCTCCCGCGGGTCTCTCCGCGAGGCGATCCGGATGCTGGCCGCACTCGGTGTGCTCGACACCCGGCACGGATCGGGGAGCTATGTCAGTGAACTGCGCGCGGCCGACCTGATCGGCAGCCTGTCACTCACGGTCGGACTGCTGCCGATGGCGGGGGTGCTCGAACTCACCGAGCTGCGCCGGGTGCTCGAACCGCATGCCGCCGCGCTCGCCGCCGCCCGCATCGACGACGAGACCGTGGAGTCCCTGGACCGCGTGCTCGACGAGATCGAGGCGACCACCGACTTCGAGGTGCAGTCACGCCTCGACCACGAGTTCCACATGGCCATCTCCGGGGTGGCGGGGAACGAGGCGCTGACCAGTCTGATCGACGTGTTGCGTTCGCGTTCGCGGGCGTATCGCATCTCCGATCCCGAGGATGCGGCCGAGCTTAAGATCCACTCGGATGCGGGGCACCGCGCGATCCTGCGCGGCCTGGCGGCGGCGGATCCTGTCGCCGCGAGCGCAGCGGCCTCGGCGCACGTCGCGTACACGGAATACTGGGTCCGGCGCTACTCCGGCCTCGAGGACTGAGTCTGCGCTCCGGCACCCCGTCTCGCGCCGACACTCCCTCGGGAGGCCGACACCCCCTCTGCGCGTCGAGACCCCCGCGGAGTGACGTGTGCTGGCGGGGGCGTCGGCGAGGTGCGGGGGTCTCGGGTCAGCTGACGGTGATGTCGACCTGGATCTCGGTGGCCAGCCGCTCGAGGTCGGCGCGCAGGGCGTGGAGGTCGACGGTGGCGGGGACCTTCGCGACCACCGAGGCTTCGAACAGACGGCCGCCCGCCATCGCGGCATCCCGGGTCTCGGTGGCCAGCTCCTCGATGCTCAGTGCGTGCGTGCTCAACACGGTCGAGATCTCCCGCACGATGCCGGGGCGGTCGTTGCCGAGCACCTGGATCTCGAGCAGCCGATCGTCCGCGGCGACGGTCTCCGGGGTGCCGGTGAGCACGGCCAGGGTCAGCAGCCCCTGACCCTGCAGGCCGCGCAGGGCGGAGGTCAACTCGGCCTCCTTGTCGTCGGCGACCGAGAGCTCGATGACACCGGCGAACGTGCCGGCGAGTTCGGCCAGCGAGCTGTTCTCCCAGTTTCCGCCGTACGCGTCCACGACATCGGCGACGGCGGCGACGAGGCCCGGACGGTCTGCACCCGCGACGGTGAGGATCAGAGTAGTCATGCGGCCAGCGTACGGGGGAGTCCGGGGATGGTCGGCGAACTTACCGAGTGCCCCCGTGATTCGGGTAGCCTCCACAGTGAATCGAGCACGCCATCGAAGGGGGCTGCTGATGCATGACGCCGAGGAAGACGAGGGTGACACTGCCGGTGCCGGGGGCCCGCCGCGATGGTCGACGACCGAGGAACGCTGGGCCGCGGTCGAGCTGAACATCCAGATGGCGATCCGTCGCGGCGAGTTCGACGATCTGCCCGGCGCGGGAAAGCCCATCGAGAATCTCGGCCGCACGCATGACCCCGACTGGTGGATCCGGCAGAAGATCGAGCGGGAGAACCTCACGGGTCTGGCGCCGCCGGTGTTCCAGCTGCGCACGGAGGACGCGAACCTTCGAGCCGTCCTCGACACCTACTCTCAGGAAGAAGACGTGCGTCGGCATGTGGAGGATTTCAACTCCCGCATCCGTGCGGCGCGGATGCAGTTGACGGGCGGGCCCCCGGTCGTCACGCCGCTCCGAGACATGGATGCGGAGGTCGACGAGTGGCGCCATCGGCGGCGGAAGCCCGATGGTCCGACCGCACCGACGCCGTCGACTCCAGCGGCCCCTCGGCGGCGGTGGTGGCGCCGCTCGTCGAGCTGAACCGTCACTCCGCCCAGTCGCCGGTCTCCAGGAAGCCTTCCAGCCGTGCGCGGTGCGGGGTGAGGTCCCACCCCTGCTGCGCCACCCACTCGTCCGAATAGTAGGTGCCGGCGTAGCGGATGCCGCTGTCGCAGATCAGGGTCACGACGCTGCCGGTCTCACCCGCGGCGCGCATCCGGGCGATCAGCTGGAACGCGCCGTAGAGGTTCGTGCCGGTGGACCCGCCGGCCCAGTGCAGGGTGCGCTCGCGCAACAGGCGGATCGCGGCGATCGAGCCGGCATCGGGGACACGGATCATCTCGTCGATCACGGTGGGCACGAACGACGCCTCGACCCGCGGGCGACCGATTCCCTCGATGCGGCTCGGACGCCCGGCGGGCGGATCCACGGTGCCGGCCCATCCGTCGTAGAAGGCCGAACCCTCGGGGTCCACGACCGCGACCTTGGTGTCATGCCGACGGTACTTCACGTAGCGTCCGAAGGTCGCGCTCGTGCCGCCGGTGCCTGCACCCGTGACGATCCACGTGGGGATCGGATGCCGCTCCTGGGCGAGCTGGCTGAACACGCTCTCGGCGATGTTGTTGTTGCCGCGCCAGTCGGTCGCGCGCTCGGCGAACGTGAACTGGTCGAGGTAGTGGCCGGTGCAGTCGGACGCGAGGCGCTGCGCCTCGGAAGACATGTCCTCGGCGCGGTCGACGAAGTGGCAGGTGCCGCCGTAGAACTCGATGAGGTCGATCTTCTCCTGCACCGTCGAGCGCGGCACGACCGTGATGAACTTCAGCCCGAGCATCCGAGCGAAGTAGGCCTCGGAGACGGCGGTCGATCCGCTCGAGGACTCCACGAGCGTGGTGTCTTCGTGGATGCGTCCGTTGACCAGGCCGTAGAGGATGAGCGAGCGCGCGAGACGGTGCTTGAGGGAGCCGGTGGGGTGCACGGACTCATCCTTGAGATACAGGTCGATGCCCCATTCGGGCGGCAGCGGGAAGAGGTGCAGATGCGTGTCGGCGCTGCGGTTGGCATCGGCTTCCAGCAGGGCGATCGCGGTGCTGGTCCAGTCGCTCATGCCCTCGACACTACCGGGCGACTCAGCCCACCGTCCCGGCGCGCGATGCCCCGCCATCGCCGTCGACGTGCAGCAGGGACGCCTGCGACTGCTCTTGCTGGAGTTGGAACTCGAAGCGCGACCGGTCACCGCGGTGATAGGCGACGAAGTACTCGATCGGTGCACCGTCGGCGCTGCGGCTGATGCTGCGCAGGCGCAGCAGGGCCGAGCCGGCGCTGACGCCCAGGAATTGCGCCTGTTCGTGCGTCGCCGCCGTCGCCTCCGCCGAGCGCACGCCGTGCGTCGCGACGATGTCGTGTTCGGCGAGGAGCCGGTACAGCGACCCCTCGGTCAGGTCGGCGCCGAGCGTCACGGAGCCCGTGGCCTCCGGCATCCACGTCGTCGACAGCGACCACGGCTCGCCGTCGACGTGACGCAGCCGCTCCAAGACGACGACCGGGGAGTCGGCGGGGAGCTCGAGCGCGAGCGCGACCTCCTCGTCGGCTGTCGTCCGTTCGTGTCGCAGGACGTCGCTGTGCACGTGTCCGCCGCGGCGCTCGACGTCGTCGTACAGGCCCACCAGCGTGTGCACGAGACTCTCGCTCGTGCGGGGCCGCGAAACGAACGTGCCCTTGCCTTTCACGCGCTCCACGAGCCCTTCGTGCTCCAGCTGGGCGAGCGCCTGGCGGACGACGGTGCGTGAGATGCCGTACCGCTCGCAGAGGCGGTGCTCTCCCGGCAGCGGGTCGCCGGGCTGCAGGCCGTCGCGGGCGATGCCGTCGATGATCAGCTGGCGCAGCTGGTCATACATGGGGGCGGCGGAGTGGCGGTCGATCGCGTCGTCGACGGTGACCATCAGTACGCCACCCCCGCGTGCAGGATCACGTTGGCGTAGGGGGTGAACTCCCCGGAGCGCACGAACGCGCGAGCGCCCTGGCTGAGCTTCTTGAACTCGACGTGGGGGATGAGCTCGATCTCGAACCCCATGCCGGCGAACCGCTCCCGCAGTGCGGCCAGCACCTCCGGGCTCTTCTCGGCGACCTCGGCCGAGACCGTCGCCCCCTCGACCACCATCTCGGCGAGCACGGTGTCGAGCACATCGAGGAACGCCGGAGCGCCCGGGCGGTACGCCAGGTCGATGCGCTCGGAGCCGGGAGGGATGGGCAGCCCGGCGTCGGTGACCACGACGAGGTCCGTGTGCCCGGTCTCGCTGATCACGCGGGAGAGCGCGGGATTGATGGTGGTGGCCGTCTTGCGCATGTGTGTCCTCGGTTCTCCGCAGGTCCGGTTCAGGAAGTCAGTTCGCGACGGGCGCGGCCAGGCGTGCGGTCAGGAACGCGTCGACCTCGGCACGGTGCGGAAGGCTGGGCGATGCGCCCTGCTTCGTGACCGTCAGCGCACCGGCGGCTGTGGCCAGGCGCACGGCGTCCGCCAGGGTGCTGCCGTTGGCGAGCGCGGCACCGAGGTACCCCGCGTACGCGTCTCCCGCCGCGGTCGTGTCGACCGCCTCCACCGGGAACGGCGGGATCACGGACGCGCCTTCCGCGGTGATGACGCACGATCCTTGGCCCGCGAGGGTGATCACCGCCGCGCCGACTCCCTGTGCGAGGAACCAGCGTCCGGCGCGTTCGGCTGACGCGGCATCCGTCACCTCGATGCCGCTGATCAGCGTCGCCTCGGTCTCGTTGGGGGTGACGATGTCGATGCTCCGCCAGATCTCGGCGTCCAGCTCGGCGGCCGGGGCCGGATCGAGGATGACGGTCATGCCGAGTTCGCGTCCCCGCGCGGTGATGTGCGCGGTGAGCGCGGAGGGGGTCTCGAGCTGGGTGAGCAGCACCGAGGTCGTGGGGGCGAGAGCCGTGAGCGCCTCGTCGATCTGCGGGGCGCTGAGGGCGGCGTTGGCGAGCGGCACCATCACGATGTCGTTCTGCGCGGAGGAGTCGACACGGATGTGCGCGATGCCGGTGGGGCCGGGAACTGTGCGCAGATGCGTGAGGTCGACCCCGGCCGCGGTGAGCCCGTCGACCACGAGGTCGTGGAACAGGTCGTCTCCGACACAGCCGACGAAGCTCGTGCGCGCACCCGAGCGTCCGGCCGCGACGGCCTGGTTCGCTCCCTTGCCACCCAGCATGAGGGTGAACTCGTCTCCCAGGATCGTCTCGCCCCGTGCGGGCAAGCGCCCGGAGAACGTGGTGACGTCGGCCGTGACGCTGCCGACGATGACGACACCGGAGCGGTCTTCGGAGTGTGCGGGGGTCATCTTGCTCCTGATCTTCCTCGACGGCAGGTGTAGCCGACGCTTTGACAGATCGCGGTGGCTGTCATTACATTAGCCGAATCCGTACCTGTAACGACAGGTTGTCCGCGAGGAGACCCCGATGACCCCGATCGCGCCACGCCTGTACGTCGACAGTGCCGATGTCGACCGCGTCTCCCGGCTGCTCGCCGCGGGCGTGGTGCACGGCGTGACCACGAACCCGACCATCCTGGAACGGGGAGGCCGCACCGCCGCCGAGATCCCCGAGCTCTACGCCCGCTGGGAGTCGGAGGGGGCGAAGGAGATCTTCTTCCAGACCTGGGGCGGCGACACCGCGTCCTTCCTCCGCAATGCCGAGGGCATCCGCGCGCTGGGTGACCGGGTAGCCGTGAAGGTGCCCGCGACGTCTGCGGGGTTCGCCGCGGCATCGGCGCTCGTGCGCGACGGCGCGACCGTGCTGGTGACCGCCGTGTATTCGGTCGCGCAGGCGCTCGCGTGCGCGTCGACCGGGGTGCAGTACATCGCTCCGTACCTCGGACGGATGCGCGATGCCGGGCTCGACGGCGATGCGACGATCGCGCGGATGCAGGAGGTGTGCGCGGGCAGCGACTCGAACGTGCTCGCCGCGTCGCTGCGCTCGCCGGATGACATCGCGGGCTTGCGCCTGGCCGGCGTCCCGTACTTCACCGCCGCCCCCGACGTGCTCGACCGCGTGCTCTTCCATGAGGTGAGCGACAGCTCCGCGGCGGAGTTCGACGCCGCGATGGTGCGCCTGGGGGCATGAGCGGCGCCCGCCGCCGCTGTCAGCTCGTCGCGGCCTGACGCAGCCAGCGCTCGACGCCTGCGATGTGCGCGGTGGCCAGCGAGGTCGCGAGAGCCGAGTCGTGCTGGGCGATCGCATCGGCGATGGCCCGGTGCTCCGACAGGGTGCGCTCGACGGCGCCCCCCTCGGTGAGGCCTCGCCACACGCGCGCGCGCACGGTCTGGCTGCTCAGGTGCTCGATGAGGCTCGCGAGGTACGCGTTGCCGGACATCGCGACGATCTCCCGATGGAACCGGATGTCGTGATCGACGAGCGCCTCGATCGTGACCGCCGCATCGACCGAATCGACCTCGGCCTGCAGCTCGGAGATCTTCTCGTCGGTGCCCAGGGTCGCCGCGAGTCCGGTCGCCTGCGACTCCAGCATCCGGCGCACCGCGAAGATCTCGAGCATCGAGTCGTCATCGTGCATGTCGACGACGAACGAGATGGCCTCCAGCAGCAGGTGGGGTTCGAGGCTCGTGACGTAGGTGCCGTCCCCCCGACGCACATCGAGGACGCGGATGACCTCGAGCGCCTTGACCGCTTCGCGCATGGAGTTGCGGGAGAGTCCCAGCCGCTCGGAGAGCTCTTTCTCGGGGGGAAGCCGGTCGCCGGGGGAGAGCTCGCCCGCCACGATCATCGCCTTGATCTTCTCGATCGCCTCGTCGGTGACTGCCATGAGCGTCATCCTAGCGATTGATCGGATGTCTCCGGCAGGATGGAGGCATGCGCGTTCTCGATTCACATCTGCACCTCTGGGATCCCGAGGTTCTGACCTACGCCTGGCTCGAAGGCCCTCTTGCCGGAAGGTTCGGCGGCGGCGAGCTCGAGCGAGCTCGGATCGAGGATGCCTCCGAGGAGACGGCCGTGTTCGTGCAGGCCGGGGCGCGGGAGGACGAGTCCCTCGACGAGGTGCGCTGGGTCGCGGGCCAGGCGGGGGAGCTCGGGGTGGTCGGGATCGTGGCGGGCGTGCGACTGGACGGCGGCACGGACACGACCGTGCACCTGGAGGAACTCTCGTCCGAGCCTCTCGTGGTCGGCGTGCGACACCTCCTGCAGGATGAGCCCGACGGCACGGCCCTGTCCACCGCGTTCGTGACGGGCGCGCGCGAGGTCGCCGCCAGGGGCTGGACCTTCGATGCGTGCGTGCGGCAATCGCAGCTCCCGGATGTGGCACGCCTGGCCGGAGCGATCCCGGAACTGCGGATCGTGCTCGACCACCTCGGCAAGCCCGCTGTCGGAACGGCATCGGCTCCGCTCGCGCCGCCGTTGGAGTGGGAGCGGGATCTGGCCGAACTCGCCCGGCATCCGCTCACCTTCTGCAAGATCTCCGGTCTGCCCGCCGAGGCCGGTGGGGAGTGGAGCGCTGAGCAGCTGATCCCGTTCCTCGACGTGGCGGCCGACCTGTTCGGGCCGGAGCGGATGATGTGGGGAAGCGACTGGCCGGTCTCCGCCGTCAGCGGCGCGGGTTACGGATCATCGTCGCGTGCCCGGTGGTTCGACACGGTCGCCGCGTGGGCGCACTCGCGCGGCCTCGACCAGACCGCCCTCTTCCACGACACCGCCGCCGCCTTCTACTCCCTCTGACCCCGCCCCCCGTCCCGTCCCGCCGTCCCGACGCGCGCGGGGGGCGGGTGCGGGATCGAAATCGCACCTCCGTGGGCGTGTTCAGGTGCGTTTTTGATCCCGCGTTCGGGGCCCAGGTGCGTTTTTGATCCGGCAAGGGGGGGAACGAGGGAACGAAGGGGGGCTACTCCGCGCGGAGGCGCAGCTGGGCCATGCCGCCGTCGACCTCGATGAAGGTGCCGGTGGTCGAACCCGCGGCAGGGCTCACGAGGTATGCGACGGCGGCGGCGACCTCTTCGGGGCTCACCAGACGTCCGTGGGGTTGGCGGGCTTCCAGTGCCGCGCGCTCGGCCGCGGGATCGACCGCCGAGTCGAGCAGGCGTCCGACCCACGGGGTGTCGGCGGTGCCCGGGTTGACCGCGTTCACACGGATGCCCTCGCGCAGGTGGTCGGCGGCCATCGCGCGGGTGAGGGCGGAGACAGCCCCCTTCGAGGCGCTGTACAGGGCGCGCTGCGGCAGTCCGGTGGTCGAGGCGATGGATGCCGTGTTGCACACCGAGGCCGACGGGGACTTCCGCAGCCAGGGGAGTGCCGCCGCGGTGACACGGGCGATGCCGGTGACGTTGACCGAGAGCACGCGGGCCCACTCGTCGTCGTCGTTCGCGGCGATGTCGCCCTGCGCGCCGATCCCGGCGTTGTTGACGACGATGTCGATGCGTCCGAACTCTTCGGCGACGGCAGCCACCGCCGCGTCGACACTCGCGCGATCCGAGACATCGGCCGTGAAGGCGGCGAAGGCGGGGTCAGCCGCAGCGGTGTCCCGGTCGAGGACCGCGATGGTCGCGCCGTCGGCGTGCAGGCGCTGCGCGATCGCCGCGCCGATGCCGGATGCTCCACCGGTGACGATCGCCACCAGTCCGTTCAGTGCACTCATTTCCGGGCCTCCCATGCCACGAACTCCTGCCGTTGGCGGCCGAGGCCGTCGATCTCGATCTCGACCACGTCGCCCGCGGCGAGGTAGGGGTACTTCCCCGAGAGGGCCACGCCCTGCGGGGTGCCGGTGAGGATGAGGTCGCCGGGCTCGAGCGTCACGTACTGCGACAGGTGGTGCACGATGTGCTCGACCGTGAAGATCATGTCGCTCGTGTTCGAGTCCTGCCGCGGCTCGCCGTTCACGAAGCTGCGCAGGCCGAGCGCCTGATGGTCGACCTCGTCGGGGGTGACCAGCCAGGGGCCCGTGGGGTTGAAGCCCGCCGCGATCTTGCCCTTGGACCACTGTCCTCCGGAGACGGTCATCTGGAAGTCGCGCTCGGACACGTCGTTCGCTGCGACGAAGCCGGCGACGTGCGCCATGGACTCCTCGGGGCTGTCGAGGTAGGCGGCGCGGGTGCCGATCACGATGCCGAGCTCGACCTCCCAGTCGGTCTTGACGCTGCCGCGGGGGATCGTCACTGTGTCGTTCGGGCCGACGACGGTGTTCGGGGTCTTGAGGAAGAGGATCGGGATGGTGGGCGGCTCCGACCCCGACTCCGCCGCGTGGGCGGCGTAGTTCATGCCGATGCAGATCACGGCGCTCGGACGGGCGATCGGGGCACCGATGCGCATCGACGCGGCATCCGCGAGTTCGGGGAGCTCGCCAGCATCGCGAGCGGCCGCGACGCGGGAGGTGAAGTCGCTCTCGAGGAACGCTCCATCCACATCGGATGTTACGGGGCGGAGGTCGAGGTATCGGTCACCCTCCACCAGGACGGGGATCTCAGTGCCAGGGGTGCCGAGCCGCGCGAACTTCATGTTTCTCCTGATCGGTCGGGAAGCCGCGACAACGCGGCTGGTCTCGTTGACAGTATAGACATCGGATGTTTACACTCCAAGAGATCCGCGCGGAAGAAATCAGCCGTGCATGGAGAGGAATCCCGTGAGCCGTATCGTCGCCCTCGACACCACCGACATCCGCTTCCCCACGTCCCTGAGCCTGGACGGGTCGGATGCGATGAACCCCGACCCGGACTACTCGGCGGCGTACGTCATCGTGCGCACCGATGCCGATGATGACATCGACGGGCATGCCTTCGTCTTCACGATCGGCCGTGGCAACGACGTGCAGGTCGCGGCGATCGATGCGCTCGCCGGGCACCTCGTCGGGCGCGAGATCGAGCCGCTGCTCGATGACATGGGCGGCACCTTCCGCGAGATCATCGGCGACTCGCAGCTGCGCTGGCTCGGGCCCGAGAAGGGCGTCATGCACATGGCGATCGGCGCGGTCATCAACGCGCTGTGGGACATCAAGGCCAAGCGCGCCGGGCTTCCGCTCTGGCAGCTGCTCGCCCGCATGACGCCGGAGGAACTCGTCGACCTCGTCGACTTCCGCTACCTCACCAACGCGCTCACCCGCGAGGACGCCCTCGAGATCCTGCGCGCCGCCGAACCCGGTCGCGCCGAGAGGGAGCAGCAGCTCCTCGCCAGCGGGTACCCGGGCTACACCACGAGCCCCGGATGGCTCGGATACTCCGACGAGAAGCTTGAACGCCTCGCCCGCGAGGCCATGGCCGACGGCTTCACCCAGATCAAGCTCAAGGTCGGTGCCGACCTCGACGACGACATCCGCCGCTTCCGCAAGGCGCGCGAGGTGTGCGGGCCCGACTTCCCCATCGCGATCGACGCCAACCAGCGCTGGGAGGTGTCGGAAGCCATCGAATGGGTGAACGCGCTCGCCGAGTTCCACCCCGCCTGGATCGAGGAGCCCACCAGCCCCGACGACGTGCTCGGTCACGCCGAGATCGCCCGGGGCATCGCACCCATCCGGGTCGCCACCGGCGAGCACGCCCAGAACCGCGTGATCTTCAAGCAGCTCCTGCAAGCCGAGGCCATCTCGGTCATGCAGATCGACGCCGTGCGCGTGGCAGGGGTGAACGAGAACATCGCGAACCTCCTGCTCGCCGCGAAGTTCGGCGTGCCGGTCTGTCCCCACGCCGGCGGAGTCGGCCTGTGCGAAGCCGTGCAGCACCTGTCGATGTTCGACTTCGTCGCGGTCACCGGGACCCGCGAGGGCCGCATGATCGAGTTCGTCGACCACCTGCACGATCACTTCGTCGTGCCCACCGACATCCGCGGCGGCTCGTACATGGCGCCGACCGCGCCGGGAACAGGCATGGAGATGAAGGCCGACAGCATCGCGACCTACTCTTGGACGGGTGCGCATGTCGGTGCCTGATCCTCTGGCGAGGCCTGACCGCCTGCCCGTTCCCGCCCTCGGGTATGGGGCCGCGAACGTGGGCAACCTGTTCCGACCGCTCAGCGACGACGAGGCCTGGGCCGTGCTCGATGCGGCGTGGGAGAGCGGCATCCGCTTCTACGATACCGCGCCGCATTACGGTCTGGGGCTTTCCGAGCGCCGGCTCGGAGCCTTCCTGCAGACCAAGCCGCGGGACGAGTTCGTGCTCTCGACGAAGGCGGGGCGTCTGCTGCGACCGAACCCCGACCACGCCGGTGGCCTCGACACCGCCAACGACTTCCACGTGCCCGCCGACCTGCAGCGGGTGTGGGACTTCTCGGAGGCGGGGATCCGTGCGAGCGTCGACGAGTCCCGAGAGCGTCTCGGCATCGAGCGCATCGACCTGCTGTACCTGCACGACCCCGAGCGGCACGACCTCGACCTCGCGCTCGCGGAAGCCCTCCCCGCGATGGAGCAGCTGCGGGCCGATGGCGAGGTCTCCGCGATCGGCATCGGCTCGATGGTGTCGGATGCTCTCGCCGCAGCCGTGCGTGCCGCCGACCTCGACCTGATCATGGTGGCCGGCCGGTACACGCTGCTCGAACAGCCCGCCGCGGTCGACGTGCTGCCCGCGTGCCGGGAGACCTCGACCGGGATCGTGGCGGCCTCCGTGTTCAACTCCGGGCTGCTCGCGTCGAACGAGCCGCGCCGCGACGGGCGTTACGAGTACGGGCAGCTTCCGGACGAGCTGTGGGATCGGTTGGTTCGCATCGCCGCCGTGTGCGCCGACCACGGGGTGCCGCTGCCCGCCGCGGCGATCCAGTTCCCGCTGCAGTCCGATGTCGTGCGCTCGGTCGTGGTGGGCGGCAGTCGCCCGGCGCAGCTGCGACAGAACGCGGAGTACGCCGCACTCGACATCCCGACGGCGCTGTGGGCGAGCCTCGCGGAGGAGGGGCTCATCCCCACGGTCTGACCCGGCGCCTGTGTCGCGTTCATAGATCAGGATCGTCGGCGCGGAAGTAGCCGATTATCGAGGACGAGACGGGAAAGCTCGTCGCCTTCCTGAGTTGTGAACCACGCAGGGCCGTGCTCACCGTCCGACCGTGGACTCCCGCACGATGAGTTCAGCGGGGAAGGGGGTGGTCGCGGGCGGCGGTGCCGTGGGGTCGCCGAGCTGCTGCAGGAGAGCAGCTCCGGCGGCGCGGCCGATCTCGTAGCCGGGCTGCCGCACGCTCGTGAGCGGCACGACGCCCTGGTGTGCCTGGGCGACGTCGTCGAAGCCGATGAGGGCGATCTCCTCCGGGACCCGGATGCCATGACGCAGCAGCTGCGTGAGCACCCCGAGTGCCACCATGTCGTTCGCAGCGAACACCGCGTCCGGGCGCTCGGTGACCGGCATCGCGATGATCTGCTCACCCGCACGCAGTCCGTCCTCGATCGCCAGGTGCGACACGTCGATGATCGACAGGTTCGCGTCGGACCCCGAGACGGCCTCACGCAGCCCGGCGAGGCGGTCGTTCGACTGACTCACCGCCGGATTGCCGAGGAAGAGGAGGCGTCGTCGGCCGAGGTCCAGGAGGTGTTCGCCCGCGAGGCGCCCACCGCCGCGGTCGTCGAACAGCACGGATGCGACCTTCGATGATTCCCGGATCGGACCCACCACGACCGAGCGGATACCGCGGTCGGCCAGTCCCTCCAGGCGCGGCACCACGTCGCCGAGCGGATAGATGACGATGCCCTGCACCCGGTGCGCCTCGAACATGTCGAGGTTGCGCCGTTCCTGCGCATCGTCGCGGTCGCTGTTGCTGAAGAACAGCGACCATCCCCCCTCGCGCGCCACGTCTTCGACCCCGCGCGAGAGGTCGTGGAAATAGGGCAGCCAGGCGTCGAGCAGGATCAGCGCGAGTGCCTTGCTCGATCCGGCGCGCAGCTGTCGTGCGGACTCGTTGGGCACGTAGCCGAGCTGTTCGATCGCCGCCCGCACCCGTTCCCGACTCGCGGATCCGAGCACATGCGGGTGGTTGAGGTAGTTCGAGACGGTGGAGGAGGAGACTCCGGCGAGGGCGGCGACGTCCTTGACGCTCGCGGGCATGGAACTCCTTCGTCGAACCGCGTCGATCGAGAACGGCGACCGCGTCGGTCGCCTCAGGATAGCGGAGGACTTGCAACGTGCCAAGAAAGTTCTTGACAGCGTCTGGCGTGCGACGTAGCGTGGCACGCACACCGGAATTGGCACGTGCCAATTCCGGGACGGCGACGGTGCCGCACACCCGCTGTGAGAGGTCTCATGAACATCGGATGCCACGGGCTCGTCTGGACGGGGAACTTCGATGCCGAGGGCATCCGTCTGGCGGTGCGCAAGACCAAAGGCGCGGGTTTCGACCTCATCGAGTTCCCGTTGATGGATCCGTTCTCGTTCGACGTCGCCGTCGCGAAGGATGCGCTGGAGGAGTACGACCTCGCCGTCAGCGCCTCCCTCGGACTCTCCGAGGCCACCGATGTCACCAGCTCCGACCCTGCGATCGTCGCGGCCGGCGAAGCCTTGCTGCTCAAGGCCGTGGACGTGCTGGCGGACCTCGGGGGCCAGCACTTCTGCGGGGTGATCTACAGCGCCATGAAGAAGTACATGGAGCCTGCGACCACTGCGGGGCTCGCGCGCAGCCGCGCCGTGATCGCCCGCGTCGCCGACCACGCCGCCGAGCGCGGCGTCTCGGTCTCGCTCGAGGTCGTGAACCGCTACGAGACCAACGTGCTGAACACCGCGCGACAGGCCCTGGGATACGTCGCCGAGGTCGATCGGCCGAACCTCGGAATCCACCTCGACACATACCACATGAACATCGAGGAGTCGGACATGTTCGCGCCGGTCCTCGACGCTGCTCCCGCCCTGCGGTACGTGCACATCGGAGAGAGTCACCGCGGGTACCTCGGCACCGGCACGGTCGACTTCGACACGTTCTTCAAGGCGCTCGGCCGCATCGGCTACGACGGTCCGATCGTCTTCGAGTCGTTCTCCTCGGCGGTCGTCGCTCCCGACCTCAGCCGCATGCTCGGCATCTGGCGGAACCTCTGGAGCGACAACGACGAACTCGGCGCCCACGCCAACGCGTACATCCGCGACAAGCTCGTGGCGGTCGACTCGATCCGCCTCCACTGAGCCGGAATCCACCGGCGCGAAGATCGGAAGATCAAGATGTCATTACAGGTCTTCCGCATTCGGCGGTCATTAGATACATTTAGATACAACTTGCGCTGCCCGTAGCGCAGGACGCAGAATTGATCCGATGTTTGTGACGGAATGATCCGTCGACGTCGAAGCAGAACCTTCAAGGAAGCAGGTGAGCGCATGAGTGGACCCATCCTCCGGGTCGAGGGGATCAGCAAAGGATTCCCCGGCGTGCAGGCGCTGAAAGACGTGCACCTCGAGGTGCACGCCGGCGAGGTGCTCGTGCTCGTGGGTGAGAACGGTGCCGGCAAGTCGACCCTGATGAAGATCCTCTCCGGGATCTACACCAAGGACGAGGGCACGATCACGTTCGAGGGCCGGGAGGTCGAGCTCACGAGCCCCCTCCAGGCGCAGGAGCTCGGCATCACGATCATCCATCAGGAGCTCAACCTGATGCCCGATCTGACCGTGGCGCAGAACATCTACGTGGGGAGGGAACCCACCACGGGCCCGTTCCTGTCGGAGCGCAAGCTGAACGCGCAGACCGCCGAGCTGCTGCAGCGCCTCGACATCCACCTGAACCCGCGTCAGCTCGTCGGCGAGCTCACGGTGGCCGAGCAGCAGATGGTCGAGATCGCCAAGGCGCTGTCCTTCAACGCCAAGGTGCTCATCATGGACGAGCCGACCTCGGCCCTCACCGACACCGAGGTCGAGACGCTCTTCGTGCTGATCGAGCAGCTCAAGGCGCGCGGCACCGGGATCGTCTACATCTCGCACCGCATGGACGAACTGCGCCGCCTGGCTGATCGGGTGACCGTCCTGCGTGACGGCACATACATCGGATCACTCGACAAGTCCGAGATCACCATCCCGACGATCATCGAGATGATGGTCGGCCGCGTGATCGACGAGGGAACCCGTCCTCAGGCCCGTGAGCACGCCAACGACCCCGTGGTCCTCGAGGTGCAGGGGCTGTCGACCAAGAGCCTTCTGAAAGACGTCTCGTTCCGGTTGCACCGGGGCGAGATCCTCGGCTTCGCCGGCCTCATGGGGGCGGGGCGCACCGAGACCGCCCGAGCCGTGATCGGCGCCGACCACCGCGACAGCGGCACGATCACCATCGATGGTCGCCCGGCGCGGATCTCCCAGCCCGCGGACGCGGTGCATCACGGCCTCGGGTACCTGTCCGAGGACCGGAAGCTCCTCGGCCTCATGCTCGAGCAGGATGTGACGTTCAACACCGTGCTCGCCTCGCTCGGCTCCTACGCCAACGCGATCGGCTGGATGGGCGACAGCAAGGCGAAGAACCGCACCAAGGAATACGTGCAGCAGCTGCGCGTGAAGACGCCCTCTGTCAACCAGGTCGTCAAGCTCCTCTCCGGAGGGAACCAGCAGAAGGTCGTCATCGCCCGCTGGCTGATGCGCGACTGCGACATCCTCATCTTCGACGAGCCGACCCGAGGGATCGACGTCGGCGCGAAAGAGGAGATCTACCGCCTCATGCAGCAGCTCGCTGACTCAGGCAAGTCCATCATCGTCATCTCATCCGAGCTCCCGGAGATCCTCCGTGTGGCGAACCGCATCGCGGTCTTCGCCAACGGCCGCATCACCGGGACGCTCCGCAACGAGGAAGCAAGCCAGGAGAAGATCATGCAACTCGCAGCCCACGGGGAGGAAGACTGATGAGCGCTCCGCAGCAGCCCGGATCGTCGACGACGACGATCATCCAGACCGCCGTGAACGAGGACACCGACAAGAGGGATGTCGTCGGGTTCATCAAGCGGCAGTTCCAGCAGTCGCTGGCCTTCGGCACCTTGATCGTTCTGGTCATCTTCTTCTCGATCGCCAGCCCCAACTTCTTCACCTTCAGCAACATCGCCACGGTGCTGCTGTCGACCGCGGTGATCGGCATCCTCGCCCTCGGAACGACCTTCGTCATCATCACCGGCGGCATCGACCTGTCGATCGGCACCGGCATGGCGCTGTGCGCCGTGATGACCGGGGTCATCGTCACGAACATGGGCCTTCCCGTCTGGGTCGGTGTGATCGGCGGCGTCGCGACAGGTGTGCTGATGGGACTCGTCAACGGCGTGAACATCACGTTCCTGCGACTGCCTCCTTTCATCGCCACGCTCGCGATGATGATGATCGCGGGTGGTCTCGCCCTCGTGATCTCGAACGTCGCACCGATCTACTTCTCGACCTCGGCACCGGACTTCAAGAAGATCGCCCTCGGCGTGATCATCCCCGGTATCCCGAACGCGGTGCTCATCACCGCCGCGCTGGCGATCGTCGCCTGGCTCGTGCTGTCGAAGACCCTGCTCGGCCGCTACACCTTCGCGATCGGCTCGAACGAGGAGGCCACCCGTCTGTCGGGCGTCAACACGCGTCGCTGGACCATCCTCATCTACATGTTCGCGGGTGCGTTCACCGGCGTCGCGGGCATCGTCATCGCCTCGCGCCTCGACTCCGCTCAGCCGCAGATCGGCATGGGGTACGAGCTGCAGGCGATCGCCGCGGTCATCATCGGCGGCACCTCGCTGCTGGGCGGACGCGGATCGATCCTCGGCACCGTGATCGGCGCCCTGATCATGAGCGTGCTCGTGAACGGACTGCGCATCATGTCGATCCAGACCGAGTGGCAGAACATCGTCGTCGGTGTGGTCGTGCTGCTCGCGGTCTTCCTCGACTCGCTCCGCAACCGGCAGCGCACCTGACCCATCCCTGCACCACCCACCATCCCTGCACCACCCACCCACCCACGAACAATGGAGTTTTCATGAAATTCGGGAAGAAGACCGCATTCGCAGCGCTGGTCGCCGCATCCGCCCTGGTGTTCGCCGGCTGTGCCGGCGGCGGCGACGTGATCGAGGAAGGTTCCGGCGGAGACGGCGGCAGCGGCGACGGCGAGATGTACATCGCCATGGTCTCGAAGGGCTTCCAGCACCAGTTCTGGCAGGCCGTCAAGAAGGGCGCCGAGGAGAAGGCCGACGAGCTCGGCGTGAAGATCACGTTCGAGGGCCCCGCGGCCGAGACCGAGATCGCGCAGCAGCTCGAGATGTTGACCGCCGCGATCGACAAGAACCCGGACGCCATCGCCTACGCCGCCCTCGACCCCGAGGCGTGCGTCGCCCCGCTCGAGCAGGCCAAGTCGAAGGACATCCCGGTCGTCTACTTCGACGCCCCCTGCAACGGTGACGTGGGCCTGAGCCTGTCCGCCACCGACAGCAAGGTCGCCGGTGCGCTCGCTGCCGAGCACATGGCCGAGCTGATCGGCGGCGAAGGACAGGTCGCGATCGTCGGCCACTCGCAGATCAACTCGACCGGTGTCGAGCGTCGCGACGGCTTCGTCGACAAGATCGAGGCGGACTACCCCGACATCGAGATCGTCGACATCCAGTACGGTGACGGCGACCACCTCAAGTCGGCCGACATCGCCAAGACCCTGATCGCGGCCCACCCCGACCTCAAGGGCATCTACGGCACCAACGAGGGCTCCGCCATCGGTGTGGTGAACGCCGTGAACGAGCTCGGCCTCGAGAAGGGCAAGATCACCATCGTCGGCTTCGACTCCGGTGCGGCCCAGATCAACGCCATCAAGGACGGCACCATGGCCGGCGCGATCACGCAGGACCCGATCGGCATCGGCGCGCAGGTCGTGCAGGCCGCGTACGACGCCGCCAACGGTGAGTCGGTCGAGAAGTTCTACGACACGGGTTCGTACTGGTACGACAGCACGAACATCGAAGACCCGAAGATCGCGGCCGTCCTCTACGAGTGACACCGCATCCATGAAGAAGCCCCTCGCCTTCGGGCGGGGGGTTTCTTCGTGTCGGGACGTGAACCGGATCACGCAGGACATCCAGGTCAGGATCTGTCCGCGGTGACTGCCAAAGTGATTGCGACGAAAGGACACCCACCATGAGCAACGCACCCGCCCTGCCCGCCGGATCGAACACCGTCAACCCCTTCCTCATGACGGATGACGCCTCTCGCATCATCGACTTCGTGATCGAGGTCTTCGGGGCGACCGACGTCCCCGAGGCCCGCACCGTCGACACCGACGGACTGATCCTGCACTCCGAGTTGCGCATCGGCGACTCCGTCATCACGGTCGCCGACCGTAAGCCCGACTGGCCCTTCACTCCCGGATTCCTCCAGGTGTACGTCGACGACGTCGAAGGAACGCTCGCACGAGCAGTCGGACTCGGCGCACGCATCGTGACCCGGCCGACGGACTTCTTCGGTGACACGTTCTCGCGCTTCGCCGACCCGTCAGGAAATCTCTGGTGGGTCTACACCCACGTTCCGCAGGGTCAGACGTGGGATGCCGCTGGAGAGGACGCCGCCGCGTGGAGCGGATCCGCGGAGAGCGAAGGGGCGGACGACCACGATGCCCCCGAAGAGGACTGGTCGAGCTTCAGCTCACCTGAGCTCGAGTACATCCACGAAAGCCTCGTCGAGGCGATGGCGTCTTTGCGGGATCCCCGGCTCGATCGCTGAGCAGCGTCGGCTCGTCAGACGCGGGCGCGCAGGATCGTCGGTTCGGACACGGTGTCTCCTCGGCGTTCTCGGATGTGGATGTGGATGCCCATGCCCGTGCCCATGCTCGGGGTCAGACGGAGAAGCTCAGCAGCTGTGCCGGCGTGGTCACGAGCATCCGGTGCACGGCGTCCTCGCCCACAGCCTCGCGGAGGCGGGGGAGGTAACGGTCGCCGAGGTAAGCGAGCCCGGGCATGCCGCCATACGCGATGTACCGAGTGCGCCGGGCGACATCGCCGCCGAGCACGATCCGGTCGCCGGCGCCGCGCTCGACCACGGCGACGGTCAGGGCGAGCAGCTCGGCATCGGAGCGGGTGCGCGGACGCGCGAAGCCGTCGTAGCCGAGGTGGGCTCCGCGTTCGGCGAGGGACACGTGCAGCCCGGGGTCGGGGTCGCGGTCGGCGTGCGCGAGCACGATCCGGTGGGCCGGCACCCCCTCGGCGGAGAGCAGGTCGAGCACCTCATGGGCCGCCGTGCCGAACTCCAGATGCACCATGACGGGAGCCCCTGTCGCGCGGTGCGCTGCGGCCACGGCGATCAGCGTCGTGCGCTCGAACGGACTGATACGCCAGTAGTCGGCGCCCCCCTTGAGCATCCCTGCGCGCACGGGAGCGCCGCCCGGTGTGCGTGCGAGGGAGATGTCGGGCGTCTCGAAGATCTCGCTGTCGTCCACGGGCATGCCGCGTGTGAGGTCGGCGAGGAAGAGAGCGGCCAGGCGATCGGAGGTCCACACCTGCATCGGATGGTCCGCGCCGTAATGGGCTTCACGGTGACGGCCGGTCGTCGCGACGATGTGCAGTCCGGTCGTCGCGCTGATCCGTGCCAAAGCCTCCGGGTCCCGGGCGAGCCCGAACGGTGTGGCATCCACCATCGTGTCGAACCCGCTCGCTCGCAGCAGTGCCGCTTCTTTGCCCGACGCGGTCTCATCGTCGAGCTCATCGCCCGGCAGCAGCGGCGACACCTGGAACAGGTGCTCGTGGTAGTTCACTCGTCCGAGCGCCGTCGGCGCGATGTCACCGAGCACCGTGCGGACGACGACGGACATCAGCGCACCGACTCCGCGGCCTCGGCGAGTCGCTCGACGACCTCGGGGGTCAGGTCGAGCTCGAACACGTCGGCCACCACCTGCGACCAGCCGTGGATGAAGTAGCGCCAGCCGTCGATGACGTGGAGCCCGCGCGCGGCCGCCTGCGCCTGCGCCTGATGCAGGAACTCGAGCGAGCCGCGGTAGTTGAACTCCCACGCGTACGCGCCTTCGGGGAACACCGCCGTCTCGCTCAGGGGCGAGCCCGGGCGGTCCTTGCCGAGCCCGGTGGCGTTGGCGATGACGGATCCCGGGGGTGCGTCGGTCACCAGGGCATCGGCCTCTGCAGGGGAAGCGGTCACCACGTACTCGATCAGTCCCTCCCGCGTGCCGTGCTGGCGGTGCACCTCGCGCAGGTGGTCGAGCTTGTCCTGTGTGCGGGCCGTCACCGTGATCTTCGAGGGGGCGTCCTCACGTTCGGCCAGCGCCCAGCTCAGTGCGGTGCCCGAACCGCCGGCACCCAGGATCACGACCGCCGCCCCCGTGCGCGTGAAGTGATCGGCCGGGAGGAAGTCGTTCAACGCGAGGTCGACCGTGATCGGATCCTTGGCCCGTCCGGACAGGACCCGGCCGCGCTTCGAGATGCTGGAGATCTCGGAGCAGGACACCGCGAAGGGATCCAGCTCGTCGAACAGGTCGGAGGCCGCGGCGTACACGTTCATCTTGTGCGTGGTCACGAGGGCTCCGCGGTGGTGCGGGTCATCGCGGATCTGCTCGACCATCGCGCGGTACTGTGCCGGCTCGGCGTCCATCGGCAGATCGTGGCCGAGCAGGGTGCGCGTCGGGAGACCCAGGATGTCGGCCCACAGCGGGAACACCTTCATGATCGACGACGACGCCGTGGTCACCCCGACGAAACCCATGTAGTCGGCGGATGCGGCAGTCGAGGCCCCGTCGGCGTGGACGGTGTCGGCGGTGGTGGTCATCGGTTCTCCTCGGCGAGCGGGACGGGGACGGGATGGGCGGGATCGCTGCCGGCGAGGATCGCGATCACGTCGGCCAGCGAGAGAGCGCCCATGTTGTCGACGGCCTGGGTGGTCTGCGCGCCGAGGTGCGGGGTGACGATCACGCGGTCGGCGAGGTCCGGGGCGAGCAGAGGGCTGTGGTGCGCGGCCGTGTCACCGTCGAGGGTGTCGGCCGCGTAGCCGGCAAGGGTTCCGTCGCGCAGCGCCTGCGCGACGGCTGCCTCGTCGATCAGGTCACCCCGGGCGGTGTTGATCAGCACGGTTCCCGGCCGCATGCCGGTGAGACGGTCAGCGTCGACGAGCTTTTGCCCGCCCGGAGCGTGCAGCGTGATGACGTCGGCGGTGCGGAACAGGTCGTCGAGCGAGGCGGGTTCTGCACCCCGGGCCCGCACGACCTCGTCAGGAAGGAACGGATCGGCGGCCAGCACGCGCGGCCCGAAGCCGCTCAGCCGCGCGGCCACACCCTGGCCGATGCGCCCGAAGCCGACGATGCCGACCGTGGCGGCGCCGAGCTCACGTCCGCGCCGCACGCCCCAATCGCCCGTGCGCACGCGGCGATCGCCGTCCGGGATGAACCGCAGCGCGGCGAGCATGAGCCCGATCGCGTGGTCCGCGACCGCGTCGGCGTTGGCGCCGGGGGTGTTGGTCACCGGGATGCCGCGATCGCGCGCCGCGCCCAGATCGACCGACTCGGTGCCGACGCCGTACCGGGCGACTACCTTGAGCTTCGGAGCCGCGGCGAAATGTGCGTCCGTGATCGCCCCGGTGCCCGCGATCCAGGCATCAGCGCCGTGCAGGAGTGATCGCAAGTCCTCGAGGTCATGATGCGCCGGACCGCGGAGGATGCGATGCCCCGCCTGGGCGGCGCGTTCCACCAGGTCGAGGTCGCCGTCCGAGAAGGAGCGGCTGGTGACGAGGATCACGCCCATCAGCGCGGCCGTCCGGCGAACCACGGCGCCAGGGCCGTGTAGGCGTCGGCGAAGCGGGCGTGCCGCTCGGCGTAGACGGCATGGCGCCCGGCATCCGGGGTGAACTCGGCGGTGACCTCGCTCAGGGCGCGGGCGGCCGAGAAGTCCGTGAGCCCGAGCCCGACTGCGGCGGTGACCGCTGCTCCGAGACTGTTCGCCTCCTCCACGATCGTCCGGCGGCGCACCGGCACGCCCCACACATCCGCCAGCACCGAGAGGTACACGTCGCTCTGGGCTCCGCCGCCGACCGCGTCGATGCGGTCGATCACGGCACCGGACTCACGGAAGGCCTGGATGCAGCTGAGCAGGTTGAACGCCGTGCCCTCCAGCACCGCCCGCACGAGGTGGGCTCTGCCGTGGTGGCGGGCGAGGCCGACGAAGGCGCCGCGGGCGTCCGGGTCCCACATCGGGGAGCGCTCGCCGAGGAGGTAGGGGAGGAAGTAGAGGTCGTCGGTGTCGATGTCGGCGGACGCTTCGGTCGTCAGCCGTCCGGTTTCGGGATGCGCGGGGTCGGGGGAGAGAGCCTCCGAGATCCATTGCACCGAGGCCCCGCCGGCCTGCATGGTGGCGGTCGGGACGAACGAGCCGGGGACCACGTTGTCGAACGTGAAAGTGCGCATCGCGGGATCGTGCAGCGGGGCATCGGCCGCGAACGAGATCCACGACGAGGTGCCCAGGCACACGTACGCGCCGTCCTCGGGCGCGACGACGCCGGAGCCGACGGCGGCCATCGGACCATCGCCGCCCCCCATCACCACACGGACGCTCGCGGGGAGCCCGAGGGCGTCCGCGGCTGTGTCCGTCAGCGTGCCGGCGATCCGGGTCGAGTCGAGGATCTCGGGGAACAGGGCCGGGTCGAGTCGTGCGGCGCGCACGACCTCGTCCGACCAGGTTCCGGCGGCCTGGTCGTAGGCGTTGGTGCCGGAGGCGTCGGAGCGGTCGGTGGCCAGGTGCCCGGTCAGGCGCAGCACGATGAAGTCCTTCGCGACGCACACCCGGCGCACGCGCGCCCACACGTCGGGCTCGTTGTCGCGCACCCACATGATCTTCTCGACCGAATAAGTGGGGTTGAGGCGATGGCCCAGGATGCCATAGGCGTGTTCGGCGCCGATCGCGGCCTCGAGCTCGCGCTGCTGGGCGCCCGACCTGGTGTCGGCCCAGATGATCGCCGGGCGTGCGGGTTCGCCGTCGGCGTCGAGCAGCACAGCCCCCATCATCTGGCCGCTCACCACGAGTCCGGCGATGTCGCTCGCGGCCGTTCCGGTGCGGGCGATCAGGTCACGCGTCGCCCCGACGACCGCGTTCCACCAGTCGGAGGGGTTCTGCTCGGCGACGCCGCCCGCGGCGAAGTGCGCGGGGTAGGGGACCGTGACCGACGCCACGAGACGGCCGTCGTCGTGGTGCAGGGACGCCTTGTTGCCGGTGGTTCCCAGATCGTGCGCGATGATCATGGCCGGAGCCTATTCCGCGTAGGGACGCAGATCGACGCCGGAGGCTGCGCGATAGGCGCGTGCGCCCATGCCGTGCTCCAGCACCCAGCCGTAGTCGTGCCCTGCTCCTCCCGGGTAGACCGCGAGGAAGGCGTAGGGCTCGTCGCCGGTGTTGACCGAGCGATGTGCCCAGCCCGGCGGGATGTAGCCGATCGTTCCGGGGAGCATGTCCAGCCACTCGGTGCGATCGCCGTCGAACATGAGCAGACCGCCGCGGCCCTTCAGTGCCAGGTAGATCTCGCCCTGGTGGTTCGGGTGCTGGTGGCCCTTGGTCATCCAGAGCTCACCGGACGTGTCGCCGGGCATGATCGTCGTGATCGACTGCGGCAGCTCGCGGTCGACCTCGGGAACGGGCGAGCTCACCACCGTGTAGACCACCGGGTTGTCGCCGGCGGATGCGTCGGCCCAGGCCTCGGCGTCGAGGAAGAGCCCTTCCAGGTCGGACATCCGCCGGGTGAGGGTCGGCCCTTCGGGCGAGAGCATCAGCTTCTCGGCGTCGAACGCGATCGCCATCGGAGAGATCGGCGGGGTGTGGAACTCGGGCATCGGTGCTCCTCGTACGGGCGTTGCGTCGTTGCGCAACCTGTAATGACAGGTTCACTGTACCTGTTATGACAGGTCACGTCCAGGGTCCCTCTTCTTTCGAATCGCGTGAATGGTCGGATTCGGGGTGGAGAAGGGGCCAATCGTGCGATTCGAAACCCGGGGCTGTCACGAGTAGCGTCATCGATCATGAGCAAGGTGAGAAGTGACGCGGCGGTCGCACCCGCGCGCGACGTGCGCCTCGGGCTGCCACTCGCGATCGCCGCGGCCTTCGCGTTCGGTATGTCGGGAGCCTGGGCACGCGGGCTCATCGATGCGGGGTGGACGCCCGGGGCCGCGGTCACCGCTCGCATCTGGGTGGCAGCCCTCGTGCTGCTTCTTCCCACGATCCTCTCCCTGCGTGGGCGGTGGGGGCTGCTGCGGCGCAATGCGGGGATGATCCTCGCCTACGGTCTGCTCGCGGTCGCGGCGACGCAACTGTTCTACTTCCAGGCCGTCGCGGTCATGGATGTCGGGATCGCCCTGCTCATCGAGTACACCGCTCCGGTCGCGGTGCTGCTGTGGCTCTGGCTGCGCAGGGGGGAGCGTCCGACGCGTCGGAGCATCATCGGCGCGGCCATCGCCTTCGTCGGGCTCGTGCTGATGCTCGACATCCTCACCGGTGCCGACGTGAACGTGGCCGGGATCCTCTGGGCGCTCGGGGCGATGGTGGGGGCGGCGACGTACTTCGTGCTGTCGGCCAAGGCTGACACGGGGCTACCGCCGATCGCGCTCGCCGGCAGTGGTCTGCTGCTCGGTGCGCTCGGGCTCACCGCCGCCGGGGCCATCGGCGTGCTGCCGATCCGGTGGACCACCGACGACATCGCGTACCGGTTCGGCAGTGTGCCGTGGTTCGTCCCGATGCTGGCGATGGGTGTCGTCGCGACCGCCCTCGCGTACCTGCTCGGGATCGCGTCGACGCGGATGCTGGGGTCGCGGCTCGCGTCCTTCGTCGCGCTCGCCGAGGTCGTGGCGGCTCTCCTGTTCGGCTGGCTGCTGCTCGGGCAGCTCCCCGATCTGCTGCAGGCGCTGGGTGGGGTGCTCGTGCTCGCCGGCGTCGTCGTGGTCAAGTTGGGGGAGCCAATCGCCCAGGAGTTCGTCGAATCGGTGCCGTAGCCCCGCGGGGAATGTATACCGGAAACGAGTCCAGCGAGAGATGCGGCCTGCCAGAGCCGCTTTATGTATACACTGAGGGCATGACCCTTCCCGTGGAGCGCACCTCGGCCGGTGACCGTGCGTATGCGGCGCTGCTCGATGACATCCAGTCCGGCGCGCTCGCGGCAGGTTTCGTGCTCGGCGAGGTCGAGCAGGCGGAACGCCTGGGCGTGAGTCGCACGCCTATGCGCGAAGCGCTGCGCAGGCTCGCCGCCGACGGCCTCGTCGTCCAGCAGTCACCGCGGGTCACGGTCGTCGCCGATCTCGACGCCGACGACATCCGCTCGCTCTTCGAGATCCGCCGCGCGCTCGAGGAGAGCTCGGCACGCCTTGCCGCCACCCGGGGCGATGCCTCCCTGTTCGCCGCGCTCGCCGACGAGTTCGCCCACGTCGACCTCGACGCGGTCGCCGGCCGCGACGCCTACTATGCGCTGATCGCCCGCTTCGACGCCGCCCTCGACGCGGCCGTGGCGAACGACTACATCGCGTCGGCGCTGCGCACGGTGCGCACCCACCTCGTGCGGGTTCGTCGGATGGCGCGGGACAACCCCGCACGGCTCGCCGCCTCCGCGGGGGAGCACCGCACCATCGCCGCGGCACTCGCCGCCCGCGACGGCGACCTCGCGGCCCACGCGACGCACGTGCACCTGCACAACGCGCTCACCGGCATCCTCGACTCCCTCCCCGAAGACGTCTCGTCTCCTCCCACGACCGAAGGACTCTCATGACCGTCACCCACCACGTCCGTGTGCACCGCAGCGACGAGAACCTCGCCCGTGAGGATCAGCTCGCCTGGAAGATCGCCGAGGTCGCCGCCGACCCGGTCGAGGTCGAGCAGGATGTCGTCGACATGATCATCAACCGCATCATCGACAATGCCTCCGTCGCCGCGGCCTCCCTGACCCGCGCTCCGATCAACGCGGCCAGGGCGCAGGCGTTCAGCCATCCCGTCTCGACGGGCGGCGTCGGTGCGAACCTCTTCGGCGCCGCACTCGACCACCGCACCAGCCCCGAGTGGGCCGCCTGGGCGAACGGCGTGGCCGTGCGCGAGCTGGACTACCACGACACGTTCCTCGCGGCGGAGTACTCGCACCCCGGCGACAACATCCCGCCGATCCTCGCGGTCGCCCAGCACACCGGCAAGGACGGCCGCGCCCTGGTGCGCGGCATCGCCACCGGGTATGAGATCCAGATGGATCTGGTGCGCGCGATCTGCCTGCACAAGCACAAGATCGACCACGTCGCCCACCTCGGCCCGTCGGCCGCCGCCGGCATCGGAACCCTGCTCGGCCTCGACGTCGAGACCATCTATCAGGCCGTCGGGCAGGGACTGCACACCACGACCGCCACCCGCCAGAGCCGCAAGGGCGAGATCTCGACCTGGAAGGCGCACGCCCCGGCCTTCGCGGGCAAGATGGCCGTCGAAGCGGTCGACCGGGCGATGCGGGGGCAGACCAGCCCCGCCCCGATCTACGAAGGTGAAGACGGCGTGATCGCCTGGATGCTCGACGGCAAGGACGCCGCGTACGACGTGCCGCTGCCCGCCGCGGGTGAGCCCAAGCGTGCGATCCTCGACTCGTACACGAAGGAGCACTCGGCCGAGTACCAGGCGCAGGCGCTCATCGACCTCGCCCGCAAGCTCGGGATCGAGAACCCGGCGCTGCGTGACCCCGCCAACATCGATCAGATCGTCATCCACACGAGCCATCACACCCACAACGTGATCGGCTCCGGCGCCAACGACCCGCAGAAGTACGACCCGACCGCCTCGCGCGAGACGCTCGACCACTCGGTGCCGTACATCTTCGCGGTCGCGCTGCAGGACGGTGGATGGCACCACGTCGACTCCTACGCCCCCGAGCGCGCGGGCCGCGCCGACACGGTCGCGCTGTGGCACAAGATCACCACCGCCGAGGACGCCGAGTGGACGCGCCGCTATCACTCCGAGGACCCCGATGAGAAGGCCTTCGGCGGTCGCGTCGAGATCCGCCTCACCGACGGGTCGACCGTGGTGGACGAGATCGCCGTGGCGGATGCCCACCCCCTCGGAGCGCGTCCGTTCGCCCGGGAGAACTACATCGCCAAGTTCCGTCTGCTGGCGGAGCCCGTGCTCGAGCCCGCCGAGATCGAGCGGTTCCTGGACCTCGTCCAGCGTCTGCCCGAGCTGACCGCAGCGGAGGTCGGCGAGCTGTCGATCGTCGCGAAGCCGGGAGTGCTCGAGAACGCCGGCGCCCCGAAGGGGCTGTTCTGATGCTGTACTCGACCGTCACCCCGTCGGAGAAGCGGCGCCTGTTCCGCGAGCGGCTCGCGAGCGGGGAGCTGCTTCGCTTCCCCGGTGCGTTCAACCCGCTGAGCGCACGCCTGATCGAGCAGAAGGGCTTCGACGGCGTCTACATCTCCGGTGCCGTGCTCTCGGCCGATCTGGGCCTCCCCGACATCGGCCTCACCACACTCACCGAGGTCGCGGGTCGGGCGAAGCAGATCGCCCGCATGACCGACCTCCCCGCGATCGTTGATGCCGACACCGGCTTCGGCGAACCGATGAACGTCGCCCGTACGATCCAGGAGCTCGAGGATGCGGGCCTCGCGGGCATGCACATCGAGGACCAGATCAACCCGAAGCGCTGCGGTCACCTCGACGGCAAATCCGTGGTCGACGAGGACACGGCGATCAAGCGCATCCGTGCCGCCGCCGACGCCCGTCGCGACGAGAACTTCCTCCTCATGGCGCGCACCGACATCCGGGCGGTGGAAGGGCTGGACGCGGCGATCGACCGCGCCAAGGCACTGGCGGATGCGGGCGCCGACGCGGTGTTCCCCGAGGCGATGCGCACGCTCGCGGAGTTCGAGGCGATGGCCGAGGCACTCGACGTGCCGATCCTCGCGAACATGACCGAGTTCGGCAAGAGCGAGCTGTTTTCCGTGGATCAGCTGCGCGACGCCGGGGTCAACCTCGTCATCTGGCCGGTGTCGCTGCTGCGCATCTCGATGGGGGCCGCGGGCCGTGCGCTCGATACGCTGAACGAAGAGGGGCACCTGACCTCGAAGCTCGGCGAGATGCAGCACCGCGCCGACCTCTACGACCTGATCGACTACGAGTCGTACAACCATTTCGACTCCGGTGTCTTCAACTTCACCATCACGAAGGAGTGACCATGACCGAGCCGGACATCAAGAAGGGCCTCGCGGGGGTCGTCGTCGACACGACCGCGATCTCGAAGGTCAATCCCGAGACGAACAGTCTGCTGTACCGCGGCTATCCGGTGCAGGAGCTCGCGGACACGCAGCCGTTCGAAGCGGTCGCCTACCTGCTCTGGAACGGCGAACTGCCGACGCCCGAGGAGCTGGCGGCGTTCCGCGTGGAGGAGCGCAGACACCGCGCACTCGCCGACAACGTCAAGGCCGCGATCGACCTGGTCCCGCTCGACGCGCACCCGATGGACGAGGTGCGCACCGCGGTGAGCCTGATCGGTGCCTCCGACCCGGGCGCCGGCGGCTCGGTGCTCGACGCCGGGGGCAGCCCCGAGCAGAACCTCGAACGCAGTATCCGCCTCTTCGCCGCGCTCCCGGCGATCGTCGCCTACGGGCAGCGTCGTCGTCGTGGCCAGGAGCTCATCGCCCCCCGCGACGACCTCGACTACTCCGCGAACTTCCTCTGGATGACGTTCGGCGAGGAAGCGGACGACGTCGTCGTGGATGCGTTCAACCGCTCGATGATCCTGTACGCGGAGCACTCCTTCAACGCCTCGACGTTCACCGCACGCGTGATCACCTCGACCCTGAGCGACATCTACTCCGCGGTCGTCGGGGCCATCGGCGCGCTCAAGGGCCCGCTGCACGGTGGCGCCAACGAAGC
The DNA here is from genome assembly GCF_024498615.1 of Microbacterium sp. J1-1. Lineage (NCBI taxonomy): Bacteria > Bacillati > Actinomycetota > Actinomycetes > Micrococcales > Microbacteriaceae > Microbacterium > Microbacterium sp. J1-1. Next base: position 3,217,591 of record NZ_CP089590.1, on the reverse strand, counting down.
GGTCCTGCACATCTTCGACGACATCGGCACCGCAGACAATGTGGTGCCGTGGCTCGACAAGGCGCTCGCCGAGAAGCGCAAGATCATGGGCTTCGGGCATCGCGTCTACAAGAAGGGTGATTCCCGGGTGCCGACCATGAAGGCGGCGCTCGACACCCTCGTGGAGCACTACGATCGCGCCGACGTGGCCGAGCTGTACGACACCCTCGAGTCGGAGTTCGTGGCGCGCAAGGGCATCTATCCGAACCTCGACTACCCGTCGGGCCCTGCCTACAACCTGATCGGTTTCGACACGCTCACCTTCACGCCGCTGTTCGTCGCGGCGCGAGTGACGGGCTGGACCGCGCACGTGATCGAGCAGGCGGGATCGAACGCGCTGATCCGTCCGCTGTCGCACTACGACGGCCCGGACGAGCGCCACGTCGAGGGCTGAGAGCCCCCGCCCGCGATTCGAGCTCAGAGGGCGACGGTCACAGGGCGGGATCGGGGTGAGCGGTGCGCCCGGGGAAGCCCGTCGACTCGCGTCTGACGATGCGGAACCCCGTCTTCACCGTGCGCGGCGAGCGACGACCCCCCTTCTCCTCGATGCGCTCGATGAGCAGGTCCACGGCTGCCACCGCGATCTGTGTGCGCCCGGCGTCGACGCTGGACATGGAGGGGATCGAGAACTTGGCCTCGTCGATGTCGTCGAACCCGATCACCGCGACGTCCTCGGGGACGCGCAACCCCGCCTCGCCCAGCGCGCGGAGCGCCCCCAGGCCGAGGGCGTCGTTGAGGGCGAAGACCCCGTCGAACGCCACCCCTTCGCTGATCAGCTCGCGGATCGCCAGGAGACCTCCGCTGCGACTCCAGTGCGCGCTCGTGCGGATGAGCCGTGGGTCGACCTCGAAGCCCGCCTCAAGGAACGCCTCTCGATAGCCGGCGAGTCGCAGCTTCGCCGAGCTGGTGCCAGGCGTCTCGTCCTCTTCTGCGCCGACGAGGGCGATGCGCCGGCGCCCGATGTCGAGGAGATGCTCCACCGCAGCTCGGGCCGCGGAGGTGTTGTGCATGGCGACGTGGTCTGTCGGGCCGTCGAAGATGCGCTCACCGAGGAGGACGAGGGGGAAGCCCGTGTCCAGAGCATCGGCATCGGGCTGCCCCAGTGCCACGGGGCTGAACAGCAGTCCGTCGGTGAGACGCAGACGCCCTCCGGTGATCACCTGCAGTTCGCGGGCCCTGTCGCCGCTGGTCTGCTCGACGACGACACCGAGCCCCCGGTCGTCGGCGGCACGGATGACCGCATCCGCCAGCTCGGCGAAGTAGTTCTCGCTCAGAGCGGGAACGGCGAGGCCGATGACACCCGTGCGGCCGGAGCGGAGGCCGCGGGCCGACAGGTTCGGCCGGTAGCCGAGTTCATCGATGGCCGTCTGCACACGTTCGCGGGTCTGCGCGCTCACATGGGGGTAGTCGTTGATGACGTTCGAGACGGTCTTGATGGAGACTCCGGCGAGGCGCGCGACGTCGTGCATCGTCGGATCCATCGGGCCTCACCAATCGCCGTGTGTCACGCCAGCGCGCTCCCCTCACTCTAACGTCGTGCGCAGAGTGCGGGCGGGAGAGGAATGCTCTCCCGCCCGCACCCGAATAGCCGGCTGCTACTGGCCGAGCTCGTTCTGAAGGTCGGTCTGCGCCTGATCGAGAGCCTCCTCCGCGGGCGTGCCGTTCTCGTAGATCTCGTTGAGCGTGACCGTGCGGAACTGGTTGTCGACCGTGGGAAGGGACGGGTTGGAGAACGACTCGAAGTGACCGATCCCGTCCTTCACCGAGTTCAGCACGTCGAACAGGTTCGTCTGGAAGTACTGGTTGAACTTGTTGTCCGGGTTCTTCGTGACCTTCTCGTCTTCCCAGACCGACATGTTCACGGGATCGAAGCCCAGCTCCTCCCACACCTTCACGTTCGCTTCGAGCGACAGCTTGCTGTAGGCCGCGAACTCGCTGGCGATCTCCTTCTTCCCGCTGCCGGCCATCACGGCGGTGCCGGTGCCACCGCCGCCGATGGTCAGCACCTCGGAGCCCTCGATCTGCGGAGCGGGAGCGATCGCGATCTTCCCCGCGAGATCCGGCATGTAGTCGACGAAACGCGAGGTGTACCACGCGGGGTAGACGACGGCGGCGTAGTCGCCGTCGTTGATGGCGCCGAAGGCCTCCTCGCTGTCCGGGCTGCCACCGGGGATCGTCGAGAGCGCTCCCGACTCCTTCATGTCCTGGAACATCTCCATCGTGTCGACGACCTCGGGGCTGTTCACGTCGACGTCCCCCCGCCCGTCCTCGGCGAAGAGCTGCCCGCCGTTCTGTGCGATCGCGAGCGGCTCGGTGAAGAAGATGCTCGTGCTGGCGACGCCGAACGCCTTCCCGGTCGCCGTGGAGTACTCGGTGCCGGCGGAGGCGAAGTCGTCCCAGGTCTCGATCGTCGTGTAGTCGATCCCGGCGCTCTCGAGGAGTTCGGTGTTGTAGAAGCTCACGAAGGCGCCGACGTGGGTCGGGAAGCCGTAGATCTTTCCGTTCCTGCTGTAGAGGTCGAGCCGGGCCTGCACGATGTCGTCGGTGTAGGGCGCGGCGACCTCCGTCAGATCCGCCAACGGCGGGTTGTCGCCCTTGACGAAGTTCGCGAACTTGCCCACCTCGATGTCGGCCAGGTCGGGGAGGCCCTCCCCGGAGTTCACGGCGAGCAGCAGCTTGTCGTGCATGTCCTGGTAGGGGTAGACGGTGATGTTCAGGTCGATGGCCTTGTCGGGGTTCTCCTTGTTCCAGCTCTCGGCCATCTGCTCGTAGACCTGGCCGTGGAGCTCGGCGAAGACCCACATGTCGAGTGTGGTGGTGCCGTCGGCGTTCGCGCCGTCGTCCTGCGGGGTGCCGCTCGCGCAGGCGGACAGAACGCCGACCGTCACTGCTGCCACGGTCGCCGCGGTCAGAATCCTTCGGAATCGCATGGTCATACTCCTGACTGTGTGGGGGATACGGGGGAGAGGATGGTTCGGTGTCAGCCCTTGACCGCACCGGCGGTCATGCCCTGCACGAAGAACCGTTGGAACGCGAGGAAGAGGATGAGGAGGGGGATCAGGGAGAAGAACGAGCCGATGATCAGCAGTTCGTAGTTGTTGCCGTACGGCGTGAGCAGCGTGTTCAGGCCGATGGGCAGGATGAACTTGTCCGGCGAGCGCAGAACCAGCAGCGGCCAGAGGAAGTTGTTCCAGATGATCATGCTGTTGAGGATCGCCATCGCCGCGAACGCCGGTTTGGCGATCGGTGCCACCAGACGGAAGAAGATGCCGAACTCCGACACTCCGTCCATGCGACCGGCCTCGAGGATCTCCTTCGGGATGCCCAGGAAGTACTGCCGGAAGAAGAAGATCGTGACCGCCTGGGCGAGGAACGGGAGGACAACGATCCAGTACTGGTCCGTGGCGCGCATGTCGTTCACCTGGACGTACAGCGGCAGCATGAGCATCTCGAACGGGATCGTCATGAGGATGATCACGAGGATGAAGCCGAGGCTCTTGCCGCGGAACTCGTACATCGCGAACCCGTAGGCGACGAACGAGCTCACGAGGAGAGTGCCCACCAATTGCACGACCGTGAGCACGAGACTGTTCCAGAACCATTGGAAGTACAGGCCGGAATCGGTGAAGAGCATCACGTAGTTGTCGAAGCTCAGTGTCGACCAGTCGGTCGAGAACGAGATCCCGTTGCGGATGACGTCGTTGCCGTCCTGAAAGGTTCCGAAGACGATCGCGAGCACCGGGACGAGCGAGACGAGAGCGATGAGGATCAGGAAGCCGCTCTGTATCAGCCCCGCCGTTCGACGCGACATCCGTGGTCGTGTGCGGGCGGTAGGCGGCGTCGCGGAGGTCTGGTACATCATCGAGCCGACTCCTTCTTCAACGTGCCCGTGGCGATGAGCTGAGTGAGATTGATCGCGAGGACCAGCACGAGGAGCACGACGCCCACGGCGGAGGCGAAGCCGAGGTCATTGTCCTGGATGCCCTTGCGATAGAGGTAGCCGACGATCGTCAGGCCCTGGTTGTTCGGTGAGTTGTTGCCGGCGTAGAGCATGAAGCTCTCGAGGAACATGGCCAGACCGCCGTACACGCTGATCGTGGTGACGTAGACGATGGTGGGCTTCAGCCCCGGCAGGGTGACGTTGAAGAACTGCTGGACCTTGCTCGCACCGTCGATCGACGCCGCCTCGTAGTACTCGGTCGGGATCGCCTGCATGCCGGCGAGGAAGTACATCGTGTTCACGCCGGCCCATCTCCACAGCGCCAGGAGGAGCAGCGCCGTGAGACCGGTGAGGTCTTCGCGCAGCCAGCGGACGGGCCCGAAGCCGAAGAACTCGACGACCTGGTTCATCAGACCCGAGTCGGTCTCGGAGAACATCAGTCGGAAGATGATGCCGGCGACCACGACGGACGTCAGAGCGGGGATGAAGAGCGAGGACTTGAAGAAGTCCTTGATGCGGCTGTTGCCCAGTCGGGAGTTGATGATCGCGGCCAGCACCATCGGGATCGGGACGAGGATGACCAGGGTGAGGAGCATGTAGCGGATGCTGTTGAACATGGCCTTCCAGAACACCTGGTCGCGCCAGAGCCGCTCGTAGTTCTCCGTACCGATGAACGTGGCCTGACCGTAGAGCACCTCCTGGAAGCTCATCGTCACCGATCGGCCGACGGGAACCAGCCAGAACACGAGCACCGTGAGCACGAAGGGCAGGATGAACAGGTAGGGGGCGAGACGCTGGTTGTAGAGCAGCTTCTTCATGCGCCGCGACCCCTTCTCAGCGTTCCAGAATTCACAACGATGTAAACGGGCTGACAATGCGCCACGTCACCGTGCCGGCGATGCGTGCTCGTGAGGCTGTGGGGGCGTCGCGCTGGTTCTCGATCAGTCATGGCAGCTTTCTTCCTCGAACTCATGCCTGGGTGGCGTTTCTCGCCGGAGCTTCGGGTGGCGCGGAGATGTCGATGCTCCATGAACCGGGTCGTTTGCTCCGCCTCCACCTGTCTTCGCTGAACAGGTTATGCTCCTGCCGAGAGATTTACAACGTTGTATATTGGTGACGCACACGTCCTCACTCGGAAGAGCACCCATGCCATCGGCCCATCTGACCATCGACCCGCACTTCGTCACCGGGCGCATTCAGCGTCGACTGTTCGGCGGCTTCGTCGAACATCTCGGCCGCCACGTCTACGACGGAATCTATGAACCCGGGCATGAGGCCGCGGATGCGGAGGGGCTCCGCCGGGATGTCATCGACCTCGTCAGAGAACTCGGCGTCTCGACCATCCGCTATCCCGGCGGCAACTTCGTTTCGGGATTCCGATGGGAAGACTCGGTCGGCCCTCGTGAACAGCGGCCCCGGCGCCTCGACCTCGCCTGGCACTCGACCGAGACGAACGAGGTCGGGCTCCATGAGTTCGTCTCGTGGCTCGACAAGGTGGGCAGCGACCTCATGATGGCGGTCAACCTCGGCACCCGGGGAACGCTGGAGGCACTGGATCTTCTCGAGTACGCGAACATCCGAGGAGGGACGGCGTTGAGTGAGCGGCGTCGAGAGAACGGGCGCGACGAGCCGTTCGGTGTCGAGATGTGGTGCCTGGGCAACGAGATGGACGGTCCGTGGCAGCTCGGTCATCGCTCTGCGGACGACTACGGCAAGGTCGCCTCGCAGGCGGCCAAGGCCATGCGACAGATGGACCCCGATGTCACGCTCGTCGTCTGCGGGTCATCGAGCCGGCACATGCCCACGTTCGGCGAATGGGAGCGCGTCGTGCTCGGGCACACCTACGACGACGTCGATTACATCTCCTGCCACGCCTACTACGAGGAGAAGGACGGAGACCTCGACTCGTTCCTCGCGTCCGCCGTCGATATGGATCGCTTCATCGAGTCGGTGGTGGCGACGGCTGATCACGTCGGGGCCGTACGGGGCAGCACGAAGAAGATCGACCTCTCCTTCGACGAGTGGAACGTCTGGTACCTCGACCGGTTCCGCGACGTGGACAAGATCTCCGGCATCGACAACTGGCCGATCGCTCCGCGTCTGCTGGAGAACGTGTACTCGGTCGTCGACGCGGTCGTCTTCGGCAACCTCCTCATCTCGCTGATCAAGCATGCCGACCGGGTCACGAGCGCGTCGCTGGCGCAGCTGGTGAATGTGATCGCGCCCATCATGACCGAGCCGGGCGGACCCGCGTGGAGGCAGACCACGTTCTACCCCTTCTCGATCACATCGCGCCTGGCCCAGGGGGACGCGCTCGAGCTCAAGCTCGACGCGCCCTCGTACCGCACCGCACTGTATGGCGAAGTGCCACTCGTCGACGCGGTGGCGACGCACGAGTCCGAGACCGGGCGCTCCGCCGTCTTCCTGGTGAATCGGAGCACGACGGAGGCGATCACGGTCACCGTGGACATCGCCGGACTCGGCGACGTCGGGGTGTGCGAGGCCCACACCCTGAGCGATGACGACGTGTACGCCGTGAACACGCTCGCCGACCCGGAGCGCGTCACCGTCCGCGACAACGACACGGTCGCCCTCGAAGGAGGACTGCTCACAGTGACCCTGCCGCCCGTGTCCTGGTCCGCGATCGCTCTCGGCTGAGCTCGCCGGCCCGAGGTCCGAGTCGGGGTGATCGCGTTCCGAGTGCGCAGGGGTCTCGTCAGCGTGTGAGCCAGCTTCGCAGGGACCGGGTCACGAAGGGCAGCACCCAGTAGGCCATGATCGGGGTCAGGACGAGAGTCGTGACGAGCACCCTCAGCCAGATCGGGAGACCGTCCCAGCCGGGAACGGGACTCAGTGCGTAGGTGAAGGCCAGGTTGACCGGGAAGAACCCCAGCCAGATCGAGGTCGCCTGTTTCCACCGCGGAGGCGCGGGCGCGACGGTGACCGTGGCGGTGCCGCCCTCGGAGGACGGGAGCGTGATGGTCCCGGTGGTCGGCTCGTCGAACCAGCCCTCGATGCCGGTACGCCGTTTCGAACGCTCGCTCCGCACGAAGCCCTCGCCCATCGACAGCCACCAGGTGCGTTCGGCCGACTGCTCCCACGCGACCAGCGACTCCTCGCTCGCGAAGCGGTAGAGCATGTGCCACACCTGCGAGTCCTCGCCGGCGCGCACCCAGCCGGAGCCGAGGAAGCCCGGATACTTCGTCGCGAGGTTCACCCCCGTCTGCACCCAGGCGGTCGCCTCGGTGATGCGGCCGGGGTCGACCTCGCGGCGGATGGACACGGTGACGGGCTCGGACATGATGCGGTCCTCGGAGAACGGGCGCCCGGGGTCGGGGCGTCGAAGCGGATGCGCCAGGGGTGGCAGCGCACGGTCGATTCTAGGTGGATTCTCGCGGCGTTCGAATCGCGCACCCGGTCGGATTCTGGGGTTACTCGACCCGTTGCGGGATTCGAAACGCCCCAGGGATGCCGCCTCCACGAAGAGGACCCCCGCCGACCCGATTCGGCGGGGGTCTCGCGGCGTGGGAGCCGCGACGGGAGCGAGAGTGCTCACCGTGCGCGCGGTAGACGTGACACCCGATCCGGTCTGAGTCTCTGTCCGCGCATCTGCAGTTGTACCCGGGGGAGATGGCCGGCCGGTGAACGCGGTGCGAACAACCCCGACGGATGAGAAGACCCACGCGGGAAAAAATGCTAGGACGTCCTAGTAAATCTCCGGAGGCCAGAGTAAACTCTTCAATATGCCAATGACGGCACGGAGGGATGTCACACAATGACTCGTACCATCGCCCACTTCGTAGGCGGATCGCTTCTCACTCCCGACTCCGGTCGCTTCGCCGATGTGTTCGATCCGAGCACCGGTGCCGTGCAGGCGCAGGTGCCGCTCGCGTCGGCCGAGGAGGTCCGCCGGGTGATCGCCAACGCCGAGGAGGCCCAGGTCGCCTGGGCCGCGACCAACCCGCAGAAGCGTGCGCGGGTGCTGCTGCGCTTCCTCGACCTGGTGCAGCGCGAGATGACGCCGCTCGCCGAGCTCCTCGCGAGCGAACACGGCAAGACGGTCGACGATGCCAAGGGCGACATCCAGCGCGGTCTCGAAGTCATCGAGTTCTCCGCCGGGGCTCCGCACCTGCTCAAGGGTGAGTACTCCACGGGCGCGGGGACCGGAATCGACGTCTACTCGATGCGGCAGCCCCTGGGCGTGGTCGCCGCGATCACCCCTTTCAACTTCCCCGCCATGATCCCCCTGTGGAAAGCGGGGCCCGCGCTCGCGGCGGGGAACGCCGTCGTGCTCAAGCCCAGCGAGCGCGATCCCTCGGTGCCGGTGCGCCTCGCCGAGCTCTTCCTCGAAGCGGGACTTCCCGCCGGGGTGCTCAACGTCGTGCACGGTGACAAGGAGGCGGTCGACGCGCTGCTCACCGATGACCGCATCCGGGCCGTCGGGTTCGTCGGGTCCACACCGATCGCCGAGTACATCTATGGCACCGCGACGGCTCACGGCAAGCGGGCGCAGTGCTTCGGCGGAGCCAAGAACCACATGATCGTGATGCCGGACGCCGACCTCGACCAGGCGGTGGATGCGCTCATCGGTGCGGGCTACGGTTCGGCCGGAGAGCGCTGCATGGCGATCTCGGTGGCCGTTCCGGTCGGACAGGAGACGGCCGACGCTCTCGCCGCCAAACTCACCGAACGGCTCGCCCAGCTGCGGGTCGGGCCCTCTCTCGCGGCGGACGTCGATTACGGGCCGCTGGTCACCCGCGCGGCGGTGGAACGGGTCGAGGGGTACATCCAGCAGGGCGTCGACGAAGGAGCGACCCTCCTCGCCGACGGCCGCGGCTTCACCGTTCCCGGTCACGAAGAGGGGTTCTACCTCGGACCGACCCTGTTCGACCACGTCACGACCGAGATGGCGATCTATCGGGAAGAGATCTTCGGCCCGGTGCTCGTGATCGCCCGTGCTGCCGACTACGAAGAGGCGCTGCGCATGGCCTCGGAGCACGAGTACGGCAACGGCGTCGCGATCTTCACGCGCGACGGTGACGCCGCACGCGACTTCGCCGCCCGCGTCGAGGTCGGGATGGTCGGCGTGAACGTGCCGATCCCGGTGCCGATCGCGTACTACACGTTCGGCGGCTGGAAGCGCAGCGGGTTCGGAGACCTCAACCAGCACGGCACCGACGCCTTCCGGTTCTACACGAAGACCAAGACGGTGACGAGCCGCTGGCCTGCGGCGGGCATCCGCGACGGCGCCAGCTTCGTCATCCCCACCATGCACTGATCCGTACCGTCCGGCACGAAACTCCCACAAGGAACCACGATGACCATGACCACCGTCACCACCACAGCCGAAGAGCGCGAGGCGATCATCGGCGCCGTCCGCGAGTTCGCGGAGACCGAGCTCGCCCCGCACGCCGCGGAGCGCGACGAGAAGCACCTGTTCCCCCGCGAATCGCTGAACCGTGCTGGTGAGCTCGGCCTCGGCGGCATCTACGTGGACGAGGAGTTCGGCGGCACCGGCCTCAGCCGCCTCGACACCGTCGCGATCTTCGAGGAGCTCGCGAAGGGCGATCCTGCGGTCGCGGCCTACATCTCCATCCACAACATGGTCGTGTGGATGATCGACACGTACGGCGACGATGCGCAGCGTGGGCAGTGGCTGCCGGCGCTCACCTCGATGTCCGAGTTCGGCGGGTACTGCCTGACGGAGCCGGGCGCGGGATCGGACGCTGCGAACATCGCGACGAGCGCGGTCCGCGACGGCGACGACTTCGTACTCACCGGCGTCAAGCAGTTCATCTCGGGCGCGGGCGAGGCCGCCGTCTACGTCGTCATGGCACGCACCGGAGAGCCGGGCGCGCGGGGGATCAGCGCGTTCCTGGTGCCGGGCGACGCCGAGGCGTTGAGCTTCGGGGCGCCGGAGAAGAAGATGGGTTGGCATGCGCAGCCGACCCGCCAGGTGATCCTCGACGGCGTGCGGGTTCCGGCCTCCGCCATGCTCGGCGACGAAGGGCGTGGGTTCGCCATCGCGATGTCGGCCCTCAATGGAGGTCGGCTCAACATCGCTGCCTGTTCGCTGGGCGGCGCGCAATGGGCGCTCGACAAGGCCGTGCAGTACGTGCACGAGCGGATGGCCTTCGGAGAGCCGCTCGCCGAGAAGCAGTCGATCCTGTTCGCGATCGCCGACATGCGCACCGACCTGCACGCCGCACGCCTCATGGTGCGCGACGGCGCGCAGGCGGTCGATGAGCATGCACCCGACGCGACGATGCGCTGTGCGATGGCCAAGCGCTTCGCGACCGATGCCGGATTCGACGTCGCGAACCGGGCGCTGCAGCTCCACGGCGGCTACGGGTATCTGCAGGACTACGGCATCGAGAAGGTGGTCCGTGACCTGCGCGTGCATCAGATCCTGGAAGGGACCAACGAGATCATGCGGCTCATCGTCGGTCGCGAGATGCTGCGACCTGCGGGTTCCGCCTCCCTCCAGCGCGGCGGCGGAGACCAGATGCGGAGCGGGTCATGACTCGCGTAGCCTTCCTCGGTCTCGGGCACATGGGCCTCCCCATGGCCAGGAACCTCGTCGCCGCCGGTCATGAGGTGCACGGCTTCGACCTGGTGCCCGCCGCCGTCGAGACGGCGCAGGCGGCAGGGATCCCGGTTGCGGCGAGTGGAGCCGATGCGGTGGCCGAGGCGGACGTCGTCATCACGATGTTCCCTGCCGGAAAGCACGTGATCGAGGCGTATCGCACCGAACTGCTCGCCGCCGCGCGACCGGGCACTCTCTTCATCGAGTCGTCCACGATCGCCGTCGATGAGGCGAGGGCGGCACACGCGCTCGCGCTCGCCGCGGGGCACCGCAACATCGATGCCCCGGTCTCGGGAGGTGTGGTGGGTGCCGAGAACGGCACGCTCGCCTTCATGGTCGGTGGCTCGGACGAGGACTTCGCCGCAGCGCTGCCGCTGCTGGAGGTCATGGGCAAGCGCATCGTGCACTGCGGCGGGCCCGGGCTCGGCCAGGCGGCGAAGGTCTGCAACAACATGGTGCTCGCGGTCTCGCAGATCGCGGTGGCCGAGGCGTTCGTGCTGGGGGAGCGGCTGGGCCTCGCGCACCAAGCGCTGTTCGACGTCGTGTCGCAGGCATCCGGGCAGTGCTGGTCGATCACGACGAACTGCCCCGTTCCCGGCCCGGTTCCCACGAGTCCGGCCAACCGCGACTATCAGCCGGGCTTCGCCGGGGCGCTGATGGCGAAGGACCTCGGCCTCGCGCTGCAGGCGATCGAACAGACATCGACCGACGCCAAGATGGGCCGTCTGGCGCAAGAGCTCTATGCCGCCTTCGCCGCCGGTGACGGTGCGACCCGGGACTTCTCGGGCATCATCACGGATATCCGCGACGATCGCGTGTGAGCACTGCGTTCGAATCGCGCAAATGGTTCCATTCGCGGTGCGGACGGATTCGTTTGCGCGATTCGAAGGCCAGGGTGAATGCTGAAGGAGATCCGACGGAGAGGGCGACATGACCGAATACGAGACCATCCTGGTCGAGCAGCGCGGACGAGTGGGGTGGATCACCCTGAACCGACCCGGCGCGCTGAACGCGTTGAACAGCCGACTCGCGGAGGAGGTCACCGCGGCCGCCGTCGCCTTCGACACGGACGACGCTGTCGGCGCCATCGTGGTGACCGGGTCCGAGAAGGCGTTCGCGGCCGGCGCCGACATCAAGGAGATGGAGAGCATGTCCGCGGCGGAGATGCTCGAGACCGACCACTTCGGCGTCTGGCATGACTTCGCCGCGGTACGCACCCCCGTGATCGCGGCGGTCTCCGGCTTCGCCCTGGGCGGTGGCTGCGAGCTCGCGATGATGTGCGACATCATCCTCGCCGCGGACAACGCGAAGTTCGGCCAACCGGAGATCAACCTCGGCGTCATCCCCGGGATGGGCGGTACGCAGCGCCTGATCCGTGCGGTCGGCTACTACAAGGCGGCCGAGCTGGTGCTTTCCGGACGTTTCATGGGGGCGGAGGAAGCCGAGCGCGCAGGTCTCGTGTCGCGCGTCGTTCCGGCATCCGAGCTCCTCGCCGAGGCGGCGACGCTCGCCGACTCCATCGCCGCGAAGTCGCTGCCGTCCGTCTATGCGGCGAAGGCCGCGCTGGATGCGGCGATGGAGACGACCCTCGCCGACGGCCTCGCGCACGAGAAGCAGGCCTTCGCGGCGCTGTTCGACACCGCCGACCAGAAGGAAGGGATGTCGGCGTTCCGGGAGAAGCGGTCGCCGGACTTCCAGAACCGCTAGGTGTTCGTTCGCAACTCCTCAGAAAGGAGTGCGTCGCGCGGGAAACGCCGCTTCGCGCGGTGCTCGTCGGAGATTCCTGAGGAGTTGTGAACGCCCTCAGTCGGAGAGGGCGTCAAGGACCTTCGCGATCCGGCGTTCGCGCGTCGCGTCCTGTTTGGCCTCGGCCACGCTCCGCGCGTGCTCCTTGCGCACGGAGTACGACAGTGCGTCGAAGCGTGCGCGCACGGCAGGGTCGGCGTCCAGGGCTGCAGCGAGCTCGGCGGGGATGTCGACGGTGCGCTCGGCTGAATCCAGCCGGATCACGGCATCGATCTCCTGCCCGATCTCCAGCCCGAGTTCGGTGCGGACGGCCTTGCTGAACCCGATCAGGTTCTCGTCGCCCATCCGTGCCAGTCGCAGGCGGGCGGTGCGTCCGTCGATGGTGACGGCGACCGGGAAGGCTTTCCCGGCACCGAAGGACGCGACCTGCTCGTCCGTGAGCAGGATCGCCGCGGCGGGGCCGCGGCCAGTGAGGACGGTGTGCAGACGCAGTTCGCTCATGCCGACAGGGTACGCCGCGGGTCCTCGATCTCGGCGGCCAGAATCATGTTGCGTTCGCTGATCAGGCGGCGCATGTACGCGCCGAGGAACAGGGCGTCGACGATCCGGCCGAGCGGACCGAAGGGCGACCGGAACGTCACCGTGTCCCGCATGAGCGTGCCGGACGGATGCGCAACGAACCGGTGCTCGTGCAGGAACGCCGCGAACGGGCCGGCGATCTGCCGGTCCGAGAAGCCGTGGGGTGGATCGATGTCGAACACGACGGAACGCAACCGGAACGGGACGCCGAAATGACGTGCCCGCCACGTCACGGTCGACCCCTCCGTGAACGATCCCCCCGCCGGTGCCTCCACCATCGACTCGCCGTGTCGAGCCATCGAGCGGACGTGCAGCTCAGGGTCCAGCGACGCGGCGAACACGGCAGTGGGTGATGCGGCGATGTGCGTCTCGAGGACGAACCGGCGCATGTCAGAGCGGCTCGGGATGCGGGCGAGGGTCCGCGAAGTCGCCTGCGGCTTTGCGGAGCCGTGCGACGATCGCGACGAGTTCCGCGGCGTCGTCTCCGCTCATGCCGGGATCGACGAAGACCTCGGAGTTCAGGGACCGGGTGGCGCGTTCGACCAGTTCCCGCCCGGCATCCGTGAGGGCGAGGAGCGCGGCCCGACCGTCGTGCGGGTGCGGCTCCCGCACCACGAGCCCATCGCGGACCAGTCGCTCCGCCGTGCTCGTGACCGTTGTCGGGTGCACCTGAAGGCGAGCGACGACACTCGACAAGGGGAGGCGTCCGGCGCGGCTGAACGCGAGCAGACGCAGCACCTCGAACCGGGCGAAGCTGAGCGCGAACGGCTTGAGCGCCGCATCGACGCGGGCGAGCAGGAGCTGTTGGGCCCGCATGACCGAGGTGACGACAGCCATGCCGTCGGCGGCATCCGTCCACCCGTGCGCGATCCACTGCCGCTTGGCCTCGGCGAGCGGGTCAACGGGGAGCGGGCGGGGTCGGGTCACCTCTCTACGGTACCGGCGGCGGCGTGCGGCGGACGGAGCGTGGGGAATACCGCAGCCGGAGTGTGGGGTATGTATACATTGTCGGGGCAATTCTGGGGTCCCGACCGTGGTTTCCTCCGCTTTTGGCTACATAGAGTCCCATGCGGATAGACTCAGCGTGTCGTGAGGAGCAATCGATGAAGATCTTCGTCTTGGTCAAAGAGGTGCCCGACACCTATGGCGATCGCAAACTGAATCTCGAGACCGGGCTCGCTGATCGCGCCGCCGGAGATGTCGTCCTGGACGAGATCACCGAGCGTGCTCTCGAGGTCGCCCTCAGCTACGCCGACAAGAACGACGGGACCGAGGTCGTCGCCCTCTCGATGGCTCCGGCCGGCTCGACCGCCTCCGTGCGTCGGGCGCTCGCGATCGGCGCCTCGTCGGCAGTGCACATCGCCGATGAGGAACTCGTGGGTGCCGATCTCGGCCTCACCGCCGAAGTGCTGGCCGCCGCGATCCGCCGCGGGAACCCCGACCTGGTGATCACCGGGAACCTGTCGACTGACGGCTCGGGCGGTGTCATCCCGGCCATGCTCGCCGAGCACCTCGGGTTCGCGCAGGCCACCGCTCTCACGTCGGTCGAGATCACCGACGACGGCGTATCCGGGGTCCGCGGTGCGGATGCAGGCAGTCAGCCGATCACGGCGTCGCTGCCCGCAGTCATCTCGATCACCGAGGCGCTCCCCGACGCGCGCTTCCCCAACTTCAAGGGCATCATGGCGGCGAAGAAGAAGCCGCTGGAGGTGCTCTCGCTCGCCGACCTCGAGGTCTCGGCGGATCCGTCCGCAGCGCCGCGAACCATCATGACCGCGGTGTCGGAGAAGCCTCCGCGCGCGGCCGGCGTGAAGATCACCGATGAAGGCGATGCCGCCGACAAGCTCGTCGACTACCTCGTGCAGAACAGGTTGGTGTGAGATGACTTCTTCCGAGAACCCGATCCTCGTCCTCGTCGACGTCGACCCCTCCGGTTACGTCGCGACCAGCACGGCCGCGCTGATCGGTGCCGCGTCGACGGTCGGTACGCCCGTGGCGCTGATCGTCGGCGGCAGCCCTGCGGCGGTCGATCAGGCCGCCGCGGCCGGAGCATCCGTGGTGCTGACGGCCGACGGAGACCCCACCGCGCTGACGGTCCCGATCGTGGACGCGTTGCAGGCTGCGGCAGCCCAGGTGCGACCCGATGCTGTGCTCATCTCGAACTCGATCTCCGGTCGAGACGTGGCAGGACGATTCGCGGTGCGAACGAAGAGCGCGCTGTCGGTCGACGCGGTCGGTGTCTCCCGCGACGAGGAGGGGGTCGTCGCGCACCACTCGGTCTACGGCGGCGCGTATCTGGTCGACTCCGCTCCGACATTCGGAACCCCGGTGATCACGGTGCGTCAGGGCGCGGTCGATGCGCGTGCCGAGGCGGTGCCGTCGCACTCGGTCGAGGTGCTCGATGTCACCCCGTCCGGGGTCGTTGCCGCGACGGCTGGTCCGGTCGAAGCGGTCGAGGTCGCCTCCTCCCGCCCCGAGCTGCGAGGCGCCACACGGGTTGTCTCGGGCGGTCGCGGTCTCGCCTCCAAGGAGAAGTTCGTGCTCGTCGAGGAGCTCGCCGACGCGCTCGGAGCGGCGGTCGGTGCCTCCCGGGCCGCCGTCGACGCCGGATACATCCCGCAGTCGCACCAGGTCGGACAGACGGGCGTCTCGGTCTCTCCGCAGCTGTATGTCGCTCTCGGCATATCCGGAGCGATCCAGCACCGTGCGGGCATGCAGACGTCGAAGAACATCGTCGCGATCAACAAGGATCCCGAGGCGCCGATCTTCGAGGTCGCGGACTTCGGCATCGTCGGCGATGTGTTCACCGTGGTCCCCCAGGTGATCGCGGCGCTCGAGGCGCGGAAGAACTAGTCATGGCGACGCGGATGCTGCGACGCGGTCTGCCGCGGGTGCCGGGCGGGGACCCCTGGCCCCCTGCGGATGCCGTGGCCGTGGAAGCGGCCGACGCTCCTGAGCCTTCGGACGTGTCGCTCCCGGAGGCGGCTGTGCCGGTCGCTGAACCCGTCGCGGCCGAGGTCGCGCCGGAGGCGGACGCGCTCGCACCGCGTGTGGGGTCCGTGAACGGAGCCGTCGCGGCGACGACGGGTGTGGTCGCCTCCTCCACCGCGAGCATCCGGCGAGGGCTCCCGCGCGTGCCCGGGGGTGAGCCGTGGCCGCCGGCCAGTGGTGCGCTGGCTCCCGTCGCGGAAGAACCAGCAGCCGCGGAGGCGGTGCCCACGCCAGCATCCTCGGTTGCGGCATCAGCCTCGGCTGTGGCATCCGGCCCGGTCGTGTCGGACACCGTGGGCGCTGCTGCTCCTGTGCCGACGCCCGCGCCCGCCGCGACACCGGAGGCGCACGCCTCCTCGGCGACCGGCGTTCGACGTGGGCTGCCTCGTGTCGTCGGCGGTGAGCCCTGGCCGCCCCCCGGCATCACCCCGATCATCCCCGCAGCAGCGGCCCCTGTCGACGCTGCTGCCACCGCTTCCGAGCATCCTGTCGCTGCCGAGCCCTCTGCCTCCGCGGCAGTGCCCGTCCCGACCGCTGCTGTCGCCACCGTCGATACGCCGCTGGCGTGGAAGCGCACGGTGTGGGACGGCCGTGCACCGCGGCACGTGGCTGTGGCCTCGGAGCCCGCACGTCGTCGTCCGACCTGGACCCAGGCGATCGCCGTCCTGTTCGGCGCCGCTGCGCTCGGGGTGCTCGCCGGAGCCGCCATCGCGCTGGTGCGCACGCTCCTGAGCTTTCCGTTCATGCAGGACTTCCTCGCGGCCTTCCCCGGTGAGTACGAGCCGGCTATCGAGGTCGCGCCCGGATTCGCACCGTGGGTGAACTGGGCGCACTTCTTCAACATGTTCCTGATGGTGCTCATCATCCGCTCCGGACTGCAGGTGCGCACGGAGAAGCGTCCGACGGTCTTCTGGACGCCCCGCGGCAATGCGAAGGGCAAGATCAGCCTGAACCTGTGGTTCCACCAGGCGCTCGACATCCTGTGGCTCCTGAACGGCGTCATCTTCGTGGTGCTGCTGTTCGTCACCGGGCACTGGGTGCGCATCGTGCCGACGAGCTGGGAGGTCTTCCCGAACGCACTGTCGGCGGCCCTGCAGTATGTCTCCTTCGACTGGCCGCATGAGAACGGCTGGAACAACTACAACAGCCTGCAACAGCTCGCGTACTTCGCGACCGTGTTCATCGCGGCTCCCCTCGCGGCGATCACCGGTTTCCGGATGTCGGGACTGTGGCCGAAGAAGGCCGAGAAGCTGTCGAAGGCATATCCGGTCGAATGGGCTCGTGCCCTGCACTTCCCGATCATGCTGTACTTCGTGGCGTTCATCATCGCGCACGTGGCGCTGGTGATGCTGACCGGATTCCTGCGCAACCTGAACCACATGTTCGCCGCGCAGGATGCCGTCACCTGGACGGGATTCTGGGTCTTCGTCGTCTCGATCGTCGTGATCGCCATCGGCTGGGCGGCCGCCCGTCCGCTGGTGCTCGCTCCGATCGCGAAGGTCTTCGGAAAGGTCTCGGGTCGCTGACACCGGATACGGTGTGCGAGCATTGACACGCAACCAAGCAAACGCTTGACTGGAGAGGTGTTCGCGCCCCTCGCCTTCTTCTCCTTCGTCCGCCTCGGCGACCGCTCTCAGCATGCCGCGTACAACCGCTGGCATCAGCTCGATCATCGCCCTGAGAACCTCGCTCTCCCCGGTGTGGCCTGGGGGGACCGCTGGGAGGTGCGCCCGGAATACGCCGGACTCGGTGAGGGATCACTCGCCGGCGCCGTCGACTTCGTCGCCATGTACTGGTTCCGTGACCCGGTCGAGGAATCCGTCGCGGCCTGGGATGCCCTCGGCGAGGCGTCCTTCCAGTGGGGGCGGGGGCCGCTGATCCCCGGCATCCACCGACCGCTGTTGGCATTCTTCCGTCCGGTCAAGGGCTATGCGGCTCCTCGCGCGCTGGTCGCTCCGGAGGTGCTGCCGTACCGGCCGCACCGCGGCATCCATGTCACCGCCACACGGTTCCCCGAGCCGCACAGTGCCGAGGCTCATGCGGCGCACCGGCGCGAGGACCGCGAGCTCATCCCAGCGCTGCTGGAGCTCGACGGGGTCGCCGGAGCATGGACCTTCTCCTACAGCCACCCTCAGCGTCATTCGTCGCTGCCCTTCGAGGAGACGCCCGCCGATCCGTCGGGGGGCATCCGCATCCGCCTCGTGTACCTGGAGGAGGATCCGGCCGACATGGCGCCGGCGCTGCAGGCAGCCGAAGGAGAGTTCTCGGAGCAGGGGGAGCGGCTGCTCTCCACGCCTGTGAAGACGATCATCCCCTGGCAGGACTGGTGAGCAGCGAGGCTCTGGAGCGCCGGCTGCGGTCTCTGGAGGACCGCGCCGCGATTGCGGATCTCATCGCACGGTACGGACCGGCCGTGGACGCGGGCGACCCGGATGCGGTCGCAGCGCTGTGGGTACCCGACGGCACCTATCAGTTCGACGACACGGTGCTGGAGGGCGGCGGCATCCGTGGCCTGGTGGGCATCCCGACGCACGAGGAATACATGCGCCGCGGCTGCGCGCACATCGTGTCGGCGCCGCGGATCGAGATCGACGGAGACGAGGCCGTGGCGGTGACGCACTCCGTGGTGATGCTGCGCCAAGGGGATCGGTGGGTCGGCGAGCGGGTCAGCGCGAATCGGTGGGAGATGCTTCGCACTCCCGACGGGTGGCGCGTCCGGCACCGGCGCAACAGGTTGCTCGACGGCGCCGCCGCCGCCAGGGAACTGCTCGTTCTCTGACCCGGGGGGGGGGAGTCAGACGCCGAAGCGCGACAGAGGCGACTCGCCGGACGAGGCGAGGCGGGCGAGGGTGCGGGCCCGCGGGCCGAGTGCGCTGCCGAAGCGCACATCCCAGGAGTCGTGGCTGTCGTCGCCGAGGGCGATCCGGGCGTGGTGCGGCCAGTTGGGGTCGTCCAGCACCTGTCGTCCGAGCAGTACGAGATCTGCGTCGCCGTGTGTGATGAGGCGGGAGGCCTGCTCCGGATCGACGATGAGGCCGACGGTCGCGGTGGGCACACCCACCTCCGCCCGGATGCGTCGCGAGAAGTCGGCGTGGAAGGAGAAGCCGCGCCGGATGCGCGTGTCGACCGCTCTGTCGGTGGTGATCCCGCCGGAGGAGGTGTCGATCAGATCGACGCCGGCGTCTGCGAGGCGACGTGCCACCTCGACCGTCTCGTCGATGCCGGCGCCACCCTCGGCGCCGTCGACCGCCGAGACGCGGAACGACAGGGGGATGCCCTCGCCGATCGCGGCGCGAACGGCGGCGACGACCTCGAGGGGATAGCGGAGACGGTTCTCGGCGCTCCCGCCATAGTCGTCCGAGCGGCGGTTCGAGACGGGGGAGAGGAACGAGTGCAGCAGATAGCCGTGCGCGCCATGCAACTCGACGAACCGGAAGCCGGCCGTCACCGCGCGGGTGGCCGCATCGTGCCAGTCCTGCACGGAACGGCTGATCTGCTCCGTCGTGAGGGCGGCGGGCACGGTATGGCCGGGGCCGGCTGCCAGGGCGCTGGGAGCGACCAGGGGCCAGGGGCCGGATCCGGTCGCCGCATCCTCAGCATTTAGGGGAGCACCTGCGCGCCAGGGTTCCCGCACAGCGGCGCGCCGTCCGGCATGACCGAGCTGCACGCCGGGCACAGCGCCGGCCGCCGAGACGAGTGCGGCGATCCGACGCCATCCGGGGATCTGCTCGTCGCTCCACAGGCCGGCGTCGAAGGGCGAGATGCGGCCGTGCGGGTGCACGGCCGTCGCCTCGGCGATCACCAGCCCGGCGCCGCCGAGGGCGAAGCGGCCGAGGTGCGCGACATGGAAGTCGGTGACCAGACCGTCCGAGGACGCGTACATGCACATCGGTGAGACGCCGATGCGGTTCGGCAGGGTGACATCGCGAAGGGCGAGCGGAGAGAAGAGTGTCATGCGGGTTCCTTGTTCGGCGGCGGACGGAGGAATGCGGCGAACACCGCTGTGACCACGCCGCAGAGGGACGCGAAGCCGAGTGACAGTTGCAGCGCCGGTTCAGAGAGGAAGGCCGGATCGACGGATGAGGGGAGGGCGGCGATCACGAAAGCGAAGAGCGCGGATGCCACGGCTCCCGAGAGGGTGCGGATGACGGAATTGAGGCCGTTCGCCGTCGACACCTCGTCTCCCGGGACCGATGCGGTGATCAGGGAGGGCATCGCCGCGAACGCGAAGGCCACGCCGGCTCCCACGAGTGCGGAACCGATGACGACGGACAGCACGCCGCCGTGGAACAGCATTCGGAACAGGAACGCCGCCGCCATCGTCGCCGACCCGAGCAGCAGCGCCCTGCGCCCGCCGAAGCGGTTGATGACGCGCGCGGCGAGCGGAGCGAGGAGGATCATCGTCAGCGCGGACGGCAGGAGGAGCGTCCCGGCCGCGGCGGTGGCGACCTCGAGGCCGTAGCCGGTGGACGCAGGGGCGAGGGCTTCCTGCGTCGTGAGCAGGTGGTTGGCGTACATCCCGAACGTCGCGAAGAATGAGGCGATGTTGATCGGCAGGATCGGCGCACGCATCGCCGTTCGCACGTCGATCAGCGGCGCGGGATGCCGCCGTTCCCATAGCATCCAGACGACGAGCGTCACGAGTGCGAGGAACGCGAGAGTGAGCGTGGGCGAGCCGGTCCATCCCCAGTACTGTCCCCGCGAGATCGCGAGCAGCAGGGCGGTGAGTGCAACGGTGAGCAGGGCCGCGCCGATGAGGTCGAAGGTGTGGGAGCCGCCCGTCGGGGCTTCGGCGATGCGCCAGCGGATCAGGATGCAGAAGACGCCTCCGACGATGGCCGAGCACCAGAACACCGTCGACAGGCCGCCCCATTGGAGTAGCGGCCCGGCGAGGACGAGCCCGAGCGCCGAGCCCATTCCGAGGGTCGCGCTCATGAGCGCGATGCCGAGGACGGCCCGGCGGCGCGACACGAGCGCGCTCAGCAGACCGATGCCGATCGGGACGACCGCGGTGCCGAAGCCTTGCAGTGCGCGTCCGACGAGCGCGGCACCGAAACCGGGGATCACCGCGGCGATCACGGAACCGAGCACGAGCAGACCCATCGACACCAGGAGCATGAGGCGTCGGCCGTGCAGGTCGGCGAGTCGGGTGACCATGGGGGTGCCGACCACTCCCGTGAGCAAGGTGATCGTGATGAGCCAGGAGGCATCAGCGGCCGTTGTGTCGAGGAGGTCGGGGATGAGCGGGAGGAGGGGGACGATGAGGGTGAACTGCAGCGACGTCAGCATGCCGCAGGCGGCGAGCAGTGCCACCACCATGCGCTCGTGGCGCTCTGATTCCGACTTCACCGTCACCGTTCCGCTCGGGGGAGCGCTGTCCCTTCGTCAGGCTATCCGGATCTCGCGAAATGAACAAGCGATTGCTAGGGTGATGTCATGACCAGCCTTCCGGATGACGTGGTCGCCGTCGACGAGGTCGAGCGCGAGGCGTGGGAGGCGGGGCGACTGCTCGAAGCCCGCGAGCTGGGTGACGGGTTCTGGAGTGTTCCGACGTCGATCCCGGAGGGGACCTTGCCCGGCACCCTCGGCTACGCGCTCATCGGTGACGACGGTGTGCACCTGATCGATCCCGGCTGGGATACGCCGGAGAACCTCCACCGCATCGAGCGGGCTCTGGCTGCTGAGGAGAGGTCGCTGTCCGACATCCGCACCATCATCGTGACCCACCATCATCCGGACCACCTCGGGATCGCGGGTCGCATGCGCACGCTCACCGGAGCTCGTCTGGTGATGTCCGCAGCCGAGCGGAGCGTGCTCGCCGCTGTCACCGCCCCCGCCGCGCGCGATCCGGAGGCATACCGCGACACTCTGGCGCGCTGGGGCGTCCCAGAGGGGCGGCGCGAGGAGCTCGTCGCCTCGTTCGCGCGCCCCTCCCTCACCGGCGATGTCGAGCCTGATCTCCAGGTCGTCGACGGGGACGTGCTCGAGCTCGGCGGGCACCGCCTGGAGGTCATCGCGACGCCGGGCCACACGGGCGGCCACATCTGCCTCGCCGATCGTGCGAGCCGGTTCCTCTTCACCGGGGACCACGTACTTCCGCGCATCTACTCGGGGGTCGGCATCGGGATACTGGCCGGGACAGAGCCGATGGGGGACCTCCTGTCGTCGCTCGACCGTCTCGCCGAGTTCGACGACTTCACCGTGCTTCCCGGCCACGAGTTCCGATTCGTCGGGCTGGCGTCGCGGCGCGGCGCGATCTCCGCCCATCATCTGCGGCGAACCGGCGAGGTGGCCGCGCTGGTCACGAAGCTCGGCGACCGCTCGGTGTGGACCTATGCCAGCCGACTCACCTGGACTTCGGGCTGGCGTGGTCTCGACGGCTTCTGGCTGCACTCGGCCCTGCGGCAGACCGAGATGCACCTCGAGCTGGTGCGCAGCGGCCGGGCGCAGGGCTGGCTCAACCCCGACTGATCACCCGATGGTGCAGACGCCAGCCCGCTGCGGTGCGCACGAAGGTGTCGGCGTAGACGCCCATCGCGGCGAGGGTCGGGGCCCCGTCGGTTCGCCGGTAGTAACGGAAATAGGAGCGCGCGCTCGCGCGGTCCTCGTCGATCTCCACCGCGATGCTCGAGATGTCGTGGCGGGTGTGGGTGCCCGGACCCTGGATGCCCGACGCGCGACGGTCATGAACGCCGGCGAGCAGTGCGTCCCGCCCTCTGATGGTCTGCACATCCATCGGCAGATCGGTGGCATCGGTGAGATCCCAGATCGCATCCGGGGTGAAGCACGCGATGTGCTCCTCGGGATCCCCGGCGTCGGCGAGATGCGCGATGCGCGCGAGGAGCATCGCGATGTCCTGGCGGTCGCCGATCGTCCGCAGATCGGCGCTCACGTCAGTTCCCCGGCCCAGCGCTCGAGATGCACGCGGAGGGCGGCTGGGATCGGTACGGGGTCCTGCGCGGGAGAGACCGTGACGATCGTGCTCTCGGCGCGGGCGACCGTGATCCGGTCCTCCAGGCGGGTCATCTCGAAGGCGAATCGGAAGGAAGAACGGCCGACGCGCCCCATCCTCAGGTCGATCCGGATCTCGTCGAACAGCCGAGCTGCGGCCAGGTACTCGCAGGTCGTGGCGCGAGACACCGTCCACCAGCCGAAGCGTTCGACGAGGGTGTCCTGCCGTAGCCCTTGCAGGTAGAGGAACTCGGACTGCAATCCCTCCATCTTCGGGAACCAGGCGGCGTAGTAGAGGATGCCGGCGGGGTCCGTGTCGGCGTAGCTGAGACGCACGGTGTGCGAATGGATGATCGGCCGGTCGGCGGCCTCGATCACTGCGTCACCGTCCAGCCGCCGTCGACCGGGAGGAACACGCCGTTGATGTAGCCGGCGAGCGGCGAGAGCAGGAAGAGTGTCGCCCAGGCGATGTCATCAGCGGTGGCCATGCGGCCCAGCGGGATGCGGGTGAGCACCCTTCGGCCGATCTCGCTACCGGCGAACCCGGCCAGGCGTGGTGTGTCGGTCATCCCCGGCGCGACGCCGTTGGAGCGGAACTCCTTCGCGTGGTGCGCCGCGAGATGGCGGATGTAGCCCATGATCGCGGCCTTAGAGGCCGAGTACCAGGCGTTGTCCGTGCCGACCAGGTTGCCGGCCACCGACGTCGTCGCCACCATCGCCGCGCCCTCTCCGGGGTCGGCGGCCGACCACGCCTGCGTCATCCGGCGGACGCTTCCGACACAGATCTCCAGCGCTCGGTCGAACGGGATGTCCGAGCTGGAGGCGGGGCCGGCGTTGTTGTGGAGGTAGCGGATGGTCCCGAGCACACGACGCGCATCGGTGAACCCGCCGTCCACCGCGGTGTCGTCCGACACGTCCGCTACCCAGGTGTGCACGGCGGGCGCAGTGTCGTGCACGAGCTGCGCGGTCTCCTCGAGGCCTCCCGGGTTCAGATCCCACAGGCTGACGGCGAGTCCGAGCTCTGCGGCGTGCACTGCGGTAGCGCGGCCGATGCCGCTCCCGGCGCCGGTGATGAGCACCGCGTCTCCTGCCGCGAATCCGAAGTCGACTGCACTCATACCGCGCTCCTTTGCCCAAGCATTTGCTTGTTTGACTCTAGCGTCGTCGCGGCGGCAAGGCCACCCCCCGCCGCGACGACGATTCCTAACGGGAGGACAGGATGAAGCCGCGGTAGTCGGCGGCTGCGACCTCCTCGCAACGATCGATGTAGTTCTTGAAGCCGCCGATGTAGGGCAGGAACCCGCGCGCCTTGCCAGCGATGTTCGAGCCCGTATACCAGGAAGGGGCCGAGCCGAACAGGGTGCGATCGGCGAGCTCGAGCGAGTGTGCGGTCCAGGCCGCGGCAGCGTCGGACCGCGCTTCGATCGAGGTGTGGCCTCGTTCGCGGCAATACGTGATGATCCGCAGTGCGTAGTCGCCCTGCTGCTCGGATGTGAGCGCCATGTTCGACAGCACGCTGGGGCTGCCGGGGCCGTTGAGGACCAGCAGGTTCGGGAAGCCGGGCAGCGCGACGCCGAGGTACGTCGAGGGGAAGCCCGCCCACTCCTGGCGCAGCGATCGGTCGTCCCGACCGCGGATGTCGATCGCCGTGAGAGCTCCGGTCATCGCGTCGAACCCCGTGGCGTAGATGATGACATCGTGCTCCCGGTGGCGCTCCGTGGTCCGGATGCCGGTGGCGGTGACTGCGGCGAGGGGCTCCCGCCGCAGGTTCACCAGAGCGACGTGCGATTCGTTGAACGTCTCGTAGTAGCCGGTGTCGGTACAGATGCGCTTGGTGCCGAGGGGGTGGTCGCGGGGAGTCAGCGTGTCTCGCGTCGCGGCGTCCGGTACCCGCTCGGCGAGCTTCCGCTCGAAGAAGACACGGGCGGCATCGTTGATGACCGGATCGACCGTGAGTCCCTGGAACGCCTTCGCGAAGAGGACCCCTCCGCGGGTCCAGCTCTCCTCGAAGACCTCGGCGCGCTCTTGTTCGTCGGCCTCGGCGAACGGGGTGGGATGGCTCGACCACGGGGACCCGGCCGTGCTGTTCCACGACAACTCGCGGCGACGTTCCAGGTCATCCTGCTGGCGTTGCCACTCCGCGTCGTCGATCACCCGATTGAAAGCGGGCACGCTGTAGTTGGCACTGCGCTGATAGACGGTCAGCTCCGCGGCATCCCGTGCGATCAGCGGGATCGCCTGGACGCCCGAGGAGCCGGTGCCGATCACCGCGACCCGCTTGCCGCTCAGGTCGACGGGGTCTTCCGGCCACGCCGAGGTCTGCAGGACGATGCCGGTGAAATCGTCGCGACCGGGGAGCTCAGGCAGCTGCGGCTTCGAGAGCCCGCCGGTCGCCATGACCAGCCATCGTGCAGAAGCCTCCAGCCCGGACTCCGTGCGCACCTCCCAGTGCTGCGCCCGTTCGTTCCAGGAAGCGGAAGCCAGACGCTGGCCGAACCGGTAGTGCCGCCGCACATCGAAACGGTCGGCGACGTGGTTCAGGTAACGCAGGATCTCCGGCTGTGTCGCGTAACGCTCGCTCCAACGCCACTCACGCTGCAGACCGTCATCGAACGAGAACGAGTAGTCGATGCTCTCCACATCGCAGCGAGCGCCGGGGTAGCGGTTCCAGTACCAGGTGCCGCCCACGTCGTCTCCCGCCTCGAGGCCGAGGACGTCGAGCCCGGCGCGCTCGGCGTGGATCGTGGAATACATGCCGGCAAGGCCGGCGCCGACGATGACGACATCATGTTCGGGGGTCATCGGTGGTCCTTCGGGTCAGAGGTGATCAGGGAGCGGAGGTCGCTCCAGAGGATCTCGGCGGCGCCGAGAGCGGGTCCGTATCCGGGGATGGTCAGGAAGCCGTGGAACTGGTCAGGGTGGTGGCGGAGGATGACCGGCACCCCGGCCTCACGCATCCGAAGCGCGTAGGCGGCTCCCTCGTCGCAGAGCGGATCGAGGCCGGCGGTGACGACGACGGCGGGCGGGAGGCCGGAAAGGTCGTCGACCGCGAGCGGGGAGACATCGGCATCGAAGCGGTCGGGATGATCGCCCAGGAAGGTGCGCCAGTAGTGCGCGAGCAGTTCCGAGGTGATGAAGTATCCGCTCGCCCTGGTGCGGTGACTGTCGGACGACATCTCCGGATCGAGGAACGGGTACAGCAGCGCCTGAGCCACGACCGGGCTCGCTCCGCGGTCGCGCAGAACGACGGCGGCGCCGGCCGCGATGTTGCCACCCGAGCTGTCGCCCGCCAGGAGGATGCCGCGGTCGGCGAGGCCTGCCGACATGACCTCGTCGACCACGGCGACGACGTCATCGCGTGCGTCCCCCGGCCCGGCTTCGGGCGCGAGACGGTAGCCGACCGACACGACGGTAGCCTCGGTCGCGCGCGCCCACCGTCGACAGAACCCGTCGTGTCCGGCGATCGAGCCGTGCAGGAATCCGCCGCCGTGCGCGTACACGGTCGTCGGGGCGTCGCGATGCACGACGCGAGGGTGGTACACCCGGAGCGGGATGTCGTGCGTGCCGGCGTTCACGGTTCGGTCATCCGTGGAGACGACGTCGTCGAGATTCGCCGCCGGACGGATCCGGCTGTCGGCGGCGGCGCGGCCCTCCAGGGGCGTCATGGTCGCCAGCGCGGGGAAACTGGAGTTGAGGAGTTCCAGCATGCGCGTCGTCTCGTCCACATGATCTCCTTCGATCAGCAGCGGTATGACTGTTAGTCATAGTACGATCAGGAATATCTCACTCATCGACGAGGAGGTCAAGTGAGCGAACACGAACACCCCGACGAGCAGGTCGATCTCCCGGCGACGAGCTGGGCGGTTCTCGGCATCCTCTCGTTCGGCACCGAGCTTTCGGGCTACGACGTCAAGCAGTGGGCGGATCAGAGCCTCGCGTACTTCTATTGGGCGCCCTCGCAGAGCCAGATCTACACCGAGCTGCGGCGGCTGGAGGAGCTCGGACTCGCGGTCTCGCGCGTCGAGCAGACGCACGCGGCGAAGAGCAGGCGCCTGTACGGCATCACCGACCTGGGGCGCCGGAGCATGCGCCGGTGGTCGGACGAGATCCCGGCGGAGCCGGTGGTGCTCAAGCACTCCCAGATCCTGCGGCTGTGGGCAGCGCACAACGGTGACCTCGATCGTCTCCGCGCGGCCCTGGCCGAGTATCGCGACGAGTCCGTCCGGAGCGCCGCAGAGGCGGGCGCTCACGCTCTGGGCGCGCGGCGCGAGGACGACTGGAGATTCTCGGGTGTCGCGCTGGAGTGGTCGGAGCGTTACTACCGCGACGAGGCGGCTCGCATCGACTGGCTCATCGAGCGCCTCCGCGGTATGCGATGAGCACCGCGGTGGCGGCGTGAGCCTCTCGTGCTCGCCGCTGTCAGATTCCGAAACCGCCGTCCACGTCGAGTTTCTGCCCCGTGATGAATCCTGCGGCGGGGGAGGCGAGGAACGAGACGGCGGCCGCGATGTCGGCGGCGGTTCCGAAGCGACGCAGCGGGATGTTGGCGGTGGCGACTTCCAAGGCGCGCTCGTCCAGGTCGCCGGATGCCATGAGTCGAGCGGACATGCCATCCCACAGCATGCCGGGGCCGACGGCGTTCACGCGCACACCGAAGCGGCCCTCTTCGGCGGCGAGCCCGCGAGCCAGTGCCTCGACGCCGCCTTTCGGTGCGACCGAGAGTCCGTCCCGCACGGGATAGCGACGGGTTCCGGCGCTGGTGACGACGGTGAGGGAGCCCGAGGCCGCCCTGAGGGCCGGCAGGAACGCCGTCGCGATGACGAAGAAGCCGATCAGGTCGTCATCGACCTGGCGGGCGAACTGCTCGACGGAGACCTTCGACAGATGCACCATCGGCACGTGCGGGCCGGCGGCGTGGATGACCGTGTGCACGGCACCGTGCCGGGCCACGAGGTCGTGCGCGAGGGCCGTCGCCGCGGCCTCATCCCGCACGTCCAATCGATGAGCTTCACCCGCGTCGCCGAGAGAGGCGAGCAGAGCGGGAGTCGGTTCCGAGCGGTGCGTGATCGCCACGCGCACTCCGTCGGCGGCGAGGGCTTCAGCGATGGCGGAGCCGATTCCGCCGGTACCACCGGTCACGACGGCGATGCCGGGGAGGTCACGGAGGCGGCGGTTCTCAGAGGTCGGTGCAGTGTCCATGAGCCGGAATCTAACAGGTGTCCGAATCGTAACCAAGCAATTGACCGGTTGGGCGTTGCTCGGGCTGTCCGAGTGTGATTTACTAAGCAAGCGTTTGGTCGCCCTTGCGCTCTAGCTCAACGATGAGAGAGGTTCGGATATGCGGTTCAACAGATTCGCGGCGGTTGCCGCAGGGATCGTGGTGTCGACGGTGGTGCTCGCCGGCTGCTCGGGCGGTGACGCGGACGCAGGCAATGGAGGCGATGGCGGGGACGACCCGATCAAGGTGGTCGTGCTCGGCGGGATGGGGGCCGAGGGCATCCTGGCAGACAACGCCACGACATCCGTCACCGCGGCGCTCGCCTCGGTCGATGCCATCAACGACGACGGCGGCGTGCTCGGCCGTGAGGTCGAGATCACCCATCTCGAGGACAACGCGGACCCGACGGTGGCTGTGACGAAGCTGCGTGAGTACATCGCGACCGAGGGTGCTCCTGCCCTCGTCATGAACTCCGGACCTTCGACCATCACCGAGGCGATGCTGCCGATCCTGACGCAGAACAAGATCGTCTCCTTCAACATCGGCCCGACCACCACATCCGGTGACCCGAGCGCCAACCCCTACAGCTTCAACCTCAGCGCATCCGTTCCCGACTACCTCGGTTCGTTCGTCGCCGAGATGGAGGACCGCGGATACGAGGACGTCGCGATCCTGCACGGATCGAGTGCCTATGGAGAGCTCTTCGGCTCGCTGGGCGAGACGACCTTCACCGACGCCGGCTTCACCGTGACAGGCAACGAGGGCTTCGACAACGCCGCACTCGACATGACGGCGCAGCTGTCGGCTCTGCAGCAGGGTGACCCCGATGTGCTCGTCCTCGACGCCTACGGTGCTCCGCTCGGCTACGTGCTGCAGAGCCTGGAGAAGCTCGGCTGGGATGTGCCCGTCATGGGCAACTCCTCCGTCGCCGCCACGGGACTGATCGCCACGCCGGCACCCGACGGCGTGCTCGGCACCGATCAGGTCAAGAACCTCACGATGCAGGTGTACTCCAGCACCCAGTACAACCCGGACGACACCAAGGTCAACGACGCCGTCGAGCGCATGCTCGCCGCGGGGGACATCAAGTCCTCACTGATCCTGGCGTACAACTACGACTCGATGTTCCTGTTCAAGGCCGCAGCGGAGAAGGCCGGCGGACTCGACGACCCCGACGCGATCGTCAAGGCCCTGGTCGACCCGGACGTGCAGAAATCGGCAGGAACCGCGATCCTGAGCCTGTACGCGTTCACGGACGACTCGTACAGCCCTCACGTCAGCCCCGACCAGTTCTCGTTCATCCCTCCGGGCGAACTCGTCAACGGTCAGTTCCAGCCGTGACCGCGGTCGGCGCGTGACCATCGCCGACGGCTCGGATCTCGAATCGGATCCGGGCCGTCGGCACACCAAGCCACAATGATGGAAGGAACCCGACCGCAATGACCATCATCTGGTCCGGCCTGGCGCTCGGTGCGATCTACGCACTGGTGGCGATCGGCTACAACATCGTCTTCCTCTCGCAGAAGACCTTCAACTTCGCGCAGGCGGCGTTGATGATGCTCGGCGCGTTCATCGCGTACGTCGGCATCGTCGTCTGGGGTCTGCCCTGGTGGCTCGTCGCGATCGCCGCTGCCGTCATCGTCGGCGCGATCGCCGCGCTCGAGGAGCGCGTCGCGATCCGTCCGGTCAAGGACCCGCACAACCTGCTGGTCACGACGCTCGGCGCCTCCATCATCATGGAGGGCGTCGCCCAGGTGATCTGGGGCGGCGAACCGAAGCGGGTGCCGTTCTTCATGGGAGATCAGGTGCTGGAGTTCCTCGGGGGTCGTGTGTACCCGGTCGAGCTCGCGTTGATCGTCCTCGTCATCCTGCTGGTGATCGTGCTCACCCAATACGCCAAGCGGAGCATGACCGGCATCGCTCTGCTCGGCATGAGTGAGAACAGAGAGGCCGCGCAGCTGCGGGGTGTCAACGTGCGGCGCTTCGCTCTCATGGCCTTCATCTTCACCGGCGTCCTGGCCGGATTCCTCGGTGTCTTCGTCGGTCCCAAGACCTACGCCGTCGCGACGCTGGGTGCCTCGCTGGCGCTCAAGGGCTTCGTCGTGCTCGCGATCGGCGGGTTCGGTTCCCTCGGCGGCGTGCTCGTCGGCGGACTGATCGTGGGGCTCGCAGAGGCACTCGCCACCCGGTACATCGGTGCGGACTACGCGGGTCTGACCGTGTTCTTCATCCTCATCGTGATTCTGATGGTCAAGCCGACGGGGCTCTTCACCCGTCGCGTGGAACGGACGGTGTGACCATGGCTGCCCTCTGGTTGAAATTGCGAGCGATCCCGGGGTGGATCTGGCCCCTCGCGGTCGGGATCCTGTTGATCGTCCTCCCTTTCCTCGGTCTCAGCTACGCCGCGACGCGGCAGATCGAACTCACCCTCATCCTGGCGCTGATCGTGCTGGGGTTGAACCTGTCCCTCGGGTACGCCGGAGAGCTCGCGATGGGTCAGGTGGCGATGTACGCGGCCGGCGCCTATGCCGCCGGGCTCGCGAACAAGGCCGGCGTCACCGACATCTGGCTGCAGTTGCTGATAGGTGCGGCTGCCGCGCTCGTGATCGGGCTCATCTCAGGCATCCCCGGCCTGCGCCTCGGCAGTTGGTCGCTCGCGATGACGTCGTTCTTCCTGATCCTGATCGTCCCGGACGTGCTGTCGATCTTCAAGGAGGAGACGGGCGGTCGTAACGGACTGGCAGGCATCATGCCCGCCACATCGTTCGGCCAGATGATCGACGGGCGGACCTATTACATCATCATCGTCGGTGTCGCCATCGTGGCATTCGCGCTGATCCGCAACCTGGTCCTGTCCGGCCACGGCACCGCCCTCCGGGTCCTCAAGCAGAGCCCTGTGCTGGCGTCATCGATGGGCATCTCGGTGTTCCGGGCCAAGCTCACCGCCTACGCGATCGGGGCCGTGCCCGCAGGGATCGCCGGCGTGCTGTTCGCCAACCTCGACCTGTTCATCTCGCCGGAAGCCTTCGCATTCTCGTTCGCCATGACGGTGCTCGCCGCCTCGATCTTCGGCGGCTCGGCGAGTATCTACGGCGCCCTCATCGGCGCGACCGTGCTGCAGTTCGGCATGAACCAGTCGACCAACTTCAGCAAGTTCGGACTCATCATCTCGGGCGCGTTCCTGTTGATCGGCGGGGTCGCCTTCACAGGCGGACTCGCCGGACTGCTGCGCACGCTGCTGCGCAAGGCGGACATCGCGGCGAAGGTCAAGATCGGCGTGCGGCCGGCGGAGGCCGTGTCGGCGGAGGTCGAGAAGCTCGACGGAGCGCTGCTGCGCACCGAAGGGGTATCGAAGGCGTTCGGCGGCAACCAGGCCCTGTCGAAGGTCTCGATCGAGGCACCGCCGGGAGCCGTCACCGCCATCATCGGACCGAACGGCTCCGGCAAGACGACTCTGCTGAACATGATCTCCGGTTTCTACAAGACGGATGCAGGACGGATCGAACTCGACGGCGCACCGATCCAAGGGCTGTCGTCCTATCGGGTCGCGCGTGCGGGTGTGTCGCGCACCTTCCAGACACCGAACATCCCCGAGAAGCTGACGGTCTTCGAAGCCGTGGAGGCGGGGCGGTATGCCACCGAGCGACCGTCTGTCCTGGCCTCGGTGCTGCGGCTTCCGACGTTCTGGCGGACCCGCAGGGAGAACCGCGTCGCGACGGAGCGCGCGCTCGCCCTCGTCGGCCTCAGTGAGCAGCGCGACGAACCCGCCGACTCCCTCCCCCTCGGCAACCGGCGCCTCCTCGAAGTCGCCAGGAGTCTGGCGGCTTCCCCCAAGGTCGTGCTGCTCGACGAGGTCGCCTCCGGTCTGGACGAGGACGAGCTCGAGGTTCTGGAAGGCCTCGTGACCCGGCTTCGCGACGCGGGCATGACCGTCATCCTGGTCGAGCACAACTTCCAGCTCGTGCTGCGGGTCGCCGATGACATCTACGTACTCGCACAGGGCGCGGTCATGGCACACGGCAGCCCTGCGCAGATCGAGAGCAACCCGCGTGTGATGGAGGAGTACCTCGGCGTCACAGCGGAGACGAACGCGGCGGGAGGCGGCGACCATGAGTGATGTGCTGCTGGAGGTAGCGGGGTTGCAGACCGGCTACGGTGATCTGACGGTGGTGCGCGACGTCTCGTTGACCGTGCGGGCCGGAGAGATCACCGTGTTGCTCGGCCGCAACGGTGCCGGCAAGACGACGACACTGCGTGCGATCACCGGGCTCAACAAGATGTCGGGCGGCACGGTTGCATACCTCGGTGAGACGTTGACGGATGCCCCGCACAAGCGGGTCGTCCGAGGGATCTCGTACGTCCAGGAGGGCAAGAAGGTCTTCCGGGAACTGACGATCGAGCAGAACCTCATCCTCGGCGGCTTCTCGCGACGGATGAGCAAGCGAGCGCTGGTCGCTGCGGCCGACGAGATCTATCAGTTGTTCCCGATCCTGGGCAGCAAGCGCTCCCTGCCGGCGGCGAGCATGTCCGGTGGCCAGCAGCAGATGCTCGCCATCGGCCAGGCGTTGATGGCAAAGCCCCGCTTGCTCATCCTCGACGAGCCGAGTCAGGGGCTCGCGCCTGTGATCGTGAAGGAGGTGATGGAGCGCGTGCACGAACTCAAGGACACCGGGATCGGCATCCTCCTCGTCGAACAGGCCGTGCAGGAGTCGGTGGCGATCGCCGACGAAGTGGCCGTCATCGAGATGGGCCGTACAACCCTTTCGGGTGCGGCATCCGAGGTCACGATAGAGGATCTGCAGAAGGCGTACTTCGGGGCGATCGCCTAGGCCCGAGACCTCGCCGCCTCTTCGCTCCGGTCCTGCGTCCCGTCCCGGTGGGCCCCCGAGAGCGAGGAGGTGGTGGGGTAGCCGAGCACCGTGTTCTGCTCGCGCGCGAAGGCGGTCGTGACCCGGTGGGCGATCAGCCAGCGGCCGTCGACCCGGTGATAGATCACGTCGTAGAACCCCCGCATGGCGAGGCGAGGCGCTCCCGCGTCTTCGGCGTAGTCGCCGTGGAACTCCAGGTGGATGCGGGCCGTCGCGCGATCGCCGGCGACCGCCAGCTGCGGGAGGTGCAGAAAGTGGATGCCGGCGAACGAGGCGTCCGTGCAGAACGCCTGGAGCGCTGCTCGACCCTGCACGAAAGTCTGAGGTGGGGCATCGCCCACCGGACGCGACTGGTAGATCCCGTCCGCGGTGAACAGGCTGCTCCAGGCGTCGCCGTCGCGTTCATCGAAAGTGCGGGCGTAGGTGGCCTCGAGGTCGATGATCTCCAACCGGTCTTCGAGGGCCTGCAGCCGTTGCTCGATGCTCGTTGTCATCGGGTTCCCTTCTGTGATGGGTGGATCACCGCCGCCTGGCGCACGCGTTCACGCAAAGCCGTCGAAGGATCGTGGACATCCCGTCGGCCGCGTGGTCCGTGGCCCTCCGGCTCGCGCAGCCGGCCGGCATCCGAGCGGGTCCATTCGCGCACTGCGGTGCGCTCGACGATGCGCCATCCATCGGAGTCGCGGCGCACGTGGTCGAGGTAGCGGAAGCCGCTCGTGAAGTTGCGGGCCTCGTCGTCGGACGGTGTGCCCCAGTGCACGGCCGTGCCGTACGTCTCGGCATAGGCGTGATCGCCGAACAGTTCGACCCGATGGTTCCCGATGAGGTGCATGGTGCCGTCGAAAACGGACGTGCGCTCCCGCAGCCAGTGCACGTAGTCGTCGGCCGTGCCGGAGAAGCCGGTGTGATGATCGACCCCGTCGCGTGCATAGACGTCGCGGACCGCGGGATAGTCGGCGCGGTCGACCGCCGAGCAGTAGCGGAGGACCAGGTCGTGGATCTCCTGCCTGTCCGACAGCTCGGCGAGCGTCTTCATGCCTGATCCGGCATATTCGTCCATCCTCGCCCTGATGCCTTGCCGTACCAGCCGGAGGCGGCGAGAGTTCCGCCGTCCACCGGGATGGTGTGACCCGTGATGAACGCGGCGTCGGGCGAGGCGAGGAAGGCCACGACCCCTGCGAAGTCCTCGGGTCGGCCGAAGCGGCCGGCGGGCAGCCAGGACCGCAGGAGGGCGGGGTCACGCCCGGCCAGCATGAGTTCGGCCGGCGTCTGCGATGTGTCGGCGAGGTCGGGGGCGATCGCATTCACCCGGATGCCGGAGGGCCCCAGCTCCACGGCGAGGCTTTTCGTGAAGGCCGACACGCCTGCGTTGTACGCGGAATACACCGCGTTGCCGGGGATCCCGCGGAACGCCTCGACCGTGGAGACGTTGACGATGCTGCCGGATCCCACCGAGATCATCCCCGGCAGGAGTGCGTGCGTCACCGCGAAGACGTGCCACAGATTGAGCTCGTGAAGACGCTGCCACTGCCCGGGAGGGCTCTTGGCGAAGAAGGACTTCGCAGGCCGGAAGTCGCCGACGTTGTTGATGAGCACATCGGCGTGGCCGTGCGCGTCGTCGACGAGTGCCGCGAGGCGGGTGACCGTGTCGTTCCGGGTGACGTCCCCGAGCAGGACGGTGCAGCGTCCTCCGCCCGCGGTGATGTCCGCGGCGGTTGCGGCAGCGGCACCTTCATCGATGTCGACGAGCACGACGTGATCGCCGTCGGCTGCGAAACGGCGACTGATACCGCCACCGATGCCGAGGGCGCCGCCGGTCACCACCACCGTGCGCGGATGCCGTCGAGCGGCGTCATCGAGACTCATGCGACAAACCTAGCATTTGGTTGGTAGCATGGACAGGCCGGCGCATCGGAGCGCTGCGCACGGAGGAGGCGGAGTGAGCCTGGTCATGGATTTCGCGGGCAAGGTGGTCGCGGTCACCGGCGGCGCACGCGGCGTCGGACGCGGAGTGGTCGAGGCTTTCCTCGACGCCGGCGCCGAGGTCGAGTTCTGCGGTCGTTCCGAGCCGGAGAACCTGCCGGAGCGTGACGGTCGTGCTGCGTCCTTCCGTCGTGTCGACGTGCGCGACGCCGCGCAGAACGAGGCCTGGATCCGGGGTATCGCCGAGCGGCATGGACGCCTCGACGTGCTCGTCAACAACGTCGGAGGATCTCCGTTCGGTCGCTTCGAAGCCGGATCCTCCCGGTACTTCCAAGCGATCACCGAGATCAACTTCCTCTCCGCCGCGGTCGCCACCCGAGCGGCGTTCGCGCCCCTGCGGCAGAGCGCCGGAAGTGTGATCAACATCACCTCCATCAGCGCGCGTCGCGCCAGCCCCGGTACGGCCGTCTACGGTGCGGCGAAGGCGGCGCTCGAGAGCCTGACCCGCAGCCTCGCGGTCGAGTGGGCCCCGGAGATCCGGGTCAATGCGGTCAGCAGCGGGCTGGTTCACACCGAGAGCGCGGTCGACCACTACGGCACCCCGGAGCAGTACGCCGAGATCGCGCGCACGATCCCGCGTGGACGTCTCGCCTCACCGGAGGAACTCGGCAACGTCTGCGTCATGCTCGCGTCGCCGCTCTCGGCGCATGTCACGGGTGCGGTCATCCCCGTCGACGGCGGTGGCGAGTGGCCGGCATTCCTGACCCACACCCCGAACGCGGACATCGTGCAGCAGGCCGACCGTCTCGACATCACTGGAGGATCCCCATCATGACCGAAGCTGTGATCGTCTCTGCGGTCCGCTCTCCGATCGGGCGCGCGTTCAAAGGCAGCCTGAAGGACGTGCGCGGCGACGACCTCGCCGTGCAGATGGTGCGAGCGGCCGTCGATGCGGTGCCCGATCTCGATCCGCGCGAGATCGTCGACCTGATGGTCGGCTGTGCGCAGCCGGCAGGACAGCAGGGGTACAACATCGGTCGGATGCTGGCGCTGCAGCTCGGGTGGGATTCAGTGCCGGGCACGACGGTCAACCGTTACTGCGCGTCGTCGCTGCAGACCACCAGAATGGCCTTCCACGCGATCAAGGCCGGTGAGGGAGATGTGTTCGTCTCGGCCGGCGTGGAGGCCGTGTCGCAGTTCGGATCCGGAAAGTCCGACGGCATGCCCGACACCAAGAATCCGCGGTGGGCACCGGCCGCTGCCCGCACAGCGCGTGACGCGCAGGACCCGGCCTTCGTGTGGTCCGACCCGCTCGAACGCGGCGAGCTCGAGGACATCTACATCGCGATGGGGGAGACCGCTGAGAACGTCGCATCCTTCCGCGGTGTGTCCCGCCGCGAGCAGGACGAGTGGGCGGTACTCAGCCAGAACCGGGCAGAGGCGGCGGCTGCCAGAGGGTTCTGGGACGCCGATATCACTCCGGTGAGACTGGACGACGGCACGCTCGTGACGAAGGACGACGGTCCCCGTGCGGGTGTCACTCTGGAAGGCATCAGCGGCATGCAGCCCGTCTTCCGCCCGCACGGCACCGTGACCGCAGCGAACTGCTGTCCTCTCAACGACGGCGCCGCTGCACTCGTGATCATGAGCGACACCCGTGCCGCCGAGCTCGGTCTCACCCCGCTCGCTCGAATCGTGTCGACAGGTGTCTCCGCGCTGTCGGCGGAGATCATGGGGCTCGGGCCGGTGCAGGCCGTCGAGCGGGCACTCGTGCACGCTCGTATGTCGATCGGCGATATCGACATCCTCGAGATCAACGAGGCCTTCGCTGCGCAGGTCATCCCCTCGATCGCCGACATCGGGATCGATCCCGCGCGGGTGAACGTCAACGGCGGTGCGATCGCCCTCGGCCACCCCTACGGCATGACCGGCGCGCGCATCACGACCACGGCGATCAACGCGCTGCGCGAGCGCGACGAGCAGTTCGCCGTCGAGACCATGTGCACCGCCGGAGGCCAGGGCATGGCCCTGGTGCTCGAGCGTCTGAGCTGACCCCGCCCCATCCCGCCCCCCCGCCCCACCCCGCCCCGTGCCGCCCCGCCCCGTGCGAGTGCAAATACGCGCCTCCTTGCGCCTGCGGAGGTGCGTTTCTGCACTCGCACGGCCGCCGGGAGGGGGACGGAGGTCAGGCGTGGGCGCGGAGCTCCGACTTCAGGATCTTCCCGGTGGCGTTGCGGGGGAAGTCCTCGACGAAGACGAACTCGCGCGGCACCTTGAAGTTCGCCAGGTGCGTGCGGCAGAAGGCCTCGAGCTCCGCGGCGTCCGGTCGTGGAGTCGCATTGTGCAGCAGGAGCACGTAGGCGCGGCCGACCGTGCCGAGGCGGTGGTCGTCGACTCCGATCACGGCGGACTCGTTCACGGCCGGATGCCTGCGCAGGGCGTTCTCGACCTCGGCAGGATAGACGTTGAAGCCGCCGACGATGAACATGTCCTTCAGTCGATCGGTGATCTTCAGGCATCCGTGCTCATCGAGGCGGCCGACGTCGCCGGTGTGGAACCAGCCGTCCGGGTCGAGCACGGCATCCGTGGCTGCCTGATCCTCGAAATACCCCAGCATGACGTTGGGACCGCGCAGCAGGATCTCCCCGTCGGTATCGAGCCCGGCATCCGCGCCGTCTTCGTTCACGACGCGGATCTCGACGCCTTCGACCGCCGGGCCGGTCGTGTGTGCAGTGTGTTCGAGGGATTCTCCGGGGCGCGACAGGGTGGCGACCACGCACTCGGTGAGGCCGTACGCCTGGGCGACCGTCTCGAATCCGAGGATGTCGACCATGTCGTGGAAGAGCGTCGCGGGAGCCGCCGTGGCACCGGCGATCGCGAACCGCAACGACGACAGGTCGTATTCGCCGAGCCGCGGGTGGTCGAGGAGGGAGGTGAAGATCGTCGGCACGCCGGGAAGCACGCTGATGCGCGCAGACTGCACGAGCTCGAGCAGTCGGTCGGCGTCGAACATGGCGACGGGGTAGATCGTCGCGCCTGCCATCAGCGAGGTGATCATCCCGGCCTTGTAGCCGA
This sequence comes from Microbacterium sp. J1-1, assembly GCF_024498615.1. Lineage (NCBI taxonomy): Bacteria > Bacillati > Actinomycetota > Actinomycetes > Micrococcales > Microbacteriaceae > Microbacterium > Microbacterium sp. J1-1. The sequence continues at coordinate 3,179,675 of NZ_CP089590.1, read as the reverse complement.
ACCCGTGGAAGAAGGGGTTCACGACGGCGTAGCGGTCCGCCGGGCTCAACTGCGCGCCCCGCCCCCAGGCGCGAGCGACGGAGAGCGTCTGCCGGTGCGCGCTCAGCACGCCCTTCGGCACCCCGGTCGTCCCCGAGGTGAAGAGCACGTCCATGATGTCGTCGGGGGTCACGGCATCCGCGGCGGCGGTCACGCGGTCTTCCGTGACCGCGACAGCTGCGGTCAGGAAGTCCGTCCAGGAGACGACGCCGTCACCGCCCGCGCCATCGATCGTGACGGCGGTGCGCAAGTGGGGAAGTCCCGGGAAGATCGGGCCGTCGGTGCCGCGCTCGGCTGCGGCGCCGCGCAAGGCGGAGCTGTAGGACTTGCCGAGGAACCCGTCGGCCAGCACCAGCCCGGTGGCACGGGATCGCGCCAGGATCTCGGCGGCCTCGTGGCCGGTGAAGCGGGTGTTGAGGGGCACGACGGCGATGCCGACCAGTTGCGCACCGAGCATCGCCAGGATGAACTCGTGCCGGTTCGGAGCCCAGAGCCCGATCCGGTCGCCCGGTTCGATGCCGTGCGCGAGGTAGGCGCGGGCGACTCCGCGGACGTGATCCTGCAACTCCGCGTAACTGATGGCGACGTCTCCGTCGACGATGGCCGGATGCGCCCCGAGCGTCGCCATCTCGGCGAGGAGGGCGGGCACGGTCGTGGCTTCCGAGACTGTCATGGACGTCCTTTCCAATATCATGCGTACACTCCGAGTGGACGTTTCGGGAAAACGCTCGCATGCGGCACACTTGAACAAGCGCTTGTGAGATTCTCTGTGAAGGAGCAGTAATGGCAACGACCAAAAGCGGGGGCCGGCAGGAGCAGAGTTCCGAACGCCGCGACCAGATCATCTCGATCGCCGCGCGCCTGATCGCCAAGCGCGGATACTCCGCCACGACGGTCCGCGACATCGCCGATGAAGCAGGCATCCTGTCGGGCAGCCTGTATCACCACTTCTCCTCCAAAGAAGCGATCCTGCAGGAGATCCTCCACAGCTTCATGAGCGGGCTGCTCGGTCGCTTCGAGGAGATCGTCGCGGAAGGGGGGAGTCCGCGCGACATCCTCGACAAGCTGATCGCGCACGCCTTCGCGACGATCGAGAGTCAGCCCGACGCGGTCGGGCTCTACCAGAACGAGCTGTCCTTCCTTGCGCGCCAACCGGGCTTCGAGTTCCTCGGAGAGAACAGTGAGCGCATCGAGGCGCTTTGGCTGGCGCAGATCACCGAGGGGCAGAAGGTCGGCGTCTTCCGCGACTCGATCGACGCCCCGATCGCGTACCGCTTCATCCGCGACGCCGTCTGGTCGACCGTCGCCTGGTATCGGCCGGGCCGCGGACACACCGCCTCGACCCTGACCGACAACTTCCTGGATCTGCTCCACAAGGGTCTCCTCGCCGACTGAGTTGGCCGCCGCGTCAGTCGGCGACTTCGCGCGTCCGGGTGCCGCGCGGGTCGAGCACCTCGCGGATCAGACGCAGCTCCTCCGCGTCGGGCGTGCGGGTGAGCGGTGCATCCGAGGCATCGAGCGCGAACCCCGTGCCGTCCGCCACCTTCTGCGGGTCGACTCCGGGGTGGATCGAGAGCACGGTGACGGCGCCCTCTTCGTCGTAGCCGAGTACTGCGAGGTTCGTGACGATCACGCCGAGGTGGTGGTGGTCGAGTCCGGCTTCGCGGGCGCGGTCGTTGCCCACGCCGGAGACCATGTCGACCGAGGGCACGAACACACGCGGGCTATGGCGTGAGATCCAGTAGTCCACCCGGTGGTTCGCGGTGTTTCCCGGCGCCCCGCGCACGCCGATGAGCTGTCGGGTGGGCCGCGCCCAGTCTCCGATGAGGGAGATGTTCTGATTTCCGAAGCGGTCGATCTGGCTGGCACCCATCATGCTCTGACGGCGTCCGGTCGCGAGGATGTCGAAGATCCGGCGGAAGGGCGCCCATCCTTCGATCGTCGGCTGCGGGGCGCCCGGCTCTCCCGGTCGCGGAGGGCCGCTCAGGAAGAAGGCTTCGCCGTCGCTGAGAACGAGGTCGGGAGCGGTCGTGAGCTTCGCGAGGCGTGCTCCGAGTGCCGGGACGATGCCGACCGCGTGCGCGAGGATCTCTCCGGAGTCCCGGTAGGTGTCGGCGCACGCGGCGATGCAGATCTCGGCGATCGTGGCGGTGGTCATGACTCTCCTCGGTCGGTGTGGAAGCGTGTGACGGCGGCCTGATAGCCGGCTTCGTCGGTGTGCAGGAAGGTGCGTTCGAACTCGGCCCACGCCTCAGGGTCTTTGGCGGAGACGGCGTAGTGCTTCTGGAAGGCCTCGTCGCGGTCGTAGTCGGGGGCGCAGGTCGTGAAGTGCGCGCCGCGCGGGGCCTCGACGACCGCCGACGCGTAGATCCGGCTGAAGAGGAGTGTGTGGAACGATCCCTCGTCGAGCAGTGCGGACGTCGGGACGACCCGCTCCGCCGAAACGATGGTGCGATCGGCGGCCATCGCGAAGAGATCGTCGAAGTACGGGTCGGGCCCGAGGTACTGCGCGTTGCCCTGCTCGTCGGCACGGTTCACGTGCACCAGGGCCACGTCGAGCGGCAGGGCCGGCATCGCCACGTACTCGGCATCGGAATACGGCGACTGCACGGTGCGCAGATGCGGGTTGGCGGGCAGGACGTCGGAGCCGAGGCCGGCACGGATCGGCAGGAAGTCGAGCCGGGCACTCGCTGCGCGGAGCCCGGCGACGAACATGCCCTCGTCGTACTCCTCAATCTCCAGTCCGCCGCGCTCCCTCGCCTGGGTGAACAGCGGATCGAGCGGGATGCTGTCCAGCGAGACGAAGCCGTAGACCAGGCGACGGATGCGGCCGGCGGCGGCGAGCAGGCCGACATCCGGCCCGCCGAAGGCGACGACGGTGAGGTCGGTGATGTCACGACGGAGGATTTCGCGCACCAGGGCCATCGGCTTGCGCCGCGACCCCCAGCCGCCGATGCCGATCGTCATACCGCTCTCGATGGTGGCGACCGCCTCCTCGATGCTCAACCGCTTGTCCGACATCCCCGCTCCTTCGCGCGACCGGCGCTAAACCTAGCGCTTGTTTGGGAATCACAGTAGCATGCCCGGAAGGGTGAACAGCGAGGGAGCTGCATATGGCGCGACAGTCGACAGGTGACCACGTGATCGTGACCGGTGGCACCAGTGGCATCGGTGCCGCGGTCGTCGAGCTGCTCCTCGACCGCGGCTGTCGGGTGACCGTCTTCGATCTCGCGTCGAGTGGGCGCCCCGGGGTCGAGACGGAGGTCGTGGACCTGCGCGACGAGGCGGCGGTCGAGGCGGCGATGGGGCGCTCATGGGCCCGTGGCTCCGTGACCGGACTGGTCGCCTGCCACGGCATCCGCGGTGCGTTCGTGCCTGCCCTGGAGATCGACCTCGACCGCCTGCGCCTGCTCTACGACGTGCATGTCGTCGGCACGCTCGCGGTCTCTCGTGCTCTGGTGCGGCGCCTCGACGGAGCGCCGGCCTCGATCGTTCTGGTGTCGTCCACGACGGCGTACCGCGGCTGGGCGAACCAGGCCGATTACGGGCCCGCGAAGGCGGCGGAGCGTCAGCTGATGGAGAACCTCGCCGTGGAGTGGGCGCCGCTCGGTGTGCGGGTCAACGCCGTCGCCCCGGGGCACACGCTGACCCCGATGGTGCAGGACATGGTCGACGGGGGCTACGACCTGGCGGCGGTGGAGCGGCGGACGCCTCGCGGACGCCTCGCGGATCCGTCCGAGATCGCCGGTGCGATCGTGTGGATGCTGCGCGACGCCACGCACGTGATCGGGCAGTGCCTCCCCGTCGACGGGGGATGGACGGTCGTGGGGCGATGATGCCGAACCGTGCGATCGGAGACCTCCGGGTCTCGGCCATCGGCATGGGGGCGATGACTCTGACGCAGGTGCCCGACGCCGATGTCGAGCGAGGCGTCCGGGCTGTGCATGCCGCGGTGGATGCCGGTATCACGCTGTTCGACACGGCGGACTCGTACGGACCCACGGGGGAGATGGGGGTGAACGAGTGCGCTTTGATCGAGGCGCTGCGACGTCATCCGGATGCCCTCGAGCGCGTGGTGATCGCGACCAAGGGCGGGCATACGCGCGGACCGGCCGCGACCTGGTGGGTGGACGGTTCGCCGGAGCATCTGGCTGCCGCCGCCCGGGCGTCGGCGCAGCGGCTCGGTCTCGACGCGCTGCCCTTGTACCAGCACCACCGGCCCGATGTGCGCGTGCCTTTCGAGGAATCGATGGGGGCGATGCGGCAGCTCGTGGACGAGGGCGTGGTGATGCGGGTCGGCGTCTCGAATGTGGATGTGGCGCAGCTGGAGATCGCGCGGCGCGTGCTCGGCGATGCCCTGGTCAGTGTTCAGAACGAGTATTCGGTGCAGGAGCGGTCGAGTGAACCTGTGCTGCGCCGTTGCGAGGAACTCGGACTCGCCTTCCTCGCCTGGGGCCCGCTGGGCGGCATGCGCGCGGCCAAGGAGCTCGGCGGCACTGCCGCCTCCGCCGGGGTGGTCGCCGAGCGGCACGGAGTGAGTCCGCAGCGGGTGGTGCTGGCATGGCTGCTGTCCCTCTCGCCGATTCTGATCCCGATTCCGGGAGCGAGTCGCGCCCAGAGCGTGCGCGATTCAGCGGCTTCGGTCGACCTCGCGCTGGATGACGACGATCTGCGCCTGCTCGGCACGGGACTCCGGGGAGTGGGTCAGTGAGGTTCCTGCAGCAGCTCGACGCGCACGTCATCCGGGCCGAGGACGTACACGTAGCGGTAGCCCTCGAGGGGGCCCGCTGTCGCCGTCATCGTCGGCGACAGCGGATGGTGTCCGAGTGCTGCCAGGCGGGCGAGACTCGCCTCGATGTCCGTCACGACGATGGCCGGATGCGCGGCGCCGGTGTGCCCGTTGTCGGGATCGATGCGTGGGGTGTCCGCGCCGCGGTACTCGGCGAGCTCGAGGAAGACGCCATCCGCCAGACGGATGAACGTCAGCAGGATCTCGACGCCGGGATACCCTGTGGTGGCCTCGACGGCGGCACCGCTCTTGACGAGCGGACCGATGACCTCGCCGTCGGTCGCGGTCCGGTAGAAGGCGGTCGCGGTCGCCGTGTCGCTCACCGTGATCCCGATGTGATGCAGTCGCGGCATCCTGTCTCCCTAAATAAACCAAATGCTTGTTTGCTAACTATCGCGGAGGAACAACATGAATGCAAAGCCCGTCATCGATCTCACCGGCCGCGTCGCCGTGATCACCGGGGCTGCGGGTGGACAGGGTCGCGCACACGCCGCGCTCTTCCATGAGCTCGGCGCCGACCTCGTGCTCACCGACCTCGACGGTGCGGCCGTCGCCGACGTCGCTGCAGCTTTCGGGGAGCGAGCCATAGGTCTCGCGCACGATGTCTCCTCGGCCGACGCGTGGGCGCGGGTCGCCGAGGCCGCGAAGGAGCGGTTCGGGCGCGTCGACGTGCTCGTCAACAACGCCGGTTTCTGTCCCGAAGGCCCGCTCGCGCAAACCCCGGAGCGGGTCATCCGCCTCACCCTCGATGTGAACCTCATCGGACCGATGCTCGGCGTCCAGGCTCTGCTCCCGCTCCTCGGCGAGGGGGCGTCCATCGTCAACATCGCGTCCACGGCCGGTGTCGCTGGATACGCCAACCGCGTCCCCTACTCTGCGTCGAAATGGGGTCTGCGCGGCGTCTCGCGCGCGCTCGCCCGCGAGCTCGCCGACAACGGGATCCGCGTGAACACCGTGTGCCCCGGCGCGGTCGACACCCCCATGATCACCGAGGACACGCGTGCAGGAGTGGGTTTCATCTCGCGCATCCCGATCCCTCGGGCCGGTCGCCCGGAGGAGATCTCGAATCTGGTCGCGTATCTCGCCAGCTCCGCCAGCAGCTACTGCACCGGGCAGGACTTCGTGATCGACGGCGGTCAGGTCGCCTGATGCCCGCCTATGCCTTCGACGGGGTCGTGCCTGTCGTGCATCCGACTGCGTTCGTGCATGAGACTGCCAGCCTGATCGGCGACGTCATCATCGGTCCCGGGTGCTACATCGGACCGTTCGCGAGTCTGCGAGGCGACTTCGGGCGGATCCTCGTCGGCGAAGGTTCGAACGTCCAGGATTCCTGTGTCATCCATGCCTTCCCCGGCGCCGATGCGGTGCTCGAGCCGAACAGTCACGTCGGGCATGGGGCCGTGCTGCACGGATGTCGCATCGGATCATTCGCGCTGATCGGCATCGGTGCCACAGTGCTCGACGGCGCGGAGATCGGTGCGGAGGTACTCCTCGGCGCCGGCGCTGTCGTGATGGCGGGAACCGTGATCCCCCCGAGGACGAAAGCGCTCGGCACGCCCGCACGCGTGGTCGGCCCGCTTGACGAACAGGCGCTCGCCTGGAAGCGCAACGGCGTGCGGATCTACCAGGAACTCGCCCGCCGCAGCCGGGAGACCCTTCGGCCCGTCGAGCCGCTCGCCGCTGTCGAGCCGGACCGTCGTCGCACCTCGTGGTCGGCGGAGGCGGCAACCCCGCTGCACCGTCACCGCGACGGGGGTGCCTCGTGAGCGTGGGATTCGCCGACTGGCTCGCCATCACCCGCGTGATCGCCCGCTACGCGCGGTTCGCGGATCAGCGGCGCTTCACGGAGATGGCGGGATTGTTCGTGCCGGACGGGCGGATGCTGATGTTCCGTCCGCGCGCCGAAGAACCCGCCGAATCGCCGCAGGGCCAGGAGGAGTTGATCGCGGCATTCAGCGCGCTCGCCGCGTTCACCGTGACGACTCATGCGCTGTCGCCGAGCGATGTCGAGATCGGCGGAGGCACCGCGCGGGCGCACACCACCTGCATGTCGCACCACATCAGCGAGACGGGCGAGGGGCGGGTGCGCTTCACCCTCGCAGACCGCTACGACGACACGCTCGTCCGTCTCGACGGACGCTGGCTGTTCCAGGAGCGGCGCAAGTACACCGACTGGACGGAGCAGGCGGCGTTGCGACGCAGTCCTCCGGTCGCGGCCATCGTCGACGCTTCCCTCCTCGAGCGTCTTCTCGAAGACGCCGAGGAACTCGCCGACATCCGTGCCGTCGATGAGGCGTGGGACGAGACGGAGCGCCTGAGTGAGACGCCGATCCCCTGGGACGACGTCAAGCGAGACCTCGGCTTGACTTCGTGACGTATACCGTCCAGGTTCTCCCGGTCGCTGTTCGCGCGATCCGCAAGCTCCCCCCTGAGGCGAAGCGTCGCGTCGAGGCGGTCATCGGTCTGCTGGCGGAGGATCCGCGCCCTCCGGCGGCGAAGAAGCTCACGGCTCGCGCCGAGTGGCGGGTGCGCAGCGGCGACTATCGCGTGGTGTACCGCATAGAGGATCGCGTGCTCACGGTCGTGATCGTCCATGCCGGGCATCGCCGTGACGTCCACGAACGCTGAGGTGACGGCGAATCATCGGCTCGCGAGCGCCCAGCTCCCCGCGCGCTCGCGCTCCTCGCGCGCGGTGCCGAAGAGCTGACCCAGGGAGTGCGCGCGCTTGAAGACCAGATGCGCGTCGTGTTCCCAGGTGATCGCGATCCCGCCGTGCAGCTGAATCATCTCGGCCGCGACGTGTTCCAGCGCGTCTGACGCGGTGGCCTTGGCAATAGCCGCGAGCTCGAATCGGTCGACGGCCCCTTCGGCGAGGGCGTCGGATGCCGCGCGCGACGCCGTGCGGGCGACCTCGACCTGCACGTGCATGTCGGCCAGACGATGCTTGATCGCCTGGAACGAGCCGATCGCGCGACCGAACTGCACCCGTTGCTTCGCGTACGCCACGGTCTCTTCGAGCGCCCGGGACGCGGTTCCCGCCTGCACGGCGCTGATCGCCGTGAGGGCGAGCGCGCGTACGGTCTCCCACATCGCGGGATCGGCGGTACCGAGCGGGCGCGCCGGCACCTCGTCGAACGAGAGCCTCCCCAGGCGGAGCGTCTGGTCCATGGTGGGGGTGTCCTCTCGGATCACATCCTCCGGGTCGAGCACCTCGAACAGCCGCGGGCCTTCCCTCGTCTGCGCGATCACGAGCAGCACATCGGCGAGGGCGCCGTCGAGCACGAACCCGCACGTGCCGCTGAGTCTCCAGCCATCGCCGTCCTCGGCGCGGAGGTCGACGCGGTCGGGGGCGAAGCGTCCGTCGGGGGCGGCCCAGGCGAGCGCCGCCGAGGAGGATCCCTCCGCGATGCCGGGCAGGAGTCGTGCAGCAGCATCCACGTCGCCCGTCGCGAGGATCGCCTGCGCGGCGATCGCGACCGAGCCGAGATAGGGAGAGGGGGCGAGGGAGTATCCGATCTCCTCGAGGACGAGCTGCGCTTCCCGCAGAGTGAACCCGGCCCCGCCGAAATCCTCGGGGATCGCCATGCCGGCGATGCCGATCTCTTCGCAGAGCAGACGCCACAGGCCGACGTCGAAGCGCTCCGCGCTCTCCAGTGCGCGCCGGTTCGCCGCGCTGTCTGCACGCTGGTTCAGGAGGCCGCGTACGAGAGCGACGAGCTCCTGTTGGTCTTCGTCGGGTTCGAACGACATCACCGCTCCTTCGGGAGGATATCGCGGGCGATGCGCGCCCGGTGGAACTCGGGAGTACCCCAGGCCGCGCTCAGTGCGGGGGCGAGGCCGAGCCAGATCCGCAGCGAGTGCTCGGCGGTGTAGCCGATCGCACCATGCACCTGCAACGAGGTTCGCGCAGCGAGCACGGCCGCATCGCCGGCGGCGACCTTCGCGGCGGAGATCGCCCGGTCCTCATCGGGCTCATCGGCACGGAGCGCGGCATTCCACACCAGCGGCCGCGCGAAGCTCAGCGCGATGCGCACATCCGCCAGCTGGTGTTTGAGTGCCTGGAACTCGCCGATCGGGCGACCGAACTGCTCGCGCACCTTCGCGTACGACACCGCTTCCGCCAGCATCCGCTCCCCGGCACCGACCAGGGTCGCCGCAGCGGCGAGACTCGCCTCGTTGAGCGCTGCGTCCAGCGCACCGGGACCGAGCGGCACGGCGTCGCCGGTCGGAGTGAGCCGTGCGAGCCGCCGAGTCGGTGCGACCGAAGTCAGCTCGTCTCCGGCCACGCCGTGGTGCAGTGCGCCGTCGCGCACGAGATATCGGTGTGAGGCGAGGGCAGCGTCGAGCGCGGCGGGAGCTGTGCCGTCGACTGCTGCCGTCGCGAGCGCACCGGCGGCGAGTTCGCTCCTGGTGTCGTCGTCCACCAGCCCGGGAAGCAGGGCGACCGTCTCGAGGTACGGGCCGGGAACGCCGTGGTACCCCAGTCGCTCGAACACGACCACGAGATCGCTCAGCGTGCCGCCGAAACCACCCGTCTCCTCGCTGACGCGCAGGCCGAGCAGGCCCAGTTCGGCGAACTGCTCCCAGAGAGCGAGGCCCGGGGCGGTGTCGCCGTCAGCCCAGCTGCGTGCGACGTCCGCGCCGCCGCTCCCCTCGACGATCTCGTCGATCGCCTCTGCGAATGCGAGCTGTTCTTCCGTGGGCAGGAACCGCATCATGCGCGCCTTCCGTCTCCGCCGCGGGGGAGCCCGAGGATCCGCTCCGCGATGATGTTGCGCTGGACCTCGTTCGTTCCGGCGTAGATGGGGCCGGCGAGGGAGAACTGGTAGTCGTCGACCCAGCGCCCGCCGTCGACCGCGGAGGCACCCCGCAGCTCACCATCCGGGCCGAGGATGCGCAGCGCCGTCTCGTGGATGTGCACGTCGAGCTCGGACCAGAACACCTTGTTGACGCTGCCCTCCGCGCCCACGGTCCCTCCTTCGAGCAGCGTGCTGACGGTCTGCCACGTGAAGAGCCGGTAGGCCTCGGCGCCGATCCACGAGTCGACGACGGCATCATCTTCCGTCGGTGCTCCACGCTCGGACTGCAGTGCGATCAGGCGGTCGGTCGCCGCAAGGAAGCGTCCGGGGGCGCGCAGTGAGAGCCCGCGCTCGTTCCCGGCCGTGCTCATCGCCACGCGCCAGCCGTCGCCCGGAGCGCCCAGCACGTCGGCATCGGGTACGAACACGTCGTCGAAGAAGATCTCCGCGAATCCGGTCGTGCCGTCGAGCTGTGCGATCGCCCGCACGGTGATGCCCTCGGCGTCCATCGGGAACAGGAAATAGGTGAGCCCGTGATGCCGCTGCGCTTCGGGGTCGGAGCGGAAGAGCCCGAAGCCGCGATCGGCCCACACCGCCCGCGAGCTCCAGATCTTCTGGCCGTTGAGCACCCACCCTCCACGGGCGTCGTCACGGCGTGCGGTGCTGCGGATCGCGGCGAGGTCGCTGCCGGCGCCCGGCTCCGACCAGGCCTGCGCCCAGATCAGCGATCCGTCGGTCATCGGTCTCAGGAACCGTTCGTGCTGCGCAGGGGTCCCGTGTTCGAACAGGATCGGTGCGAGGAGTGAGATCCCGTTCTGCGCGACGCGAGTCGGCGCACCGGCGCGGTAGTACTCCTCCTCGAACAGCACCCATTCGGTGATTCCCGCATCGCGACCGCCGTACCGCTCCGGCCAGGACACGACCGACCATCGACCGGCAGCGAGCGTGGCCTCCCACTCGCGGTGCGCGGCGAACCCGGCCTCGGTGTCCATCGAGGGCAGAGGGCTCTTCGGCACATGCACGTCGAGCCAGGCGCGCGCCTCCGCGGCGAACGCCTCCTGCTCCGGAGTCAGATCGAGGTTCACTTCTCTCCTCCGCGTGCGGCGTCGGCCTTGATCGATCGGACATCGACCCCGCTGAGGGAGTCTCCGCCGACCTCGGCGTTGTGCGCATGGGCGGCGTGATGCAGCCCGAACACCGAGTCCATTCCGGCGCGCATGCCCTGCAGATCCTCGGCCTGGTTGACTGCCTTCTTGGTCAGCGCGAGTCCGAGCCGTGGCATTCGTCCGATACGTTCCGCGATCTCGAGCGTCCGCTCCTCCAACTCCTCGAGCGGGACGACGTGGTTCACCATTCCGAGCTCGTGCGCACGCGAGGCCGGCATCCGGTCGCCGGTGTAGAGCATCTCCTTTGCTGCGCGGGGGTTGGTCACCCAGGGGTGCGCGAAGAACTCGACTCCCGGTATGCCCATCGCCACGACAGGGTCCTGGAAGAACGCGTCGTCTGCGGCGACGATGAAGTCGCACGACCACGCGAGCATGAGGCCGCCGGCGATGCAGGCGCCCTGCACCATCGCGATCACGGGTTTCGGGATCTCGCGCCAGCGCCGACACATGCCGAGGTACACCTCCGACTCGCGCGCGAAGCGGGAATCGACGCCCTGAGCGCCCACGTGGTCCCACCAGATGACGGCCTTGCGCTCGAAGCTCTGGTCGATGTCGCGCTCGGGTGTGCCGATGTCGTGGCCCGCGCAGAAGTGTCTGCCGTTGCCGCCGAGCACGATGACCTTGACGGAGTCGTCGTCGACGGCGCGGGTGAAGGCGGCGTCGAGCGCGTAGGTGACCCGGGAGTTCTGCGCGTTGCGATACTGAGGGCGGTTCAAGCGGATGATCGCGGTCGCCCCGCGCACCTCGTAGGTGACCACGGCGTCGGCGGATTCGACGGTCATGACGGGTTCCTCTCTGAACTCCTGCGATCAACCAAACAATCGCTTGGTTTATTGATACTATACGTGAACGGCATGCCGAAGACCATGACTCGATGAGGAGCACCGATGGACGCGACGCAGCACGACGCGGATGAGCGGTTCCGCGCCGAGATCCGCGGTTGGCTGGACGAGAACCTCACCGGCCGCTTCGCCGACCTGCGCGGCCGCGGGGGATCCGGACGGGAGCACGAGGACTTCGAGGCGCGGCTGGAATGGAACCGCCACATGGCGTCCGCAGGCTGGACGTGCGTCGCCTGGCCCGTCGAGCACGGCGGGCGCGGACTCAGCATCGCGCAGCAGGTCATCTTCCACGAGGAGTACGCCAGGGCGGATGCGCCGGCGCGGGTGAACCACCTCGGCGAAGAACTGCTCGGACCGACCCTCATCGCTCACGGGACCGCCGAGCAGCAGGCCCGGTTCCTGCCCGGCATCGTCGCCGTCGAAGAGCTGTGGTGCCAGGGATACTCCGAGCCGGGTGCCGGTTCCGACCTCGCCGCGGTGTCCACCAAGGCGCAACGCGTGGGCGACGAATGGTCGATCACCGGGCAGAAGGTGTGGACCTCGCTCGCCCAGCACGCCGACTGGTGCTTCGTGATCGCACGCACCGAACCCGGCTCCACCCGCCATCAGGGCCTGTCGTACCTGCTGGTGCCGATGGATCAGCCCGGCGTCGAGGTGCGCCCGATCCTGCAGCTGACCGCCACCAGCGAGTTCAACGAGGTGTTCTTCGACGATGCCCGCACCGCCGCCGACCTCGTCGTGGGTGGTGAGGGCAACGGTTTCAAAGTCGCGATGGCGACGCTCGGCTTCGAGCGGGGCGTGTCGACCCTGGCCCAGCAGATCGCGTTCCGCCGCGAGATGGATGCGGTGATCGACCTGGCCACGCGCACCGGTGCGATCGACGACGCCGTGCTCCGCGACCGGCTGGTCCGGGCGAGGATGGACCTCGAAGTGATCCGACAGCACGCCCTGCGCGCGCTCGGCGGCGAGCAGGGCGACGGTGCTTCGGTCACGAAGCTGCTGTGGTCCAACTGGCACCGCTCGCTCGGCGAGCTCGCGATGGAGATCGCCGGTCCCGCTTCCCTCCTCGTCGGTGCGGACTATGCGCTCGACGACCTCCAGACGCTTTTCCTGTTCAGCCGTTCCGACACGATCTACGGCGGCTCGGACGAGATCCAGCGCAACGTCATCGCTGAGCGTATGCTCGGCCTGCCCCGAGAGGCCCGCCCATGATCCCCACCGCACCCGAGTACGTTCCTGGCCACGGACTGCTGACCGGGAAGCGTGTCGTCATCACGGCCGCCGCCGGCGCCGGCATCGGCCAGGCCGCGGCGATCCGCTGCCTGGAGGAAGGGGCGGCGCTCGTCGTCCTCGGCGACACGCATGCCGGTCGCCTCGCCGAGACGCAGCAGGAGCTCGGTGATCGATTCGGGGCGGACCGGGTGAGCACGGCCGTGTGCGATGTGACCGTCGAGGAGCAGATCACGGCGTTCCTCGACCTCGCGGAAGACGGCGGCCCCATCGACGTCATGATCAACAACGCGGGGCTCGGCGGCTCGGTGCCGATCCTCGACATGACCGACGAGCAGTGGGACAAGGTGCTCGACGTGACGCTCACCGGTACCTTCCGGTGCATCCGTGCCGTGGGTCGGCGTATGGTCGCGGCAGGCACGGCTGGAGTCATCGTGAACAACGCCTCGGTCATCGGCTGGCGGGCGCAGGTCGAGCAGGCACACTACGCTGCCGCGAAGGCCGGGGTGATGGCGCTGACCCGCAGCGCTGCAATGGACCTCGCCCCGCACGGAATCCGCGTCAACGCGGTCTCGCCGAGTCTGGCGATGCATCCGTTCTTGGAGAAGGTCACCTCGCCCGAGCTGCTCGAAGAGCTCAAGGCCCGAGAAGCGTTCGGGCGGGCGGCGGAACCCTGGGAGGTCGCCAACGTCATGGTGTTCCTCGCGAGCGCATACTCCTCTTACATGACCGGCGAGGTCGTCGCCGTCAGCAGTCAGCACGCGTGAGTTCAGAGAGAAGGAAGAACATGGCAGAGGCATACATCGTCGACGCGGTCCGCTCGCCGGTCGGCAAGCGCGGCGGCTCGCTCTCGGGCATCCATCCGGCCGACCTCGGGGCGCACAGTCTGCGGGCGCTGGTCGAGCGCACCGGCATCGACCCCGGTGCGCTCGATGACGTCATCATCGGTGCGACCGACACGATCGGCGGTCAGTCCGGCAACGTCGGTCGTTCAGCCGTGCTGGTCGCAGGTTTTCCCGAGCATGTGCCGGGGGTCACGATCGATCGACAGTGCGGGTCGAGTCAGCAGGCGGTGCACTTCGCCGCGCAGGCCGTGATGAGCGGAGTGAACGACCTGGTCATCGCGGGCGGCCTGCAGAACATGTCTCAGCTGCCGATCTCCTCGGCCATGGTCGCGGGTGAGGCCTATGGCTTCACGACACCGTTCGCCGAGTCGCCGGGCTGGCAGGCCCGATACCCCGACCAGGAGATCTCTCAGTTCGTGGGTGCCGAGATGATCGCCGAGAAGTGGGACATCTCCCGGGAGGAGATGGAGCAGTTCGCCCTGGAGAGCCACCAGCGCGCCGCCGTGGCCCAGGACGAGGGGCGGTTCGTGAACGAGATCGCGCCGCTGAACGGCCTCGACCACGACGAGGGTGTGCGCCGCGACACCTCGCTCGAGCGCATGGCGGGGCTCCAGACGCTCACCCCGGGCGGGAGGTTGACGGCTGCGGTCGCGTCACAGATCAGTGACGCCTCCAGTGCGGTGCTCGTCGCGAGCGCGCAGGCGGTCAAGGACCATGGCCTCACGCCACGGGCGCGCATCCACCACATGTCGGTGCGTGGCGACAGCCCCGTCTTCATGCTCACGGCTCCGATCCCCGCGACGCACTACGCCATGGAGCGTTCCGGGATGTCGCTCGACGACATCGATCTGTTCGAGGTGAACGAGGCGTTCGCGTCCGTCGTGCTCGCCTGGTTGCAGGAGACCGGGGTGCCGCGCGAGAAGCTCAACGTCAACGGTGGCGGCATCGCGCTCGGGCACCCGATCGGTGCGACCGGCACCCGGCTCATGACCACCTTGCTGAACGAGCTGGAGCGTACCGGCGGACGCTACGGCATGCAGGTCATGTGCGAGGGCGGTGGCCTGGCGAACGCCACGATCATCGAGCGCCTCTGAACGACGCCGAGACCCCCAGTTCTCGCCGAGACCCCTCTCTGCCGACGCCGGCGGAGAGGGGTCTCGGCGCGTGAGAGGGGTCTCGGCGATCGAAGCCCGGGGGCGGCCTCAGTCGAGGAGACAGGACGCAGCGGTGCGGAGGTGGGTGACGGCGTCGCGCACCACCCGATCGACGAGCTCCTCACAGCTGGGCAGGTCGTCGATCATGCCGACCACCTGGCCCGCCGCGAGCATCCCGGCTCGGGTGTCGCCCTCGACGAGGCCGGCCTTGAGGAGCATCGGGGTGTTCGCGGCGAGTGTCATCTGCGCCCAGGAACGACCGGTCGCCTTCTTCATCGACACCGCGTCCTTGACCATCTGCGGCCAGCTCAGCCCCGACATCCTCTTGAACTCCAGGGAGCGTCGCAGCGTCGGGCCGAGTCGGCGCAGTCCGCCGCCGCCTTCGAGGTCCTCGACGAACTCGGTGCGCAGCAGCCGGTGTGGCATCCCGTCGGCCTTGGTGGTGACGACCGTGCCGTCGAGCCCGAAGCCGAGGTAGCGCTGCTTGATCGCCTCGGGCACCGCGCTGTCGCTCGTGAGCAAGAACCTCGTGCCCATTCCGACGCCAGCGGCTCCATAGGCGAGCGCGGCAGCGAGGCCCCTTCCGTCGTGGAAGCCACCGGCCGCGATCACCGGGATGTCGACCGCGGCGACCACGGAGGGCAGCAGGATCGACGTCGGCACCGCACCGGTGTGGCCGCCGCCCTCGCCGCCTTGCACCATCACCGCATCCGCGCCCCATGCGGCGACCTTCTCCGCATGGCGCACCGCGCCGATCGAGGGGATCACCACCACGCCGTTCTCCTTGAGTCGCTCGATGAGTTCGCGACGGGGTGCGAGGGCGAAGCTCGCCACCTTGACACCGTGACGGATGAGGAGTTCGACACGCTCCGCCGCGTCGCCGGCATCCGCCCGCAGGTTCACGCCGAACGGACGGTCGGTGCGTTCGGCGACCTCGATGATCTGCCGTTCGAGCTCGTCGTACGTCATGGTCGCCGAGGCGAGGATGCCGAGGGCGCCGGCCTGTGCGGTGGCGGAGACCAGTCGGGCGCCGGCGACCCAGCCCATGCCGGTCTGCACGATGGGATGATCGACGCCCGTGACTCGGGTGAGCGCTGTGGACAGCTGTGGGGGTGTGGTCATGATGCGGTCACCTCTCGGTCGCGGAGTCCGCGGGGGTCCAGTCGCTCGCGCACGAGGCGGAGCTCCTCGTCGGTCGGGAGCCGGGTCTCGGGGACGTCGGCGGGGATGTGCACGGGGAAGCCGGTGGCAGCCGTCACCTGATCGAGCGCGACACCGGGATGCAGGCTCACGAGCGCGACGGTGCCGGCGGGCCCGGTGAAGTCGAGCACGGCGAGGTCGGTGACGATCCGCCGCAGGTCCTGGAACCGGTCGGCACCGGCGGCTCGTGCGCGGGCGGGCCCGACGCCGGTGACGACGTCTACCCGTTCCACGAACACGCGGGGGCTGTGCCGGGCGATCCAGTAGCTGGTGGCGTGGTTCACCGTGTTCGTCGCCGCGGCCCGTGCACCCAGCAGTTGCCGGCTCGGATGGTCGCGGTCGCCGATAGCGGACAGGTTCTGGTCGCCCTGCCGGTCGATCTGTGCGGCGCCCATGACGACGTGACGGCGGCCTCGGGCGATCAACTCGAACAGACGTGCGTAGGCGAAGGGCGCCTCGGGTTCGCGGAACGGCTCGTCCACGGCGGGTGTGTCGGCGTACAGCGTCGCTTCGCCGTCGCTGAGGAGCAGGTCGGGTGCGTGGGTCAGGCGCGCCAACCGAGCGCCGATCGTGGGGACGATGCCGACGGTGCTGGCGAGGATCGTCCCGGCGCCGCGGAACAGGTCGCTGCAGGCCACCGCGGCGACCTCGGCGCGGGTGGCGGTCATGACGACGGCCTCGTGTGGAAGGCCGCGACCGAGGCGCGGTACGCATCGTCATCGACGTCGATGAACCGGGCACGGAAGTCGGCCCACGCGGCGGGGGAAGCGGCGGACTCCGCGTACGCACGCTGGAGATGCTCGTCCCTTGCGGTGTGCGGCGGGTGGGCGGTGAACCCCGAGCCTCCGGGTGACACGACGACCAGGGTGGTGAGCGTGCGGTCGAGGACCGAGGCCGTGGGCCCGGCGTCGACGACCAGATCGGCCGTGTCGACCACGGCTTCCACGCTGACCACGGTCCGCGCCGCCGCCCCCGCGAGGAGGTCGTCGAAGTAGAGGTCGGGGCCGAGGCACACGGCTGTCCCCGACGCGTCCGCGCGGTCGAGGTGCAGCAGCGCGAGGTCGAGGGGCACGGCGGGCATCGCCACCAGCACCTCGGCGTCGGCGTACGGCGAGGTGACCGTGCGGATATCGGGATTGCGGGTCACGGCGTCCGAGCCCGCCCCGGAACGGGTGACCTCGAAGGGGAGCCTGCGGGAGGCGGCACGGAGTCCGGCGACCAGCATCCCCTCGTCGTACTCGACATTGCGCACCGCGCCGGACTGGCGCGCGGACGCGAAGTGCGGGTCGATCGGGATGCTGTCGAGCGACACGAAGCCGTGCACGATCTCGGCGGCCTGCCCGGTGGCGCAGAGGATGCCGACGTCGGGGCCGCCGAAGCTGACGATGCGCAGTCGGCGAGCGCCGGAGCGCACGATCTGTCGCACGAGGGCCATCGGTTTGCGACGGGAGCCCCATCCGCCGATCCCGATCGTCATGTCGTCGTGGATCAACGATGCGACCTCCGTGGGAGAGGAGGCCACGACGCTCATGTCGAGAGGTTCTCGCCGGTCGCGACGAACGCGTCGCGATGCTGGTCCGCGACCCCGGCGAGATTGAGCTCGAAGGTGAATCCCTGCTCGAACCGGTAGCTGCGGTTGACGTCGATCGGGTCGATGCCGTTCAGCGCCTCCTTGGCCGCACGAATGACGCGCGGGTCCTTGGCGGCGATCTCCTGGGCGAGGGCGAGGGCGGTGGCGTCGAGCTCGTCGCGCGGCACGACGGCGGCGACGGAGCCGAACTCCTCCAGCCGTCGCGCCGTGACGGTGCGGCTCGTGTAATACATCGAGCGCAGCATGTGTTGCGGCACGAGTCGTGACAGATGAGTCGCTGCGCCGAGTGCGCCCCGGTCGACTTCGGGGACACCGAAGGTGGCGTCATCGGAGGCGACGATCACATCACTGTTGCCGACGAGCCCGACACCGCCGCCCAGGCAGAAGCCGTTGACCGCCGAGATCACGGGCACCGCGCACTCATAGATCGCCTTGAAGGCCTCGTAGCAACCGCGGTTCGCGCCGAGGATGCCGGAGAAGCCTTCGATGCGTTGCATCTCCTTGATGTCGACGCCGGCGTTGAAGCCCCGCCCTTCCGCCCGCAGGATCACGACGCGTGTCTCGGCATCGGCTGTGGCTTCGCGCATCGCTGCGGCGACATCGAACCACCCGGCCACGGGCAGCGCGTTCACCGGCGGATAGTCCATCGTGACGGTGCGGACACCGTCAGGATGCAGGGTGGAAGTGATCGTCATCGGACACCTAACCTAACGTTTGCTCAAGGCACCCTAGCACTTGCTTGGTTTGCAGGGTAACCCCTTGTGGACATTTGCCCTAGCAATTGCTTGGTTGGTAGCATCGGGTGCATCCACCGCTCTCAGAGCGGTCCGCAGCAGCCACAGCCTCAAAGGAGAGTCGACTCATGGCAGGAATCCTCGAAGGCCGCGTCGCCATCGTCACCGGGGCGGGGCGCGGCCTCGGCCGCGAGCACGCTCTCGAACTCGCTCGGCAGGGTGCCGCGGTCGTGGTCAACGACCTCGGCACGACGTTGGACGGTGCCGGAGACTCGGTCGGTCCGGCGCAGGAGGTCGTGGAGATCATCCGTGCCGCGGGCGGCGACGCCGTGGCCAACGGCGCCGACATCGCGGACTTCGGCCAAGCCGCAGAGCTCGTCGAGCAAGCCGTGTCCACCTTCGGCCGTCTCGACATCCTCGTCAACAACGCCGGATTCGTGCGTGACCGGATGCTCGTCAATGCCGGCGAAGACGAATGGGATGCGGTCATCCGCGTGCATCTGAAGGGCCATTTCGCCCCGCTTCGCCACGCCAGCGCATACTGGCGTGCGGAATCCAAGGCAGGACGGCAGCCCCTCGCGCGTGTCATCAACACCTCCTCGGGAGCCGGCCTTCAAGGCAGCATCGGGCAGGCGGCGTACTCGGCTGCCAAGGGCGGCATCGCTTCTCTCACCCTCGTCGCCGCGGCTGAACTCGGACGCTACGGCGTCGCCGTCAACGCGATCGCCCCCTCCGCGCGCACTCGGATGACCGAGGGGCCCTTCGCCGACGCGATGGCCGCACCGGATGGCGGCTTCGACCGGATGGATCCTGCGAACGTCTCGCCGGTGGTGGCGTGGCTCGCGAGTGCCGACTGCACGATCAGTGGCCGTGTGATCGAAGTCGAGGGCGGCCGTATCTGCCTCGAAGAGGGGTGGCGACACGGCGCAGTCCGCGAACTCGATCGACGCTGGTCGGCGGCGGAGGTCGGCGATGCCGTCCGGGCGCTCGTCACCGAAGGCACCGCGCCCGAGGCGGTGTACGGCGCATGAGCGCGGCGGACTGGGCAGGGCGCGACCTCGGCGAGCGGACCATCGGGTACGACGAGAAGGACGTCATCCTCTATGCGCTCGCTGTCGGCGCGCAGGCCACCGACCTCGACCTCGTCTTCGAAGACCGGCTGCGGGTGCTGCCGACGTTCGGCCTCACGCTTGCGCAATGGGCACCCGATGTCCTCGCCGGCGCCGGCGCGTTCGACGACCGGGCCGTGCACGGTTCGCAGACGCTCGAGGTGCGTCGGCCACTGCCCCGCACCGGTGCGCTGCGACTTTCGGGCCGGGTCGGCGAAGTCTGGGACAAGGGCTCGGCGGCGATCTTCGACGTGATCGTCGAGTGCGAGGAATTCACCGCCATGTGGTCGCTGTTCGCCCCCGGTCTCGGCGGCTTCGGCGGAGAGCGCGGTGCGTCGCGGACTGCGCCCGTGACACGTCCTGCGGGCATCGGCGCCGTGGTCCGGACCTTCCCGACGCAGGCCGCCCTGTACCGCCTGACCGGTGACCGGCACCATATCCACATCAATCCGGAGGCGTCGGCTCGCATCGGGCAGCCGAGGCCGATCCTGCAGGGGCTGTGCACCCTCGCCTCGACCACCTTGGTGCTCGCCACGGAGCAGGGGGCGCATCCGGCTGACCTGACCGCGCTGCAGGGCCGTTTCAGCGGGCCGGTGCTCCCCGGCGACACGCTCGAGGTCGAATCATGGCCCGACGGCGATTTCGAACTCCGACGCGATGGCGTACCCGTGATCTCCGACGGCCGGGCGGTGTTCGCATGAGCCGGGTGCTGGTGGTCGGAGCGACCGGGATGATCGGCAGCCATGTCGCCGCCGACCTCGCCGCCCGAGGCGACGACGTCACCGTGATGGCGCGTCGGGATCCATCGGACCGAGATCCGCGCGCGGTGCAGGGCATGCCGCGGCTCCAGGGGGACTACACGGATACCGGGACGTCGCCGCGGATGCTGGAGGGCTTCGACGCGATCGTGTTCGCGGCCGGCAACGACATCCGTCATGTTCCCGCTGAACAAGAGGACGATGCGTTCTGGGCGCGCACGCAGAGTGTCGGTGTGCCGCAGTTCGCCGCGCAGGCCAAGGCTGCGGGTGTCGGACGCTTCGTGCAGGTCGGCAGCTACTATCACCATCTGCATCCGGAATGGACGGCGCGCATCCCGTATGTCGCCGCTCGCCGGGATGCGGATGAGCGCACGCGGGTGTTGAGCGGTGACGGCTTCGCGGCGATGACGCTGAACCCGCCGTCGATCGTGGGTGCCGATGAGCGCGGGATGCGTCGCTTCGCACGCATGATCGCGTGGACGCGCGGGGAACTCGCCGATCCAGAACTGTTCGCTCCTCCTGGGGGCACGAACTACATGTCGGTGCGCTCGCTCTCACAGGCCGTGCAGGGCGCGCTCGATGGGGGAGAAGCGGGTCGCGCCTATCTGATCGGGGATCGCAATCTCACCTACCGCGAGTATTTCCAGCTGCTCGCGGACGCTGCAGGCAGCGGGAGCGTGATCGAGGAGCGAGACCAGGAGCATCCGTTCCTCCCCGATCGGTTCATCGTCCAGGGTCGTGGTGCGGTGATCTCCTACGACACTGACCCCGCCGAGACGGCGCTGCTCGGCTACGCCCAGGACGACGTCGAACGGTCACTCGTCGAGATCGTCACCGCGGTGGACGATCTGCGGTGAGACGCTCCCACAGCGATGCGGTCGCGCTCCGCGTCTCTTCGAGGGTGCCGTCCGTGCGCACGACGACGTCGGCGATCGCGATCCGATCGACTTCCTCACCCTGAGCGCGGATGCGGCGCTCCGCTTCGGCGGGGGCGTATCCGCGTCCGTCCTGCAGGCGCCGGAGCCGAAGGTCCTCCGCTGCCTCGACCGTCACGATCAGGTCGTAGGTCCACGGCAGCGGCGCCGTCGTGCGACTCAGCAACGGGATCTCATGGACGACGACACCAGGTGCCCGCCGGGCGCGTTCGATCCTCGCCCCGACTTCGGAGAGGATCGCCGGGCGCAGCAGCGCGTTGTACTGACGGAGGAGGTCGGCGTCGCTGAAGACTCGTGCGCTCACCACGGCGCGGTCGAGGGTGCCGTCCGCGGCGAGCACGTCGGTGTCGAGCAGTTCGGCGATCGAACGCACGAGCGCAGCCCCGCCGGGCGTCCGAGGATCGACGACGTCACGTGCTGCCGCATCGCCGTCGACGATGCGCGCACCGAGGGCCGTCAGTTCACGAGCGACGGTGCTCTTGCCCGCAGCGATGCCACCGGTGAGTCCGACGAGGATCGAAGTGTGGTGCATGCGGGATCAAGAACGTGCCTGCGAGGGACGTGCGAGGTGCGAAATCGATCCCGCACGGGCGCGCCGCGTCAGGGTCGGACGAAGCGGACCTCGGTCAGCGTCTCACCGAGGAACGGCTCGGTGTGCGATGCGCCGTCGAGGTGGAAGCCGTTGCGCGTGTAGAAGCGGTGCGCACGGGGGTTGTCCTCCGCGACCCACAGGTACAGCGGCTCGTCCTTCTCGACGGCGGCGTCGAACAGTTTCTGGCCGATACCGGTCGAGTGCCAGGCGTCGAGCAGGTAGATGAAGTAGAGCTCGCGGAACGCCGGAGCATCCTTGTCGCGGGCCGGTCCCGAACCGACGAAGCCGACGATCTCGCCGTCGACGAGCGCGGCGTTCATCTTGAAGTCGGGGCCTTGCGAGGCCCAGTGCGTCCAGAGCTCGGCCATCCGCCGCGGCGAGACCTTCTCGAGCGCTGCCTTGCTGATCAGGTGGTCGTAGGTCTCGTGCCAGCACTGGGCGTGCACGCGACCGAGGGCTTCCGCATCCACATCACGGACCGGACGGACGATGACTTCAGGCTGGGCTTCGGCGCTCATGTTCGTGACTCTACGCGCGGCGTCCGCGAACAGGAAATCGAGCGGAGACCCGCGGAGACGGGGCGTCACGGGATGGAGGGTTCGCACAACGATGTTCGTGATTCGTGCGCGTCTGGCTACGATCGATCCTCGTGAACGTGATCTGGCGGACCCTTCTGGTGATCCTCGGCGCTCGCCGCCGCGTGCGACGGGGGAAGACCCTCGACCCGACGGCGGTGGGCAGCATCACCCTGACGACGCTGCCGACCGACCTCGACATCCTGCGCCATATGAACAACGGTCGCTATCTGTCGCTGTTCGACCTCGGGCGTTGGGACCAGCTGATCCGCACCGGACTGTTCGACGCCATGAAGGACCGCGGCTGGTACGCGGTCGTCTCCAGCGAGACGGTCACGTTCCGCAAGTCGCTGCAGCTCTGGCAGCGGTTCGAGGTGCAGTCGCGCTTCATCGGGCACGACGACAAGGCCCTCTTCCTGGAGCACCGGGCCGTGGTCGACGGCGAGGTCTACGCCCGGGCGATCGTGCGCGCCCGGATGCTGCGTCGCACCGGGGGTACCGTCAGCAACGAAGAGCTCTTCGCTGCGGTCGGCAAGCCCGACGGCGTGCCGGAGATCGACGCCTGGGTGCACGACTGGGCCGCGGCATCCGCCCTCCCGCCCGTGCGCGTGAAGGCTCCGAGCGTCTGGGGCTGAGCCGCTCTCGCCGCGATCTCCTCCTCTGCTTTCCGTAAGAACCTCGCTTCTTTCCCCGTCATAGAGCCGAAAGAGGGCTGCTCCCGATCGCCCTCTCAGTACTCTGAGCGGGAAGTCAGGGGCGCGGACGCCCCGGTGATCCCGTCGACGCAGACGGGTGGAGGAGGAAGCAGTGGCAGTCATCGGCATCGTGCGGGAGCCTGCGGGCGAAGCACGGGTCTCGGCCACCCCGGCGACCATCGCGTCGCTCGGCAGGCTGGGACACACGGTCAGGGTCGAACGAGGAGCAGGAGCGGCGGCGTCGTTCCCCGATGCGGACTATGAAGCCGCCGGTGCCGTACTCGTGGACAGGGCGGAGGCGTGGGGGAGTGAGATCGTGCTCGCGATCACGGCGCCCGGACCGGAGGAGATCGCCCTCCTCGCCGACGGGGCGACCCTCATCGCCCTGCTGTCGCCGGCACTGCGTCCCGACCTGGTCGAGGCTCTCGCGCAGCGCAGGATCACCGCGGTCGCTCTCGATGCGGTGCCCCGCATCTCGCGGGCGCAGTCCATGGACGTGCTCAGTTCGATGGCGAACATCGCCGGATATCGGGCGGTCGTCGAAGCCGCCCACGAGTTCGGCCGCTTCTTCACGGGCCAGGTGACCGCTGCCGGCAAGGTGCCGCCGGCGAAGGTGCTCGTCGCGGGAGCCGGAGTCGCGGGGCTCGCGGCCATCGGTGCGGCGTCGAGCCTCGGAGCCGTCGTCCGCGCCACCGATCCGCGCCCCGAAGTCGCCGACCAGGTGACCTCGATCGGGGGGACGTACCTCCCGGTCGACGTCGAGGTCGCCGCGTCCACCGACGGCTATGCGAAGGCGACGAGCGCGGACTACGACCGACGGGCCGCCGAGATCTACACCGAGCAGGCGGCCGACGTCGACATCATCATCACGACCGCCCTCATCCCCGGGCGTGCGGCACCGCGCCTGATCACGGCGTCCGATGTCGCCCGGATGAAGCCCGGCAGCGTGATCGTCGACATGGCCGCGGGGCAGGGCGGCAACGTCGAAGGGTCCGTCGCGGGCGAACGCATCGTCACCGACAACGGTGTGATCATCCTGGGGTACACCGACCTGGCGTCGCGCCTGGCCTCTCAGGCATCCCAGCTCTACGGCACGAACCTGGCGAACCTGGTCGCCCTGCTGACGCCCGCGAAGGACGGACGGCTCGTGATCGACTTCGACGACGTGGTGCAGCGTTCGGTCACCGTCGTCCGCGACGGGGAGGTCACCTGGCCGCCGCCCGCCGTGCAGGTCGCCGCCGCGCCCGCTGCGAGAGCCGCCGCGGATCCCGTCGAGGTCGCCCCGCCGAAGAAGATGTCGACGGCGCGCCGGGTGACCCTGATCGTGCTGGGCATCGCCGCCCTCTTCGCCGTGAACGCGTTCGCACCCGCGCCGCTTCCGCAGCACTTCACCGTGCTCGTGCTCTCGGTCGTGATTGGCTTCTCCGTGATCGGCAAGGTGCACCACGCGCTGCACACCCCGCTCATGTCGGTGACGAACGCGATTTCCGGCGTCATCGTCGTCGGCGCGATGCTGCAGGTCACCTCACCGATTCCGGTCGTGCAGGTGCTCGCGACGATCGCCGTGCTGCTGGCATCCATCAACATCTTCGGAGGATTCGCGGTCACCCGCCGGATGCTCGCGATGTTCACCCTCGGCAACTCGGCGAAGGGTGGCCGGAAATGACCATCGACGCGTTCGTCGGAGCGGCGTACATCGTCGCCGCCCTGCTGTTCATCCTGAGTCTCGCGAGCCTCAGCCGCCACGAGTCGGCACGCGCGGGGGTGGTGTACGGCATCGCCGGCATGACCATCGCGCTCGTCGCGACCGTCGCCCTCACCGTCGCCGACGCCTGGAGCACCGGTGCGTTCCTCGGTCTCGGCCTGCTGGTGGCCGCCGTGCTGGTCGGCGCAGCCATCGGGCTCTGGCGGGCCAGGGTCGTCGAGATGACCGGGATGCCCGAGCTCATCGCGCTCTTGCACAGCTTCGTCGGTCTGGCAGCCGTGCTCGTCGGCTGGAACGGCTACCTCGCGCACCCGGAGCTCGCCCCCGAGTTCGTCGGTATCCACAACGCCGAGGTCTTCATCGGGATCTTCATCGGCGGCGTCACCTTCACCGGATCGATCGTCGCCTACCTCAAGCTATCGGCCAGGATGTCTTCCGCGCCGCTCATGCTCCCCGGCAAGAACGGACTGAACGTCGGCGCGCTCGTCGCCTTCGTCGCGCTCACCGTGTGGTTCGTGAACGACCAGCAGCTCTGGCTCCTGATCGCGGTCACCGTGCTCGCGTTCGCCCTCGGCTGGCATCTGGTCGCTTCGATCGGCGGTGGCGACATGCCGGTCGTCGTCTCGATGCTCAACAGCTACTCGGGCTGGGCGGCCGCCGCGGCGGGTTTCCTCCTCAACAACGACCTGCTGATCGTCACGGGTGCGCTGGTCGGCTCGTCGGGTGCCTACCTGTCGTACGTGATGTGCAAGGCCATGAACCGCTCGTTCCTCTCCGTCATCGCGGGCGGTTTCGGGATCGCCGCACCGTCCGCGGACGACACCGAGTACGGCGAGCACCGTGAGATCACCGCCGAGGGGGCGGCCGAGATGCTCGTCGCCGCGGGCAGCGTCGTGATCACACCCGGCTACGGCATGGCCGTCGCTCAGGCGCAGTACCCGGTGGCTGATCTGGTCCACAGGCTCCGCGAACGCGGGGTGGACGTGCGGTTCGGCATCCACCCGGTGGCCGGGCGCCTTCCCGGTCACATGAACGTGCTGCTGGCCGAGGCCAAGGTCCCGTACGACATCGTTCTCAGCATGGACGAGATCAACGACGACCTCGCGTCGACCTCGGTGGTGCTGGTAATCGGGGCGAACGACACCGTGAACCCGGCTGCGGCCGAGGACCCGGGCAGCCCCATCGCCGGGATGCCGGTGCTCAAGGTGTGGGAGGCCGAGAACGTCATCGTGTTCAAGCGCTCGATGGCCGCCGGCTACGCGGGGGTGCAGAATCCGCTGTTCTTCCGCGACAATGCCTCGATGCTGTTCGGTGATGCCAAGCAGCGGGTGGAGGACATCATCGCGGCGCTGTGACCTCGGTTTCGAATCGCGCGATCGACGCCATCCGAGAGGGAAAAGCGACCGATTGCGCGATTCGAACGGCCGGGGGATCCTGCTCCCGACCTAGGCTGAAATCCATGGCCGACACCCCGCCGGATGCCGTGGCATCCGCACCCCTCGCAGACCGCGCCGTCGAGCTCGCTCGGCGGTGGGCGATCGAGGCCGCGGCCGTCGAACCCGACCCCGCGGCCGCCCGGCTCGCGGGGGTGCTGCAGGACGCGAACGGCCTCCCGTTCACGCTCGGCTTCGTCGACGGCGTGATGCGCCCCGAAAGCCTGACCGCTGCCGCCTCGCAGTTGCGCCGGATCGCTCCGATCGTGCCCGAGTTCCTCCCGTGGTACCTGCGTTCCGTGGTGCGCCTCGGCGGAGGAGTGGCCCCCATCCTCCCTGCACCCGTCGTGCCGATCGCCCGCAGGGTGCTGCGCGACATGGTCGGGCACCTCGTCGTCGACGCCCGCCACGCGAAGCTCGGCGCCGCCATCGAGCGGATCGCCGCGGACGGTTCCCGGCTCAACCTCAACCTGCTCGGCGAGGCGGTTCTGGGCGAAGCGGAGGCGCGGCGTCGCCTCGACGGCATCCACGAACTCATCCAGCGACCGGACGTCGACTATGTCTCGGTCAAGGTGTCCGCCATCGTCAGCCACCTGTCGATGTGGGCGTTCGACGAGGTCGTCGACGAGGTCGTCGAACGGCTTCTGCCGCTGTACCTCACGGCCGCGGGGGACAGCACGTTCATCAACCTCGACATGGAGGAGTACCGCGACCTCGATCTGACCATCGCGGTGTTCACGCGCCTCCTGGAAGATCCGCGTCTGGCCGGACTCGAAGCCGGGATCGTGTTGCAGGCCTACCTCCCCGATGCGCTGCCCGCCCTGCAGGAGCTCACCGCCTGGGCGCAGGATCGCGTCGCGCACGGCGGGGCCCGCATCAAGGTGCGGCTGGTCAAGGGTGCGAACCTCGCGATGGAGCGGGTCGAGGCGCGGATGCACGGATGGGAACCCGCGACCTACGACACGAAGCTCGACACCGATGCGAACCACCTGCGCTGCCTGGACTGGGCACTGCGACCCGAGCACACGGCGGCGGTGAAGATCGGTGTCGCCGGACACAACCTCTTCGGCATCGCCTACGCCTGGCTCCTCGCCGGTGAGCGCGGTGTCCGGGACGCCGTCGAGTTCGAGATGCTCCTCGGGATGGCGCAGGGGCAGGTGCAGGCCGTTTCCCGCGAAGTCGGTCCGGTGCTGCTCTACGTGCCCGTGGTGGAGCCCGCCGAGTTCGACGTCGCGATCAGCTACCTGGTGCGGAGGCTGGAGGAGAACGCCTCTGCGGAGAACTTCCTCTCCGCGGCGCTCCGGCTCGGCGAGGACGAGTCCCTGTTCGTGCGCGAGCAGGACCGGTTCCTCGATGCACTCGATCGCGCCGCCGATCCGACTCTCCGCACCGGACCGCGTCGCACCCAGGACCGGCACGCCCCCGTGCACGAGTCCGTGCGGCCCGTCCCGTCGGCTCCCGCCCCGGAGACCGACCTCACCAAGGCGGTGCTCGGCATCTCCCGCGGATCCGACGACGGCGGACGGGAGGCCTTCCTCGAGACGGCCGTGTACTCCGCCCGCGAACTGGAGCACGACGCGGGCGGCGCTCCGGGGTTCGTCAACACGGCCGACACCGACCCCGCCCTCCCCGCGAACCGCGACTGGGCGCGCGAGGTGCGCGAGCGCATCCCCGGGTCCGATCTCGGCGCCGCGACGGTCGCTGCCGGGCGGGTCGACGATGCCGCGGCGTTGGACCGGATCGTGCAGGGTGTCCGCCGCGCCGCTCCCGCCTGGGGCGGACGACCCGCTGCGGAGCGGGCCGAGGTGCTGCTCCGCGCGGCGGCAGCGCTCGAAGGGCGGCGGGCGGATCTCATCGAGGTCGCTGCCTCGGAGACCGGAAAGGTCTTCGCGGAGGCCGATGTGGAGGTGAGCGAGGCGGTCGACTTCGCCCGCTACTACGCCGCGAAGGCACGCGAGCTCGACGCGATCGCCGGGGCCGTCTTCGTGCCGTCATCCGTGACCGTGGTCACCCCGCCGTGGAACTTCCCCCTCGCGATCCCGGCGGGCGGGGTGCTCGCCGCGCTCGCCGCCGGTTCCGGCGTGGTCTTCAAGCCCGCCCCGCAGGCACGTCGTTGCGCCGCCGTCATCGCGGAGACGCTGTGGCAGGCCGGCATCCCTCGTGATCTGCTCGCGCTGGTCGACGTCGAAGAGGGCGATCTCGGTCGCGACCTCATCACGCACGAGGCGGTCGATCGCGTGATCCTCACGGGGGCGTGGGACACGGCCGCGCTGTTCCGCTCCTGGCGTCCGGACCTCCCGCTGCTCGCGGAGACCAGTGGCAAGAACGCGATGATCATCACCCCGTCCGCCGACCTCGATCTCGCGGTCGCCGATCTCGTCAAGAGTGCCTTCGGCCACGCCGGTCAGAAGTGCTCCGCCGCCTCGCTGGCGATCCTGGTGGGCCCGGTCGGCCGGTCCCCGCGGTTCGCGCGCCAGCTCGCGGATGCCGTGCGCTCGCTGCACATCGGGCCGCCGACCGATCCGCTGGCCGAGGTCGGGCCGGTGATCGAGCGACCCCACGGCAAGCTCGCCTGGGCGCTGAGCGAGCTCGAGGGGGAGGAGCAGTGGCTGATCGAGCCTGCGCTCGCCGAGGGCGATGACGGCAGCGGACGACTGTGGCGGCCCGGTATCCGCGTCGGAGTACAGCCAGGGTCGCGCTTCCACACGGAGGAGTTCTTCGGCCCGGTGCTGGGGGTCATGCATGCCCCCACCCTCGCGAAGGCCATCGAGATGCAGAACGCCGTCGCCTACGGCCTCACCGCCGGGCTGTACACGCAGGACCCGGACGATCTCGCCCTGTGGCTCGATCGGGTCGAGGCGGGGAACCTGTACGTGAACCGCGGCATCACGGGCGCGATCGTGCAACGGCAGCCGTTCGGTGGGTGGAAACGGTCTTCGGTCGGTCCCGGCGCGAAAGCGGGCGGGCCGAACTACCTGATCGGATTGGGGTCGTGGCGCTCGCAGGCGGGCGGCCCGGCGTCCAGCACGCTGCACCTGCGCGGACTCGACTCCCGCATCACGGCTCTGATCGAGTCGGCGCAGTCCTCGCTCGCCTACGAGTCGTTCGAGTGGCTGCGTCGATCGGCGCTGTCCGATGCGCTGGCCTGGGACCGCGAGTTCGGGCAGGTGCGCGACGTGTCGCACCTCGATGTCGAGCGGAACCTGTTCCGCTACCGTCCGGTGCCGGTCGAGGTCCGCGCGACGGCGGATGCGGGACTGCAGGAGCTGCTGCGCGTCGTCATCGCCGGTGTGCGCGCCGGAGCGGCGTTCGTCCTCTCGACTCCGGTCGGGCTGCCCGCCGATGTGCGTCGCGCGCTCAGCGATCTCGACGCCCCCGTGTTCTTGGAGAGCGACGACGAGTGGCTGCAGCGCCTGCAGCGGCAGGACGCTGGTCCCGAGGGCGTCGCGCTTCCGGTGGCCGACCGCGTGCGGCTGGTCGGCGGTCGTGAGGGGGTGGCCGCGCTGCGCGCGAAGCTCGCCACGGCCTCCGTCGGCGATCCCGACCTCGCGGTGTACGACGGCGAGGTGACGGGCGCGGCCCGCATCGAGCTGCTGCCGTTCGTGCATGAGCAGTCGATCTCGATCACCGCGCACCGCTACGGCAACCTCGACCCGTGGAGCAGTGACGTGATCTGACGCTTCTCACGCGTGTTCCCGTCCGTCCCTCCGCTCCCGTCCGTCCCTCCGCTCCCGTCGCGTCCCTCCGCTCCCGTCGCGTCCCTCCGCTCCCGTCGCGTCCCTCCGGTCCCGTCCGTCCCTCCGCTCCCGTCGCGTCCCTCCGCTCCCGTCGCGATATGGCACCCGATTCCCTCGAATAGGGCGCCATATCGCGACTGGAACGGCATGGGATCGCCCCGGATGTAAAGAATTCTTGACACATGCATTTCGCAGACGTACGCTGAGTGTGTCAAGAATCTTTTACATCGGAGGCGTCATGGTCTACGAAGAACGCAATGCCTGGTCGGGGCTCATCGTCAGCCCGATCGTGATGGTCGTGTACGTCGTGCTGGTGCTTCAGCAGGCCGGGGGAGGACCGCTCACCGGCGTCGACTGGTTCCCGCTCATGCTGTGGGTGATCGGTGGTGGCATCGTCGCGACCATCGTCCTCAGCATCGTCTGGGGGATCATCGCCGGGATGACGGATCCGGACGGGGTGGGTCGCTCGGACATCCGCGACCGCGACATCAGCCGCATGGGCGGACGGGTCGAACAGGCTTTCGTCGTGGTCGCGGGACTCGGAGTCATCGCGCTGTGCGCCGTCGGAGCCGACGTCTTCTGGATCGCGAACACCATGTTCGCGGGCTTCGCGGTGTCGGCGCTCGTCGGCGGCATCGCGCGGGTGATCGCCTACCGGCGAGGACTCGTCTGATGGTCAAGCCCACCCGCGTCTCGAACTCCATCCGTGTGCACCGCGAACAGGCAGGACTCACCCAGGCCGAACTCGCACGCACGGTCGGTGTGACCCGCCAGACGCTCATCGCGATCGAACAGCAGAAGTACTCGCCGACGCTCGAGCTCGCCTTCCAGATCGCCCGCGCGTTCGGTGTGGGCCTCGACGACATCTTCGAGTATCCCGACACGTCAGGAGCATCCGCATGAACCGGTCGATGCAGGCATGGTCCCGGGAGACCTACGGCGCGGCCGACGGCGTGACGCTGCAGAGCATCCCCGTCCCGACGCCCGGTCGTGGGGAGGTGCTGCTGCGGGTGAGCGCCACAGCCCTGAACGCGGGCGATGTGCGTCTCCTCCTCGGTGATCCGCTGCTCGTCCGGCCGGTGTACGGCCTGACCCGTCCGAAGCATCCGGTGCGCGGTATGGAGGTCGCCGGCACCGTGGTCGCACTCGGGCCCGACGTCGTGGGCGCGGAGCTGGGGGAGGACGTGGTCGGAGAGCTCGTCGGCGGCGGAGGCCTCGGCGAATACGTGAGCGTGCCGGCCTCACGGCTCGTGCCGATCCCGCCCGACATCGCGCCCGAGTCCGCCGCGTGCCTTCCGGTGGCCGGGGGGACTGCGTGGCAGGCGCTCGACCTCGCCGGGGTGGGGCTCGCGCATGCCGGGACGCCGCGCGTCCTCATCATCGGCGCCTCGGGTGGTGTCGGTACCTTCGCCGTGCAGCTCGCGGCGCTCCGTGGGGCCGAGGTCTGGGCGACCTGCCGTGCCCGCAACGCACCGCTGGTCGAGCGGCTGGGCGCCGTCCGCACCTTCGATCACCGGGAGTCCCCGCTGGCCGACCTCCCCGCCGGACGGTTCGACGCGATCGTCGACATCGCCGGGGGGATGCCGCTGCGGGAGCTGAAGCGCCTCGTCGCTTCCGGCGGCACCGTGGTGCTGGTCACGGGAGACGGCGGACACGTGCTCGGCCCGATCCCCCGGATGCTGCGCGCGGTGTTCCTGTCGATCGGATCGCGGAGCATCCGTCCCCTCGCCGCGACTCCGCGTCCGGAAGTGCTCGCGAAGCTCCTCGAACTCGTGGCCGACGGACGTGTGGTTCCCGTGGTCGAACAGGAGTACCCCTTCTCGGAGGCCGCCACCGCCCTGTCTCGCATCGCGGCCGGTCATACGGTCGGCAAGCTTGTCGTCACCGGCTCCGGCTCCGGCTCCTGAACCGACCCGCGCGGTGCTCTGGCGGCATACAGGCGGCGGGTGACACAATGGACCCCGGCGTGCCCGAGTCGCATCTTCCCCGACGCCCGCTCTGAACGAGCGAAGGGTCGAAGGACCGCCGGGCCCCTGGACAGCGTCCGCCGCGCCCGTCCTCCGAGGAGAGCACCCATGTCGACGCCTGAAGCCGCCGTCTCCCCCGCCCCCGCCCGCACCGCGCACCACCGCCGCTACCTGATGTGCAAGCCGGAGCACTTCACGGTCAACTATTCGATCAACCCGTGGATGGAGCCGACCAGGCCGACCGACACCGCCAACGCGGTCGCGCAATGGCAGAAGCTCCACGATCTGTACATCGAGCTGGGCCACGAGGTCGAGCTCATCGATCCGCTCCCCGGATACCCCGACATGGTCTACACGGCCAACGGCGGGTTCCTCATCGACGGTCGCGCCTACGTGCCCGAGTTCCGCTTCGTCGAGCGTCAGGGCGAGTCCCCGGCCTTCGCCGACTGGTTCCGTGCCGCGGGCTTCGACACCGTGATGCCGAAGGAGGTCAACGAGGGTGAGGGTGACTTCCTCCTCGTCGGCGACGTGATCCTGGCCGGCACCGGCTTCCGGTCGACGGGCGACAGCCACCGCGAGGTCGGCGAGGTCTTCGGCCGCGAGGTCGTCTCGCTCACCCTGGTCGACCCGCGCTTCTACCACCTCGACACCGCCATCGCCGTGCTCGATCCGGTGCAGGGCACGGAGAACGGCGGCCCCGAGCGCGCGAACATCGCGTACCTCCCCGGTGCCTTCGACGACGCCAGCCGCGCGATCCTCGAAGAGCGATTCCCCGACGCGATCCTCGTCTCGGATGAGGACGGTTCGGTGTTCGGCCTCAACTCGGCGAGCGACGGCTACAACGTGGTCATCTCGCCGCGTGCGAAGGGCTTCGAGAAGCAGCTGCGCGAGCGCGGGTACAACCCGATCCTGATCGACCTCTCCGAGCTTCTCCTCGGCGGTGGCGGGATCAAGTGCTGCACGCTCGAACTGCGGGGTGCGAAGTGACCGCCCTCGACGAGACCACCACCGCGGGCACCGAGCCGCACGTCGCGCACAACTATCACCCGCTGCCGGTGAACATCGCCCGCGCCGAGGGTGCCTGGGTGACGGATGTGGAGGGCAAACGCTACCTCGACCTGCTCGCTGCGTACTCCGCCGTGAACTTCGGCCACCGGCATCCGGCCCTCGTCGCGGCGCTCACCGAACAGCTCGGACGCGTAACGCTCGTCAGCCGCGCCTTCCAGAGCGACCGGCTCGAACCGTTCGCCGCGGCACTCGCCGAACTCGCCGGCAAAGAGCTCGTGCTGCCGATGAACACCGGGGCCGAGGCCGTGGAGACCGGCATCAAGGTCGCCCGGGCCTGGGGATACCGCGTCAAGGGCATCGCCGAGGGCAAGGCGCGCATCATCGTCGCGGCCGGGAACTTTCACGGTCGCACGACCACCATCGTCAGTTTCAGCGACGACGAGACGGCTCGCGACGACTTCGGTCCGTACACGCCCGGTTTCGACGTCGTGCCCTACGGGGACGCGGACGCGATCGCTGCGGCCATCACCGACGAGACGGCGGCGGTGCTCGTGGAGCCGATCCAGGGCGAGGCGGGTGTCGTGATCCCGCCGGAGGGCTACCTGCGCCGCATCCGTGAGATCTGCGACGAGAAGAACGTGCTGTTCATCGCCGACGAGATCCAGGCGGGCCTGGGGCGGGTAGGGGAGACCTTCGCGTGCAACCGGGAAGGCGTCGTCCCCGACCTGTACCTGCTCGGCAAGGCCCTCGGCGGCGGCCTGCTTCCGGTCTCGGCCGTGGTCGGCGACGCCGACGTGCTCGGCGTGATCCGGCCCGGCGAGCACGGCTCGACCTTCGGCGGGAATCCGCTCGCGGCGGCCGTGGGCCTGCGCGTGGTCGAGATGCTGCAGACCGGCGAGTTCCAGGAGCGGGCGCGCGCACTCGGCGCTCACCTCGACCAAGCCCTCCAGCCGCTGATCGGCCACGGCGTGACGGCCGTGCGCCTCGCCGGTCTCTGGGCCGGAGTCGACATCGACCCCGCGAAGGGCACCGGCCGCGAGATCGCCGAGAAGCTGCTCGAGCGGGGTGTGCTCGTCAAGGACACGCACGGGCAGACCATCCGCATCGCGCCGCCGCTCGTGATCCGCGCGACCGAACTCGACTGGGCGGTGGAGCAGCTCAAGCTCGTGCTGGCCTGAGCCCCTGC
Organism: Microbacterium sp. J1-1; assembly: GCF_024498615.1. Taxonomy (NCBI): domain Bacteria; kingdom Bacillati; phylum Actinomycetota; class Actinomycetes; order Micrococcales; family Microbacteriaceae; genus Microbacterium; species Microbacterium sp. J1-1. The sequence continues at coordinate 3,145,586 of NZ_CP089590.1, read as the reverse complement.
CGCGCTCAGGCGGGCGGGGAGTCCGGGTCGAGCGTCTTCAGCGAGTCCTCCTCGGCCTCGTTGTCCGCGTCGAGCTGCTCCTCGGTGTTCTCGTCACCGCCAAGGGCCGAGCGATGGCCCTGACCTGCGTCGCCTTGGATGGCGCCACCGGTCGACTCGCCCCGGGAGCTGTCGCCCTGGATCGCTCCGCCGGTGCCGTCGCCCTGGCCCGAGTCCTCGTCCGGGACGGCGGTTTCCGGTGCGCCCTCTGCCGGGTCCGTCGAGTGGGGGGTGCGTTCCGTGTTCTCATCCATGCGACGACGATACGTACGGCCGGGGCAGCCGTGGAGGGCGTTGACAAACCCGGCGCGGAGGGTCAGCGATCGTCGTCGCGGTTCTTCGGGCTGCGGATCGGCGTGGTCACGGCGGCTTCGTCGCTGAACTCGATCGGGTCCACCTCGACGACCCGCAGCGGACGGGTCTCGTCGAGGGTGAGCAGGAATCGACGGTTCTCGGCGCGACGCAGGCGCCCCGAGGTCGCGACCCAGATGACGCCGATCGCGCACGCGACGAATCCGGCTGTGCCACCGAGCATGATGGCCGCGCGCGGTCCGAAGACGTCGGCGACCCACCCGGCGATCGGCGCGCCCACGGGGGTCGATCCCATGATCACCGCCATGTAGAGGGCGAGCACCCGTCCGCGCAGGGTCGGTTCGGTCGTGATCTGCACGTAGCCGTTCGCGGTCGTCAGCAGGGTCACGATCATGAAGCCGGTGAACGTCAAGGTGACGGCATAGGACGCGTAGGTCGGCATCGCGGAGGAGACGAACGCGGCGATACCGAACCCTCCGGCCGCGAGGATGACGACCCGCACCCTGGCCCTGTCGCGGCGCGCCGCCAGCAGCGCGCCGATGAGGGAGCCGATCGCGAGAACGGAACTGAGGACGCCGTAGCCGTCGGCCCCGGCGCCGAACTCGAGCGCCATGGTCGAGGCGAAGATCGGGAAGTTCATGCCGAACGCGCCGATCAAGAACACCGTGACGAACACCACCCGCAGATCGCTGCGGCCCCATACGTATCGGAAGCCGTCGGAGAGGCCACCGCGACTGCGGCTCTTGAGGCGGGGCGCGAGGAGGCCCGTGCGCAGCATCGACAGGGCGAGGATCATCGCGAGGAAGGTTGCGGCGTTCACGATGAAGACCCAGCCGGAACCGATCGCGACGATCAGCAGACCGCCGACCGCCGGGCCGATCATCCGCGCCAGGTTGAACGACGCCGAGTTCAGGGCGACCGCGTTGGAGGTGTCGCCGGTCGAGACCATGTCGGAGACGAAGGCCTGTCGGGCGGGAGCGTCGAAAGCGTTCACGATGCCGAACCCGAGGGCGAAGCCGAACATCATCGGCAGCGTCATCAGGCCGTTCAGCAGCAGCACGCCGACCGCGACGGCCAGGGCGAGCAGCGCCGACTGCGTGGCGAACAGGATGTGTCGTCGGTCGAACCGGTCGGCCACCCAGCCGGTGAGGCTCACCAGCACGAGCGGCGGCCCGAACTGCAGGGCCATCGTGACGCCCATCGCGGTCGCGTCGTTGTCGGTCAGCTCAGTCAGCACGACCCAGTCCTGGGCTGTCGCCTGCATCCAGCCGCCGACGTTGGAGACCAGGGCTCCGGCGAACCAGATCCGGTAGTTGATGTTCGCGAAGGAACGGAACATCGCGCTCATCGCTCCACCACCCGTCGCATCAACGCGCTCGCTTCGCGCAGCGTGGTGAGTTCGTCTTCGGTGTAGTCCACCTCGCGCAGCATGTCGGCCAGCAGCTCGTCGCGCCGCCGGATGGTCTCGGCGACGATCTCGATGCCGGCGTCGGTGATGTCGACCTGCACGCGTCGACGGTCGTCTTCGTCGGGGGTGCGCACGACGAAGCCCTGTTCCTCGAGGCCGTTGATCGTGCTGGTCATCGAGGGTGCCGTCACCCGCTCGCGCTCGGCGAGGGTCGAGATCGTGCGGCGACCGTTCATGCGCAGGTCGGCGAGCACCGCGAGCTGCGCGTCGCTCATCGAGTCCGCGGCCCGTGCGCACCGGAGGCGCCGAGCCAGGCGGAAGGTGGCCATACGCAGGTCTGTGGCGGTGAGGTGGAGGGATTCATCGGACGCAGACATTACTTAGATAGCCTATCTAATTTTCTGGCCCTCGGGTGCGGCCGAGGCCGGGCACAATGGAGGGGTGACCCGAACGATCGCTCTCGAAATCGCCGTGCAGGACCCCGCAGGAGTGCGCATCGCCGCAGAAGTCGGCGCCGACCGCGTCGAGCTCGCGACGGCCCTCGCCCTCGGTGGGCTGACCCCGTCGCCCGCGACCGTCGGCCTGTCGGTCGAGGCGGCCGGACAGGCCGGCCCCGAGGTGCATGTGCTGATCCGGCCGCGCGCCGGCGGTTTCCACTACTCCGAGGATGAGCTCGCCGTCTCCGAGCGCGACGTCCGCCACGCGATCAGTGCCGGTGCGAGCGGGGTGGTCATCGGCGCGCTCGACGCCGAGGGACGCCTCGACCTGTTCGCCATGGCGCGGCTTCGCGACGCTGCCGGGGGAGCCCCCGTCACGCTGCACCGTGCCATCGACATGACCGCGGACCCGGTCGCGACGCTGCGCAGTGCCCGCGAGCTCGGTCTGCGCCGAGTGCTCACCTCGGGGGGCGCGTCCGCCGCGATCGACGGCATCGACACTCTGCGTGCTCTCGTCGCCGCAGCCGAGGGGGAGATCGAGGTCATGGCAGGCAGCGGGGTCGACGTCGACAGCGCCCCCGTGCTCGCGGCCGCCGGCGTCGACGCGCTTCACTTCTCCGCCAAGCGGGCCGTGCTCGAAGACGGCGGCGTGCGGATGGGATCGGCCTCCGATGGGGTCGGCGGCTACGAGGTGACCGACCGCGACACCGCGTTCGCGATCCGGGATGCGCTCGCGCGGTAGCCGCTCCTCCGTGCTCTCGATAGGCTCGCACCGTGATGGATACCCGCGAGTTCACCGATGCCTATGGCGTCGACATCGTCTATGACGTCCATCCTGCGGACGGGACGCCCCGCGGAGTCGTGCAGCTTCTGCACGGCGTCGGGGAGCACGCCGGGAGATACGGCGCCCTGATCGGGGCTCTCACCACCGCCGGCTTCCACGTGTACGCCGATGACCACCGGGGCCACGGCCGCACCGGCATCCGTCAGCACGGCGGCCCCGAGAAGCTCGGACGCCTGGGCAAGGGCGGGTTGCGCGCGGCTGAGGAGGCGGTCTGGCAGCTGACGGGCATCATCCGTGCGGAGAACCCCGATCTGCCGCTCGTGCTGCTCGGGCATTCCTGGGGCTCGTTCCTGGCGCAGATGCTCGTCAACGACCATCCCGAAGCCTGGGACGCCGTCATCCTCTCGGGGTCCGCACTGCGGATGCCGGGGTCGCTCAACGCAGCGCCCCTGAACGCCCGGTGGGCCGGCGAGGAGGCCACCGGCCTCGAATGGCTCAGCCGTGACCCGGCCGTGTGGGCCGCTTTCGACGAGGATCCGCTGACCACCGACGTTCCGCTCCTCAAGCTCTTCGGTCCGATCGAGGCGGCGAAGCTCTACGGCCGGCCCGCGAAAGACCTCGGCCACGACATCCCGATGCTGCTGCTGGTCGGGCGCGACGACCCGGTGGGCGGCCCCCGCAGCGTGCACAAGCTCGCCGACGAGTACCGCAACCGGTCCGGGCTCACCGACGTCACGACGCTGGTCTATCCGGACGCGCGCCACGAGATCTTCGCGGAACTGCAGCAGGACGAGGTGCGAGCCGACGTGCTCTCCTGGCTCGACAAGCACATCCCGGCGCGTTGACGGCTTCTTCCCCGCGGCGGTGCGGGATCGAAAACGCGCCTGAGGGGTCGGTGCGAGGCGCGAAATCCATCCCGCACGGGCCCCGCGGGCGGAGTTCCGCGCCTTAAGCTGGAACCGTGCACGGTGAATACAAGGTTCCAGGCGGAAAGCTCGTCGTCGTCGACCTCGAGATCGAGGACGACCGGATCGCTCGCTTCCGCCTCGCCGGCGACTTCTTCCTCGAGCCGGACTCGGCGCTGGACGACATCGACGCCGCCGTCAACGGGATGCCCGCCGAGTCGGATGCCTCGGCCATCGCCGCCGCCGTCCGCGGAGCTCTGCCCGACGGTGCACAGCTGCTCGGATTCACCCCCGAGGCCGTCGGCACCGCGGTGCGCCGCGCGCTCGTGACCGCTCCGGGATGGCGTGACTTCGACTGGGAGATCGTGCACGACGCGGCCGTGTCGCCCCGGATGAACCTGGCGCTCGACGAGGTTCTCACCTCACGCGTCGGCGAGGGACGACGTCGTCCGACTCTGCGCATCTGGGAATGGGACGAATCGGCCGTCGTGATCGGGTCGTTCCAGTCCTACCGGAACGAGGTCGATCCGGAAGGGGCTGCGAAGCACGGGTTCGACGTCGTCCGCCGCATCTCCGGTGGCGGGGCGATGCTCATGGCCGCCGGGCAGATCATCACCTACTCGCTCTACGTGCCGGCGTCCCTCGTCGCGGGCATGACGTTCGCCGACTCCTACGCGTTCCTCGACGACTGGGTGCTGCAGGCCCTGCGGTCGCTGGGCATCGACGCGGTCTACCAGCCGCTCAACGACATCGCGAGCCCGACCGGCAAGATCGGGGGTGCCGCGCAGAAGCGACTCGCGAACGGGGGAGTGCTGCACCACGCCACCCTCTCCTACGACATCGACGGTCAGATGATGACCGAGGTTCTGCGCATCGGGCGCGAGAAGCTCAGCGACAAGGGCACCACGTCGGCGGCCAAGCGGGTCGATCCGCTGCGCACGCAGACCGGGCTCGAGCGTGCGGAGATCATCGAGCGCTTCAAGGACACCTTCCGCTCGCTGACCGACGCGGAGACCGGATCGGTGACAGCGGACGAGTATGCCGATGCCGAGGCACTCGTCGCTTCGAAGTTCGCCACCGAGGCATGGCTGCATCGGGTGCCGTGACGGCTCCGGAGCCTGACCTCCCGACCCCGAGCACCGGTGCGGTCACGATCATCGAGGGCGACAACCTCCTGGTCGCGGCCACTCTGCCGTCGGCGTCGTTCACGCTCGTGTACCTCGATCCGCCGTTCAACACCGGTCGCACGCAGGAGCGCCAGGTCGTGACCGCGCGACGCTCGTTCACAACTCCGCAGGAATCCGCGGCGGTCGCGGAGCCCGTTCGGGAATCCGGCGGTGCCGAGGGTGTGAACAGTGCAGAACTGAGGAGTTCTGAACCGGGGCCCGCCGTGCCCGAGACCGAGGTGCGCCACGGATTCCACGGCCATGCCTACGAGCGGGTGCGCGGAATCCTCCGTGCCTACGACGACCGCTTCGACGACTACGGTGCCTTCCTGATGCCGCGGCTCGAAGAGGCGTGGCGACTGCTCGCCGACGACGGCACCCTCTACCTGCACCTCGACTACCGGGAGGCGCATTACGCGAAGGTGATGCTCGACGCGGTGTTCGGGCGCGACTGCTTCCTGAACGAGCTGATCTGGGCGTACGACTACGGCGCGAAGTCGCGCAGTCGCTGGCCCACAAAGCACGACACGATCCTGGTCTACGTCAAGAACCCTCGGGCGTACGTCTTCAACTCGGACGAGGTCGACCGCGAGCCGTACATGGCCCCCGGGCTCGTGACTCCCGAGAAGGCGGCTCGCGGCAAGCTCCCCACCGACGTGTGGTGGCACACGATCGTGCCGACGACCGGCCGCGAGAAGACCGGCTATCCGACGCAGAAGCCCGAAGGGATCCTCCGGCGGATCGTGACGGCCTCGAGCCGCCCGGGCGATCGGGTGCTCGATCTGTTCGCGGGCAGCGGGACGACCGGCGCGGTGGCATCGGTACTCGGTCGAGATGCCGTGCTCGTCGATGACAACCCCGAGGCGATCGGGATCATGAGGGCGCGGATGCCGCACGCCGAGGTGACACCCCTCGACGCGGGATCACACCGGGCGTAGCAACACGAGGAACTGTTCGATCTCGGCGGCCATGTCGAGGGAGGGATCGAGCATCCACGCGGTCTGGAGCCCGTCGGCCAGGGCATGCAGCGAGCGGACGACCCAGGCCGGATCGAGGTCGGCTCGGAGGAGGCCGGCTTCCTGGTCGGCGGCGACCTGCGCGCGCGTGAAGGCTTCGATGCGGTCGGTGCGCTCACGGAAGTAGGCATGCGCGGGGTGCGAGGGGTCTCCGGCCTCCGCGGCCAGCTGCGCATACAGCTGGACGAGGCCCGGCACGGATGCGTTGTGGCGCATGATCGCGAGGAAAGCTGCGGAGGCGTCTTCGGCCGCGTACTGCTGTTGGTCCCGGTCGTCTCGGGCGCGCAGGATCGCGACGAACAGCTCTTCCTTGGAACCGAAGTAGTGCAGGAGCCCAGCGGGGCTGAGTCCCGCTGCATCCGCGATCTCGCGGACGGAAGCCTTCCGGTACCCGTGTTCGGCGACGACGGCGAGCGCCGCGTCGAGGATCTCCTCGCGCTTCGCCACGCCCTTGGCGTAGGCCCCTCGTGTCGACATGGCCCCAGGGTATCCGTCGTGTCCGGATCACGAAAACCAAACATCGTTCGTGAATGTCTTGCGGCAGGGGCGGTCGATCTGCCAGCATGTCCGATGAATACCGAACATCGTTTGGTATTCATCGCAACCGCTCAACGAGGAGCCGACATGTCCCTTCCCCCTCTCGACCCGGCCGCCGAACTCGCCCCGACCGGCACGATCCGCTCAGCCCCGCCCGCGGCCGGAGAACCGGCGGCGAGCCCGCCCGCGAACCGGCGACTGCTGCCCAGCCTGCTGATCGCCTCGCTCACCCTGTTCGCCACCTACGGCGGTCTCATCGCGATCCTCCTGCCCAGTCAGGTGCTGATGATCGACGAGGCGAACAAGGTCGGCAACCTCGCCGTCGTCACCACGATCTCCTTCGTGTTCACGCTGTTCGCGCAGCCGATCGTGGGCACCTTGAGTGACCGCACGCGCTCGCGCTTCGGGCGCCGCGTGCCGTGGATGGTGCTCGGTGCCATCGTCGGCGGTGTCTTCCTGTTCGGCATGGGGTCCCTGACGGACATCCTCTGGATCACGGTGTTCTGGGTGATCATCCAGGTGGCGCTGAACTTCTTCCAGGCGCCCCTCACCGCGATCACCGCCGACCGCTTCCCGCGCTCGAAGCGCGGCGGAGCGAGCGCGATGATCGGACTCGGCACGCAGGTCGGCATGACGGTCGGCGTCATGCTCGCCGGTGCCTTCGCCGCGCAGATCGGCGTCGGCTACGCGGTGTTCGGTGGTGCCGTGATCGTGGTGGCGCTGCTGTTCGCGTTCGTGAACCGGGACTGGTCCTCGCGGCACGCTTCGGTCGATCCGTTCCGCTGGAGTGCGTTCTTCAGGGGCTTCTGGATCGATCCGCGCCGTCACCCGGACTTCGCGTGGGCGTTCACGGCCCGGTTCCTGCTGATCCTCGGCTACTTCGTCGTCAGCGCCTACCAGCTCTACATGCTCACCGACTACATCGGGCTGCCGCTCGCGGATGCGCAGGGCGCCGTCGTCACCCTTACCCTCGTGGCGTTCGTCCCGACGCTGATCGCGATCGGCCTGTCCGGATGGTGGAGCGACAAGGTCGGTCGTCGCAAGGTGTTCATCTACGTCGCCTCCGCGGTGATGGTGGTGGGTCTGGCGATGCCCGTGCTGCAGCCGAACATGACGGGGATGATCCTGATGAGCGTCATCAACGGCATCGGGTTCGGTCTGTACATGTCGGTGGATGCCGCGCTGATGACCGAAGTGCTGCCGAACGAGGGGGTGTCGGCGGGCAAGGACCTCGGCATCCTCAACGTCGCGACCAACGTGCCGCAGGCGCTGAGCCCGGCGATCGGCGGAGTCATCATCACGTCCCTCGGTGGCTATGCGATGCTCTTCATCTTCGCGATCGTGTTCGTGATCCTCGCCGCCGTCGCGACCGCACCGATCAAGGGAGTGCGCTGATGACCACGAATGACCGGGAGAATGCTGTGATGACCGATACCGAGTTCGAGACGGCCGCCGATTTCGTCGAGGTGGACACCACCGCAGGACGGGTGCGTGGTCGTTGGCGCCCGACCACGGGAGGGCGGGGCAACCCGCGGACGGCGGCCTTCCTCGGCATCCCCTTCGCAGAGGCGCCGACCGGCCCGTTACGCTTCCAGGCTCCGGTGCTCAAGGCGCCGTGGGACGGCGTGCGGGACGCGCTCCAGTTCGCCGCCACCGCACAGCGCGGCGACCCAGGGGTGACGCTCATCCCCGAGCCGAGCATCGAGGGCGACTCCACGCTCAACGTGAACGTCTTCACCCCGAGCCCGGAGACCACCGAGCAGGGGACCGGTCTTCCGGTGCTCGTCTGGATCCACGGCGGCGGCTACTTCGCGGGCTCCCCGGCGAGTCCCTGGTACGACGGCCGGAACTTCAACCGCGACGGCGTGGTGACCGTGTCGCTCTCGTACCGTCTGGGATTCGACGGCTTCGGGTGGATCGAGGATGCGCCGTCGAACCGCGGTGTGCGCGACTGGCTGCTCGCCCTGGAGTGGGTGCAGCAGAACATCGCCCGCTTCGGCGGGGATCCGTCGCGGGTCACGATCGCCGGGCAGTCCGCCGGGGGTGGGGCCGTGCTGACCCTGCTCGGCATGGAGAAGGCGCAGCACCTGTTCCACGGGGTCTACGCGATCTCCGGAGCCCTCGCCGATGTGGCTCCGGCGCGCGCGGAGGAGTTCGGTCGGGGGCTCGCCGCGTCCGCCGGGGTGGAGCCGACCGTGGCCGGGTTCTCCTCCCTCACCGAAGACCGCATCCTCGAACTGCAGAAGAAGGCGACCGAGCTCGGCCCCGATGCTCTCGGCAGCGTGGTGGAGGACGGCCTCCCGCTCGGCCCTGCCGTCGACGGCGATCTGCTCGTGCGTCCTACCCGGGAGTCGATCGCCGCGGGGGTCGGTGCGGACAAACCTCTCGTGCTCGGCGCGACCGATGACGAGTTCACCATGGTGTTCGCGGGGGCCGAGAAGAAGCTGCGCTGGGTGCCGCGGTCGCTCCTGTTGAAGCGGCTCGGGCTGCCGAAGAGCGCGCGGCGGGCGTACCTGGCCGCCAACGCCGACATCACCGGACTCGGCAATGCCCGCGTGGGCGGTCGGCTGCTGACCGATCGGATGTTCCGCACGGCGCTGCTCAAGATCGTGGCCGACCGCGGTGACGCGCCGACCTGGCTGTACCGGTTCTCCTGGCCGTCCGGACACTTCGGCTTCGCCGAGCACTGCCTCGACGTGCCGTTCTTCTTCGACTGCCTCGACGGTCCGGCCATGGAGCCGCTCGCCGGACCGAACCCTCCGCAGGAGCTGGCCGATGAGGTGCACGGGGCCGCCGTCGCCTTCATCACCACCGGCGACCCGGGCTGGCCGCGTCACCAGGGTGTGCACGGCATCGCCCGGGTCTACGACGTCCCCACGCGCGACGTCGCGGACGCCTATGCGTCCGTGCGACCACTGCTCGGCTGACATCGAACGACGCGCCGGGGTGTCAGGCGACGTAGACCTTGCGGAGCGTCTCGGTGACGGTCCAGGTGGTGCGCATGCCTTCCGCGAGGCGCACCACCGAGCCGGGGCCGACCTCGAGATCGGGAAGCCCGGACGAGGCGAACGCGATCGTGGCACGGCCCGACAGCACGACGAAGACCTCGTCGGTCTCGGTGTCCGTGGCGGTGCCCGGCGTCATCTCCCAGATGCCCACCTCGACACCGCCGAGGGTCGCGAGCTCGTGCACGGCGGTGGTCGGAGCTCCGGCGATCACCTCGTCCGCGGGTAGGGGAGCATGCGCGAGGTCCAGGGCGATGGCATCCACTCCGCCGCCCGCAGCGAGGCCGCTCATGAGTCGAAGCCCATGCCGAGGGCGTCGAGCGTCTTGAGGAAGAGGTTGCGCTTGCCCTCGTTGTGGTCGGCTCGATCCATCGCCGCGCGCACCAGGTTGACGCCGATCGAGGCGGCGGGCTCGGGCGGGAACGGAATGGGCTTCTCCCGCACCATCCGCAGCTCGGTGCGCTCGGTCTCTTCGCCCGCGAGCTTGTCGAGCATCACGTCGGCGGCGAAGCGCGCCGCGCCCACACCGAGACCGGTGAAGCCGGTCGCATAGGCCACGCGTCCCTTGCGCGCGGTGCCGAAGAAAGCGCAGAACCGACTGGACGAGTCGATCGCGCCCGCCCACCGGTGCGTGAAGCGCAGGCCCGCGAGCTGCGGGAACGTGGTGAAGAAGTGCGAGGCGAGCCGGCGGTGGCTCTCGATGCGGTCCTCGTACTCCGGGCGCACCTTGCCGCCGAAGTGGTAGATCGCGTCGTAGCCGCCGAACAGGATGCGGTTGTCGGCGGTGAGGCGGTAGTAGTGGAACTGGTTCGCGCTGTCGGCGAGGCCCTGCCGGTTCGACCAGCCGATCGCGGCGAGCTGTTCCGTGGAGAGCGGCTCGGTCATCAGCACGTAGTCGTACACGGGCACGGTCATCAGACGATTGCGTGTGAGGAGGGAAGGGAAGACGTTCGTCCCCAGCGCGACGGCATCGGCGACCACCCGGCCGTTCGGGGTGACGAGGGCGATGGGGCCGGACCCGTCGCCCTCGATCGCACGCACCAGGCTGTGCTCGTAGATCTCGACGCCGAGGTCGGCAGCCACACGTGCCAGCTCGACGCCGAGCTTCGCGGGGTGCACCATCGCACACCCTTCGCGGTCCCAGTCGCCGGCGAGGAACGTCTCCGAGTGCACCTCCGCCTGCACCGCCTCGCGGTCGAGGAATCCGGGTTCCTCGCGGAACCAGTCGACCTGGTGCGGTTCGACGGCGACGGCGAGCTGTCCGGTGCGCTCGAACTCGGCGTCCATGCCGTAGCGCGCGATCGTCTCCTCGATGCCGTCGAGGTTGGCGTGCCCCAGCTCTTCGAGCCGGTCGATCTCCTCCGGCCAGCGGTTCACACCGTTCTCGTGGCCGTGCGTCAGGCTCGACTCGCAGAAGCCCCCGTTGCGGCCGGACGCGGCCCACGCGATCCGCGACGCCTCCAGTAGGACGACGCGTCGTCCGGGGTCGCGTTCCTTGGCGCGCACGGCGGTCCACAGGCCGGCGTACCCACCGCCGACGATCGCGAGATCCGCGCGGACCGTCCCTTTCAGGGAGGGATGCGTCGGCCGATCGACGTCGTCGAGCCAGAACACGCGGAGAGCCGTCTCGCGCAGGGAGTCGTCGACGACCCCCTGCGGCGGACGTCGGCGTTCGAAGACGGTGGTGCCCATGTTCACTCCGATGTGAGGGGGTGCGGCTCAGCGCGTTCCCCAGTTGTAGAGGTCCTTGTAGAGCCCCGCGTAGAGCAGGCTCTCGGTGTGCGCGATGCCGGGGATGGTGCGGATCCGCGTGGCGATGAGGTCGATCAGGTGCTCGTCGTCCTCGCACACGGCTTCGACGAGGATGTCGAACGTGCCGAGCGTGACCACGACGTAGGCCAGTTCCGGGATGGTCGTGAGTTCTTCGGCGATGGTGCGGGGGTCGCCCGACACGCGGATGCCGATCATCGACATGCGCCGGAAGCCGAGCTGCATCGGATCGGTGACCGCGACGATCTGGATGACTCCCGCCTCGGTCATCCGTTGCACGCGCTGCCGTGCGGCCGCCTCGCTCAGACCGACCTCGCGTGCGATCTCCGCGTAGGGACGGCGGCCGTCCTCCTGCAGCAGTTCGACGATGCGCTTGGAGATGTCATCCAGTGCGGGCTGGGCAGGCTTCGAGCTCATGTGTCGATATTGTCAGCTATCACACTGATCTGCAACTGATTCAGTTGAAATATCGGTCTGAATCTTCAGATTCCGCACCCGACGCGCTAGCATGACGCCATGCCCAGCACTCTTCTGAAGACCTCCGCTCCCTTGCAGAACTTCATCGGCGGACACTTCGTGCCCGCGAACGGCTCGGGGCGGATGCCGCTCATCGATCCTGCCACCGAGGAGATCTACGGGGAGTCGCCCGTCTCGGCCGCGGCCGACGTCGACGCCGCCTACGCCGCGGCGTCCGCGGCCTTCCCGCTCTGGCGCGACACGACGCCCGCCGACCGACAGCTCGCGCTGTTCCGCATCGCCGACGAGATGGAAGCCCGCGCGGAGGAGTTCGCCGACCTCGAATCGCAGGACACCGGCAAGCCGCGGGCGAGCCTCGTGGCCGACGAGATCATGCAGTCGGTCGATCAGCTGCGCTTCTTCGCAGGGGCCGCGCGGAGTCTCGAAGGACGAGCCGCAGCGGAGTACCTCGCCGGCCACACGTCGTTCGTCCGCCGCGAGCCCGTCGGTGTGATCGGACAGGTGACGCCCTGGAACTACCCGCTGAACATGGCCGTGTGGAAGATCGCCCCTGCGCTCGCCGCCGGCAACACCGTCGTGCTGAAGCCCGCTGAGTCCACTCCGCTGACGACGTTGCTGCTGGCGGAGATCGTCGCCCGGCACACGCCGGCCGGCACGCTGAACGTCGTGCTGGGCGATCGCGACACGGGTGTCGCGCTGGTGGAGCACCCGACCCCGCAGATGGTCGCGATCACCGGCTCGGTGCGTGCGGGGATGGCGGTCGCGCGGTCGGCGGCGAGCGACGTCAAGCGCGTGCACCTCGAACTCGGCGGGAAGGCGCCCGCGATCGTGTTCGCGGATGCGTCCCTCGAGAAGGCCGTGGAGGGCATCATCACGGGCGCCTTCTTCAACGCCGGACAGGACTGCACGGCCGCGACCCGCGTGCTGGTGCATGAGTCACGGCATGACGAGCTCATCGAGGCGCTCGTCGCTCGGGCGCGCAGCCATGCGCGCACGGGCGGCCCGCGTGAGGACGGCATCCTCTACGGCCCGTTGAGCAGTGCCGCACAGCTCGCGCAGGTGCAGGGCTTCATCGACCGCCTCCCCGCGCACGCGAAGATCGAGACCGGTGGTCGCCGTCAGGGGGAGCAGGGCTACTTCTGGGACGCCACGATCGTGTCGGGCGTGCGGCAGGACGATGAGGTGGTCCAGGGAGAGGTCTTCGGGCCGGTCCTCACGGTGCAGTCGTTCTCGGAGGAGAGCGAGGCGTTGGAGATGGCGAACGATGTGCCGTACGCGCTCGCGTCATCGGTGTGGACGACGGATCACGCCCGCGCGATGCGCTTCTCGCGAGACCTCGACTTCGGCTGCGTGTGGATCAACACCCACATCCCGTTCGTGTCGGACATGCCGCACGGAGGGTTCAAGCACTCGGGCTATGGCAAGGACCTCTCCCAGTACGGCTTCGACGACTACACCCGCATCAAACACGTGATGAGCGCCCTCGACTGACGTCCCCCCCCCCCCCGCGCCGGAGACCCTGCGATCAGGGTGCCAGCAGCTTCACGCGGCGGTGCTCGCAGAGGGTGAACCCGGGGCGCTCCTCGATCTTGATGGCGCCGTCTTCGATCCAGCCGTGGCGTGCGTAGAACGTGTCGGCACGCACGTTCCCGTCGAGCACCCACAGGTAGGCGCGCGCGTGTCCGGCGTCGGCCATGCGCTGTTCGGCGGCGTCGAGAAGCGCGTGTCCCGCGCCCGTCGACCAGGCATCGGGATCCGCGTAGATCCCGTACACCTCGGCGTCGGCCAAGCCGTCGGGGTCGCGGCCGGAGCCGAACGACGTCCACCCGACGATGCGGTCGTCGCGTTCGGCGACCAGGAGTCCGAGAGTCGTGGGCAGCGGATCCGTGATGAGGCGACGCCAGCCCGTCGCGCGTTCGGCGATGGAGAGCCCGTCGAGCACGGACTGGTCGATGAGCCCGCGGTAGGCAGCCTGCCAGGACCTTACATGCACGCGAGCCACCTCGTCGGCGTCGTCGACGCCCGCTTCCCGGACCACCAGCGGACTCATCCGTCCACCCTAGGGGAGGGGCGAACGGCTTTCCGTGACGGGGTGCGGTCAGCTCACGTTCTTCTCGAGCCACGGCATGGGATCCACGGCGACCGTGTTGATGTGGACTTCGAAGTGCAGGCAGGAGCCGAACACGTACCCCGTCGATCCGACGTCGCCGATGTACTGCCCGGCGTCGACGCAGTCCCCGACCTCGACCGCGCGGGTGCCGTAGTTCAGGTGCGAGTAGACGGTGCTCACGGCCTGGCCGTCGACGATGCTCTCGATCTGGATCGTCACTCCGTAGCCCTGATAGCTCTCGGTGGAGCGGGAGACGCAGCCCGTCATCGCGGCGTTGATCGGAGTGCCGACCCCCGCGGCGAAGTCCTGGCCGAGGTGTGACCGGCCGGGGCGGGAGGCGCCGAAGCCGTCGGTGAACGTGTAGGTCCCGTCGGCCATCGGCATCACGACGCGGTCGGCGACGGGGATCTCCATCGCACTTCCGAGAGGCATGCCGGCGGCGATCGCGGCGGCGACGGCACGCGAACGCGTTTCCTTGATCTCCTCCGGCGTGGTCGCGGCGAAGTTCCCTCGAGGCGCGATCTCCGCGCGGATCTCGTCTGTCGAGGTGTATGACTGCGCGAAGTCGCTCGCGGCGGTCGTGACTTCGGCGGAGGCGGCGGCGACCGAAGTGATCTCCGGGTTGAACGCGGGCAGTGCTGCCCCGGTGATCATCGCGCCGACCGCGAATGTGGCTCCCACCGCCTTGGCCTTCGCCCACGGGCGCGTCGCTCGGCGGGAACGGATCCGTGGGGCCGAGGCCTTCCGCCGACGGGTCCGCGTCGCGCTCGGGGGCTGCGTCGGTTCCGGGGATGGCGTCGGGGGCTGTTCAGTCGGTTCCGGGGATGGCGTCGGGGGCTGCTCGCGGGCGGCGCGCGGGCGGGACTCGGCCGGCGATGCCGGGGGCGATGACGGGCGAGGGGTGTCCGTGCCCGGCGTGTTCGCGGTGCCGGTCGGCAGCTGTTCGGCGTTCGCGGAACGGCGCAGGTCGCGCCGCAGAAGCGGTCGCGGCGTGCCGGAGGTTTCTGTGGGGGCTTCCGAGGCGTCGTGAGCGCTCTCGGGCGGCAGGGAATTCGTGACGGGATCCTTCCGGAGGGGAGGTGTGCGTGGCGGGCGATCCCCCCGGATGCCGCCGTTACCGATCTGTAATCTAAGCGGCGAACCCCGGGAGCGTCAAATCGAGGGCGGAAAGGAGTGGCGAACCGTCGACGAGTGCGACGCGATGTGGCATGCTTGCGGACACCGCGTCAAGGACGCGCGAGCGAGGGAGACACCGGAACCCATGTCCAGACCACTCGCGGGACCGCAGGGCCTGCTCCGCACGCTCAACGGCCGCGCGATCCTGGAGGCCCTGGCGCGCAGTGGGCCGCAGACCCGCGCGGAGCTGATGTCGACGACCGGTCTCTCCCGCACCGCCGTCACCCAGGTGCTGCGGATGCTCGAAGGGGCAGGAGCCGTCGCCGCGGCCGGCGTGGATCGAGAGACCCGCGGACCCGCGGCCGGACGGGTCGCCCTGCATCCGCGACTCGGCTTCGCGGCCGCCGTGCACATCGACCACCACGCAGCGCATGTCGTCCTGGTCGACGCGAGCGGGACCGTGCGCGCCGAGCAGCACGCTGCGCTGACGTCCACCGAAGACCGCGTCGCGCACATCGTCGACCTCGTCGACCGCTGCCGTCGTGCGGTCAAGGCGACGAAGGACGCCGTCCACCTCGCAGTCGTCGGCGTCCCCGGCATCGTCACCCCCGATGGCGGCATCCGGGATGACCTCGGCCCTGACGGCGGCGCCTTCCGCACCGCGCTCGCCACGGCCCTCGACTGCCCGGTCCGGATCGAGAACGACGTCAACCTCGCAGCCCTCGCCGAGCTCACCGCCGGTGCGGGTGGCGATCTCGCCAGCTTCGCGCTGCTCCTGCTCGACGACGGACTGGGAGCGGGCATCGTGGTCGACGGAGCGTTGCACCGCGGATTCTCCGGTGTGGCGGGCGAGGTCATGTACCTGCCGCAGCCCCCGCTCCCGATCGGTGCACCCATCGTGAGCGATGCCGTCGTCCGCGATCTCGCTCTCAACGAGGGGTGTGACCCCGATGTCTCCCTGGCAGACCACCTCGAGGCCGCTGCGCGCGGGGACGCGGCCTCGGCCCGGGTCGTGGAGGAGATCGGACGACGTATCGTGCTCGTGGCCGGGAGCGTGGGCCTGGTGCTCGACCCCGAAGCGTTCATCCTGAGCGGCCGGGCAGCTCACCCCGCGCTCGTGGCGGTGATCGAGCGCATCGCCGAGGAATACGCTGCGCAGCTCCCACTGCGATTCCTCGTCTCCTCGTTCGGACCCGAGGCGCCGCTCATCGGTGCCGTCGGCGAGGCGGCGTCCGCGCTCCGCGGCACCCTGTTCACGCGTATCCTCACTCCGGCCGCGAAGGCCGGACGCTGAGGGTCGCCGCCCGTCCCCACCGCCCCTTTCCGACAGGATCACCGATGACCCTTCCTTCCGACCTCGCCGACCGTCTCGGCCTCGCCCCCGGCGCACGAGCGATCATCCTCAACGCGGATGACTTCGGCATGTGCCATGCGGCGAACACCGCCATCGTCGACCTCCTGGACGCCGGCCGGATCGACTCGGCAACCGTGATGGTGCCATGCTCGTGGTCCCCGGAGGCGCTCGCCTTCGCCGCCTCCCGCCCTGACCTCGACATCGGTGTGCATCTCGTGCTCACGAGCGAATGGTCTCGCTACCGGTGGCGGCCGCTCACCGGCACGGACACGAGCCTGGTCGACGCGGCGGGCTTCTTCCCGATGGACGTCGCGTCCGTCGAGCAGGCGGCGTCGGAGGAGGACGTGGCAGTCGAGCTCGCCGCCCAACTGCAGGCCGCGCTCGATGCCGGTGTCGATGTGACGCACCTCGACAATCACATGGGCTCCGTCTACGGACTCGTGACCGGACGCGACTTCCTCCGTCCGGTGTTCGAGCTCGCCGCGCGTCACGGGCTTCCGTTCCGGTTGCCGCGCAGCATGGACGGCGTGGGCGAGGACGCGGCCCTGGAGGCGACGCTCGATGCTGCAGCTGCCGCCGCCGATGCATCCGGCGTCGTGATCATCGACAGGTTGTGGTCGCATCCCTTCCCGCTCCTCGGGGAGGGCACGCCGGAGGAGGAGACCTACGAGCAGGTACGGGACGGCTTCATCGCCCTGTTGCGCGCCGTTCCGGCCGGCGTGACCGAGATCTACCTGCATCCGATGGTCGACGACGAGGAGCTGCGGTCAGCGGTCGACTTCAGCGCGACGAAGCGCGGCTATGAGCTGAGACTGCTCCGCGACCCCGCGGTGCTGCAGGCGATCGAGGATGAGGCGCTCGTGCGCGTCGGCTGGCGCGCCCTGCGTGACGTGCAGCGGGCAGGCGTCCGATGACCTCGGTGGGCGAGCGCCTGCGCGACCGCCGTCTCGAGGCGGCTCCGACCCGACGGCAGGCTATCGCGTTCGGAGCCTCCGGCTTCCCGACGCAGCTCATGGCGCAGACCTTCTCCGCGTTCGTCGTCTACTTCTACGTCTCGCACCTCGCGGTGCCGGCAGGGTGGGTGGCCGTGGCGATGATCGCCCACGGCATCCTGAACGCGGTGTTGAACCCCGTCGTGGGGGCGATCTCCGACCGGCTGCGCACCCCCTGGGGCCGTCGCATCCCGTGGATCGGGCTGGGCATCGTGCCGCTCGTCGTCGCGTTCACGCTGGTGTGGATGCCGCCCGAACTCCCCGTCGCCGGTCTCATCGTCTGGTTCCTCGTCGTCGTGGCCGTGTACGACATCGCCTTCGTCGTCGTGGTGCTGAACATCTCGGCACTGTTCCCCGAGATCTTCCGCACCACGGAGGAGCGCGCCCGCGGCAACGTCCCCCGGCAGATCTTCGCGATCCTCGGCATGGTCCTCGGCACGGCTGGTGCCCCCGCCCTGTACGGGGCTCTCGGATGGCCGGGTATGGCGCTCGTGCTCGGCGCGGTCTGCCTGGTGCTGCTCGCGTGGTCGTTCTTCGGCGGGATGATCGAGCGCCGGGTGCCCGAGGCGGCGTCGGAAGCCATGCGGTGGAAAGATCAGCTGACCTACACCTTCCGCAACCGGGCGTTCGTCCCCTACGTGCTGGGCTCGCTGTTCGTCCAGACCTCGATCGCGGTCATCCTGGCCGCGGTCCCCTTCTACGTGCGGTACTCGCTGCACGCCGAGGAAGGGGAGGGGAGCTTGCTCCTCGGGGCGATCTTCGTCACGGCGATCCCCTCGATCGTGCTGTGGAGCGCGGTCGTCCGTCGCACGTCACCGCGCACCGCCGTGCTGTGGAGCGTCGCGGTGTTCGGCGTCGCCGTGCTCGGCTACCTCGCGCCGTCGACCGTGCTCGGGGCGTCGCTGGTCGGAGTCGCCGTGGGGGTCGGCGTCGGCGGACTGCTGCAGCTGCTCGAGGTGATGCTCGCGCAGATCATCGATGACGATGCCGTGCGCACCGGGCACCGACGGGAGGGCGCCTACTTCGGAGTGAACGGTTTCGTGGTGCGCGGTTCGGTCGTACTGCAGGCGGTCGTGGCCGCGGTGGTGCTGACGGCTTCGGGGTTCGACGCCACGCTCGGCGATGCCCAGCCCGAAAGCGTCGACGGGGGTATCCGTCTGATGCTCGCGGTCATCCCGCTCGGGTTCACCGTCCTCGCGTGGCTGTGCTTCTGGCTCTATCCGATCCGCACCCGCGACCTCTGAGCCCTAGTGGGACGCCGCCTTCCGCGCCTCCCAGCCCGTGCGCACCATCTCGTCGACGGTGTATCGCATGGTCCAGTCGAGGTCGCGCGCGGCGAGCTCCCCGGTGGCCACGATGCGGTCGGGGTCGCCAGGACGGCGGGGTCCGATCTCGGGGGTGAAGTCGATGCCGGTGACTCGGGCGACCGCATCCATGATCTGCTTGACGCTGAGTCCGTCGCCGGATCCGAGGTTGTATGCGGTCTCGATCGGTCGTCCGTCTGCGAGGCGCTGGGCGGCGGCGACGTGCGCTGCCGCGATGTCGCCGACGTGCACGTAGTCGCGCACGTTGGTGCCGTCCTCGGTGTCGTAGTCGTCGCCGAAGATCTTCGGCGTCCTGCCCTCGAGCAGTGCTTCGAACACGATCGGGAAAAGGTTGTGCGGGCTCACGTCGTAGACCGTGGGGTCGGCCGAGCCCACGACGTTGAAGTATCGCAGCGAGGTGTGGCGCAGCGGGTGTGCGGAGTCGGCCGTCGCGATCGCCTGGTCGCGCAGCAGCCATTCCCCGATGAGCTTCGACTCTCCGTACGGACTGGCCGGCTTCTTCGCTGTGTCCTCGACGACCAGCGCGACATCAGGAGTGCCGAACACGGCGGCCGACGAGGAGAACACGATGTTCGAGACGCCTGCGGCCTCCATGGCCTCGAGGATGATCCGGGTGCCCTCGACGTTCTGGGCATAGGTGTGCAGGGGGCGCTGCACCGACACGCCCGCGTACTTGTACCCGGCGACGTGGATCACGCCTTCCGCGTCGTGGTCGCGCAGCGCTTTCTCGACGAGTGCGCGGTCGAGGATGCTGCCCCGCACGAACGGGACGCCCTCGGGGACGAACGGTGCGACCCCGCTGGACAGGTCGTCGAGGACGACGGGGGTCATCCCCGCGCTCGCGAGGGCGCGGACGACATGGGCACCGATGTAGCCGGCACCGCCGGTGACGATCCAGGACACTGCATTCCTCTCCTGCCGCGGAATCCTCGCGGCCCGATGGATCATTCTGTCAGGCGTCGCGGTGAGGTCCCGCAGAAGGGGTGACGGTGAACAGGTGCGGTGCCGCGAACCGGGCCGCGACGAAGGCCGTGTTCACCGCTGCGGACACGGTCTCGACGGCATCTTTTTCGATCAACGCGATCGCCGCACCGCCGAAGCCGCCGCCGGTCATCCGCGCCCCCAGCGCCCCCGCCGCGAGTGCGGTGTCGACCGCGGTATCGAGCTCGGGGGTCGAGATCTCGAAGTCGTCACGCATCGACGCGTGCGAGGCGATCAGCAGGTCGCCGATGGCCCGCGCGCCGTCCGTGCGGAGCGTGTGCACCGTGTCGACTACGCGCTGGTTCTCCGTCACGATGTGCCGCACACGGCGGAAGGTCTCCTCGTCCAGTTGTTCGCGGGCGCGGGGCAGGTCGGCGATCGATACGTCGCGCAGTGCGGGCACCCCGAGGGCTGCGGCTCCGCGCTCGCAGGAGGCGCGACGATCGCGGTAGCCACCGGTGGAGTGGGCGTGCTTCACGCGGGTGTCGATCACGAGGATGGCGAGGCCTGCCTCGGCGATGCCGAGCGGCACGAGTTCGGTCTCGAGTGAACGGCAGTCGAGGAAGAGAGCGGTGTCGGGCGCTCCCAGCATGGACGCCATCTGGTCCATGATCCCGGTGGGTGCGCCGACGGCTTCGTTCTCCGCGCGTCGTCCGATCCGGGCGAGGGCTCTGCCGTCGAGGCCCGTGCCCCACAGCTCGTCGAGCGCGGAGGCCGTCGCTCCCTCGATCGCGGCGGAAGAAGAGAGCCCGGCTCCCACCGGCACATCGGAGGCGATCGCGATGTCGACACCGTGGAACGGGCCGTCGCCGGTCGCGGCCTGGCGCAGCGCCCACGCGACGCCGAGCGGGTAGGCCGCCCATTCGGGAACGGCCGGAGACGCGCCGGGCGCGGTCGGGAAGAGCCGGTCGAGTTCGTCGAGGCCGACCTCGACCGGATCGGAGGCGAAACGGGAGCTGACCCGCACGCGGCCGCGGTCGTCGTCGCGGCGGCCGACCGCGGCGAAGGTTCTCTGCGGGATGGCGAACGGCAGGACGAAGCCGTCGTTGTAGTCGGTGTGCTCGCCGATGAGGTTCACGCGGCCGGGCGCGGACCAGACACCGTCCGGTCGCCGTCCCGTGAGCTCGGTGTAGAGCGCTCGTGCGTCGTCGTGGGCCGTGGTCATGCGGATGCTCCTTCTCCGGTGGTGGTCGGCGATGCGCGTTCGATGGCCTCGCGGAGGCGAGCGGCCCCCGCTTCCGGCGGGACTTCGGCGGCCCAGGCCCACATCGCGGCCTCGGAGCCGGCCAGGAATTTCAGTTTGTCGGCGGCGCGGCGCGGACTCGTGAGCTGCAGGTGCAGGCGCACGGTGTCGCGTCCGACGTGCACCGGTGCCTGATGCCAGGCGGCGATGTAGGGGGTGGGGGAGTCGTAGAGGGCGTCGACGCCGCGCAGCAGGCGCAGGTAGAGCGGAGCCAGCTCGTCGCGCTCGGCCGCGGTCGTCTCGGCGAGGTCGGGAACGTGGCGGTGCGGCATCAGATGCACCTCGAGCGGCCAGCGGGCGGCGAACGGCACGAAGGCGGTCCAGTGCTCGCCGCGGAGGACGACGCGCTCCGACGCCTGCTCGGATTCGAGGATGTGCTGGAACAGGTCGGGGGCCGTCCGGTCGATCGACTCCAGGACGCGGGTGGTGCGGGGAGTCACGTACGGGTAGGCGTAAATCTGGCCGTGCGGATGCGGCAGGGTCACGCCGATCGCCTCGCCGCGGTTCTCGAAGGGGAAGATCTGCTCGATGCCGGGCAGTGTCGACAGGGCAGCGGTGCGGTCCGCCCAGGCCTCGATCACGGTGCGGGCGCGGGTCTCGGACTGCGTCCCGAAGGAGCCGGAGTGCTCGGGGCTGAAGCACACGACCTCGCAGCGCCCGATGGCGGCGCGGGTGCGGCCGAGGCCCAGCGCCGAGAGGTCGTCCCGTCCGCGCGGTGCATTGGGTGCCTGGGGGGCACCGCCCACGGCTTCGCTGAGCGCGGGGCCGAACGCGGGGGAGCGGTTCTCGAACACCGCGACGTCGTATCGCGAAGGGACCTCGGACGGGTTCCCGGGGGTCTGCGGCGCCAGGGGGTCGGCGTCGGCGCCCGGCATCATCACGCGGTTCTGTCGATTCGCGGCCACCGTGATCCAGTCGCCGGTGAGCACGTCGAGGCGCATGGTCGCGGTGTCGGGGCGCGGGTCGAGCACGCGGGCGTCGACCGCCCGCTCGGCGCCCAGAGTCGTGCCGGGCTCGTCGTAGTAGAAGAGGTCGCGGCCGTCGGCGAGGGTGGTGGTGCGTTTGACGACGCCGGCGCCGAGGTCCTCGGTGCGCAACTCAGGAAGATGGTGCGTGTTCACGTAAACATGGTACGCACAGGGCCGTGATAACGTCAACATGACGGAGTTGTGAACCGGTGGACGGAGAGACAGGGTGAGCGAGCGCGGCGAGGTCGAGGGCCTCAGGGTCGATCGGCGACGCTCCTCCACGGGGCGCGTGTCGATGGCGATGGTCGCCGTCCGCGCCGGGGTCTCGGGGCAGACTGTCTCGCGCGTCGTCAACGGCAGCCCGCGGGTCGATCCCGACACCCGAGCTCGGGTCGAGCGTGCGATGGCGGAACTCGGCTACCGACCCCACCGTGCCGCTCGGGCCTTGCGCACCGGCCGTTCGCAGACCATCGGGCTCGTCGTCACCACCCTCGCCACGGTCGGCAACTCACGGATGCTGCAGGCCACCGCCGAAGCGGCAGCCGAACGCGGGTACGCCCTCACGCTCGTGACCGCTGCCGCCGGTGTCGCCCAGGCCTTCGATCGACTCGCCGAGCAGGAGGTCGACGGTGCGATCGTGCTGAACGAGGCCTCGGCGCTTGTCCCCGGCGCACAGCCGCCCGCCGGACTGCGCCTGGTCGTGGTGGACGCCCCGACCGAAGCCGGGTTCGCGTCGGTGCACAGCGATCATGCCGGTGGTGCCTCCGCGGCCACGGCCCGACTGCTCGCTCTCGGCCACGACACGGTGCACCACCTCGCGGGACCAGCCGATTCCTTCGCCGCAATCGAGCGTGAGCGCGGATGGCGCGAGACCCTCGTGACCGCCGGAGTCCGCCCGCCCCCGGTGGTCCGCGGCGACTGGAGTGCGGACTCGGGGTATGCAGCGGGCGGGGAGTTGCGGGCGGCGTCCGCCGTCTTCTGTGCCAACGATCAGATGGCGCTCGGCCTGCTGCGCGCGCTCGCCGAAGCGGGGCGACGGGTGCCGGACGACGTCGGGGTCATCGGATTCGACGATGTGCCGGAGGCGGCGAACTACCGTCCTCCGCTGACCACGATCCGCCAGGACTTCGCGGTTCTCGCACACCGGGCCGTGTCGTCGCTCGTCGCGGCGATCGAGGGTACTGCGGGAGATCCGGTGTCGGTCGTCGTCCCGACGGAGCTCGTCGAGCGCGCCAGCACATCCTCGCGCTGACGCGTCCCTGCCTCTTCCTCCCACCCCCGCCCCCTCGCTGCCTCCTCCCGACGCCCCCTCCTGTCGTCGCCCCTCCTCCTGCGTCGAGACCCCCTCCTGTCGTCGACGCCCCCTCCTGACGTCGTGCGCGCGAGGGGGTCTCGGCGCGCACGGGGGGCGTCGACGGAAGTGGTGAGGCTGGACCGGACTCCCAGACCGGACCGGACCGGACCCCCAGACCGGGCCGGATCGAGGCGCGGGGCTGCCGGACCGGACCGGAGCGGGGCGCCGGACTCCTGGACCGGAGCGGGGTGCCGGACTCCCGGACCGGATCGGGGCGCGGGGCCGCCGGGTCGGATTGCGTGGTTGCACTCGGGCGGAAGCTCATGACATGATCTCGGAAAGCGCTTTCCGGTCCGGTGGATCGGAACCACGACCAGCCTCCCGAGACAGAAACGGAACACCATGGCACAGGCGAACACCCGCGAGATCGGGATCATCATGAACGGCGTCTCGGGGCGCATGGGCTATCGGCAGCACCTCGTGCGCTCGATCCTCGCGATCCGCGATCAGGGCGGCATCGAGTTGTCCGACGGCTCCCGCATCACCGTGAAGCCGATCCTCGTCGGCCGCAACGAGTCCAAGCTCGCCGAGCTCACTGCGAAGCACGGCATCGAGGACTGGACGACCGACCTCGACGCCGCGCTCGCTGACCCCCGGTGGGAGATCTACGCCGACTTCCTGGTCACCAAGGCCCGTGCCACCGCGATCCGCAAGGCCATCGCCGCGGGCAAGGCGATCTACACCGAGAAGCCCACCGCCGAGTCGCTCGAGGAGGCGCTCGAACTCGCGCGCCTCGCGAAGGAAGCCGGCGTGAAGACCGGGGTCGTGCATGACAAGCTCTACCTGCCGGGCCTGCAGAAGCTCAAGCGCCTGATCGACTCGGGCTTCTTCGGTCGCATCCTCTCGGTGCGCGGCGAGTTCGGGTACTGGGTCTTCGAGGGCGACTGGCAGCCCGCGCAGCGCCCGAGCTGGAACTACCGCACGGAAGACGGTGGCGGCATCATCACCGACATGTTCCCGCACTGGAACTACGTGCTGGAGAATCTCTTCGGCGAGGTCAAGAGCGTCTACGCGCAGGCGGCCGTGCACATCTCCGACCGCTGGGACGAGCAGGGCGAGCACTACACGGCGACGGCCGAGGACGCGGCCTACGGCATCTTCGAGATCGAGGGCGGCGTGATCGCCGAGATCAACTCCTCCTGGACCGTGCGCGTGAACCGGGACGAGCTCGTCGAGTTCCAGGTCGACGGCACCCACGGATCCGCGGTGGTCGGGCTGTTCGGCGCGAAGATCCAGCCCCGCAACGCCACCCCCAAGCCGGTGTGGAACCCTGATCTCGAAGACACCCGCGACTACGACGCGGACTGGCAACAGGTGCCGACCAACGATGTCTTCCTCAACGGCTTCCGCCAGCAGTGGGAGGAGTACCTGGTGTCGTACGTCGAGGGCACCGACTACCCGTTCGACCTGCTCGCGGGCGCCCGTGGAGTGCAGTTCGCCGAGGCCGGTCTGACCTCCAGCGCCGAGGGCCGCAAGATCGCCCTCGAGTCGTTGACCCTGGATTGAGGCGCACGATGGCCACACTCCGCCTCCTGCACCCGACAGGCGCGACCACCGACGTCGCCCTCAACGATGTCGGTGCCTGCACGCGTCCGACCGCGCCGCTGCGGAGCCGCGTCGCGTACGCCGCCGCACACGTCGTGCCCAAGGTGCACGCCGACAACACCCCCGGGCAACCCGCCGACATCGACTGGGACGCCACGCTCGCGTTCCGCCGCAACGTGTTCTCCTGGGGGCTCGGTGTCGCCGATGCGATGGACACCGCGCAGCGCAACATGGGCTTGGACGCCGCGGCCACGCGGGAACTGATCGCTCGCAGCGCTGAAGTCGCCCGCGAGGAAGGCGGCTCGGTGGTGGTCGGCGTCAACACCGACCACATCGCCGAGTCGGAGATCTCCCTCGAGCAGGTGATCACGGCCTACACCGAACAGCTGCACTTCGCAGAGGAGCACGGGGCCGGTCCTGTGCTGATGGCGTCCCGGCACCTCGCCCGCGCGGCGACGGGTGCCGCGGACTACCGTCGCGTCTACCGCGAGGTGCTGTCCCGGGCGACGACCCCCGTCGTGCTGCATTGGCTCGGAACCGCCTTCGACCCTGAGCTCGCCGGCTACTTCGGGGCAGACGGCTGGCAGGAGGCAGCCGAGGTGCTGCTGCAGATCATCGCCGAGAACCCGGGGAAGATCGCGGGAGTGAAGATGAGTCTGTTGAACGCCGAGTCCGAGATCTCGGTGCGCGCACGGCTTCCCGAAGGCGTGCGGATGTTCACGGGCGACGACTTCAACTACGTCCGTCTGATCGGGGGCACAGCGGAAGGGATGACGCCGGGCGACGACATGCACTCCGACGCGCTCCTCGGCGCGTTCGCGGCGATCACCCCGGTGGCTTCGGCGGCGATCCAGGCTCTGGACGCCGGTGACCAGGAGGAGTATCTGCGCATCCTGGGCCCGACCGAAGCGCTCAGCCGGCAGATCTTCGCCGCCCCCACGTTCTATTACAAGACGGGCGTGGCCTTCCTCGCCTGGCTGAACGGGCATCAGCCCGCGTTCCAGATGGTCGGTGGCCTGCATTCCGCGCGCAGCCTGCCGCATCTGAGCCGCATCGTCGAGCTCGCGAACACCTCGCTCGCGCTGGAGCAGCCCGACCTCGCGCAGGAACGGTGGCACCGCATGCTGCGCGTGAACGGAGTGGACGCATGAGCCCTTCTTCGCAGACCCCCGACCCGCGCCTGTCGATCAACCAGGCGACGATCAAGCATGCCGATCTCGTCACTGCGCTGCGGGTCACGGCCGACGCGGGGGTGCGATCGATCGGCCTCTGGCGGGAGCCCGTGCACGCGGTCGGCCTCGACGTCGCCGCGCGGATGCTGTCCGACTCGGGTCTGCGCTTCTCGACCCACTGCCGGGGCGGCTTCTTCACCCTGCCGGCCGGTGCGGACCGGGAAACGGCGTTGGATGACAACCGCAGGGCGATCGAGGAGACCGCGACGCTGG
Organism: Microbacterium sp. J1-1; assembly: GCF_024498615.1. Classification (NCBI taxonomy): domain Bacteria; kingdom Bacillati; phylum Actinomycetota; class Actinomycetes; order Micrococcales; family Microbacteriaceae; genus Microbacterium; species Microbacterium sp. J1-1. The sequence continues at coordinate 3,119,297 of NZ_CP089590.1, read as the reverse complement.
CCGCGGCCGGCGCGGAAGGCTCGACCGCCGTGCTCGTGCTCGTCGCGGGCGGATTGCCTGCGGGATCACGCGACCTGATCGGAGCGCGGGAGCGGGTGCGCGATGCGATCGGTGTCCTCGCTCCTGAGGCGGAGGCGGCGGGGGTGACGCTCGCGATCGAGCCGCTGCATCCGATGTATGCGTCGGATCGCGCCGTCATCTCGACGCTCGGGCACGCACTCGACATCGCCTCTGACTTCGCGCCCGAGGTGGTCGGGGCTGCCGTCGATACGTTCCACATCTGGTGGGATCCGCAGGTGCTCGAACAGATCGCGCGGGCGGGCAGGGAGAACCGGATCGCGACCTATCAGGTGTGCGACTGGAAGACACCCCTCGCCGCCGACGTGCTGCTCTCACGGCACTACACAGGAGACGGGGTGATCGACTTCGGCTCACTCACCCGTGCGGTCGTCGCGACCGGGTACGACCGCGACATCGAGGTCGAGATCTTCAACGCCGAGATCTGGGCGGATGCCCCGGAGAGCGTCGTGCGCCGCACGGCGGAGACGTTCGCGGCTGCCGTCTCTCCGCACCTCGCATGAGGTCCGATCCGGAGGTTCGGCGCACCACCTGTCGGGAGCGCGCACGGATGCAGGGCGCACGGGCGGCTTTCCGTCCGACATCCATGCATCGGCCCGACAACCGTGCATGGGGCGTCGGTGCGACACCGGGCCGCCCGTGCTGCCCGGTGTCGGCGCGGTACCGGGCGGGGAAGTAGGATCTGGGGCATGACAGAGCCCGCATCGTCGGCGGAGCGGCCGGCGCCGACCAGGGCCCAGCGTCACACGCGGGGACCCGCACCCACCCTGCACGACGTGGCTCGCGAGGCCGGTGTATCGCTTGCGACCGCCTCCCGTGTGCTCAACGGATCGGAGCGCAAGGTCGCCGAGTCGTTCCGCGAGCGTGTGGAAGCGGCGGCCGCGGAACTGGGCTACACCGCGAACGTCTCCGCCCAGGCGACCGCGCGTGGCACCTCGCCCGTCATCGCTCTGCTCGTCGCCGACATCGCCGATCCCTACTTCGGTCTGATCGCCTCGGGGGTGGCGCGCGGTGCCGACGAGCACGGGCTCGTCGTCACGGTCGCCATCACCGACCGCGATCCGGCCCGGAAGGCGCGCATCGTCCGAGCTCTGCGGGGTCAGCGGCCGCGGGGCCTGATCCTCGCCGCCTCCGGCACGCAGGAGCCGATCGAGGCGGATGTCGCCCACGACCTCGCCGAGTTCTCGCGTCTGGGCGGCAGGGTGGTCGCCTTCGGGCCGGGCTCCGGCGTGGAGCGGAGTATCGAGATCGACAACCGCTCCGGAGCCGAGGCGCTGGGACGACGGATGGCCGAGCGGGGGTATCGCTCGGCGATCGCGCTCGGTGCCGCCGAGGGCGTGTGGACCTCGGATGATCGTCTGGCCGGGTTCCGCGCCGGGTTCGAGGCTTCAGGAGGAGCTGTCGTGCGCACGCTGCGTGGCGGCTTCCTCCGTGAATCAGGCGCGGAGAGTATGGCCGCGGCGCTCGCCGATGGTGTGCCCACCGGCACCCTGGTCTTCGCGATCACCGATGTCGTCGCGATCGGCGCGATGTCCGCGATCCGCGACGCCGGTCGGGAGATCGGCGCCGACATCGCGGTCTGCGGCTTCGACGACGTGCCCGCGAGCAGCGACGTCTCCCCGGCACTGACGACGGTGCGTGTGCCGCTGAGCGAGGTCGGCTACCAGGCCTTCCGTGCGACGGTGGATGCGGACTGGGAGCAGGCGCCGCTGCCGCTCGACGTGGTCGTGCGCGCCAGCACCCCGGGAGTCCCGCGGTGACTCGGGTCGTGCTGGCCCCGGACAGCTTCAAAGGCACGATCACGGCAGCCGATGCCGCGGCGGCGCTCGCCGAAGGATGGGCGTCCGTCGACCCCGCGGCGGAGTTCGTGCACCGGCCCATGGCGGACGGCGGCGAGGGCACCGTGTCGGCGTTCGAGGCCGCGGTTCCGGGGGCCGTGCGGATGCCGGTCACGGTCGACGGGCCTGCGGGGCACCGGATCGAGACCTCCTGGCTGCTGCTTCCCCCGACCGAGGATGCTCCCGCGGGGACGGCTGTCGTCGACCTTGGCTCGACATCGGGCATCGAGTTGCTGACGGAGCTGCGCCCCTGGGACGCCGACACCGCCGGGTTCGGGCAGGCCATGGCCGCCGCACTCGATCACGGGGTCTCGCGCCTCGTCGTCGGGATCGGCTCGAGCGCGTCGACCGACGGCGGCACCGGCATGCTGTCGGCACTGGGGGCGCGGTTCCTCGATGCCGCGGGCGCTCCTGTCGCTCCGGGTGCACGGGGACTGGGAGACATCGCCGCGGTCGACCTCTCCGGACTGCGCCCGGCTCCGGAGGTACGCGTTCTCACCGATGTGACGAACCCGCTCATCGGTCCGCGCGGGGCCGCCGCGGTGTTCGGCCCGCAGAAGGGACTGCGCACCCCCGACGACATCGTCCTCGTCGACGACGGGCTGCGCCGGCTCGCCGCACTGCTCGGCGTCGATCCGGACGGCGCGGGGAACGGCGCGGCCGGAGGGACCGGTGCCGCCCTGGTGGTGTGGGGCGGAGTCCTCGCTCCCGGCGCATCCGAGGTCGCGGAACTCATCGGGTTGGCCGAGGCGATCGCCGATGCCGATGTGGTCATCACCGGGGAGGGGTCCTACGACGGGCAGTCCGGCGACGGCAAGGTGCCCTCCTACCTCGCGGGTCTCGCCGCTGAGGCCGGGACGCGCGCGATGGTCGCGGCCGGTCGCATCACTGAGGATTCGGATACCGCGCTGTTCGCGGCATCCGCCTCACTCACCGAGCTGGCCGGCTCGTCCGACGCGGCCCTCGCCGAACCGGCGCGCTGGCTGCGCGAGGCCGGCGCCGTGCTGGCCCGTTCCACCGCAGCCTGAGACGTCGCCCGCGTGGGTCAGTCGCCGAGCGCGGCCGACACGACAGCGCGTGCCTCCGCCTGGACCTCCGCGAGGTGTTCGGGGCCGCGCAGGCTCTCGGCGTAGAGCTTGTAGACGTCTTCCGTGCCGGACGGGCGCGCCGCGAACCAGGCGTGCTCCGTCTGCACCTTGAGACCTCCGATCGCCGCACCGTTGCCGGGCGCGTGTGAGAGCTTCGCCGTGACCTCCTCGCCGGCGAGGGTGGTGGCCGTCACCGACTCGGGGGCGAGCTTTCCGAGCGTCGCCTTCTGCTCCGGTGTCGCGGGGGCGTCGACCCGCTGGTAGGCCGAGGCGCCGAAGGCCTCCTCCAGCTCGGCGTACCGCTCCGAGGGCGTCTTGCCCGTGACGGCGATGATCTCGGCGGCCAGCAGGCACAGCAGGATGCCGTCCTTGTCGGTCGACCACACCGAGCCGTCCTTGCGGAGGAAGGACGCTCCGGCCGACTCCTCGCCGCCGAACGCGACCGATCCGTCGAGGAGCCCGGGGACGAACCACTTGAACCCGACCGGGACTTCCAGCAGGCGGCGACCGAGCGATTCGGCGACGCGGTCGATGATCATCGACGACACGAGCGTCTTCCCGATCGCGGCATCGCGGGGCCAGTCCTGCCGATGCGAGAACAGGTAGTCGATCGCGACGGCCAGGTAGTGGTTCGGGTTCATCAGCCCGGCATCCGGGGTGACGATGCCGTGCCGGTCGGCATCCGCGTCGTTCCCGGTCAGCACGTCGTAGTCGCCCTTCTTCGCGACCAGCGACGCCATAGCCGAGGGCGACGACGGATCCATCCGGATCTTCTCGTCCCAGTCCAAGGTCATGAAGCGCCAGGTCGGGTCGACCTCGGGGTTCACCACGTCCAGGTCGAGGTCGTGCATCTCGGCGATGAGTGCCCAGTACTCCACGGACGCTCCGCCCAGAGGGTCGGCGCCGATGCGCACCCCGGCCGTGCGGATCGCGTCGAGGTCGATGATGGACGGCAGATCCCGCACATACTCCTCGCGGAAGTCGTAGCCGGTGAGGGCATCCCAGTCGATGTCGGCGAAGCGCTCGAGTTTCACTCCCTCGAGCCCAGCGGCGATCAGGGCGTTCGCGCGGTCGGCGATCCATCCGGTGGCGTCGGTGTCGGCGGGTCCTCCGTGCGGCGGGTTGTACTTGAAGCCGCCGTCGCGGGGCGGGTTGTGCGACGGGGTCACGACGATGCCGTCCGCGCGACCGGGGTCGTCGGCAGCGCGTCCGCGGTTGTAGGTCAGGATCGCGTGGCTGAGCGCGGGGGTCGGCACCCATGAGTCGCGGGCATCGACCCGCACGTCCACACCGTTCGCGAGCAGCACCTCGATGGCGCTGCGCTCGGCAGGGAGGGAGAGCGCGTGCGTGTCCCGACCGAGGAACAGCGGACCCGTGATGCCCTGGGCTGCGCGGTAGTCCACGATCGCCTGTGTCGTGGCGAGGATGTGGTTCTCGTTGAAGCTGTTCGAAAGGGAGGAACCGCGATGGCCGCTGGTCCCGAAGACGACCCGCTCGGCCGCGACCTCGGGGTTCGGTGTGCGGTCGTAGTAGGCGGCGATCAGTTCGTCGACGTCGATCAGGTCACTTTCCTCCGCAGGGAGGCCGGCACGGCTGGTCATCCTCTCAGTCTGCCCCCTGATCGGCGGGATCGCACCCGAGAAGTCATGCGTATCTCCGTCGTCGCGCCGAGGGCTAAGGTGAAACCCGTGACTGAACGCCGCACCTACAGCTATCTCGGCCCTGCCGGAACCTTCACGGAGGCGGCGCTCGATCAGGTGGCGGAGGCTCGCGGCCAGACGTGGCGCCCCGTGCACAACGTGGGTGAGGCGCTGGCCGACGTGCTCGAGGGCCGCAGCGATGCCGCCATGATCGCGATCGAGAACTCCATCGAGGGCGGTGTCTCCACCACGCAGGATGCGCTGGCGACCCTGCCCGGCCTGCGCATCATCGGTGAGTACCTGGTGCGGGTGAACTTCGTGCTCGTCGCCCCGCGTGGCACGACGCTCGATCAGGTCGAGGTGATCGCGGCGCACCCCGTCGCCTATGCGCAGTGTCATGGCTGGCTCGGTGAGCATCTGCCCTCGCACTCGCACGTGCCGGCCTCGAGCAACGTGGCGTCGGCGATCGGCGTCCTCGACGGCACCCTCGCCGCGCAGGCGGCCATCGCGGCCCCGGGCATCGTGAGCCACTACGACGTCGACGTGCTCGCGGAGGGCATCGGTGACAACGCGCAGGCCGTGACCCGCTTCGTGCTGGTCACCCGGACGACCCGTTCCCCCGAGCCGACCGGCGCCGACAAGACCTCCCTGATCGTGGAGCTCCCGCACGATCACCCCGGTTCGCTCCTCGAGATGCTGGAGCAATTCTCAACCCGCGGGATCAACCTCTCGCTCATCGAGTCGCGGCCGATCGGCGACGAACTCGGTCGCTACCGGTTCGTGATCGACGCGGACGGACACATCGAGCACGAGCGCATGGCCGACGCGCTGCTCGGCATCCGGCGCTTCAGCCCGCGCGTGGTGTTCCTCGGCTCCTACCCGCGTGCGGATCGCCAGATCGTGCAGTACCCCGAGCGTTACTCGGATGACGTGTTCGTCGAGGCGCGCGACTGGCTGCGCGGCATCCTCTCCGGCGAGCCCGAGGTCTGACCTCCGCCCCCGCGGTGCGGCCGGTGCGGGATCGAGGCTGTTGCGGGATCGAGGCTGTTGCGGGATCGAAAACGCGCCTCCGGGACGTCACGGAGGCGCGTTTTTCATCCCGCACGAGCGGGACTCGGGGTCAATGCTCCTGGAAGCGCGGCCAGTCGCTGCCGGGAGCCATGCGCGCGTGCAGGGCACCCTTCGCGGAAGCGAGGCTGGGATAGGTACTGGCTTCGGCATCCGCTCCCGCCATCGTGACGTGGTATCCATCGTCGTCGTGCCGGATGCTGCCGACCACTCCGTTGCGTCCGTAAGCGACCCAGAGTGCGAGCGTCTTGGTGGTGCTCATCCTCGGACCCCCTTTCTGCCGTCGAGGGTACGCCGATCTGTGTGTTGTCGACACCCCTTGACGGGATCCGCGGCGCGGTTGCGGGATGGATAACGCACCTCCGCTGGCCGGGGGAGGAGCGTTTCTGATCCCGCACCGGAGGACGCAGGTGTCAGCGCGAGGAGATCGCCCGGCGGATGAGGGAGACGAGGGCGGCGCCGCCGTCGCGCAGGTCGAGCTCGGTGACGCGGATCACGATCCACCCGGCAGCTTCGAGGTCGCGCTGTCGACGGATGTCGGTGCGCCACTGCTCGCGGCTCGTGCGGTGTCCGTCCCCTTCGTACTCGATCGCGATGCGCCACTGCGGATAGGCGAGGTCGACGCGGGCGATCGCGCGTCCGGCGGCCCGGACGACGTGCTGGATCTCCGGCTCGGGAAGCCCTGCGTCGACCAGCAGCATCCTGGTCTCGGTCTCCTTCGGTGACTCGACTCCTCCGCGCACTCGGGGGAGAGCCCTGCGGATGCGCCCACACCCGGGGAAGCGCCCCCACTCGAGGAGCCGCTGTTCGATCCTCTCGACGTCCACCGAAGGTCTGCCTTCGTGGAGGCCGGGGTAGTTGTCGGCCGCGGTGATCAGGGCTTCCAGGGCGACGGTCATCGGCACACGGGTCAGCTCCGCGGCGCAGAGGAAGAGCGCAGCCACGGGGTCGACCACCGGTGCCCTTCCGATCTCCCAGGAGTGCGCTCGCCCCGAGGCGATGCGACGACCGCGGATGCCTCCGGTGCGTGGGGGAGAGTGGCCCGTGTCCACTGCGATGTCCAAGGGTTCGGCCGTCGTCCAGCGAACCGGGAAGGGGATTCCCCAGAGCCGCAGGGCCGTCCGTCCGGCGAAACGCTGGCCCGGTCGCAACCGCGGCACGTAGCACTCCACGTGCTCGACGAAACTGGCGGGCGCCTCCGCGGCGCGGACACCTGCATACGGCCGGATGAGATCGCGCGCGGAGTGCCGCTTGCGCCCGACCCCGGACGCTTCGGCATCGCGGACGGAGAAGTGCGCGCCGAGCTCGGCGGGGAGGGGGATCCGGTGTCGCATCCGCCCATGGTCGCTCGCGAGCTTCCGCTCCGTCCCGCCCTCCAGCCTCGCGCTCCGGCATCTGTGGACAACTGCCGCCTGTGGAGAGCGCCCGCTCCGGTCGCGGGATGAAAAACGCGCCTCCGGGTGCCCGGGAAGGCGCGTTTTTCATCCCGCAACCGAGCGGGGACCGGGATGCGGGGGACCGGGGGGGACGGGGGACCGGGACCGGGGGGACGGACGGGGTCAGAGGGCGGCGGCGATGAGCTCCAGGGTCTGGGCTCGGCCGAGAGGGGAGTCCTTCGGCTCGGACTCGTACGCACCGGCGACCGGGGACAGCATGATCTCGTCGACACCGTGGCGCTCGGCGAAGCCGCGGACCTCTGCGGCCACGCTCTCTCCGGTGCCGACGAACCAGCGGGAGCGGGCGGCCTGGACGACCTCATCCATGCTGGCGTCCGTCTCCGCGGCGAGTGCCTCCTCGACGGTCTCGAGCGCTCCCAGCGGCTGGTTCAGCCGCAGCCGTGCCATCATCCGCAGTTGCGGGAGCGCGCGAGCTTCCGCTTCCTCCGAGGTGGGCGCGGCGACCGCGTTCACCGTGAGGAAGGTCCGGGGCTCCGGGTGCTCCTCGCTCGGACGGTAACCCGTGCGGTACAGGTCGAGCGCGCGCTCGAGGCCCTGTCCCGAGAAGTGGTTCGCGAAGACGTAGGGGAGTCCGTGGGAGGCCGCGAGCTGGGCCGAGTAGTCGCTCGACCCGAGCAGCCACACCTCGGGGGACCCGGTCGCCGCCGGGGTCGCGCGCACGGTGTACTCGCCGCCCGAGGTGAACCGCACGGTGGCGCCGTCGCCCGAGAGGAGCGCGGCGATGTCCTGGACGTGGCGGGGGAACTGCTCGACGTCACTCGTGGTGCCGGAGCCGCGGAGCAACTGCGTGATCACGGGGTCGCTGCCGGGGGCGCGACCGAGGCCGAGGTCGATGCGTCCCGGGGCGATGGCCTCGAGTGCCGCGAACTGCTCGGCCACGATGAGGGGCGCGTGGTTGGGCAGCATCACACCACCGGATCCGAGTCGCAGGCGCGTCGTGCGCGTCGCCGCAGCGGCGATCAGCACCGGGGGTGTGGTGGACGCGACGGCCGGCATGTTGTGGTGCTCGGCGAACCAGTAGCGGCGGTAGCCGAGGCGGTCGGCGGTCTCGGCGAGGGACAGGGAGGAGGCGATGGCCTCGGCGCTCGTCTGGCCGGTGCGCACCGGGACGAGATCGAGGACGGAGAGAGCTGTAGCGGACATCCTCTTCTGCAACGTCTCGCGGGGTGGCGTCATTCCCCCCGGTAGCGTTGCCGTATGGAAGCAGGCATCTTCTACGTCCTCGTCGGTTCCGTCGCCGTGGCCGCGTTCGCGCGTTGGAGAGGATGGCCGGCGCCGCTGCTCGTGACCGTCGTGGCGCTCGCCGCGTCGTTCCTGCCGTTCGTGCCCGAGCTGGACATCGACGGACACCTGCTGCTCAGCCTGGTGCTGCCGCCACTGCTGTACTCAGCCGCGCTCGACGTGTCGTTCGTCGGCTTCCGGCGCAGCCTGCCGCAGATCCGTCGGCTCGGGATCTGGCTCGTGCTGCTCACCGCGGTCGCCGTGGGGTTCGTGGCGTGGTGGCTCCTGCCCTCGCTCACCCTTCCCGGCGCGCTGCTGCTCGGTGCGATCGTGGCTCCGCCGGATGCGGTGTCGGCCGCGGCGATCGGCCGTCGCCTCGGACTGCCCCGGCGCATCATGACCGTGCTCTCCGGCGAGAGCCTCATCAACGACGCGACCTCCCTCACGCTCTACCGGGTGTTCGCGGCCATCCTCGCCGGTGCGACGCTGACGGTCTGGGACGGCATCTGGCAGTTCCTCCTGGCGGTCGGCGTCGGCGTCGGCGTCGGTCTGGTGTTCGGAGTCGTCCTGCACCAACTGCGCACCCGCATCAGCGACCCGGTGGTGATCGGCACGTTCGGGCTCCTCGCCCCGTTCGGTGCCTACGCGATCGCCGAGCACCTGCTCGGATCCGGGGTGCTCGCGGTCGTGGCGATGGGGCTCTACGTCGGCTACAACTCGCCGCGCACCGACTACACCACGCGGCAGCAGGAGAAGCCGCTGTGGCTCTCGGCCGACCTGCTGCTGGAGAGCTTCGTGTTCGCCTACATCGGTCTGCAGTTCCCGCGTGTGCTCAACGACCTGGGCAGCGAGTCGGTCGGGCGGATCCTGCTCCTGTCGGGAGCGGTGTTGCTCGTGGTGCTGATTGTGCGACCGCTCTACATCTATCCGACCAGCGCGTGGGCGAACTTCCAGGATCGCCGACGGCTCGAACGCTGGGATCGCGGCGTCGAGACCGAGCAGTTCGAGAAACGACACAAGAAGTCCCGTCGCTGGGGGGACTACTCCCCCGACGAGTTGCGCAGCCATATCGTGCGCGAGCGGATGGCAGGGCTGCAGCTCAGCTGGAAGGACAGCGCCGTCATCTCCTGGGCGGGGATGCGCGGTGTGGTGACCCTCGCGATCGCGGTCGCCGCCGCCGACCTCGCGACCCTCGACACCGAGGCGTCGCATGCCATCGTCGTCGTCGCCTTCATCGTGACCGTCGGCACGCTGCTCATACAGGGGCTCACCCTCCCGCTGCTGATCCGCGGTCTCGGGATCGCGAGCGACGTCGACGAGGAAGAGGACCGGGAGGCGCTCGCCGCCGTCCGGGAGAAGAGTCGCGAGGCCGGCAAGGCCTACCTCGCGACGAAGCGTGTCGAATGGGAGGCGAAGTACGGCGAGGTCGACCTCGGGATCTTCGACGCGTTCACCAAGCGGATGACCCGGGTCGAGAAGGACACGGACGAGGTGCAGAAGGTGGAGGATGCCGCGAGCCGGCCCTCGTACGAGGACCTCGTCGCCCTGACGAAGGGCTGGCTGCAGGTGCGGCGAGAGATCCTGCTCGCCGAGCGGGATGCGGGCAACCTCGACGAGGAGGTCATGCGCGAGCTGATCGCCGCGATGGATGCCGAGGAGCTCGCGCTCGACACCCGGGGTGCCACGCGTCCGCAGAGCCGCGCCTGAGTGCCGGACGACGGAGCGCCCCGTCCCGGAGGGGGACGGGGCGCTCTGCGTGAGGCGGAACCGCGGTCAGCGGGCGCCGACCGGCTCCTTGTCGGAGGAGGTGTCCGCTTCCGGGGCGCCCTCGTCGTCTCCGGAGTCGTCGGCGAAGGGGAGGCCTTCGCGCGGAGCGTTGTAGAGCTCCTCGTTCAGGATGCCTTCGCGCTTGGCGACGATCGTCGGGATCAGTGCCTGGCCGGCCACGTTGACCGCGGTGCGGCCCATGTCGAGGATCGGGTCGATCGCGAGCAGGAGTCCGACGCCCTCGAGCGGCAGGCCGAGAGTCGACAGTGTCAGGGTGAGCATCACGACGGCGCCCGTGGTGCCCGCGGTGGCGGCGGAGCCGACGACCGAGACGATCACGATCAGCAGGTACTGCACGAAGTTCAGCTCGATGCCGAAGAACTGAGCGACGAAGATCGCGGCGATGGCGGGGTAGATCGCCGCGCAGCCGTCCATCTTGGTGGTCGCACCGAGCGGGACGGCGAACGACGCGTAGGAGCGGGGCACGCCGAGGTTGCGCTCGGTGACGCGCTCGGTGAGGGGCAGCGTGCCGATCGACGAGCGGCTGACGAAGGCGAGCTGCACGGCCGGCCAGACACCGGAGAAGTATTGCTTGATCGACAGGCCGTGCGTGCGCACCAGGACCGGGTAGACGACGAAGAGCACCAGCGCGAGGCCGATGTAGACCGCAGCCGCGAACCAGCCGAGGGAGGCCAGCTTCTCCCAGCCGTACTTGATCACGGCCGAGCCGATGAGGCCGAAGGTGCCGATCGGGGCGATGCGGATGATCCACCACAGCACGCGCTGGATGACCTTCAGCAGCGACTCGGTGAAGACGAGGAACGGCTCGGCCTTCTTGCCGGCCTTGAGCGCGGCGATGCCGACGACGGCCGCCACCACGATGACCTGCAGGATGTTGAAGCCGACGTTCGACGAGAAGGTGCCCTCGACAGCACCGGGCGAGGTGCTGACGGTGAGGCCGAGGAAGTTCTGCGGGATCAGGCCGAGGAGGAAGTTCCACCAGGTGCCCACCGTGTACGGGTCGCCGGGCTCGAGGCCCTCACCGGCGCGGTTGCCGGGCTGGATCACGAGGCCGAGGACGATACCGATGATGACGGCGATGAAGGCGGTGATCGCGAACCAGAGGATCGTCTGACCGGCCAGGCGGGCAGCGTTCTGCACCCGGCGCAGGTTCGAGATGCTGGCGACGATCGCCGTGAAGATCAGCGGGACGACGGCGGCACGCAGCAGCGTGACGTACGAGCTGCCGATCGTGTCGAGAGTCGCGGACAGGCCGGTCGGGTTCTCGGCGGTGGCGCCGAGTTGGCGGCCGATCAAACCGGCGGCGATGCCGAGGACGAGGGCGGCGAGGATCTGGAAGCCGAACGACGTCAGCAGCTTCCGGACCGGTCCGCGGGTGTCAGGCGCCTTCTGCGCGCGTGCGGTGGTGCTCATGGGGTGGGGACTCCAGGATCGCGGTGCGCCGGGTGCGCGCCATGAGGCTCAACGCTAGGACTCCCTGGGAATTCCCTGGGTGGATATGACGAAGGATGACGTGGTTCCTCCCGATGATCGTCGGGTCAGCGGGAGGCGAGCACCAGCAGGTCGCCGACCTCGCAGTCGAGCGCGTCGCAGATCGCCCGCAGGGTCGAGTAGCGGATGGCGCGGGCGCGGTCGTTCTTGAGCACCGACAGGTTCACGATGCTCACCCCGACCGTGGCGCTGAGCTCCGTGAGGGTCATTCCTCTCTCTGCGAGCAGCTCGTCGAGCCGGCAGTGGATGCCGGTGAACTCGTCGTCGCTCTCCGCCGGGCTCACACCAGTCCCTCCGTCTCCTTCTGGAGCGCCGCCTTCTCCTGTTGGAGACGGATGCCGCGGCGGAAAGCGACGGCGATCAGGCCGACCGTCACCCCGGTGGCGAAGATCGGCGCGATGGTCCAGAACTCGATCGGGTGCACGGGCTCTCCGTCGCCGATGCCGAGCGCGGTGGTCACGCCGTTGCGCCCCATCGTCTCGAGCATGACGATCAGGATGGGGGCGGCGACGAGTGTCCAGCCGATCACGTCGAAGGCACGTGCATTTCCGCGAACGAAGAAGCGTCCGCGGAGGAAGTTCCAGGCGACCAGCGTCACTGACGCGATGATCAGGACAGCTGCGAGAGTCCACAGAGCGATGGCGGCGATGATGGCGGTGACCGACACCACGTTCACATCGGTCGCGAAGACCATCGCATCCTGCGCGATCCCCTCGATGGAGAGGGCGCCGGAGTCGGTCGTCGCGGAGATCGGCTGCTCGTCGATCGGGATCGACCACGCGATTCCGGAGTCGCGGAAAGTGCTGCCGATGCGGAGCACCGTGGCGATGACAACCGTGATGAGCGCCGCGGCGGCGTAGAGGATCACGGTGATGGCATCTGCCGTTTCGGAGCGGGTGGGGGTGGCGGTGCTGAGCATCAGACGAGTCCTTCCGTGTCACGTTCGAGGCGTCGACCGATCTCGAAGACACCGGCGATGAGGGCGAGGGCGAACGCCCAGCCGACCGGGGCGAGGTCGAACTGCACCAGCAGGGTCCACAGCACGTCCTCGACGGCGGGATCCGCGGCGGCCAGGTCCTGGACGATCATCGCCCGCCCGATCCCGCCGGCCAGCTGCCCGAGGAGCGCTCCGGCGAGCATCAGGCAGGCGGCGAGGCCGAAGATCCACCCGAGCGACGCACGGAAAGGTCGCGAGCGGATGAGGGACACGCCCAGCCACCAGACCCCCGCGCACAGCGCCATCGTGGCGAGTGCCGGGAGTGCGACCTCGAGGAGAAGCATCCAGCGGGCGCCGGTGGTCATCGTCGAGAACGTGACGAGGGCGGAGTCGACGGTTGCCGCGCTCACGCCGGAGACGTCATCGAGTGCGGTCAGGTCGACGTCGTGGATCGGCATGAGCACCGCAGGCGCCGCGCCGAACATCTCGAACGCGGCGGAGGCAACCGCGAAGATCGCGCCGATCCCGACGCTCACGGCGCCGGTGGCGATGAGTCCGAGGGCGATCCCGTCGGCGAGTGAGGGGCGTCCTTGTCTGGTGAGCATCCCTGTCTCCTTGAGGTTGGTTGTTATCGACATTCGTTAACATAACGACTGTCGATAACTCGGTCAACCCCCGGTATGCCCACGGCGAACACGGGCATACGCGCCCGATGTGGTGGTTACTCTCGATGTACAAGCGCTTCACGCGTCTTCGCCCCGTGCGAATAAGGAGTCACAGCATGTTCGAGAGATTCACGGACCGAGCCCGTCGAGTGGTCGTCCTCGCCCAAGAAGAGGCGAAGATGCTCAACCACAACTACATCGGGACCGAGCACATCCTGCTCGGCCTCATCCACGAGGGTGAAGGCGTCGCCGCCAAGGCCCTCGAGAGCCTCGGCATCTCCCTCGACGCCGTGCGCGAGCAGGTGCAGGACATCATCGGCCAGGGTCAGCAGCAGCCGACCGGGCACATCCCGTTCACCCCTCGTGCCAAGAAGGTGCTCGAGCTCAGCCTCCGCGAGGCGCTGCAGCTCGGCCACAACTACATCGGCACGGAGCACATCCTGCTCGGCCTCATCCGCGAGGGCGAGGGCGTCGCCGCTCAGGTGCTCGTCAAGCTCGGTGCCGACCTCAACAAGGTCCGCCAGCAGGTGATCCAGCTGCTCTCCGGTGCCCCCGGGCGCGAGCCGGCCTCCGTCGGCGCGCAGACGAACGACTCGCCGGCCGGTGCCCAGGGCGGCTCCGCCGTGCTCGACCAGTTCGGACGCAACCTCACCCAGGCCGCGCGCGACAACAAGCTCGACCCGGTCATCGGGCGCGAGAAGGAGGCGGAGCGGGTCATGCAGATCCTCTCCCGCCGCTCGAAGAACAACCCGGTCCTGATCGGTGAGCCCGGCGTCGGCAAGACCGCCGTCGTCGAGGGCCTGGCCCAGGCGATCGTCAAGGGCGATGTGCCCGAGACCCTGAAGGACAAGCAGCTCTACTCGCTCGACCTCGGTTCGCTCATCGCCGGTTCCCGCTACCGCGGTGACTTCGAGGAGCGCCTGAAGAAGGTCACCAAGGAGATCCGCACGCGCGGCGACATCATCGTCTTCATCGACGAGATCCACACCCTCGTGGGTGCGGGTGCCGCCGAAGGCGCGATCGACGCGGCCAGCATCCTGAAGCCGCTCCTCGCTCGTGGCGAGCTGCAGACGATCGGTGCCACGACGCTCGACGAGTACCGCAAGCACTTCGAGAAGGACGCTGCGCTCGAGCGTCGCTTCCAGCCGGTGCAGGTCAACGAGCCGACGCTGCCGCACGCGATCAACATCCTCAAGGGGCTGCGCGACCGCTACGAGGCGCACCACAAGGTGCAGATCACCGACGGCGCCATCGTGGCCGCGGCGAACCTCGCCGACCGCTACGTCTCCGACCGCTTCCTTCCGGACAAGGCCATCGACCTGATCGACGAGGCCGGCGCACGCCTGCGTCTGTCGATCCTGTCGAGCCCGCCCGAGCTGCGGGAGTTCGACGAGAAGATCGCCGCCGTGCGCGAGCAGAAGGAGATCGCGTCCGAGGAGCAGGACTTCGAGAAGGCCGCCTCCCTGCGCGATGAGGAGAAGAGCCTTCTCGCCGAGCGTCTCCGCCTCGAGAAGCAGTGGCGTGCAGGCGACGTCGCGACCTCCGCGGTCGTCGACGAGGGTCTGATCGCCGAGGTGCTCGCTCAGGCCACCGGCATCCCCGTCTTCAAGCTCACGGAAGAGGAGTCCAGCCGACTCGTCTTCATGGAGAAGGCCCTGCACCAGCGCGTCATCGGTCAGGAGGAGGCGATCGCCGCTCTCTCCAAGACGATCCGCCGTCAGCGTGCCGGTCTCAAGGACCCGAAGCGTCCTTCGGGCTCGTTCATCTTCGCCGGCCCCACGGGTGTCGGAAAGACCGAGCTCGCCAAGGCCCTCGCCGAGTTCCTGTTCGATGATGAGGCCGCGCTGATCTCCCTCGACATGAGCGAGTTCGGCGAGAAGCACACCGTCTCGCGTCTGTTCGGTGCCCCTCCCGGGTTCGTCGGATTCGAAGAGGGCGGCCAGCTCACCGAGAAGGTGCGGCGCAAGCCGTTCAGCGTGGTGCTCTTCGATGAGATCGAGAAGGCCCACCCCGACATCTTCAACTCGCTGCTGCAGATCCTCGAAGAGGGTCGGCTCACCGACGGTCAGGGTCGGATCGTGGACTTCAAGAACACGGTCATCATCATGACCACCAACCTCGGTGCCCGTGACATCGCAGGCGGCCCCGTCGGCTTCCAGATCGAGGGCAACGACTCGACCAGCTACGACCGGATGAAGGGCAAGGTGAACGAAGAGCTCAAGCGGCACTTCAAGCCCGAGTTCCTGAACCGTGTCGACGACATCATCGTGTTCCCGCAGCTCTCGAAGGAGGAGCTGGTGCAGATCGTGGATCTGTTCACCAAGCGCCTCGGCGAGCGTCTGCTGGACCGCGACATGACGATCGAGCTGTCGCAGGCCGCCAAGGAGCGTCTGATCGAGATCGGCTTCGACCCGGCGCTCGGCGCCCGACCGCTGCGTCGCGCGATGCAGCACGAGGTCGAGGACCGTCTGTCCGAGAAGATCCTCCACGGCGAGCTCAACTCGGGTGACCACGTGAAGGTCGATGCGAAGGACGGGCAGTTCCTGTTCGAGCACGGCCCGCGCGGCGAGAAGGTCGCGGTCGGCGTGAACACCGGTGGCGGTGCGATCGCCGGCACTCCCGACCTGGCGGTCGCCAGCGGCGAGTAAGTCAGACAGGACCACGAGGGGCGGATGCTGCGGCATCCGCCCCTTTCCTGTGTCCCGGTCCCTCCTGCGAAAACCCAGACGGGATGCGATCGCCCGGGCGCGTCATGCACACGACGCGCCGTACCGCGAGCGAACCGTCTGGGTTTTCGCAGGGGCATGGGTCATAGGCTTGTGCCGTGAGCGAGTACATCGTCCGACCGGCGCGCAGCGCCGACGTCATCGGCATCCGCAACCTCCTGCAGCCCCTCGTGGAGCAGCGCATCCTGCTCGGCAAGGACCTCGCGGTGCTCTACGGATCCGTGCAGGAGTTCGTCGTGGCGGAGGCGGACGGGGTGCTGATCGGCTGCGGTGCGCTGCACGTGATCTGGGAGGATCTGGGCGAGGTCCGCACCCTGCTCGTGCGCGACGACTGGCTGCACCACGGAGTCGGTCGGGCCATCGTCGACCGGCTGGAGGAGACGGCGCGGATGCTCGGGCTCTCCCGCCTGTTCTGCCTCACCTTCGAGGTCGAGTTCTTCAGCCGTCGGGGCTTCACACCCATCGGGGAGCAGGTCGTCGACCCCGACGTCTACTCCCAACTGCTGCGCAGCGGTGACGCCGGTGTCGAGGAGTTCCTCGACCTCGCCCACGTCAAGCCCAACACGCTCGGCAACACACGCATGCTCAAAGTGCTCTGAGGCGCCTCCTGCTCGACGACCGTCCGTCGGCCTCCCCGGTTGCGCAGGTGCGATCGCTTAGCCTGGAGATATGCCCCGTCGTTCCGCCGCCGTCTACCGCCGTCGGCGACTGGTCGTCATCGGCGGGCTCGTCCTGCTCCTCGCGGCCATCGGCGTCGGGGTGTGGCTGCTGATCGCGAAGCCGTGGGCTTCCGCCGAGACCGGTCCGAAGCCGTCGGCGTCCTCATCGGAGACCTCCACGCCCTCACCGTCGCCCGGGACGGCGTCTCCTTCTCCGGATCCGTCGGCCTCGCAGACACCCGCGATCGTCGCCTGTGAGGCGAAGGATGTCGAAGTCGCCGCGGTGGCCGATGCGGAGACCTATGCCGCCGGAGTCCTGCCGAAGCTCTCGATCTCCTTGACCAACAAGAGCACGAAGGACTGCACGATCGACGTCGGATCGACGACGCAGGTGTTCACGGTGTCCAGCGGTTCGGATGTGTGGTGGCGCTCGACCGACTGCCAGAAGGACCCGAGCAGCATGATCGCGACGCTCACCGCCGGGACGACCGTCACGAGCAAGGATCCGGTGACGTGGGATCGGACGCGTTCGAGCGTCGAGACCTGTGACCAGGAGAATCGTCAGCGCGCGCCCGGCGGGGGAGCCTCGTACCATGTCGAGGTGTCGATCGGCGGCTTCACGAGCCCCAGCACCGTGCAGATCCTGCTGTACTAGCGGCCTCCGTCTTCGAAGCGACGGTGACAGGAAGCATTCGAAATACGTCGTCATCTGCCCTATGGGGTGCGAATCGCGGCGATGTGAGCATCGTTCGCCGCATGATGCTGACAGGTGCTCATCTTTGGGATACCATTGAGATGACTCTCCGCATCATGCGGCACAAGCCATCCCCAGTGGCGTCGAACTACAGCGTCCCCAGCGCTTCGACATCGCCGCTCGAGAGTCCGAGGGCCCTCTCGAGTACCCCAGTCCCCAATGTGGGACTCGAGAGGGCCCCAATCGTCTCCGCGGTCGATTCCGCGCGCCGCGTCGTCCTCCGTGAATAAGCTGGAGACATGGCAGCGAAGAAGTCGAAGACCTCGAAGAAGAAGCCCGCACCCGAGGACTTCCGCTCGGATGCCCTGGCTCAGGCTCTCGAGAAGCAGGATGTCGCTGCGGTCGCTCTCGCTCTGCGTCACGGCACCACGGTCGTGCCGCTGATCACCCCGGGCGCGCGCGACAACCCGCTCGACAGCGGGGAGGTGTGGACGTACCGCGACCCGAAGACGGGTGATCTGGCCCTGCTGCTGTTCAGCGATGCGAAGAACAAGCCGGCCAACCTGCCGCCCGGCGTCGGGATCTACACCGCGGACTGGCTGCGCAAGTTCCTCTCCGCGCACCCGATCACGACGGTGTTCCTGGACATCGCCGGCCCGCACCCCATGCAGGCCGATCCCGCCGAGCTGCTCAAGGCGCTCGACGCCTGAGACGGTCTGCGGCAGGCGCAGCGGCTCCCGGGCGGACCAGAACGGCTCCCGGGCGGATCAGAACGGCGGGATGTCGCGGTCGGATCGGCGTGAGGTGTTGCGCGCCCGCACATCGCCGAGCGCGGCACGGAGGGTCTTCGAGCGGTCGTCGACGACCTGCTCGTATCCGAGTCGCGCCGCCTCGGACCGCCGCTGCGCGGCCTGGGTCACCGGACGGATCTCGCCTGCGAGGCTGAGTTCACCGACCGCTGCGACGGTTCGCGGCACCGCGATCTGCTGGATGGAGCCGGCGACGGCGATCGCGATGGCGAGATCGGCGGCGGGCTCCGTGAAGCGCACGCCTCCGACGGTCGACACATAGACGTCGAGAGTCCCGGTGGGGATGCCGGCGCGGCGTTCGAGGATGGCCAGCACCATCGCCACGCGCGAGGAGTCGAGGCCGTGCACGATACGGCGCGGGTTCGGAGCGTTGCTGGGCACGGTGAGGGCCTGCACCTCGACGGGGAGCGCCCGGCGGCCCTCGAGCGAGATCGCGACGCAGGTTCCGGGTTCGGTCGCGCCCTGAGAGAGGAAGAGCCCCGAGGGATCGGGGACCTCGGCGATGCCGTCGCCCGTCATCTCGAAGCAGCCGACCTCGTCGGTCGGACCGAAGCGGTTCTTGAGAGCGCGGATGAAGCGCAGCGACGTCTGCCGATCCCCTTCGAAGTGGCAGACGACGTCGACCAGATGTTCGAGGACCCGGGGGCCGGCGACCTGGCCGTCTTTCGTGACATGACCGACGATGATGATCGGCAGATCGCGGTCCTTCGCCACGCGGATCAGCGTCGCGGCGACCTCGCGGACCTGGCTCGGCTGACCGGCCGCACCGTCGATCAGCGACGAGGAGACGGTCTGCACGGAGTCGACGATCACCAGCTGCGGCTTGACCTCGTCGATGTGCCCCAGGATGGTCGCCAGGTCGGTCTCGCTCGCCAGGTACAGTTCGTCGTGCAACGCTCCGGTGCGCTCGGCGCGAAGGCGGACCTGCCCCGGAGATTCCTCGGCGCTCGCATACAGGACTCGCCGCCCGCCGCGGGCTGCTTGGGCGGCCACCTCCAGCAGCAGCGTGGACTTGCCCACACCGGGCTCACCGCTGAGCAGGATCGCGGCGCCGGGGACCACGCCACCGCCGAGCACGCGGTCGAACTCCCCGACCCCGCTCGAGCGCCGCGGTGCGTCCTGCGTCGTGATCTGCGTGATCGGTCGTGCCGTCCGCTCGGCGCTCGGTGCGACCGGACCCACGCGGCGGAGGATGCCGGTCTGCGCCGCCTGTTCCTGCACCGTGCCCCACTGCTGGCACTCCCCGCAGCGTCCGACCCACTTCGCGGTCGTCCAGCCGCATTCCGTGCAGACGTAGGCAGGAGGAGCGGGTTTTCGGGTGGCCATGCTCTCAGGCTATCGGCGGGATCGGACATCCCTATCGGCCAGGTGTTTATTCACGGCCCGTACCTCTGGGTAAACCCGCGATCTCACGGAATACTGGTGACATGGCCAACGGCGGGCCCGTCTGCGGGCCGATCTCGAGCTACTCCCGGGTGCAGATCCTGCACTTGCTCTTCGAAGCGGGAAGTTCGCAGACCCGAGCCGCCGTGTCGATCGCGGAGCTGTGCGAGGCGACCGGACTCCACGCGAACACGGTCCGTGAGCACCTGCAGCGCCTGATCGAAGGCGGGTACGTGATCCCGACGATCGAGCACCGCACCACGCGGGGGCGTCCGCGCACGCTGTACAGCGCGGCCACCGGAGCTCCGGGTGCCTCCAGCCCGGTCGCGCGCGACAAGGCCAAGGCGGCTGCTCGTCGGGGCGACCTGATGCGCAGCATGCTGCCGGACTCGGCGCCCGACCTCGGCCGTGAAGCCACCTATCAGCTCGACGCGCTCGTGGAGCACCTGGAGGAGAGCGGCTTCGAGCCCGTGGTCGACGACCGCCGGCTCACGGTCGACCTCAGCCCGTGCCCGCACGCGGCGGGCCGTTCCGAAGACCGCCCGATGCTCTGCCGTGTGCACCTCGAGCTCATGCAGAGCGTGTTGAACGAGGCCGGTGGACCCCTCGAAGCCGAGTGCGTCCGCGATGCCGTCCTCGCATCGGACTGCACCGTCCAGCTGCGTGACAGCACGAGGCAGCGGCAGCACAGAACAGGAGTCGTGCATGGAATGGCTTGATCCGCTCGCGCTCGCCCGATGGCAATTCGGGTTGACCACGGTCTATCACTACCTCTTCGTCCCCCTTACGATCGGTATGGCGCTGATCGCTGCGATCTTCCAGACCGCATGGGTGCGCACCGGCAAGGTCCAGTACCTGCACCTGACCCGCTTCTTCGGCAAGATCTTCCTCATCAACTTCGCGATGGGCGTCGTCACCGGCATCGTGCAGGAGTTCCAGTTCGGCATGAACTGGTCGGACTACTCCCGCTTCGTCGGCGACGTGTTCGGTGCTCCGCTCGCCTTCGAGGGCCTGCTGGCGTTCTTCTTCGAGGCGACCTTCATCGGTCTCTGGATCTTCGGCTGGGACAAGCTCCCGCAGAAGCTGCACCTGGCCACCATCTGGTGCGTGTCGATCGGCAGCATCCTTTCGGCGTACTTCATCATCGCGGCCAACGCGTTCATGCAGAACCCGGTCGGCTACACGTTCAACCCCGAAACCAACCGGGCCGAGCTCACCGACTTCTGGGCGCTGCTGACCAACCCGGTCGCACTGGCCGCGTTCCCGCACACGATCTTCGGCGCGCTGATGTTCGCGGCCGGTGTCGTGATCTCGGTCTCCGCCTGGCACCTCGCTCGCGGACAGCACTTCGACACCATGCGCATCTCGCTGAAGTTCGGACTGTGGGCGATGATCGTCTCGACCGCGGGTGTCGTGCTCACGGGTGACCAGCTCAGCCTGGCGATGTACGCCGCGCAACCCATGAAGATGGCTGCGGCTGAAGCGACCTTCAACACGGTGTGCGGACCGGACGCGTCGTTCAGCCTGTTCACCCTCGGCACCCCGGACGGCAGTTCCGAACTGTTCTCGATCCGCGTCCCCTACCTGCTGTCGCTGTTGTCGACGCATACGCTCGACGCGTGTGTACACGGCATCAACGACCTGAACGCCGAGTACGCCCAGACCTACGCCGCCACCGGTCTGACGGACTTCGCCCCGATCCTGTGGGTCACCTACTGGGCGTTCCGCTGGATGATCGGCCTGGGCATGGCCGCCGCGCTCGTGGCCGTCGCCGGCCTGTGGCTCACCCGCAAGGGCGCCAAGAAGCCCCCGGCGCCGTGGATGTGGAAGCTCGCGATCTGGTCGTTCCCGCTCGCGCTCGTCGCCAACATCATGGGATGGGTCTTCACGGAGATGGGCCGACAGCCCTGGATCGTGTTCGGGCTGATGACCACGCAGGACGGCGTCTCGCCGGGCGTCAGCGGACTCGAGGTGCTGATATCGCTCATCGCGTTCACCGCGATCTACGCGGCCCTCGCCGTGGTCGAGGTCCGACTCATCGTCAAGGCCGCGCAGAAGGGCCCGGACACCGAAGAACAACCGCATGACGAGACGGCCCAGCTGCCGTCGGTCGTCTACTGAGGGGGAGGAGCATCATGGATCTCGCAACACTCTGGTTCTTCATCGTCGCGTTCTTCTTCGTGGGCTACTTAGTACTCGACGGGTTCGACTTCGGCGTCGGCATGTCGCTGCCGTTCCTCGGCAAGAACGATGTCTCGCGCCGTCAGGTCATCAACACGATCGGTCCGGTCTGGGACCTCAACGAGACGTGGGTCATCGTCGCCGGTGCCGTGCTGTTCGCGTCGTTCCCCGAGTGGTACGCCACCCTGTTCAGCGGTTTCTACCTGCCGCTGCTGCTGATCCTGCTGGCGCTGATCCTGCGCGGGGTGTCCTTCGAGTACCGGCACCAGCGCGACAGCGTGAAGTGGAAGGCCGGATTCGACCGGATGATCGTGATCGGGTCCGCCGTTCCCGCTCTGCTCTGGGGCGTCGCCTTCGGCAACATCGTGCAGGGGGTGGCGATCGATGAGAACCACATCTACGTCGGCGGCTTCTTCTCGCTGCTGAACCCGTACGCGCTGCTGGTCGGCGTCACCACGTTGCTGCTGTTCTTCCTGCACGGTGTGCTGTTCGTCGCTCTCAAGACCGATGGACAG
This sequence comes from Microbacterium sp. J1-1, assembly GCF_024498615.1. Taxonomy (NCBI): domain Bacteria; kingdom Bacillati; phylum Actinomycetota; class Actinomycetes; order Micrococcales; family Microbacteriaceae; genus Microbacterium; species Microbacterium sp. J1-1. Next base: position 3,097,059 of record NZ_CP089590.1, on the reverse strand, counting down.
GTGCACGAGGATGCGCAGAAGTTGGCGAAGAAGGCTGCTCTTCCGACGATCCTCGTCGCGGCCGGAACGGTGATCTGGACGGTGGCGATCGCGATGGGCCGCGAGGCTCCGCTGCTCTGGCTCGTCATCGGCACCGGGGTGCTCGCGGCGGTCAGTCTGATCGCGGCCGTCGGGTTCTCGCTCGTCCGACGTGACGGGTGGGCCTTCTTCTCCGGGATGCTCACGGTGATGTTCGCCGTGGTCATGCTCTTCTCGGCGCTGTTCCCGTTCGTGATGCCCTCGACGATCGACCCGGCGTACAGCCTGACGATCGCGAACGCATCCAGCACCCCGTACACGCTGCAGATCATGAGCTGGACGGCCCTGATCGCGATGCCGCTCGTGCTCGCGTACCAGGCCTGGACGTACTGGGTCTTCCGCAAGCGCGTCACTCGGAAATCCATCGAGGGGGCACCGGCGCACGCGTGAAACCCGTCGATCCAAGACTGCTGCGCTACGCGGGTGCCGCGAGGGGATTCCTCGCGGCATCCGCGTTGATCGGCGTGGTCCAGACGGCGGTCGTGATCGTGTTCGCTTGGCTGCTGACGGATGCGGTGACCGGGGCGATCGCCGGGCGCGACGTCACGGCGTCCCTGCTCTGGCTGCTGGTCACGGCACTGCTTCGCGGTGTGCTCATCGCCGCGTCCGATGCCGCGGGGACCCGCGCTGCGGCGAAGACCGGCATGCAGCTGCGGTCCGCGCTGATCGCGGCAGTGGGACGGCTGGGGCCGGGGTGGCTGGCGCAGCGGAACCAGACCGAGCTCGCGGTGACCGCCGGCCACGGCCTGGAAGCCCTGGACGCCTACTTCGCGCGCTACATCCCGCAGCTCGTGCTGACCGTGATCGCGACGCCCGTGCTGGTCGCGGTCATGTGGTGGCAGGACTGGCCGAGCGGTCTCACCGCTCTCATCACGCTGCCGCTGATCCCGCTGTTCCTCATCCTGATCGGGATGGCGACGCGCACGGTGCAGAAGCGGCAGTGGCAGACGTTGCAGCGGCTCGCGGCCCGGTTCGCCGACACGGTGCAGGGACTCTCGACGCTGCGGCTCTTCGGGCGCGACCGGCGCGCGGCGGACCGCATCGAGGTCACGGCAGACGAGTACCGGCGCGAGACCATGAAGGTGCTGCGGTTCTCGTTCCTGTCCGGGTTCGCGATGGAGCTGCTGGCCTCGATCGCGGTCGCCCTGATCGCCGTGTCGGTCGGATTCCGGCTGTTGTCGGGGGACCTCACGCTCGAGGTGGGGCTGTTCGTGCTGCTGCTCGCGCCCGAGGCGTTCCTGCCGATCCGACAGGTGGGGGTGCAGTTCCACGCCGCGGCCGAGGGCGTCGCCGCGACCGAGGACGTGTTCGAGGTGCTCGATGCGGCGCGGACAGGTGCACGGATGCAGGAGCTTCCGACGGATGCCGGACGAATCGCCGTCGAAGCTTCCCACATCCGTCCATCCGTCGTGCAGGTGGACCGACTGGAAGGCGCGGCGCTCGTGGTCGAGGGGGTGCAGGTGCGCGATCTGCCCCCGGTGTCCTTCACCGCGACGCCGGGGACGATCACGCTGATCGAGGGGCCCAGTGGCTCGGGCAAGTCCTCGCTTCTCGCGGCGTTGCGGGGCGCTGCCGACTATGAGGGGACGGCCGTGTTCGCCGGGCAGAGTCTTCGCGGGCTCGCTCCGGCCGGGTGGCTGGCCTGGGCAGGGCAAGCACCGGGGCTGATGCGCGGCACGGTCGCAGACAACGTCGCCCTCGGAGACCCGGCACCGGATGCCGGCCGCGTCCGTGCAGCGCTGGATGAGGCACGCGCCGAGAGCATCGACGCGGCACTCGAACTCGGTGTGCAGGGGAGTGGGCTCTCGGGCGGTCAGGCGCAGCGGGTGGCCGTGGCGCGCGCGCTGTACCGGCAGCAGACCGATCCCGGACGTGTGCTCGCCCTGGACGAGCCCTCGAGCGCGCTGGACCCGGAGACCGAGGAACGGTTGTGGCAGTCGTTGAGGGCGCGGGCGGATGCCGGAGCGACGATCCTGCTCGTGTCGCACCGGCGGTCGGCGCGCCGCATCGCGGATCAGGTCGTGGCGCTGGGGGTGGACGCATGACCGGACTGACGCGCGGACAGCGGGTCCGCGGCATCCTCCGGCTCGCGCAGCCGTCGGTCGGACGCTTCGTGCCCGGTCTCATCTGGGGTGTGCTGTCCGCGGCGGCCGCCGTGAGCCTGCTCGCGGTCAGTGGCTGGTTGATCGTGAGCGCCTCGATCGTCGACTCGCTGGTTCCGCTGTCGATCGCCGTGGTCGGCGTCCGGTTCTTCGCTGTGTCGCGCGCCGTCACCCGCTACCTCGAACGTCTGAGCGGGCATGATGCGGCACTGCGTCAGCTCGCCTCCACACGCGCCGACATGGTGCGTCGACTGATCCCGCTCTCGCCGGCCGGACTCGGCTCGACCGACCGCGGTCAAGTGCTCACGGCCCTCGTCGACGACGTCGAGAACCTGCAGAACCTCCCGCTGCGGGTGGTGCAGCCGCTGGGGGTCGCTGCGCTCGTCGCGGTGGGTGCCGTCGGTTTCATCGCGTTCGTCTCGCCGCCCGCCGCCCTCACTCTCGCCGTCTGCCTGCTGGTCGCCGCGGCCGCGGCGATCGGGCTCGGCTGGGTGTTCGGCTCCCGCGCCGAAGCACTCGTGTCCGCGCGTCGGGCTGAGCTCTCGGCGGCGCTCGTCGACTACTTCGCGAGCCTCGATGTCCTCCTCGCGTATGGGGCGGAGGAGCAGGCGCGGGCACGGATCACCGCCGCCGACGGGGAGCTGCGTCGGCTCGTCTCCCGCGCATCGCTGGCGCAGGCCATCGCTGCCGGGGTGGTCTCCGCGGTCGCCGGAGCAGCGTCGGTGTGGGCGCTCGCCGCCGCGGCGCCCGGCCTCGTCGACGGGGCGATCGACGGGCCGTGGTTGGCCGTGGCGGTGCTGGTGCCGATGGTGGTGTTCGAGATCTTCGGCGCCGTGCCGATCGCTGCGGCGTCGTGGCGGAGTGTCCGATCGAGTGCGGAGCGCATCGTCGACGTGCTCCCCGACCGGATGCCGCAGGAGCTGCGTTCCGACGCGGGTGAAGACGTCGAGGTCGACGGCACGCCCGTGGTGCGAATGCGCGACGTGCGCGCGTCCTGGCCGGGGGGAACCCCGGCGCTCTCCGGCGTCGACCTCGATCTCCGACCCGGTGAGCGGGTGCTGGTGACGGGATCGAGCGGCGCCGGGAAGAGCTCGTTGGCCGCGGCCCTCGTCGGTTTTCTCCGCGTGGAGGGCGAGTACCGGATCGGGGACCGCGACGCGTCGGAGTTGTCCGGTCCGACGCTGCGCCGGGTCATTGGCCTGTGTGAGCAGAGCCCTCAGCTGTTCGACGAGGACATCCGTCAGAACCTGCTCTTCGCGCGTGACACCGCGGATGATGAGGAACTCTTCGCCGTGCTCGACCGGGTGGGGCTCGGGGAGTGGGCGCGGGAGCGCGGTGGTCTCGATGCGCGGGTCGGCGACCGTGGCGCACTCGTGTCCGGCGGGCAGGCGCAGCGGATCGCGCTCGCCCGGGCCCTGTTGCGCGGTTTCCCGGTGCTGGTGCTCGACGAGCCCACGGCCGGGGTCGACCCCGAGGCGTCCGATGCGCTGCTGCGTGATCTGCTGGCTGCTGCGGGGTCGCAGTCCGTGCTGCTGATCTCGCACGTGGTGCCGCCCGCGGGCACCGTCGACCGTGTGGTGCGACTCGACGGCGGACGCACGCTCTGAGCGAGGAACCCGCGCGGGTCAGGCGTTCATGTCGACGGGCGGTTCCATCACGATGCCCTGCGCTTCGAAGGCACGGCGGCGCTCTTCGATGCGGCGGTGCAACTCGACCTGCGCCTCATCGACGAACTGCGGATCGAGGTCGACGGTGGGCGGATGCGGGTCGCCGTGGTTCGCCGCGATGTACGCGTCGAGTTCGGGGCCGCTGGTCCAGGAGGTGATGAGCGCGTAGCGGGGTGCGGTGCCGCGATGCCAGACCGCGTGCCAGAAGCGCTGGGTGTCGACGATGATGCGCGAGCCGGCGCGGAGCGGCAGCCGGACCTCGGTCGCCGGGTCGAAGCGGTCGGCGCGCAGTATGAGCATCGACTCGGTGTCGTCGGACAGATTGAAGAACCCGCGGACGACCCAGCCGGTGCCCTCTTCGTTGAGCCGGTTGTTGTCGTCCTGGTGCAGGTTGTAGATCGCATCGGCGTACTCGTTCGGTTGCAGCTCGATCACGCGGCACCGTCCGATGCCCGCGCCGGGCTCCAGCGCGCGACGCTGCAGGGTGGGCGCGATCGCCACCTGGGAGTCGATCCACACGCCGTCCTTGTCGGTGCGCGGCGGCGTGTGGTTCCAGAAGCCGTTGCAGTCCACGTCGCCCGCGTAGCTGGCGAGCGGGGCGAAGCGCGTGACGCCGGAGGAGCGCCAGCGGACGTATTCCAGGTCGAGCCATTCGGCGGGGTCGCCCGGTGCGGAGTGATCGTCGAGGACCACATAGCCGGTGTCGGCCAGCGCCTCCGAGGTGATGAAGCCCATACTGCGTACCCTTCCCGTCATCGCTGCCCCCACAGGCGGCGGGTTCTTAGGACATCCTAACTCTTCGGGCGTCACGGCGCCCGGTGGCCGGCCGGGGAAAAGCGCGGAATCCCGCCGATATCCTGGGGTGATGACTCAGCCGCAGGGCGCCCTCCTCGTGGGCAGTGTGAACTTCGACGATGCCGAGACGACGATCCGCACAGCCGTGGATGTGCTCGGCGCCCGCCCCCGGCGCATCCCGGACGGCGAGGTCGGCAAACGATTCCACTGGATCATGTTCCAGCCCGATGTGATCGGCCAGGCCGAGGGGATCGAGCGCATCGGCGACGAGCCCATCCCGTTCTCGGCCGGGATAGACGCCCGTGGCCTGCGCATCGGCGAGGGCGTGGACGCAGCGAGCATCGAACTTCCCGCGCTCGGATACGCGGCGGCCGCGATCGAGTCGTACGCGGTGTTCACGCGCCTCCGTGCGGAGGGTCTCGTGTCGGCCGAGGTGCGGTTCCAGGTGTCGCTGCCGACACCGCTCGCTGTGATCTCCTCCTTCTTCCGTGGGGACGACCGGGCGGCGATCGAGCCCGTCTACACCGCCGCGATCCTGCGTGAGCTCGATGCGATCCTCGCCGCGATCCCGCACGACGACCTTGCTGTGCAGTGGGATGTGGCCAGCGAGATGGGCATCATCGAGCGAGCAGCCGGTTACGGAGCGGTCATGGAGGCCTGGTGGCCCGGTGAGCCGTTCGACGGCCTCGTCGCGCGGCTGGCTCGCCTCATCGACGCGGTGCCGGCAGACGTGGAGGCCGGCGTGCACCTCTGCTACGGCGACGCGGGGGAGAAGCACTTCATCGAGCCGACCGATTCCGCGAACCTCGTCCGCTACGCGAACACGGTCCTGGCGGCGACGGCGCGTCCTCTCACCTGGCTGCACCTGCCGGTGCCGATCGAGCGCGACGATGAGGGCTACTTCGCCCCTCTCGCCGACCTCGCCCCCGTCGAAGAGCTGTACCTCGGGCTCGTCCACCGCGAAGACGGAGCCGAAGGGGCAGGGCGCCGTGTCGCCGCCGCCCGCCCGTTCGCGGAGCGGTTCGGGGTCGCCACCGAGTGCGGCATCGGTCGTGCACCGGCCGGATCGACGGAAGGCATCCTGCGCACGCACGCAGAGGTCGCCGCCGCCTGGTGAACGCTCCGAGCGCCCGATTCGCGCGCTCGCCCGCTCTCGCGTAAGCTATTCCGCGGTGACGTGTCCGAGCGGCCGAAGGTGCAACTCTCGAAAAGTTGTGTAGGGTAACCCCCTACCGTGGGTTCAAATCCCACCGTCACCGCCAGGTAACCGCGTAAAACCCGCCAGATGTCAAATCTGGCGGGTTTTCGTGTGTCTGGGGGTGGTGTCGCATGATGGTGTGAGTTGACTTTGCGAGTTGACCACGGCGATGATCGCCACATGCGCGAGTTCACCGACGACGACGCCGAGAGTCTGGCGGCGATCCTTCGAAAAAAGCACGGACCGAAAGGGCCGAGGCGACCGAAGAAGAGAGCCGCCGGCGAGGGATCAGTTTTCCCAGTCGAGCGAAAACGCAAAGACGGCAGCACAGTCATCTATTACCGGGCGGCCAAGACGATCGAACTCGGCCCAGTGCGGAAGAAGATCACGGCCCAAGCCCGCACCGAGCGCGAAGCGATCGAGAAGCGGGATCGCGCGATTCTCGTTGAGCGGGTGGAGTATGGCCTCGAATCACCGGATGCGATTCCCGTCGACCCGCGTATCGCCCGCCTCACCGTGGGCGACTGCCTCACTGACTGGCTCGACGAGCGCAAGCGTGAGGATCTGGCTCCCAACACGATCCACATGTATGACGCTCGGATCAGGAATCATCTGCTCCCGGCCTTTGGTGATCGCCCAGTCCGGACTCTGACCTACGCCGAACTCAAGAAGTTCATCAACATCGACCTGCCCGCGAAAGGTCTAGGCGGCGACTCGATCCGGCAAGTGTTCATCTGCCTCAAGAGCGCGCTCGACTACTACCAGCGAGACGGGATCATCCTGGGGCATCCGATGGTTGGGATCAAGCCGCCACCAAAGAAGAAGAAGAAGACCAAGGAGGACGCCAAGAAGATCCGCCAGGCGTCGAAGTTCCTCGGCAAGTATCTGATCCCGGCAGCGAAGGCGGCAGACCAAGAGGCGCGCTGGTTCCTCGGGATGCTCGGGATGCGCCAGGGCGAAGTGCTCGGGATGACAGAAAAGAGACTCAAGAATGGCGGGCCAGGCAACCGGCGAATCGTCATCGACAAGCAGATCCAGCGGATCAGCGCTGAGCACGGATGCGAGCTCAATCACTCCACCGGCAAATGGAGCTGCGGGCGAACTACCTCGAACTGTCCTCAGCGAATCGGTGAGACCCGCTGGGAACTGACAGCAACCAAGAGCGACAGCGGAGAGCGAGAGATCGTCATCCCAGAGGATGCCTGGAAGATGCTCGTCGCCCACCGCAAGCGACAGATCGCTCGACGGAAGCTCCCAGGCTTCCAGCCCGACAAAGGCGAGGACATGGACACGCTGCTATTCACGCGGCCAGATGGAAAGCCGCTCTATGCACAGCGGGATCGTCAGGCTCTCGTGGATCTCGTCGCATCCATCAAGAACCTGCCCAAGGGGATGACCGTCCACACTCTGCGCCATGTGGCGACCACAGCGATGATCGAGGAAGGAGCCGACCGGGAGGCCCTGATCGCGATGATGGGTTGGTCCCCAAAGAACGCCGACGCGCAGATCGCTACCTACAGCAGCGCAGACAACGCGCGCCGCGCCTCCAAGGTCAGCCTGAGCTATGTGGGTAGCTTCTACGGAACGAAGTAGCTGCCCACCTAAGCCGCCGGAGATTGCAGGCGGTCAGGTTGTGGGTGATGATGACGATGCCGCCTGAGGCTGTCGCCTATCGCCGCTGAGCGTGACGGTCCACGTCTGGTCTGCGGTCCCGACGCTACTATCAGTGCTACGACGCGGTGAGGATCGCCGCCGTCGATGATCAGGGGGAACACTTTGCACACTCTCACAGGTAAACGTGTCGCGAAGTTTGCGCGCGACTTTGGCTTCGCTGTTTCGGAGGATAAGCAGTTCGAGCTCTACGTTGCGGCCAACTACCTCTATCCCTACCTGCGGGACGACGTGGAGAAGATCGAGCGGTCCGTTCGCGGAGGAGGGTCGGACGAGGGGATCGACATCGCCGCCGTGGTCGTCAACGGGCAGCTTGTGTTCGAACCTTCGGAGATCGAGGATCTAATCTCGGAGCAGGCATCGAACACCGCGCGGGTCGTGTTCATCCAGGCCAAGACGAGTGAGTCTTACGATGCGAAGCTGATCTCGAAGTTCCTCCATGGGATCGAGTCAGTTACAAAGTATGCGATCAACCCGCAGAATATTGCTCTTCCTGCTGCGCTAGTCGATCTGGCAGCGCTGATCGACAAGATCGCCGAGAACGGTGACAAGTTCCAGGAAACGCGAATCCCGTGCGAAGTGTTCTACGTCACGACCAGCGGACACGACGGGGCTGATGCTCGCAAGGAACTGCAGGTCACCGAGGCGGTTCGCCGGATCAACGAACTAGGGGTGTATTCGGAGCCGTTCGAGTTGAAGACTCACGGACACGATGCGCTCGCCGCGAAGCTGAAGGAACGGCACGGACCACAAAACATCCGGTTTGACTTCACCAAGCGGCAGACCATCCCCGCAACTGAGCGCGTGAGTGAGGCCTACATCGGGCTGTTGTCTGGCACGGAAGCTCTGAAGCTGTTGACGGACGAGACCGGTTCCATCAGGCCCGGTATCTTCGATGACAACGTGCGGCTCGATCTTGGTGCGCACAACACCGTCAATACGCGCATCACTCGAACCCTTCAGAGCGGGGAGCGCGAACAGTTTCCGTTCTTGAACAACGGTCTCACGATCATCGCTAGCTCACTAAGGGGAGCCGGAGACAAGTTCTTCATATCTGGCTATCAGATCGTGAACGGCGGACAGACGAGCCACCAGCTGGTGAGGTGGGCGGCGAGCGAGGCTGTCAAAGAAAAGCCGGAACTGTTGTCCGATCTTTGGATTCCGGTGAAGATCGTCAGTTCAGACGATGCAAGAGTGAGGACGAGCGTCGCGATCGCCACCAACCTCCAAACTCCAATCGGTTCGACGGACATCCAGGCGAGTTCACAGACCGCGAAGGATGTGGAGGAGTATTTCACTCAGTCAGGTGCCGACGGCCTGCGATACCTGCGTCAGATTCAGCACGCGGCGCTCGACTTCCCGAGGACGCGCGTCGTCACTACCCCTGAGCTCAACCGAGCCGTCGCCGCCACCCTCTTCGGAGAATCCTTCCGGGCGATTGGCTCCCCCAAGGAACTCGAAGCCGAGGACTCGTTCGTCTGGGGTAGTTACTCAGTCGAGGCGTATTACTACGCAGCCTGGATCCTCTACCGGGTGGATCGATACTTCGCTCGGACTCCCGACTCCACAACTCTGAAGGCGGCGAAGTATCACATTGCGATGATGGTCTCTGTCATCATCAACCCGCAGATAGCTCCGGTGTTCGAAGCGTCCGATCTCGAGGCCGCGAGGCGCCGGCTTGTCGCCGTCAAGAGGACTCAGTTCAAGGTCACCGATTCTGACCGGATCGAGTTCGCTATCTCCAAGGCGATGGAACTTGCCACGGAGCAGTTCCAGACCGTTCTCTCCGAGGGACGAAGCCTCCGGAAGGACGATGTGCGAAACCGACGCCATCAGGAGGCTCTTCTGCAGAAGGCGAAAACGGTGAAGCCGAAGGCCCAGTCGCGCTGATGGCACAAAGAAGGCCGGGGATGGACCCTCGTTAACATCCCCGGCCTTCTTTGCATTGCTCAACGCTCACATATCAGAGTCCTCCCTCTCGCGATCGATCTGCTTGATCCGCCGCATCGCGTCCGCGACCTTGAACATGTCTTGGCGGGCTTTATCGTTGGTCGCTTGCCACTCCTCGACCGTCATCTCGTAGCGACCACTCAGAACCTTCTGAACAGTGGTCGGACTGATCGGCATTTCCTTGCCGTGCTTCTTGCTGTAGACCTTGACGGCTCCGGCGATGTGCTTGATCCCATAGCCCTCGGCGCGCAGGGTTTGGATATAGACGACGTGGCTCCGCGATAGCTTCGGCTTCTGGCCCAGCTTCATCCCTGCCGCAGTCCTAAGCCCGAGCGCTGTCTTCGTCCTGGCTCGTGTCTTGAGCACCTCCGAAGTGCCGGAAAATGACTTGATGTTGAGGTTGAGAATCTGCGTCTCGTTGTTGATGTCGTCATAGATCAGGTTGTCGTCGAGTGTCCAGACAGCGACCCCTCGCTTGTTGAGCTGGCCGACTGCGTAGATCAGCTCGTGGTTCTCCCTGCCCAGACGAGAGAGCGAGATCACCACCACTCGATCTCCCGGCTGCACCAGGCCCGAAAGCTCGTGCCAGGCGGTCCCCTCGTCGGTCATGTTGCTCATCCCTGACTGATCATCGTCTACCAAGACACGGACGCAGCCATTCGATTCAAGCTCTTCCCTCTGGGTGAGTAGCGTCCCGCGCTGCTCTTCGGTCGATGCTCGGATGTAGCCCCAATCGATGGGATCCCGCTTCTCTTCGGTCTGCTGGAATGCAGATCCTCGCTTCTCTTCGGTCATCTTCTTGCTCCTTGCTCTGGGACTAAATGGCACCCGTTTAGTGGTTGCGCATACCCATATCAACTAAGGGGTGACAACTAACGCTCGTTAGTTGTCACACAGACCGAGTTCCAGCGGTAGTCGCTACCTGCCCGCCTCAGCGCACAGAATCGAGCAGACGAACAACCTGACCGCTTCGACCTTCGAGCGCCAGGCTCAGCCGCCTACTGTCAGCCAGTGGCCAACCTGAACGCGAAAGGGCGGCGACCTCCGAAGAGATCGCCGCCCAGCGGTATCGCACTACAGCTCAGAGCACATGAGCGCTGCTGACGATGTCCACGACATTCTGATCGCCTCTCGCGACCGAGGGCACCACGAAGCCCCGATCAAACTGCCCACTGACTTGAACCGACGCGGCATTGGACGAGCCAGTGTGCACCGCCTGGGTGTTGGTGATCGTGAAGCTGTTGAGATCCTGAGCCTCGATCCTCCAAGGACCGCCGACCACCTGCGCAGAATCGATCACGCCCGGATACTCCACCCGGAAAGCGAGCGAACCAGCCGGAGCCGTGATGGCGTGCCCCCAGCGAGTGCCGGTGCCGAAGCCATGGGTTCCGCTCCAGGCGCGCAGATTGGACTTATGCCACGCGTAGGCAGCCCCATCGGGCGAGCGGTCGGGCACAGCAGTCTTGACAGCGGGCGCAGCAGCAACAGCCGGTTCCGGCAGAGTAGCGACAGCACCAGCAGCGAGGACGAGAGCGAGAGCCAGAGTGGCCGAGAGAGTTCTGATCATGAGATGCCTCCAGGGTTGATCGGCACTCCATATCAGGGACCAGACCCAAGCAGTGGCGCGACACAACCACGGGAAGACCAGACGAGGCAGAGGTATGCGCACACGAGTGCGAGAGGGAGGCCCGTGCAGGCAGGCATGCACTCAAGAGGACACAGCTATCCCTTTCCCCACCTGATAACTTTCAACGCTGAAAGTCATCTCTTTGGTGAGATGCGAGAGTTCGGCCACCGCCTGCCGAAACCCGAGCGATCCCGCTCGGCCACCATTCCTTTGGTATCTCTCGGAGGCGGGTTCGCCCATCCGGATCGACTCCTTAGATCGCAGCTGCAGTCCGTGATCCGTATGTCTGTATCCCCATCTCGCATAGTGGGAATCTTCAAGAGCCTGGGACGGGGGACACCCCTCTTCTGATTCGCTGCCCCGAATCGAGTTTCAGTGTTTCGCCCAGAAGGCAGAGGAAGGAGTTCCGTCGCCGTCTTACGGGCTTCTGTAGTTTCCTGTCTGCCTCACCGTTTTCGCCCTGTCATGGGTTCGAGGTGGCATATCGAAAGCTCCAGCAGACAGAAAGGAAGCCCCGGAGGATCGAAGATCAACTCCGGGGCTTCTTCCCACTGTGCGAGTGGAACTGTCATATCAAAACTCCAGGGGGCAAGAAGAAACCCCCCGAGGAAAAGTGTGAGACTCTCGGGGGGGTTTCTGTTGGAGGTAGAGCCATATATCAGTCCGCGATCTCGCTCTCCACGATGCTGCGGTGAGACTTGGCGTTTGCGCCGGTGCCCTGCGTGACTTCTACGAAGATGATCCTGAGCTTTACAGACTCCCTGACGAGCTTGCCCTCATGGTAGAACTTGCCGTGCACTGCGAAGAATCCCTGCGTGCTCGTAGTGTTGGCGTTGAGTCGCTGAACAGTCCGGGGATCGACAGACACCTGCGCCCACGGCATCAGCACCTTCGATCCAGCAGCGAACGGCTTCTCGTTGGTGTATCCCGTGCGGTCAGCGGTGGCCTCTTCGACGAACCATTCGACTGTGTAGCCCGCAGGAAGATCCCGGGGCTCGTAGTCGGTAGGCTCGCCCTCTGGTCGTGCTGTCGTCGCGTAGTTGATCCCGTCGACGCCGCTTTCTCTAATGTTGATGCTGTATCCGTCGAGCGCTGACGAATCGACCGGACCAGCCTCGGCCTGGGCTTCGCAGAGCTTGCCACCGTGTTTGGCTGTGAAATCCTCATCGCCATACTGCGAACCAACGCAGAACATTAGCGGTTCGCTTGAAGCGTCAGCGGGCACCGTGACAAGCGAGCCAGCGAATGCGACGGCGAGGCCGAGAGCTGCCGCGATGAGTGCGGGCTGTCGGTTCTTCTTGGTGGTGGTGGTGGTGCTTGCGTGTGATGTGTGCATGATCGACCTCCGTGGTTGTAGTGATCGCAGTTGTATATCAATGCGCGACCACCAGCGCAGTTAGGTCAACACCAGGCGCAAAGAAAAGCCGGGGTGATGAAAGCGAAAGGGAGCTTTCATGACCCCGGCTGATCACCCGGAGGAGTGCCATCGAGAACACAAGAATAGATATCACACGGGACCAAGTCCGAGCTTCTTGCGCACTCCGGTCTGATGGGCGATCGATCCGAAGAGCGATGCAAATACCGATGCGAAAAGGCCAAGAACCTCCATGGGCGAGTTGAGCCGAGCCGCGTAGCCCGGGAGCATGTAGTTCGATCGTGCCGTGCGGTTCTTCGGCGCATCGAACAGCCTCCCAGGTCTGAGCTCCGACCAGCCAGCGAATCTAGCGCCGAGCTTAAAGAGCCTGGCGGCCTCATCGAACGCCGCAGCTAGGAGCGTGCGACGCGCAGGGACCGACTTCCTAGCCCAGCGCTTTGCTGGCATGTAGGCGAGCTGCCGATAGCTCGGCATCTTGGCGACCTGCTGCTGGAACACCCCATCGGCATCCATCCGCGCGCAGGCTTCGAGTTCCGCCGCGTCCCGCATGTCCTCGTATCGGTGTCCCAGCTCCTCGTGGGCCGCATCCCGGTAGCGCTTCGCATCCTTGTCGGCGCTTGTAGCGAGCTGTTCCAGAGTGTCGGTAGAAGTGGCGGGATTGCGAGCGACCAACAGCCGCACGTTCCAGTCGGGAGAGTGCGCGAGCTGGGATAGGATCCCGGGATCCTTGCTTCCCTCAGCCAGGGCGTAGTTCTTGGCATTGGTGAAGCGCGAGGTTGGCTTCGCCCTTGGCGGCTGAGCTGGCTGGCTACCCATTTCCTCAGCTGAAGGCTCGGGAGCGTCGTGGTCGATCTCTTCGGCTTCGATCTCTTGTATGGCCGCGACTGCCTCACGCCATCTCGCCGCCTCCTTCGGAGTGAGCTTCGCTCCGTCCTCGCGGAAGGTTCTAGTTCGAGCGTCAGATCCCACCGAGAAGATCCCGCCGATGATGGGACTAATAGAGAGCACCTGGCTATGGCCGCCGGTCGAAAGATCTGCACCACCCTCCCTGGCGATGTCGAGGACGGTAGTGTGCGCATCACCATAGGGGCAGCTCGTTGTGGCCATACACCGCGCGAATCTACCGCGAACGGGGCTGTAGTGGAGGCGAGTGCCTAGAGTCGTAGATTCCATGATTGTTGCTCCTTAGAACTTGAAAGGTGAGACGCCGGTCCGTGCCCATTCGTCGAGCATGGGGAGGTCGTCTTTGTTGAAAGTGGGAATCGCGCCGCCTTCTTGCAGAAGCCGATGGCGCAGCGCGATACCGGCTTCGAATGATTCGACGTGGCGATTTGCGAGCAGTCCACACGCCTCTGGTTGGGGGCAGAGAACGGGTGCGTCCGCATGATAGGCGAGGTGATACATGGCTCTCCTTGGGTAGTTGGGCGGTTATGGCAGAAAGCCATATCGACCATTGGCGCAGTTAGACCTCAGACAGAGCGCAGAACGTCGAGGACTCGTTGCGCTTCGGCCTCATCGTCGTAGCGGGTCATCCCAGCGAGGCAGTAGCTGCAGGGCTGCCAACAGGGATCAGGTCGCTCGAAGATAGGCAGCGCGTGATAGCTGACCCACTCACCGAGGGGTTGCTTCGATTCCATGGTCATCACCTCGCCAGCCGGATATCAGGGCAGCGCGAATGACCATTGGCGCAGTTAGAGCACCTGCCCGCTTTGCACCTGCTGCCGATGGGCTGAGTGCTTCCATCAACTTCTGTTGACTCCTGCTCAGGTCGACGCAGGACAGCAAAACCAAAAAAGATAGCCGGAGCTATCCCGCTGCGCTGCTCCCGCTTTGGGAACTCAGATTCTCGTTAGTCGGCTCATCGTCTGGAGCTGGGTAGGGCTGTTCGGTAAAGCTGTCAGTCCTTGATGGCAGGCTTTCAGCATCCAACTGCTGGCAGTTTGGTTCTCGTCCAGGGAGAAGGGATAGCAGTGGTGCGACACCGATGCGCAGTGCATCCGGCGTATGGCTACCTGGGCGGGTCGGCAGGTAGGCAGGATCCAACTGATGCAGCAGTTTGGTTCTCGTCCAGGGAGAAGGGTCAGCAGTGGTGGGCGCTTGACCCCTGATCTTGGACACGCTGATTCCAGCACGATGCTGGGGAAGCGAGAATCCAAGGGATGGCTAGGAAGAACTACACGGACGAGTTCCGGCAGCGCGCGGTGGACTTGTATGAGTCCACGCCGGGTTCGACGCTCAAGGGCATCGCCGGGGATCTCGGGATCTCTCGGGGTGCGCTGAAAGAGTGGGTCGACAAGTTCGGCTCCGGGGTCACGGTTGCTGCTGCGTCGCCGCCGGGGGCGACGGGGCGACCGGAGTCGCAGGCGGCGAAGGTCCTCCGGTTGGAGGCCGACCTCGCGGCCTTGCAGGCCGAGGCCCGCAAGCTCGAGACGGAGCGGGACATCCTCCGTCAGGCGGCGAAGTATTTCGCCGGGGAGACGAACTGGTGAACCGCTTCCAGTTTGTTGAGGATCACAAGGACGCCTACGGCGTGAAGCGGTTGTGTGAGGTCGTCGAGGTCGCCCGCTCGTCGTTCTACGCCTGGCTGGACTCCGCCGGGCGGCGAGCCGCGAAGGCGACAGACGACGCGGTGTTGGCGGCGCGGATCCGGGTGCTCCAAGACCCCGCTCAGGGTGGCGACCGCGCCTACGGGGCGCCCAGGATCACTGCCGACCTCAACGACGGTGTGCCCGTGGCGGAGCGGGTGAATCACAAGCGCGTCGCGCGGGTAATGCGTGAGCACCGTCTCGCGGGGATCCGGTTGCGACGACGGGTGAAGACCACGATCCCGGACCAGTCCGCCAGGCGCTTCCCCGACCTGATCGGACGGGACTTCTCCGTCGGCGACCCCGGCCGCCGCTACGTGGGCGACATCACCTACCTGCCTATCGCCGACGGCACGAACCTCTACCTCGCGTCCTGCATCGATCTCGGCTCCCGGAAGCTCGCGGGCTGGCAAGTCGCCGACCACATGCGCACCGAACTCGTCGAAGACGCCCTCCGTGCCGCGCACGGCGACCGCGGGTCGCTGGTCGGCGCGATCTTCCACTCCGACCACGGCAGCGTCTACACCTCGAAGGCCTACGCCGCGCTCTGCGAGCAGCTGGGCGTGACCCAGTCCACAGGCGCGGTCGGCACGAGTGCCGACAACTCACTCGCGGAAAGCTTCAACGCCACGCTCAAGCGCGAACTCCTCGCCGGCCGGTCAGCGTTCCCGGACCAGGCCACCGCCTACCGGGCCGTGTTCCGGTGGGCGAACCGCTACAACACTCGCCGGCGCCACTCCGCGATCGGCAACATCAGCCCGAACGCCTACGAAGCCGCACGCTCCGCTACGCTCGCGGAAGCGGCATAATCGAACCGACACCGTGTCCACGATCAAGGGCCAAGGCCCGCAGCACGCGAAAGCGCGTTCGCGCCCCCTGCGACACCCCCTGCGATATGTGCTCCTGACCGGAAGCCAAGTCGCGAAACGGTCAAGGATTGTGCCTCCTAAGCCCAGGAGAACAGATCTAAGCGACTAACTCACCAGGGAGACGGGAACTATGACTAACAAACCAGCAACGCCTTACAGCGACGAGCAGAGCTACGACGATGAAGCTCCTGTCATGGACTTCTTCGAAGAAGAGAGCTACGAGGACGAGGAGGTGGAGATCTCAGCGCCTACTCAGACCGCAAAGCGTGCCACCATTGGCGCAGTTAGAACCACCGAGAACGACGCTCGACAGCCAATGAAGACGACCGCGAGCCAGCGAGAACCAGCCGCTACGAAGTATGGGAGGAAGGTTTTCACCGACAAGGATCGGCTTGGCCTCTGGTTCCTTCTGAAGTTCCCACTCGCCACTTCCAAACAGCTCGGCATCGTCTGGAAGATCAAGAGGAACAGTGCTCACAAACGGCTGTTGGCGTTGCGAGAGCTTGGTCTCGTCGGCTCAGAGGAAGTCATTGGAATGACTCAGCTCTGGTTCACGACTAAGAAGGGGAAGGATTTACTCGCCTTCTACGGCACTGAAGACGAGCGAATCTCGCGGCTCTACAAGCTGGGAAGCCTGAACCTAGGCAAGCTCGCGCATCGTCTCGCGACCACCCAGGTTGCAGCTCAGCTCGTCGCCGGCGCGTCAGCAATCGCGAAGACGACAGAGATTGCACTCCCTACCGGCCTCGATCTCATGCCGCTTCTCATCCCCGAGCAATACATGAACAGCACCTATGGGACGATGGCGAGCCGCTTCGATGAGACGTCCGGCCGAACAGTCGTGGACGCGCAGCAAGCCTGGAGGACTCAGGAACGTGTCGCGCAGGAAGTCGAGTCCGGCAGGCTACCGGTCTCGCAAGCTCTCGCTCAGAACCCCGGGCTCTGGACCCTTACTACCGACTACGCGAGCCGCAGCTACGCCAATCAGAACCACCCGTTTGACCTCGTTGTCGACTTGGAAGCACACAGACAGACTCTCGACGCTCCCGTGTCTATCGGTATTGAGATAGAGCTAACGCCGAAAGATCCGGTCGACCTACTGCGCATCGTCCACACGATGGTGCGCCAACGCGAGCGAGGGTCCGTGCCCGTCGTCCGTCGAGTCATCTATGTCAGCCATGTGGAGCGAATCTTTAAGGCGGTCAAGGAACTGCGGGACAGACTGGGTGGGCATGCGCGGTATTTGCTCGGAGCGACCCGGCTCAATGACGCAGAGGGTGAGAGATACACCGGGGAGGCCTGGCGCTTCTAGCCCACGTTCGACAGAGAACGGCGGAGGGGACTACCACCCCTTCCGCCGTTTTTCTGTTGGTAGCCACTCGTCATGTTTCGCCAGGAATAGACGACTCTCGCATCATGACCACAAAAGGGCCCAATCTTCGAATGGTTGGAGCTAACGGCAGAAAGCGCACGCTGGAGGCGCGGTTAGATCGACGCTCTAGGCTGCGCGCTCAGAACAGCATTTCGTGCCCCAGCAAATGGTCGGCAGGAACCGCTTTCGAGGGGTGGAAGGAACACGCTAAGAAATGGACACGCCGAAAGAGTTGACAGACCTAGGAATCCATTTACATTTGTGCCATCCAAACCGAACGCCACTCCTCGAAAGGCTCGATCATCATGGCAAACGCAACCACCACCCCCAACGCTCCCAAGGTTCCCGCGTTCGACCGCTCCAGCGTGACGCGCACCTTCGCTCGCCTCAAGCACGAGGTCAGTGGCCTGGTCGATGACGCCGGACGCCAGCGCCCGTTCTACGCCGCCAGCAAGGAGGAGGCAATCGCCAAGCGCGACGCTGCGATCAAGGTTCTCTCCGAGCTGGCCGACCGGATCGACCTTCTCAAGAAGGAAGGCAACTGATGCTCGGTCCCGGCTCTCGGGTTCGACTCATCGAGAGCCGGGACCCCATCAGCCCGATCCCCACAGGCACCGAGGGAAGCGTCGATCTCATCGATGATCTCGGAACCATCTTCGTGGACTGGGACAACGGTCGGAGCCTGGGGGTGATCCCCGGCGAGGATCGGTTCGAAAGGATCCAGTGATCTGCGGCTGACTCCCCTCAGCGGCTCGCGGATCTCTGACGCCACTGGGGAGGCACAGATCCGCCCGGCAAACGAAGCAGCGCCCGGCACTCGATTGAGTGCCGGGCGCTTGCCTGTTCGGGAATCTACATCGCAGGCTTCGTCATCATGCTGTCTCTGCGAACTGGGGAATGAGAGTGAAGATTTCGCGCGGACCATCCGCGCTGCTGGAGCCAGAGATGAACCGCAGATCGCCGGAGGCTTCGAACCATTCGCGAACACGATCGCCGAAGTCAACGGTGTCGTCCTCCAGGCTGATGAGCTCTGTGCCTCTGTTGCCGAAGCCGTATTCGCGCATACGCTCGACCTCTGCATCATCCATGAGCACGTAGATCTTGTGGCTTCCATCCCAGCAGATTCCAGCGGATTCAGCCAAAGCTGAGTCAACAGAATCCCATAGGTCTCGATTCGCGACGCGCCCTGCGTCAACGGGGAGGCCGGTCTTGTGATCGAAAATCATCTCGGACATAGTGAACTGCTTTCTACCCGTTTCAATGGGTCATTGTTGATGAGTGGCTCGGTTGAGCCGATTCTGTGGGTCGGTCGGATCGCGCGCTCCGCCGAGGTCTGGGGAAATAGAGCGCGATGCTCTATTTGGGTGATGCACTCTCGATTCAGTTTTCACTATTCAGAAGCGCTGCCTTGGATCTTTGTTTCCTCCCCGCGGCGGCTTGTGTTAATAACCATATGAGGCGCCAAATAGGGTGCGCAAGCCACTCTTGGCGACCAAATAGTCGCACGGGGATTAGGCTCGTTTTGCCGCTGAATCATTGGGGTCGTCCAACGAATCCGCAAAAACTTTAAAAAAACCGTCTTTCTCGGACGTCCATCCCGGGCGTGTCGCCACAGGCTGGCCGTAGGAGGCGATCTAAGCGCCTCGGGGAGTCCCGATGGCGTCATTGCGCGTCTCGGAGGCTCCTGGCTCAGGTGCGGGCAGCCACGATAAAGGCCGGGGCGTCCATGCCCCGGCCTCATGTGGTTGGTGCTGGCTCTTAGGCCAGTCGGTGGTTTGCTAGAGCTTTCTGTTCCAGTCCTCGAGCACGAAATCAGAGCAACCTGGACGCGACTCCTTCTCGTAGCAGTAGGAGAAAATGAAGTCAGACTTGATGTCCTCCGTGCTTATCGATTCAACATCGAGGAGTCCCCAGTCTGCGTCGTCCCGATGGGCGAAGGCTCCTGCGTAGAGATCTTGGACTCCTGTGCAAGCGTCATAGACGGGATCGATCAGGGCCGTGAACTGTGCCTCCTCGTCAGCCAACATTGCGTCCAAGGTTGCCTGCTCTTCGTCTGAGACAGCGCCATCCGCGTAAATTGCGTCATACTCTGCGCCGAAGAGTGGATGAGTGGCGTAGTGCTGGTTCATTGCGATGCTGGAAGCGGCGAAGGCGGCATCACAGGCGGGGCTTGCCTCTTCGGAAACTGGCTCGCGTTCCAGATTCACAATGACTATGATTCCCCCGACGACGGCCACCGCCACGAAGAGAGCGATGATTCCGCCCCAGCCCGACTTCTTGGGCTTGGACGCCGGAACTTGGCCATGCGCGCTCGTCGCCGGGGCTGCCTGTGGAATCGGTTGAGCTGCAGGACGCTCGCTATATGGTCGCTCGGTGGACACTAAATCGTCTCCACTACAGCAGTCAGCGAGTATCCGTGAATAAGACCGCTGCCGCTGATCGACACGATGCGGCACGGAGGGAACGACTCAAGCCGAGAGCGCAGCAGCTGGGCGGCTGCGTCCTCAGTGCTCTGCCCCGATGAAAGCTTGTAGGGGCCGTTGATGACGACGACGCTTTGTTGGGGTATCAGCGGCACGGTTCACGCTCCTTGAATGAGATCCTCTCCATCTAACACCAGCACAAAATCGGCACGGGTATGTGACCTGAACGACGTCAGGCTGGTCGTAGCTGTCCGCCTGACGAAGTCGCAGCGCGAAACCGAATGATGACACCAGAGATCGATAGTCGAC
This sequence comes from Microbacterium sp. J1-1, assembly GCF_024498615.1. Classification (NCBI taxonomy): domain Bacteria; kingdom Bacillati; phylum Actinomycetota; class Actinomycetes; order Micrococcales; family Microbacteriaceae; genus Microbacterium; species Microbacterium sp. J1-1. The sequence continues at coordinate 3,077,038 of NZ_CP089590.1, read as the reverse complement.
GCTCAGATCGCGAGCTATGACCTCGATACGTTCGTGAGTTGACCGGGTGAGTTGACCGCGAAAGTCAAGCGATGCGACGAGCCGCGAGAAATCAAACTCTCAGAAAGAATGGTTCAAATCCCACCGTCACCGCCACCACGAAGGCCCCGACTCCCTTGGAAACAGTGGGATACGGGGCCTTCTTCTGGTCTGGAGCGGCGGTTGCGGTAACGCAGCGGTAACGGTCTTGCAGTTCGACCAGAAGTCAGAAGCCGGCGGCTGTCGAGCCTCCTGGTCAGGTGCAGGTTCTGGAACGTCACAGGTTCGTTGGGTCGGGCACCACGTCTCGCATCCGCCCCTCGACAGGAGGCCTCGATGAACGATGTCGCCGAGAAATTGCAGACTGCGTTGGCCGCGGTCCGGACATCGACAGATTCCGCACTAGCTGGATGGGCCTGGGCGGAACCAAGTTATCGTGCATCTCCCGTACGAGCTTTCTTGGGGGAGAGTGCTCCGCTCACTATCGCCGATGAAGGCATGCCCGCGATGGAAAGCGCGATGGGGACGCTCCTGAGAGATCAGCGAGTGACGAGAAACTGGCGCGAAGAAGATCTCTGGACCGCGGTCTTGTCCTTGCTCGCGGCCGCATCAGTGGGTCATGCGCCCGATTTCGCTGAGGCGGTCGAGCGAATCGTAAAGCCCCGCCCAGTTCGCATTGCTGCCGCGCTGGCCAATGTGGCCTGGACGAGCGAGCCAAGCGCGTTCGGAAGCCTAGCCATAGCAAAGGTTCAGGACGAGGCGGGTGCGCGCCAGTTAGCGGCTTCCCTGAGCCTCACAGACTCCGCCGAAACAGCATTCGTTTCTTATGCTCAACAGCTGCTCCGAGAGTTTGGCGACTTCGTTTTGGCGACATCCACCACTCCTCGACAGGGTCAACTCGCGATGGAGGACTTCGAACGAACGCTTGAAGACCTCATTGGGCTCTCGTTGATGTTGTCGGGTGACCTTGCCGACTACGGGATCTTCTCACTTCGGGGAGCGACAAATAGGCCGGGAATTCGCGGCACCACTCTGGACCGCTCTGCTGTAAGCACGTTGCTGGCGACCAGCGGTGCCGGTGAACTCGCCGACCGAGTTCTTACGATCACCGGATGGAGCGCCGGCAACAATTTCCGATGGCATAGCGCAGATCCGTTACCCCTGGACCGCATCCTCTCAGCTGACCGGTGTTCCCGCATTGGAGATCTATTGGTTGCGCCGGACGCGATCGCACAAAGGCTGCGTGTGGCTGGGCGCTGGTACGCTCGTGCGTTCTGGGCCGAGGCGCAGGACGACGCGGCCCTCGCAGTGAGCGTCGCCTTGGATTCGATGCTCACGGGGAAAGACGCGGTGCCTGGAGCAGTTAGTAAAGGCCGGTTCGCGCTGCTCGAACGTGACCCAGCTGCTCGAGCTGCTCGGTTTGATCGCTACGAAGAGGTATATCGTGTTCGATCGGCGGTCGCACACGGTGGGGACGCGAGTCGCGGACTTGCGCGAATCGGTGGTGCGCGATCGATTCTTGAAGATGCCCAGTGGGTCGCGATGCAGCTGCTGGAACTACGAGAAATTTCAGCACCGGATGACGACAAACAGTTCCGTGAACTCTGGTCCGCCATACAGTGGGGAACTGTCAGTTGGGCCCACCCGCCTAGCAGTTCCATCTAGTAGCCGCGCTTGAGGAAGAACGGACGCCGATAGTTCGGATAACTGTGAATATCGACGGTTAGAAACACGCCCCGTGAAGTGAGATGAGGCTGAGCACGAGCTTAACGCGTCATGCGCTCGATTACGAGTGAATCTGTCGTTTCTGCTCGTTTCTGGACACCAGCCGGACCGGAGGCTCGCCCGGCTGTAGATGCCGGCGTCGCAGCACTACTCGTGAGGATGGCGCATAGGTCGACCGTCGCCGAGACGCCTCGGAGCACCATGTTGGGTCCCGTCTCGGCTTCCAGGGAGATCGAAGCCGTACCGGCGGTTGAGAGAACCACACGTCCGCTTTGCAGCACGCGGTCCACGAGACTGCCGAGACGCGTGTAACGACGCCCCTCGAATCGCTCCGCATCGTTGCCGCGCGCGGTGTGGATGAACAGCAGGTCGGAGTCCGGGTCGGAGTGGGGGATCACCAGGCGCGCGAACGCAGCGTCCTCGCCGAGGTGCGGGTGTCTGGCTGGCCGATAGAATTCGGCTCATGAACGAGCCATCCGAGGCGGACGCACAGGTCCCTGCGCGGAACCGCAAGCGGAATCTGATCATCGGGGCAGTAGCGGTCGTCGTCCTTATCGCCGCCGGGATCACGACGGGGGTGGTGGTGTCGGATGCGAACGCTCGAGCGGAAGCCCAAGCTCAGGCTGAAGCGCAGGCGGAGGCCGATCGTGTTCAGGAGGAGAAGGATCTCGCGGAGGCGCTCGAGGACGCGCAGACAGCGCTCGACGCCGGTGAATCTCGGTACAGCGAGTCTGAGTCCTACGGCGATGTGGCGAAGCGGGAGGAGCTTCGTGCAGAGCTTGATGCTCTCGCAGAGCTTCTCGATTCATCGAAGCCGTCAACGGGCGACCTTAAGGAGGCTGCGACGTCGGTCGACGTCGCAGTTCTGTTGGTTGGCTCGAAGGAGCAGCGTGATGCGGAGCTGGCCGCCGCGGCCGATCAGGCGCTCGATGACCAGTACGACACTCTGGCAGCGTCGCTCGAGGGGAACCGGATGATCCCGCCGTACGACGGTCGCGAGTACTGCGAGTACCTGCACGAGTTCTACACCCCGGACAACGTCTACCCGTTGCTGTGGGGCGACCAGACCGAGTCCCGTCAGATCGACATCGCCGCGGTGCGCGTCTACTGCCCGGAGTTCGCGCCGAAGATGGATATGGTGCTCACCGGCTTCTACGATGGCGACCATGTCGTCGGCCAGACCATTCAGCCCGGGACGTACCGCACAGCTGCGGGCGTGAAGGACTGCTACTGGGAGCGCAACAACGGCTCCGGCGACATCCTCGACAACAACTTCGTCGGCGCAGCCCACAACGGTGTGACCGTGACCGTGAACGCCGGCGAGGGCTTCACGACGAGCGGTTGTGGCCTGTGGGTGCCGGCGGGCTGACCTGAGAGTATGGATCTCACGGGTCATGATCTGTCCGCTCGGCGGATCAGGCTCGGGCGGCATGTCAAGTGGCGGGATGTGCCCCAACTACCGAGCGGCCTTACGCTCCTTGCGAAGAGCCTTCTTGTCATCCTTCGAAGCCCAGCCGAGCAGCTTCTTGTACTCCTGTGCCGAGCCATGGCAGACCGCGGACTTGCCGTCGCGAAACTTGATCTCGAAGAGGATCGTCGCCTGCCCCGGGTTACCGAAACTCGTCACGGTGAGATCGGCGAGCGTCTTTCCCACCTCGAAGAGCGCCGACGTTGCCGTGACGCTGTTGAGGAACCGATCCGACTTCATCTCGATCGACTCCACGGTTTGACGACTGATCGACCATCGTTTCATGCCCCATCGCGTCGAGATCTCACGCGACATCACCTGATAGTCCTTCTTCAGAGGAAGATCCCCAGCTACCACCTGCATGCGATCAGCATAGGGGTGTCTCGGCTATGGAGCGTGGTGCCGGTGCTCAGTCGCACGCCATGCCCCGATGTTCCCGAAGGAGATCCGGCCGGCGTCGGTGATCTCCAGTGCGCGGAGAGAGCGTGTCAGACGCGGTTGAGTCCGTGGTTGATACTGTCCAGCGCCCGCTTGAAGTGACTCTCAGCGGCGTTGATATCCCGAAGTGGCGTTGAGGGATCGAAGACCCGCAGTAGCGAGTATCGGAAGGTCGACGGATCCCGCCCCTTGAGCGCCACGTTACCTCCGTGCCCGTTGGCGGCATAGGTGCGCCAGCGCTGCAGGATGTTCTCGGCCCCGTCGGCCTTGCCTACGTAGTGGCGACCGTCGCGGGTGTCAGTGATCAGATAGATCCCGACAACCGACGAGAGCGCTGTCTGCCAGGCGGCGTAGCGACGCTCCTTCACGACCGCCTTCAGCACGTCATACGAGACGACCAGTTGATCGAATCCCGGGAATCGCGGAGGCTGAGCATCGGCGACCTCGAGCACCGGGTACGTCGCGGCGGTCGGGCCGTAGACGCGCCACACCCGTCCTGCCTTCCAGCCGATCACGAGTCGGCCGAGCAGGTCATGGAGGTGATCGGTCTCGACGAGGTCGAACTCACGGAGCTCACCGTCGTTCGAGAGCTCTCCCCGGTTCTCGACGACGCGCCAGAGGCGCCCACGATCGCCGCCCTCCGGCATGAAAACGATCCAGAATCGCGCCGGGGTGACGGGGAAGATCTGCGACTTCGCAGACTGGCGGCGTGTGTACGCGAGGATGTCGTCGTCCGTCGAGCCTGCGTGCACGCCAGCAAGGCGGCTCGACGCAGGCTCCGCGTTGTAGGCATGCCGGATGACCAACACGTCCTGGATGGACAGCGACTCCGAGTCGAGGATCGTTCCGAGCATCAACGGCATGGGACTGAGACTATCGACCAAGAGGATGCGCGACGTCGGCGAGGGTGAACTGCTCGCGAGACCGGAGGCTTCGACTCCAACGGCCCCCAGCGAAGTCGCCAGGGGCCGTTTGAGTCATCCTCAGCAGATCACTGGAGGGTGAACGTCGCGCGCCCGATCTCGGTCATGCCGAGGTCGTTGGAGGCGACCAGCTCGACGGGGGTGGTCTCGTCGTCCAGCTCGTAGGCGACGGCGTTGGCGACCGTGCCGCCGTTCTTGATGTCCTGAAGCTGCGAGTCGAGGAACTGAGCGTCCGGGAGGGAGGCGACGTTGAGCTCGTTCACAGCGTTCGGGTCGTTGTCCTGAATCGCAGTGAAAGTGCCGACCCAGGCGGTCGTCGGATCGATCGCGTCGTCGGAGGTGTTCGTGACCTCGTACCAGAACGCGATGACGGGCTTCTCGCCGTACTCGTTCCCGGGCTGGCCGACCGCGATCTTCTTCGTGTCGGTGATGGTGACCGTGTACTCAGGCAGGGTCAGCACGTTGTCGGCGAACGATGCATCGCTGCTCGCCTCCTCGACGGTGGCCGTGTCCTCGGAGACAGCCGTGGTGGTCTCCGGCTTCGGCTCGGTGGCCGGAGCCGAGCATCCGCTGAGCAGCAGGGCGACGACCCCAAGAGCGAGCATGGCAGAGTTGTTTGTCGATAGGCGCATGAGCGCATCCCCCAAGAGCGTGTGTGAACGCCGACGATAAGTCAGCGAACCTCAAGCTAGCGCCTCACGGTCACCGCACAGCCCGCTGAAAGAACTGGACGAGGCGATCGTTATCAGCCCGTCATCGGATGGCGCGCTAGCAGGTTTGCACTGGTGAGCGAGCAGTTGCTCGGCGTCCATTCTAGGTGTGTCCGGGTGTGCAAGTCGCAGGAGTCCGCCGACCCTTCACTGGATGCCGGCCGGTACGGAGGCTCGCCCCGCTGTAGATGCCGGCGTCGCAGCACTACTCTCGGCATTGCAGAGACGCCTCAAGGAGTGGAGCACGTGATGAGCGATCCGAAGCTGGGCCCGGAAACGGAAGCGGCGATTGAGCGAGCACTCGACTCCGCACAACTTCGTGGAGGTGACGCGACGTCGACCGCCTCGGTGATTCATCACGAGCCAGGTGAGTCAGCGGTGGACGATGGCGCAGCGGGGGACGGCGACTAGCGGATCAGCCCCGTAGTCATACCGACATCTCGGTCTTGTGCTCAGAAGGGTCCACAGGGGATCCCGATGGGGTCAGAGGGCGGTAGGGGCTGCCTGTTGCTCTGATTCTGGGGACGAGGCTGGGGAGGCCTCACGCGGGATGCCCCATTGGCGGTGCCCCTCCGTCGCACACGCGGCATCCCGCACACCAGGCACGGCGATCGCGCTTTCAGCGCAGCCAGGCTCCTCGGATCATGCCAGGCGCTACGCGGTCGGCGCAGCGGGGACGTTCTTCTTGGCGCCGCGGATGGCGAAGGCGACGAAGATGACCCCAAGGATGCCGACTGTGGGTTCAATAACGTTCGCGACGTAGACGATATCGCTCGGTGTCCCCACTCCCGCGGCGAAGACGGAGAAGTCCCACAGTCCGTGCAGGAGCATCGCCCACAACAGCGAGCCCGTGACGCGGCGCAGGATGTAGAAGACCGTACCCGCAAGGAAAGCCGTGAGCACCTGCGACGCGGTTCCAGCGACAGGGGCGCCGAGGGCGATGTTCACCAGGTGGCTGAGACCGAACAGAAGGGAGGTGAGGAACCAGACCCAGCCCTCGCCGAGACGACTCCGGAACCCGACCACGAGAAGGCCGCGGTTGACGATCTCTTCGGTGAATCCGACGAGCGCGAGAGTCAGCGAGGCCGCGAGAAACGCGCCACTGTATGCCGACCAGTCGGTTCCTGCGAGGTTCATGATGGCCGCGATGGTCATCAGGATCGGAATGAAAAGCAGCCACCGGTGGCGGCTTCGCGTCTGCTCGACCATCACGGGGCGCCACCAGCCCAGCAGGCTCGTGGTGATCGCCAGCAAGATGGACGCGATGATCAGCGACAGACCGGCGCCGGAGAAGAGGTTGCCCGCGCTGTCGCCCCAGCTGTCGTAGGGAACACCGCCGAGAGACTGGATCGCGAAGACGAGGATCAGATATCCGGCCCAGATGGCCAGCCCGATCCACGCGCGCGGGCGCACCCGCAGGCCATCAGTTGTCGAATCCATCGCTCTGCTCCCTACCTCGGGCGGGCACGCCTTCTTCGGATCACGGCATCCATTCCTGGAACTCTCGCCCCAACGCTGAGGGGTGACAGTTAGTCCACGCCGGATTCTCGCCACGTGAGTGATGATGACCGTCCGGTAACGATGACCATCAGCGCCTTTCGCGTCTCGCACTGCGACCCGAAGGTGTCAGTAGGCGCTGATACGGTCAGCGTCGACATCAACCTGCTCGGAGAGGCACCCCTTGAACATCACAGCACCCAAGCTCGGCGCGACCATCGCAGTTCTCGCACTCCTCGGCATCAGCGCCGTGGGGTGCTCGTCGCCGGAGTCGTCCGGCTCGTCCTCGAACGAGGGTTCGAAGCCGGGAACCGAGCAGGTCCAGGAGGAGGAAGCTCCGGAGCCGGTGAGCCTGGAAGGCTCCTGGAAGCAGAACAACTCCAACTCCGAGGACGCCTGGCAGCAGGCCACGATCACCGGCGACACGATCGAGGTCTACTGGGTCGCAGACGGCGGCGACACGAAGTCCCTGTACTGGGCCGGCACCGTCGCGGTCCCCGCAGAGGGTGACTCGTTCACCTTCGACTCGACCAACGACACGACCAAGACCGAGTCCTCGATCATGGCTTCCAGCGACGCGACCAAGACGTTCACGTACGAGAACAACGAGCTCAGCTACGAGGTCACCGCGATGGGCACGACGATGACGGTGCGCCTAAGCCGCGAGTGATCTCTGCGCCTTGACGTAACACGGCCCCCGCGCGCTCGGAGAGAGTGGTGGGGGCTGTGTCGCGCCGGCTGTGGATGTAGAGGTGCTCAAAGTGCCGGCAAGTGGGTACGCGAGTTTGCTCCAGGCGAGGGATGGAATGCAATCGGACTTCGAGCGTGTCCAGCGCTACGATCAGGGTGTGAAACGCACGATGACGCTGCTGGGTCTGCTTGCACTTGTCCTCACCGGCTGCGCCTCACCCGCCCCCATCGAAACTCCGGCGTTTGAAATACCGAAAGGTTTCGACTTCGAGAACCTTTACACGTCTGGGATCTGGGTCAGTACCCCTGAGCACGGCGGTAGCGAGTGCGGAGAAGGTGCACTCTTTGATTGCTGGAACGTCGTGATCCAGGCGAATGAACGGTGCGAAGGCTACTTCGAGATCTCGATGCGCGAACTAAATGCCTCTGGTGGCGCGCTCTCGAGCTACATCGAGTACGCGAAAGCGAGAGTCGCTGCAGATCAGCGTCAGAGCTTCTCCTGGGACTCGCAGTGGTGGGCCGAAGAAGTCATCGACACAATCGAAGTCGAGAACGTAAAGTGCGTCGACGTGAACTTGTGAGCGATGATGTTGCGGTTCACAGCGTGCGGCGCAACGATACGTGACGAAACGCCCCTCACTCCGCGACGCCTTCGTTCTCGCTGATGCCGAGTTCGAGACGAACAATGCAGGCGTTCCCGCAGGCATCCGAACTGATCAGTGTTGTACCAGCAGACGCGGATGGTGCTGACTCGGATGGCTGACGCCGATGCGTGGCTAGGTCTGTGAGTCTGTCGGCTGCGCCGCGAAGTCCCGGCGCTTCATCAGTGCATCTACACCGAGAATGTCGGCGAGCTTTGCGACGTCGCGGCCGCCAGGGACGCGGTTGAGCATGTACTCGGGCGGGAACTTTTCGAGCAGCGGGTTCTCCCCGGCGAACGAGCGGGTCGTCTTCAGAGAGAAGATGCGAGTGGTGTCGAGCGCGCGGAAACTGTCGATCGAGATGATCGAGGTCTGAGGGTTTCCCCAAATGAGCCGGTCGAGGGACTTGGTGCCGGTCCAGTGTTGCTTGATGCGCTTCTGGATGCCGACCGAGGCGTCCGTGGCGCCGACGTAGGCCTGGCGGGACTCGTCGAGCACCATGATGTAGAGCCCAGCGACACCGTCCCATTTCGTGAGGTCGGTGACTTCGACCATGCGGCGCTGGCTCTTCACAGCGCGCTGCAGCGCGGCGTCGAACGCAGCGTGGTTGAGGGAGGCGAAGTGCGCCATGTTGAGGTCATAGTTCGCCAGCGCCTGGATCTGCATCTCCTCGCACCAGGCGTCCGTGTAGACCCGGTGCTCGGCGTCCTCGTATCGGTAGCCGACTGAGTCCCACAAATCCGGGTCCATCTCGCGATGCCAGCGCGGCAGGGACGAGCGCCTGTTGATCCGGGCGTAGGTGTCGCGCGTCATCCGCAGGCTCAGCCCGCGAGTTGCACGGATGGGGATACCGAAGTGCACCGCGGACTCGGACGTGGACGCGCTGGATCGCCGGCGGCCGCGGGGCGGGATCTTGACCGAGACTCCCCAGACCTTCCTGGCGAGATACGTCTGCCAGCGGTGCCAGATGAGCGTGTGCCCGCCGTCCACGAGCGCCTGCAGGCTCGCGTTGGCGTCGGCGCCGATCTCGACGTTGAAGATGCGAGACGGGTCGAACTCGTGATGCTCACCCTCGGGGATCCGCCCGAGGGTGTCCAGCTCCCACGGGTCGGCATCGATCACCAGGAAGCCTGTGTCGGTCAGCTCGCGACGCAACTGGGCTGCGTCCTGTGTCGTTGGCGCCCACACGAGGGTCTCGCGCGGGGTGCTGGTGACCTCGAGTTCCATCGGCGCTGTCAGCTCGCAGGGCGCCATGCGGCGGCCTCGGCGGCCATCTTTGCGCGCGCGCGGCTCAGTCGTGCGAGCTTGCCGGGGTTCTTGTCCAGGTTGATCGGCGGGGCGAAGTGCATGATGACGGCGGTCTCGACCTCGCCGAGCGGCACGGTCATGCCGGCTGGTGTCGGCCAGACGGCCAGTTGGAGGCGTGCGTGCATCCACTCGTTCAGGCGGGCGTCTCCACCCTCGGCGAGGGCGTAGTTCGCGAAGCGCTCGGGGCGCGCGAGGTTACGAGGTACGGCATGCAGGTCGAGCCCATCGCGCAGGAGAGCAGCGAAGGATCGCCGGACGGTCGAGCCGCCGGTGCGGGGCTTGGACCTCGGGTTGATGGCGAAGTGGCCGTTCAGGTCGCGGGAGACCAGGCTCGCCTCCGCCTTGCCGACGTAGAGAGGCACAGCGGGTGTCGGCTCGAGCTGCAGATCTCGCCAAGCCTGGTCGTCGCCGTAGATCGCGTACAGGCCCGGGCGCGACGGCACGTGTGCTGCAGCGTCCGTGATCGCCCAACGCTCTCCGGTGAGCGCTGCGACGGCGGCCGTGGCAAGATCCCGTACGGCGCCAGCGCTCACGCGGACTTCCTGCTGAAGTGCGCGCGCACATCGTCGACCTGCTCCGGGGTCAGCTCCCAGCGTTGGTTCTTGAGGTGGTCGGGGTAGCGCTCGCGCAGGTAGCGACGCACGGTGATCCCGGGCCGGTCTCCGTCGTTATGGCCGAGTTCTCGGCCGAGCTCGGCCGGAGTGATGACGTCGTGGGAAGAGGTCATGAGGTCATCATGCACGATGCCCTCGGTGACCGCATTCCCACGGATCTGAGACTGAAGGTCACGGAGCAGCGCTATCCATTCCGCACGGATCGTCCTAGCGTCCGCCTGTGGGCCAGATTCATTACCGCGACCGATACCGCCCGGTGACCCATCGACCGTTCTGCCAGCTGCCTGGGATCCACGTCCTCCCGATGTCCAACTGGCCGATCGCATGAGAGCCCACGAATCGGGGAAGCGCCTTGAGCCCGATGTCCGCGTCACTCATGCGGATCACGAACTCGCTGGCGAACCGGTCGATGCGCCCGGGCATGGCCCGGAGCAGGTCGGTGACCATCTCACCGGGCGTTTCCGCTATCGCCGATTCGAAAGCATCAGGCACCTGCTCCGCCATCTCCTTGAGCATCGCGAAAAACATCCCGCGGGGCACGCCGAGGACGTCCGCTGCGCGGGCGAGGTTGCGCCCGCTGATCTGACGGTATGGCCGCTCTTTGCCGTATTTCACAGCGGCAGCGGATTTGAACCAGACGCGGTCTTCGGGCCAGAGGCCGTGGGCGGAGATGAGATCATAGGCCGGCGCGAGACGGGTACTTCCGCTCACGTGCAGCAGGCTGTGATTCTTCGCATGTGCATCCACACCGGCGGTCAGAAGGTTGAAGACGAACAGCTGCGTGAGGGCCACACCATCGCGTACCCAGTACGCAGGCGATGACTCCCGCGACACGAGGGCCTCCATGTCAGCCATTGTCGGCCCACCGTCCTGCTCATACTTGCGTGAGGGGAGGACGCTGAGCGCCTGACAGAAGTCTTCTTGGTGGAATCGGCGGACGCTGCCGTCCTCTCGGACCTGACGGTCGTATCTCGTCGTGACGAAGGCTCTGATCCCATCGAATTCGAGGAGCTCGACCTTGGCCGTGCGAACGCCCATGGCGCGCGCGGCACGCATCGTCACGAACTCGACCGCTTGAACGTGGTCGTCGGTGTGACCGGTGGCGAGCACCATCCCAGGCTTGACGATGTGAGTGCTCGGCGCGCGCCCGTTCGGCTCGAACCATTTGCCGTCGATACGTGCCAGGGCGAACTTGCCCTGATTGCCGCCGAGCGAGAAGCGGCTCGCGTCGTCATCTCGGTCATCCACCCAGTGCTCGGGGTCGGCGAGGATGTCGCGCACCCGACGGGCGATGTCCCTCTCGGTCATCTCGGACAGCTCTCCCGCTTCTGCGGGCACCACATCTTCCGGGACGATCTGAACGGAGCCAGGTGCGTCTTCGCCCATGTGAGCAAGGAGGGTGAATGGGTCGGTGCGTCGCTCGCCGAATTTCGCGGCCCATCGGCTGCGGACTTCCTCGGCGTCGGGAAGCAGATTCGACAGCCACGGCATGACGACGTCGGGTCCGTGACCCAGCACGCTCTTGGGCATACTCGCCGATAGAGGAGTCGCTTCGGCGTCCCCGCGGTACTGGTCGTCGTAAAGGAACTCAACCAGGTCCTGTTCCCCGCGCATGAGCTTGCCGGCGAAGCGACCATCGAGCCAGACGTCGAGTGCGTCAGTCATTACAGATCCTCGAAGAGCTGATCGAGGTCGCCGGAGGGCTGGTCCAGCTCGAGCGAGACCGTGTACTCAAGGGCTGCGGCTACAGACACGGCGGCGCTGAGCGAGGGATCGACCTTGCCGTTCTCGAGGTCATGCACCCAACGGCGGCTCTTGCCGACCGCCTGGGCGAGTTCATCCTGGGTGATGTTCCTGGCTAGTCTGGTTCTCCGGACGAACTGCGCGAAGGCCCGTACGGAGGGCATCAGGGTTCCCATGTCTCTCCTTGAGTGAAGAATACTTCTCATCGACTTCTATGAGAAGTATACTGCACAACTCTCGAAAAGAGAAGTATTCTGCACATGCCTATGCTCAGGCGGGGCGGGGGCATCGGCCCGGAGCCTAGCCTGAGGACTACTTCTCGGGCACCGTGGGGTCGTCCGGGATCGCGACGCCCAGAACCTTGCATGTCTTCTTGAGGTCCAGATCGACCATCACGAACTGCAGGCGCTCTGCCTCGGACGTATCCGCCAGCCATGCGACCTCAAGTCGTACCGGTGCTGGGTGTGGGGCAACGCGGTCGAGGTCGCGGATACCTACGGCTCAGGCTAGCCGAGCGATCGCGGCTGATACTCTCATCGCAATAACCACGCGGCAGCGGGACGGGCCGAGGCCAAGCGAATAGAAGGCTCAAGGGAGCCGGGATCAGCATCCGGGTAGCCGAGGAGAAAGCTGAGGACGCCAGGCGCGCGGGACGAGCGCGCGGTCAGCGGCGAGGCGGTTGATCCTCGGCCGACGGCGCCGCTGAAGAAGAAGTTTCGCCGCGAGCGCCGCGAGCTGCAGTAGGCGGATCTCAGCGGTACTGCCGCGCCTGCGCAGCGAGAATCGACTGCCGCGTCGCGTCATCGAGTCCAGCGACGACGACTTCGATGCCGGCGTCCCGGATAGCCGCAGTCAGCCAAGCACCGGGACGACGCAGGTAGCCGGCTGCCGTCTCGTCGGCCACGGCGAGGATGAGCCGGGTCGCGCCGCGCTTCCGACCGGCCCAGGCGAGCTTGAAAGCGTCGGTGGCGAGCTTGCGGGGTTGGGCGCCCTTGAGCGCGCCGATGCGGGCGTAGGCCTCCACCAGCACGGTACGGTCCGAGCTTGCACCGTCGATCTCCACATGCGCGTCGTCGATCGCGATCCTGGCGGGTGCGAGCGCGACCCCCAGCTGCTCGGCGACGGCCGCGACGATGGCGCGCTCTGCAGCGCGTTGCTCGGCCGAGTCGGAGGCATGCGGGGCGGTGGGCGAACCGGTCATTCAGCAGCCACCAGGTCCGCGCATCCGATGGCGAACTTCGACGTGTAGTCGACGTGCCCGCAGGCTCTGGTCTCGGCCGCCTCGAGGGCGTCGACCGAGACGGGCGGCTTGCCTGCCGCGGAGCGGAGAGCGTTCACGGCCGTGAGCATCTGCGCGCGCTCGTACATGACCCACCCGAGCTCAGTGCTGCCGTTCTCGAGCTGGACGAACTCCTGACGCTGCGAACGCTCTTCCTGAGCACGGGTGAGCGTCGCACGAAGGGATTCGAGGTCCTGAGACCAGGTGCGAGTGGACACGATGTCTCCCTCCTTGGGGGTCTACGCCAGGCCGAGGCCGAGGGTCTTCGCGAACGCCTCGAGCGTCACGGTGAGTCCGGGCGAGCTGAGTTCGATGTCCGCGGTCGGGCTCACCGGCAGGGCGTCCTCTGCGCGCTCCCACAGCGCCACTGCACGAGTCTCGGGGAGCTGCGGACGCTGCGCGATGGTGCGGGGGCGGTAGAAGACGCCGTCGACGTCGGGATAGGTCTGGTGGATGGCGCGGGCCCATGGGCGGGACAGTGCCCGGTCTCCGGTGTTGATCTGGTCGTTCCCGCCGGCGTCCGTGGCCCAAGTGCTGTCGACGAGGTCCAGGAGTGTGATGTCTCGGGTGGACGCGAACAGCACGAACCGCGGCTGCGAACCCCCAGCTGCACCGTCGCCGCGCTCTATGACACCTCGGTCGCTGAAGCACTCGGACAGGCAGACGAACAGGACGCTCTGAGTTGCTGTCGCCGGCGGAACCGCGATCTGGGGCGTGACGTAGGTCACGGCGTGGTCGGGATGATGGCCTGCGGGATCGGGGTGGTGATCGAATCGGCTCCCCGTGGGCCCGAAGTGGCGGAGCTCGTGCCACCGAGACGGGTGAGCGCCGCCTGCGTCGTAGATGCGGCCGAAGATCGTGCCGGCCGGCAGCGTGCGGACAGCGCTCTGGGGGAGCGGATGCGGGAACTTCAATGCGTCGGGGGCAGGAAGCGCACTCATCGGATCGAGAACGCCTGCTCGGCCAGCGCCGCGACGGGTTCTGCGGGCTTGCCGGCGGCGAGCCACTGGGCAGGAGTCAGCTCGCCGTCTCCCAGGTCGGGGTGAGCGTGGGTGAGGAAGTACTCCACGGCCACGGGGTTCGCACCTTCGGGCAGCGCTCGGCTCACCGTTCCCCAGCCGGGAAGCTCACCGTGGTCGGTGAACTGGAAGCTCGGGAACCGCAGGCCGCGGCCAGGGCCCGGGATCGCGAAGAGAGTCCCATCGCCGTGGCGCTGGCGCACGCGGCTTGTCGTGACGCGGAGCAGACGAGCGACCTCATCGGTCGTCAGGGCCTCTGCGAGGATGTCCTGCTGACGCAGCGCCGTGCGCACGCTCGGGCGCTCTTCGATGCGCAGCGCATTCTGAGGCTCGACGAGCGAGCCGGCTGCGCGCAGTGCGTCCAGCTCAGCCTCCGTCAGCGACGAGTGCCCAGGCTCTTCCTCATGCCGGAGCGCCTTGTTCACGCCCTTCAAGATGGTGACCAAATGCGTGTGACGGAGACTGGAACCCAGCACATTCAGCTCGTGCGCGAGTTCTTCGGCGTCGTGACTCGTGAGAGCAATACCACGGTCGAACACGATGGTGATCTCTCGGATTTCGTCCGATCGTGTGGCCGGGAGATGCGCACGTCGATCGCTGCGGAGGGGATGGGCAGTTGCGTTCGACATCTTCAGCTCCTAACGCTTACTAACGAGTATAGCTTGCGCAAGTATCAATTGGGCGGCGATCTCCGCTTCGGGCCTGAACGAGTCACCCGCTCATGGTTTGGCGCGGCGCAGCATCTCTTCTGCCAACTCGACATCGCTGTAGTCGGCCAGGGTGTGTGCGACGACCGACACATCCTCGGAGAGGTCCTCAGCGGTGAGGTATCCGGCCGCGACGAGACCTTCGAGTGGGCTCCGTCCGAAGGTGCGCGCGATGTGGGCAGCCTCTCGAGGTGTCGGTGGCCGCTCGCCCCGGCGCCAGTAGCTGACCTTGGAGCCTGAGACGCCCAGACGCTGCGCGATCGATGAGCCAGTGGCGTGCTCGGTGATCCCGTTGAAGTAGGTCGACCAACTGTGAGCCATTGAACTATTCAATCAGTCGCTACATACCCGGCAGGCGAGCGTGCTTCGATGGGGGAATGGAAGGCGGCAGTGCCGGCGGCGATATCGACGAGCAATACAGGACGTGTCCGGAGTGCGGACGTGACTGCGAGCCGGTTTCGCTCGAGACCAACAAGGGCATGCGGATCTCGTTCACCTGCCCGCTGCACGGAGGTGGATGGGCAGCTGCTCGCCAGTCAGCTCAGAAGGCAGACGAGGGGCGGGCGTACCGTTTTTCTGTTGCAAATTCGGTACGCTAGTAGCTCCTGCTTTCGCCTGGTCAGACGCTATTTATCTCGGTCCGCTCGACCCATCGGCGTACCGTTTTTCGAGAGCTCAGGGGCAGAAACGGTACGGGCGGAATGGTGGATTTTCCTTGATTTCTCAACGAAATAGAGAGAGATGAAGCGGGAATGTACCGGATGTACCGCGGATGTGAAGAAACTCCACACATGCGCGCATGCGCACACGCACACATGTTAGTTCTCTCGGAATCGCGGTACATCCGGTACATGCGCGCTTGGACGCTGGCTTTCCCCAGTTCGGCAGCGATTTCAGGGCGTACCGATTTCGTTAGTCGCCGCGGTACGCGGCGACTTTCGATGTTCCACCCCCGCGGGGGGTATTTACCCCTGAACTGGTCATTCTCGGGTTCGAGAAGCGTACCGGTTATTCGGTACGCTCAACCCCATCTGACCAGTCACGGCGTAGAACCGTTTCTATTTTATTTACTTTCGGGTCGGCCGAACCGGGGGCAACCCGTTTCTTCGTAGTACGCCTCGATGGCAGCTCTAGGTGCTAGCGCTCGCTTTGCGGGGCATCGCTTTTTAGCCGTGGAGGGCCTGGGTCTCCGCCCATTCGCGGTACTCGCGGTCGGAACCAGGAGCGCGGTCGTCGTGTGCGGCCGCGAACGCTTCGATCTTCGCGTAGTGTTCCCGCCACGCTGCTTCATAATCCTCGGATGCCTGGACGACAGTGAGCAGCTTGATGGCGTTCCATGGGAAGAGGTAACCGGGAGCGCGCGCGGCGAAGCAATCGCGGTCATCTTCGAAACCGACAGTGATGGCATCCCCGCTGGACGCGAGGTATACGCCGATTTCGTCGACGTGCAGGACCCGTCCTTGCAGGATCGTTCGGTCGTCAGATTACGTGACGATGCGCGCGGCGCGCGCGCTCGACCTGCGAGTCGCAAGGGTGGAGATCCTCGATTTCGCCGGCGTCCGCGCTTTCGTCACGACGCGGTTCGATCGCCGCCTCACCGCCGAGGGCGCCGTCGCCAGGATCCACCAGGAGGACTTCTGCCAGGCGCTCGGCGTCTATCCGTCGCGCAAGTATGAGGAGGACGGCGGTCCGACGATGGCCGACATGGTGCAGTTGGTCGACCGCGCTTCGTCACCGTTCTACCGAGGCAAGGATCACGTCGAGCTCGCCGATCTGTTCGTCTTCAATCTGCTCGTGGCAGGCGTCGACGCTCACGCGAAGAACCACAGCATGCTGCACGTCGGGAACGCGACGCGGCTCGCGCCGGCCTACGATCTCATCTCGGCGCACGGGTTCTGGGAGGAAGACCGGGTCATGTTCAGATCCAGCGCGGCGGTGAAGTACGGCAAGGAGCGCCGGTATCGTCAGATCTCCGGCCGCAACATCGCGCGCGCCGCCGACGTCCTGGGCGTACGACGTGAACTCATGCGAGAAACCATCAACGCGATGGCGCCCCGCCTCCACGGAGCGTTCGAAGCCGCGGTCGCCGAAGTCCCGGCCGACATGGTCACTCCGCGGCTGCGGGAAATGCCCGCGCGTATCCAGACCTTCGCCGACGAGTTCGTGCGCCGCGCGAACGGCGAGGACCTGAGTCTGAGCGCGCTGCCTCGCTTCACGGAGGCGAACGCGGTCGATCTTCCTGTCAGGCGGATCTGGGAACCGGGCGAGTGGCGCGGTGACCGATGGGTCACGGGTCGCTATCTCGGCCGAAGCGCGCGCTGATCGTACGGCACGAAAGCGGGCAGGGCGTCCGATGAGGACGCCCTGCCCGCCGGTGCCCGCGAACGCCGGGGTCAGCCGATGGCCACCGCGATCTCGTTCGGGGTGTGGTCGAGCTCGACCGAGGCGATGATCTCCCCGGTGGTGAGGTCCACGGCGTGGACACTGTTCGCGGCGGGCTCGGTGATGTACGCGATGTCGCCGTCGACCTTGATCGCCGGGTGCGCGTCCTGCCACTGGGTCGGACCCTCCCACGCCTCGATCACGGGGTAGGACTCGGTGAGCTCGCCCGTCTCGGGGTCGAGGACGTGGATCTGCCCGTCGGTCGACAGGATGTAGGCGAGGTCGCCGGGGCCGCGTGCGATGTCGCGGAAGGTGTACTGCACCTCGGCAGGCAGCTCGACGACATCGAGGGTCTCGGCGGCGGTGTCGATCAGCGTGACGGCATTCAGCAGGTAGCCCTCCGCGTCCGGGTCGTTCTTGTAGTCGCCGACGACGATCGGGCTGGTCTCCGAGACGAAGGCGTTGCCCATGCGGCCGTACGCGTCCGGTGCCGCGAGCTTCGTGAAGGCTTCGTCCTTGAACAGCAGCGCACCGTTCTCGCAACCGAAGATCACGGCTTCCTCGGCCGCGGTGCCTTCCCCGTGGATGCCGGGGCACTCGGCGTTGACGGCGGCCTCGTCCCAGTGGTCGTCGTGTGCGTGCAAGGCCGTGGCCCCGGTGCGCGACGTCTCGTCGCCGACCGTGGTGAGCAGCGAACCGTCCTCGAGCACGATCGAGACACCGTGGTGCGGGGCATCGGCGGAGTACGTCGTGGTCTCGGGAAGAGCGTCGTAGCCGTCGGCGAAGCCGTCGGTCGGCACGATCGTGGTCGTTCCGGTGCCGTCGTCGAAGAGCACGGTGTTCTCCCCGTGGATGACGACGTGCCCGGCAGCGGTCGCCTCGAACAGTGCGTCGGTGAGGGCGGGCTCGGCGGTGTCGAGCATCTGGAACCCTGCGGAGGTGGTGACGGCGATGGTGCGGCCGTCGCCGAACGGGTTCAGGCGGGTGAACTCCTCGGTCTCGAACTCGTCGACGACCTCAAGCGTCTCGGGGTCGAGCACCGCGATCCCTCCGGGGTACGAGATCGCGACGCGTCCCGTCTCGCTCGCGGTGGTGCCTGACTTCTCGTCCGTGGGCGCGGTGTCGCCTGCTCCGCCCGCACCGCCGGCGCAGGCGGTGGCGAGCAGCGAGACGCCTGCCAGCGCCGCGACAGCGGCACTCATCCTCATGTGTCGCTTCATTGTGTTTCCTCTCGTATCGGGCCCCGGTCGGGGTCCATTCATGGGGTCAGTCCGTCGGCGATGCGGTCCGTGTTGGCGCGCATCATCGTCAGGTAGGTGTCGGCGCCCTCGCCGGGGTCGGTGAGGGACTCGGTGAACAGCTCGATGACCTCGACCTGGACGTCGGCCTCGGCGGCCAGCACCTGGATGAGTCGGTCCGGCTGCGAGGATTCGGCGAAGATCGTGCGCACTCCTTCCTCGTCGATCGCATCGGTGAGATCGCGCAGGTCGGCAGCGCTCGGCGCGGCGAGGGTCGTGCCCCCGGGGATCACGGCGCCGATGAGGCGGAAGTCGAAGCGGTCCGCGAGGTAGCCGAAGACGTGGTGGTTCGTCACGAGTGCTCGTCGTTCCACGGGGATCGCGGCGAACGTAGCCGACATCTCCTCGTCGAGCTCGGTGAGTTCGCCGCGATACGTCTCGGCATTGCTGCGGACCTGCGCGACGTCGATCCCGTCCACTTCGGCCAGCGCTTCCTCCACCGCGTCCACGACATCGACCATGCGCGCCGGATCGGTCCAGAAATGCGGATCGTCCGCCCCGCTCGCGTCTTCGGAGCTGTAGGGCAGCACGTCGATCACGTCGCCGGCCACGACCGTCGGGACTCCCGCGGCTGCGGTGCGATCGATGTGCTGCTGGAGCCCCTCCTCGAGGCCCAGTCCGTTCATCACGAGCAGGTCGGCGCCATCCATCCGTGCGGCCTCCTGGGCGGAGATCTCGAACGAGTGCGGGTCGGCGTTCGGCTTCATCAGGATGGTGACCTCGGCCGCATCGCCGGTGAGATTCTCTACGACGTCGCCGAGGATGTTCGTGGTGACCACGATCTGCGGTCGATCCGACGCCGCCGTGCCGGTGCACCCCGCGAGGCCGGCAAGGACCACGGTCGTCGCGATCAGCAGGGAGGACGCTCGCAGCGATCTCATCGCCCGACCTCCGCGACGAACGAGGGAGCCGTGGGCGTCTCGAGGGAACGAGCGACGCGGGCGGCATCGGCGTAGTCGACCTCGTGTACGACGCCGGCGGCCGGGTCGCTGACGTAGGCCCGCTGCTCGTCGACGGTGAGCGAGGAAGCGGCGCCGCCGTCGGCGAGCAGAGGATCAGTGGCGCCGACGAGTGCACCGTCGTCGGCGAGATGCACGACGATCCGCCCGTCGATGTCGATGGCGACCACATGCCCCTCGGCGTCGTCCACGGCGACGACGTGCGTCAGCGGACGTTCGGTGGGCACCAGGGTCCAGGTGCGCTCCCGGGAGTCGAGCAGCCAGAAGCCGGTCGTCCCCGCGACGGCGGCGACCGTCGGACGACCCTTTCGGCCGTCGAACGACAGGGCGCGCTCGACGGCGCCTGACGGGTAGGGGATGCGCTCGACGGTGAGGCCCGCGTCCTGCCAGGCCGCCAGGACCGCACCGTCTGCGCACCCGACGACGAGTCCGACGCGGGTGGTGATCGCTCCCGAGGCGTCGGCGCAGTCGACCGGGGACTCCGCGGGCTCGCCGTCGCTGTCGTGATAGACGAGCGTGTCGTCGACGGCCACGAGTGCGCCCTCTCCGATCGGGGCGACCAGGCCGGTGTCCGCGTTCACCTCGATGCGGAACAGCTCATCGAGCCGTCCTTCGGAGAGTGCCTTGTTGTCGAGCAGCACCGCCTCGCGGCTGCCGCCGAAGAACACGCCGGTGGCCCCGGCCGTCGACAGCGGGCCCGTCACGACGGTGGCGACGCCCTCGCCGACGACCGTGCCCAGAAGCGCGGGCTCGGCGAGGTAGTAGTGGAAGTGGTCGCCGTGATCCCAGCTCCATCGGCCCGAGTCGATCACCTCCACGCCCTCTTCCGTGGTCACGAACCCGTAGCGTCCATCGCTCGCGAGCGCCGACGGAGCTGCCGTGCGGTCGAGGGTGGTCGCTTCCTCGGTCCGCAGGTCGAGCACGGCGGCGTTCCCCGCGGCATCGATGGACAGCAGACCCAGAGGCGGCTCGGCGACCTCCTCAGCGCCGGCGATCGCGCCGTGGCCGTCTCCGGACGCCGGGGTCGCGGGCGGTGAGTTCTCCGGAGCAGAGGCGCACGCACTGAGCGCGACGATCGTCAGGGCGGCGGGGAGGAGCCGGAGGGGGCGCGGAATCATCGGGTCCTTTCGGTGAGCGCGACGGCAGGAACATCGGGCGATGCGCGTCGCGGGGATGCGGATTCGGGGCGCTCGACGGGATGGCGCCGGCGAACGGCACGGGTCAGAAGCGAACGTGCGGCTGCGGAGAGAGCGGCCAGCAGCACGGCCGCGGTGGCGATCGAGGCCCCCGCCGCCACCGCGAAGTGCCAGGAGGCGAAGAGGCCGACCAGGACGGCGGCGGCGCCCACGAGGGAGGCCCCGAGCATGGTCGTGGGGATCCGCGTCGTCCAGGCCCGGGCGGCGACGGAGGGGGCGAGGAGCAGACCGACGACGAGGAGCGTGCCCACGGCCTGGAAAGACGCGACGACGGCGAGCGTCACGAGGGCGACGAGCACCACGTGCGCGAGCTGGGGGCGCAACCCGAGCGTGCGGGCGATGCGCGGATCGAATGCCGTCGCCACGAAGGCGCGATGGAAGGCGGACGCGACACCGACCGTGACGACGGCGGCGACGAGGAGCATCGCGATGTCGTCGGGGCGGATGGCGAGGATGTCGCCGAACAGCAGAGCGGTCGCGTCCGTGGCGAAGCTGCGGGAGTGGGAGACGATGATCACGCCGAGCGAGAGCATGGCGACGAACAGCAGACCGATGCTCGTGTCGTACGAGAGCCGGCCCCGTCGCTGAAGGAGGCCGATCGCGGCGCTCATGGCGGCAGCGCTCAGAGCCGCGCCGAGCAGGACCGGGGCGCCGACCACGGTGGCGAGCGCGACGCCGGGCAGCATTCCGTGGCCGATCGCCTCGCCGAGGAAAGCCATGCCGCGGATCACGACCCACGTGCCCACGACCCCGCAGATCACGGCCACGAGCACCCCGCCGCACAGGGCACGGACGAAGAACTCCACGGCGAACGGTTCGAGCAGGAAGGGCACGAGAGGAGACTCTATATGAGAATGAGAATGATTATCAATTGCTAGGCTGAGGCGATGAAAGAGAGCTCTGCGCTGTCCGCGCGCGACGTGTGCTTCGGGTACTCCGACGATGACGTGCTGCACTCCGTCACGGTCGATGTCCATTCCGGGGAGATCGTCGCACTGGCCGGGCACAACGGGTCGGGCAAGTCGACACTGGTCCAGATCCTCGCCGGTGTGAAGGTCCCTCGGCGGGGTGCGGTGCGCCGCCGAGGGGCCCTCGCGCTCGTCGTGCAGCGTCCTGCCGTGCCGGATGCGTTGCCCGTGTCAGCGGCGGATGTGGTGCGCATCGGGACGTGGAAGCGAGGGCGACGCCTCTCCCGCGTCACCGCGCGTCGAGCGGTGGATCGGGCCCTCGACCGCGTCGGTATGTCGGAGCTCGCCGACCGGCCGTTGTCAGAATTGTCCGGCGGGCAGCGGCAGCGGGTGTTCCTCGCGCAGGGGATCGTGTGTGAGCCCGACGTCCTGCTGCTGGACGAGGCGGCTGCCGGTCTCGATCGCGAGAGTGCTGCCCGGATGCAGGAGATCCTTCGGGAAGAGGCCGCTCGCGGCGTCGCAGTGTGCACCGTCACCCACGACGACGCTGCCGTACTCGCCGCCGACCGTGTCATCCGGCTGGAGCGCGGGCGAGTGATCTGAGCGACCTACTCCGTCTCCGCCCGCAGGCGCATCTCGAGGTCCGCGAGGCTGGTGGCGTGGATGTCGAACCGCTCGCCCGGGGAAGGCGGGTCGGCGTCGGGCCGAGGCACGTAGGCCGTGCGCATGCCTGCAGCCCGCGCCGCTCTGAGGTCCCACGCGTGGGCCGCGACCATGAGCGGGGGACGACCGCTCGCCGGGACGCTCGCCATCGCCAACTCGTACATCGCCGCGGCAGGCTTGTAGGTGCCGGCGTCCTCCGCGGAGAGCAACTGGTGCCAGCGGAAGCCCGCGTGGACGCTCAGGCCGGTCAGCACCCGGCGACTCGCATTCGACAATCCCACGACGGTGGCGACTTCGGCGAGGGATCGCAGGCCCGCAGCGGAGTCCTCCCAGGGCGGGCTGAAAGCCGAGGCGCCCGCGAGCGCTGGAACAGCGGCGGAGGGTAGGACGCCTGCAGAGGCGAGATGCTCCAGGACCTCGGCGTCGAGCTGATCGCTGTTCGCGAAGGCACGTTCACCGCGGACGACGGCCCGTTCCTGTTCGGCCACCCCGCTCAGCCACTCGTCGACGATCGCGGTCGCCTCTTCGCGGTCGAGGCCGGTCGCGGCCTCGACCCGGCGTCGGAGACCTTCCGCCTGATTCACCAGAGTGCCCAGCACGTCGAACACGGCCACGACGCGCTCCGGCGCCACTTCACGGGATCCGTCGATCATGCAGAAGAGAACACGTCCGGAGCGCGGACTGTTCCGCCGCGCTCCAGCGAGAGCTCACGCGGGATCGTCGACGGACCGGGTGTGCGCGTCGGGGGCGAGGTCGATCCGACGCAGCAGTTGGGCGTTCAGCGCGACGACGACCGTCGACAACGACATCAGGATCGCTCCGACCGACATCGGCAGGACGAATCCGATCGGCGCGAGGACTCCGGCGGCGAGGGGCACCGACACGAGGTTGTAGCCCGCCGCCCACCACAGGTTCTGCTTCATCTTGCGGTACGTGGCGCGCGACAGCTCGATCACGGAGATCACCGAGCGGGGGTCGGAGCTCGCGAGGATCACGCCGGCCGAGGCGATGGCGACGTCGGTCCCCGCCCCGATCGCGATGCCCACGTCGGCCTGCGAAAGTGCCGGCGCATCGTTCACGCCGTCGCCGACCATCGCCACCTTCTTGCCCTCGCGTTGCAGCTCCGCGACTTTGGCGGACTTGTCCTCGGGGCGCACCCCGGCGAAGACCCGGTCGATGCCGAGCTCGGCAGCCACCGATTCGGCCACAGCCTGCGCATCCCCGGTGATCATGACGACCTCGACGCCCCGACGGTGGAGGGCGTTCACGGCCTCGCGGGATTCGGGGCGGATCTCGTCGGCGAGGCGCAGTCCGCCGACCACGCGGCCGTCGAGGATGACGTGGAGGATGATGGCGCCCTCTTCGCGCCACTCGTCCGCGGCGGCGATCTCGTCACTGCCGACCTCGTCGAGGAGCTTCGGGCCGCCGACACGGACCTCCGCGCCGTCGACGGTCGCTGTGACGCCCACCGCCGGGGACGAGGTGAATCCGGATGCAGGAAGGACCGCGAGGCTCTTCTCCTCGGCTGCCCGTACGATCGCCCGGGCCAGGGGGTGCTCGCTGTCCGCTTCGGCGGAGGCGGCGAGGACGAGCAGCCGATCGGCGTCCACCTCACCGGTCGGCTCGATCGCCGTGACCGTCGGAGCGCCCTTGGTCAGAGTGCCCGTCTTGTCGAACAGGACGGCGTCGATCGTGCGCATGCTCTCCAACGCGAGTCGGTCCTTGATCAGCACGCCGCCACGTGCGGCCCGCTCGGTGGCGATCGACACCACCAGCGGGATCGCGAGCCCGAGGGCGTGGGGGCAGGCGATGACCAGCACGGTGATGCTGCGGACCACGGCGGCGTCTGGATTCCCTACCACCGTCCACACCACGGCGGTGAGCGCGGCGGACAGCAGCGCGAACCAGAACAGCAGCGCGGCGGCGCGGTCGGCGATGCGCTGCGCACGGGACGAGGAGTTCTGTGCCTCCGTCACCAGTCGTTGGATGCCGGCGAGGGCGGTGTCGTCGCCCGTAGCGGTGATCTCCACCCGAAGGCCCGAGTCGGTGGCGACGGTGCCCGCGGTGACGGTGTCACCGGTGGACCGCGTGACGGGGCGGGATTCGCCGGTCACCATCGACTCGTCCATCGCGGCGGTCCCGTCGATGATGCGGCCGTCGGCCGGGACGCTCCCGCCGGGACGGACGACGACGACATCGCCGACGGCGAGCTCCGCGGGGGAGACCGTGACGGTCGTGTCCCCTTCGACCCGCTCGGCCTCGTCGGGCAGCAGGGCGGCGAGCGAGTCGAGGGCCGACGTCGTCTGCGCGAGCGATCGCATCTCGATCCAGTGTCCGAGGAGCATGATGACGATGAGGAGTGCCAGCTCCCACCAGAACTCGAGCTCGTGGTGGAGCAGTCCGAGCGTCGCGCCCCAGGAGGCGAAGAAGGCCACGGTGATGGCGAGCCCGATGAGCAGCATCATCCCCGGCGTGCGGGTCCGGAGCTCGCTGACGGCGCCGGTCAGGAACGGCCAGCCACCCCAGACGTACATGACGGTGCCCAGCACCGGAGCGACGAACTGCGCCCAGCCCGGGACGTCGTACCCGAAGAGCATCGCGAACATCGGAGAGAACGCCACCACGGGCACCGCGATGACGAGGTTGATCCAGAACAGGCGCCGGAACTGCCCGACGTGATCACCGTGCCCCGCGTGACCGCCGTGCCCTCCGTGTCCGCCGTGCCCTCCGTGTCCCTCGGGGGTCTCGTGCCCCGTGTGCCCGGAGTCGACGGCGGTGGGGGCTTGTGCGTCCTGGTGCGCGTGCGGCTCGTTCATGCGTGATCCTTCCTCAGAGCGGGGCGGGTGGCTCGACGGGAGCGTCCTCGTCGCGTGACGCTCGTGAACCCGCGCAGGCGCAGGCTGTTGCCGACCACGAACACGCTCGACAGCGCCATCGCTGCACCGGCGAGCATGGGGTTGAGCATGCCGAGCGCCGCGACCGGGATGGCGGCGACGTTGTAGGCGAAGGCCCAGAACAGGTTGGTCTTGATCGTTCCGAGCGTCTTGCGCGACAGGCGGATCGCGTCGACCGCGCTGCGCAGGTCACCGCGTACCAGCGTGATGTCCGATGCCTCGATCGCCACGTCCGCGCCGGTGCCCATCGCGAGTCCGAGGTCGGCCTGGGCGAGGGCGGGGGCGTCGTTGACACCGTCGCCGATCATCGCCACCGTCTTGCCCTCGCGCTGGAGCCGGACGACCACGTCGACCTTGTCCTTCGGGAGGACCTCCGCGATCACCTCCGTGATCCCCACTTCCGCCGCGATCTGCCGTGCCACCGTCTCGTTGTCCCCGGTGAGCAGGATGGGGGTCAGTCCCATCGCCTGGAAGTGGCCGATCGCCTCGGCGCTGCTCGGCTTGATCGTGTCCGCGACGACGAGGATGCCGCGTGCGTGTCCGTCCCAGCCGACCGCGACGACGGTCTTACCCTCGCCCTCGGCCTTGACCTTCGCCGAGGAGAGGCTCGGACTCAGCCTCTGCGACCACTCGGCGAGGAGCGACTCGCGTCCCACGAGCACGGCATGGCCTTCGATGACGCCCTGCACGCCCCTTCCTTCGAGGTTCGTGAACTCCTCCGGTGTGGGCAGCGCCCCAACCTCCCTGGTGGCACCCGCGGCGATTGCCTGCGCGATGGGATGCTCCGAGGCATCTTCCACCGCCCCGGCCAGCCGCAGCAGCGTCGCGCGGTCGGTGCCGGGCTCCACGATGACGTCGACCAGGGTCATCCTGCCGGTGGTGACCGTTCCGGTCTTGTCGAGCAGCACGGTGTCGACCCGGCGGGTGGATTCCAGGACTTCCGGGCCCTTGATGAGCACGCCCATCTGCGCCCCTCGACCGGTCCCGACCAGCAGGGCCGTGGGCGTGGCGAGCCCGAGCGCGCACGGGCACGCGATGACGAGGACGGCCACCGCCGCCGTGAATGCCGCGGCGACGGGGAACCCCGCGACGAGCCAGCCACCGAGCGTCACGAGGGCGATCACGATCACGATCGGGACGAACACCCCGGAGATCCTGTCGGCGAGACGCTGCACCTCCGCCTTCCCGGTCTGCGCGTCCTCGACGAGTCTGGCCATCTGTGCCAACTGGGTGTCCGCGCCGATCCGGGTCGCGCGGACCACGAGCCGCCCCCCGACGTTCGTGGTCGCGCCGGTGACGCTGCCGCCCGGGGCCACCTCGACCGGCACGGATTCACCGGTCAGCATCGAGGCATCGACGGCCGACGTTCCGGAGACCACGAGGCCGTCGGTCGCGATCTTCTCGCCCGGTCGCACGACGAACTCATCGCCCACCCGGAGGTCTTCGACCGGGATCCTCGTCTCCGCACCGCCGCGCAGCACGGCGACCTCTTTCGCGCCGAGTTCGAGGAGCGCGCGCAGAGCCGCGCCGGCCTGCTTCTTCGACCGCTTCTCGAAGTAGCGCCCCGCGAGGACGAACATCGTCACGCCGGCCCCCACCTCGAGGTAGATGTTCGCCGCCCCATCGGAGGGAGCCAGTGCGAACTCGAACGGGTGCGTCATGCCCGGCATGCCTGCGGTGCCGAAGAAGAGCGCGTACAGCGACCAGAGGAAGGCGGCCGAGGTTCCCATCGAGATGAGCGTGTCCATCGTGGCCGTTCCGTGGCGCAGGTTCGTCCACGCGGCCTTGTGGAACGGCCAGCCCGCCCACGTGATCACCGGGGCGGCCAGCGCGAGCGAGGCCCACTGCCAGTACGTGAACTGCAGCGCGGGGATCATGGCCATCGCGATCACGGGCACCGTCAGCACGATCGCGCCGATCAGTCGGTTGCGCAGCGAGAGCAGCTCAGGATCGGTGTCGTCGGTGTCGCCGCCTGTGGCCGCGTCCTTCCTCTTCCCCCGTGGCGCAGCGACGACCGCGGAATACCCGGTCTTCTCCACCTCGGCGATCAGGAGCGCTGCGTCGTAGTCGTCCGGGACCGAGACGCTCGCCTTCTCCGTCGCGTAGTTGACGGTCGCCACGACGCCGTCGAGCTTGTTCAGCTTCTTCTCGATGCGCATGGCGCAGGAGGCGCAGGTCATCCCGCCGATCTCGAGCTCGACGCCCGATCCCATGCTCGGAAGTGCTGATGTGCCCATGGTCCTATCCTTCTCCTGATCGTCGTCGGTGGGCTCAGTGAGAGACTGTGCCCGTGGTGTCGGCGTTCATGCCGTGCGCACGGCCGCGTACCCCGCCTCCGTGACAGCGGCGAGGATCTGTGCGTCGTCCACGCCGTCGGTGCTCGTGACGACGAGCTTGCCCGTCTGTGCGCTGACCTGGATCCCGTCGACGCCGGGAACCTCGGCGACCTCCTCGCGGACCGACATCTCGCAGTGCCCACACGTCATCCCGGTGACCTGGTACTCGTTGGTCGTCATTGCCTCTCCCATCCTCTGGTGTACCCCTATGGGGTATCGGATCATGACAACCATATACCCATCCGGGGTATTCCGCATCCCTGGATCCGGCTTGCCCTCTGAGCAAATTCGCTCATTCTTTCTCGGGAAGACCTCATGATGAAGGCAGTTACTTTCCTAGGCTCGGGAACGTGTCCGACGCTTCGACCCGCCAGCCCTCATCGCCCGTGCTTCCGGCCGGCGTGCTCGGAGATGACTCCGGTGCCGAGGTCCGGGACGCGTACTTCGTCTCGGACAGCACCGGTATTACCGCCGAGACCCTGGGGAACGCCCTTCTGGCGAACTTCCCCGGCGCGCGCTTCCGCCGCCACACCGTGCCCTTCGTCGACTCGGTGGACGGCGCCCGCGCCGTGATCGGGGATCTCCGGGTCACCCCGGCGGGCGCTGCTCCGATCGTCTTCACGACCGTGAAGTCCGCGCAGATCCTCGCGGAGTTCCATGCGTCGGGCGCGGTCGTGATCGACCTCCTCGGCGGGCATCTGCGGGAGCTCGAAGCCTCCCTCGGCAGTGCGGCCTCCGAGCAACTGGGCCAGTATCACGGCGTCGGCGACATGGAGCGTTACTTCGCCCGGATGCGGGCGGTCGAGTACGCGATCGAGCACGACGACGGCCAGAGCATGCGGGCGCTCGACATCGCCGACGTGATCATCATCGCGCCCTCTCGGTGCGGGAAGACCCCGACGACCATGTACCTGGCCCTGCAGTACGGACTGCTGGTGGCGAACTACCCGCTCACCGACGACGACTTCCCGTCCGACGGGCTGCCCGCGACGGTCGAACGGTTCGCGAGCAAGTGCTTCGGGCTGACGACGACGCCGCTCCGGCTGAGTCAGGTGCGTCACGAGCGGCGGCCGGACACGGTGTACTCCAGCCTCGCTCAATGCACGCTCGAGATCCGCCGCGCGGAAGACCTCTATCGGCGCAACCGCGTCCCCTTCCTCAACTCCTCCACGAAATCCGTGGAGGAGATGTCCGCCGTGATCATGCAGTCCATGCGCCTGCGCAGCTGATCGCGGTCTCCACCCCTCGCACACGACGCCCCACTCTCTGGAGATCACATGACGAACATCCTCTGGTTCACGCAGATCGGCATGGCCGACGTCGCCCAGGTCGGAGGCAAGAACGCCTCCCTCGGCGAGATGGTCTCGAACCTCTCCGGAGCCGGGGTGAGCGTGCCCGGCGGCTTCGCGACCACGGCCGACGCCTACCGGGACTTCCTCGCCGAGGGAGGACTCTACGAGCGCATCCGATCCACCGTGGAAGCGCTCGACGTCACGGATGTCGCCGAACTCGCGCGGGTCGGCGCCACCGTCCGCGAGTGGATCGAGCAGCAGCCGCTCCCGGCCGCCTTCGAGCAGGACATCCGTGCGGCCTACGCCACGCTCGTCGACTCCGATCCCGAGCCCGCGTCGGTCTCCTGGGCCGTGCGATCCAGTGCCACGGCGGAGGACCTGCCGGATGCCTCCTTCGCCGGCCAGCAGGAGACGTTCCTCAACATCAGCGGCATCGACAACATCCTCGCCGCGATCCGCAGCGTGTTCGCGTCGCTCTACAACGACCGGGCGATCGCCTACCGGGTGCATCACGGATTCGACCACCACGACGTGGCGCTGTCGGCGGGGATCCAGCGCATGGTCCGCTCCGATGTCGGGGCCTCCGGCGTGCTCTTCACGGTCGACACCGAATCCGGATTCGATCGTGCGGTGTTCATCACCAGCTCCTACGGTCTGGGCGAGGCGGTCGTGCAGGGGGCGGTGAACCCCGATGAGTTCTACGCCTACAAGCCCGCCCTGCGAGAGGGACGGCCGGCGATCCTCAAGCGTTCGGTCGGCGAGAAGGCCGTGAAGATGGTCTACGCCGACGGCACGCACGCGGGCGGCAGCACCGTCTTCACCGATGTCCCCGCCGCCGAGCGCGTCCGTTTCAGCATCACCGATGCCGAGGTGGAAGAACTCGGACGGCAGGCCCTGGTCATCGAGGAGCACTACGGGCGCCCGATGGACATCGAGTGGGGCAAGGACGGCATCGACGGACGGCTGTACATCCTCCAGGCCCGCCCGGAGACGGTGGTCTCCCGCGCCGACGGCAAGGAGATGCGGCGGTTCGTGCTCGAGGAGTCGGGCACGGTGATCACCGTCGGTCGCGCGATCGGGCAGAAGATCGGAGCCGGACCGGTACGGGTCATGACCTCGCTCGCGCAGATGGACGCCTTCCGGCCCGGGGACGTGCTGGTCGCCGACATGACGGATCCCGACTGGGAGCCGATCATGAAGCTCGCCTCCGCCATCGTCACGAATCGCGGTGGTCGTACCTGTCACGCCGCGATCATCGCGCGCGAGCTGGGCATCCCCGCCGTCGTGGGCACGGGCGACGCGACCACCGTTCTGAGCGACGGGCAACGGGTCACGGTGTCCTGCGCCGAGGGGGACAACGGCTTCGTCTACGAGGGAATGCTCGGGTTCGAGGAGATCATCACGCGTCTCGATGCGATGCCCGAGAGCCCGACGAAGATCATGCTCAACGTCGGCACTCCCGATCAGGCGTTCGCCTTCGCGAAACTGCCCAACCGCGGCGTCGGGCTCGCGCGACTCGAGTTCGTCATCAACCGGCAGATCGGCATCCACCCGCGCGCGCTCCTGGACCATGAATCGCTGCCGACGTCCCTGCGTGCCGACATCTCCGAGCGCATCGCGGCCTACGCGTCTCCTCGGGAGTACTTCGTGCGCCGCGTCGCGGAAGGGGTGTCGATGATCGCCGCGGCCTTCGCGCCGGAACCCGTCATCGTGCGGTTGAGCGACTTCAAGTCCAACGAGTACGCCAACCTCATCGGCGGGGAGCTCTACGAGCCGCAGGAGGAAAATCCGATGCTCGGCTACCGCGGCGCCTCCCGCTACATCTCACCGGACTTCCGAGCGTGCTTCGACATGGAGTGCGAGGCGCTGCGGTTCGTGCGGGACGAGATGGGTCTCACCAACGTCGAGATCATGGTCCCGTTCGTGCGCACCCTCGGTGAAGCGGCGGCCGTGACGGAACTGCTGAGCGAGAACGGCCTGCGACGGGGCGAGAACGGACTGCGCGTGATCATGATGTGCGAGCTCCCCTCGAACGCCGTGCTCGCCGAGGAGTTCCTCGAGTACTTCGACGGCTTCTCGATCGGCTCGAACGACATGACCCAGCTCACGCTCGGACTCGACCGCGACTCCGGATTGGTGGCCTCGACCTTCGATGAACGCGACCCGGCCGTGCTGCGGATGCTCTCGATGGCCATCGAGGCGTGCCGCCGTGCGGAGAAGTACGTCGGAATCTGCGGTCAGGGCCCGAGTGACCATCCCGATCTCGCCGAGTGGCTGGTCTCGCAGGGGATCGAGTCGATGTCACTCAACCCCGACACCGTCGTGGAGACCTGGCTGCGGCTCGCCGCGCAGACCGTGCCGGTTCCCTGACCGCGCCGGGGCGTCCGTGTCGGTCGACACGAGTAGTCTCAGGTCATGGGAACCCTCGAGTACAACAGCTCTCGTCCTCCGATCGTGGTCGACGACGAGACGCTGGCGCATCTGAAGATCGTCATCGGGACGAAGCTTCGCCGTCATGAGAGCTTCATGATGACCTGGTTGCCGGAGGAGAAGAACCCCGCCGGCCGGCTCACGATCTGGATGCACCCGAGCATCCCGTTGAGCCTCGCGTTCGACCACGCGGAGATGCCGGCGATCGACTCGAAGCGGATCGAACGCATGATGGAGAACCTGAACGCCCGCGGCGAGCTCGTCCTCGATCAGCTCGGCTAGGAGGATCAGCGGCGGACGGGGGCTCCCGGAAGAAGGTCTGCGAGACCTTCCCTCCCCGCTGCGGTGAGACGCACGGCACGGGGGTTGGACGGAACGCGCTCGATCCAGGCGTTCTCCGTGAACGTCGCGAGCAGCATGTCCGCGGCCAGCCCGGCGAGGTGCTCGCGTCGTTCCGTCCAATCGAGGCACGGGCGGGTGAGAGCGCGCCTCGGATGCGTCGGCAGTTCGATCCCGAAGGACGCCACCCAGGTTCGTCCGGCCGGGGTGAGTGAGAAATCGGACTCGATGTAGCCTGTCGCGCGCATGCCGTCAGCGAGTGCGACACCGAGCGTGCCCGCGAGATGGCGGTAGCAGGTACGAGCCTCCTTGATGGCGCGGTCACGGTGCTGGGCGTCGAGCGACGGCGTGGCGGGCCGGACACGACCGGAGAATGCGGCGAGTGCCTCGACCAGGTCAGCGGCGCGGGTGCCGGCGAGTCTGAGGTAGCGGTGTCGTCCCTGGCGGACTTCTTCGACGAGACCGGCATCGAGCAGTTTGTCGGCGTGCTCGCTCGCGGATGACCGAGCGATGTCGGCGGCCCTGGACAGTTCCGTGAGCGTCCATGCCCTTCCATCGAGCAGGAGCAACAGCATCGACGCGCGCGCCTCGTTGGCGAAGACGGCGGCCGTCGCCGCCAACTCCGGGCTGCTCGTCCCCTCCATGTCGAGGATTTTATCGCCCGCACCGTTCGGTCCAGCCCGAACGGTTCGAGCCACAGACTTGCCCTCATGAACTCGACTCTGGCGATCGAACCCTCCGTGTTCTACTTCGGCACCCCTGTGGCCCTGCTCACCACGGCGAAGGCCGGCGACGAAACCGCGAACATCACGCCCATCTCGTCCGCATGGGCATTGGGCGACACTTACGTCCTGGGACTGAGCAACGTGGGCAAGGCGATGCGCAATCTCCGCGACAACGGCGAACTCGTGATCAACCTTCCCGACGCTCGGTTGTGCGAGTCGATCGAGAGGATCGCCGACACCACGGGGGTTGCGGACGTCCCGGCACCCAAGCGGGACAAATACCGATTCGAGCCGGACAAGTGGACGCTCGGCGGGTTCACTCCACGGCCGAGTGGGATCGTCGGGCCGCCGCGGATCGCCGAGTGCCCCGTGCAGATGGAGGCTCGTGTCACGAACCTGACCCCGCTGGATGAGAAAGGCGACGCCACCATCGTCCATGCGAAAGTCCTGCGCACACACGTGCATCAGGCGCTGGCGGTGCCGGGGACCTCCTACGTCGACGTCGATGCCTGGAAGCCGATGTACTACACGTTCCGGCACTACTTCGCGCAGGGCGAGCGGGTCGGGGTCAACTTCCGCGCGGAGCGGTGAGCCGTTCGGCTCGGGTTGCGAGACGGGTGGGGATCAGCGGCGGACGCGGGCGCGCGTCTTCGCGACGCTGGCGAGGGTCGCGCGCAACGGAGTGCCCAGGTACAACCCGAGGGAGGCGCCGGAGGCGAGACCGATGCCGATCACCGCAGCATCGATGAGCGAGCCTCCGGCATACAGCATCCCGGTCGAGGTGCCGGCTGCGTGCACCATCTCGAGCAGACCCTGGAACACGGCCACACCGGGGACGAGGGGGACGATCGCCGCGGTCGTCACCGCGACCGACGGCACGTGCAGGTTGCGGGCGATCAGCATGCCGAGGAAACTCGCCAGCAGCGCGCCGACCGCGCTCGCCGCCGCGGGATGCAGGTTCAGGGCGATGGATGCCGAATACCCCGCGAGCGTGACGGCACTGAGCAGTGCGCTCACCAGGATGATCCGGATCCCGGCGCCGTTGAACACGGCGACCGCGATGGCGACGATGATCGCACCGGCGAACTGGTTCAGCAGCGGGCCGAACGGCGCGGGGTCGTCGGGGAGACCCATCGTGAAGCCCAGGACACTGCCCAGCTCGAGGCCCACGAGGATCCCGATCACGACCCCGAGCGTCTGCATCGTGAGGTCGAGGATGCGTCCGCCGGCGGTGAGCGCGAAGCCGTCGATCGCGTCCTGCGCCGCCCCGACCACGGTGAGTCCGGCGAGCATCAGCACGATACCCGCGGCCACGATGATGGACGGGCGGATGCCGACGAAGGGTTCGACCCCCGCGGCGCCGAGAGCCGACACGGCAACCGCCACCCCGGTCGTCACGAAGCCACCGGCGATCTGGCTGAAGAACAACGGGACCCGGATCCTGGCGAGAGCCGCCTGGGTCAGCGCCGCGCAGAGCGCCGCGACGAAGGTGAGGGCGACGATGATCGGGGAGGCGCCGAGCATGATGCTCACCCCGACGGCGAGCAGAGCCCGCGCGACGATGACCACCGGCTGCTGGTAGCGGAAGGGCACCCGTCGGATCGCCCGGAACGTCGCGCGCGCGGATTCGAGGTCGAGTCCGTCATCGATGTCCGCCACCAGGGCCTGCACCCGCTGGAGCTTCGCATGGTCCGGAGCCGTCACCCGCACCACGCGGACCAGCGTCTCCGGCCAGACCTCGCCGCTCAGGTGGAACGACACCGTGATCGAGTTGTAGGTGACGTCGACCTGGACGCCCTTCATCCCATACGCGTCGCACACGCGGATGATCGCGAGCGTCACCTCGTGCGCGGAGGCCCCGACCGCGAACATCGACTCGCCGATACGGGTCGCAAGGTCCAGCACCCGCGGTACCGTGCGTTCGTCGATGACGGGCATCGCCTCGGTGGCCGCGACGGCCGAGGGATCGGTGTGCAGCAGGCGGCGCACCGACGTGAGCAGCGGCCGGCGGGATCTCGCGGACATGTCTCCATTCTCCCGGCCGGGAGGCGATCCGTCACGGGCGCGCCGCGATCGGACCGCCCGCCCGTCAGGGAGCAGGGGTGATGTCGATCGTGGCGGAGGTCTCGACGTCGTCGCAGGCCGACCCGACCCAGAGTCGGATGCGCCCCGGCTCCACGCGTCGCACGCCGTCCAGGCCGGTGAAGGCGAGGCGCTCGGTGGGGACCGCGAACTCGATGACCTGTTCCGCACCCGGTGCCAGGGACACCCGGCGGAAGTCGACCAGCTGCGCGACGGGGCGGGCCACGCTCGCGACCTCGTCGTGCGCGTAGAGCTGCACGACGTCGGTGCCCTCGCGGGAGCCGACGTTCCGCACGCGAACGGTGACCTGGAACGTCTGCCCCGCGGTCACGGTCTCGTCAGCCGTCAGGTCCCCGTGCTCGAACGTCGTGTAGGCGAGCCCGAATCCGAAGGGACGCACGGGCGTCGGATCGACGCTCGTCACATCGGTGCGTCCTCCGAGGGCGGCGTGCAGGTAAGAGTACGGCTGCGCGCCGGCGGATCTCGGCAGGGACACCGGCAGGCGACCGGACGGGGACACGCGTCCGCTCAGCACGGCGGCGATCGCCGCGCCTCCTTCCTCCCCGGGGAAGAACCCGTGCAGGACGGCGGCCGGCAGGGGAGGCTGCTCCGTCGGCGATGTCCGG
The DNA here is from genome assembly GCF_024498615.1 of Microbacterium sp. J1-1. NCBI lineage: Bacteria > Bacillati > Actinomycetota > Actinomycetes > Micrococcales > Microbacteriaceae > Microbacterium > Microbacterium sp. J1-1. The sequence continues at coordinate 3,042,128 of NZ_CP089590.1, read as the reverse complement.
CCGGCCGGCGCGGGGGAATTGACCGATCCGAGACCCGCGTTCGTCCCGGCGGCGGTCGCCCGCGGCGGGAGCGCCCAGCCCAGAGCATAGGGGCGGCCGGTGAGAGCGACGACCACCACCGGGGTGCCGGTGGCGACGATCGACTCGACGAGTGCGCGCTGTACGCCGGGCAGGTCGAGGGAGTCGACGTCGTTGCCCTCGCCGACCGTGCCGCGTCCGAACAGGCCGGCACGGTCACCGATCACGACGATCGCGACATCGGCCTCGGTGGCCTGCGCGATCGCCGAGGGGAAACCGCTGCGGTCCTCGCCGTCGACCTCGCAGCCGACGGCGTGGGTGATCGTCGCCGAGGGGAGCTCCGCCCGGAGCGCGTCGAGCACGCTCGGCAGCGCGATGCCGGCGGGTACTTCGGGGTGGTGGGCGAGGACGTGGTTGACGAAGGAGTAACACCCCATCAATGCCTCGGCGCTGTCGGCATTCGGTCCGATGACCGCGATACGCGGCGACGCGGACGGGTCGAGCGGGAGGATGTCGTCGTTGCTCAGGAGGACGAGCGACTCCTCGGCCAGACGGCGGGCCAATCCACGATGCTCGGGCGAATCCAGGTCGACCTCGCGCGGCGGATCGGTGAAGTCCGCGTCCAGCAAGCCCAGCTCCTCCTTCTGCGTGAGCACGCGCCCGACGGCCCGATCCAGGATGCTCTCCGGCAGAGACCCGTCGCGCACCTGTGCGGCGAGCGTCGTGTACGCGTCGGGAGAGGGCAGCTCCACATCGATTCCCGCGGTGAGCGCGAGCGCGGCCGCCTGGGCGGAGTCGGCGGCGACATGATGCATGGTGCGCAGGAAATCGACGGCGAAGTAGTCGGACACCACGACCCCGTCGAATCCCCAGCGTCCGCGCAGCACCTCATCGAGGTAGTACGGATCCGCGGCGACCGGCACGCCGTCGATATCGCTGTAGGAGTTCATGACGCTGCGCACACCGCCTTCCCGCACCGCCATCTCGAACGGCGGAAGGAGCACGTCCTCCACCTCGCGACGACCGGCGGACACCGGAGCGTGGTTGCGGCCGGCGCGAGAGGCGGAGTACCCCACGAAATGCTTGAGCGTGGCGTGCACACCTTCCGCCTGCATGCCGCGCACATAGGCGGTTCCGACGGTTCCGACCAGCAGCGGGTCCTCGGCGATGCACTCGTCGACGCGTCCCCACCGCGGGTCGCGGATCACATCCAGCACCGGCGCGAGACCCTGATGGATCCCGAGGGTACGCATCGACGATCCGATCGCTCGCCCGACCTGTTCGACCAGATCCGGGTCGAAGGACGCTCCCCACGCGAGCGGCGTCGGGAAGGTCGCGGCCTTCCACGCGGCGAGCCCGGTCAGGCACTCCTCGTGCACGAGAGCGGGGATCCCCAACCGGGTCTCCCGCTGCAGCCGCGCCTGCTCGCCCCACAACCAGCTCGCCCGCTCGATGGGCTCGACGGGGCGCGTGCCGTAGACGCGGGTCAGGTGACCGATCCCGTGAGCCGTCGCCTCCTCGTAGCGCGTGGACGTCCGCTTCTCGCCGGCCATCGGGGCGACGAGTTCGTTGCCCTGGTCAACCCAGAAGCCGACGAGTTGCGCTTGCTTCTCCTCCAGCGTCATCTGGTCCAGGAGGCTCGCCACGCGTGCGGAGAGCTGAGGGCGGGGGGTGGGGGAGAGCACATCCATCTCTTTCTGTGGAACTTCGGTCGACATCGTCAACCCTTGACGGCGCCGGTCAGTCCGCCCACGATCCGACGCTCGAACAAGCTGAAGAAGATCAGGGCGGGGATCATCGACAGCGAGGTGAATGCCAGCACCTTCGCGGTGTCGACGGAGTACTGGGAGGCGAACGACTGCACGCCGAGGGGGAGCGTGAACGAGGCCGCATCGTTGAGGATGAACAACGGGAGGAGGTACCCGTTCCAGCTGCCGATGAACGCGAGGATGCCGGTGGTGATCACGCCGGGGATAGACAGCGGCAGCACCATGCGCCAGAAGAAGCCGATCCTGCTGCATCCGTCGATGAACGCGGCTTCCTGGATCTCGTCGGGGATCGCCCGGAGGAACGGCACCAGGATGATGATCGTCGTCGGCAGGGCGAAGGCGATCTGCGGCAGGATGACCCCACCGAGGGAGTTCATCAGGCCGAGGTTCCGCACCACGATGTACAGCGGCGTGATGGCCACGGTCAGCGGGAACATGAGGCCGGCGGCGAAGAACGCGTAGAGCACTCCGCGTCCGGCGAACCGGTAGCGGGCGAGCACGTAGGCCGCCATCAGCCCCAGGGCGACCACGCCGATGGTGGTGGCGAGGGCGACGATGGTCGAGTTGAGCACCTGGCGCCAGAAGATGCCGCCCGTGATCACGTCGAGGTAGTTCTGGATGAGCCACGGGCTCGGCAGCCCTGACGGGTCCGTCGTGATCTGGGCGTTCGTGCGGAAACCGCCGATGATGATGTACGCGATCGGAGCGAGCATCAATCCGACGACGATCAGTGCGACGAAGTAGACGGTCGGGTTGGCCCACGGCAGCCGCGCGCGCGGGGCGCGCCCCGATCGCTGGGTGACGAGTAGCGAGGTGGCGGTCATCGCGTCGTCCTCTTCTTCCGTGCAGGGGCGCCGGTCAGGGCGCCGTCGGTGTCGCGTCGTAGCACCGCGCGCTGGTAGACGAGCGCCACGACGAGCGAGATCAGGAACAGCACGACCGCGACGGCGTTGCCGTACCCGAAGTTGCCGGCGTTGCGTCCTTCGGAGACCATGTAGGTCGCCATCGTCGAGGTCCCGGCGGTGGAGGCGATGTACTGCCCCCAGATGATGTAGACCAGGTCGAACAGCTGCAGCGAGCCGATGATCGACAGGAATGCCCAGATGCGCAGCGTCGGAGCCAGCAGGGGCAGCGTGATGCGCCACTGGATCTGCCAGTACGAGGCGCCGTCGATCGCGGCGGCTTCGTGCAGCTCCTCGGGAATGCCCTGGAGCCCGGCGAGGAACAGGATCACCGCGAATCCGACGTACTTCCAGGTGATGATCACCATCAGCGTCCAGATCGCGATGTCCGGATTCGAGAGCCAGTCGTTCGCGAGGAATCCGAGGCCCATCTTCTCCAGCAGGTCGTTGAACGCACCGCTGGTCTGCAGCATCAGGCTCCATCCCGTTCCCACGACGACCTCGGAGATCACGTAGGGGATGAAGATGAGGACGCGGATCAGTGACTGGCCGCGCATCCGCCGGTTGAGCAGGAGGGCGAGCAGGATCGCCGCCGGCCCCTGGAAGACGAGCGAGAAGACCAGGATGAACCCGTTGTGCGCGAGCGCGTCGTGGAACAGCGGATCCTGCAGGATCGTGAGGTAGTTCTTGAGTCCGACGAAGTCGGTCGGAGGGCCGTAGCCCTGCCAGCTGAAGAACCCGTAGTAGCCCGCCATCAGCACCGGGAAGATGACGAAGGCGAGGAAGACGAGGAGGGCCGGCCCGGCCAGAAGGATCACTTCCAGCCGGGCGGAGACCCTATGCCTTTGCTGCGGCATCCTGGACGGCCTTGACGATGTCCTCCGGGGTTCCCTGACCGGCGAGCATGTTGACGACGGCGACGTTGAGGGCGTTGCCGACGTTCTGTCCGTAGACGGTGTCCAGCCACTGGGTGGCGTACGGTGCGGCGTTGTAGGCCTCGAGGATGGCCTGCAGGTACGGCTCGGTCACGGCTTCCTGCGCGACGGTGTTCACCGGCGGAGCGTTGAACGCCTTGTAGTAGGCGGTCTGCACCTCGGAGGTGCCCAGGTAGTTGAGGAAGTCGACGCAGGCATCCGGCGCATCGACCGAGCACGAGTACCCGTCGACGCCACCCATCATCGAGCCCGGCTCGCCTTCGCCGCCCTCCACTTCGGGGAAGGGGAACCACGAGAGGTCGGGAAGCGGCTTCTGGTCGGGCGTCAGGGAGCCGATCACGCCCGGGTTCCAGGCGCCCATGAGCTCCATGGCCGCCTTGTGGTTGGCGATCAGTCCGGCCGAGCTGGCAGCGCCCTGCTGCGCGGTCGTGGTCAGGAAGCCGGAGTTGAACGGTTCGGTGGCTGCGAAGGCCTGCAGGTCTTCACCGGCGCGCACCCAGCAGTCGTCGTCGAAGTTCATCTCATCGGCAGCCTGGGCGAGCGTGTCCGAGCCGCATTCGCGCAGGGCCAGCCAGTAGTACCAGTGCGCTGCGGGCCAGGCGTCCTTGGCACCGAGGGCGACGGGATCGATCCCCGCACTCTTGAGGTCCTCGGTCGCGGCCTCGAGCTCGTCGAGCGTGGTCGGGTTCTCGGCGATGCCCGCCTCGTCGAACAGGTCCTGGCTGTAGAAGAGTCCTCCGGGGAGGACGGCCACGGGAAGGGCGTAGATCTTGCCGTCGAGGCTGCTCGCCGAGTAGGCGGCATCGGAGATCTCCTCCGCGGCGGCACCCGTGATCGAGTCGGTCAGGTCCTTGAGCTGTCCTGCTTTGACCATCGCGGCCATCTTGCCGCCGCCGCGCTGCAGGAAGATGTCGGGGGCATCGCCGGAGTTCAGAGCGGTCTGGAGCTTGCCGTCGAGATCCTCGTTCTGGATCGACTGGATGTCGATGGTGACGCCGGGATTCGCCTCTTCGAAGTCGGCGACGGTCTGCTCCCAGAATTCCACCCCCGGTCCCGTCGTGGAGTTGTGCCAGAGGGTCATCGCCGAGTCTCCGCCGTCGTCGGTCGAGCCGGCCGTGCACCCGCTGAGCGCGAGAGCTCCGACCGTGGCGATCGTGGCGAGGGACACGAGGGAGCGCCGTGTGCTGTTCATGTGATCGTTCTCCTCATCGAGAGTTGCGCCGCGCGTCTCTGCGGGCGCCGCGGTGGCAGGAGGTGCGACCGCGTCGCGTTGCAGTCTGCTGTCGTCGAGAACTTTCGTCAAACGTTTTCGAAAACAGTTTCCATGGCGGGCGCGCAGCCGGATACGCTGGGCGATCATGAGCAGGAGAACGACGATCCACGATGTCGCGAAGGCGGCGGGCGTCTCGGTGTCGACGGTGTCGAAAGCCGTCAACGGACGCTACGGGATCGCGGATGAGACGGTCCGACGTGTGCTCGACGTCGTGCAGGAGCTCGGCTACGAATCGAGCCTGGTGGCCAGCAGCATGCGCGCCAGACGCACCGGCGTGATCGGGGTGCTCCTCGCCGACTTCGAGCCGTTCAGCGCCGAGATCCTCAAGGGCGTCGGCGCAGCGGTGCACGGTACCGGTTTCGATCTGCTCGCGTACAGCGGGTCGCGGCACGGACAAGGGGAGGGGTGGGAGCGCCGATCACTCAGCCGCCTCTCCGGAACGCTCATCGATGCCGCGATCATGGTCACACCCACCGTCGTGGGGGCCTCGGCCGAGATTCCCGTGGTCGCGATCGACCCGCACACGGGCCGGGCCGACCTGCCGACGGTCGAGTCGGACAGCTTCGGCGGGGCTCTCACCGCGACCCGCCACCTCCTCGAGCTCGGCCATCGCCGGATCAGCTTCCTTGGTGGTCGTCCCGACCTTCGCTCCGCGGGACTGCGTGACGCCGGCTATCGGCGTGCGCTCGCCGACGCCGGCATCCCGGTGGATCCCGATCTGATCCGCGCGGGGCGCTACGAGCTGGAGACGACACGGGATTCGGCGAGGATCCTCCTGGCGGGTCCGGAGAGGCCGACGGCCGTGTTCGCCGCGAACGACCTCTCCGCCATCGCCGTGATCGAGGTCGCGCACGAGCTCGGGCTCCGGGTGCCGCAGGACCTCTCGGTGGTCGGATTCGACGATGTGCCGGAGGCCACCCGCCGAGCCCTGCCGCTCACCACCATCCAGCAGCCGATGCGTCGACTCGGGGCGGTGGCCGCGGAGATGGTCTTCGCGCTGCTCGCCGGCGAGCCCATCGAGGAGATGAACGTGACCCTGCCGACGAGGCTGGTCGTGCGGGCGACCACGGCGGCGATCGCCCGCACGTAGGCCGGGGTCAGGCGCGAGCGACCTCGAGCTGGATGACCGACCAGGACAGCGGCGGCAGGGTCGCGCGCACCGCGCCGTCCACGACCTCGACCGCACCCAGCGGCACCATGTGGACGCTGTCGGGAGCGGTCTCGAGGTTCGACGTGTGGCGGTCGCCGCCCTCGGGGATCGTGAGGGTCTCGGCTTCCACCACGCGCAGGTCACCGAGCCCGTGCAGGTCGATCGTCAGGTCGCTCGATTCGTCCAGCGAGCGGTTCGCGACGAACACGGCCACCCGACCGGTCGCCTCCTCCCACGTGGCGGCGGCGTCCACCGCGTCGACGCCGCCGTAGCGCTTCGTCTCGATCTGCGCCGCCGAGACGGCGAGTCGGAGGATGCGGCCCTTCGCGAGACGCGCCATGCGCTCGAAAGGCCAGAAGCTCGTCTGGCGCCAGGCCGCTCCGCCCTCTTCGGATCGGATCGGTGCGATCACGTTCACGAGCTGCGCCTGGTTGGCGATCTTCACACGGTCGCCGTGCCGCAGCAGGCTGTTGAGCAGCGTCCCGACGACGACGGCATCCGTCACGTTGTAGGTGTCCTCGATCAGCCGAGGGTGCTGCCTCCACCCGGCCTTCTCGATCTCCTTCGCTTCGACGTCGTTGTACTTCACCTGATCCCACACGTTCCACTCGTCGAAAGAGATGTCGATCTGCTTCGTGTGCTTGCCCGCGGCCTTCACCGCGTCCACCGTCGCGATGACGCCCTCGATGAAGGCGTCCATGTCGGTGGACTCGGCGAGGAACGACTCGGCGTCGCCGTCGTGCTCCTGGTAGTACGCGTGCATCGAGACGAAGTCGACCTCGTCGTAGGCGTGCGAGAGCACCGTGTGCTCCCAGGTGCCGAACGTCGGCATCGAGCGGCCGGACGACCCGACCGCGACGAGCTCGATGGAAGGATCGACCAGTCGCATCGCCTTGGCGGACTCCTGCGCGAGCCGCCCGTATTCGGCCGCGGTCTTGCCCCCGATCTGCCAGGGGCCGTCGAGCTCGTTGCCGAGGCACCACAGCCTGATGTCGAACGGCTGCTCGGCCCCGTTCCTGCGACGCAGATCCGACCAGTACGTGCCTCCGGGGTGGTTCGCGTACTCGACGAGGGCGCGGGCCTCCTCGACACCGCGGGTGCCGAGGTTCACGGCCTCCATGACCTCGACCTCGGCCTCTTTCGCCCAGGCCATGAACTCGTGCAGGCCGAACGCGTTCGTCTCGACGGTGTGCCAGGCACCGTCGAGACGCACCGGCCGGTCCTCTGCGGGGCCGACACCGTCTTCCCAGCGGTATCCGGACACGAAGTTGCCGCCGGGGTAGCGGACCACGGTCGGTCCCATCTCCTTCACCAGAGCCAGGACGTCGCGGCGGAAGCCGCGCTCATCGGCCTGAGGATGACCGGGCTCGTAGATGCCGGTGTAGACACAGCGACCCATGTGCTCGACGAACGAACCGAAGAGTCTCCGGGGGACGTCGGCGATCGTGAAGTCGCGGTCGATGGTGATGCGGGCCTGAGACATTGTTCTCCTCGGGTCTGGCTCTGCGGGTGGGGTGGTGCGGGAGGGCAGGGATCACTGACCGCCGAAGCCGCTGGTCGCGACTCCCTTGACGATCTGCTTCTGGAAGATGATGAAGACGACGATCAGGGGCAGCGCCGCGAGCACGGCTTGCGCCATGACCTGTGCGTACTGCACGCCGTAGGCGCTGATCACGGTCTGCAGGCCGACCGGCAGCGTCATGAGCGTCGTGTCGTTGATGACCAGGAACGGCCAGAGGAAGTTGTTCCAGGCGCTGATGAACACGAAGATCGCCACCGACGCCATGATCGGACGGGACAGCGGGAGCACGATCGACCAGAAGATCCGGAACCGTCCGGCGCCGTCGACCCGTGCCGCATCTTCCAGCTCGATCGGGATGGCATCGAAGAACCGCTTCAGGATGAACACCATCGCGGGTGCCACGACCTGCGGCAGGATCAGCCCCGCGTAGGTGTCGACCAGGTTGAACGCGAGCATCTCGTAGAACAGCGGGATGATCAGCACCTGGGGCGGGACGACGATGGAGGCGATGATCGCCACGAACAACCACTTGCGGCCGGTGAAGTCCAGGCGGGAGAAGGCATAGGCCGCGAGGGCGGAGATGGCCAGCGTGATCACGGTGATCGCGACGGACGTGAGCAGGCTGTTGAGCCCCCACACGTAGACGTTGCCCTGCGACAGGATCGCCGTGAAAGCCTCGATCGTGGGTCCGCTGGCGCCGATCCAGCCCGGATCGCCGGAGGCGGCATCCGTCTCGGTCTTGAACGCGGTCGCGACCGCCCAGAGGAAGGGCAGCAGCCAGCCGACCGCGAGGAGCAGCAGCACGACGAAAGCGGCGATGCGGAGTGGGCCGAAGGGGTTTTGGCCGGGAAGACGCGGCCGCCGATCACGACGGCTCGATGCCGTCGTGATCGTCTCGGTGGCAGTGGGGACGACGGGGGATACGGTGGCGGTGGACATCAGAGCTGCTCCTTCCGGCGGCGCGAGATCAGGGCCTGCGCGACGCCGAGGATGACGATGAGGGCGAAGAACACGTAGGAGATGGCGGCCGAGTAGCCGAACCGGTAGCTGACGAAACCGGCCTCGTAGATGTACTGCACGATGGAGCGGGTGGTGTCGCTCGCGACCCCGCCGAGCATCTGATACGCCTGGTCGAACAGCTTGAGCGAGGCGAGGATCTGCAGGATCAGGATGAGGACGGTCGCCGGGCCGAGCTGGGGGAGGGTGATCGACCAGAACTGTCGCCAGGCGCCGGCGCCGTCGAGGGAAGCGGCCTCGTACTGCTGCGGCGGGATGTTCTGCATCGCGGCGAGGTACAGCAGGAAGTTGAAGCCCACCGTCCACCACACGGTGGCGATCACGATCGACAGCATGTTCGTGTCGGGATTCTGCAGCCAGGCGAGCGGTTCGAGACCGAAGAGCTCGAGGATGTTGTTCGCCGCGCCCACTTGGGGGTTGAAGATCCAGACCCAGATCTGCGAGATCACGGTCGAGGCGAGCAGGAACGGCATGAAGAACGAGAGGCGCCACAGCCATTGTCCCGGGATGCCGCGGTCGACGAGAGCCGCCATCGCGAGGGCGACCACGACGAGAGGCACCGTGGAGAGCAGCGTGAACCAGACGGTGTTGCCCATCGACTGCCACATCTTCGGGTCGCCGAACGCCTCGGCGTAGTTGGCGAAGCCGATGAACGCGCCGCCGGCCCCGGTGAGGGACTGGTCGGTGAAGCTGAGGATGATGCCGTGGATGATGGGCCAGACGAGGAACAGGACGAAGGCCACGAGGAACGGCGCGAGGAAGGCCCAGCTGATGAGCTGTTCGCGGTTGCGCGAGCCGGCGCGGCGACCCCGCGGGGTGGTGCGGGACCCGGTGACGATGGTGCGCGTGGAGTCGGTGAGCGCGGTCATGATCCGAACGTCCCTTCGGGGTCTGCCGGGTTCGGCTGTCGGAGCAGGGTGTTGACCCGCGCCTCGAAGCGGTCGATCGCGGTCGCCGGGTCGTCGCCCGAGAGCAGTACACCCTGGACGGCCGCGCCGAACTCGGACTGGAAGTTCGAACCGGACCCGGTGAACCATGCGGTCGGGTCGTACACGACGTGCTGGGCCGCTTCGGCGTAGTTCGCCTGGGGGATCAGGTCCGCGTACTCCGGGGATTCGGTCACGGGAAGGAACGCGGGGATGTGCCCGGCCTCGGCCCACCCGAAGGAGTTCTTGAGCATGTCGGCCACGAACTGGTAGGTGAGGTCGCGTCGGACCGGATCGGCGTGGGACTGATGCGGGAGCACGAACGAGTGGGAGTCGGCGTAGACCGCCGGTGTGCCGAACAGCGTGGGGATCATCGTCGCGTCGAACGGGATCCCGGCGGCCTGCATGGTGCGGAGTTCCCAGACACCGGTGAACAGCATGCCGCTCTTGCCGGTGGCGAACTCGGCGATGGCGCTGCCGTAGTCGGCCTGTGCCAGGGCGATCTCTCCGTCGAGCAGGGTGCGCATCAGAGACAGTGATTCGACGGCGACATCTTTGTCGATCGTCGCGGGCCCACCCGGAGGGAGTTCCATGGCCGCGCCGTGCTGCGAGTAGAACGTGTAGAACAGGCGCCACATCTGGGCGCCGTCGCCGAGGTAGCCGTAGGACAGCGCATGCCCCTCGGCGGAGCCCCCGATTGCGCGCAACTGGTCGAGGAACTCCTCGGGTGAGGAGGTCTCGGCCAGTGCGCCGTCGCTGTCCAGGACGCCTGCGGCATCACAGATGTCGGTGTTGAACATCATCACGAAGGGGTGGGCGTCGAGGGCGACGCTGTACATGTCGCTCCCCACGAAGCCCTTCTCCCAGATCGGAGCGGGGAAGGTCGAGCTGTCGACGCCGAGCTCGGCGAGGCGGTCGAGGTCCCAGGGGTCGAGGAGACCACCCGGGGCCCAGCCGACGGTGCGGGTCGCATGCATGATGGCGACATCGGGGGCGCGACCACCGGCACCCGCCATCGCGAGTTTCGTGTAGTACGGAGTGCCCCACGCGAGCACGGTCGGGCGGATGCGGAAGGCGCTCTGTGCACCGTTCACCTCATCCAACAGCTGCGACATGGTGACACCGTCGCCTCCGCTGAGCAGGTGCCAGAACTGCAGGGTCTGCGGGCCGGTGGCGGATGCCGCACCGGGCGCGCACCCGCTGAGCAGGGCCGCGCCGGCGGCGAGGGAGGTGGCAGCGAGGAACTGCCTTCTGGACAGATCGAGCGGGGGCGTCATCGTCACTCCTTCGTGACAGGGCGGGTGGACGACTCATCATTACATCGATGTAATCGGATGTGCAAGCATCGATCGCGCTCCGATGCCGGCGGAGGTCAGGGGCGGTAGCCGGCCGGGCGGCCCTCCGTGCTCGCGCGTTCCAGGAGGTGGTGCGAGAGGGTGAGTGCCCGCGGCGGAGCCGTGCGGTCGTCCATGCGGGACTCCAGCAGGCCGAGTGCCGCGATCGCGAACGCCTGTCGATCGAACGCGATCGAGGTCAGTGCCGGGGAGGTGAACCGCGAGAACTCGACATCGTCGAAGCCGGTCACGATGACGTCGTGCGGCACTCGGATGCCGTTGTCGTGCAGGGTGTGCAGAGCCCCGAGCGCGAGCGAATCCGTGAACGCCACGATCGCGTCGAAGGGCACGCGGCGATCGAGCAGGGCACGCACCGCCTCCGCGCCACCGGCCATCGACCAGGGCAGACGATTGATCTCGAGGGCAGGATCCCGGGCGATGCCCGCCTCGCGGAGCGCATCGTGCACACCCTCGAGGCGCAGCCGGCTCGTGGCTGTCGCGATCGACGGATCGTCGTCGGCGCCGACCACCGCGACCCGTGTCGCGCCGCGGGCCAGCACATGCCGCGTCGCATCGGCGGCAGCCTGTCGGCTGTCGATGCGCACATGGTCGGCGCGGTTCTGCTCCACCTCGCCGATCACCACCAGCGGCGGAAGGCGGTCGGCGTACTTCAGCACGCTGTCCTCGAGGCGGATGGGGTTGAGGATGAGGCCGTCGACCAGGTGCGCGCGGGCGCGGGAGACCAGCTCCTTCTCACGCTCGGGCTCGGATGCCGTCTCCTCGATCTGCACGGCGAGGCCTTTTCCGTGCGCAGCCTCGACGATGCGATGCACGAGCTCTGCCGAGAATGCGGTCGCGAGATCGGGGAGGGCGACGGCGATGATCCCGGAGCGCCCCTTGCGCAGTCCCCGCGCGCTGAGGTTGGGAACGAAGTCGAGCTGCGCCATCGCGGACTCGACCTTGGCCCGAGTGCTCTCATTGACGGGAACTGTGCCGGTCACGACGTTCGACACCGTCTTGGGGGAGACCCCGGCGAGGGCCGCGACATCCTTCATGGTGGCGCGGGGCGGCGGCAGCGCTGTCATCCGGTCAGCCTAGCGCCGAGCCCGGCTGATGCGGAGTACATCGATGTAGTCGATCGGCGGGTGGCTATCATGGCGCAATGAGCAGCGAGCGCAACTGGGCAGGCAACCTGACGTACCGGGCCTCGGCGGTCGCGCACCCCGAGTCCGTCGACGAACTCGGCGCCCTGCTCGGGCAGGGCGGGCCGGTGCGCGTGCTCGGCTCACGGCACTGCTTCAACGACATCGCCGACACCGAAGGCGTGCTCCTCGTGCTCGACCGTCTGCCCTCGGTGTTCGAGGTGAGCGCCGACCGGACGGCCGTGCGGGTCTCCGGTGCCGCGCGCTACGGCGACATCGCGCCCCTGCTCGACGCGGAGGGACTCGCGCTCGCCAATCTGGCCTCACTCCCGCACATCTCCGTCGCCGGAGCGGTGGCCACCGGAACGCACGGTTCCGGCGACGCCATCGGTTCGCTCGCGAGCGCGGTCCGAGGCCTCACGATCCTCACGCCCTCCGGCGAGACCCGCAGCCTGGAGCGGGGGGATGCCGACTTCGACGGCGCGGTCGTGAGCCTCGGGGCTCTCGGTGCGGTCCTCGATGTGACGCTCGACGTCGAGCCGACCTACGAGATCGCTCAGCACGTCTTCGAACATCCGGATTGGGACGCGGTGCTCGCCGACTTCGACGAGGTCACCTCGATCGGCACCAGTGTGAGCCTGTTCTCGACGTGGGAGCGCACCGACGTCATCGACCAGATCTGGGTCAAGCAGCGTCTGCCCGAAGCGCGCGAGGCCGCCCGGGTGTCCCTGTTCGAACGGCTCGGAGCCGTCGCTGCCGTGAGCAAGCGGCATCCCATCCTCGGCGTCGACCCCATCGCCTGCACCGAACAGCTCGGGGTCGCCGGGCCGTGGTTCGAGCGGCTGCCGCATTTCCGGCTCGACTTCACCCCCTCGGCCGGCGCCGAGATCCAGAGCGAGTACCTCGTGCCGCGTGAGGATGCCGTGGCCGCGATCCAGGCCGTGCGGACCCTCGCGGGGCAGATCGCGCCCCTGCTGCTGGTGAACGAGATCCGCACCGTGCGCGCGGACAGTCTGTGGCTCAGCCCGTCGTACGGGACGGATGCGGTCGGTCTCCACTTCACCTGGAAGCCGGATGAGGCGGCCGTGCGCGCTCTGCTGCCGACGATCGAGGCAGCGCTTCCCGCCACGGCGCGTCCGCACTGGGGCAAGGTGTTCACCCTCGACGGCGCCGAGACGCGCTCGCGATACACGCGCGGAGACGACTTCGCCGCGCTCGCCGCCCGCTACGACCCGGACCGCCGCCTGGTGAACCCCTACCTGGAGCGGCTCGGCCTCTAGTCCGCTCTCGCCCCGCCCGTCCGGGTCGGCCCCTGACCGCTCCGGTCGCGATATGGCAGCCAGAACGGCCGCTTTGGGTGCCATATCGCGACTGGAGCCCCTGGGTGAAGAGCAGAGCGGCGGGGCGGGAGGATCGAGTCTTGTGCTCGAATTCTGTTACCGGTAACATCAAGCGGGGCGGCGTGGGCCGCCGCGCTCGGAACGCCCGGAGCGACACAGGGGTACCGCTCGGTCCACATCGACAAGCTCGAGTTCAACCAGGACGGCACCATAAAGCCGATCGTCGGAACGCGTGCCGGGGTGGAGCAGGTGGAGAGCTTCGACCCGTACCGCACCTTCGAAGCGGAGACCCTGCCCTGGCAGCTGGGCATCACGACGATCGAGGGGGATGCCGATTCGGTCGAGTTCCCCGAGCACAACGGTTCAGGGAACATGGTGCTGTCCGGCGTCGACGACGGTGACTTCTCCGGAATCTCCGGCGTCGACTTCGGCTCCGGTGCCCGGAAGGTGTCCGCGACGGTGAAGCCGTTGGCCGCCGGAGGCAGCATCCAGGTGCGTCTGGATGACGTCGACGGCGCGGTCGTGGCGGAGATACCCGTCGACGGCACGATCGGGGAGTGGACGACGGTCGAGGCCGAGGTCACCGGTGCGACGGGCGAGCACGATGTGTTCTTCGTCTTCGCCGCAGCCGAGGGCGCGGACGTCGAGACCGACGTGTTCGAGGTCGACAACTGGGCGTTCACTCCGATCGACGACAATCCGGGCACCGAGCTGAACGTCCGGCTGTCCGTCGACACCGCTGCCGCAGGAAGCACGGTGACCGTGACCGCCACCGGCGTGACGAGTGACGAGGTCGAGATCGGCATCGAGAGCACGTATCGGGCGCTCGCGACCGCGACGGCGGTGGCCGGCCGGATCCAGGAGACCGTGACGATCCCTGCCGACATGGCGGCGGGTGCACATCACATCGTGCTCCGAGACGGCGAGACCGAGCTCGCACGGGTGCCGCTCACCATCACCAGGTCGAGCGCTGGTGGCGGCACCGGTGGCGGTTCCTCCGCCGGAGGAGGCGCGGGCGGTTCCGACGGTTCCCTCGCGAACACCGGTGGCGACGCCAGCGCGTCGTTGACGGCGATGTGGCTCGGGGTGCTGCTCCTGGCGCTCGGATCCGGTTTCTGGGTCCTGCGTCGCCGCGGCCGCGCGGTCGTGGAGGTCGAGAGGGAGTGAGGTGAGGTCGCCGCTCGCACGCGGTGACCTCCGCTCCCGGCCCGCCCCTTCCTGGCTCCCCGCAGCAGGAAGGGGCGGGTCCCTCTGCCGTTGCGTGGTTCCCGCTGTTCTCGGTAACATCGCTCAGACAGGGCCGACGGAGGTGCGCATGGTGAACGTCGGCTCGGACAAACCCAACATCCGACAGGTGGCCGTGATCGCCGGGGTGTCGCACATGACGGTGTCGCGGGTGTTGAACGACCATCCCAACATCAAGCCCGATACGCGGCGCCGCGTGCTGGAGGCGATCGAGGAACTCGACTACCGGCCGAATCTGGTGGCACGTGCGCTCGCGACGCAGCGGTCCCGCCGCATCGGCGTGCTCGTCGAGAGCCCAGGCGCTTTCGGGCCGACCAGCATCCTGAGCGCGGTCGAGCTGGCCGCCCGCGGCGCGGACTACTCCGTCGCCCAGATCGCGCTGCACGAGGGCGATGGTCTCTCGCCACAGGAGGCGGTCGAGAGCCTGATGACGCAGGGAGTCGATGCGCTGTGCGTGATCGCGCCGCGCTCCTCCTCGGTGGCGGCGTTGCGCCGGGTCGTCATCAACGTCCCGATGCTCGTGGTCAAGGCGGATGCCGATCCCACCTTCCTGACCGTGTCGATCGACCAGCACGCCGGGACCACCTTGCTGGTGGATCATCTGGTAGCCCTCGGCCATCGAGACATCCTGCACATCTCCGGTCCCCTGGACTGGCTCGACGCCCGCGCCCGCGAGCGCGCCTTCCACTCCCGGGCGAAGTCCTGGGGCATCCGCGAACGTCCGATCGTCGTGGGCGACTGGACCGCCGACTTCGCCTATGACTTCGCGATGGGCCTGAACCGGCTGCCCGACTACACCGCCGTGTTCGCCGCGAACGACGACATGGCGATCGGTCTCATCCACGGACTGCACGACAAGGGCTTCAGTGTTCCGAACGATCTCAGCGTCGTCGGTTTCGATGACGTGCCCCTCGCGCGGCACTTCCTGCCGCCGTTGACCACCATCCGCCAGGACTTCCACGCCCTCGGAGTCGCCGTGGTCGAGATGCTGCGTGCGGCGATCGAGGAACGTGAGATCCCTGCGTTCACGCGCATCCCCACCGAGATCGTCGCCCGAGCCTCGACCGGGCCACCGCGGGAGGTGCGGTGATGTCCGCCCCCGGACCGGAGCCCATCGTCGAGCTCTCCGGGATCACGGTGGACTTTCCGGGTGTGCGCGCGCTCGAAGACGTCGACTTCCGTCTGTTCCCCGGCGAGGTGCACGCGCTGATGGGCGAGAACGGCGCAGGCAAGTCCACCCTCATCGCGGTGCTCACGGGAACCTGCACGCCGGTCGCGGGCACCGTGACGATCGCGGGGGAGCAGCGTCGGCTGTCCGGTGTCGCCGACAGCCGCGCGGCCGGCATCGCGACCGTGTTCCAGGAGACGCAGCTCAGCCCGAACCTCAGCGTCGCGGAGAACGTGATGCTCGGCCACGAGCGTCGAGGGATGTTCGGGATCGACTGGCGTCGCACGCGGGCCGATGCGGCACAGGCGCTGGGCAGACTCGGACTGGACGACCTCGACCCGCGGACACCGGTCTCGATGCTGTCGCCGGCGCAGAAGCAGCTGGTCGCGCTCGCGCGCTCGGTCGTGGATCAACCCGACGTGCTGGTCCTGGATGAGCCCACCTCGAGTCTTGACCAGGCGGAGGTCGCCACCCTGATGCGGGTCATCCGCAACCTTCGCGAGCGGGGGGTGGCGATCCTGTTCGTGTCGCATCTCCTCGAGCAGGCGTTCGCGATCAGCGACCGGATGACCGTCCTTCGCGGGGGTCGCCTGATCGGCGAGAACGCCACCCGTGATCTGGACAGGGCAGAGCTGATCTCCCAGATGCTGGGCAAGGACATCGAGAGTCTGCGCGCCCTGAAGTCGGAACGGAAGTCGCATCACTACGTCTCCGATGCCCTCCCCGCCCTCCAAGCCCTCGACATCGGACGTCGTGGCGAGTTGGCCGAGACGGACATAGAGATGCAGAGAGGCGAGATCGTCGGCTTCGCCGGGCTGCGCGGCTCAGGTCGGACCGAGCTCGCGAGCCTGCTCTCGGGCGTCGCCCGCGCGGACTCCGGTGAGGTCTGGGTCGAGGGGGAGCGGGTGGAGCTGCGCAGCCCCTCGGTGGCTCTGCGTCATCGCATCGCCATGTCCACGGAGAACCGGCGCACCCAGGGCATCATCGGCGACCTCACCGCGCGAGAGAACATCCTGCTGTCGCTGCAGGCTCTGCGCGGATGGTCGAGGCCGCTGTCGGCGGGTGAGTCCGCGGCGTTGATCGACTCCTACGTCGAGGGCCTGCATCTCGATACCGTCGACCTCGATCGCCCGGTGAAGATGCTCTCCGGTGGTGCGCAGCAGAAGGTCCTCCTCGCCCGTGCGCTCGCGGTGCGCCCGCATGTGCTGATCCTCGACGAGCCGACGCGGGGGATCGACATCGCGGCGAAGCTCGACATCCAGCGCCGTGTCAGCGAGCTCGCTGCCGGAGGGGTCGCGGTCGTGTTCATCTCGTCGGAGCTCGAGGAGGTCGTGCGGGTGAGCGACCGCATCATCGTCCTGAAGGACCGCGAGAAGATCGGCGAGCTCAGCAACGGGCCTGGTGTCACCGTCGACACCGTGGTTGAGATGATCGCGGCGGATGTGGACTCTCGGCTGTGACGATTGTGCCCGGTAACACTATGAGGATGACGATCTAGCCCCGGTATTCAAGTTACACGTTGTGTTCCAGTCTTTGTTCCCGGTAACATCGGCTCCGGGACACGACGACAGTGTTCTGCAATCACCAGGACCACGATCGGTCCGAAACGGTTTGCCGGGTTCATCCCGGCGTCTCAAGGAGGAGAAATGTCCGTGAAGAAGCGCATGCGCACGGCGATGGGCCTGGCAGCTGCAGGAGTTCTCGCGATCGGTCTCGCGGCCTGCTCGACCGGTGGATCGGGTGACGGCGGCAGCGGCGACGGCGGTGACGAGGGAGAGCTCACGACCGTCGGGTTCGTCGCCGTCGGTCCCGAGGGAGCATGGCGCGAGGCGAACGAGCGAAACATCCAGGACACCTTCACGGAGGACGCCGGATTCGACCTCAAGTACGCGCCCGCGACGAACCTGGACCAGAAGTCGCAGATCGACGCGTTCACGTCGTTCGTCGACGCCGGTGTCGACGTGATTCTGCTCTCGGCCACCGAGGCATCCGGCTGGGAGGACTCGCTCAAGCGTGCACAGGAGGCGGAGATTCCCGTGATCCTGCTCGACCGCGGCATCGAGCCGGACGACGACAGCCTCTACGTCACCCGCATCGCCCCCGACAACGTCGAGGTCGCCAAGGAGGTCGGCACGTGGGCCGCAGCGACGTTCCCCGACGGTGGCAACTACGTCGT
This sequence comes from Microbacterium sp. J1-1, assembly GCF_024498615.1. NCBI lineage: Bacteria > Bacillati > Actinomycetota > Actinomycetes > Micrococcales > Microbacteriaceae > Microbacterium > Microbacterium sp. J1-1. The sequence goes on along the minus strand of NZ_CP089590.1, from coordinate 3,024,211 downwards.
GCTGGAGGGACCGGCCGGCGTCGGCGTCGTCAATGAGCGCAACGAGGGCTTCGACGAGGGCCTCGGAGGTTCGTCGCTGAACAAGCTCGATGCCCAGACCGCGAACTGGTCGGCGGAAGAGGGCAAGAGCGTCTTCGAGACCATGCTGAAGGCGAACAGCAACGACATCCAGTTCGTGTTCGCGCAGAACGACGAGATGGGTCTCGGCGCGGCGCAGGCCGCGGAAGAGGCGGGTCTGGTCATCGGCACGGACGTCAAGATCGCGACGATCGACGGCACCAAGAACGCGATGCAGGCACTCGCGGACGGACAGCTCAGCTACGTGCACGAGTACAACCCGCTGTTCGGTGAGACCGCCCTCGACGTGGTGAAGAAGACCCTGGCCGGCGAATCGGTCGAGTCCTACATCATCGTCCCCAGCGAGGCGTTCGACTCCGCCGAGGCGGCCCAGGCCGTTCTGGCCGACCGCAAGTACTGATCAGACCGAGGCCTCGGCCTCACGCCGGGTGGCGCAGCGCGATCTGCGTCACCCGGCTTCTCAGACGGAGAGACAGCGATGAACGAAGAACGGCCCATCGTGGAGATGCGCGGGATCTCGATCGAGTTCCCCGGTGTCAAAGCACTCGACGGCGTCGACTTCCGCCTCTTCCCCGGCGAGGTGCATGCCCTCATGGGAGAGAACGGCGCCGGCAAGTCGACCCTGATCAAAGCCCTCACCGGCGTCTACACGATCGACTCGGGCACGATCACGGTCGCGGGGGAAGAGCGCAGCTTCAGCGGTACGGGCGATGCGCAGGCCGCGGGGATCTCGACCGTCTACCAGGAGGTCAACCTCGCCCCGAACCTCTCCATCGGCGAGAACGTGATGCTGGGGCACGAGGTGCGCGGCCTGTTCGACATCAATTGGCGAGCAACCCATCGGGCGGCGACGGCGGCGCTCCGCCGACTCGGGCTCGAGCACCTGGACACCCACAAGCCGCTCGCGACGCTCTCGATCGCGATGCAGCAGCTGGTCGCGATCAGCCGAGCGATGGCCATCGACGCCAAGGTCCTGATCCTCGATGAGCCGACGTCCAGCCTGGACGCCGCCGAGGTCGAGGGGCTGTTCGGAGTGATCCGCTCCCTGCGCGACCAGGGCGTCGCCATCCTCTTCGTCTCCCACTTCCTCGACCAGATCTACGCGATCAGCGACCGGCTCACGGTGCTGCGCAACGGACGGTACGAGGGCGAGTTCCTCACCAGTGAGCTCGATCGCCACGCGCTGATCTCGACCATGATCGGCAAGGACCTCGACGCTCTCAAGTCGCTCGGCGGTAACCGTCGACGGGAGTCGCGCGACCCCGACGAGAAGCCCCTGCTCACGGCATCCGGGATCGCGCGACGCGGCGCGGTCGAAGCGACGGACCTCGAGATCCGACGGGGCGAGGTGGTCGGCTTCGCGGGACTGCTCGGCGCAGGACGCACCGAACTCGCGCGTCTCCTCTACGGGGCCGACCGGGCGGACGACGGCACCCTCACCCTCGACGGCACCCGGATCGATCTGAAGTCCCCCTCGGACGCGCTCGCCCGCCGCATCGCGTTCTCGACCGAGAACCGCCGCGACGAGGGGATCATCGGCGACCTCACCGTGCGGGAGAACATCGTCCTCGCCGTGCAGGCGAAGCGCGGCTGGGCGCGACCGATGTCGCGCAAGGAGCAGGACGCGATCGTCGACAAGTACATCGCCGCGCTCAACGTGCGCCCCGCGGATCCCGATCGCATGATCAAGAACCTCTCCGGTGGCAACCAGCAGAAGGTGCTGCTCGGGCGCTGGCTCGCGACCTCCCCGGACCTGCTGATCCTGGATGAGCCGACCCGCGGGATCGACATCGGCGCGAAGGCCGAGATCCAGGAAGCCGTGGCGCAGCTCGCCGAGGACGGCGTCGCCGTGGTCTTCATCTCCTCCGAACTCGAGGAGGTGGTGCGGCTTTCGGAGCGCATCATCGTCCTCAAAGACCACCGCAAGATCGGTGAGATCCAGAACGGTCCCGAGGTGACCGCTCAGGAGATCGTCGACGTCATCGCCGCGCACGGTCTGGACGCCGCCGCCGAGACACTCGACGACGCCGACGGCGCAGTCGTCGATGCCGTCACCCACACGACCGAGAGCGAGGGCGCGCGATGACCGCCGCAGCAGGGACGACCTTCTGGCATGATCTGATCCGCAAACCGTTCTTCTGGGGCATCGTCGCGATCGTGGCGCTGCTCGCATTGAACGTGGTCAAGGACCCGACCTACCTCGCGGTGACGATCAATCCGAACAACGGCAACCTCGTCGGGAACGTGATCGACATCCTTCGCCAAGCGGCCCCGGTGATGATGATCGCGATCGGCATGTCGCTCGTGATCGCGACCGGAGGCATCGACCTCTCGGTCGGCTCGCTGATGGCGGTCGCGGGTGCCGTCTCGATGGAGTTCCTCAGCGCGGCCGGCGACTCCGAGTCGGTGGGCATCGCCTTCTCCGCCGTCGGACTCGCGCTGCTGGTCACCGCGATCCTGGGGGCGGTGAACGGCGTCCTGGTGGCGTACATCGGTTTGCAGCCGTTCATCGCCACACTCGTCCTGATGCTGGCCGGGCGCGGGATCGCGAAGGTCATCACCGGCGGTCAGAACACATCCGCCTCGAATGCGCCGTTCCGCTGGATCTCGAACGGGTACCTCATCGGGATCCCGGTCGTGTTCATCATCGCCGTCCTGATCGTGCTCACGGTCGGCATGGTCGTGCGCCGCAGCGCGCTCGGCCTCATGATCGAGGCGATCGGCATCAACCCCAAGGCCAGCCGCATGGCGGGCATCAAGCCGGCGGGGCTTCTGCTCACGGCCTACGTGCTCAGCGGCATCCTCGCCGGCGTCGCGGGCATCATGTCGGTGGGCAGCGTCATGACCGTCGACATCTCCCGCACCGGCTATCAGCTGGAGCTCGACGCCATCCTGGCGGTGGTCATCGGAGGGGCGTCCCTCGCCGGAGGGAAGTTCTCGCTCAGCGGCGCATTCGTCGGGGCACTGCTCATCGCGACGCTCGACAAGACCGTGTTGTTCCTCGGGGTCTCGTCGTCGGCGACCCCGGCCTTCAAAGCGATCGTGATCGTCGTGCTGTGCCTGCTGCAGTCCGAACGGGTGCGCAGCTGGTTCCGCACACGACGACGGGTCGTCACCGTCACCCCCGCCCAGGAAGCCATCAAAAAGGAGGCGAAGGCATGACCGCTCTGATCGCTGCCCCCGAGCAGCACGAGCGCGCGGATCTGGTGACCCGCGTCCGGCGGGTGGTTCTCGCGAATCCTTCCGTCCTCCCCACGATCGCATCGGTCGTCATCTTCGTCGCGATGGTCATCTACGGTGAGGTCGCCTACGGACGCGTGGTGCAGTTCAACACCCTGTCCAACCTGCTCATCAACAACGCCCACCTGATCGTCCTCGCCGTGGCGATGACGTTCGTGATCATCACCGGCGGTATCGACCTCTCCGTGGGATCGATCATCGCGTTCTCCTCGGTCGCGGGGGTGATGCTCGCCAATGCGGGCTGGAACGCTTACGCCGTCATCGCGGTGATGATCGGTGCGGGTGGGGCGTTCGGCCTGGTGTCGGGCATCCTGATCAGGTACTTCAACGTGCAGCCGTTCATCGCGACGCTGGCCATGATGTTCCTCGGTCGCGGACTCGCCTCGTTGCTCAGCACCACGCCCGAGCGGCTGGGCGAGGACTCCCCGATCCGCTGGATCGGGGTGCAGCTGAAGATCATCGACGGCCCGAAGGTGAATGATCTCGTCATCACGCCGGCCGTGATCATCGCGGTCGTCGTCGTGCTCGTGGCCTTCTTCGTGCTGCACCGTACGCGCACCGGACGCACGGTGTATGCGATCGGCGGGTCAGAGAGCTCTGCTCTCCTGATGGGGCTTCCGGTCTGGCGGACCAAGGTCCTGGTGTACGTGATCAGCGGAGCGCTCGCCGGCCTCGCCGCGGTGCTCTACACCGCCCGCCTCGGAACCGCGCAGAACATCACGGGAATCGGGTGGGAACTCGACGCGATCGCCGCCGCGGTCATCGGGGGCACGGTCCTCACCGGCGCCTACGGGTACGTCCTCGGCTCGGTGGTCGGGGCGCTGGTCCTCGGTCTCATGAACGTGCTGATCACCCGTGACGGCGGTATCCCGCCCGAGATGACCACCATCATCACGGGTGGCATCCTGCTGGTCTTCGTTCTGCTGCAGCGCGTGGTGACGCGCAAACGGGAGTAGCACCCACCCAGTTGGCTTCCGGTCGCCGCCGGTCGCCGGGGGCTTCCGGTCGCAATATGGCAGCCGAAACGGCGATCTGGCTGCCATATTGCGACCGGAGCATGGGCTTGAGCCCGGACCGGGGAGGTCCGGACGGGGGCGGGCGGTGCGGGGCGGGGCGGGAGCGGGGCTCACACGTGGTCGCGCCAGGAGTGCTGCGGGGCGTAGCCCAGGACGCGGCGGGCCTTGTCGATCGACAGCAGGGTCTCGTTCGGAGCCACCGCGCGGGTCACGGGCACGTCGGGGAAGACCTCGGCGAGCAGCTCGGCGTTCGGCCGCGACATCACGGTGTCGGCCGCCGCGATGATGAACCGATCGAAGCCCACCGGCGCGTTCTCGAGCGCCCGCTCGATCGCCTGAGCTCCGTCGCGGGCATCGATGTAGCCCCACAGGTTCCACTTGCGGCGGAGCGCATCGGTGTCGAAGTCGGGGAACTCCGCGTAGTCCTCCGGCACCATCACGTTGGAGAACCGCAGGGCCGTGATCGACAGCTCCGGCTGCCACCGCACCAGTTCGGCCGCCAGCTGCTCCTCGAGCGTCTTCACGAGCGAGTACACGGATTCCGGACGCGGCGGATACTCCTCGTCGACCGGCACGTAGGGAGGCGGCGCGTCGAACGGCAGCCCCAGGACCGTCTCGCTCGAGGCGTAGACGATGCGACGGATCCCGAGCCGCACGGCGGCCCAGAACACGTTGAACGTCGCCGGCATGTTGTTGTGGAACGTGGCGACGTCGGGGCGGATGCCGGGGGCCGGGATCGCTCCGAGGTGCACCACCGCGTCGATGCCGTCGTGCGTGTCGTTCACCCCCGCGAACGCGTCGACGACCTGGCCGTAGTCCGTCAGATCGACCTGCACGAAGTCGGGCTCTCGGGCCCCCACCACGTCCATGCCGATGACCTCGTGGCCGCTCGCACGGAGTTCCCGTGCCACGACGCGTCCGAGCTTGCCCGTTGAACCGGTGAGAGCGATGCGCATGTCACCAGGGTGCCATGCCGACGGAGCGGCGGACGCCCACACCGTACACTCGTCGGCGTGAGTGACACGAGCAACGGCCGCGGCCGATCCATCGGCGTCCGTGACGTCGCCGCCCGGGCCGGGGTGTCTCGTCAGACCGTGTCGCGCGTCTTGAACGACCACCCGGACGTCGCTCCCGAGACGCAGGAGCGCGTGCGAGCGGCCATGGCGGAGCTCGGGTACCGCATGAACAACGCCGCCCGGGCGCTGGGCACCCGACGGTCCCGGACTCTCGGGGTGCTGGCGTCGGACGCCCTGCAGTACGGTCCATCGCGGAGTCTTGCCGCGCTCGAGGCGTCGGCGCGGGAGGCCGGCTACTGGGTGAGTGCCGCGTTCGCCGACGCGGCGGATGCGGAGGCCGTGGTCGCCGCGGTCGATCACCTCGTCGTGCAGGGTGTGGAGGGGATCGTCGTCGTCGCCCCGCACGCGCAGACACTCGAGGCACTCGCCGCGCTCCGGATCGGGGTGCCCGTCGTGACCCTGCACTCGGCCGGGCTCGGTGAGACCGGGCTGTCGGTGGATCAGGTCGCGGGTGCGCGACTGGCGGTGGCCGCGCTCGCGGACGCCGGGCACACGCGGATCGCGCACCTCGCCGGGCCGACCGATTGGCTGGAGGCGGAGTCGCGCGCCGACGGATTCGCCGCGGAGCTCGCCGCCCGTGGCCTGACGCCCGGCCCCGTGATCGCGGGGGACTGGTCGGCCGGGTCGGGGCATGCCGCGGTCGAAGCGGTGCGACGGTCCGGCGTGACCGCGGTGTTCGCCGCCAACGATCAGATGGCGCTGGGGCTGCTGAGCGCCTTGCACGAGGCGGGGCTCGACGTCCCGGATGACGTGAGTGTCGTCGGGTTCGACGACACTCCTGACGCCGCCTACTACTGGCCCGCGCTCACGACCGTGCGCCAGGACTTCGACGAGTTGGCACGGAGGGCTGTCGCTGCGGTGATCGGGGACGGAGCCGCGGCCCCCTCCGATCTCGCCGCCGTGGCGCCGGTGCTGGTCTCGCGCGCCTCCATCGCTCCTCCGCGCTGAGTGCTGCGCTCGCCGGGGCGGCGGGTTGACGGGTGCCGAGCAGCCGTGACAGACTTCCGTGACCGGTCACAGTGACCGGTCACGACGATCGAGGTAGCCGTGAGCGACGACGCCCCCACCTTCGCCCCCGACATCGAGAGGGCGATCGCCACCGTCCGTGCGGATGTGTCTCGCCTGCACGGCGAACTGGTCCGTTACGGGCTGGTCGTCTGGACCGGAGGCAACGTCTCCGGCCGCGTCCCCGGTGCCGATCTCTTCGTGATCAAGCCGTCCGGGGTGAGCTACGACGACCTCGCGCCCGAGAACATGATCCTGTGCGATCTCGACGGGAACGTGATCCCCGGTACCGAGGGCAGTGAACGCTCGCCCTCGAGCGACACCGCCGCGCACGCCTACGTCTATCGGCACATGCCGGAGGTCGGCGGAGTCGTGCACACGCACTCGCCCTATGCGGTCGCCTGGGCGGCGCGCGGCGAGGAGATCCCCTGCGTCATCACCGCCATGGCCGATGAGTTCGGCGGCCCCGTGCCGCTCGGGCCGTTCGCGATCATCGGCGACGACTCGATCGGTCGTGGCATCGTCGAGACCCTCCGCGGCCATCGGTCGCGGGCGGTGCTCATGCAGAACCACGGGCCGTTCACCATCGGCGCCGACGCGAAGGATGCGGTGAAGGCGGCGGTCATGGTGGAAGACATCGCTCGCACCGTGCATCTCGCCCGGGAGGCGGGGCCCCTGATCCCGATTCCGCAGGCAGCGATCGACAGCCTCTACGAGCGTTACCAGCACGTCTACGGCCAGAGCACGGACTCCCGGCGATGAGCGCGCGCGACGACATCGCCGCCGGCCGCACGAGTCTCGGCATCGAACTGGGGTCGACGCGGATCAAAGCCTGCCTGGTCGGCTCCGACCCGGCCGAGGTGCTCGCCACCGGAACCTTCTCCTGGGAGAACCGCCTCGAAGACGGCCTGTGGACCTACGCGCTCGACGACGTCTGGACCGGGCTGCGAGCCGCATATGCCGGGCTCGTGGACGACGTCGAGCGGCGGCACGGCCTCCGCCCCGAGACGTTCGGGGCGATCGGCATCTCGGCGATGATGCACGGCTACCTCGCCCTCGACGCCGACGGTGAGCTGCTCGTCCCGTTCCGCACCTGGCGCAACACGAACACGGGGCCCGCCGCCGCCGAGCTCCGCGGGGCTCTCGGGGTGAACATCCCGCTGCGCTGGTCGATCGCGCATCTGCATCAGGCCGTGATCGATGCGGAACCGCACCTGCCCCGCCTCGACTTCGTCACGACGCTCGCGGGGTACGTGCATCACGCACTGACCGGCGAGCGCGTCCTGGGGGTGGGTGACGCCTCAGGCATGTTCCCGATCGACGCGGCCACGGCCGACTACGACGAGCGGATGCTGCGGTCCTACACCGAGCTCGCGGGCGATCGGCTTCCCACCCCGCTGACCGCGCTGCTCCCGGCGGTGCGGGTGGCGGGGGCGGCGGCAGGGACGCTCACCGACGACGGTGCCGCCCTCCTCGACCCCACCGGAGCGCTGCGGCCGGGCATCCCCCTCTGCCCGCCCGAGGGGGACGCCGGCACCGGGATGGTGGCGACGAACGCCGTGGCTCCGCGCACCGGAAACGTGAGTGCCGGCACGAGCATCTTCGCGATGGTCGTGCTGGAGCGCCCGCTGGCGGAGCAGCACGACGAACTCGACCTCGTCACCACCCCGGCGGGAGACGCCGTAGCGATGGTGCACTGCAACAACGGGGCCAGTGAGCTCGCCGCGTGGGCGGGCCTGTTCGGACGCTTCGCCGCAGCAGCGGGGCAGCCTCTCGACGAGGACGCCGTGTTCGACGTGCTGTTCCGCGAGGCACTGGCAGGAGAAGCCGATGCCGGCGGGCTGCTCGCCTACAACCACCTGGCCGGAGAGCCGATCGCCGGGCTCGCCGCCGGGCGACCGCTGTTCGTCCGCACGCCCGACAGCGACTTCCACCTCGCCAACTTCGTGCGTGCGCAGGTGTACGGCGTGTTCGGCACCCTCGCCCTGGGCATGCAGGTGCTGACCGCGGAGGGCGTGGAGCTGGACAGGATGCTCGCCCACGGAGGCATGTTCCGCACCGCCGGGGTCGCCCAGCGGTTCCTCGCCGGGGCGCTCGCGGCTCCGGTCGCGGTCGGCGACCTCGCCTCGGAAGGCGGGGCATGGGGCATCGCGGTGCTCGCTTCCTACCTCGCCGCGTCCGACGAGGTCACGCTGGGGGAATACCTCGACCAGCGGGTCTTCGCCTCGGCATCCGTCACGGTCGTCGACCCCGATCCGGCGGACGTCGCCGGCTTCGCCTCCTACCTCGATCGCTACCGCGCGGGCCTGGCCGTCGAGGCCGCGGCCGTCGCATCCCTCTGACGCATCTGCGCTTCACTCGAAAGGCACACGCCCCATGGCTCTCACCACCTCGCTCGACGGCTACGAAGTCTGGTTCCTGACCGGCAGCCAGCATCTCTACGGTCCCGAGACGCTCGCGCAGGTCGCGGCGCAGTCCCAGGAGATCGCCCGGCTGCTCGATGAGTCCCCCGAGATCCCGGTGCGCATCGTCTGGAAGCCGGTGCTCACGGATGCGGCGGCCATCAAGCGCACGGCGCTCGAAGCCAACGCCGATGATCGGGTGATCGGTCTCGTCGCCTGGATGCACACCTTCAGCCCCGCGAAGATGTGGATCGCCGGCCTCGACGCCCTGCGCAAGCCCCTCGCCCATCTGCACACGCAGGCGAACGTCGAGCTGCCCTGGGCCGACATCGACTTCGACTTCATGAACCTGAACCAGGCCGCGCACGGCGACCGTGAGTTCGGATACATCCAGGCGCGCCTGGGCGTGCCGCGCAAGACCATCGTGGGGCATGCTTCCGACCCGCGCGTGCGCCGGGAGCTCGGCACCTGGCAGCGTGCGGCCGCCGGGCTGGCGGCATCCCGCGACCTGAAGCTCGCCCGTTTCGGGGACAACATGCGATTCGTCGCCGTGACCGAGGGTGACAAGACCGAGGCGGAACTGCGCTTCGGCGTGCAGGTCAACACCTGGGGCGTGAACGAGCTGGCGGATGCCGTCGCGGCAGCATCCGACGGTGAGATCGACGCACTGGTCGCCGAGTACGAGGAACTGTACGAGGTTGCCCCCGAGCTCCGGCGCGGCGGCGACCGGCATTCCTCGCTGCGCGACGGTGCCGCGATCGAGCTCGGACTGCGGTCCTTCTTGGAAGAGGGCGGCTTCGGCGCCTTCACGACCTCGTTCGAAGATCTGGGCGCCCTGACGCAGCTGCCCGGCCTCGCAGTGCAGAGACTGATGGCGGAGGGCTACGGCTTCGGCGCCGAGGGAGACTGGAAGACCGCGGTGCTCGTGCGCATCGCCAACGTCATGGGCTCCGGCCTCCCCGGTGGCGCGAGCCTGATGGAGGACTACACCTACGACATGACGCCCGGCGACGAGCTGATCCTCGGCGCCCACATGCTCGAGGTCTCGCCGTCGCTGACCACCGCGAAGCCCACGCTCGAGATCCATCCGCTCGGCATCGGCGGCAAGGACGACCCGGTGCGACTCGTCTTCACGGCGGACCCGGGGCCCGCGGTCGTCGTCGCCCTCAGCGACATGCGCGACCGTTTCCGTCTCACCGCGAACGTGGTCGAGAACGTGCCACCGCGCGCCGCGCTGCCCAAGCTCCCGGTCGGGCGTGCTGTCTGGAAGCCCCAACCGGACTTCACCACCAGCGCCGCCGCATGGCTGACGGCGGGAGCCGCACACCACACCGTCATGTCGACCGCGGTCGGCATCGAGGCGTTCCGCGACTTCGCCGAGATGGCAGAGGTCGAACTGCTGGTGATCGACGACAGCACGACGCTGCCGGAGTTCCAGAAGCAGGTGCGCTGGAATCAGGCGTACTACCGCCTGGCGCAGGGGCTCTGATGGTGGCGCCTCGCTCCGGTCGACAGCGGCGTCTCACCGGCCACGGTTATGCGGCGGAGATCGCGAGCGTCGGCGCTACTCTCCGGACGCTGACCTTCGACGGGCGCGACCTGGTTGTCCCCTTCGATGCGGATGAGGTGCGCCCGGCCTATCGTGGGGCGACACTCGCTCCCTGGCCCAACCGCATCGTCGACGGACGCTACCGGTTCGCCGGCGTCGAGCACCAGCTGGCACTGACTGAACCGGAGCGCGGCCAAGCCCTCCATGGACTCCTCGTCTGGGTGGAGTTCGAAGATCGCCTCGTGCGGGAGGACCGCGTGTCGCTGGCCGCTGTGATCGACCCTCAGGCCGGCTACCCGTTCCGCATCGAGGTCGAGGTCGACTATCGCCTCTATGCCGATGGACTGCACCAGACCGTCACGGCGCGCAACCTCGGTGCGGAGACGGCGCCGTGGGGTACCGGACCGCATCCTTACCTCGTGGCCGGGCCCGGACGCGTGGACGACTGGACGCTCACCCTTCCGGCATCCGAGGTGCTGACGGTGACCCCGGAGCGGCTGAGCCCGGTCACCGTGGAGTCCGTGAGGGAGCACCCGGAATGGGACTTCCGCGAGGGGAGGCGGATCGGCGACGTGTTCATCGACCACGCGTTCACCTCGCTCGCTCGTGCGGACGAGTTCGCGGAGGTCCGCGTCGTGACAGCGGCGGGGGAGGGCGTCGGGATCGCGTGGGACCGGCGGTGCCCGTGGGTGCAGGTGCATACCGCCGACACCCCCGCCGTTGCGTCGACCCATCGCATCGGGCTCGCGGTCGAACCGATGACGTGTCCTCCCGATGCCTTCAACTCCGGCGTCGACCTGGTGACCCTGGCGCCGGGTGAGGCGCACGCCGCCTCGTGGCGGATCTTCGGGATCTAACGTCCAGCGGCCTCCGGTCGCGAAAACGCATGGCTCCCGGCTCAATTCGGTGCCATTCCGCGACCGGAGCGAAGGGCGGCACGTACGCGATGCACGAGCACCTCGGGCCGAGCGAGCAGAGGCGCCGTCACCTCGATCACCGTCCACCCCGCCGCACGCAGCGCCGCGGCACGCTCGACGTCCGCCGCCCACTGCGCGCCGTGCATCATGCCGTGGTACTCGATGAGCACCCGGTATCGGCGGTAGACGAGGTCACCGCAGGCCAGGAAGACACCATCCTCGAAGATGTCGACGTTGAGCTCGGGCTCCGGCAGTCCGGCCTGGACCAGGAGGCAGCGCACCCGACTCTCACGCGGCGACCAGGAGTCCTCGCGGATCAGCGGGAGCGCTTCCCTCAGGTTGCGGATTCCGACACGGCGACCTGTGCTCAGGGCAGCTTCGAGCTCAGCGATCGTCGTTAGCGGTGCCCGTCCCGGTGTAGGGCGACCATGACCGGAGCGCCAGGCGCGGCAGAAGTAGTCGCCGAGTGCGACGAGATCGAAGATGGGCAGTCGGCCGAGAGTGGCCCAGGTGGTCGCGGGATCCGAGAGACGGATGCCCTCGAGGTGCGTCGTGGCCGTGCGATCCTCCTTCCCGCGATGCCTGACCACGCCGCGGACCCGGGATAGTGGGCCCGTGCCGATCGTGGTGACATGCACGCCGAGCGCGTCCGCCTCCGCGACAGCCCCCTCCAGGGTGCGGGTCAGGGGCAAGGGAGCACCCCAGAGCGCAGCCGCCGATTCATGGCTGATGTGCTGCCGCTCGTGCATGCGGTGGGCGTAGGCCCGGGCGGCGGTGACACGCGCATCCCGTTGGCGTCGGTACGGGTCCGGCTGTTCTGAGCGGTCTGGAGGGAGTCGCCGCCGTACGGCCGGGAACGGGCGCTCCAGATCGTCACCGCTGAGTCGGCCTCGTCCGACCCCCGCGCGGTGCGCCTCGCGCAGACAGAAAGTGTCGCCAAGGTTCGGAGGAAGGGGGTCTCGTGTGCGTCCCATTCCTCGACGCTGGCACCGGACGCGTGCCGCGTGGACGGCTCTCCCCAGGGTTTCATCCCCTCCGGTCGCGATATGTCAGCGCTAGGAGCCGAAAAGGCTGACATATCGCGACCGGAGCGTTGGGTGGGTGCGCCAACGGAACCGGTTGTGGAGGACGGGACGGGTGGAGGACGGGACGCGGATCGGCTGTGGAGGACGGGACGGGTGGAGGACGGGATGCGGACGTGAAGGGGCGGGTCAGAGCAGCGCGGCGGCCTGACGGGCAGCGCCCAGGGCGACGTACTCGCCCGCGGCCGGCACCTCGACGGGGATGCCGAACACCTGCGGCGCGATCTCCCGCACGGCCTCCGACTGCGCCCCGCCGCCGATCAACAGCGCTCGCCGCAGCGGCACTCCCGCCTCCCGCAGGGCGTCGAGTCCTGCGCGGAGCCCCGAGAGCATGCCCTCCACCGCGGCGCGCGCCAGGTTCTCGCGCGTGGTCGAGGCGAGGGTCATGCCGCTGAGGGTCGCCGTGGCATCGGGCAGGTTCGGGGTGCGCTCACCCTCGAAGTAGGGGACGAGCGAGAGTCCTGCCGCTCCGGCCGACGCCGACAGAGCCAACCTGCTGAGCTCGTCATGGTCGACTCCGAGCAGGGCCGCCGTGACGTCGAGCACCCGTGCCGCATTGAGCGTGCAGACCAGGGGGAGGAAGTGGCCGTCGGCCGACGCGAACCCCGAGATGATGCCGGACGGGTCGGCGGAGGGCTCCGCGCTCACCGCGAAGACCGTGCCGCTGGTGCCGATCGAGACCACGACGTCGCCGGGGCCCGCGCCGAGTCCGAGTGCGGCCGCCGCGTTGTCGCCTGCCCCCGGCCCGACCCTGCGACCGCTCGCATCCTCCACGGATTCGTCCGCACCGAGCACGCGCGGCAGCAGGACGTCGTGTCCGAGGGCTGCGATCAGCAGCTCGCGATCGTAGCCTCCGGTCGTGGGGTTCCAGTATCCGGTGCCGGATGCATCGGAGCGGTCGGTGACGAGCTGATCCAGCGCGGGTCCGAGAGGCGCGCTTTCGGCGCCTGCCGGTCCGTAGCCGCGGAGTCGCCACGTCAGCCAGTCGTGGGGGAGGGCGACCGCCGCCACGCGAGCCGCGTTCTCGGGTTCGTGGTCGCGCAGCCAGCGCAGCTTCGAGATCGTGAACGACGCCACCGGCATCACGTTCGTGCGCTCGGCCAGCTCCTGCGCACCGAACTCGGCGACGAGGTCGGCCGCTGCCTCCGCGGAGCGCGTGTCGTTCCAGAGCAGCGCATCGCGGATGACGGCGCCCGAGGCGTCGAGCGCCACCATCCCATGCTGTTGCCCGCCGATGGCCCACGCCGTGACGTCGTCGAGACCCCCGGCAGCCTCGATCGCGGCGGTCAGTGCGGACCACCACGCTTCAGGATCGACCGAGGTGCCGTCGGGATGAGGGGCGCGACCGCTGCGCACCACCGCTCCCGTCTCGGCGTCGACGACGACGACCTTGCATGCCTGCGTCGACGAATCGACGCCGAGGACGAGCGCCATCAGCCGATCACCGGGCGCCCAGCAGGTGCTCGGTCGCGAGCTGCTGGAGGCGGACGAACCCGAAGCCCTTGCCGCCGAGGTAGGCGTCGGCATCGAACTCCTCGTAGGCGCTGCGGTCGGCCAGGAAGGCGTCGTAGGACTCGCCCTCGTCGAGGGTCGGCGTCGAGAGTACGGCGACCTTCGCGGCGGCCAGCGCCTCCTGCACCTCGGGGTCGGCGCGGAAGGCCGCAGCACGCTCCTTCAGCAGCAGGTAGGTCCGCATGTTGGCGGCAGCCGAGTCCCAGACTCCCGTCTCGTCCTCCGTGCGAGAGGGCTTGTAGTCGAAGTGACGGGGGCCTTCGTAGGCGGGCACGCCGTTCGGGCCGCCGTTCTCGAGCAGGTCCACCAGGGAGAAGGCGTTGTGCAGGTCGCCGTGGCCGAACACGAGGTCCTGGTCGTACTTGATGCCGCGCTGGCCGTTGAGGTCGATGTGGAAGAGCTTGCCGTGGTACAGAGCCTGGGCGATGCTGGCCGTGAAGTTGAGACCCGCCATCTGCTCGTGTCCGACCTCGGGGTTGACGCCGACGAGCTCGGGGCGCTCCAGGGAGTCGATGAACGCGATCGCGTGGCCGAGGGTGGGGAGCAGGATGTCGCCGCGCGGCTCGTTCGGCTTCGGCTCGATCGCGAACCGGATGTCGTAGCCCTTGTCGGTCACGTAGTCGCCGAGCAGGTTGACGGCCTCCCGGTAGCGCTCCAGCGCGGCACGCACGTCTTTCGCCGAGTCGTACTCCGCGCCCTCGCGGCCACCCCACATGACGAACGTGCGCGCACCGAGCTCTGCGCCCAGGTCGAGCTGACGGAACACCTTGCGCAGCGCGAAGCGGCGCACCTGGCGGTCGTTCGAGGTGAAGCCGCCGTCCTTGAAGACGGGGGCGCTGAACAGGTTCGTGGTGACCATCGGCACGACGAGACCCGTGTCGGCGAGCGCGCCCTTGAGGCGGTCGATCTGCGTCTGGCGCTCGGCATCCGTCGACCCGAAGGCGAAGAGGTCGTCATCGTGGAAGGTGAGACCGTAGGCGCCGAGTTCCGCCAGCTTCTCGACGGCGTGCACGACGTCGAGGGCCGGACGCGTCGGACCGCCGAAGGGGTCGGAGCCGTTGTATCCGACGGTCCAGAGACCGAACGAGAACTTGTCGGCGCGGGTCGGGGTGAGGCTCATGATGCTCCTTCGCACGGGCGCACGGCGGCGTGCGCGTATATGTTGTTGACAGCAACTTATACGGAGAAGAGCAGGATGTCCAGCCTCCTAGACTGAGACACCGAGCGGGAATGCGAGGACCACGTGACCGAACCCGGGGAGGGCGCCGCCGCCAAGGACGCGAACGGCGGGGTGCGTGCCGGCAACCTCGCCCGTGTGCTCCGTCTCGTCCATCTGGGCGGCGAGCAGTCGCGCGCCCAGCTGACCGCCGCGACCGGACTGAACCGCTCGACCATCGCGGACCTCGTCGCAGAACTCGCCGGTGACGGCTGGGTCGTCGAGCGCGAGCCGGGACCGGTGGGCCGGGTGGGGCGCCCGTCGCCCGTGGTCGCCGCAGCTCCGACGACGGTCGTGATCGCCGTGAACCCCGAGGTCGACGCGGTCGAGATCGCAGCGATCGACCTCGCGCGCACGATCGCGGTGCGGGAACGGATCGAGTCGACCTCGCTGCTCGGTGCGGACGAGGTGGCGCCCCTCGTCGCCGGAGTGATCGACCGCTGGACACGCGGTGCGCTCGCAGGGATGCGCGTGATCGCGGTGGGGGTGGCGGTGCCCGGTCTGGTGCGTGCCGCGGACGGACTCGTGCGCAATGCGCCGCACCTGGGATGGACCGATCTGCCGCTGCGTGCATCCATCGCCGCGGCGACCGGGCTCCCGGTGGCGGTGGGCAACGATGCAAGTCTCGGTGCGCTCGCCGAGCACCTGTTCGGTGCCGCCCAGGGCGTGGACAATCTCGTCTACCTCAACGGCGGCCCTTCCGGCATCGGCGGGGGGATCATCGTGCACGGGGCGCCGGTGGGCGGTGTGGGCGGATTCGCCGGTGAGTTCGGCCAGAACCGCGTCGACGTCTCCTCCGATGCGGTCCTGGAAGACGTCGTCAGCAGGGCGCGGTTGCTGGCGGCGCTCGGTCTCGCGGTGGCAGACGAGGCGACGCTCGCCAGCGCGCTCGCCGCGGCTACCGAGGAGGACGCCGTCCGCGCCGAGTGCTCCCGCCAGCGGGCCTTCCTCGCGCAGGCGATCGCCGACGCCGTCAACATCCTGAACCCCTCCGTCGTCGTCCTCGGCGGATTCCTCGCCCTCCTCGCGAGCGTCGACGTGGAGGGCTTCGCCGCGGACGTGGCAGCTCGAGCGATGACCGAGAACGCAGAGGGACTGCGCATCCTCCCCGCCTCCCTCGCGGCAGACCGCCTGCTGTTGGGTGCCGCCGAACTCGCATGGATGACCGCCCGCGTCATCTGACACCCCCTCCGAGAACACCCCTGCAGCCGCGGAGAGTCGGACACTACGCTGAGTCACGTGACGAACTCGCGCGACATGGTCCACATCCCGGGCGGCACGTTCCTGATGGGGTCAGAGGACTTCTACCCCGATGAACGCCCGGTGCACGAGCGTGAGGTCGCCTCGTTCTTCGTCGACCGCTATCCGGTGACCAACGCGCAGTACGCCGAGTTCGTGGACGAGACGGGGTACGTGACCGTCGCTGAAAGGGAGCTCGATCCGGCCGCGTTTCCGGGCGCCGACCCTGCCGACCTCGTCCCCGGAGCGATGGTCTTCACGCCGACCTCGGGGCCGACGAATCTCGGGGACTGGCGCAACTGGTGGCGTTGGCAGCCCGGAGCCTTCTGGCGTCGACCGTTCGGGCCGGACTCGTCTATCGAGGACCGGATGCAGCATCCGGTCGTGCACGTCGCGTTCGAGGACGCGGTGGCATACGCGGACTGGGTCGGGATGCGGCTGCCCACGGAAGCCGAGCACGAGTACGCGGCGCGCGGCGGCCTGGAAGGCGCGCCGTTCGCGTGGGGGGACGAGCCGTACCCGGGCGGCGTCGCCCAAGCGAACTCCTGGCTCGGTCGTTTCCCCTACGACAACCAGGGTGTCGGCGGCACAGCGCCCGTCGGCTCCTATCCGCCGAACGGCTACGGCCTGTATGACATGATCGCCAACGTCTGGGAGTGGACGACCGACTTCTACACCCCGCGGCACCTGCGGCTCTCCGACACCCCGGTCGATGCGGGGAAGCGGACGAACCTCCTCGCCGCAGCGAGCGCGCAGGAAGGCTTCCCCGGCATCCCCCGTCGCGTGCTCAAAGGTGGATCCCACCTGTGCTCGCCGGACTACTGCCTGCGGTTCCGGCCTGCCGCGCGCTCGCCGCAGGCGGAGGACACGGGCATGTCGCACATCGGCTTCCGCCTCACCCGCTCCGAGTGAGGCGTCACTGGGCTTCAGGTCGGTGACCTGTTTGGCTTCGATCACGGGCATCCGCCCCCTCTCACCGGTTGAAGCAAGGAGTCACCCATGGCCGAGAAGCCCAACATCCTCATCATCTGGGGCGATGACATCGGCATCAGCAACCTGAGCACGTATTCCGACGGTCTGATGGGCTATCGGACGCCGAACATCGATCGGATCGCCGATGAGGGCGTGAAGTTCACCGACTACTACGGCGAGCAGAGCTGCACGGCGGGACGTGCGGCCTTCATCACCGGACAGAACCCCTATCGGACCGGACTCACCAAGGTGGGGATGCCCGGCGCGAAGCTGGGCCTCCAGCCCGAAGACCCCACGATCGCGGACGCGCTCAAGCATCACGGCTACGCCACGGGGCAGTTCGGCAAGAACCACCTCGGAGATCGAGACGAGCACCTGCCCACCGCGCACGGCTTCGACGAGTTCTTCGGCAACCTGTACCACCTGAACGCGGAGGAGGAGCCCGAGCATCCGGATTACCCGACCGACGAGGAGTTCCCCGGCTTCAGCGAGAAGTTCCGCCCGCGTGGTGTGCTCCACAGCTGGGCGAACGCCGACGGAACACAGCGGATCGAAGACACCGGACCGCTCACCAAGAAGCGCATGGAGACGGTCGACGAGGAGTTCCGCGATGCGGCGGCGGACTTCATCCGCACGCAGGCGGACGACGACACCCCCTTCTTCGTCTGGTTCAACTCCACCCACATGCACTTCCGCACCCACACCAAGGAAGAGAGCAAGGGGCAGGCCGGACGCTGGCAGTCGGAGTACCACGACACGATGATCGATCACGACGGCGTCGTGGGCAGTCTGCTCGACCTCCTGGACGAGCTGGGACTGGCCGAGAACACGATCGTCATGTATTCCACCGACAACGGTCCGCATATGAACAGCTGGCCGGATGCCGGCATGACGCCGTTCCGCAACGAGAAGAACTCGAACTGGGAGGGCGCCTACCGCGTGCCCGCGATGGTCCGCTGGCCGGGTCGCATCCCGGCCGGGACGACGCTCAACGGGATCGTGAGCCACAATGACTGGTTCGTGACCCTGCTCGCGGCTGCGGGCGACACGGACATCGCGGAGCGGCTGAAGTCGGGCACGGAACTGCACGGGACCGAGTTCACGGTGCACCTCGATGGCAACAACCAGCTCGACTACATCACCGGTGCCGTCGATCAGAGTCCGCGCCGACACTTCTTCTACGTCTCGGATGACGGCGACCTCACCGCACTGCGCTTCGACAACTGGAAGCTCGTGTTCCTCGAGCAGCGCGCCTCCGGGACCCTGCAGATCTGGCAGGAACCGTACATCGAACTGCGATTCCCGAAGCTGTTCAACCTCCGCACGGATCCCTACGAGCGGGCGGACATCACGTCGAACACCTACTGGGACTGGGTGCTCGACCGGGTCTTCCTGTTCGTGCCGGCGCAGGCGTACGTGGCGCGGATGCTGCAGTCCCTCGTGGAATTCCCGGCCCGGCAGGAATCGGCGTCGTTCACGATCAACCAGGTCATGGAGAAGCTGGAG
Organism: Microbacterium sp. J1-1; assembly: GCF_024498615.1. Taxonomy (NCBI): domain Bacteria; kingdom Bacillati; phylum Actinomycetota; class Actinomycetes; order Micrococcales; family Microbacteriaceae; genus Microbacterium; species Microbacterium sp. J1-1. The sequence goes on along the minus strand of NZ_CP089590.1, from coordinate 3,005,401 downwards.
GCGTCGACCGCCGGCAGCTCCTGAGCCCCCTCCCTCAAGGTTCCGGTCGCGATATGGCAGCCAGAAGTGGCCCGGAGACTGTCATATCGCGACCGGAGCGACCGAAGTGGGGGCGGAGCGGGGGTCAGTTCCGGGGCGGGCCGGAGGACTGACGGATGATGAGCTCGTGCGCGGTCGTGATCGTACGGGCCTCATCGCTCGCCGGGCGAAGGATGAGCGAGACCGCGTGCTGCCCCATCTCGAACATCGGGATCCGCGCGGTGGTGAGCGCGGGCGCGACATCCGGTGCGACGGCGATGTCGTCGAAGCCGACCACCGACATCTCTTCCGGCACGCGGATGCCGTGCTGGCGCAGTTCGCTGAGAATGCCGATGGCCATGGCGTCGTTGAGACCCACGATGGCCGTCACGTCCCGATCGAGCAGGGCTCTGGCCCCCGCGATGCCGCCCTCCCGGGTGAACTCCTGCGAGACCACGGTGAGTTCGACGTCGGTGTCGGCGGTGCCTTCGCGCAGGCCCGCGATGCGGTCGGCGACCGTGTTGAGGTCCAGGGGCCCGGCGACGACGCCGATGCGGCGGTGTCCCAGCTCGGCGAGGTGACGGCCAACGGAGATACCGGCGCGGTGGTTGTCGGGGAGCACGGCGTCGACCGGAAGGTGGTGTCGACCGATGACGGCGGCACGGCCACCGGCGAGGGTGAAGTCCAACAGGGCTTCGGACATGCCCAGCTCGCGGCGGTGGTCGGCGTAGCCGGAGCCGGCGATGATGATGGATCCCACGCGCTGGCGCAGCAGGGATTTGACCTGAGCGAGCTCGCTGTCGGGCGTGCGGTCGGCTTGTGCGATCTGCACGGAGCGGTTCTCGAGCGTCGCGCTGCGGATCACACCACTCGCGATGTCCGAGAAGTAGGGGTCGCCGATCTCGTGCACGACCAGGCCGATCGTCGGGACGAGGCCGCCGGCGAGTCCTCGCGCGTGCATGTTCGGTTCGTAGCCGAGCCGATTAGCGACCGTTCTCACGTGTTCGGCGACCTCGGGCGATATCCCCGGTCCGCCCGTCATCGCCCGCGACGCACTCGCGAGGGAGACCCCTGCGGCTTCGGCCACATCAATGAGTCGTGGCGCGCCTTCACGCTTCACGAAACCTCCCCCTGTGGAGCAAGATCAACGCTGATTGCGAGGTAGGTTGCTCTTCGTTCTTCGATCCCACTATAGTGGCGGAAGCGCTTACGAAAGCGCTTTCGCTACGATGACGTAGGAGACTCGGATGACTGCACCCAGACACGGTCGACGGATCGCTGCGGCGATCGGGACGCTGTCGATCGCCGCGCTCACGGTTTCGGCCTGCTCGGCCCCCGGCGATGAGGCGGAGGGAGGTGGCTCGGACGATCCCATCGTCATCGGCATCTCGCTGCCGCTCACCGGCGACTTCTCCGAACCGGGCAAGGGTGTCGAGCGAGGCTACGAGGCCTGGCGCGACATCGTGAACGAGAGCGGGGGTCTCCTGGGCCGTCAGGTCGAGTTGAAGATCCTCGACGATCAGTCCAATGCCGACCGGGTGGTCTCGGACTACGAGTCGCTGATCGCCCAGGACGGAGTCGACCTGGTGTTCGGTCCGTTCTCGACGCGACTGGTCGTGCCCTCGGCGCGCGTCGCGCAGGAGTACGGGATGTTGTTCGTCGAGCCGGCCGGCGCTGCCGAGGAGGTCTTCGAGCAGGGTTTCGACAATCTCTTCTACGCGGCACCGGCCATCGCGAACGACCACTACAACAACCTCGCGGACTATCTGCTGGCACTTCCTGAGGACCAGAGGCCGGAGACGGCCGCGGTCGCGGCCATGGACGACCCCTTCGCCCAGGGCACCGCCTACGGACTCCGGGACAAGCTCGAAGAGGCCGGCGTCGAGATCCTCGTGAACGAGGTCTACCCGCCGAACACCACGGACTTCTCCACGATCGCCGCGAAGATCGCGCAGTCGGACGCCGACATCGTGATCGGCGGCACGCAGTATCAGGATGCCGTCAACCTCATCATCGCGCTGCAGCAGCTGAATTATCAGCCGGAGCTCGCGGCGTTCTCGACCGCTCCGACGAATCCGGAGTTCGCCGCCGCGATCGGTGGTGCGACCGAAGGCATCCTCGCCCCCACGGGGTACTCGCCGAAGTCCCAGTTCCCCAGCAACATCGAGTTCGTCGAGAAGTACACCGAGATGCACGGCAACCCGCCGTCTGAGGACGAAGCCAATGCCTACACGACCGGTCAGGTCGTCGCGGCCGCGGTCGAGGCCGTCGGCTGCGCCGAGCAGGGGGACTGCCAGCAGGAGCTCATCGATTGGCTGCGGGACAACTCCGTCGACACGGTCGTCGGAGAACTCAGCTGGGATGAGACCGGCAAGCCCACGGGTGCGCACCTGATCCAGCAGTGGATCGACGGCGAGATCCTGATCGTCCTCCCCGAGGACGTCAAGGAAGCCGAGTTCCTCTACCCGAAGCCGACGTGGTGATCCGCACATCGTGAGTGGAGCACTGCTGCTGCAAAGCCTGATCCTCGGTGTCCTGCTGGGAGGGCTCTACGCCCTCCTGGCGGCCGGGCTCACGCTGTACTTCGGGATCATGCGCGTGGTCATGATCGCGCACTCGGCCTTCCTCATCCTGGCCGCCTACCTCGCGTGGTGGTTCAACAGGGAAACCGGGATCGATCCGCTCGTGTCGCTCGTCGTCACGGTGCCCCTGTTCTTCGTGACCGGTGTGGTGATGCAGCGGCTGCTGGTGTCGAGGCTCAAGCCCTTGACGCTGACCATGATGTCGGTGCTGCTCACGTTCGCGGTGGCGCTGATCATCGAGGGAGCGCTCGGGTTCTTCTTCACCGGTACCCAGCGGCGCATCCCGCTGCCGTACGCCAGCGCCAGCCTCGAGGTGTTCGGCGCGCAGGTGCCGGTGGTCAAGCTCATCGCCTTCGGTCTGGCGGCCGTGGCCCTCGCTCTCCTCTTCGTCCTGCTCAAGTACACGAAGTTCGGTCAGGCGCTGCGGGCGACCATCCAGCATCCGGAAGCCGCACGGCTGGTCGGCATCAACACCGATCGTGTCGCCGGCTACGGGTTCGGTCTCGGACTCGCGACGGCGGCGATCGGCGGCACCGCGCTCTCACTCGATGCCACGATCTACCCCTCGCTCCACTGGCACTGGATCGGACCGCTCATGGCGATCATCGTCGTCGGAGGGCTCGGCAGCATCCCCGGTGCCGCGATCGCGGCGCTCATCCTCGGCGTCGCGCAGAGCCTGCTCCAGCTTCCGCTGGGGCCGACCTGGGCGCAGACGGTCTTCTACGTCGCGCTCTTCGCCACGCTCATGTTCCGTCCGCAAGGTTTCTTCGGAGGTCGTCTTGCCCAGCGTTTCTAGCAGAGAGCCGATCGCCACCGAGACGGTCGTGATCGCGCCACCCGCTCCCGTGCGGAGAAAGTCGACGACGTGGGTGAAACTCGTCCTCCTCGTCGTCGGAGCCGCGCTCGTCCTCTCTTTCCCCACGATCGCCCCGAACCCGTACATCCTCTCGGCGGGCGTGGTGATCCTCAACTACGCCGTGCTGTCGACGGGGTGGAACTTCATGGGCGGGTTCACGGGATACATCTCCCTCGGACACGCCGCGTACTTCGGGCTCGGCGCCTACGGCACCGGTCTGCTGATCAAGTTCCTCGACCTTCCCGGATTCCTCGCCTGGATCGTGGCAGCCGTGGTCGTGGCGATCATCGCGATCCCGATCGGCATCGCCGCCCTTCGCGTCCGCGGTGCGTCCTTCGTGATCGTCTCGATCGCCTTCGTGCTGATCATGCTTCTGGTGTTCCAGAGCTGGCGCGACGTGACCGGTGGATCCGAGGGCCTGAACGTCCCGCGTCCGTTCGACGTTCTGCGGCCGGAGCACCACCGCATCTTCTACTACCTGTTCGCGGGACTCCTGGCGTTCGCGCTGGTGGTGTGGTGGATCATCGATCGGTCCAAGTTCGGCACAGCGCTCAAGTCGGTCCGCGAAGACGAGGACAAGGCGCAGTCGCTCGGTGTTCCGACCACGCGGTACAAGCTGATCGCCTACGTCCTGTCCGCGCTCTTCGTAGCGCTCGGAGGCGGTCTGTACGCGCTGTGGTTCGGCGACCTGGATCCGATCTTCCAGTTCTCGATCCTCATCGGCTCCTACATGGTGCTCATGGCGCTGCTCGGCGGGGTGCGGAACCTCTTCGGCCCGCTGCTCGGCGCTGTCGTGGTCGGGGTCGCCCTCGAGTACTTCAAGCTCGAGTTCGGAGACACGCAGTTCCACCTCATCGCCACCGGCATCCTGCTCGGCATCGTCGTGCTCTTCATGCCGGACGGCATCATCCCGGCCGTGAAGGGGCTCTTCACCCGCTCGTCGAACGCGGCCTCGATCCGTGAGGTCACCGCCGGCGAACTGCTCGAGCAGAACAAGACGCGAACAGCGGACGCTTCGACGAAGGAGACGTCGTCATGAACGCCCCCACGGCTCAGCCCATGACCACACTCGAAAGCCTGAGCACGGTCTCGATGACGAAGTCGTTCGGCGGCGTCACCGCGGTCGACGGCGCCACGGTCACTTTCCAGGAGGGCAAGGTCAACGGTCTGATCGGGCCGAACGGCTCGGGCAAGACCACCTTCTTCAACTGCGTGACCGGGATGATCAAACCCGACTCCGGAGAGGTGCGCTACCGAGGGCAGGCGATCACGCGCAAGTCGCCCGACCGCATCGCGCGCGCCGGCATCGGGCGCAGCTTCCAGCTGTGCCGGGTGTTCCCGCGCATGACGGTGATGGAGAACCTGCTCGTCGCGGTGCGCAGCACGAACATCCGTCAGCAGCTCCGTTCGGCGCACGATCCGGAGGAGCTCGAGCGGGCGCGCAACTGGCTTCGACGCGTCGGAATCGACCACCTCGAGCACGCCGAGGCGCGAAACCTCAGCTACGGGCAGCAGAAGCTCCTGGAGCTGGCAGGTGTGCTCATGGGGGAGCCCGACACGATCATGCTCGACGAACCCGCCGGAGGGGTGAACCCCGCGCTCATCGGCCGCATCGCCACGCTCGTGCGCGAGCTCAACGAAGAAGGCAAGACGTTCATCATCGTCGAGCACAACATGGAGATGGTCATGAGCCTGTGCGACCACGTCGTGGTCTTCGACCGCGGCCGCCAGATCGCCGAGGGAACCCCGGAGATCATCCAGCAAGACCCCCGAGTCCTGGAGGCCTACCTTGGAGTCTGAAGCGAAGAATCTGCTCGAGCTGCGCGACATCGAGGCCGGATACGGCCGTGCGGCCCTCGTGCTCCGCGGTCTCACGGTCGAGGTGCCGCCCGGGTCGGTGGTCTGTCTGGTCGGTCCGAACGGAGCGGGCAAGTCGACGGTGCTCAAGGTGGCCAGCGGCATGCTCAAGCCGCGGTCCGGAAGCATCCGCGTCGATGACCGCGACATCACCGGTGAAGGACCGCAGTCGATGCTGCGTCACGGGCTTGCACACGTCCTCCAGGGGCACAGTGTGTTCCGTGAGATGACGGTCGGCGAGAACGTGATGCTCGGTGCGTTCACGCTGAAGGACCAGACGGTCATCCAGGAGCGCATCGAGTTCGTCCAGAACCTGTTCCCGATCGTCGGGGAACGGTGGAAGCAGCTCGCGGGTCTCCTCTCCGGCGGTCAGCAGAAGCAGGTCGAGTTCGCACGCTCGCTCATGGTCAGCCCCAAGGTGGTGCTGCTCGACGAGCCGTCGATGGGACTCGATCCCAAGACCACGGAGAAGGTGTTCGAGCAGATCGTGCGGATGCGCGATGCCGGCACCGCCGTTCTGCTCGTCGAGCAGAACGCGCGGAGGGCGCTTGAGACCGCGGACATCGGTTGTGTCCTCGATCTCGGTCGCGTGCACATCTCCGGTCCGGCTTCCGAGCTTCTCGCAGATCCGACACTCGCCGCTCTGTACCTGGGCGGCAAGCCCTCGGTCACCGACGCGGGCTGAGGCCCTTCGTTCCTGCTCCTCCGCTGCAGTGCCGCCCCGGAGGAGACGCACGGCACTTATCGGCACGACACCGCACGACGATGACGTTGAGAGGTCTGTGATGCACGAACGAACCCTGCGACCGGCGAACCGCGAGACCCGAGCGGATGCGCCCCCGCGCTCCCGACGACTTCGAAGGTCTGCAGCCGTGGTGGCCGCGGCGACCGTGGTCGGAGCCCTGTTGACGGCGGTTCCTGCGGCCGCCGCGGAACCCTTCACCGAGCTGATCGACTTCGAGGCCTATGAACGGGTCGCATTGAACGGGCAGGACGGGTGGGTGGCCTCGACGGCCCCGCGCGTGGTCGCGGACCCGTTGAACGGCAACAACCAGGTCGTCGAATCCGTCGGCGGAGGGCAGCAGTCGTACCGGGAGATCCCCGCGATCGCGCAGGGAGAGACCGGCACGTTGTTCTTCCGGTTCCTGCGCACCGGGAGCGTGGACACCTCGTTCGGCCTCACCGATGTGGACGCGCCGAACGACTACGTGCACAGCCGGGCCTACGTGAACAATCAGAACGACGACATCCTTCGCGTGCGTGACGGCGGAGCGTTCAAATCTGCCGGTGTCTGGTCTCGTGACGCCTGGCAGTGCGTCTGGATCGTCGCCGACAATGCGACCGACAAGGTCACCGTCTACAGCCAGGGCGGTGCGTACGAAGAGAGGACCCGGCTGCCCGAAGGCACCGAGCAGCAGTTCGGCTTCCGTCAGGCGGTGAACGGCGCACTCGATCGATTCTTCTGGAAGAACGGCGCATCGAGCACAGGACGACTGCTGCTCGACGACGTGGCTGTCGACACCACGGGGGAGAACCTCGCGATCGCCACCGGGAACCCGGGTGACTGCGCACCCGGAGGCACCGCGACCGAACCCCTGCTCAACCCGCTCCCCGATCCCGCGCTCGCCGACCTCGGAATCGAGGTGACCGAGCTGGCGCAGCTGCCGGAGTCGCACACGACCCCGGCCACGCAGGACCAGCGCCTCGTGCGCCACAACCGGATCACGCACCTCGACGAGGTGCCCGACGGCTCCGGTCGGCTGATGGTGCCGGACAACAACGACATCCTGTACCTGGTCGACAAGGAGTCGGGCGAGTACGTTCCCTACCTCAACGTCCGCGACGAGTTCATCGACAATTTCCACAACAGCGCAGGCCTCGGCACCGGTCTGGGGTCGGCGGAGTTCCACCCCGACTTCGCCGAGAACGGGCTCTTCTACACGGTGCACACTGAGGGCGGGTCGGCTCTCACGGAGGACACTCCCGACTTCCCCGCCTTCGGGAACACCGCCTTCCACAGTGTGATCACCGAGTGGAAGGCCGACGACCCGTCTGCGGAGGCCTTCGCGGGCACGCACCGCGAGGTGATGAGGATCCCGTTCGCCGGTCGTGTCCACACCGTGCAGCAGATCGCCTTCAACCCGACCGTCTCGGCCGGTGACGCCGACTACGGCAACCTGTACGTGCTCGTGGGCGACGGCGGCAACGGGGTCGGCAACGGCAATCCGCAAGACCTCGCCACACCGCAGGGCAAGATCCTCCGGGTGGACCCGACCGGGGACGACAGCGCGAACGGCGAATACGGTGTGCCGACGGACAACCCGTTCGTCGACGAGTCGGATGCCCTTCCGGAGATCTTCGCCGTCGGCATGCGGGACCCCCACCGCATCAGCTGGGACCCCGAGGGCGACCACACGATGTACCTCGCCCACATCGGCGAATGGCAGGTCGAGTCGATCTACGCGGTCGAACCCGGGGACAACTTCGGTTGGTCTGTTCGCGAGGGATCCTTCGTGGCCGACAACCGGCAGATCTTCCCGCTTCCGGAGGACGATGCGGAGAACGGCTTCACCTATCCCGTCGCGGCCTACGATCACAATCGCGATCCCGGTCAGACCGGCGACGCGGGAGTGGCCGTGAACGGCGGATTCGTCTACCGCGGCGAGATCGCGGAGCTGCAGGGGCGCTACCTCTTCACCGATCTGGTGCGCGGGTGGGTGCTCTCCACCGATGCGGAGGAGATGATCCGCAACGACGGCGACATCGGTGACCTCGCCACGATCGAGGAGCTGCGGGTGTTCGCAGACGGCGAGGAGACGACGTTCCAGAACCTGGTCGGCGACAAGCGCGTCGATCTGCGATTCGGCTCCGACGCCGACGGCGAGCTCTACCTCGTGTCGAAGGCGAACGGGAAGATCTGGAAGGTCACCGGTGCGCGGACCGTCGACGAGCCCTCGTCACCGTTCGTGCTCCCGGCGCTCGCTCCGAACCTCGTCACGCACTACGACTTCGATCACCCCGATGCGGCGAAGCCGACCACCGAGACCGATCAGGGTCGCTCCGGTACCGACATCTCCCTGATCAACGGCGGAATCGAGATGCGGGTCGCCGATCGTGCCTATCCGGGCGCGGGCGAGGCGCTGCAGACGCAGCAGATGAGTCCGCGGACGGCGTCGAACGACGACTGGAAGGCGGGCATCTACGACGCCGACGGTGTCGAGTCGCTGGACAGGTTCGCCGGCACGGACAAGGCGTCCGTCATGGGCTGGTTCAAGCCCACCGGCGATCACCCGGCGCTGAACTCGGGCACGACGAATCCGGACGACGTGTACAACGCGATCGGTCTCGCGGGGGTGCTCACCGGAACGTCGGACGGACACGCGGTGCGCGCGTTGCTCGAGGTCATCACGGTCGGGGGCGAGCTCAAGCTCGTCGCGCTCGGGCGACGCGTCGACGGTGCCGGCTCGTGGACGTTCGCGGCCGATCTGCCCTGGAACGAGATTCTCAAGAAGGGGCAATGGGTGCACCTGGCGGCGACCTTCGACTTCGGCAAGGGCGAGATGAAGCTCTTCATGAACGGCGAGGAGCTCGCGGGGAAGTACACCGCAGCCAATCCGTGGGGTGAGGGCTCGACGTCCGACACCGCGCCTGCGGGCATCAAGATCGGCGGGAGCTTCCCGCAGAACACCAGAGAGGCCAATCCGTTCAACGGACGGATGGACGACATCATGCTGCTCGACACGGTGCCCACGGCCGAGCAGGTGGCCGCGCAGTATGCGCTGTACGACGTGCCGGAGGTCGAGCCTCCGACGCCGCCGACCTGCACGCCGGACGGCACCGTCATCACCGATGTGATGTCGCAGGATGACTGGGCGCCGAAGACCCCTGCCAAGTGGGACTTCCCCGGTGACCAGGTCATCCTCACGGAAGCGGGGACGAACCCGAACGACGGGATCCGCCGTCCGTTCGAGTACGCCGTGCTCACCGAGGGCCCGGAGCTCGGTTCGTTCGATCTCACCGGCCAGGTGCGCCTCGACGAGAAGGCGTCGGTCAACAACCGCGATGTGATCATCGTCTTCGGGTGGAAGTCCGACACGGAGTACTACTACGCGCACCTCTCGCAGGACAACTCCATCTATGCCCACAACGGCATCTTCAAGGTCAATGGTGCCGACCGCGAGCGGATCGACGACCAGTGGGATGGAACGGTCGGAGCGCCACCGGCTGTCACCGACGAGGAGTGGCACGAGGTGCGGCTGCTCCGATGCGCGGACAGCGGTGACATCGCCGTCTTCGTGGACGGGATCGACACACCGCTGATGACGGCGAACGACAAGACGTTCACCGAGGGGCGTGTGGGCTTCGGCTCATTCGACAACTTCGGACGCCTCCGCGATCTGTCGGTCACCATGGCGGCGACAGACACCACCGCGCCCACGGCGACCGTGAAGAGCGGCGCGACGTTCACCGTGGGGAGGGACGGCGTCTACAGCAAGGTGTCGTTCAAGCTCCACGATGACGGAAAGGTCGACCGGTTGACGCTCAACGGCGTCGAGAAGGATCTGACGAACAACGCCTGGTCCGATCTGAACGCGGTGGTGCCCGGCGCCTTCGGCGCGGTGGAAGGCGCGAACACGCTGGTCGTGTACGACGTCGCGGGCAACGCGACGACCGTCCGCTTCACCCTCGATGCGACGGCTCCCACGGCTACGGTCAAAGCGGGCGGCTCCTTCACGGTCGGTGCGAACGGCACGTACAGTCTGGTGTCGTTCAAGCTCCACGATGCCGGGAAGGTGGATCGCCTGACCCTCAACGGGGTGGCGAAGGATCTGACGGACAACGCGTGGTCCGATCTCAACGCCGTGAAGCCGGGTGCTTTCGGTGCGGTGGAAGGGGCGAACACGCTGGTCGTGTACGACGTCGCGGGCAACGCGACGACGGTCCGCTTCACCGTGACGGCCGGGTAGTCGCGTCGGCGGATGCGGGGTGCCGTTGTGGGATTCCCACCCAATCCCGGTAGAGGAGAGCGATGAGCGACGCGCAGCCTTTTCGTGCGCGGCCGGTGCGGAAGGCGTTGTCGTTCAGCGTGGGGGAGTGGGAGCGCGTGGAGCGTCAGATGATTGCGGCGGGTGGAGCTTGACCCGGACCTGTTATATATCGGTGAGTTTCGAGGGTGAATCGCGCGGAATGTCGCGGACTTAGAGGGTCGTCGGCACGTCTGTCCCCCAGATGGTGGACAGACATTCGGGGGACAGCCTGGTTTCGTTGGGGACGCGTCATCACACGCCGAGGACGTGGATGACCACACAAATTCGATGAAGAAGAGGTGGACAGTTGCCAGGCGGACCAAGATGAACATCACGCGGAAGCTGGCGGCGCTCTGCGTTGCGGTGACGACGGTGGCGAGTGTTGTCGCGTTCGCGGCCCCGGCGAATGCGACAGAATCGCAGCCCGATTCGATCGGCACCGAGTCGACGTTGACGACCGAGCAGGAATCCGAGCTGACCGCGCTCGTGGACGCATCCGACTTCAACACGACGACGTTCGATGCGTCCGTCGCTGCGTCGGCAGGCGTCGATGCGCAAGCGATCATGGACTACGGAACGGTGGATGCACGGGCAGGAGCGGCTACACCGGGTACTACACGGCCTTCTGGCAGATCGCATTGAGTTCCTGTCAGACGAGCTCGCTGATCCTGGCAATCCGTGGCGTTGGTGGAGGGACAGCCGCGATTGGTGGCCTTCTGTCCGCGATCGGCTTTCCCGGCGGAGCCATTGTCGCAGCTGTCGGTGTGCTGATCGTCGCGAACCCGTGGCCGCTGGACGTGTGCAAGGCCGCGAGCGGCAAGAACGCGATCTACGTCAACATCTTCGTCGTCGGCGGTACCGCATGCTGGGGGCAGTGACATGAGATTGAAAGAGAACCTCAGCGACATTCGCACCCGCTGGCTCACCCTCGGAACGCTCGCGTTCTCCGCCCTCGCCCTCATCGGAGTTGCCCTCGCGATCACCACGATCACCGTCAGCCAGGTATCGGGAACCACTTCCCAGACGACCCTCGCGACAGTGTTCATCCTGCTTGGAAGTATCGGTACCCTCATCGGTGCTCTCGCCCTCAACCATCGGTCAAAGATCACCCGCCGCTGACTCAGCGCGATCAAGCGACGATGAGGCACCTCACAGAATTGAGGTGCCTCATCGTCGCTTTGTGCTGATCATTGACACTGAGAAGCAGGTCGAACGAAAGTGGACCCCGGGACATCGCTGCACGCTATCCGACAGGAGACCAGCGAAGCGCACGGCACGCTGCGTGAGGCGGTCGCCGTCTGCTCAATGCTTCGCGGTCGTTCGCTACGGTCGCAGCCTCTGCGACGTGTCCCACTCCTCGCCGCTCGTCAAAGACTGCCTCTTCGAGCGCCTCGAACAGCTCTGCGGGTGTGGGAAGCTCAGTGGCCAAGGGCCTGACCGACAACGCGTGGTCCGATCTCAACGCCGTGAAGCCGGGTGCTTTCGGTGCGGTGGAAGGGGCGAACACCCTGGTCGTGTACGACGTCGCCGGCAACGCCACGATCCTGCGCTCCACCCTCACCGCAGGATGATCGCGTCGGCGGATGCGGGGTGCCCAGCGCCCCGCATCCGCGCGCTGCCGCAAGCTGGCTCCCATGTCCGCCCCAGCATCCCCTCGCTACCCTCGGGGTATGCGCCGTCTCCTCGTTCTGCCCCTCGTGCTCGCTGCCGGATTCCTCGTCGCCGGATGCTCGCAGGTCACGCAGCTGGCCGGCGATGCTCTCGGCGTCGACGTGCAGGCTACGTGCGCGACGATCGACGATGCCTACGGTCAGTACCAGGCGCTGCTCGAGCAGGGCGAGGTGTCGGCGGAGCAGGCGGATGCGGCGCGGGATCAACTGGTCGCGTCGCTCGACGGGCTCGCGGACGGTGTCGACGGGGCGCTGGGCGATGCCATCCGCTCCGGCGCCGAGAAGATCAGCGGGATGACCGATCTGCGGGCACCCGAGACCATCGAAGCGGTCGAGCAGCTCAAGGAGTCGGCGTCGGCGTTCTGCGGCTGAGCCGGATCGCGCCGGCGACCGTGGCGGCGACGAGCGCGCTGGAGCGGGCGCCGAGGTGGATGCCGTCGCGGTGGCTCGTCACGGTCCGGGCGGTGACCTCGAAGACGTCGATCAGGTCGATGCGGAGGTCGCTCGCCACGCGTCGCACCAGCGGGGCGACCTCGCTCGCGATGATCCGCTCATCGACGCCGCGGCGGTTCTCGAAGGCGACGGGTGGCGTCAGGAGGAACACGGTCGCTCCCCGTGTGCGGTAGCGTTCGGCGAAGTCGGCCAGCTCCGACGCGTATCGTTCCGGATTCCAGTTGTCGCCGCGCGCGTCGTTCGAGCCGAGCATGATGAGCACGATGTCGGGCTGGGACGCGAGCGATGCTGCGGCGTGCGGAGTCTCGTCGTACGGCCAGTCGCCGTCGCGTTGCAGGGTGCGCCGGTTCACGCCGTAGTTGAGCACCTGATACCGGTCGCCGAGGATCTGCTGGAGGCGGCCGGGGTACGCGCGCCGCGCACGGCCTCGGAACAGCACGCCCGCGCCGTAGGTGTTGCTGTCGCCGACGGCTGCGACTCGGATCCGGTCTTCTCTGAGGCGGGGGACCGGCGGATACATGATCCTTCGATACATCACAGCGATGGTGCCTGCCAGGAGGGCGACGCTCGCAGCGGCCGTGAGGATCCTCCGGCGCGCGTCGGAGAGCGCGGGACGGATCATCCGTCCATCCTCTCTCAATCCCCGCACCTGCGGGGGAAGGAGGGGAGACTGTCACTGAGTGCTGAGACGTGCAGAACAGGAGAGCGATGACGACCGTGTTCCCTCGTTCCGTCTCCGTCGTCATCCCGGTGCGCAACGACGCCTTCCTCCTGGAACAGTGTCTCCGCGCCCTGGCGCGGCAGACGCGCAGAGCCGATGAGGTCATCGTCGTCGACAACGGCAGTACGGATGACACCGTTGCGGTCGCCGAACGGCACGGAGCGCGCGTCGTGTCGGAACCCGTGCAGGGGATCCCTCGCGCCTCGTCGGCCGGCTATGACGCGGCGTCGTGCGACATCATCGCGCGCCTGGACGCTGATTCCCGCCCCGGACCGGACTGGATCGAGCGGATCGAGCGGACGTTCCGCGAACGCGACGACCTCGACTTCGTCACAGGCGACCCGCGCTTCTACGGCTCGACGCCGCTCGTGCACTGGGTGGGAGAACGCCTCTACATCGGTGGCATGTACGCCGCCCTCACTCCGCTGCTCGGACACGCGCCGCTCTTCGGCTCAAACATGGCCATGCGGGCCGAGACCTGGCGGATCCTGAGCGGTGAGGTGCACCGCGAGCCGCAGAACATCCACGACGACTTCGACCTGTCGTTCCACATCCGACCCGGGATGACCGTGCTGCGTGACCGTCGTCTCGTCGTCGAGGTCTCGGCGCGGCCGTTCCAGGACTGGGCTTCGCTTCGACGTCGGCTGAGCTACGTGCTTCCGACCGTGCGGCTGCATCTGCCGCAGGAGGCGCTGTATCGGCGACGGCAGGCCCGGCGGCGGGCGGAGGCGTCGGCGAGCGGCCGGTGAGTCAGCCGCGGGCGCGAGCGTACAGGTCGAGCAGATCCTCCGTCAGCTGGTGCGGAGTGGTCTCGCTCGGGCTGTGCCCTGTCGCATAAGCACGGAAATCGGCATCGATGTCGCGGGCGAACCGCTGGTGGGCGGCCAGCGGCCACAGGTCGTGCGCGCCAGCGACGACGAGTTTGGGCACCGGGAGTGCGCGCACGCTGCTGCGCAGGTCGGGCGTCGCCATCATCAGTCCGATGATCTCGTCGACGCTGCGCCTCCGTGTGAGGGCGAACCGGGATCGCACGAACTCGAGCCGCATGGGCGGCACCCGGTTCTTGTTCGTCACGATGCCCCAGATCATCAGGCCGGCGCCGCGCCGCGGGCTCGCGATCGGGGCGATCGGACCCAACCACTTCATGGTGGCGAAGACGTTGCCGGCGCCCGGGGGAGTCGTGAGAAGGGCGAGCGAGAGGACGAGCTCAGGGCGGCGGATCGCCACGGACTGCGCGATCGTGCCCGCGAACGAATAGCCCAGCAGATGGGCCGGGGCGCCTGCTTCGAGGAACGCGACGAGGTCGTCGATGAACAGCTCGTACGTGTAGGCCCGGTCCGCGCCGGCGGCATGCGACTCGTACTGGCCGGCGAGGTCGAAGGACTGCACGAAGTATCCGGCCTGTGCCAGAAGCGGCAGCATCAGCGTGAAATCCTCTTTGGATCCCGTCGCACCCGGCACCAGGACCGCACGAGGATGCGTCGGATCACCGAGCGACACGACGGCCAGCTCACCGCTCGGCGCCGAGAACCATGACCTCACTGAGCCGGCGGGCGGAATCGTCCAATCGATGTCACCGATCGCGGCATCGAGCGCGGCGGCGGATCCGGCTGCCCGCTCACTTCGCGAATCCGTCGACACGCTGACACGGTACTCCCGCGCTCCGGTGCGCGGGGGGAGCGCGCGCCGGGAGATGCGCGGGCCGGTCAGTGTGGCCGGTCCTGCTCCAGCATCATCCGGGCGAGGTCGCGGGCCGAGTCCCATGGTCGGTCGAAGGTCTCCATGCCGACCGTGACGATCGCCCCCTCGTAGAGCAGCATCATGGCCTGCGACATCTTCTCCGGGTTCGAGACGCCCGCTTCCTGGCACAGTTCGGCGAAGAGTTCGAGCAACCAGCTCTTCTGCCGAGCGACCTCGGGGAAGACGGGGTGGCCGTCATGGCCGTCACCGATCTCTGCGCGCGCGTTGATCGCGCTGCACCCCTTCGGGCTGTTGGCGTCCGACCAGGAGATCGCGGCGTCGAAGATGGCCAGGACGCGCTCCTGTCCCGGGTCCGGGACACGAGCGAGGTGCTCGGCGACGTGGGCGCGCCAGCGCGCATCGCGGTGTTGCAGGTAGGAGACGACCAGGACTTCTTTCGAACCGAACCGGTCGTAGAGCGTCTTCTTCGTGACGCCGGCGGCTTCCGCGATCGTGTCGACTCCGACGGCGTGGATGCCGCGTTCGTAGAAGAGCGCTGATGCGGCGTCGAGCACGCGGGTGGCACCCGGTGTGAGGGGAGCGAGCTCAGGGATGGGGACGGCCATGACACCGAGTATACCAACCTGTATAGTCGAGCAGATGAGTAAACAGATCGGTATCCTTCACATCGGTGTGACGGTCGCGGCCTCCGTGGCGTTCGTCGTGACCTGGAGCTCCGGCTTCCTCGTGCCCGCGCTCGCCGCGGTGGAAATCTCGCCGTTGACACTGCTGGTGTGGAGGTTCGTGCCTCTCGCTGTGATCCTGTTGGCCGTGGTCGGGTTCACCGGTGCGGCACGGGGTGTCTCCGCGGCCGACGTGAGGCGTCAGGCGCTCATCGGCCTGTTCGCCCAGTTCGGCTATTGCGTCGCCGTCTACGGAGCGATCGCCTCCGGTGTCGCTACCGGTACCACTGCCCTGATCGATGCCGTGCAGCCGCTCATCGTCGCGGTCCTCGTCGGCCCACTGCTCGGGTTGAGGGTGCGCGCGGCGCAGTGGGCCGGACTCCTGGTCGGCGCGGTCGGGGTCCTCCTGATCGTGCGCTCGCAGCTTGACGACTCCGTCGCGCATCCGGCCGCGCTTCTGTGGCCTGCGACGGCGATGGCCTGCCTCATCATCGGCACGTTCCTCCAGCGTCGGTCCCGACCACGGACGGGCACCCTCGTCACCTTGACCATCCACGTGACGGTCACTGCCGCGTTGCTCGTGCCGGTCGCTGCGGCTTTCGAGGCGCTCGCACCGCCGTCATCCGCCTCTTTCTGGCTCGCCGCCGGATTCGCGGCCGTGTTCCCGACACTTGCGGCGTACGGCCTGTACTGGTGGCTGCTACGTCGAGTCGGCATCACGGCGCTGAACGCCCTGCTCTTCCTGATCGCGCCGACGACGGCACTCGCGGGTGCCGTCCTTCTCGGTGAGCCGCTGACGATCGTGACGCTCCTCGGCTTCCTCCTCTGCGCGGTGGGCGTGGCGGCGGTGCTCGTCGGCGAGGCTCGGCCCGCAGGTGCTGTCGATCACGGGTCCGTCCGGGTGAGAATGCGGCCGAGGCGTGGAGCTGGCGAGGCTGCGCGCTAGCATCGGAGTCCTTCATTGCGACGGCGCAGCGCTCGGCGGAGGTCGCGGCCGCCGTGGACCGACACCCGGAGCGGTTCCGAGTGCTCACGGGGGAGCGGCCGACCGGACCGCTGCACCTGGGCCACTACTTCGGGACGATACGGGAGCGCGTCCGGCTGCAACAAGCCGGAGTCGAGACGTTTCTCGTGCTCGCCGACTACCAGGTCATCACCGACCGCGATACGACGGACAACGTCCGTGAGAACGTTCACGGTGCCGTGCTCGACTACCTCGCCGCCGGAATCGACCCGGAGCGCACCACGATCTTCACGCACTCCTCGATCCCTGCTCTGAATCAGCTGCTGCTGCCGTTCCTCAGTCTCGTCACAGAGGCGGAACTGCACAGGAACCCGACGGTCAAGTCGGAGTACGCGGCGTCCGGTCGCGCGCTGAGCGGGCTGCTGCTGACGTATCCGGTGCACCAGGCGGCCGACATCCTCTTCTGCAAGGGCAACCTCGTTCCGGTCGGGAAGGACAACCTGCCGCACGTCGAGATGACCCGGGTGATCGCCCGACGGTTCAACGAGCGCTACGGCGAGCTCTTCCCTGTGCCGGATGCGCTCGTCACGGCGACACCGGAGGTGCCCGGGTTGGACGGACGGAAGATGTCGAAGAGCTACGGCAACGCGATCTCCCTCTCGATGACGCCGGAGGAGACCGTCGCGGCGATCCGCCGAACCCGGACGGACCAGGAACGACGGATCACGTTCGATCCCGAAGCGCGTCCCGGTGTCTCCGCACTGCTGACGACGGCTGCCCTGTGCCTGGATGTCACGCCCGCCGAGCTCGCGGACGACGTCGGTGACGCGGGAAGCAACGCGCTGAAGACCGTGACCGCCGCGGCGGTGAACGACTTCCTGGCGCCGATGCGTGAGCGCCGGCGGAGTCTTGCGGCAGACGGCGAGCTGGTGCGCTCGGTCCTGCGCTGCGGGAACGAGCGTGCGAATGCGGAGGCGGAAACGACGTTGGACGAGGTGCGCGAGGCAATGGGGACCGTGTACTGCTGAGGCGTCGAGCCCCGAGCCCCAGCGGTGAGCTCGCCATACGCCTTTAGTTGCACTTTGGCAACTAAAGGCGTATGGTTGACCTCGATCAACTTTCTACGCAGGAGCGTTTCCCCTTGACAGATACTTCATCCGCACCCGAAGCCGTGCGCTCGGCACGCGAAGTCTTCACCGCGATCTCCGGGCTCGTCGTCGGCATGTTCGTCGCCGTGCTCTCCGGCACGGTCGTGTCGACCTCGATGCCGGTCATCATCGCCGACCTCGGCGGCACGCAGTCGCAGTACACCTGGGTGATCACGGCGAGCCTGCTGGCGACCGCGGTCTCGACCCCGATCTGGGGCAAGCTGGCCGACCTGGTCGACCGCAAGGTGCTCGTCCAGATCTCCCTCATCCTCTTCACCGTCGGCACCGTGATCGCCGGATTCTCGACCGACACGAACATGCTCATCGCCGTCCGCGTCGTCCAGGGAATCGGCGTCGGCGGCCTGATGTCGCTGGTCATGATCGCGGTGGCTCTCATCATCTCCCCGCGTGAGCGCGGCAAGTACATGGGCGTCGTCGGCGGCATCATGGCCCTCGGCACCATCGGCGGCCCGCTGCTCGGCGGACTCCTCACCGACGTGTGGGGCTGGCGCTCCAACTTCTTCGTCGGCGTGCCCTTCGCGATCCTGGCCCTCGTGCTGCTGCAGTTCACCCTGCACCTGCCCAAGCCGCAGCGCGACTCGAAGGTGTCGATCGACTACTTCGGCATCGTCCTGCTCGCGGTCGGCGTCTCGACCCTCCTCATCTGGGTCTCGATGGGCGGCAACCAGTTCGACTGGGACTCCTCGACCAGCATCATGCTCGCCGTCACGGCCGGCGTCGCCATCGCCGCATTCATCACGGTCGAGTTCTTCGTCAAGGAACCGATCGTGCCGATGTCGCTGTTCCGCAATCGCACCTTCACGCTGTCTGTCGTCGCGTCGATCGCGATCGGCGTCTCGATGTTCGCCACGTCGGTGTTCCTCGCGCAGTACTTCCAGCTCGCTCGGGGCGCCACGCCCACCGAGTCGGGTCTCATGACCATCCCCATGATCATCGGTCAGATGGGCGCCTCGATCATCATCGGCCAGCTCGTGAGCCGGTTCGGCAAGTGGAAGGGCTGGATGCTGACCGGTTCGGTCCTCGCGACCGTGGGCGTCAGCCTGATGTCCACGCTGCGCTATGACACCCCGTTCCCGCTGGTCGCCGTGTACATGTTCGTCCTCGGTGCCGGACTCGGCATGGTCATGCAGAACCTCACGCTCATCGTGCAGAACGACACCGCCCCGCAGCAGCTGGGGGCCGCCTCGTCGAACGTGAACTTCTTCCGCACGATCGCGGGCACCATCGGCGTGACCGTGATGGGGTCGCTCCTGTCCACCAGCGTCGGCACGTACGTCACGGACGGGCTCTCCGGCTTCACGCCGACCTCGCAGGAAGAGGTCGACGCCTTGAAGCACCTCGCCTCGGGTGACGTCCCGAAGGTCGGGCAGCTGCCGGACACGATCCGCTCGATCGTCGAGAGCGCCTACGGTCATGGCATCGCCGACGCCTTCATCGTCGCGATTCCGCTCGCCGTGATCGCCATCATCGCCATCGCGTTCATCAAGAACAAGCCGCTGTCGACGAAGAACGCCGCGGAGCAGATGCTCGAGCAGGCGGAGGAGTCGGTGATCGAGGTCTCCGAGGCTGAGGTCGGCGCCTCGCTCTCGACCGGAGCCATCCGGATCGACGGTGGGGAGTCCGCGACTCCGAAGACCGGTTCGGTGGGAGTGCTCGAACGCGAAGATCGGGACCAGGAGCGCTGACATGTCGTCCCCGGGAGCGGTCGCCTCGACGGATGTCGACAGTGCGCTCGGCGACCTGCAAGCGCATCTGAACCTCATCTTCGCGCGGACCAGGTCGCTGTGGAAGGAATCTGCCGCTCGGGTCCACCCCGAGCTGCAGGTCGCCGGCTACAAGCTGCTGACGTTCATCGATCGAGCGGGTACGGCCAATGCCCACGAGCTCGCAGACCGGTTCGAGATGGACAAGTCGGTCATCAGTCGCCAGGTGCGGATGCTGGAGGAGCTGGCGCTTCTGGAGTCACGACCGGATGAGCGCGACGGACGACTCCGGGTGCTGACGGTCACGGCAGGTGCGGGTGCGGCGCTCGCGGAGGTCCGCCGCGAGTACGGCTCCCGCCTCCAAGCCGTGATCGATGAGCTCACTCCCGAGGAGATCCGAGCCGCGTCCAAGGTCTTCCGGCTGCTCGCAGAGGTGTGAGGCGAAGTCCCGCTGTCACGATCGACAGCGGGGCTTCGTCTCACACTGGCGTTCTCGTGCAGTCCGTGGCGGGGGCTCGCGGCCCGTACCCGACATCGACGGTCACATCCAGATCCGATATGCCCGTGGCGAGCTTCACCTTGTGAAGGATCGGATTCTGGCTGCGTTGGTGCGGCGAACCCATCAGTAGGGGACCTCACCCCGGCTCACGAGCTACACCATGCCGCTCGTTCTTGCGTATCCAGGGTGATCGCACGCACCGCTTGACGCGTGTTGCGCGCTCTGTCGTGTTTACTCCGAATAGAGAGCCGCATCTAGTCCCGTGGCCCGATAGGGCACCGCAACAGGCGTAAGCAGAACTGGGAGTCCGCTATCAGCCGCGTATTTGTCCTGGAATTCGTACGCGTCATCTTCGACATCGAAAACACCGATGAAACCAGGAGTATCTTCCAAGTGCACAATCCACACCCTCATGAACGGAATGTAGCACTGACCTCCGGGCCGCTCCGCCCCTCGAACGTCCTCAACCGGCACCGACGTCGCCCTCGCGGCGCGACTACAGACCGTCACGTACCGGTGCGGCAGGCCCATCGTCCGCTGGGTCTTCATCCGGTGAATGGGAACTGGGCGAGCCCGCGGTGAGCGCGAGCGCCGTGACAGCGGCGGTGGCCGCTGCTGCGATGCTGCGGCGCAGGTGACGAGCAATGCTCATGGTGGGACAGTAGCGCAGCAGCTGGCCACCCCCTTCGCCGTACACTGGCGAGCATGAGCGCCTCCTCCGACGCCCCCGCCGAGACCCCCGAATCCGACGCCGACGCGGAACTGTTGGGGGACGCGGAGATCGATCACGCCATCACCCGGGTCGAACAGGAACTCGGACGTCTCTTCGCACGGATCCGGGTGAGCTGGCGTGAGGCCGCGGCTACCGTGCACCCCGACCTGCAGCCCCTCGGCTACCAGGTGCTCACCTCCATCGCGACGGGCAAGGCGACCTCGGCCGGGGCGATCATCGAACGCCTGCAGACCGACAAGTCGGCCGTGAGCCGCCAGGTGCGCCAGCTCGAACAGCTGGGACTCGTCGAGAGCATCCCGGATCCGGAGGACGGCCGGGCGCGCGTCCTCGTGGCCACCGACCTCGCGCAGGAGCGGGTCGCGCTCGCGCGGTCGCAGTACGAGGGGCGCATGGGGGAGCGGCTGCGCAGGTGGACGGCAGCCGACCTCGACCATTTCGCCGACCTGCTCGCGGCGCTCGGCGGGAACTGAGGGAATACGGGGAGCGCTCCGGGCCTTACCTCCCACTGTGAATCTCTACGAACCGGCCCGCTTCGGCGCCCTCCCGCTGACCAATCGCGTCGTCATGGCGCCGCTCACCCGCACGCGTGCCGATGACGACGGTGTGCCGACCGCGACGATGGCGGAGTACTACCGGCAGCGCGCAGGGCAGGGACTGATCATCTCCGAAGGTGTCTGGCCGGCTCTTGAAGGCAAGTCCTACCCCGGGCAGCCGGGCATCGTCACGCCCGCACAGATCGAGGCGTGGAAGTCGATCACCGCGGCGGTCCACGCCGAGGGAGGAACGATCGTGATGCAGCTCATGCACGGCGGTCGTGTGGGCCACCCCGCGATCTCGGGAGAGCCCCGGGTCGTCGCACCCAGCGCGCTCGCCGCACCCGGACAGACCCGCACGCCCGAGGGCAAGGCCGATCTGCCCATCGCCCACGCCCTCACGCTGGAGGAGATCCCCGAGGTCGTCGAGCAGTTCGCTCAGGCAGCTCGCAACGCGATCGCCGCCGGCTTCGACGGCGTCGAGGTGCACGGCGCCAACGGCTACCTGGTGCACGAGTTCCTCTCGCCCGTGTCGAACGTCCGCGACGACGTGTACGGCGGGTCTCCCGAGAACCGGGCACGCTTCGCGATCGAGGTCGTGTCGACCGTCGCTGCCGCCGTCGGAGCCGATCGCACCGGCATCCGTCTCTCGCCGCAGCACAACATCCAGGGAGTGCTGGAAGAGGACGACGCCGACGTACACGCGACCTACACGGCCGTCGCCGAGGGGCTCGCGCCGCTCGCTCTCGCCTTCATCGACGTGCTCAACGCCGATCCTGCCGGCGAGCTCGTGCAAGACATCCGCCGCAGGGCGGGCGCCCCGCTGATCGTCAACACCGGCTTCGCGATCGAGACGACGCGGGAAGCCGCAGAGGCACTCGTCGCCGACGGCATCGCAGATGCGGTCGCTGCCGGGCGTCCGGTGATCGCCAACCCCGACCTGATCGAGCGCTGGCGTCAGGACTCCGAGCTCAACGAACCCCGCCCCGCGCTGTTCTACGGCCGGACCGCGGAGGGATACACCGACTACCCGTCGCTGGAGTCGGTGCGCGTCGGAGCGTGACCCGCTGTTCCCGGCGGACGTCGACGAACGAAAGCACGCGGAATCAATGCACTTTACGTAACTTATGTACATAAGTTGTATAATGTCGCTATGAACACGATCAGCCGCAGTGTCCCATCGAAGGATCTGCGCGACAGCCTCGCTGACGTCCTCGGGGGCGTCGCTTACGGTTCGGAGCGCGTGGGCGTCACGCGTCACGGAAAGCTCACTGCCGTGGTGATCAGTGTGGACGACCTCGAGCTGCTTGAGGAGCTCGAGGCCGCCCGCGATGCGGCAGAGTTCGCCGCGGCGCGCACGGCCGATGATGGGCAGCGCGTCACGCTGGATGAACTGCGCTCGGAAGTTGCGTGACTGCGTATCGGGTCGAGTTCACGACGGCGGCCGCGAAAGAGGTCCGCAAGCTGGATCCACAGAATCGTCGCCGCATTCTCGCCGGGATCTCTGAACTCGAGCGGGAGCCGCGTCCTCACGGGGTGCGCAAGCTCGCAGGGTACGACAACGCCTGGCGGGTGCGAGTCGGCGACTACCGTGTGCTCTACGAAGTGATCGACGACCGGGTGCTGGTCACCGTCGTCCGGGTGGCTCACCGGCGTGACGTCTACGAGATGTGAGCGGACGACGGTCGTCAGAGCGCGATGTCACCGGCCGTGTCGAGAGGTCGCCATCCGGTCTCCCGTGCTCCCGGCTGCACGAGCACGTCGGAGGCGAGCAGTGGCCCGAGGCCGAGCCCGGTCAGGGCAGCGATGTCGGAGACGGGCACTTGGAACGTGCGGAACGCCGCCAATGGCGGGACGACGAGTGTCGTCTCACGGGTGTCGACCAGCGCGGACTGATCGAGCACGAAGCCGGCCGCAGTGAGCTCGTCTCCGCTGCGCCATGCGGCGATCTTCCAGAAGCGGCGCGGGATCCGGACACCCCGGTAGGGCGGGTCATCGTCGGCGAGGACCGGCGCGGTGAACACCGACACGCGCTGGTCTGTGGTCTCGGCGTAGGCGAGCACGTGATCCTCGAGGCCGAGCCAGAGCTCCTTGGACTGGTTGAACGCCGCCGCCTGGGGTGCGGCGTTGGGATAGAAGAAGGTCGCCTCCGCCGCCGACCTCGCCTCGGAGAGTTCGCCCCAGCCCGGGTCGCGCCGCCGCACCAAGTGGCCCCGATCGAGATCGTTGCGCGCGTAGACCGCCGGTCCCGTCTGCTCATCGGCGGGGATGCGGGGATCGAGCCGCCACTCGCCCGTGCGGGGCAGTTCCCGGAGCCGGGCACCGTCGATGTTGACCGCCGTCACTGCAGCCAGTCTGCGTGCGGGGTCGAGCAGCACGGTGAAGCGCGGGTAGGGAAGTTCACGGCTCGGTTGCGCGGGGCGTGGAAGTGGCAGTGGCGTGCCGAGGAAGTCCGGGTCGTAGCCGTCGGTCATGCTCCTATCGTGCACGGGGCCTCCGACGCGCACAGTGAGTGCACGAGTCGACACCCCTTCCCCCGTCAGTCGTCGGTGCGGAAGCCGGCCGCCTTGTGCGTGCCGTCGCAGAAGGGCTTGAGGGCGGAGAGGCCGCAGCGGCAAAGGGCGACCGTCCGGCGGTGCGGCGCGATCGGATCCCCCTCGACGGTCAGCACCTCGATGTCGCCCCGCACCAGCAGCGGGCCGTCGGGGTACGGCGTGATCGTCACCGGCTCCCGTGCGGCGCTCATACGCCCGCCCGCTGCCGGAGCGCGGAGGCCCCCGCCGTCCACGCCTCCAGTGTGGCGGTGCCACCCCAGCCGTCCACCGTCAGGCAGGCGGCGGCCCCGAACATGATGTCGGGGAGCAACTCCGGATGATCTTCGGCGAGGCTTCCCGCCAGATCACGGGTGGCGATCTGCTCGTGCACCGCATCCGCTTCCACATGCTCGTCGAAGTACGCCGTCACCGCGGCGTCGAAGCCCAGACGACGCAAGCCGTCGGCGTACAGGCGGCAGGGGATGGAGGAGGTCATCTCGTAGGCCGCCAGGTGTCCGACGATCGCGCCCACCAGGCGGCGGTTGAGGCCGAACAGCGACATCATGTTCAGCGAGGCGAGGGTGAGCGCGGGCAGATCGTCGATGTACGCGCCATAGGTCGCGTCGAGACCCGCGGCCGTCATCGCACGAGCGAAGAGCGTGGCGTGCACACGCTGTGGACGCCCGCCTCCGTACTCGTCGGACTGGATCTCGACCAGCGCGGCCTTGGCGCGACCGTCCAGCCGCGGGATCGCCCACGAGTGCGGGTCGGCCTCGCGCAGCGTGTAGGCCGAACGTTGGATGAGCATCTCCCGCGCCTGCTCCTCGGTCGCCTTCTTCACGAAGTAGCGCGAGAGGCTCGGCCCGGTGTCGGCCTCGGCGAGGGCGAAGAGGGAGCGGCCGACGGCATCCACGGTCGGGTCCGGCAAGTCGGGCGTCGGAATGCGCGCGCGCAGTGACCTCTCGAACGCCGCCTCGAGGACCTGTCTGGTCCGCAGGAGCGCGGGGTCCCACTCGAGGTCGGCGTCCAGCTGCGGCAGCGATCCGTAGGCGGAGGCGTAGAGGACGAACAGCGCGAGCTGGATGTCGTCGTCGCGCACGACCTCGGTGCTCGCTGCCACGGCGTCGGCGGCGAGTGCGGTGTGGTCGGACGCGGTGCCCTCCGTGAGATGTGCGATGACTGCGCGGCTCAGCGGGCCGCGGTCGCGGAAGGCGAGGGCGGTGGGGGCGACGAGGGTGGATGCGGTCATAGGTCGGGCTCCTGACGATGGGGACAGGAGCATCCTGTGCGCAAACCCCTGACAGGTACAGGGACTTGACGCGGAGGCTCCGACGCCTCTCTAAGGGCAGGTCTCGAACGCGTACCCGTCGTCACCGGGCGTGACGAGATCACGGTCGCGGAGCACCATCGAG
Source organism: Microbacterium sp. J1-1 (assembly GCF_024498615.1). Taxonomy (NCBI): domain Bacteria; kingdom Bacillati; phylum Actinomycetota; class Actinomycetes; order Micrococcales; family Microbacteriaceae; genus Microbacterium; species Microbacterium sp. J1-1. The sequence continues at coordinate 2,980,307 of NZ_CP089590.1, read as the reverse complement.
GAGGGCGCGTCGCCGTCTGCGCACATCTCGATGAACGGGCGGGGGAGTTCATCCGTGTACTCGATGTCGATGACGTGTTCTCCGTAGACCGCTGTGTACACGCCGCACTCCCGGTACACCGCGCATTCCTCGGTGACGGCGAAGTCGAAGCCCGCTCGCTCATGCAGTGTGGAAGCGTCCTCCGCGGCGTTCTTCTGTCCGGCAGCGAGCCCCGCCGCGTGGGCGGCCTCGACGTAGAGGGTCGCCAGCGCGAGGTTGTCCTCGAGCGAGAGCGCGCCGTCCGACCGCGAGTACGAGTCGAGGTTGTCGAACTCCACGGCATCGAAACCGGACTCGGCGCAGCCCTCGATCCACGCGGTCACCGTGTCCGCGATCCGCTCGCGGCGCTCGGCGCTCGCCGTGTCGAGCAGGGCCTCATCCGGCCAGTCCGGATCGAACACGACCTCGCCGTCGTGTCGCAGCAGGAGATCGTCAGGCCAGGAACCGAGCTCAGCCGGTTGGGTCTGGAAACCGTTGACGTAGCAGATCGAGTAGACGCCCGGTGCGGGATCGGCACCACGGTCGCGCCCCACGATGCCGACTTCCGGCGCGGGATCATAGGCACCACCGAGCTGATAGTCCGGAACGGCACCGGCCGGCGGGAGCACAGGGGCGCGCTCGGACTCGGGCGTCGCCGGGGCATCGGCACACCCTCCGAGCGTGAGCACCAGTGCCGCGACGGCGGAGAGCAGCGCGCCCCGGCGCGTCCGGCCGTCGGGTCTGCGCGGGCCCCTCGACGAGGTCAATGCGGATCCGTGCCGGAGGCCGCGATGTCCGCCGGGACGGGCTCGGCCGGATTGCGACGGATGCCGATCCACGACACCACCCCGCCGATCACGAGCAGTATCGCGGTGACCCACGCCGCACTGTGGAACCCATCGAGGTCGAGCTGTCCGCCGACGATCGTGGAGAGCATCGCGACCACGAGCAGTCCGGCGACGCGCGAGACGGCGTTGTTGACGGCCGAGGCGATGCCGGAGTGGTTCTCATCGATCGCACCGAGGATCGCGGCGGTCAGCGGGGCCACGGTGAGGGACAGACCGAGACCCATCACGATCATCGCGGGCAGCACCTGCCACCAGTAGTCGAAATCGTCGGCGACCGACAGGAGCATCAGGGCGCCGACGGCCATGATCAGCGGTCCGACCGTCATGAAGATGCGCGGACCCCACCTGCCCGCCCAGCGACCGGCGCGCGAGCTCACCAGGATCATCAGGATGGTCATCGGCAGGCTCGCGAGACCGGCGGCCGTCGCGCTCAGCCCGGCACCCTGCTGCAGGTAGACACCGACGACGAAGCCGTTGAGTGACAGGGCGGCGTACACGAAGAGGGTGGCGAGGTTTCCCCACCCGAAGTCGCGCACGCGGAACAGCCACAGTGGCATGAGCGGGGAGGTGGAGTGCTGCTGACGCCACAGGAACAACCCGAACAGGGCGGCGCCGGCGACCGCGGGGATCCAGATGGCGGGCGACTGCCATCCCATGTTGGGCTGCTCGATCAGCGCGAACACCACGGCGCCGAGCCCGATCGCGCACAAGGCACCGCTCCACCAGTCGACCTTGATGCCGCGCGGATGCTCGGGCAGATGCAGACGGGCCAGCAGGAACAGGGTGATCCCGATGGGAATGACGTTGATGAGGAAGACGAACCGCCAGGAGATGAAGTCGACGAACAAGCCGCCCAGCAGCGGCCCGACCAGTTGCGCCCCCGTGGTGAACGCGGTCCACACCCCGATGGCCCGGGCCTGGACGTCGGCGCGCATGGTCGCGGTGATCAGCGCGAGCGAGCTCGGGACCAGCAGCGCTCCGGCGGCGCCCTGCGCGGCCCGGGCGACGATCAGCATCAGCGGGTCGACGGCGGCGGCGACCGCGATGGAGGCGATGCCGAAGGAGATCAGGCCGATGCGCATCACGAGGACGCGTCCGTACGCGTCGGAGACGGAGCCTGCGAGCAGGATCAGGGCGCTGAGCGTGATCAGATACGCGTCGACCACCCACTGCTGCGTGGTGATGCCGCCGCCGAGTTCACGACTGATCGCCGGCAGTGCGACGTTGACGACTGTGCCGTCGAGGAACGTCACGAACGAGGCGAGCACGGCGATCGAGATCACGAGGCGCTGGAGAGGGGCGAAGGATGCCACAGGCCGACCTTACTCCCGGTGACGGACACCGGGGCGGTGGGGGTCAGGCCACCGGCGCCGGGGTGCCTGCGGCGAGCAGCCGGGCGAGCATCGGCGTCCCGCCCCGGTCGAGGGCCCGACGTTGCCGGTCGGCGCCGGTGCCGACCGCCCGCAGTCGGGCGATCCCTTCGCGGACCCGCTCGTCGTCACCGAGGTCACGGAGCGTGGAGGCGATGACGGCGAGCATCCGATCGGCGACCGCCCAGGCGGCGGCGACCGCTCCGGTCGTGGGATCGATGATGCGGGCGTCCATCCCGTGGCGGGCGGCCGTCCACAATGAGGCGTCGAGGCCGTCGATCCCGGCATCCCCGTGCGGCTGCTCGTCGGTGAGGACGATCGCGCGGGAGAGGACGGCGGCGAACACGGCATCCTCCGCGGTCAGCTGCGCATCGAAGACCCGAAGCTCGACCGTGGGGAAGCGATCCGAGATCCGCGCCGCCCAGGAGAGGGCCGCCGGGTCGGTGATCGCCCGCAGATCGACGAGCCGCTCCACCTGCGTGCGGTAGTCGTCGAAGTCGCGGAACCGGGGTGGGCTCCACGATCCCGGCAACCGGCGGATCAGGATGCTTCGCCAGCTCGAGAAGCTCGAGTCGCGCCCGCCCGCGAAAGGGCTGTTGCCGGTGAGGGCGAGCAGCACCGGGAGCCAGCCCCGTACCCGGTTGAGTGCGCGCACCCGTTCCTCGTCGTCGAGCACCTCCACATGCACATGCAGGCCGTTGACCTCGTGGTCGCGGGTGAGGTGGCCGAGCCACGACGCGACGTCGTCGTAGTGCGCGGAGGGAGACACCGCCGAGGAACGGGTCGTCGCGAAGGGGGTGCCGGTACCCGCGGCGATCGCGCTCTGCTCGCGGGCGTGCCAGCCGATCAGGCCGCGGAGATGGGTCGACTGCGTCTCCGCATCCGTGGCGGTCGACACCGGCTCCGTGAGGCATTCGATCTGCGAGGTCAGATACTCCTTCGTGACCTCGCCGCCCGTCCGCAGTCGGGTGATGCGCTCGCGCGTCCCTGCGGCCAGGGTGACCGGGGTGAGGGAGTGCGCATCGACGAAGAGGAACTCCTCCTCGATGCCGAAGCGCGTCATCCGCAGCCTCAGTGATCCCTGAGCGCGGAGATCAGCTCCGACTTCCGTTTTCCGCTGTAGCCGGTCAGGCCCAGCTCCTTGGCGCGTCTGCGCAGCTCGGGGACCGTCCAGTCCTCGTAGTCGCCGTGCTCCCCGCCGCGGCGCCCGACCGCACTGCGGCCCTCTTTCGCGGCGGCGTTCGAGATGCGGGCGGCTTTCTCCTTGGATGCCCCGTCGTTCCGAAGCTCTTCGTACAGTTCGGGATCCTTCAGCGAGTTCTCGCGTCTTCCTGGCATGTGCTCGTCTCCTTCGCGCACTCGGAGGGTGGAAGTCAACCCCCTCGGGCAGATGGTCTTCTCGGGCTAGCGTGAGGGCACCGCAGTCGGGCGTCCGCGCCTGCCGAAAGAAGGGAAAGACCGATGAACATCCTCCTGATCATCGTCATCGTCGTCGCCGTGATCCTTGCGATCACCGGAGGACTGGTGCAGTCGCTCCAGTTCCTCCTGTGGGTCGGGCTCGTCCTCCTCGCGATCGCTGTGATCGCCTGGTTGATCCGAGCGATCAGCGGCAGCCGCAAGGTCTGACGACTCACAACGTCTGACCCATCGAGGTGAGGCCCGCCCATCGGCGGACCTCACCTCTTCGGTGTCCGGGGGACCGGTCCTTACTTCTTGTCGAACGCGTCGCGGACGCTGTCTCCGGCCTTGCCGGCTGCGTCCTTCACGTCCTCGCCGGCCTGCTTGGCCGAAGCCTTCACCTGGTCCGCCTGGCCCTCGGCCTCGAGTCGCTCGTTGTCGGTGAGCTTTCCGACGCCTTCCTTGACCTTTCCGGCGGCCTTCTCGGCAGCGTGCTTCATGTCGTCTGCAGCACTCATGTTCTGCTCCTCTCGTGGGCGGATTCGATTGTGTCCGACCTTTCCACGCGGGCGCGGAAGCAGCTACGGGATTGACAATCGAGACGGGTCGTGTCAACGTTCTGCCCCCATCGACGCAGCGAGCGCGGAGGACTAGCCTGGCGCCAGGCGGGTGGTCCTGCCCGTCGACCCGACCGAGAAAGCGGTGTGCGATGGACTCGATGATGATGGGCGCCATGTCGAAGAACATGGAGTCGATGCCGGACATGCAGATGATGGACATGTCGGTGGTGCAGGCGTGCATGGACGCGTGTGCGGCGTGCGAACAGGCCTGCACGGTGTGTTCGACGCAGATGATGGATTGTTCTCCGGCCTGCATGAATTGCGCGGACATGGCGAGCACGATGATGCGATCGATGCTGCGGATGCAGGGGATGACGCCGGCCTCGATGATGGCGATGCTCGATGCGTGTATCGCCATGTGTCAGACCTGCATGGACGAGTGCATGGAGCACGCCGACATGAGTGAGGTCTGCCGTCTGTGCGCTCAGGCCTGCCAGGCGTGCATGGACGCGTGCGCGGCGATGAGGGACATGATGATGGCGGGTGCCTGAGCCGCGGTCGGCTCAGACGGCGGCGACGTTGAACTGCGTGCGTCCCACGGCGAGGACCGCGTAGCGGGCGTGCAGCGCCACCGGTGTTCCGGGCCCCGCCTCGAGTGCCGCGCCCGAGGCGTTCCACAGCGCGTGCACGGCGCCGTCGAGCGTGCGCACGACGAGGTCGCCCGCCACCGGGTCGGACGCCTCCACGATGCCGTCGACCCATTCCGCGGAGGTCGCCGAGGCGATGCGCGCCTGGATCAGGTGCAGAGCGTGACCCGGAGCGAAGGACGAGCAGCGGCCGCCGTTGCTGCACATGCACGCCGCACGCTCACGCACCGGGACGGGCGAAAGGCGGTTGAGCGGCGTGGTCACGGTGGTCTCCTTCGGATCGATGTTCTGAAAAGAGTAGGTCGCCTGCCGATCCCGGGCCAGGCGGCCCGACATGCGGCGAAACATACGGGTGTAGAATCGCCGGGTGCTGTCGTCGATGAGCGCCCCTCGGGCGCAGAGCGGAGCTGCAGGCGCCCCTCGCGCCGCAGACAGAGGCTGAGGACCGGCCGGAGGCGGAACCCCGTCGCCGGTGTCGCGTCGTACCCGGCTTCCCTGTCCGGGCTCCTCACTCCGATCGACTCGCCCGTCGCGGCGAAAACCTGAAAGCACTGCTCCCATGCGTCCCATCGACGAGCGCGCCATCCGCGCCTCCTTCCTCAACGCCTCCCGCAAGGAGGTCTCCGACCTGTCCCTTCCGCCCGGCTTCGCCGAGATCGACTTCGAGCGGCTCGACTTCCTCGGCTGGGTCGACCCGAAGATCCCCCGTCGGGCCTACGTCGTCACCTGGGTCGACGACGCCGTGGTGGGCGTCTTCCTGCAGCGCGCCGAGCAGCGGGTGCTCGCCCGCGCCCAGTGCTCGTGGTGCGAAGACGTCACGCTCCGCAACGACGTGCAGCTGTACGTCGCGCGCAAAGCCGGACCTGCGGGGCGCAAGGGCGACTCCGTGGGCGTCCTCACGTGCGCCGAGTTCGGCTGCAACCGCAACGTGCGCATCCTGCCGCCGCTGGCCTATCAGGGCTTCGACCGGGAGTTCGCGCGCGACTTGCGCATCCTGCGCCTGCAGGAACACGTGGCGGGATTCCTCGCCGAAGTCGGCGGGCGCGCGGACTAGACGGAACGTGCGCGCTCGGTGAGCCGGGCGCGCACGTGCTCCCACGCAGGTTCCGCCAGAGCCGCCGACCGGCGGGCGAACTCGTCGAAGCTGCGCCGACCGGGCCAATCCGTCGGCAGCATCGACGGCGGCAGGCCCGGGTCGGTGTACGGCAGCACCCGCCAGCGGTCGATCAGCTGCACAGACGCGGCGAAGGGCTCCGTCGGCAACGTCGCGAGAGACGCCTGGAAGGCGAGGTGCTCGGCGCGCAGCGCGTCGAGGTCCCACCACTGGGCAGCCGCCTCGACGAGCGTGCCGGCCGGGGCAGGGGCGGAGGCCAGGAACAGCGTCGCCCAGCGCCGCGCGTCGAGCTCGTGGAGGATCTGCAGGGCCTCGTCCTTGAGGTGCCCGGGACAGATCCACAGCGCGGGCGACACGACTCCGGCACCGATCCACTGCAGTCGGCGACGCAGTTGATGACGGGTGCTGCGCGCGCTCTCCGGGATCGAGAAGGAGACCAGGCACCACGGGTCGGTATCCGTCATCTCGCGCATCTCGAAGATGCGACGGTCGCCGCGCTCCAGCATCGGGATCGCGGCCGGGTTCAACCGGTAGCCGATCGTGTCGTCGCGCTCGGCGAGCAGCAGCCCTTTCTGCTTGAGGCGGGTGATGCCGGTGCGGGCTTGCGTGGGCGGGATGCCGAGGTCGCCCGCGAGCGCCACCAGGTCCGCCGCCGAGATCCATCCGCCGAGAGGACGCAGGAAGACGCCGATGAACGTCCGCAGCAGCGAGGCCGTGCTGCCGGGACGTGCATCGATGTCGTCGAGGACGGGGGCGTCCGGGAAGTCAGAAGTCACCGGACTCCAGCGCATCGCGGATGGCGAGCACACCCGTGATCGTCTCGACGTGCGAGGTGCTCAGCGGGGAGAGGCCGAGGCGGATGCCGTCGGGGAAGCGGAAGTCCGGGATGATCCCCTCCGCCCACAGCTTCCGCGTCACGTCCCGGAAGTCGGCATGGCCGATCGTCACGTGTCCGCCCCGGAGGTCGGCGTCGCGCGGGCTGAGCAAGCGCACACCGAGGGGCGCGAGGACGGCATCGTAGGCGCGGACCGCCAGATCGGTCAGGGAGCGGGATTTGGCACGCACGCTCTCGATCGTCGACTCCTCGATCAGGTCGAGCATCCCCTGCATCGCAAGCATCGATGTGACCGGCGGCGTGCCGCTGAGAAGCTGGCGGATATCGCCGGACGGCACGTACTCGGGGCCCATCGCGAAGATGTCGGCGGCACTCCACCACCCCTGGATCGGCTGCCGCAGCACGCCGTGGAGCCCGCGGCGGAGGTACGCGAAGGCGGGGGATCCGGGGCCACCGTTCAGGTACTTGTACGTGCAGCCGACCGCGAGGTCCACGCCCCAGTCGTCGAGCTGCATCGGCACGACGCCGGCGGAGTGACACAGATCCCACATCATCAGCGCGCCGGCCTCGTGCGTGACGGCAGTGATGCCGGGCATATCCGCCAGGGCTCCGGATCGGTAGTCGACGTGGCTGAGCGACACCAGGGCCGTGCGCTGCGAGACGACCGCGGCCACGTCGGCGACGGTCACGCCGGCCACGGGGTCGGGTTCCAGCCAGCGCAGGGTCAGGCCGGTCTCGGCGGCGACGCCTTCGGCCAGGAAGCGGTCGGTGGGGAAGTTCCCCGCCTCGATCACGAGTTCCGTCCGGGTGGGATCGGCGGTCGCGGCGGCACGCATGAGCTTGTAGATCAGCACGCTGGTCGAATCGGCCACGACGGTCTGGCCCGCGTCGGCTCCGAGTGCCACGCGTCCGATGCGGTCGCCCAACTCCATCGGCAGCGCCATCCACTGTTCGTCCCAGGAGCGGATGAGCCGCGTGCCCCAGTCCTCGCGCACGAACGCGGCGAGCTTCTCGGGGATGTCGCGCAGCGGACGGCCGAGGGAGTTGCCGTCGAGGTAGGCCGTGACGCCCGGGGCGTCGGCGAACGCGTCGAGGTGCGCGCGCAGCGGGTCGGCGGCGTCGAGGGTGCGGGCGAGGTCGAGCAATTCACGGTCGAGGGGGTCGGTCATGTCACACCTTCAGGTCTGCGGGGATGAGGGGGCGGGCGGCGAGCGGGTCGGCTGTTGCGGGAGAGGCACCGGGAAGGAACAGGAGCGTCGCCGACGGGGCGAGCGGATCCATCGGGGAGAGCGCGTGCAGGAGCGCATCGGAGTGGAGGCCGGCCTCGCGGAGGGCGGCGATCTCCCGGGCGTTCAGGTCGTTGGGCATCGGCCCGTTGCCCAGGTCGGTCCCGTAGAGCACGGTCCCTCCTGCCGCGTGGAAACGGCGGACGTTGTCGATCGCGACCGTGCGCGTGAGGCCGTCGTGGATGGCGAGGGTCGAGATCCACGACGCGGAGGCCGCTTGCCGGGCGATCTCCTCATCATCGAGGTGTTCCGTGAACGGGGCATGGGCGAGGCGGGCAGCGCCGAGGGCGACGACGCGCTGCGCCTCACCCGGTCCTTCGGCGTGGGCGACGACCGGGAGGGAACGGCTCGCGGCGAGTCCGACGATCGTGCGGAACAGGTCATCCGAGAAGATCGGTCCGGCCGTGCTGTTGCTCGTGACCTTGAGGCAGGACGCCCCGGTAGCCGCCATCTCGGCCACCGCCTTCGCCGCTGCTCTCTCGTCCGCGACCTCGCGCACCGAGCCTTCCGGCGCCCACTCGCGGTCGGAGGGGTATCCACCCGGGGCCGTGACGAACGCCCCCGCGAACTCGACGACGAGCGCGCGCGGGATCGGGTGTGGGTGCGGGATGAAAAACGTGCCGGAATCGCTGGTCGCAGGCGCGTTTTTGATCCCGCCACGCGCGAGTCGGCGCAGCACGCCCGGGTTGCCGCCGAGGTCGACCACGCGTCCCAGGCGCGAACCCGACAACTGCGCGTGGTCGACGAGTTGCAGGTGCACGTGGTGGTCCGTGAACCCGCCCAGCACGACGCCGTCGAGGCGCGGGAGGTCGGCGTCGGAGTGCCCATCGCTCAGCCGCACCCGCCCGTCGACGAGCTCGACGACGCCCTCGCGCCAGCCGACCCCGTCGAAGAACGTCGCGGCGTGCATCAGCTGCCGATCTCGGTGCGCACGGTGTAGAGCTCGGGGAAGAATGTCAGATCCAGGGCGCGCTGCAGGAAGCCGACGCCGCTGGAGCCGCCGGTGCCGACCTTCATGCCGATCGTGCGGGAGACGGTCTTGAGGTGCCGGAAGCGCCAGAACTGGAAGTTGTCCTCGAGGTCGACCAGGTCTTCGCACGCTTCGTACAGGTCCCAGTACCGGTTCGGGGCCTGGTAGATCTCGCGGATCGCGGGCACCAGCTCCGGGGTCTCGCGGTACGGCTCGCGCACATCGCGGTCGAGGATCGACGACGGCACCGGCAGTCCGCGCCGGGCGGCGAACCGCAGGAACTCGTCGTACAGGGTCGGCTTCTCCCACTCGGCCGTGAGCAGCGCGAGGTTCGCGGGGTGGTCGGCGAAGACGTTCAGCATCTTCTCGTTCTTGTTGCCGAGGGCGAACTCCACCGCGCGGTACTGCACGGACTGGAACCCGGACGAGTTGCCGAGCGCTCCGCGGAACTGTGCGTACTCGGTGGGCGTGAGGGTGGCGAGCACCGACCACTGCTGCGTCATCACGTCCTGGATGCGCTTGACCCGGGCGATGCGCTTGAGTGCTTCGCGCAGGTCGTCACGGGCGAGCAGCTCCCGAGCGGACGAAAGCTCGTGCAGCAGCTGCTTGAGCCACAGCTCGGTGGTCTGGTGCTGGATGATGAACAGCATCTCGTCGTGATGCTGCGGCTCGCTCACCGGGTGCTGTGCCGTGAGCAACTGGTCCAGCGCCAGGTACGACCCGTAGGTCATCCGTCCGGACAGGTCGGTGACGATCCCGGATTCGAGGGCGCGTTCGTTCTCGGTGCTCATGCGCCGAACATATCACTTCTGTGGCGAGCGTCACAGAAATGAAATGTTCTCGATCCGCATCAGTCGTCCGGCGGCAGGGCCGGTGTGCGCGGCGGGGGAGTGCGCCGCGTGCCCGGAGCGCCGGTGGCTTCGAACGCCGCGGCCAGGCGCAGCAGCATCGTGTCGTCGTACGCGCGTCCGGCGAAGGTCAGGCCGATCGGCATGCCGATGTCGCTCATCAGCCCCATCGGAACCGTGACCGTCGGGATGCCGAGGTGTCGGATGGCGAGGTTGCCGTTCGCGATCCAGGTGCCGTTACGCCACCCCAGGTCGGCGGAGGCCGGGTTCACGTCCATGTCGGCCGGGGCCACATCCGCGACCGCGGGGAACACCACGGCGTCGAGGCGGAGCGCATCCATCCACTCCTCGAGGTCGCGGCGACGCGTCTCCTCCAGGCCCCGCAGCCCGTTCTCGAGCTCGGGCATGTCCGTGAAGGGGGTATCGGGGTGGCTCCGCACCCAGTCCGGATACTCGGCGATGTCGTCGTCGAAGCCGGTGTAGCGGTCGGGGAGGGCGCCTTCCGGGTGCGGGAAGATCGTGGCCCCGTCGACCTCCGTGAGCGTGCGGAGAGCCGGATCGCCGTTCGCCTGCAGGAAGTCCTCCCACGCCCACGCCGAGAGGTCGACGATCTCGCGTCGCAGGTACTCGGGCGACACCAGTCCACGCGTCGGGAGGGTGGGGGCGCCCGGGCGGTCTCCCTCGTAGTTGGACACCACCGGGAAGTCGACCTCGATCACGGTCGCTCCGGCGGCGCTCAGGTCGCGGCGTGCCGCCTCCCACCGTTCGATCACACTCGCTCGCGTCTCGATGCGCCGACCCGTCGGGCCGCCGATGCCCGGGGCCTGGGCGCTCCCGGCATCCGGATCCGCATTGATGTACATCTTCGGGATGCCGATCCGCATGCCGTCGAGCGCTGCCGGGGTGCCGGTGGCGAGGGCCGCATACGAGTCCGGTCGGCCCGAGGTGGCCGAGGGGATCGGGACCCACGGCTGTGCTCGCCAGAAGTCGCCGCGGGAGTCGGGGTCGTCGGCGACGATCACCTCGAGCACTTCGAGCAGGTCGGCCATGGTGCGGGTGTGCGGCACCACCACGTCCATCGTGGGAACGAGCGGCCAGTTGCCCCGGGTCGAGATCACGCCGCGGGAGGGGGTGTAGGCGCACAGGGCGTTGTTGGTCGCAGGGCCGCGACCGGAGGACCAGGTCTCCTCTCCGAGCCCGAAGGCGGCGAAGCTCGCGGCGGTCGCGGTGCCGGAGCCGTTGGAGGAGCCCGACGCGAAGGGTGCGGTGAGGAACGCGGCGTTGTACGGGCTCTCCGCTCGGCCGTAGACCCCACGCTGCATGCCGCCGTTGGCCATCGGCGGCATGTTCGTCAGCCCGAGGCAGATCGCTCCGCCCGCGCGCAGGCGCTCGATCGTGAAGGCGTCGCGCTGGGCGATCAGATCCGCGAAGGCCGGGCTTCCGGCTGCGGCGGTGAGCCCCCGCACGAGGTAGCTGTCCTTCGCCGTGTACGGGATGCCGTCGAGGGGGCCGAGCACCTCGCCTCGGGCACGGCGGGCGTCGGAGGCCGCAGCCTCGGCGCGTGCGTCGGGGTTCGCGACCACCACCGCGTTCAGGGCGGTCGGCGTGCCCGGCGCATCGAAGGCGGCGATGCGAGCCCGGTAGGCGTCGACGAGGTCGACCGCGGTCGCGGTGCCGCTCTCGAGCGCGCGGCGCAGATCGGCGATGGAGGCTTCGACGACGTCGAACATCAGCGCGACCCGTCCACGGAAGGCTGCTGCTGCGTGATGCAGTGGATGCCGCCGCCGCGGTCGAACAGCGGGCGCGCGTCGACCGTGACCACGCGGCGTCCGGGGTACGCGTCCGCGAGGATCTCGCGGGCCGCGGCATCCGCCTTCTCGTCGCCGAACCCGCACGCGACCACACCGTCGTTCGTCACGAGATGGTTGACGTAGCTCCAGTCGACGGGCCCCTCGCCGTCGCTCAGCGTCGAGGGCGCGGGCAGGTCGATCACTTCCACGCGGCGACCGGCGGCATCCGTCTGCTCGGAGAGGAGGGCGCGAAGGTCGCGGGAGACGGCGTGGTCGGGGTGCTGCGGGTTCTGCTGGTCGTGCAGCAGGAGCCGGCCGGGGGAGACGATCGTGGCGACGATGTCGACGTGGCCGTTCGTCCCGAAGTCGTCGTAGTCGCGAGTGAGCCCGCGCGGCAGCCAGATCGCCTTCGTCGCGCCGATCGTCCTGGCCATCTCGGCCTCGATCCGCTGTTTGTCGGCGTAGGGGTTGCGTCGCGGGTCGAGCTGCACGGTCTCGGTGAGCAGCACCGTGCCTTCGCCGTCGACGTGGATGCCGCCGCCCTCGTTGACGAGCGTCGAGCTCACGAGCTCCGCCCCGACGGCGCCGGCCACGATGCGGGCGTGCTGTGCGGCCTTGCGCCACTCGGCCCAGTCGGGAGCGCCCCAGCCGTTGAAGATCCAGTCGACGGCGCCGAGCACGCCCGGGCGCTCGTCGTCGACGACGAAGGTCGGACCGGAGTCGCGCATCCAGAACTCGTCGACCGGTGCCTCCAGGATCTCGATGCCGGCACCGAGCATGTGTCGGGCCCGCGGGATCTCGCTCGGGTCGACCAGCATCGTCACGGGTTCGAACTCGGCGACGGCGTGGGCGACGGCCGTCCAGGTCGCGTACCCCTCTTCGCGCTCGGCATCCGTGGCGCCGAGCGTTTCACCCTCCGCGGGGAACGCCATCCAGGTGCGCTCGTGAGGTGCCGTCTCGGCGGGCATGCGCCAACTCATCGTGATCTCCTCGTCGACGATCTCGGGCGGATGGAATCCGCTGTTGAACACGTGATCAACGAGTGATACCGTAGCCCGCGATGAAGATCACGTCAAGAAGCACCGCGCCGCGGCGGATGCCCCCGGAGGAGCGCGAGCGATCGATCGTCGACGGCGCGATCGCCCTGGCACGCGAGGGCGGACTCGAGGTGCTCACGGTGCGTGCGGTGGCGGCGCGCGTCGGTGTCACCCCGGCCCTGGTCGCTCACTATCGGCCCGTCATGGACGCCTTCGTCGCCGAGATCTTCGGGCACATCGTCGCCGCCGAGCGCGATGAGGTGATCGCGGCTTTCGATGGCGTGGGTGACATCCGCGCGGGTCTGCACGACCTGATCGAGACCCTCCTCGACGGCGAGCGCGACGACGTCACCCTGATATGGGTGCAGGCCTGGGCGCTCGGTGCGCGCAACGACATCCTCGCTGCCCGCGTGCGTTCTGAGATGGACGGGTGGCAGAGCGCTCTCGAGCAGATCTTCGTTCGAGCAGCGGCGGCGGGAGTGATCGCCGACGGCCGTGCCGACACCGCCGCGTGGCTCCTGCTCGCCATGGTCGACGGCATGAATGCGCACTCGCTCGTGAAGTGGGCGCCGAGCGATCGCGCCGACCTCGCCCGCCGCGCGCTGTCCGCCGTCCTCGACAGTGCCGCACCCCACGCGATCTCCCTCGCTTCCCCGACCGAACCCCGCATCGAAGACCAGTAAAGGAACGCTCATGGATGCTGTGCGCATGCACGCGGCTTCGCCCGAATCGACGGCGATCGTGGATGCCGTGCTCGACTACTCGCGCCGTCGCATGCTCGCCGCCGACGTGCCACTCGACAAGCCCCAGACCGAGGCGGAGCTGAACCGTCTCGTGGGGGCGACGATCACCGACGCCGGGCTCGGAGCCCAGCGCGCGCTCAGCGTGTTCGAGCACATCCTCGCGCCGGCCTGTCTCACCACGAGCCACCCGCTCTACCTGTCCTTCATCCCGACCGCCCCGACCATGGCGGCCATCGCGTTCGACCTCGTCGTCTCGGCATCCGGTCTCTACGGCGGCAGCTGGCTCGAAGGTGCGGGCGCGGTGCACGCCGAGAACGAGGTGCTCTCGTTCCTCGCGGGGGAGTTCGGGCTGCCCGACACCGCGGGCGGTGTGTTCGTGCAGGGTGGCACGATCGGCAACCTGTCGGCCCTCGTCGCGGCGCGCGAGGCCGCCAAGGCCCGACTGGTCGCCCAGGGCAAGGAGCTCCCGGCGCGCTGGAAGATCGTGTGCAGTGCGGAGGCCCACTCCTCGAACAAGTCCGCCGCGCGGGTGATGGATGCCGACGTGGTGCTCGTGCCCGCGGGTGACGACGGCATGCTGCGTGCCGACGCGGTGCGCGAGGCGCTCGACACCCACGGCGACGAGATCTGCGCTGTCGTCGTGACCGCGGGTTCGACGAACTTCGGCATCGTCGACGACATCGAGGCGATCGCCGCGCTCAAGGACGAGTACGACTTCTGGCTGCACGTGGACGGTGCCTACGGGCTCACCGCGATGCTCGCGCCTGCCGCGCGTTCCCGCTTCCGCGGTGTGGAGCGTGCCGACTCGGTGATCGTCGACCCGCACAAGTGGCTGTTCGCGCCGTTCGACTGCTGCGCGCTGATCTACCGTGAGCCGGACCAGGGCCGCCGCGCGCACACCCAGCACGCCGAGTACCTCGACACGCTGACCGACGCCGATGAGTTCAGCCCCTCGGACTACTCGATCCAGCTGACCCGTCGCCCGCGCGGGCTTCCGATGTGGTTCTCGCTCGCGACCTACGGGGTGGATGCCTACCGCGAAGCGATCGGCGCGACCATCGCCCTCACGGAGCGCATCGCCGCAGAGATCTCCCGCCGCCCGGAGCTGCGCCTCGTGCGGGATCCGCAGCTGTCGGTCGTGGTGTTCGAGCGCGACGGCTGGGAGCGCGCCGACTATGACCGCTGGTCGGCGGAGCTGCTCGACTCCCAGCGCGCCTTCGTCGTGCCCAGCTCGCACGCCGGTCGGCCGAACACGCGCTTCGCCATCCTGAACCCGCTCACGTCCTTCGAAGACCTCACCGGCATCCTCGACACCATGAAGTAGGCCGAGCTCTCGGGTGCGCCGCCCGGATGGCCGTGTCGGATGTCGGGAGGATTCCCGGATGTCGGGGGAGTCGGCCCGATCTTCCCGACATCCGTCCTTCCTCCCGACATCCGTACCGGGAGCGGGAGCCGGGTGCGGGGTCCGGGCGCCGGGTGTGGGACGGCTCTCGGGGGCGAGAGATCAGCCGCCCATGCCGGCGATGAGTCGCGTCAGCCCGTACTCGAAGGCGCGGTCGACGTCGCCGCCGAGGCGGAAGGCGCCGGCGAGCTCCATCTGCAGGAAGCCGGTCGCCCACGCCGTGAAGAGGCGGGCGGCGTCGAGCGCGTCGTCGTCGCCGACCAGAGCCGAGGACGCGCGGATCACCGGCGCGGCGGAGCGCGCGAGGGCATCCTGCGGGGCCGCGATCGTGAACATCAGCCGGAAACCCTCCGGGTTCTCCTTCGCGAAGCTGCGATAGACGTGCGCGAGGCCGGCGAGGTCGTCGCCCTCCTCCTCGAGCTGTGCGGTGAGGGCGTCGATCGTGGCCACGGCGACCGCGGTGTGCAGGGCGTCCCGATCGCGGATCCGCTTGTACAGCGAGGGTGCGCGCACGCCGACGCGAGTCGCGACCGCCTGCATGGTGAGGCTTGCGGGTCCGGCGGTTTCGAGGATCTCCCGTCCGGCGGCGACGATCTCCGCGATGGACGTGCGTTCGGGGGTCGGCATCGGTCCTCCTGGATGGCTATTGACATTAGCCATGATAGCTACGTATCGTAGCTATCGCAACAGCCCCGAGAGGATCCGCCATGAAGCTCGCACCCCACCTGCACCGACTGGGCAACGACATCGTCGCCTCCTACCTCATCGACCTGCCCGAGGGGATCACCCTGATCGATGCGGGTCTTCCCGGGCACTGGCACGACCTCCAGAGCGAGCTCGAGGTACTCCGCCGTCCGCTGTCCGATGTCCGCGGCCTCGTCCTCACCCACGGCGACAGCGACCACATCGGGTTCGCCGAGCGGCTGCGCACCGAGGTGGGGGTGCCGGTCTTCATCCACGCGGCCGACAGTCACCGCGTGCGCACGGGCGAGAAGCCGAAGACGGCGATGGGGCCTGCGAGGGTCGGGCCGACGCTCGGATTCCTCGCCTACGGCCTCCGCAAGAACGCCCTGCGCACACCGCATGTCTCCGTGGTGACGGAGGTCGGGGATGGCGACGTGCTCGACCTGCCGGGCGCTCCCGTCGTGATCGGGATGCCCGGTCACTCGCCGGGGAGCATCGCGGTGCACGTCCCGGTCGTCGACGCCGTGTTCGTGGGGGATGCGCTCACGACAAGGCACGTGCTCACCGGCCGCACCGGCGCACAGCCCGCGCCCTTCACGGACGAGCCGGAGGTCGCTCTGTCCTCGCTCGATCGCCTGGCCGCGGTGTCGGCCTCCTGGGTGCTGCCGGGACACGGCGCCCCGTGGCAGGGAACGCCGTCCGAGATCGCAGCGGCCGTGCGGGCGGCCTGAGCGGGCGACGCCCTGGTTCAGCCGAGGATCGTGTCCGTGTCGCTGACGGTGATCTGCGGGGGATAGAGCCTCATCACCTGCAATGCGGCCTCATGGTTCTCCGCCGTCGATCCGGCGCAGGCGTCTGCGGCGATCGTGACGTGGGCACCCGCATCCGCGGCGGCCAGCGCCGTCGAGATCACGCAGCAATCGGTCGAGACACCGGCCAGCACCACGCGGCCTCCGCGTCCGACCACGGTTTCGAGCTCGGGCCCCCACTTGCCGAAGGTCGGCAGGTCGATCGTCGGGTGGGTGCTCACGGTGGCCGCCTCCGGCACGAGCGCGAACAGCGGATCGCTCGGCGGCTGATCCGCGAACGGCCAGGCGTCGAAGTACGCACCCCACGACGTCGTCCGGTCGGCGGTCGGCATCCAGCGGGTCACGAGGACGCGGTCACCGAAGGCGTCGGCCAAGGTACGGATGCGGGGCATCGCCTCGGTGAAGAAGGGGGACCCCCAGGCGGACTCCGGCGCGGCGAAGATGGCCTGCGGATCGATCACCACCAGCCAGGTGTCGTCGAGCAGGCCCGCACTCACGCGTCCTCCTGGCGCCGGATCTTCCCGGCCCGGGCGAAGTACGTCACGAGGAACGACAGCACCAGCGCGAAGAACACCCCGAGGTTCGCGTAGGCCCAGTCCCCGTCCCTGCCGCCGACCAGGAACAGCAGATAGCCCTGCCAATTGTTCCAGGCGGCATCCTCGGCGAAGTTGTTCACGACCAGCCCCCATCCGATCACGCTGGTCACGACCATGGTGCCGATCGAGGTCCAGTCCCAGGCGCCGTAGCGGCCGCGGCTGTCGAACAGGGCATCCTCGTCGTAGTCCTTCCGGCGGCGCAGGATGTCGGCGATCAGGATGCCCGCCCAGGATGCGAGCGGGACACCCAGTGTGATCAGGAAGCTCTGGAAGGGCCCGAGGAAGTCGGTGGCGAAGAACACGACGAAGATCGTGCCGAGGGTGAGGATCACTCCGTCGATCGCCGCGGCGGACGGACGGGGGATGCGGATGCCGAGGCTGAGGAGCGTCAGCCCCGAGGAGTAGATGCCCAGCACCGCACCCGAGACGAGGGCGAGCACCGCCGTCAGCAGGAAGGGCACGAGCACCCAGGTCGGCAGGATCGACGCGAGGGCGCCGATCGGGTCTGCGGCGATCGCATTCATCAGCTCTTCGTTCGACCCGCCGAGCAGCAGGCCGAAGACGACCAGGATGACCGGCGCGACCGAACCGCCGATGGTGTTCCACGCCACGATCGCCCCGTCGGACGCTGTGCGCTTCTGGTAGCGGGACCAGTCGGCGGCGATGTTGATCCAGCCCAGTCCGAATCCGGTCATCACCATGACGAGTGCGCCGATGACCTGGCCGATGCCGCCGTCCGGGCGGGCCAGCACCGCGGCGAGGTCGATCTGCGGCGCCGCCAGCACGATGTAGAGAACGGTGACGACGCCGGTGATCCAGGTGAGCACCGACTGCATCCGCATGATCGTGTGATAACCCAGCACGGATGCCGTGACGATCAGCGCCGCGACGATCACCGTCGCGACGATCTTGAGTCCGATGCTGTCTCCGTCGCCGCCGAGCTGGGTGATCACGGTCGCGGTCGCGAGCACGGCCATGATCGCGAGGAATGTCTCCCAGCCGATCGAGGTCAGCCACGAGACGATGCCGGGGACTTTCTGTCCCTGCACGCCGAAGGCCGCGCGAGAGAGCACCATGGTCGGCGCCGAACCGCGCTTGCCGGCGATCGCGATCAGCCCGCAGAGCAGGAACGACACCACGATGCCGAGGACCGATACGAGGGTCGCCTGCCAGAACGCGATGCCGAAGCCGAGCACGAACGACCCGTACGACATCCCGAAGACCGACACGTTCGCCGCGAACCAGGGCCAGAAGAGGTCGCGGGGTCGCGCGGTGCGCTCCGACTCGGGGATGATCTCGATGCCCGCGCGCTCGATGAGAGCAGGCTTGATGTCCGTCATGCTGACATCCTGGCACTGCCGCCCCGTCACCGGGCGGACTTCTGCGGTCGAACCGCGCCAGAAGGCTCAGCCGGTGAAGAACGCCTGTGCGGTGCGCGTGAGGTCGTGGAGGTCGGAGACCCCGGCGAGTTCGCGGGCGGAGTGCATCGAGAGGATCGGGATGCCGACGTCCACCGTGCGGATGCCGAGGCGCGTCGCGGTGATGGGGCCGATCGTCGACCCGCAGGGCACGCTGTTGTTCGACACGAACTCCTGCGCCGTCACCCCGGCCTGCTCGCACCAGGACAGCCAGGACGCGGTGCCGACGGCATCCGTCGCGTACCGCTGGTTGGCGTTGATCTTCAGGATCGGCCCCGACCCGAGCACCGGCTGCACGACGGGGTCATGCTTGGCGGCGTAGTTGGGGTGCACGGAGTGTCCGACATCGCTCGACAGGCACCACGACGACGCGTACCCTCGGCGCCGCTCGGAGGCATCGGCGCCGAGCCCGGCATACAGGCGCTCGAGCACGTCCTCCAGGAACGGGCCGGCCGCTCCGGAGCGCGACTCGGAACCGAGCTCCTCATGGTCGAAGGCGGCGAGCACGGCGATGGGGCCGCCCGCCCTCGGCTCGTGCGTCGCGAGCGCGACCACCCCGGCGTGCACCGAGGCGAGGTCGTCGAGACGGCCGGAGGCGAAGAAGGCGTCGTCCTTGCCGAACACGGCGCCGCGTGCGCTGTCGGCGATCACCACGTCGTATCCGCGGATGTCGGCGGCCGCCACCTCGGCGGAGGCGGCGAGCTCGGCGAGGATGTCGGCTTCACTCGCGTCACCCAGGCCCCACACCGGCTGCGTCTCGACCTGCTTGTCGAGGGCGAGGCCGTTGTTGACGCCGCGGTCGAGGTGGATCGCGAGCTGCGGCAGGCGCAGGAGAGGGCCGGTGTCGGCGAGCACCACGCGTCCGTCCGCGAGGGCCAGGCGTCCGGCGAGACGCAGCTCGCGGTCGAGCCAGGAGTTCAGCAGCGGGCCGCCGTAGACCTCGACGGCGGCCTGCAGCCAGCCGCGCGACCCGGTGGTCGGCTGTGGCTTGAGCTTGAAGCCGGGGGAGTCGGTGTGGGCGCCGAAGATCTGCACGGGTGTCGTCGCCGTGGCATCCGCGGGCACCGTCCAGGCGATCGCCGCGCCGTCGCGGACCACCACATACCGCCCGCCTGCGGGTGCGGTCCAGGCGTCCTCCTCACGCAGCCGGGTGAACCCTGCGCTCTCCAGGCGTCGAGCGACCTCCGCCGCCGCGTGATAGCTCGACGGAGAAGCGGCGACGAAGTCGGCGAGATCCTCGGCGTGGGCGAGCGCGGCGGGGGTGACAGGCATGTCGTGACCTTCCTTCGGATGTGCGGTCCTTCGAGCGTAGTCCGGGCCTCCTTTCGGAATCAGCGCTACCGCGATTCCGCTCACCCGGGTTAGCCTGCCAGCGGGGGAGACGCCGGTTCGGGGTCTTCCGGGAACCGGGGAGAAACTTCACATGCGTGCGAACACACGTCTGTCCGTCCGTCGCGCCGTCGCGGCGGCCACATCGGCCTTGCTGCTGGCAGCGGGCCTCACGATCGTGACGGAGGCCGTCGCACCGACATCGGCGTCGGCAGCGCAGGATCCGACCAGCTGTCAAGGAACCGTCGCGCTCCAGAACGGCGGGTTCGAGGCGCCGGTCATCCCGAACGCCTCGGTGTCGCTGCTCAATCAGTCCCAGGTTCCCGCGTGGTTCACCACGGACACGCAGAACGCCATCGAGCTCTGGAGCAGCGGCTTCAACGGCGTCACCGCAGCCGCCGGCCGTCAGTTCGCCGAGCTCAACGCCTACAGCCCGAGCAGGCTCTTCCAGGACGTGGCGACGACGCCGGGGCAGACGCTCTCCTGGTCGCTGAAGCACCGGGGGCGCGTCGGCACCGACGTGATGCGCGTCGTGATCGGCGCGCCAACCGGCGCCCTCGTCCAGAGTGGTCCCAACCTCTCCGACGGAACCGGCGCCTGGGGCACGCACACCGGCACCTACGTCGTCCCGGCGGGCCAGACGGTGACGCGCTTCGGATTCGAGGCGGTCAGCTCCTCGGGCGGCAACGCCTCCGTCGGCAACTTCCTCGACGACATCACCTTCGGCACCGGGCCCTGCCTGATCACGACCAAGTCGGTGACCAACCTCACTCGCGGTGGCACGACCGCTGAGGTGGGCGACACGCTCCGCTACACCGTCACGACGAACAACGGCGGCGGCAACCCGGCGACGCAGTCGGTGTCGTCCGACGTGCTCGCCTCCGGGATCGACTTCGTCCCCGGCTCCCTCAAGATCATCAGCGGTGCCGGCACAGGCACCCTCACCGACGCCGCCGGCGACGACCGAGGCACCTACACCTCGGGCAACCGCACGGTGCAGGTGCGCCTCGGCGACGGCGGGAACGCCACCGTCGGCGGATCCATCGGTGTCGGCGCCAGCACGAGCTACACCTTCGACGCCAAGGTCAACGTCTCGTCCGCGGCGACCACGATCATCAACGAGGCCCGGGTGGCCTTCCGGGACAACGTGGTCGGACAGGACCGCACCTCGGTCAGCCAGGAGACCGAGACGCCGGTGAACCCGGCCGCCGATCTCGCGATCACCAAGAGCATCGACACGGATCCGCTCGTCGCCGGCGAGCCCGTCACGTTCACGATCGGGGTGACGAACAACGGACCGCAGACCGCGACGGGCGTGACCGTCACCGATCCCCTCCCCGCAGGGATGACGAACGTCACAGCCGACCCCGGAGCCGGCGCATGCACGGTCGCGGCGACGGTGACGTGCTCCGTCCCCGACCTGGCCGTCGGTCAGAGCACCCAGATACAGGTGACCGGCACGCTGTCGCCCTCGGCCGACCCCGGCGCCTCCGTGTCGAACACGGCCACGGTCACCGGTACCCGTACCGACCCGAACCTCGCGAACAACTCCGCCAGCGTGGTGAGCACGCTGTCCGCGGCTACCGACGTGTCGATCGTCAAGACCTTCTCCCCGTCCGTACCGGTCGCCGGCGAGCAGGTGACCTACACGCTCTCGGTCTTCAACGCCGGACCGTCCGAGGCGCGCAACGTCGTGGTCACCGACCCTCTGGACCCGGACACGACCTTCATCAGCGCCGATCCCGGACAGGGGACGTGCTCGGCCCAGGCGTCGCTCCTGACCTGCCAGGTGGGAACGCTCGCGCCCGGCGCCAGCTCCGTCGAGACCTTCGTGGTGGTGGAGATCAACCCCGGCGCGACGGCCGTCCTCCAGAACACCGCGTCGGTGACCACGAGCACGACCGACACGAACCCCGCCAACAACGTCTCCTCCGTCAGCTTCCAGCCCGACGTGATCGCAGACATGGCTGTCGAGAAGACGGCATCCGCGGCGCAGGTCTCCGCGGGAGACGTGATCGACTTCACGCTCGCAGTGAGCAACCTCGGAGCCTCCGACGCAGTCAACGTGGTGCTCGCCGACACGCTGCCCGAAGGGTTCAGCGTGACCGGCGTCGACGGTCCTGCGGGCGCGGACTGCATCTTCACGGCGACTTCCATCGTGTGCGACTGGGCATCGTTCCCGGTCGGCGGACCGGCGGATGTCGTCGTGCACGCCGTCGTGGCCGCGGACGCCCCGATCGGGACGGTGACGAACACCGCGGCGGTGGCAGCTCCTGCGGATGACCGCGACACGACGAACAACGCCAGCTCCGTCGATGTCGAGGTCGTGCAGAGCGCCGACCTGAGCATCCAGAAGACGGCGCCGGCCACCGGCGAGCCCGGGAGCGCCTTCACCTACGCGCTCACGGTCACGAACGACGGTCCGTCCGTCGCCCGCGGTGCCGCCGTCACCGACACCCTCCCCGCCGGATTCCTGGATGCCACGGTCGACGACCCCGGCTGCTCCATCGTCGGGGGCACCGTCGGGTGCGAACTCGGCGACATCGCGCCGGGAGGATCGGTGGTCGTCGAGGTCACCGGAACCTGGAGCACCACGGCGACCGGGGTCGTCTCGAACACCGCGACGACCACGTCGGCGACCCCCGACCCGAACACCGACAACAACACCTCGACCGCCGATGTCACGCTCGCACCGAACGCCGATGTGAGCGTCGTCAAGACCACCTCGACCCCGACGGTCCCGCTCGAGGGAACCGCGACCTTCGAGGTGACCGTGACCAACGACGGTCCGTCCGCGGCCGCCGGCGTCGTGCTGGACGAGCTCATGCCCGCCGGTTTCACACTCACCGGAGCAACGCCCTCCGTCGGCACCTGGTCGATGGAAGACGCGCAGTGGACGGTGGGGACGCTCCTGCCCGGGGAGTCGGCGACGATCACCGTGACGGCGACGGCCACCATGGAGGGCGCTCTGGTCAACACGGCTGTCGCGAGTTCACGAACGCCGGATCCGGATACGTCGAACAACACCGGCGCCGCGACGGTGACGGTGACGCCGTCGGCTGATCTGGCGATCGAGAAGACGATCTCGGCCGATCCGGCGCCGCTCAACGGCGTCGTGACCTACACGCTGGTCGTCACCAACAACGGCCCGAACCCCGCATCCTCCGTCGTCGTGTCGGACGCGCTCCCCGTCGAACTGCTGAACTCGTCGACGACCACTCCCAACTGTGCGATCACGGGATCACAGCTGGAATGCACGCAGCCGACCCTCGCCGTCGACGCCACCTTCACCGTGACCGTGACCGGGACGGTCGACCCGTCGACCGCGGGAACGGCGCTGTCGAACACGGCGACGGTGACCTCGGACACGCCGGACCCCGATACGGACGACAACACCTCGACCGTGACCGTCCCGGTATCCGGCACCCCGCAGGTCGAGCTCGTCAAGAGTGCCGGCGCTCCGACGGATACCAACGGGGACGACCGCATCGGTGCCGGCGATACCGTCGCCTACACCTTCACGATCCGCAACACCGGCGACGTCACGCTCACCAGCGCGGTCATCACCGACCCGCTTCTGGGCGGCGCTGTGGCCTGCGCGGCGTTCTCCGCACCGCTGGTGCCGGGGGCATCCGTCACCTGTGCGCCGGTCGCTTACACGCTGACGCAGGCGGACGCGGACGCGGGGACCGTGAACAACACCGCCTCGGTGACCGCGCAGTCCGCTCAGGGGCCGGCGACCGACGATGCTGAGGCGAACGTCACGATCGCGGCGACCAACAGCATCAGCCTCGCCAAGACCCCGTCGACCGTGGTCGACGTGGACAACGATTCGGCCGTCGGCGCCGGTGACACCGTGGACTACACGTTCCGGGTGACGAACAACGGGACCACGACACTGCGCGACGCCGTGATCACCGACCCGATGCTCGGCGGCACCGTCACGTGCCCCGAACTCAGCGGCGCAGAGCTCGCACCCGGGCAGTCGGTCTCGTGCACGCCGATCACCTACACGCTCACGCAGGACGACATCGACGCCGGGCTCGTGCACAACGAGGCCTCCGTCACGGCGGACGCTCCGATCGGTACGGTGACCGATGACGCGCAGGCCGACGTCGACATCACGGGGACCGCCGCGATCGAACTGCTCAAGAACGTCGGGCGGGTGCTCGACGCGAACGGCGACGGATTCATCGGTGCCGGGGATACGGTCGACTACACGTTCTCGGTGCGCAACCTCGGAACGACGACTCTGAGCGCAGTGTCGATCTCGGACCCACTGCTGGGGGCCGGCGAACTGTGCACGATCGGCACCCTCCCGCCCGGCACATCATCCGCCTGCGGCACCTTCACCTACACGCTCACGCAGGCGGACGTGGAGGCGGAGATCGTCCGCAACACGGCGACGACGACCGGCACCAGCCCCCTGGGGCCGGTCACGGACGACGCCTCGGCCGACGTCGTGATCACCGGCACGAGTGCGATCGAGCTGAGCAAGACGGCGGGTGCGATCGCGCTCGGAGCGGACGGCCGGGCCGGTGCCGGCGATACGGTCGGCTTCACCTTCACGATCCGCAACACGGGGACGACGATTCTCCGGGACATCGTGCTCGACGACCCGCCGCTCGGAGGCTCGGTCGCGTGCGCTGCGCTCGACGGACTGGCGCTCGACCCGGGCGATGAAGTGATCTGCGGGCCGGTCGACTACACGCTCACGCAACAGGATGTCGACGACGGCGTCGTGCACAACGTGGCCACTGTCGAGGGGCAGTCGCGCAACGGCAGTGCGGAAGACGATGCGGAGGTCGATGTGCCGGTCGTCGGGGCGGACGACATCGCTCTGTTGAAGTCTGCGGCGGCCGTGGTCGATGCGAACGACAGCGGACGCACGGATGCCGGTGACACGATCGCGTACACGTTCACCGTGACGAACACGGGCACCACGACCCTCTCGGATGTCACGGTCGATGACCCGCGCCTCGGCGCTGCCGTCACCTGCGATGCGACGGAGCTCGCGCCGGGGGAGTCGACGGTCTGCTCCGCCGGAGCCCCCGCGGAGCTCACGCAGGCCGAGATCGACACCGGGGAGATCGAGAACACGGCCACGGCCACGGGGACGGGCACCTCGGATGTGCCGTCCGTAGCCACCGATACCGTGGTGACCCCGCTCGCGGCACAGCCGGCCATCGCGCTGACGAAGACCGGCGGAGACTACGTCGACGTCGATCGCGACGGGAAGGTGACCGCGGGAGACACCATCGCCTTCCGGTTCACGGTCACCAACACGGGAGCAGTGACGCTGACGGACGTTCAGATCGACGACGGGAAGCTCGGCGGCCTCGTCGACTGCACGATCCCCGATCTCGCACCCGGGGCCACGGCGGACTGCGGTCCGGTGACGTACGTCCTCACGGCGGCCGATGTCGCGGCGAGCACAGTCGTCAACGTGGCGACGGTGAGCGGCATCGGCGGGACGGTGACGGTCACCGCCGCCGCGACCACGACGGTCGACCTGAACGGGCTCGCGGCCACCGGTGGCGTGATCACCGGGCTCGGCTGGGCTTTCGCCCTGCTCGCGGTCGGAGCCCTCGTACTTCTGATCGCGCGCGTTCGTCGTCGCGAGATCCAGGTCTGACCCGGCTTCTGTCGCGCGAAGCGCCCCGCTCCAGGTTCGAGCGGGGCGCTTCACGTTTCCGGGTGCTCATCACGGCACGGTAGGGTCTTCTCGATAGCGCCTAGGGTTCCGGGGTTCGCGCCCGCCTGGTCCGAGCGGCGCCACGGCACTCCTCCGCAGGAGAGCCGTCATCTGACAGGACAAAAGCCCGGAGGACCCTGTTCGTCGCGCCGTGCGTCGGACGGAAGGGTCTCGCCGTGTCGCCTCTCGCCTTCGTCCTCGTCTTCGGAGCCGCCATCGCCCACGCGGCGTGGAACATCATCGCGCACGGCATCAGCAGGGCCGGAGCGCCGTTCTTGTGGTGGGGAGCCGTCGGGAGCACCGTCGTGTGGGCCGGAGTCGTGCCGTTCACAGGCGGCCTCGGTACCGACGATGTGGGGTCCTTCGCCCTCGGTGTCGTCGTCTCGTCGATCCTTCACGTCGGCTACATGGCCGTCCTCCAGCGCGGGTATCAGAGAGGCAACCTCTCCACCGTCTACGCGACCGCCCGCGGCACCGGCCCTTTCCTCTCCGTGATCGTCGCCGTGCTGGTGCTGGGGGAGCGCCCGTCGGCGGTCGCGCTCGTGGGCGTGGCGGCGGTGATCGCCGGGGTCGTCGCCGTCGGTCTCGTCGATCGGGGCAGAGGGGCGGGGACGGGGCGGATCGACCCCGGTATCGTGTTCGGCCTGCTCACCGGCGTCGCGATCGCGATCTACACGATCTGGGACGCTCACGCGGTGCGCACGTGGGACCTCTCGCCCGTCGCGTTCATGGTCGGGACCACGGTGTTGCAAGTGCCGTTCTACTCGATCGCGGTTCGTCGCCGCTGGGGTGCGGTGTGGGCGCTCGGTCGCACGCAGTGGCGCCGCATCCTCGCTTTCGGGATCCTCTCCCCACTGTCGTACATCCTGGTGCTGACGGCGATCCAGATCGCC
The DNA here is from genome assembly GCF_024498615.1 of Microbacterium sp. J1-1. Taxonomy (NCBI): domain Bacteria; kingdom Bacillati; phylum Actinomycetota; class Actinomycetes; order Micrococcales; family Microbacteriaceae; genus Microbacterium; species Microbacterium sp. J1-1. The sequence goes on along the minus strand of NZ_CP089590.1, from coordinate 2,954,017 downwards.
CCGGTCGCGCTGGTCGCACCGTTGCGCGAGGTGAGCGTCGTGCTGGTGAGCCTCTTCGGGGTCTTCGTTCTGCGGGAGTCGCGTCCGGGATGGCGGATCGCCGCATCGCTCGTGGTCGTCGCGGGGATCGTGCTGCTCGCGCTCTGAGCGTCCTGCTCCGCTCCCCGCCGAACGCATTCCGGGATATCGCGAAACACCTCCTGAACAGGCCTGTTTCGGGCTCGAAATGTCAGTGGTCGGGCGTTGAATGAGGGCATGCACCCGCTTCTGGACTCTCTCGATCAGGTGGTCACCGACCTCGATCGAGTGCTCTCCAGCGGAGCGTTGGCGGGGCAGACCGATGCCGGGCGGATGGAGGTGCTCCGCACCGCAGGAGAAGCGCTGCGGCGGGTGGAGGCGGTGATCGTGGAGGCGGTTGCATCGACCGACCAGCGGTTCTCCGACGGCTTCGGGTGCCGCTCACTGAACGAACTGCTGCAGAGGGTGCTGCGGCTCGACGCGCCGGGGGCCTCGCGAGTCGTGAAGGCAGCCTCCGCCGTGCGTCGCGAGGTGTCGTTGTCGGCGGGGGAGCGACTGCCCGCTCGGTACCCCGCGCTGCGTGAGGCACTCCTCGACGGTGCGATCGGCGTGACCGGCGTACTCGCGGCCACGACCCCGATCGATCAGGCGGGCGATCGCATCGGTACCGCGGAGCGGCTGGTGGCCGACGCGGCGCTGGCAGACATCGCCCGCGGCTACCCCACTGCGGACGACGTCGCGGATGCCGACTCCGCGCCGCCCGCGACACCCGACGACCTTCGTCAGTTCGCGCAGGTGCTGGCCATGACGCTCGATCCGGATGGCGCTGAGCCGTCCAACCTCCGGGCACAGCAGCAGCGGTTCGTGACGGTCGGGCGCCTCCGCGACGGGGTGCATCCGCTGCGAGGCAATCTGCTGCCGGATGCCGCGGCGCAGCTGCAGCTGATCCTCGACGCGCAGTGCAATCCGAAGACCGGCGCTCCGGTTCCGCCCGGCGTCGTCTTCCGCGACTCCGAGGGAGAAGCGCCGGACGCTGAGCCGTGGAACACGGATCCGCGGCACGTGATCGACGGGCGCTCCGCGGCGCAGAAGCGACATGATGCGCTGACCGTCGCGTTGGGGATCGCAGCGCGCCATGACGAGATGCCGAGCCTGGGCGGCGCCGCCCCGACTCTGGTCGTGCAGGTGGGGGCCGAAAGTGTGGCGACCGGCACCGGATGGGCCACGATCGCGAACACGCAGGCGCCGGTCCCTCTCGGAGTGGCTTCGCAGGTCGCGTGCGCGGGAGCGATCCAGCGTGTCCTCACCGACGAGGGGCGGATCATCGGCGTGACGGTCAGCGATCGGGTGTTCACCGTGCACCAGCGGCGCGCGATCGTCGCGCGCGACGGGGAGTGCCTGATTCCGGGGTGCCACGTTCCCGCGTCCTGGTGCGAGATCCACCACGTGGTCGAACATGCCCGGGGTGGCCCCACCCAGACCGACAACGGCGTGCCGTTGTGCTGGTGGCATCACCGTTCGCTGGAGACCTCCGGATGGGAGATCAGGATGAGCGAGGGGCTTCCGCAGATCCGCGGTCCCGCGTGGTGGGATCCGGGGCGTCGCTGGCGCGCTCCCCATCGTCCGGTTCCGTCGAGCGTTGCGGGGACATGCCTCGCTCAGTGATCGCCGTCTCTCAGTGATCGGCGTCTCTCAGTGATCGGCGTCGCGGAAGAACGCATTCCGGTATATCGCCAAATCCCTCATTTTGCACGCCCTATAGCAGTTATCCTTGCTGCATGTCAAGCTTTGAACTTCTTCCGAACGAGGGCGCCGCGACCGGCTTCGGCTACCGCGTCGACTACCGCCCCCCCTTCCCCATGGCCACCGTGGGTCTTGCCGCCGGCGCGTCGATGGCAGCCCAGGCCGGGGCGATGGTCTCGATGAGCGCGTCCGTCGAACTCACCTCCAAGATGGAGGGCGGGATCATGGGGGCGATCAAGCGCTCCGCCGCCGGCCGCTCGGCGTTCGTCTCCACCTTTACCGCGGGACGTGAAGGCGGTGAGGTCGTGCTCGCACCGGCCACCCTCGGCGATGTCGTCCCCGTACGGCTCGACGGGGAGTACCTCATCGCGGCCTCGGGCTACCTGGCCAGCGAACCGGCGATCGACATCGACACCCGGTGGGGCGGCTCCGCGGGTTTCTTCGGTAGCAACAGCCTGTTCATCCTGCGTGCGAGCGGCTCCGGAGTGATGTTCCTGACGGCGTTCGGAGCGCTCCACCAGAAGAAGCTCGCTGCGGGCGAGGAGTACATCGTCGACACGGGGCACGTTGTGGCCTGGGACTCGAGCCTGAAGTACAAGACCAAGAAGGCTGCGAGCAGCCTGTTCCGCTCGGTCACCTCCGCCGAAGGGCTGGTCGCGCACTTCACGGGGCCGGGCGTCGTTCTGATGCAGACCCGGAACGTCGAGGCCTTCGCAGGTTCGCTGAGCCCCTTCATCGGTGCGTCCAGCGGCTCCGGCGGCGACACCGTCAGCATCTTCGGCTGACGCCACTCGCCGCTGAGCCCCGCGTCCCTTCTGTCGACCGAGTGTCGAGGGGAGGGACGCGCTGATTTTCAGCGGAAGTTGACGAGGCCGGCGTGCGCGGCCGTGACCAGGATCTGCACCCGGTCGCGCAGGTGCCACTTCGACATCATGCGTCCGAGGTGGGCCTTCACCGTCCCCTCGGAGACGATCAGTGCTTTGGCGATCTCGGCGTTTGACATGCCCTTCGCGAGGCACTGGAGCACCTCCGCCTCCCTCTCAGTGAGAGGTTCGAGGGCATCCACATCGGCGGTCGCCGGGGTGGAGTCGCGGACGTGCTTGATGAGCATCGATGCGATTCGCGGGGAGAGTGAGCTCGCTCCGCTGTGCACCTCGCGCACCCCGATGACGATCTCTTCGGCGCTGGAGTCTTTGAGGAGGTAGCCGGAGGCGCCTGCGCTCAGCATGGGGAGGACCGTGTCACTCCCGTCCAGCGTCGTCACGGCGAGCACTCGGACGTGCGGCCAACGTTCGGCGATCACCCCCGTGGCCTCGATGCCGTCCATCTCGGGCATCTGCACGTCCATCATCACGACGTCGGGCTGCTCGCGCTCGACGGTGGCGATCGCCTCGAGTCCGTCCTCCGCCTGGGCGATGACGGTGATCTCGGGGTCACGGGAGACGAAGTGAGACAGCGCCGAGCGGACCAGCGGATCGTCGTCGACGATCAGGACACGGATTTCCTGCATAGAGGGAAGCCTAACGGCGTGAGCGGCTCGACGACCGCATGTAGACCTTTGGCTAAAAAGGTCTGGACTTGAGGCAGATGTGCCCCGGGAAGATCACCGAGAAGATGAATACAGACATCGACGAACGACTACATAATGGAGGTGAACGCAATGACTTTCTGGCAGCAGGTTGGCAAGTTTTTTGGTCTCGTCCGCTAGCGTACCTGGCGAATAGGAGATAGTGAAGTATGGCCTTCGACCAGTCCCCCCGACGATCTGCGGATTCGTTCCGGTTGGGTCGAGGCGAGAAGCTCAGCACGATCGAGCGGATCGTCGTCCTGGTCATACTCGGCATCACCATCGCCACCGACGTCATAGGCTTCTTCACCACGCCGGGTGTGAACCCGGCCGCCCTGGTGGTGAGCGTCGCATCCACTGCAGCGTTCGCCCTCTATCTCTGGAAGCCGCTCCTCGCGACATGCGCCCTCGGCGTCGTGTTCGCGTCATCATTTCTCGTGGGAACTGAGTCCCAGGTTCTGACCGCCGCCGCAGTCGCGTCGGGTCTGGTCATGAGGCTGGGGTGGACTTCCCTGATCCTCGCCTACACCGGTGCGTTCCTCATCGCGACAGCAGTCGTCGCCTACGGCGACGCTGACGCCGATGTGAATGTTGGTCTCTTCCTCGTCTTCGCCACGGTGGCCGGAGCCGTCGGGTTCGCCCTTCGGCTCGCGTTCGCCCGTGGCAGCCGCCTTGAGCGCGAACTCCAGGCGGCGGCCGAACAGGAGCGCCAAGCAGTACTCGCCGAGCGGCGCTGGATCGCCGGTGAGTTGCATGACAGCATCGCTCACCACCTCACGGTGGTGTCGTTGCACGTGCAGATGCTCGAAGACCCCCAGACAAGTACAGATTCGCAAGAGGCGATTCGCGTCGCCGCGCGCAAGGCGATGACCGATCTCCGGTTCGTGATCGAACTCGCCGACGACGGGCCACAATCCTCCAGCGTGCAGACCGGTGACCTCGCTGCGGCGATCGACGAGGCCCAAGAAGAATTCGAGGCTGCAGGTCACTTCGTGGACCGCGTGGGAGATCCTCGTGACGAGCGCATCCCGCGTGCGGTCGAGATCGTCCTCGCGCGCATCACGCGCGAGTCCGCCACGAACATCCTGAAGTACGCCGGCCCCGGCGAAGTGCAGATGCACCTCGCGGTCGACGACGAGGTCGCGCATCTCATCCTCCGGAGTCCTCTCCCGACCACCCCACGCCGGGAGCTCTCCTCGAGCCGTACGGGTCTCACCCGCATGGCGGAGCGCGTGATGGGAGCGAGTGGACAGTTCAGTGCCGGCGAAGAGGAAGGATCCTGGGTCGTGTCGGCCCGCCTTCCGGTCGTCTGATGCTCTAGAGTGTGTGAGCACGCTTCGTCGATGACCGCAAAATCTGGACAAAAGTCTAGATAGACCTCGACGTTCGGCCCTACGTTCCGGGTTGAGTCTCTCCGTATTCTGGAGGCTCCCCAGATAAAGCGTCCCCAGCGCTGCGATCGCGAGCGCGGTCTTTCTGGCTTCTGAAACACTTTGCGCGCTCGCGATCGCCATCTGCGCTAACGGGCGATCTTCCGGCCCCGTTCTGGCCCCGGGCTACGCGCCCACCGCTCGCATGTAGTGCCCATCGGTGGAGATTCCCGACGCGGCGACGGTGAAACGTACGACCTCGCTCAGGTAGCGGTCCTCCGACGCCTCGAAGATCCGTCCCTCCGCGTCGCGCGAGGTGCGGGTGAGGCGCAGGATCGGCGTGCCGCGTGGAACGCGCAGGAGTGCGGCATCCTGGTCATCCGCCGCGACTGCGTCGATCACGTGCTCCAGGGTGACGATGGGGTGTCCCACCGACGCCAGATACTCGGTGATTGAGACCTCATCCAGGTTCACCTCGAACAGGTGACGCCCCGCGACCTCGGTGTAGTTGAGGCGCTCGAGCATGGTTGGGCGCCCGTCGAGGAAGCGCAGTCGCACGACGCTCACGATGGTGTCGCTCTCGTCGACGCCGAGCACCGCCCCCAGGGCGCCGGCGCGCCGCAGGCTCAGCTCCTGGGTCTGGGCGCCGGGGGACACCCCGAGTTCGCGCGCCCAACGTGTGAACGGCACCGACACGTCCACCGCCTGATTGGCCTTGCGCGCCACCACGCGCGCGGGGCGGCCGCGCGTCGTCTCGATCAGGCCCTCTGCGCGCAGAGCCGCCAACGCGTTGCGGATCGGGCCGCGCGAGGTCTGCCACCTCTGCGCGAGCTCCGCCTCGGTCGGGACGTCGTCTCCTGGGCGCAACCCGCCGTCGGCGATCCGAGCGCGGAGGTCGTCAGCGATCTGGGTGTACACAGCTTCAGCCACATAGGTACATTACTTCGTCATGCCCACCCACGCGATCGCGTTCCAGGAGCGTTCATCCAGGCGAATGGCCGGTAAACGAGTTCTGAACTCTTCCGAGTTAGGTACATATCTCGATGCGGTACCTGTCAGAGTCTTCCGTGGATCACCCCTCCCACTCTGAAAGGTCCTCATGAAGCTTCGCGCTTTCCCCGCCCTCGCCGGTGTCGCGATCCTCGCGCTCGGTCTCGCCGCCTGTTCGGGCTCGGCTGAGGCGACCGGTGCCTCGGGCGCCGACGGGTCGTCCTCTGCGAGCGGATTCGCGGTCGACGAGAACACGCTCGTCTTCGGCGTCGTGCCCGACTCGGTCGACACCGAGACCAACTACCAGCCGCTGATGGACTACATCGCCGACCTCACGGGCAAGTCCGTCGAGTACCACGAGTCGACCGACTACGCGGCGCTCATCGAGGCCGCCGTGGCCGGCAAGGTCGACGTGGCGTCGTTCTCGGGCTTCACCTACGTCACCGCCACCAACAACGGCGCCAAACTCACTCCCATCTCCTCGATCGTGACCGAAGAGGGCCAGGAGCCGGGCTATTACTCGCAGGCGATCGTCCCCGCAGACAGCGACATCACGAGCATCGACGGTTTCAAGGGCAAGAAGGTCTGCTTCGTCGACCCGTCCTCGACCTCGGGCTACCTGTTCCCGTCGTACAACCTGCTCGAGGCCGGCATCGACCCGAAGGCCGACATCACCCCGGTCTTCGCCGGCAAGCACGACGTCAGCGTCACCAAGGTCGGCGAGGGTGTCGAGTGCGAGGCGGGCTTCGCCGAGGACTCCGAAGTCGAGAAGTCGGACAAGGTGAAGGTCATCGACGAGACCATGGTGCCCGGTGCACCGCTCGTCTACTCGTCCACGCTCCCCGACGACGTCTCGAAGAAGCTCATCGACGGACTCTCCGAGATCACGATCGACGACATCATCGCCGCAGGCATCGACAGCGCCGACACCGACTCCTTCCGCAGTGTGTTCTACGCCACGAAGCCGGTCGACGACGCGTACTACGACCTGATCCGCGACATCTGCAAGGAGACCGAAGCGGAGCAGTGCAAGGCCTGAGCCCGGCCTGACCACCTCGCCTCATCGGCGCCCTCCGTCCCGTCCGCCTCGCACGGACGAGACGGAGGGCACCACCGCACGACTCACCACACCACAGGAGCCACGACATGACCGCCTCGGCATCCGACGCCCTCATCCGCCTCGATGGCGTGACGAAGACCTTCGGGACGACCACTGCGTTGCAGGACGCCTCGCTGGAGGTGTCCCGCGGCGAGATCGTCGTGCTTCTCGGGCTCTCCGGCTCGGGCAAGTCGACCCTGCTGCGCCACCTCGACGGCCTCGAGATCCCCACCTCGGGCTCGGTCGAGGTGTTGGGAGCCGAGGTCCCCTCGCTCAAGGGACGGGCACTGCGCGACCTCCGCAGCCGCGTGGGCTTCATCTTCCAGCAGTTCGAGCTCGTGCCCTCGCTCACGGTGCTCGAGAACGTCCTCACCGGTTCGCTCTCCGACCTGCGCGGACCGCGCCTCGGGCTTTGGGGTTACTCGCGAGCCGCGAAGGTCACCGCACTCGAGCACCTCGACCGGGTCGGACTGCTCGACCGCGCGTACCAGCGCAGCGACATCCTCTCGGGGGGACAGCAGCAGCGGGTGGCCATCGCCCGTGCCCTCATGCAGAAGCCCGACATCCTGCTCGCCGACGAACCGGTCGCCTCGCTCGACCCGGAGTCGAGTGAGCAGGTGATGGCACTGATCCGCGAGATCGCCGCCGACGAGGGACTCACCGTCGTGTGCAGCCTGCACCAGGTCGACCTCGCGATCAGCTGGGCCGACCGCATCGTCGGACTCCGCCACGGCGAGGTCGTGCTTGACACCCCGACCGGCGACCTCACCAAGGCCGAGGTCATGGAGATCTACGGCCGCGTCGCCACCACGACCGCCGAGATCCGTGCCGTCCAGGAAGAACTCGTCGAGGCGGCAGCACAGGTGGCCGCATCATGACGGCTCTCGACGCGTCGACGGACTCCTCGACGCGGGGCGGCGGGGCGGCTTCTCGGCAGGCGGGACAGGTGAGGGAGCGCGCCCCGAAGCGGGTGGTCTCCCCGGAACGCATCGCCGCATCCCTCACCCTTGTCGCGCTCCTGGTCCTCGGCATCCTCGCCGTCCGTGACGTCGGCATCTCGATCCCCGCCATGGTGCAGAGCTGGGGCAACGCCGAGAACTTCATGGTCCGCATCGGCGGACTCACGTTCCCCGCGCCCGGGGATCTCGTCTGGCTGATCGCACTCACCGTCGGTCTCGTGCTCGTCGGAACCCTGCTCGCCGCGGTTCTCTCGGTGCCGATCGCCTACCTCGCCGCGTCCAACACGACTCCGGGCAACGGCTGGCGGGCCGCCGCACGATTCATCGGCGTGCTCACCCGTGCGCTCCCCGATGTGGTCCTCGCGATGGCGTTCGTGCTGATGTTCTCGCTCGGCACCCTTCCCGGCATCCTCGCCATCGGCATCCACTCGATCGGCATGATCTCGAAGATGTTCGCCGATGCGATCGAGCAGATCGACGAGGGCCCCCGTCTCGCGATCCGTGCGGCGGGCGGTTCGAAGATGCAGGAGTTCTCTGCGGGGATCCTCCCGCAGGTGCTGCCCAGCTGGGTGGCCACCGTGCTGCATCGCAACGACATCAACCTGCGAGGCAGCGTCGTGCTCGGCTACGTCGGGGTGGCCGGTCTGGGCCTGGAGATGTCGTACGCCTTCAAGTCGCTGAACTACGGCAAGGGTCTCGGCATCGCGCTCGTCATCTTCCTCCTGTGCATCGCGATGGAGGTCATCTCGAGCATGGTCCGCGGCGCGATGCTGGGCGAGCAGAGGCACACCCGCTCGTGGATCGACCGGATCCTCCACCCGCGCCTCGGAGCGAACACCGCAACCGCGCCGGTCGGTCGCCCCGCCTGGGCCACGAGCCCCGAGACCGCCGTGCGTCGGCCCTGGACCGCCCGACGGGTGCGCCACACCGTCGCCGGCGTCGTGGCGGTGCTCGTCGTCATCGGCAGCATCGTGGTCAGCCAGATCAACTGGATGGACCTGATCACCTTCTGGGCCAAGCTGCCCGAGGTCGCCGCGCTGTTCTGGCCGCCCTCCTTCGGGAACTACGACGCGAGCGCCATGTTCGAGGCGATGCGGGAGACCGTCGCGATCGCGCTGGCCGCCACGGTGCTCACCCTCCTCCCTTCGCTCGTGCTCGGCTCGCTCGCCGCCCGCAACGTCGCGCCGAACTCCGGAGCACGGGGGACGGCACGACTCCTGCTCGTCGGCATCCGCGGCATCCCGGAGCTGATCCTGGCGATCGTGCTCGTCGTGATCACGGGGCTCGGCGCGCAGGCTGGCGTCATCGCCCTCGCGATCGGAGGGATCGGGCTCCTCGGCAAGCTCATCGCCGACTCGTTCGAAGAGGTGGATCGCGGACCCGAGCGCGCCCTCCGGGCCGTCGGGGCGACGCGTCTGCAGACCTACGCCTCGGCCACGGTGCCGCAGGGGATCCAGGCGCTGATCGGTCACAGCTTCTACATGCTCGACACGAACATCCGTGCGGCGACCATCCTCGGGATCGTCGGTGGCGGTGGGGTCGGCTACTACCTGCTCAACGCGAGCCAGGGTTCGCGCTACGAGACCGTGACGGCGATCGTGCTGATGATCCTCGCCACCGTGCTCGTCGTCGAAGGCCTCGCCATGTGGATGCGGAAGGTGTTCCGATGAACCCGGATCGCTCTGCGGACTCTGCGGACGTCGTGGTGGTCGGGGCCGGGATCGTCGGTCTCGGCGCGGCCTACGCGGCGGTCCGTCGCGGGCTGCGGGTGATGGTGGTCGACCGCACCGATGCACCGGTCGGCGCCACGATCCGCAACTTCGGACACCTCTGCATCGGAGCGCAGGGCGGCGAGGCCCGGCGGTATGCCGACGCCTCGCGCGAGCTGTGGCTGCGCCTCTCCCAGGACGCGGGCTTCTGGCTGCGCGAGTCGGGAACGCTGGTCGCCGCCCGCCACGACGACGAGATCGCGGTGCTCGAGGCGGCCGCTCACGACGGCGGGATCCGGATGCTCGAGGCCGACGAGCTCCTGCAACTCGCACCGCTGCGCGCCCAGGGCTTGGTCGGCGGCGCACACATCGAGAGCGACCTGCAGACCGATCCGCGCACGGCGGCGTCTGCGATCGTCCGCCACCTCGCAGCCCTCGGCGTGGACTTCCGCTTCCGCACCGGCGTGACCGGAGTCGGGCGCGGCCGGGTCGACACCACCCGCGGGCCCCTCACCTGCGGCAGCGTGGTCGTCGCCGTGAACCACGACATCGACCAGCTGCTGCCCGAAGTGGCCGAACGGCACGGGATCGTCCGCTGCGCCCTCGACATGATGCGGGCGGCCGTGTCGTTCCGGCATCCGCTCGCGGCGCCCTTGCTCACCGGATGGTCGCTCGTGCGGTACGGGCGCTTCTCCGACGGACCGGAGGCCGCCGTGCTGCGCGAACGTCTCCACGCGGAACGGCCTGATCTCGCCGCGCTCGACCTGAACCAGATGTACACACAGCTCCCCGACGGCACGCTCATCATCGGGGACTCGCACGCGACCGCCGCGGCTCCTTCGCCGTTCCAGCCCGAGGCCGCCTTCACCGCGTTCCTCACCGAGGCGGAAGCGCTGTTCGATGCGCCGGCGCCGCGGGTGATCGAACGCTGGCAGGGCGTGTACGCCAAGGGTCGGCAGGAGTTCCTGATCGATCGGGGCGACGACGGTGTGCTCGTGCTCGCCGCCACGACCGGGATCGGGATGACCACGGGCCTGGGTCTCGCGGAACACAATCTCACCGCCGCCTTCGGATGGGCGGCAGCAAGGGAAGGAACAACATGACCACTCCCATCGAACTCGTCGTCCTCGACATGGCGGGAACCACGGTGCTCGACGACGGCGTCGTGGAGCAGGCGTTCCAACGCGCGGCCGAGCGCACGGGCGTCGCGGATCGGATGCCGTGGGCGGAGGCACTCGACCACGTGCGTGCGACGATGGGGCAGTCGAAGATCGACGTCTTCACGTACCTCTCCGGCGGCGATGCCGACGCCGCGGCACGGGCGACCGCGGCCTTCGAGGGCGCTTACGCCGAGATCATCACCGAGCAGGGCGTCTCCGAGATCCCCGGTGCGGCGGACGCCATCCAGGGCCTCAAAGACGCCGGACTGCGGGTCGCGCTGACCACGGGCTTCGCTCCGATCACCCGAGAGGCCCTGCTCGACGGTCTCGGTTGGCGCGGCCTCGTCGACCTCGCGCTGTCGCCGATCGATGCCGGACGCGGTCGCCCCGCTCCCGACCTCGTGCTCACGGCGCTGCTGCGCACGCAGACCTCGTCGGTCTCCGCGGTCGCCGTCGCGGGCGACACCGTCAGCGATGTCGAGTCCGGACGCCGGGCCGGCGCCGGCTTCGTCGCCGGTGTGCTGACCGGTGCCCATGATCGACCGGCCTTGAGCGCAGCGGGCGCCGATGCCGTGCTCGCCGACGTCACCGCGTTGCGCGGAGTGCTCGCCCAGCGCGAGCTGCTTCCGCTCGTCACGACCTCCTGAGAGACCGTGACATGGGAACGCTGCTGATCCGTCCTCCCGGGCACCGCAGAGACGTCGCGCTGCGCCCGGCGGCGACCGCGATGGTCTGGATCGGCGCCGGACACCCGCACGAGATGATCGCGGTGCCGGGAGTGGCGCTCGCCGATGGCGACGTGCTGGTCGCGGTCGAGATGTCGACCATCTGCGGCTCCGACGTCCACACCGTGCAGGGGCGCCGCTCCGCCCCGGTGCCGCTGGTGCTCGGGCACGAGAGCGTCGGGCGTGTGATCGCGACCGGTGACGCCGGGGCGAGCGGGGTCGACGGCACCCCGCTGCGCATCGGCGATCGCGTGGTGTGGTCGGTGACCGTCTCCTGTGGGAGCTGCGACCGCTGCCTGCGCGGGATACCGCAGAAGTGCCGCGACCTCGGCAAGTACGGTCACGACCGGGTCGGTGTCCACGGCGACCTCACCGGCGCCTTCGCGAGTCACGTGCAACTGCGCACGGGCACCGCGATCGTGCGCGTGCCGGAAGCGCTCCCCGCCGCCGTGCTCGCTCCCGCCTCGTGCGCCACGGCGACCGCCTGGGCAGCGGTGGCCAGGGCCGCTCAGGGCCGAGACCTCGATGGCGCGGCCGTCCGGATCCACGGCGCGGGATTGGTCGGGCTCTCCGCCGCCGCCATCGCCGTCGAGCAGGGCGCGACCGTGGAGGTGCTCGACCCGAACCCGGAGCGGCGGGAACTCGCCACGCGATTCGGGGCGACCGAGATCGCCGTGGACCGCGAGCCCGACATCGTGATCGAGGCCTCGGGCCATGCCGTCCACGACGCGCTCGAGGGCGTCGCAGTCGGCGGTACGGTCGTGCTCGTGGGCAGCGTCTTCCCCGCGGACCCGGTGCCTTTCGACGCCGAGAGCATCGTGCGGCGCCTCGTGACGGTCGCCGGCGTCCACAACTACACGGGCGCCGAGCTGGCGGAGGCCGTGGCCTTTCTCTCCGGACGGGGGCGGGCGTACCCGTTCGTGGATGCGGTCGGTGCAGTGCGGGACCTTTCCGACATCGACGCGGCTCTCGCGGAAGCTGCCACTCCGGCTGCGCCTCTGCGCATCGGACTCGTTCCGGGGCGCTGAGCCGGAACGAGTGTCGGAACTAGCCTTCGGTCGCCTGACCCCGCAGCGGTCCCGGTGGGCGTAGACCTGCGGAGCGGATGACGAGCAGTCGGACAGCGGCGTCGACGGTCGCGGCCAGGACGTCTTCAGGCTCGCCGACCAGAGCGAGTCTCCGATGCCCGACCTCGTCGGCGGTGGCCCAACCCAGGTAGACCGTACCCGGGGGATGACCTCCCTGGGGGTCGGGACCTCCGACGCCCGTCGTCGATACGGCGATGTCGGCGTCGAAGAGGCGTCGTGTGCCCGAGGCGAGCTGTTCCGCACACGCTGCGGAACACGGATCCGTCCCCGGCGTCAGTCCGAGAACGCGCTCCTTGACGTCGGTGCGGTAGACGACGATGCCGCCGGAGAACCAGTCCGAGGCGGAGTCGCCGGCACCGATCGTGTGCGCGAGCAGGCCGGCTGTGAGCGACTCCGCCACTCCGACCCGCAGCCGTAGCTCGGCGGCGAGGTCGCTCAATCGTGTGAGGTCGTTCTGCGTGCCGGTGACCGCGCTCGCGTCGTCGGTCTCGGCGTCAGCGGTGTCCACGGCGTCAGCGGCAACGGGCCGCGATGCGTCCAGGCTGGCTGACCCCGAGCGCGGATGCCGACGCCCTCGTGAGGTCACGCGTGGTGGTCATCGCTCTTCGCCCTCGTCGTAGTCGGGACGCGGCGGCTGCAGCGGCTGATCGGAATACTCCCCGCCCGAGCGTCCGCCGTACGGACGTCCATGGTCGGCGAACTCGTCGCGTGCGAACACGAACGTCCACGGGCCTGCCGTGAAGTGCGCGCCCGTGCGCAGCGTCTCGGAGGACTCGTCGGCGTGAGTCGCGTCGACACCCAGACTCGCGTTGGTCTCGCCCTCCCCGTTCAAGGTCAGTACGTACTCGTCGCGGTCGTCGTGCGTGATGGTCGCGTGCACGGGGTCGGTCTCGGGGAGGCGCAGTTCGTTGCCCTCGGCCGACCCGATCCGGACCACGTCGACCTCGAGCGCGAACTCGGTGCGCTCGTCGTCTCGGCTGATGCGCAATCGAGGGTTCCCCGCGCCCCATTCGGCATGCGTGGTCGTGGGGGTGTATCCGTCATCCGGGCGGTCGTCGATGTGTCGGTCGTTCATGGCAGTCCTCCTCGAATCGCGTGTCCCGAGGCTAGGGTCCTGCCGTCGCTCCGCCGAAGGGGGTTGACTTCGGTGCAGCGAGTCGTCAGCGCGCGGTCGACCGCCCCCGGAGGCGATAACCTTCTCCCGAGTACGGGAGAATGAGGTGAGCCGTCGTCTCGGCCCGGCAGCGACCAAGGAGCACCACCCATGGGTAAATTCGTCTACGAAGGCGGCGTGAAGACCGAGATCGAGGATCGCGCCCTCACCCACCTTCAGCTCGTCATCACCGCGAAGCTGCGCCGCGGAGAGCCCTTCCCGTTCAGCTGGCGTGAGGATGCGAGCGTCGGCGGCGGGCGCACCACGGTGTGGATCCAGCCGGGGAGCTCGCTCGTCTTCAAGTACTTCGGCAGCCGTCAGCCGTCCATCAACCGGGCGTGGATCGAGGCACTCGCCTTCACCGCGAACGCGCCGAGCGGGCTGTACCTCGTGCCCGAACCCGCCGAGGCCGGCGACGAGCCCGGTGCCGGTGAGGTTCCGGTCACCCCTCCGCTCTGAGCCGGGACCGCGGCTCCGAGCCCGGGATGTCAAGCCCCTGACCACGGGCGGGCAAGGGTGGAAGTGTGGGCCTCGTTCGACGAGACGAGGAGGATCGGCCATGACCGACGACACCACCGACCCCCGACACGCGCACCGCGAAGAGGGCTTTCCCGACCAGCACCAGGACCAGCCGGGGCTGACCGAGCGGACGCGCCCCGAACCGGACCACGGCGAAGGGACCTACGTCGGCCACGGGCGCCTGGAAGGTCGCCGTGCTCTCATCACGGGCGGTGACTCCGGGATCGGTCGGGCCGTCGCGATCGCCTTCGCACGGGAGGGCGCCGACATCGCGATCGCGCACCTGCCCGAGGAGCAGGACGACGCGGAGGACACGCTCGCCCTGGTCCGCGAGACGGGGCGCACGGGTGTGGGCTTCGCAGGCGACCTGCGAGAAGAGGCTTTCGCGACCGACATCGCCGCCCGCACGCGGAGTGAGTTGGGTGGGCTCGACGTGCTCGTGCTCAACGCGGGCTATCAGCACGACATCGACGACTTCGGGAGTCTGGAGACGGACCGCATGCGTCGGGTGTTCGACACGAACCTGGCGGGCATGCTGTTCTCGGCGCGGGCGGCCTACCCCGACCTCCAGCCCGGAGCGAGCATCATCGTGACGGCTTCCATCCAGGCCTACAACCCCTCACCGGGATTGATCGACTACGCCATGACCAAGGCGGCGCAGATCGCGTTCGTCAAAGCGCTCGCCGAGGAGGCGGGACCCCGCGGGATCCGGGTCAACGCCGTCGCGCCGGGACCGGTCTGGACACCCCTGATCCCCGCGACCGGATGGGATGCCGAGCGGCTGGCGACCTTCGGTGCCGACACTCCGCTGGGGCGGGCGGGTCAGCCGGCGGAACTGGCCGGCGCCTACGTGTACCTGGCATCGGCGGAATCCTCGTACACGTCCGGCTCGGTCATCGCGGTCACCGGCGGCAAGGGCCTCTGACACGTGCTCAGGCGGCGGCACCGAGGGGAGCCGCCGCCTAAGCTTGTGGGGTGCAGAAGCCGGCCGCGTCCCGTCCCCTCGTCGGAGTCGCGCTCGTCATCGGCTCCTGCCTCTCGCTTCCTTTCGGCGCCGCCGTTGCGGCCCAGCTCTTCCCGGTGCTCGGTCCGTGGGGGGTGACCTCACTGCGCGTCGCGATCGCCGCGGTCCTCCTGGTCGTCATCGTGCGCCCGCGGCCCGGGAAGTGGACCCGCCCGCAGTGGTTCGCCGCGGTGCTCTTCGGCGTCTCGCTGGCCGCGATGAACGGCTTCTTCTACGCGGCGATCGACCGCATCCCCCTGGGCCCCGCCGTCGCGATCGAGTTCCTCGGACCACTCGTGCTCGCGGCCGTGCTCACCCGGAAGGTCACGGACTTCGTCTGGGTCGGAGTGGCCCTCCTCGGAATGATCGTGCTGGGCATCGACGGCCTGATCGGTGCCGAGCCGCTCGATCCGCTCGGTGTGCTGTTCATCCTGATCGCAGCGGGCTTCTGGGCCATGTACATCCGGATGAGCGCCCGCGTCGGCTCCCTCATCCCGGGCAGCAGCGGCCTGGCGATGGGACTCGTGGTCGCTGCCGTGCTGCTCATCCCGGTCGGCATCCCGGCCGCGTCGACGGTGGCGATGGATCCGCAGCTGCTCCTGCTCGCTGCGATCACCGCGGTGCTGTCGTCCGTGATCCCCTACAGCTTCGAGCTCGCGGCGCTGCGCCGTCTGCCGCAGCGCGTGTTCGGTGTGCTGCTGAGCCTCGAACCGGCGTTCGCGACGCTCGCCGGCTGGCTCATCCTCGGGCAGGACGCCACGCCGCTGCGGATGCTCGCCGTCGCCCTCGTGATCGCCGCGAGCGTCGGGACCACGCTCGGGGTGCGGAGGGAACGCCGCGACGACGGTCCCTCCGCCCCGTTCACCGCGCCGATACCGCTGCCCGACTGACCGCGGGGACCGGCAGCGGGTACCGGCGACGCAGGATCACGCGCTGCACGAGCGTCCACACCACCGTGACCGTCAGGTACAGCGCAGCGGCGAGAGGCACGAACACGCCGAAGACCGCGGTCGCGTAGTGCATCACCGAGACGACGCGCAGCAGGGTGGGGGAGTTCAGGGGTGAGTCGTCCCCATCGACCGGCGTCGGGCGGAACACGCGGCGGGTGATCTCGGCGACCGCGAGCATGACCGCGAGCAGCACCCCGAACACGAGGAAGGTGGCGGGTGTCGCGGTGCCCCCGAACAGCGCCGACACCAGGCTCGTGCCCAGCGGTGCGCCGAACAGGTCGTGCGCGAGCAGCTCGTTCGGGTGTCCCGCGATCTCGGGCCGGAGGAACAGCGTGTAGAGGATGCCGACCACGGGGGCCTGTGCGAGCACCGGGAGCATCCCCGCGAACGGCGACGTGTTCTCCGCGCGGTACAGCGCCAGCGTCTCCTTCTGCAGGCGCTCGGTGTTCTTCTTGTGGCGGCGCTGCAGCTCGCGCAGCTTCGGCGCGAGACGCGCCCTGGTCTGCTCGGCCTTGGCCTGGGAGATGCCGACGGGGATGAGCAGTACCCGCACGAGCAGTGTGACGAGGACGACGGCGAGAGCGGCGGCGGAGGCACCGGCGATGGGGGTGAGCAGGTCGGAGAGCCCGGTCAGCGCGCCGTAGGCGGCGTCGAGGAGGGCGGCGAGGGGTGGAAAGGCGAAGGGGTCCATGGAAGTGTCCGTTCGAGGTGTTGGGAAGGGTCGGCGAAGGCCGCGCGGTCCCGTCGAAAGAGCGGACTACGAGGCGGTCGCGACTCCCGGCGCCCGAGGGCGCGGATGCCCGGCGGCATCAGGATCACTCTGCGTGAGGAGGGTGCCGACGTCGATGGCGCGCAACGGATGCGGGGCACCGGTCGAGGCCTCGGGGCGCACACTCAGCACGATCGCGAGGGTGAGTGCGGTCACCGCGAGCAGGGCGACGGCGAGGCCGAGAGCCGTGGCATCCGGCATCGACACGAGGCCGAGCGCCGTCGCGACGATGCTCAGCATCTGCCCGAACCACTCGCTCATGCGCGCTCCCTTCCTGTTGTGAGGGTAGCACCGGGGGCGGCCGCCGCTTTCGAATCGCGCGAATGGTGCGCTCCCGGCCACTTATGCCGCACAGTGCACGATTCGAAAGCCGACGGGGCGTACGGTCGAAAGCATGAGTGACCTTCGCGCCCTGTTCGGGATCGAGCAACCGATCATCCTCGGCCCGTTCGGCGGGCTCTCCTCGACCGCCCTCACGGCTGCGGTCAGCGCTGCGGGCGGCCTCGGTTCGTTCGGACTCTACGGCTACGACGGCGACCGCATCCGTTCGACCGGCGCGGCACTGCGGGCGGCGACCGATCGTCCGTTCGCGGTGAACACCTGGCTCCCCACCGGCGACGAGGTCGAGCCGAATCCGCAGCACGCGGTGTTCGCGCAGGCACTGCAACCCTTCTACGAGGCGGTCGGCATCGATGTCCCGGCGCCCCCGGAGCGGTACGTCCCGTCGCTCGAGGAGCAGCTCGACGCGATCTGGGAGATCCGGCCCGCCGTGCTCAGCACGGTGTTCGGGGTGCCGTCGGCCGAGGTGGTCCAGGAGGCACAGCGCCGGGGGATCCGCATCGTCGGCACCGCGACCACCGTCGCCGAGGCCGTCGCGCTCGCCGACGCCGGGGTGGATGCGGTGGTCGCCACGGGTGCCGAGGCGGCCGGGCATCGGGTGTCGTTCCTCCGTCCGGCTGAGGACTCGCTCGTCGGCACGTTCGCGCTCGTCCCGCAGGTGGTCGATGCGGTGGATGTGCCGGTGATCGCGGCAGGCGGCATCGCCGATCGACGGGGAGTCGCCGCGGCGTTCGCGTTGGGTGCGACCGGCGTGCAGGTCGGGACGGCCTTCCTCGCGACGGCGGAGTCCGTGGCCACGACCGCGCATCGCACCGCGATCCGTGCGACCGCCGCCGAGGAGACGGTACTCACCCGTGCCATGAGCGGTCGCCTGGCCCGGGGTGCCCGCAACCGTGCGGTGCGGGCGATCGAGGCGAGCGGCACGATCGCACCGTTCCCGATGCAGAACTGGCTCACCGGACGCTTCCGTGCCGCAGCGGGGGAGCAGAATCTCGGGGAGCTCCAGTCGCTGTGGATGGGGCAGGCTGCCCCGCTCGCGCGCCTCGACACCGCCGCCGAGGTGTTCGCGGAGCTGGCCGCCGGCGTGCCGCGCGCCTCCTGATCGCTCTCTACCGTCGCTCCGGTCGCACTTTCGCCGTCAAAACAGCGGTTTAGCGTGCGAAAGTGCGACCGGAGGAGGGCCTAGAGGATGACGGTGGACTTGCCGTGCACGATCACACGGTCCTCGGCGTGCCACTGCACGGCGCGGGCGAGGACGAGTCGCTCGACATCGGCCCCGCGGCTCTGCAGCTCGGCCGCTGACTCGGAGTGGGTCACGCGTGTGACGTCCTGCTCGATGATCGGCCCCTCGTCGAGGTCGGCGGTCGCATAGTGCGCGGTCGCGCCGATCAGCTTCACACCGCGGTCCTTGGCGCGTGCGTAGGGGTTCGCCCCGATGAACGCGGGCAGGAAGGAGTGGTGGATGTTGATCACCGGCGCTTCGAGGCGGGTGATGAAGTCGTCGGTGAGGATCTGCATGTAGCGCGCCAGCACGACGAGGTCGACGTTCCCGCGCAGCAGTTCGAGCTGTCGCTCCTCCATGGCGGCCTTGTCGCCCGAGGGGATGTGCACGAAGGGTACGCCGAAGGAGCGGACCGACTCGGCCAGGTCGGGGTGGTTGGAGACGACCATCGTGATGTCGATGTCGAGCTGGCCGCGCTGTGTGCGCCAGAGCAGCTCCATCAGGCAGTGGTCGTACTTCGAGACGAAGATCGCCACGCGCTTGCGGCGGGCGACGTCGTGCAGCGACCACTCCATGCCGAAGCGTTCGGCGACGACGGCGATGTCGGCTTCGAGCGCGGGGCGTGCGGCGGCGAGTCCATCGAGGTGGATCACGGTGCGCTGGAAGAAGCGTCCGCCCTCGGAATCCGTCGAGTGCTGGTCGAGCGAAATGATGTTCGCACCGTGCTGGGCGAGCACGCCCGCCACGGCGGCGACGATCCCGGGCTGGTCGTCACAGGCGATGAGCAGGCGGGCGGTATCGGGCTGGGACATGGAGGCTCCTCGAGGGTGTGCATCGATTCTGCCGTGGATGCACACCGGGGGCGAATCGCGGGAGGCGACTCGCTACTCTGAGAATCGTGGAAGCGAGCGATCTCGGCCTGGTGCTGATCCCCCTGCTGGCCGTCGCCGCGCCCCTGCTCGCCCGCGGGGTCCGCCCGGTGGTGCGGGTGCCGATCGTGGTGTTCGAACTCGTGCTCGGGATCCTCGTGGGGCCGGCGGTGCTCGGCTGGGTCGAACCGGGCCCCCTGCTGGAGAAGCTCAGCGACTTCGGTCTGGCGCTGCTGTTCTTCGTCGCCGGCACCGAGATCGACTTCAAGACCGTGGCGGGCAAACCGCTCGCCCGCGCCTCCCTCGGCTGGCTCCTCAGCGTTCTGCTGGGCATCGGCCTGGGCTTCTTCTTCGCCCCCGGTGAGGGGATGGTCGTGATCGGCATCGCGCTGAGCTCCACCGCGCTCGGCACGCTGATGCCGATCCTGCGCGACGCCCGCGAGCTGGACACGCCGTTCGGTCGTGCGATCAGTGCGATCGGCGCGGTCGGCGAGTTCCTGCCCCTGATCGCGATCTCGATCTTCCTCAGCACGCGCACCACACCGATCGCCACGGCCGTCCTGCTGACGTTCGTGGTGCTGGCCGGGCTCGCGGTGCTGCTCGCGCACCGCGTGCCGCACGGGCGCCTGCACCGCATCGTCCGTGCGACGCTGCACACGTCCGACCAGTTCGGGGTGCGCTTCGTGATCCTACTCATCGCGGCGCTGGTCGGCCTGAGCGTGATGCTCGACCTCGACATGCTGCTCGGCGCGTTCGTCGCGGGAGCGGTGTGGCGCATCATCATGACGCGGGCGCCGAAGGAATCCGCCGAGGAGGTCGAGAGCAAGATCGAGGCGATCGCATTCGGATTCCTCGTGCCGATCTTCTTCCTCTACACGGGCGTGACCTTCGACCTGCAGGCCCTGCTCACCTCGCCGACGGCCCTCGCCCTGGTGCCCATCTTCCTGATCGCGCTGCTGGCCATCCGTGGGGCGGCCGCGCAGCTCTCGGCCCCGGTGGGGATGAGCGTCCGCGACCGTGCGGCCCTCGGGCTCCTCGCCGCCACCGGACTGCCGATCATCGTCGCGGTCACCGCGATCGGCGTCGACGAGAAGATGCTCGACACCGGCACCGCGGCGGCATTGGTCGGAGCGGGCATGCTCTCGGTGCTGCTCTATCCGTTGATCGGGATGACCCTGCGCGGGGATCGCGCCGACGTCGTCGGGCCCGCCCGTGCGGGCGACGCCGTGCAGGGGGAGCTGTGACGAGTGCGTCGGCGCTCCTGACCCGTACGGTGCAGAGCCTCGACGGCATCGCGAAGGAGGGGCTCGGCGAGCAGCGCGTCTCGCGGTGGCGCGGGCGCCGCATCGTGCGGGTCGGCGAAGCATGGCATCTGGGCGTGCTGCTGCTGACCGACACGCACGCGCTGGCCACGGCCGAGGTGCTCCGCGCGGCTGATCCCGGACGCCGCGGCTACACGGCCGAGTCGGCCAGAGCACGCGCCGAACGTCGTGCCGAAGCCCTGCGGGGCGGCTTCGACGAGGGCGATGTCGTCCACGTGGGATGGAGTGTGATCGACGTCGACGCCGTGGATGCGGGCGGCTCCTCCGGTCCGCTGGCGCTCGTCGACGGCGTCCCCTCGGTGCGGTGGAGCGCGGCCGGCGGGTTCATGCCCTTGGAGGCATACCTGCGTGAGCGCGTGTCCCTGTTGCGGGATTCGGCAGAAGGCTGAGTCAGGCGAAGGTCTCGGCGAAGCGGCGCAGAAGCGCGGCGCCCTCGGTGACCGATGCGGCGAGCACCTGCTGCTGCACCGCGTCGAACTCCTCCGGGTCGAAGTAGCCGGTGGTGCGGTAGAACGTCATGCGGTCCGCGAAGTCGCGGGGGGTGGGCTCCGGATGGAACTGCGCTGCATACAGGTGCGTGCCCACGCGGTAGGCCTGCACCGGGCAGGCCCCATTGGTCGCCAGGAGCACCGCGCCGGGCGGGGTGCTCGCCGCGCTCTCCTTGTGTGCCGTGAACACGGTGAGAGCGGGTCCGCTCGGCCCGAAGACGGGATCGGCGGCGCCGGCTTCGGTCACATCGATCACGGTGGCGCTCGCGGGCTCGGGAGTGTCCGTCACGACCTCGCCCCCGAGCATGCGGGTCACGACACCGATGCTGAAGCAGGTGAAGAACACCGCGATCTCGGCGGCCATCGCCGCGTCGGCCAGTGTGCGGAGGTCGGCTTCGACCCGCAGCTGCTCCGCGGACTTCACCGTGTCGGAGACGTTGAACGGCGAGCCCCCGACCACGACGCCGCGGTATCCGCGCAGACGCTCGATGTGCAGCGGTGTCTGCAGCAAGTCGAGTCGATCGACGACGTCGACGCCGAGCGCCCGTCGGAAGGACGCATGCTCGGCGTCCGCCGCCCCGATCTCGGGTCGCACGCACACGTAGAGAAGCGAGGCCATCAGGAGATTCTAACGAGCGCGCGGGGCCGAGCCGACGCGGTCACCGGGAGGAGTTCGCGGTCCGGCCGCGGACGATGCCGACGAAGGTCTCGACGTCAGGCGTGGTGCGATCGCGAGGCCACACCAGCGCCACCGTGGAGGTCGGGCCATCGGCGAGCACGCGGTGGTCGGCATCCTTGCGGTGGTGCAGGCGAGCCAGCGACATCGGGACGATCACGATGCCGACGCCGGAGGCCGCCGTGGCGATCGCCTCTCCGGTCGGCAGTGCGGCGAAGGCGGCCGGGAGTGTGCCGGGGAGGTCGAGCGGGCCCAGCACGTCATCGGACAGCCCGATCACGACCTCGCCCTCGAGATCCGCGGCGGAGAGCTCTTCGGCCGCCATCAGGTGCGAGTCGACCGCGGCGATCACGACCGGCACCTCGTCGTACAGAGGGATGATGTGCAGGGACTCGTCCGTGAGCGGCAGACGGACCAGCGCCGCATCGATCGCGTCGAGCGCCTCGCGCTGGGTGGCGACCTCGATCGGGACGAGCTCGAGCGGCACTCTCGGCATGCGCTGCTTCCACGCGTCGATCCACTTGCCCGGTGTCGCGCCCGGCACCGCTCCCAGACGGAAGGTTCGCGGTGCCTCGGGCTCGGGCTGAGGGGCATCGAAGACGACCTTGGCCGTCTTCTTCTTCGGCTTCTGCGGCGGGAACCGCTCGGCGGGGGCGGCCTTGTTGCGACGCACAGGGGTACCTCGACCTGCGCCCTTCCCGGGCCGCCTTCCCTGATTCGCCATGGGGTCCAGGCTACTCGGCGGGGGAGGCGGGCACGTCCGCCCGCGTGGCGGGGTCCGTCGCCGTCGCGAGTTTCCGCTGCGCACGGCGGATGAGCCCTGCGGCTCCCCCGACCAGGATCAGCACGCCCACGGTCAGGAGGAGGATCGTGACGATCGTGGTCGGCGTCAGAGCGAGGAGCCCATCGGCGACGGTGTCCCTCCGGTCGGCGTCGGCCAGCATCCAGAGGGCGACCGCGGCGATCGCGGCGAACAGGAGGCCCCAGATGATGGCGGCCCAGCGCGTGCGGGGAGGGGAGGGGGCTTCCGGCGTACTCATCACTGGTCTTCCTTCGCGGGCTCGTAGAGGGTGACGGAGATCACTCCGCTGGTCTGATCGATCGTGACGGGTTGTACGAGGGTGGGCTCGGTGTCCTCAGCGGCGACCTTCTGCAGGACGATCGACTCCCCGTTCCTGCGCACGGGAGTCCAGGTGCCGTGCGCAGTGATCCGGCCGGTCTCCTCATCCACTCGGGTCCACGAAACGGTCGCCGACCCGACGACGGCGCGCAGATCGAGCTCGACGCCCGACTGGACGTCGATGTAGGTGTTGCCGGATCCCTTGTCCACGACGATCGACCGCGCACCATCCTCGAACGGATTCAGCGTGAGGAACGTATCGCCGAAGGGCTGCCGGACGTGCGCGGATTCGTTGTTGCCGAGCGCGACGTAGCCCAGCGTGACGCCCGGGAAGGCGGAGAAAGCGCCGGCGACGAGTCCGCCGATCAGCGTCACCACGGTCGCGAAGGCCAGGAAACCGCTGCGCCGACGGAACGCCCCGGCCACGATCATCCCGAGTGCCAGGATGAGCGCCGCCGCGAGCAGTCCCAGCGCGCCGCCGAGGGCCTCACCGCCCGTGACGAGACCGACGGCAGAGCCGGTGATGATCGCGAGGCCGACGATGGTCGCGGCGAACGCGAAGCCGGCCCGGGGGTTCGAGGCACGGCGGAGGCGTCGGCGCTCCGCGGCTTCGGTCGCGAACACCGCAGCCTCGGCCTGGCGTTCACGACGCAGCTGGTCGCGGGCGGCCCGCTCGATGTCCTGCTGTTGGCGGCGCCACGCCTGATCCTGTTCCTTCCAGGCCGCATGCTGGGCGCGCCAGGCCTCGAGAGCGGTGGGGTCCTGTGAACCGGGCGGGAGGGGGGCGGGCGGTTCCGGGGGAGTGAAGGCGAGCGCGGTGTCGGAGACCTCATCGGCGAGAGTGGCATCCGCCCCCTCAGCGGTACCCGAATCGCTGAGGGGGTCGGATGCGGCCGGGGCGGCCGAATCTGCGGAAGCCATCGGCAGATCCGGCGCGGAAGCACCCGGGGTGCGGCGCATGGCGCGCACGATCAGGAAGAGCAGACCGGCGACGAGCCCGAGCCCGACGATCCAGCTGACGACGGAGAGGGCCGACCACCCGTCGTAGCCGAGTCCGAAGAGACGTCCGGCCAGTGGTGCGGTCGGGAAGAGACCGATGACGGCCATCGCGAGGATGCCCCACTGCGCCGGCTGATAGTCGCGGCGGAACAGATCGCGGAGGTGGACCCGTCCGTCGATGTCGGGCAGCAGCGCCCAGGCCGCGGCATACAGGAAGATCACCGGCAGGCCGAAGAGCGCCGCGACCACGAGGATCCCGCGGACGATGAGCGGATCGATGCGCAGCCGGGCAGCGATCCCCGCGGCGACACCGCCCAGCCAGCCCTCGGACCGGGCGACGCCGAGGCCGGCGACCCAGAGGAGGAAGCGTTCGGCTCCGCGGGGGATGCCGGTGCCCGGTGCGCCGACGGCCGGAGTGGCCTGGTCGGCAGGAGGCGGGGGTGCAGTCGGAATCGTCATGCTTCGATCCTGGCGTCATCCGTCGGTCCCCTGCCATGGGGGGAACCCCTGAGTGGCCCCTGAATCTGGCCAGGGGAGGACCCGGAGCGCCCATGCGGATGATTGGATGGGCGACATGTCCTCTTCGGCGCATGCTCCCACGCGATCAGCGCCCATCGCTGCGCCGCGCCCGCCGCTGACCCGTGATCGCGACTGCCTGGTGGCCGGGGTGAGTGCGGGCCTCGCGCGACACCTGGGCGTGCGGGTGGGCCTGGTGCGAGCACTGTTCCTCGCGCTGACCCTGTGCGGCGGCGCCGGCATCCTCCTCTACGCCTGGTGCTGGGCCTTCACGCCGTGGAGCGAGGGGGAGGAGGCCCCGACCAGACGCGTACCGGTCGCCTGGCTGCTGCTCGCTCCCGCCGGTGTCGGGATCCTCATCGTGCTGGCCTGGCGCGGCGGCAGTGACTGGCTGAGCGGATCGATCCCGCCCGATCTCGCCGCGGTCGTCGTCGGCGGCACCGTGGGCTTCGCGACGGGCGCCGGGCTCTGGGCGACCCTGATCGATCGCACCGACACCGCGCGCGGACCGCGACACACGATGACCGTCCGGATCCTGGCTCTCGTGCTGCTCGCCCTGCTGTTCACCGTGCTGCTCTCCTGGCCCGTCGCGCGCTCGGGGGTGGCACTCGTGCTCCTCCCTCTCGCCGGGCTCTCTGCGGTGATCTCCTCGGCCCTCATCCCGCGATGGCGCGAACTGTCCGGCGAACGGGTGCGCCGCATCCGCGAGGAGCAGCGCAGCCAGATGGCCGCGCACCTGCACGATTCCGTGCTGCAGACACTGGCGCTGATCCAGAACAGGGCAGGAGCCTCCAGCGAGGCGGCCCGCCTCGCCAGGGCACAGGAGCGCGAACTGCGCGCATGGTTGTACGACGGCGACGCACCGGCCGACAGCGACCTCCCGACAGATCTGCGTGACTACGCAGGAGCCCTCGAGCTCGATTATCCGGTGCGCATCGACGTCGTGTCGGCGGGCCTGTCCACCGAGCGCGCCAGCGGGGAACTCGCGGCGGCGGCCCGAGAGGCGATCCTGAACGCCGCGCGGCATGCCGGCGGGGACATCTCGGTGTACATCGAGGGGAGCGCCGCGGGCGTCGACGTCTTCATCCGGGACCGCGGTGAGGGCTTCGACCTCGACGATGTGCCGAGCGATCGCCTCGGGGTGCGGGAGTCGATCATCGGCCGGATGCGTCGTGCCGGTGGTACCGGAGCGGTCCGCAGCGACGCGAACGGGACCGAAGTGCATCTGAGCATTCTTGCGGCCCCGCCGTATGACCGGGCGGCGGGGCGACCGATCCCCACCCGGGAGGACGACCATGCCTGAGAGCATCCGCGTCGTGATCGTCGACGACCACTCGATCTTCCGCTCCGGCTTGCGTGCCGACCTCGATGCGAGTGTCGACGTGGTCGGCGAGGCGGCGGACGTGCCGACCGCGATCGCCGTGATCGCTGAGACACAGCCGGACGTCGTCCTGCTCGACGTGCATCTGCCGGGTGGGAGCGGCGACGATGCCGCGGGCGGAGAAGCGGTGATCCGCGGGTCGGCCACGGCGGCGCGGTTCCTCGCGCTCAGCGTCTCGGATGCTGCCGCCGACGTCGTGCGCGTGATCCGGGCGGGTGCCCGCGGCTACATCACCAAAGGGTCATCGGGCATCGAGGTCAGCAGCGCCGTGCACGCCGTGGCGGACGGGGATGCGGTCTTCTCACCACGGCTCGCCGGGTTCGTTCTCGACGCCTTCGGAGCGGTCGCCGGTGAGACCGCGACGGCGACCGACGAACTGGATCGCCTCTCCGCGCGTGAGCAGGAGGTCATGCGGCTGATCGCCCGCGGCTACGCCTACAAGGAGGTCGCTTCGGAGCTCTTCATCTCGATCAAGACGGTCGAGACGCACGTGTCATCCGTGCTGCGCAAGCTGCAGCTCTCCTCCCGCCACGAACTCACCGCGTGGGCGTCGGAGCGCCGCCTGCTGTAGTCGTGACGGCCCGGCTGTCACCCTGTCAGGCCGCGAGCCACAGCCCCTTATGATCCGTCGCGATGGTGAGCCCGGCCGCGACGGTCTCGTCGTCGCCGATCCTTGCACCGCGGATGATGCGCGCTCCGGCGCCGACATCGGTGCGGACACCCACGTAGGCGTGGTCGCCGATCGCGGCACCCTGGCCGATGTGCGCGTGCGCGTCGACGAACGCGCCCTCCCCGACCACGGCGTCTTCGTCGATCCAGGCGCCGCGGGCGATGGTCGCCCCGGCGCCGACGCGCGCGCCCGGTTCGATGTAGGCACCCGCCTCGATATGCGCCTTCGGATGCACCTTCGCGCCATGCGCGACGAGACCCCGACCGTTCGCGTGCTTGCGGTACCGCAGCGTCGCTCCCTGGTCGTTCTCGATGTCGACGTAGTTCTTACCCACGATTCCTCCCGTGCTCCGGAGTCTCTTCCGGATATATCAACAACCACGGCAGGGGTGGATTCATTCCCTCGGATGGATGTCCTCGGTGTCCGCGGTGCTCAGCCCACGCGCGAGGCCGCGTCGCGGATCGCCATTGCGAGATCCGCGGGACGGCTCCACATGGGCCAGTGGCCGGTGGGCAGGTCCACGAGCTCCAGATTCTCGAGTGCGTCGACCTCGGCGAACATGGGGTGTCCGGCGCGGGCGAGTTCCTGCAGCTGCGCGCTCGGGATCGAGCAGCAGACGATGGTGGTGGGGATCCGGCGGCGCGCATCGTCGGAGAGGGGCACCGGATCCCGGAGCACGGGTCCCGGCTCGGGGACCGCGCGTTCGCGGAAGCGGTCGAGGATCGCGGTGCTCAGGCCCTCGATGCTGGCCTGCTGTCCGAGAACGTCGAACGGTGGCAGGGGCAGCGCCTCCACCGTCTCCGGGAGGTCCGGTGCGAACACGCTTCCCGGCGCGACCGGGCCGGAATCGACCCACACCACACGGCGGACGAGCGCGGGGTGTCGATCGAGGACGATGCTGACCGGGGCATTGGCTCCGCTGTGCCCGACGAGCACGACCGGCTGCTCCACCGTGGCTCCGGAGCGCAGGACGGCCGCTTCGATCGCCGCCGCCTGCTCGTCGAGGGTCCGTGAGGAACGGTCGGGGTCGTCCGGGTCCAGGCCGGGGAGCGTGAGCGCGATGGCGTCCGATCCGTCCGCCGCCAGGTGTGTGTGCACCTCGTCCCAGGCCCATGCGCCGAGCCAGTGGCCCGCGATCAGGAGGATGGTCGGAGTACTCGATGCTGTCGTCATGACCCGATGCTCGCACTGTGTGCGGACAGCTGTATGGCACTATTTCTGTCATGAATTCATCGGAGTGTGCAGAGTGAGGCGGAGCGAACGACTTCATGCGCTGTCCGAGATGCTGCGTCGCGGCGGAACCAGGGGTTACCCGGCCGAGCGGCTGGCGGCGGAGTTCGAGGTGTCCGTCAGAACCGTCAAGCGAGACCTCGCCGCCTTGGCGAGCAGTGGCGCGCCTGTCTGGTCGAGACCCGGACCCGGAGGAGGCTACGGTCTGGCTCCGAGCGCGAATCTGCCGCCGATCACCCTCTCGCCGGCCCAGGCGGTGGCGCTCCTGGCGGCTGTCTCCGCGGCGTCCGACGCCCCGTACGCCGATCTGGCTTCGGCCGGGGTCCGGAAGATCCTGGACGTCCTCGACCCCGCCACGCGCGGCCGCGCGGCCGACCTCGCGCGTCGGGTCTGGGTGGAGGGTTCGCCCTCGCCGTCCCGCGCCGTCCGATCGGTCCTGGAGGAGGCGATGTCCGCGCAGCGTACGGTCCGCATCCGCTATACGTCGCGCGTCGGGGCCACGACCACGAGGGAAGTGGAGCCCGTGATGTTCGCCTCCACGAACGGGCAGTGGTACCTCGTCGGGTGGTGCCTGCTGCGCGACGCGATGCGCTGGTTCGTCGTGTCGAACATCGAAAAGGCGACCCTGACGAGCGCGGCCTGCAGCGGCCATACCGTTGCGGAGGTCGGAACCCCTCCGCCGAACGCCAGGCCCGTGCTCGTCAGCGACGGCGAGTGACTAGCGCTGACACGACGGGCACCAGAAGGTCACGCGCTCGCGTGTCGGATCCGCGCCCTGTTCGCCGCGTCGGATGAGGGTGCCGCAGCGTCGGCAGGGGCGTCCGGCGCGGCCGTAGACCCAGGTGCCCTGACCCGGTCGATCGATGCCCGTGAAGGTCCTGCTGCGGCGGTCGCGGTTGGCGCGGATGGTGCGCACACCGAGGTCGAGAAGAGCGGAGACATCGACCTCAGGCGTCGGCGTCGTCGGCAGGATACCCCGGAGGAACAAGAGTTCTGCAGCGTACTCGTTGCCGAATCCCGCGACGTTGCGCTGGTCGAGGAGGGCGACGTGGATACTGCGGGCGTCGGCACCGAGCCGCCGGTTCGCCTCGTCTGCATCCCAGTCGTCGGCGAGCGGGTCCGGGCCGAGATAGCCCACCAGCTGTTCCTCGTCGCGGGTCGGTACGACCTCGATCTCGGCGAGATCGACACCGACGGCCTCACGGTCGGCCGTGCCGATGATCGCGCGGACCTTGAAGGCCGGATGCCGCCACTTCTCGCCGTGGCGGTAGACGAACCACGCCCCGTCCATGCGCAGGTGGGAATGCAGGGTGCTGTCGCCGATGCGCGCGAGCAGGTGCTTGCCCCGGGGTATCACCGCGTGCACCCGCTGACCGGTCAGATCCAGGGTGGCGAAGCGGGGGACACGAAGGTCGAACCGGGTCACCTCGGACCCGGCCAGAGCCTCGTCGAGGCGTCGCGCCGTGCGGAAGACCGTGTCACCCTCGGGCATCAGGGAGCCTCGGACGGCGCGGGTGGAGGCGGGAGCAGCGGGGGGTGAGGGGAGGCCGTGACGGCGGCACGAGCGAGCATGTCGCGCGCCAGCACGGTGCTGCCGGCGACCGCAGCCGGCATGACCGCGACGGCACCACCGGGAATCAGGAAACAGAGCTGGGTGGCGACGCCGAAACCGAGCACCCGCGCCCGGCTGCCCGAGAACAGGGCGGCACGGTCGGCCGGACTGAGGTCACGAGCGTCGAAGGCACGCCCGGTGAGTTCGCGCGCCAGCAGTCGGCCGGTCAGCACCACACCCGCGATCGCGCCGAGGAATCCCCCCACGGCAGGGAGGAAGCCGATCAGGAGGACCAGGATCGCGATCAGGATGCCGAGCACCACGAGACGCAGCCCCTCGCCGATCGTGGTCCAGAAGCTGCCGCCGTCGGCAGGGGGAGCATCACCGAGATCGACCTCGACGGCGTGCCAGATGCGCTGGTAGAACGGGTCGCCGATGGTCAGCGTCAGTGCGCTGAAGACCACGCTGGCGAGGGCGAGGGCGGCTGCGACGACCACGAAGCCCACGGCCGCGCGCAACAGGCCCTTCCACGGCTCGATCCATCCCTCCGCGAACGGCGTGAGCCACGCGGAGACCGAAGGCATGCCGATCACGAGCGGGATCAGCGCTGCGGCGAGGATCAGGACTGCGATGATCGCAGGGATCAGACCGAGCATCATGAGCCCGGGACGCGTGCGCCACAATCCGAACCCGTGCAACAGCGTGCGGACGCCGGTGGCGAACTCTCGGATCATGGCTTCCAGCGTAGGTGCATCGTTCAGGTGGCCTTGCGGAGGGTGTAGCCGCGGGGCGTCGCCACGAACCCCGCCTCCTGCAGGGCGAGGGCGAGCTCGGTGCCGTAGACGCCCTCGCCGTTGATCTTCTCGACCGTGAGGGTGTCGAGCCGGCGTGCGCGTGCGGTCGCCGCGAGATCGGTGGCCGCGGCCCGCAGCACGTCGCCGTCTTCGCTGAAGGCCAGCACCGTGCGTCCGCCGCGCTCGAGGGAGAGGACGAGTGTTCCGTCGACGAGGACCACGAGCCCTCCGGCCTTGCGCCCCGGGCGGTGCGAGACCCCGTCGAGCTTGGGCCAGCCGAGAGCGGCACCGTAGGGGTTGGCGGGGTCGGTGGCGGCGAGGGTCACGGCATCGCGTGGGGGCGGATCGGCGAGTCCCGCATAGGTGCGCAGACGATCGACCGTTCCGGACGCGGCGAACTGGGCGGCCCCGAGCTTCTCGATCACGTAGCCGCGACGACAGTGCCCGGCCTCTTCGAAGCCCGCCAGCACGCGGTACGCCTGGGCGAAGCCGCCGGGGAGGCCCTCCGCCTGGACCGCACCGCGGGTGACGACACCGTAGCGATCGAGGAGGAGACCCGCGGTCACGGTGGCCCGGCGGGAAGCATCCTTCTCGACGGGAGGCAGCAACGACCATCGGCCTCCGATCGACGGCGGCCTCGGCGCGGCGGAACCTGTGAAGGACACACCGCGGTAGGTGCGGGCGCGCGGGGCGCGGCGCTTCACCTTGTGCGCCTGCGAGCCGCCGGCGAGCAGCGAGCGGATCGGCGCGAAGGTGTCGTTGGTCGCGTAGCCCGACCAGGTCAGCGACCACAGCGCTTCGAGGACGGACTGCTCGTTCTCGGCGGCTGCCATGTCTTTCAGCTGCCCTGCGAAGTACGCGCCACCGACGTCGAGGGCGATGAGGATCCGCGACTCCAAGGAATCAGAGGCGATCTCGGCATCGGGCTCCGGCAGCGTGAACGGCGCGAGATCGGCGGGGTGCATCGACACCCAGCCGTCGCGTCCCGGGAGCGTGCCGTGGCCGGACCAGATCACCTCGCCGGCTGCCGTGAGCTCGTCCAGAAGGGCGGGCGTGTAGTCGCGCACGCGAGAGGGCAGCACCAACGATTCCCACGCGCTCGCAGGGATCGGCACACCCGCGAACTGCTCGATCACGGTGAGCACGCCGTCGACGCCTTCGAGAGGCCGACCGATGTGCTGCCAGTCGGGGAGGAAACGGGCGTAGGCCTCGGGGGAGACCGGTTCGACGGATCCGCGGATCGCGGCGAGCGAGCGCATGCGGAGTCGGCGGAGCACCTCGGCGTCGCACCACTCGATCGCGTCGCCGCTCCCGGCGGCCTCGGGGAGGAAATACCCGCTGGTGAGGCGCCCCGCGGTCTCCAGGCGCTGAAGCGTATGACGGGCGACCGCGGCGCCGAGTCCGAACCGGCTGGCGACGGCGTCCGTCGTGAACGGGCCGTGCGTGCGGGCATACCGGGCGATGAGATCGCCCAGCGGATCGGCGACGGGTTCGAGGAACGCGACCGGGATCCCCGTCGGGAGCGCGGCGCCCAGCGCATCGCGCAGTCGTCCGGCATCCTCGATGGCGGCGACACGGCTCATCCCGCCGACCGTCACGGGGATCGCGCGCCGGGCCGCGACCAGGTCGCCCAGCAGTGCGGCGGCGGCATCCGCCCCGACGGTGTCTCCCGCTGCGCCGGGCACGCTCTCCGGGTCGAGGCGCAGGGCCACTTCCTCCGCATCGAGTGGCCCGAGCATACGCAGCAGATCGGCCACGCCCTCGATGCCACGCGCGCGACGGTCGGGGTCGAGCCGCTGGGCCTCGCGCTCGAACTGGGCGAGCACTTCGGGATCGAGGAGTTCACGCAGTTCCACCGTGCCCAGTAGCTCGCCGAGGAGCGCAGGGTCGACCGACAGCGCGGCTGCCCGGCGTTCGGCGAGGGGCGAGTCGCCCTCGTACATGAACGCGCCCACATAGCCGAACAGCAGATCGCGGGCATAGGGCGACGGCTGGCCGGGCTCGGTCTCCACCAGGCGGATCCGGCGGTCGGCGATCGACGTCGCGAGGGCGCGCAGGGAGGGGAGGTCGTAGACGTCTTGGAGCACCTCGCGCAGCGTCTCGAGGATCACGGGGAACGTGGGGTGGCGCCTGGCCACTTCGAGCAGCTGCGCCGACCGCTGCCGCTGCTGCCACAGCGGGGTGCGCTTGTTCGGGTTCATGCGGGGCATGAGCAGCGCGCGTGCCGCGCACTCGCGGAAGCGGGAGGCGAACAGGGCCGAGCCGCCCACCTCCTCCGTCACGATGTGCTCCAGCTCTTCGGGCTCGAACACGAACAGTTCGGCGCCCGGCGGCTCCGCCTCCGCGTCGGGGATCCGCACGATGATGCCGTCGTCACTCGCGACCGCCGATCCCTCGACGCCCAGGCGTTCGCGCACGCGGGCGTTGATCGCCAGAGCCCAGGGCGCGTGCACCTTCATGCCGTACGGGGAATGCAGGATGACCCGCCAGTCGCCGACCTCGTCGCGACCCCGCTCCACCGTGAGCGTGCGGTCGGTGGGGAGCGTGCCCGTCGCCTCGCGCTGCTCCGTGAGGTGCGCCAGGAGGTTCGCTCGAGCCTGCTCGTCGAGGCCCGCATCGATCAGTCGCTGTGCTGCCTTCTCGGGAGGTGCCGTCGACACCTCGCGCGCGAAGGCGCCGAGTGCCTCGCCGAGCTCGAACGGCCGGCCGATGCCGTCGCCGTGCCAGAACGGCACCTTGCCGGGCTGTCCGTAGGCGGGGATCACGTTGACACGGTCGTGGGTGATCTCGGCGATCCGCCAACTGGTCGTGCCGAGCGTGAACACGTCGCCCACCCGCGATTCGTAGACCATCTCCTCATCGAGCTCGCCCACGCGGGCGCCGGTGGTCTCGCCGGCCACGAAGACGCCGAACAGTCCGCGGTCGGGGATCGTCCCGCCGCTGGTCACCGCGATGCGCTGCGCGCCGGGCCTCCCGGTCAGCGTCCCCGCGTCGCGGTCCCAGACGAGTCGCGGACGCAGCTCGGCGAACTCATCGGACGGGAAGCGCCCGGCGAGCAGATCGAGCGTGGCCTCGTACGCAGAACGCGGGAGGGACTGGAACGGTGCCGAACGACGGACGGTCTCGAACCATTCCTCCACGCTGATCGCACCGAGGGCGCTCGCCGCGACGGTCTGCTGGGCGAGGATGTCGAGCGGATTGCGCGGCACCTGGATCGCCTCGATCTTCCCCGCCAGCATCCGCTCGGTGACGATCGCGGTGTGCAGCACATCGCCGCGGTGCTTGGGGAAGAGCGCGGCACGGCTGATCTCACCCACCTGGTGTCCTGCGCGTCCGACGCGTTGCAGGCCGGAAGCCGCCGACGGCGGGGCCTCGACCTGGATCACGAGGTCGACCGCACCCATGTCGATGCCGAGTTCGAGGCTGCTCGTCGCGACGACGCAGCGCAGGACGCCCGACTTGAGCTCTTCCTCGACCTGGGCGCGCTGCTCCTTCGACACCGATCCGTGGTGTGCCTTGGCGAGCACGGGGTCGGCGCCGGCCGTGGCTCCGGCCTGCGCCATCATTGCCGCAGGGACGGTCGCTGCGGGCAGCTCGACGCCGATCCGCTCGGAGTGGATCTCGTTGAGACGACCTGTGAGCCGCTCGGCCAGGCGCCGCGAGTTGGCGAACACGATCGTCGAGTTGTTCTGCAGGATGCGGTCGACGATCGCCTCCTCCACATGCGGCCAGACCGAGCCGGTGACTTCGGTGTACTCCGCATCCACGGTCTCCCCCGCGACACCGGGCGGGGGCGGCGGATTGGTCATGTCGTCCATCGGTACGATGACCCCGAGTTCGAAGGTCTTGGACGCCGGCGGTGCCACGATCTCCACCGGAGCCGACCCGCCGAGGAACCGCGCGACCTCGTCGATCGGACGAACGGTGGCCGAGAGGCCGATCCGTTGTGCCGGTGTCTCGATGCCGTTCGTGCGGCGCAGCGCGTCGAGGCGTTCGAGACTCACGGCCAGGTGCGCGCCGCGCTTGGTGGCGGCGACGGCGTGCACTTCGTCGATGATCACGGTGTGCACGCCCCGCAGCGTCTCGCCCGCGCGGCTCGTGAGCATGAGGTACAGCGACTCGGGGGTGGTGATCAGGATGTCGGGCGGATCCGATACCAGCTTGCGGCGGTCGCTCGACGTGGTGTCGCCCGAACGCACTCCCACCGTGACCGCGGGCGCGGGCACACCGAGGCGGCGCGCGGACTGGCCGATGCCGATCAGCGGGGAGCGCAGATTGCGTTCGACATCGACGCCCAGTGCCTTCAAGGGGGAGATGTAGAGGATGCGGGTTCGAGGCTCGCCCTTCGCCGGGAGCGCGGCCTCTGACGTGCGTTCTCGGAAGACGCTGTCGATCGACCACAGGAACGCCGACAGCGTCTTTCCGGAGCCCGTGGGCGCCACGACCAGAGCGTGCTTCCCGGCGGAGATCGCCTCCCACGCACCCGCCTGGGCCGGGGTGGGCGCGGGGAACGCACCCCGGAACCAGTCCTGTGTGGCCGGGGTGAAGCGGTCGAGCACGTCGCTCATGTCTCCATCTTCGTCGAGGCCGGGGACATCCGGGTCGTCCTCCCGCGCGTCAGGGCTCCAGCGAGACCTCCCGCAGCGCGCCGTCCCCGTCGATCTCGAGGGTGAGGGTGAGGTCGAGCCGACGCAGGAACGCGTCGTCATGGCTCACCACGAGCACCGCACCGCGGTAGGCGCGGAGGGCGTCGACGAGCTGGTCGACCGTGTCGAGGTCGAGGTTGTTCGTCGGCTCGTCCAGCACCACGAGGTGCGGGGCGGGGTCGGCGAGCAGCAGCGTCGCCAGTGCGACACGGAAGCGCTCGCCGCCGGACAGCGCCGACACCGGGCGGTCCGCGGTGGCCCCTCGGATGAGGAACCGGGCGAGGCGGTTGCGCAGTTCCTTCTCCGGTACGTGCGGCGCCGCGGCGGCGATGTTCTCGAACACCGAGCGCTCCTCGTCGAGACCGTCGACGCGTTGCGGCAGGTAGCCGATCAGGTCGGTGTGGGCCTCGGCATGCAGGCTCGGGCGTTCAGAACTCAGGACTTCCGTCTCGGATCCGCCTTCCTCCGCCCTCGGCGCCTCGAGGGGAGCCGTTTCTCCTGAGTTGTGAACCCCGCCGGCCACCAACCGCTCCAGCAGGGTCGTCTTCCCGGCACCGTTGCGCCCGATCAACGCCACCCGCTCGGGGCCCTGGATCACCCAGGCCCGCTCGTGATCGCCGATCGTCGCGATCCGGCGGCTGCGCGACATCCCGGGATCGGGCAACTCGATCTTCATCGACGCCTCGGAGCGCACGCGTCTCCCGGCGTCGTCGAGCACCGACCGTGCGGCATCCTCTTTCGCCCCGACCTCGGTGCGGAGCCTGCCGGCCGACACCTCGGCAGCCATCTTGCGGCCGTGGGCGATGATCTTCGGGACCCGCTTCTCGATCTCGGCCTTCTTCGCCGTGCGTGCGCGGTGGGCGAGCTTCACCTCGGCCTCGATCCGCTGGCGCTTCTCCTTGCGGAACGCCTGGGCGGCGGTGACTTCGGCCTGTTTCGCCGCATCCTGCTCGGCATCAAGCCAGGCGCGCCACTGCGAGTACGGTCCGCCGAACACACTGAGCGTTTGGGCGTACAGCTCCGCGGTGTCGTCCATCAACTCGAGCAGGGACAGGTCGTGGCTGACGACGATGAGCGTGCCCTTCCAGGCGCGCACCATCGTGCCGAGCTTCGCCCTGGCGTCACGGTCGAGGTTGTTGGTCGGCTCGTCGAGCAGCGTGATCGGCGCGCGGCGCAGGCGGATGCCGGCGATCGCGACCAAGACCGCTTCGCCACCGGACAGCTCGCCGACCCTGCGATCGAGGAAATCCGGCGCGAGGCCGGCTTCCGCCAACGAGGCCTCGGCGCGCGCCTCGATGTCCCAGTCGTCGCCGACGGCATCGAAGTGCGCGGGATCGATGTCGCCCGCGCTGATCGCCCGGACTGCGTCGAGCGCCGCGGAGACGCCGAGAAGCTCCGCGACCCGACGGTCGACATCGAGCGTCAGCTGTTGCGGGAGATACGCGACATCGCCGGACGCCGTGACGATGCCCGAGGTGGGGTCGAGCTCACCGGCGATCAGCCGCAGCAGTGTGGACTTGCCGGCACCGTTGCGACCGACCAGGCCCGTGCGACCGGAACCGAAGCTGCCGGAGACGCCGTCGAGCGCGATCGTGCCGTCCGGCCAGGCGAAGGCGAGCCGGTCGAGGGTGACCGACGCGTGAAGGGAAGTGGGTGTTGACATGGGTGTCTCCTGTCGAGTGCGAGGGTGCACTGACACCGAGCACCGGCCGGACGTGTGGAGTCACAGGTCGCGGAGGAGCGGGTCTGCCGTGGAGTCGGCGATCGTCGGGTCAGCGCGCGGGAAGAGAGGCGCGGAGGCGACGGATCAGATCAAAGGACTTCCAGACACGGCGGACAGGACTCCCCGACGATACCCGGGCGTGTCGGTGCCGCGCAACCCGGGCGTGTCGCGCATCCGTCGCGCGGGGGATGCCGTCGTGTGCAGGGATGCGTAGCGTGGAGGCATGGCAGATCGAGGTCCGAGTCCCCAGGAGTCCCGTTCGCGGATGGGGCTGGGCGTCGGCCTCGCACTCGGTATGGCGATCGGCGTGTCCCTCGGCTCCGCGCTGCAGAACTGGGCGCTCGGCATCGGGATCGGGATGGCGATCGGCATCGCGTTCTCGGTCGCCATCACGTCCGGCGGCACATCACGCCGCCCTGCCGAGGGTGAGGCCGAGGACGAGGAACCCGAGGACGGGGAGGGTGACTCTCCCACGGACGAGCCTGATGCCGACGGGGATCGGCCCCCGCGCTGATCAGGGTGACGGGATCCGGTCGAGCCACTTCGCCAGGAACCGATGCACGTCGACCAGCTCCTCTTCGGAGATGCTGTGGGTCAGACCCGTGTACACCCGTCCGGAAAGCTCGGAGTGCGCGGGGAGCCACTGTGCCGTGTGGTCGATCAGTGCGGTCGGGATGATGTCGTCGTTCGTGCCGCGGCCCCAGAACACGGAGGGGCGCAGTTCGGTCAGCGCCTCGTCGTTCGGCAGCTCGCCCGGTGCGGCGTATCCGCTCAGCGCCACCACGGCGTCGATGCGCTCGGGCGCGAGTCGCAGCGCTTGCAGCGCCACCGCGGCGCCCTGCGAGAAGCCCAGCAGAGCGACCGATGGGGCATCTCCGACGGCCGTGGCGAGCCACTGCAGGAAGGCCTCCCCGGCAGCGGTCACGGCCTCGGGGGCGCGCCCATCGAGTCCCTCGATCGGGTACCACGAGCGGCCCGGCATCGGCCACGGAGGCGTGAGGGGTGCGGCGACAGAAGCCACGGCGATGCCCTCCGGCAGATAAGGGGTGAGCCCGAAGAGGTCGTGCTCGTCCGCCCCGTAGCCGTGCAGAAGGACCAGCAGCGGCATCCGTCCGCGGTCGAGGGACGACCATCGGGTCGCGGTGTCGTCGATCCTCAGGTTCTCGCTCACACCGTCATCCTGCCAGCAGCCGCCGACACACGATCCCCGCCGACACGCCAGATGTGGGACCGAGGAGTGGGCAACGTCCGACATCTGGCGTGTCGGCCGGCGAAACGGTGCACGTCGGGCCGCACGCACGGAGTAAGCGCACGGGGGAGCGCACGCGGGAAGCGTGCGGTGGAGAGGGGCCGGTGTCGGTCCGAGGAGGCGGCTGGTAGAAAGGACACATGGCGGTCCGTACACCTGATCCCGACCCGGAGCCCGAAGACGAAGGTCTCGGCGCTTTCCGAGACGCGAACCCGCCGGCTCCGGATGCGAACCCCGGCTGGCTGAGCGAGTTCGAGCTGGAGGAGGCGCGGCGGCGACTGCCGATGCTCTACGTCGAGGCGATCCCCGTGCGCACCGACGGCTCCGGCCAGGTGACCGAGATCGGCATCCTGCTGCGGTCCACCCCGATGGGGGAGATGACGCGCACGATCGTTTCCGGACGTGTGCGCTTCGGGGAGACGATCCGCGAGGCGCTCTTCCGACACGTGGAGAACGACCTGGGCCCGATGGCCTTCCCGCTGCTCCCGCCGCAGCCGCTGCCGTTCACGGTGGCCGAGTACTTCCCGATCCCCGGCGTCAGCGCCTTCCACGACGATCGGCAGCACGCCGTTTCGCTGGCCTTCGTCGTGCCCGTCACTGGAACGTGCGAGCCGCGCCAGGACGCGCTCGAGGTCACCTGGTTTTCGCCGGAGGCCGCGGGATCCGACGCGGTCGCGGCCGAGATGGAGA
Source organism: Microbacterium sp. J1-1 (assembly GCF_024498615.1). Lineage (NCBI taxonomy): Bacteria > Bacillati > Actinomycetota > Actinomycetes > Micrococcales > Microbacteriaceae > Microbacterium > Microbacterium sp. J1-1. The sequence goes on along the minus strand of NZ_CP089590.1, from coordinate 2,915,709 downwards.
ACGGTCGAGGCACGCTGATCCGTCAGGCTCTCGCGAGCCTGGGTCTTCTGCGCTAGCACCCGCGCCCGGCACCCCCGCGCCAGACCTGCGCGCCGAGACCCCGCCTGCGCGCCGAGACCCCGCCTGCGCGCCGAGACCCCGCCTGCGCGCCGAGACCCCGCCCTGTCCGCGTCAGTAGCAGGGGGTTTCGGCGCGCAACGGGGGTCTGGGGCGTACCTGCGGCTCCGAGCCCTGCACCGCGCCGAGGTCGCCCGGGTCAGCGCCGGGTGAGGCGGGAGAGCTCGGCGACGAACGCGTCGACGTCGGCCTCCTCGGTGTCGAAGCCGCACATCCAGCGGACTTCCTTGCGGGCGGCATCCCAGTCGTAGAAACGGAACGAGTCGCGGAGCTGGTCGGCGACGCCGTCGGGCAGCGTCGCGAAGACGCCGTTCGACTGGGTCGGCTGCGTGAAGCCGACGCCGTGGATGGATCCTTCGGCGATGCCGGCCTCGATCTCGGAGCGCAGACGGGCCGCCATGGCGTTGGCGTGCTGGGCGTTGCGCAGCCAGAGGTCGCCTTCGAGCAGCGCGATCAGCTGGGCCGAGACGAAGCGCATCTTCGACGACAGCTGCATGTTGAACTTGCGCGAGAATCTGAGGCCTTCGGCGGCGTCGGGGTTCAGCACCACGATCGCCTCGCCGATCATCGCACCGTTCTTGGTGCCGCCGAACGTGAGCACGTCGACGCCGACGTCCCGGGTGAAAGCACGCAGGGGCAGGTCGAGGGCGGCGGCGGCGTTGGAGATGCGGGCGCCGTCGAGGTGCAGCTTCATGCCGCGCTCGTGCACGTGATCGGCGATCGTGCGGATCTCTTCTGCGCTGTACAGGGTGCCCAGCTCGGTGCTCTGCGTGATCGAGACCACCAGAGGCTGCGCCCGGTGCTCGTCGCCCCAGCCCCACGCCTCGCGGTCGATCAGCTCGGTGGTGAGCTTGCCGTCGTCGGTGGGAACCGTCAGCAGCTTGAAGCCGCCGATCTTCTCCGGGGCGGCAGCCTCGTCGACGTTGATGTGCGCAGTCGACGCCGCGATCACGGCGCCCCAGCGCGGGAGCATGGACTGCAGGCCGGTCACGTTCGCACCCGTGCCGTTGAACACGGGGAACGCCTCCACGCCGTCGCCGAAGTGCGCCTGGAAGACCTCCTGCAGGCGGGCGGTGTACGCATCCTCGCCGTAGGCGCTCTGGTGACCGCCGTTCGCCGCGGCGATCGCCGCGAGGACGTCGGGGTGGATGCCGGAGTAGTTGTCACTGGCGAAGCCGCGGATCGCGGGATCATGCTGGATGCTCACCGCTCAAGCCTAATCGCCCTACCGAATGTCCCCGCCCCGCCCTACCCTCTATCCCATGGAGCGCACCGCAGCCAAGAGGGCTTTCGGCAACGTCCTCGTCAACACGCTCATTGCGAACGTGACGACGAGCTTCCTCTGGTTCGCGCTCACGTTCTGGGTCTACATCGAGACGCAGTCCGTGCTGGCCACGGGCATCATCGGCGGTGCGTACATGCTCTTCATCGCGTTCTTCGCGATGGCGTTCGGCACCATCGTCGACCGCAACCGCAAGCACACCGTCATGGTGATCTCGAGCGTCATCTCGGCGGCCGCCTTCCTGGTCGCCGGAGCTCTGTATCTCTGGCAGCCCGAAGCAGCGCTCCTCGATCTGGGCGGCCCGTGGTTCTGGCTGTTCTCTGGCGTGATCCTGTTCGGCGGGGTGATCGAGCAGCTGCGCAACATCGCCCTCTCGACCACCGTCACCCTGCTCATCCCTGAAGACCGCCGCGCGAACGCCAACGGCCTCGTGGGAACCGTGCAGGGCATCGCCTTCCTGGTCACCAGCGTGTTCTCGGGGCTCTCGATCGGGTTCCTCGGCATGGGCTGGACCCTCGCGATCGCGATCGCTGCGATGGCGCTCACCTTCGCGCACCTGCTCTTCATCCGCATCCCCGAGGGGACGCCGAAGCCCGACCCCGAGGCGTCGAGCGCTCTCGACTTCCGCGGCAGTGTGAAGGCGATCCGCCTCGCCCCCGGGCTGTTCGCGCTCATCATCTTCTCCACGTTCAACAACCTCATCGGCGGCGTCTACATGGCGCTGATGGATCCGTACGGGCTGACCCTGTTCGACGCGCAGACCTGGGGCTTCGCCTTGGCGTTCGCGTCGACCGGCTTCTTGATCGGTGGTGCGCTCGTGGCGAAGTTCGGCCTCGGCCCCAAGCCGATGCGCACGATGCTGCTCGTGGTCATCGCGATGGGACTGCTGGGCTCGGTGTTCATGCTGCGCGAGTGGTGGCCGCTGTACGTGGTCGGCATGTGGGTGTACATGGCACTGGTGCCGCCGGTCGAGGCCGCGGAGCAGACCGTGATCCAGAAGGTCGTCCCGTTCGAGCGACAGGGGCGGGTGTTCGGGGTCGCGGCGGCGATGGAAGCGGCGGCGGCGCCGATCACCGCGTTCCTGATCGCCCCGATCGCGGAGTTCCTGATCATCCCGTACATGAACACCGCCGGGGGGCAGCAGCAGTGGGGCTGGCTGCTCGGAGAGGGCGAGGCCCGGGGCATCGCCCTCATCTGCCTCTTCGCGGGGCTGGTCATGGTGGTGGCCGCGACGCTCGCCTTCTTCACCCGCTCGTACCGCAAGCTCACCGAGCTCTATGCGCAGGCGCCGGAGCAGGACATCCCGACGCCCGAGGGAGACGCCCAGGGGTCGGCGCCGCACACCCCGGACGCGAGCGGGGGAGAAGAGCCAGAAGAGCACGCCGAGGTCCGGCACGTGGAGGCTCCACCCGTCGTGCCGGGCATACCGCCGGAACCCCGCTGAGCGCGGCGGGGATCCCGTCCGGACTCACTCCAGGTCGAACACCCGGTCGTTGAGGTCGGTGGCGTCCGCGTCCCACAGGGAAAGGATCCGGGTCGCGAGAGTCTCGGGGTCGAGCGCCTTGGCACGGAACACGACGGAGGCGGTGCGCAACGGTTCGCCGGCTTCCCGCGCGGCCTTGGCGTACCCTTGAGCAACCGCCCGCGCCCAGGCCTCACTGGCGGCCTTGACGGAGGCGTAGTTCGCTCCGCCGGCGAGGGGTCGTGCGACGGCGGTCGACGACACGATCGCGAATCGTCCGGCCTCGGAGGCGCGCAGCGCGGCATCGAAGGCCCGGCTCGTGGCGCGCACGGATTCGAGGGCGGGCAGCAATGCGGCGAAGTCCTCGTCCGACTGCCCGGCGAGGCCGCCGCCGCCGCGCCAGCCGCCCACCAGCGGGATCACCGCGTCGACGGCGCCCGACCGGGAGGCGAGTGTGGCCATCTCCGCGAGGGAGGTCGCATCGGCGACCACGACCTCGGCGCCGACATCGGCGAGCTCCTGCAGTCTGTCGGCGGAGCGACCGGTGGCGATGACGTGCGCACCGGCTCCGTGCAGGGCACGCGCGACCGCGAGACCCGCAGTGCTGGTCGCTCCCGCCAGCACGACCCTGCGGCCGGAGAGTCTCGAATCCGTCTGTTCAGCCATGTCTTCCACTCTTCCGCGTCGGAGGGGCTTCTGCGGCCGGAACCCGCGGAAGAATTCGCAGAACAGGTTCCGGCCGCAGCGCGGTGCGCCCCAGCGTCACACTCGGAACGCGCGCGGTGCGCGCGTGGTCATCAGTCGTCCGTGCCGCGGATGCCGACGGTCGATTCGATGACCGGCTTCATCTTCTTGTGGAGGGTCTCGAAGAACATCGACAGCGGGAACTCGTCGTCCATCACCGCGTCCGTGTAGCCCTTCGGTGCGCCGGCGAGGATCTCGTCCGACAGACCGCGCGCCCACTGCGAGGCGGGGTGCGGGGTCAGCGTGCCGCGGACGAGCTCGTATGCGGCGAGCCAGTGTGCGACCTTCGGGCGGTCGATCGAGTGCCAGTACAGGTCGTCGATCGCATCTCCCAGAGCGACCACGGCATCGGGCACGTTGTCCCAGTCGAACGCGAGGGCGGTGTCGGTCCAGTGCAGCACACCGCGCTGGTGCAGCCAGGCGAACAGCAACTGGCCGCCGACCGCGTCGTAGTTGCGGGTGCGGGTGCCCGTGATGGCGAACCGGAATATGCGGTCGAAGATCACCGCGTACTGCACGAGGTGCGCGTAGTCGTGCATCTCCTGCTCGGTCTCGGTGAGTTCCTCGCCGGCGGCGATGCGGGCTGCGAGCGCGCGCTCGATCTTCACGGACTCGCGGAACGCCGTCATGTCGCAGCGCATCTCCTCCAGCGAGTAGAGGAAGAACGGCATCCGCTGCTTGATCATGAACGGGTCGAACGGCAGGTCCCCGCGCATGTGCGTGCGGTCGTGGATGATGTCCCACATGACGAAGGTCTTCTCCGCCACCTGCTGGTCGTCGAGCATCGCGGCCGCGCGTTCCGGCAGCTCGAGGTTGGTGATCTCGGCCGCGGCACGGGTGACGCGACGGTAGCGGGCCGCCTCACGGTCCTGGAAGATCGCGCCCCACGTGAAGGTCGGGATCTCGCGCATCGCGACGGTCTCGGGGAACAGCACGGCCGAGTTCGTGTCGTAGCCGGGCGTGAAATCGACCAGACGCAGCGAGACGAACAGCTTGTTGCCGTAGTCGCCGGCCTCGAGAGCAGCGATGAACTCAGGCCAGATGGTCTCGACGATCAAAGCCTCGACCAGGCGATCGCTCGAGCCGTTCTGGGTGTACATCGGGAACACGACGAGGTGGCGGATGCCGTCGACTCGGTGCTGCTGCGGCTGGAAGGCCACGAGCGAGTCGAGGAAGTCCGGCACGCCGAAGTCCTCCGATGCCCAACGGTCGAAGTCGACCACCGATGCGGCGAGGTACTCGGCGTCATGCGGGAAGGCGGGGGCGAGTGCGCGGATCGCGCCGGTGATCGCACCGACGAGCTCGCGGGCTGCGGCGTGGTGCGCGGCGTCGGGGATCGAGCCGTCCTTGATCTGCATCTCGCGGATCGCGATCGCGGCGTCCTTGAGCTGCGCCCAGGCGGCGGACTGCTCGGCGATCGCTGCGTCCTCGACGACCTCGGGTTCGCCGACGATGGCCTGAACAGCGGAACTGTTGGCGGAAAGAAGGGACATCGGGACCTCCGATCAGAGATTTGGACGGAAAGATTCCTGCATAATCGGAATCCTGACGATAATCTTACAGCTATGGATGACTCTGTCGACCGCGCGATCCTGACCGCGATCTCCCGTGACGGGCGTGCCACGCTCTCCCAGCTGTCGGATGCAGTCGGCCTCTCGGTCTCGGCGGTGCAGTCCCGCCTGCGCAGGTTGGAGACGCGCGGCGTGATCTCCGGATATCGGGCGATCCTCGACCCCGAGCAGGTGGGCACGCCGCTCTCCGCCTTCATCGAGATCACGCCGCTCGATCCGGCTCAGCCCGACAACGCGCCCGAGATGCTCGAGCACCTCGACGCGATCGAGGCCTGCCACTCCATCGCCGGCGATGCGAGCTACATGCTGTTCGTCCGCGTCCCGACTCCGCGGGCGCTCGAGGAACTCGTGCGGGACGTGCGCCTCGCGGCGAACGTCAGTACGCGCACCACCGTGGTGCTGCAGACCTACTACGAGCACCGGCCGATCATCCCGGTGGGCTCGACCGAGTAGCCGCGCGACTCAGAGCACGGCGCCCACCATCGCCTCGCCGAGCGGGGTGCGCAGGTGCTGCATCCTGGCGCCATCGCGTTCGCTGGCGATCAGGCCGGCGCCTCGGAGCACGGCGAGGTGATGCGAGGCGGTGGAGATCGCGAGGTCGGCCTCCTGGGCGACCTGGGAGGTCGTGCGGGCGGTGCCGGCCCGAAGCAGGATGCCGGCGCGGGCCGGCCCCAGCAGCGCGCCGAGGGCATCGGCGATGTCGGTCGCGTTCCGCGCCCAGCCGGCCGTGACGCCTCGGGCGGGGTAGAACAGGGTGGGTTGCGCGGGAGGTTCGGTGAGCACCATGCACCCCCACGACGACATGACCGAGGGGACGAGGACGAGACCGCTTCCCCGGCAGTCGACCTGCTCGCTGTGACGGCGGAGGGAGACACGGACGGCACCTGCACCCCAGGTCACCTGAGGGTGCAGGTCGCCGGCCATCCCCGCGATGCCCGTGCTCGCGATCGCGCGCGTGCGGACGGCGATGTCGGCGCGCAGCAGGCGCTCGAGCTGCGGCCACACCGGGGCGAGCGCCGCGTCCCAGACGGCGGCGCAGGCGTCCGCGATGAGGCCGCGGGCGCGCTCGGGGTGATCCTGCATCTCGCGCAGCGCCTGTCGTCGAGCGCCGGTCGAACGCACCACCATCTTCCCGAAGTCGACGCGCATCGGCTCGAGCGGTGCGCCGCGCAGCTCCTTGAGCTCGACCTCGGGCGTCAGATCCCACCGTGGAGCGGTGGTCAGGAAGTCGGGCAGGTAGCCGTCATCTCCGATCACGGTGGTGAGCAGGGCGAAGTCGTCGCGCGGAAGACGATCGCGAACGGCCCGCAGCCATCCCCACTGCAGTGGATGCGCGGTGGGACGCCGCAGCACACGTACCGCGTGAGCCAGTTCGTGACCGGGTGAGATGCCGAACCGCACCGCCTCGACGTCGCCGGGGGTGAGATGGAACTCGACGCGATGATCGGGATGCTCGATGCCCTCGATCGGACCGGAGTTTCGATGCACATCGAAACTCTAGGGGGTACGTCCTTCGCTGTCGAGACTGGGGTCATGAACAGCACATCTCTTCCCGTCGGGGTCGTCGCCGGCGCCGACATCCGCATCGGCTCGGGTCGCAGCCGCCGATTCGTCGGGGTCGAACACGGCGCCGAGGTGTCGTACTTCTTCGTCGAGAATCAACCGGGCGAGGGGCCGGGGCTGCACTGGCATCCCTATCCTGAGACCTGGGTCGTGATCGAGGGCGTCGCCTCGATCACGGTGGGCGAGGAGACGTTCGTCGCCGAGGCCGGAGACACCGCCACCGGCCCCGCTTTCATCCCGCACCGCTTCACCAATGCGGGCGACGGGGTTCTCAAGATCATCGGCATCCACGCCTCCGCCGCCATCATCCAGACGTTCCTCGACGAGGACTGACACACCGTAGGAGACCCCATGTCCTTCCAGGCATACCTCGACAACATCGAGACCAAGACCGGCCTCACCCCGCGACAGTTCATCGAACGCGCCACGGAGAAGGGCTTCGACCAGACGACCAAGGCCGCGCCCATCGTCGCCTGGCTCAAAGAGGACTATCAGCTGGGACAGGGCCACGCGATGGCGCTCGTGCACGTGATCACGAAGGGTCCGCAGATCAGCGACAAGCACGTGGGCAAGGGCGGCGCCCACCGGGACGCCTCCGACACCCTGTGGCTCGACGGCAAGGACAGCAATCCGAACGCCTGATCCCTCCGCACGCGCAGGCCGCGCCTCGTCCCGGCCAGTAGGATTCCCTGCGTGGCAGCATCCTCCCAGCGCAAGAAGAAGGCCCCGAGTGCCCAGCGCACGCCGACCCGCAGAAGCGGCAACCCGGCGAAGCGTCCGGTCGTCGAAGCGGGGCCGGTGACGGTATCCGACTGGATCGGGGCTGCACGGCTGCGCACGCTGCCGCTCGCGATCGCGCCGGTGGTCATCGGCACGGGGGCGGCACGCAGCACCGGTCCCGAGTTCCACTGGGTCATCGCGCTCGCCTGCCTCGCCGTCGCGGTGCTGCTGCAGATCGGCGTGAACTTCACGAACGACTACAGCGACGGCATCCGCGGGACGGACGCCCACCGCGTCGGCCCGGCCCGGCTCACCGCCTCCGGACGGGTGAAGCCCCGCACCGTGCTGATCATCGGTCTCGGCTTCTTCGCGCTTGCCGCAGCCGTCGGGCTGGCGATCGTGATCCGCACGGGGCAGTGGTGGATGCTCGCCGTCGGTGCCGCGTGCATCATCGCAGCGTGGTTCTACACCGGGGGCAAGCGTCCCTACGGCTATTACGGCCTGGGCGAGGTCTTCGTGTTCGTGTTCTTCGGGCTCGTGGCGACGCTCGGCACCACGTGGGTGCAGGTGTTCGACCTGCCGCAGCAAGCCTGGCTCGGGGCGATCGCCGCCGGCCTGTTCGCATGCGCCGTCCTGCTGGCCAACAACCTGAGAGACATCGATCAGGACCGCGAGGTCGGCAAGCGCACGCTCACCGTGCTGATCGGGCGCCGGGCCACCCAGGTGCTGTTCACGCTGTTCGTCCTGGTGCCGTTCGGCATCGCGGCCGTGCTGGCGCTGCTGTTCCCGATCGCGTGGATCTCGCTGCTGGCGTTGCTCGCAGGTCTCCCCGCCATCGCGATCGTCTGGTCATACCGGCAGCCGAAGGAGCTGGTGACCGCGCTGGCGCTCACCTCGCTCACCGCGTTGCTCTACGCGGGCGCTCTCTTCTGGGCGTTCGTCGGCTGATCCAGCGCGCGAAGGTCAGACCCGCGGGTCGTCGTCGACGGATTCGTTCGCATCGTCGATGGCCCGGTCCTCAGCCTCCGCGTCGGCCTGACCGCCGGAGGAGCGGCTCTCCCGACGCTCCTGCAAGCGGGCGGAGGCGTCGGTGAGGGGTGTGCGCAGGAACAGCATCGAGATGCTCATCCCGATGAGGGCGGCGAAGATCGCCGCGAGCCACCAGAACTCGCGGAAGATCGGGAAGAAGAACCACAGGATGGCGAGCGGCACCAGGAATGCCAGCAGCCGCAGCACGGTGTAGACGAGGAAAGGGGCGGGCTTCTTCACCTCTTCAGTCTACGTTCGCTGCGCCGTGCCTCCGTCGCCGATGCCCAGGTGAGCGAAGGGGATGCCACGCACCACGCGCCGCCAGGGGTGTTCGCCCAGCGTCCACAGCAGCTCGGCGTCGAGGTCGAGTGCGAGGTCCTCGCAGCCGACCGGCAGTGCCGCGCGATCTCGGGTGAGTGCGGACTGCGGACCGCTCCACAGCACGCCGGGGTGCAACTGGTCGGACTGTGACACGAAGTAGCGGTCGCCCCACCGCACCGCCCCCTGCATGCGGGCGATGTCGGGGGAGAAGCGGTCCGTTTCGATGAAGGCGTCCTCGGGGCCCTCGGGGATGGAGAACTCACCGATCCGGCCGCTGCCGTCGGTGCGGTTCTCGCCGATGAGCACGCGTCGGAGGGGAGAGCCGTCGTCGTCGAACACCCGGCCGAGGAAGGAGCAGCGCAGAGCGACCGGATGCACGACGGTGCGCACGGCCACGAGCACGGTGGCACGGCTCCGGCGGGCGCGCGCTCCGGCGAGTCGTCGGGCGTCGGCGCCGCGGACCTGGCGGATGTCGGAGAGATCGAACTCCCAGATGCCGCGTCCCGTCGCCGCGACGAACAATCGATCCTCGAACCAGGCGAGGCCACCGGCGTGGATCGGCGCCGGCTCGAGCTCGCCCTCGTCCCCGGTGACCGCGAGGACGATGTCCAGGTGTCGCGCGCGTTCGCGGTCGACGAGGGTGACGCGGGAGGCGAGATGGACACCGTCGAGGCGCTGCCGGAACCAGCTCACGGCGATCGTGGGGCGGTCGCGCCAGCTGCCGAGGTCGATGCCCTGGGGATACCAGCGGCGGGTCCACGTGCGGGCCGAGAGCCAGCGCAGCTCGAGGGCGTCGCGCCGTCTCCACCGCACCGGGCGCCAGGTCGATCCGAAGGGCCAGAGCATGCTCCTCATCGTCCCTGATCCGAGGGCGTTGTCGAAACCCAGACGCGTTGTGCGGTTGTCGGTGTGTCGCGGGACGACTTGCTGACGGGCCGACGCCGCGTCCGGGTTTCGCACTCGCGTCAACTGCTGCGACGGATGGCGCGTACGCCGACGGCGAGTCCGACGACCGCGACCGCGAGCGCCGAGAGCCAGCCCCACATCACTGTCGCATCCCCGAGGTCGCCTGCGAAAAGTGCGCGCTCAGCCTGCACGACCCAGTTCACCGGGTTGAACGAGGCGACCACTCGCATCCATCCAGGTGCCGCGTCCAGCGGCAACAGCATCCCCGACAGGATCAGGAGCGGGAAGATCAACGATTGCTGCACACCCCAGAAGAGCCATTCCCGGTCCTTCGTCGCCAGCGCGAGCGAGTACGACAGTGAGCCGAGGCCCACCCCGAACACGGCCAGCAAAGCCAGCCCGATGAGCAGGCCGGGGACGTCGACCGTGAATCCGAAGGGCCACGCGATCAGGACGATCACGAGCGCCTGCACGACGATCGGCGCGATCTCCTTGAGTGCACGGCCGATCAGCAGCGAGGAGCGGGCGAGCGGGGCGACCAGTGTGCGCTCGTGCGAGCCGGTCATCATCTCGTACTGCAGGTTCGATCCTGTGGACCCGGTGCCGAACAGCACGATCATCACCAGCACGCCCGGCACGAACCAGTCCAGGGTCTCGCCGGCCGGTCGGCCGGAGTCGCCGATCAACAGCGGGGCGAACAGTCCCAGGAAGATGAGCGGCTGCAAGAGGCTGAAGATCAGCGTGAACGGGTCGCGCAGAACGGGCTTGAGCTCCCGGCTCAGCACATTGCCGGTGTCGCGCGCGAGGTTCGGGCGCACGCGTGTGTCGTTGTCGGTCATGAGTGGACTCCTGTCATGTCGTTCCCCGAGAGGGAGGGTGCGGGATCGGGCGAGTCGACGGGGGCCTCGGCGCCCTCTCCGGCCTCGCGCAGGGTGCGTCCGGTGAGAGCGAGGAACACGTCGTCGAGGGTGGGTGGCACTCCGGTCGTCCGATGGACGGTGATGCCGGCGGCGTCGAGTTCTCGCACGATCACCGGGAGCAGCCTGTCGCCCTCCGGGACCGCGAGCGAGATCTCGGAGTCTTCGACCGTGACCTCAGCCGCGCTGAGACGAGCGACCACGCCCCGCGCGCTCGCCGCGTCGGCAGCATCCGCGAATCCGAACGTCAGCACGTCTCCGGCGAGCTTCGCCTTGAGGGAGGTGGCGTCGTCGTCCGCGATGATGCGGCCCTTGTCCATGACCATCACTCGTTCGGCGTAACGGTCGGCCTCCTCCAAGTAGTGCGTGGTGAGGAAGACGGTTGTGCCGTGCTGGGTGCGCAGGTCGAGGATGTGCTCCCAGAGGTTGGCCCTGCTCTGCGGGTCGAGTCCGGTGGAGGGCTCGTCGAGGAAGATCAGGGGCGGCGCGTGCATGAGCCCCAGCGCGATGTCGAGTCGACGCTTCTGCCCGCCGCTGAGTTGCTGCACGCTGCGGTTCGCGAAAGAGGTGAGATCGAGCGATTCGATGAGCTCGCTCGCCCGCCGTGCGCTGTCCCGGCGAGACATCCCGTAGAACGCGCCCTGGCTCAGCAGCTCATCTCGAACGCGTTGCGAGAAGCTGCCGCTCGTCAGCTGCCCGACGTAGCCGATGCGCGCGCGCGCACCGGCTGCGTCCGTGCGGATGTCGTGTCCGACGACCGTCGCGCGACCGGAGGTCGGCGGGATCAGAGTGGTCAGCATCCGCAGGGTGGTCGATTTGCCTGCGCCGTTCGGGCCGAGGAAGGCGACGAGCTCGCCGCGCACGGCGGTGAAGGAGACATCGGTCACCGCGTGCACCGGTGTCTTCTTGACGGTGAAGACCTTGGTCAGGCCTTCGGTCTCGATGAGGGATTCGTTCATGAGGGGGAGCGTAGAAAGAAATGCGGACAGATCTCGTCCTCGTTGTCTGGCAATCTGTGACGCATGACCGACACGACCACCCGCGCCCTCGCTCTGCTCAATCTGCTGCAGACGCACAGACATTGGCCGGGAGCCGAGCTCGCGACACGCCTGGGCGTCACCGAGCGCACAGTGCGTCGCGACGTCGATCGTCTGCGGGAGCTCGGTTACCGGGTGGAGTCGACGCCCGGGGTGGCGGGTGGTTATCGATTGGAGGCCGGGAGCGCCGTGCCGCCGCTGCTGCTCAACGACGATGAGGCGGTGACCATGGCCATCGGGCTGCGGGTGGCTGCCACTCAGCAGCTGGTCGGGGGGCCGGATGTCACGCTCACGGCGCTCGCGAAGCTCGAACAGGTGCTGCCTTCGGCATTGCGACAGCGGGTCAACGCGCTCGCCGCGTCGGTGCAGGCGCCCCGTATCGGCGATGCTCCGGTGGTCTCGCCGGAGGTGCTCGGAGAGATCGCCCTCGCCACGCGCGACACAGAACGGTTGCGGCTGCGCTACGTGGACGGGGAAGGGCAGGAGAGCGTCCGCCGGGTCGAGCCACATGCTCTCGCACCGGCCGGCCGCAAGTGGTTCCTGCTGTGTTGGGATCTCGATCGTGACGATTGGCGCACTTTCCGAGTGGACCGCATCGTGTCGGTCGAGCACACCCGCGTGCTGTTCAGCCGGCACGAGATCACCGAACAGGAGATCGAAGAGCGCGTGCTCGTGGCGGCGTCCTGGTCGCCGCAGAACGTCACGGCCGCGGCCGTGATGGAGCTGCCGCTCGCCGAGGTGCAGGAGCGTTTCGGGCCGTGGTGGGAGGGGGCGACGCCCGTGGGCGACGACCGCACGCACTGGCCGGTCGGCGGCTCCGATTGGCGGGAGGCCATGTACGGACTGCTCTGGATCCCCGAGGGGGTCGAGTACACGGTGGCGCTGGCCGAGCCGCACCGCAGCGAGCTGCGCGAGGCCGTCGGACGGCTGCTGCGCGCCCTCGACGCCGCTGCGCCGGATGAACTCGAGTGACGGCCGGTCATCCGAAGACTCGGAGCGTCATCCCAGGAAACGGTTCTAGCGAGGAAGATCACGGCCGGGTAACGTCGTTCGCATCGCGGCGATCCGGGTGGTCCCGGGCCTCAGCTCATACCTGACGGCGTTGCGGGTTCGACTCCCGCCGTCGCGTCCACTTCTTCCCGACGGCCCGCCACACCTCCTCCCGTGCGGGCGAGGGGATCTTGCGCGCAGGGGTCCGCGTGCCTAGCTTTCGGTCATGACGAGAACACGAGGCGCGGAGACGGGGTCCGCGGCATGTCGAGACTGACGCAGACTCTGATCCCGCCGTCGCAGCGGCTGTCAGCCGAGGCCCTGGACGATGCGCTGAACCTGGGCGCCGGAGACGCCCTCAGCAAGCGGACGGGATTCCTCATCATGCTCACGCTCTCCGGCGTGATCGCGATCGCGGGAGTGCTGACCGACTCGACGGCGACCGTGATCGGGGCGATGATCATCGCCCCGCTGGGCACACCGATCCTCGGCATCGCCTGGGGGATCGTCACCGGCCATCCGCGGAGGGTCCTCTCGTCGATCCTGTGGGTCCTCAGCGGGGTCGTCATCGTCGTCGCGCTCGGATTGGTGTTCGCGGTCTTCGTCGCGACCCCGGAGAGCCTGTCCACCAACTCGCAGGTGATCGGACGCACCTCGCCGAGCCTGATGGATCTGATGGCCGCGCTGGCGACCGGGTTCGCCGGCGGATTCGCGATGTGCCGCAAGGACCTGAGCGCGGTGATGCCGGGCGTCGCGATCGCGATCTCCCTCGTGCCGCCGCTCGGTGTGGTCGGTGTGTGCGCGGGGCAGGGGCAGTGGCCCGAGGCGCTCGGTGCTCTCGTCCTCTTCCTCTCGAACGTGTTCGCGCTGGTGATCGCGGGCAGCATCGTGTTCACGGTGGCGGGCTATGCCCGCGACCCGGGATCCTCGCCCACCGCCAATCGCCGCCGGGCCTATGCGATCGTCGTGACGCTGGCCCTGATCATCGCTCTCCCGCTGGCGGCGAACTCGATCGCCTCGATCGCGGTCGCCCGCTGGTCGGTCAGCATCCGGAATGTGACGGCCGACTGGCTCGGAGACGAGAGCGGCGGGCACATCCACGGGCCGGTGCAGTGGAGCGGGCTGACGGCCACGGTCTCCCTCACCACCCCGGACGGCTCGACTCCGCCGCTGGACGACCTTCAGGAGGAGATCGCCAAGACCGTGCCCTCATACATCGGGGTCGTCGTCGACGCGGGCCAGGGGACCGAGCTCGTCGTGCAGTGAGAACCCCCATCCGTCGGGAACGACCGCGCGACGTCGAGTACGGCCTCGCAAGGGCCGATGATGGAGGTATGCCTTCTGCCCATCGCCCCGGTCTGCGGGTCTCGTCGGGTCTCACCATCCCCGAGTCCGAGCTGTCGTGGCGCTTCTCGCGGTCGTCGGGACCCGGCGGGCAGGGTGTCAACACCGCGGATTCGCGGGCGGAGCTCGTCTGGGATGCGGCGAACTCGGCGGTGCTCTCCCCGCATCAGCGCAATCGGCTGCTCGACCGGCTCAGCGGGCGTCTGGTCGACGGGGTGCTCACGATCGCGGCATCCGAGCACCGTGCACAGCTGCGCAATCGAGACGCCGCGCGGGATCGGCTCGTCGCGCTGGTGGCCGAGGCGCTGCGCCCGCCGGCTCCTCCGCGTCGCCCGACCGCACCCACTCGCGGATCGAAAGAGCGTCGGCTGAAGGCGAAGCAGCGCCGCACTGAGACCAAGAACCTGCGTCGACCGCCTCGCGACTCCTGAGCGCGGAGCGACCTGCGCGGTTCCTTCCCGCGTTCCCGTCGCACTTTCGCCCGCAAAACGGCTCGACAGCCGTCGAAAGTGCGACGGGAACGCCTGTGCTCACTTCTTGAACGTGCCGTCTCCCGTGCCTTCGGTGCGCGGCGCGGGCCGGCTTCGCGGAGGCAGCCGCGCGCTCCACCAATGAGGTCGAGAAGCGCTACCTCGAGGAGCGCGCCCGGGGGTGACCCGCCACCACTGTCAGACGAGTTCGGAGCCTTCGGGTGAGACGGGGCGTGGGAGCTTCCGCAAGCGGCCGACTGCCGCGAGCAACTCCTCGGCGGAGGTGCCCAGATTCCCGAGAGCGGCAGCTGCGGCCGCGCTGAACCCGCCGGTGTCGATCGGAAGGCGGGCCACGTTCGGGACGAGACCCTTCTCGTTCGTGACCCAGGTGCCGGCGGATGCATGCCACGCGTGTGCGGTGAGCATGGTCGTCGTGGTGCCGCACAGCGACACGTAGGCGACATCGCCGGCCTTCGCGCCCTTCACCGCGGCGTTCAGCAGGAAGTCGACCTGCCAGAGGTTCGCGAGGAACGCCTCCCGCAGCGCATCGGGGTAGGGGGTCACTCCGCGCGCGAGCGCGACCAGCAGCCCGTCCGGATCACGCAGCGGCACGCTCGTCGCGACCTCGCCCGCATACGCGACGTCGAGGAAGCCGAGCGGGTGCCCGGGCTGGGGATGGAAGGCGAACTGGCCCCGGACGGCGCGGGCGCACTGCTCCGTCACCCGCTCCACGTCTCGGAGGATGAGATCCACGGGCACGCCGTCCACGATCAGCCAGGCGCCGCCGTCGACCCAGGGGCCCCATCCGCCTCGCTCGGCGACCTCGACGTGTTCGCCCGTCCAGCCGCTCGCGACGCGGGCGATACCGGCGCGGTCGACGTCCGCGTCCACGTACAGTCCCAGGTCGATGTCGGAGTCCGGGCGATGGGTCCCGCGGGCGCGGCTCCCGCCCAGCGCGACCGCGCGCACGCCGGGGACGCGGCCCAGGTCGTCGGCCATGGAGCGGAGGCGGACTTCATCGAGCACGGGTTCAGTCCTTCCCGCCGCCGCGGACGAGTTCGAGTCCTGCGCCGGCGAACTGCCGCAGCGTCGCATCCGGCAGGAACGCCCTGGTGAGGGCGCCCCCGATGCGGGTGAGGTCGCTCTCGTCGCGGAAGAGCAGGTACATGGTCTCGTAGCGAGGGTGGAACTTCTGCTTGAACCGGTGCAGCGAACCGAAGCCGTACACCGGTTCCAAGGCCTCGGCGAGGCGGTCGCTCAGTGCTGCGATCACACCGGCATCCGGGGGATAGTCGTGGGCGAGGGGCGCGCCGGACAGTGACATGATCTGTGCGCCCTCGTCGGAGAACTGCCGGGCGGAGGAGCCGATCAGGAACTCCATCACCGGGCCGAACCCGCCCTCGCGGCGGCGCATGAGGTCGAGGGTCCAGCCCCGCACTTCGCCGTCGTCGCCGTACACGGGCAGCCAGGAGAGGAAGCCGTCGACGTCGCCGTTCGGGGCGAGCGCGAGGGCGAGCCGCACTTCGGGATCCTCGGCCTCGTCGAGCGTGCCGAGGGTGAACCGCATCTCGGGCAGATCCTTGTCGCCGACCCATGCCTCCGAGATCGCCCGCAGCTGCTGCTGCACCCCCCACGGTTCCGCCTTGAAGTGGGTCATCCGGAAGGTCATGTCCTCGCGCCCGGCCTTGTTGAGCGAGGTGCGCACCGAGTTCCACCGTTTTCCCGTGAACTCGAGTCCCGGCAGATCGACGATCGTGTCGTCCGCCACGACGATGCTCCGCCAGGTCGAGGGGACCGCGGCGCGGGTGGCCTCGTCCGCGCTGAAGAAGCACGGGACGAGACCGGCGAGTTCCGCCGTGCGGATGAACTCCTGCACCGCCTCGGCACGGGCATGCGCCGGGCCGATCGGGTCGGCGAGCGCGAGCGCGACGCCGTTGCGCCTTTGGTACGCCACGATGCCGCCCGGCACACGCGCGTAGCTGTTGCCGTCCCAGGTCGTCATCCACGAGAGGGTGCCGCCGCCGTGCGTGCGCAGTTCGTGCTTCATGTCGTCCGCGGTGGGGGAGGGCTGCATGCCGAGCTTCGACTTCCGACGGGCATGGAACGCGCGGCGTACCCAGATCAGGTACACGAGCATGATCAGCCAGAGGAAGCCGTTCGCGAGGGCGAGCTCGGTCTCGCCGTCCCAGCGGACGTCCACCTGGGCCTGGCTGAAGACGGTGATCAGCGTCAGCACGAGCGCGGCCGTGACGATGTTGAGGATCCCGAGCAGGAGGGCGAGCACCCAGGTCCAGCGTCGTCCGCGACGCAGCCCGTTCACGAGCACCAGGATCACGACCAGGTCGATGGCGAGGTCGATGAAGCCGCCCGAGGCGGGCTCGGTCGGACCGAACGGACCGTCGGTCGGCAGGAGAGTGGTGATGATCTCGACCGCGCCGAGCACGAGGATCGCCATCACCGCGATCAGCCGCTGCTCGCGAACGGTCGTGTGACGCACACGCAGGGTGCGGTCCACCACGAGGATCAGCAGCACCGCGAGCAGATGTTCGAGGTCGGCGAGCTTGCCCCAGAACAGCATCGCGATGAAGACGAAGCCGAGCAGGATGAGCCACCCGCGCACCCGCCGCGGTGGCCGGAACAGGCCCACCGCCGCAGCGATGCAGGCCATGGTGCCTCCGGAGGCCCCGACATCGAGCGCCTGCGCCTGCGTGGTCGCCCACGCCCACGGGAACGAGGAGAGCACGAGGAGCACCAGGGCGGTGGCGAAGATCGCGAACAGCTGGCCGACCGCGTAGTACGCGATGGCGACGCGCGTTCCGCGCCGGAACTCCAGGTAGGCCATGCCCCAGAACCCGGCGATCGTGAACACGTAGACCCACGGCTGGTTCACGAAGAACGTGCCCGTCAGCGGCGTCCACCACTTCCCCTCGGCGAGATTGGGCAATCCGTAGGCGACGGTCGGGAACAGGTCGCTGTCCTCGAACGGCGTCCACAGGCCGCGCCAGATGACCCCGACGGCGAGGATCAGCACCACCATCGTCAGCGTCGCGGGGATCCGCCGCGCGAACGCCGGCAGCGGGTGCAGCGAGGGGGAGCGCTCCTCAGTCATGCGATCAGCGTAGCGACGGCTCCGGTGATGCGGGGAGGGGACTACTCGCCGCGAAGCACCCGCCGCAGGTCGGCGACCTCGTCGTCCGTCAGACCGCCGCTGCGGAGGTAGCCCGCGACGTCACCGTGAGTCGCGTCGATCCAGTCCAGGGCCGTCTCGATGGCTGAGGCGGGCGATTCGGTCGCCAGGGTCTTGAGCCCGGGGGTCAGGGGAACGCCGAGCGAGGTGATGAGGCCGGTGAGTGCTTCCGCGAATCCCAGCGCGAGGTTCTTCTCGGTCTCCGTGTAGTCGTCGACGATCGCCTCACGCGGCACGCCTGCGACGGAGAGCAGGATCGCCGCAGCGAGACCCGTCCGATCCTTGCCCGCGGTGCAGTGGAACAGGACGCCGGGGCGGGGTGTGCGCGCAGCGTCGAGCACCGTGCGCGCCACGGTCGCGAACTGCGCGGCGCTGTCCGTGAGGATCGCGATGTACAGCTCCTCCAGGGTCGGCACCTGCTTCAGGAGCTGGGCGACCTGGGTCACCGACAGGCTCTTGCTGCCGGCCGCGGGGAGCAGATGCTTCACCATCTCGTCCATCGCTCCGCCCTGCATGGGCAACGGCAGAAGCGTCACGCTGCCGTCCGCGGGGAGACGGTCGGCTGCACGGGACCGCTCGGCATCCGTGCGCAGATCGATCACGGTGCCGATGCCGAGATCCGTCAGAGCCCGCAGTCCGTCGTCGGTCAGTCCGGCGAGAGCATCGGCTCGGAACAAGAGCCCGGACGCGATGGTCCCGCCTCCTGAGACCGGCAACCCGGTGAGTTCCCGGGCGTTATGCGTCCCCTGCAGAAGCGAAGTCAGTTCCATCGTCGTCCGGGCCCTCTCCCTGAATCTGATCTCAGAGTATCGGGGTTCGCGTCCGGCCTTCACTCTCGGCGGAGCTGCCGCGACGGGCGCCAGGACTCAGCCGTTCAGGGCCTTCTCGATCGCCTGTTCCGGGTCGTCCCAGGTCTCGAGCACGACCTTCTCGCCGTCCACGAAGAAGGTCGGGGTGCTGGTCACGCCGAGCTTCTCCCCGTCGGTCTTGTCCGCCTGCACGCGCTCGGCCGTCGCCGGGTCCGCGATCGCCGCGTCGTAGGCGGCCATGTCGAGCCCGAGCTCCTCGGCGAAGGCGCGGAACACCTCGGGCGTCTCCTCGCCCTGCTCGCCCCACTGCGCCTGCGTCTCGAACAGTCGGTGGTACATGTCCTCGAACCGGTCCTGCTGCGCCGCCGCCTCGGCGGCGAGGGCGGCCTGGGTGGAGTTGATGTGGCCCGGGAGCGGGAAGTAGCGGACGACGTACGCGATCTCGCCGTCGTACTTCTCCCTGAGCTCTTCGACGACGGGATAGAACGCCCCGCAGGCCTCGCACTCGAAGTCGAGGAACTCGACGACGGTCACGGCGCCCTCGCCCCCGTCGTCGAGCACGTGCGAGTCGGTGCGGACGGTCTGCTGCCCCGCGCCTTCGGGTGGCGTGGGGGCTGCGCGCTGGTTGAGCGCGAACACGAGGGCGACGATCAGCAGGACGATGGCGACGGCGATGGCGATCAGGGTCGCTTTGACAGAGTTCTTCATGGGGTCTCCAGACACACGGGTACGACGGGAAAGGGGATGCCGCGCGAAGGCGGCCCGAGGGACGCGTCGGCGTTCAGGTGCGGGAGATCGAGAGCTCTGTGAGCGAGAGCGCGGAGAGGAGGGGACGCGGTCCGGCGCGCGCCGGCGGTGCTGTGCGCGGGGCGCGCGAGACGAGCAGCCGTGTGCCGCGACCACGGAGACGCAGGAACAGCAGCACCAGTGCGACGCAGCAGAGCGCGACGACCAGGCAGACCCCGGCGTCGGCGGTGAGGACGTCGACCGCGGTCGCGCCGTCAGCCACCGCGGTGCCGGATTCCGTGCCCGCCGACGCCGTGATGCCGGAGGCGAGGCAGAGCGTGGCGTGCACCTCGGCGGAGCCGCGCGACGTCGACCACGCGCCGACGACGAGCAGGAGCGCGAGACCGACGGCGAGGACCACACGCGCGATCATCGTCCGCTCGGCCCGTGCTCGCGGCATCCGATCCGGCGATGAGGGCAGCATTTCCCGCGCAGTCTAGCAACGGCGCCTCTGCCTCCTCCGAACCCCGGACGCTGAGGACATGCCTACACTGGAGGGGTGGCGAGACTACTGATCATCGGCGGCTTCCTCGCCGCCGTGTTCTGGGTGTTCAGCATCGTCGACTGCGCTGTGCAGCCGGCGACGCGGCACCGGGGCGTGCCCAAGGCCGCCTGGATCGCCATCGTGGTGCTCCTCCCCGTGATCGGGGGGATCCTCTGGTTCGTGATCGGTCGTCGGCGGGCCAACGGTTCCGGTGCTCGCCCGGTGATCGCCCCGGATGACGATCCCGCCTTCCTGCGCAGCATCGACAAGACCGAGCAGGATGCGCGCATCCGCCGTCTCGAAGAGGAGCTCGCGCGCCTGGACGAGGAGACCGACGAGCCTCCCGCCTCGGACCCGCGCCCGTGAGCTCGTCGCCGGCGATGGATGCGGCGGCGTCCCTGCTCGCCGATCTCGTCGCCCATGGAGTCCGCGACGTCGTCGTCTCTCCGGGTTCGCGATCGCAGGCCCTCGCGCTCGCCGCGGTGCGTCTGGCGGATGAGGGTCACCTCCGTGTGCATGTGCGCATCGATGAGCGGGTCGCCGGTTTCACCGCGCTCGGCATCGCCAGGGAGACGCAGGTCCCCGCCGCGGTGATCTGCACCTCGGGGACGGCCGTCGCGCATCTGCTGCCCGCGGTGATGGAGGCGTTCCACTCGGGCGTGCCGCTGCTGCTGCTTACCGCTGATCGCCCACCCGAGTTGCGGGGCGTCGGTGCCAACCAGGCGACGCTGCAGAACGGTCTGTTCCACCCCTGGGTGCGCGATCAGGTCGACGCGCCGGTTCCGGGAGACGGCGAGTGGGCAGGGCTCGCCGAGCGTGCGGTGGCCGCGGCGATGGGCGTGCGCGACGTCGACGCGCTTCCCGGCGTCGCAGGACCCGTCCACCTGAACCTGCCGTCGCGCGAGCCGCTCTCCGGTGCATTCCCCGGGGTCGTGGTGACTCCCGGTGATACGCCCGTCCTGCGCGCGGCCGACCCGTTCGAGCTCGCCCGGGGTCCGCGCACCGTCGTGCTGGCCGGTGCCGATGCCGGGCCGGACGCCGAGGAGATCGCCTACGCCGGTGGGTGGCCGCTGATCGCCGAGATCGTGAGCGGGGCCCGGTTCGGTCGGCAGATCGTGCACGGGTATCGCCGCCTCCTCGCGCAGGAAGAGCTCGGTGGACGTATCGAGCGCGTGGTCGTGCTGGGTCACCCGACCCTCAGCCGGGAAGCGACGGCCCTGCTCTCGCGCCAGGATGTCGACGTGGTGGCCGTCCGTCGTGGAGGGGAGGAGCTCAATCTCAACCACCGCACGCGCGCCGTCGGGGCCGTCACGGTCGCCCCCGGTGCCGCCGATCGTGCGTGGCTCGGTGCGTGGCTCCAGGCCTCCGCCGCCGAGACCGTTGACCTGAGCGAGAACGCCCCGGATCCGGAAGGCCTCGCCTCCACGGACTTCGCCGCCCGTCGGGAGGCCGTGAAGGCCGAACTCGACGCGGTCCGGCGCCCGCTCGATCGCGAGCTGCTGGTCGATGCCGTGTGGCGGGCCACCTGGCCGCACGATCGGCTCGTCTTCGGCTCGTCGCGGCTGGTGCGCGTGGCCGACCAGGTGCTCGGAGGCAAGAAGGTGCCCGTCCACGCGAACCGCGGTCTCGCTGGGATCGACGGCACGATCGCGACCGCGACCGGTATCGCCCTCGCCAGCCAGGCCGCGGGCGCTCCCGGCGTGACCAGGGTGCTGCTGGGCGACCTCGCCTTCCTGCATGACGTCGGTGCCCTGCTGCTGCCGCCGGATGAGCCGGAACCGCGTCTCCAGGTCATCGTCGGCAACGACGGCGGCGGGACGATCTTCGACGCGCTGGAAGTCGCCGCCTCCGCACCCCCGGCCGACCTCGATCGCGCCTTCTACACCCCGCACACCGTGCGACTGGAACACCTGGCATCGGCGTACAGCTGGGAGTACCAGCGGGTCACGACCCGCACCGCGCTGGATCAGGCGCTCACCACGCCGCGAGGTGGACGTCAGATCATCGAGGTGCCGCTGCCGCGTTGACTGGCAGGATGTGCCTATGAACGCGCACACCTGGACGCAGCGGCTCCGCGTCGACGAGGGTTTCCGTCTCGCTGACCTCGACCCCGACACCAAGCCCGGCTATGTCGGCGGCAAGTCGCACGGAGTGCGCGATCTCGCGGCCGGGCTCGACGCGCTCAACGATCTGCAGGAGCGGTTGTTCGCCGAAAGCCGGGTGGGCGTGACGAAGGACGCGGTGCTGCTGGTTCTGCAGGCGATGGACTCGGCAGGCAAGGGTGGGATCGTGCGGCATGTCGTCGGGGGTGTCGATCCGCAGGGGGTCGCGCTCGCCGCGTTCAAGGCCCCGACTCCGGAAGAGCTCGCCCACGACTTCCTGTGGCGCGTCGAGAAGCGCCTGCCCGAGCCGGGGTTCATCGGCGTCTTCGACCGCTCCCACTACGAGGACGTCCTGATCGGACGGGTGCGCGGGCTCGCGGACGCCGCAGAGATCGAGCGCCGCTACGACGCGATCAATGAGTTCGAGGCGCGGGTGGCAGCATCGGGCACCCGCATCATCAAGGTCATGCTGCACATCTCGCCGGAGGAGCAGAAGTCGCGGCTCATGGAGCGACTCGACCGGCCGGACAAGCACTGGAAGTACAACCCCGGCGATGTGGACGAACGGCTCCTGTGGTCGCAGTACATGGAGGCGTACCAGAGGGTCTTCGACCGCACCTCGACGGAGGTCGCCCCGTGGCACGTGATCCCGGCGAACGCCAAGTGGTATGCGCGCCTTGCGGTGCAGGAGCTGCTGCTCGCGGCCCTCGAGGACATCGATCCGCAGTGGCCGGTCGCCGACTTCGACGTCGAGGCCGAGAAGGAGCGCCTCGCCGCGAGCTAGGCCAGGGCGTCGACGAGCGGGCGGAACTTGACCCGGGTCTCGAGCAACTCGCTCTCCGGGTCGGAGCCGGCCACGATCCCGGCACCCGCGTAGGCGGTCACCCCGATCGCGTCGGTGCCTGCCGTGAACTGCGCGCACCGGAGGGCGATCGCCCATTCTCCGTTGCCTGCCGCGTCCACCCAGCCCACCGGTCCGGCGTAGCGTCCGCGATCGAAGGGCTCCAGGTCGCGGATCGCGGCGATCGCCGTCGGGGTCGGGGTGCCGGCGACCGCTGCGGTCGGGTGCAGGACGCGCACCAGGTCCAGGGCCGACTCGCCGTCGGCCAGCTCGCCCTCGACATCGGTCGCCAGGTGGAAGAGGTTGGGCAGTTTCAGCAGGAAGGGCTGTTCGCTCGCGGCCAGGGCTCTGGTGTGGGAGCGCAGTGACGCGAGCACGCTCTGCACCGCGTACTGGTGCTCGTCGAGGTCTTTCACGCTCGAAGCGAGGTGTGCGGATGCCGCGGTGTCGGCGTCGGCGTCGGCCCCGCGCCCGATCGTGCCGGCGAGCACACGCGCCGTGACGGTGCCGTCGTGCACGGTGACCAGGGTCTCCGGGCTCGCCCCGATCAGGCCGTCGACCGCGAAGGCCCAGGTGTCGGGGTAGCCGGTCGAGAGGGCGCGCACGAGGCGACGCAGGTCGGACCCCGCAGGGATGCTGCCGGTCAGGTCGCGCGCGAGCACGACCTTGCTCAGCTCGCCGTCGGCGATGCGGGTCAGTGCCCGGCGCACCGCGTCCTGGTAGCGCTGCGGGGTCTGCGCGCCCGGTCCGACCGTGCCGGCCCAGTGCGGTCCGTACGGCTCCGTGGCGAGTGCATCCTCGTGGACCGCTGCGTCGGCGAGGCGGATGCGGGTCTCCCAGAACCGGTCGCCGTGTCGGCCGAGCACGCGCGTCGGCACCAGGAGCACGCTGTCGGCCGTCGACTCCTCATCGAAGGTGAAGGCACCGAAGGCGACCAGCCCGGTGCCCGGGAGCCCGATCGGATCGGTGATCTCGGCCTCGGCGGCCATCCCCCGCCAGGCCGTCGCGAGGGCTTCGACGCGTGATCCGCCGGGACGCGCCGGAGGGCGGATCTCCGCGAGCGTCTCGCCGACCGCGACGATCCCGTCCCCGCGCCGCAGCCAGGCGAGCGGGCGGGCGGGATCCGTGTAGGCGAGCAGATCTTCGACCGGGTCGATCTCTCGGGTCTCCACGACCAGGGGGGTGGTGTGCACGGTTCCAGCCTATGCCGCTCAGGGGGCAAGGATCCGCGCCGTCGTAGGGTGAGCGGATGAGTGATGCACGCCCCGCACCCGGCACCGAGATGGTCTTCCAGTGGCGAAAGTGGGACGGCTCGCCGCACTGGCGCCACGAATGCGTCTACCTCGGGGCCGACGGGTGGGGGGACTGGCTCGGGCAACCCGTGGGATGGCACAGCGAGCGCCCCGGGGCCGCGTTCCATGCGGGCGGCCCCAACGTGACGCTCATCCCCGCCAGCGGAGACCATGCGGTGACCGTGAACCGCCGTCACCGCCGCGGGGTGCGCATCTACATCGACCTGGGGTGGGACATCCGCTGGTCCGACGACCCGCTGCTCGCGACCGGCATCGACATGGACCTCGACGTCGTGCGGGTGGCGGGTGCGCGGGGGACCTGGGTCGACGACCGCGACGAGTGGGCCGAGCACAGCGCCCGGTACGGCTATCCCGCCGACGTGATGACGCATCTCGAGGCGCTCGCCCTCGACCTCGAGGAGCGGGTGCGTGCGCAGACCGCCCCGTTCGACGATGCCACCGCCGATCCCTGGCTCGACCGCCTCGAAGCCCTGGGTCTCGCGCCTAGACTGAAGCCGTGACCCCGAACGAAGCCAACCGCGCCGATCTCGGCAAGGACCCCGCCCGCGTCAGCGGCATGTTCGACCAGGTCGCCGCAGGGTACGACCGCACCAACACGGCCATGACCTTCGGCAACGACATCCTGTGGCGGGCGGCGACGACCCGCGCGGTCGCGCCGAAGCCGGGGGAGCGGATCCTCGACCTCGGAGCGGGCACCGCGTCTTCGTCGGCCTCTCTGGCCCGCAGCGGAGCCGACGTGGTCGCGGCCGACTTCTCGCCGGGGATGCTCGCCGAGGGCCAGCGCCGCCACGGGGCGATGCGCAACCTCTCGTTCGTGCAGGCGGACGCCACGGCCCTGCCGTTCGCCGATGCCGAGTTCGACGCCGTCACCATGTCGTATGCACTGCGCAACGTGAACGACCCGAAGAAGGCTCTCCAGGAGCTGTACCGGGTGACCAAGCCGGGAGGAAGGCTCGTGATCAACGAGTTCTCCACCCCTCCGGGCAAGCTGTTCCGTGGCGCCTACCGGCTCTACAACGATCAGGTCCTGCCGCGCGTCGCACGCGTGGCCGGCACGAACGGCGAGGCGTACGACTACCTCAACGAGTCGATACGGGAGTGGCCCGACCAGAAGAAGCTGTCGGCCTGGATCCGTGAGGCGGGGTGGACGGACGTCGCGTACCGCAATCTCACGTTCGGCATCGTCGCCCTGCACAGAGCACGCAAGCCGGAGTGATTCCTCCGCGCGAAACCGCGGCACCCGACGAAGGTAGGCTGGGAACGTGACTTCGAGCCCCATCGCCCCGGGTTCGCGACTGGCGAGCCGTCTCGGCTTCAGCGATCGCGTCTTCATCGGCCCCGCCGCCCGCCGCGTCGCGCGCGCCATCGAAGACGGGTTGGAGCTGGTCGAGACCGGACTCGCCGAGGACGTCCGTGTCGCCGATCCGCTGGCCGACGCGGCCAGCCGCTACCTGTACGAGGCCGGCGGCAAGCGCATCCGACCGGTGCTCACGCTGCTCGCCGCGCAGTTGGGCGACGGCAACACCCGCGAGGTCGTCGACGTCGCCAAGGCGCTCGAGATCACGCATCTCGGCTCGCTGTACCACGACGACGTCATGGACGGGGCGGACCGCCGACGCGGCGTCCCGGCCGCGCACGCGGTGTGGGGGAACAACATCGCGATCCTCACGGGGGACATCCTGTTCTCCCGCGCGAGCCAGTTGATGTCCCGGCTGGGCGAGCGCGCGATCCGGCTCCAGGCCGATACGTTCGAGCGTCTCGTGCTCGGGCAGATGCACGAGACTCTCGGCCCGCAGGAGAACGACGACCCGATCGCGTTCTACATCCAGGTGCTCGCCGACAAGACCGGTTCGCTGATCGCCGCGGCCACGCAGGGCGGTGTGATCTTCTCCAACGCCCCGAGCGAGTACGAGGAGCCGCTGCGGGTGTACGGCGAGAAGATCGGCGTCGCCTTCCAGCTGCTCGACGACGTGATCGACCTCTCGGCCAAGCCGGAGGAGACGGGGAAGGTGCCCGGAACCGACCTGCGCGCCGGCGTCCCGACCATGCCGTATCTGCTGCTCAAGGCCGAAGCCGACGAGGCGTCCGCCGACCTCGCTGCGCGCATCGATGACGGGGTCGTCCGGATCGCGGATGGTGCGGACCCGGCGATCCTCGACGAGCCCCTGGACGAGCTGCGCGACCACCCGGTGACGCAGAAGACCCTCGAGCTCGCGCACGCCTGGACGCAGGACGCCATCGACGCCCTCGGTCCGTTGCCGCGCGGCACGGTGCGCGAGGCCTTGACCCGATTCGCAGAGACCCTCGCCGAGCGATCCAGCTGATCTGCGCGGGCGGCCCGTCGGGCCGCGCGCCGGCTGCGACGGCATACGAAAGGACCTCCATGACCAAGCTCAGACTGGCCATCGTCGGTGCGGGCCCCGCCGGCATCTACGCCGCGGACATCCTTCTGAAGGCCGAGCGCAAGTTCGATGTGTCGATCGACCTCTTCGAGCAGCTTCCGGCGCCGTACGGTCTCGTGCGCTACGGCGTGGCTCCCGATCACCCTCGCATCAAGGGCATCATCACGGCTCTGCGCGACGTGCTCGACCGCGGCGACATCCGCCTCTTCGGCAACGTGCGCTTCGGCGAGGACATCACGCTCGACGACCTCAAGAAGCACTACAACGCCGTGATCTTCGCGACCGGCGCGATCCGCGACACCTCGCTGGACATCCCCGGCATCGATGCGGTCGCCTCCTACGGAGCGGCGGACTACGTCAGCTGGTTCGACGGTCACCCCGATGTTCCGCGCGAGTGGCCGCTGGACGCCGCGTCCGTCGGCGTCCTCGGCAACGGCAACGTCGCGCTCGATGTCGCCCGCATGCTCGCGAAGCACGCGGAGGACCTGCTCGTGACCGAGGTTCCGCAGAACGTGTATGAGGGGCTCCAGGCCAGCGAGGTCACGGACGTGCACGTCTTCGGTCGGCGCGGCCCCGCTCAGGTCAAGTTCACGCCGCTCGAGCTCCGCGAGCTCGGAGAGCTGCGCGACGTCGACATGGTCGTGTACGACGAGGACTTCGATTACGACGAGGCCTCGAAGGACGCGGTCGCCAGCAACAAGCAGGTCATGGTCATCGACCGCATCCTGCAGTCCTGGCGCAAGCGCGACTCGGTCAACAACGCCGGAGGCACGGCCTCGCGGCGCCTCCACCTGCACTTCTGGGCGCGCCCCGTCGAAGTGCGCAAGGACGAGAACGGTCGCGTGGCGGCGCTGGTGTACGAGCGCACGCGGCCCGACGGACAGGGCGGCGCCGTGGGCACGGGCGAGATGCGCGAGGTCCCGCTCCAGGCGCTGTACCGCGCCATCGGCTACTTCGGTTCGCCGCTGCCGGGTGTGCCCTTCGACAAGAAGCACGGTGTGATCCCGAACCGCGAGGGCCAGGTGCTCGCGAAGGATTCGAACGAGCGCGTGTCCGGCATTTATGCGACCGGGTGGATCAAGCGCGGCCCGGTGGGTCTGATCGGCCACACGAAGTCCGACGCCATGGAGACCGTGCGGCACATCATCAACGATCAGGGCTCCTGGTGGCACCCGGAGGACCCGTCGGAGGAGGCGATCGTCGCTCTCCTGCAGGAGCGCGGCGTGCAGTGGACCGACCTGGACGGCTGGCACCGCCTCGACGAGCACGAGATCGCCCTCGGTGCTCCGCAGGAGCGCGCTCGCGTCAAGGTCGTCCCGCGCGACGAGATGGTCCGCGTCTCCCGGGGCGAGTAGCGCCGGACCCGCTCCCGGCGTCGCGCCTGGGCTAGCCTGGCGATGACGGGGGAGGACCGCATGGCCGACTGGACGCCCGACGTGCTCGGTGACGAGTTCGAGCAGCTCACGCTCGACCTCGGCGCGGACGATCAAGGGCCCGTCGTCGCGACGCTGGTACGTGCCCTTCCCGCGGAACCGGGATGGTGGGACCGCCTGCGCCGCCAGTCGCCGCAGCTCGACGGCGTCGATGTGCTCTACGTGCACGGGTGGTCGGACTACTTCTTCCAGAAGCGACTCGCGCGCTTCTGGACCTCGCGGGGTGCGCGCTTCTTCGCCCTCGATCTCCGCAAGTATGGGCGCAGCCTCCGCGAGGGGCAGACGCCCGGCTACGTCGCCGACCTGGCCACCTACGACGAGGACATCGCCGCGGCTCTGACGGAGATGGGACGCGGGGAAGGCGGGGGTGAATCCGACCGGCGCCTCGTCCTGCTCGGGCATTCCACCGGCGGCCTCACGCTCAGCCTGTGGGCGTCGCGGCATCCGGGCGTGGCCGACGCGGTCATCTTGAACAGCCCGTGGTTGGAGTTCCAGTTCGCCCCCGCCAGGGCGGCGATCGCGCCGATGGTCGAGTTCCAGGCATGGATCCGTCCGATGGAGGCCGCGCCGCAGGTCGACCTCGGCTTCTACACCCGGGCACAGCAGGAGGTCGCCGACCCTGACGACCCGATGGAGGTGAACCTGCTCTGGCGCCCGGTGCAGACCATGGCGGTCTATGCCGGATGGCTGCACGCGATCCTCTCGGGTCACAAGACCGTCGCCGGGGGACTTTCGATCACCGCTCCGGTGTGCGTGTTGCTCTCCGCGAGGTTCGTGCCTCCGACCCGGTGGTCGGAGGAGCTGACGTCGGCGGACTCCGTGCTCGTCGTCGACGACATCGCCCGCGCGGCACTCCGTCTCGGCTCGACGGTCACTGTGGAGCGCATCGACGGAGCTCTGCACGATGTCTTCCTCTCACGTCACGAGGCGCGAGAAGACGCGTACCGGCGGCTGGACCGATGGGTCACGGGCTGGCGAGCGGCCGACTGAGTTTCCTCAGAGGTACGGAGTTTCCTCAGAGGTAGTGCATCGACCGGACGAGCTGCTCGGCGCGTTCCCCATCACCGTCGAGGACGGCGTCGCGGAAGTCGAGGTAGATCTGTCGCATGCGGTCGCGGTCCGTCGGCGTGATCTTCCAGTTCCGGAGGTTGCGGAGGACAGCCATGCTCGCGTCCTCCATCAGCGCCCGGTGCTGGGTGTTGCCGCAATGCTCACCCAGGTAGGAGAAGACCGCCCAGCGGGCGTCGGACGTCTTCGCGCCGTCGTCGAGTGTGGCGTACATCGCCGCCACGAGGCGGACGACGTGTGCGCGCTGCGTCGCGGTGAGCCGGGGGACCGCCAGACGCGCGGCGATGCCGGCCTGGCAGCCGGCGAAGACGAGTGACTGCGCCTCGGTCTCCGCCGTCACGGAGGTGACCTCGGTGTACCGGCTCGGATACATCATCACCATGCCGAGCCGTTCGAGACGTTGTAGAGCCTCTCTCACCGGTGTCCGCGAGACGTGCAGTTCCTCGGCGACGTCGACGTCGCGGATGCGTTCGCCCTCCGTCAGTGTGCCTGTGACGATCTGCGTGCCGATGTGCCGGAAGACCTCCTCCGCCAGAAGCTGCTTGCTCTCACCGATGCCCGTCGATGTCGATCCGATGTTCCGCATGGATGCGCTCCCCGTACGCTTGTGTCCCGAGCACCCGACGTTCAGGCTCGGAGGGCCACTGCACCAGGAGGTCGCGTGGATCCCGAAGATCTCCACCCTCGCGCCAACACGAGCAGTACATCTGCATCCATTCGGAGACATACGCAGAGAGGGGGCCGGATACCGTGGCATCCAGCCCCCTCTTGCGTACCCGCCGCCGGGGTCAGCGGTAGTTGATGAACGGCCTTGCGCTTCGCGCGGGGTGGCGTAGGTTCGCGTCTACGTTGGAATCACTGGGGTTGCGTTGACGTGGGTGAGTGCCGGTTATCGTGGGTGAGCGTACCTTTTGCGGACTGTTTGCGGACTAGGGACGCCACTGCGGGAACTGCGCCCAGAGAACGTTGCGCGCCTCCGCCTGGGTCATTCGCGCGTCCGGGTCGATGCGCTCCAGGTAGGCGAGTGCCTGACTCACGTTCTGCATTCCCTCGTCGTCGGGGCCGATCGCCCCTCGCGGTCGCTCTTCCGCTGGCGGTCTCTGTGGTCGATCCGAGTGATGCCGCTTCAGCGGCGTGTAACTTACACCGTGCTGACGCAGCTCTTCGCGGATCACTCGTCGCATGAGCGTCTCGAGCTGCTGGACCTCGTCGTCGGAAAACATGCGGCCACTCTAGGTGCCCCAAGTTAAGATCGACCCATGAAGCAGAACCGCGGGGTCATCGTGATCGGGTCCGTCGTCGCTGTCCTCTTGGTGGCGGTCGCGATCATCGGGGTGCTGATCCTGAATTCGATCAACAATCCCATGACCGAGGAAGAGCGGATAGCTGCCTGCATGGAGGAGAAGGGGTACGCGCTCGACGAGACCCCGAACGACGACTTCACGTGGGAGGGGCTGCGCGAGGCTTCTGCCGCCTGCGGTCTCGACTCCGAGTAGCTGCTGCTCTCTACGTCAGCAGCAGCCGGAGCTAACTGCCGATAACCGGTCCGAGGATTGCCCATGCGAACGCGGCGCTGGCGACGAGCACGGATGCCCATGACCACCACGGCGCGCGGGCGGCTTTGAGCTCGGCTATCTCGCGCCCTTGGCTATCGAAGCGGTTGTCGACGGCGCGGTTGCGCATCTCCCATTCGCCGCGAGAGACCATCTCGATTCGGTGTGCTGAGAGGTCTGTTCGTAGGTCGCGGATGTCCTCGCGTACGTCGTCGAGCCGTGCGACGACGACGGCGAGGGTCGCGGCTGCTTCGTCCACCTCGGCCACTACTCCGGGCGCTCCGTGTCGGTCTCGTTGACGTTGAGCACGGCGAGCACGAGCGGGAGGATGATGGGTGAGGCTTCGGGCGGGAGCAGCTTGAAGTACACCAGGACGGGGACCGCGGCGATGCACACGCCGTAGAGCCACTTCCGTACTTTCGAGTTGAAGATGTTCATACGTTGCTCTTTCTCTTGGCGACGCTATGCGTCCAGGATCATGGGTTGGTCCGGGCGCGTTCGCGTGCCCATTCCAGGAGCCAGAGCCAGCGCTTGCGTTGCATCGGTGACTCGGGCACGCCGGCGTCTTTGAAGATCTCGGCGGTGCTGGCGCTGATGACTTCGGGGGTTTTGCCGTCGCCCCAGAGGAACCGTGCGCCTTCGGCTGATGAGTCGTCCTTGTTTCGAGCGATCTGCATTCCCATCGGGTCTCTCCTTTGTGTGGGTGGGGTGGTCCCGCCGGCGGTTGACGGGAGGGATCGGACAATCGCGTAGCTGCGGACGTTGGGAAGCTCCCAGTGCCACGGCTCATATGCGTAGGGGCGGATCATGCCCGCTGCGCTGAGACGACGGATGCGGTCCGGGGTCGGGTCGATGTCGAACGCGACGAACCGCACGTGCGCGAGGCGCTGCGATTCGTCGTCGGGATTGTCGGCCGGGTTGAAACCTGGGAGCCGTTGCGCCCATCCGTCCCAGAAGTGCTTCTGGTCGCCGTAGAGTCGGCCCGCGCTGTTGATCGGGGGCGAACCGGCGGCGCGCCATGCCTCGACCGCGATCCGGCGTGCGTGCATGCCGGGGTGGCCGGGGATCGGGAGGATATCAAGCGGGCTCATCACGGGTCTCCAGGGCGTCGAGGCGCTGCGCGAGGAGGTCGACGGCTTGGTGCAGTTGCGCGTTCTGTGCCATGAGCAGTGCGATGAAGTCGATCGATTCCGGGACCGGATCACCGCCGTCCCGGTCTAGGACAAGGCTGACTTCGGTGAGTCCTGTTTCGGGGTCGGTGGTGCTCTCGGTGCGGTAGACGACGAACGGTCGCAGATCGTCGGACTCGGCAAGCCGTTCGGCGATGTAGCCGTACTTCCACGATCCGTCTCCGTTGCGCATCTGGTAGCGGTGGAGTTGCGGCCAGATGTCGCCGAGCGCGCCGGGGTCAATTTCGCTGATGTGCTTCTTGTATCGCTCGCTCGACGCGTTCTTCGCGAGGCGTCCGTCGCCGTTGACGTAGGCGACCGCGTAGCCGCTCGTCGCGGGGGTCGCGTTTGGCAGGAAGAGACTGCCGGTGATGGTGCCGCCGGACTTGTCGAGCTTGTTGCCGTTGAGGAGGTTGTAGATGTCGTCGACATACTCCTTGTCGGAGGCATGCCCGTTCGACGTCGGCCGGGCGACGGCGATGCGCCCGCCGCTGTGGTACATCGGCACCTTGCCGTCGGCATCGGCGGACGACGCCCACTTGACGAGCCCGAGGTTCGCGCGGGCGGCCTCGGCGTTGTCGGCCCCGGTCCCGCCCTTGACGAGTGGGGTGATGGCGTTCGTGCGCTGTGCGATGTAGTCGCGGGTCTTGTTCTCCTCATCCCATCCGTTGCGGCGGTCGTCGGTGCCGGCGAGGATGTCCATCCCGGCCGCGAGGGCGTCGTCTCCGTTGGCCATGTCAGATCACTTCTCCTATCCAGGACGCGCCGGGGGGCGAGTCGAGCCATGCCTCGTCGGTGGGAAGCAGCTCCCATGCGAAGGCGGGGGTGTCCGTGGTGCGGGTCGTCACCGACACCGAGTCGGTGTCCAGGTCGAACCGGATACGGGCGCTGATGCCGGTCTGCACCGGGGTGCCGTCGAGGATGATCGAGAGCGGCTGATCGGTCTGCTCCGACCACGACGGGATGCCAGTGACGGTCACTTCCCGGCCCTTGCCTTGCGCCCGCTGAACAACGTGCTGGGCGCGCCCTGGCCCCGGATAGGGAGTGTTTCGCAGTTCGACCCGGAGCACCTTGGTCGGGCTGCCCGTCAGACTGTAAGCGTCAACACGGCTCTGCTCGATACCGTCGGAATCCGTCCACGTGTAGAGGTAGACGGCGGCGTCGAACCACGTCTCGTCATCGCGGGAGAGTTTCTCGTCGGCAGCGGTGATGTTCACCCCGTACCGCCACGACTGGGAACCTGCGGCCCGGTAGTCCTCGTCACGGAGCGAGAACAGTCGCCCCTCGTCGCACACGAGCCGTGTTCCCGTCATGAGCAACACGGGGTGCAGGAAGTCCATCGCCGAGACGCCGGCGGGCCACACGAGGGATTCGGGGTCGCGCTCGAGAACCGGGGTGCGCTTCGACGGCGACGCATTCGGATCACCAGACCACGCGTACGTGTACCCGCCACCGGCGCTGTCTCCGTAGAACATGGGGATGCGCCAGCGGCCTTCATAGAGGATCGCTTGCACCCAGTGGTTCTGTCCCGACGAGTTCCCGACGGTGGTCACCGACACGTAGGCGTACGCCGCACCGGGAGGCGCCTCGGCGTTGAGATAGAACTCCGTCCACGCGCCAATCGACGTGACCTGAGCGGGGCTCGTCACGCTGCTGAAGTGTCGGCCGTTCTCGTCGCGGAAGCCCATCGTGATCGTCGTCGACCGGCCAGGATTGGACAGCATCCGCACCACCGTGCCGTACCGTCGACCGGGCGTCACCCGGCCCTCCTTCGTGGAAGAGGTACCGTCCCACCCGGCAACGCCGACCGCCGACGAACCGGCCGCGGCGGTCCAACGCACCGTACGATTGCCGAGCGCGGGCGCCGGGCTGTTGACCACGACCGACGTCAACGCGGACGCGCCCGTGCCGGTCCAGTACCCCGCGGTGTTCGTGATGCCGGCGGGGTTGGAGTTCAGCAGCGAGACAGGCCAGAACGCGGTTACGTCAGCATCGAGCGTTCCCGGCTGCAGAACGGCCCCGATCTTCCCGAGCGCGTACTCCACCACGTCCCTGAGTGATGATTCCAGCGAGCGCGGTGTGATGTCCTCGTCGAGCTGGGCGAAGTCTGCGAGGAGGGCTTCGTCTGACGCGAGCTCTACCGATACGGTGCCGTCTGCCCGGTTCGGCGTCGTCGATCGGATGCCCAGATCGAACTCACGGAATCCCTCGGGCACCCATTCACCGCCGTCCATGTGCCCCTGCCGAGTCGCTCCCACGGTGATCCGACGAGAGCCGCGCGGGTCGAGCTCATCGAGCAACGCCACATCCTCAACGGCCAGCGTCAGCGATGCCGTGACGTGCGGGATCGAACCCGCATCGAGCGTGATGCGTCCAGAGCGAAGCGACAGCTCCGCACCAAGATCGGTGCGCGCCGTGTAGACGTGCCGAGACACACTCGTCATACCGACACCTCCTGGAAAGGCACCTCGAGCGTCCAGACCCCGCTCCTGCTGAGCGCGTCGCCCAGATCCCCGCCTGCGATGACGAATTGCATCGAGACCTCAGCAACACCCGAGTTGGAGAGCGTGAGTACCTGTGGGACGGCGAGCGCGAGCCGAGCCGACTGTGCGGCGGCTCCCGTCTCGAACGCCAGGGTGAATGCGCCCCGACGCGGACTCGTCGGACGGAGGGTGATGTCCGGATCGACTCGCCCGAGGATGGTGTGCACAATCGACCGGGCTTCGGAGAGAACTCTCCACTCCTCCAGCGACGCGGTAATGACGCCGCCGGCATGGGTGATTGTTGTGCTCATCGATCCCACCCCATGCTCGAAGAGAACGCCTGGTTGAGCTTGGCGGTAACCGTCATGGTCCGCGGTCGGGTGAGTGCGTCAAGGTCGACGCGGACCTTGTCGAGACCGGTGACGCGTGCATTGACGACCGCCTCGGTGCCGTCGACCTCGTTCACCTTGTCTTCGACACGCTGGATGTCCGTCGTTGCCGTCTTCGTCTCCGCGTTCACGGCGACTTCGACATCTCCGGGAAGGAGCGAGATCTCGTTTCCGAGGGCGTCGACTTCGCCGGTCGCGGTGCCCGCTTCCTGGGAGAGCTTGTACAGGTACTCGGCTTGAGCGTTGGCCGCGGTGGCACCGTCCTCCAAACCTTGCTTGATGGCTGGGAGCACGGCGTCAAGCTCCTGCATCCGTCCGACCGTCAGGCCCGCGCCGTTCGCGCCGGCCGCGTACGCCTCCGTGAGCTTGTCGAGCTTGGGCCCGCCTTCCACCAGGGCGTCGATGACGTCGACCTGTTCCCAACCGGAGGCATTCGTGAGGTCGACAACCTGCTTGAACTTCTCCTGGTCACTGGTCCAGTCCTGCACCGCCTTGAGCTTGTCGGCGGCGTCGAACGCTGCGCCGATCCCGTATGCGAAGTCGAACGCGGACTGAAGCGCATCCTCGGATGCCTCCTCGATCTTGTTGATCTGATCGGCCGCGACGCCGAGTCCCGCGGCGACGGCGATACCGGCGGCGACACCAGCGGGGCCGAAGCCGGAGAAGGCGTTGGCGGCGACCTCCTGGGCGAAGTCGGCGATCGACTCGAAGGAGCCGTCGAAGCTCGCCGCGGTCTCGCGTGCCGACTGCTGGGCTTCGTCCTTGAAGTCCTTCACGCCGTCTTCGGCGCGCTCCATTCCACGCTTGGCCTTGTCGCCCGCGTCATCGGCCTTGTCTCCGAGATCCTTCGTCTCGCGCTGTGCGTCCTTGAGTGCATCCTCGAGGTCGTTGACGGCCCGTTCTCCGTCGCGGCCGGCGTCCTTGACTTCGTCGCCGAGCTTGTCGACTGCGCGGCGGGCGTCATCGGCTTGGACGCCCATCTGCTTGAGAGCGTCGCGGATGTCGTCGTCGCTCTTCCCGGCCTTCCGTGCGGCCTGTGCGAGCTTGTCGGCGAAGGTGTCGACATCGTCACCCGCCTTGCTGGTGGCCGAGCCGACGTCGCCGACCGAGCCACCGAGCCGCTCCATCGCTGCTTCGGCGTCCTCGGTTGGCTTGATCACTCCGCTCTTGATCTTGTCCTCGAAGCCGCGGGTGTCGGCACCGATTCCGATCTCATGTACCTTGGCCATCACTTCCCCCCATCGAAGGCATCGAGCAGTGCCCGGTAGGCGGACTGGATGGCGACCGAGGCGATCCGGGGGATGGACTCGCGAGCAGCCGGGTAGACGACGTTGCCGCCGCGGCGAGGAGACCCGAACGTGTTTCCGAGACGCCGCTTGTACGGCTTGCCCTTCCTGGACCGCTGCTCGATCTGCTTCTCCGGGTTCGCACCGAACTCAGCGGGGAAGGCGACCACCGACGCCGGCGTCCCGCTGGAGAGCTGCCCCACTGCCCCAGACCGGAGGTAGATGTTGCGGGTCGCGACGCCGACGCGGGCCGTGTTCACGAGCGCCCGCTGTTGCAGGCGCGTCGCGGCACGGTCCCGGGTCTCCTCGATCCAGATCGGTTCGGCGCTCTTCCGGGTGTGCGCGGTTACATGCTTGCGGGCCTCTGCGGGCACTGCCCGGAGTGCGACGAGCAGATCCCGCAGAGGCGAATCGATCAGGAGACTGATCCGCCCCGTGCGCATGATCAGGCCTCGGCCGGTGTGATGATCGTCGGCTGCCCGACGACACCGAAAGCCTGCGAGACGCTGTGACGGGCCGTATCCCCACCGAAGGGCACATCCTCCCATCGGAGGTTCCCCTCGCGGCCCTCGCCGCCGTCCTGCGGCGTGTACGTGAAGGGAATGACCGTGCCAGCCCACTCCGGCGACTTCCGCGACAGAGAGCCATCGGTGATGTGGTCCTGGTGGAAGGCGACGTTGGCGAGCCACGTCGGCTTCCCGGTGAAGACCTGCACGTCGCCGGAGATGTCGACGACCTGCTCACGCGGGGTCGTGGGGGTGAGGCCGAAGGCGGTCACACCGAAGTGTGTGTCCCCGTTGAGGACGATGGTTCCCGCCTGGCCGATGTAGGCCTTGTTCGTGATGTTCGACATGACTACTGCTCCTTGGATTCGGTGAGGACGATGGTGTGGATGCGCCAGACCCACTGACCGGTCTCGAGGCGCTGCTTCTCGGCGGTAGACCAGTACATGTCTGACTGGGCGTCGATGACCTGCACGAGGGTGAGCGCGAGCTGGTCGACGTCGTCTTCGCCCGTGGCGTCCGCGGTCTTCGGAGAGCCGAGGACGAGGTCTATTGCTGCGCCGACCTGGCCGGCGCCGAGCTCGCGCCCATCGGGGGCGGAGTCGAGGCGGGTGAATTCGAAGGTGATCAGCGGCGAGCGGTATTCGGTGGGCGGCTGCTTCAGGTACTCGGAGATCTCCCACCCGTATGGAAGGGAGGTGGCGAGGCGCTCCTTGAGAGCGGTGCGGATGCCCGCGATGTCAGAGAACATGTGCCACCCCCGACTGTGGGCGGATGATCTTCTGGATCTCCTTGGAGAGCGGGCGGGGTACGAATGAGAACCCGTCGCCGCCGACCTGGCTGCCGACGATGCGGCCAGCGTTGTACAGGTTCTTGGCCTGCTGCAGCTGGGCGAAGACGTACCGTGGCGGGGTCTCGGGTACGTCTTCGCCCAGTGCGGCGAGGGCAGCGGCGATCGCTTCATCGGAGTATCCGAGCAGGGTGAGGAGTTCCGTGATCTGCTCGTTGGGGTCTTCCGCTTCGGCGTAGAAGACGACATCGCCGCGTGCGACATCGAGGAGCATTTCGCAGAGCTCCGGGTTGTCGACAGGCGCATCCGACCAGGCGTCCTCAATGCGATCGAGAGACGCCTGGTCGGATGCGCTGTACCACTGCATGTCAGGCGGCTTCGGTTCCGATGAGGACGAGCGACTCGGGGCGGACCAGGAACGTCTCGAGGTAGCCGATGACGGCCTTGTCGATGCCGCCCTTGGCGATGTCGAGCGCGTCGACCTGGATGGGCGTGGAACCCTGTTCACGGAACTCGATGGCGTTCTTCGCGCCGCCGAGGACTGCGGGCTCTGCCGTGTCGAGGCCGGGGAAGAAGTCGTCCTTGGCCTTCTTGATGACCACCTTGCCGTCGCTGTTGCCCTCACCTGTGCCGGCGGTGACGCCGAAGGTGACGTACTCCGGGACGAGATCCTTCGGCGTGAAGAGGAGCTGGTTCCATGCGGTCGGGTTGACCACGACGGAAGCAGCGTCGTCGTCTGCGTCGGACACGGCCTCGATCGCCTGGATGACCATTCCCATCGCTTCCGGGTAGTCGTGGCCGGCCACGGAGGGGAAGGTGCCGGGTGTGATGAGGCGGGCGAGGTCGGTTCCTGCCGCTGCAGCGAAGACCTGTGCGAGCGCGTCCTCGTCGGTGATCTTCGCGTAGGAGTCCACGACACCTTCGAAGAACGCCTGGATGACCTCAGCGCCGCCCTCGAGGTCGTACCACTCGCGGGCGACGTCGGCGGCGTAGCCGTAGGGCTGGATGCTCGAGCCGGTGACGGACGTGGAGGCGGTGCCCGATCCGATCTCCGACTTGTTGCCGTTCCATCGGGTGACGAGCGCCGTGCCCTGGTTGAGCTTGAAGCCCTTGCGACCGCCGAGCTGAATGCCGCCGTAGAGGTGGGTGAACAGGTCGAGGTACTTGCGCTGGTAGCGCTTGCCCTGCCAGAGCTTGCCGACCCATGCGGGCTGCAGGACTCCGGACGCGGCGGTGGTCAGTCCACCGGTGGCGTTGTACTTGATGTCACTGAGCGCTGCGAGGAGCGTCTGTGCGTCGGCGGACATGGCGGACGGGCTCGCCTTGACCGTTGCGATCGATGCGAACACGGTACCGAGGTCCACCTCCTCACCGGACGGGGTGGCGTTGCCCGCGAGCAGAGTGCCCGGGGCGGTGACGGGAGCCGGAGTCTGCCCCGGCTCGGTTGCGCTGGCGGTCACGGTGGACCCTCCTTCTGGGTTGTCCTCGGCCGGGGCGGCTTCGGGGGTGTATGTCGCCTGGTCGCCTTCGGGCGTCGAGACGGAGATGTCGGTGGGAAGGGCGGTCGAAAGCACGGAGAGATGCCCGTCCTCGTCGGGCCCGAGGGTGGAGTCCAGCTCGGCGGGCGTCTCGGTGTCCTCGGCGGCGAGGAGCGTTGCGCCCTCGAACGCAGGCTTCTCGACCTGAGCCGCGGCGAACAAGACGGAGCCGGGGAGTGCCTTGCCGCCCTGGACGCGGACCTTCGCGACCTCTGCGGAGAGGTTCTTCCGCTTGCCGCTCTTGCCCTCCTCGAATGCTGCTCGCCCCTCGGGGGTGTTGCGGTACTTGAACGTCGCCATGACACCCTCTGCGGGCTGCTCCCACACCTTGGTGAAGGCACCGACGACGTCCTCACGCTTGTGCTCGAGGTTGAGAGACATGCCCGTGAGGTCTTCCGGAAGCCCGACATCGCCGGCGGCGAAGGTGAAGGTTCCGAGGTTGGAGCGGGCGGGTACGCCGAAGGGGATGAGGAGACCAGTCGCGGTCATGTCCTCTTCGTTGAACTCGAGAGTGCCGGCGTCGATGATGATGTGATCCATGTCAGTCCTCCAGGACAGGCGGTGTCGTGGGTGTCGGAACGGCGAACATCTCCGACTTGTCGAATGCGATGTACTCGCCCTCGG
The DNA here is from genome assembly GCF_024498615.1 of Microbacterium sp. J1-1. Classification (NCBI taxonomy): domain Bacteria; kingdom Bacillati; phylum Actinomycetota; class Actinomycetes; order Micrococcales; family Microbacteriaceae; genus Microbacterium; species Microbacterium sp. J1-1. The sequence continues at coordinate 2,876,476 of NZ_CP089590.1, read as the reverse complement.
GGCACACATCGTCGAGAGAAAGGCGGGCGGCGATGGCGTCGGCGAACTGGCGGGAGCCGAGGTCATAGAGCTCTGAGCGCTCATCGCCCTTGCCCGTGTAGGTCATGTCGCCGCCGCCGCCGCTGGTCTTCGCGCCCTCGATCGCGGACGCGGGGACGCTAGCATGGTTGGCGATGTCGAGACGGACACTGTTCGTCGCGGAGTCGAACAGGTCGATCGCCTCGCCGGTGTGTTCCTTCACTTCGACGTACGACTTCGTCATGGACACGGACGTCTTGCGACGCTGCTCCGCGTACGCCTTGACTTCCTTCATCTGCTCCTTCGCCGACATGCCATCGAAGGCAGGGTCGGTGATGTGCAGCTCGGTGCCGGCTGGGGGAGACTCGAGTCGGGTTGTGCGTGCGATGTCGAGGGCGCGGGCCTGACGGATCGTGTCGACGCCGTCGATGAGGATGCCGTTGTCACCGAGGGGGATGAGGATCAGCTTGCCGAGGTAGCGGGGATCGACGAGCTGCGTGAACTCGACTTGCCCGCCGTTCACGAACTGCCAGTGAGTGGCCTTCGGGATGTGGATCGCGTCGGTGATCTCCCCGTTGGTGACCTCGCACCCGAGAAGCGCCCATCCTTCGAGTGCGAGGTCTTTCACGAGGCCTTTGGTGCGGATCAGCGGAGGGATGCCGCTGTTCGAGTTCGACAACCATCGCGGCTGCTGTGCGACCCTCACGCCGTCCTTGTACTGGACGAGGGGCATCCCGCCGACGACGTCAGCGTGGATCTGCACCGCACGCTTCAGCCCCGGGACGCGCATCGCGATCTCGCGCGTGATCGCGCCGGTGTCGGTGCCGAAGAGCTCCGAGTTGAGCGCGACCTGAAGGGAATCCTGCGCGCCCCAGGGGGAGACGGGAGTATTCGGCACAGACGGCCGCGTCGCGTACGCGGCAGCGATCTTGCGCTTGAAGATTCCCATACATCCACTGTGCGTTATGCGTAGTGGAAACCGTGAACAGGTAGCAGAGTGCTAAGCCGCGACGATGCCGAGCGTGTTCGCTGCGCCTTTCTCGTCGTCGAGTGCGTAGAGCGCGCGTGCCGCCGCTTCGAGCGGGGTGATGTCGTCTTCGGGTCGGTTCTTCTCGTCGGGGCGACCGAACGCCCATGAGCCTGTCGTCCCGAACGCGCGCTTCACCGCGATCTCGGCGGCATCGTCGAGCGGCTGCTGGCCGTTGTAGGTGACGAGGTTGCCGGCCTTCAAGGTCTTCATGAACAGCACCGCGCCGCGGGGGATCTCCGACCGTGTCAGCGCCTTGGTGCGCACGTCGCGACGGTTCGCGGTCATGGCGGTGATCTCGACGTTCTCGGTCGGGCGTCCCGGGTCGAAGATCACCTGGCGGCGAAGCTTGCGGGCAGTGCGCATGACCTCCTTCGCGAACCCCTCGACTGTCGCTTGATGATGCAGGAGAGCGATGTGTCGCTTGCGCCCACGCCCCTTCCACGCTGCGACGAGCGAACACCACCGCCCGTCCGGGTCGATCGCAATCGCGAGGGCGACGACAGGCGGCAGGGACACGTCAGCGGCGGTGGCATCCTTCCGAGATCCGGTCCAATCGGGCTGCTTGATCAGTGCAGACGCCGAGCCCTCCGATCCCGGCATGCCCAGGTACTCGGTGTTGAACGCACCGGGTGTCGCCTTCATCGCATGGAAGTTGTCCCGCACATCGGACAGGGGAGTGGTGAACCCGATGCCCGGGTGGTGGAGCTCGATGAGTTCCCGCACTCGCGCCTTCGGGTGATCGTCGTCCGGCTCCCATGCCTCCAGCTCCTCGGGGTCCGTGTCCTCGTCGATGCCGTGGCGGATCACCCCGGCGCCCTCCATCGTCAGCACGTGCCACAGGAGGTTCCCCTTCTGGTACTCAGGGGCGGTGCCCGACACGATCATTTGCGGCCTGTACCGACCATCGAGAGTCGGGGGGATCGACGTCATCATGTCGGCCGTCAGCTCGGGTGTCGCATCCTGCCCCTCGTCGACCCAGGCGATGTCGTACGCGCCCGACGTGAAAGCATCATTCCCGGGCGCATAGGCGTTGAAGTAGGAGCCATTCGGCCAGCGAATATGCTCAGTGCCTTTGCCGGTGTTCACAATGAAGGGCCGCGTCGGCTTATCCGGGTATAGCCGTTCGACGTGCGAGACGATGTCCTTCCGGAATCGCTCGCCGGTCTTCTGCCCACCATCCGCCTTCGCCATCGTCCAGCCCACGAGGTAGTCGTCACGGAGACTGCAGCGCCCCATGATCACCGCCTGCACCGCCGTCGTCTTGGTCGTGCGTCGAGGCTCGAGGATCCCGTTGAACTTGTGGCCGGCGTTGAGGACGTCCGCGATCACGAGCTGAATCGGAGACGGACCGAAGCCGCCATCCGACCGACGGCGCTTGTCCATCCGCAGCAGCCGTGCACCCTCGAGGAACTCAAGCCGAGTCTCCTCCGTCGTCACCATCTCCGTGATGCCTGCAGGAGCAGGGATGAGCGACCGCCACTCGAGCCACGTCGCCTCGGTCTTCAGATCCTCCATCGTCGGCAAAACGGAAGGGAGAGGGGCACGTGTTGAGCCGGAGGCGGGGGGCCGCGCGTTTGGCCCAGAAAAAACCGATTCGCTTTCCAGTTCGGTTTCGGTTCGCTTTGTCGTCGGCTTTGGCTGGCTCATGCCCATGATGGCTTCACGATCCCTGTGGTCTTGGCCTGGCGGCGGGTGTTGGTGATGCGGGCGCCGATCTTCCCGCCGTGGCTGCGGTTGCCGTGTCGGCATTCGGGTGCGGCGTTGTCGATGCCGTTGCCGCCGTGGAGGGTGATGTGTCCGACGTCGTAGGGTGCACCCTCGGGGATGATGTGGCCGTGGCGCCAGCACGCGACGTCTTCGCCTCGGGCCCATGCTTGGCGGACCTGTGCACGGATGATGCGGCAGGTTTTGCGCCATTCGGGGTCGCGGTGCTTCTCGGTCACGCTGTCCTCCTCAACGCCTTCATCACTCCTGCTGCACTGATGCCGACCGTGGTCGCGATCGTGCGGATAGTGGAGCCGTTGGTGCGCATGGTGCGGATCTTCTCGTCGCGCTCAAGGTTCGGGCGTGGTCCTCGTCGTGCCCCGACGATGGTGACCTTGTCCTTGTGGCCCTGTGCGTGCGTGCGTGCCTCCATGAGGGCGGTGGTGTGATCGGAGCACCACCCACCGCCCTCACATGTCGTGCACGACCAGACAGCGCTACCCCCGTCGTACGGACGCTCTACCTGGACAGTCATCTCAGCTCACGACCTTGAGATGGGGTTGGCCCGGTGTTGCTGTTTCCCAAGTTGCTGTTTGAGAACCACTTGCGTATAGAGCCTGTCCTGTCCTGTCCTGTCCTACGTCACCCGTGATATCACCCGTTGCGTCACGCGTGACGGGTGCTGCTTCCTTCCTCGCGCGGTAGTTGCGAGCTCGGGCGGCGGCGTTCGCCTTGCCGGTCTTCACCGCTTCCGCCGTCGACTGGCCAAGCCCCCCTTGGTAGGAAGGCTTGGCCCAGTCGACGAACTGATATCCGCCGTCAACGATGGCCCAGATGCCCATCTCGACGAGTTCTGCGTACGCGGACGGGATGAGTCCTTCTGGGTGGAACAGGCCGAGATAGCGTCGCTTGATCAGCCCATCCGTGCCGGCCTCGTTGCACCAGGTGATCGCCTTGGTGAGGATGCACCAGGTGCTCACGTTCATCTCCGCGAAGCGAGGCTCGTTGATCCACTTCCCGGGGATGCGACCGTCAGTCACTGGCCCCATCGGTCCCGAGGCGGTACTCGACCTCCTGCGTCGGGTAGCCCCAGTGCGCGCGGGCCGCGGCCTCGAGGTCGGGCGCCTTCCATGCCCACTCGGTGAAGAGGTAGGTGATGATCGCCTCGGCGAGGTCGGAAGCGTCGAGTTCCTTCGCCGTGCCCGCGTCGGTCGTGTAGATGTAGCAGAGCTCGATGATCTTCTGCAGGTCGGCCAGGATCGACTCGGCGTCGGGCAGGTTCTCGGTCTTCGGGTCCGGCAGGATCGCGGCCATCATCTCGTATCTCTTGTCGGCGTTGTAGGTGTTGATCGTCATTTCTTGTCCTCGCGGAATCGGATGTGTCGTTCGCCCTCGTCGTCGGTGAGGATGACGACGAGGGAGGCGAGCTTGGTGAAGGTGGCTCGGTCGAGCCAGAGTCGAGCGGGCTGGCCGTCTTCGTTGAACCGGATGACGGCGGCGCGCTCCTGCCCTGTCACGTTGCGCGCGGCGGCGTTCGCTGTCGGGTCCTTCATCACTCCATCTCCCGGAACCGCTCATCGACGGATTCTCGGCGTCGGAGCTCACGTCCGAGCGGACGCCCGTCGAAGATCTCCTGCACGCGTTCGCGGATGCGGTCGGCGACAGCGAGCGCCTGTGCGGGGTCGAGCCACCACATCGGTTCTTCGTCGGCGTCGAGGATGACGATCTTGGGGTGCGCGACTGGATCGCCTTCCCACGGCAGGTCTTCACCGCGGTTGACGATGTGCGCGGCGACGGCGGCGGGGTCCGTCGTGCGGGTGACGTGCTGGGCGATGTACTCCTGCGCCGACATGCCGTCCTTCCACACGCCGCTCACGGTGACGATCTCGGCGGTCATGCTGATGCTCCCTTGGTGGTGGCGATGGTGCGACCGAATGCGTCGATCTTGTAGGTGAGGGTGGCCTCGTTGATCTCGGCCTCGGCGTTCTCCTCGGGGGTCTGGCAGGTCGGGCAGATGAAGCCCGCGACTGCGCCCTGGATGAACGCCGCGTTCCAGCCGGTGGAGCGCTTGAACTTCGTCTTGCGCCGACACCGACTGCAGGAGATGGTCGTGTTCTTCGTCATCGTCATCATGGTCATGCGCTCTTCTCCTTGGCGTTGGTGGTGGCGCATTCGAGGCCCATCCACTGCAGGTCGTTGGCGAGCGTGGCGATCTGCTCGGGAGTCAGCTCGGTCATGTCGGGCGAAGTCCAGAAATTGACGTACCACTCGCTGTCGGGCTGGCTGATGTCCTTGCAGATCTCGATCTCGTAGCTCGATCGCTTGGTCAGTTGCTTGTCGAGCGTGTCGAGGGTGTGATTGACCTCTTGGGCTTCGTGGAAGGCCTCGCGGCACCGCGCTTCTTCGCAGGGGTAACCCCACGCCTCGCCGTAGCCGACGAGCTTCTTGGCGGTGGATCCGTGAGTGATGATCACGTGGGCCGGCTTGAAGTCGGTCAGGCGGTCGATCTGATAGTTGGGGTAGTCGTACCGCCAGCCTTCGTCGCCGTCGCGGAAGACGTGCCTCTCCCATCCGTCCATTCGGCCGTTCCTGGCGTCGAGAATGACCTCGTCGAGGTACTGGAAGTCGTGGTTGGTGGATTCGTCGTTCATGTAGGCGGTGAATCTGCGTACGCCGTCGCGGCAGGTCCGAATCCAGAGGTGGCCCGCACTGCGAAAGCTGTCGCCATCAGGCGTGGTGAAGCTTTCGCTGCGAGGGTCGACGGTCAGCAGGTATCGGGTATCCATACTGTGGAGACCCTCGGTGCGTGCGAATGCTCGCTCCTCGGCGGTGTAGTTGCTCCGTCGCCTCGCGATCGTTGTCCGCTGTTTCACAGGAAGCGAGCCGGTGGCGGGTGGTACTGTCGTGGACATATCAACTGATTCCTTCGGGATCGTGCCGTCGCCCTGTTCCAGCAGGACGGCGGCTTTTTCTTTGGGAGTGGACATCACGACGCCTCCGCGAAGGCGGCGTTGATGAACTCGTTCAGGTCCGACTCGCGGACCATGCGACGTCCACCGACGCGACCTGACTTGAGCTGCTCGCTCGCGATCAGGTGTCGGACGGACGTCGGTGTGCGACGAAGGCGCTCGGCAACTTCGTCGACTGTGAGCAGGCTGATTGCGACGGCCTGCGGGGCAGTGATCGACATTTTGGTGTTCTCCGTTCGTTTGATTACACAAGGTAGAACTTTTGTGTAGATGCCCGTTGGGCGACAAAAGTAACACAGATTCCCTGTACTGTGTAACACCATGACCCAGAACACTGATCGAGTCCTCGCGATGGGGCGCCGCATCGCCTACTACCGGGGCAAGGCGGGCCTGAGTGCAGCGGAACTCGCAGATCGCGTGGGCATGGGCATCACGCGCTCGGTGATCGCGAATCTTGAGAATGGCCGCAAGGCCGATCTCAGCGTCCTGCAACTATTTGCCATCGCGGACGCGCTCGACGCGCCCGTGTCGAGCATCGTTGGTGCCGGCGATAGGCTGCGCGCCGCCTTCGGCGACGTCTCGTCCGCACAACAGCGGTACCGGGATTCGATGACCGCATACCTAGACGCTCTGCTGCATCTTGCGATTGAGGCGGATAGGTCCGACAGCCTGGGTGCATACGAGGAACTCATCGAAGACATGCCGTCCGGTAGAACGCCGGCTCGGCTCACGATGGATGTTCCGATAAGCCCGCGATTGCGCGACTACATCGAGCGTTATGAAGCGGAGAAGGGCAAGTACGTCTCGAAGTTCCTCCGAGCGATCGACGAGGACGTGACGAGGCTTTCCGCGCCATGAGCGTCAAGCAACGTCCCAATGGCGCGTGGCGGGCGCGCTATCGCGATCAGAATGGCAAGGAGCACTCCAAGCACGAGAAGACGAAGCGTGCGGCTCAGAAGTGGCTTGACGAACAGACGGCCGCGATGGTCACTGGCCAGTGGGCGGATCCTGGCGCCGGCCGCATTACGTGGGATGAGTGGGTGTCTCGCTGGATCGGGATGCAGGTCTGGGCGGACGGAACGGCGACAGCGGCGACGACGGCCGTGGAGTCCGTCCCGTGGCGGCTGACGGCTATCCGTGATGTGAAGCACGGCGATGTGCAGACGTGGGTCACGAAGGAGTCTGAGCGCGGCCTGGCGGCCTCCACGATCCGCACCCGCTTGAACTATGTGCAGATGGCGTTCCGCGCCGCGGTCGACAACCAGGTGATCTCTCGCAACCCGGCAGCTCGGGTGAAGACTCCACGGATCCGCAAACGTGAAGCGACGATGAAGATCCTCACCGCGGAGCAGGTCAACGCCGCGCTCGAGGCGGCGGGGGAGTTCCGGCCGTTCGTCGCGGTGTGCGTGTTCGCTGGGCTCCGTCTCGGTGAGGCGGCTGGTCTGCAGGTTGGCGATGTGGACCGAGATCGCAACAACATCTCGGTGCGACGCCAGGTGCAAGGCACGTCGATTCCGACCACCAAGATCACCCCGCCGAAGGCTGGATCCGAGCGTGAGATCTTCGTGCCGGCTCAGCTCATCGAGATGTTGGCAGGTGTGTCAAATGACACACCTGAGCCGTTCCTATTTCGAACGCCGCTGGGGCACCTGTACAACCGGAACAGTGCAGGAGAGGAGTGGCGGCGCATCCGAAAGTCGGCAGGGCTCGGTGACGATGTGACTCTCCACAACCTGCGCCACACGTTCGCCTCGAACCTGATCGCGTCCGGCTGTGACGTCGTGACTGTGCAACGCGCGCTGGGGCACTCTCAGCCGTCGATCACGCTCAACGTATACAGCCACTTGTGGCCGTCGGCGGAGGACAAGACGCGCTCCGCGACGGCCACATTTATGGGTGCTGTTCTAGGTTCTGCGGACTCCTCGCGGACTCCCGCCTAGAAACCCCTGGTCAGACGGGGTGCTTACCGGTAGTTGATGAACTGCAGATCGAGGTCGAGATCGGCCCCCTTGAGGAGCGCGATGACCTCCTGGAGGTCGTCGCGGCTCTTCGACTGGACGCGCAGCTCGTCGCCCTGGATCTGGCTTTTGACGCCCTTGGGGCCCTCGTCGCGGATGATCTTGCCGATCTTCTTCGCGTTCTCCGAGGAGATGCCGTCCTTGAGCGTCGATACGATGCGGAACTCCTTGCCGCTGGCGAAGGGGTCGCCCGACTCGAGGCTCTTCAGGGAGATGCCGCGCTTGATGAGCTTGGACTGGAACACGTCGAGCACGGCCTTCGCCCGCTCCTCGGTGTTCGCGGTGATCAGGATCTGCTCGCCGCTCCAGGCGATCGACGCCCCGGTGCCCTTGAAGTCGTAGCGCTGCTCGACCTCCTTGCGGGCCTGGTTCACGGCGTTCTCAGCCTCCTGGTGATCCACTTTCGAGACGATGTCAAAGCTAGAGTCGTTTGCCATTCTGCAATTCTAGGCAACGGGTGTGTCGGGACCCGATGATTCGAACACAGGCACGGTGTTGACCCGACGGTGGCCGGCGAGCGTCACCGCCACGATGCCGAGCCCGAGAGTGGTGGACAAGAAGCCGAGGAGTCCGAGCACGGGAAGAACGGCGGCCATCTCGATGAGCGCGCGCGGGGAGCTCGCGCCGACGGCCTGCGGAACCACCCAGACGATCGTCTGAACGCCGAGCGCCCAGAGCGGAGCCCCGTTCCAGGGCGCGGGCACCGTACGCGCGCGGGCCACCTGCATCGCGGCGATCACCCCGGAGATGAGCGGGATCAGCACCGACAGATACGCCCAGGTCTGCCATGCTCCCGTCGCCGTCGGCTCCTGGGGGAGGACGAGCGGGCCGAGGACTGTGGCCGTCACGGGCCAGAGGGCGACGACCGCGGAGGCGGTCAGTCCCAAGGGTCTTCGTGCGACGACGCTCGCTTCACGACTCAGGCCGATGGACAGGAGGAGGATCGCGCCGGCCCAGAGGAGGTCGCTGAGGAGCGCGAGGATGACGTCCGCTCCGGGAGCGCCCAAGACGGAACTCCGCGCGATGCCGACGATGCCGCACGAGATCAGTCCGATACCGCCGAGCAGCCACGAGCGTCGGATTTTCCGCATCTCTCGACGGTAACGCGTCGTGCCGCTACCTCCCAATTTTCTGCCGTCGTGGAAGCGTTTTCACTCCGATACTGCGAGTTCGCCCCGGTCACAGGTTGATATCACCCGCTCTCTTCGTTGCAAATCGCCCTTGCTTCGATGCATACTGTAAGCGCTTGCAGTCTGTGCAGGCCACCCAGCACTGAGAGAGGCACACACCAATGAAGGTGAACAAGAGGGGCATCGCCGCCGCGGGCGCGATCGCCATCGTTTCGACTCTGACGCTCGCCGGCTGCTCCACGGGGACCAGCGGCGATGACAACTCCGGCTCCGAGGACAGCGGCACGCTCGTCGTCTGGGTCGATGCCGAGCGCGTCGACGCCCTGAAGGGGGCCGCGGACGCATACGAGGACAAGACCGGGGTCACGGTGGAGCTGTTGGGCAAGTCCGTCGACGACATGAAGGACGACTTCATCCAGCAGGTGCCGACCGGCAAGGGACCCGATGTGGTCATGGGCGCGCACGACTGGCTCGGGGAGCTGTCGACGAACGGCGTCGTCGCTCCGATCGAGCTCGGCGACAGCGCGGGGGACTACCTCCCGGTCGCGCTGCAGGCCGCGACGTATGACGGCACCGTCTACATGCTTCCCTACGCCGTCGAGAACATCGCCGTGCTGCGCAACGCCGACCTGGTCCCGACCGCCCCGGCCAGCTTCGACGACATGATCGCCCAGGGCACGTTCGTCGTGGAGCAGGGCGCCGAGGGCAACCCCTACCACCTGTACCCCTTCCAGACGGCGTTCGGCGCCCCGGTCTTCGGCACGGATGACACGGGCAGCTACGACGCCACCGACCTGCAGCTCGGCAGCGAGGGCGGTTTCGCCTTCGCCGACTGGCTCGGCGTGCAGGGCGCGGCCGGCGTGCTGAACACCGACATCGACGGTGAGATCGCCAAGCAGCAGTTCCTCGACGGCACCGCGGCCTTCTGGCTGACCGGTCCTTGGAACGTGGGGGCGGCCACCGACGCCGGCATCAACGTCGCGATCGACCCGATCCCGAGCCCGACCGGTGAGACCGCATCGCCGTTCGCCGGCGTCAAGGGCTTCTTCGTGAGCTCCGAGTCCAAGAACAAGGTCGCGGCGAACGACTTCCTGGTCAACTACCTCGGCACGGAAGACGTCCAGCTCGAGCTGTTCAAGGCCGGCAACGTTCTGCCCGCGCTCACTGCGGCCGCCGACACGGCGGCATCCGACCCGATCATCGCCGGCTTCCAGGCCGTCGGTGCCGACGCCGTCCCGATGCCGGCCATCCCGGCCATGGGCTCGGTCTGGCAGTTCTGGGGTGTCGCCGAGGCGGCGATCATCAACGGTGCGGACCCGACGACGACGTGGCAGAAGCTCGTCGACGACGTCACCGCAGCGATCAAGTAACAGCCATCACACGGGCCCTGCCGGGGCGGACGGCGACCACCGCCCGCCCCGGCAGGATCATGACGAGGACGACATGACAGACACCGACGAGCGCACGGCTCCTCCGACCCGACGTCAGCGCCAGGCCGCGAAGATCGCGGAGGCCGCATCCGGACCGATCGGCTGGATGCTGCTGAAGATCCTCCTGCTGGCGGTGGTCGACGCGATCGCCCTCTACGCCGCGTTCGTGCTCTTCGCGAACCGGGAGTGGCTGATCCTCGGCATCGTCGTCGCGGTCGCCGTCCTCGTCAACTACATCTACTTCTCGCGCAAGCGCATCGCAGCGAAGTACCTCACCCCCGGCATCATCTTCCTGGTCGTGTTCCAGGTGTTCACGCTCCTCTACACCGGGTACATCGGCTTCACCAACTACGGCACCGGCCACAACGGCACCAAGGAGCAGGCGATCTCCTCGCTCCTCGCCTCGGCACAGGAGCGGGTCGAGGACTCGCCCACCTACCCCGTCACCGTCGTCGAGCAGTTCGGGACGTACGGGTTCCTCGTGACGGACCCGGAGTCCGGCGACGCCCTCCTCGGCACATCCGAGCAGCCGCTCGAAGAGGTCGACGCCGAGTTCGCGGGCGGTCAGGCCGTCGCGGTTGACGGCTGGACGACGCTCCCGCTCGCGACCGTCTTCACGCTTTCGGAAGAGCTCGAGCAGCTCTCGGTCCCGTTCAGCGATGACCCCAACGACGGCAGCCTGCGGGCTCCGGACGGCCAGAAGGGGTATCTGTACGTCTCGACGCTCGAGTACGACGCGGCTGCCGACACGATCACGGACACCACCACCGGCACCGTCTACTCCGACGAGGGTGACGGAGCCTTCACCGCGGCGGACGGGGAGCAGCTGCTGCCCGGGTGGCAGACGACCGTCGGCTTCGACAACTTCGTCCGTGCCGTCACCGACTCCTCGATCCGTGGGCCGCTGATCTCGGTCACCCTGTGGACGTTCGCGTTCGCGGTGATCTCGGTCGCGTCGACGTTCTTCCTCGGGCTCCTGCTCGCGCTGGTGTTCAACAACACCCGGATGCGCTTCCGCAACGGATACCGGATCATCCTGATCCTGCCGTACGCGTTCCCCGCCTTCCTCTCCGCACTCGTCTGGGCCGGGATGATGAACGAGAGCTTCGGGTTCATCAACCAGGTCCTCTTCGGAGGTGCGGCGATCCCGTGGCTGACGGATCCGACGCTCGCGAAGGTGTCGGTCCTGCTGGTCAACCTGTGGCTCGGCTTCCCGTACATGTTCCTGGTGTGCATGGGTGCCCTCCAGGGCATCCCGGAGGATGTGAACGAGGCGGCCGTCATGGACGGCGCGAACCCCTGGCAGGTGTTCCGGCGCATCAAGCTCCCCCTGCTGCTCGTCACGGTCGCGCCGTTGCTGATCTCGTCCTTCGCGTTCAACTTCAACAACTTCAACCTGATCTACATGCTCACCAAGGGCGGGCCGCGATTCAGTGACGTGTCGATCCCCGTGGGACACACCGACATCCTGATCTCGATGGTGTACAAGGTGGCCTTCACCGGGCAGACGCGCGACTACGGCCTCGCCTCCGCCTTCACCATCCTGATCTTCATCGTGGTCGCGACCATCTCGATCATCAGCTTCCGCAAGACCAAGGCCCTCGAGGAGCTGAACTGACATGAGCACCGCCAGTCCCGCCACCGACGCACACGCCCCCGCCGCGCGCCGACGCACTCTCGGCGCCTGGTTCGCCGACACCGGGTGGCGCCACCTCGTCGCGATCGTCGTCAGCGTGTTCGCCCTGTTCCCCCTCCTGTACGTCGTGTCGGCCTCGCTGAACCCGAAGGGGACGCTCACCGGATCGAATCAGCTGTTCTCGGCGATCGGGATCGACAGCTACGTGCGCATCCTGAGTGATCCGCAGAACCCCTACGGCACCTGGTTCCTGAACACCTTGCTCATCGCGGTCGTGACGGGCGCCGTCACGGTCTTCATCGGCGCGTGCGCCGCATATGCGTTCTCCCGCATGCGATTCGCCGGGCGCCGCGTCGGACTCGTCACGATCGTCGTGGTGCAGATGTTCCCGCAGCTGCTCGCCGTCGTCGCGATCTTCCTGCTCATGTCGACGCTGGGGGACTGGTTCCCGGCGATCGGGCTCAACACCCACACGGGACTCATCCTGGTGTACCTCGGGGGCGCGCTCGGCGTGAACACGTATCTGATGTACGGCTTCTTCAATACGATCCCCAAGGAGATCGACGAGGCCGCCCGCATCGACGGCGCCGGACATGCCCGGATCTTCTTCACGATCATCCTGCGCCTGGTCGCGCCGATCCTCGCCGTCGTCGGGCTGCTGTCCTTCATCGGCACCGTCAACGAATACGTGATCGCGAGTGTGATGCTCGTCGACGTCGACCAGCAGACCCTGGTCGTCGGGCTCACCAAGCTCGTGGCCAACCCGCGCTACGCGGATTGGTCGGCGTTCTCCGCCGGTGCCGTGATGGCGGCGATCCCGGTGATGATCCTGTTCCTGTTCCTGCAGAAGTACATCGTCGGCGGACTGACGGCGGGCGCGACCAAGGGCTGACCTCCTTCGGCCCGCCTCGCGTATCCGCCGGTCGCGGTAGCTTGTGTCGCATGCTATCTTGTGATGCATGACAGCTGACGTCGGTGCCCAGATGCGCAAGGGGGTCGTCGAGTACTGCGTGCTCGGCCTGCTCGCGCGCGAGCCGATGTACGGCTGGCAGCTGGCGGACGCACTCACACGCGCCGGACTGATCGCCAGCATCGGCACGCTGTATCCGCTTCTGGGGCGGCTGCGCGACGCCGACTGGGTCAGCACGTTCGACCAGCCGTCCGAGAGCGGTCCGGTGCGCAAGTACTACCGGCTCACGGAGGCGGGTGTGCAGCAGCTCGAGCGCTTCCGCGCCCAATGGACACCGTTCGCCCGTGTCGTCACGGGCATCGTCGGAGAGGGATGACCATGACACAGACAGACGCACACGCACTGCGCGACGACTACCTCGCGCGGCTCGATGAGGCCATGCGAGACCTCCCGCACGGCGTCGCCTCCGACATCCGCGGCGGCATCGTCGAAGAGCTTGAGGGGCTCGACGCCGAAGCGATGGCCGCACGGATCGCGCGGCTGGGGGATCCGGCCGCGATCGCGCGCGAGGCCCAGGACGAGGTCCCGGACAGCCCGAGGATCGTGGTCGCCGCCCCGGTCTCCGCCCCGCCGGCGCCGCGCCGCCCATCGACGTCGACGCGAGGGTTCGCGATCACGGCGGCACTGACGTTGAGTTTCGGCGGATTCGTCGTTCCGGTACTCGGGTGGTTCGTCGGAGCGGTGCTCGTCTCGCTGAGCGCCCTGTGGAAGACGTGGGAGAAGGTCGTCGCGATCGTCGTGCCGTTCGTCTTCGGCGCCCTGTCGCTGCTGCTCCTGCAGTTCATGAGCTTCGTGGAGTTCGCCTCTTCGGGAAGCTCCTCCGGGTCCGGTCCGGGGCCGGACGACGTCACGAACAATCCGCTGGTGCCGAGTCTCAGCATCTGGCACCTCCTGCTCCTCTTCGGCTTCCTCCTCATCCCCGCATCGGGCCTCTGGCTGCTCTGGAGGCTGCGGGGGCGCACCGCCGCGTGAGACCGTGCAGCGACCGCGCCATCGCTCGGCGTTGCGGCGCGCGAGTTCGCCCTGCCCGTCGTAGCGTGGGGCTATGGCACGAGTGGCTGGGCGCAGCATCGCGATGAGCTGGTTCGCCGGTGTCGTGTGTGCCGCGATCATCGGGGCGCTCGTCTGGCTGTCCCTCCCGATCCTTCCCGTGCTGGCCGCGTTCGCGGGCGACGCCCTGCGCACCGCCCTCCCCTGAGCGGTGGCGACCGGCCCGTCCTCACCTGCATGGCGACACGTCGGCACGCCTGCGTGAGCGGCCGTTCACGCGGCGGTACCCTCTCAATGCACATATCCGATGAGAGGCGCACCCCATGAGTGATCCCGACGGCCCCCAGCCCGAGAAGCCGGCTGACGTCGACGACGTCGTCGGCAGCGCGAACGCCGGTCTCGCAGACGCCGCCGCAGCGGGCGCGGATGTTCCCGGCGCGAACGACAGCGTGGATGGCGGTCCCGTCGACCCCGTCGCCGCGCCCGTCGACCCCGACCTCGCCGCCTTCGAAGAGGCCGAGCGGGAACACCCCGGCACGTTCGCTCCTCCGCCCCCCGCCGCGACAGCGACGCCGGCCGCCGCATCGAACCCCGACGTGCGCGATGTCCGCGCTGAGGCCGACGCCGACAGTGCTTCCTTCTTCCCTGAACCGGTCGTGGCCGAGCCCGCACCGTTCGGCCACGAACAGTCCGGCATGGCCGGCGGTGCCTACGCGCAGTATGGCGATGAGGCCGACACCCGCATCGTCCCGTCGGAGCCGCTGGTCGCCGCGAGCGCGGGTGCGGCGGCGGCCCAGCCGCAGCCGATCTTCGTGCAGGCTCCGGAGCCGCCACGTGATCGCGGCAACCGCGGAACCGCCGGGCTCATCGGTCTGCTCGCGACCCTCGTCTTCGCCGTGCTCTACCTGGGCGCGGCGCTGGGATTCGGCGCGGTCGCCGGTGATGTCACGGGCGAGAACATCGGTGAAGCGGCGCTCGCGCCGCTGCTCACGTGGGGATACTGGACGCCCGTCGTCGTGTTCTTCCTCGGGTTCTGGCTGCTCGGCGCGATCATCAACCGCGGACGCTGGGGCCTCTGGGTCGTGTTCGGTCTCCTCGTCGGCGTCATCGCGTACGCCGGCCATATCCTCGGGCAGCTGTTCGAGGCGCCGTTCTGGAAGCTCACCGCCTCGCAGGGACTCGACCTCGTCGGGGAACAGCTGCTGGCGCCGTTGGCGATCGCCGCGTTCGTGTTCGCCCGTGAGCTGACCATCTGGTTCGGCGCATGGGTGTCCCGCAGCGGTGCGCGCAAGACCGAGCTGAACGCCGAGGCGCAGCGCGAGTACGAGCGCACCCTCGAAGCCGGTCCGACGCTGTCGAGGTAATCACGAACTCCACCACGCCGAACCCCCGCGGGCCCGAGTCCGCGGGGGTTTCGGCTGTCTTGGCGGTGGTGCTCGCCACCATCAGCTTCTTCGCGCTCGCGGTGTTCGGGCTCGGTGCCCTGAGCGTGGCGACCGACACCGACATCATCTCGACCCCCGACCTCGGTCAGGCTCCGGGGGTGGTGGGGATGCTCGCCGCGGTCGTCGCCTTCGCGGTGCTCTTGTGGGTGACCCTCCGGACCCGGCGTCCGTCCTTCGTCTCCACGATCACGATCGCGCTCGTCACTGTCCTCGCGCATCTCGTGGTCGTGTGGTTCGCCGTTCTCCTCGGAACGTCGGACGTCGTGATCGCCACGGCGGTCGCCGGGGACCTCGTCCGGGGTGGAGTGAGCGCGGTGCTGCTCGTGGCGGCGCTGATCGCCGCGTGGGGTGGCGTCGCTCTCCGACGCACTCGTGCTGAGCATCCGCGTTGGCCTTGGGAGCGCGACGAGGACGAGTGACCTTCCACGCCCCGCCGCGGAAGGGGAAATCGACGCGGTGAAGGGCGACGCGCCGTACGCTGGTGGGGTGGAGCGCTCACTGGAGACGCAGGTGGACCAAGCCGTCGAGGCCTGGTTGCGCTGGGTGCCGCGCTGGGAGCCGGCGACCCATCGAGGCCGCGTCGCGCCCTGCCGCCGTTGTCTGGGGTCTCCGATCCTCGCCGCCGCCGGGATCGGAGCGAACGCGCCCCACGGCGTGCAGCATGGGCTCTCGACCCGGATCAAGACCATCGTCGACCACGCGGTCGCCGAGTACACGGCGCAGAACCTCCCGATGCTGCAGCGAGAGCTCGACCAGCAGGCCGCACGCAATCGCGCCCGCAGCTACCGACCGGCCGAAGACCTCGACCCCGAGTTCGACGGGCTCCCGCTCGATCCGGAGCCGGTACCCGGAGCACCGTTCCTGTTCACGATCGCCGGCCTCGCCGACGACTCCGCCGCAGAGCTCCCGGCGCTGCCACCGCTCACGGAGGAGGCGAAGATCGCTCTCCGCCAAGAAGTCGCCCTCGCCGACGAGTACGCCAACATGGTCGGCCGGGAGATCTGCAACATGCTGCTCGGGCACCGGATCGTCATCCAGGCGGCGATCTCCCAGCATGTCGAGCCTCAGATCGAGGCGCTGCTGGCGGAGTTGACCGAGTCGCTGGACTCGCCCTTCGATCCCGACATCCCCTGATCCTCGCGACGGAGCCTCCACGCTGTCGGCGAAGGACAGCGCCTGACAGCGTGACGACAGACCCGTGAAAGCGGCGCGTCGGAGGCTGTGGGCATGACAGATCTCACATCAGACTGGGCCGTCGAGGCCGAGGGACTCGTGAAGGTGTTCGGTCAGAACCGGGCGGTCGACGGCGTCGACCTCCGGGTGAAGACCGGCACCGTCTACGGTGTCCTCGGTCCGAACGGCGCAGGGAAGACCACGACCATCAACATGCTCGCGACGCTCATGCGTCCGGACGGCGGCGTCGGCCGCGTGTTCGGTCACGACGTCGTCCGCGAGCCGCAGATCGTCCGGCAGTTGATCGGCGTCACCGGGCAGTTCGCCTCGGTCGACGAGACCCTCTCCGCGACCGAGAACCTGCTGATCTTCGCCCGTCTGCTCGGACTCTCACGCGCAGAGGCTCGGGGCAAGTCCGTCGAACTGCTCGAACGCTTCGGCCTGAGCGAGGCCGCCCGCCGACCGCTCAAGCAATTCAGCGGGGGGATGCGGCGGCGTCTCGACCTCGCCGCATCCCTCATCGCCCAACCTCCGCTCATCTTCCTCGACGAGCCGACGACCGGGCTCGATCCGCGCACCCGGGGGCAGATGTGGGACACGATCCGCGAACTCGTCTCGACCGGCTCCACGGTGCTCCTCACGACGCAGTATCTCGACGAGGCCGATCAACTCGCCGACCGGATCGCGGTGATCGATCGAGGCCGTGTCGTCGCGGAGGGGACGGCGGACGAGCTCAAGGGATCGGTCGGGAGCTCGAGCCTGCAGCTGCGTCTCGCCGAGGCGACCGATACAGCGGATGCGCTCCTGGCCATCGAACGCATCCTCGGTGTGCGCGGCACGCTCTCGCCCGAGGCCGCCCGCATCACCGCACCGATGGCGGATGCCGATCGCGTCGCCGATCTGCTCATCGCGCTGCGCGAAAGCGGGATCGGGGTGACGGAGCTGAGCGTGCAGAAGCCGACGCTCGACGAGGTCTTCCTCACCATCACGGGTCACGACGCCGCCGATCAGGCGGCACCGTCCCCCGACGCAGAGAAGGAAGAGGTGCACGCATGAGTGCCATCGCCACGGACCCGGGGCGGAGGATCGTCCCGGCATCGGAGCGCCGCCTCAAGAACCACACGAGCATCACGCAGACCGTTCAGAACACCCTCACGATGGCCTACCGGGGGCTCGTGAAGATCCGGCGGACACCGGAACAGCTCTTCGACGTCACACTGCAGCCGATCATCTTCACGCTGATGTTCACGTACATCTTCGGCGGAGCGATCTCGGGGGACGTTGCCTCGTATCTGCCGACGATCATCCCCGGCATCCTCGTCCAGACGGTGATCACCACCTCGGTCGTCACCGGCACCCAACTGCGCGAAGACATGGACAAGGGCGTGTTCGACCGGTTCCGTTCTCTGCCGATCGCACGCATCGCGCCGCTGTCCGGAGCACTGTTGGCAGACACGATCCGGTATGCGATCGCGACGACCTTGACCTTCACCATGGGTTACCTCATGGGGCTGCGGCCTGAGGGCGGTATCGGGGCGGTGATCGGCGCGGGACTCCTCGTGATCGCATGCTCGTGGGCGATCAGCTGGATCTTCGCGTTCTTCGGGGTGATCGCGCGGACCGCCTCGAGCGTCCAGGGCATCTCGATGCTCGTGCTCTTCCCGCTGACGTTCCTCTCGAACGCCTTCGTGCCGGTCGACACGATGCCCGGTTGGCTGCAGGGTTTCGTGAATATCAACCCGGTCTCGCACCTGGTCACCGCGGTCCGCGAGATCGTCAACAACGGCGTCTTCGGTGTCGACGCCTGGATCTCGCTCCTCGGTGCCGCCGTGATCGTCGCGGTGTTCGCGCCGCTGACGGTGCGGGCCTACATGCGCAAAGCCTGACGAGAGCGCCGAATCCCGAGACGCCCCGAGTGGTTCAGACGACTCGGGGCGTCTCCCGCATGTCGAAGACGCGGAGTGCGCGGGCAGTCAGCTCCTCGGCCGGGTAGCCGGCGACCCGGGCGCGCGCCGCGGCCACGGCTTCGCGGCCGACGAGCGACGTGGCGTGAGCCCGGAGCACGTCGAGGTGCAGGCCCGGGAGGTCCTGCCGGCCGCCGAGTGCTTCGGCGAGCGCCAGAGCGAGCAGGCCGCGGTCTTGGAGCGCGGGCACGGTGAGCGCCCAGGTCGACCAGCCGGCCAAGGTCGTGCCCAGGACGGGGCGGTCGATGTACCCCGAACGCATCCGGACGATGGCCAGCATGCGGGTGCGCAGCCGTCGAGCCCAACGTTCCGTGCTCTGCGAGGTCGCGAAGCCGTCGAGCACCGCCGCCGAGACGAAGCCCGACATAACCAGGAGATACCACGGGGAAGCCCGCTGATCGTCGGAGCGGAACGTGGTCATCGCTCGTTCGTAGTGAGCGGCTGCGACCTCGATCCGACCGCGCGCGCGAGCCGTCTCCGCGAGTCCCACCCAACCGACGGACGCGAATTCGAGCCCCTGCGGTGTGAGCTCGGTGACGTGGGTGAGCTGTTCGAAGAGCTGATCCGCCTCGTCGAGTCGTCCCAGGCTCACGAGGCTCACACCACGGACCCAGTCCTGCTGACGGCGCTCGTCCAGGTCGTCGAACCCGTCAGGGCCGCGTCGGGCGCGATCGAGCCACGTCAGGGTCTCCGCCGGGCGCGCGGACTGGCTGGCGACCTGGGCTGCGGAGCTCGCCGACAGTCCGGCGAGCCAACGATCTCCGATGCGCTCCGCCAGCTCCCACGCGCGCTGTGCGGCTGCACCGGCCAGGTCCGCCTGGCCCTCGTTCTCCGCGGACTGCGCCGTGAGGAACTCGCCCACGAGGCGGACGGAGGGGTCGGGGGAGAGGCGATGCTCGGCCAGCCGCGCGGACATGCGGTCGGGGTGCGCCGCGGTATCGGCGATCTCCGCGAGCGCAGTCCACGCCGGGCTCAGGTCGGCGGCCTCGTTCCGCAGGCGTCGGACCCGATGGAACACCCGTAGGCTGCGGCGCCCTTCATCGACCATCGCCATCAGCGCGCTGACCAGCAACACCGGGGCCAGCACATCCGCAGGCACGGCATCGTCGGGCATGTCGTGGATGGCCGCCATCATCGACGGGGTGAAGCCGATCAGCTCGGTGAAGGCGCCCCGGGCCACCCAAGACGAGGTCAGGGCTGCGAAGATGGCGGTGGCCTCCGGTCCTCGTCCGAGGTCGAGCGAGCGTCGGAGCGCGGCGACGAGGTTGTCGTTCTCGACGTTCAGCTCGCGGAGCACGTCGGGCTGCAGAGGCGAGAACGCACCGAACAGCCCGGCTCCGGGCACTTGGCTGAAGGCGGACGCCCAACGCAGGACCGCGTCCCACGCCTCCTCCTCCTCACCGTCGTCGCGGAGCCGGGAGAGACCGAACTCGCGGACGGTCTCGAGCATCCGGAATCTCACTCCGCTCTGCTCGGCCGTCTCGGTGACGACGAGGAGCGACTGTCCGGCGAGGCGGTCGAGCAGGTCATCGACCGCCTCGTCACCGAGCACGGCGGCGGGGGTGGCGGCGGAGAAGCCGGAGGGCAGCAGCGAGAGTCGACCGAGCGCCCGTCGGGCATCGAGATCAAGGAGGTCCCAGCTCCACTCGATCACGGCCTGGAGCGTCCGGTGCCGCTCCGGCGCGGAGCGGTCGGCGCTCGTGAGCAGTGCGAAGCGGTTCTCCAGTCGCGATTCGATCTGCTGTGCCGTCATGGTGCGCATGCGGGCGGCGGCGAGCTCGATGGCCAGCGGCAGCCCGTCCAGCCTGCGACACAGGCGAGCGATGACCTCCGGGGGGAGGATCGCATCCGGTCGCACGGCGGACGCACGCTCCAGGAACAGACGCACGGCGGGACCGACGTCGCCTGACTCCCCGATCGGGAGGGGCGCCAGGGGGTATACGGCCTCGGCGCCGATGGCGATGGGCGTGCGGCTCGTCGCGAGGATGCGGAGGTCAGGGAGGATGGCGAGCGCGTCGCTCGTCCACGCCGCGACCGCGTCGATGATCTGCTCACAGTTGTCGAGGACGAGCAGAGCGGGCCGCTCCGCCAGCAGTGCGACGATGCGGGCGCGCAGATCCGGCTGCGAGCGGGCATCGGCCAGTGTGCTGCCGGCACGGTTCTCACTGATGCCGAGCGCGGCACCGATCGCCGGTTCGAGGTCGGCGTCCGCACGGATGCTCGCGAGCGGGATGACGGCGACGACGGGGGCCTCGGAGGCGGCCGCCACGGCCTGGGCGAGGCGGGTCTTGCCGAGACCGCCCGCACCGAGGATCGTCACGAGGCGACCTCGCGCGAGTCGGGCCTCGACGCGTGCGAGGTCATCGTCACGCCCGATCAGAACATTGGCGGCGGATCGCAGGCCGATGCGCAGGGGAGCGGCCTGCGGGGTGGCCTCGCCGCGCAGGATGCGGGCGTTCAGCGCGGTGGCCGTCGCGCCCGGGGTGGAACCGAGCTCGTCGCGCAGTCGTTCGCGCAGCTCGGCGAAGACCACGATCGCCTCCTGAGAGCGATCCGCAGCGGCGAGGGCTTCCATCAGCCGGACGTGCACGTTCTCGTCGTACGGATGCGCCACGGCCTGGGAGCTCAAGGACGGTATCGCCTCCTCCGCCCTCCCCACCGCGACGAGTGTGCGGCTGCGGAGGTCTTCCAGTCGTTCGCGCACGGAGGTCGCGACGTCGATGAGCTCCGTGGCGACGGGGGAGCCACCGAGGTCCGCGCCGAGCTCCCCACGCCAGAGGGCGAGCCCCTCGTCGGCGAGCGCGAGGCGCGCCGGATCCCCCTCCGGCAGTCGCGATGCCGCGGTTTCCAGGGAGCGTGCACGGGCGAGGTCGGTGTCTTCTCCGGAGGCGAGCGCGTAGCCACCGGGTTCGCTGCGGATCAGGTCGGCGCCGCCGGCTGCCCGCAGCCGTGAGACCAGTGTCTGGAGTGATCCCCGTGGGTTCTGCGGGAGGTCTTCGTCGGTCCAGATCTCGGCCGCCAGCGCCTCGATGCCGCGGGGGCGACCGGCGTTCAGGACCAGCGAGACCAGCAGTGCACGTGCGGTCGGTCCCGGGAGCTCGACGGGTGCCGCATTCGACGCCCCGTGCACGGTCGTCGGACCCAACACGGCGACCCGAGGCGGCTCCTTCATCACCACGCCAGCCTAGCCGCGGGGGAGTGGCGCTCATTTGACCGCCACGTTACGCGGCATTACACTTGACCAGGTGTGTGCACGTCTCGACGTGCGCGCTGGGCGTCGGCACCATGCCGGTCCGCCCCCACGGCATACCCACCACACCAAAAGCTCGTCGATTCCGGCGTGCCGGTGGGTCATGATGTGAAACCCATCACGCTGTCACCGTGCAGCACTATGAGGAGAGAACGTGCCAACCATTCAGCAGTTGGTTCGCAAGGGTCGCTCGCCCAAGGTCACCAAGACCAAGGCGCCGGCGCTCAAGTCGAACCCGCAGCAGGCCGGGGTCTGCACCCGCGTCTACACCACCACCCCGAAGAAGCCGAACTCGGCGATGCGCAAGGTCGCTCGTGTGAAGCTCCGCAACGGCACCGAGGTCACCGCGTACATCCCCGGTGAGGGCCACAACCTGCAGGAGCACTCGCTCGTGCTCGTGCGCGGCGGTCGTGTCAAGGACCTTCCCGGTGTGCGTTACAAGATCGTCCGTGGCGCCCTGGACACCCAGGCAGTCAAGAACCGTAAGCAGGCTCGTTCCCGCTACGGCGCGAAGAAGGGTTGAGTTAGATGCCTCGTAAGGGACCCGCCCCGAAGCGCCCCGTCGTCAACGACCCGGTATACGGCGCACCGATCGTCACCTCGCTGGTGAACAAGATCCTCGTCGACGGCAAGAAGTCGCTGGCCGAGTCGATCGTCTACGGCGCCCTCCGCGGTGTCGAGGCGAAGAACGGCCAGGACGCCGTCGCCACGCTCAAGAAGGCGCTCGACAACGTGCGCCCGACCCTCGAGGTCCGCAGCCGCCGCGTCGGTGGTTCGACCTACCAGGTGCCGGTCGAGGTCAAGCCTCACCGCGCCAACACGCTCGCTCTGCGCTGGCTCGTGAGCTACGCGAAGGGCCGTCGTGAGAAGACGATGACCGAGCGTCTCCAGAACGAGATCCTCGACGCGTCCAACGGCCTGGGTGCCGCGGTCAAGCGCCGTGAGGACACGCACAAGATGGCCGAGTCGAACCGCGCGTTCGCTCACTACCGCTGGTAAACAGCTTCGCCCGTCCCCCGGCCTCCCGTCGGGGGACGGGCACCCCCTCTTCGCAGTAAGACTGCTCCAAAAGATAAGGACACTCCTGTGGCACAAGACGTGCTCACGGACCTGAGCAAGGTCCGCAACATCGGCATCATGGCGCACATCGATGCCGGCAAGACCACGACGACCGAGCGCATCCTGTTCTACACGGGCGTCAACCACAAGCTCGGCGAGACGCACGACGGCGCCTCGACCACCGACTGGATGGAGCAGGAGAAGGAGCGCGGCATCACGATCACGTCTGCCGCCGTGACCTGCTTCTGGAACAAGAACCAGATCAACATCATCGACACCCCCGGTCACGTGGACTTCACGGTCGAGGTGGAGCGCTCGCTCCGCGTCCTCGACGGCGCTGTCGCCGTGTTCGACGGCAAGGAGGGCGTCGAGCCCCAGTCCGAGACCGTGTGGCGTCAGGCCGACAAGTACAACGTGCCGCGCATCTGCTTCGTCAACAAGATGGACAAGCTCGGTGCCGACTTCTACTTCACGGTCGACACGATCGTCAGCCGCCTCGGCGCCAAGCCGCTGGTCATCCAGCTGCCCATCGGTGCGGAGAACGACTTCATCGGGGTCATCGACCTGATCGAGATGCGTGCACTGGTCTGGCCCGGCGACTCCAAGGGTGATGTCACCATGGGCGCCAAGTACGAAGTCCAGGAGATCCCCGCCGACCTCAAGGAGAAGGCGGACGAGTACCGTCAGCAGCTCCTCGAGGTCGTCGCCGAGACCGACGACGCGCTGCTCGAGAAGTTCTTCGGCGGCGAGGAGCTCACGGTCGCCGAGATCAAGGGCGCGATCCGCAAGCTGACCGTCGCGAGCGAGATCTACCCGGTGCTCTGCGGTTCCGCGTTCAAGAACCGCGGTGTCCAGCCGATGCTCGACGCGGTCGTCGACTTCCTGCCGAACCCCCTCGACGTCGGTGCCATCGAGGCGCACGACCCGAAGGACTACGACACGATCATCGAGCGTCACCCCGACGCCAACGACCCGTTCTCGGCGCTGGCCTTCAAGGTCGCCGTGCACCCGTTCTTCGGTCGCCTCACCTACGTGCGCGTCTACTCGGGTCACCTCGACTCGGGCTCCGCCGTGGTCAACTCGACCAAGGGCAAGAAGGAGCGCATCGGGAAGATCTTCCAGATGCACGCCAACAAGGAGAACCCGGTCGACTCGCTGACCGCCGGCAACATCTACGCGGTCATCGGCCTGAAGGACACCACCACCGGTGACACCCTCGCCGACCCGGCAGCTCCGGTCGTCCTCGAGTCGATGACGTTCCCGGAGCCTGTGATCGAGGTCGCGATCGAGCCGAAGACCAAGGCCGACCAGGAGAAGCTGGGTCTCGCGATCCAGAAGCTCGCTGAGGAGGACCCGACCTTCCGCACGGAGCTCAACCCCGAGACCGGTCAGACGACCATCAAGGGCATGGGCGAGCTACACCTCGACATCCTCGTCGACCGCATGAAGCGCGAGTTCCGCGTCGAGGCGAACGTCGGCAAGCCGCAGGTCGCGTACCGTGAGACGATCCGCAAGACCGTCGAGAAGCACGACTACACGCACAAGAAGCAGACCGGTGGTTCTGGACAGTTCGCGAAGATCCAGTTCAACATCGAGCCGCTCGAGCTCGACTCCGAGACGACTTACGAGTTCGTGAACGCCGTCACCGGTGGTCGCATCCCTCGTGAGTACATCGGCTCGATCGATGCTGGTTTCCAGGACGCGATGAACGTCGGTGTGCTCGCGGGCTACCCGATGGTCGGCGTCAAGGCAACCATCGTCGATGGTGCAGCGCACGACGTCGACTCCTCGGAGATGGCGTTCAAGATCGCGGGCTCCATGGGCTTCAAGGAGGCCGCTCGCCGTGCCAACCCCGTGCTGCTCGAGCCGCTGATGGCCGTCGAGGTCCGTACTCCGGAGGAGTACATGGGCGACGTCATCGGTGACCTGAACTCGCGCCGTGGCCAGATCCAGTCGATGGAAGACGCCGCCGGCGTCAAGGTCGTCCGCGCTCAGGTGCCGCTGTCCGAGATGTTCGGCTACATCGGCGACCTGCGCTCGAAGACCTCGGGCCGCGCCGTGTACTCGATGGAGTTCCACAGCTACGCTGAGGTTCCCCGCGCGGTGGCGGACGAGATCGTCCAGAAGACCAAGGGCGAGTAATCACCCTTCTGGGTTCCCCACGGCGAAGCGCCGCGGGGTTCCCAGGTCACCTACAACTTCACATTCCCTCTCTACTAAACTGAGAACCTAACCCGTAGAGAACCGGTCGCAAACCAGTGCCCGGTCACCTCTACAACGACGTCCTGAGGAGGACCCAGTGGCTAAGGCCAAGTTCGAGCGGACCAAGCCGCACGTCAACATCGGAACGATCGGTCACGTCGACCACGGCAAGACCACGCTCTCCGCAGCGATCTCGAAGGTGCTTGCTGACAAGTACCCGTCCGACACCAACGTGCAGCGTGACTTCGCTTCCATCGACTCGGCGCCGGAAGAGCGCCAGCGTGGTATCACCATCAACATCTCGCACATCGAGTACGAGACCCCGAAGCGCCACTACGCGCACGTCGACGCTCCCGGCCACGCCGACTACGTCAAGAACATGATCACCGGTGCGGCTCAGATGGACGGCGCGATCCTCGTGGTCGCCGCCACCGACGGCCCGATGGCTCAGACGCGTGAGCACGTGCTGCTCGCCAAGCAGGTCGGCGTTCCCTACCTGCTCGTCGCGCTGAACAAGTCCGACATGGTCGACGACGAGGAGATCCTGGAGCTCGTCGAGCTCGAGGTCCGCGAGCTGCTCGCCGGCCAGGGCTTCGACGAGGACGCTCCTGTCGTCCGCGTCTCCGCTCTCAAGGCCCTCGAGGGCGACGAGAAGTGGGTCCAGGCGATCCTGGACCTGATGCAGGCCGTCGACGACAGCGTTCCGGACCCGGAGCGTGACCGCGACAAGCCGTTCCTGATGCCCGTCGAGGACGTCTTCACGATCACCGGTCGTGGAACCGTCGTCACGGGTCGCGCCGAGCGTGGCACGCTGGCCATCAACTCCGAGGTCGAGATCGTCGGACTCCGTCCGACCGTCAAGACCACGGTCACGGGTATCGAGATGTTCCACAAGCAGCTCGACGAGGCCTGGGCCGGCGAGAACTGTGGTCTGCTGCTCCGCGGTACCAAGCGTGAAGACGTCGAGCGCGGTCAGGTCATCGTCAAGCCGGGTTCGGTCACGCCGCACACCGACTTCGAGGGCACCGCGTACATCCTGTCGAAGGACGAGGGTGGCCGTCACAACCCGTTCTACACGAACTACCGCCCGCAGTTCTACTTCCGCACCACCGACGTCACCGGCGTCATCTCGCTGCCCGAGGGCACCGAGATGGTCATGCCCGGCGACACCACCGACATGACGGTCGAGCTGATCCAGCCGATCGCCATGGAGGAGGGCCTCGGCTTCGCCATCCGTGAGGGTGGACGCACCGTCGGCGCCGGTACGGTCACGAAGATCATCAAGTAAGCATCTGCTTCCTCGCAAAGGGGTCGGGCCTTCGGGTCCGGCCCCTTTGTCGTGGACGGGCGGCGAGGGTTCCCTTCGGCGGGGTGGACATGCACAATGAGTGTGGTCGCCCCGATCGGACGACCGCACACGTCTCAGAAGGGGAGTCACATGGGTATCGAGGACGCCGTGAACAAGGGCAAGGACCTCTACGAGCAGAACAAGGACAAGATCGCCGAAGCCGTGAAGAGCGAGCAGGCGGAGGACATCAGCGACAAGGTGCTCGACGGTGTCGCCGACTTCGCGAAGAAGATCGCACCCGGCGCGGCGGACAAGATCGACGAGATCCGGGACAGCGCGGACAAGGCCGTCGGCAACGAGTAGCCGCGCCCGTCGTCGCTGAGCGGCGCCCCCCCGGGGGGGGGGCGCCGCTTTTCGGTGCCGGGCGGTGAGACCCGGTGTCAAATGTGGCGGATTCGCTGCTGCATCGAGTAGGATCGTCTCGACCGCCTGGGGATCTTGCGGTCATGGAAGCCGAAGGGGTTCGGTTTCCGGGAACACGCGGTCATCCGCGTCCAAACTGGGGATATGCGATCTTGGGGATCATCGTGCGACGCGCGCAGTCACTGCGCCTGAGCGTCTCCCTGCCTGCGCGGCGGGTCTTCCGCCGCGCCCTCGGTCGAGGAGCCTGGCGTCCCTTCACGCCGGGCTACTCGCGTTCGGTGTGCCCCCTCGCACTGAACGCCCTCCCCAAGCGGGGCGAGGCATGGGGATGCCTCGCCCCGCTATCTCCTGCGATCTGACGTCTCCGCTGCGCTTCTGAGGGACGCGAGACGACCGCGACACGCCCGGGTTTGCAGAAGTGAAATGGGCCGTGGCAGAATAGACAGGTTCGATATTCCGTTGCCGCTGTGCGTGCGACGGATCACTGCCAGGGCAGTGCATAGACGGCGCCTCCTCCGGGACGGCGCAGGGTTCTAGGCCGCGGGTAGCAGAACACACCCCGACACCCCCTCATCATGAAGGGTTCCGCCGTGCGCGGTGGAAGGTCGGCATCCGGTCGCCTCACGGCTTCCGGCTGACAGAAGAACAGTGGTGCAGCAGATCGACTCGTGAGAGCCGTTCTCGTGCCGAGGCGCGAACAGCGCCGACGTGCGTCCAATGCCCCAGGGCCACCCGGTCCCGGACGGTAAGACGCCTAAAGAGAGAGAGCAGACAATGGCGGGACAGAAGATCCGCATTCGCCTGAAGTCGTATGACCACGAGGTCATCGACACGTCCGCACGCAAGATCGTCGACACCGTGACCCGTGCGGGCGCAACCGTCGTCGGCCCCGTGCCCCTTCCGACCGAGAAGAACGTCGTGTGCGTCATCCGGTCGCCCCACAAGTACAAGGACAGCCGCGAGCACTTCGAGATGCGCACCCACAAGCGTCTGATCGACATCGTCGACCCGACGCCCAAGGCTGTCGACTCGCTGATGCGTCTCGACCTGCCGGCCGATGTCAACATCGAGATCAAGCTCTGAGGTTCGACATGGCTGACATCAATTCCAAGGTTTCCAAGGGCATGCTCGGCACGAAGCTCGGCATGACCCAGGTCTGGAACGAGAGCGGCAAGCTCGTTCCCGTCACCGTCATCGAGCTGGCACCGAACGTGGTCACCCAGGTCCGTACCCCCGAGAAGGACGGCTACAACGCCGTGCAGATCGCCTACGGCCAGATCGACCCCCGCAAGGTGAACAAGCCGCTCTCCGCTCACTTCGAGGCAGCCGGCGTCACGCCGCGTCGTCACGTCACCGAGATCCGCACCGCGGACGCCGGCGACTACACCCTGGGCCAGGAGCTCACGGTCGACGGCACCTTCGAGGCAGGCCAGCTCGTCGACGTCGTCGGCACGAGCAAGGGCAAGGGCTTCGCCGGTGTCATGAAGCGCCACAACTTCAAGGGCGTCTCGGCTTCGCACGGTGCACACCGCAACCACCGCAAGCCCGGCTCCATCGGCGCATCGTCGACCCCGAGCCGCGTCTTCAAGGGCATGCGCATGGCCGGCCGTATGGGTGGCGAGCGCGTGACCGTCCTCAACCTCACGGTGCACGCCATCGACATCGAGAAGGGACTCATGCTCGTCAAGGGCGCCGTCCCCGGTGCTCGTGGTCGCATCGTCTATGTCCGCAACGCAGTGAAGGGTGCCTGATCATGGCTGACTCCACTCTCGCGCTCGACGTCCTCAAGGCAGACGGCAAGAAGGCAGGCTCCATCGAGCTTCCCGCCGCACTGTTCGACGCCAAGACGAACATCCCGCTCATCCACCAGGTCGTCGTCGCGCAGCTCGCGGCGGCACGCCAGGGCACGCACTCGACCAAGCGTCGTGGCGAGGTCTCTGGTGCCGGCCGCAAGCCCTTCAAGCAGAAGGGCACGGGTAACGCCCGTCAGGGTTCCATCCGCGCGCCGCACATGACCGGTGGTGGCATCGTCCACGGCCCGAAGCCGCGTGACTACTCGCAGCGCACCCCCAAGAAGATGATCGCCGCCGCCCTGCTGGGCGCGCTCAGCGACCGCTTCCGCGGAGACCGCATCCACGCCATCGACTCCTTCGGGATTGACGGCACGCCCTCGACCAAGACCGCGGTGAGCTTCCTCACCAACGTCGTCTCGTCGAAGAACGTGCTCGTCGTCATCGAGCGGGGCGACGACGTGACGCTGAAGAGCATCCGCAACCTGTCGAACCTGCACGTGCTGACGTTCGACCAGCTCAACGCATACGACGTGCTCGTCTCCGACGACATCGTCTTCACCCAGGCCGCGCTCGAGGGCTTCATCGCCTCCAAGTCCGGCGCCAACCAGGAGGTCTCCGCATGAGCGAGCAGGCATCTGTTCTCCAGACGGCCCTGAACAAGGACCCGCGCGACATCATCCTGAAGCCGGTCGTGTCCGAGAAGAGCTACGGGCTCATCGATGAAGGAAAGTACACCTTCCTCGTCGACCCGCGCGCTTCGAAGACCGAGATCAAGCTCGCCATCGAGAAGATCTTCGGCGTCAAGGTCGCAGGGGTCAACACCCTCAACCGCGTCGGCAAGGCTCGCCGCACCCGCTTCGGAACCGGCAAGCGCAAGGACACCAAGCGCGCCATCGTCACCCTGAAGTCGGGCACCATCGACATCTTCACGGCAATCGGCTGATCCGGGGGATAAGGACAATCATGGCTATTCGCAAGTACAAGCCCACGACCCCGGGCCGTCGCGGCTCGTCGGTGGCTGACTTCGCCGAGATCACTCGATCGACGCCGGAGAAGTCGCTGCTGCGCCCGCTCTCGAAGACCGGTGGTCGCAACAACCAGGGCCGCATCACGACCCGTCACATCGGTGGTGGCCACAAGCGCCAGTACCGCGTCATCGACTTCCGTCGCAATGACAAGGACGGCGTCAACGCCAAGGTCGCTCACATCGAGTACGACCCCAACCGCACCGCGCGCATCGCGCTGCTGCACTACTTCGACGGTGAGAAGCGCTACATCCTCGCCCCGGCGAAGCTGAAGCAGGGCGACATCGTCGAGTCGGGTGCTGGGGCTGACATCAAGCCGGGTAACAACCTCCCGCTGAAGAACATCCCCACCGGTACCGTCATCCACGCGATCGAGCTCCGCCCCGGCGGCGGCGCGAAGATGGCACGTTCGGCCGGTGCATCCGTCCGTCTCGTCGCCAAGGACGGCCCCTACGCCCAGCTGCGTCTCCCCTCGGGTGAGATCCGCAACGTCGATGCGCGCTGCCGCGCGACCATCGGCGAGGTCGGCAACGCCGAGCAGTCGAACATCAACTGGGGCAAGGCCGGCCGTATGCGCTGGAAGGGCGTCCGCCCGACGGTCCGTGGTGTCGCGATGAACCCGGTCGACCACCCGCACGGTGGTGGTGAGGGTAAGACCTCCGGTGGTCGTCACCCCGTCTCCCCGTGGGGCCAGGCGGAGGGTCGTACCCGTCACGCCAACAAGGAAAGCGACAAGTACATCGTGCGTCGTCGTAACGCCGGCAAGAAGCGCAAGTAGGAGTAAGAGAAGATGCCTCGCAGTCTTAAGAAGGGCCCCTTCGTCGACGATCACCTGCTTCGCAAGGTGGTCGTGCAGAACGAAGCCGGCACCAAGAACGTCATCAAGACCTGGTCCCGTCGGTCCATGATCATCCCGGCCATGCTGGGTCACACGATCGCGGTCCACGACGGACGCAAGCACATCCCTGTGTTCGTGTCCGAGACCATGGTCGGTCACAAGCTGGGCGAGTTCGCGCCCACCCGCACCTTCCGCGGTCACGAGAAGGACGACAAGAAGGGGCGGCGCCGCTAATGGTCGAATCGATCGCACGCGTGCGACACATCCGCGTGACCCCTCAGAAGGCTCGCCGTGTCGTCGCGCTCATCAAGGGCAAGCAGGCTCAGGAGGCTCTCGCCATCCTGAAGTTCGCGCAGCAGAGCGCCAGCGAGCCGATCTACAAGCTTGTCGCGTCGGCCATGGCCAACGCGCAGGTGAAGGCGGATCGCGACGGCGAATTCCTCGACGAGCAGGACCTGTACGTGGCGAACGCGTACGTCGACGAGGGCACGACGCTCAAGCGTTTCCAGCCCCGTGCACAGGGTCGCGCTTTCCAGATCAAGAAGCGCACGAGCCACATCACGGTCGTGCTCTCGACGCCTGAGGCAGCTCCGGCCGCCACGGGCGACAGCAACAAGAAGGCGAGCAAGTAATGGGACAGAAGGTAAACCCGTACGGCTTCCGTCTCGGCATCACGACGGACCACGTCTCGCGTTGGTTCTCTGACTCGACGAAGCCGGGGCAGCGTTACGCCGACTACGTCGCCGAGGACATCAAGATCCGCAACCTGCTCAAGACGCAGCTCGACCGCGCCGGTGTCTCGAACATCGAGATCGAGCGCACCCGTGACCGCGTCCGCGTCGACATCCACACCGCCCGTCCGGGCATCGTGATCGGTCGTCGTGGAGCCGAGGCCGAGCGCATCCGCGGCGACCTCGAGAAGCTCTCGGGCAAGCAGATCCAGCTGAACATCCTCGAGGTCAAGAACCCCGAGGCCGATGCTCAGCTCGTTGCGCAGGGCATCGCCGAGCAGCTCTCTGCTCGTGTGGCGTTCCGTCGTGCGATGCGCAAGGGTCTGCAGGGCGCTCAGCGCGCCGGCGCCAAGGGCATCCGTATTCAGGTCTCCGGCCGCCTCGGCGGCGCCGAGATGAGCCGTTCGGAGTTCTACCGCGAGGGTCGTGTGCCGCTGCACACGCTGCGCGCGAACATCGACTACGGCTTCTACGAGGCGAAGACCACCTTCGGCCGCATCGGCGTGAAGGTCTGGATCTACAAGGGCGACCTGACCGCGAAGGAGCTCGCTCGCGAGCAGGCCAACGCACCCAAGGCTCGTCGTGACGACCGTGGTGGCGACCGCCGCCGTGCCCCGCGCAACGAGGCACCTGTCGCAGAAGGAGCGTCGGCATAATGCTCATCCCCCGTAAGGTCAAGTTCCGCAAGCAGCACCACCCCGGGCGCTCGGGTCAGGCCACCGGCGGCACGAAGGTCTCCTTCGGCGAGTACGGTATCCAGGCGCTTTCGCCCGCTTACGTGACGAACCGTCAGATCGAGTCCGCTCGTATCGCGATGACCCGTCACATCAAGCGTGGTGGAAAGGTGTGGATCAACATCTACCCCGACCGTCCGCTCACGAAGAAGCCTGCCGAGACCCGCATGGGTTCCGGTAAGGGTTCCCCCGAGTGGTGGGTCGCCAACGTCAAGCCGGGCCGTGTCCTCTTCGAGGTCGCGGGTGTCGACGAGCAGCTCGCTCGCGAAGCTCTGACCCGAGCAATTCACAAGCTGCCGCTCAAGGCACGCATCATCAAGCGCGAGGAGGGCGACGCGTAATGGCGATCGGCACCAAGGAGCTCGCCCCGGCAGAGCTCGACACATTCGAAGACCAGCGCCTCGTCGAGGAGCTGCGCAAGGCCAAGGAGGAGCTGTTCAACCTCCGTTTCCAGTCGGCCACCGGCCAGCTGGAGAGCCACGGCCGCATCCGCGCCGTCAAGCGCGACATCGCGCGTCTCTACACCGTGATCCGCGAACGCGAGCTGGGCATCCGTGCGACGCCCGCTCCGGTCGAGGCTCCGGCCAAGAAGGCGACCAAGTCGAAGGCGAAGAAGGCGGACTCCGCCGACGACGCCGTGAAGGAAGAGGCTGAGTGATGGCCACCAAGAAGGAAGCGACTGCGGAGACGCAGGCCGCAGGACACGAGTCGTCCGAGCACGACGTCCGCGACACCGCTGCACGCGGCTACCGCAAGGCGCGTCGCGGCTACGTCGTCAGCGACAAGATGGACAAGACCATCGTGGTCGAGGTCGAGGACCGCGTGAAGCACCCGCTTTACGGCAAGGTCATCCGCCGCACCTCGAAGGTCAAGGCGCACGATGAGGCGAACACCGCCGGCATCGGCGACCTGGTCCTGATCAACGAGACCCGCCCGCTCAGCGCCACGAAGCGCTGGCGCCTGGTGGAGATTCTGGAGAAGG
The DNA here is from genome assembly GCF_024498615.1 of Microbacterium sp. J1-1. Taxonomy (NCBI): domain Bacteria; kingdom Bacillati; phylum Actinomycetota; class Actinomycetes; order Micrococcales; family Microbacteriaceae; genus Microbacterium; species Microbacterium sp. J1-1. The sequence goes on along the minus strand of NZ_CP089590.1, from coordinate 2,843,674 downwards.
CCAAGTGATCCAGCAGGAATCCCGACTCAAGGTCGCCGACAACACCGGCGCCAAGGAGCTGCTCACGATCCGCGTTCTCGGTGGCTCGAAGCGCCGCTACGCGGGCCTCGGCGACACCATCGTCGCGACCGTCAAGGACGCGATCCCCGGTGGCAACGTCAAGAAGGGCGACGTCGTCAAGGCGGTCATCGTCCGCACCAAGAAGGAGGTCCGTCGTCCGGACGGCTCCTACATCAAGTTCGACGAGAACGCCGCCGTGATCCTGAAGAACGACGGGGAGCCCCGCGGCACCCGTATCTTCGGACCGGTCGGTCGTGAGCTTCGTGACAAGAAGTTCATGAAGATCGTCTCGCTGGCGCCGGAGGTCATCTAATCATGGCGAAGATCAAGAAGGGTGACCTGGTTCAGGTCATCACGGGTGCCACGCAGGAGCGTGGCGGCGACCGCGGTAAGCAGGGCAAGGTCCTCGATGTCCTTTCCGACAAGAACCGCGTCATCGTCGAAGGCGTGAACTACGTCACCAAGCACACCCGCGTCGGACAGACGCAGCGTGGCACCAAGACCGGAGGCCTCGAGACCGTCGAAGCCTCCATCCACATCTCGAACGTCGCACTCGTCGACCCCTCGACCAAGAAGCCGACCAAGGTCGGCCACCGGGTCGAGGAGCAGACGAAGGACGGCGTGAAGCGCACCGTCCGCGTGCGCTACGCGAAGAAGAGCGGTAAGGACCTCTGATGAGCACCGACACTGCCGCGCCGGCTGGCAAGATCCAGCCGCGCCTGAAGCAGAAGTACAACACCGAGATCAAGAAGGCGATGCAGGAAGAGTTCGGTTACTCGAACGTCATGCAGATCCCCGGACTGGTCAAGGTCGTCGTGAACACCGGTGTCGGCGAGGCAGCTCGCGACAGCAAGGTGATCGATGGCGCGGTCGACGACCTCACCAAGATCACCGGCCAGAAGCCGATCGTCACGAAGGCCCGCAAGTCCATCGCGCAGTTCAAGCTGCGTGAGGGTCAGGCCATCGGCGCGCACGTCACTCTCCGTGGCGACCGCGCGTGGGAGTTCGTCGACCGCCTCGTCTCGCTCGCTCTGCCCCGTATCCGCGACTTCCGCGGTCTCTCGGCCAAGCAGTTCGACGGCAACGGCAACTACACCTTCGGTCTCCAGGAGCAGAGCGTGTTCCACGAGATCGATCAGGACAAGATCGACCGGGTTCGCGGTTTCGACATCACCGTCGTCACCACCGCGAAGACGGATGACGAGGGTCGGGCACTGCTCCGCCACCTCGGCTTCCCGTTCCGCTCGGAAGACGCACAGGCGTAACACCCTTGACGGGCTCAGTGGTCTCGTGTCACTGAGCCCGTCGATGTGCACGTACAATTGAAAATTGCGTGTCATCGCAGGCCGTCTGTCGTGTAACGGCAGCCGGAACCTCATGAACAAAGGAAAACAACAATGACAATGACAGACCCGGTCGCAGATCTGCTGACCCGTCTGCGCAACGCGAACTCGGCGCACCACGATTCCGTGACCCTGCCGTCGAGCAAGCTCAAGACGCACATCGCTGAGATCCTCCAGCAGGAGGGCTACATCGCCGGTTGGGAGACCTCTGACGCTCGCGTCGGGAAGAACCTCACGCTGACGCTGAAGTACGGTCCCAACCGTGAGCGCTCCATCGCCGGCATCAAGCGCGTCTCGAAGCCCGGTCTCCGCGTCTACGCGAAGTCGACCGAGCTGCCCACGGTCCTCGGCGGCCTCGGCGTGGCCATCCTGTCCACTTCCTCCGGTCTTCTCACCGACCGTCAGGCTGAGCAGAAGGGCGTGGGCGGAGAAGTTCTCGCCTACGTGTGGTAATTCGAAATGTCGCGTATTGGACGACTTCCCATCGACGTTCCTGCGGGCGTGACCGTTTCGGTCGACGGCCGTGAGGTCGCGGTGAAGGGCCCCAAGGGTGAGCTCACCCTCACGGTGGCCAGCCCCATCGAGGTCGCGGTCGAGGAGAACCAGGTTCTGGTCTCCCGTCCCGACGACGAGCGCGAGTCGCGGTCGCTTCACGGCCTGACCCGCACGCTCATCAACAACAACATCATCGGCGTGACCCAGGGATACACCAAGGGTCTCGAGGTCGTCGGCACCGGTTACCGCGTGCAGCAGAAGGGGAGCTCGGTCGAGTTCGCCCTCGGCTTCTCGCACCCGGTCCTGGTCGACCCGCCCGCCGGCATCACGCTCACGGTCGAGGGCACCACCAAGCTCACCGTCAGCGGGATCGACAAGCAGGCTGTCGGTGAGGCAGCTGCGAACATCCGCAAGATCCGCAAGCCTGAGCCGTACAAGGGCAAGGGTGTGCGCTACGCCGGCGAGAACGTGCGTCGCAAGGCCGGAAAGAGTGGTAAGTAACCATGGCTCTCAAGTCAAAGTCTGACGCCCGCGCGCGTCGTCACGCCCGCCTTCGCAAGAAGGTCGTCGGCACCGAGGCGCGTCCGCGTCTCGTCGTCAACCGTTCGGCCCGCCACGTCTTCGTGCAGCTGGTCGACGACAGCAAGGGTCACACCGTCGCGTCGGCTTCGACGCTCGAGACCGACCTGCGCTCGCTCGAGGGTGACAAGACCGCCAAGGCCCGCAAGGTCGGCGAGCTCCTCGCCGAGCGCGCGAAGGCCGCAGGCGTTTCCGAGGCAGTGTTCGACCGTGGCGGCAACCGCTACGCCGGTCGTGTCGCCGCCATCGCCGACGGCGCCCGTGAGGGGGGTCTGGCACTGTGAGTGACAACAAGGAGAACGAAGTGACCGAAGCGGCTGCTGCCACTTCCGAGACGGCTGCAGGCACCACGCAGGCAGAGCCGACTCGCGATCAGCGCGACGGCCGCCGTGGTGGCCGTGGTGACCGCAACCAGGGTGGCCGCGACCGCAACTCGCGCGACCGTGGTGACAACCAGTTCCTGGAGCGCGTCGTCACCATCAACCGTGTCTCGAAGGTCGTGAAGGGTGGTCGTCGCTTCAGCTTCACCGCTCTCGTGGTCGTCGGTGACGGCAACGGTCTGGTCGGCGTCGGCTACGGCAAGGCCCGTGAGGTCCCCCTGGCCATCTCGAAGGGTGTCGAAGAGGCCAAGCGCAACTTCTTCCGCGTTCCGCGCGTCGGCAGCACCATCCCGCACCCCGTGCAGGGTGAGGCCGCCGCTGGTGTGGTCCTGCTCCGCCCGGCCGCTGCCGGTACCGGTGTCATCGCCGGTGGTCCGGTCCGCGCCGTGCTCGAGTGCGCCGGTATCCACGACGTGCTGTCGAAGTCGCTCGGCTCGTCGAACACGATCAACATCGTGCACGCGACGGTCACCGCCCTGAAGCAGCTCGAGGAGCCTCGTGCGGTCGCCGCACGTCGTGGCCTCGAGTTCGACCAGGTCGCCCCTGCGCGTCTCGTCCGCGCCGAGGCCGAGGCCATCGCCGCACAGAAGGTAGGTGCCTGATGGCCGCGCGACTGAAGGTCACGCAGATCAAGTCCAAGGTGAGCGAGAAGCAGAACCAGCGCGACACGCTGCGCAGCCTCGGTCTCAAGCGGATCGGTGACACCACCGTCCGCCCCGACGACGCGCAGACGCGCGGTTACGTCAAGACCGTCGCCCACCTCGTCAAGGTTGAGGAGATCGACTAATGGCTGAGAAGAACGAGGCCGTCGAGGCCGAGAAGGCCGCGAAGAAGGCTGCAGCTCCCAAGGCTGCCGCCGAGAAGAAGCCTGCTGCGAAGAAGGCTCCGGCCAAGAGCGCAGCAGCCGACGCCAAGGCTGAGGCTCCCGCCAAGAAGCCGGCTGCCAAGAAGGCTGCGCCCGCGAAGGACGCTCCGGCGTCCCGCCCCGGCGTGCTGAAGGTGCACCACCTGCGTCCCGTCCCCGGATCCAACACCGCCAAGACTCGCGTCGGCCGTGGTGAGGGCTCCAAGGGTAAGACCGCTGGTCGTGGTACCAAGGGCACCAAGGCGCGTAACACCGTTCGCGTCGGCTTCGAGGGTGGGCAGATGCCGCTGCACATGCGCACCCCGAAGCTGCGCGGGTTCAAGAACCCGTTCCGCGTGGAGTACCAGGTCGTGAACCTGGAGAAGCTCGCGGAGCTGTACCCCAAGGGTGGCGACGTCACCGTGGGCGACCTGGTCGCCAAGGGTGCCGTTCGCAAGAACGAGAAGGTCAAGGTTCTCGGTAACGGCGACATCGCCGTCAAGCTCACCGTTTCGGTCGACAAGGTCTCGGGTTCCGCCGAGCAGAAGATCGTCGCGGCGGGCGGATCCGTCAAGTAACCGCAGTGCAAGAGGGGCCGGAGATTCTCCGGCCCCTCTTGTGGTTTCACACTCCGAGACCTCGCTCTGGGGCCGCATCCGGCGGGCCTGGTATCGGTGGCGAATTCCGGGAAGCCCGGTTTGCGTTACCCTGGTCTTTCAGCCGTCCTTCGGGAATCGGCAACCTTTTCAGGAGGAACGTCCTTGTTTAGCGCCATCGCGCGGATCTTCCGCACCCCCGACCTGCGTCGGAAGATCGGTTTCACCCTCGCCATCATCGCGATCTACCGGCTCGGCTCCAACGTCCCGGCACCGTTCGTGAACTTCCCGAACGTCGAAGAGTGTCTCGCCGCCAACGCGGGCACCGATGGTCTGCTCGGACTGGTCAACCTCTTCTCCGGTGGCGCGCTGCTGCAGCTGTCGATCTTCGCGCTCGGTGTCATGCCGTACATCACCGCGACGATCATCACGCAGCTCCTGCGCGTGGTCATCCCGCACTTCGAGGCGCTGCACAAGGAAGGCCAGGCCGGTCAGGCCCGCCTGACCCAGTACACGCGCTACCTCACGATCGCTCTCGCGCTGCTCCAGTCGACGACTCTCGTCACGGTCGCGCGCAGCGGTCAGCTCTTCGGGACGACAGATCTCGCCGCCTGCCAGCAGCTCCTGACCAACGACGTGTGGTGGGCGCAGCTGCTCATCATCATGGCGATGACGGCCGGTACCGGTCTGATCATGTGGTTCGCCGAGCTCGTCACCGAGCGCGGCATCGGCAACGGCATGTCCCTGCTCATCTTCACCTCGATCGCCGCGACGTTCCCCGGCGCCATGGGGCTCATCTGGCAGACCAAGGGCTTCGAGGTCTTCCTCCTGGTGCTGCTCGTCGGAATCGTCGTGATGGGGCTCGTCGTCTTCGTCGAGCAATCCCAGCGAAGGATCCCCGTCCAGTACGCCAAGCGCATGGTCGGTCGCCGCACCTACGGCGGGACGAACACCTACATCCCGATCAAGGTCAACATGGCGGGTGTGATCCCCGTGATCTTCGCGTCGTCGCTGCTGTACATCCCTGCGCTCATCGCTCAGTTCAACACCCCACAGGACGGCTCGACGCCGCCCGCCTGGGTCTCGTGGATCAGCGCGAACTTCACGACGGGCAACAGCCCGGTCTACATGGCCGCGTACTTCCTGCTGATCATCGGCTTCACCTACTTCTACGTGGCGATCACGTTCAACCCGGTCGAGGTCGCGGACAACATGAAGAAGTACGGCGGCTTCATCCCGGGCATCCGTGCAGGGCGTCCCACGGCCGAGTACCTCGACTACGTGCTCACCCGCATCACGCTTCCCGGCTCGCTGTACCTCGGTCTGATCGCGCTCATCCCGCTGATCGCGCTGGCCACGGTCGGCGCCAACCAGAACTTCCCGTTCGGTGGCGCGTCGATCCTGATCATCGTCGGTGTCGGTCTCGAGACGGTCAAGCAGATCGATGCGCAGCTCCAGCAGCGTCACTATGAAGGGCTTCTCCGATGACAGCATCCGCACGTCTTCTCATCGTCGGCCCGCAGGGCTCCGGAAAGGGCACGCAGGGCGTGCGCATCGCCGAGTCCTACGGCATCCCGGTCGTGTCGACCGGTGACATCTTCCGCGCGAACATCAAGGAGGGCACGCCCCTCGGCCAGCAGGTCACGGCGATCCTCGACAAGGGCGACCTCGTTCCGGACGAGCTGACGAGCGAGATCGTGCGCGACCGGCTTTCGCAGCCCGACGCCGCGCAGGGCTTCCTGCTCGACGGGTACCCGCGCAACACCGCGCAGGTCGCTCACCTGGAGTCGTTCCTCGCGGAGCGGGGGGAGGCCCTCGACGCCGTCATCCTCCTCGACGTGCCGCGCGAGGAGAGCCTGTCGCGTCTGTCCCTGCGCGCGACCGAGCAGGGACGTTCGGATGACACCCCGGAGGCCATCGGCCACCGCCTCGACATCTACGAGCGCGAGACCGCGCCGATCCTCGAGGTCTACGGCGCCAAGGGCATCGTCGACCGCATCGACGGTGTCGGCTCCCTCGACGAGATCACCGAGCGCATCGCGGATGCTCTGGCCGCGCGCGGTCTGCGTCTCGCGGCCTCCGCCTCCTGAGATGTTCCGCCGGTCGATCTACAAGACCCCGGCTCACCTGCGAGCCATGGTCGAGCCCGGGCTGATCACCGCCGCAGCACTCGACGCCGTCCGCCCGATGATCACGGCCGGCATCACCACGCTGGAGCTCGACACCGTAGCGAACCGCGCGATCCTGTCACGCGGTGCGGAGTCCAACTTCCAACTCGTGCGCGGCTACCACCACACCACCTGCATCTCGGTGAATGAGCAGGTCGTCCACGGCATCCCGGGGGAGCGGGTGTTGCAGCCGGGGGACATCGTCTCCGTCGACTGCGGTGCGCAGTTCCAGGGATGGAACGGCGACAGTGCCATCACCGTCGTGGTGCCCGATCCGGAGCGGCCCGAGCTGGTCGCACAGCGCGAGGAGCTCTCGCGCGTCACGGAGGGCTCGATGTGGGCCGGAATCGCCGCCATGGCATCCGCGTCGTCGATCGATGAGATCGGTGCGGCCATCCAGGGGTACATCGAGGCGCAGGGCCCTTCCGCGGTCTCCGGTGAGACGTACGGCATCCTTCGCGAGTATGTCGGTCACGGCATCGGCCGCAAGATGCACGAGGCCCCCAGCGTCTTCAACTACCGCACACCCGATCGCGGGGAAGACGTCAAACCGGGACTCGTGCTCGCGATCGAGCCGATGGTCACCGCCGGCGGAGAAGCGACCTTCATCGAAGAGGATGACTGGACCGTCACGACCGTCGACGGAACCGATGGCTCCCATTGGGAACATAGCGTCGCCCTGCATGATGGAGGTATCTGGGTGCTGACCGCGCCCGATGGTGGAAGAGCCGGACTCGCCCCGTTCGGGGTCGAGCCTCGAGAGATCGGAAAGTAATGGCAGCGGCGAAGAGCAACACCAACTGGTTCGCGATCGGCGTCTCCATCGCCGTGGTCGTGGTGCTGGTGGCGATCGGTGGACTCGTGGTGTTCCTCAACAACCAGGCGACCTCGCCCGGCGCCGCACCCAGTGCCAACGACACGTTCGACCCGGAGACGGGCGCGATCTCCTTCGGGGACGGTGAAGACACCGTCGCGGTGTTCCTGGACTTCCAGTGCCCCATCTGCAAGAGCTTCGAGGATCAGTACGGAGAGCAGCTGGAGGCGGCTGCGGCAGACGGGCGCATCACGCTCGAGTACCACCCGATCGCGATCCTCGACCGCTATTCGCAGGGCACGGACTTCTCGTCGCGCTCTGCCGGTGCGGCCTTCTGCGTCGCGGAGTCGAACCCTGACCTGTACCTCGATTTCGCGAAGACGCTGTTCGAGAACCAGCCGGCGGAGAACTCCTCCGGTCTCACGAACGACCAGATCGCCGGCTTCGCGACGCAGGTCGGTGCGGATGACGCGGTCTCGTGCATCACCGACGAGACGTACCGCAAGTTCGGTGCGGCGCAGGCGAAGGCCCACGAGATCGCCGGGACGCCGACCATCGAGGTCAACGGCGAGCGTCTCGACCTCCAGGCCGGGGACATCTCCAAGATGGAGCAGCTGATCGGCTGACCGGTCGGCTTCGCGCCCCGGACGTCCGAGTTGCCGGATGGTAATCGAGCGTCTAACATAGATCTTTGGTGCTTTGTGCCTTGATTCGGCGTGTCCGTCGGTGCAGCACCACAACCCATTCACCCACCGCAGATCGACCGATCTGCAGAAGCGTCAGCGAGGCTATGGCTAAGAAAGACGGTGTCATCGAGATCGAGGGCGTGATCTCCGAGGCTCTGCCCAACGCGATGTTCCGCGTTGAGCTCAGCAACGGACACAAGGTCCTTGCAACGATCTCCGGCAAGATGCGGCAGAACTACATCCGTATCATCCCCGAGGACCGTGTGGTCGTGGAGCTCAGCCCCTACGACCTGACCCGCGGCCGTATCGTCTACCGCTACCGCTGATCGGTCGAGAAGTAACGGCCTGCCCCTGTCCGGGGCGGTACGAAGACAGCGAACAGGAAACATCATGAAGGTCAACCCCAGCGTCAAGCCCATCTGCGATCACTGCAAGGTGATCCGCCGTCACGGCCGCGTCATGGTGATCTGCAAGAGCAACCCGCGTCACAAGCAGCGCCAGGGCTGAGTCCCTCGCTGTGCGGCATCGCTCACGCACATCTCACAACTGAACACACACGACGGCAGGATCAGAACCCGCGGAAGCGGGGGACACCTCGGGCGGAGGCCCGGGCACCGATCCTGTCCCACACCTCCACAACACCCAGGAGAACCGCATGGCACGTCTTGCCGGCGTTGACATCCCGCGCGACAAGCGCGTGGTGATCGCCCTTACCTACATCTACGGCGTCGGCCGTACCCGCTCGGTCGAGATCCTCAAGGCGACGGAGATCGACGAGAGCATCCGCGTGAAGGACCTCAGCGACGACCAGCTGATCGCCCTCCGCGACTACATCGAAGGCAACTACAAGGTGGAGGGTGACCTGCGCCGCGAGGTCGCCGCAGACATCCGCCGCAAGGTCGAGATCGGCTCCTACGAGGGCATCCGCCACCGTCGTGGTCTCCCGGTCCGTGGTCAGCGCACCAAGACCAACGCCCGTACCCGCAAGGGCCCGAAGCGCACCGTCGCAGGCAAGAAGAAGGCCCGCTAAGCGCGGCCCCAGGGACTAGGAGAACATTTTCATGGCTGCACCCAAGGCCGCCGCGCGCAAGCCGCGCCGCAAGGAAAAGAAGAACATCGCGCTGGGCCAGGCCCACATCAAGTCGACGTTCAACAACACCATCGTTTCTATCACCGACCCGTCCGGCGCCGTCATCGCCTGGGCATCGTCGGGTGGCGTGGGCTTCAAGGGCTCCCGCAAGTCGACCCCGTACGCCGCCGGCATGGCAGCCGAGTCCGCAGCCCGTCAGGCCGCGGAGCACGGTGTCAAGAAGGTCGACGTCCTCGTGAAGGGTCCGGGCTCCGGCCGCGAGACGGCGATCCGCTCGCTGCAGGCCGCCGGCCTCGAGGTGGGTTCGATCCAGGACGTCACTCCGCAGGCGCACAACGGTTGCCGCCCGCCGAAGCGTCGCCGCGTCTGATACGCGCTTCGAGCCGCTCGGCCCTCCATGGTCCGAGCGGCTCGACGCCCGCGTACGGGCATCGACTTCCACAACTCAAGACCTCACCCCACCACATGTCATATAGCGGGCATGTGATCGAAAGGAACACAGAGTGCTTATTGCACAGCGTCCCACACTGACCGAGGAAAAGATCGTCGAGAACCGTAGCCGGTTCATCATCGAGCCTCTGGAGCCCGGCTTCGGTTACACGATCGGCAACGCGCTGCGCCGCAGCCTGCTGTCGTCGATCCCCGGTGCTGCTGTCACCAGCGTTCGCATCGACGGCGTGCTGCACGAGTTCAGCACCATCCCCGGCGTGAAGGAGGATGTCACCGAGATCATCCTCAACATCAAGCAGCTCGTCGTCTCCTCGGAGCGCGATGAGCCCATCACCGCGTACCTGCGCAAGACCGGAGCGGGCGAAGTCACCGCCGCCGACATCTCGGCTCCGGCCGGTGTCGAGGTACACAACCCCGAGCTGGTCATCGCGACGCTCAACGACACCGCGAAGTTCGAGCTCGAGCTCACGATCGAGCGTGGCCGTGGCTACGTCTCCGCGACGCAGAACCGCAACGAGTACGCCGAGGCCGGTCAGATCCCGATCGACTCGATCTACTCGCCGGTCCTCAAGGTCAGCTACCGCGTCGACGCGACCCGTGCCGGGGAGCGCACCGACTTCGACAAGCTCGTCCTGGACGTCGAGACCAAGTCGGCGATCAGCCCCCGCGACGCTGTCGCTTCGGCTGCCAAGACGCTCACCGAGCTGTTCGGTCTCGCCCGCGAGCTGAACGTCGAGGCCGAGGGCATCGAGATCGGCCCGGCGCCGGTGGAGGCTGTGAACTCCAGCGAGCTGTCGATGCCGATCGAGGACCTCGACCTGTCGGTCCGCTCGTACAACTGCCTGAAGCGTGAGGGCATCAACACCGTTTCTGAGCTCGTCGCCCTGTCGGAGACGCAGCTCATGAACATCCGCAATTTCGGCCAGAAGTCGGTCGACGAGGTGCGCGACAAGCTCATCTCGCTCGGTCTGTCGCTCAAGGATTCGGTGCCCGGTTTCGACGGCTCCCACTTCTACGGCGGCAGCGAAGACGAGTCCTTCTGATACCCGACCTTTCTGACCAGGAGTTAGACGATTATGCCCAAGCCCACTAAGGGTCCCCGCCTCGGAGGCGGCCCCGCACACGAGCGCCTCATGCTTGCCAACCTCGCGGCGGCGCTCTACACCCACAAGTCGATCAAGACGACCGAGACCAAGGCGAAGCGCCTTCGTCCCCTCGCTGAGCGTCTGATCACGTTCGCCAAGCGTGGCGACCTGCACGCGCGTCGTCGCGTGCTGTCGGTCATCGGTGACAAGGAAGTCGTGCACATCCTTTTCTCCGAGATCGCGCCGCTCGTCGCCGAGCGTGAGGGTGGCTACACCCGCATCACGAAGGTCGGCAACCGTAAGGGCGACAACGCTCCGATGGCCGTGATCGAGCTCGTCCTCGAGCCCGTCACCCCGAAGGCGAAGTCGACCAAGAAGGCCGCTGCGCCGAAGGCCGAAAAGGTCGAGGAGCCGGCTGAGGTCGTCGAGGAGACTCCCGCTGAGGAGGCTCCCGCGGAGGACGCCGCCGACGCCGGTGCCGAGTCGCAGGCCGAGGGCGAAGCCGCTGAGGCTGCCGCCGAGGACGCCGTCGAGAAGAAGTCCGAGTAAGCACTTCGCTCACGAAGAAGCCCGCCGCCCCATTCGGGGTGGCGGGCTTCTTCGTTTCCGGGCCGGTCAGCGTGCACGCAGATCCTTGCGGAGGATCTTTCCGGAGCTCGATTTCGGGATCACCTCGATGAACTCGACCTGTCGCACCTTCTCGTGCGGCGCGACGTGGGCGCTGACATGCGCCATCACGGCCTCCGCATCGAGGTCGGCGTCCGGCTGTCGAACCACGAAGGCCTTCGGGACCTCCTGACCGTCGGCGTCGAGCGCGCCGATGACGGCAGCATCGGCGATGGCGGGATGCTCGAGTAGCACCGCCTCGAGGACGGCCGGTGCGACCTGGTAGCCCTTGTACTTGATGAGTTCCTTCAGCCGGTCGACGATGCGGTAGATGCCGTCCTGGGTGACGGTCGCGACGTCTCCGGTGTGCAGCCAGCCCTCGGCGTCGAGCATCTCGGCCGTGGCGTCGGGGCGGTTGAGGTAGCCGACCATCACTTGCGGTCCGCGCACCCACAGCTCACCCGGCTCGCTGGCACCCTCGGCCGGTACGGCCACGTCCTCGCCGGAGTCCGGATCGACCAGGCGTGCTTCGGTGTTGGGCACGAGTGGGCCGATGGCGGAACGATCGATGTCGTCACGGGTCTCGGAGATGAGGTTCACCGCCGGACTCGTCTCGGTCATGCCGTAGCCCTGCGTGACGGTGCAGCCGAGCCGGCTCGCCACCGCCGAGGCCAGGGCCCCGTCGAGCGGGGCGGCTCCGGAGAAGATCACCTTCACGGCGGAGAGGTCGTACTGGTCGACGATCGGATGCTTCGCCAGCGCGACCGCGATCGGGGGAGCGACGAACACCCAGGTCGTCCGGTGTTCCGCGATGATGCGGAGGAACTCCGGCAGGTCGAACCTGGGCATCGTGACGAGGCCCGCGCGCTGCCGTAGCGCGAAGTTGAGCAGCACCGTCATTCCGTAGATGTGGAAGAAGGGGAGCACGGCCAGCACGCGATCGCTGGCCTCGACGCCCAGGACCGGACGGCACTGCGACACGTTGGCGACGAGGTTCCGGTGGGTGAGCATGACACCCTTCGGGCGACCGGTCGTGCCGGAGGAGTACGGCAGCACGGCCAGGTGCGTCGCCGGGTCGAACGACACGTCCGGCGCCGAGTGGCCTTCGCCCAGCAGCGCTGGAAGCGACGGGTGCCCCTCGGCGCCGTCGAGCACGATGAGGTGGTCGGCCGCGAAACCGAGCTTCTCCGCGGCAGCCGAGGCACCGGGCAGCAGCGGAGACACCGTCACGAGCCACGTCGCCCCGGCGTCGGTGAGCTGATTCGCGATCTCCTCTGCGGTGTAGAGGGAGTTGATCGTCGTCGCGGTCGCTCCGGCGCGCAGGATGCCGTGGAACACCGTGGCGAACGCGGGGACGTTGGGGCAGAGGACTCCGATCGTGGTCCCGACACCGACTCCGCGAGCGGCGAGGGCACCGGCGAAGAGGTCGATCTGGCCTACGAGCTGTCGGTAGGTGGTGGTCGCCCCGCTCACTCCGTCGACGAGAGCGATCGTGTCGAGCTCCTCCTCGCCGAGACCTCCGAAGAGGAATTCGTGGATGGAGACCTCGGGGATCTCCACATCGGGGTAGGTGCTGCGAACCATGAGATCTCCTTCGATCCTGGGTGTGCTGACGGCGTCGTCGAGTGCGATCCAGTGTCGCATACAACGGCACTGCGTCCCAGGGGAAGATTCAGATCGTCCCGTTCATGCGGTAGCGCGTGCCGGGGCGGCCCTTGGTCGCGTAGTCGAGTGCGCGGACCGCGCGTCCGGAGCTCGCGAGATGCTCGAGGTAGCGTCGTGCGCTCACCCGCGAGATGTCGAGATCCGCGCCGATCTCGGTGGCGGATGCGTCGGGACGCGCAGCGAGGGCGGCGGACACCCGGTCGAGCGTCTCGGCGCTGAGCCCCTTGGGGATGCCGAAGCGCTGACGGAAGGCGATGATCGCATCGGCCGCCTCGACTCTGCGCACGACATCGTGGAGCTCGGTGTGGTCGCGCAGCAGCAGCGTCGCCCCGATCCCGCCGTCCTCGCCCTCGCTGCCGGTGCTGCGGGCGACCAGCACGTGGGAGCCGACGATCACCGGCCGTCCGGCGGACTCGCCCTCGCGCAGCACCGTGGTCAGCTCTTCGCCGAGCACGTCGGCAGCGGGGGAGCCGTCGAGTTCGGCGGCATCGCGGTCGAGGAACCGCGCCGCTGCGTCGTTGACGAGCGTGATCCGGCCCTCGTCGTCGACGGTGATCACGCCCTCGCTGAGGCCGTGCAGCGTCGTCTCCTGATTCTTCACGAGTGCCGCGATCTGGTGGGGTTCGAGACGGTAGATGCGCCGTCGGATGACCGAGGTGACCCACGCGGATCCGAAGACCCCGAGAACCGCCGCGGCGAGCATGGCGGAGATCAGCCAGGCGAGGTTGGATGTGAACTCCTCATTCAGCTCGGATTCGAGGATGCCGACGGACGCCGTGCCGATCACCTCGTCGCGGTCGTCGCGGATGGGCACCTTGACTCGCCAGGACGTGCCCAGCGTTCCTGTCTGCGTGCCGACGTACACCTCGCCGGAGAGGGGGATGGAGGGGTCGGTGGAGACGGTCTCTCCGATGCGGTCCGGATTCGGGTGGGAGTAGCGGATGCCCTCCTCGTTGGCGACCACCACGTAGGCGAGATCGGACGCCTCGCGGATGACCTCGGCGATGGGCTGGATCGCCGTCGACGGCTCGATGTCGTCGAACGCGGCGAGGACGGCGGGGAGGGCGGCGATCGACTGGGCGACGGCCTGCATCCGGTCCTTGTAGGCCTCGCGGAGCGCCTGCTCCTGGAACGTCCCGGCGACGATGCCGGTCGCGAGGGTCACCAGGAACACGATCAGCGCCTGCAGCACGAGCAGCTGCATGCGGAGCGTCATCTTCGAGGCCACCTGACCATTGTCGCCCCAGACGGCGGACCGTGCGAGCGGGGGACGGCACTGTCCCCGACCAATAGTTTCGAAACTCCGACCAATGGTTTCCGAAGCTTGAGCGAGGGCTCTCCGGCTCGCAAGGTGGACGCACAGCACCACGAACGCTCAAGGAGGAGCGCACATGAAGCACGCACGCATCGGAGTCCTGGCCGCCATGGCGGTGGCCGCACTCACCCTCACGTCCTGCGCCGGAGGCAGCGCACCGACGGACGGCGGCGGCGGTGGGGACGCCGAGGCCGCTGCGGTCACCGACGTCTCGATCGTGGTCCCGGCCGATCCGGGCGGCGGATGGGACCAGACCGGTCGTGCGCTGTCCCAGGTGCTCACGGAGGACGACATCGTCAGCTCTGCACCCGTCACGAACGTCGGTGGAGCCGGCGGCACCGTGGGCCTGGCGCAGCTGGCCAACGAGAAGAACCCGAACACGCTCATGGTGATGGGCCTCGTGATGGTCGGGGCCGTCGAGACGAACGCCTCGGCCGTGCGCATCGAGGACACGACACCGATCGCCCGGCTCACGGATGAACCCCTCGTCGTGGTGGTCCCCGCCGACTCGAAGTACGACACGCTCGAGGACCTCGTGGAGGACATCGTCGACAACGGGCAGTCGGTCACCATCACCGGCGGGTCGGCGGGCGGCGCCGACCACATCCTCGCCGGGCTCATGCTCGAAGAAGCGGGCCTCGACGAAGCGGAGATCGCCGAGAAGCTCAACTACACCCCCAACTCCGGTGGCGGTGAGGCAGTGCCGCTGCTGATCGGCGGAAAGGTGTCCGCGGGCATCTCGGGCGTGGGCGAGTTCGCCCAGCATGTCGAGAGCGGTGCGCTCAAGGCGCTCGCCGTATCCAGCGAGGAGCCGGTCGAACAGCTCCCCGACGTCCCGACCATCACCGAAGAGGGGTACGACGTCGTCCTTACCAACTGGCGTGGTGTGATCGCCCCCGGAGGCATCTCCGACGGCGCCAAGGACGAGCTCGTGCGCGTGATCACCGAGCTGCACGAATCGGCGGCGTGGACCGAACAGCTGGAGACGAAGGGCTGGACCGACGCCTTTCTGGTCGGGGACGAGTTCGACGAGTTCCTCACGGGCAACATCGAGGAGGTCACGGCGACGCTGAAGAACATCGGGCTGGTGCAGTGACATGAAGGTCCCCCTCGGCGAGCTCGTGTTCGCCGGCATCATGGTCGCGCTCGGCGTCTTCGCCGTCGTCGGCATCTTCCTGATCCATGTCCCCGTCGGTATGAAGGCCGGCCCGACCGTGTTCCCGATCTTCGTGTCGGTCATCCTGCTCGCCTCTGCAGTCGCCGTGCTGATCGGCGTGCTGCGCGGTGAGCGCGGCGGTGCCGAGGAGGCGGAGGACGTCGACACCACACTGCCGACCGACTGGGTGACGCTCGCCAAGCTGGTGGGTCTGGTGGTCGCGCACCTCCTGCTGATCGAGCCGCTCGGCTGGGCGCCGGCCGCCGCACTCCTGTTCGGCGGTGTCGCCTGGTCCCTCGCCGCGAAGCGCTGGTGGATGGCCTTCCTGATCGGGATCGTCGTCGCGGTCGTGATCCAGATCGCCTTCGGTGGTCTGCTCGGTCTCTCGCTCCCGTGGGGTCCTGCCCTCGGCTGGCTCGGAAGGATGTTCTGATGGACAGCTGGACGCTGCTCCTCGAAGGCTTCGCGACGGCGCTGCAACCCGAATACCTCGCCTTCGCTTTCCTCGGCGTCTTCGTCGGTACCGCGGTCGGGGTGCTGCCGGGGATCGGCCCCGCCATGACGGTCGCCCTGCTGCTTCCCCTGACGTACACGCTGGACCCCGCGGCGGCGCTGATCACCTTCGCGGGCATCTACTACGGCGGCATGTACGGCGGCTCGACGACGAGCATCCTGCTCAACACCCCGGGGGAGTCGGCGTCGATCGTCACCGCGATCGAAGGCAACAGGATGGCCAGGATGGGGCGGGGCGCAGCCGCACTCGCCACGGCGGCCATCGGCTCGTTCATCGCCGGCACGCTCGCCACGTTGGGGTTGACCCTGCTGGCGCCGCTGCTCGCACAGTTCGCGGTGAACCTCGGACCGGCCGACTACGTCGCCCTCATCGTCATCGCGTTCGTCACGGTGGGTGCGCTGATCGGCAGCTCGATCTCCCGGGGGATGCTCTCGCTCGGCGTCGGGCTGTTCCTCGGACTCGTCGGCACCGACTGGCTCTCGGGGCAGCAGCGCTACACGCTGGGGATCCCGGCGCTGTCCGACGGCGTCGACATCGTGCTGGTCGCGGTCGGACTGTTCGCCGTGGGGGAGACGTTCTACATCGCCGCGCGGCTGCGTCACGGCGGCGTCGACGTCATCCCCGTCACCCGGGGCTGGCGTCATGGATGACGAAGGCGGACTGGCGCCGGTCGTGGAAGCCGTGGCTGCGAGGAACGGCGATCGGCTTCCCGATCGGCACGATCCCCGCCGGCGGTGCGGACGTCGCCACGTTCCTCTCGTACGCGACCGAACGCAAGCTGTCGAAGCACCGCGAGGAGTTCGGACGAGGTGCCATCGAGGGCGTCGCCGGTCCGGAGTCCGCGAACAACGCGGCTGCCGCCGGTGTGCTCGTGCCTCTGCTCACACTCGGGCTGCCGACGACCGCGACCGCGGCGATCATCCTCACGGCGTTCCAGTCGTACGGCATCCAACCGGGACCCCTGCTGTTCGAGAACCAGTCGAACCTGGTGTGGGCGCTGATCGCGAGCCTCTACATCGGCAACGTCATCCTGATCGTGCTCAACCTGCCGCTCGTGGGCATGTGGGTGAAGCTGCTGCAGATCCCGCGGCCGTACCTGTACGCGGGGATCCTGCTGTTCGCCGTCTTCGGGGCGTACGCGCTGCACAGCTCCCCGACCGACATCCTGATCCTGCTCATCGTCGGCATCCTCGGATACTTCATGCGCCGGTACGGATACCCGGTGGCGCCGCTGGTGGTCGGGATGATCCTGGGGCCGATGGCCGAGGAGCAGCTGCGCAAGGCGTTGCAGCTGAGCCAGGGAGACCTGAGCACGTTGGTGATGCAGCCGTTCGCAGCCATCGCCTACGGGGTGCTCGCTCTGCTGATCATCGGTGGGCTGTGGTTGCGTCGGCGGCAGCGTCGCTACGAGCAGGCGCTCACCGAGTCGATCGCCGTGCCGATCAAGGCGGACTCGGAGGTCTGAGTTCGGGACGGGAGGAGGCCGGGAGTAGGCTGATCCGGTGAGTGACGTACAGGCCAGGGCACGAGGGCCTCGCGCCTACATCACGTTCATCGGGATCGGCCTTCTCGCCGGTCTCCTCTCCGGCCTCTTCGGCGTCGGCGGCGGCACGGTCATCGTCCCGCTGCTGGTCCTTCTGCTCCACTTCGACCAGCGCCTCGCGGCCGGAACCTCGCTCGCGGCGATCGTCCCGACGGCCAGCGTCGGCGTCATCTCATACGCCACGACCGGATCCGTCGCCTGGATCCCCGCCATCATCCTCGCGGCCGGGGCCGTGCTCGGCGCGCAGATCGGTACGCGCCTGCTGCCGCGCATCTCGCAGACAGCCCTGCGCTGGGGCTTCGTCGGCTTCCTCCTCGTCGTGATCGTCAGTCTCTTCCTCGTCATCCCCTCGCGCGACGCCGCGTTCGAGCTCACCTGGCTGACCGGAATCGCCCTGGTCGGCGTCGGCATCGGCACCGGCATCCTCGCCGGTCTGATCGGGGTGGGTGGCGGCGTCATCGTCGTCCCCGTGCTGATGCTCGCCTTCGGCACCAGCGACCTCGTCGCGAAGGGCACCTCGCTGCTCATGATGATCCCGACGGCGATCTCGGGCACGGTGGGGAATCTGCGCAACCGCAATGTCGACCTGCTCGCCGCGCTGCTCATCGGCGTCTCCGCGTGCACCACGACCGCGCTCGGGGCGTGGCTGGCGACGATCGTCGATCCGACCCTCGGCAACATGCTGTTCGCGGCATATCTCGTGGTGATCGCCGTGCAGATGGCGATCAAGGCGGTCAGAGGACGTAAGCGCGCCTGACCGAGAGGTGGCCTCGGTAGGATCGAGGGGTGGCAGTGAACCAAGAACTGGTCGGCCGGGAGTTCCCGCCGACGGCCCCGTACCTCGTCGGCCGTGAGAAGGTGCGCGAGTTCGCGCGTGCCGTCTTCGCCGACGCTCCGCAGCACACCGACGTCAAGGCGGCCCGCGCGGCGGGCTTCTCCGACGTGGTGGCGCCGCCGACCTTCGCGATGGTCATCCAGGACCTCACGCTCCAGCAGCTGTTGGGGCAGGAGGACTCGGGCATCGTACTCGCGCGCACCATCCACGCGGAGCAGCGCTTCACGTACACGCGGCCCATCGTCGCGGGCGACGAGCTCACCGCACAGCTGCGCGTGACCGGCATCCGGATGATGGGGGGCAACGCGATGATCACCAGCGAGGCGGAGATCACCGACCCCGCGGGTGCCCACGTCGTGACCGCGACCAGCGTGCTGCTGGTCGGCGCGGACAGCACGGATGAAGGGGAGGCCGTCTGATGGGCTACGCCGTCGGAGACGTGATCGCCGAGCGCACCGTGCACCTCACCCGCGAATCGCTCGTGCGCTATGCGGGAGCATCCGGAGACTTCAACCCCATCCACTACCGCGACGATGTGGCCGCGTCCGTCGGGCTCCCGGGCGTCCTCGCCCACGGCATGCTCACGATGGGCATCGCGTCCTCGGTCGTCGTCGCAGCCCTCGACCCCGCGACGCGGATCCTCGACTACGGCGTGCGCTTCACCAAGCCGGTCGTCGTCGACCCGGTCGACGGTGCGGACGTGAAGGTCGTCGCGACCGTCGGTGCGGTCGACGAGCAGGTCGCACGCATCGACCTCAAGGTCACGTTCGGCGAGACCACCGTGCTCGTCAAGGCGCAGCTGCGCGTCGCCGTCTGATGAGGGCGGTCTGATGCGGGAGATCGAGCCGGTTCGTCTGGCGGAGCTGACGACGCTCCGCACGGGCGCAGCGCCGGAGCGGATGTTCGAGGCGACGACGACCGAGGGTCTCGTCGAGTCCCTTCGTGAGACGTGGGCGCGCGGCGACGAGTGGTTCGTCCTCGGCGGCGGCTCCAACCTGTTCGTCGGCGACGAGCCCTTCGAAGGCACCGTGATCCGAGTGCGTACGGAGGGCATCGAAGAGCTCCCCTCCCCGCACCCGGGTCGCATCCGTCTGCGCGCGCAGGCCGGACACGGCTGGGACGACCTGGTCGCCTACGCGGTGGCCCGCGGCTACGCGGGACTTGAGGCGATGAGCGGAATCCCGGGCACCGTCGGCGCCGCCCCCGTGCAGAACATCGGCGCGTACGGGCAGGAGATCCAGGAGACGCTGGTCGAGGTCGAGTTGATCGACGAGTCGACTGGCGAGATCTCGACCGTTCCAGCGGCCGACCTGGGCCTCGGCTTCCGTACTTCGGTGCTCAAGCATCACCACGGAAGCGCGCCGCAGCGTCGCGCCGTGATCCTCACGGTGACCGTCGACCTGCTGATCGCCGGGGAGCGCGTGGTCCGCGGCGAGCAGTTGCGGCGTGCGCTCGGGCTCGTCGACGAGACGCCGGTCCCGCTCAGCTGGGTCAGGGAGCGGATCCTCGCCACCCGTGCGTCGAAGGGGATGATCCTGGACGATGCGGATCCTGACACGCACGGCGTCGGATCCTTCTTCCAGAACGCCATCGTGACCGCGGCGGTGGCCAGGTCGCTGCCGCCCGAGTGCCCGCGCTGGCCGGTCGCCCCGGACCTCGATGCGGTGACCGTGATCCCCCTCGCCGCCTACGACGGGCAGGTTCCGCCGTCGAAGCCCGCGACCGTCTCCGACGTCAAGGTGAGCGCGGCCTGGCTGATCGAACAGGCCGGCATCCGCAAGGGGTTCAAGCTCCCGCGCTCACGCGCATCGGTGTCGACGAAGCACGCGCTCGCCCTGACCAACCGGGGTGGTGCGACGGCGGCAGAGGTCTCCGAGCTCGCACGGTTCATCCAGAGCAGGGTGCACGCCGAGTTCGGTCTCGTGCTGCAGCCGGAGCCCGTGCTGGTGGGCGTCGACCTGTAGGACCTCGACGGTCGCGGATACACTCGCGGCATGAGCGGACTGATCCCGTACCTGCTGTTCCCCGGCAACGCCGCAGAGGCGCTCCATCACTACCAGGGCGTGTTCGGGGGTGATCTGCAGCTGTTCGACTACGCCGCAGCCGGGCGTCATGACGGCCCGGGCGATGCGGTCGCGCACGGGCAGCTGAGCGGACTCGTCGAGCTCGCCGGCGCGGATGCCGGTGCCGATGACGACGCCGTCCAGATGGGCGGCATGTTCCTGTCGCTCCTCGGCACGGCCGACGCTCTGACCCTCACCGAGTGGTTCGACAAGCTCGCCGCCGACGGGCGAGTGCTCGACGCCTTGCAGAAGCGCCCCTGGGGTGACTACGACGGCACGCTCGTCGACCGCTACGGCATCCGCTGGCTGATCGGCTTCCATCCCGAGGACTGACCGCCGAGACCCCCGCCACACGTCGAAGCCCCCTCGCAGCGCCGCGGCTGCGAGGGGGTCTCGGCGGTCAGCGGGGGTCTCGGCCGACGGAGCGGGACCGGACGGAGCGGGACCGCGTCAGGCGAACAGGCGCTGGAGGCGCTGTACGCCCTCGAGCAGCTGGTCGTCGCCGAGCGCATAGGACATGCGGATGTAGCCGGAGGGACCGAAGGCCTCGCCGGGCACGACCGCGACCTCGGCCTCGTCGAGGATGAGGTCGGCGAGCTCGAGCGAGGTGGTCGGCGTGACGCCGCGCCAGGTCCGACCGAGCAGGCCCTGCACGTCGGGGTAGACGTAGAACGCGCCGAGGGGGTTCGGGACGACGAGGCCGTCGATCTTCGACAGCTCCGACACGATGAGGCGACGGCGGCGGTCGAAGGCCTCGCGGAACTGCTCGGCTTCGGTCTGCGGACCGTTGAGCGCGGCGATGGCAGCCTTCTGCGCGACGTTGTTCACGTTGCTGGTGAGGTGCGACTGCAGGTTCCCGGCGATCTTGATGGCGTCGGTCGGGCCGACCATCCAGCCCACCCTCCACCCGGTCATGGCGTAGGTCTTCGCGACCCCGTTGACGAGGATCGTCTGACCGGCGACCTCGGGCACCGCCTCGACGATCGAGGTGGCCTTGACGCCTTCATAGGTGAGGTTCTGATAGATCTCGTCGCTGATGATCCAGATGCCGTGCTCGAGCGCCCACTGTCCGATGGCACGCGTCTCCTTCGCGGTGTACACCGATCCGGTCGGGTTCGACGGCGACACGAAGACGAGCACGGTGGTTCGTGCGGTGCGCGCGGCCTCGAGCTGCTCGACCGTGACCTTGTAGTCCTGGTCGGCGCCGGCGAAGACCTCGACCGGGGTGCCGTCGGCGAGACGGATGGCCTCGGGGTACGTGGTCCAGTACGGCGCGGGGAGCAGCACCTCGTCGCCGGGGTTCACGACGGCCTGGAACGCCTGGTAGACGGACTGCTTGCCACCGTTCGTGACGATGACCTGGCTGGGGGAAACCTCCAGGCCGGAGTCGCGCAGGGTCTTCGCGGCGATCGCCTCACGCAGCGCAGGCAAGCCGGGAGCGGGCGTGTACCGGTAGCTCGCGGGGTCGGCGAGTGCCTCCGCGGCGGCGTCCACGATGAACTGCGGCGTCGCGAAATCGGGCTCGCCTGCGGCGTAGGAGATGACGTCCTTGCCCTCGGCCTTGAGGGCCTTGGCCTTGGCGTCGACCTTGAGGGTCGCGGATTCGGCGATGGCGGACAGCTTGCGGGAGAGAGGAGCGCGTTCGGTCACGACTACGAGCGTACTCGGGTCGATGCGGCGCGCGAGGTGTGGGATGTCGCCAAGATCCGAGGTTCTTTCGGGTCTGGAAGGTCAGTCCGTCGGGAAGCCGTGCGCCTGCGCGACGGCGGGGAGGGTGATGTGCCCGTTCTGGACGTTCAGTCCCTTCGCGAGCGCGGCATCCTCGGACGCGGCACGCTCCCAGCCCTTGCCGGCGATCGCCGAGACGTAGGGCAGCGTCGCGTTGGTCAGCGCACGGGTCGCGGTCGCGGGAACCGCGCCGGGCATGTTCGCGACGCAGTAGTAGATCGAGTCATGGACGGCGAACGTGGGGTCGTCGTGAGTGGTCGGGCGCGAGCCTTCGAAGCATCCGCCCTGATCGATCGCGATGTCGACGAGCACGGATCCCGGCTTCATCGCGGCGACCATGTCGTCGGTGACGAGTTTGGGGGCAGCGGCGCCGGGGATCAGCACGGAGCCGATCACGAGGTCGGCGGTCCTGAGCTCTTCGGCGATGTCGTAGCGGCTCGAGGCGCGGGTCTCCAGCGCGCCGCCGTAGCGGTGCTCGAGCTCGCGCAGGCGCGGGAGGGAGACATCGATCACGGTCACGTTCGAGCCGAGTCCGAGGGCGTTCGCGGCGGCATGCTCACCGGCGACGCCGCCTCCGATCACGACGGTCTTGGCGCGAGGGGTGCCGGCGATGCCACCGAGGAGCATTCCGCGACCACCTTGCGAGCGGAGCAGCGAGTGCGAGCCCATGACCACGGAGAGTCGTCCGGCGATCTCGCTCATCGGCACGAGCAGCGGCAGGCTGCGGTCGGGCAGCTGCACGGTCTCGTAGGCGACGGCCGTCGTCCCGGCATCCACGAGCGCGGTGGTCAGCGCGCGGTCGGCGGCGAGGTGGAGGTAGGTGAAGAGCGTGAGGTCGGGCCGCAGGAAGCCGTACTCCTGGGCGATCGGCTCCTTGACCTTGATCAGCAGATCGGCTTCGCCCCAGGCCTCGGCGGCGGTCGCGACGATCTCGGCGCCGGCGGCGCGGTAGGTCTCGTCCGTGATGCCGGAGCCGAGCCCTGCGCCGGTCTGCACGAGCACGCGGTGGCCTTCGTGGACCAGCCGATCGGCGCCGGCCGGGGTGAGGGCGACGCGGTTCTCGTTGTTCTTGACCTCGGTGGGGACGCCGATCTTCATTGATCCTCCAGGGGTGTGATGAGGTGACCGACCCAGGATCGCAGAAACATCGCCAGATCAACAGAATCACTGAAGACTATTCGTCGATGCCCGAAATCCTGAATAATGTTTCGTATGGAGATGCCTTCTGACGCCCCGGTGTCGAACAGCGTTCGGGCACCCGCGCTCGATGCGATCGACGCGAGGATCGTGCAGCTGCTCACCGCCGACGGACGGATGACGAATGCGGAGCTCGCCGCTCGGCTCGGGGTCGCACCGTCGACGGCCCACACGCGGTTGCGCGCGCTGATCGATCGGGGGGTGATCACCGGGTTCCACGCGAGCGTCGACGAGCGGAAGCTGGGGGCCGGGCTCCAGGCGATCATCGGGGTGACCCTGCGTCCGAGCGGTCGCCGGGAGAGCATCGTCGAGTTCGCGGACCGGGTGCGTGTCCTCCCGCCCGTGATTCAGGTGTTCTTCCTCGGCGGTGACGACGACTTCCTCCTGCACATCGCGGTCGCCGACTCATCGGAGATGCGGGAGTTCGTGCTCGAGCATCTGTCGGCCCAGAGCAGCGTCGCCTCCACCCGCACCAGCATCGTGTTCGACTATCACCGCAACTCGGTGGCCGCGTCGTTCCACTGAGCGGAGTGAGTCGTCAGCGGACGAGCGGGGAGTCCAGGACCGCCGCCAAGCGAGCCACCGCCTCCTCGACGAGTGCATCATCGAGGTTTCCGTACCCGAGGACGAGCGCATCCGGAGGATCGGCCGCGTCGGTGTAGCGGTGCAGCGGGGTGAGCGCGAGCCCCTCGGCGGACCCGGCGTCGACCACGGCGGACGCACGGGCGTGGGTCGGCAATGTCAGCACCAGGTGCATGCCGGCGGCGATGCCCGACACCCGCAGCTCAGGGAGCTCGGCCGTGAGCGCGTCGAGCAGCCGTTGCCTCCGACGACGGAACCGTGTGCGCGAAGATCGCAGGTGTCGCTCGAAGTCACCCTGGGTGAGGAAGTGCGCGAGGGCGGCCTGATCGATCAGTGACGGCGCACTCGGGGACGGCGCGGGGGTGAGGCCCGGCGGCAGCACCATCCACCCGAGGCCCAGCGCGGGCGAGACCGATTTCGACAGCGAACCGATCAGCACGACGCTGTCGGGCGCGAGTCGCTGCAGCGCGGGGACAGGACGCCGGTCGTAGCGGAACTCGGCGTCGTAGTCGTCTTCGATGACCAGCCCCGCGCACTCCCGCGCCCAGCGGACCAGCTGCTCGCGACGGACGGGCGCCAGCGCGGCTCCGAGCGGGAACTGGTGCGCCGGAGTCACGAGCGCGGCACGTGCTCCCGTGCGAGCGGCGAGGGCGGCGAGCATCTCGGTGTCGACGCCGTCGTCATCGACCGGGACGGGTACCGGACGCAGTCCGTTGTGTTCGGCGATCACGCGCAGTCGTGGCCAGCTCGGGTCCTCCACGAGGATCGTCCGGTGCCCGCGCCCGTGCAGTTCCCGCGTGAGCATGTCCATGCCGTCGGTCGCGCCGTGGGTGATCGAGACGCGATCGGGTTCGGCATCCGCATGGCGTGATCGGGCGAGGTAGGCGGCGACGGCGGCGCGGGCGGGAGCGTATCCGAAGGGATGCGCGGCGATGAGGTCGCGATCGGGGAGGTCGGCGAGACCGGCGCGCACGGCTGCCGCCCACCGTGATCGGGGAGTGGCGCGGAGGTCGGGGATGCCCGGGCGCAGGTCGTAGCGGATGGGCGGCGCGGGGGCCGCTGCGGGTGTCCGTGCGAGGTCGCGCGGCCACGGGCGATCGGGGTGGCGGGCGGCGTTCGGCACCACCGGCCGTTCGGCGACCCTCGTCGCCGACCCGGTCCGCGCCTCCAGCACGCCCTCGGCGACGAGCTGCCCGTAGGCCTCGGTCACGACCCACCGTGAGACTCCCAGCGTCTCCGCCAGGGCCCGGCTCGGCGGCACCGCGGCTCCGGGGGAGAGTCGTCCCTCGTCGATCGCTCGGCGTACGGCTGACTCCACCCGATCCCGTAGCGGCAGGCGCACGGAAGACCCGCTCTCGGCACCCAGGTCGAGGAGGGTCTCCCACGCGAGAATCGGTCTGGAGTTCTGCATCGTGATTGGAGTGTATCCCCGAGCCGATTGGTCTCTAGCGTGGGGGCATCCCCCCGAGAAAGGACCTCCATGCAATACCGCACCCTCTCCGACGGCCGTACCTCGTTCGACGTCTCGACCCTGTGCCTGGGCGCCATGAACTTCGGCACCCGCACCGATGAGGCCACCTCGCGTGCGATCCTCGACCGCTTCGTCGAGGCGGGCGGCACGTTCATCGACACCGCCAACAACTACAGCCTGTGGGGCAACGGCACCGGTCGCGACAGCGAGGATCTGCTCGGGCGCTGGATGGGTGACCGCGGCAACCGTGACGCGCTGCGCATCGCCACCAAACTCGGCGCCGCGCAGAAGGATCTGTCCAAGCCCCTGTCGAACACGCCGCCGACGAACTTCGAGGGTCTCTCCGCCGAGGTCATCCGACGGCAGGCTCCCGAGAGCGCACGGCACCTGGGCATCGATCACATCGACGTGCTGTACGGGCACGTGGACGACGGCGAGGTTCCGCTCGCTGAGACGGTCGGCGCGTTCGGCGAGCTTCAGGCGGAGGGCCTCGTCGGCATCACCGGCATCTCCAACGTCCCGACCTGGAGGGTGGTGGAGGCGCGAGAGGAAGCGCGGCGACTCGGCATCGCGCCCTACGGCGTGGTGCAGCAGCAGTACAGCTACCTGTACCCCGCGCCACGCCTCGGGCGGAACAACTTCGTCACGCCCGGGCTGCTCGACTACGCGGCCTCCACCGGCACCGCCGAGCGTCCGCCGCTCGCCCTCACCGTGTACTCCCCGCTGCATCAGGGAGGGATCGCGCGTCTCGACAAGCCGCTGTGGGGCGGCGTCGATCATCCGTCCAGTCATGCTCGCCGTGCGCTGCTGCACGAGGTCGCCGGGGAGATCGGCGCGACACCGAACCAGGTCGTCCTGGCGTGGCTCCTCGGTGCACAGGTGCCGGTGATCCCGGTCGTCGGGGTGTCGTCGCTCGCCCAGTTGGAGGAGGCGTTGGGTGCGGCGGATCTCGTGCTGGACGCGGAGATCCGCGAACGCCTCGACGCCGAGCCGGGCGAGGCTCGCTGAGCAGGCTCGCGAGTCAGGCGCCGTACCGCGCTCCCGGCCAAGCCTTCCCGGTCAGCCGGCTCGGGACCGGGAAGAGCCCCCGGGTGCGGTGTCCGCCGCGACCCCGAGGGCTCTTCGTCTATCGCTCAGTCCTCGTCGACCAGGAACCGGCTGTAGGCACCGAGTGTGAGGAAGGTCGGGAACTCCTCCCGCAGCGCGACCTCACGGAAGATCTCCGCCGCATCGTCGAAGCGGTCGCCGTGGCTGCGCGTCGCCTGAGCCAGCACCTGCGCGATCAGTCCCTCGATGTACTCGGCGGTGATGGGGGTGCCGTCCTCGGTGGTGCGGTCCTGGTGGATCCACTGCCACACCTGCGAACGGCTGATCTCCGCGGTCGCGGCATCCTCCATCAGGTTGTCGATCGCCACGGCGCCCAGTCCGCGCAGCCAGGCTTCGAGGTAGCGGATGGCGACCGAAACGTTGTCCCGCACACCCTGCGCGGTGATCGGCCGTCCGATGTGCAGGTCGAGCAGATCACGCGCCTCCACATGCACGTCGTCGCGCTGACGGTCGACCTGATTCGGACGATCGCCCAGGACGGCGTCGAACTCGGCCTGCGCCGTGGGGATCAGGTCGGGGTGCGCGACCCAGGTGCCGTCGAAGCCGTCGCCCGCCTCGCGCTTCTTGTCGGCGGTGACCTTCTCGATGGCACGCGCCGTCACCTCGGGGTCACGACGGTTCGGGATGAATGCGCTCATGCCGCCGATGGCGAAGGCTCCCCGCTTGTGGCAGGTCTGCACGAGCAGGTCGGTGTAAGCCCGCATGAACGGCACCGTCATCGTGACCTCGCTGCGGTCGGGGAGCACGAACCGTGCCCCGCGACCCCGGTAGTTCTTGATGATCGAGAAGATGTAGTCCCACCGCCCGGCGTTCAGCCCCGCGCAGTGGTCGCGCAGCTCGTAGAGGATCTCGTCCATCTCGAACGCGGCGGGCAGCGTCTCGATCAGCACGGTCGCGCGGATGGTGCCGTGCGGGATGCCGATGTACTCCTCGCTGAAGGAGAAGACGTCGTCCCACAGCTTCGCCTCCTCGCTCGACTCGAGCTTGGCGATGTAGAAGTACGGTCCGCGGCCGCTCTCGATCAGCGCCTGCGCGTTGTGCAGGAAGTACAGCCCGAAGTCGACGAGGGAGCCGGACGCCGAGGTGCGACGACCCGCACGGTCGGTGAACGCGATGTGCTTCTCCGGCAGGTGCCATCCGCGCGGGCGCATCACGATCGTGGGGGTGCGCTCCGCCGTGACGCGGTACTCCTTGCCTTCCGCGGAGGTGAACGACAGCTCGCCGCGGATGGCGTCGCGCAGTGAGAGCTGCCCCTCGATCACGTTCTTCCAGGTCGGGCTCGTGGCATCCTCCTGGTCGGCGAGCCACACGCGTGCGCCGGAGTTGAGCGCGTTGATCGTCATCTTCGGGTCGGTCGGGCCGGTGATCTCGACGCGCCGGTCCTCGAGGCCGGGTCCTGCGCCGGCGACACGCCAGTCACGGTCTTCCCGGATGTGTGCCGTGTCCTCGCGGAAGCGCGGGTCGTGTCCGTTGCCGATCTCGAAGCGCCGGCGCATCCGGTCGGCGAGTCTGTCATGGCGACGGGCGGCGAACCGGTGGTGCAGTTCGGTCAGGAAGGCGATCGCCTCGGGCGTCAGGATCTCTTCGTAGCGTTCGCGGAGGGGTCCGGTGACCTCGATCGCAGGGCCCAGCTGGGTCGTCTGGATCGGGCCCGTGGTCGGGGGAGCGGTGGTCGGGGGAGCGGTGGGCGTGGTCATGATCGTGGGTCCTTTGCGTTGCGGGGATGCCGAGAGAAGGTCGACGCCCCCTCCTGTCGTCGACACCCCCTCCGGCTCGCGTGGGAGGGCGGGGGTCTCGACGGGGAGAGGGGGCCTCGACGGAGGCGGCATCGGCTGACGGATCAGTGGAACTGTGCGGCCTCGGTGGAGCCGGCCAGGGCGAGGGTCGCGCTTTCGGGGTTGAGCGCGGTGGAGATGACGTCGAAGTATCCGGTGCCCGCCTCACGCTGGTGCTTGGTGGCGGTGTAGCCGTGGGCTTCGGCGGCGAACTCGGCTTCCTGCAGCTCCACGTAGGCGCTCATGGCGCGATCGGCGTAGCCGCGGGCGAGGTCGAACATCGAGTGGTTCAGGGCGTGGAAGCCGGCCAGGGTGATGAACTGGAACTTGTAGCCCAGGTCTGCCAACTCCTGCTGGAACGTCGCGATCTCGGCGTCCGAGAGGTGCTTCTTCCAGTTGAAGCTCGGCGAGCAGTTGTAGGCCAGGAGCTTACCGGGGAACTGTGCGTGGATGGCCGCGGCGAAGTCCCGGGCGAGCTGGATGTCGGGCTCGCCCGTCTCGACCCACAGCAGATCGGCGTAGGGGGCGAAGGCGAGGCCGCGGCTGATGACCGACTCCAGGCCGGGGCGGATCCGGTAGAACCCCTCGGTGGTGCGCTCGCCGGTGGTGAACTCCTGGTCGCGCTCGTCGACGTCACTGGTGAGCAGGTCGGCGGCGAGGGCGTCCGTGCGGGCGATGATCACGGTCGGGACGCCTGCCACGTCGGCCGCGAGACGGGCGGCGTTCAGAGTGCGGATGTGCTGCTGGGTGGGCACGAGCACCTTGCCGCCGAGGTGGCCGCACTTCTTCTCGCTGGCCAGCTGGTCCTCCCAGTGGATGCCGGCGGCACCGGACTGTATGAGCGACTGCGCGAGCTCGTAGGCGTTGAGGGGTCCGCCGAAGCCGGCCTCCGCGTCGGCGACGATCGGGGCGAGCCAGTCCTGGGTGGTCTCGCCCTCCGCGTGCTCGAGCTGGTCCTGACGCAGGAGCGCGTTGTTGATGCGGCGCACGACGGCCGGCACCGAGTTCGCGGGGTAGAGCGACTGGTCGGGGTAGGTCTGTCCGGCCAGGTTGCCATCGGCGGCGACCTGCCATCCGGAGAGGTAGATGGCCTTGAGACCGGCCCGCACCTGCTGCACGGCCTGGCCGCCCGTGTAGGCGCCGAGTGCTCGGACATAGTCCTCGGTGTGCAGGAGGTTCCAGAGGTTGTCGGCGCCTCGGTGGGCGAGCGTGGCCTCTTCGCGGACCGAACCCCGGATGCGGATGACGTCCTCCGCCGAGTACGTGCGCTCGACGCCGTCCCAGCGGGGATCGGTGTCCCAGATCTCCTGGAGTTCGGCGGCCGTCTGAACCTGGTCGCCGGCTCGCAGACCGGCGGGGCGGGGCGTCGGGGTGTGGGCGGTGTTCGTCATGATGTCTCCTCGGTGGATCCGGCTGCGGTGCCGGTGTGGCGTGGTTCCACTGTGCGTGAAGTTCAGGCATCAGAACGACCGATTCCACGCAGAAGTTTCGTCATTCTTCTGCTTCTGTGACAGAATCGCCTCCACTCGCTCCGACCATCGGCGGTCGAAGTGCAAAAACGCGCCGGAAGTGCCTCGTGGAGGTGCGTTTCTGATCCCGCACGGGGTGCGAGCACGAGGTGCGAGCAAAAGAGGAGTGGGATGGATACCGCAGAAGAGACCGACGCCCTCACGATCGGTCGACGCATCCGACAGTTGCGAACCGCGCGGGGGATGACGCTCGACGACCTCGCCTCGGCGGTCGATCGCGCCCCCAGTCAGATGTCGATGATCGAGACCGGCAAGCGAGAGCCGAAGCTCACGCAGCTGCAGACGATCGCCCGGGCGCTCGGCGTCACCATCGACGCGCTGCTGGAGGGGGAGCCGCTCGACGAACGCAGTGCGATCGAGATCGCGCTGGAGCGGGCGATGAAGGGGCAGACGTTCCAGGCCCTCGGCATCGAGCCGTTCCGGATCGCGAAGAGCCTGCCGACCGACGCGTTGAAGGCGCTGCTGGCGCTGCACGGCGAGATCGACCGGCTCAAGGACGAGCGGGCCGCCACGCCGGAGGAGGCGCGGCGGGCGAACGTGGAGCTGCGGCACCTGATGCGTCGTCAGGACAACCACTTCGCCGAGCTCGAGACGAAGGCTGCGGAGATCCTCGCCGCCGTCGGGCACCCCGGTGGCCCCCTCACCCAGCGCACCGCCTCCGAGATCGCGGCGTACCTCGGGTTCACGCTGCACTACGCGCCCGACCTGCCGCAGACCACCCGCAGCGTCGCGGACCTCGCGAACGGAAGGCTGTACCTGTCCAGCAGCGTGCCGGCCAAGGGGGATGCCCGCACCGCGGTGCTGCAGGCGCTGTCGAGCCGCATCCTCGGGCACTCCGAGCCGCGCAGCTACGCCGAGTTCCTGCGGCAGCGCGTCGAGACCAATTACCTCACCGGTGCGCTCCTCATCCCCGAGGGGCACGTGGTCCCGGCGCTGAAAGACGCCAAGCAGCGGCGGGCGATCTCGATCGAGGATCTGCGTGACGCGTACTCGGTGTCGTACGAGACGGCGGCGCATCGCTTCACGAACCTCGCGACGCGGCATCTCGACATCCCGGTGCACTTCCTCAAGGTGCACGAGTCGGGCACGATCACGAAGGCGTACGAGAACGACGACGTGAACTTCCCCACCGACCGTCTCGGGGCGATCGAGGGGCAGATGTGCTGCCGCAAGTGGACGTCGCGAGTGGTGTTCGACGAGGACGACCGCTTCAACCCGTACTACCAGTACACCGATACCGGCAACGGGACGTACTGGTGCACCGCGCGGGTCGAGGCGTCGAGCGAGGGGCTGCACTCGGTCAGCGTGGGCGTGCGCTTCGATGACACGCGGTGGTTCGTGGGGCGCGACACCTCGCACCGCGGCGTCTCGAAGCACTCCGTCGAGGTCTGCTGTCGACGGGCACCTGCCGAGCTCGAGGAGCGCTGGCGTGAGAACTCCTGGCCCAATGTGAAGACTCCGCGCACCCTGCTGGCGACCCTGCCGACCGGGTCGTTCCCCGGCGTCGACACGACCGACGTGTACGAGTTCCTGGAGGCCCACGCCCCTCGCTGAGTCTTTGCCACCCTTCGCGGTTCGTCAAAAATTAGTTCGATCTTGCTTAGTCAATCTTGACTATGTTACTTTCATCGAGCCATCAACGACGAACGGCCGAGAAGGGACCCTCATGGCTACTTCCTCTGCGGAAACCCGATTCCGCATCACTGCCACCCTGACGTGCGTTCTCGCCGCCACGCTGACGCTCGGAGCATGCTCCGCGCAGACGCCAGGCGGCGATACCGCCCCCACGAGTGCGAGCGACACCGACGCCTGCAAGCGGAATCAGGATGCCGGCACCATCACCTACATCTCCGGTTACGGCTACTCCGCCAGCGCCGGGCAGCTCGACGTGTTCCTCGCCGAGGAGCTGGGCTACTTCGACGATCTCTGCCTGGACGTGGAGATCAACGCCTCCGGTGCGAACGGGCAGCAGCTCGTGGCATCCGGCCAGGCGCAGTTCACCGCTCTCGGCTCCGCATCCGATGTGATGCTGGCAGCGGCGAACAGCAAGAACCTCACAGCGGTCGCGACCTACGGCACCACCCCGCCGTTCTCGATCTTCGGCAACGAGAAGCTCGAGAGCCTCACCGACCTCGAGGGTGGATCGCTCGGATACTTCATCAACCTGACCCCGATCGCCTCGGCCATGCTCGATGAGGCCGGTGTCGACGTGTCGAAGGTCGAGATGGTCAAGATGACCAACTACGACCCGACCGTCGTCGTGCGTGAGCAGGTCGACGCCATCGTCGGCTACGCGTCCAACCAGCCGCAGTCGCTCAAGGCGCAGGGCCTGCCGTTCAGTGAGTTCCTCCCCTCCGACCTCGGCGTCGAGGGCACGTACAACGTGATGGAGGTCAACTCTCGCTTCCTCGACGAGCACCGCGAGGTCGCCGCGGACTTCATGCGGGCGAGTCTCAAGGCGCTGCAGTACTGCCTGGACGAGTCGGATGCCTGCATCGACACGCTCGCGAAGCTGGCCGAGGACAACAATCAGGGCGCCGCGTTCCCGCGCGATCAGCTCGCCCGCACGTGGGAAGTGGAGTCCGCATGGGTCCGGGAGAGCGCCGGCGGTAACCCCGGCGTGCAGAACGAGTCCATGTGGGAGCCCGAGTACGCCCTCGTGAAGAAGTACGGCGGCGTCAAGGGCCTGCCCGCGATCGCCGACATGATGGACGCCGACCTGGTCGCCGACCTCTACGACGGCGACACTCTGACATGGCCGGCGAAGTGATGTCGGTCGCACAGGGCACGGGCGTCGAGGTCAGGAACGTCTCGAAGTCGTTCGGCGTCGACGGCGCCGAGGTCACGGTGCTCGACGACGTGAACCTCACGATCGGCATGGGCGAGTTCGTGTCGGTGATCGGCCCGAGCGGCTGCGGCAAGTCCACGCTGCTCAAGGTCGTCGCCGGTCTCCTCGAGGCCGATTCCGGCACGGTCACGATCGACGGTGAGAGCGTCACGGCGGCATCGCGGGACAAGAAGATCGGCCTCGTGCCGCAGTCGCCCGCGCTGCTGCCGTGGAAGACCGTGCGCGAGAACGTCGAGCTCCCGGTGCGCATCAACGCCAAGGCGAACGCCGGAAGAGCTCTGCGCGACCCGGCGGAGCTGCTGTCGACGTTCGGTCTCGGCCAGGCCATGACGAAGTATCCCGGGCAGCTGTCCGGCGGCATGCAGCAGCGTGCCGCGATCGCCAGGGCCTTCGTGTTCGACCCCGCCATCATGTTGATGGACGAGCCGTTCTCGGCCCTCGACGAGATGAACCGGGACCTGCAGCGCATCGCCCTGCTGGAGTTCTGGCAGTCCAACCGGAAGGCCGTCATGTTCGTCACGCACTCCGTGCCGGAGGCGATCATGCTCTCCGACCGCATCGTGGTGATGGCCGCCCACCCCGGGCGCATCGCCCAGGTGATCGACGTCGACCTCCCGCGGCCGCGCACCGAGGAGGCCTATGCGACGGACGAGTTCCGCGAGCTGGAGGCAGTCGTGCGCGGTGCGCTGCGCGCGCAGACGGAGAAGGCCCATGTCTGAGCTGACGATGAGAGACACCACCGCGACCCTCGCGACCGCCCGCCTGAAGGCGCAGCCGCGCCGGGGCGTCCCGCCGTGGCTGCGCTGGGGGTCGTGGGGTCCCACCCTGATCACCTTCGTGATCGCCGCACTGCTGTGGCAGATCGTGGCCTGGACCAACCCGTATGTGCTTCCGACACTCGAGGCGATCGGCGGGAGTCTCGTCGACGATGCCGGCATGTACTGGTCGAACTTCCTCGTCACCCTGCTCGAGGTCGTGGT
Source organism: Microbacterium sp. J1-1 (assembly GCF_024498615.1). Lineage (NCBI taxonomy): Bacteria > Bacillati > Actinomycetota > Actinomycetes > Micrococcales > Microbacteriaceae > Microbacterium > Microbacterium sp. J1-1. The sequence continues at coordinate 2,810,170 of NZ_CP089590.1, read as the reverse complement.
CGGTGCCGCCGCAGGCATCCTCGCCGGCTTCCTGCTGGCGGTGGTGATGGCGGAGTTCCAGGTCATCGAACGGGCTGTGATGCCGCTCGTGATCATCGTGATGGTGACGCCGATCGTGGCGATCGCCCCGGCGCTGGTCGTGGCCTTCGGCTTCGGGATGGTCCCGAAATTCATCGTGACCGGGCTCGTGGTCTTCTTCCCGATGCTGGTGAACTCGCTCGCCGGTCTGCGTGATGTCGACCAGAAGGCGCTCGACGTCTTCAAGACGCTGCACGCCTCTCGGTGGGAGATCTTCCGCGAGCTGCGCTTCCCCGGCAGCATGCCCTACGTGTTCGCGGGGCTCCGCATCGCCCTGCCGCTCGCGGTCGTCGGCGCGGCGGTCGCCGAGTTCGTCGCGGCAGGTCAGCAGGCCGGCCTCGGTTCGCTCGTGACCACCTCGGCCGCGCAGGCGAACCTGCCCGTCACCTGGGCCAGCATCGCCCTGCTGTGTCTGCTCGGTGTGCTGCTGATCATCGTCCTCGCCCTGGTGCGCAAGCGTGTGCTCTGGTGGAGCGATGGCGAGGTCACCGCCAAGGGCTGACGCCGCACCCCCTCATCCCGGGACGAGAGCCCCCGACTCGTCCCGGGGTTCCTCCGGCGTGCCCGGAACCACCTCAGAACGACCAGAACCACCCACAAGGAAGGCACCCGCACATGACCGATCAGAACACCGTCAAGCCGCTGCGTCTCGGCCTCTTCGAGAACGCCCAGGCGAACGACTCCGGTACGGCGACCTGGCGACACCCCGACAACGGGCGCTACCTGTTCGACAAGCTCGAGTACTGGCGCGACACCGCGCGCATGGTCGAGGACGCCGGGTTCGACTTCCTCTTCCTCGCGGATGCCTGGGGCTGGGCCGACGTCGCCGGCGAGCGTCCCGACATCTGCTCGGTGGAGGGGCTGGACCTGCCGCGCCTCGACCCCGCGATCATCCTCGCCGCCCTCATCCCCGAGACCACGCGACTGGGACTCGTCGCCACGGGGTCGACGTTGCTCGAGCCGCCCTATGCCTTCGCGCGCCGCATGGCGACGCTCGACATCCTGTCCGGCGGACGCATCGGCTGGAACGTCGTCACCACGGGCACCGCCGACACCGCCGTGCAGGGCTTCGGTGTGCCGATGGTCGGCCACGACGAGCGCTACCTCATGGCCGACGACTTCATGCAGGTCGTGTACAAGCTGTGGGAGCAGGCCTGGGAGGAGGGCGCGCTGGAGCGCGACAAGTCCGGCCGCTTCGCCGATCCGTCCAAGGTGCACCGCATCGCGCACGACGGCCCCTACTTCCGCTCGCACGGCTACGGCAACACCTCGCGCTCGCCGCAGGGCACTCCGGTGCTTTTCCAGGCCGGTGCGTCACCCGCAGGCCGCGAGTTCGGAGGCAAGCACGGGGAGGCGATCTTCGTCGGCAGCGGCTCGGTCGAGCAGCTCCGCGCCCACTCCGCCGCGATCCGTGAGGAGGCGGTCAAGAACGGCCGCGCGGCCGACGAGGTGAAGATCATGTCGGCGTTCGCCGCGATCGTCGGCAGCACGGAGGAGGAGGCGCAGCGCAAGTACGCCGAGGTCGCCGATGCGCAGAACCCCGACGTCACGGTCGCCTCGTACGCCTGGTTCACCGGGCTCGACCTCTCGGCCTACGCGCCGAGCACTCCGATGTCAGAGCTGAGCACCGAGCTGTCGCAGACGCAGGTGGCCCGCTTCGCCGACAAGACTGTGGGTGATGTGCTCGGCGACTGGCACGCGCACGGCGTCGGCGCCCGCCCGATCGTGGGCACCCCCGAGCAGGTGGCGGACCGGATGATCGAGCTCGCCGACGGCGCCGACCTCGACGGCTTCCTGTTCGCCCCCGTCATCCCGCCGGCCTCGACCGTCGACTTCATCGAGCACGTGCTGCCGATCCTCAAGGAGCGCGGTGCGGTGGTCGACCCCTCGTCCGAGTCGCAGTCGCTGCGCGAGCGTCTGATCGGCACGCCCACTCCTGCGCTCGCCGACTCGCACACGGGCTCGCAGTACCGGCGGACGATGTCGCGTGTCTGACACCCGCACCGGTGTCGCCGTGGTGGGGAGCGCGAACCTCGACCTGGTCGTCGAGGTCTCGCGCCCCCCGCTCGTCGGTGAGACCCTGCTCGGTCGAGCCGGCGGACGCTTCTCCGGAGGGAAGGGCTTGAATCAGGCCGTCTCCGCCGCGCGCAGCGGCTCTCGTACCCGCTTCTGCGCGGTCGTCGGGCAGGACGAGGCCGCTGACGTGCTCGAGCGGACGCTGTCGGACGCCGGCGTGACGACTTTCCTGCGCCGCAGCGCCGCAGCTCCGACCGGGGTTGCCCACGTGCTGGCCTTCGCTGACGGAGACAACAGCATCATCGTGGCTGCCGGCGCGAACGCCGAGCTCGACGCGGACGATGCGATCGCCGGGATCGAGGGCGCAGCGGTCGTGCTCGCCCAGCTGGAGGTGCCGGCCGCGAGTGTGTCCGCCGCGCTGCATGCGGGACGGATGGCCGGCGCGCTGACGATTCTCAACGCCGCGCCCGCCCACCCCGCCGCGGTCGAGATGCTCCCCGATGTCGATGTGCTGGTGGTGAACGAGACGGAGTGCGCCGAGCTCGGCGGTATCGACCGGCTGCATGTGGCGGGTGCACGGACCATCGTGCTCACCCAGGGTGCCGGGGGAGTGGTCCTCCACCGCGCGGGGCGCGACCCCCTGCATACCGAGGCCTTCCGGATCGACCCGGTCGACACGACCGGGGCCGGCGACGCGTTCTGCGGGGCCCTGGCCGCGGCCCTCGCCCGCGGCGACGGGATCGAGGAAGCTCTGATCGGCGCCTCCGCGGCTGGAGCCATCGTGGCCCGGCACCGCGGGGCGACCACCGCGGCCTTGACCGCCGAGTCGATCGCGACGCTCGTCGCCTCGCGCTGAGTCGCTACTCCGTGCGGGCGGTGTCGTCGTCCGTGCTCACCGTCTCGCCGGCGAAGGTGTATTCGCCGCCGCGGAGGCGCTCCAGCAGGTCGAGCAGCCACTGCTTCTCGGCAGTGAGGCGGGCGGTGGAGAGGTCGAAGATCTCGCGCACGTACTTCGGCGTCGTCTCGGAGCGCAGCGTGTCCTGCACGTCGAAGCCGTTCTGAGTGATGATCGCGTCGCTCTTGATGAGGCGATGTTCGAGGCCGGCGATGACCTCCTGCCGGCTCAGCACGAACATGAACGAGGCGACGGTCATGATGGCCTGGGTGTCGAAGGCGGCGACGTTCCAGAGGTTCTCCCGCAGCATCCGCTGGAGCTCGACCTCGCCGGACGGTGTGATGCGATAGGTCGTGCGCGCGGGTCGCTTGCCCTCGGCCTCGGTGCCGCTCTCGGCGATGTAGCCGTCGACCTCGAGGGCGCGCAGGGCGTTGTAGATGGATCCGGGCTGGATGTGCGCCCACTCGTCGACATGCCATGTCATGAGCTCTCGGCGGAGGAAGTACCCGTGTACGGGTTGGAACTGCTTCACGGCGCCGAGGACGACGAGGCGGGTGGTCGACATGCCCCTCATGCTAACGGCTGGGGTCCAAGATTCCGGTTGTTTGCATGATCAAAGTTGCCTATTATCGAAACTAGTCAAAGTTGACTAACGAAAGGAAGCCGAAATGACGTCTGCCGTGACCGAAGCCCTCCCGCGCGACCTCGCCCTCCGCCGGGCGTTCTCGGTATACCCGACCGGCGTCGTCGCCCTCGCTGCGCACATCGACGATCGGGCTGTGGGGATGGCGGTCAACTCCTTCACGTCGATCTCGCTCGAACCGGCGCTCGTCGCCATCAGCGCGGCGCGCACCTCGAAGACCTGGCCGGTGCTGCGCGAGGTCCCCGAACTCGGCATGAGTGTGCTGGCCGCGCACCACGAGCCGCTCAGTCGTTCGCTGTCGGCGCGTGAGGGGGACCGGTTCGGCGGTCACGAGTGGCAGCGCACCGACGGTGGGGCCGTGCTCATCTCGGATGCCGCGCTCTGGCTCACCTGCCGCCTGCACAGCACATTCGACGGCGGGGATCACGAGATCGCGCTGTACGAGATCGCCGATCTCACGCTGTTCGACGACGTCGAGCCCCTCGTCTTCCACCAGAGCCGCTACCGCGCCATCGCCGCCCCCGAGAGCGCGTGAGCGCTCAGCCGCTCGGGGCGATCGCCGGCCTCGTCGTCCCCGGTGACGGTCGGGGACGGGAGCTCGGCTTCCCGACGGCGAACCTGGAGCTCGCGGACGACAGCCTCCCCGACGACGGCATCTACGCGGCATGGGTCCGGATCGATGGAGCCGCGCATCCCTGGGCGGCGAGCGTCAGCGTCGGAGCGAACCCGACCTTCGACGGCGACCGTGAGCGGCGGGTCGAGGTGCATCTGCACGACGCGGACATCGACCTGTACGGCCGACGATTGGATGTGACCCTGATCGCGCTGCTGCGTCCGACGCTCCGGTTCGACCGCGTCGACGACCTGATCGCCCAGACCGCGGACGACGTGGTCCGCTGCCGGTCCGTGCTGGGCGCGTCGGCGATCGATCCCGGCTGATCGTTCCGGTCGCACTCTCTCTCGGAAAAGCGCCGTATAGGTGGTACGAATTGCGACCGGAACGGCTCACCGAGGGGTCAGTCGCGAGCGGTCTGCAGGATCGTCCAGAGCTCCGCGCGCGCGGGGAAGGTCGACAGATCGATGTCGAGCAGCGCACCCGCATGGGCGATGCGGGTGCGCAGCGTGTGCCGATGCACCCCGAGTGCGATCGCGGCGGATTCGGCCTTGGCGTCGTGCTCCAACCAGGTGCGCAGCGAGCGCTCGAGCTCGGCACCGGTGCGGGCATCGTGTTCACGGATCGGTGCGAGGCGTGATTCCGCGACCAGGCGTGCCTCATCCGTCGCGAGTGCGGTGAGGATGCGGGAACCGACGGTGTCGGCATAGCGTGCGACGCCGTGGGTGCCCTGTTGCCGCAGTGCGGTGAGTGCCTGAGCGTGCGCCCGGGAGAAGGAGCCGTACCCCTCGGGCTCGGAGACGCCGATGCGGATGCCGAAGCGCGCGGCCGCCTCATCGAGCAGGGACTCATCGCCGACGGAGAGACACATCGTCACGCCGTCCTCGGACTCGGCCAGGAAGACGGCGGTGCCGTGCTCGACCCGGTTCCGCTCCCACCAGTCCGCGAGCGGGCCGGCCGGGGCATCAGCGGCGACGGCCACGACCACCGGAGCGGGCGGCATGCTTCCCAGCACTCTTCTGGCCAAGCCCGGGTCGTCGGCGAGGAGCGAGCCGAGGAGCTGTGCATGCAGGCGTCGACGGCTCCGTGCGAGCTGTTCGCTCTGCTCCATCGCGAGTCCGGCCATCGCGATCACCGATGTCACGACCGACCGTGCTTCCGGGTCCAGCGCGTCGATGGCGAGGGCGATCACCCCGCGCAGATGTCCGCCGCGACCGACGGTGAACAGCATGAACGTGTGCTCGCCGAGGACCAGTGATTGCCCGGCTTCGAGCCCACGGGTGAGGATCTCCATCACCCGCTCGCCCAGGGCGTCGCGCACCTCGGTGTCGAGGCGGTCTCGGGGGTGGGAGGCGACGACCGTTCCCGCGGCGTCGAACATCCCCGCCCAGACCTCGAGCCGTCGTCCGAGTTCCGCGATCGTCGCATCGAGTCCGCTCGGACGCAGGGCGGCGAGGGCGAGGGCGCGCTGTGTGTCCAGCGCCCAGGATCGGCGGGCATAGGCCTGCGCGGCGATCGCCTCGGAGTGGGCGCGGGCGACCGCGATAAACGGTGTGCGGTACGGCACGGTGAACAGGGGCATGCCGTGCGTGGCGCAGGCGGCGACCAGCTCGTCCGGAACGCCCGAGCGGTGCACCTCGGTGCCGAAACCGAGTCCGAGGACACCCCGATCGGCGAGGCGACCGACGTAGGTGTCGATGCCGACGGCCTCGTCGAACTGTGTGCCGGTGGTCAGCAGGGCGAGGTCTTCCGAGAGGAACGGTGTCGGATCGGCCAGGTCCGAGCTGTGCACCCAGCGCAGGGGACGGTCGAGAGCTCCGTCCGCCAGCTCGGCCTCGCGGGGGACGAGTGCGAGTCCGAGATCGCGGCGACGCAGCAGGGCGCGCAGTGTCGGCTGCTCGGTCGTGGGCACGGCACGTCCTCTCGTATGTACAACATGGCGAATTCTCTCCTCAGATTGTACGTCTCGGCGAGTGCGGGGATCTTCGGCACCGCCGTACGCTCGCGATCATGGCACTCCTCGACACCGCAGCCCCCGCAGTCCCTCTCGGCGGACCCGACCTCCCGCAGGAGCGTCGTCTGGTCACGGACCTCCCCGGGCCCCGCTCGGCCGAGGTGCTCGCGCGCAAGGCGGATGCCGTGGCAGCGGGTGTCGGTCACACCGTGCCGATCGCCGCCGTCGCGGCCGGCGGCGGAGTCGTCGTCGATGCCGACGGGAACTCCCTCATCGACCTCGGCTCGGGCATCGCCGTGACCACGGTCGGCAACGCGCACCCGAAGGTCGCCGCCGCCGTCGCCGCCCAGGCCGCGCAGTTCACCCACACCTGCTTCATGATCTCGCCCTACGAGTCGTACGTCGACGTCGCTGAAGCACTCAACCGCGTCACCCCCGGTGGATTCGCCAAGAAGAGCGCCCTGTTCAATTCGGGAGCGGAGGCGGTCGAGAACGCCATCAAGATCGCCCGCAAGCACACCGGTCGCCAGGCGGTCGTCGCCTTCGACCACGGCTACCACGGCCGCACCAACCTGACCATGGCGCTCACCGCCAAGTCGATGCCCTACAAGAGCGGGTTCGGCCCGTTCGCCCCCGAGGTCTACCGCGCGCCGATGTCGTACCCGTTCCGTGACGGGCTCGAGGGTGGCGAGGCCGCTGCCCGCGTGATCCTCCAGCTCGAGAAGCAGATCGGCGCCGACAACCTGGCCGCGGTCATCATCGAGCCGATCCAGGGCGAGGGCGGCTTCATCGTCCCCGCCGACGGCTTCCTGCCGGCGATCGTCGACTGGTGCCGCGCGAACGGCGTCGTCTTCATCGCCGACGAGGTGCAGACCGGATTCGCCCGCACGGGGCACATGTTCGCGAGCGAGATCTTCGGCATCGAGCCCGACCTGATCACCACCGCCAAGGGGATCGCCGGCGGTCTTCCGCTCGCCGCCGTCACCGGCCGCGCGGAGATCATGGACGCCTCGCACTCCGGTGGTCTGGGCGGCACCTACGGCGGGAACCCGATCGCGTGCGCCGCGGCGCTCGCGTCGATCGACGTGTTCGAGAACGACGGGGTGATCGAGCGTGCCCGGGAGATCGGCACGATCCTCACGGACCGCCTCACCGCGATCCAGGAGAGCGACCCTCGCATCGGCGACATCCGTGGCCACGGTGCGATGATCGCGGCCGAGTTCGTCGACCCCGAGACCAAGGCACCGAACGCCGCTCTCACGGCCGCGGTCGCCAAGGCCTGCATCGCGCAGGGCGTCATCGTCCTCACCTGCGGAACCTACGGCAACGTCATCCGCTTCCTTCCTCCGCTCTCGATCGGCGACGACCTGCTGAACGAAGGCCTCGACGTCGTGGCCGCCGCCCTCGCCGCGGCCACGGAATGATGTGCAGGCCGCGCTGCCGCGTGGCCTGACCCCCTGTCCGGTCGCGACCCCAATCGGGGGATTTCGGGTCGCGACCGGCACTACTTCCCAACGAAGGAGTTGCAGATGTCTGAGATCACCCGCGATGTACTGATCGTCGGTGCCGGAGCCGCAGGGCTCACGGCGGCGAACGACCTCCGGAAGGCCGGCCTGTCGGTCGCCGTGCTGGAAGCCCGCGACCGCGTCGGCGGACGACTGTGGACCGACGTCATCGACGGCGCCATGCTCGAGATCGGCGGCCAGTGGGTCTCGCCCGATCAGGATGCACTCAAGGACGCGATCGAGGAGCTGGGGCTCGAGACCTACAGCCGCTACCGCGAAGGAGACAGCGTCTACATCGGACCCGATGGGCAGGTGCACCGCTTCACCGGCGAGATGTTCCCCGTCGCCCCGGAGACCGAGGCGGAGATCGCTCGGATCACCGACATCCTGGATGCGCTCGTCGCCGAGATCGACCCGGATCGTCCCTGGGCGCACCCGAGCGCCGCCGACTGGGACTCCATCACCTGGGACGCGTGGCTGCGTCAGCAGACCGACGATGACGAGGCCGTGCGGAACCTGGCCTTCGCCACGGGATCCGCGATGCTCACCAAGCCGACGCACGCGTTCTCCCTGCTCCAGTCGCTGCTGATGGCCTCGTCCGCCGGTTCCTATTCGAACCTCGTGGATGCCGACTTCATCCTCGACAAGCGGGTCGTCGGCGGGCTCCAGCAAGTGCCGCTGCGTCTCGCCGAGCGTCTGGGCGACGATGTGCTCCTCAACCAGCCCGTGCGCAGCCTCGAGTGGTCGGATGCCGGCGTCGTCGCCACCACCGACGACCTCACGGTCCGTGCCCGCCACGCGATCCTCGCGCACGCGCCGGTGCTGTACAGCCGCATCTCGTTCGTGCCGCCGCTGCCGCGCCGCCAGCATCAGCTGCACCAGCACCTCTCGATGGGCTTCGTCATCAAGGTGCACGCGGTCTACGACCGTCCGTTCTGGCGCGAGCAGGGTCTCAGCGGTACCGCGTTCAGCCCGTACGAGCTCTCGCACGAGGCCTATGACAACACGAACCACGGCGATGAGCGCGGCACCCTGGTCGGCTTCGTGTCCGACGCCAACGCCGACGGGGTCTTCGAACTCTCGGCCGAGGAGCGCAAGGAGCGCATCCTCGAGTCGCTGTCGCACTACTACGGTCCCGAGGCCAAGAACCCGGTCGTCTACTACGAGAGCGATTGGGGCAGTGAGGAATGGACGCGCGGCGCCTATGCCGCGAGCTTCGACATGGGCGGCCTGCACCGGTACGGCGCGGACCTCCGCACCCCGGTCGGCCCGATCCACTTCGCCTGCAGCGACATCGCCGGTGCCGGGTACCAGCACGTGGACGGTGCGATCCGGATGGGGCACCTGGTGGCCTCGAACATCGTCGAAGCAAGCCGTGAGAACGGCTCCGCAGAGAGCGTCGGCTGATGAACGGCTCGGTCGTCGTGGGGTACACGGCGACGGATGCGGGAGCGGATGCTGCCGCCCTCGGTGCGCGGCTCGCCCGCAGCCTCGGCGCGACGCTGCACCTGGTGATCGTGCTTCCCAACGAGGGCACCCGCAACGCCGCGGTGCCGCCGGAGCGGGCCTACGAAGAGCACATCAGGGCGCAGGCCAAGAAGTGGCTCGGCGAGGCCGTGGTCAGCCTTCCGCAGGAGCTGACCCGCAGCGGTCACGTGCGCTTCTCCGAGTCGTTCGCCGAAGGACTGATCGCCGCCGGTGAGGAGTTCGGCGCCAGGGTCATCGTGATCGGCGCAGCGGGTGGTGGCATCTTCGGACGCCACCGTCTCGGCAGCGTCGCCTCCGAGCTCCTGCACTCGTCGACCATCCCGGTGGCCCTCGCCCCCGTGGGGACCGCGCAGCAGGACGACCACGTGATCCCGCGCGTCACCGTCGCGGTCGGCTCGCGGCCGGGCGCCGATGCCCTTCTCGACGAGGCCGTAGCCATCGCCGGCGACAGCGGTGTCGATCTCCGACTCGTGTCCCTCGTGCCGTTCGACGTGCCTCCGGGGCTCGACACGGGCGCGATCCGCACGGTCGGCGACACGCACGCGCAGGAGGTGCTGGCGGTGGCGACGGAGCTGCTGCCGGACGGTCGCACCGCCGCAGTCGAGAAGGCACCGGGCGACTCCGTCGAGGATGCCGTCGCGCAGCTCCACTGGCTTCCCGGGGAGGTCGTCCTCGTCGGCTCCAGCCGCCTGGCCCAGCCCCGTCGTCTCTTCCTGGGGTCCACGGCAGCGAAGATGCTGCACGAGCTCCCCGTCCCCATGATCGTCGTCCCGCGCACCCGCAACGAGGCAGGAGAACGCTGATGAGCAGCACCAACCGGGCGACGGAGCCCGAATCCGGTGTCACCACCGGTATCTCCACGAAGGGCCTGAGCGCCGGAACGGTCGGCCTCATCGGCGCGGTCGTGATCGGCATCTCGTGCATCGCGCCCGCATACACGTTCACCGCGGCCGTCGGCCCGGTCGCGTCCACGGTAGGGTCGCAGATCCCCGCCATCATCCTCGTCGGGTTCATCCCGATGCTCCTGGTCGCCTTCGGCTATCGCGAGCTGAACAACCGGATGCCCGACTCCGGCACCTCGTTCACGTGGGCTGCCCGCGCCTTCGGGCCGTGGGTCGGCTGGATGGCGGGCTGGGGCCTGGTGGTCGCCACGATCCTGGTGCTGTCGAACCTCGCCGGCATCGCGGTCGACTTCCTGTTCCTCCTGATCTCGCAGATCACCGGCAATCCGGACATCGCCGGGCTGGCGAGCGTCACCTGGATCAACATCAGCGTGTGCCTGCTGTTCATGCTCGGCGCGACCTGGGTCTCGTACCGCGACATGCAGACGACGCAGAAGCTGCAGTACTGGCTGGTGAGCTTCCAGATCCTCGTCCTCGTCTTCTTCGCGATCTCGGCGATCGTCCAGGCCGTCGCCGGCAACGGCTTCGACTACCAGCCGTTCGATCTCAACTGGTTCAACCCCTTCGCGATCTCGTCGTTCAGCGCGATCGCGGCCGGCCTCTCGCTCTCGATCTTCATCTTCTGGGGCTGGGACGTCACGCTCACCATGAACGAGGAGACCAAGGACCCCGAGAAGACCCCGGGGCGTGCGGCCACCCTCACGGTGCTCACGATCGTCTCGCTGTACCTGCTGCTCGCCGTCGCGATGATCATGTTCGCCGGCGTCGGAACCGGTGCGCTGGGACTCGGCAACGAGGACATCCAGGAGAACGTGTTCTTCCACCTCTCCGGCCCGATCCTCGGTCCGCTCGCGTTCCTCGTCTCGCTCGCCGTGCTCACCAGCTCGGCCTCGTCGCTGCAGTCGACGTTCGTGGGACCGGCGCGCACGCTGCTCGCGATGGGGCACTACGGCGCGCTGCCCAAGTCGTTCGCGAAGGTCAGCCCGCGCTTCTTCACGCCCGGGTACGCGACGATCGTCTCGGCGATCGTGGCATCGGCCTTCTACGCCGTCATGCGCGTGGTCAGCGAGGACACGCTGTGGGACACCATCCTCACGCTCGGCATGATGATCTGCTTCTACTACGGGATCACCGCCTTCGCGTGTGTCTGGTACTTCCGCAAGCAGTGGTTCGACTCGACGCGGAACTTCTTCTTCACGTTCCTGTTCCCGCTCGTCGGCGGAGCGATCCTCGCGGTGCTGTTCTTCACCACGCTGATCGACTCGATGGACCCCGCCTACGGGTCCGGTTCGCAGATCGGCGGCGTCGGCATCGTCTTCATCCTCGGGATGCTGATCATCGTCGTCGGCATCGTCGTCATGATCTGGAACGCGGTCCGACGGCCGGCGTTCTTCCGCGGACAGACGCTGGGCATCGACGCACCGCCCAGCCGACGCCCGCGCTCCTAGCCCTCCTCACAGAAAGAGAATCATGAGCACCCAGACCGAACAGGCCCTCCTCGACAGCATCCCCACCGGTCTCTTCATCGGCGGTCAGTGGATCGACGGCGAGACCGGCGGCACTTTCGACGTGCAGGATCCCGCGACCGGTGCCGTGATCCGCACCATCGCTGACGCGACGCCCGCGGACGGCATCCGTGCGCTCGACGCCGCGGTCGCTGCTCAGGACGACTGGGCTGCGACGGCTCCTCGCGTGCGCAGCGAGATCCTTCGCCGGGCGTTCGACCTCGTGCAGGAGCACAAGGAGGATCTCGCCCTGCTCATGACCCTCGAGATGGGCAAGCCCCTCGCCGAGGCCCGGGGTGAGGTCGGCTACGGCGGCGAGTTCCTGCGGTGGTTCAGCGAGGAAGCCGTGCGCATCAGCGGCCGATACGGCATCAACCCGGAGGGCACCGGCCACATGGTCGTGTCGCAGCGCCCGGTCGGACCGTCCTTCTTCGTGACGCCGTGGAACTTCCCCTTCGCCATGGCGACGCGCAAGATCGCCCCCGCGCTCGCCGCCGGCTGCACCGTCGTGATCAAGCCCCCGGCACTCACGCCGCTCACCACGATCTTCTTCGTCTCGCTGCTGGAGAAGGCCGGACTGCCCGCGGGCGTGGTCAACGTCGTGCAGACGTCGAAGTCCAGCGCGCTCTCGGCACCCATCATCGCCGACCCGCGTCTGCGCAAGCTGTCGTTCACGGGTTCGACCGAAGTCGGCCGCAAGCTGATCGCTCAGGCGGCGGAGGGCGTGCTGCGCGTGTCGATGGAGCTCGGAGGCAACGCGCCGTTCGTGGTGTTCGACGACGCCGACCTCGACAAGGCGGTGGACGGGGCGCTCGCCGCGAAGTTCCGCAACATCGGACAGGCCTGCACCGCGGCCAACCGTTTCATCGTGCACAAGGACGTCGCGGGCGAGTTCGCGAAGCGCGTGACCGAACGTGTCAACAGCATGAAGATCGGTCGGGGCACGGAGGACGGCGTCGCGATCGGTCCGCTCATCGACGCGGATGCCGTCGCCAAGGCCGGCGAGCTCGTCGACGACGCGGTCGGACGCGGTGCGACCCTCCTCGCGGGTGGCAAGGCCGTCGAGGGCACGGGCACGTTCTACGAACCCACCGTGCTCACCGATGTCGTCGCCGGGAGCGCGATCCTCCGCGAGGAGATCTTCGGACCGGTGCTCGCCATCGCGACCTTCGAGACCGAGGATGAAGCCGTGCACCTCGCGAACGACACGGAGTACGGGCTCGTCTCGTACGTCTTCACCGAGAACCTGCAGCGCGGACAGCGGATGATCGACAAGCTCGAGACCGGCATGATGGGTCTCAACGTGGGCGTGGTCTCCAACGCGGCTGCCCCCTTCGGCGGCGTCAAGCAGTCCGGCGTCGGCCGCGAGGGCGGGTTCGAGGGCATCCACGAGTACCTGTCCACCAAGTACACGCTGATCCCGGTCTCCTGATTCCGATGCGCGGGGCCCGCGCCGTCGGGTCCCGCCCCACCACACGAGAGGACATGTCATGACCGACTACGCCGTCATCAACCCCGCCACCGGAGAGACGCTGGCGTCCTTCGACACCTTCACCGACGCCCAGATCGAGGAGGCCGTTGCCGCCGCCGACGACGCCCACCGCGAGTGGTCGCGCTCGTCGACCGTCGCCGAGCGCGCCGCACTCCTGCACCGCGCTGCCGAGCTGCACCGCGAGCGACGGGAAGAGCTCGCCGACATCTTCGTGCGCGAGATGGGGAAGCCCCGTGAGGCCGCGCTCGGCGAGGTCGACTTCGCCGCGGACATCGCCGACTACTACGCCGACCAGGCGGAGTCGATCATGGCGGACCAGCCGATCGCGATCCTGGGGGAGGGTTCGGCCGTCATCCGCCGCTCCTCGCTCGGACCGCTCATCGGCATCATGCCGTGGAACTTCCCGGCGTACCAGATCGTCCGCTTCGCCGCCCCGAACCTGATCGTCGGGAACACGATCCTGCTGAAGCCGGCGCCGCAGTGCCCGGAGTCCTCGACTGCGATCGAGAAGATCTACCACGATGCCGGCTTCCCGAAGGGCGCCTACCAGAACGTGCTCGCGACGAACGAGCAGATCGCGACGATGATCGCCGACCCGCGCGTGCAGGGTGTCTCGCTCACCGGCTCCGAGCGCGCCGGCGCCGCCGTCGCCGAGATCGCCGGCCGCAACCTCAAGAAGGTCGCGCTGGAGCTGGGTGGCTCCGACCCGTTCATCGTGCTCTCCACCGACGACCTCGACGCCACCGTGCAGGCCGGCGTCGATGCTCGTCTGGACAACAACGGACAGGCCTGCAACGGCGCGAAGCGGTTCATCGTGGTGGACGGGCTGTACGACGCCTTCGTCGAGAAGTTCACGGCAGCGATGGCGGCGGTCGAGGCGACCGACCCCATGCTCGACGACACGGTCCTCGGTCCGGTGTCCTCCGAGACGGCCGCGGTCACCCTGCAGAAGCAGATCGACCAGGCCGTCGAGCAGGGGGCGACCCTGCTCACCGGCGGAACGCGCGAGGGCACGTTCTTCGCTCCGACCGTGCTGGCCGACGTGACGCCCGAGATGAACGTGTACCGCGAGGAGCTCTTCGGGCCCGCTGCCGTCGTCTACCGTGTGGCGGACGAGGACGCTGCGGTCGAGCTCGCGAACGACACCACGTTCGGTCTCGGCTCGTACGTCTTCACCACGGATGCCGAGCAGGCCGAGCGCGTCGCCGACAAGATCGAGGCGGGCATGGTCTACGTCAACCTCGTGCTGGCCGACAGCCCCGAGCTGCCCTTCGGCGGTGTCAAGCGCAGCGGCACGGCCCGCGAGCTGGGCCACCTGGCCGCCGACGAGTTCGTCAACAAGAAGCTCATCCGCATCGGCTGAGCGCCACGATGAACGGCCCCTCGCAGACCGCGAGGGGCCGTTCGCGTGCCGTCATCGGAACGCGTGACGAATGGCCTGTCGGTGGAGACATCGAGTGGGAGACAATGGCGGCATGAGCGCGCACACCGACCCCATCGAGACCCTGACCTCGGACCGGAGCTGGGAGCTGCTCGGCACGCAGGAACTGGGACGACTCGTCACCCATGTGGGCGACACGATCGACATCTTCCCGGTGAACTACGTGGTCGACGGCGAAGGCATCCTGTTCCGCACGGCGCCGGGCAGCAAGCTGTTCGAGCTGACCGTCAACACCGACGTGTTGTTCGAGGTCGACGACCACACCGACACGGATGCCTGGAGCGTGATCATCCGCGGGTACGCCACCGCACTGGAGTCGGATGCCGACGTGCAGCGGGCGGAGGCCGCGGGGCTCCGGCCCTGGATCCCCACCCTCAAGCGCGTCTTCGTGCGCATCGCCCCGACCTCGGTCTCGGGGCGGGCGTTCCGCCGCAGTGCCGAGCCGGAGCGCGACGGTCCCCAGGAGTACTGACCGCACCGGCACTGCGCGGCGCGTGTCCTGAAGGAGATCTCCCGTCCTGAAGGAGATCTCACAGGATGAAGGAGATCTCACAGGATGAAGGAGATCTCACAGGATGAAGGAGATCTCACAGGATGAAGGAGATCTCACAGGATGAAGGAGCGACGACAGCATTCGCTCCTTCAGAGCATGAGATCTCCTTCGTGTGGGTGCCCGGGCGTAGGGTCGAAGCATGGCCAACGTCGCTGAGAACATCGTCAAGACTCTGCACGCCAATGGGATCGACCGGGTCTACGGCATCCCCGGGGACTCGCTGAACGGCTTCACGGACGCCCTGCGCAAGGACGGCACGATCCGATGGGTGCACGTGCGCCACGAGGAGTCCGCCGCGTTCGCCGCCGCTGCGGATGCCGCCACGACGGGAGAGCTCGCGGTCGTCGCAGGATCCTGCGGACCGGGCAACCTGCACCTCATCAACGGACTGTACGATGCGAACCGCTCGCGTGTGCCGGTGCTCGCCATCGCCGCGCAGATCCCCACCACCGAGATCGGCACGGGGTACTTCCAGGAGACGCATCCGCGGGAGATCTTCCGCGAGTGCAGCGTGTACGTCGAGTACGTCGCCGATCCCGCACAGATGCCGCGCCTGCTGGAGATCGCCATGCGCGCCGCGATCGAGGAGCGCGGCGTCGCGGTGCTCGTGATCCCGGGGGACGTCGCCCTCGCCGACATCGCCGATGATCGCACCGTCGTGATCGAGCGCAGCCATCCCGTGATCGTGCCGAGCGCTGCGGAGCTCGAGAAGGCGGCGACGCTGTTGAACGCGGCGAACAGCGTCACGATCCTCGCGGGTGCCGGTGTGGAGGGCGCCCACGACGAGGTCATCGCCCTCGCCGACACGCTCGGCGCGCCGATCGTGCACGCCCTCCGCGGCAAGGAGTTCATCGAGTACGACAACCCCTTCGACGTCGGGATGACGGGGCTTCTGGGCTTCGCCTCCGGGTTCCGCGCGATGGAGGCCGCCGACGCCCTGCTCGTGCTGGGCAGCGACTTCCCCTACGAGCAGTTCTATCCGGACGGTGCGAAGACGATCCAGGTCGACATCCGGGGTGCACAGCTCGGGAAGCGGCATCCCCTCGATCTGGGGCTGGTCGGTGACGTGCGCGCGACCGCCGATGCCCTGCTGCCGCGTCTGGCACGCAAGGACGACCGGAGCCACCTCGACGACGCCACCGCCCACTATCGCAAGACGCGCAAGAAGCTCGACGAGCTGGCGGTGCCCGCGAAGGGCGACCGCCCCATCCATCCGCAGTATCTGGCTCGGCTCCTGGACGAGTACGCGACCGACGACGCGATCTTCACCGCCGACGTGGGGTCGCCGACCGTGTGGGCGGCCCGCTACCTGTCGATGACCCAGGACCGCCGGCTGATCGGTTCGTTCACGCACGGCTCCATGGCGAATGCGCTGATGCACGGCATCGGAGCGCAGGTGGCACACCCCGACCGTCAGGTCGTGGCCCTCGCGGGTGACGGTGGTCTCTCGATGATGCTCGGTGAGCTGCTGACCCTGACGCAGAACGAACTGCCCGTGAAGACCATCGTGGTCAACAACTCGTCGCTGAACTTCGTCGAGCTCGAGATGAAGGCCGCGGGCTTCGTGACGTACGGGACCGGATTGGACAACCCCAGCTTCGCCGCGATCGCCGAGGCGATGGGGATCTTCGCCCGTCGTGTGGAGCGCAGCGAGGATCTGCCGGAGGCCGTGCGCGAGGTGCTCGCCCACGACGGACCCGCCCTGTTGGACGTGGTGACGGAACGGCAGGAGCTGTCGATGCCGCCCGCGATCGAGGCCGCCCAGGTCAAGGGCTTCGCGCTGTACGCGATCCGCACGGTGATGTCCGGGCGCGGAGACGAGCTCCTCGATCTCGCCAGGGCGAACTGGCGCCAGTTCTTCTGAGCGGGCGCTCAGCTCTCCAGGTGCGAACGGATCTCGGCGGCTTCACCGTGCCGACCGAGCGACTCGAAGACGTTGCCGAGTTCGAGCGCGGCCACCTGCAGCAGCGGAGGGTGGCCGGCGGCGTGCTCGATCGCACTGCGGTAGACGGGTACCGCATCGGCTGACCTGTCGTTTCCGGCGAGCACGCGTCCGGCGAACAGCTCAGAGCTCCCTGCAGAGCCCAGGTCTCCGAGCGCGGCGAACCCGTCGGCAGCGGTGAGCGCGGCCGCGACCGCCTCGTCGATCCGGCCGAGCTCGGCGAGAGCGCGACCGCGCGAATCCGTGACATCGGCGAGGAGCCACTCCGCCTCGTGCTGCTGCGCGAGCGCGGCGACCTCGTCGAAGAGCGCGAACGCCCGCTCGTCACCACGACCGCCGTACGCCTGCCCGAGACTGTGCAGCACCTCGGTCAGCGCTCCGACGGCGTCGGGTGCGCGGCGCACGATCTCGGCGGCCGCCTCCAGCAGCCCGATCGCGTCCTCCTGTTCGTCGAAGCGTGCGAGGATCTTGGCCTGCTCGGTCATCGACATCGCCTGATCGGCGTGCTCTTCGGCCTGGCCGAACAGTTCGGAGGCGTAGCCGTGCGCCCCGACGGCCTGGCCGAACTCACCGGCCGCGCCCAGGGCGCGGGCCAGCATCGATGCCGTCATCGCGCGAGAGCCGGCGGCCACCTCCGCGATCTCCTCCCGCTGCAGCACATCGCCGAACAGCTCCGCCGCTTCCTCCGCATCCCCGACCCGCAGCATGGCGCGCGCGAGACGGAAGTCGACACCGGTGGAGTCGCCCCCGGCCTCTCCGGCGAGCCGCGACGCGAGACGGTAGCGCGAAACGGCCTTCTCGGGCTCTTCCGCGTCCTCCCAGAGGGCCCCGGCGAGCAGGTGCGCATCGCCAAGCGCGCGGGTCGCTCCCAGCTCGGCGAGCAGCCGGCAGACCTCGTCTGCATCCGTGGCGCCTTCGACGTAGTTGTCGGTGCCGCCACGCACCCGCGCCCTGATCTGCAGGGCCTGTGCCCGGTGCCCGGTGCTGAGGTCTTCCTGGGCGAGGAAGCCGTCGAGCAATGTGATCGCCGGTTCCAGGTCGCCCTTGCTCAGCACCGCCGAGATCGCCAGCAAGGTCGTGGTGTTCGAGAGGCGCACGTCCTCGGCCTCGGCGAACGAGCGGGCGGCGATCTCTGCGAGATCCAGTGCCGCATCCGCCTCGCCGGCCTGCAGGTGCAGTGCGGCGCGGCTGATCGCGAGGTCACCGCGCGACCAGGCCGGAAGCGAAGCCGCGTCGGAGATCGCCTCTTCCAGCGCGGCGGTCGTCTCGGGGGTGTTCAGCCCGAAGGTCGCGAGCTCCAGGCGTTCCTCCAGTGCGGCTTGCACCTCGCGTCCGGCGGCCCGGAGCGCGGCGATGCGCTCGGGCAGCAGCTGCAGGGCCTCCTCGGCGCGGTCGAGGGCGATCAGGATGCCCAGACGCATCGACAGCAGCTGGGCGCGCTTGTCGGGTTCCTCCACCTCGAGAGCCCGGGGAAGAGCGTCGAGGGTCTCGTGTTCGGCCCCGAACTGGGCGAGCTGCATCGCGCGCTCGAACCAGCCGTCCGCATCCACCGGGGCGGCGGACGGGGTCGGGGCGACGAACGCATCCGAGCGGATCGGCACGTCGTACTGCTCCGTGGCGAGGGCGCGCATCCGGTCCAGACTGCGGGCGTGTCCCCGGGTCCCGTCCCGCTCGTCGAACGCGGCGCCGATCCGCTCTGCGGCGGACCAGGCCGCCGCAGCGAGGTCGGTCGCGCTCCACGGGCCGTCGTGCTCGCCGAAGAACGGGACGAGGGAGGGAGCGTCCGCACCGCGCACGGGGGTTTCGCCGTGCCCCGCGGCGGTGACTCGGTCCAGGGCCACGGCGAGGGCGGCGAGGGCGGCGAAATGCGCATCGACGTTCAGTCCGTCGTGCGCCAGCCAGGCGATGTGCTTCTCCACCATGGCGAGTGCCCGCGCCTCGTTGCCCGTGATCGCGGCGAAGACGATGTTGTTGGCCACGATGCGGAGGTTGTCCGGGTTGTCCTTCGCCAGGCGGTAGCTGCGCAGGTGGGCGGTCTTCGCTTCCGCCGGGCGTCCGGCGCGGAGGTAGGGGAGCAGGGCCCGGGAGAGCGCATGCTCCGGCTCCTCGCCGCAGGAGAAGCCGCCCTCGATCATCTCCTCGACCAGCTGGATCGCCTCGTCGTCGCGGTCGGTGTCCGCATAGAAGCCGGCGACCTGACTGCGACCGCAGGCGTCGCAGTGACTGTGGTCGTCGCGGGGAGTGGCCTCGAGCTGCACGCGCAGTGCCTCGGCATCGTCCATGCGACCGGCGTCCCAGGCATCCTCGAAGCGTGCGGTGAGCACGCCGCTCAGGCCGAGTCCGGCGGCGCGGTAGTGCGCCTCCATATCGTCCAGCACGGCGGCGATCTGCTCCTGCGAGAACGCGGGCGAGGACCGCAACGAGGAGGCCATCCACTTGAACTGCCACATCAGGTCGGCGCCGCCGTTCTCGAGGTCGGCGGGGAACCGCTGCGGATCCGCGTCATGGTGCGCGAGGCACCACGCGAACGAGTTCAGCATCACGTCGGTCGCGCCGCCCATGTTGGCCGAAGCCGTCTGCCGCATCCGCGCCTCGTACTCGAGGCGCTCGTCGCCGACCTCGACCGCCAACGCCACGGCTTCCGCGACGAGGGCCTGCTCGGCGGGGCCCCAGGGTGTGCGATCGATCTCCTCGATCAGCTGCTGGAAGCGCTTCTTCGGACGTGCCATGGACGGAACCCTTCGATGGAGAGTCAGCGGACGTCCTCGAAGGGGATCTGATCCCCTTCGAGGCCGGCCGAGAGCGAGACGAGATCGGCGAGCGCACTCGTCATGAGCGCGCGGTCGGCGTCGGCGAGCGGATGGTGCCCGGCGAGCAGTGCCTGGATGTAGAGGAGCTGCACCGTGCGGGCGAACACGGCGTCGTCGTGCACGCGCACCAGCGCGCGGACGACACGGTTCGACCAGTTCAGGCACAGACGCGCACGGAGATCTTCCTGGCGTCCGGACGACAGCGTCCGGTCGATGCGGTCCAGCACTCCGCCCCAGAGTGCCCCGGTGACGCCCTTGGTGCGGCCGCGGTCGATCGCGCGCAGCACCTCGGGGTCGGCGACGTAGAGCCCTGCGAGGTCGGCGCGGTCGATGGAGCGCACCACCACGGAGCATCCGGATGCCGTGAGCACGGCCTCGGCGCGGGCCTCCAGTGCGACGGCGGCATCGCGGTCGTCGAGCGGCGGAGGATCGAGGCGGTCCAGCTCGGCGGTCACATCGACCTGCTCGACCGTGACGTGCGGGTACAGGTCGGGAAGCATCCGGATCAGATCGGCGTCGTAGAGATACCCTCCGTTGACCAGTACCTCGCCGCCGGGGGAGATGCCGGCCACCTGGCGGAACTCGTCCACGGTGTTCGCGTACCGGATGTGCGGGTGACGCTCGACGAGGTCGCCGATCCGGAGGGTGCCGTGCGTCGTCTCGACGGTCAGCCAGCGGGAGATGAAACGGGCCAACTCCTCGTCGTGGCGGACGAGCGACTTCAGCCCGACCTCGTGCACGGCGACGAACTGCGCCAGGCGGTGCGGCTCGCTCAGCCCGAGCTCGAGCACCCAGCGGCGGATGCCGGCGCCGAGCTGCTCGCGCACGCGCTCCAGGGCGTCGTCCTCGACGAGCGACTCCCGGCTCGCGGTGGGTGCGAGCCCGGTGGAATCCACCACGGCGCGGACGAAGAAGGCCCACTCGGGCAGCACGTCGTCGACGCGCTCGGAGAGCAGCATCCGTCCCAGATACATGCGCGTCGCCTGACGTGCACCGGGAGGCGGGGCGTAGGGCAGCACGTAGGCGAGGCCGCGGGTGCCGGTGGCCGGCTCGCTCAGCTCGATGACATCGAGAGGGCCGGCCCCGAGGAGGTCGCGTCCGTAGCTCACGGCGGCCTCCGGGTCCTGCGCGGCCTCGAGGAACGGCGCATCCCGGGTGATGTCGATGTCGCCGGAGGCGGCGTCGATCGTGACCCGCACCGGCAGGAACTCCCCGAACGTCGTCGCCAGCTCGTGCACGCTGGCCGGGCGCAGCAGGTCTCCGGCGTCGAAGCGCGGGACGAGATGCACGCTGGTGCCGATCGGCAGCTCCTCGTCGATCTCGGTCACCTGGAACGTGCCGTCCGCGCTTCCCGTCCACTCCACGGAGGCCCCGCCGCGGGCGCTGCGGGAGCGGATGACGATCGTGTCGGCGACCATGAAGCAGCTCAGCAGTCCGATGCCGAACTGTCCGAGGTAGTCGCTGCGCGGCAGGTCGAAGATGTCGCGCTTGGAGCTTCGGCCGACGGTCGCGAGCAGATCGGCGACCTCGGTCGCGGTGAGCCCCACGCCGTCGTCGCGCAGCACGAACTCGCCGCTCTCGGCGGTCAGCGGAGTGATCCGGATGCGTCCGCCCCCGCCGTCGACCTCGCGACGCGCCGTGATCGCGTCGCGGGCGTTCTGCAGAAGCTCCCGCAGGTACACCCGGGGGCTGGAGTAGATGTGTCGACTGAGCAGATCGACGACTCCGCGCAGATCCACCTGGAACTGCTGCACTTCAGCGCTCACCGGCGCTCCCTCCTCCTGCACACGCTCGCCGAGCCTAACAAGAACACGCCATCGCGATCCCGGTTCGGCGCGACCGGATCGATGCCGTATGCTTGTGGGGCAGTTGTTGTCTGCATTCTTTCGCCATGCCTGGGGTCTCCCGACCACGGTCACGGCGGCAGAATGGGGAGAACACCCCGAGACCTCCCGGTCTCTAGGGCGGTAGCTCAATTGGCAGAGCAGCGGTCTCCAAAACCGCAGGTTGCAGGTTCGATTCCTGTCCGCCCTGCGCGTCAGCGCAACGCTGACACACGAAAGGTACATTCAGGATGGATCAGGACGAACCGCGCGGCGAGGTCGTCGCGGCCGGCGCCACCCGCGAGAAGAAGGGCAACCCCTTCTCCCGGTTCTTCGGGAGCATCGCCCTGTTCATCCGCCAGGTCATCGCCGAGCTCCGCAAGGTCGTCACCCCGACTCGCAAGGAGCTGTTCAAGTTCACCGGTGTCGTGCTCGTCTTCGTGATCATCGTCATGGGCATCGTCTACGGCTTGGACACGCTGTTCGCATTCGTGACGCACTGGGTGTTCGGAATCCCTGGCTGATGACCCCCGCGGCTCACGCCGCAGCTATGGAGAAGAAGCAACGTGTCTGAACGATATTCCGACGACGCCGACTGGGCGACCGCCGCAGAGCAGTCCAGCGAGGAGGACGAGGCCCAGGAGGGCAACGTCCTCGCCGCGGAGGAGCTCTCGGTCACCTCGGCCGAGCACGTCGCGGTCCACGTCGAAGGCGAAGACGGCGAAGAAGACGGCACGGAAGACATCGACATCGACATCGACGACCCGGAGGCGGACGCGATCGTGAACGACGCTCTCAACCTGGACGAAGCGGCAGAGTCTGAGGCTGCCGCTGAGGTCCTCAACGAATCTGTGGCCGAAGAGGCCGCCGACCACGACGCGGCTGCGGCCGAAGAGGTCACCCCCTACGACGGTCCCGAGGTCGGTGCCGATGAAGTCCAGAGCGATGAGGACTCCTCGGCGGACGAGGGTGCGGAAGAAGACCCGTACGAGGCCTTCCGTATGGACCTGCGCATGCTCCCCGGCAAGTGGTACGTCATCCACTCCTACGCCGGTTTCGAGCGCAAGGTGAAGGCCAACATCGAGCAGCGCAAGTCGACGCTCGAGGTCGAGGACGAGATCTACCAGGTCGAGGTCCCGATGGAAGACGTGGTCGAGATCAAGAACGGCCAGCGCAAGATGGTCACCCGCGTGCGCATCCCCGGCTACGTGCTGGTGCGCATGGAGCTCACGGAAGACACCTGGTCGGTCGTGCGTCACACCCCGGGTGTCACCGGCTTCGTGGGCAACGCTCACAACCCGACGCCGCTGCGCTTCGAAGAGGCCTTCAACATGTTGAAGTCGCTCGTCGAGGTCAAGGACGTCCCCACGGCCAAGAACATCGCGTCGAAGGGCGGCGTCGCCGTCGCTCGTCCGCTCCCCGCCGAGGTCGACTTCGAGGTCGGCGAGACCATCACGATCAAGGAAGGCTCGTTCGCGGGGCTTCCCGGTTCGATCAGCGAGATCAAGCCCGAGAGCGGCAAGCTCACGGTCCTCGTCTCCCTCTTCGAGCGCGAGACCCCGGTCGAGCTGTCGTTCGATCAGGTCACCAAGATGGTCTGACGCACACATCCTTCACGAGAACGGCCGTCCCCTTCGGGGCGGCCGTTCTCGCGTCCCCCCCCCCCCCCGGTCTCCCCGTCCCCCCCGTCCCCCCGTCCGATGCGGGATCAAAAACGCGCCCGGGAACCCTCCGCGAGGAACGTTTTTGATCCCGCAGCCGGCTGGAACGGGAGGGGCGGGGGCGATCCGGGGGCGGGAGGGACGGGAGGGGGCGGGGGATGAGGTAGGATTGTGTGGTTTGTGTGCCGCTTCGGCGTGCGCAGAGACGACCACGGTTCGGAAACGCCGGATCTGTGGGAGAAGCGGATGCTCCGGTATCCGATTCGATGAAAGGAAAGAGAATGGCACCGAAGAAGAAGGTGACCGGCCTGATCAAGCTTCAGATCAACGCCGGTGCAGCCAACCCGGCGCCGCCGATCGGCCCCGCGCTCGGTCAGCATGGCGTCAACATCATGGAGTTCTGCAAGGCGTACAACGCCGCGACCGAGTCGCAGCGCGGCAACGTCATCCCCGTCGAGATCACCGTCTACGAGGACCGCAGCTTCACGTTCATCCTGAAGACCCCGCCCGCCGCGGAGCTCATCAAGAAGGCCGCTGGCGTCGCGAAGGGTTCTTCGACCCCGCACACCGTCAAGGTCGCGAAGATCACCAAGGACCAGGTCCGTCAGATCGCAGAGACCAAGCAGGCCGACCTGAACGCGAACGACGTCGAGGCCGCTATCTCGATCATCGCCGGCACCGCCCGTTCCATGGGCATCACGGTCGAGGGCTGAGGAGAATAATCATGGCTACCAAGTCCAAGGCTTACAAGGCTGCCGCCGAGAAGATCGAGGCAGACCGTTTCTACACCCCGGCCGAGGCCGTCGCCCTCGCGAAGGAGACCGGCTCGTCGAAGTTCGACTCGACCGTCGAGGTCGCGCTGAAGCTCGCTGTCGACCCCCGCAAGGCGGACCAGATGGTGCGCGGCACCGTCATCCTGCCCCACGGCACCGGTAAGACCGCCCGCGTCATCGTCTTCGCCACCGGCCCCGCGGCCGAGGCAGCGATCGCCGCAGGTGCGGATGAGGTCGGCGGCGCCGAGCTCATCCAGAAGGTCGCCGACGGCTGGACCAACTTCGACGCCGCGGTCTCCACCCCGGAGCTCATGGGCCAGGTCGGTCGTCTCGGAAAGGTGCTCGGACCGCGCGGTCTGATGCCGAACCCGAAGACCGGCACCGTGACCCCGAACCCGGCCAAGGCCGTCGAGGAGATCAAGGGCGGAAAGATCGAGTTCCGCGTCGACAAGCACGCCAACGTGCACTTCGTCGTCGGCAAGGCCTCCTTCACCGCAGAGCAGCTGGGCGAGAACATCGGCGCGGCGCTCGAGGAGATCGTCCGCCTCAAGCCGTCGAGCTCGAAGGGCCGTTACATCCAGAAGGGCGCCGTGTCGACCACGTTCGGCCCCGGCATCCCGCTGGACGTCAACGCCATCTGAGTCTGACTCGCAGAGAACGCCCCCGGGTTCGCCCGGGGGCGTTTTCGCGTCCCTGCACCCGGCCCGGCGTGCGCGGTGAAACGAAACGTCATCGGATGAGGGAAACCGCCGGCCCCCGCGTACTGTGAGGAAGTTCCCGCGCCGGTCACGTAAACTCGCACCGCGCTTCACACCCCAGGAGGGTCCATGTCCCGTCGTCTCATCGTCGTCACCGCACTCGTCGCCGCTGCCGCGGTGCTCACCGCCTGCAGCGGGTCGAGCACTCCCGCGAGTACTTCGGGCGGCGGAGACGGATCCGCGAACGCCGACTTCGGGCTGGTGCAGGAGGGCACGCTCACGGTCGCGACCGAAGGCACCTATCGGCCCTTCAGCTTCCACGACGACGGCGGCGCTGGCGACCTCACGGGCTTCGACGTGGAGATCATCCAGGCCGTCGCCGACAAGCTGGGCCTCGAGGTGAAGTTCCAGGAGACGCAGTGGGATGCGATCTTCGCCGGGCTGGATGCGGGACGGTTCGACGTCATCGCGAACCAGGTGTCGGTCAACGACGAGCGCGAGGCGAAGTACCTCTTCAGCACGCCGTACACGGTCTCGCCCGGCGTCATCGTGGTAGCGGACGACGACGACTCGATCTCGTCCTTCGCTGACCTCGATGGCAAGTCCACCGCGCAGTCGCTCACGAGCAACTGGTATGAGCTGGCCACGGATTCGGGGGCCAAGGTCGAAGCGGTCGAGGGCTGGGCTCAAGCCGTCGAGCTGCTGCGCCAGGGGCGTGTGGATGCGACGGTCAACGACAAGCTGACCTTCCTCGACTACGAGACCACCAACAGCCCCACCGGCCTGAAGATCGCGGCCGAGACGGACGAGGCCGGCACCCAGGCCTTCGTCTTCACCAAAGACAAGGAGGCGCTGGTCGAGGCCGTCGACGGCGCGCTCGAGGAGCTCCGCGCCGACGGCACCCTGGCCGAGATCAGCGACAAGTACTTCGGCGAAGACGTCACGAAGTAGCCGATGGAGAGTCCCTGGCAGCTGTTCCTCGATGCGCTCGGGCCGATCGCCTGGGCGGGTCTGACGGCGACGGTGCCGCTCGCGTTGCTGTCGTTCGCGCTGGGACTCGCGATCGCGGTCGGTGTCGCGCTCATGCGGATCTCGGTGAATCCGGTGGTCGCGGGGGTCGCGCGCTTCTACATCTCCGTGATCCGGGGCACGCCCATGCTCGTGCAGCTGTTCGTGATCTTCTACGGCATGCCGTCGGTAGGGATCACGCTGGACCCGTGGCCGAGCGCGATCATCGCACTGTCGCTCAACGTCGGCGGCTACGGTGCCGAGGTCGTGCGTGCGGCGATCCTCTCCGTCCCGAAGGGGCAGTGGGAGGCCGCGTACACGGTCGGCATGAATCGCACGCGGACGCTCACGCGCATCATCCTGCCCCAGGCGGCGCGGGTGTCGGTGCCGCCGCTGTCGAACACGTTCATCTCCCTCGTCAAGGACACCTCTCTCACCTCGCTGATCCTCGTCACGGAACTGTTCAAGGTGGCGCAGCAGATCGCCGCGACGACCCTCGAGTTCATGGTGGTGTACCTCGCGGCCGCGCTGGTCTACTGGGTGTTCTGCCTGGTGCTCTCCTTCGGACAGAGCGCCCTCGAGAGGAGGCTCGACAGCCGTGTCGCCCACTGAGAACACCACCGACGCCCTTCTCACCGCCCGCGGCCTCCGCAAGAGCTTCGGTGACAATGAGGTGCTGCGGGGCATCGATCTGACGCTGCACCGCGGCGAGGTCGTCGTGCTCATCGGCCCCAGCGGTTCCGGCAAGACCACCGTCCTGCGAGCGCTCAACGGACTCGAGACCCCGGATGCCGGCACGATCGTGGTCGCGGGTGGCCCCGACCTCGGCTTCGCCCCGTCGGCGAAGCCGTCGACGCGGGAGCAGAAACGCAAGCGGCTCGCGCTCCGGGACCGCTCCGCGATGGTGTTCCAGCATCACAACCTCTTCCCGCATCTCACCGTGCTCGAGAACGTCATCGAGGGGCCGTGGCGGGTGCAGGGGCGCCCCAAGGCCGAGGTCGTCGCCGAGGCGCTCGTGCTGCTCGACAGGGTGGGGCTGAGTGACAAGGCCGATGCGCGTCCGCATCAGCTCTCGGGTGGGCAGCAGCAACGGGTGGGCATCGTGCGTGCACTCGCCCTCAAGCCCGACCTGCTGCTGTTCGACGAGCCGACCAGCGCGCTCGACCCGGAACTGGTGGGCGAGGTGCTCCTGGTCATCAAGGAGCTCGCGGACGAGAACTGGACGATGGCGGTCGTGACCCACGAGCTGAGCTTCGCCCGCGAGGCCGCGGATCATGTGCTGTTCATGGACGGCGGGGTGGTCGTCGAACAGGGGCCTCCCGCCGAGCTCTTCCGCGCGCCGAAGCACGAGCGCACGCAGCGTTTCCTCACGCGCATCCTGCGCCCGCTCGACGGCGCCTGACCACTCGCGGTCGCGGGCGACGGCTGGAAGGATGACGTGATGGGCACCATCGACGACTACCTCGCTGAACTCGACCCCGCGGATCGTGAGGCGATCGACCGGGTCTACGCGGTCGCCCGCCGGGAGGTTCCGGATGCGGAACAGGGCAAGGGATACGGCATGCCGGCACTCGTGCACCGCGGCAAGGCACTCCTCTCGGTGATGCGCGCCAAGAAGCACATCGGCATCTACCCGTTCAGCCCGGACGCGGTCGCGGCGGTCGCGGGCCTGCTCGAGGGCAGTCCCGGGATCAGCGTCGACAAGGGCACCATCCGATTCCAGCCCGAGCATCCGATCCCGACCGCGGTGCTCGAGAGCCTCGTGCGGGCGCGGCTCGCACAGATCGACGGAGCGTGAACGCCGTCAGCCCCCAAGCACCGGAAGCACGAGGCTGACCGCGATCGTGATCATCACCACGGCGATCACGGCATCGAGGATGCGCCAGGAGAGTGGGGTGCGCAGCCAGCGTCCGAGATAGCGCGCGCCGAAGCCGAGCGCGGTGAACCACAGGATGCTCGCGGCGATCGCTCCGCCGGCGAACAGCCAGCGGTCGTCGCCGTGCGTGGCCGCGATCGATCCCAGCATCAGAACCGTGTCGAGGTACACGTGCGGATTGAGCCATGTGAGCGCGAGGGTCGTCAGGACGACCGGTGCCAGTCGTGGGCGGACGAGCGTCGGCGTCGCGCTGTGGGGGAGCGGCGCGCTCGGATCCACGGCTTCCGTCCCGTCCACCCGGAGCTCCTCCCCGCCGCGCCACGCACGACGTGCGGCGAGGACGCCGTAGGTCAGCAGGAACAGTGCGCCCGCCCACCGGGCCACGACCACGAGCCACGGGGCCGCCGAGAGGACGAAGCCCAGCCCCGCCACCCCGGCGGCGATCAGGGCGGCGTCGGAGGCGGCGCAGATGATCACGACGGCGAGCACGTGCTCCCGGCGGATCCCTTGACGCAGCACGAAGACGTTCTGCGCGCCGATGGCGACGATGAGAGAGAGTCCGAGTCCGAGCCCGGCGAGGACGGTGAGCACGGGTTCAGCCTAGGAACCGTTGGACATGAGAGGAAGCGATGGTTTCTTCAGAACCATTAGTATCCCTAATGTGAGGATCGACCCGGAATTGGCCACCACCCTTGCCGCGATCGTCGATGAGGGGACGTTGGACGCCGCATCGAGGCGTCTGCGGATCACGCCGTCCGCGGTGAGTCAGCGGCTGAAGATGCTCGAGCAGCAGCTCGGCCGCATCCTGCTCGTGCGCGCCAAGCCCGCGCGGGTGACGGAGGCGGGGGAAGCGGTCGTGCGGCTGGCGCGACAGGTCGCCCTGCTCGAACACGATGCTCTGCTCGGCGTGGGCATCGACGAGGCCGGCGGGACGCGTCGCATCAGCATCCCGCTGGCCGTGAACGCCGACTCGATGGCGACGTGGTTCCTCGCTCCGCTCGCGCGTCTGTCCGCCGGGCACGACATCGACTTCGATCTGCATCGTGATGATCAGAACTTCACCGCCAGATTGCTGGAGTCGGGCACCGTGATGGCTGCGGTCACCAGCGAGGCGGCTCCCGTCGCCGGGTGCTCGGTGTCGCCGCTCGGGGTGCTCGAATACCGGGCGATGGCGGAGCCGGGGTTCGCGGCGCGTTGGTTCCCCGAGGGGGTCACGACGGAGGCGTTGGGGTCGGCCCCCTTCGTGGACTTCGACCGTCGAGACACGTTGCAACACGAGTGGCTGCGTGCGATGTCGGTCGGGCAGGAGGGCGTGCCACGGCACTACGTCCCCGCCTCGAACGACTACGCGCTCGCGGTCGGTCTGGGCCTCGGCTGGGGAATGGTCCCGCTGCTCCAAGAGCGACCGGGCCTGGTTCCGCTGGGTGGGCCGACTCTGCGCGTCGAGCTCTACTGGCAGCAGTGGAACCTGCGCTCGGAACTGCTCGACACCATCGCCGGGGAGGTCGCCGCCGAGGCCCGCCGTGTGCTCGGCGGCACAGGGGTCACGCAGACGGCTTCTCGTCCGGAGCCGCCCCGGAGGCCAGGGCGTGCAGCAGCCGGGTGAGGCTCCCGATGTCGGCGAGGCTCCACTCTGCGAGTGTCTCGAGCAACCGGCCCTCCTGCGGAAGCCGGGCGGCAGCGAGGCGCTGTGCACCCGTCGCCGTCAGCTGCAGCAGGAACGAACGGCCGTCGGTGGGATCCGCCGAGCGCTCGATCAGGCCGAGCTCCTCCAGCTCCCGCACCGTCCGGCTGACCTGCCCCTTGTCGATCAGCATCCGCTCGGACAGGGTCGACACCGTCACCATCTCGCAGCGCGCGATCGTGGTGAAGATCTTGTAGGCCCCGGGCAGCATCCCGGGGCTCACCCGGTTGGCGTTCTCGGTGATCACACGACGGAAATGCGTGATCAGTTCGCCGAACTCCGCTTCGAGGGCGCGGACCGCCTCGGCCCGCGCCTCCGGAGTGTCGAGCACGTCGTCAGCGGCCGGCATCGGATGCCGTATCGCCGCGGTCGTCGCCGGATCGGCTGATCACGGTCACGGAACCGGTGGGCGCTCCGGAGAGTGCCTCGGCGTCGGCGATCGCGACGTCTGCGGCATCCTCCACGGAACCGTCGACCGTCTGCTTTTCGGAGGCATCCGCCCGTGCGCGCTCGGAGGTCGTCATCGTGGTGAGCGGACGGTTTGGAAGGAACAGGATCGCGATCAGGCTGATCACCGCGAGCGGGATGCCGATCAGGAACGCGTGCGAGATGGCCTGCGCGTAGAAGTCCTCGATGATCGAGCGCACGGGCTCGGGGAGGAGCCGGACCTGGGGAAGAGTGCCGGACGAGAGCTGTGCGGCGACCTCGGCGCCCTTGTCCCCGAGCTTCGCGATCGCCGCGCCGATGCGCTCCTTGCCGTCGGAGAACAGTCCGGTGAGGCTGTTCGCGAGCACGGCGCCCATGACCGAAACGCCGATCGTGCCCCCGAGGCTGCGGAAGAACGTCACTCCGGAGCTGGAGACGCCCATCTCACTCGGCTTCGCGACGTTCTGGACGATGAGGACGAGGTTCTGCATCGTCATGCCGACGCCCGCGCCCATCACGAACATGTAGATCGAGACGAGGATGAAGTTCGTGTCGTAGTGCAGCGTCGACAGCATCACGGAGCCCGCGATCAGCAGCACCGAGCCGAGGATCAGGTACCCCTTCCACTTGCCGAAGCGGGTCACCAGCTGACCGACGACCATCGAGGAGATGAGCAGGCCGGCCATCATCGGCAGCGTCATCAGTCCGGCCTCGGTGGGGGTGGCGCCGCGCGACAGCTGCATGTACTGCGCGAGGTAGACCGAGGTTCCGAACATCGCGACGCCGATGGAGATCGATGCCAGCACCGACAGGGTGAACGTACGGCCGCGGAACAGCGTGAGGGGGATGAGCGGCTCGCGCACCTTGAGCTCGACGATGATGAACGCGATGGTCGCGATGATCGCCGCGCCCACCATCAGCACGGTCTCGGTGCCCCACCAGTCGAAGGTCGAGCCTGCGTTGGTGATCCAGATGAGGATGAGCGAGACGGCGGCCGAGAGCAGCACGATGCCGACGTAGTCGATCGAGACCTTGCGCGTGCGCTCGGTGCTGATGCGCAGCGTCTTCTGCAGGATGATCAGGGCGGCGACGGCGAAGGGGAGCGCGATGAAGAAGTTCCAGCGCCAGTTCGCGACGTCGGTGATCCACCCGCCGAGCAGGGGGCCGCCCACGGTCGCGACGGCCATCACGGCGCCGAACAGGCCCATGTAGCGGCCGCGCTCACGCGGACTGATGATGTCGGCCATGATGACCTGGCTGAGGGCGGCCAGTCCGCCACCGCCGATGCCCTGGATGGCGCGGAACGCGATGAGCGTGTTCGTGTCCTGCGCGAACCCGGCGGCGGCCGTCGCACCCACGAAGATGACGAGGGCGAGCTGGATCAGCAGCTTGCGGTTGAACAGATCGGCGAGCTTGCCCCAGATCGGTGTGGAGATCGCCGTGGTGAGGAGCGTCGCGGTGATGACCCAGGTGTAGGCGGCCTGGTCTCCGCCGAGGTCGTGGACGATGACCGGCATCGAGGTGGACACCACCGTCGTCGCGATCATCGAGACGAACATGCCCAGAAGGAGCCCGGTGAGGGCCTCGAGCACCTGCCGGTGCGTCATCTTGACGGGGGAGTCCGTGGTCATGCGGGACCTTTCGCTGTCGTGAACGGGGATGCGGCGACGGCTCTGGCGCGCACGAGATGGTTGAACTGGGTCAACTATACGTCGATCGTTGATTTACGTCAACCATCTTCGACTGCGGAGGGACTGCGCGCGATGAGCGCGGAGCATGCGCGAAATCGCCTTGTCCTGTTCGGAGGCGTGGATGAGGATGAGGGCACAGCGGGGATGCGGGGCTTCTGAGGGGCAGCCGTTCTCGGACATCCACGCGATCGCCTGATTCCTGAGGGGGACACCGATGGCTAGCAAAGAGACACAGCGCAAGGTTCTCGCGGTCCTGGCAGGCGGACTCGTCCTCGGCGTGGGCGTCGCCGTCACGCTCGCCGCGTGGAACGACTCCGAGTTCGCCAACGGCACCTTCACCGCCGGCGCTTTCAACCTGGAGGGATCGACGGACGGCACGACGTTCAGCGATCACAACACCGACGACGGAGACGCGGCGGCGACGCTGGCCTTCAGCCTGCCGGCGGGGGTCGTCGACAACATGTCGCCCACCGACTCGGTCTACGCCGGCTTCTGGGTGCGGTTGGCGGCGGGGACGACGAGTGCGGCCGATCTCGAGGCCGACGGCACCACGGCAGACGCCGCAGGCACCTCCAACTCGGACCACCTGTCGTATCAGATCTATCAGCTCGCACCCGGGGACACCTGCGACGCCACGACCGCCGTCGGCACGCCGATCGCGACGGGCGCCACCCTCGACGCGCAGACCGGGGTGACCGCGGTGGCGCTCGCTCCCGGGGCGACCGCGATCGATCCCGGCGTCGACGTGCAGCTGTGCATCAAGGTGACCGCGGACGCCGACCTCGAACCCTCACTGGTGACCGACGCCACGTGGAAGTTCACGGCGACGTCGACGAACTGAGTCCTCTGATGGTCACCCGCAGAGAGATGCGGGAGAAGCGGCGACTGCGCTCCCGTCGCATCCGGGCCCTCCTCGCGGGCGGACTGGTGCTCGGCGTCGGCGCGGCCGCGACCCTCGCCGCCTGGAACGACTCGGAGTACGGCGCAGCGACGTTCACCGCCGGACGGTTCGACATCGTCGGTGCTGCGGATGGGGCGACGTTCTCCAGCCACGCGACCACCGGCACGGCATCCACTCTGACCTTCCAGCTTCCGCCCACCGCGATGGCGCCGGGGACGACGACCTATGCGCTGCTCAGCGTGAAGACTGCTAACCCGTCGGTGGCGGGGACCCTGCAGTTCACGGCCGGGACCCCCGGTGGCACCGGGTTGGCAGCGCATCTGACCTATGGGGTGCGCACGATCGCCGGGACCGCGTGCAATGCGACGACGTACGCCGCGGGAACCTCCGTCGTGACCGACGGTTCCGCCCTCACGGCAGGAGGCGCCTCGACCCAGGCGGTGAGCGCCAACGGTGCCGCGCAGGTCAACTACTGCATCGCCGTCACGCTGCCGACCACCGCGCTCAACGCCGCGCAGGGGCTCACGATGACGCAGACCTGGCACATCCAGGGGACGTCGTCGTGACGCAGCTGACCCGGCGCACCGCGCGCGCACAGGCGGAAGGGATTCGCGCGGACGACGGCGCCGACGTCCGGACCCCGGCACGTGTCCGACCCCGACCCGGTCGGATGATCGGCGATGCGCTCCTCTGGCTCGCCGCGCTGGCCGGCGTGATCTGCATCGTGCTCGTGGTCCTGGCGTTCACGGCGCAGATCACCCTGATCCTGTTCCGGACAGGGTCGATGTCGCCCACGATCCCCGCCGGATCCGTAGCAGTGGTGCAGCGGATCCCGGCGAGTGGGATCGAGGTCGGAGACGTCGTGACCGTGGACCGCGTCGGAGAGCTTCCGGTGACGCACCGCGTCACGACCATCGCACCCGGGGTCGGGCCTGAAGAGCGGATCATCACCATGCGCGGAGATGCGAACGCCTCGGAGGATCCCTTCCCGTACACGGTCTCCAGCGTGCGGATCGTCCTGTTCTCGGTTCCCGGCGTCACGACGCTGATCGTCGGCATGGGCAACCCCGTCGTGCTAGGCACGCTGACCCTGGCGGCGACGACGCTGGTCGTCTGGGCGTTCTGGCCCCGCACGCATCGTCGTGCGGATCGGGGCGGTCGTATCGGAGCGGGCGGGCGAGGCGGATGAGGCGTGTCTTCGGGATCCTCACGATCGCGGCCGCCGCGGTCATGACGCCGAGCGCTGCCTGGGCGGCGCCGACCACGCAGGTCATCCAGGGAGAGGTGCTCCGCCTCGTCTCGGTGGCGGACTGGGATGCCGCGGCCGGCCTGCTTCCCGGGGCGCCGGTGCGATGGGACGTCGCTGTGAGCGCGGATGCTCCCGATCCCGGTGTGGTGCGGATCGGCGTGAGTGCGACCGGCACGGCCCGACTGCTCGTCGACATCTCGACGTGCTCGCGGGCCTGGCGCGATGCCGGGTGCCCCGGGTCGGAGACGGTGCTGCGCACGGAGTGGCGGATTCCGCGGGACGGTGCCGTGGTCCCGCTCGCCGAGATCAGCGACGCCGACACCGCCCATCTGCGCCTCTCCGTCGCCCTCGACCCGACCGACGGTGCGGGCAGCACTGACCTGCGCGTGATCGCGACGGGGGCGGGGGAGACCGCGGACGTCGGGCCCGGAGGAGGCCTCGCGAGCACCGGCCCCGCGCCCGGGGCTCGCTGGGCGGTCGTCGGCGGTGTCCTTCTCGCGGTGGGGGGCGGTGCGCTCGCCGTCCTACGCCGGCGTCGGGCGGAGGCAGAACTCGGAGAGCGGCCATGAGAGGCGGGCGGCGGCGGATCCTCGCGGGCGCGGTCGGCGTCGCGATCCTGGTCGGAGTCGCGTCGTTCCCGCCGGTGGAGTCGACCGAGGCGAGGTTCACCGACAGCGAGTACGGCGCGGGAGCCTTCACCGCGGCGACCCTCCCGACCCCGGTGGTCGCATCCTGCACGGTGACGAGTTTCCTCGGGACCTTCACCGGGTTCACGATCACGTGGACATCGCCCGCTGTGAAGCTCCAACAGCGCTTCTCCATCAACGGCGTCGTCGTGGACAACACCAACGTCACGCAGACCGGGACCGGCCCCTACACGTACTCGTCGACGATCAGTTCCGGACTGCTGAACACGCTCCTGGGAAGCCTCCTGGGCTCGACCAACACAGTGAGGGTCGAGACCATCTACCCCGGAACATCGTGGCTCTCACCGGCGGCGACGCGCTCCCTGTCCGTGGGCGGACTGCTCGGGCTCGGCGGCAACAACACCTGCACCTGAGCCGGGCCCTGCTCCGCCGCACAGGGTCGGCGAGGGGCCGTCGGCGAGCGTCAGTCGGCGAGGGCCAGCGCGCGGAAGGCGTCTCGTTCGCGCAGCTGCTCGCGGCGGCTCACTGCAGGGTCCGCGGTCCGACTCGGGACCTGTTGGCCGGTCGTGCGCCGATAGAGCTCGTCGATGAGATCGGTCGCGAGGCCGACGAGCTTGGCGATCTCACGGTCGTCCCGGTCGATCCACACGCACCGGGGCTCGTCGTGGATCGGGGCGAAGTCGACGTGCTCCTCCCACACGAACAGCGTCCGCTCGGCGCCGAGCACGTGCTGCTGCCACCACACCTGGCGCAGGTAGGTGCGCGGGATCCCGCGGAACGCCTTGTTCGTCGTCTTGATCTCGGCGAGCTTCACGCGGCCCTCGGCATCGACCGCGATGCCGTCGGGCGTGGCGAGGTGGCGGTGCTCGACCTCGGCGCGGAAGAGGGCGGAGGAGGGGAGGATGCCATGGGTCGCGGCGACCCAGGCGGCGATCTCGGGTTCGCGACGGCGACCGTGGTCGGTGTACGCGTTGCCGCCGAAGCGCGGGCCGCCGCCGAGCTTCGAGTCCGCAGCCCGGGCGATCGACCTCTCGGAGGTGAGTCCGGCGACGTCGGTGGCCGTGATCCCGCGCGAGCGAGCCCGCATCCATGCCACGCGATCGCGAGAGTCCGCGACGATGCGTGCAGCGAGTTCCGGGGTCACCCTTCGACCCTAACCCCGCTCGCCGACCCTTCCCCTCCCACACGCCGTCCTCTCTCCCGTCCCTCCCCGCCCCGTCCCTCCCCTCCCCTCCCGTCCCTCCCTCCCCTCCCCGTCCCTCCCCGTTTCGGTCGACGCCCCCTCTGCTCGTCCGCGCCCCCGCGTGCTTGCGCAATTCAGCGGGGGTGCGGACGGTCAGAGGGGGTGTGGGGCGGTTGCGACTCTTCCTGCACCAATCAGGCGACCTCGAGACCTGGGCTCGACCCTGTGAGCGACGGTGGCAGGGGGCGTCGGAGGCCTCACGATGACGGGATGCCGAACAGGATCGATGTCACCGACGTCCGCTCGCTCCTCAGAACGCGGGGCGAGTTGCTCGTGAAGGGGCACACGGAACGGGAGATCGGATCGCGTGTCGCTGCGGGGTCCCTCCGCCGAGTGCGCCGGGGTCGCTACGTCGAGGCCGACCGATGGGACGGGCTCTGGAACGAGGGGCGTCATCTCGTCGAAGTGGTTGCGACCGCTCTCAACTCCGACGGTCCGGGGCCGGTGTTCTGGGGGCCGTCCGCCGCGGTCCTGCACGGCCTTCCGTTATATCGGCTGGCGCCCCGGAAGGTCCATGTGGTCATCGCCGGGGCCCGGCATGGGAGGACCCGGTCCGGGGTGATGTGGCACGACGTCGAGGTTCCTCCCGCGGAGGTCGTCGACGTCGATGGCATCAGGTGCACGTCGCTCGACCGCACGATCCTCGACCTGGCCTGCTCGAGCCGCGAGGAGGTCGGGTTGTCCGCCGCGGATGCCGCACTCCGTCGCGAGGCCGTCTCGGGTCAGGTCCAGGACTCCGGGGCGGTCGAGGGCTGGCGGGCACGGATGATGGTGCGAGCGCTCCGCTCGCACTCGCGGGGCGTGCGCCGGGCGCGACGGGTGATCGAGTTCGCCGACGGACGTGCACAGCTGCCGGGTGAGAGCGTCAGTCGCCTGCAGCTGCACAGGCTCGGCTTCGCGGCGCCCGAACTGCAGGTGCACGTGCGCGGGCCGGGAGGGGAGGACTACTGGGTCGATTTCGGGTTCCGTCGCTCGCACTGTTTCGGCGAGTTCGACGGAGAGGACAAGTACCGCGACGCCATCCTTCGCCGAGGACGGAGCGTCGAGGAGGTCGTGCTCGAGGAGAAGCGCCGGGAAGACGCGATCCGAGGGGTGACCGGATGGCGGATGGTCCGGTGGGGGTCGTCCGACATCGCCTCCCCGGATGCGCTCGGCGCCACGCTCTCCGCGTACGGCATCCGCCCTCCCGGTTAGCCCCGCGTCGACGCCCCCGCACGCCGCCGAGACCCCGTCGGGTTCGCGGGGCGCAGGAGGGGCCTCGGCGCTCAGAGGGGGTGTCGGCATTCGGAGACCGGCATTCGGAGACCGGCATTCGGGGACCGGGAGGAGAAGGGGACCGGGGAGTGGATTTGGGGGAGGGGGATGCGTCGGGTACAGTTGTCGTAACCGAAGACCGCTGGTCATCGTCGTGAGCACATGCGCACAACGATCGAAGCTCTGCACAGCAGGGGCCCGCGCAGGACACGAACTTTCCAAAGCTCCGTGCGCTTGCGCCGGAGCTTTTTCTATGCAGGTGGTCCAGGTCGGCGCCCCACCACCGTGCGGCGCCTCGTACACACCAAGGAGTGACCATGGCGCAGAAGGATGCATCGGTCGCCGAGCTCACGAAGTCATTCGAGAACTCGACTGCCGTTCTGCTGACCGAGTACCGCGGTCTGACGGTTGCCCAGCTCAAGGAGCTGCGCAACAGCATCCGTCAGGACGCTGAGTACGCCGTGGTGAAGAACACGCTGACCAAGATCGCCGCCAACAAGGCTGGCATCTCCGCGCTGGACGACGACCTCAAGGGTCCGTCGGCTGTCGCGTTCGTGCACGGTGACTTCGTCGCCACCGCCAAGGCTCTGCGTGACTTCGCCAAGGCCAACCCGCTTCTCGTGATCAAGTCCGGCATCTTCGAGGGCAACGCCCTCACCGCGGACGAGGTCAACAAGTACGCCGCGCTCGAGAGCCGTGAGGTTCTGCTGGCGAAGGCTGCGGGCATGATGAAGGCGACGATGGGCAAGGCTGCCGCCACCATCGACGCTCTTCGCGAAAAGCTGGAGACCGCAGAGGCCGCGTAAGCGACCTGCGATCTCGTCTACAAACCCCATCTATCTAGGAGATACATCATGGCGAAGCTTTCCACCGAGGAACTGCTCGAGCAGTTCGCCGGCCTGACCCTCATCGAGCTCAACGAGTTCGTGAAGGCGTTCGAGGAGAAGTTCGAGGTCACCGCTGCTGCTCCCGTCGCCGTTGCCGGCGCTGCGGGTGGCGCAGGCGCTGCAGAGGCTGAGGAAGAGAAGGACTCCTTCGACGTCATCCTCGAGGCCGCTGGCGACAAGAAGATCCAGGTCATCAAGACCGTCCGCGAGCTCACCTCGCTGGGTCTCGGCGAGGCCAAGGCTGTCGTCGACGGTGCCCCGAAGGCCGTCCTCGAGGGCGCCAACAAGGAGACCGCCGAGAAGGCCAAGGCTGCTCTCGAAGAGGCCGGCGCGACGGTTACCCTCAAGTAATCACGCTTCAGCGTTTTCTGCGAAGGCCCCGGGTTCGCCCGGGGCCTTCGTGCGTTCCGGGCGTGTGTGTGGCCGCCGTCAGCGCGGGGGAGCGGTCGAGTTGCGCACCACGAGGGCGGATGAGGCAGCCACATGTTCCAGCGGAGCGTCCGGTCGCTCGATCCGCTGCATCAGCAGGCGAACGGCTTCGTGGCCTTGTTCCCTCGGGGACTGCCCGATCGTGGTGAGGGCGAACATGTCCGCGTGCTCGTGGTCGTCGATACCCACGACGCTGAGCTCGGTGGGTACGGCGATGCCCAGGCGGCGGGCGGCGATGATCGCCCCGATGGCGGCCTCGTCGCACACGCCCACGATCGCGGTCGGTCGGTTTCGCCGATCGCCGAGCAGCCCCGCCGCCGCGGTGTAGCCGCCGGGCATGGTCGGGGCCGTGCCCGCGACCCGGGCGTGCGAAGCGAGTCCCGCGGCGCTCAGCGCGTCGCGGTAGCCGTCGAGCCGTCGCGTGTCGCCGAAGCTCCGTCCCGTCGCGTCTGTCGGGCCGCCGACGAAGGCGATCTCGGTGTGGCCGAGCTCGATCAGATGCTCGGTCGCGATGCGTGCGGCCGCCGCATCATCGATCGAGACCGCGCTCGAGCCCTCGCCGTAAGGCCCGACGCTCACCAGCGGTCTTCCGGTGCGCTGCAGGCGCTCGAGCTCATGCGCGCTCGGCTGGATGCCGACGGCGATGATCCCGTCGAAACGACGGCCGGGCAGCACGTTCTCGAACAGCCGTTCCCTGGTCTGCGACCCTTCGGGCACCCCGTAGAGGGAGAGGTCGTAGTCGAGGGCGAACAGCGACTCCTGGATCCCGGCGAGGAGTTCGGCGAAGAACCAGCGGTCGACGGGCGGCATCACGATCCCGACCGTCTGCGTCCGCCCCGTCGCGAGACTCGTCGCGGAGGAGTGCGCGACGTAGGCGAGTTCGCGGGCGGCGACCTCGACGCGCGTCCGCGTCTCGTCCGAGACATAGCCCCGTCCGCTCAGGGCGCGGCTCGCTGTGGCCTTCGACACCCCGGCACGCGACGCGACATCCGCGATCGTGCTCATCGGTCCTCCTCGACCTGATCACGCGGTTTCGTGGGCGGCGGCGTAGCGCG
Source organism: Microbacterium sp. J1-1 (assembly GCF_024498615.1). Classification (NCBI taxonomy): domain Bacteria; kingdom Bacillati; phylum Actinomycetota; class Actinomycetes; order Micrococcales; family Microbacteriaceae; genus Microbacterium; species Microbacterium sp. J1-1. The sequence goes on along the minus strand of NZ_CP089590.1, from coordinate 2,771,028 downwards.
CGCCGGGTGTCAGCGTAGCCCGTGGACGGGGAAAAAGGAACCGGTTCCAGGCCCGAGGTGAGGGAGCGCTCCCAAGCCCGGAGGTTCCGTGCGCCGAATGGTTGCGAGCTTGTGACCCTTGCGTGTTGTGCGGGGGCGCACAGGGACAGTAGGTTGGCCTGGAATCGGTTCCCTAACGATGCCGCGGGGTGGCGTCGCACCAGGAGGGAACCTGTACTCGAAGAGGAGAATTCACATGGCTCTGTCACAGCGTTCCCGGCGTTACGCGCCGATCGCCCTGCTGGGGGTCGCGGGCATCGCGCTCGCAGGCTGCGGCGCTCCCGGCGGTGCGCCGGGCACAGACGGTGGTGATGGTGGCGACGCCACTGTCACGATCTACGGCACGATCGTCGACTCGGAGGCGGAGCTCCTCCAGGAGTCCTGGAAGGACTGGGCCGACGAGAACGGCATCACCATCAAGTACGAGGGCAGCCAGGACTTCGAGACGCAGCTCGGTACCCGCGCACAGGGCGGGAACCCGCCGGACATCGCGATCTTCCCGCAGCCCGGTCTGTTCGCCGACTTCGCCAAGCGCGACTTCCTCAAGCCTGCTCCCGAAGAGGTCGAGAAGAACGCCAACGAGTACTGGACCGAGGACTGGGTGAACTACGGCACCGTCGACGGCACCTTCTACGGGGCGCCGCTGATGGCCAACGTCAAGGGCTGGATCTGGTACTCGCCGGCGAAGTTCGCGGAGTGGGGCGTCGAGGTTCCGAAGACGCTCGACGAGATGTCCGCGCTGACCGAGACGATCCAGACGGCGACCGGTACTCCCGCGTGGTGCGCCGGTTTCGAGTCCGGAACGGCGACCGGCTGGCCGGGAACGGACTGGGTCGAGGACTACGTGCTGCGTCAGTCCGGCCCGGACGTCTACGACCAGTGGGTCACCAACGACGTCAAGTTCACCGACCCGCAGATCAAGTCGGCGTTCGACTCCGTGGGTGAGATCCTGCTGAATCCGGCGAACGTGAACGCCGGTTTCGGTGACGTGCGCTCGATCAACTCGACCGCATTCGGTGATGTCGCTCCTGCTCTCGCTGCGGGCGACTGCGCACTGACCCACCAGGCATCGTTCCTCTCCGGCTTCTTCCCGGAGGGCACGGAGATCGCTGAGGACGGCGACATCTGGGCGTTCATGCTCCCGGGTGAGTCCGAGGGTGACACGGCCGTGACCGGTGCCGGTGAGATCGTCGGCGGGTTCAGCGACTCCGAGGCGACCCAGAAGGTGCTCGCGTACCTGTCCAGCCCCGAGTGGGCGAACAGCCGCGTCAGCCTCGGTGGCGTCACGTCCGCCAACAACGGACTCGACCCCGCGAACGCGAAGGACCCGATCCTCCAGGAGACCATCAAGATCCTGCAGGACCCGGACACGACCTTCCGCTTCGACGCGTCCGACCTGATGCCTGGTGCCGTCGGCGCCGGGACCTTCTGGAAGGGCATGGTCGCGTGGGTCAACGGCACCTCGACCGATGAGGTGCTCACGCAGATCGAGACCGGCTGGCCGAGCAGCTGATCCGGGGGAGGGGCCGTCCCGCACGGGGCGGCCCCTCAGCCCCCGCGGCGCGCACACCGACGTGCGCGCCGGTGATCCGGTCCGCGTGATGAAGGGGAATCCGTGAACGCGACTAATTTCTTCCGTTGGATCGGCTCGCTCCCGCCGGTCCTGCAGGCCGTCGCCGTGGTCATCGCTTTCGCGGTGGTCGTGGCGATCATCCTGCTCCTGGTGGACATCGCTCCGCGCAGGGGAAAGCTCTACACCTTCGTCCGATTGGCGATGTGCCTGCTCATCCCCCTCGTGGTGATGTTCTTCTTCAACTCCTATTACTGGGCGATGGGAGTGGCCGTCGCCGTCGGCGCTCTGTTCTTCTGGCTCGACTATCGCTCCCGCGATGGCGCGGGGTATCTGATCCAGCTCGTGGCCTTCATGGCTCCGGCGCTGCTGCTGCTGCTCGTCGGCCTCGTCCTGCCTTCGATCCAGACGATGTTCTCGTCGTTCATGAATTCCTCGGGCAAGGAGTTCGTCGGTCTGAACAACTACCTGTGGATCTTCACGCAGTCCGACGGCATCACGGCCGTGATCAACACGATCGTCTGGGTGCTCCTGGTGCCGACGGTCTCCACGATCGTCGGCCTCGCCTACGCCGTGTTCATCGACCGCACCCGAGGCGAGAAGATCTACAAGGTCCTGGTCTTCATGCCGATGGCGATCTCCTTCGTCGGGGCGAGCATCATCTGGCGCTTCATCTACGAGTACCGCGGGCCGCAGTACGAGCAGATCGGTCTCCTCAACCAGATCCTCGTGTGGCTCGGGGGCACGCCGCAGCAATGGCTGCTCAATGAGCCGTGGAACAATCTGTTCCTGATCGTCGTGCTCATCTGGGTGCAGACCGGTTTCGCGATGGTCGTGCTGTCGGCATCGATCAAGGGAGTGCCGGCGGAACTGCTGGAGGCGGCAGAGCTGGACGGCGCGAACGCCTGGCAGCGGTTCGTGTCGGTGACCGTCCCCGCGATCCGCCCCGCGCTCATCGTGGTCCTCACGACCATCTCGATCGCATCGCTGAAGGTGTTCGACATCGTGCGGACGATGACCGCCGGTAACTACGGCACCTCGACTCTCGCGAACGAGATGTACACGCAGTTCTCGAAGTTCGAGGCGGGACGCAGTGCCGCGCTCTCCGTCATCCTGTTCATCCTGGTGCTGCCGATCGTGATCTACAACGCACGCCAGATCAAGAAGCAGCGGGAGATCCGATGACCGACACCGTGAAGTCAGACGCCGCCCTCAGCACACGCGCGATCACCACCGGCGGCGGGTTCGAGGGCGCCGCAGGCCGCACTCGCAAGAAGCTGTCGCGGCCGTGGGCATCGGTGGCGTCCATCGTCATCGCGTTCCTGTGGACGATCCCGACGCTCGGACTGTTCATCTCGTCGTTCCGGCCGCGGGACCAGATCCAGACCACGGGATGGTGGACGTTCTTCGCCGATCCGCAGGTGACGATCGAGAACTACGTCGACGTGCTGCAGTCCGGCACGACGCAGCTCACGATCCTGGAGTCGTTCGTCAACTCGATCGCGATCACGATCCCGGCGACCATCGTGCCGCTGATGATCGCTTCCATGGCGGCCTACGCGTTCGCCTGGATCGACTTCAAGGGCCGCAACGCGCTGTTCATCTTCGTGTTCGCGCTGCAGATCGTGCCGATCCAGATGGCCCTGGTGCCGTTGCTGAGTTCGTTCTCCCGCGGGCTCAACCTCTTCGGGCTGCAGGTCACACTGCCGCTCGATGCGTCCCAGGGCTACGCGCAGGTGTGGATCGCGCACTCGATGTTCGCGCTTCCGCTGGCGATCTACCTGCTGCACAACTTCATGTCGGAGATCCCCGGCGAGATCATCGAGGCCGCACGCGTCGACGGTGCATCCCGCGGGCAGATCTTCTTCCGTGTGGTGCTTCCGCTGACGATGCCGGCGATCGCCTCGGTCGCGATCTTCCAGTTCCTGTGGGTCTGGAACGACCTGCTCGTGGCGCTGGTGTTCGCCGACGGAGCCGCGGCGCCGATCACGAAGCTGTTGGCCGAGATCACGGGCACGCGAGGAAACGACTGGTACCTGCTCACGGCAGGCGCCTTCGTCTCGATCATCGTGCCGCTGATCGTGTTCTTCGCCCTCCAGCGCTACTTCGTCCGAGGCCTGCTGGCCGGATCGACGAAGGGCTGACGCACTTCGGAAGACAGAGGGGCCTTTCGTGAGAACGGATGCCGCGGTCGGGAGAAACACAACCCCGCCCGCGGCATCCGCGCGTCTACCCTGAAGGCATGAAGTACGCAGACTCCATCGTCGACCTCGTCGGCGACACGCCCCTCGTGAAGCTCCGTCACGTCACCGAGGGCGTCGCGTGCACGGTCCTCGTGAAGCTCGAGTACCTGAACCCGGGCGGCTCGTCGAAGGATCGGATCGCCGCGCGGATCATCGACGCCGCCGAAGCCGCCGGCGACCTGAAGCCGGGCGGGACGATCGTCGAACCGACCAGCGGCAACACCGGTGTGGGTCTGGCACTCGTGGCCCAGCAGCGCGGCTATACCTGCGTGTTCGTGCTGCCCGACAAGGTGGGCGAGGACAAGATCGACGTGCTGCGCGCGTACGGGGCGGAGGTCGTGGTGACGCCGACCTCGGTCGCGCCCGACAGTCCGGAGTCGTATTACAGCGTGAGCGATCGGCTGGCGCGGGAGATCCCTGGCGCGTTCAAGCCGAACCAGTACGAGAACCCGAACGGCCCGCGCAGCCACTACGAGACCACGGGTCCGGAGATCTGGCGCGACACCGACGGCGGGGTCACGCACTTCGTCGCCGGGGTCGGCACGGGCGGCACGATCACGGGCACCGGTCGCTACCTGCGGGAGATCTCGGAGGGCCGGGTGCGGATCATCGGTGTCGACCCGGAGGGCAGCGTGTACAGCGGGGGTACCGGACGGCCGTACCTCGTCGAGGGCGTGGGGGAGGACATCTGGCCGGGCGCCTACGACCCCACCGTGCCGCACGAGATCGTCGCGGTGGGCGACGCCGATGCCTTCGCGATGACGCGGCGCCTCGCCCGCGAGGAGGGCATCCTCGTCGGCGGATCCAGCGGGATGGCGGTGGTCGGTGCGCTGCGCGTCGCACGGGACCTCCCGGCGGATGCCGTCATGGTCGTGCTGCTGCCCGACGGAGGCCGCGGCTACCTGGGCAAGATCTTCAACGACGGATGGATGCGCTCCTACGGGTTCAGCGATGTGGAGGACGGGGAGACCGTCGCCGACGTGCTCGCGGCACGTCCGCACAGACGGGGAGCGGCGATCCCGGACCTCGTGCACGCCCATCCGACCGACACCGTGCTCGAGGCGATCGGCATGATGACCGAGTACGACGTCTCGCAGTTGGTCGTGCTCAGCGCCGAGCCGCCCGTCATGATGGGCGAGGTGCTCGGCGCGGTCGACGAGAAGAGGCTGCTCGACCTGCTGTTCCGTGGCGAGGCGAACGCGACCGACGCCGTGGGGGAGCACGTGGGGGAGCGGCTTCCGCTCGTCGGCATCCACGCCTCGGTCGCACAGGCGCGGGCCGCGCTCGCCGAGGCCGACGCGCTGCTGGTGACGGAGGGCGGCAAGCCGCACACGGTGCTGACCCGCCAGGACCTGCTCGCGTACCTGTCCCGTTGACGTCTTCCGCGGAGCGGCGACCCGTGGCGTAACGGGACGTCCGCGGCTCCGGGCGCGGACGTAGGCTGAGGTCATGTCCGACCACGCCTTCGCCACCCGCGCCATCCACGCAGGACAAGCTGCCGACCCGACGACGGGGGCGATCATCCCGCCGATCTACCAGTCCTCCACGCACGTGCAGGACGGTATCGGCGGCTTCCGCGAGGGTTACGAGTACAACCGTGCGGGCAACCCCACGCGTTCCTCCCTCGAGACCCAGCTCGCGGCTCTCGAAGGCGGAGTGAGCGCGCTCTCCTTCGCCTCGGGGCTCGCGGCGGAGGACGCGCTGCTGCGGGGAATCCTGAAGCCCGGAGATCATGTCCTGCTCGGGAACGACGTGTACGGCGGCACCTACCGTCTGCTCACCCGGGTGCTGGCTCCCTGGGGTGTGGAGACGACGACGGTCGAGCTCTCGGACGTGGACCTGCTCCGTGCCGCGATCCGTCCGGAGACGAAGATCGTGTGGCTGGAGACGCCGAGCAACCCTCTGCTGAAGATCGTCGACATCGCCGTGATCACCGAGCTCGCGCACGCGGCCGGTGCGATCGTGGTCGTGGACAACACCTTCGCCTCTCCTGCGCTGCAGCAGCCCCTCGCGCTCGGTGCCGATCTGGTCGTGCACTCCACGACGAAGTACCTGGGCGGGCACTCCGATGTGCTCGGCGGTGCGGTCGTGTTCGGCGATGACCGCTACGTCGAGCAGGTCAAGTTCCAGCAGTTCGCCGTGGGCGCGGTGTCCGCGCCGATGGATGCGTGGCTGACGACCCGTGGCATCAAGACACTCGCGCTGCGCATGCGGCAGCATTCCGAGAACGCGCAGGCGATCGCGGAGTGGGCGGCGGCGAAGCCGGAGTTCTCGCAGGTGTACTTCCCGGGACTCGCCTCGCACCCCGGGCATGAGATCGCCGCCGCGCAGATGAGCGGTTTCGGCGGCATGCTGTCGCTCGGGCTCGCTGCCGGCGCCGACGCTGCCCGTGCCTTCGCCGAGAGCACCTCGGTGTTCCAGCTCGCCGAGTCGCTCGGCGGCGTGGAGTCGCTCATCGGCTATCCGTCGGACATGACGCATGCGTCGGTGCGCGGAACGGAGCTCGCCGTCCCGGAGAACGTCGTGCGGCTCTCCGTCGGCATCGAAGACCTCGGAGATCTGATCGCCGACCTGGACGAGGCGCTGGCGCGCGTGAGGCGCGTGCGGGAGCAATAACGTGCCTACGGGGTCGTCGCGAGGGACGTATTTGATCCCGCGACGGGGGAGATGGACGCGCTAGCATGGGGGCTTCCTGCGGCGAATCGATTCGATCCGCAAAAGCCCTGAACTCTGGAAGGACGTCGTGTCCGACGCGCCCCGCACTGACTCCATCCCCGTCGCCTCGTCGGAGCAGCAGTCCGAAGAGACTCCGCAGCCCGCGCGCACCGCGACCGGGAGCATCCGCACCTCCACGGCGACCGGAGCGATCCGCACCCTCGGCGCGAATCCCGCGACGGCGCCGATCATGCTGCACCCGGGAGATGCGATCTCCCTCGGCAGGCGGACGCTCTACATCGTCCTGCTCGGAGCTCTGACCGCGCTCGGTCCGTTCACGATCGACCTCTATCTCCCGGCCTTCCCGGTGCTGGAGGAGGACTTCCAGACCACGGCTGCCGCGATCCAGCTGACCCTGACCGGAACGATGATCGGCTTCGCCCTGGGTCAGCTCGTCGTCGGGCCCCTCAGCGACAAGGTCGGGCGCCGGGTGCCGCTGATCGTGGTCACCGCCCTGCACGTCCTCGCGAGCGTGGGGGCGGCCCTCGCGCCGGACCTCGGCCTGCTCAGCGCGGCTCGGGTGCTGATGGGGGTGGGAGCGGCCGCCGGTGGAGTGGTGGCCATGGCGATCGTGCGCGACCTGTTCGGCGGGCGGCGACTGGTCATCATGCTCTCGCGTCTCGCGCTGGTGTCGGGTGTCGCACCGGTCATCGCACCGTTGATCGGCTCCTGGTTGCTGACCCTGATGCCCTGGCGGGGGATCTTCGGCGTGCTCGCGGCCTACGGCGTCGTGATGCTGCTGTCCACGCTCCTGTTCATCCCGGAGACGCTTCCGGTCGCGCGTCGGCAGGGCGGCGGCGCCACGATGGCGCAGCGCTACCGCTCGGTGCTCTCTGATCGCGTCTTCCTCGGCGTGCTCGTGATCGGCGGCATGACCTTCTCCGGATTGTTCTCGTACCTCTCGGCGTCGCCGTTCCTCTTCCAGGTGACCCACGGGCTGGACGCCCAGCAGTACGGTCTGCTGTTCGCCGTGAACTCGCTCGGTGTCGTCGCCGGGGTGCAGACGGCCTCACGGCTCGCCGCCCGCTTCGGACCGCAGTGGGTCATGGCCTACTCGACCGCTGTGCTGCTCCTGGCGGGTGTCGCGATCATCGTCACCGACCAGCTCGGACTCGGGCTATGGGGCACGGTGATCCCGTTGTTCGTCTTCATGACGGCGTGCGGTTTCACGTTCCCCAACGTGCAGGTGCTGGCGCTCGACCGGCACGGCAAAGCTGCGGGGACGGCGGCATCCATCATCGGGGCGACGAACTTCGGAGTGGCGGGGCTCATCTCGCCGCTCGCGGGCTGGCTCTCGCACGACGCCGGGATCACGGCGACGACCATGGCCTCCGTGATGGTCGGTTGTGCGGCGATCGGTGTCCTGTCGCTGTGGTTCATCGTGCGTCCGCGCACCGTGGGGATGCTCACTCCCTGAGTGCCCAGGCATCGTCCGACAGAATAGGACGATGGACAGGCGGATGCTGCTGTGGTGGGGAGTGGGCCTCCTCGCGCTCGCAACGGCGCTCGGTGCGCTGGTCGTGTTCGCGTATCCGGAGACGCCGGGGTTCGACCGGTGGTGGAACGAGATGATCGCCGCAGCCCGTGCCGACGGCATGGTCGACTTCGCCCTCGTCCTGAACTGGATCGGCGGCGGCTGGGTGGCGATCTTCGCGGTGCCGCTGCTGACCATCATCGCTCTCGTGCTCGCTCGCCGATGGCGGGCTGCGGCGTTCGCCGCCCTCTGCTTCGCCGCGAGTGCCGGTGCGGTGCAACTGCTCAAGCTGCTCTTCGGGCGGGCCCGCCCCGACGACATGCTGGTGGTGAGCGACTACGGCTCCTTCCCCTCGGGCCACACGGCGAACGCCGCGACGATCGCGCTCGTGGTCTGGGTGCTGTTCCCGCGGGTCTGGACAGCGGTCCTCGGCGTGCTGTGGGTGCTCGCGATGGCACTCTCGCGCACCTTCCTGTCGGTGCACTGGGCCAGCGACACGCTCGGCGGCGCGCTCGTCGGCGCCGGGGTGGTCCTGGTCCTGGCCGCGTGGCTGCTCCCGTGGGTGCGGCAACCGAGGTCCGAGGTCGCGGCGCCGATAGGCTGAACGGGCCCGTCGTCCAGAGGAGTCCTTCGTGTCGCGCATCCGTCCCTACCGCCCCACCGACCGCGCCGCGCTGTACGAGATCTGCGTGAAGACGGCTGACGCCGGCGTCGATGCGACCGGGGTGCTCTCCGACGATGCGCTCTGGGGAGACCTGTTCGCGGTCCCCTACGCCGAGCGGCATCCGGACCTCTCCTGGGTGGTCGAGAGCGACGACGGGCGCACGATCGGCTACATCGTGGCGACCGACGACACCGACGCCTTCTACACCTGGTTCCGCGATGAGTGGTGGCCGACGCGTCAGGAGCGGTACCCCCGGCCGGCCGAGGTGGTCACCCGCGAGGATCGGATGGTCGACTACGGCTACAGTCGCGCGCCCGGCATCGAGCCGAATGCCGCAGACCACCCGGCCCACCTGCACATCGACCTTCTTCCGGAGACGCAGGGACAAGGGCTCGGCCGTGCCCTCATCGAGACCCTGTTCGCCGAGCTGACGCGTCGGGGCATCCAGGGTCTGCACTTGGGCATCGACCCGAACAACGCGGGGGCCGCCGCGTTCTACGAACGGCTCGGAATGACGCGACTCCCGGCGGAACCGGGCGGACAGACCTACGGCGTGCGCTTCGACGCCTGAACGCCGCATCCGGATGAACGCGAAAGAGCCCCCGCCGGCGCGGAGGCTCTTTCGCGCGTGGCGGTGACGGCGGGACTCCGGTGCTCACTGCACTCGCTCCTCCCCGAATCCCCGCATCCGGATTAACACGAAAGAGCCCCCGCTGGCGCGGAGGCTCTTTCATGTTTGGCGGTGACGGCGGGATTCGAACCCGCGGTTGCTTGCACAACACACGCTTTCCAAGCGTGCTCCTTCGGCCGCTCGGACACGTCACCAAGGAACAACCTGTCCATCCTATCCGATCGGCGGAGCGCGACGTGACAGAGCGCTGTGGCGACGCCCAGCATGCGATCCTGTCATGACCAATATGACGCGTATGGAATATATTGCTAGTTGTGTGAGTGCTCAATAGCCTCAGATGAGGACGGACCAACGCCGTACCGCATCCGACGCTACTGGGGGAGACCATGCGCGCCAGCTCGACCACGGCACGACCGGACAGTCACCGCACGGTGGCGGCCTTCGAGCAGTACGTGACCGCGGAGCGCGCGATTCCGGGGTGCGCGGTGTTCTTCCTCGAGTCCGCAGTGCACCTCGACGAGGTGCGGGCGCTCGCCGAACGCGACGATGTGATCTTCGTCCCTGCGGGGTCCCTCCCGAAAGTGGATCCTCGGGTCGTCCCGTTCGCCGGGGCGCTTCACGCGCCCGGCGACGAGATGAGCTTCGGCGGGCGCCACGCGTTCCAGCTGCAGGACTACCTCGCCGGTCGCTTCCGCTTCCACGGCGGGCTCACGGTCGTCCGACAAGGGTCTGCGGAAGGACTCGCTGCATTCCTCCGTGATGCCGACACGGCCCGGGCGACCGGCATCTTCGCCGAACGGCTCCTCGACGGTGCTCTGCTGCTGGATTCCGCCGCGTCGTTCACCCGCGCGTATCCGGTACCGGACTCTCTGGTGCGCGTGCACGTGACCGCGGACGGCGAGTACCGGGACGGCCCTGACGGACTCCTGCTCGGACGGGTGGGCGACGGGCGCGCAGACATCGAGGCCGTGGCCACCGAGAACGCCGGTCGTGGTCGAGCATTCGCGCGCATCGTGGACCCGCGGGTCCTCGAGGCGGATCTCGACGATCGGCCGTGGATCGAGTTGTACGTGTCGCTCGTGACGGCGAGTCGACGGGACCGCGTCTGATGCGCGACGCACACCGCGGGCCCGGGGCGGACCTGGTCGGAGCCCGGGCGCTCCGGGAGTGGATCACCGGGATGCCGGACCGGTACGCGCGGGTGTTCCTGGTCGAAAGCGGCGCGCAGGCGGATCGTGTCGCAGGCGCAGCAGGACGAGACGATGTGATTCTTCTGCCCGAGGGGAGCGGGCCCTGTGCCGGACCGGCCCGTGTCGTCCGGTACACCGGCGCGCTGCAGGACATCGGGGATGAGTTGTTCTTCGGTGAGCGCGGCGTCGAACTCCAGGACTACGTCGCTGCGGCATTCCTGCAGTTCACCGGGCCGACCGCTCTCAGCCTCTTCGACGCGGTCAGCTGGCAGGCTCTCCTCGACGATGCCGAGCTCGCGCGACGGACGGGCGTGTTTCCCTCGGCACTGATCGATCCGCGAGTCCTCCTGGCGGACCGCGGCGCACTCACGGAACCGGGCGAGCTCGCGACCCCGAGCGCGATCAGAGTGCGGGCGGACGGCGCCGTCAGCGTCGGGGTCCAGGGCGATCCCCTCGGAACCGTCGACGAGCTGCCCGCCGTGCTCGCCGTGCCGCGACCCCGGGCCGTGGCCTTGGGAGGATCGGTTCCTCGAGAGGCGTTCGTCGCCGATCGGACGTTGCGCGAGGGGACGACGCGATACCTCTGTGCGACGGACCTCGTGAAGATGCTCCGCCTGTCCAACGGCGAAGCCCGCATCTCGGGGTTCGGGTGGGCGCTCGTCGACGACGGCCTCGCGGATGCCGACCCTTGGGCCGCGGATCCGTTCCTGATCGAGACCGCGGACGGCTTCGTCCTCGCAGACACGCGGACGTTGCGTCGACAGCTGCTGTCCCCGGTGGCCGCGCAGGTGGTCGCCGTCACGCAGACGTCCACGACGCCGGAGGTCGCGGCGGAGCGCGTGGCTCGGCAGCTGGGCGGCTCCGTGGACGACGCGCGAGCCCTGTGCCTCGAGGCCGTCACCATCCTCAACATCCGCTTCGGTACCCGAGCGGGCCTCGCTCGCCCGGCGAACGGTATCCGGCGTTGAGCGTGCCGAACGCCGTGTGGAGCTCGATGCTCCCCGCGGATGCGACCTTCCCTCCTGATCGCGTCGCCGTCCGCGCCGCGGGACATCGCATCGAGTTCGCCGACGGATCCACACGCCTGTGCGCGACGAGCGGGCTCTGGAACGTTCCTCTCGGGTACGGGAATCCGGTCGTCGGCGAGGCCGTGGCCAGAGCCACACACGATGCGTCGTACCTGACCCTGTTCCGCGCGTCGCATCGGTATGCCGAAGCCGCCGCGGAAGGTCTTCTCGACCTCGCGGACCCGACCAGGTACAGCCGCGTCATCTTCTCCACCTCGGGCGGCGCCGCGAACGATGCCGCCATGAAGCTCGCACGACAGTACTGGGCGCAGAAGGGCGCAGGATCCCGATCCCTCATCGTCGGGCTGAAAGGCAGCTACCACGGCACGATGTACGGCAGCCACGCGCTCAGCGGAGACGACCTCCTGCAATCCGTCTACTCGGTCGATCGCAGGTCGGTGCGGCACGTCTCGTCCAGCGATGACGGTGAAGAGCTCGCCACTCTGTTGAAGCGGGAAGGGTCCCGAGTCGCCTCGGTCGTCGTAGAGCCCGTCCTGGGCAGTGGCGCATATGCGCTGACCGAGGCGTTCATCGATCGCCTCGTGCTGCTGCGCGAGGAATACGGGTTCCTGCTCGTGGCCGACGAGGTCGCGACGGGATTCGGGCGCACCGGCGCGATGCTCGCCACCGACGAGTGGCCGGCCGCTCCCGACGTGCTCCTCCTCTCGAAAGCACTGACGAACGGCGCGACGGGTGCAGCCGCGATCCTCGTGGGTCCCCGTGTCGCCTCCGAGTTCGCGCGAGGCGGGTGGACCTTCGTCCACGGGGAGACGCAGGCGGGAACGCCGGTGTGCGCGGCGGCCATCACCGCGGTGCTCGAGGAACTGCGTCGGATCGACGTGGAAACGACGACGAAGGCACTCGGGGCCGAGCTGTTCCGTCTGGCGACGGCGCTGAAGTCCGACGGATTGATCACGGAGGTCACGGGGCGGGGCTGCTTCGTGGGGATGGGGCTCCGACACCACGATGAGCGCCGGCTGTCCTCCTCCGAGGTTCTCCGTGTGGTCTCCGCCATCGCCGACCACGGCGTCCTGGTGCAGCCCGGCCCCAGCTCCATCGAGCTGATCCCGGCCTACGGATTCACCTCGGAGGAGCTCCGCACGGTGGAAGCCGCCGTGCGCTCCGGCCTCGCGCGAGTGCAGGAAGCGGCAGCATGACCGCGCACTTCACCGGACGCGTCCCGACCCTGTGGCACGGCCCCGGCGTCGCGCATCAGGTGATGACGCACCTCATCGCGGGACGAGAGGTCCTCGTGATCTCGGACTCGGCAGTCACGGTTCCCTTCCGGGCCGGGTCTGCGGTGAGGACCATCATGGTGGACGCGCCGTCGGTGGATGTCACGTCGGTCTCCAGGATCGCGCGGCACATCGTTCGTCGGTCGCCCGAGGTCATCGTGGCCGTCGGTGGGGGCAGCGTGCTCGACGCCAGCAAGATCGCCGCGCTCGCGCTCGCTCCGGGGAAGGTCTTCGACTATGCCATCGGTCATGCGGAGAGGTCCGCGCTGACCGTGCTGCCGGATGCGCCGCCGCCCGTGGAGATCATCGCCGTGCCGACGACTCTGGGCACCTCGTCGGAGACGAACAGCGTCGGTATCCTCAAGAACGGGAACGGCTATCGGCTCATCGTCGGACGCTCGCTCAGACCCCGTCATGCCGTCATCGATCCACGCAGCCTGGAGTCCCTCACGTACGGCGCCGTCCGTGAGGGAGCGCTGGAGGCATTCCTGCGTCTCGCCGGTACGTCGACGAGTTCGCGACGAAGCGCCCGGGGGAACAGCGAGGCCGTCATCCTCGGGAGAGCCCTCCTCGAGACCGCCACCCAGGACGCCGGCTCGCCCGCGGGGCGGTTGCGCCTCGCACGGTTGAGCGCAGCCACCCAACGCGGTGCGGCTCTGCGCGGACAGGATCCCTACAGCGCTCGCCATTGGTATGTCGCGAACGAAGTGGCCTTCGTGCTCAGGACTCGCAAGATGGTCGCCACGGCAGCGGTGATCGCCGCGGTCTGGCGTCGTATCTGCGCGGGTGACACCCGCTGGGGAGATCGGCAGAGTCTCGAGGACTTCTGGTCGCGGGTCGCGAGCGGGGTGGCATTGCCTCTCGAACCGGCCGCGGGTATCGCCGCCCTCCTCGAGCGCTGGGATATCCCGCTTCCGTCGCGACCGACCACGCGGGAGGTCGGCCGCATCTCGATGTCCACCGAGGCGTCGTGGGGAGATCGCCGCCCGATGCTCACCGGCCTCGTCGCCGACGACATCCGTGAGGTCCTCCGCGGTTCCCGGTGGAGCGATCCGTGTGCCGGCGATCAACGCCGGCCCTCGACTGCCGTGCAGAGGAGGTGAAGAGATGATCAAGAACGTGGAAGAGCGACTCCGGTTCCAGGAGCTGGACGACATGGAGGCTCCCAGCTGGGAGAGCTTCTATCAGGGCGCCATCAGTGCGCTGATCCTCATCGGGATCGGCGCTGCCGCTGCGACGTGATCCCGTCGCCCGACGGAGATCGAGACGAGGAAGGAGAGAGGTATGAACACCGAAGTGCAGAGGCTCGAATTCACTGAACTCGAGGCGATGGACGCTCTGAACAACTCCGATGATTTCGTGCGGGGCTTCGCTGTCGGCGTCATCATCGGAATTCTCGCGCTGACCTAGGAAGCGCATCGCCACGTGATGAAGGAGGTACGAAATGCAGACTGATCTGCTGGAGTTCCAGGAACTCGAACGAATCGACGCGCCACTCGAGTGGTGGGAGCACGTCAGCTACATCATCGCCATCGTCGGCGGTGCCGCGGCGATCGCGACGTGACCGGTCGGGGTGCGGGCGGTTCCGCGCGCCCGCACCCCCTCACTCCCGCGGAGAGGTGTGGTGAATGTCAGGAACGATAACCGAAGCCATCGCGGCGCGGCTCGACCGGGCGGGTGCGGTCCCTCGGGAACAGGACCTGTACACGGGAGAGGGGACCGACTTCTACGAGCGACTGGTCGGCGCCGATGCCGCGGAGATCCGAGAGGTGCTGGCGCTCGCGAGAGAAGCCGCGGGTCCGGTCCTCGATGTGGCCGCCGGCAGCGGGAGGCTGACGATCCCGCTGGTGCGCTCCGGCCGATCGGTGACCGCGCTCGATCTCTCCGACGACATGCTCTCGCACCTTCGTCGTGCCCTGCCCGACCATCCGAGGCTCGACTGCGTGATCGCCGACATGCGCGACTTCAGCCTGCCGCGTCCGTACGACCTCGTGGTCCTCGGTGCGACCTCCATCACCTTGTTGGACAGGGAGGGGAGGGCGCGCCTGTACGCGAGTGTGCGACGCCACCTCGCGCCGGGAGGGGTCTTCGCCTTCTCCGTCGCCGGAGGCGCCGCAGCGGAGAGCCTGACGGTGCCGAGCGAGCAGGAGATCCGTGTCCCCGGGCCCGGTCCCGGACCCGGCGGCGAGGAGACCTATCTGTTCTCGCAGCAGATGGAGGAGGGCGGCGCGGCTCGCCTGGTCAACTGGGTGCGCCTCGCCGATGTCGTGGCGGGCGGCGACGTGCGCGTGCTCACGAGTCGGCTGCGTGTGCTCAGCCACGAGCTCCTCTCCAGCGAGCTCGTGGACGCCGGTTTCGCTGAACCTGCCGTCTCGTCCGTGCGGACGCACCCCGGAGCGGACATCCTTCTCCTCACGACGACGTGGGTCGGAACCCGGGATCGGGCGCGTGACGATGACACCGCCTAGTTTCGCTCGGCGGCGAGACTCTCGCGCCCCGGTGCCGCTCACGGCCGATGATCGTCCGCTACTCGCCCCCGGTGTCGTCTTCGAGGAAGTGGGGGAGGCCGGGGTGTGGATCGCGCTGCTGCAGGGGGTGCCGTCGTCGAGGGTCTCGCGGGCCGTCGTCGATCTGCTCACGGCGATGGACGGCGAGACCACGCTCCGCGACCTGCACACGCGCTTCGCCGCATCCGAGCCGCGGGAGGACTTCCTCCTGCTCATCCAGCGCTTTCGCGCCAGCGGGCTCCTGGCCGGTGACATGAAGCCCCCGCCCGGCAGAGTGACCTATCGGCCCCCGTTCACGCTGCAGTTCGCGACGCTGCGTGCACCGGCGTTCTTCGACCGCTGGAATCGCCTGATCGTCCCGCTCTCACGCCGAGGGGTTCTGGCATCCCTTCTGGTGGTGCTCTGCCTCGGCTTCGGCGCTGCGGCCCTGCAGACAGGTGAGGTGTGGGACGTCCTGACCATGCCGGTGTCGTTGCCCGGACTCGTGGGCGTCGTCATCGCATTGTCCGTCATGACGCTGCTCCACGAGAGCGCTCATGGGCTCGCGCTCACACGGTTCGGCGGCGAACCGCGCCGCGCGGGTTTCATGCTCTACTACCTCACCCCCGCCTTCTTCGTCGATGTGACCGACGGCTGGCGCCTCTCCGACCGGTGGCAACGTGTCGCGGTCGCGCTCGCCGGGCCGGCCGTGCACGCCGTCGCCGCCGCGGTCGCCCTCCTCGCCGCGCTCGTCCTTCCGGACCCTCTGATCCACCAGGCGCTGTTGCTCCTCGCCGTGTCCTGCGTCGCGATCGTGCTGGTCAACCTGATTCCGTTCGTGCGATTCGACGGCTACATCGCGCTCATGAGTGCGCTCGACGAACCGAACCTCCGGGACCGGACGATTCACGACGGAGTGGACTTCCTGACCCGGATCTTGTTCGGCGGTCCGCGGACCGCACGGAGCCTCGATCGGTGGTGGAGCGTGCCGTTCGGTCTCGCCTGTCTCGTCGCCCCGATCGCGCTCGTGCTGTTCGCGGTCTCCCGCGTGGTGCGAGCGCTCGCCGGAGGCGGACCGGTGCTGGGGGTCCTCGTCGTCGTCCTGGAAGCTGCCGTGGTGCTCGTCGGCATCGTGATCCTCTCGAGGGCGCTGCGCCGCGTCCTTCGGTCGGGCGTCTCCCGGCTCCGCTTCTTCGCCGTCGGTGCGACGCTGATCGCGAGCATCGTGGTCGTGGGCGCCGTGATCCCGCTGCCGGTGACGGCGACGTACGGTTTCGTCACCCGAGGTGACCGTGTGCTCCTCGTGCAGCCGGGCACCGCCGCCGAGGCGGAGGTGCCGGACGGAGCCCCGGTCGAGCTGATGAGCGCCGGGCTCCTCGCGAGCTCGCGGGTCGCCGGGGGGACCATAAGGCCGGAGCCGCCGATGCCGACGGAGGTCCCCTGGGCGGTGCTCGTCCCCGTCGCGGCGGACGGCGTGGACGTCCCCGCAACGGTCATCGCCGGCGTCGACGTGGACGACGGCGGCGGGAGCACGCCGCCGACCGGACGGGCGCAGGTCGCGCTCGGCACGCGGAGTCTGTGGCAGACGCTCTGGGCGACCGGCGTGGTGTCGCCGCTGTCCGCCCTTCTGGACCAGAAGCACGAGAGGCAGGAAGATGACTGAACATGCGATCGAGGTCCGAGGCCTCACGAAGAGGTACGGCCGCCGGACCGCTGTCGAAGACCTGTCCTTCGTCGTCCCGCGCGGGACGATCGTCGGGCTCCTGGGGCCGAACGGCGCGGGCAAATCGACGACGTTGCGCACGATCGTCGGCTTGCTCCGGCCGACGAGCGGCGAGAGCCTCATCGATGGTGTGTCGTTCTCGGCGCTCGACAACCCCGCATCGCACGTCGGTGTGCACATGGACGGCTTCGGTTTCGAGGCGGGCATCACTGCACGGCGGCACCTGGAGATCTGTCGGCTCGCGGCCGGTGCGCCGCGCGGCCGGACCGACGAGGTCCTCGAGGAGGTCGGGCTCACCGCCGACGCGCGTCGTCGCGTGAAGACGTTCTCGACGGGGATGGCTCAGCGGCTCGGCCTGGCCGCCGCCCTCATCGGGGCGCCGCCCACGCTCATCCTCGACGAACCGGCGAACGGTCTGGACCCCGACGGGATCCGCTGGCTGCGCCGGTTCCTCCGCCGCTTCGCCGAACGCGGCGGCACCGTGCTGGTCGCCAGTCATCAGCTGTCAGAACTCGAACACATCGTGGATGAGGTCGTGGTCATCAAACGGCGAGCACTCTTCGCCGGACGACTCGGCGACCTGGTCACGAGCAACGGCGACTCCCTGGAGAGCAAGTACTTCGAACTCGTCGAGGAAGTGCCGGTATGAGGGGCACGGTCCAGAGCGAGGCCCTGCGCTCCGTGAGCGGGCTCTCCCTCCTCGCCGTCTACCTCGTCGCGTTCCTCCTGCCCGCCTTCGTGCTGTTCTCCGACGGATCGCGCCTCGACGTGGCCGGCCTCGATTCCGCCGCGGAGACCACCCGTCTCCTGGAACCTCTCGCCTGGTCGGCGGTCTCCGCGGCGTTCGTCGGCGCGTACGGCGTCACTCGTGAGTACTACTACGGCTCGATGGGCCGGACCCTCACCAGCGTCGGATTCCGGCGTGCGTTCGCCGGAAAGCTCGTCGCGGGCGTCCTCGTCGCGCTCGCCCTGTCCGTCGGCCTCTTCGTCGTGTGGGCCGCGGGTGTCGCCGTCTTCTTGAGCCGGAGCGGTCTGTCGCTCACTCTGACGCCGGACGGGTGGCGCCTCTGCGCGGGAGCTCTGGTCGGCGGCGTGCTCGGTGCGCTCATCGGGGGCTCCATCGGCTGGATCACCCGCAACTACTACGTGACGGCCGTCCTCGTCCTCGTCCTGCCGATGGTGGGGGAACTCGCACTGCTGCGCACGGTGCCGGAGGTGGCGAAGTTCTCGCCCGGGTTGGCGCTCGCGGCCTTGGGTGTGCCCGGGTATCAGGGCCGCCTGCTCGAGTTCGGCCCGGCGCTCGTCGTCGCACTCGCGTGGACCGCAGGGCTGGTCGCGGTGGCGTGGACCGGTGGTCGCAGGAGGGTGGGATGATCGTCCGCGCGCTCCGAGCCCACGCGCGCGGTGTGACCGGCGACATCGTCCTCCTCTGGGTGGTCGCGGCCGCCTTCGTGTTGTCGACTTCGATGGCGACGAGCGTTCCTGCGGAGCTCGCCGAGGCACCGGCCGGGGTCCGCGCCGCACTCAGTGCGCCGTTCAGCGCGGTGCACGCGACCTATGGTGCGGTGCTCGCGGCGGTCTACGGTTCCTTCCGCTACACCGTCGACCGGCGGGATGGCGTCGTCGCGCAGCGGCTGATGCTGCAACCCCGGTGGGTGACGCTGCTCAGCCGGACACTCGGGTCTGCTCTCGGCGGCACCGTCGTCGCTCTCGCGGGACTCGCCGGTGGCCACATCGCGCTGGCCGTCGCGATGGGCGGTGTCCCGGTGGGCTGGGCATCGGTGGGATCCGCACTGGCCGTCGGCGCAGGCGCCGGCCTCTGGGGACTGGGGGTGGGCATCGTCGTCCAGAACCATCTCGTGGCGCTCTTCGTCGCGTCGATGTCTCTGGGCAGCGCCGTCCTCGTCGCGATGTTCTGGAGCGCCGCTGCCCACGGCTTCCCGCTGATCGCGCTGCTCGACGCTTTCGGGTTCGACGTCACGGCTGTGGGGGTGTCGCCAGCCGACGGACCCGGTGGCTCTGTGCCGGTCGCCGTCGGATGGATGCTGGCGGCTCTCGTCGCGGGGGGAGTCACCTTCTTGAAACGCGATGTGACGTAGCGGTCTCGAGCCGCACCGGGGTTCGGAACCGCTCGGGTGACGACGTAGGATCCCTAGGTGGCAACCCCCAAGATCGTCCTCTTTTACGCGTTCACGCCCCTCGCCGATCCCGAGGCCGTCCGTGTCTGGCAACGCGACCTCGGCGAGGCGCTCGGCCTGCGTGGGCGCCTGCTCATCTCGAAGGACGGGATCAACGGCACCCTCGGCGGCGACATCGGCGTGTTGAAGAAGTGGCTGCGATCGTTCCGCTCCTACGGCCCGTTCGCCGATGCGGACATCAAATGGAGTGAGGGGACGGGGCTGGATGCTGAGGGGCGCAGCCTCGATTTTCCCAAGCTCAGCGTGAAGGTGCGCGACGAGATCGTCTCATTCGGTGCGCCCGGTGAACTGCGCGTCGATGAGCACGGGGTCGTCGGCGGAGGCACCCGACTGACGCCCGAAGAGCTGCACGGACTGATCGACGAGCGCGGAGACGAGGTGGTCTTCTTCGACGGCCGGAACGCCCTCGAGGCGCAGATCGGGAGGTTCCGCGGCGCGGTCGTGCCCGACACCGAGACGACCAGGGACTTCGTGAGACTGCTCGACTCCGGTGCCTACGACGATCTCAAGGGCAAACCCGTCGTCACCTACTGCACCGGCGGCATCCGCTGCGAGGTGCTGTCGAGCCTGATGACGGCGCGCGGCTTCGGCGAGGTGTACCAGCTCGAGGGCGGCATCGTCCGCTACGGCGAGAAGTACGGCGACGACGGGCTGTGGGACGGATCGCTCTACGTGTTCGACGGCCGCGGTTCGGTCGACTTCTCGGACCATGCGCGCGTCATCGGGGAGTGCGTCGGGTGCGGGGTGCCGACCAAGCGCACCGCGAACTGCCCCGACCTGTCGTGCCGCTCGCAGTTCGTGGTGTGCGAGACCTGCGTGGCCGTGCCCTGCACGGCCCATGCCGCGTGACCGCTCAGGAGACTCGCCCGCGTGCGGGCATGCTCAGACGGCGACCCCGGGTTCCGCGGCGCGGGGAGCGTACAGTGACCGGGGCAGCAGCGTCGCCCGCACACGCGTCGGCCCATCCACACTCCGGCGCAATGCCCGCAGCACCTCGCTGAGCGGTTCGGTGAGATCCGTCTGCAGCTCGGCCGATCGCGCGTAGTTCGTCTGCTCGACTGCATGCGTCAGTCGTCGCATCGTCTCCGCGTCGACACGACGGTCGCGCACCAGGCTGGCAGCACGGACCCGCGGGGTGTCGGCGTCGGAGACCGGCAGCTGCAGGTCGATCAGAGTGTCGCGGAGCTCGGCCCAGGCTGCCGCGGGATCGCCGCGCCTCGCCTGCGTGAATCGTCTGCGACGCTCGATGATGCGGATCAGTGCCGGTACCAGGAGCAGCGCCACGGCGCCGAAAGCGATGAGCACGACCGGCGTCGGCTCGAGACGACGCTGCGCGGCGCCGTCGGCCGAGTCGCCCCCGGCGTCCGCACGGTCGATCTCCGGTCCCGAGGTCTCCTCGCTCTGCGGGGCCGTGGTCGGTGCGGGGGTGGCGGGTGATCCGGACTCGCCGCCCTGCGTCACTCCCGCACGGAACGCGGTGGGCACGCCCAAGGATGCGGTGGGCTCGAACGGCACCCAGCCGATACCGGGGAAGAGCACCTCCGGCCAGGAATGCAGCTGATCGCTGGTCACGGAGAAGACCGATTCGCTGCCGCGCTTCTCGTCGGTGAGCGAGCCGGGAAGATAGCCGACGACGATGCGCACCTGCATCCCCAGGCTCTCCGCCATGAGCGCGAACGCCCCCGCGAAGTGCACGCAGTACCCCGATCGCACGTCGAGGAACTGCGCCACGGCTTCGGCGCCGGTGCCGTCGAAGCCTTCCTCCACCGGCGTCTCCAGCGAGTACGCGAACTGCGAGCGGAACCAGTTCTGCAGGGCGATCAGCCGGTCGTAGTCGGTGCTCGCGGCGGCCGTCACCTCGGCGGCACGCTCCGCGATGATCTCGGGCAGCTCCACCGGCTCGGCGTCGGGATCGACCACGGGCGATGCCGCATCGATCGCACGGATCTGCTCGAGCGTCGGAACGAGGCGGGAGGAGGTGACGGTGTAGTCGTTCCCCACCGCGTCGGCGCTGCGCGAGAAGAGGGTGCGGTTGAGGGGGGACACCCGCCACGAGCCGCTGAGCCCCTGCACGTCGGTCGCCGGGTACGGGACCGGCAGCCACGAACTCGACATGCGGAGCACGCGGATGGACGTGTTCTCCTCCTCCGTCGCGATCTCCGGTCCCCACTCCGGAGTGCCGAACCCGTCGTCCTGCGACTGCAGGTCGCCCCGGTCCGGCTGCCACACCCGGCCGTCGAAACGGGAGAGTGTCGTCAGCCGCAGATAGGGGGCCACGTCGGCCTTCGCCGCGATGGTCAGCACTTCGACCGGATTGGGCTGACGCAGATCATCGCCCAGACGCAACGAGGCATCGACCGTGACCCCGACGCCGGTGCCCGCCATGCTCGTCGCGACCGGAAGCGCGGGAGCGATCACCAGGGTCGTCACCAGAGCGGCGGCTCCGACACCGACGGCGACCGAGAGCGAGGACCTGCGGGGGGATTCCGGACGCCGCCTCGCGGTGTACCGGAACAGGAAGAGTGCGACGAGGGCGAACAGCACGAACCACACGACGTTCGTGTCGCCGAGGGTGATGATCATCGGCACGGCGCCGACGATCCCTGTCAGCAGGGTCGCCAGCACCGCGGAGCGATGCGCCACCAGGTGATCGACCAGGATCGCGACGCCCGCGAAGCCGGAGGCCATGGCGGCGGTGAGAGCCGGCGAGGCATCCAACGGCGCGGAGCCGAACACGATCGCTTCGAGGGCCGCAGCACCGAGAGTGCCGAACACGGCGAAGGTCGTCGGTGTCGGAAACACGCCGAAGAGCGCGGTATCGCCGGCCACCAGCAGGGTCACCATCGCGACCGCGACGATGATCTGACCGAGGAACGTCCCGGCGTCCCGGAGCCAGGCTGTCCGTCGGCGCAGCAGTCGCCGCAGGAGCATGCCCCCACCCGCTACAGCGAGGATCACGATGAGGACCGAAGAAGACCACGCTCCGGGGGAGATCACCGAGGTGTACGGCCACATCGCCACGATCGTCGCCGTCGCGGCCAGCACACCGGGACCGACGACACCGGTCGGCTCCTCCTCGTCGCGGTGCCACGTCGGCGCCGTGTGCGCGGGGGGCGCGGTCGCCTTCGGGTGCTGCTCAGCGCGGAACATCGCCGACTCCGATCCGCGCCGAGACGGCGTCCTCCCACGCGTCCGCGATGACGGGCCCGAGCGTCGCCACCGTCCAGCCGTGTGGAGTGGCCGCCTCCGCGGCGCCGGGGAGAAGCTCCGTGCTGAACAGCATCGGCGCGGCGGCTCCGGCCGGACGCAGCCGGGCGGCGTCCTCTTCATCGAGCCGACCGGTGATGAAGACCAGAGGCCCGGGCGGGGTGCCGCCGATGAGTGCCGCCAGATCACGGCCCTCACCCCTGGGGGCGACCATCGCGAGCGCCACCAGCAGTCCGTCGCGATCGTCCTCGTGCCCGCGCAGCGCACCGAGCAGCGTGCCGGCGCTGTCGATCACGTCGACGCTGTACCCCTCGGAGGCGAGGTGCACGGCCGCGGAGGCGCAGAGCGACACGGCGGTTTCGAAGGCCGGGTCGGCATCGGCGCCGGACGCATCCCAGCGGCCCGCACTGCGATCGAGGACGACGACCGCGTCGGGGCTGGATTCCTCCTCCTCCTGGCGCACCATGAGCTGTCCGCGGTGGGCGGTCGCACGCCAGTGGATGCGGCGCATCGAGTCTCCGGGGATGTACCCCCGCGGCGAGAGGTTGTCGCTGCCCTGCCCGAGGCGCGTCGACGAGGTGTGCGCGGTTCCGCCGGCGGCTCCGACGCGCACGGCCAGCGGGGCGAGGGCGAAGACCTCGGGGACGACGGTGATGCTCCGGGTCTCTCCGAACGCTTGCTCGCGCTGTGCGAGGCCGAACGGATCGACGGTGCGCAGCATCAGCGGGCCGAGCGGCCAGACACCCCGTCGCACACCGGTGATCGGGTACGTCAGCTGACCCGACTCGGGGGGATATTCACCGCCGGAATCGCCGGCGACCGCCGCGGGGAGGATGTCGTGCCACAGCCCGTGCGGCACCCGCAGCGCGCGGAGCGAGATCCGCACCGTCACGCGCGACGTCTCCGACACGGTGAGCAGATCGGTGGAGATCTGACGCGTGACCGTCCCCGAGCGGCGGGGCAGGCGGACGGCGAGGAGCGAGAAGAGCGTGAGGGCGGCAAGGAGCAGCCCGATGTAGAGCAGGATGCGGGTGCCGAAGACGTTGGCGGCGATCACGCAGCACAGGGCGGCGACGAGCGCGCCGGCTCCACGGACGGTGAGAGGTCGGCGTCTTCGCATGATCGACCCGGTCAGGAACGCGTCGCGACGGGGACGCGCACCCGCTCGACGATCTGGGTGAGTGCGGCCTCGACGGGCTGTGCGCCCGCACGGTGGGCACCACGCGCCGGCAGCAGCCGGTGGGCGAGGACCGGGATGAGCAGGGCCGTGATGTCGTCGGGGATGACGTAGTCGCGGCCGTCCAATGCCGCCCACACCTTCGCGGCGCGGATCAGCTGCAGGGTCGCCCGCGGACTGGCACCGAGGTGAAGGTTCGGGTCGGAGCGGGTCGCCTGTGCGAGGGCGACCGTGTACTCCTCCAGCGCGGGGGCGACATGGACCGAGCGCGCCCAGGCGATGAGCTGGGAGATGGCGGTCGCGTCGGCGACGGGTGACACCGCGGCGAGCGGGTTCACCACATCGCGCTGACGGAGCATGAGTGTCTCGGCCTCCGCGTCCGGGTACCCCATCGAGATGCGCATCATGAAGCGGTCGCGCTGTGCCTCGGGGAGCGCATACGTCCCCTCCATCTCGAGCGGGTTCTGGGTCGCCACCACCAGGAACGGTGTCGGCAGCATGTGGGTCGACCCGTCGACGGTGACCTGCCCCTCCTCCATCGCTTCGAGCAGGGCCGACTGCGTCTTGGGGGAGGAGCGGTTGATCTCATCGGCGATCACGATGTGCGCGAAGACCGCGCCGCGCTTGAACTCGAACTCCTGGTCGACCGGGTTGTAGACCGAGACACCCGTGACGTCGCCGGGCAGCAGGTCGGGCGTGAACTGGATGCGGCGCACGGTCGCGTCCACGCTCGCGGCGAGGGCACGCGCGAGCATCGTCTTGCCCACACCGGGGACGTCTTCGATGAGCAGGTGCCCTTCGGCGAGGAGGCAGACGAGGGCGCTGCGCACGGCGTCTGGCTTCCCGTCGATGACCCGGCCGATGGAGCCGAGGATCGCAGAGGTCTGCGCGGCGAACCGTTCGGCATCGATCATCACCGGGATCAGGGGGGCGTTCTCTGGCATGCGTTCCCTCTCACATCGGCGCTGCGGTGCGCGTTACTCGATCGTAACCCGGCGGCGCGGTCCCCGCTCTGGAAGCTTCCCCTGAGAGGGCGGCGGCGGCGTCCGTGACCCAGCCGGTCCGTCGAGCGCTCGAGCGGTGTCGTCGCACCCCACGTGCTCGGGTTAGGATGGTTGACGGCTCTCCGCGTGACAGCATCCAGGCCAATTCCCCCAGGGCGGAAACGCAGCAAGGGTAACCGGGCTCTGCTGGGTGCGCGGAGAGTCTTTTTCATGTGCGGGTGCCCTGTCGTGACGCCCACTCGAACGTCAGCCGCACCTGAGACAATCGTCCGGTGACCGTCTCCCCGCCTCCGAAGGCGCAGCATCCGCTCGGCCGATTCGCCTCGCCGGTGCTCCTGATCGTCGCGATGTGGATCGTGCAGTTCGCCGATGCGGTCCTTCCGGGGTCGTTCACCGGTTTCGGTCTGAGGTCCTGGGATGTCTCGGGTCTGGGCGGCATCGTGCTCGGTCCGCTCCTGCATGCGAACTGGCAGCACCTCATCGCGAACTCGGTGCCCTTCCTGGTGCTCGGATGCCTGGTCGCCGTCGAAGGTGCCCGCAGGTTCTGGGCCGTCACAGCCATCGTCGCGATCGTGGGCGGCATCGGGACCTGGGTCGTGAACGCTCCGGGGACGCTGACGGTCGGCGCCTCCGGGCTCGTGTTCGGCTACTTCGGCTACGTCGTGATGCGGGTGTTCGCCCCCGGACGCGTCGCCCACCGCATCCTCTACGCCGTGATCGCTCTGGTCGTGATCGCGCTGTACGGCGGCTCGATGGTGGCCGGAGTGTTCGGTGCCGCAGAGGGCATCTCCTGGCAGGGTCACCTGTTCGGCGCGATCGGCGGGGGTATGGCTGCGTTCGCCGGTCGCCCCCGCACGGCGCGCGGCAGCGTGGCGACATGACTCCGGGGCGCACGGCCTCCCGGCCGAAAGGTCGAGCGGCGACAAAGAAGACCGCGAAGAGCCGCAAGAGCGCGACGCGGCGACGCAAGACCGGCGCGCGCAGACGTGCCGCGATCCGGGCGCGCCGGAGGAAGATCCTGCAACGGGTGCTGCTCTCCGCGGCGGCGGTCGTCGTCCTCGGGGGACTGCTCGCGCTGATCCCGCTGGGACTCGCCCGTGATCCCGCCCCGATCTGCCTCGACGAACCCCGGACGTTCCCCGAGGCGGGCATCCGCGGCTGGAGCGGGGAACAGCTCGACAATGCCGCGACGATCATCCGGACGGCGGGCGACCTCGGGTTCCGCCGCGACGGGCAGATCCTCGGGGTGATGACGGCGATGGGCGAGAGCAGCCTGCGCAACATCGACTACGGCGACTGGGAGACGAGCGGGTTCACCAACCCCGACGGATCGCGCACGACCAGCATCGGACTCTTCCAGCAGCAGGAGTGGTGGGGGAGCGTCGAGCAGCGCATGGATCCGCAGACCGCGGCGACGCTGTTCTACGACCGGCTGGGCCGCCTGCCCGGATGGCAAGAACTGGAGCCCTCGCACGCGATCCACCGGGTGCAGATCAACACCGATCGCGACTACTACGCGCGCTTCCAGGAAGATGCCGCCGCCGTCGTCGACGCACTGTCCGGTCCGTGCGAGTGAGACCCCGCGTTTCTCCCGGTGGTTTCCCCGGCGGCTTCCTGAACGCCGCGCCTAAGCTGGGCTCGTGGCGCGGAGCATCTACATCACCTCGGCCGAAGGTCATACCGGCAAATCGACGATCGCCCTCGGGGCGCTCGACGCCCTGATGCGCGTCTCGCCGCGGGTGGGGGTGTTCCGCCCGATCGCGCGGTCCACGACCGAGCGCGACGAGATCCTCGAACTGTTGCTCGCCCACGACGGCGTACACCTCGATTACGAGGACTGCATCGGCGTGACGTACGACGATGTGCGCTCCGACCCGGAGAGCGCGCTGTCGACGATCGTCGCGCGGTTCAAGTCCGTCGAGGCGCAGTGCGATTCCGTCGTCGTCATCGGCAGCGACTACACGGATGTCGCGAGCCCCGCCGAGCTCGGGTTCAACGCGCGGATCGCCGCCAACCTCGGTGTCCCCGTGCTGCTCGTGCTCAGCGGTCGCGATCAGCAGCGCCAGGCCGAACAGCTCGGCACCACGACCGCCCGTGAGGCCGCGGCGATCGGACAGATCGCTGCACTCGCGCTGTCCGAGCTCTCGGAGGAGCGTGCGGAGTTGTTCGCCGTCGCGGTGAACCGTGCCGACCCCGATGCGCTGGACGCCGTCATCGACGCGGTCCACGCCGTGCTCCCCGAGGACCACACGCCGGTGTGGGCGATCCCCGAGGACCGTGCGCTCGTGGCCCCGTCGATCCGTGACATCCTCACCGCCGTCGACGGCACGCTGTTCACGGGCGACGAGGACCGGTTGACCAGGGAGGCGCTGACGATCGTCGTCGCCGGCATGTCGATGGTCAACGTGTTGCCGCGGCTCACCGAGGAGGCGGTCGTGGTGATCCCGGCCGACCGCACCGAGGTGCTGCTGGCCGCCCTGCTCGCCGATGCGTCCGGCACCTTCCCACGCATCGCCGGCATCATCCTGAACGGCCCGTTCCCTCTTCCCGAGCAGATCGTGCGCCTGCTCGACGGCTTCGCGTCATCGGTGCCGATCATCACGACCGATCTGGGCACCTACGACACCGCCGTGCGTGTGATGAGCACCCGCGGGCGCCTCTCCGTGGATTCGCGCAGCCGCTACGACCGCGCGCTCGGCCTGTTCCAGGCGCACGTCGACATCGTGGAGCTGACCGAGCAGCTCGGGCTCGCCGAGGCACACGTGGTGACCCCGCTGATGTTCCAGTACGGCCTCATCGAGCGTGCACGCGCACATCGGCGTCGCATCGTCCTGCCCGAGGGCGACGACGACCGCATCCTGCGGGCCGCGGCGACGCTTCTCGCGAGGGAGGTCGCGGATCTGACGATCCTCGGCGACGAGGCGGCCGTCCGTGCCCGCGCCGTCGAGCTGGGCATCGACATCGCGGCGGCCCAGGTGCTGAGCCCCACCGACCCTGAACTGGTCGAGAGGTTCGCCGCCGAGTACGCACGGCTGCGGGCGCACAAGGGCATCACCCTCGCCCAAGCGGCGGACACGGTGACCGACGTGTCGTACTTCGGCACGATGATGGTGCATCTCGGTCTGGCCGACGGCATGGTCTCCGGCGCGGCGCACACCACGGCGCACACGATCCGTCCGTCGTTCGAGATCATCAAGACCAAGCCGGGCGTGAACGTGGTCTCCAGCGTCTTCCTCATGGCGCTCGCCGATCGTGTGCTCGTCTACGGAGACTGCGCGGTGATCCCCGATCCGACGAGCGCGCAGCTCGCCGACATCGCGATCTCCTCCGCCGAGACCGCCCGCCAGTTCGGCATCGATCCGCGCGTGGCCATGCTGTCGTACTCGACCGGGGAGTCCGGCTCCGGGGCCGACGTCGACAAGGTGCGCGCCGCGACCGCGCTCGTCCGCGAGCGTGCCCCCGAGCTCCCGGTCGAAGGGCCGATCCAGTACGACGCGGCGGCGGATGCGGCGGTGGCCAAGGCCAAGCTCCCGGACTCGGCGGTCGCCGGGCGGGCGACCGTGTTCGTGTTCCCCGACCTCAACACCGGCAACAACACGTACAAGGCCGTACAGCGCTCAGCAGGAGCCGTCGCCATCGGACCGGTGCTCCAGGGGCTCAACAAGCCCATCAACGACCTGTCCCGCGGCGCGCTCGTCGATGACATCGTCAACACGGTCGCGATCACGGCGATCCAGGCGCAGGGAGATGGGGCATGAGCGCGATCCTGGTGATCAACAGCGGGTCGTCGTCGCTGAAGTACAGCCTGATCGACATCGAACAGGAGGACCTGCTCGCGAGCGGACTGATCGAGCGCATCGGGCAGGAGTCCAGTCCCGTGGCGCACACCGTCCGCCCCGCCGTGGACGCCGCCGTGCCGACGATGCTCGACGCGACGTACCGCAGCGAGCAGCCGATCGCCGACCACGCCGCCGCCTTCGAGGTGATGCGGGAGCAGTTCGCCGCGCACGGGCCCTCGCTCGACGAGCGTCGCCCCGTCGCGGTCGGACACCGCGTGGTCCACGGCGGCGCGCGCTTCTACGCCCCGACCCTGATCGACGCCGACGTGGAGCGTCAGATCGACGAGCTCGCGGTGCTCGCCCCCCTGCACAACCCCGCGAACCTCGCCGGGATCCAGGCCGCACGCGCCGTGTTCGATCAGGTTCCGCACGTGGCCGTGTTCGACACCGCGTTCCATCAGACGCTTCCGCCCGCCGCGTACACCTATGCGATCGACGCAGCGCTCGCCGCCGAGCATCGGGTGCGGCGATACGGCTTCCACGGCACGAGCCACCAGTACGTGAGCGAGGCGGCGGCGGCATTCCTCGGGCGCGACCTCGCCGAGCTCCGGCAGCTCGTCTTCCACCTCGGCAACGGCGCCTCCGTGACCGCGATCAAGGGCGGGCGCTCGGTGGAGACGTCGATGGGGCTCACCCCGCTCGAGGGCCTGGTGATGGGCACGCGCTCGGGAGACATCGATCCGGCGGCCCTCGTCCACCTCTCCCGCCGTGCCGGGTACTCGATCGACGACCTGGACTCGCTGCTCAACACCCGCAGCGGTCTCGCCGGACTCGCCGGCCGCAGCGACATGCGCGACATCCTCGCCGGTGTGGATGCCGGAGACGAGTCCGCCGTGCTCGCCTTCGACGTATACGTGCACCGCCTGCGGGCTTACGCCGGGGCGTACATCGCACAGCTCGGCGGAGTGGACGTCATCTCGTTCACGGCCGGTGTGGGCGAGAACGCCGCGCCAGTGCGGGCCGCTGCGCTGGCGACCCTCGGTTTCGCGGGCGTCGAGATCGATCCGGCGAGGAACGACGCTCGTGAGCGCGGCATCCGTCGGATCTCCACGGACGCCTCCGCGGTGACGGTGCTCGTCGTGCCGACCGATGAGGAACTGCAGATCGCCAGGCAGACGGCCGAGCTCCTCTGATCCGCTCGCGGGGGTTACCCCGTGACGCGATGCCGCATTACGCTTGAGCGGTGGCACGGAGAGGTGCCGGCCCGCTGATCGCCCGTCTCCTGGAGGCTCTGTGCCAGACGCACTGCCCGACCTGTTCCACGCCGACGGCGTGCTCTTCGACCTCGACGGCGTCCTCACCCCGACCGCCGAGGTCCACATGCGCGCCTGGCAGGCCGTGTTCGACGATGTGTTCGCCCGGTGGAGCATCACCCCGCCGTACACGGATGCCGATTACTACGACTACGTCGACGGCAAGAAGCGCTACGACGGCGTCGCGAGTCTGCTGCGCAGCCGCAACGTCGAAGTCCCCTGGGGACACGCCGACGACGACCCCTCCGCCGAGACGATCTGCGGCATCGGCAACCGCAAGAACGCCGCCTTCGCGGCGTCTCTACGCGCGCAGGGCATCGTTGCGTACCCGGGGTCGCTCGCGCTCGTCGAGAGCCTGCGTGACGCCGGAATCCCGCTCGGCGTCGTGTCGAGCTCGAAGAACGCCGAGGAGGTGCTGGCCGCCGCTGGCATCCGCTCCCTCTTCCGGGTCGTGGTCGACGGCGTCGTGGCGGAGCGCGATGGTCTCGCCTCCAAGCCTGCCGCCGACATGTTCGCCGCCGGCGCCGCGGCCCTCGGGGTCGACCCGAGCCGCTCCGTCGCCGTCGAGGATGCCACCTCCGGTGCCGCCTCCGCCTCCGCAGCCGGCTACCGCACCGTGATCGGCGTCGATCGCGGGGCCGGTGCCGACGCCCTGCGAGCCGCCGGCGCCACGATCGTCGTCGACGATCTCGCCGTCTTCGTCCCCGCCACCCGCACCGACATCCCGGAGACCGCATGATCGACCGCGACCGCTTCCCCGTCGACGCGTGGCGTCTGATCGACACGCACTACTCGGAGGAAGGCGTCAGCGAGACGCTGTTCTCCGTGGGCAACGGCTACCTCGGCCTCCGCGGCAACCACATCGAAGGTCGGGGTGCCCAGGAGCACGGGACCTTCATCAACGGACTGCATGAGACCTGGACGATCCGGCACGCCGAGCAGGCCTATGGATTCGCGGAGGTCGGGCAGACGATCGTCAACGCCCCCGACGCGAAGGTCATGCGTGTGTACGTCGACGACGAGCCGATCTCGCTCGACGACGCCGACGTGCGCGAGTACCGGCGCACCCTCGATATGCGCACCGGTGTCCTGGAGCGCCTGGTGGTGTGGGAGACCCCGTCGGGTAAGCGCGTGCGCATGCGTGACGAGCGCATCGTGAGTTTCGAGGAGCGCCACCTCGCCGTCCTCCGGCTCGAGGTCGTCGTCGAGAACGCCGATGCCCCGGTCACGATCAGCTGCCAGCTGCTGAACCGCCAGGACGGAGCCGGTGTGTACGCCGGGACGCCGATCGGCACGAAGGCGGCCGCTTTCGACCCGCGCAAGGCCGAGAAGATCGCCGACCGCGTGCTGGAGCCGGCCGAGCACTGGCAGGACGGACTGCGCTCGGCGCTGTCGTACCGGGTCGCAGACTCCGGGATGACCGTCGCCGTGGTCGCCGACCACATCGTCGAGACCGAGAACGAGTACAACGCACGCACGCTCGTGGAGCCCGACATCGCGAAGAACGTGTTCCGCGTGCAGGCCAAGGCCGGCGTCCCGATCACGGTCACGAAGCTTGTCAGCTACCACACCTCACGCGGGGTGCCGCCGCGTGAACTCGTCGACCGCTGCCGTCGTTCGCTCGACCGTGCGGCGGATGAGGGCGTCGAGACGGTGTTCCGGCGTCAGCGGGAGTGGCTTGACGCGTTCTGGGAGCGCAGCGACGTGCAGATCGGCGGGCGCGACGACCTGCAGCAGGCCACTCGCTGGTGCCTGTTCCAACTCGCGCAGGCATCGGCGCGCGCCGACGGCGCCGGGGTCCCCGCCAAGGGCGTCTCCGGGTCGGGGTACAGCGGCCACTACTTCTGGGACACGGAGATCTACGTGCTCCCGTTCCTGACCTACACGACGCCGCGGTGGGCGTACAACGCGCTCCGCGCCCGCGCGGGCATGCTCCCCGCTGCGCGTCGTCGTGCGGCACAGCTCAACGAGGCGGGAGCGCTCTTCCCCTGGCGCACCATCAACGGCGAGGAAGCCTCCGCCTACTACGCCGCAGGCACCGCGCAGTACCACATCAACGCCGACATCAGCTTCGCGCTGGGCAAGTACGTGCGGGCCACGGGGGACGAGGAGTTCCTGCGGCGCGAGGGCGCCGACATCGCGATCGAGACCGCACGGTTGTGGGCGACCCTCGGGTTCTGGCGCGCCTCGAGTCTGGTGGATGAGGTGGATTCCGGAGACGGCATCGAGACCTTCCACATCCACGGCGTCACGGGCCCGGACGAATACACGACGGTCGTCAACGACAACCTGTACACGAACGTGATGGCGCGCTACAACCTCCGGTATGCGGCCAAGGTGGTGCGCGAGATCAAGGAGAGCCACCCGGAGGACTACGTCAAGCTCGTCGATCGCACGGGGCTCGGTCCCGGTGAGGCCGAGGCGTGGGAGCGGGCGGCGTCGGCGATGTTCATCCCGTACAGCGAGGGCCTCGGCATCCATCCGCAGGACTCGCTCTTCCTCGAGCGCGAGGTCTGGGATCTCGCCAACACCCCCTCCGAGCAGCGGCCGCTGCTGTTGCACTTCCACCCCCTGGTGATCTACCGGTTCCAGGTGCTCAAGCAGGCGGACGTCGTGCTCGCGCTGTTCCTGCAGGGCAACCACTTCACGCCCGAGGAGAAGAAGGCCGACTTCGACTATTACGACCCGCTGACCACGGGCGACTCCACCCTGTCGGCGGTCGTGCAGTCGATCATGGCCGCCGAGGTGGGCTACCAGGACCTCGCCAGGAAGTACTTCGAGCAGTCGCTGTTCGTCGACCTGCACGATCTGCACCACAACGCCGCAGATGGTGTGCACGTGGCCTCCGCCGGTGGGGTGTGGACCGCGCTGGTGTGCGGCTTCGGCGGCATGCGCGACTACGCGGGCGACCTCAGCTTCGATCCGCGGCTTCCGGTGGACTGGCCCTCCCTCTCGTTCCCGCTGCAGTGGCAGGGGTCCACGATGCAGGTGACCGTGACGAGGGACGAGCTCCGCGTGGAGGTGCGCAGTGGTCCGCCGGTGCCGTTCAGCGTGCGCGACACCGCCTACTTCGCCACCGTGGAGGATGCGGCCGTCGTACCCCTCGCCGATCAGGGGCCGATGCTCCCGGGGCGTCCGACGCTGCGGCAGTTCGCCGATGCACGACGCGAGGACGGCACGCGCATGTCGGCATCCGTTCCGGTGATCACGACCGCGGTCCCGGTGATCGAACCGATCGACTGACCCTCCCTCCTTCTCTCCTTTCTCTTTTGTGCCGAGACCCCCGCTGTTCGTCGGCGCCCCCGCTGGCGTGCGCCGAAGCGAGGGGGCGCGGACGACCAGCGGGGGTCTCGGCGGCGTGTGTGGACGGATCGGGCCAGGATGCCGGTCTCCCGAAGCGAAGGTCGGTGGCACGCCGTAGGCTGTTGAGGTGACCACAGCCCTCTACCGCCGCTACCGACCCGAGACCTTCGGCGAGATGATCGGGCAGTCCCAGGTGACCGATCCGCTGATGACGGCTCTGCGCGGCGATCGAGTCGGCCATGCGTACCTGTTCTCCGGTCCTCGCGGCTGTGGCAAGACGACCTCTGCCCGCATCCTCGCGCGCTGCCTGAACTGCGCTGAGGGGCCGACCGACGTTCCCTGCGGCGTGTGCCCGAGCTGCGTCGAGCTGTCGCGTGCCGGCGGCGGATCCCTCGACGTCGTCGAGATCGACGCGGCGAGCCACAACGGTGTCGACGACGCACGAGACCTGCGTGAACGGGCGACGTTCGCCCCCAGCCGCGACCGGTACAAGATCTTCATCCTCGACGAGGCGCACATGGTGACGCCGCAGGGCTTCAACGCGCTGCTCAAGCTCGTCGAAGAACCGCCGGAGCACGTCAAGTTCATCTTCGCGACCACCGAGCCCGAGAAGGTCCTCGGCACGATCCGCTCCCGCACGCATCACTACCCGTTCCGGCTCGTGCCGCCCGCCGCCATGCTCGAATACGTGGCCAAGCTGTGCGCCGAAGAGGGTGTGATCGTCGAACAGGGCGTCCTCCCGCTCGTGGTCCGCGCCGGTGGTGGCTCGCCTCGAGACACGCTGTCGCTGCTCGACCAGCTGATCGCCGGATCCGACGCCCCGGCCGACTCCGAGACGGTGACGGTGGGCTACGCGCGTGCCGTGTCGCTGCTCGGCTATACACATGCCGCCCTCCTCGACGAGATCGTCGACGCGCTCGCCGCAGGAGACGCGGCCGCCGCCTTCCCGGCGATCGACCGTGTGGTGCAGACGGGTCAGGATCCGCGCCGCTTCGTCGACGACCTGCTCGAACGCCTGCGAGACCTCATCGTCATCGCGGCGGTCGGAGCCGGTGCCTCGGCGGTCCTCCGCGGCATAGCCGAAGACGATCTGGAGCGCATGCGTGCCCAGGCGGCCACCTTCGGGTCGGCGCGGCTCTCGCGCACGGCCGATGTGGTCAGCGCCGCCCTCGACGACATGTCGGGTGCGACCTCTCCGCGCCTTCACCTCGAACTCATGGTGGCTCGCGTGCTCGCCGCTGCGTCGGAGGCGTCGACATCGGATCCGGCACCCGCGACCGCGCCCGAGCGTGCGGCCGCACCGGCCCGCTCGACTCCCGCGACTGTCGCGACTCCTGCCGCCGTCTCGACCCCGGCGCCCGCAGCGGGCTCCCCGGCTGCTGCTCCGGTGGCGACGCCGGCCGCTCCAGCCGCTGCCCCCGCTGCTGCGCAGACCGCCCCCGCCGAGGAGCCGGCCGCCGCGCACACCGAGAACGAAGCGCCGAGCCCCGCACCGGTACCCGAGGCAGCACCCGCACCCGCACCCGAGGCGGCACCCGCACCGGAGCCCGCCGTCGCGCACGGTCCCGTCACCCTCGAACGCATCACCGCCTCGTGGCCCGCCGTGCTGACCCGCCTCGAGAGCATCAGCCGCACGTCCTGGTTGCTGGCGACCGCGGTGCAACCGCTCGCCTACGCCACCGATACCGAGGTCCTGACGCTCGGCTTCACGAGCCAGCATGATGTCGCGAAGTTCAAGG
Organism: Microbacterium sp. J1-1; assembly: GCF_024498615.1. Taxonomy (NCBI): domain Bacteria; kingdom Bacillati; phylum Actinomycetota; class Actinomycetes; order Micrococcales; family Microbacteriaceae; genus Microbacterium; species Microbacterium sp. J1-1. Next base: position 2,736,271 of record NZ_CP089590.1, on the reverse strand, counting down.
GCACCACTCCGGGCTCCGGACCCTCCGACCATCTGCGGTCGGCGATCGAGAGCGAGCTGGGCGTGCGGGTCAAGTACCTGCCCGCACCGATGCCCACCGGAGGAGCTCCGCGGCAGTCCGCGGCGTCCGGCCCGTCGGCACCCGCCGATCCTGCTCCCGCATCGGAGCCTGCGTCAGCGGGGTCGTCCCGTCCGCAGGTCCGCAATGCGTCGGCCTCCACCGTGACGGAGTGGGCCGTCGCGCCGATCCCGTCCGCCGTGGAGCAGCCGAGCGTGCCGCCCGCAGCCGCCGCTCCGCTTCCGGTCGACGACGAGCCGGAAGAGGTCGAAGCGGCGGCATCCGCACCCCTGCTGCCGTCCGATGGTGCTGTCGATCGCGACGCACCACCGCTTCCCGGTGATGACGAGGCTCCGGCATATGACGATGAGCCGCCCTACGACCCGTCGTACGAACCGCCGGTGGCGCGCCAGGCTCAGCCCGAACGGTCGGCACCTGTGCAGCGCACGGCGATAGCCCCCCCGGTCGTCATCGAGCGCGCTCCGACTGCCGGGGGAGTGCAGCGCTACGGTGAGGCCGTGATCCGCCAGGTGCTCGGCGCGACGTTCCTGCGCGAAGAGCCCTACGAGCCCCCGACGAGGTTCTCCTGATGTATGACGGCATCGTTCAGGAGCTGATCGACGAGTTCGGTCGGCTCCCCGGCATCGGCCCGAAGTCCGCACAGCGGATCGCGTTCCACATCCTCCAGACGCCGACGTTCGACGTCGCGCGTCTCGCCGAGCTGTTGAGCGAGATCCGACTCCGCGTGCGGTTCTGTGAGATCTGCGGCAACGTGGCCGAGCAGGAGCGATGCGGGATCTGCCGTGATCCGCGTCGCAGCCAGGCACTGATCTGTGTGGTCGAAGACGCGAAGGATGTCGCCGCGATCGAGCGCACCCGGGAGTTCCGCGGGCTCTATCACGTCCTCGGCGGGGCCATCAGCCCCATCGCCGGCATCGGTCCCGACGACCTCCGTATCGCGCAGCTCATGACGCGTCTCGCCGACGGCACGGTGCAGGAGGTGATCCTCGCCACCAACCCGAACCTCGAGGGGGAGGCGACGGCGAGCTACCTGAGCCGACTGCTGACCACCATGCAGATCACCGTGTCCCGTCTCGCCTCCGGCCTGCCCGTCGGCGGCGACCTGGAATACGCCGACGAGGTCACGCTCGGGCGCGCGTTCGAGGGCCGGCGCGTCCTGTGACGCCGAGCGCGGGTTTCTCGCGTCGCGGCTGGCTGCTCTTCGGGGCCATGGCCCTGCTGTGGGGCGTGCCGTACCTGTTCATCAGTGTCGCGGTCGAGTCGATCTCCCCGCCGGCGATCGTGGCCGGACGTACCTTGATCGCCGCAGTGCTGCTGCTGCCCTTCGCGATCCGGAGCGGCGCGCTGCGGGCCGCTCTGAAGCACTGGCCCTGGGTCCTCGCCTTCGGCGCGGTCGAGATGGCGGGTCCCTTCCTCCTGCTCGGCCATGCCGAGATGACGCTGACCTCCGGGATGACCGGGCTGCTGGTAGCAACAGTGCCGCTGTTCGCCGCTCTGATCGCCCTCGGCGGGGGCGACCGCGGGGTGCTCCGGCCCGCCCGCGCAATCGGCCTGCTCGTCGGATTCCTCGGTGTCGCCGTCGTGGTCGCAGGCCCGGGACTCTTCGGGGGCGAAGTGAGCCTTCTCGCTGCGGGGGAGGTGCTCCTGGTGGCCGTGCTGTACGCGACGGCTCCCTTCATCGTCGCTCGCAAGCTCAACGCCGTCCCGTCTCTGGGCACCATCACGCTGTCGCTGCTCATGATCGGGATCTTCTACCTCCCGATCGGCCTGCTCACGCAGCATCAGGTGCCCACGCTGCCGTCGATCGGGGCGCTGCTCGCGCTGGCCGTGATCTGCACGGCGGTGGCGTTCCTCGCGTTCTTCGCGCTCATCCGCGAGGTGGGGCCGGTACGCGCTCCGCTGTTCACGTACGTCAACCCGGTGGTCGCGATCGTCCTCGGGGCGATCGTCCTCGCCGAACCGTTGACGCCGGGTCTGCTCCTCGGGTTCCCGCTGATCATCACCGGATGCTGGTTCGCCGCCACGGGCGGTCGCCTGCGCCCCGTGTCTGCGCAGGCGCTCCCACCGACGCTCTGATCGTCGAGGCACCGTTCCTCGCCGTCGGAAGCGATGACACATGCGCAGCAGGGCATACGCGCCGATCATAGAATGAGCGTGGGCGGATCCGCCCGACATCCCAGGGAGTGATCGTGGCCCTCATCGTGCAGAAGTACGGCGGCTCGTCCGTCGCCGACGCAGAGAGCATCAAGCGCGTCGCCAAGCGCATCGTCGACACGCGTCGTGCCGGTCATGACGTGGTCGTGGCGGTCAGCGCCATGGGTGACACGACCGATGAGCTGTTGGAGCTCGCGGACGAGGTCGCCCCGATCCCCGCACCGCGTGAGCTCGACATGCTGCTCTCCAGCGGAGAACGCATCTCGATGGCGCTGCTGGCCATGGCGATCCACTCGATGGGATTCGAGGCGCGGTCATTCACCGGCAGCCAGGCGGGCATGATCACGGACTCCCAGCACGGTGCCGCACGCATCGTCGACGTGACGCCGATTCGTCTGCGCGAAGCCCTCGATGAGGGGGCGATCGTGATCGTCGCCGGGTTCCAGGGCTTCAATCGCGACACCAGAGACATCACGACGCTCGGCCGTGGAGGCTCCGACACCACGGCCGTCGCTCTCGCCGCCGCGCTCGACGCCGACGTGTGCGAGATCTACAGTGACGTGGACGGCATCTTCACCGCTGACCCGCGCGTCATCCCGAAGGCGCAGAAGCTCGATCACGTCTCCAGCGAGGAGATGCTCGAGCTGGCCGCCAACGGCGCCAAGGTGCTGTACATCCGCGCCGTCGAGTACGCACGCCGTCACGGCGTCCTCATTCATGCTCGGTCGACCTTCTCGTCGGCCGAGGGCACATACGTTCTGGGCGAGGGCATGAAGAACCCGCGCGAAGCCGAGGGAGCAGTCATGGAAGAACCGATCGTCGCCGGTGTCGCCACCGACTTCAGCCAGGCCAAGATCACGGTCGCGGGCGTGCCCGACGTGCCGGGCAAGGCCGCGGAGATCTTCAAGATCGTCGCGAAGTCGGGCGCGAACGTCGACATGATCGTGCAGAACGTCTCTGCGACCGGACGCACCGACATCTCCTTCACGGTTCCCAAGGCGGATGCGGCGGCTGCGCTCAAGGCGCTCGCCGGCGATCAGACCGAAGTCGGGTTCCAGAACCTGATCCACGACGATCAGATCGGCAAGCTCTCGGTCGTCGGTGCGGGAATGCGCACGCACTCGGGGGTCTCGGCGACCCTCTTCGAGGCGCTGTCGGCCGGCGGCATCAACATCGAGATGATCTCCACCTCGGAGATCCGCATCTCGGTGGTGCTGCGCGACACCGACCTGACCGAGGCAGCGCGGACGGTGCACACCGCCTACGGACTCGACGGCGACGCCGAAGCCACGGTCCACGCCGGCACCGGCCGCTGATCTCTGCCGATCGTCGCCGTTTTCCTGACACAGGTGAGTGGTCGCGGAGCGCAGAGCCGACGGTCCATCGAGGCACGGTAGACTCACCGAAACCCTGACACCGGCGCCAGGCGCAGCATCCACATCCCGACGCCGCGCCCGAAGCCTCGTACGCAGTACCGCACGACGCCAAGGAACATCATGACCCGCATCTCCGAATCAGGACTCTCCGTCGCCATCGTCGGCGCCACCGGCCAGGTGGGCACCGTGATGCGCGAGATTCTCGCCGAGCGGTCGTTCCCGATCCGCGACCTGCGGCTGTTCTCATCCGCACGCTCCGCGGGCACGGCCATCGAGTTCGGCGGCGCGACCGTCATCGTCGAAGACGTCGAGACGGCGGATGCCTCGGGCGTCGACATCGCCCTGTTCTCGGCAGGAGCTACCGCGAGCCGTGCCTATGCGCCGCGTTTCGCCGCCGCCGGCGCCGTGGTCGTCGACAACTCCAGCGCCTGGCGGATGGACCCCGAGGTTCCCCTCGTGGTCAGCGAGGTCAACCCGCACGCGATCGACGATCGCCCCAAGGGCATCATCGCGAACCCGAACTGCACCACCATGGCGGCCATGCCGGTGCTGAAGGCCCTCGACGCCGAGGCCGGCCTCGAGCGTCTCATCGTGTCCACCTACCAGGCGGTCTCCGGCTCCGGGCTCGCCGGCGCCCAGGAGCTCCTCGGTCAGGTCGAGGGAGTGCTCGCGCAGGGCGACACCCTGCGCCTCGTGCACGACGGTTCGTCCGTCGACTTCCCGGAGCCCGAGAAGTACATCGCTCCGATCGCCTTCGACGTGATCCCGTTCGCCGGCAATCTGGTCGAAGACGGGGACAACGAGACGGACGAGGAGAAGAAGCTCCGCAACGAGAGCCGCAAGATCCTCGAACTCCCCGATCTCCGGGTCGCGGGCACCTGCGTGCGTGTCCCGGTCTTCACCGGTCACTCCCTCTCGATCAACGTCGAGTTCGCCCGTGCCATCTCGCCCGAGCGTGCGCGCGAAGTCTTGAGCGCGGCTCCCGGCGTGGTCCTCGACGAGGTCCCCACGCCGCTGCAGGCTGCCGGCAAGGACCCCAGTTTCGTCGGTCGCATCCGGGCCGATCAGTCCGCGCCTGAGGGCAAGGGGCTCGTGCTGTTCCTCAGCAACGACAACCTCCGCAAGGGAGCCGCACTGAATGCGGTGCAGATCGCCGAGGTCCTCGCGGAGCGTCTCGCCGTCGCGCGCTGATCTCTTCGCCGCGGACACCGTCGCATGGTCCGCGGTGGCGTGCCCGCGAACTAGACTGGTTCGGTGACTGAAAACGTCGATGTCGTCCTGATCGGCGGTGGCATCATGAGCGCCACCCTGGGTACGCTGCTGCACGAATTGCAGCCGGAGTGGAAGATCGTCGCCTTCGAGCGACTCTCCGATGTGGCCCAGGAGAGCTCGAACCCGTGGAACAACGCCGGCACGGGTCACGCCGCCCTGTGTGAGCTGAACTACATGCCGCAGCAGGGGGATGCCCCGCTGGACCCCGCCAAGGCGGTGTCGATCAACGAGCAGTTCCAGCAGAGTCGCCAGTTCTGGTCGTCGCTCGTGGACCGTGGTGTGCTCGATGCGCCGTCGACGTTCATCAACGCGACTCCGCACATGACGTTCGTCCGCGGTGAGAAGGATGTCGCCTACCTCAAGGCACGCTACGAGGTGCTCAAGGAGCAGCCGCTGTTCGCGGGCATCGAGTACAGCGAGGACTCGCGCGTCATCAACACCTGGGCGCCTCTGCTGATGCAGCAGCGCCGCAAGGGCGAGCCGTTCGCCGCGACCCGCGTTCCCGCAGGAACCGACGTTGACTTCGGCGCGCTCACCCACCAGCTCTTCGACCACCTCACCGAGTCGGGCGTCACGCTGCGCACCAACCATGAGGTGCGCAGCCTGAAGAAGCAGAAGGACGGGACCTGGCTGGTCAAGTACCGCAACAGCATCGGCCACACGCCGAACGAGGTCAAGGCGCGCTTCGTGTTCGTCGGCGCCGGCGGCTGGGCCCTCAAGCTCCTGCAGAACTCCGGTATCCCCGAGATAAAGGGATACGGTGTCTTCCCGATCGGCGGACAATTCCTCAAGACCACGAACCCGAAGATCGTGGCGCAGCACAAGGCGAAGGTGTATTCGCAGGCCTCGGTCGGTGCGCCGCCGATGTCGGTCCCGCACCTCGACACCCGCGTCGTCGATGGGGAGTCCTCGCTCATGTTCGGGCCGTTCGCGACGTTCAGTCCGAAGTTCCTGAAGAACGGATCGATGCTCGACATCGTGTCGCAGGTGCGGGCGCACAATCTGCTCCCGATGCTGCAGGTGGCCGTGAAGAACCCCGACCTCATCACCTATCTGGTGGGCGAGCTGCTGAAGAACCACGCCAAGAAGGTCGACAGTCTGCGGACCTTCATGCCGACGGCGAAGGATGAGGACTGGACCCTCATCGACGCCGGTCAGCGTGCGCAGGTCATGAAGAAGGACCCGCAGAAGGGGGGCATCCTGCAGTTCGGCACAGAAGTGGTTTCGTCTGCGGATGGCTCGATCGCCGGGCTCCTCGGTGCTTCGCCCGGTGCCTCCACGGCGGTCCCGATCATGCTGGGTCTGTTGAAGACCTGCTTCCCGTCGGAGTACCCCGGTTGGGAGCCCGAGCTTCGCGCCCTGATCCCCACGTTCGGCCAGAAGCTGAACACGGATCCGGCACTCGCGGAGGAATCCACGGAGGCGACCGCCGCCGCCCTCGGCATCAACGCCTGAGCCCGACCCGTGGCGAAGCTCTACTTCCGCTACGGCGCGATGAACTCCGGCAAGTCGACCGCCCTGCTCCAAGCCGCGTACAACTACGAGGAGCGCGGACAGCACGTGCTGCTCGCGAAGCCGGAGATCGACACCAAGGGTGCGGCCGAGATCGAGAGTCGGCTCGGCGTCACCCGTCAGGTCGACTTCCTCGTCGGGCAGGCCGACGACGCCCGCGAGCTGTTCACCCAGCATCGTGACCGCCTCCGTCGTTCCACGGATGAAGAACTGCTCCCCGGCGGGCCCGTGGATGTGGCATGCCTCCTCGTCGACGAGGCACAGTTCCTCACTCCGTCGCAGGTCGACGATCTCTTCCGGATCGCTGTGGAGGACGGGGTGCCGGTGATGGCATACGGCATCCGGAACGACTTCCTCACGCACGCTTTCCCCGGATCCGCGCGGCTGCTCGCGATCGCGCACTCGCTCGAGGAGCTTAAGACCATCTGCCGGTGCGGGCGGAAGGCCGTGTTCAACGGCCGGGTGGTCGGCGGGCGCTTCGTCTTCGACGGCGATCAGGTCGCGATCGACGAGGGCGCGGTCGGAACGGCTTCCCCCGAGCTGACGACCTACGAGTCGCTGTGCGGGACGTGCTACCTCGACGAATCCGGTGGGCGCCTGGGCTGAGCCCCTCCCGGTCCTGCTCCCGCAGTGGTTTCGCCGCCTCCTCGCTTCACAACTCCGCAGATCCTCGACCGGATCCCATGCTGACGCCGCTCCGCAGGGTCTCCTGTGAATTCTTGCGGAGTTGTGCACCTGAACGAACCCGAGGCTGCCTGTGTTGCGTGGTCTGACCACAGGAGGATACGCTGTGGTCAGACCACAGGAGGATCGATGGGTGAACAGCCGGCGCGCGCCTGGCAGCTCGTACTCGAACACATCGAGCGCGACCTCCTCGACGCTCGTCTGGGCCCGGGGGACAGGCTCCCTTCGGAGCGTGACCTCGCGAGCGAGCTCGGTGTCGGGCGCTCCAGCGTCCGTGAGGCGTTCCGTGTGCTCGAGGTGATGGGTCTCATCCGCACCGCGACAGGCTCGGGTCCGCAGTCCGGCGCCATCGTCATCGCGACCCCGACCGGAGGGATGTCCGCGCTCCTCCGGCTGCAGGTCGCCGCGCAGGGCTTCCCGTTGGACGACGTGGTGCGCACGCGCCTGGTGCTCGAAGACGCAGTGGTGACGGCTCTCGCCGCCTCCGCAGATCGCGACACGACACGCGCGCACCAGCTGCTCGAGGCGATGGACGCGACAGGCCTTGCTGCGGCGGAGTTCCTCGCCCTCGACGCCCAATTGCATCTCTCCCTCGCTGAAGCCAGCGGCAACACGGTCATCGCCGCGATGATGGCGGGCCTGCGTTCATCCATCGAGTCCTACGTGCAGGCGGGCGTCGCCGCGATCCCCGACTGGGACGCGATGGCGGAGCGGCTGCGCACCGAACACCGGGCCCTGGTCGCCGCGATCGACGAGGGCGATGGCGATGCCGCTCGCACTCTGGTCCATTCGCACATCACCGGCTACTACACGTCCGCGGGGCTGACCCGCGACCTCCATCCCCTGAACTGAGAGGCACACCATGGTGCAGCGCCAGCTCCCGAATCCCGTCGAACTCCTCGACCTCATGAAGTTCAAGAAGCCCGAGTTCGACGGCCGCAAGCGCCGTCTCGATGCCGCGCTCACGATCGACGATCTTCGTCTGATCGCCAAGCGCCGCACACCCAAGGCGGCTTTCGACTACACCGATGGCGCCGCCGAGGGCGAACTCTCGCTCTCGCGCGCCCGGCAGGCGTTCCAGGACGTGGAGTTCCACCCGGGCATCCTGCGGCCCGCCCCCGACGTCGACACGAGCGTCGAGATCCTCGGCGGCCCCTCCGCGCTGCCCTTCGGGATCGCGCCCACCGGCTTCACCCGCTTGATGCAGACCGAGGGCGAGGTCGCCGGTGCCGGAGCCGCCGGCGCTGCGGGCATCCCGTTTACGCTGTCCACCCTCGGCACGACGTCGATCGAGGGCGTCACGGCCGCCAACCCGCACGGTCGCAACTGGTTCCAGCTCTACGTCATGCGCGATCGGGAGATCTCGTACGAGCTCACCCGCCGCGCCGCCGCGTCCGGCTTCGACACCCTCCAGTTCACAGTGGACACCCCGGTCGCGGGTGCCCGTCTGCGGGACAAGCGGAACGGCTTCAGCATCCCGCCGCAGCTCACGCTCGGCACGATCATCAACGCGATCCCGCGGCCGTGGTGGTGGTTCGACTTCCTGACGACTCCGAAGCTGGAGTTCGCCTCCTTGAGCACCACGGGCGGAACGGTCGGTGAGCTGCTGGACGCCGCGATGGACCCGACGATCAGCTACGACGATCTCGGCGTGATCCGTGACATCTGGCCCGGGAAGATCGTGATCAAGGGCGTGCAGAACGTCGAGGACTCGGTGCGCCTGCGTGATGCGGGAGTCGACGGCATCGTGCTCTCGAACCACGGCGGACGACAGCTCGATCGCGCGCCGATTCCGTTCCATCTCCTGCCCGAGGTGCGACGGGCCGTCGGCGACGACTTCACGGTCATGATCGACACCGGCATCATGAACGGTGCCGACATCGTCGCCGCCGTGGCGCTCGGGGCGGACTTCACCCTGATCGGGCGCGCGTACCTCTACGGCTTGATGGCCGGCGGGCGCCAGGGGGTCGACCGGACGATCGCGATCCTGCGCAGTGAGATCGAGCGCACGATGCGTCTGCTGGGGGTCTCCTCACTTGCGGAGCTCGAACCGGGACACGTCACTCAGCTCACGCGCCTGGTGCCCGTGGCGAGGGCGGCTGCGGACGCGCGCACGCGCTGAGCGGGAGTGGCGGGGCGCCCCCGGACAGGCTCAGGCCTGCGGGGCGACGGCCCTGCGGCGCGGCGGCCACGGCACCAGCATCGACGTCGTACGGCGATACTCGGCGTAGGCCGGATACTTCGACGCGGTGATCGACTCGGTGAAGATCGTCGAGCCGATGAAGAGCACCGTCAGCAGGGCAGGGCCGATGATCGTCGGATTCAGGACGCCACCGAGCACACCCGCGCCCGCCGCAGTGGCGGCCGTCGCGCCGATCGCGTAGAGGGCCCACCACTGTGCCTGCTCGAAGAAGAAGTTCGGGTGTCGGCTGTAGCGGAACAGCCCGGTGGTCGCGAAGCCGGGGGAGAGGGAGCCGCCCGCCTGCTTCTTGCGCTGATGGAAGGCCCACTGCTGCTGGTCGGCGATGGTCTCGCCGACCAGGAAGGCGAGGAACGCCGTGATGAAGAGCGCGTCCCACCCCGTCAGCGCCGAGGGGTTCTGCGCGGCGACGAGGGCCGGCAAGGTGATGAGGACGAGCAGTGTCATCTGATAGCCGATGATGAACAGCAGGTTGAAGATCTGGAACTGCCAGGGCCGCATGCGTGCGCGAAGAATCGCCCAGCGGTAGTCCTCCATGCCCGTGTAGCCGCCCTTGCGCGCGAAGTTGAAGGTCAGGCGGGCTCCCCAGGCGGTCACGAGCACCCCCATCAGCACGACGCGCGCCGATCCGTCGCCCTGCGCGAAGGCACCGGCGACGAAGATCCACACGTAGGCCACGGGTACGATCGACCAGGCACGGTCGACCCACGAGGTGTCGCGGGTGGCCAGGGACAGGATCCAGCAGGCCGCGCTGGTGGCCGCGGCGACGATGATCACGATCAGCAAGGCGTCCATGTCGCCATGCTAGGGCCACGCGGTGACGTCGTGCCGTGCGACACCGCGGCGGCTCAGAGCGAGCGCAGGAGCTCGTCGAGCTTGTCGGCGGTGTCTTCCCAGCCGTCGACGGCGACCGACGGCACGCCGATGGCCAGCACCGGGTAGTCGTTCCCGCCCTCGTCGAGCCGGTCGCCGTAGAACAGCATGTCCGTGAGCGGGATTCCGGTGTGAGCGGCGAGCTGCGTCATCCCGAAGGCCTTGTCGATGCCGGCGCGGGTGATGTCGATCGAGGTCGATCCGCCGGAGCGCACCTCGAGGCCGGGGAGGCGAGCGGCGACCGCATCCCGCAGAGCCGCGCGCTTCGCCCCGGTCGGATCCCAGTCGTGCTTGGCTTCGCGCGGGGCGCGCTGGCCCAGCGCGGAGAAGGTGATCTGCGATCCGCGGTCCTCGAGGATCTCGCCCCAGGGGTCCGCCTCCCAGAGCCCGAGACGCTCGGCCTCTTCGCGCAGAGCGATCAGGGCCGCCTGCTTCTCCTCGTCGCTGAGGTCGTGCGCGTAGACGGGCACGAAGTCCGCCCCGTCATGGCGCAGATACCGCGTGCCGCAGGTGGGCAGCAGATGGAGTCGTGCGAGCGCCGCAGGGGCCGCGTCACCGAGGCGGGCGACGACCTGCGAGCGGAACTGCGCCTCGTTGCCGCCCGAGATGATCGCGACGTCCACGGTGCGCAGCAGAGCCCGCAGTTGTTCGGCGATGCGCGGGTCGATCACTCCCTTGGACGGCGCGAGTGTGTCGTCGAGATCGAAGGCGACGAGGACAGGCGTGGTCATGGTGTCTCCAGCCTAGAAGGTGGGCGCGGGGAAGCTCGCGGCGCGAACAGCAGGGTGCACATGACAGCGAGGGCCACGCCGAACACGGCGCCCGTCGAGTTCGCCAGGACATCGGTGAGGGTCGCTGCACGATGGGGGAGTGCGAGGCGCTGAACTGTCTCGATCGCCAGGGAGAGCGCCGGTCCGACGAGCAGTGCGAGAGGCCAGACGCGGCGGGGGAGCAGCACGAAGGCGAGGATGCCGACCGGGATGAAGACGAGGATGTTCGCCAGGATCTCGAGGCGGGTGAAGTCGAGCGACGCCCAGCCGAGGCGATGGGCCATGCCGAGGATCACGTCGAGCAGATTGGGCATCGTGTGTTCGACGCGTGAGGGCGTCAGCGTGAGCGCCGCGAGGACGAGGAGGAACGGGATGCCGAGGGCGAGGGCCCAGGCGCGGGTGAACCGGCGCGGCGGCGGGAGCAGAGACCCCATGCGTTCCCTTCGTGCGTGAAGCCGATACAGAGAAGGCCGCCCCTGAGGGCGGCCTTCCGGTGTCACTGGTCGGGGTGACAGGATTTGAACCTGCGACCTCTTCGTCCCGAACGAAGCGCGCTACCAAGCTGCGCCACACCCCGTTTGCAACCCTCCGAGTCTACAGGGAAATGCTCCGTGCGCCGAATCGAGACCGGGATCAGTTCCGGGCCGTGAGCGTGAGCAGCGTCGCCTCGGGGCGGCACGCGAAGCGGACCGGGGCGTAGATCGAGTGACCGCACCCCGCGCTGACGTTGAGCGGGACCGTGCGCCCGCCGTGCGACCAGGTGCTGAGGTCCTTGGCCTGTTTGAGCGGGATATCGCAGTTCGCGACGAGTGCACCGTATCCGGGCAGGCAGACCTGACCGCCGTGTGTGTGGCCGCCGAGGATCGCATCGGCGCCGAGGGCGGTGAATCCATTGAGCACGCGCTGGTAGGGGGCGTGGGTGACGCCGAGCAACGGTGTCGATGCGTCGCGCGGACCGAGGGCACCGATCGCGTCGGGGAGCACATCGAGGCGGTCCCAGTCCCGGTGCGCGTCATTCACGCCGAAGGCGTCGACCACCGTGCCGGCGACCGTGAGGCGCGCTGCGGAGTTGTTGAGGTCGGTCCACCCCAGCTCGTCGGTGAAGTACCGGTCCATCGCCGCAGTGTCCAGCGGCGTCGGCTCATGATGCTTCTTCGACGGACCGAGGAAGTAACGCAGCGGGTTGCGCGGGGAGGGAGCGGTGACGTCGTTCGACCCGTGCACGAAGACGCCGGGGATACCGGCGAGCGGATCGAACGCCCGGCGGATGCCGGCGAGGCCGTCGAGGTGGCCGAGGTTGTCGCCGGTGTTGACGATCAGATCGGGCTTCAACTCCGCGAGCGATGCCAGCCAATCCTGCTTCCGATGCTGCCACGGCGCCATGTGCGCATCCGAGAGGTGCAGGATGCGGATCGGAGCTGAACCGGCGGGGAGGGCGGGGGCGGTGACCTCGCGCACCGTGAACAGGTAGCGCTCGATGCCGATGCCCCAGACGGCGGCAGCAGCACCGACGGCCCCCACCGCGCCGAGCGCGATGAGGGCCGGGTGGGCCGTGCGGCGCGAGGCTACTCGCACGTCACTCGCACGGCGGTGGACTTGCTCGTGGCGGTGCCGGGTGCCGGATCCGTGGAGCTCACGACAGCGTTCGGCGGGTTGCACGAGTTGTCGAAGTCGATCGACGTGAAGCCGGCGGCTCCCAGCGCGGCCGCCGCGTCCGCACGGGACATCCCGGCCAGGTTCCCCGGAACCGTGGTCCCCTGCCCGTTGCTGGGGGAGATCGTCACGGTCGTGCCTCCTGCGGCCTGCCCGGAGGGATCCTGGGCGACGACGATGTTCGTCGGCTGGTCGCTGTCGACAGCCGGCCCGTCTGTGACCGAGAAGCCTCGGCTCTCCAGCGTCGACCGCGCTTCGTCCATCGTCATCCCGACGACATTCGGCACCTCGGTGAGCACCCGACGGGTCAGGTTGTTGTCGGGGCGGGGGAAGGCGTCTCCGCCATAGGCACCGTTGGCCGCAGCCTGCGCAGCCAACGCCAGCGGGTACCGCATGTTGTTGAGCTGGTAGTTCCCGGCCCACTTCTGGTAGATGTCGGACTGGCCCTTCCAGCGCCCGGCCCACACCGCGGTCGTGACCTTGGTGCTGGACTCGATCATCATGGTCGACCAGCGGTCGTGGGTCCCGGTCTTGCCGATGAGCGGCGTGCCGTCGAACGGGTTGGCGCGGGCACCGGTGCCGCCGCCGGACATCACACCCTGAAGCGCGTAGGCGGCGGTCGCCGCGACCTCCTTCGAGATGACGCCGTCGGTGCAGGACGACTTCGGGAGCTCGCGGTCCTTGCCGTCGGGGCCGACCACGCGGTCGATCGCGCGCGGCGTGCAGTACTTTCCGCCGCTGGCGACCGTGGCGTAGGCGTTGGCCATCGCGATCGGGGAGATGTTCTTCGGGCCGAGCACGTCGTACACGACGTTCTCCTTAGTGACCTTTGTACCGTTGGCGAGCGTGACGCCCATGCGGTCGGCGACCTGGTTGATCTCGCAGATGTCCAGCTTCGAGGCCATCGCGAAGTATCCGCTGTTCAGGGACTGCCGGGTGAAGTCCATGACGCTGGCGGTGTAGCCGCCGCCGCCGCCGAAGTTGCCGATCTCTTTGGTGTCGGCGATGAGGGTTCCCCCGCCGCAGGACGCCGTCGTGAACTTCATGTTTGTCTGCACCCGGCCGTTGAGGACCTCGTTGACGGAGTGGCCCTTCTCGAGCCAGTCGATCAGGGTGAAGAGCTTGTAGACCGATCCGACCTGGAACCCGCCCGAGTTGCCGTTCTTCATATCCCCGGCGAAGACCAGCGAGCTCTTCGCCAGGTCATCCGTGCTCGTCTCATCGAACTGCGTGTTCTGCGTGATCGACAGGATGCGTCCGGTGCCCACCTCGATCGACACTCCGGCAGCACCGAAGTAGTCGTTGTCGTAGTTGGCCGGCACGATGTCCTTCATCGCCTGCGCGGCGGGGTCCTGGATGCGGTAGTCCAGCGAGGTGTAGATCTTGAGGCCCCCGCGGCGGAGCAGGTCCGCCCGGTCCTGCGGCTCCTTGCCGAATGCCTCGTCGTTCAGCACGATCGACTTCACGTACTGGCAGAAGTAGGCGTTGGCGCCCGCGGAGGCACAACCCTGCGTGGGCGGGTTGAGCGAGGGCGTGATCTCGGAGGCGTCCGCCTCGTCGTACTGCGCTTGGGTGATCTTGCCGTCCGCGAGCATGCGGCCGAGCACGTAGTGACGCCGATCCTTCGTGAGGGCGTAGCCGCTCTCGGCGGTGTTGAGCGCCTCACCCTTCGAATTCGTGACGGTGCCCTCGGGCTTGTCGATGCGGTACGTGTTGGGGTTCTGCACGATGCCGGCCAGCGTCGCCGCCTGCGCGACCGTGAGCTTCGCCGAGGTCGTGTTGAAGTAGTAGTTGGCCGCGGCCTCGATGCCGTAGACCGTTCCGCCGAAGTTCGCGATGTTCAGGTAGCCGAGGAGGATGTCGTTCTTCGAGAAGTCCTTCTCGATCTGGATCGCATAGCGCATCTCCTGGAGCTTGCGCTCGATGCCGTCGGCGCCCGTCGCGTTGGTCGCGTCCTTCCAGCACTGCTGCAGATCCTCGTTGTGCGTCTCCGAGGTCGTGTCGACCTTCTGCTCGCACTCCTGGATCAGCACGTTCTTCACGTACTGCTGGCTGATGGTCGATGCACCGCGGCTGGAGGTGCCGCGGACGTTGTCGATCAGCGCCTTCACCGTCGCGCCGACGTTGACGCCGCCGTGGCTGTAGAAGCTCTTGTCCTCACTGGACAGGATCGCGTCGTAGAGCACCGGGGAGACCTGCTCGTAGGTCACGGGCACACGATTCTGCTCGTAGAACGACGCGAGGGCGACGTTCTTGCCGTCGGGCGTCGTGGCGTAGATCGTGGACTGCTCCATCGGCGTACCCGGGTTGAGGTTCTCGGGCAGCTGGTCGAAGAGCGTGAGGGCCTGGGTGCCGGCGAGGCCGGTCATCGTGAGGACGGGCGTGACGCTCGCTGCGACCAGGAGTCCGGCGACGGCACTCAGCCCGACGAGCCCGACGAGTCCGCCGAGCACGCCTCTCACCGTGCGATTCTTTTGGGGCATACGCTTGATCGTAGGGGAGTTCCCTGAATACCGCCTTTGACGAGCCCGACGCGGAATCACGGCGTCGCGCCCCGATCGACAGGAGTGCCATGACCACGTGGGAGTACCTCACCACGCCGCTGCTCATCCACAACACCGCCGCGATCCTCAACAACTGGGGCAAGCAGGGCTGGGAGCTCGTCCAGGTCGTGCAGGGCCCCGAGGGTGGGCTCGTCGCCTACCTCAAGCGCCCTGTCACAGCCGAGGCTTCTGCCAACGCCGGCCTCGCTGCGGCGGAACAGGCCGCCCGCCAGTTCGAGGGGGAGCAGGCATGACCGTCGCAACCCGCCTGGCCGAGCTCGGCATCGAGCTGCCCCCGGTCGCCGCACCGGTGGCCGCCTACGTGCCCGCGGTCGTGCACGGCGGGCTCGTGTACACCTCGGGCCAGCTGCCGTTCGTCGAAGGCGCGCTCCCCGCCATGGGCAAGGTCGGTGCGGAGGTCTCCGCCGAGGATGCGAAGACCTACGCACGGACCTGTGCGCTGAACGCCCTCGCCGCGGCAGCGGATGCCGCGGGTGGACTCGACCGCATCGCCGGTGTGCTGCGCGTGGGCGGATTCGTCGCCTCCGCCGAAGGCTTCACCGGGCAGCCCGGGGTCATCAACGGTGCCAGCGATGTGCTCGGCGAGATCTTCGGGGACGCCGGGCGCCACGCCCGCGCGGCCGTCGGCGTCGCGGAGCTTCCCCTCGGCAGCCCGGTCGAGGTCGAGGTGGCCTTCCGCCTCGCCTGACCCGCCGCCCCGCCCGCGTGCGGGATCGAAAACGCGCCTCCCGGAAGCCCGGGAGGCGCGTTTTCGATCTTTCAGGGGGGCTTACTTCACCTGGGCCGAGATGATGCTCATCACTGCGGTGTCGGCGAGGGTCGTCGTGTCACCGACCTCGCGGCCTTCGGCCACATCGCGCAGCAGACGGCGCATGATCTTGCCGGATCGCGTCTTGGGGAGTTCGCCGACGATGTAGACGTCACGCGGACGCGCGATGGCGCCGATCTGCTCGCCGACCCACAGCCGCAGCAGCTGGGCGAGTCCTGCGGGCTCATGCGCCGCGAGGTAACTCTCCTTGATGATGACGAACGCGACGACGGCCTGCCCGGTGGTCTCATCCGATGCCCCGACCACGGCGGCCTCGGCGGTGGCTTCGTGCGCGACCAGCGACGATTCGATCTCGGCGGTGGACAGGCGGTGGCCCGACACGTTCATGACGTCGTCGACGCGCCCCAGCAGCCACAGGTCGCCATCCTCGTCGAGGCGGGCCCCGTCTCCGGCGAAGTAGTAGCCCTGGTCCTCGAACTTCTCCCAGTAGGTTTCGCGGTAGCGCTCCGGGTCGCCCCAGATTCCGCGCAGCATGCTCGGCCAGGGCTCCGTGATGACGAGCAGGCCGCCGTTGCCGTTGCCGACTTCGACACCGCTCTCGTCGACCACATCGATCGAGATCCCGGGCAGCGGCACCTGGGCGGACCCGGGCTTGGTCTCGGTGACGCCGGGGAGGGCGGAGACCATGATCGCTCCGGTCTCGGTTTGCCACCAGGTGTCGACGATCGGGGTCTTGCCTGCGCCGATGACGTCGCGGTACCACATCCACGCCTCGGGGTTGATGGGTTCGCCGACCGAGCCGAGCAGGCGCAGCGACGACAGGTCGAACTTCTGCGGGACGCTGCGGCCGATCTTCATGAAGGAGCGGATCGCGGTCGGCGCGGTGTAGAAGATGGAGACCTTGTACTTCTCGATGATCTCCCACCAGCGGCCGGGATGCGGGGTGTCCGGCGTGCCTTCGTAGAGCACCTGGGTCGCACCGTTCGCGAGCGGGCCGTAGGCCACGTAGCTGTGCCCGGTGATCCAGCCGATGTCAGCCGTGCACCAGAAGACATCGGTCTCGGGGTGCAGGTCGAAGACGTACTTGTGCGAGTACGCCGCCTGGGTGAGGTAGCCGCCGGAGGTGTGTAGGATGCCCTTCGGCTTTCCGGTGGTCCCCGAGGTGTACAGGATGAAGAGGGGGTTCTCCGCCGGGAACGCCGATGCGGTGTGCTCGGACGACGCTGCGGGGACGACGTCGTGCCACCAGACGTCGCGGCCCTCGACCCAGTCGACGTCGTTCTCGCCGCGCTTGACGACCAGCACGTGCTCGACGGTCTGCTGCTCACCGTCGCCCCGATCGGCCAGTGCCTGGTCGACCGCGGGCTTGAGCGCCGAGACACGGCCCTTGCGGTATCCGCCGTCCGCCGTGATCACCAGCTTCGCTCCGGCGTCGTCGATGCGTGAGCGCAGGCTGTCGGCGCTGAATCCGCCGAAGACGACCGAGTGGATGGCGCCGAGACGCGCGACCGCGAGCATCGAGGCGATCGCCTCGGGGATCATGGGCAGGTAGATCGCGACGCGGTCGCCCTGCCCCACTCCCAACCCTTCGAGCACGTTGGCGACACGCTTGACCTCGTCGGTCAGCTCGGCGTAGGTGATGCGGCGGGAGTCGCCGGGCTCTCCCTCCCAGTGCAGCGCGACGCGGTCGCCGTTGCCGGCCTCGACGTGACGGTCGAGGCAGTTGTACGCCACATTCAGCTCGCCGTCGTCGAACCACTTCGCGAACGGCGGATTCGTCCAATCGAGCACCTGCGTGAACGGCTTGTGCCAGTGCACGAGTTCGCGGGACTGCTCCCCCCAGAAGGCCTCGCGATCAGCCGCGGCGCGCTCGTACAGCTCCGGCGAGGAGATGGTCTGGGCGATGAATTCCTCCGACGGCGGGAATCGCCGGGTCTCATCGAGAAGGTGGTCGATCTGGCTGCTCATCGGCAGGCGCTCCTTTGCGGCATTCGGTCGTTCGAGCATGGTCGTGGGGTGGACGACCAGCTCAGGGTGAATCTATCCCCGCGAACTCCCCTCGCATACTGCCGAAAGTCGGTAGTGGTTTCGGTTTTGTGAGGACGGTTGCCTTGCGTACACTCGACGACAGCCGAAATCTCATTCCGGCCTTGGTGCGCCCGATTCCCCCGATCGTGGCCCACCGTGGGCGGCATCTCATTCCCCCCGTGAGGTGCCGCCCATTTCGTTTGGGAGCGCTCCCGCGTGATGGCTCCCGCGATGCCCGATCGACTCCTGCACGGGCGTTGCCGGATGGCACTTCTACACAGGCCTCGCTCCGCCCGTACTCGACCACGTTCTCGTGCCGGGGGCGCCGCCTAGCGTCGCGGTATGCCCGATTCGTTCGTCATCCAGCCCCGGGGAGCGGCCGCCGCCCGGACGGACTCCCTTCTCGACCCCCTGCACCTCGATCCCGCATTCGGTCCGCTTCTCGCCCACATCGACGACACCGTGACCGATGTCTTCGTGAACGGCACGGCCGGGCTGTTCGTCGACCGCGGCAGCGGCGCGGAACCGGCGACGCAGTGGCGGGCCTCCGAGCGAGAGGTCAGGGATCTGGCGGTTGCTCTCGTCGGTCTCGGCGGACGACACCTCGATGATCAAGCGCCGTGCGTCGACGTCCGTCTCGCTTCCGGTATCCGCGTGCATGCCGTGCTCGCGCCGGTCTCGACGACGGGAACGGCGCTCTCGATCCGCATCCCGAGGGTGCGCGCGGCGGATCTCTCGGCGCTCGCCGCCCTCGGCGCCTTCGACGCGCGCCAGCAGGCCTGGTTGCTCGGGCTCGTCACCGACCGAGCGAACATCCTCATCACCGGGGGCACCGGAACGGGCAAGACCACCTTGCTGTCCGCGCTGCTCTCCGAGGTCCCGCCGACCGAGCGCATCGTCACGATCGAGGATGTGGCGGAGTTGCGTCCCCGGCACCCGCACCACGTCGCGCTCGAAGCCCGCCAGGCGAATCTGGAGGGGGTGGGTGGAATCACCCTTGCTCGCTTGGTGCGGGAGTCCCTGCGCATGCGGCCCGACCGGCTGGTGGTCGGGGAGTGTCGAGGGGAGGAGGTGCGTGAGTTGCTCAGCGCGCTCAACACCGGGCACGACGGGGGAGCGGGCACGATGCACGCCAGCGGTCTGCGCGACGTGCCCGCCCGACTCGAGGCGCTCGGTGCGCTCGCGGGGATGGATGCCACTGCGCTCGCACGGCAGGCGGTGAGCGCGTTCTCCGTGGTTCTCCATCTCGATCGAACCCCGGATGGTGTCCGTCGGATACGCCAGGCCGGTCGCCTCGTGCTCGTGGCCGATCGCCTGGATATCCAGGAAGTGTCCCCGTGGTGATCCGACTCAGGCAGGCGCACCGCAATGAGTCGGCAGGCGCCGCAGAGGCCGCGACATCGGTGCAGACGCTGGCGGTGCTGTTGCAGGCGGGCGCGGTTCCTCTCACTGCGTGGCGACATCTCGCAGGCACCGGCGACCCGCATGCGGTGGCCGTGGTCGGGCGGGTCGACGAGGGCGTCCCTCTCCTCTCGGCGATCGAAGCCGAGCGGGGGGCGTGGACCGATCTCGCAGCCGCGTGGGAGATCGCGACGACCGTCGGCGCACCTCTCGCGGAAGTGCTCCGGATCATCGCGGAGTCGCTGCGCGATGCCGCCTCGGCAGCCGACGACGTCCGCATCGCCCTCGCGGAACCCGCGGGAACAGCCCGTCTGCTGCTCTGGATGCCGCTCGCGGGGCTCCTTCTCGGATTCGCGCTCGGCTTCGACACCCTCGGCGTCATCGTCGGCACCCCCCTCGGCGCCGGCTGCGTGGTCGTGGGCCTGCTCCTGGTGCTGGCGGCGCGACAGTGGACGAAGGGACTTCTGCGGCGGGCGAAGCCAGGGCCGGGCACGCCAGGGATGCGCGCGGAACTCGTGGCCGTCGCGCTCGCCGGAGGAGCGTCCATCGACCGGGCGCTTGCACTCGTGGACGACAGCTCCGCTTCGGGAGGGAGTGACGAGCGGATCCGCGCCGTGCTCGATCTGTCCCGAGCGGCGGGGGTGCCCGCGGTGGAACTGCTCCGCGCGTCCGCGGCGCAGGACCGCCATGCCGCTCGGGTCGGAGGCCGTCTCCGCGCGGCGAAGCTCTCGACACGACTCCTGATCCCTCTCGGAGTGTGCACCCTGCCGGCGTTCCTCCTGCTCGGTGTGGCCCCGATGCTCCTGAGCGTCCTGTCATCGACACCCTTGCCGTTGTGATCGCCCCCGTGGCCATCCGTCCTCCATACGAACATCTCAGAGAAAGAAGGAACACCATGACGACCATTCCCCGACTCGACCGGCGCAGGGCGGCGATGCTGTTCGGCGACGACACCGGTGCGGCCACAGCGGAGTACGCGATCACGACAATGGCGGCTGTCGCGTTCGCCGGTCTCCTCGTCGTGATCATGAGATCCGATGAAGTCCGCGGCATCCTGACGGATCTCGTGCGGCGCGCCCTGACCGTGTCGTGAGGAGCCTGCGGATCATGGCCCCGCGGCGACGGACGACATCGCTCATCGCCGTCGAGGGCGAGCGGGGCTCGGTCGCGGCAGAGCTCGCGCTCGCCGTGCCCGCTGTGGTGCTGGCGCTGCTGCTGGGCGCGGGCGCGCTCGGAGCCGCATCGCGTCAGGTCGCGCTGCAGGATGCGTCGGCCGATGCCGCTCGCCTGCTCGGTCGGGGAGAAGGACTCGGCGCCGCGGAGGGGGTTGTGCGTGCGGCGGTCCCGGGCGCCGGGGTGTCCGCGTCGCGCCGCGGTGAGCTCGTGTGCGTCACCTCGTCGGTGGAGGTCTCGTGGGGTGCGGCGGTGCGGGTGCCCCTGCGGGCGTCGAGCTGCGCGCTCGACGGAGGACTCTGATGGCGGGCACGGCGCTCGCTGCGGGTGTCCTCGCCGTGGCGGCCGCGCTGTCCCTCGGCTTGGCGGCGGTGGCCGGTGCCTCGGTGACGGCGCAGCGGGCGGCGGGCGCTGCGGATGCCGCGGCACTCGCTGCGGCCGATGCCGCCAGCGGCGCCGTGCCGACCTCGGCGGAGCCGTGCGCCCTCGCCGCGACAGTCGCGGAGGCCGCCGGTGCCGACCTCACCGGATGCGTTCTGGAGGGCTTCGTGGCGACCGTGGAGGTGCAGGCGGCGTACGCTGGACTCGCAGCCGTCTCCCGAGCCCGTGCCGGGCCACCCGAGGGACAGTGACGGCCGCGCGACCTCGCTCACTGTGAATGACCCCACACAGTGGTGTGTATGGTGTGCTTCGAAGAAAGGACGCACCCTTGGCTGAAGGCAAGAAGCTCGTCATCGTCGAGTCCCCGACGAAGATGCGGTCTATTCAGGGATACCTCGGCGACGGCTACGAGGTGCTCAGCTCCGTCGGCCACATCCGCGACCTCGCCGACAAGAAGGACATTCCGGCGGAGGACAAGCAGGCCTACGGGAAGTACTCGATCGACATCGACAACGGGTTCGACCCGTACTACGTCGTGTCCGATCGCAAGACCAAGACGGTCGCCGAGCTCAAGCGCGCCCTCAAGAGTGCCGACGAACTCCTGCTCGCGACAGATGAGGACCGCGAAGGCGAGGCGATCGCCTGGCACCTTCTGGAGACCCTCAAGCCCAAGGTCCCGGTCAAGCGCATGGTCTTCCATGAGATCACCAAGGATGCGATCCAGGCGGCCGTCGGCAACACCCGCGAGCTCGACCACGACCTCGTCGATGCCCAGGAGACCCGCCGCATCCTCGACCGTCTGTACGGCTGGGACGTCTCCCCGGTGCTCTGGTACAAGGTCAAGACCGGAATCTCCGCGGGACGCGTCCAGTCGGCGGCGACCCGACTCATCGTCGACAGGGAGCGTGAGCGCATGGCGTTTACCTCCGCCGAGTACTGGGACGTCGACGCCGCAGCCGCGGCGACCGGCACGTCCTTCAAGATCCGCCTCGTCCGCGTCGACGGCGGCCAGCTCGCACGAGGCGCCGACTTCGACGACGACGGAAAGCTCAAGAAGGCCGTCGTCGTCCTCGATGAAGCCGCGGCTTCCGCTCTCGCCGAGGCGATCGACGCGGTCGGCTCCGGCTCCGTCACCAAGGTCGAGGCCAAGCCGGGAACGCGCAGCCCCTACGCGCCCTTCACGACCTCGACGATGCAGCAGGAGGCCGGGCGCAAGCTCTCCATGGGAGCCAAGCAGGCGATGGGTGTCGCCCAGCGGCTGTACGAGAAGGGGTACATCACCTATATGCGTACCGACTCCACGTCGCTGAGCACCCAGGCGGTGCAGGCGGCGCGGAGCCAGGCGGTGGCCCTCTACGGTGATGCCGCCGTGCCGCTGAAGCCGCGGGTCTACAAGTCCAAGAGCAAGAACGCGCAGGAGGCGCACGAGGCCATCCGTCCCTCGGGCGACAACTTCCGGACGCCGGCATCGCTGTCGTCCGATCTCGATCGCGATGAGCAGCGCCTCTACGACCTCATCTGGAAGCGCACGGTCGCCAGCCAGATGGCCGACGCGAAGTACGAGACCACCACGGTCACGATCGCCGTCGATGCCGCGGGGAAGAAGGCCGAGTTCACGGCGTCCGGAACCGTCTACACCTTCAAGGGCTTCCTCGAGGCCTACGAGGAAGGGCGGGACGAGAAGCGCGGTGACGCGGATGCCGCGGAGAACCAGTCGCTCCCGGCCGTCGCCGTGGGCGATCAGCTCGCGGTGTCGGACGCTGAGGCGAAGGGCCACCGCACGACGCCGAAGCCGCGCTACACCGAGGCTTCGCTCGTCAAGGTGCTCGAGGAGAAGGGCATCGGTCGTCCCTCCACTTTCGCGTCGATCCCCGAGACGATCCTCGACCGCGGCTACGCCGTCAAGCGCGGCCAGGCCTTGGTGCCGACGTGGCTGGCGTTCAGCGTGGTGCGTCTGCTCGAAGAGCATTTCGCGGACCTCGTCGACTACGACTTCACGGCAGCGCTCGAAGACGACCTCGACACCATCGCGCGCGGTGAACAGAACCGTGTCGAATGGCTCAAGTCGTTCTACTTCGGCTCGGACTCGCACGTCGGTCTCCGTCAGGTCGTCGACAACCTCGGCGAGATCGATGCGCGTGCGCTGAACTCCACGCGCATCACCGACACGGCCACTCTCCGCTTCGGCAAATACGGCCCGTACCTGGAGGTCGCCGACCCTGAGAACCCGGAGGCGAAGCCGCGCATCGTGAACGTGCCGGAAGACCTGGCGCCCGACGAGCTGACAGCGGAGAAGGCGCAGGAGCTCATCGATGCTCCTGTCGCGGGCGACCGTGTGCTCGGGGAGAACCCGGCGAACGGCAAGATCGTCGTCGTCAAGGACGGCCGCTTCGGGCCTTATGTGCAGGAGAACGATCCGGTGGCGGAAGACGCCGCGATCGATGAAGCGACCGGAGAGGTCGTCGAGGCCCCGAAGCCGAAGCGCGGAGCGAAGAAGGAAGCGGCTCCCAAGCCGCGGACGGCATCGCTCTTCCGTTCGATGTCCGTCGATGAGATCGACCTCGACACGGCGCTGCAGCTGCTCAGCCTCCCGCGCGTGGTGGGTGTCGACCCGGAGTCCGGCGATGAGATCACGGCGCAGAACGGCCGCTTCGGTCCGTACTTGAAGAAGGGCACGGACTCCCGCTCCCTCGAGAGCGAGTCGCAGATCTTCAGCATCACGCTCGAGCAGGCGCTCGAGATCTACGCGCAGCCCAAGTACGGTGCCGGTCGACGGGCGTCGAGCGCGCTCGCCGAGTTCGAGGCCGATCCCGTCAGCGGCAAGCCGATCCGCATCCGCGACGGTCGTTTCGGGGCGTACGTCACCGACGGAGAGACCAACGTGACCATCCCACGTGGTCAGACCGTCGAAGACATCACCTTCGAGATCGCGGTGCAGATGCTCGCCGACAAGCGCGCCAAGGGGCCGGCCCCCAAGCGGGGAGCAGCGAAGAAGGCTCCGGCGAAGAACGCGCCAGCCAAGAAGACGGCGGCCAAGGCGACCTCGGCGAAGAAGGCCTCCGCGAAGAAGACCCCGGCGAAGAAGACCCCGGCGAAGAAGACGACAGCGGCGACATCGGCCGCGCGGTCGGCGGCGGCGAAGAAGGCGGCGGCCACCCGTGCGGCGAACGCGGCCGCGAAGGCCGCCGAGAAGGCGGACTCGTGACCTCAGGCCGCGGGGTGTGGATCACACTCGAAGGCGGCGACGGGTCCGGCAAGACCACGCAGTCGAACCTGCTCGCCGAGTGGCTGGTGGCTGCGGGTCGCACGGTCGTGCGCACGCGGGAACCGGGCGGCTCCGAGGTCGGCCAGCTGATCCGCGACATCGTGCTGCATCACCGCGGTGACATCGCACCGCGCGCGGAGGCGCTGTTGTACGCGGCCGACCGCGCGCATCACGTCGCGACCGTCGTGCGACCGGCGCTCGAGCGTGGCGACGTCGTGCTGCAGGACCGCTACCTCGATTCGTCCGTGGCGTATCAGGGGGCCGGGCGCGTGCTCGATGCGAAAGAGATCCGCGACCTGTCGCTCTGGGCGGCAGAAGGTGCCCTTCCCGACTTGACCGTGCTTCTCGACCTCGATCCTGCGGCAGCACGCACCCGTCTCGACTCGGCGGACAAGCCGTTCGACCGCCTCGAGGCCGAGCAGGAAGAGTTCCACGGCCGGGTCCGCGACGCCTACCTCACCCTCGCCGACGCCGAGCCCGACAGGTTCCTGGTTCTGGACGCCGCTGCCTCTCCCGAGAGCATCGCCGAACGGATCCGCGCGCGGGTCGGAGAGCTGCTCGGCTGATCAGGCCGCGGCTCTCCGCGCGGGGAGGTCAGGGTCCCGACGAGGTCGGTGGTCCCGATTAGGCTGAGTACATGCCCCAGACCGTTCCCGCTCCGTTCCCGTGGGTGGATGTGTGGGGGCAGGACGCCGCGGTCGACACGCTCCGTGCCGCCGCCTCCGATCCCGCTGCGCTGTCGCACGCCTGGCTGATCACCGGTCCACCCGGATCAGGAAGATCGACCCTGGCCTATGCCTTCGCGGCCGCGCTGATCGCCGATCACCCCGACGACGAGAACGTGATGCGGCAAGTGCTGGCGGGCACGCATCCCGACGTCACCGCGCTGCGCACCGACAAGGTCATCATCACGATCGCCGAGGCCCGAGGCCTGGTGGAGCGCTCCTACTTCGCCCCCTCCGCGGGGCGATATCGCGTGATCGTGGTCGAAGACGCCGACCGCATGGTCGAGCGCACGTCCAACGTGCTCCTGAAGGCGCTCGAGGAGCCGCCGGAGCAGACGGTCTGGATCCTGTGCGCCCCCAGCGAGGCCGACCTCCTGCCCACGATCCGCTCTCGCGTGCGGTCGTTGCGGCTGACGGAACCGGACGTCGACGATGTCGCGCGTCTCATCAGCCTGCGCACGGGGGCGGACGAGGCCATCGCCGAGCAGGCCGCTCGGCACGCGCAGCGCCACATCGGCATGGCCCAGAGGCTCGCGACCGACGATGCGGCGCGCCGTCGCCGCGACGAGACGCTGCGATCCGTCCTCGGTGTACGCGGCGTCGGCGATGCCGTCGAGGTCGCCGGCCGGATCATCCAGGCCGCGACGGAGGATGCGAAGGCGCTCACGGCCGAGCGCGATGCGAGCGAGCGCGCCTCGCTGCTGCGCACGATCGGCATCGCGGAGGGGCAGGCGGTGCCGCCGGCGCTGCGCACCCAGCTGTCCGCGCTCGAAGACGATCAGAAGAAGCGCGCCACCCGGAGCCTGCGCGACGGGATCGACCGGGTGCTCACCGACCTGCAATCGCTGTTCCGTGACGTCGTGATGCTGCAGTTCGACCGTGGCGGCGACCTCATCAACCGAGAACTCCGTCCCGAACTCGAGGAGCTCGCGGCCGTCTGGCCCGTGACCCGTACTCTTGTCGTACTTGACCACCTAGCCGAGACGCGGCAGTCCCTGGAGCGCAACGTCGCTCCGCTGCTAGCCCTGGAGAGCTTGCTCGTGACGATCACGAGCGGGAGGAAACCGTGAACAACCGATCGACTTCCCGCTTCCGGCGTGCCCTCGGGGTCATCGCCGGCCTCGCCGCGGCTTCCGTCGCCCTCTCCGGCTGCCTCTACGCGATGATCCCCGAGCAGTCCTCGCGGCCGTCCACGACCGCCGCTCCCGATACCGAGGGTGTGGCAGAAGACCTACTGCCGTTCTACTCGCAGGAATTGACCTGGACCGAGTGCGGCACCGGCTTCGACTGCACCGACGTCACGGCGCCGCTCGACTGGGAGAACCCGGCAGCGGGCGACATCACGCTCGCGGTCGTGCGCCACAGGGCGGAGGGGACCCCGGTCGGCTCGCTGCTGACCAACCCCGGTGGCCCGGGCGCCAGCGGTGTGGACCTCGTCCTGAACAACCTCGGATTCGCCGTCGGGGCCGACCTCATCGAGAACTTCGACGTGATCGGCTTCGACCCGCGCGGAGTCGGCGACTCGACCGCGGTGACCTGCTACGACGCCCCAGAGATGGATGACTATCTCTACGGCATCCCCGCCGCCGCCCGCGGTACCGCGGAGTGGGAGGCCGAACTGCTCGACGCGCACAAGTCGTTCGCCGAAGCGTGCGATGCGAACAGCGGCGGGATCCTGCCGTACATCACCACCGTCAACGCCGCCCGCGACATGGATCTGATCCGTGCCGTGCTGGGCGACAAGCAGCTGAACTACCTCGGCTACTCGTACGGCACATTCCTCGGCGCGACCTACGCCAAGCTCTACCCCGAGAAGGCCGGGCGTCTGGTGCTCGACGGTGCGATCGATCCCGCTGTCCCCGGCCTCGAGGTCGGCGCGACGCAGGCACTCGGTTTCGAATCGGCGCTGCGCGCCTACATGCAGAGCTGCCTCGACTCCGGGGAGTGCCCGTTCGCCGGAACGGTCGATGAAGCGATGGCCGATCTCGGAGCGCTGCTGGCGAGCGTCGATCGCACGCCGTTGCAGAGCGGAGACGGTCGACTCATGGGCGCGGACACCCTGCTGACGGGCATCATCGCGGCGCTCTATTCGCAGGACAACTGGGGATTCCTCACGCAGGCGCTCGATGAGGCTCTGCAGGGCGACCCGACCTCGGCGTTGCTCCTCGCCGACTTCTACAACAGCCGCGAAGACGGCGTCTACATCGACAACTCCACCGAGGCGTTCCGCGCATACAACTGCATGGACTACCCGGTGGAGGACGACCCCGCCGCGGAAGCCGCCATCGATGCCAAGATCGCCGAGGGCGCCCCGACCATCGCGCCGTATTGGAGCGGTCCGGATTCCTGCGAGGTCTGGCCCTATCCGCCGACCGGAACCCGGGGTGAGATCGCGGCCGAAGGCGCGGGACCCATCCTCGTGATCGGGACGACCAACGACCCGGCGACGCCGTACGAGTGGTCCGAATCGCTCGCGGATCAGCTGGAGGAGGGCGTTCTCATCACTCGCGTGGGCGAGGGGCACACCGGCTACAACAAGGGCAACATCTGCGTCGACGACGCGGTCGAGGCGTTCCTGCTCGACGACGTGGTGCCCGAAGACGGCCTCCGCTGCGAGTGAGACCGGCCCGATTCGCGAGCGAGCGCGAGACAGGGTAATATCGGTGATCGCGCCGCTCACGCGTCGCACGCCGCTTTAGCTCAGTCGGCAGAGCATTTCACTCGTAATGAAAAGGTCGTCAGTTCGATTCTGACAAGCGGCTCCGAAGGCCCCGTGATGCGAAGAACATCACGGGGCCTTTCCCGTCCGCACGGCGTAACCTCGAAGTATGAGTAGAGCGCTTCTCATCGTCGATGTGCAGAACGACTTCACCGAGGGCGGTGCGCTCGAGGTCGTGGGCGGTGATGCGGTGGCCTCCGCCGTCACGGGCTACCTCGCCGCGCACGCCACGGATTACGAGGTGATCATCGCCTCCCGCGACTGGCATGACGCCGAGGGGGACAACGGGGGTCACTTCGCCGAGACGCCGGACTTCATCGACTCCTGGCCGGTGCACTGCGTCGCCGGGACCCCGGGGGCCGACTACGATCCGCTCCTCGTGACCGATTCCGTGACCCACCACGTCCGCAAGGGCCAGGGCAAGCCCGCCTATTCGATGTTCGAGGGGGAGACCGAAGCACAGGAGACCGTCGGTGAGGTACTGGCGGCGGCCGGGGTGCTCAGCGCGGATGTCGTCGGGATCGCGACGGATCACTGTGTCCGTGCGTCAGCCCTCGACGCGATCGCCCACGGTGTCCACGTCCGCATCCTGACCGACCTCGTCGCGGGGGTCGCTCCGGAGGCGAGTGAGACCGCGTTGGCCGAGCTCGTGCATGCCGGCGCGGAACTGGTCGTGAGCGCGGACGCGTGAGTCATAGCGTCCTCCTGCTGCGGGCCGTGAACGTCAGCGGGCGCAACAGGGTTCCGATGGGGCGGCTGCGCGACGTGCTGGCAGCCGAGACGGACCTCGCCGATATCTCCACCTACATCGCCAGCGGGAACATCCTCTGCGCGACTCCACCGGATCCCGAGACCGCACGCGCTGCTGTCCGTTCCGTGATCCACCGCGAGTTCGGGGTGGACACCCCCGTGATCCATCGGACCCATGCGCAACTGGTCTCGTCGGAGTCCGCGCAGCCCTTTCCCGAAGGGGATGTGACTTTCGTGCACGCGATGTTCCTGGAGGGGCGGGCTGCGAGTGGTGCGCTCGCAGCGTTGGAGGAACGCCTGCTCCCTGCAGAGCGCCTCGCTCTCGTCGACGACGACCTGTGGATCGACTACGGCGAAGGCGGCGTGCATTCCACGAAGCTGACGAAGGCGGTGCTCGATCGTGCGCTCGGCGTGGCGGGCACAGCGCGCAACCTCCGCACGATCCGTGCGCTCATCGAGCTGACCGCGTGATCCCCGCGGGCGCCGTCGAACTCGCGTTGCCTTTCGAGGGGCGTTGGAAGGCGCAGAACAGCCCGGCGTCCCGCGTGCCCAGCCATGGCACCGAGCTGTTCGGAACCTCCCACGCGATCGACTTCGTGCCCGTCGGTGCGGATGGGCGCAGCGCCCCCCGTACGCTCGCGAGTCTGATCGGAACCGAGAGACCGGAGACCTTCGGGGGCTTCGGGCGGCCGATCCTCAGCCCGGTCACGGGAGAGGTGCTGGCGACCCACGATGGCGAACCGGATCACGTGGCGAGGCGATCCCCGCTGTCGCTGCTGGGGTATGCACTCACGCAGTCTTCGCGCATCCGTGCGGGGGCGCCGGCGATCGCAGGCAACCACGTGGTCCTCCGCGTGCCTGAGGGAGTGGTGCTGCTCGCCCACCTGCGGAGGGGAAGCATCCAAGTGCGTGGGGGACAGAGAATCCTCCAGGGCGCGAAGTTGGGTGAGTGCGGCAACTCGGGGAACAGTACCGAGCCTCACCTGCACGTGCAGGTGTCGGACTCGCTCCTGGGGAATGCCCGTGGCGTCCCCCTCGTCTTCGCTCGACCGACCGGTGGCCCGTGGATACCGCGGAACGGTGAGATCGTCGACGTCTGAGCCTCAGCGCCCTGCACCACCGAGTTCCCCGCTCACCCCGACCGGCGGTGTGTGAGGGTGCGCCTGCAGGTCGACACGTCGGGATCCGCAGTTCGCACAGCGCACGTAGAGCACGACGCCCTCGCTCGTCGGGTGTCGGGATTCCACCCGCCAGCCGTGTTCATGGGTCGCGGTCTCCGGTCGGAGGCGGGGGATCGGGAGAGTGTTCGGCGAGGTCATGCATCCAGCGTGATGTAATGGTCTTATGCATCTCAACCCTTACGGCGAGTATGCGGTCCTGCTGGCCGCGTCGTTGGCGAACGACTGGCCCGAGGATCGCGCCGGCATCGAGGAGCGCACCCTCGCCCTCGGGATGACGCAGACATTCCCACCCGCGCCCGAGGACCATGCGGAAGTCCGAGCGGTCATCGACGACTGGCTCACGATCGTCGACGAGCCCGATGCCGACGCGAGGGCGCTGCTGCTGAACGCACAGCTCGCCGCCGCCGCCGCGTACCCGCGGCTGACCAACCACGACGGCGAGGGCTGGCACCTGCACTACCGCGATGACGTGCCGTCGCTGCCCTACGTGCTCCGGGCGATCATCAGCCTCGGCACGTCGCTGCATCTCGTCACCCGGGGAATGAGCAGGCTCGGGCGCTGCCAGGCCGCGCCGTGCACGAATGTCGTGGCGGACGTGACGCGCAACGGTCGCCAACGGTTCTGCTCCGTGCGCTGCGCCAACCGTGCGGCCGTTCGTCGGCATCGGGCTCGCCTCTGAGGCCGAGGTTTCGGCCTCAGAGGCGCGGCATCAGGCCGTCTGGCCCGCGTGCTTCCCTTCACCGATCTCCTCGACGAGCTTCGCGTTGAAGGCCGGGAGATCATCGGGTGTGCGGCTGGAGACGAGTCCTTCGTCCACGATGACCTCTTCGTCGACCCAGGTCGCTCCGGCATTGCGGAGGTCGGTGGTCAGGCTCGGGTAGCTCGTGAGCGTCCGGCCGTCCACGACGTCCGCCTCGATGAGGATCCAGGCGCCGTGGCAGATCACGCCGACGGGCTTGTGCTGGTCGAAGAAGGCGCGGGCGAGCGCGATCGACGGCTTGTCGAGGCGCAGGTGGTCGGCGTTGACGACACCGCCGGGAAGGACGAGGGCGTCGAAGCTGTCGGCCGCCGCCTCGGAGGCGAGCAGGTCGACGGCTTGCTCGTGACCGTTTTTCCCTGTGATCGCCGCTCCCGCCGGGGCGATCAGTGTCGCGCTCGCGCCCGCGGCGGTGACCGCCTCCCACGGGCTGGTGAGCTCGCTGTCCTCGAATCCGTCGGTCGCCAGGAACGCCACTCGGTTGCCGGTGAGGGTCATCGTTCATCCTTTCGTGGGGAGTCGCCCGCGGATGCGGACGAGTCGACCTTCTACCGGAACGAGCGAGGAGTGAAGGGGGTGGCCGGGGAGCGGGGGAGGATGCTAGAGGCGGAGTCGGGCGGTCGCGGAGCGCTCCCGTCGGATCGGAGCGGGGAGGCAGTAGCATCCAGCCATGCGCTTCCGTTCTGCCCTCGTCCTCGTGCCGGTGCTCGTGCTGCTCGCCGGCTGCGCTCCTGAGCCCGCGCCGAGCCCCTCGCCGACCGCGTCGACCGCCTCGCCTTCGCCGACGTCATCTCCGATCGACACGGCGACACCACAGCCGACCGAGTCTGCGACGGCATTCGCGACCGCCCAACTGGTGGAGCTGTGCACGCAGAAGACCCGGAGTCTCGCGCCGGATGCGACCTATTTCGCCGACATGGCGACCACGGAATGGCTCGGCGGGCAGTCGCTCTGGTTCGTCGTGATCCCGAAGACCCTGGACGGGCAGGACAGCGTCGCGGTGTGCGCGATCGGCGGCACCCCGGACGCTCCGGTGTTCGACCTCGAAGGCGAGACGCTGCCGAGCGGCGTGGCCGAGATCCGTGACGAGCTGCTGGCAGGAGTGCACGACGGCGAATCCTGAACGGGTTCGGTGCGCTCGTGCTGCGGTGGGCCCCGTGGGGCTCGAACCCACGACCCGCGGATTAAAAGTCCGATGCTCTGCCGACTGAGCTAGAGGCCCCTGCGTCAAGTGTAGTGCGCAAGAAGAAGGGCCGTCAGCGACATGACTCCGCTGACGGCCCTTCTCTCCTTCTCAGGATCCTCCCCCTACTCCCGAGAAGGGCGTGCGTCGGGTGTCCTCCCACCCGACAGCGCCCGGCTTAGGATGCCGGGGGCATCAGGACCGTGTCGATGAGGTACACGGTCGCGTTCGCGGTCTGGACTCCACCGCAGATGACCTTCGCGTCGTTGACCATCAGGTCGTCGCCGCTGCCCGTGACCTCGAGCTCGGCGCCCTGCACGGTCTTGTGCATGCCGTCGATGTCGGCCGGCTCGATCTGGCCGGGGACCACGTGGTAGGTCAGGATCGAGCTCAGCGTGGCGCTGTCGGTCTTGAGGGCCTCGATCGTGGCCGGGTCGATCTTCGCGAAGGCGTCATCCACCGGTGCGAACACGGTGAACTCGCCGCCGTTCAGGGTGTCGACCAGGTCGACGTCGGGGTTGAGCTGTCCGCTCACCGCCGAGACCAGCGTGGTCAGCAGCGGGTTGTTCGAAGCCGCGACCGCGACCGGGTCCTGGGCCATGCCCTCGACGGATCCTGCGCCGTCCGGCACGGCGTCGGCGTATGCCGCGCAGCCGGGACCGACCAGGTTCGCCGCCGGGTCCATCTCCGTCGGCGTCGACTCCGACGTCTCCGGTGCCTTCGGCTCGGACGACTCGTCCGTGGTGCTGCCGCTGCCCATGGAACAGGCCGAGAGCAGGAATGCGCTCGCCAGGCCGAGGGTGATTGCCGCGGTGACCTTCTTCTTGGTGCTGAACATGTCGAGCTCCTTCAGAACTGAGCCACGGCCTCTCCGTGGCGTCGAGTGCTGTTCGGAGCCCCTGCGGCATCGGATGGGAAGAATCTCAGAAATCTTTGAAATCGCTCCGGCAGCGGCCTCGTCTGCGCGAGACCGGGGCGGAGATACGGCATGCTTATAGGGATGGTCATCGATGGGTTCGACGTTCCCGAGGACGGAGCGACGCAGGATGCTGTCGCCGACCTCATCGTCCGCGTCGCGTCAGGTGATCAAGCTGCCTTCGCGACTCTCTACGATCTGCTCTCCTCTCGCGTGTTCGGCCTCATCCTCCGTGTGCTGGTCAACCGCTCGCAGAGCGAAGAAGTGCTTCAAGAGGTCTTTCTGGAGATCTGGCAATCCGCTTCGCGCTTCGCTCCGAACAGAGGTCAGGGACGAGCATGGATCATGACGATCGCTCATCGCCGGGCCGTTGATCGGGTGCGTGCATCGCAGTCGAGCGCCGACCGAGACGTACGAGCAGGATTCAAGGACATCGGCGTCGCGCACGACAGTGTCGCGGAGCAGGTCGAATTGGGGATAGAGGGAGGGAAGGTCGTCGAAGCGCTCTCGGGGCTTCCGGAAGCGCAGCGCGAAGCACTCGTCCTCGCGTATTACGGCGGTTACAGTCAAAACGAGATCGCGGCCCTCGTGGGCGCGCCGCTGGGGACGATCAAGACACGGATGCGAGACGGGTTGACCCGTCTGCGCACGGCGATGGGGGTGACGGCATGAACGAGAAGGACTTCGCAGAGCTCGCGGCAGGTGCCGCGCTGCACTCGCTGTCTGCAGACGACGAGCGTCGGTACCTCGCTGCCCTCGCGGAGCACCCGGAATGGGAGGACACCGTGGATGAGGATGCTGCCACCGCTGCGTCACTCGCGGACCCCGTCGAACCGGTCGCCGCTCCCGCGCACATCCGATCCGCGCTGCTCGCACAGATCGCGGACCTGCCCCAGGACGGCGGAACGCGGTCCGATCCGGATGCCACCTCGGCGATCACGGACGCCCCCGTCGCCACCCAGAGCGATGCCATCGACACTCGTGCCGAGCAGAAGCCGAAGCAGCGCCGCTGGACGCGGAGCGTGTTCGCCCTGGCGGCGTGCCTGGCCGTGCTGGTCGGCGTCGGAATCGGTGCGGTCGCCCTCAACCAGCAACTGAATACTCCCGCCAGCGTGGTCGCGCTGCAGGAGATCGAGGCCGCGGGAGACGCCGAGCAGGCGACCGTCGCCCTCGATGACGGGGGATCGGCGACCGCGCACTGGTCCGCCTCGGTCGGCAAGGCCGTGCTGGTCGCCGACGGCATCCCCACCCCTGCAGAGGGGGAGACATACGAGCTCTGGTTCGTCCGCGGTGATGCCCCGGTCTCGGCGGGTGTGTTCGATGTGGACGGCGGCGACGCCACGGCGCTCCTGACGGGCGAGATGCAGGCGGGCGACGCGATCGCCGTGACCGTCGAGCAGGCCGGTGGATCTCCGACGGGCCAGCCGACCACGGACCCGGTCATCGTCATCCCCACGGCCTGACCGTCGTCGATCGCGCGTACCCTGGAGGGATGCCCGAGCAGCACCACCGCCCCGTGCGTCGCCCCACCACCGCCTTCGACAACATCGTCGGTTCGCACGATCCCGCCGAGGAGACCCGTGTCGCGCACGCCACGGCTTCCGCGCTGCTGACCCGTGTACGAGCGGACGAGAGCGGCGCGAGCGCCGAGCGACTCGTGGCCTTCACCGCAGAGCACGGCATCGACGAGATCGCCGAGCTCTGGTCGAAGGCACCATCGCGCACGCTTCCCGGAGCACTGTGGCGTCTCTACGTGCTGCAGCTCGCGATCCACGCGGACGCTCGCACGGCCGCACTGCTCTACGACCGGGGCCGTGTCGAGCTGTCGTCGGCGGACACCGTGATCGCGGGTGCTCCGGTGCCGGCGGGGCCGGAGGAACTCGTCGCCCTCATCGACACCATCCTGCGCGGGGTCTTCCGCGGCGACTTCGCCGTGGCACTCGATCGCGCCGCCGCTTTCTGTCGTGTGCAGGCGTCCGGTGCGACCCATACCGCCGACGACTACGAGCCGACGGAGCCTGCGCGCGCCAGCGAGCTCACGACGCGGGCACTCCGCTTGAGCAGCTATGCGCAGGATCTGGCAGCTTCGGCCGTGCTGTGGCGCACAGGAGCCCTCAGCTGAGCGGATCCTCACCGGGGGAGCGCTGGTGCTTCCGCAGCGTTCGGCGCGCCTGGACAAGAAAAGACCGGGCCGCAAGAACGCCTCTCGGCGGAAGGCCGCTCGTAGCGGCAAAAAATGGAGCCCGGGGTTATGCGGCCCGGCCATTCAATTGTAACGCGATGCAGCCGTGGGTATTCCCGCCCTCTAGGCTCGGATCATGACCGGGCGCTTCGCATTCATGATCGATCCCGTGGACATCGAGGAGCAGCGCTCCGACTACGCCGACACGTTCACCCAGGTGGATGCGGCGGCGCCGGCGCTCAGCGTCGGTGAACTCAGTACCCAGCGGGGTGACGGCGTGTTCGAGTCCATCGGCGTCGTCGACGGGCACGCGCAGGAAGTGGTCCCGCATCTGGAGAGGCTCGCGCACTCCGCGCGCCTGTGCGATCTCCCCGCACCGAACCTCGAGCAGTGGCATCAGGCCATCGACGAGGCGGCGGCACAGCTCGGATCCGGTGAGTCCGTCATCAAGCTCATCCTCAGTCGTGGCGTCGAGCACGGGCCCACTCCCACGGCCTGGGTCACGGCTGCACCGGCGCCCGACTTCTCCGCCGTGCGGGAGAACGGGGTGCGCGTCGTCACTCTGGACCGTGGTTACGACCTCGGCGCGGCCGAGCGGGCACCGTGGTTGCTGCTGGGCGCCAAGACCCTGTCGTATGCCGTGAACATGGCGGCCCTGCGTGAGGCTCACCGCCGCGGCGCGGACGATGCGATCTTCCTTTCGAGCGACGGCTTCGTGCTCGAGGCACCCACGGCTTCGCTGATCCTGCGGTTCGGGGACCGCTTCGTGACCCCGGCGCCGAACGGGGGCATCCTGCACGGGACGACCCAGCTCAGCGTGTACGAGCACCTCGCGGCGCAGGGCTTCGAGACCGCCTACGACCGTATCCCGGCAGCGGATCTCCCGCGAGCGGATGCGGCCTGGCTGGTGTCGAGCGTCCGCCTCGCCGCGGCCATCACCGCGATCGACGGTGCCTCTCTCCCGGTGGACCCCAGCTTGACAGCCGACCTGAACCGCTACCTGCTCTCTCCCCGCGACTGAAGCCTCTCCTCGGTCCGGTTCGCTGGGCCGAAACGGAGAGCATCCGTCCGCACTGCGGTGTGCCCCACCAGACACGCCGTGACGTGCGCGAGACGTCTCTGTTTTGGCACGCCACACCCCGTGTCGGCGAGCCACGCAGTCGTCAGAGGAGAGCCGGGGCGAGGTGTGCTCCGCGTGCGAGAGCACCCCGGATCGCGGTCTCCACGAGCGGCCAGTCGTCGATGATGAGCTCGTAGGTGAACCGGAGAGTCGTGTACCCGGCGCGGCTTCGCCGACACGGACCCGGCCCTCATCCCAGTGCATCACGCAGTCCTCGCACGCCGACCGGGGGGTTCCCGCGTTCCCCATCCAGACGTGGTGAACGGAAGTGAACAAGTCGCTGTGTTCCCTCCGGTGCAGTCGTCGCACACGACCCTCGGATATGCGAAAACCCAGACCATCGGGACTCAGAGCGGCGTGTCGTTGGGGGACACGCCGTCACGAGCGCGAATGGTCTGGGTTTTCGAAGTCTCCGCGCGAGGGGTCAGCCGAAGCGGCCGGAGACGTAGTCCTCTGTGGCCTGCACAGAGGGTGTGGTGAAGATCGACATGGTGTCGTCGTACTCGATGAGCTTGCCGGGCTTGCCGGTGCCGGCGATGTTGAAGAACGCCGTCTTGTCCGACACGCGCGAGGCCTGCTGCATGTTGTGCGTGACGATGACGATCGTGAACTCGTTCTTGAGTTCGCTGATGAGCTCTTCGATCGCGTAGGTCGAGATGGGGTCCAGGGCCGAACACGGCTCGTCCATCAGCAGGACCTGCGGCGACACGGCGATCGCGCGGGCGATGCACAGTCGCTGCTGCTGGCCGCCGGAGAGCCCGGAACCCGGCTTGTCGAGCCGGTCCTTGACCTCGTTCCACAGGTTCGCACCCGTGAGGGACTTCTCGACGAGGGCATCCTGGTCGCTCTTCGACATGCGGCTGTTGTTGAGCTTGACCCCGGCGAGTACGTTCTCCTTGATCGACATGGTGGGGAACGGATTCGGCCGCTGGAACACCATGCCCACCTGGCGGCGCACGAGCACCGGGTCGACTCCGGGCCCGTAGAGGTCCTTGCCGTCGAGCAGGACCTCGCCCTCGACGCGTGCGCGGGGGATGACCTCATGCATGCGGTTGAGGGTGCGAAGGAACGTCGACTTGCCACAGCCCGAGGGGCCGATGAAGGCTGTGACGCTGCGCGGTTGGATGTCGAGGGAGACGCCTTCGACGGCGAGGAAGTCGCCGTAGTAGACGTTGAGGTCGTTGACTTCGATGCTCTTGGACACGTGTTTCCTATTCCGGGTGGGCCGCCGCTCAGCGGCCGGCGAGCTTGGGTGCGAACAGCTTCGCGATGAGTCGGGCGAGCAGATTCAGCAGCATGACGATGAGGATGAGGGTGAGGGCCGCGGCCCAGGCACGGGCGATTGCCGCGTCCGGGTTCGTGCCCTGGTTCATGTACTGGTTGTAGGCGAACACCGGCAGCGTCATCATCTGCCCGTTGAAGATGTTGGTGTTCAGACTCTGGGTGAAGCCGGCAGTGAGCAGAAGCGGCGCCGTCTCTCCGATCACCCGCGAGATGGCCAGCATGATCGACGTCATGATGCCCGCGATCGACGTCGGCAGCACGACCTTCAGGATGGTGAGCCACTTCGGCACTCCGAGGGCGTAGGACGCCTCACGCAGCTCATTGGGGACGATGCGCAGCAACTCTTCGCTGCCTCGCACGACCACGGGGGTCATCAACACGGCAAGAGCGAGAGCTCCCATGAATCCCATCGAGATGCCCGGGCGCACCAGCAGCGAGAACACAGCGTAGATGAACAGACCCGCCACGATCGAGGGGATGCCGGTCATCACGTCCACGAAGAAGGTGATCGCCTTCGCGATCTTCCCGCGGCCGTACTCGACGAGGTAGATCGAGGTCATCAGGCCGATGGGTACGGAGATGACGGTGGCGGTCAGCGTGATGAGCACAGTGCCCCAGATGGCGTGGACGATTCCGCCGCCTTCGCCGACGACGTTGCGCATCGAGTACGAGAAGAACTCCAGGTCGAAGCGCTCGATGCCGTTGGCGACGACCGTCCAGAGCAACGAGATGAGTGGCAGGAGCGCGATGAGGAAGGCTGTCGCGACCAGTGCGGTCATGAGCCTGTCGATCGCCTTGCGGCGACTCTCCGCGATAGACGAGATCACGGTGATGATCACCATGTAGATCAGGATCCCGCAGATCACGGTACCGACGATGTTGAAGTCGGCGAGGCTGGAACCGGCAGCGGCCACGGCGAAGATCGCGGCCGAGATGGCGAAAGATGCCGCGAGCAGCGCCCACGGAGCCCACTTGGGGAGCTTGCCCGAGGTGAGCGACGCGGTGCTCGCGGGAGCGGCTGTCAGGACGGTCATGTCAGTTGGCTCCCGAGAACTCGGCGCGGCGGGCGACGATCCATCGCGCCAGCGCATTGACGGCGAAGGTCACGACGAAGAGGATGAGGCCGGTGGCGATCAGCGTGTTCACTCCGGTGTCGTGTGCCTCGGGGAAGGCCAGGGCGATGTTGGCCGGGATCGGCGTGGGGTTCGTCGCGGTGAGTACCAGGAAGGTGACCACCGCGGACGGGGAGAGCACCATGGTCACAGCCATGGTCTCGCCGAGTGCCCGGCCGAGGGCGAGCATCGCCGCCGAGACCATGCCGCCGCGAGCGAAGGGCAGGACGGCCATACGCACCATCTCCCATCGGGTGGAACCGAGGGCGAGGGCTGCCTCCTCGTGGAGCTTCGGGGTCTGCAGGAAGACCTCGCGGCAGATGGCGGTCATGATCGGGATGCACATCACTGCCAGCACGAGAGCCGCGGTGAGGATCGTCTTCCCGGTCGACGACACCTGGCCCCCGAAGAAGGGGACCCAGGAGGCGTTCTCGTTCAGCCAGGCGTAGATCGGCTGCAGGAGCGGGGCGAGCACGAGACCGCCCCAGAGCCCGAAGACGACGGAGGGGACGGCGGCGAGCAGATCGATGATGTAGCCGAGGACCGCGGCGAGACGTCGGTGGGCGTAGTGGGAGATGAACAGCGCGATGCCGATCGCGATGGGAGCGGCGATGAGGAGCGCGATGAATGAGGCCCAGAGCGTTCCGAAGATGAGCGGCCACACGTACGACCAGAAGGACTCACCCTTGAGGATGTGGTTGTCGCTGGTGTCGAGCTCGAAGGCGGGGAGGCTCTGAATGAAGAGGAAGGCGGCGACGAGCGCGAGGACGACGAGGATGACGATCCCCGCCCCGAGCGCGGTGCCGGAGAAGACCCGGTCGCCAAGTCGCTGCTTCGCCTTGATAGGGGCAGGTGGCGCCTTGGTCGGCGTCGGTGTCGGCGCCTGGGCTGTCGTGCTCATGATCTCCCTGTTTCGGGCCGGGTCGATATGGATCGGATACTGACCGGGAGGTGCCCCCGCGCCCCGTCGGGACGCGGGGGCACCGTGTCAGCGTGTCGGCGTGATCAGCCGACCTGGATCAGGTCGATCGCGGCGAGGACCTGATCGCGCAGGCCGTCCGAGATCGGTGCGCTGCCGGCGTTCTCGGCCGCAGCGTCCTGGCCCTCAGCGCTCGCGATGTAGGTGAAGTACTCCTTCACGAGCTCCGCGACGTTGCTGTCCTCGTACTGCTCGCAGCCGATGAGGTAGCTGACCAGGGCGATCGGGTAGGCGCCGTCCGAAGCGGTGGCGGGGTCGACGTCGAAGACGAGGTCCCCTGCGCCGCGGCCTTCGACCAGCGGCGAGTTCTCGACGAGCTTGGCGGCAGCCTCGGCCGAGTAGGCGACGAAGTCCCCGCCCACGCCGACAGCGACCTGTCCGAGGCCCTCGGCCTGCGAAGCGTCGAGGAAGCCGATGGCGCCGTTGCCCGCCGTGATGGCCTGCTTCACGCCGGAGGTGCCCTGCGCTGCCTCGCCACCCTGGATCGGCCACACGTCGGCCGGCTCGTAGGTCCAGACGTCACCCGCCGTGGCGTTGAGGTACTTGGTGAACGTCTCCTGCGTCCCCGAGGGGTCGGAGCGGTGCACGGGCGAGATGGCCAGGTCAGGCAGCTCGACGCCGTCGTTCAGCGCGGCGATCTCCGGGGCGTTCCAGTTGGAGATGGTGCCGGCGAAGATGCCCGCGATGGTCGCGGCGTCCAGGTTGAGGGAGTCGACGCCCTCGAGGTTGAACGCGACGGCAACCGGCGAGATGTAGAGCGGGACCTCGACTATGTCGTCGGTTGTGCAGGCGCCGAAGCCGCCGGCGGCCACCTCTTCGTCGTTGAACGCGCGGTCGGAGCCGATGAAGTTGCTGCCGCCTTCGAGGAAGTTCTCGCGACCCGTACCGGATCCGGTGGGCTCGTAGTTGACGGTCACGTCGGGGTTCGCGGTCTGGAACGCGGCGACCCAGGCTTCCTGAGCGGCCGCCTGCGAGGACGCACCGGTGGCGTCGATCGTTCCGGAGAGTGTGGAATCGGTGGGAGCTTCGGTGGAACCGGAGCCGCCTTCGTTCGCGGCGCAACCGGCGAGAGCGAGAGCGGCGACGGCGCCGATGGCGCCGATTCGTGCGATTCGGGAGATCTTCACTGTGGATCCTTCGATCTTGGATGGGTGGGGCCCGGTGCAGGGCACACAGTGACGCTATGGGCGACGGTTAACGAGACTCTCCCGAGCAGGTGAACGGCAGGTGAACGACGGGCGACTCTCTGGGGTGCTCCCGCGTGATTCCGGCTGTGGTGTCCGGAATCCGTCGACGCATCAGACCTTCGGGATGTGCGTCTCGATCGCGATGATGCCGGAACCGGGGTTCGTGGACGACAGGTGCACGACCGAGAACGCGGCAGGCTCAAGGTCGGCGGCGCTGCCGAGATACGACCCGGTGACGGTGCCGGTCGCGAGGGCGATCTCCGACAGCAGCCCGGGGAGCACGGGACCGTGACTGCACAGCACGGCCGGCTTTCCGGACCGCACTCGTCGGCCGACCACGGATCGAAGATCGGCCGCGCCGTCTTCCCAGGCGTCCTGGCTGATCTTCTCCGTCTGCACCGGCTTCCGGCCAAGGGCCTTCGCGAGCGGGGTGACGGTCGCGACGCAACGCACGGCATCACTCGTGACGATCTTGCGCACACCGAAGGCGCGGAGCGGCCCGACGATGGACTTCGCCTGGGTGCGGCCACGTTCGGTGAGCGGGCGTGCGGCGTCCGAGCGGTCCCAGTCCGAGCGCGAGAGCGCCTTCGCGTGGCGCAGCACGATCACGGGGAAGGTGCGCAGCACGCCGTCATCGACCAGGTTGGAGAAGAAGTCGAGGATCTCCAGGTCGACCGGGTAGCTCAGTCGGTTGCGTGCCTTCTTCACGCTGACCCATTCGAGCGCCGCGATCTCCCGATTGGGCACGAACGTGGACTCGCGGATCGCGTCCTCCGTCGCCTCGGCCGCCCAGTAGTGCACGACCTTCTGCTTGCGGGAGGCGAGGTGGTAGCGGCTCACTCCGATGGGAACACCGAGGGAGACGCGGATGCCGGTCTCCTCGTGCACCTCGCGCACGGCGGTCTCGGCGAGCATCTCTCCCGGATCCACCTTCCCCTTGGGCAGCGTGACGTCCCGGTACTTGGTGCGATGGATCAGGAGGATCCGCAACTTGCCGTCGATGATCCGCCAGACCACGGCGCCTGCGGCGTACACCGCCTTGTCGGCCCACTTCGACCCCGTCTCGGAGTCGGGCGGGAGCTGCAGCTGCCGCCGGATCATCGAACCGCCCGTGCGCGGCGGCGCCGCTGGATCAACCCCATGGTCTTATCCTGCAGGTCGATCAGGGGCTTTCCGTCGGCATCCACGGCGTGGCGC
This sequence comes from Microbacterium sp. J1-1, assembly GCF_024498615.1. Classification (NCBI taxonomy): domain Bacteria; kingdom Bacillati; phylum Actinomycetota; class Actinomycetes; order Micrococcales; family Microbacteriaceae; genus Microbacterium; species Microbacterium sp. J1-1. Next base: position 2,694,826 of record NZ_CP089590.1, on the reverse strand, counting down.
TCCCAGACGCCGTCGGCGCCGAGGTGCCACGACGAGGTGCCGTCGTTCATCGCCAGGTCGAAGAAGGTCCGGAGCTCCTTGAGATGTGCGGGGTCGGTCACGCGCACCAGTGCCTCGACGCGACGGTCGAGGTTGCGGTGCATCATGTCCGCGCTGCCGATGTACACCTGCGGGTCGCCGGCGTTCTCGAACGCGAAGATCCGCGAGTGCTCGAGATAGCGGCCGAGGATGCTGCGCACCGTGATGTTGTCGCTGATGCCGTCCAGGTCGGTGCGCAGGCTGCAGATGCCACGCACCCAGACGTCGACCTTCACGCCCGCGGCGCTCGCACGGTACAGCGCGTCGATGATCTCCTCGTCCACCATCGAGTTCACCTTGATGCGGATGTGGGCGGGGATCCCGGCCTCCGCGTTCTTGCGCTCGGCATCGATCTGGCGGATCAGTCCCTTGCGGAGGTGGAGCGGGGCGACGAGGAGTCGTTTGAACTTCTTCTCGATGGCGTACCCGCTCAACTCGTTGAACAGGCGCGTCAGGTCCTTGCCGACCTGTGCGTCGGCGGTGAAGAGCCCGAAGTCCTCATAGATGCGGCTGGTCTTGGGGTTGTAGTTGCCGGTCCCGACGTGGGAGTAGTGCCGCAGCATCCCTTCTTCCTCGCGGATGACCAGGGCGAGTTTGCAGTGTGTCTTGAGTCCCACGAGGCCGTACACGACGTGCACGCCGGCCTTCTCGAGCTTGCGCGCCCAGACGATGTTGTTGGCCTCGTCGAACCGGGCCTTCACCTCGACCAGCGCGAGGACCTGCTTGCCGGCCTCAGCGGCGTCGATCAGGGCCTGCACGACGGGGCTGTCTCCGGAGGTGCGGTACAGCGTCTGCTTGATGGCGAGCACATGCGGGTCACGGGCGGCCTGCTCGAGGAAGGCCTGCACGCTCGTGGTGAACGACTCGTACGGGTGGTGGACGAGCACGTCCGATTTGCGGATCGCCTTGAAGATGTCGGCCCGTGCGCTCGATCCCGCGGGCTGGAAGGCCACCGCCGTGGTGGGCAGGTGCGGCGGGTAGCGCAGATCGGGCCGGTCGATGCGCGAGAGGTCGAAGAGTCCGCGGAGGTCGAGAGGCCCGGGGAGGCGGTAGACCTCGAGGTCCGTGATGTCGAGCTCGCGGACCAGCAGATCCATCGTGACGTCATCCATGTCATCGGTGATCTCGAGCCGGATCGGCGGACCGAACCGGCGGCGCAGGAGCTCGGCCTCCAGCGCCTGGATGAGGTTCTCGCTCTCGTCCTCCTCGATCTCCACATCTTCGTTGCGGGTGAGGCGGAACGCATGGTGGTCGAGCACCTCCATGCCCGGGAACAGGTCGCCCAGGTGGTTGGCGATGAGTTCCTCCAGGCGCAGGAAGCGCTTGATCTCGCCGGCGCCGGGAACCTCCACGAAGCGGGGGAGCATCGGCGGGACCTTGATGCGCGCGAACTCCTGGCGCCCGGTGCGGGCGTTGCGGATGCGGATCGCGAGGTTCAGCGAGAGTCCGGAGATGTAGGGGAACGGGTGCGCCGGGTCGACCGCGAGGGGCATCAGCACCGGGAACACCTGCGCCTGGAAGTAGTCGGACAGCGCGGAGCGCTCGCCGTCCGTGAGCTCGGACCAGTCCGTGATCTCGATACCGGATTCGGCGAGGGCGGGGCGCACGAGCGAGTTCCACGCGTCCGCGTGGCGCAGCTGCAGTGCGTGCGCCTCACGGGAGATGTCGGCCAGCGCGTCGACGGGGGAGCGGCCGATGTTCGTCGGCACCGCGAGACCGGTCATGATGCGCCGCTTGAGGCCTGCGACGCGCACCATGAAGAACTCGTCGAGGTTGCTGGCGAAGATGGCCAGGAAGTTCGCCCGCTCGAGTTCGGGGAGCGACGGGTCTTCCGCGAGCTCCAACACGCGCTGATTGAACGCGAGCCAGCTCAGCTCGCGATCCAGGTAGCGGTGGTCGGGCAGCAACGAGTCCGGGGACTCGATGGCGTCGAAGTCGTCGTCTTCGGCGTCACCGAGACCGGCGTCGGCGAGTGCGGGATCGATCATGGGGTACATCTAAGCACCGCCAGGTGACGCTCGTGTGAACGGTGTCGATCCTCAGTGGCCCGCGGCGACGCTCTCTTCTTCGTTGACGTTGAAGCGATAGCCGACGTTGCGCACCGTGCCGATGATCTGTTCCTGGTCGCCGAGCTTCGCCCGGAGGCGCCGCACGTGCACGTCGACCGTGCGGGTTCCGCCGAAGTAGTCGTAGCCCCACACCTCGCTGAGCAGCTGCTCCCGCGTGAAGACACGCGAAGGATGGGTGGCCAGGAAGTGCAGCAGCTGGAACTCCTTGTAGGTGAGGTCCAACGGCCTGCCGCGCAGCTTCGCCGAGTACGACTGCTCGTCGATCGTGACTCCGGAAGCCTGCACGCTCGCGGGCTCGGCGACCTCATCGCGTCGGGCCAGCGCGAGGCGGAGGCGCGCGTCGATCTCCGCCGGGCCCGCGGTTGCGAGCAGTACGTCGTCGATGCCCCAGTCGCCCGAGAGAGCGCTCATGCCGCCCTCCGTGACGACGAGGAGGAGGGGAGCGTCCTGACCTGTGGCGCGCAGCAGCCGGCACAGCGACTTCGCGGCGACCAGATCATGACGTCCGTCGACGATCACGACGTCGTACTCCGGAGCGTTGACCAGCTGTGCGGGTTCCGCAGGGATCTGGCGCGCTCTATGGCTCAGCAGCTCAAGGGCGGGCAGGACCTGCTCCGAGAGCGGAGCATTGGTCAGAACCAGGACCAGGGCCACGCGCACTCCTCACCGACGGGGGATCGACGTCGTGCCGCCATGATACCGGGGCGGATGCGCAACAATGGTTGTCATGACGGAACCAGCACTCGCACCACGCAACGCGTTCGTCGGTGTGATCGTCGTGTGGGCGGCGGCATTCGTCGCGACCGTCGCGATCGGTATCTTCGTGCCGGAGGAGTGGCGTGTCCCCTGGATGCTGGTGGGCTTCGGAGGCGTCGTCCTGCTCTCCTTCGCCGTGCAGCTCTGGTACGGCCGCACCCAGGGATTCATCTTCCGGGTGGCGAGCAGCGTGATCGGCGCCCTGATGCTGATGGGGCTCATCTCGGTCGGTTTCGGTCTCGCGGCGCTGATCCCGTCCTGACGACGGCGGGGCGCGGTAAGGTGGGGGACATGGACCTCATGGCGCTCGAAATCTTCTTCATCGGCCTGCTGGGCCTCGCGAGCCTCGCTATCGTCTTCGTCTCGGCAGTGGTGCTGCGCAACCTCTTCCGCGGCCAGCGCTGACGCGATCGTGATCGAGCTGCCCGTCGACCTTCCGGCCGATCTCGTCCCCTTCGCGTGGCTGATCGGCGTCTGGGAGGGTACCGGTGTCATCGACTACCCGGTCGGCGATGAACGCCTGCAGGGTGAGTTCACCCATCGGGTCAGTTTCAGCCATGACGGCGGCCCGTTCCTGAACTACTCCGGCTCAGCCACCTTCCTCACCGACGAGGGTGCGCCGGCGGCGGCACTGCTCGCCGAGACGGGATTCTGGCGACTCGCGCGACCGGCGACGGACTCGGATCCCGGTCCCGCGCTGCTCCCGCCCACCGCGCCCGCCGTCGCACGCACGGTCGACGACGTGGAGGAACTGCGCGCGCCGAGCGGCGGATTCCCCATCGAGGTGTCGCTCGCGCACGCAGACGGTGCTCTCGAGCTGTACATCGGCGAGATCAACGGTCCGCGCATCGACATCGGCTCCGACGCCGTCGTGCGCAGCGCCGGTGCCAAGGTGCACTCCGCGTCATCGCGCATGTACGGCCTCGTCGACGGACACCTGCTGTGGGCGTGGGACATCGCCGCGCTCGGCACCCCGCTGCGCTCCCATGCCTCCGCCCGGCTGGCCAAGGTCTGAGATGTCCGCTTTCGACCAGGTCGACGGTGCCGTCGCCGAGGGCGATCTGATCGCCCACTTCGGCGATGTGTTCCGAGAGCAGCGGCGTCTCGCCGAGGGCGCGGCTCTCGCCCCGCTCGGTGATCGCGCCGTGATCGAGGTCGCGGGTCCGGAGCGGTTGAGCTGGCTCGATTCGATCACGTCGCAGGCCGTGGGACGCCTCGCCCCCGGTGACAGCACCGAGCTTCTGGTGCTCGACCCGCAGGGCCGGGTGGAGCACGCGGCCGGTGTCGTCGACGACGGTGCATCCACGTGGCTCATCGCCGACGACGGAGACGCCGAGGCGCTTGCCGGCTGGTTGACGCGGATGAAGTTCCGCACACAGGCGACCGTCGATCTCCGCTCCGACCTCGTGCTGGTCGGATACATCGACGGTGGGGTCATCTCCGCGACGGCGACCGCAGCGGCGTTCGCCCCGAACGGCACCGCACTCGTGTGGTCCGACCCGTGGCAGCGGATCAGCGTCGGCGGACACCAGTATTCCGAGGTCATCGAGCATCCGGCAGCCGACTACGCCTGGCGGGTGGCGATCCTCACCGCGGAGCAGGCCGACGCTCTCGCCGCTTCTCTCGACCGGGAGGCGTTCGCCGGCGTTCTCGCCGCAGAGGCTCTGCGGGTCGCGGCGTGGCGCCCGCGCTGGACGACCGAGGTCGACGAGCGCTCGCTTCCTCATGAGTCCGACTGGATTCGCAGCGCGGTGCACCTGAGCAAGGGCTGCTACCGCGGACAGGAGACCGTCGCCAAGGTCCACAACCTCGGGCACCCGCCGCGTCGTCTCGCCGCGCTCCACCTGGACGGCAGCGATGCGGTCCTGCCTGAGCCCGGTACCGCGGTCTTCGCCGGTGACGACGAGGTCGGGCATCTGACCTCGGTGGCGCGTCATCATGAAGACGGTCCGATCGCCCTCGCGATCCTCTCCCGGCGCGCGCCCGTCGGCGACCTGGTGGTTCGCGCCGACGGCATCGACATCGCCGCATCGCAGCAGGTCATCGTCCCGGCCGACGCGGGGGCCACGGCAGACGTCCCGCGCCTGACCCGGCTGTCTCGGAGACCTACGGCGCCGGACCCGCGTGACGCCGTCCCCGGAGGCTGAGCTCAGCCGGGCAGCGGCGCGACCGCGGCCCACGGCAGTGTGAGCTCGCCGAGACGCCAGCGGGTGCGCCCGCCGAGCACCGGCCAGCCCTGATCCCGTAGTCCGGTCACCGCGGCGAGGAAACGCTGCGTGGCACCGAACGTCGACAGGGGAGCCGCGCGGTCCCACTCCCGGTCGAGGTCGATGAGCAGATCGTGCACGCGCTCCCCGGCGACGTTGCGGTGGATCAGGGCCTTCGGCAAACGCTCGGCGACGACGCTCGGACGTTCGAGATCGGCGAGACGGAGCGAGATCGTGAAGCGCAGCGGTGTGGCCTGCGAATCGACGTCGATCCAACTCGACACGCGCCCGATCTCGTCGCAGGTCCCTTCGAAGAGCAGGCCTCCGGGGGACAGGCGTGCGGTCATGCGTGCCCAGGCATCCGGCACGTCTTCCTCGTCGTACTGGCGCAAGACGTTCATGGCCCGGATCGCCGCAGCGCTGCGTCCTCGGGGGAGGGGGACCTCGAAGCCACCCCGCGCGAACGACACGGGGAGATCGGCGGCGAAAGGAGTCCGTCCGGCCCGCACCTCCGCGAGCTGAGCCTCGGCCGTGGCGACGCGGGCGGGGTCGATCTCGAGCCCGAGCACCTCGACATCGTCGCGGACGCGCACGAGACGTGTGGCGAGTTCGAACGCGGTGACTCCGCTGGCACCGTAGCCGAGGTCGACGACCAGGGGATCGTGCGCGCGGCGCAGCGCGTCGCTCTGCGCGATCCAACGGTCGTTGCGCCGGAGTCGGTTCGTCCCCGTCGTGCCGCGGGTCGGCCGGCCGAGGGGAGATGACGCCATGTCACCATCCTCCCAGGATCCGACTCGGCGGGACGTCCCAGGTGGATAAACTGGCGGCATGACTGCGACGCGTACCCTCATCCTGCTCCGCCATGGCCGAAGCGAGTGGAACGAACTGAACCTCTTCACCGGTTGGGTGGACGTCCGACTCAACGCTCAGGGCGAGAAGGAGGCGCGTCGCGGCGGCGAGCTGCTCGCCGAGTCCGGCATCCTGCCCGACGTGCTGCACACCTCGCTGCTGAGCCGGGCGATCCAGACGGCGAACATCGCTCTGGACGCCGCCGACCGTCTGTGGATCCCCGTGACGCGCTCCTGGCGTCTGAACGAGCGTCACTACGGTGCGCTCCAGGGCAAGGACAAGGCGCAGACGCTCGAGGAGTTCGGGCCCGAGCAGTTCCAGCTGTGGCGCCGGTCGTTCGACGTGCCTCCGCCCGTGCTCGACGACGAGAGCGAGTTCAGCCAGGTGCACGATGTCCGTTACCAGGGCATCGACGGCGAGGTGCCCCGCACGGAGTCGCTCAAGCTCGTCATCGACCGCCTGCTGCCGTACTGGGAGAGCGCGATCGTCCCCGACCTCGAAGCCGGCAAGACCGTCCTCGTCACCGCGCACGGCAACTCGCTGCGCGGCCTGGTGAAGCACCTCGAGGGCATCAGCGACGAAGACATCGCCGAGCTGAACATCCCGACCGGCATCCCGCTGGTGTACGAGCTCGATGAGAACAACGTTCCGACCGGTCCCGGCCGCTACCTCGACCCCGAGGCTGCGGCTGCCGGCGCGGCCGCCGTCGCCGCGCAGGGCAAGAAGTAGGTCGAGACCCCCACCCACCGTCGGCGCCCCTCCTGATTCACGCGAATCAGGAGGGGCGCCGACGTGCAGAGGGGGTCTCGACCGAAATGTCCGGAGGGGGAGGAACTGGAGGGACGACGCGTCAGGCGTGGCCGTGTTCCTGCTGCTCCAGCTCCTGCTGTTCGACGGCGAGGGGGATGTCCTCCTCCTCGACCGCCCAGTCGCCGGTCGAGAGGTAGACGACCTTCTTCGCGACGGCCACCGCGTGGTCGGCGAAACGCTCGTGGTAGCGGCTGGCGAGTGTGGCATCGACGGTCGCCGTGGCTTCGCCCTTCCAGTTGTCGCTGAGTACCTTCTCGAAGACGGTGGCGTGCAGTTCGTCGACATCGTCGTCCGCGTTGCGGATGGCGTCGGCGAAACGCAGGTCCTGTGTGCGCAGCAGCTCCGAGAGCGTGCGCGCGACCTCGACGTCGAGCTCGCCCATCTTCACGAACGTGCCCTTGAGGCCCTTCGGGATGGCGCGCTCGGGGAAACGGAGGCGGGCGAGCTGGGCGATGTGCTCCGACATGTCGCCCATGCGCTCGAGCGAGGCGCTCACGCGCAGAGCCGTCACGACGATGCGCAGGTCGCGTGCGACCGGCTGCTGGCGGGCGAGGATCTCGATCGCCTGCTCGTCGAGGGCGACGGCCAGTTCGTCGATCTTCGCGTCGTCGGCGATGACCTCCTCGGCCAGTGCCACGTCGCTCGTGGCGAATGCCCGGGTGGCCTTGTCGATGGAGACCGTGACGAGGTCGGCGATCTCGACCAGGCGGTTCTGAAGATCCTCGAGGGACTGGTGGAACACTTCGCGCATGTTGGGGCGCAACCTTTCATTCGGATCTCGGCTGTGTCAGCGCGAGACGGCGGGTCGTCCGCACGAGAGCAGGTCTGTGCTCCCGCACAAGCCCGAAGCGATTGTCCGCTTCGAAGGTTAACGAACGGTGCCCAGCACGTGAATAGTACTTCCCCTGTTCCCGCCAGGGCGCGGAAACCCGCCGGACGGACGGTGAACGCACTCTACGCTTGTGACATGACCTTGCCGCAGCTCGCGCTGTCCTCGCTCGCCATCGGGCTGGTGATCGGTGTCGGCCTCTCCCTGCTCGTGGCCTGGGCATACCGGGCACGCGCACGTGTGCAGGAGGAGACGTCGCTGGCCGTCCCGGCCGGTATCACCGACGTTCTGCGCAGCATGGACGATGCAGCGGCGATCGTGGACAGCTCCGGCATGGTTCTCGCCTCCTCGCAGGCCGCGACCCGCTTCGGTATCGAGGTCGGCGCGACGCTCGACAACCCGGAGCTCCGTCAGCTCGTTCGTGGCGTGCGGGACACCGGAGGCTCCGTCACCGAGTCGATGCGCATCACGCGGGGAGGATTGAGCCTCGATCCGCGACTCGTGTCGGCGCGCGCGAGCGTGATCGGCACGCGCCTGGTGCTGCTGATCATCCGCGACGTCACCGAGCAGGAACGCCTCGATCAGATGCGCCGGGATTTCGTCGCCAACACGAGTCACGAGCTGAAGACACCGGTGGGCGCAGTGAGCCTCCTGGCGGAAGCGATCGAGTCCGCCGCCGACGACCCCGCCCAGGTCCGCATCTTCGCCGCCCGCATCGCGGCGGAGGCCGGTCGACTCGGACAGCTCACGGGCCGGATCATGAGCCTGTCCCGCCTCCAGGCCGAGGACGGTCTGACCAAGGTCGGTCCCGTGGCGATCGACGAGGTTATCGCGTCCTCGATAGAGGGCCACGTGGTACAGGCCGATTCCGCCGGCGTCGAGCTCGCCAGAGGCGGGGACCGCGGCGTCTGGGTGCGCGGCGACGCGCAGATCCTCATCGAGGCGGTCGGCAACCTGATCGCCAACGCCATCGTCTACTCGCCCCGGGGATCCCGGGTGGGCGTCGGCGTGCGCGCCGAGGACGGTGTGGTCGAGATCGCGGTGTCCGACCAGGGCATCGGTATCGCGGAAGCGGACCGTGAGCGCATCTTCGAGCGGTTCTACCGAGCGGATGAGGCCCGTTCCCGGCGCACGGGCGGCACGGGACTCGGGCTGTCGATCGTCAAGCACGCCACGCAGCGCCACGGTGGGGAGGTGCGGCTGTGGTCCCGCCCCGGACGCGGCTCCACCTTCACGATCCGGCTTCCTCGGATCGACGCCCCGGAGCACGGCGACTCGGGCAAGAAGAGCAAGAAGAAGCGTGCGCGCAAGGCTGCCAAGGCTGCGGCATCCGCGCGCGCTCGAAACGGAGAGAGAACATGACCCGAATCCTTCTCGTCGAGGACGAGCCCGACCTCGCCGACCCGCTCGCGTATCTGCTCCGCCGTGAAGGCTACGAGGTGGAGATCGCGGAGGATGGCCCCGGCGCGCTCTCCGCGTTCCGGGAGCGGGGCGCGGACATCGTGCTGCTCGACCTGATGCTGCCCGGGATGCCGGGCACCGAGGTGTGCCGTCAGATCCGCTCGACGTCGGCCGTGCCGATCATCATGCTCACGGCGAAGGACTCCGAGGTCGACATCGTGGTCGGGCTCGAGCTGGGCGCCGACGACTACATCACCAAGCCGTACTCGTCGCGCGAACTGCTCGCGCGGATGCGCGCCGTGCTGCGCCGGGTCGTGCAGGCCGACGGCGAGCTCGACGAGCGCGTGCTCGACGGCGGCAGGGTCTCACTCGACATCGACCGGCACACCGTGTCCGTCGCGGGTGAGCAGATCAACATGCCGCTGAAGGAGTTCGAGCTCCTCGAGGTCCTGATGCGCAACTCCGGACGCGTGCTCACCCGCGGTCAGCTCATCGACCGGGTCTGGGGGAGCGACTACTTCGGCGACACCAAGACGCTCGACGTGCACATCAAGCGCATCCGTTCGCGCATCGAGGAGAACCCGAGCGAACCGGTGATGCTCGTCACGGTGCGCGGCCTGGGCTACCGCTTCGAGGGCTGAACACAGAGGAGGCCGGCACCCCGTAAGGTGCCGGCCTCCTCTGTGTTCGACGCGGGGGTCACTCCGAGGGAGCAGGCGCCGCCGTGTCGGTCGGCATCGGCGTCGGTGCCGATGTGCGCACCGACTCCGAGGGGACGAGGTCCGAGTAGTAGGGGAGAGAGCCGTCGAGCACGGGAACGTCGGCCTTGACGCCGGTGGAGTCTCCGGACTGGAAGTGCATCTCGACGGTCGCGCCCGGCTTGGTGTCGAGTCCGACGATGCGCAGCGGCTCCTCGTCGGCGCCCAGGCTCTTCGTCTCGCCCGCGGGGACCGTGACCTTGAAATCGTTGCCGTCTCCGAGGGAGATCGTGAGTGTGGCGCTCTCTTCGGTGGGGTTCACGACGGCGGCGATGAAGTTGCCGATCGATCCGTCCTCCGTCGCGATCACGAGGGCGTTGCGCACGTCGATCGGGCCGTCGGCGTCGGAGATGTTCACACCGTCGGACGCCGGATACTCGATCTTGGTCGACTGCGGGGTGATGAACGTGCACCCGGTCGCGCCGAGCAGAACGAAGGCGCTGAGGGCTGCAGACGCAACAAGGCGCGATTTCACGGGTCCTCCTGAGGTCCGGCGGGATATCCGCATCCATTCTATGGGTAAGTCGTGAGCGACTCTGCGGCCCTGGGGCGCGAACCTTAGCGCATCTGCCCTGTGGTATCCTTGAGGTTGCCGAAAGGACACGTTTTTATGCTTTTTGAGGTTGGCGAAACCGTCGTCTATCCCCACCATGGCGCTGCGACCATCATCGAGGTCAAGGAGCGCATCATCAAGGGTGAGGCGAAGAAATATCTGAAGCTCAACGTCACCCAGGGCGATCTCATCATCGAGGTTCCTGCTGAGAACGTCGACCTGGTCGGCGTTCGCGATGTGATCGGGAAAGAGGGCCTCGACCACGTGTTCGAGGTGCTGCGCGCACCCTTCACGGAGGAGCCCACGAACTGGTCCCGCCGGTACAAGGCGAACCTCGAGAAGCTCGCCTCCGGCGATGTCATCAAGGTGAGCGAGGTCGTCCGCGACCTGTGGCGTCGCGATCAGGACCGCGGGTTGTCGGCGGGCGAGAAGCGGATGCTGGCGAAGGCCCGTCAGATCCTCATCTCCGAGCTCGCGCTCGCGGAGAAGACCGATGAGGACAAGGCGGGCGCACTGCTCGACGAGGTCCTCGCTTCCTGAGTTCTCGACGAAGGGGCGGATGCTGCGGCATCCGCCCCTTCGTCGTCCCTGCCACGCGGTAGCGTGAGAGGGTGACCCTGCTTCCTGTCCCCGACATCGCGATCATCGTCGTCGCCGCCGGCTCCGGCACTCGGCTGGAGGCGGGGGCGCCGAAGGCTCTCGTGGGGATCGACGCGCATTCAATCCTCCGACATGCCCTGGACGGCGTGTTCGCAGCCCTGCCTGCGCAGGTGATCGTCGTCGCACCCGCCGGGCATGAAGGCGACGCGTTGGCGGAACTCGAAGCCGCCGCAGGAGACCGGCGAGACCTCGGTCGCGTCGTGACGGGCGGCGCGACGCGGCAGCAGTCCGTCGCCGCGGGGCTCGACGCTCTCTGGGGCGACGTGAAGACCGTGCTCGTGCACGACGCGGCGCGCGCCCTCACGCCACCCTCTCAGATCGATGCGGTCGCGCGTGCCGTCACCGCGCAGGAAGGAGTCGTGCCCGCGCTCCCCGTGGTCGACACGCTCAAGAAGGTGGCGGAAGGTGCCGTGGTGGCCGCGGTCGACCGTTCCGAGCTCGCCGCGGCGCAGACGCCGCAGGGCTTTCCCCGCGCTGCGCTCGAAGCGGCCTACGCGGCAGCCGTCTCCGCGGGGGTCGAGTACACCGACGACGCGGCGTTGTTCGCCGCGGCCGGGAACACGGTGCGGCACATCGACGGTTCCGCTCGAGCGTTCAAGATCACCACACCCGATGACCTCGAGCGCGCCCGGCACCTGCTCGGTGCGTTCGCAACGCCGGCGCACGCACCGCAGGAGGCGCCGATCACTCGTCCCGTCATCCCTCGAATCGGCATCGGCACCGATGTGCATGCGTTCGGCGGCGAGGGGAACCTCTGGCTCGCCGGCGTGGAATGGCCGGGGGAGCAGCCCCTCTCCGGACACTCCGACGGGGATGCGGTCGCTCACGCGATCGTCGATGCTCTCCTCGGCGCCGCCGGCCTCGGGGACATCGGCGAGCACTTCGGCACCTCGCACCCGGAGTACGCGGGCGCACATGCGGACGTCTTCCTCGCGCGCACCCGTGAGCTGCTGGCAGACGCGGGCTTCGAGATCGGCAACGTGTCCGTGCAGCTGCAGGGGAACCGGCCGCGCTTCAGCGTGCGTCGCCGCGAGGCGGAAGGTGTCTTGTCCTCCGTGCTGGGCGCTCCCGTGTCCGTCACAGCGACCACGACCGACCGGCTGGGCTTTCCGGGGCGGGGCGAGGGCATCGCGGTGACGGCGGTCGCGGTCGTGGTGGCCGTCGATCCGCGCGACGGGTGACGGTCCACCACGCTCAGAACGTCACACGCCGCATGAATCGTCATCGCGGGGCGGTCGCTCAGCAGTCGCCGAGTAGGCTTGAGCGGTGACTCTCCGCCTCTACGACACCCGCGCTGCGGTGTTGCGCGACTTCGTGCCTCTCGATCCCGAGAACATCACGATGTACGTGTGCGGACCCACGGTGCAATCCGGACCCCACATCGGGCACGTCCGAGCAGCCCTGAGCTTCGATCTGCTGCGTCGCTGGTTGGCCCACCGCTATGGTCGGGTCACCTTCGTGCGCAACGTCACCGACATCGACGACAAGGTGCTCGCCAATGCGACGGATGCGGAGCCCTGGTGGGCACTGGCCTACCGCATGGAGCAGGAGTTCACGGCCGCGTATGCCGGTGTCGGCATCCTTCCTCCGACCTACGAGCCTCGCGCCACGGCATCCGTTCCTCAGATGCAGGAACTGATCGCTGGTCTGATCACCCGCGGACACGCCTACCCCGCCCCCGACGACTCGGGAGACGTGTACTTCGACGTGCGCTCCTGGTCGGAGTACGGATCCCTCACGCATCAGTCGATCGACGCCATGGAGCCCGCGGAGGACGCCGACCCCCGAGGCAAGCGGAACCCGCAGGACTTCGCGCTCTGGAAAGGCAGCAAGCCGGAGGAACCGGCGGACGCGACGTGGGCCTCCCCGTGGGGCGCCGGCCGTCCAGGGTGGCACATCGAGTGCTCCGCCATGGCGAAGCGCTACCTCGGAGCGGAGTTCGACATCCACGGCGGCGGGCTCGACCTGCGATTCCCTCATCACGAGAACGAGCTCGCGCAGTCGACGGCGGCGGGCGACGGTTTCGCCCGCTACTGGGTGCACAACGGTCTCGTGACCGTGGCCGGGCAGAAGATGTCCAAGTCGCTGGGTAACTTCACCTTGGCGGCGGACGTGCTGTCGGCGCATGACCCTCGGGTGGTGCGCTATGCGCTTGCCGCCGCGCACTACCGATCGAGCCTCGACCTCAGCGAATCGTCCTGGGCGGAGGCCGAGGCCGCGTTGGCGCGCATCGACACCTTCGCCGCTCGCGTCCGCCGCGCCGTTCCCGGCATGACGGATGACGCGGGTGATGCTGTTCCGGATGCGTTCGCCGACGCGATGGACGACGACTTGGGGGTCCCCCAGGCGCTGGCCGTGCTGCACGACACCGTGCGCCGCGGCAACTCGGCACTCGACGCCGGGTCCAAGGAGGAGGCCTGGACCGCTTTCGTCCAGGTGGACGCGATGGTCCGCCTCCTCGGATTCGACGAACTCCCGTCCGGTGGGGCAGACCGCGCCGAGCACCGCACTCTGGACGCCCTCGTCCAGACGATGATCACCCAGCGCGCGCAGGCTCGCGCTGACAAGGACTGGGCGGCGGCGGATCGCATCCGAGACGCGATCGCCGCCGCAGGAATCACGCTGGAGGACACTCCGGCCGGAACTCATTGGAGTATCGATGGCTAAGCCACAGCGCCCCGGCGCGAGCAACGGTAAGAAGAAGGGCCCGACCAAGGGCACGGGTGGACTCGGGCGCAAGGCACTCGAGGGCCGCGGTCCGACCCCGAAGGCGGAGGACCGCGCCTGGCACCCCGCGGGCAAGCGCAAGGCAGCGGCTGAGCGCTATGCCGCCTCCGGGGGCAAGGGAAAGCCCGGTGGACAGCGCCAGACCTCGGGCGGCAATCCCAACCGCTCCGCCAGGGCGAAGGACAACACCACCGACACCGAGACGGTCACCGGGCGCAACTCGGTGCTCGAGGCGCTGCGGGCGAAGATCCCCGCGACGGCCTTCTACATCGCGCAGCGCGTGGAGATGGATGACCGCGTCAAGGAGATGCTGTCGATCGCGACCCATCGCGGAATCCCCGTGATGGAGGTCACCCGGCAGGAGCTCGACCGCATGGCCGGCTTCGACGGCGTGCACCAGGGCGTCGCGGTCAAGGTGCCCCCGTACGAGTACGCCCACCCGCAGGACCTCCTCGAGAAGGTCATCGACCAGGGCGAGGTGCCGCTGTTCGTGGCGCTGGACGGTGTCACCGATCCCCGCAACCTCGGAGCGATCATTCGATCCGCTGCCGCGTTCGGCGGTCACGGCATCATCCTGCCGCAGCGCCGTTCCGCCGGGGTGAACTCCGCGGCCTGGAAGACCAGTGCGGGCGCCGCCGCGAGGATCCCGGTGGCACTCGCGACGAACCTCACGACGCAGCTCAAGGAGTTCAAGAAGCAGGGCGTGTTCGTGCTCGGACTCGACGGTGGCGGCGATGTGTCGCTTCCCGACCTGCAGCTCGCCGATCGTCCCGTGGTGATCGTCGTGGGTTCGGAGGGCAAGGGGCTGTCGCGGCTCGTCACCGAGACGTGCGACCAGATCGTCTCGATCCCGATCTCTGCCGCGACGGAGTCGCTGAACGCCGGTATCGCGACGTCGGTCGCGCTGTATCAGGTGGCGACGGTCCGCGCCGCGAAGCAGTCCTAGCGCACGTCCAGAGAGAGGTTCACCATGGCTCGCATCATCGTCCTCGGAGGAACCGGGTACGCCGGTCGTCATATCGTCGCCGAGGCGGTGAGTCGAGGACATGCCGTGATCGCGATCTCGCGCTCGGAGGCGACTGATCCGGTGGCGGGCGCAGCCTACGTGCAGGGCTCCGCGCTGGAGCCGGCGTCGCTCGCGGACGCCTTCGTCGGTGCGGACGCCGTCGTCTCGGCGCTCTCACCGCGCGGGGACATGGCCGATCGGGCGTTGGAGGCGTTGACCAATGTCGTCTCTCAGCTCGCCGGTACGCCGACGCGTCTCGGTGTGGTCGGAGGAGCAGGTGGCAGCCTCGTCGCTCCGGGCGGACCGCGTCTGTTCGATCAGGACTTCCCCGAGGAGTACAAGCACGAAGCGCAGGTCGGCATCGATTCCCTCGCGCTCCTGGAGAGCACGGACGACGATCTCGACTGGTTCTTCATCCACCCCGCAGAGGTCTTCGGTCCCTGGGCCGAGGGCGAGCGCACCGGACACTACCGCGACGGCGGTGACGTGATCGTCCGCGATGCCGAGGGGAAGTCGTTCATCTCCGGTGCGGACTTCGCGATGGCTCTGGTCGACGAGATCGAGCAGGGGAATCACCACCGCGAGCGCTTCACGGTCGGCTACTGACCGCGCGTACCGGCGCAACCGCGCGTACCGGGCGCGACCCCGTCTCGGGCGGTCGAAACCCCCCTGCCGTGTCGAAACCCCCGGGCTCCGGCGCCGACCACCGGGGGTATCGACGATGAAGAGGGGTTTCGGCGCTCAGACCAGGTCCCGCCAGTCGATGTCCTCGTCGTCGTCGGTGACGGGAGTCACCCCGGTGATGACGGGCAGGCTCATCGTCTCGGTGGGCGGACCCATGATGGTGGCCTCGTCACGGCGGTGGCGCAGTACCTCGTTGATGTAGCTCGTCAGGACCTCCGCGAGCGGCACGGAACGCCCCTGCGCCTGTGACAGGTACCACCGGTGCTCCAGTACCTGGTGGAACACCTCCGCGGGCTCGAGCTTGGAGCGCAATTCGTACGGGATCGCGCGGACGACGGGCTCGAAGACCCGCGTGAGCCACTCGTGCGCGTACATCTCCTCGTCGGACCACTGCTTCGTCGAACGGGCGCGGAACTCGTCGAGGTCGTTGAGCAGGCGCCGTGCCTGGTTCTCTTCGACGTCGAGCCCCGTCAGGCGGATCAGGCGGCGCTGATGGTGACCGGCGTCCACCACCTTCGGTTGGATCTCGACGACCGTGCCATCCGCCGTCGTCGACATGGACATCTCGTCGATGTCGAAGCCCAGAGCGTTGAGCCGCTCGACGCGTTCCGTGATGCGCCACGTCTCTGCGGCCGAGAACGACTCCTGGGCGGTCAGCTCCGCCCACAGGGACCGATACGAGGACACGATGCCGTCGGCGATCGCGATGGCGTCCACACCGTGCTCCAGGCGGCCCCCGGCGGCGAGGTCCATGATCTCCCCGGCGATGTTCGTGCGGGCGAGGTCGAGGTCGTAGGCGCGTTGGCCGTCGGTCAGCCCCTCCTCGTGCAGTTCCCCGGTTTCGGCGTCGACCAGATACGCCGCGAAGGCTCCGGCGTCGCGACGGAACAGCGTGTTCGACAGGGAGACATCGCCCCAGTAGAAGCCGACGTTGTGCAGGCGCACCAGGAGGAGCGCCAAGGCGTCCACGAGCCGGGTGGCCGTATCCGGACGGAGGACGCGGGTGAACAGCGCGCGATAGGGCATGGAGAAGCGCAGATGCGCTGTCACGAGGGCTGCCGGCAGCGGCTCCCCGTCGGCATCCGTACGTCCGGCGATCACGGCGACGCGGTCGACGCAGGGGACATCGAGCCGAGCGAGGTTGCCCAGCATCTCGTATTCGCGTTGGGCCATCTCGGCCGTGGTCTCCTTCACCGCGATGACGCGGCCGGAGAGGTCGGCGAAGCGCACGAGATGGCGGGAAAGACCCTTCGGGAGCGACACGATGTACTCCGAGGGCCACTTCGCGAGCGTGGTGGACCAGGGGAGGGCCAGGAGACCCGGATCGATCTTGCTCGCGGTGATCCGCAGTGAATCGTGCATGGTGCTCCCTGAACGCGGGGTGACGACGGAGACAGAAAGAGACGCGGCGCAGGCGACCGAAGTCAGCCTGCGCCGCGTCTGTGGATCCGATCAGACGGAGACGACCGGCTTGTCGTTCAGGCGGTCGCCAGACTCGATGTCGAACGCGTGCACGTGGCCCGGGTTCGCTGCGAGCGTGACCGTCTCGCCGGCGTTCGGGTGGTTGCGGCCGTCGACACGGGCGACGATGTCGCTGCGCTTGCCGTTGATCTCGGTGTGGCCGTAGAGGTAGCCGTCGGCGCCGAGCTCTTCGACCAGGTCGACGACGACGGGAAGACCCTTGCCGTCGGCCGGTCCGACCGTGATGTCCTCGGGACGCACACCGACCGTGACCTGGCTGCCGTTGGCGCGGCCGACCGTGTCGCGGTCGAGCGGGACGATCTCCGACCCGAAGCGGATGCCGCCGTCGGCGAGGTCAGCAGCGAACAGGTTCATCGCGGGCGAACCGATGAAGCCGGCCACGAAGACGTTGTTCGGCTTCTCGTACAGGTCGCGCGGGGAGCCCACCTGCTGGAGGAGGCCGTCCTTGAGGACCGCGATGCGGTCGCCCATGGTCAGGGCCTCGGTCTGGTCGTGGGTGACGTAGACCGTGGTGACACCGAGACGGCGCTGCAGCGAGGCGATCTGCGTACGCGTCTGCACGCGGAGCTTGGCGTCGAGGTTCGACAGCGGCTCGTCCATGAGGAACACCTGGGGCTGACGCACGATGGCGCGTCCCATGGCGACACGCTGACGCTGACCACCCGAGAGGGCCTTCGGCTTGCGGGTCAGGTAGGGCTCGAGGTCGAGCAGCTTGGCGGCTTCGAGCACGCGGGCCGCACGCTCTTCCTTGCCGACGCCCGCGATCTTCAGGGCGAAGCCCATGTTCTCGGCGACCGTCATGTGCGGGTACAGCGCGTAGTTCTGGAAGACCATCGCAATGTCGCGGTCCTTCGGCGGGACGTCGGTCACGTCGCGGTCGCCGATGAGGATGCGGCCGGCGTTGACCTCTTCGAGGCCGGCCAGCATGCGGAGGGAGGTCGACTTACCGCACCCGGAAGGACCGACGAGGACGAGGAATTCGCCGTCACCGACCTCGAGGTTCAGCTTGTCGACAGCGGGACGGGTTCCGCCGGGGTACAGGCGGGTGGCCTCGTCGAAAGTCACAGATGCCATCGTTGTTTCTCCTTCACCGGCAGGTACGTGCCGGACGATCCGTAGTGATGAAGCGGCGGAGTGAACCCGCCGTGACCCGACTCTGGGTCGGAATCAGTATGGCATGAACCGGGGTACCTGGGTATTTCTCAGCCTGAATCGCTAGCATCGAACTCGGCCGCGCGCTGCGGCGATCGTCGCCGAGCGGCGGTCGGGGCCAACCCGGACCCCCCTGGAGACTTACAAGAGGAACGATGTCGAGCGACGAAACGCCGAACGTCCCCACGCCACGCAATTCCCGCGAGGTCGTGCGGGAGAAGGCCCAGAGAGTGCACGCCCAGCAGTCGCGGGCGCGCCTCATGCGACGGATCATCATCGGCGCCGTGGCGCTGGTCGCGGTGGGCGCGATCGGCACGGCGGTGACGCTGGCGGTGTCATCGCAGGTGTCCAAGCCGCGGCTCACGCCGACCGGCATGGAATCGGACGGCGTCGTCGTCACCGACGTCGAGGCCTTCGCCGGATCCGCTGCGGTACCCACGACCCCCACGCCCGAGTCGACCGACGCGGGCGCTTCCGAATCTCCGACGCCGGAGCCGACGGCGTCCGAGAAGGTCGACATCCACGTCTACGTCGACTACCTCTCGCCCGACGCCGGAATGTTCGAGCGTGCCAACGCCCGCCAGCTCGCCGGATGGATCAAGGAAGGCGCGGTCACGGTCAGCTACCACCCGGTGGCCCTGCTCACCGCGAGCTCGAACGGCACCAAGTTCTCGCTGCGTTCGGCTGCGGCTGCGGCGTGCGTCGCCACGCATTCGCCCGAGCAGTTCTACGCGTTCAACCACGAGCTGCTCGACGATCAGCCCGAGGTCGGCAGCGACGGCCTCTCCGACGAAGACCTCGCGAATCTCGCTCTCGCGGTCGGCGTCGACAACGGCAAGGCTGTCCGCTCGTGCATCGAGGACGGCGACTTCGTCGGCTGGGCCAAGGAAGCCACGACCCGGGCACTGGACGGCCCGCTCGCCGGTTCCGATGACCTGGTGCTGACCGCGACCCCGATGATCGTGGCGAACGGCGAGGCCTACGTCGGCGCCATGGACGATCCCGCCGAGTTCTCGCAGTTCGTCCTCAGCGTCGCCAGCGACGCGTCGCGCGAAACGCCGACCCCGACACCGACCTCCACACCCGCCCCCTGATTCGGAGGGGGTCGATGCCATCGCTAAGCTGATGGCATCCGCCGACTTGGCGCAATTGGTAGCGCACCGTACTTGTAATACGGGGGTTACGGGTTCGAGTCCCGTAGTCGGCTCAGCACACGCAGTGAAAAGCCCTGATGGGAGGCCTCCCGTCGACGCGACGAGGTCTTGTCGCCGAGGGGGCGATGCGCTACTTTGAGCGCCATCCAGTGCGCGGTGCTCGGATCGATCCGACCTTCGTCTCTGGCGGGAGTTCGGAGAAGTCGATGGTTGCTGGATCCGAAGGAGTTCGGCCGATTCGTTCGGCACCGTTGCCGCCTGCGAGGGTGCTGCCCTTTCCGCCGCCGCCATCGGGAAGCGTCGCGGGGCGCATCATGCAGGAATCGACGTATTCTCCGAAGCCTGTCGAGTCGCATCTTCCCTCGGAGGCGCCGAACATCCTGATCGTTCTGATCGATGATGCGGGCCCCGCATTGCCGACTTCGCTCGGCGGCGAGGTGAGCACGCCGACTTTCGACCGGCTGCGTGACGAGGGAGTCGGCTACAACAGGTTCCACACGACGGCGATGTGCTCGCCCACGAGAGCGGCGTTGTTGACAGGGCGAAACCACCATCGGGTGGGGAACGGCCAGATCGCCGAACTGGCGAACGACTGGGACGGCTACTCTGGCCACATTCCGAAGAGCACGGCGACCGTCGCGGAGGTGCTTCGCAACTACGGCTACTCCACCGCGGCGTGGGGGAAATGGCACAACACTCCCGCGGAGGAGACCACCGCTGCCGGTCCCTTCGACAGGTGGCCCACCGGATACGGTTTCGAGTACTTCTATGGCTTCCTCGCGGGGGAGGCGTCGCAGTATGAACCGAACTTGGTGCGCAACACGACGGTCGTGCTGCCGCCGAAGACGCCGGAGGAGGGCTATCACCTGAGCGAGGACATCGCCGATGATGCCATCGGCTGGCTCCGCGCGCACAAGGCGCTCGCGCCCGAGAAGCCGTTCCTGATGTATTGGGCGAGCGGAGCGATCCACGGTCCCCATCACGTCACCAAAGACTGGGCCGACAAGTACAAGGGCAAGTTCGACGACGGGTGGGATGCGTACCGTGAGCGCGTCCATGAACGGGCCAAGAGCGCAGGGTGGATCCCCGCCGATGCCGAGCTCACTCCCCGCCATCCCGAGATGGCCGCATGGGATGACATTCCCGATGACGAGAAGCCATTCCAACGTCGTCTGATGGAGGTCGCGGCCGGTTTCGCCGAGCACGTCGACGTGCAGGCGGGCAGGGTCATCGACGAGGTGGAACGACTCGGCTACGGAGAGAACACCATCGTCCTCTACCTGTGGGGCGACAACGGCTCGTCCGGCGAGGGGCAGAACGGCACCATCAGTGAGCTGCTCGCGCAGAACGGCATCCCGAGCAACGTCTCCGATCACATCGCCGCACTCGAAGAGCTCGGAGGACTGGATGCGATCGGCACGCCCGCGACCGACAACCAGTATCACGCAGGCTGGGCCTGGGCGGGTTCCACTCCCTACCAAGGGATGAAGCTTCTGGCATCGCACCTCGGGGGCACTCGGAACCCGCTCATCGTGAAGTGGCCCGCGCGGCTCCAGCCCGATGCGACTCCGCGTACTCAGTTCCACCACGTCATCGACGTCGTGCCGACGATCTACGACATCCTGGGAATCAGCGAACCCGACGTGGTGAACGGGATCCCCCAGGAGCCCCTCGACGGCGTCAGCTTCGCGTACTCGCTCGCCGATGCGGAGGCGGAAGGACGCCGGCACACACAGTACTTCGAGATCATGGGGAGCAGATCCATCTACTCGGACGGGTGGATGGCCTCCGCGATCGGGCCGCGTCTGCCCTGGGTGCAAGGCCTGCCTGCGGGTATCCGGACCTGGACCCCGGATGAGGACCAGTGGGAGCTCTACGATCTCGAGCACGACTGGAGCCAGGCCCACGACGTGGCGTCGGAGTACCCGGAGAAGCTCGCGCAGCTCAAAGAGCTCTTCGCCATGGAAGCGGCCAAGAACAAGGTGCTGCCCGTCGGGGGCGGACTGTGGGTCGTCGCCCTCCATCCGGAACAGCGCATCGCGCCGCCGTACACGGAGTGGAGTTTCACCGGCGACACGTTCCGCATTCCGGAGTTCTGCGCTCCCGCCCTCGGCAACAAGCCGAACGTGGTCCGGTTGGGCGTCACCCTTCCGGAGCGGGCGAACGGGGTTTTGTACAAGCTCGGGGGCTCGGGAGGCGGGCTGACGTGCTTCCTCGATGACGGTGTCCTCACCTATGAGTACAACCTCTTCCTCATCCAACGGACCACCATCGCGACAGAGTCGCCTCTCGCCCCAGGGGAGTCGGTGATCGAAGTGGTGACGGACTACGTGGAACGTCGACCAGGCGGTCCGCTAAAGGTCGTGCTCCGGGCCGACGGCGTCGAGGTGGCGTCCGGGGTGGTGCCGGTCAGCGCGCCATTGCTGTTCAGTGCGAACGACTGCCTCGATATCGGGCGTGCATACGGCGGCCCCGTCTCACGTCGGTATGCGGATCGAATGCCGTTTCCTTTCGACGGCCTCATCGACGACGTGCACATCGCCTATCTTTGATGGCGGCGGTGGCGGGGGTTCTGGTCGGGGCGGCGCCCACCCGGGTCAGATCTTGATCGGGAACGTGATCAACAGAGCAAGTCCGCACAGCACGATGACGCCGCTCAGGCCGAGGAACACCCGGCGTCGCCAGGGGACCGCCTGGTGCTGAGAGATCGCGGCGAAGAACAGGACGAGTGCGAACAGCACGGTGAGCAGGGAGTAGTTGTCGCCGCGCTGATTGTTTGTGAGAGCTTCGTCGAACTTCGCATCCGCTCGCGCGCTCAACTGCTCGGCTTCCCGTGTGCCCGGCGGCACGTATTCCTCCATCACGAACGGCCCGCGCGCGGTGCGTCCTTCTGCGGTCCACGCGTCGAAAGCCACCGCGAACTCCTCGGTGAAGCGTTCCTCGACGAAGCTCACCAGATCGTCCCGCCCGTCGGCTTCCGCGAGAACCCATTCCGTGTACAGCGTGAGGTCGTACTGTCGCGCAGCTTGGGCGGTGGACTGGGCGGAAGCCGCTTGAACGCGAGCGCTGGATGCCTGGCTGAACGCGATGGACATCTCGCCGCCCCACTTCGAGGCCTCGAAGCCGCACCACGCCGTCACGACCGCGGTCACCGAGAGCAGGACGACCGTGATGATGTCCAGAACACGTGTCGTGGGGGTGGGCTCATCCGAGGCGCCTCTGTGCATGAGCCGATTCTGCGGCCCTCGACGCGGGCGCTGCCGTTCTTCTCACCCGGACGGGGTGACCGGCGGCACACTCACCCGATGGCACTCAGAACAGGGTCACCGTGCGAGAGCTCGTCGTCCCGTCCGTCGGGTCGCCCGTGGCTCGGACCTCCACGGTGATGCCTGAATGCAGCGGGCTCGAGCCGAGGATGCCGAAGCTGACGTGGGTCACGCCCTGCCCGGCCACCGACCCCGCGAAGACCAGTGTGTAGGAGGTCGTGCCGTCGCCGTTGTCGACCGCGCCTCCGGCCGTCCACGTCGGGTCGGTCGCCGGCAGTGCTGCGACGACAGGACTGCTACCTCCGGCGTTCGCGATGACGGCGGGCTGAAGCGCACCGACATCGACCGAGGCGAACGTCACCACGACGACACCGCTGGTGATGGGCTCGACAGGCAACGTGGTCGCGCGCGTATCGTCGTTGCGAAGCTGGATCGAGGCTCCGTAGTACTGGGGGTCGATCCACGTGCCGCCCTGCATCGACTCGATCACGAATCGCCCACGGGCATCCACCGATGCGGCGGTGAGCGGTGTCGCGACGGCCGTGGCGATCACAGGAAGCGACCAGGCCGCACCCGCCAGGAATGCTCGTCGTCTCACCTCGACGTGTCGCTCCTGATTCGCGGGATTCCCCGTGGGGTGGCCGTTGTTGAAGTGCTGTGCGCGAGATTCCATGGCGTCACACCCCCTGCGGCACGTCGAGCACCTCGTCGACGAGGCTGATCCCGCCCGTCGAGCTCGCGGAGTGCATCAGGTTCTGGATCCAGGTCGGATTCAGCTGCGGTGCCTCGGGTGCCTCGAAGGTGAAACGCAGCGGAATGGACGGGTGCAGCCAGATCGTCGAGCGTCCGGCGGGTTCGCCATCGGGATGACGCCAGGACAGGGTGAAGCTCTCGTTGCGGCGGAGCTTGGTCGCGATGACCACCTTCAGATGGGCGAGCGCGCGGTCTTCGATGTGGATCTCTTCGCCGTTGCCGTACTGGATCGTTCCCATCCCCGCACGATAGTCGCGATTCGCGCCGTTCGCCGATTTTGCGGCGTGATCTCGTATCCTGACATATCACCTTAGTGGGTGATATGTTACCCACGCCGATCCTCCGGTGCCCGATGGAGTCGTACCGGGGGAGACGGCGCAGGTGGCCGCCTCCCCGGTCCGGCCACCTGCGCCGCGGTGAGGCGCGGTGCGCTCGGATCGCCCGGTCGGAAGGGACGTACCTCATGAGCGCATCAGACGTGGCCGCGTTCCCGACGGAGGGGCAGCACGGCTATCCGCCCACCGAGAAGCTCTCCGCGGCGGCATACGAATACGAGAAGCGACTGCTGCAGATCGAACTCCTCAAGCTCCAATCCCATGTCAAGAGCGCTTCCGAACGTGTGCTCGTCCTTTTCGAAGGGCGGGATGCGGCAGGCAAGGGAGGGGCGATCACGCGCTTCATGGAACACCTCAATCCGCGCGGGGCGCGGGTCGTCGCTCTCGACAAGCCCACGGATGTCGAGCGCACCCAGTGGTACTTCCAGCGCTATGTCGCACACCTGCCGTCCGGCGGCGAGATCGTGCTGATGGACCGCTCCTGGTACAACCGTGCCGGGGTCGAGCGGGTGATGGGCTACTGCTCGTCCGCCGACTACGAGGAGTTCCTGCAGACGGCTCCCTCGTTCGAGCGGATGCTCGTGGGGTCCGGCATCCGTCTCGTCAAGCTCTGGTTCTCGGTCGGTGAGACGGAGCAGAGGCGGCGGTTCCGGCGACGCAGCGCGGATCCGGTCACACAGTGGAAGCTGAGTCCGACGGATCTCGCCGGCGTCGATCGGCGGGCGGAGTACACGGCGGCAGAGGAGGCGATGTTCATCCACACCGACACATCGGCCGCCCCGTGGATCGTCATCGCCTCGGACGACAAGAAGCGAGCGCGGCTCGAAGCCATGAGATGCGTTCTCGCCCGATTCGACTACCCCGGCAAGGACCCCCTGATCGCTCATGCTCCCGATCCGCGTCTCGTCGGGCGTCCGTCGCAGGTCCGGCTCGAGGAGGAGGGGGCGAGCGGGAATGCGCAAGGCACCGCGGGCGGTTATGACCGACATGACTCGTATCGGCAGTAGTGATCTTGACGTGCTCCCGCTCTCGCTCGGCGGCAATGTGTTCGGCTGGACGGCCGACCGCGACACCTCCTTCGCGGTGCTCGACGCCTTCGTGGACGGGGGCGGCGACTTCATCGACACCGCCGACTCCTACAGCTCCTGGGTGGCGGGAAATGAGGGCGGGGAGAGCGAGACCATCGTCGGCGAATGGTTGGCCTCCCGCAAGCCCGCCGGCATCGTCGTCGCGACCAAGGTCAGCCAGCACCCGCAGTTCCGCGGGCTGTCCGCGGGCAACATCCGCAAGGCGGCCGAGGCATCGCTGATGCGCCTGGGCGTCGACGAGCTCGATCTGTATTACGCGCACTTCGATGACGAGACCGTCCCGCTGGAGGAGACCGTCGCCGCGTTCGGCCAGCTCGTCGCGGATGGCCTGGTGCGGCACGTCGCCGTCTCGAACTACTCCGCCGATCGGATCCGGGAGTGGATCGAGATCGCCCGGCGCACCGGAGCGGCCGTGCCGGTCGCCGTGCAGCCGCACTACAACCTCGTGCACCGCAACGAGGTCGAGGAGACGATCATCCCGGTCGCCGAGGAGTTCGGGCTCGGGCTCGTCCCGTACTACTCTCTCGCGAGCGGGTTCCTCACCGGCAAATACCGTTCGACGGATGCCGCGGGCCAGGCCTCTCCGCGCGCACAGGGTGCCGCGAAGTACGCCACCGAGGCCGGCCTGCGGATCATCGACGCGCTGGAGGAGATCGGCGACGCCCACGGTGAGTCGATCGCGGCGACCTCGCTCGCCTGGTTGCGTGCGCAGCCCACCGTCGTCGCACCGATCGCCAGCGCCCGCTCGGTCGAGCAGGTGCCCGACCTGCTCGCGGGAGCACGCCTCGAACTCTCCCCGGAAGAGGTGGCCGTGCTCGATCAGGTCTCGGAGTGGAGTCCCGCCCAGGCCTGACGCGACGCCGCTAGTCGCCGACGAGACCGAGCTTGTGGGCCAGGATCACCGCGTGGATGCGGTCGCGGGCGGCGAGCTTGGTCAGCACCCGGCCGACATGCGTCTTCACGGTGGACTCGCCCACGTAGAGCGTCTGGGCGATCTCGGCATTGGTGAGGCCTCGTCCGATCGCCAGGAACACATCGCGCTCTCGCTCGGTCAAGGAGGCGAGCGCTGCGCTCTCCGCCGCGTCGGGCGCCGGGGCCGCGGAGGGTCCCAGGTGCGGCGTCACGTGCTCGAGCAGCATCCGTGTGACGCGCGGTGAGAGGGCGGCATCTCCGCGGTGCACGGCGCGCACGGCGGAGATCATCTCCTGTCGCTGCGCGTCCTTCAACAGGAAACCGCTCGCGCCCGCGCGGATGGCGCCGAAGGCGTATTCGTCGAGGTCGAAGGTGGTCAGCACGAGCACTTTCGTCTGCGGATGTTCGCGCACGATCGTCTCGGTGGCCGCGATGCCATCCAGTTCCGGCATGCGGATGTCCATCAGCACGAGGTCGGGGGCGAGGCTCCTGCTCTGCATGATCGCGGCTCTCCCGTCGGCGGCCTCACCGACCACGACGATGTCGCCCTCGGCTTCGAGAACCATGCGGAACCCGACTCGGATGAGCTCCTGATCGTCCACCAAGAGCACTCTGATCGCGTCTGTCATCTGTCGCCCTCCATCGACTCGCTCCCGGCGCCGGGAGCGCTTCCTCCTGTCGGTAGCACGGCCTGCAGCACCCACTGTCCTTCACCGGCCGGCCCCGATTGCAGCGTGCCGTGCACATGGGCCGCACGCTCGGACAGTCCGCGGACACCGAAACCGGCGGTTCCGACCTCGCCCGTGACGCCGTCGTTCACGATCTCGATCGTCGCCGTGTCCGGTCCATAGTCCAGGCGTACGGTGATCGCCGATGCGGTCGGTGCATGGCGCATCGCGTTGGTCACGCCCTCCTGGACGATGCGACCGATCGCGTGTGCGACTGCGGGGGAGACATCGGGCTGCCCCACCACGGTGAGCGTGGCCGGAAAGCCGGCGCGTTGCGCGGCTTCGACGGTGTCCCGGGGCGGTACCGGATGCAGCGGCGCGAGAGGCAGCGGTGAATCGTCGCCACGCAGGACGCCTAACATCGACCGCATCTCGGTGAGCGCGGCACGAGCGGTGTCCGCCGTCGAGAGCGCGGCCTTGCGCGCCTGCTCGCGGTCCGACGTCGCCGCGCCGCCCTCGGAGAGCGCCACGATCACCGTCAGCGAATGCGACACGATGTCATGCATCTCGCGGGCGATGCGTGCGCGCTCGGAGGCGGCCGCCAACTTGGCCTGCTGATCGCGTTCGACGAGGAGCTGTCGGGAGCGATCGATGACGGCGGAGAGGTAGCGCTTGCGTCCTCCGACGTTGACGCCGATGAGCGTGCCGATCAAGCCGAGCACGATGTAGCTGAGGGCGGTGTCGAGCCCGCTCTGGAGCACGATTCCGCCCGAGAGCATGAGCAGAGTGGTGAGGCCGACGAACCACGCGGCCCCGATTCCGAACCAGGTCCAGGCGGCGCGGGAGGAGCGGTAGACCGCCAGACCGTAGCAGGCGACGAGCAGAAGGATCAGCCCGCCGGACAACCCCGTGAACAGGCCCACGGTGCCCAGGACCACCGACGCGACGAAGGGGGCCAGCGGCGCCCGGCGCCGCCAGAGCAGGGTACTGCAGGCGAGGACCACCATCGACAGCGTGGCGATGTTGATCGCGATGGCGGTCGCCTCGGGGATCGAATCGTCCAGGAGTCGCCCGGCGGGGACGAGCGAGAGGAGGAGGCAGAGAAGCGCGAGCAGCACATCGGCGAGAACCGGGTGCCGCGCCCAGAAGCGCCGGAAGAGCCCGGGAGCACGCGGAAGCCGCAGCTCCTCGTCCTCACGGATCGAGTCGCTGCGGCTTCGCGTTCTCCTCACGGACCCGACTCTACGCGTCGCGGGTGCGCAGAACCGCCCAGGCCACGAGGGCGCCGCCGGCGACCCAACAGGCCAGCGTCAGGAAGGCCACAGGAGTATCGAGCGGGGCGCCATCACTCGGCAGGATGGCGCTCTGCGCGGCTGCCACCGGGAGGTAGTTCGCGGCATCGACGAGCCATGCCCAGGTCTCGCCGGCGAAGGTGAAGAAGCTCGCCACGATCGGCAGTACGAACAGCACACCGACGGTCGCGGCGATCGCACCCGCGCCGGAGCGCAGGATGAATCCGAACGACACACCGATCAGGGCGAAGACCGCCATCGAGAGCGAGGCCACGACGATCGGGAGCAGCGACATCGATGGGTCTGACCAATCGATGCTCTGGTCACGCGGTGCCACGACGAGAGAGACCGCGGCGGCCGCGAGGGCGAAGATGATCAGCGACGACAGGAACAGGAACACGGCGAGCACGATCGACTTCGCCGCCAGCACGGATCCGCGGATCGGGTTGGCCGTCAGGGTCGAGCGGATCATGCCGGTGGAGTACTCCCCGGTGACCGAGATCGCGCCGATGATGCCGGCGAGCAACATGGTGAACTGGATCGGCATGATGACGGCCTGGATCGGCTCGAAGCCCGGCATGTCGACCGCCTGTGCGATGAGCACGGCGATCCCGATGGTGAGAGCCGCGGCGATCCCGATGGACCACCAGGTGGAGCGCAGGGTGGCGAGCTTGATCCACTCGCCGCGCAGCGCGCGCACGAACGTCAGGCGTCGACCGGTGTCGACGCGCGGCCTCGTGGGAGCGGGTGCCTGTGTCGTGGTCATGAGATCTCCTTGGTGCGGTACTCGACGGAGTCGCCGGTGAGGGCGAGGTACGCGTCTTCGAGCGAACCGGTGGTGGGGGTGAGTTCGTGTAGCGGGATGCCACGATCGGCGGCCAGGTCGCCGATGCGTGCGGCGGGCAGTCCCACGATGTCGAGCAGATCAGGAGCGGAGCTCACGATCTCCACATCCGGGCCGCCCACGGCCGCCGCCAGGTCAGCCGGTCGGGGCGTGCGAACCCGCACCGTGTTCCTGGTCCAGGAACGCACGAGGTCGGCCAGGGCCGCATCCGCGAGCACCCGACCGCGACCCATGACGATGACGTGATCCGCCGTCTGCGCCATCTCGCTCATCAGGTGACTCGAGAGCAGCACGGTGCGTCCTTCGGAAGCCGCATGCCGGACGAACTGGCGCACCCAGCGGACACCCTCCGGGTCGAGGCCGTTGACGGGCTCGTCGAGGATCAGCGTGTGCGGGTCGCCGAGCAGCGCCGAGGCGATGCCGAGGCGCTGTCCCATCCCGAGGGAGAACTTGCCCGCCCGCTTGCGGGCGACGGAGCCGATGCCCGCAAGGTCGATGACCTCGTCCACCCGCGAGGAAGGGATGCCGTGGGTCGCCGCCATCGCGCGAAGGTGATTGCGCGCGGTGCGCCCGGTGTGCACGGCCTTCGCGTCGAGCAGCACGCCGACCTCGGTGAGGGGCGCGCGCAACTTGCGGTACTCACGACCGGCGACGGCGGCGCGGCCGGAGGTCGGGCGATCCAGCCCGACGATCATCCGCATGGTGGTGGACTTGCCCGCGCCGTTCGGTCCGAGGAACCCGGTGACGCTGCCCGGCTTGACGGTGAACGACACGTCGTCGACGGCGGTCTTGTCTCCGAACCTCTTCGTGAGGCCTTCTGCTGTGATCATGTCATCCACGCTACGGAGCATCCTCCGGACTCCGCATCCGCCCCAGGTACCGTCTTCTGCTCCGGACGTCCTCCCCGCGGAGGACACCCCGGGCTCGGGCCTCGCCTAGATCAGTTCGTTCACCAGCTGCTCGATGCGCGCGCGGATGTCGTCGCGGATCGGACGGACAGCATCGATGCCCTGGCCCGCCGGGTCGTCGAGCTTCCAGTCCTCGTAGCGCTTGCCGGGGAAGAACGGGCAGGCGTCGCCGCACCCCATCGTTATCACGACGTCGGACGCCTGTACGGCCTCGGTCGTCAGTACCTTGGGCTGCTCAGCGGTGATGTCGATGCCGAGCTCGCTCATGGCCTCGACGGCGATCGGGTTGATCTGGTCGGCGGGCATGGAGCCGGCGGAGCGGACCTCGATGCGGTCGCCGGCGATGTCGCGGAGGAACCCGGCGGCCATCTGCGAGCGTCCGGCGTTGTGCACGCAGACGAAGAGGACGGAGGGCTTGGCGGTGGTCGTGTCAGTCATGGTTGCTCCTGGTGCGAGGGGGGTGGTCAAGAGAGAAGGTCGTCAACGAGCGCGCGCACTCGGGCGGCGATGTCGTCGCGGATGGCTTCGACGCCCTCCCGCGACGCGAGGGCGGGATCACCGACGGCCCAGTCGTCGTAGCGCACGCCGGGGATGATCGGGCAGACGTCGCCACAGCCCATCGTGATGACGACGTCGGCCGCGCGGACGGCGTCGTCGGTGAGCGGCTTCG
Source organism: Microbacterium sp. J1-1 (assembly GCF_024498615.1). NCBI lineage: Bacteria > Bacillati > Actinomycetota > Actinomycetes > Micrococcales > Microbacteriaceae > Microbacterium > Microbacterium sp. J1-1. Next base: position 2,664,915 of record NZ_CP089590.1, on the reverse strand, counting down.
GGAAGCGCTCGGCAGCCCGGTCGCCTTCGATCTCGGCGAGGATCGAGCGGACGTGCGGGTGGATGATGTCCGCGGGAGCGGATCCTGCCGAGCGTGCGACGACCTTGCCGGCGGCGAGCGTGTTGACGAGCGCGGCGGCGAGCTGCGAGCGTCCGGCGTTGGCGACGCAGACGAAGAGCACCTGGGGGACGGACGCATCGCGGTCACGAGTGAGGTCCGCGAGTCGCTGACGCGCGAAGCGCTCGGTCAGAGGAACGAGGGCGGAAGTGACCCTGGCGGTGCGCGCGAGCGCGGTGTACGACTCTCGGACGATGGTGAGCACCACGTCGGGGTCGAGGTCGGGGATTTCCGCCGCGAGCTCGTCCGCGAGACGGGTCACGCGGGCGTCGAAGTCCGGTCGCGGGTGATCGTGGTCGCCGGTGACACCCCCGGGTGCGAGCGTCGCGGGCGCGAACGACTCCAGCAGAGCTGTGACCGCGCTGCGGCGGTTCGGGGTGATCCGATACCAGACCCAGGTTCCTCGCCGCTCGGAGGTGAGGACATCGACGTCCTTGAGCACCTTCAGATGGTGGGAGACGGTCGGCTGAGAGACCTCGGCGAGCTCGGCGAGGTCGCAGACACACGACTCCCCGCGCGGGTCGGAGGCGATGGCCGACAGCATCCGCAGCCGCAGCGGATCCGAGAGAGCCTTCAACGTCGCGGCAACCGAGGAGGCAGCCTCCAGTCCGATGGCGTGCGTGGCGACAGGACTGCATGTGTCGTCTGCGGTCGTCAGGGTGACATTCATGACCGAATCCTCTCAGCGGTGTACGGGTCGGTGTGGAACCAGCGGCGAGCCGCCCAGAGCGAGACATAGACGAGCCCGACGAGAACCGGGACTTCGATCAGCGGGCCGACGACGCCGGCGAGCGCCTGGCCGGATGTCGCGCCGAAGGTGCCGATGGCGACCGCGATCGCGAGTTCGAAGTTGTTGCCGGCGGCGGTGAAAGCCAGGGTCGACGATCGTGCGTATCCGAGGCCGAGAGTCTTCCCCGTGAGGAGGCCGAGGAACCACATGACGCCGAAGTACACCAGGAGTGGGAGCGCGATCCTGGCGACGTCCCAGGGACGACTCGTGACCTGTTCCCCCTGGAGAGCGAACAGCAGAACGATCGTGAACAGGAGGCCGTAGAGCGCCCAGGGGCCGATCTTCGGGAGGAAGCTGTCTTCGTACCAGTCGCGTCCCTTCGTGCGCTCTCCGAAGAAGCGGGAGGCGAATCCCGCGACGAGGGGGATGCCGAGGAAGATCAGGACATTGAGCGCGATCTGTCCGATCGAGATGTCCAAGCCCTGCGAGTCGAGTCCGAGCCAGCCGGGGAGGACGGTGAGGTAGAACCAGCCGAGGAGTGAGAAGGCGATGACCTGGAAGACCGAGTTGATGGCGACGAGCACGGCTGCGGCTTCGCGGTCGCCGCAGGCGAGGTCGTTCCAGATGACGACCATCGCGATGCAGCGCGCGAGCCCCACGATGATGAGGCCGGTGCGGTACTCGGGCAGATCGGGCAGGAAAGCCCACGCGAGGACGAACATCAGCGCCGGGCCCACGAGCCAGTTGAGCGCCAGCGACGAGATGAGGAGTTTCTTGTCGCCGGTGACGGCGGCGACCTTGTCGTAGCGGACCTTCGCGAGCACCGGGTACATCATCACCAGCAGGCCGAGGGCGATCGGGATCGAGATCCCACCGACCTCGAGGCGGGCCAGGAGGTCGGAGACCCCGGGGATGAAGCGGCCGATGACGATGCCGCCGATCATGGCCAGCCCGATCCAGAGTGGCAGCCACCGATCGAGGGTCGACAGTCGGCGGGCGGTTGGCGTGGAGGCCGGCAGGGTGGCCTCAGCGATCGGCGCGATCACGCGAAGACCTCCTCGGTCCGGCGCGAAAGGGGGGCGACTTCGTCAAGCGCGGCGAGGTAGTGCTGAGCATCCTGCGCTGCCGCGCAGCCGGTACCTGCGGCGGTGATCGCCTGACGGTAGGTGTGGTCGACGAGATCGCCGGCGGCGAAGACTCCCGCGAGGTTTGTGCGGGTCGAGGGGTGCTCGACGAGCACGTAGCCGTCAGCATCGGTGCCGACGAGGCCGGTGACAATCTCGGAGCGCGGGTCATGACCGATCGCGACGAAGACTCCCGTTGCCGCCAGCTCCCGCTCGACGCCCGAGACGGTATCGCGCAGTGCGACTGCTTCGACCTTCTCGGCGCCGATGAGGCTCGCGACTTCGCTGTTCCATGCCACTTCGATCTTCGGGTGGTCGAGTACGCGCTGTGCCATGATCTTCGAGGCCCGGAACTCGGCGCGACGGTGGACGACGGTGACCTTCGACGCGAAGCGGGTGAGGAACAGCGCCTCCTCCATGGCGGAGTCCCCGCCGCCGACCACGACGACCTCTTGCTCACGGAAGAAGAAACCGTCGCAAGTGGCGCACCAAGAGACCCCGCGTCCGGTGAGTCGCTCCTCGTCGGGGATGCCGAGCTTGCGGTACGCGGAGCCCATGGACAGGATGACTGCGCGAGCGAGGAATGTCTCCCCAGCCCCCGTCTCGACCGTCTTGATGGGGCCGTCGAGGTCGACCAGAACGGCGTCGTCGAGAAGGATGCGGGCACCGAAGCGCTCGGCCTGCGCGCGCATCGATTCCATCAGCTCGGGTCCTTGGATGCCGTCGACGAACCCGGGGAAGTTCTCGACCTCCGTCGTGGTCATCAGCGCGCCGCCGGCCGTCACGGAACCGGCAAGCACCACGGGGGTGAGTCCCGCGCGCGCCGCGTACACGGCGGCAGTGTATCCGGCAGGGCCGGACCCGATGATGACCAGTTCAACCTCTTGAATCGACATGTGTCTATATTGACGCCTGTCGATATCAAGCGCAATCGATGCCGGAAGAGTTCACCTGTTCGTCACCGTGGCGGTCAGATCACGAGGATCGCCCGTCGGCCGGTTCCACACGGATCCGGTCATTGATCGGAGCGGCAGCCGCGACGGCCGCGTTGATCAACTCCCTGGGTGCGTTCGGCGTCGTGAGCCATTCTTCGGCGAAACCCGGATTGATGAGCAAGGGCATCCGGTCGTGGATGTGCGCCAGATGCCCCGCAGCGGGCTGCATCACGATGCTGTAGCAGGTGTAGTCGACACCGTCGGCGGTGCGTCCGGGCCGAGTGACCGCTGCCAGCCCGAGGAGACCGTCATCGGGTGCGGTGAAGTGGTGCCAGATGCGGGACGGCTTGGCCATCTCTCGCCAGAACGAGACCGGCACGATCGCGCGATCGGGGAGTGCTCCCTTGGCAGTGGCGAGTCGTTCCGATCGGGTGTTGATCGACGCGAAGCTCGCGGGCGCACCGTTGACCAGATACCCCCACCAGGCGAGCTGCACAGTGGAGGGGGCGGTGATGATCGGGTTCAGGTTGCGCAGGTTCTTTCCCGTGGGGCGCAGAATCTCGCCGTCGTTGCCCGCTGCCCACGAGCGGAGCCCCTCGAGGACGTCGGCATCGAGCGCATCCCGATAGGCGTCGTCGGTGAACCGGGGATCGAGGCCATAGCTCGCGCACATGCCGTCAGCGTAGACCCGGGCTCCGACATCGCGCTGGCGACCGGGCGAGGCGTGCGTGCTCGGGTAGGGTCGATGGGTGCCAGAACCCCGCCGCCTCCCCGCTCCGCTGGCACTCGGCGGAGCTGTCGCGATCGGGGTCATGACAGCCGTCCAGGCGCGGATCAACGGTGTGCTCGGGGTGCGCGTCGATGACGGCATCGTCGCGGGACTGCTCTCGTTCTCGGTGGGCCTGCTGGCCCTCGTCGCGGTGATCTCCTGCATCCCGTCGGCCCGTCGTGGTGTCGGGCGTCTGTGGCGCGGGATCCGTGAGAACACCATCCCGTTCTGGATGCTGCTGGGCGGCGCGTGCGGAGCGCTCACGGTTTCGACGCAAGGGCTGACTGCCGGCGTGCTGGGGGTCTCCCTGTTCAGCGTCGGCGTCGTCGCGGGCCAGACGCTGCACGGACTCGTGCTCGATCGGATCGGCTTCGGGCCGGCCGGTGTCGTGGCGGTCACGCCGGGGCGCGTCGCCGGTGGGGTGCTCGCGCTCGCCGCCGTCGGAATCTCCCTGTCCGGGGACGTGCTCGCCGCCGCTCCGCTGTGGATGCTGCTGCTGCCGTTCGCCGCGGGCGTCGGCATCGCGTGGCAGGCGGCCACCAACGGACGCCTCGCTCAGCGCGTGCGCTCGCCGCTCGCGGCGACTCTGATGAGTTTCATCACGGGAACGGTCGTGCTGATGCTCGCGGCCGGAGCGAGCATCGCGTTCCGGGGAATGCCCGATGCCCTCCCCGCCGAGCCGTGGCTGTATCTGGGCGGGTTCCTCGGTGCCGGCTACATCCTCCTCGGGGCGTTCATCGTCGGGCACACCGGAGTGCTCCTGATGGGGCTGGGGTCCGTGCTCGGACAGCTTCTGACCTCGGTCGCGATAGACCTGATCTGGCCGGCTGCGGCGGGGCCCGCCCTCTGGCAGGTCATCGCGATGGTCACCGTCGCGGTCGCATCGGTACTCGTCGCGGTCCCGCGGCTGTGGCGCCGCTGACGCGTTACTTCTTCTTCTCGGCCTTCTTCTTCTTGCTCGACTTCTTCGGGGAAGCCGACCCGGGCGCGGGCATGCGCGTGAGCAGCTTCCGCGCATCGACCATCTTGCGGCGTCCCGCCTTCTTGCCCTCCGGCTTGCCACCGACGTAGAGCCAGCCCAGAAGTTCTTCGTCTTTGCCGAGGCCGTGAGCCTTCGCCACTGCTTTGGTGCGGGTGTAGTGACCCGTGCGCCAGATCACGCCCCACCCGGCCTCATCGAGCAGCAGACTCAGCATGTGCGCGACGCCGGAGGCGACGGCCTCCTGCTCCCAGCGCGGCACCTTCTCGCTCTTACGGTAGCTCGCGACGACGGCGATCAGCAGCGGAGCTCTCAGCGGCTTAGTGGAGGGGGAGGAGTCGCCCTGGGCCTTCGCGATGGCGGCGCCGAGGACTTCGCGGTCCGCGCCCCGGAGCTCGACGAGCCGCCACGGGCGCAATGAGGAATGATCGGCCACGCGACCGGCGGCGGCCACGAAGGTCAGCAACTCCTCGCGGCCGGGGGCCGTGTCTTCCACCTTCGACCAAGATTGACGCGCGCGAACGGCGTCCAGGGCGCTCACGAGGCGTCGGGGGTGAAGTTCATCGCGATCGAGTTCATGCAATAGCGGTCGCCGGTCGGCGTGCCGAACCCGTCCGGGAACACGTGGCCGAGGTGCGAGCCGCAGTTGGCGCAGCGGACTTCTGTGCGCACCATGCCCAGGCTGTCGTCCTCGAGGAGCTCCACCGCATCGGGGCGGATCGACTCGTAGAAGCTCGGCCAGCCGCAGCCGGAGTCGAACTTGGTCCCGCTCTTGAACAGCTCGGCGTTGCAGGCGCCGCAGGTGTAGAGACCCGCGCGTTCCTCGTCGAGAAGCTCTCCCGTCCACGCGCGCTCGGTGGCGGCCTTCCTCAGCACGGCGTATCGCTCATCGCCGAGCTCCTCGCGCCATTCGTCTTCGGTCTTGTCCACGCTGTACGACATGTGTCCTCCTGAGTCGCCTCCATTCTCCCTCCTGCAACGGCCTCTCGGGTGCTTCGCGTCAGAATGGACGGATGACGGATGCTGTCCAGGAGCGGTATGCGCGCTTCGCTCGTGACGAGGCGCCGGGTCGCAGCGCCCTCTACGTCGAATGGGCGAGCGGCGTCGCGGAGGACGATGCGGTGCGTGCGGTCCTCCGCCGGATCCCGGAGACGAGGAGGCAGCCGCCGCTGGTGTTCGCCGTCACCCGGATGCTCGGCGTACCGCTGGCCGCATACCCGCAGTGGCGGCGCTTCGTGCTGCAGCATGCGGATGCCATCGTCGCCGAGTGCGCCCGCCGGTCGCTGCAGACCAACGAGCCGCTTCGACTCGCCGCCCTCCTTCCCGTGCTCTCCGAGATACCCGGCCCGGTGGCATTGCTCGAGGTCGGCGCGGCAGCCGGGCTCTGTCTCTATCCGGATCGGTATTCGTACCGCGTCGCCGATGAGCACGGGGAGGTGCGTGTCGCACTGGATCCGGTGGACGGACCGTCCTCGGTCGTGCTGGAGACCCGCGTGTCCGGGCCCCTGCCGCCCCTGCGGGTACCGGAGGTGGTCTGGCGTGCCGGAATCGACCTGGCTCCGCTCGACGCGGGGGACGAGCGTGACCGTCGCTGGCTGCGGGGGCTCGTGTGGCCCGGCGAGACGGGGCGCGATGAGCGCATCGCCGCCGCCCTCGACATCGTCGCGGCCGATCCTCCGAAGCTCGTCGCCGGAGATGCGCTGGCGTCCATCGAGGCGCTCGCCGCGTCCGCCCCGCACGACGCCACCCTCGTCATCACGACGCCGGGGGTGCTCGTGCACATCCCGCGGGCGTCCCGGAACGCGCTCGTCGCGACCATCCACGGCCTGGACGCGCGCTGGATCACGATCGATCCGCCGGGTGTGCTCGACGTCTGGGAGCCGCCCATCGATGCAGACGACTGGCCGGGTTTCGTGGTCGCGCTGGACGGTCGAGTGCGCGCTGCCGCGGATCCGCTCGGGCGCTGGTGGGAGTGGCGAGCGGCTCTGCCTGCGAACGCGTCCTAACCTGTACCCATGATCGGAGACCTCACGGAGCGCGATCGCGCGATCCTCGCCCTGGAAGGGACCTGGCCCCGGCATGACGGGGCGAAAGAAGAGGTCATCCGCACGCAGCTGGGGATGAGCGCCGCGCGCTACTACCAGCTCCTCGGACGTCTGATCGATTCGGAGGTCGCGCTGGAATACGACCCGATGCTGGTGCGCAGGCTCCGTCGACTCCGCGATTCGCGAGCGGCACGGCGTCGCGCACGCACCCCCGGTTTCGTCGGCTGAGCGGTCCTGCCCGAATCGCGGGGACGTCGTCGCCCCGCCGCAGAACCGATTGACAGGAACCTGCCGCTAGCATCGAGGGGTGTCAAAGCCCTCCCGCGATCGTTTCGATGACGTTCCCCGTTCCTCCGGACGCGTGGGAGCGCACCGCGCCGAAGCTCCCGGCATGAACGGCTGGGTCGTGCTGCTGTGGTCTTTCGTCGCCGCGCTCATCCTGATCATCGCCGGCATCTTCGGCTCGCTCGTCGTGATGGGCCGGGTCTCGCTGTTCCCCGAGGCCGCGCCGTCCGTGGTGCCGTCGCCGGTCGACACGGGGATCGTCGACCCGACCATCTCCGTGATGGTCCTGAACGGGACGCCGGACGAGGGGCTCGACACGCAGATGCGCGACACCCTGATCAACAACGGCTGGGCGGCCGACGACGTCTTCGCCGGCGACAGCTCCAGCCAGGATTTCGCCGAGACGACCGTCTTCTACGTCAACGAAGAGGATGAGGAGGCCGCGATCGGATTGGCCAATCTCCTCGGTGGCGCACGGGTCCAGCAGAGCGACTACTACTCCGGTCAGACCGAAGACGGGGAGAAGCAGTTCACCGTGGTGATCGGTCTCGATCGGTCGCCCTCCGCGCCGGAGACGCCCGCCGACGAGCCCGCCTCCTGACCTCTGGAGGGGACCCGCGTCCGGCGGCTTGCACTCGAAGGTGTCGAGTGCCAGAATGGCGTTAGCACTCTCTCACTCTGAGTGCTAAACCCAACGTCTACGTCCAGGAGGGACGAAAAAACTCATGGCAAAGATCATTGCTTTCGATGAGGAGGCCCGCCGCGGCCTCGAGCGCGGCCTGAACATCCTCGCCGACGCGGTCAAGGTGACCCTCGGCCCGCGCGGTCGCAACGTCGTCCTCGAGAAGAAGTGGGGCGCCCCCACGATCACGAACGACGGTGTCTCCATCGCCAAGGAGATCGAGCTGGACGACCCGTACGAGAAGATCGGCGCGGAGCTCGTCAAGGAGGTCGCCAAGAAGACCGACGACGTCGCGGGTGACGGCACCACCACCGCCACGGTCCTCGCTCAGGCTCTGGTCCGTGAAGGTCTGCGCAACGTCGCGGCCGGCGCCGACCCCATCTCGCTCAAGCGCGGCATCGAGAAGGCCGTCGCAGCGATCACCGAGGAGCTGCTCTCGACCGCCAAGGAGATCGACTCGAAGGAGCAGATCGCGGCCACGGCTTCCATCTCCGCTGCGGACCCCGCGATCGGCGAGCTCATCGCCGAGGCGATCGACAAGGTCGGCAAGGAAGGCGTCGTCACCGTCGAGGAGTCGCAGACGTTCGGCACCGAGCTCGAGCTCACCGAGGGTATGCGCTTCGACAAGGGCTACCTGAACCCGTACTTCGTCACGGACCCGGAGCGCCAGGAGGCTGTCTTCGAGGACCCGTACATCCTCATCGCGAACCAGAAGGTCTCCAACATCAAGGACCTCCTGCCCATCGTCGACAAGGTGATCCAGGACGGCAAGGAGCTCGTCATCATCGCCGAGGACGTCGAGGGCGAGGCTCTCGCGACGCTCGTCCTGAACAAGCTCAAGGGCATCTTCAAGTCGGTCGCCGTCAAGGCTCCCGGCTTCGGCGACCGTCGCAAGGCGCAGCTGCAGGACATCGCGATCCTCACCGGTGGTCAGGTCATCACCGAAGAGGTCGGCCTCAAGCTGGAGAACGCCACGCTCGACCTGCTGGGCCGTGCGCGCAAGGTCATCGTCACCAAGGACGAGACCACGATCGTCGAGGGTGCCGGCGAGGCTGACCAGATCGAGGGTCGCGTCACGCAGATCCGTCGCGAGATCGAGAACACCGACAGCGACTACGACCGCGAGAAGCTCCAGGAGCGCCTGGCCAAGCTCGCCGGTGGCGTCGCCGTCATCAAGGCGGGTGCAGCGACCGAGGTCGAGCTCAAGGAGCGCAAGCACCGCATCGAAGACGCCGTCCGCAACGCGAAGGCGGCCGTCGAGGAGGGCATCGTCCCCGGTGGTGGCGTCGCGCTGATCCAGTCCGGCACGAAGGCGCTCGACGCCCTCTCGCTCACGGGCGACGAGTCGACCGGCGCGAACATCGTCCGCGTCGCCATCCAGGCTCCGCTGAAGCAGATCGCGCTGAACGCCGGTCTCGAGGCCGGTGTCGTCGCCAACAAGGTCGCCGAGCTCCCCGCGGGCCAGGGCCTGAACGCGGCGACGGGCGAGTACGTCGACATGTTCGGCGCCGGCATCATCGACCCGGCCAAGGTCACCCGCTCGGCGCTGCAGAACGCGGCATCGATCGCGGCTCTGTTCCTCACGACCGAGGTCGTCGTGGCCGACAAGCCCGAGAAGGCAGCTGCTCCGATGGCTGACCCGTCGGGTGGCATGGACTTCTGATCCATCCTTCCTGACAGAACGCCCCCGGCTTAGGCCGGGGGCGTTCTGCATTCTCGGGAACCAGTCTCAGCGGAACAGGCTCGCCGAATACTGGTCGGCATCGGCGTACTGGGAGGCGGCCGATCCGAGCGAGGTGCCGATCGAGTCGAGGACCTGCTCCACATGCAGCTGGGCTCCCTGCCACTGCTCTGCACAGCCCTGGAATGCGTTGGAGGCGCTTCCGACCCAGGACGTCTGCAGTTGACGGAGCTGCGCCATGAGCGTCGCCGATTCACTCTGCAGGCGCTCGATGGTGGCTCTGACGGCGCCGTGGGCAGCGTGGACGGCTTCGGTGTCGACGGTGAAGACAGACATGGGAACTCCTTCTCGTTGAAGCTCTGACGCTAGGTGCGAGGCGGCTCCGAGAAACGTGTCCGTCGCGGGAGTTCTCGGCATCTGGGGGAACCCGATCGATCCCGTGAGCCGTGCAGAACTCTCGGCGTCACGGATCGTCCCCCCCCCCCCGTCCGTGGCGGCTGCGGGTCAGGGGAGGTCGAGCCGTTCCAACGGCTGCGTGTCCTCGAGCAGGTGCGCGGGGGTCGCGCGGGCCGGTGCGAGGGGGAGGGTGACCGTGAAGGTCGCGCCGCCGCCCGGGGTCTCCGACACCTCGACGCCCCCGTGCAGCGCCTTCATGATCGACGCGACGATCGCGAGGCCGAGGCCCGATCCCCCGGTTTCCCTCGCCCGTGAGGTGTCGGCGCGCCAGAATCGCTCAAAGATCTGCTCGCGGATCTGCGGCGGGATGCCTTCGCCATGATCCACGACCGCGATGCTCCCGGTGCCGCGGACGCGGTCGGAGTCGACGATGAGTTCGATCGGCCCGTCCTCGGGGGAGAAGCGGCGGGCATTGCCCAGCAGGTTGGTGACGACCTGGCGAACCTTGTTCTCCTCCCCGAGCACGATCGGAGGCGTCCGCACGGGGATGTCCGGGATCTCGGTGAAGTCGATGGCAGGGGCCGGCTCGGGAGCACGGGGACGGCGACGCAGACGGGAGAGAGCTGTCCGGGGGAGTCCGCGGGGAGCCGGGGACGCGGCATCCTGCGGTTGCGGGGAGGGAGCGATGCGCAAAGGAGTCGTGGCCGGGGCGCCGACGGTCCGGTCGATCACGGTGACCGTCCGGCCAGGAGCGGCGGCGCGCAGGTCGAGTGCAGCGTCACGTGCGATCGGACGCAGATCGAGCGGGACGATCTCCGGTTCCCGCTCCTCGTCCAGGCGCGCCAGTGCGAGGAGGTCCTCCACGAGGACGCCCATCCGGATCGCTTCCTTCTCGATGCGCTCCATGGCTCTGGCGGTGTCCTCCTCGCCCTTGATCGCGCCCATCCGATAGAGCTCCGCATACCCGCGAACGCTCACGAGGGGTGTGCGCAACTCATGGCTGGCGTCGCCGATGAAACGTCGCATGTGCTGCACGGTCCGGTCGCGCTGCGCGAGCGAGCGGTCGACACGATCGAGCATCGTGTTGATCGCCGCGTTCAGACGGCCGACCTCCGTCGTCGGCTCGAGATCGGTGAGGCGCTGCCGGAAGTCGCCGGCGGCGATCGACATGGCGGTCGCCTCGACCTGGCCGAGTCTGCGGAAGGTCAGGGTGACGAGGCCGCGAATGAGCAGCGCGGCGACGAGGATCGTGATCAGGGCGATCGTGATGTAGATGCCGAAGTACTGGCTGACGATGCGATCCGCTGGTGCGAGCGGCAGGGCGACCAGCTGGATGCGGAGCGCGCCCCCGCTTCCCTCCGAGCCCACCACGGCGACCGCGGCGTGGAAGACCTCGCCATCGGGTCCTGCGAGCTCGATCGGGGTGCGTTCGGAATCGGCGGTCGCCTTGGCGAGCGAATACTCGGAGGGGAAGAGGGGCGACGGGCCGGAGGTGCCGCGCGCGGTGGCCCGCAGCACACCGGTCGCATCGTAGATGGCGAAGGAGAAGTCCCGCGGCTGCTCTTCGCGCGGTGTGTAGGTGGTGGTTCCGTCCACCGTCGCGGTCTCGAAGTACCGTTCCACGAGATCACTGGAGACCAGCGCGGGAAGCTGCGCATCGATGTTCGCGACGAGGGCGTTGCGCAAGATCGGCACCGTTCCGATGCCTGCCACCAGCAGCCCGAGCGCCAGAACGGCCACCGTGACTCCGGTCACCTTCGCCCGGAGACTGATGCGCCGCCACCAGCTGGTGACCGCATCGGGCTTGTGCGCCATGCGGTCCTCCTCGGTGCGGCGAACACGCCGCTGTGCGGCGTCGAGTGGTGGTGGCCCGGGGGTCAGGCCGACTTGCCGACCTTCAACATGTATCCGAAGCCGCGCTTCGTCTGGATCAGCGACTCCTCGGTGTGGGGATCGATCTTGCGGCGAAGGTACGAGATGTAGCTCTCGACGATGCCCGCGTCACCGTTGAAGTCGTACTCCCACACGTGGTCGAGGATCTGCGCCTTCGACAGCACACGGTTCGGGTTGAGCATCAGGTAGCGCAACAGCTTGAACTCGGTCGGGCTGAGCTCGATCGGCTCCTTGCCCACGTGGACGTCATGGGTGTCCTGGTCCATCGACAACTCGCCGGCACGGATGATCGACTCCTCATCGGCCTGCATGGTGCGGCGGAGGATCGCCTGCGCTCTGGCCACGATCTCGTCGAGGCTGAACGGCTTGGTGACGTAGTCGTCACCGCCGGCGTTGAGACCCTCGATCTTGTCGTCGGTGCCGTCTTTCGCCGTCAGGAAGAGGATCGGGGCGGTGAACCCGGCGCCGCGGAGGCGCTTGGTCACGCTGAACCCGTTCATGTCGGGGAGCATGACGTCCAGGATGATCAGGTCCGGTTCCTCTTCGAGGACGGCCGAGATCGTGGCGGCGCCGTTGGCGACCGTCTTCACCTGGAATCCGGCGAAGCTGAGACCCGTGGAGAGCAGGTCGCGGATGTTGGGTTCGTCGTCGACGACCAGGATGCGCGGAGCAGTCATGTCCCCATTATGGTGACTCCGGCCATGCGGATGCTGACTATTGTGCGGAACGGCGTGGAGTCGCGCTCTCCCGGCAGGCCGCCGACGCGCTCGTGACCCGCGGGAAACGAGATCATTCCGGGGTGGGAGGAGAGGCACAGGTGAACAGGCCAGGATTGAGACATGAGCTCGAACGAGGACGCGTCCGCCGCCCCCGCCCCGCCCACACTCTCGCCTGCCGCGCAGATCCCGTACCACCGCCTGGCGCACCTGCGACCGCGATATCGCTGGTGGCGGCCGCTCCTGACCGGGCTCGTCGCCCTCGCGTTCTACGTCGTCCTCCTCCTCGTCCTGACGGTGCCCATGGTCGTCGCAGCGGTGGTGATCCCGGGGTGGGGCGACGAGATGATGGTGCTCCTCACCTCCGTGCGGTACTTCGACCTCGACCGTCCCTGGCTGCTGATCGCGCTGGTGCTCCCCTTGATCCTGATGATCCCCGCCCTGCTGCTGGCATCCCGGGTCGTGGAGGGCCGTGGCGTCGGGCTGCTGTCCTCGGTCACGGCACGACTGCGGATGGGGTGGCTCTGGAAGAGCCTCCTGCTGGCGCTCGCGGTGTTCGCCGTGTACTTCGCCGTCGTGCTGGGGTGGTCGGCGCTCGCCGGAGAGGCCGTGGTCGCTGACTTCTCGCACCCCGGACTGTGGATCATGGTCCTCCTCGTGCTGCTGCTGATCCCCTTCCAGGCAGCCGCAGAGGAGTACGTCTTCCGCGGCTACCTCATGCAACTGGTCGGCAGCTGGCTCCGGCATCCGGCCTTCGCCATCCTGCTGCCCGTCCCCTTGTTCGTCCTCGGCCACGGCTACGACGTCTGGGGCGCTGCGAGCGTGGGGGCGTTCGCGATCGTCGCCGCCTGGCTGACCTGGCGGACCGGCGGTCTCGAGGCGGCGATCTCACTGCACATCGTCAACAACGTGCTCATCTTCCTGCTCGGATCCGTCGCCCTCGTCGATGCGAACGCCACGTCGGGGACGGCGGCGGACCTCGTCGGCTCGATGATCGCGATGGTCGTGTACGCGGTGCTCGCCGACCGCTGGGCGCGACGCCTCGGTGTCACGCGCACGGCGACGGCGCCCGTGCCCGCACCGGCCCGGCACGAGGGGACCCATCATCTGCCGCGCGTCCTGCACGGCTGAGCGGCTCGACCTCCGGGGAGGTCGAACGGACGAGATCAGGCGGCGAGGGCGTCGGAGTCCATGATCGTGTAGCTGTAACCCTGCTCGGCGAGGAAGCGCTGCCGGTTCTGGGCGTAGTCCTGATCGATGGTGTCGCGGGCGACGAGGGTGTAGAAGCTCGCGGTGTGTCCGGACTGCTTCGGGCGCAGCAGGCGTCCGAGTCGCTGGGCCTCTTCCTGGCGCGATCCGAACGAGCCGGACACCTGGATGGCGACGGACGCCTCCGGCAGGTCGATCGAGAAGTTCGCGACCTTCGACACCACCAGGAGCGAGATCTCGCCCTCGCGGAAGGCCCGGTACAGCTCCTCGCGCTCGTCGACCGGCGTCGCCCCGGTGATCTGCGGAGCATCCAAGGCCGCCGACAGCGACTCGAGCTGATCGAGGTACTGGCCGATCACGAGGATGCGCTCGCCCTCATGCTTGGCGATGAGCTCGCGCACCGCCGTCACCTTGGCCGGCGCGGAAGCGGCGAGCCGATAGCGTTCGTCGTCGGTCGCCGCGGCGTACTCGAGCCGGTCGCTCGGCGGGAGGTCGACGCGCACTTCGTAGCAGGCGGCGGGGGAGATGAACCCCTGCGCCTCGATCTGCTTCCACGGCGCGTCGAAGCGCTTGGGCCCGATCAGGCTGAAGACGTCTCCCTCGCGCCCGTCCTCGCGGACCAGGGTCGCGGTCAGGCCGATGCGGCGGCGGGCCTGCAGGTCGGCGGTGAGCTTGAACACGGGGGCCGGGAGCAAGTGGACCTCGTCATACACGATGAGGCCCCAGTCGAGGGCATCCAGCAATGCCAGGTGCGCGTACTGGCCCTTCCGCTTCGCGGTGAGGATCTGATACGTCGCAATGGTGACGGGCTTGACCTCTTTGGCCTGGCCGGAGTACTCGCCGATCTCCTCAGGGGTCAGGCTCGTGCGCTTGAGCAGCTCGTCGCGCCACTGCCGGGCCGACACCGTGTTGGTGACGAGGATCAGCGTGGTGGTCTTCGTCGCGGCCATCGCCCCGGCGCCGACGATCGTCTTCCCCGCACCGCAGGGGAGCACCACGACGCCCGAACCGTCCTTCGAGAAAGCATCGACGGCATCCTGCTGGTACGGACGGATCTCCCAGCCGTCTTCGGCGAGGTCGATCTCGTGCGGAGTGCCGGGGGTATAGCCGGCGAGGTCCTCGGCGGGCCAGCCGATCTTCAGCAGCTCCTGCTTGATCTGTCCGCGTGCCCAGGCATCGACGACGTACGTCTCAGGGCTCGGATGACCGATCAGCAGAGGCTGGATGCGCTTGTTGTTCGCCACCTGCGCGAGGACGGCAGGATCCGACGAACGCAGGATCAGGGTGCCTTCGTCATCACGCTCGATGACCAGCCGGCCGTAGCGATTCACCGTCTCACGCAGATCGACGGAGACGGAGGGCGGCACCGGGAATCGCGACCAGCGGTCCAGCGTCTCGAGCATGTCGTCCGCGGTGTGCCCGGCGGCACGGGCGTTCCACAGACCCAGCCGGGTGATGCGATACGTGTGGATGTGTTCGGGAGCGCGTTCCAGCTCGGCGAAGATCGCGAGTTCGTGGCGGGCGCTCTCGGCGTCGGCATGGGCCACTTCGAGCAGCACGGTGCGATCGCTCTGGACGATCAGGGGGCCATCAGACATAGCTGACCAGTTTACCGGTCGCGCGAGGCACGGGGCCTACGGCGCGACGATCGTCGCAGCGCGGATGCTCGATACGGGAAGGGTGCGCTCCACGTCGGCGGCGCGATCGCGCCCGCGCAGCCGTCCGCCGCCCATCCCCGTCGCCTCCAGGAGAAGCTCTCGCGTCGAGCCGTCCGGCATGCCGACGGTCACCTGCAGCACGGACTTCGTCCGTACCGCGGCCTCGAGCTCGCGATCGAGCCAGGCGGCGTCGGCGTCCGGTCCTTGGTGCGACCGCAACCGGGCGATGAGAGGGCTCAGGTCCGACGCGTCGGTGTGTGCGGCATCGGACGCGGGGGCCGGGTGGCGCTCGCGGATGAGGAGGGCACCGTCAGGCCCGACCAGGGTCGCCGGGTACCGCGCATCCGTGAGCGCCCAGTACACGGTGTCTCGGCCGACCCGGGTGGTGAGCGACCCGACGTGTGCGGTGAGAGCGAGCGGCCGCAGGGACTGGTCGACGGCCATCGTGTCGATGAGGTGTCCGTCTGTGCTCTCGATCCGCGTGCGGCCGGTCTCCTCGTCCGTGGAGACGCGGACCAGACCGTGTCGTTGCGCCGTCTGCGCGATCAGGTAACTGAGCGGCTGCGGGATGCCCGTGAGCGAGAGGGTGCCGAGGAAGTCGAGGATCGACTGCTCCGTCTCTCCGGTCGCGAAGGCGTGTGCGACGGACTCCGCAGTGAAACGGTAGGACGAAGCCTGCGCCGCGGACTCCCGGGCGGCGATCGTGCGCAGCCGCACGTCGAGTGCGGGTTCCAGCGGGCCGGGGGCGATGGCCGTGAGGTCGTTCTGCAGGAAGATCCGGTCGACCTCGGCGGGAAGGAGTCTCGCGAGTGCGTCCGTCTCCGCGGCGTCGCCGCTGCGCAGTGCCGCGGCCCACTCGGGTTCGGTGCCGTCTTCGGCGATCAGGCCGAGCAGGCGGGCCGCGTCGTGCAGTGCCTCAGAGCGCTCCGGCCAGCCCTGGTCCCAGGGGTGAGCGTCGAGCCACGACTCCGGCGGGATCCATCCGCCGTCCGCGGACCGGATTCCGCGCGGAAGGGCATCGCGAAAAGAGCGTGCCAGCACGCTCCAGCGCTCGACGGCCGAGGAACGCAGCCATTCCTCTGCGGACCGGCTCGATCGAAGACGGCGGTCGGCGGAGACGGCGAGACCTGCCTGGAGGGCGATGGATGCCAGGGTGTCGACCAGTTCCCCCGGTACACCTGCTTCGGTGAGCTGACGCTTCTCGCCTGCGTTCACACCGCCGCCGGTGAGCAGCGCGAAGGGACGCTCCCGCGCGATGAGGAGGAGGTCTGCGAGCACGGCCACCGTCGTGAAGGCGCGTTCGGCCGCGTGCGCCGAGGCGGCGTCGGAGGAGCGGGGCGGAACCGGTCGATCCGTCACGGGCTCGGGAGAAGGTCGTCCCGCGATCGCGGCGGTCACGGGTGGATACGGTGTGCCGTCGGGGCGCAGCAGAGCGAGCGCTGTCAGACGTTCCTGCAGGGCACCGGCAGAAGCGCCCGATGTCGTGTCGGTGAGGGCCCTCGCCTCGGCCGCGGTCAGCGCGGGGAGGACTTTCGCCAGCGACGCCGGGTCGAGCAGCGCCTCAGCCGCGTCGAAGAAGTCCTGCCAGGCCGCGTCCGGTCGCACCCGACGCGCGGTGAAGAGCCGTCGGAGGTCGTCATCGCTCGCCGCTGCCAGCCAGTCCGCCAGCGGTCGTGCGTGAGTGCTCATGGCCGATTCCTCACGAACGCGTGGAAGCGCGTCCCTTTCGGACGAAGCTCATGATGAGGAGCGTGAGGATCATCAGGAAGGCGACGGGGAGGCCCCAATAGGGGATCGCCGCGATGAACGGCCACGCTCCCTCGCCGAAGGCGCTCTGGTCCATGCCGACAGCGGTCCCGATGATGATGGCGAAGAAGCACACCACGGAAGCCGCGGCGATACCGAGCGCGGTGAACGCCAGGAAACGATCCAGCCGGCGGACGGGAACCTCCGGTTCGGAATTCTGCGTGCTCATCCGCCTCAGCCTACTCTCACCGACACCATCGGATCGGCGAAGCCCGCGACCGGTAGGCTGGGAGTACGCGCACCAGCGCGTCAATGGTTCTGCATATCGATCTCAGCGAGGTTCTCCCATGCCCACCGGCAAGGTCAGGTTCTACGACGAAGACAAGGGTTTCGGCTTCATCGCCAGCGATGACGGCCAGGACGTCTTCCTGCACGCCTCTGCGATGCCTGCGGGTGCCGCGGTGAAGGCGGGTGCGCGCGTGGAGTTCGGCGTGGCAGACGGCAAGCGCGGCCTCCAGGCCCTCTCGGTGCGGGTGCTCGAGGCGCCGCCCAGCCTGTCGAAGGCCAAGCGCAAGCCCGCCGACGACATGGCGATCATCGTCGAAGACCTCGTGAAGCTCCTCGACGGCATCGGCGGAGACCTGCGCCGCGGACGCTACCCCTCCTCCGGACACGGCCGCAAGATCGCGGCCGTCCTGCGCAAGGTCGCCGATGACCTCGAAGCCTGACGCCGACGCCCGTCTCATCGGCGCCCACGATCTCGCGCTGGCAGCTTTGCGCGAGATCACCCCTGCGTCCTCCATCGGACCGGCTGCCGGCTACCTCCCCGAGGACGACGGCTCCGTCTCGCTGCGATTCGAGAACCGTCTCGCCGGCTACCCCGGGTGGTACTGGACGGTGACGATCGCCCGAGTGGACGACGAGGACCCGACGGTCCTCGAGGTCGAACTGCTCCCCGGTGAAGGTGCTCTCCTCGCGCCGGAGTGGGTGCCCTGGGCCGAGCGGCTGGCGGAGTATCGCGCACACCAGGCCGAGCTCGCCGAAGCGGCCGCGGCGGACGGTGACGGAGAATCGCCCGACGACGAGCTGGACGACGACGCGGACGACGATCTCGACGAGGACCTCGACGAAGACGAGGATGACCTCGATGAGGGCGACCACGTCTCGGACATCCTGCATGCGGGTGACGTCGACGGCGTCGACATCGATGAGCTCGACGATTCCGTCGCCGAAGCCGACGCGGACGCGACCGAGGACGACGACGCCGCGGACGAAGACGAGGACGACGAAACCGAGGACGACGAAGCCGGCGCCCTCGATGAGGACGCCGGCGAGGTCGACGAAGAGGAGTGAGCCCGGGCGCTCAGGCGCCCAGGTTCTCCAGCACGTACTCGATGGAACGGGTGAGCTGGCGCACGTCGTCCGGCTCGATGGAGACGAACGTCGCCACGCGCAACTGGTTGCGACCGAGCTTGCGGTAGGGCTCCGTGTCGACGATCCCGTTGGCGCGGAGCGTCTTCGCGATGGCGGCGGCGTCGATGCTGTCGTCGAAGTCGATCGTCGCGACCACGGGTGACCGGTGCGCGGCATCGGCGACGAACGGAGTGGCGACCGACGACGCTTCCGCCCAGTCGTAGAGCACCGAAGAGGACTCCGCCGTGCGGGCCGCGGCCCAGGCGAGTCCTCCGTTGTCGAGGATCCACCGCAACTGGCTGTCGAGCAGGTGCAGCGTCGTGAGGGCCGGGGTGTTGAGCGTCTGGTTGAGGCGCGAGTTGTCGACCGCGTTCTTCAGGCTGAGGAACTCGGGGATGTACCGGTCGGTCGCGGCGATGCGTTCGATGCGTTCGATCGCGGCGGGGGAGACGGCGGCGAACCAGAGGCCGCCGTCCGAACCGAGGTTCTTCTGCGGTGCGAAGTAGTACACGTCGGCCTGGGCGGCATCGAAGTCGATTCCGCCGGCAGCGCTCGTCGCGTCGATGACGGTGAGCGCCCCCTCGGCGTCGACGCGGGCGATGGGTGCCGCGACTCCGGTCGAGGTCTCGTTGTGGGGCCAGGCGTAGACGTCGACACCCGGCACGGGCTCGGCGACGGTCAGCGATCCCGGCTCGGCCTTGCGGACATCGGGAGCCTCGAGCCACGGAGCCCCCGCAGCGGCGGCGAACTTGCCGCCGAACTCACCGAACACGAGGTTCTGGCTGCGGCGCTCGATGAGTCCGAACGCAGCGGCATCCCAGAACGCGGTGGATCCGCCGTTGCCGACGATGATCTCGTATCCCTCGGGAACGCGCAGTAGTGCAGCGAGCTGTTCGCGCACGCTTCCGACGAGGTTCTTCACCGGGGCCTGGCGATGCGATGTCCCCAGGATCGAGGCTCCCGAGGCGGCCAGGGCCTCGAGTTGCGCGGGGCGCACCTTCGAGGGGCCGCAGCCGAAGCGGCCGTCAGTGGGCAGGAGGTCACGGGGAATCTCGATCGCCATGGCTTGATTCTAGGGGGCGAGCGGTGGGCTCCCGCACCGTGCACGGATCCGATGTCCGTCCGGGAATGTAGGCTTGCCTAAGAACCTCGGAGGGCCTGCACATGACCGATCTGATCGACACCACGGAGATGTATCTCCGCACCATCCTCGAACTCGAGGAGGAGAACATCGTGCCGCTGCGCGCGCGCATCTCCGAGCGCCTGGGCCACTCGGGTCCCACGGTTTCGCAGACGGTCGGGCGCATGGAGCGCGACGGTCTCGTCATCGTCTCCGAAGATCGCACGCTCGAGCTCACCGACGCGGGGCGTCGCAAGGCCGTCGACGTGATGCGCAAGCACCGTCTCGCCGAGCGCCTGCTCTCGGACGTCATCGGGCTCGACTGGGCGTTCGTCCACGAAGAGGCCTGCCGGTGGGAGCACGTCATGAGCGAGCAGGTGGAGCGCCGCTTGGTCGAGCTCCTCGGCCACCCGACCGAGTCGCCCTACGGCAACCCGATCCCGGGCCTCGACCAGCTCGGCGACATCCCCGCTCGTACCTTCGACGAAGGCGTCATCGGTCTCGTGCAGCGTCTGAACGCGGCGGGGGAGCCCGTCGAGGGCACGGTCCGCCGTCTCGCCGAGCCCGCGCAGGTCGACCCCGAACTGCTGGAGCAGCTCCGCGACGCCGGCGTGGTGCCCGGCGCGCACGGTGACTTCCGTTTCAGCGAGGGATACGTCCTCATCCAGATGGACGGCCAGACCGATGGACTCGAGCTTCCTGTCGAGCTGGCTTCGCACATCTTCCTGGTGGGCGAACCGGCCTGATCCTCCGCGGGATCCCGGCGTGGAGAAGGACCCCGGCCGGGCCTCTGCGATGATTGTCAGGTTCCTGGGGTGACACGATCGTTATCTTCCGGTAACCTCGGTCGAGTCGCCAGCGAAGAAGCCCGCTGGAGACGCACCGCGAAGATTCGCCTTCCAGGCTCGTCGTCTTCACGGCAGGAACGCACGAAGTACCCCGAGCTACATTCATGCCACGAGAGCAGAGTGCCGACGAGCCAGCGCTACCCGAAAGCGCGAGGGCCCAGGAGGACCACGTTTTGGCCGCAGACATCGAACCGACCGCGAAGAAGACATCTGAAGACCGAGTACCAGCCCGCCGGACCGGCGCGCGCGTGGGTGCTCGCAAGGCTCTGAAGCCACTTCGTTCCATCGCCATCTTCGGGGCCGTCGGTGCACTGGTCGCCGGGATCGCGCTTCCGGCCTTCGCCTCGCCGAAGCCGACCGAAGCCGCCGCGACGACGACCCTGCAGCAGCTCGCCGCGGTCGACGCGCAGTCCCTCGTCGTCGCCTCGCAGGCCACTGCCGCACCGTTGAGCCGTGGAACCTTCAGCGCCACGACTCCGGAGGAGATCGCGAAGAAGAAGGCGGAGGAGGCCGCAGCCGCTCGTGCCGCCGCCGCGACCACTGCGTCCGCTCAGTTCAACTCCGCGGGTTACGCCCTCACTTCGCCCGGGTCCGGCGAGGTCCGGTACCCGCTCCCGATGGGCTCCTGGAACGTCAGTCGCACGATCGGCGGCGGCCACAACGGTGCCGACATGCTCGCTCCCGCTGGCACCCCGATCTATGCGGCCGCGGCGGGTGTGGTCCGCGCCTCGGCGGAGAGCATCGGCGGCTACGGCGTGTGCATCATGCTCGACAGTGTCGTCGGTGGTCAGCGCGTGCAGACCACCTACGGGCACATGATCTACGGCTCGCGTCAGGTGCAGGTCGGCCAGACGGTCGCCGCGGGGCAGCTGATCGGCTACGTGGGCAGCACCGGACGATCGACCGCGAACCACCTCCACTTCGAGGTCTGGATCAACGGCGGACTCGTCGAGCCCATGTCGTGGCTGTCGGTCAACGCCGGCTGATTCTCCGACACGTTCTCCCTCATTCACCCGCTGTTTCGCCCTGCATCCAGGGAGATGGGTTAGCCTGATCCCGTTGTCGAACAGCGGGGAGAGGCAGATGGAGCGAATACCGACCATCCGAACCATGGATGCCCTCGGTCGTCACGTCCTTCTGCATAGCCCGCAGGGATGCCACGGCGTTGCCGTGCGCGAAAGGCGCTGTCTTTAGACGGCGCCTTTTTTCGTCCCTGCGATCGCTCTGCCACCTGCGCGACCTCGTGTGAGTCGAGAGTGCCGGGAAGCCGTCCCGGCGGATCGAGAGGATGACGAATGCGCACACTGGTCCTGAATGCCGGATACGAGCCGCTCGCGATCGTGTCGTTCAAACGAGCCCTCGTGCTCGTCATGAACGACAAGGCGACCGTTATCGAACGCGTGGAAGACGACCCCGTCTGGGGCACCCACGGTGTCTACGATCGTCCCGCGGTCATCATCCTCGCCCGGTACGTCCGGGTGCCGACGAGCAGACGAGTGCCGGTCACGCGGCGTGGCGTGCTCCGTCGCGACAATCACCGGTGCGGCTACTGCGGGAAAGCCGCCTCCACGATCGACCACGTGCTGCCGCGTTCGCGTGGAGGCGCGGACTCCTGGGAGAACCTCGTCGCCTGCTGCCTGCGCTGCAACAACGTCAAGAGCGACCGCACCCCGCAGGAGATGCGCTGGCAGCTGCGATTCACGCCGCGTCCCCCGCACGGCACGGCCTGGACGGTGCGGGGAACCGAACGCAGCGACCCGCGATGGGAGCCGTACCTGGCTCTCGCCGCCTAGCCAGGGGCGCCGAGGGCGCGCTCTCGAGTCACGTAGACTTGACGCGCGCCCTCGTAGCTCAGGGGATAGAGCAGCCCTCTCCTAAAGGGCAGGTCGCAGGTTCGAATCCTGTCGAGGGCACCCAACGAGGTCGTCGCTTCCCGCTGTGGGGCGGTGCGTCTCAGTCCTCTCCGCGCCGCCAGAGCTTCGAAGGCCACCAGATCGCTTTGCCGATGTCGTAGGTCAGGGCCGGCACGAGCAGAGAGCGGACGACGAACGTGTCGAGCAGCACTCCGAAGGCGACGATGAACGACAGCTGGACGAGGAACAGGATCGGGATCACGGAGAGCGCGGCGAACGTCGCGGCCAGGACCAGACCCGCCGACGTGATCACGCCCCCCGTGATCGAGAGTCCGCGCAGGATCCCTTCGCGCGTGCCGTGCGCCTTCGACTCCTCGCGCACACGGGTCATCAGGAAGATGTTGTAGTCGATCCCCAGCGCGACCAGGAACACGAAGCCGAAGAGCGGGACGGCGGGGTCGGCACCGGAGAAGTCGAAGATCCCGTTGAACACGAGCGCCGAGACTCCCATCGCCGTGCCGAACGACAGCACTGTGGTGAGGATCAGCAGGACAGGGGCGAGGACCGAGCGCAGCAACAGCATCAGGATCACCATGATCACGACGAGGATCACCGGGATGATCAGGTTGCGGTCGTGGATCGACGCGTCGTTCGTGTCGATGGACGTGGCGGTGACTCCGCCGACGAGGGCGTTCGTGCCGTCGAGCTCGGTCCGCAGCTCGCGCACCGTGGCCGCGGCGGCTTCGGAGTCCGCCGCGTCCGTGAGCGTTCCCTGGAGGAGCACCTCGCCGTCGACGGTCGTCGGCTCGGGGACCGGCGTCCCGGGAGGACCGACGGCTGTGATGCCGTCGGCCGTCACGGGCGCGCTGCCGCTGGGGGAATCCGCCGCGGTGACCGAGACCGCATCGACGCCGTCGTTGGCGAGGAGCACGTCGGCGACATCCTGCAGGCGGTCCTCGTCGACGACCACGTACACGGGGCTGCCGGATCCGCCGGGGAAGTGTTCACCGAGCGCGACCTGTCCGTCACGGGCCTCCGAGGCGCCGAGTACCAGCTCGGACTGCGGAACACCGTTGGCATCGAGCTGGGTCACTCCGGCGGCTCCGGCCAGGAGGACGAGTGTGGTCACGATCCAGATCACCCGAGGGCGGCGCTTGATCACGCCGGCCAGCCGAGCCCACAGGCCCGTCGTCCTCATGCCGTGCTCGGCGGCGACGACCTCGGGCTCGAAGTGCGGGCGTCGTGGCCAGAACACCGCACGGCCGAAGAGCAGCAGGAGCGAGGGCAGCAGCGTCAGCGCGGAGAGCATCGCGAACACGATGCCGATCGCGGCCACGGGGCCGAGGGTGCTGTTCGATTTCAGGTCGCTCAGCAGCAGGCAGAGGAGCCCGGCGATCACGGTCCCACCCGAGGCGGCGATCGGCTCGACCGACCCCTTCCAGGCGGCGAGCAGCGCCACGCCCTTGTCCTGGGAGACCCGCAGCTCCTCCCGGAAGCGTGCCACGAGGAGCAGGGCGTAGTCGGTGGCGGCGCCGATCACGAGGATGAAGAGGATGCCCTGGGTCTGGCCACTGAGCAGCAGCACCTCGAACTTCGCGAGCCACCACACGACCAGGAGTGCCACGCAGAGCGCGAACAGGCTCGTGGACAGCACGACGAGGGGCAACAGGAACGATCGGTAGACGAGCACCAGGATGATCAGGACGGCGAGGAGCGCGACACCGAGCAGCAGGCCGTCGATGCCGGCGAAGCCCGCGACCAGATCGGCGCTGAAGCCGGCTGGGCCGGTGATGTACACCGTGATGCCGTCGGGGACGGCGCCGCGCAGCTCGTCGCCGAGAGCCGCCGTCGCATCGGCGAGTTCCGCGTCGCTCTCGATCGGGATGAAGGCCTGGACGGCTTTCCCGTCCTCGGAGGGGAGCGCTGGAGAGACGTCGTCGCCGACGCCCTCCACGTTCGGTGCGTCCGCGACGGCGTCGGAGATGGCGTCCAGCGCGGAAGAGGTGAGCGCGTCTTCCGAGGTGAACACTGCGATGGCCGGGATCGAATCGCTGTCGTTGAACTCGCCGAGCAGTTGCTGGACCTCGGTGGCCTGCGCCGACTCCGGCAGATAGGTCGTCTGGTCGTTGGACGACACCTCGTCGACCTTGCCGAACAGGGGACCGCCGAGCGAGGCACCCACCAACCAGACGAGGATCAGCGCCACCGGAAGGAACACGCGTACCCAGGAGTGGCGTCGTGAGCGCTCCCTGATCGGTGGAGTCGGCGCGGAGTCGGGGCGGGACATCGTGTTCCTCTCGGAAGGGTTTCTGTTGTCGGGGAGGGTCAGGACACCCACGCGAGGATGAGGATCATCGTCGCGAGGAAACCGGCGAAATAGTTCAGCGCGATGAAGCGCCGCCAGGCCCGGTTCGTGGCTGCCGAGCCGGCGTCGTCGACGTTCCACCACGGTGCCGCGTTCATCACATAGGGCAGTGCGAGCACCGCGGCGAGCGGTCCCGGCCAGGGAGTCAGGAGCATCGCGGCTCCGGCGAGCACCCACAGCGACAGGGACAGTCGTACGGTCGCCCTCGCCCCGATCACGGTCGCGATCGAGGAGATCCCGGCTTCGCGGTCCGGTCCGACATCCTGCACGGCACCGAAGGCATGCGCTGCCATGCCCCACAGGAAGAACGCGACGAGGGTGAGCGTGGTGGCGGCCGTGACGGATGCGCCGGCCAGCGCGAGCCCGACGATCGCCGGGCTGACGAAGTGCGTGCTCGACGTCATCGAATCGAGGAACGGCCGCTCCTTGAAGCGCAGCACCGGTGCGGAGTAGGCGATCACCGCGAACACGCTCACGGCCAGCCAGAACCAGGACGCCGGGTTGCCGACGATCACGAGGTAGGCGAGGAACGGGATGTTCGTCCCTGCCGCTGCCCAGAGGGTGGCGCGATGGATGCGCGGTGCCAGGAGCGCGCCCTCGATCCCGCCCTTACGCGGGTTCGCGAGGTCGGACGCGTAGTCGAAGACGTCGTTGATGCCGTACATCGCCAGGTTGTACGGGATGAGGAAGTACAGCGTGCCGACCAGCAAGGTCACATCGAGCTCACGGGTGGTGAGCAGGTAGGCGGCTGCGAAAGGGAACGCGGTGTTGATCCAGCTGATGGGTCGCGACGACAGCAGGATCTGCGCGAGATCCCGTCCGAGCGTGCGGGATGGTGTGGCTCCGGCGCTCATCCGTGCTCCTCGTCGGTGTTGCGGTCCTCGCGTGCCCGCCGTCGCGCGCGCAGTTCGGCCCACACGGCGGGAAGGAGCAGGGCACCGGCCAGCGGGTAGGCGAAGTCCTCGACGGGGGCCAGCCCGATGTGGATGCCGAGCAGCGGACCTTGCGCGTAGTGGAACAATCCGCTCGCGATCATCACGGTGTCGAACACGGCGGTGAGGACGAAGAGCACCAGCACGGTGAGCAGCACAGCGGCCGGGAGCGGTCCCCGGCGTCGGCGGAGAAGCGGCAGGATGACACCGACCACGACGGCGACGAGCAGGAAGCAGGCGGCGAGTTGGATGTAGCTCATGACGCACCCGCCCCTGCACGACGGTTTTCACGCCAGCGCGTGATCAGGCGTTCGGCCCCGGTGTAGATCACCATCGTGCACACCACGAGGAACAGCAGGAACACGGGTTCTTCGATCGGCAGTTCCGGCGCGAGCACGATCCCGGTCGCGATTGCGCCGTCACCGCGGAAGAAGATCCCGTTGGCGATGCCCGCCACATCCCACAGGAGGAAGAAGACGAGCCCGACGACCGTCACGACCGTCGCCGACACGGCATCGCGCCAGAAGAAGAGGCGGAACCGCCAATCCAGCAGGAGCATGCAGCCCAGCGACAGGAGAAGGGCCGCCAGGTACACCATGCCCATCAGGAGGCCTCCGTCCCGACAGCGGTGGGCACGGGAACGGGGAGCGGGCCGGGGGAGTGATCACCGCGGATGCGCTTGAGGACGATCTCCGCACTGATGAGGCACATCGGGACGCCGACACCCGGCGCGGTGGTGGCCCCGGCGTAGAACAGGCCCTGCACACGCCGGGAGGCGTTCTGCGCGCGGAACATCGCACTCTGGGACAGGATGTGCGCCGGCCCCAGCATCCCTCCGCGCCAGGAGTGGTAGTCGTCCTGGAAGTCCGCGGGGCCGATCGTCTCGCGCACCACGATGCGTTCGCGCAGATCCGGGATCCCGGCCCAGGTGGCGATCTGATCGATCGCGGCATCCGCCGCGCTCTCGACCGCGGGTGATCCCGTCCCGTCGGGTCCGCCGTGTCCGAGTTCGACGTCTGCCGGGACCGGGATCAGGACGAACAGGTTCTCATGGCCCTCCGGAGCGACATCGGGATCCGACGCGCTCGGTCGGCACACGTAGGTCGACGCCGGATCGGGAACGGTCGGGGTCGCTCCGAAGATCGCGTCGAAGTTGGCGTCCCAGTCATCGGTGAAGAACAGGGAATGATGCGGAAGCTCAGGCAACGAGCCCCGCACTCCCAGCATCACGAGCACCCCGCCGGGCCCGCTGGTACGCCGTGACCACCAGGACTCGGGGTAGGTCTGCAGGGAAGGCGGCAGCAGCACGGTCTCGGTGTGGTGCAGGTCCGCGGCCGAGACCACGATGTCGGCGTGCTCCACGTGTGCGACGCCCGCGTCGTCCGTCCAGCCGACGCCGGTCGTGTGCACGCCGTCGGGGCCGTCCTGCGTGTGGATGCCGGTGACATCAGCTCCGGTCACGATCCGCGCCCCCGCAGCGCGAGCCAGCGCGTCGATCCGTTCGACGACGCGCCAGAAGCCGCCTTGGGGGTAGCGCACGCCCTGATCGAGGTCGAGTGCGCTCATGAGGTGGTACATCGCAGGAGCGGTGCGCGGGTCGGTGCCGAGGAAGACGGCGGGGTAGCCGAGGATCTGTCGCACGACCGGATGAAGGAATCGCTGCTCCGCGAACGACTGCAGTCGGGTGCCGAGGAGCGTGAACAGCCGGGGGAGCGCCCGCAGGACCTCCGGGGCGGCGAGAGTGCGCATGCGGGTGAACGGGTTGTACAGGAAGTACTTCTCCGCCATCGCCGCTGCGTCGCGCGCGGAGTCCAGATACGCGTCGAGGGCGGGACCGGAGCCCGGCTCCAGCTCGTCGAAGAGCTCGGTGACCGCGTCACGTCCCGCGGGGACGCTCACCGACCCCGAGGACCGAGGCGAACGGAACACCCGATATCCCGGGTCGAGCGCAGTGAGGTCGAGCTGCTCCGACGTCGAGGTCCCCATCATCGCGAAGAAGTGATCGAACACCTCCGGCATCAGGTACCACGAGGGCCCTGAGTCGAAGCGGAACCCGTCCCGCTCGATGGATCCTGCGCGCCCGCCGACGCGGTCATTCTTCTCGAGGACGACGACCTCGTGCCCGTCCTTCGCCAGGAGGCCGGCCGTCGCGAGGCCGGCGACGCCCGCACCGATCACCACCACGCGGCTCATCGGTCCCGCTCCCACGTCGTCACGATCACGGCGCGACCCGCGAGCACGGCCTTGATCGGATCCGGCACACGAACGCGTCGGCGGTACAGCACCTCCACGGGCGTCTTCGCCACGCGTCGGGTGAGCGCGGCGAACAGGGCGAGTGCGCTCCGCACCGCGGCGCGGGCATCCTTCGGGAGGAGGGGGATGGCGGCTTCGGCATCCGCCAGCTGCCGGAACACCGTCGCCACCCAGGCATCGCGGTCCGCATCCGTCAGCCGCGCGGACCCCCCGAGATACCCGCGGTGGAGCCGGTCCGTGTCGTCGGCGAGATCGCGGAGGAAGTTGACGTTCTGGAACGCGGCGCCCAGCTGGCGCGCACCGCGGCGGAGCGTGCGGAGCTCTTCGTCCGTCCGATCCGCCCCCCGAAGGAAGACCTGGAGGCACATGAGTCCGACCACCTCGGCGGAACCGTAGACGTAGTCGGCGTGGGCGTCGGCATCGTAGGCCGTGAAGTCGGCGTCGTCGGCGAGGTCGGCGCTCATCGAGGCGAAGAAGGGCCCGGTCAGGTCCTCACCGATACCGCACTCCCGTGCCGTCCGCGCGAAGGCGTGCAGGATGAGGTCACTGCTGTAGCCCGTCCGCATCGAGCGGTGCGTCTCTTCGATGTAGGAGGCGAGCGCCGCCGTCTGCGCAGTGCTGTCGAGTCCGGCCTCGGCGGCCACCCCGTCGACGATCTCATCGGCGATGCGCACCATGGCGTAGATGTTGCGGACGTGCTGACGATGACGTCTGCCGAGAAGCCGGGTGGCGAGGCCGAACGAGGTCGAGTACGTGCGGATCACATCGGTCGTGGCGATCTCCGCCGTGCGGTTGAAGCGCCGCAGCGCGGTGTCGTCCGTGCGATCAGCCGGTTCCGCGGTCATCGGCGGCGCCCTTCGACGCGGGACGCGTGAGCGCGGATCGTCTGGGCAGCCGCGGCGGGGAGCGTACCGTCGGACTCCGCGGCGGCAAGCGCGGTGGACACCGCATCCAGATGCTCGTCGATGAGTCCGAGGACGAAGCTCTCGGCACCGCACGCGCGCAATTGATCTCGGGCTTCGGACCCCTCCGAGACGGTGAGTTCGGATCTGCCGAAGTGCACCTCGATGCTCTCCCAGTGCGCCGTCATGCGGGCGTAGGCGATGATCGCCGTCTCCTTGCCCTCGCGCAGGTCGGAGTAGGCGTCCTTGCCGTGTTGTCCGGGGTCGCCGAACACGGAGAGCAGATCATCCTGCAACTGGTAGGCGAGGCCGAGATGCCGACCGATCTCGCTGAGCTGTTCCTCGGCGGCGGGGGATGAGCCCGCGAGCACGGCGGCGGCGCGCAGGGGGAGCACGAAGGAGTAAGTCGCCGTCTTGTAAGTGCTCGTCGCGAGGATGGTTCGCAGATCGGGCGCGATCACGCCGTCGCTCAGTGCGACGTCGGCATGTTCTCCGGCCACGGTCTCGAAGATCGTCTGCTCGAGCAGTGAGAGCAGGCGCCCACGGGCGTCGGCGGAGACATCGGCTCGCGCGAACCCCAGCACGGCCGAGGAGAGAAGCATGTCCCCGAGGAGGATCGCACTCGAGCGCGCCCAGTGCAGTGCGGGCTCGACGTGAGTATCGGCGTGGGCCGCGACCAGAGCGCCGATCAGGTTCGGACCGCGCCGCCGGGTCAGGTCGCCGTCGATGACGTCGTCGTGCAGGAGGAAGGCGAAGTGGAGGAGCTCGACGTGTGCGGCCACATCGATCGCGCACGCGGTCTCCCGCTCCGACAAGGGGGAGGGGGAGAGTGATTGCAGAAGGTCGATGAGGAGGCGAGGACGGACGAGCTTTCCGCCGAGAGCGTGCTGCGCGGCGGCGCGCCAGAGTCCGACGAACTCCGCTCCGTATTTCTCGGCAGCCGCGCTGCGCTCCGAGAAGCGGTGGCGCAGAGCTTCTTCGATGCGCGTCCCGAGGTCCTCTTCCGTCACCGTGCCGCTCATCGGTCAGACCTCGCCGAGTCGTCGAAGAATCGGAAGCTGCTCGACGAGCCAGGGGCTGAAGGCGAACGGGGTGTGCGTGATGCCCTCGACGAGAGCGGCCACGTCGACCCAGATCCACTCGGACACCTCGTCGGGGTTCGCCGAGGGCCGGCCGTCGATGACGGCGACGTGCACGGGACAGATCTCGTTCTCGACGATCCCGCTCGCGTCCACGGCTCGGTAGCGGTAGTCGGGGAGGACGAGGCGCAGGTCGGTGAGATCGATCCCGAGCTCGTGGACACCGTGCCGCCGGACGGCATCGAGCATGTCCTCCTCGGGGCGGGGGTGACCGCAGAAGCTGTTCGTCCACACACCCGGCCAGGTCTTCTTCGCCAGTGCGCGACGAGTGAGCAAGAGGCGACCGTGCGTGTCGAGGACGTAGCAGGAGAACGCCAGATGCAGCGGGGTGTCGCGGGTGTGGACGTCGCGCTTCGGCAGCGTGCCCACGGCGGTCCCGTCTTCGGCAAGGAGGGTCACGTCATCCATGGCATCTCCTTGATTCCGAGGCGTCCGGTGTTTCGCTAACTTGGTAAGTAGTCAACTTAGCATGAAACTGTTGGTGTGTAACATGATCGCATGGACACGGAGCCCGGCACCACCCCGCAGGAGAGCGCGGAGGAAGTGTTGTCGAACGGTGACCCCAGCGAGAGTGGGCACGAGAAGACTCCCGATGGACTGACGCATTCGGCGATCTACGACGTCGACGCCAGTGATCCGCGCAGCACGCTCGTGGACCGGCAGGGTGTGCCACCCGAGGAGCTGCGACAGATCGCCCGGCTCATGGAGTCGCTCGCGAATCTGCGAGAGGCGGAGCAGAAGCTCTCACAGGCGTCCCGGCGCTACATGCGGCTCAATGAGACCGACATGCGTGCGCTGCACTACTTGATCGTGTGCGCGAACCGGCAGCTGGTCGCAACCCCCGGGGGCATCGCGCACCACCTCGGTGTCTCCACGGCGGCGACGACGAAGCTCCTCGACCGGTTGGAGAAGGGCGGGCACATCACGCGGGCGCCGCACCCCACCGACCGACGGGCACTTCATATCGCCATCACGCCGGAGACGCGATTGGCTGCGATGGAGACGGTCGGCCGTCAGCAGGCCAAGCGCTTCTATTCCGCGGCGCGCCTCAGCCCTGCGGAAAGGGAAGTCGTCATCCGATTCCTCGCGGACATGACCGAGGAGATCACTTTGCGGGACGAGCCGTGGGTGAAGGAGACGGCCGAATAGTCTTCCCCGAAGGGATGACTCGGTACGAGATCAGTGTGCGGCGTTGTACGCGTCGACGATAGGCGCGGGAATTCGTCCGCGCTCGGAGAGGGCGTGGCCGTTCTCCTTGGCCCATGCGCGGATCGCCGCGACCTCCGGATTGCGGGCAGGGCGCTTGCGCGAAGGCGACGTGCGGGTCGCGGCGGAAGAACCGGCGCGGCGTCCGGCGGAGATGTACGGCTCGAGAGCCGCGCGCAACTCCTCGGCATGGGACGAATTCAGATCGATCTCGTAGGAGGTGCCATTCAACGAGAAGTGGACGGTCTCGCCTTCACCTACTTCGAGGACACTGCCGTCGATGTCGTCTACCAGCTGATGCACAATTCTTCTCGCCATGAATGCGAATATATGTCATCCGGCGAAACCGAGCAACCGGACAATAGCGAATTGACATTCATGCGGTGAATATGTTCACGGGAGGAGACCTGCACGCCGTGCGCGCGTGACGGCGGCATGTCGCGTGGAGGCGTCGAGTTTGGACATCGCCGTGCCGAGATACGCCTTGATGGTGCCCTCGCGCAGACCCAGTTGCGTCGCGATCTCCGCGTTGGTCGCACCCATCGCGGCGCAGGCGAGCACGTCGGTCTCCCGTGGAGAGAGGCGAACGGTGGGGATCGGACTGGTCGAGACGGCCGGATCGTCGCCTGCGAGGGTGACGAGACGCTGCTCGACCCGCGCGATGCGCGCACGGAGTTCGGCGTCATCGAGGGAAGCCGCGATGCTGCGCAATTCGGCGAAGCTCTCCCGGAGTTCCTCACGCTGTGGCGGGGCTACGGCATCACCCCCGCCGGTGTTCGACTGGATCCGCCGCTGGACCTCGTCACGGATGCGCAGCTCGTCGGCGACCGACTGCGCCACCTGCATGGCAGGTGCGGTGGTCACGCCGCCGACCTGTTCCTCATCCCACCCGCCGGCGTAGAGGACGCCGCGGGGGCGGCCCTGCACGATGATCGGCAGGGCGAGGAGCGTGCGCAGGCCTTCACCGAGGACGAACACGTCGTAGTCATGGGTGATCTGCTGGGACGAGCCGTAGTCGCTCGTCATCCGCGGGCGCAACTCCATCATCGCTCGTCCGCCCAGTCCGCGCTCCGGGCGGACGCGCAGTCCGTCCAGCGAGCGGGTGCGTGCGCCGACGATACTGGTGACGCTCACGACGCCCTCTTCGATGAGACCGCCGAAAGCGACGGGGAAACGAGTTCGTCTGGCGAGCTCGCGCACGGCATTGGCGACGAGTTCGGTCTCGGATTCGAGGGTGGCGGGAGCGCTCACGATTACCTGCTTCCGGGTGACGACTGCGTGCCCCGTTTCGTAGCGTCGACTTTATCACCCGGCTTTCTTCTCCCCTGGCGTCAGACGTGGACCCGGCGGCCTACTCGCCGGGTCCACGTCTCGCGCCACGCGGGGTCAGCCGGCTTCGAGGTCGAGCAGGAACCGCTTGCGTTCGGGGTGTGCGCCGTAATGCCCAGGGCTTCCATCCGAGCGCACCACCCGGTGCACGGGAACGATGATCGAGAACGGTGTGAGCCGACACGCGGTGCCGACGGCGCGAGCGGCGCCGGGGTGTCCTGCCATCACGGCGACGTCGCCGTAGCTCATCGTCTCTCCCCAGGCGATGCCACTGATGGTCTGCAGCGCGGTGCGCGCGAAACCGTCGGTCAGGCGCCAATCGAGCCGGAGGTGCTCCTGGAAGGCGACCGGTGAGCCGTCGAAGTACTCGGCGAGCAGGTGCGCGAGCTCGTCGGCGGCGCCGGGGTCGGGTTCCGGGACGGCGTGCAGTTGGCGGGCGACCCCTTCGAGGAGCCAGGGGACGTGCGGGTCTTCGGACTCGGAGAGGTCGAATCGTACGATGCCCTCGTCGGAGAACACCGCGAGGGCGTCGCCGAACGGAGTCGGAGCGAAGTCGTAGCGGAAGGTCATGGCACCATCCTGACCGGCGACAGCGGTCGCGGACCATCCTCCGCCCGGCTCAGGTGGATAAGACGAAACGGTGGAGCGCGGGGCAGGAGGAGTGCGGGTCACCCGTCTCCGGCGGAAATTCGGCGGAAACCCGCCTGGGATACTCTCGCTCTCCGCGTGTCGCGCCTAGGGTGTCAATGTGTGGCGACGTGAAGACAGGTCTGCGGAGGACGCAGCGGCGGAAGCCGCTGTGTCGATCGGTGACCTGCGTGAGACCGCGACCGGTGTCGACATCGCGCATGCCGCCGAGGCCGAACGGACCCGGTTGAGGGCCGAGGCCGCTGATCTGGGGGGGCCGTCGCCGCTGGTCAGCTTCCGCGACACCGTCGAGTCCGGCATCGACATCTCCAAAGCGCATCCGGGCAGCCTGCCGCAGTTCATCACCGGCAAGTCGACCCTCCTGTCGAATCTGTTCCGCGATGAGGTGGGCCTGCGCACCGCGCGACTCGCGGCGGAGCGCATCACCGCGAAGAACACCGAACTCCGCACGGTCCGAGGGATCGAGGCCGTGCACCTCGCCGTCGGCGTCGCGGGGTGGCGCATCGGAGGGGCAGGCTTCGCCGCACCCGTGCTGCTTCGCCCGCTGGCGATCCGTCGCCATCACTCGGACTTCGAGCTGAAGCTGCAGGGCGCCTTCGAGGTGAACCCCGCGCTCGTCCGGATCGCACGCGAACACTTCGGCCTCTCGATCGACGCCGCGGCGCTCGCCGCCCTCGCTTATGACGGCGGCATCTTCAAGCCGCAGCCCGTGATCGACAGCCTGCGAGCGATGACGCGCTCCATTGACACGTTCTCGGTCGAGCCGCGGCTCGTCGTCTCGACGTTCGCGGACGTGTCCGGTGCGATGTCGCGTGATGGGGGAAGCCTCGACCACGTGGTCCTCAACGCGCTGGGCGGCCACGTCGGCGACCGCGAGCGTGTCACGGCACCGCGGGCCACGCCGCACCACACCGGCCCCGACGATCGTGCTCCCGCGTCCGACAACCTGCTCCTCGATGCCGACGCCGAGCAGGAAGCCGTGCTCGCACGCATCGCCGCGGGGCACTCCCTGACCGTCGCGACACTTCCCGGCACGGGCGGAACGCAGACCGTGATCAACGCGCTCGGCGAACTGGTGCGGGGCGGTAAGCGGGTGCTCGTGGTCTCCGCCCGTCGGTCGACGCTGGACGGTGTGCGGCATCGGCTCGCGGGCATCGGTCTGGACAGTCTTGCGATCTCGCCCGCCAGCGTCCGCCGCGACCTCGTGAGGGCCATCGGTCGCAACGAGAAGGCCACGGCTCCGAAGGTCAGCGAGGTCGACGATGCGCTGGTGCGCCTGCGCACGGTGCTTCGCGACTATCGAGAGGCGCTCACCGCGCCGATCGCCGGCATGGACGCGTCGGTGCTCGACGCGACCCGCCAACTCACCCGGCTCGCCTCCCTGCCGGTCCCTCCCTCCACGACCGCGCGGCTCGGATCAGACGCACTGCGTCGTCTGGCGTCAGACCGCAGCGAAGCCGCCGAAGCGCTCGCCCAGGCGGCACGTCTCGGCGAGTTCCGCTTCGGTCCGAACGACTCTCCCTGGTACGGCGTCACCTTCGCCAGCACCGAGGCCGCACGCGCCGCCCATGAACTGGCCGGGAGGCTGCACTCCAGCAGCGTTCCCGCCCTCCTGGAACGCGGCTACGAACTCATCGCGCAGACGCACATGCGTCCGTTCTCGACCATTGACGAACTCGGCGAGTACCTGCGGCTGCTGCAGGGCATCCGCGACTCCCTGGACCGCTTCAGTCCCACCGTGTTCGAGCGTCCGCTCGGCGAGCTCATCCAGGCGCACGGCTCGCGTCGCGATGCGCCCGGGCTCTCCGGGGCGAACAGGCGGCGGCTGCGTCGTCTCGCCAAGGAATATGTGCGTCCGGGCGTCCACGTCACCGAGATGCACGAGGCCCTACTGCGGATCCAGGCCCAGCGCACGCAGTGGCAGCGCTATGTCGAAGCCGGTGCCGCTCCGGAGATCCCGCTCGGTCTCGCCGACGTCTACGCCGCCTGGCAGCGGGCGGAGGCCGAGCTCGCCGAGCTCGATGCCGCGCTCGGGCGCCGCGAGCCTCTGGCCTCGCTGCCCGTGGCACGACTCGTGCGGACCCTGGCCGGGCTCGCTGCCAAGTCCGACGTCTTCGAGAACCTCGTGGAGCGCGCACAGCTGCGTGACCGTCTGGCGCTCCTCGGGCTCGAGCCGCTGCTCACGGAACTCTCGGTGCGACACGTCTCCGAGTCGCAGGTGGGGGAGGAGCTCGAGTTCGCCTGGTGGCAGTCACTCCTCGAGCGAGCATTGCAGGACAACCGTGCCCTCCTCGGCGCGAACACCGCCGTGGTCGACCGTCTCGAGCGGGACTTCCGGTTGGTGGATGAAGCGCATGCCGCGATGGCGGGTCCTCTTCTCGCCTGGCAGCTCGCGAACCAGTGGCGGATCGCGATCGTCGACGAGCCTCAGCAATCGCAGCACCTCCGCCGCGCGCTGACGCAGCAGTCGGCGACCACCGCGCAGATCGTCAGTGCCGCGCCCACGCTCGTCGACGTGCTTGCTCCCGTCTGGATCTCCTCGCCGTATCAGGTGCCGGAGATCCCGGAGTCCGTGGAGTTCGACACCGTCCTCCTCGTCGACGCGGCGGCGATCAACCTCGCCGAGGCAGCGCCGACGATCCGTCGTGCTCGTCAGATCGTGGCTTTCGGGGACCCGGTCACACAGCGTCCGACGCCCTTCCACATCGCGGTCGATCCGGAGGATTCGTGGGAGCCCGAGGTCCCGTTCGACGACGTCTCGGCGTTCGAGCGGCTGTCCGAGCTGCTGCCTGTGATGACGCTGACCCGGAGCTACCGAGCCGGTGGCGAAGACCTCGCGGAACTCATCAACGACGCGTTCTACGGCGGCGAGATCGTGTCGCTGCCCTGGGCCGGCTCGTACCTCGGTCGCGGCAGTCTCACGGTCGACTACGTCGAGGGCGGCACCGGCACTCCCGATCCGATCTCGGGCGCGGTCGAGAGCCCGGATGCCGAGGTCGCCCGAGTGGTCACACTCGTCGTGGAGCATGCCGTGCACCGCCCGTCGGAGTCGCTCATGGTCGTCACGGCCAGCGCACGCCACGCGGAGCGGGTCCGCGCGGCCGTCACCTCCGCTTTCGCGGGCCGATCGGATGTGGCCGATTTCGTCGGACGGGACACGGTCGAGCCCTTCGCGGTGCTGACCCTCGAGGAATCGGTCGCCGAGAGCCGGGACCGCGTCATCTTCTCGCTCGGCTTCGGACTCACCAAGCACGGTCGTGTCCTGAGCGACTTCGGCGACCTCTCCACCCCTGATGGCGAGCGGCTCCTGACCGTCGGGATGACCCGTGCCCGCCGTTCGATGGTCCTGGTCTCCTCGATCCGGCCCTCGTCGTTCGACGATGGGCGTCTCGAGCACGGCGCGGCCACATTGATGTCGATCCTCGGGGGGCTCGCCACGCGCAGTCGGGATGCGCGGCTCGAGGACCTCGCAGACCCCCTCACCCTCGCTCTGGCCCGGGAGCTCCGGCGGCTCGGTGCCTCTGTCGACGTCGACTACCGCGGGCTGCTGCCGCTCGTCGCGCAGCACGCGGGCAAGGCCGTCGTCATCGAATCCGATCCGGAATCCCGGGGCGAATCGTTGCGGGAGACCCTGCGTCTGCGGCCGCACGTGCTGCGTCGTCTCGGCTGGCACTACGTGCGCGTGCACGCCTTCGATCTGTACAGCGATCCGGTGACGGTGGCGACGCGCATCGCCGCCGTGCTCGGCATCTCCGACTCCGCCCCGCGTGCGGAGAACGACACGCAGCCGATCGACATCATCGACACCCAGAATGACTGACGAGAACGACGACCGGACTCCGCGCCAGAGCGTGGTGCGGGTCCCCGGCTCCCGTCGTGCTCGCCTGACGCCGGTTCCCGGCAGTGATCCGGCACCGGAGTCCGCACCCGGTGAGTCGACGCCGCCACCGGCGCGGTCGAAGGGACCGAAGGGTCCGAACGACGACCAACTCATCCAGGACGTGCCCCCGCACTACTGAGGGACCGGGCTGCCGATGGTGCGGTCGGCGGACGAGAAACGCACGGCCCTCCGAGGAGAAGCCGTGCGTCTCTGGTGACGGGGGAGCGGTCAGACCCCGCGCTGTGCCTTGAGCAGGTCGCGGATCTCGACGAGCAGCTCGGCCTCGCTCGCTGCGGCGGGCTCTTCCTCAGGCTCTTCCGCCGGCGTGCCCTTGCGTGCTTCGACCCGGGCCTTGAAGGTGTTCATCGGCAGGACGAAGACGAAGTAGACCACCGCGGCGACGGCCAGGAAGGTGATGATCGCCGAGATCAGGTCGCCGATCGGGAACAGGACCTCTTCGCCGTAGATGTTCGTCACGGGGATCCCGAAATCTCCCGCGGCGTCGGCCTTGAGGAAGAGGGAGATCAGTGGGTTGATGATGCTGTTGACGACCGCGGTGACGATCGCGGTGAACGCCGTGCCGATGACGACGGCGACGGCGAGGTCGATGACGTTGCCGCGGAGCAGGAAGTCCTTGAAGCCTTTGAACATGGGATCTCCGAACAGGTCTGGGCCTCAGGAAGAGGCCGGTGTCGACGCAGCGGCCGGCTTGGCGCTCGTCGTCGATTCCGACTTCGATGATGCCGAAGTGTCTTTCGAACCACCGGATTTGGCGCGCGAGTCCGTGCGATAGAAGCCGGAGCCGTTGAACGTCACCCCGATCGAGCCGTACTGCTTGCGCAGGGTGCCGCCGCACTCCGGGCACACCGAGAGCGCATCGTCGGCGAAGCTCTGCACGGCATCGAACTGGTGTCCGCACGAGGTGCAGGCATAGGCGTAGGTGGGCATGGGCGTCCTTGCGGGTCAGCGTCGCGGAGGCGACAGGGTGAGCGTCTGCGAGGGGGTGACGACGCCGTTCACCGGCTGGTCGTGCACCTCGCTCGGAAGTTCGTCGAGTACCTCGGAATCATAGACGACCGCATAGACCGGAGGGCATCTCTCCATCGAGCCGATCGTCTTGTCGAAGTATCCGCGCCCCCAGCCCATCCGCATCCCGCTGCGGTCGACGGCGGAGGCGGGGACGATCATCAGCTCCACGTCGTTGACGGCGATCGGGCCGAGGACCTCTCCGGTCGGCTCCGGAAGTCCGTAGAGCCCCTCGGTGATCTCATCGTCCTCCGTGGCGACGGCCCAGTCGAGAAGTCCGTCGGCGCGGGTGACGGGAAGGAGGACGCGGATTCCGCGGCGCACCGCCCGCGTCACGAATTCACGAGTGCCCGGTTCTGTGGTGGTGGAGAGGAAGCACGAGATCGAGCGGGCGCCGAGATCGTCGATGAGCGCGTCGAGTCGTTCACCGATGGCGGTGGCGGCGGCTTCGCGCTGCGCGTCCGAGAGGAGCTGACGCCGCTCGCGCAGATCGGCGCGGAGCGCGCGTTTGGCGTGTTCGACGTCGTTCGACATGGCTTCGAGTCTACGGCGATGCTCACCGCTAGGCTGTGGGGATGGGTGCACAGAAGATCAAGGCCGTCATTCCCGCAGCAGGACTGGGGACACGATTCCTGCCTGCGACGAAGGCGATGCCGAAGGAGATGCTTCCGGTCGTCGACAAGCCGGCCATCCAGTACGTGGTCGAAGAGGCGGCGGACGCCGGGATCGATGACATCCTCGTCATCATCGGCCGCAACAAGAACGCGATCTCCAACCACTTCGACTCGGTTCCCGAGCTCGAGGTGAAGCTCATGGAGAAGGGCGACACGGGGCGGCTGGAGCGGGTGATGAAGTCGAGCGACCTCGCCGACATCCACTTCGTGCGTCAGGGAGAGCCGAAGGGCCTCGGGCACGCCGTCCTGCGGGCACGGACCCACGTGGGGGACAGCTCCTTCGCGGTGCTCCTCGGAGACGATCTCATCGACGAGCGCGACCCCCTGCTGACGGACATGATCGCCGAGCACGAACGCACCGGTGCCGCGGTGATCGCGCTCATGGAGGTCGACCCCGCGAACATCCACATGTACGGCGCGGCCGCTGTCGAGGACATCGAGGGGTCGGACGCCGTTCGCGTCACCGGGCTCGTCGAGAAGCCCGCGCAGGAGGATGCTCCCTCGAACCTCGCCATCATCGGCCGCTACGTCCTGCCGGCATCGGTCTTCGAGATCCTCGAGCGCACCGAGCCGGGTAAGGGCGGCGAGATCCAGCTCACGGATGCGCTGCAGGAGCTCGCGACCGATCAGCAGGGTCCCGGCGTCGTCGGCGTCATCTTCGGCGGACGCCGCTACGACACGGGCGACCGCGTCGACTACATCAAGGCGATCGTCCAGCTCGCAGCGGACCGGGATGACCTCGGCCCCGAACTGCGCCCGTGGCTCAAGGAGTTCGCGGAACGCCTCTAGGCGACTCTGCGGGGTCGGTGCGGCATGGAACTGGCGGCGGGGATGCGACACGGACCCATCGAACTGCGGCTCATCCGCGCGAAGGATGCCCGCCCGCTGCAGCACGAACTGCTCGCGAACCGTTCCTGGTTGCAGCCGTGGGAGGCGACGGTCCCCTACGGCTCGGTGTCCTTCGACATGCGACTCAGCATCAGGAGGCTGCTGCAGCAGTACCGCGACGGTTCGGGCTACCCCTTCGTCATGGAGTACGACGGTGAGGTGGCGGGACAGCTCAACGTGTGGGGTGTCGCCCGCGGCTCCCTGTGCTCGGCGACGATCGGTTACTGGGTGAGCGAGCGGTTCGCCGGGCGGGGCATCACCCCGACCGCCGTCGCGCTCGCCACGGACGCATGCTTCACGGAGTACGGGCTGCACCGGATGGAGATCTGCATCCGTCCCGAGAACGCCGCGAGCATCCGCGTCGTGCAGAAGCTCGGATTCCGCTACGAAGGTCTGCGCCGCCGGTACATCCACATCGATGGCGACTGGCGCGATCACTACGCGTTCGCGCTGACGCAGGAGGATGTGCCGCAGGGAGTGCTGGCGCGGTGGCTGAGCGGTCAGGTGCCGCCGGATGCCTCGACCGTGCCGCCCTCCGACCGCATCTCGTTCTGACGAGACCCCGAACCGGGCGGATCCGGAAGGACTCGCCGCGACACGCGCCCTTCTGTACGGCCACGCCGCCCCTGTGCCCGTAGCGTTATCACCATGGACGGGCCGGTGCTGAGTGGAGGGGTGATCGTCCTCGTCGCCGTGCTCCTCTGGATGCTCTATCTGCTCCCGTCGTGGCGTGGTCGTTTTCAGTACAACGCCGCGGAGCGCAACGCCGTCCGCCTGAACCAGGCGCTGAGGGTTCTCGCCGAGACGAGCGAGACGCCGCAAGAGGTGCGTTTCGAACTGAATGCGCGCACCGCATTGGCGCAGCAGAAGCTCGCCAAGCGCGTGCAGTCGGAACGTGAGGCCGCAGAGCTCGAGTCGCTGCGGGAACAGCTCGCCGCGACCAGGGCCGACCCGGTGATCCGTCGTGCCCGCGCCCGTCGTCGCGTGCGCATGGTGTCCACCGTCTCGCTCCTGCTCGGCCTCGCCGCCGTCGGCTTCGGTGTCTGGCAGCTCGTCGTCGCCGGCTCCTCGCTGCTGCTGTGGCTCGGTGGCGCTCTGATCGTTCCCGCCGGAATCGCACTTCAGCGGATGGCAGCTGTCGCCGCTCGGGCCGCACGCGCCACGCACGTCGTGTCCGCTCCGGTGGTCGAACGCGTCGCTGCTCCTGAACTGCATGACCAGGGCCGAGCGACCTGGACGCCACGGCCGCTGCCGGAGCCCTTGGTCTCCGTCGCCGGGTCGCGCGCGCAGGCCGCTCAGGATCAGATCGAGGCGCAGGAAGAACGCCGCAAGGCCGCGCGGGTGGCCGCGCTCCGTGAGCGTGCCGAGCAGATGGCGCCGGCCGCGCCCACACCGCTTCCCGCCGCATCCTCGCCCTACGCGAAGATGGGTTTCGTCGACGACGCCGAGATCGAGGCGCACGTGCGCGAACTCCTCTCTCGCCGTGCCGCCGGATGATCGGACGGAAGCGAGCATCCCGTTCGCCGTGATAGCGTAGATGTTGTTCACGGGCCTATGGCGCAGTTGGTAGCGCGCCTCGTTCGCATCGAGGAGGTCAGGGGTTCGAATCCCCTTAGGTCCACCGAGAAGACGGCCGATCAGACATGAGAGATCATGACTGACCGGCCGTCTCTTTTGCTGCACGGGCGAAGGGAGCTCCTAATGCTCACACCGGACGTGCGTCCCGCCAGGTCTCAGCGGCTGCCGAGGGTGATCGCGGGCGACTCCGAACCGGTGTAGACGTCCTGCGTTCCTCCTTCGATGAAGGTGGCGATCGCGTCACGGGCTGCCTTCGGCTGCTTCACCCAGGCGGTGTGCTCCGCGTCCTCGATGTAGACGACCTGCATGTCGCGGTTCGCCTCCACGTACGGGTACTGAACGCTCCAGAGCACGTAGTCGAACTGCGGCTTGAGCATCATGGTCGGTACGTCGAGCTCCTTCAGCTTCTCCAGGGTGTCTTCGGCGTGGATCCCGAAGTCCTTGGCGAGCATGAGGTTGGCGTGGAAGTTCAGACCCGTGTTGTCGCCCAGGGCCACGGCAGACCAGCGCTTGACGTCGTCCTGCGACGTGAGGTTCTCCGCGGCGGCGGAGAAGCCGAACGAGTGGAGCATGATGGTCGTCAGGATGCGGGGAGTGACCTTCTCGTTCATGTTGCCGATGTCACCCGCGTCTACGTTCAGACCGAGTTCCTCGCGCTTCTTCTCCTCTTCGGCCGAGGCAGCCGTGATCTCGGGGGAGGTGAGGTACCCGCCGGGGGCGGTCAGAATGGCCTTCTCGACGTGCTCGGGGTGCTCGGCAGCGTACGCCTCGATCACGAACCCACCGGCCGACTGGCCGATGACGATGGCCTTCTCTGAGCCGGTCTCCTCGCGGATCGCGTCGAGGTCTTCGACCATTCGCTCCAGCGTGTAGTCGTCGAGGTCGAGGTTCGGCGAGAAGCCGGCACCGGGCTGGTCGTAGAGGTACACGTCGTGTCCGGTCGCCGCGAGCTCAGGGAAGAACTCGAAGTCGTGAGCCTGGTTGGAGCCTCCAGGGCCGCCGTGGACGAAGATGATCGGCACATCCGAGGTGGATGCGGTCTTGGCGTCGAACTTCCAATAGGCGACGCGCGAGCCCGTGTCGAGATCCCAGTAGCGGGGTTCGATCGCTGCGACCGGGTTCTCCTCACCTTCGACCGGAGCGAGCACCGTGGCTCCTGCGGCGACGCCCGCGATCGCGAGGGCGGCACCGGCGACCACATAGGGTGCCTTCCGGCGCGCCAGCCTCGGGCGGATCGACTTGCTCGACGGCCAGATCTTGTGTGCGAGGGCCGTCAGTACCCAGACGCTGGCGAAGAGGGTGACCGCCCCAGCGATCAGACCGAGCGGCAGGCTGATGCTGAGGCCGAGGACTGCAGCGAGCACACCGAGAGCGATTCCGAGGACGACGGCGACGATCGAGACAACGACGGAGGCTGTCCTGCGGCTGATGCGTGCGCCGATCGAGGGACGTTTGGGGGTAGCAGAATTCATGGAAGTTCCTTATAATGTGACCAGTGGCGCACGTGTGCGCACCACGCAGTGTCGCTCAGCGTCGGACCAGGCTTCGAGTCCTGCAGATCCGTGGGTGATGCCGTGATTCGGGATGTGTCCGGCATTTCGGCGACTGGGTTAACTTACGTGGCTCCGTGAGACACGGTGGCGAAGAATCCTTGAACTCAGTAGTCGCTCGTCGGGAGCTGAGTGGTTCTGTCCCCTCTCCGCCGAGATTTGCTCGCCGGATGCCGCGTCCGATTCCCGCCGGAGTCCGCCGCGGATGCTCAATACCGTGAGGATGTGTCTTCGGTAACGAGCAAGCTTCCCCGATCCTTCGTCCGCGTCGGCTGGTCGGGTGTCCTCGTCCAATTCGCCGAGCAGGTGTCCCTCGCCGCCGCGCCGCTGGTCGCTGTGCTGGTCTTCTCAGCCTCCCCGGCTCAGACAGCAGTTCTGCAGGTGGCTCACACGCTCCCGTTCCTGCTCTTCGCAATCCCCGTCGGCTTGCTGGTGGACAGGCTGAACCGCAAAACCGTGCTGATCGTCTCCGAGTCGCTGCGTGCCGTGACCTTGGCGCTGACCATCGTCCTCCTGGTAACCGAGGTGCTCACGTTCCCACAGCTCGTGCTCATCGGCTTCCTCGGTGCCGTCGGAACCGTGGCGTTCAGCGTCGCGATGCCCGCTGTCGTACCGCAGCTCGTCGATCGGGATCAACTCATCCAGGCGAACCGCTGGGTGGAGCTCGGCCGGAGCGCGGCGCTCATCGCCGGGCCTGCGTCTGCCGGCCTGCTCGCGTCGCGGCTCGGCGCATCGAGTGCCTTCGTCGTGGCGACCACACTGTGCGTGCTGGGCATACTGTTGCTTCTCC
This sequence comes from Microbacterium sp. J1-1, assembly GCF_024498615.1. Taxonomy (NCBI): domain Bacteria; kingdom Bacillati; phylum Actinomycetota; class Actinomycetes; order Micrococcales; family Microbacteriaceae; genus Microbacterium; species Microbacterium sp. J1-1. The sequence continues at coordinate 2,621,556 of NZ_CP089590.1, read as the reverse complement.
GCCTCGACATCCCACCGCAGAGCGGCGCACCTCGTCGACCCATCCTGCGTGACCTGCGCGAGGCCGCCCGATTCGGATGGTCGATCCCGGTGCTGCGCACCATCATCCTGACCTCGTTCGTCTTCAACATCGGCTGGTTCATCATCCAGGCGATCTTCGTCGTCTACGCCGTCGACATCCTTCTCATGACGCCCATGCACGTGGGGTACGCGCTCGCCGCGAGCGGAGTGGGCATGGCCGTGGGTGCAGCCGTCTCGCCCGCGATCACCAGGCGGCTCAGCCTCGGAGGCGCGGCGCTGCTCGGTCCTCTCGGAGGTTTCGGAGCCGCGCTCGCCCTGGCGGTCACACTTGTCGCGCCCACGTCCGTGCTCGCCATGCTGAGCTATTTCCTCTTCGGATTCGGCCCGGTGATCTGGGCGATCACGACGACGTCGATCCGTCAGGCGATCACGCCGGTCGACATGCTGGGGCGCGTCTCCTCCCTTCTCGTCGTGGCGACCTACGGTGCCCGACCGGTCGGCGCGGCACTGGCCGCGCTGGTGAGCGTGTTCTGGGGCACGACAGGATGCCTGCTTCTCGCCACCGCACTGTTCGCTGCGCAGCTGCTCTACGTAGCCCTCTCGCCGTTGGCGAAGCTGCACTCGCTGCAGGGTGCTGCGACCACGAACTCGGACCCGTCGGGCGGTTGAGCTCGAGCCCCGCGGGAGCGCGCGGGGCTCGAGCTCGGATCAGCCGGCGGCGACCTCGTCGGCGACCGTCAGCGCGCTGTCGATCGCGTCCAGACCGCGCACCAGCTCCTCTTCGTCGATCACCAGCGGGGGAGCGACATGCACCCGGTTGAAGTGCGTGAACGGCCAGACGCCGGCCTTCTTGGCGGCCGCGGCGAAAGCACCCATCGGGGCGGCATCCGCTCCGGTCGCGTTGAACGGCACCAGCGGCTCGCGGGTCTCCTGATCGCGCACGAGCTCGATCGCCCAGAAGAGCCCGCGCCCGCGGACCTCTCCGACGCTCGGGTGCGTCTGCTCCCATCGACGCAGGGTCGGCTCGACCACACGCGCGCCCAGGTCGCACACGCGCTCCAGGATGCCGTCGCGGCGGAACACCTCGAACGTCGCGACCCCGGCCGCGCACGCGAGCGGGTGCCCGGAGTAGGTCAGCCCGCCGGCGAACGGCATCGTGTCGAAGGCGCTCGCGATCCGGTCCGAGATCACGACCCCGCCCAGCGGCACGTAGCCGGAGTTCACACCCTTTGCGAAGGTGATGAGGTCGGGGCGTCCGTCGAACGCGTCGATGCCGAACCACTCGCCGAGTCGACCGAAGCCGACCATGACCTCGTCGGCGATGTAGACGATCCCGTAGCGGTCGCACAGATCGCGCACGCCCTGCAGGTAGCCGGGCGGTGGCACGAGCACGCCGTTCGTGCCCACGACGGTCTCGATGATGATCGCCGCGATCGTCTGCGGCCCCTCCAGCTGGATCGTCTGCTCGAGGTGCGCGAGCGCGCGCTCGGACTCCTGCTCCGGCGACTCGGCGTGGAACGGCGAACGGTACAGATAGGGGCCGAAGAAGCGCACCGCGCCGGAGTCGACCGTGTCATTGGCCCAGCGACGCGGGTCGCCCGTGAGCGAGATGGCCGTCGACGTGGAGCCGTGGTAGCTGCGATACATCGAGAGCACCTTGCGCCGGCCGGTGAACTGCCGTGCCATGCGCACCGCGTATTCGTTGGCCTCGGCGCCGCCGTTGGTGAAGAAGACCTTCTCCAAGCCATCGGGTGCGACCTCCGCGATCAGACGCGCCAGCTCACCGCGCACGTCGTTCGCCATCGAGGGCTGGATGGTCGCGAGGCGCCCCGCCTGCTGCTGGATCGCGGCGACCAGGTTGGGGTGCTGGTGCCCGAGGTTCAGGTTCACCAGCTGGCTCGAGAAGTCGAGGTAGGCGTTCCCCTGGTAGTCCCAGAACGTCGAGCCCTGACCCGTGGCGACGGGCAGCGGGTCGATCAGTGCCTGCGCGCTCCAGGAGTGGAACACATGGCCGCGGTCGTCCGCGCGCACCTGCGCCTCGGTCTCGGGGGCGGGGAGCGGGTGGGCGGCCCCGTGGCGGTCGGTGAAGTTCGTCATCGTGGTCGCTCCAGTCAGTGGTTGCTCGGGAAGCCGAGGTCGATCTGCGACGGGGTGTGGTCCGGCCAGCGGGTCGTGACGACCTTGGAGCGGGTGTAGAAGTGCACCGACTCGGGGCCGTAGATGTGCGAGTCGCCGAACAGCGAGTCCTTCCATCCGCCGAACGAGTAGGCACCGATCGGCACCGGGATCGGGACGTTCACGCCGACCATGCCGACCTCGATGTCGAACTCGTACTGGCGGGCGGTGCCGCCGTCGCGGGTGAAGATCGCGGTCCCGTTGCCATAGGCGTTCGCGTTCACGAGCTCGACGGCTTCGGCGTAGGTCTCCACGCGCACCACGGACAGCACCGGCCCGAAGATCTCATCGTCGTAGACCTTCATGCCCGGCGCGACCCGGTCGATCAGGCTGACGCCGAGGAAGAACCCCTCGGAATCGAAGGACTTCTGCGTGCCGTCCACGACGACCGTCGCGCCTTCGGCGTCGGCTCCCGTCACGTAGGAGGCGACCTTGTCGCGGTGCTCGCGCGTGATGAGGGGACCCATCTCGCTCGCGGCATCGGTACCGGGGCCGATCTTCAGGCCGTCGATGCGCGAGGCGATCGCAGAGACCAGGTCGTCGGCGATGTCACCCACGGCGACGAGCACGGAGACGGCCATGCAGCGTTCCCCGGCAGAACCGTAGGCGGCGGAGACCGCGGCATCGGCGGCGGCGTCGATATCGGCATCCGGCATCACCACCATGTGGTTCTTCGCGCCGCCGAGCGCCTGCACCCGCTTCCCTGCGGCCGAGGCGCGCTGGTAGATCGAGCGGGCGATCGGGGTCGACCCCACGAAGCTGACGGCGTTCACCCGAGGCGAATCCAGGAGTGCGTCGACCGCCTCCTTGTCGCCGTTGACGACGTTGAGCACGCCGTCGGGAAGCCCGGCCTCGGCGAACAGCTTCGCGATCCACACGGCGGCGGAGGGATCCTTCTCGCTGGGCTTGAGGACGACCGTGTTGCCGCAGGCGATCGCAGAGGCGATCATCCACAGCGGCACCATCACGGGGAAGTTGAAGGGCGTGATCGCCGCCACCACACCGACGGGCTGCTTGACGGAGTGGACGTCGACGCCGCGGGCCACCTGCTCACTGCGCTCGCCCTTGAGGAGGTGCACGAGGCCGGCGGCGAACTCGACGTTCTCGATACCGCGCGACACCTCGCCCGCGGCATCCGAGAGCACCTTGCCGTGCTCGGACGTGACGATCGCGGCGAGTTCGGGGGTGCGCTCCTTGAGGAGCTGCCGCAGACGGAAGAAGACGTCGGCGCGCTTGATCAGGCTCGTCTCGCGCCATGCGGGCAGGGCGGCCGCTGCGGCGGAGATGGCGGATTCGACCTCGGCGGACGAGGCGAGGGCGACGTGCTTGGAGACCTCGCCGGTGGCGGGATCGAAGACCTGGCCGGTGCGAGCCGCCTCGGCGGTCTCCACTCCGTTGATGACGTGACGGACGATGTCCACGGTGTTCCTCCGAGTGGTGAAGAAGTGATCTCGAACACTCTGACCGAGGTTCGCTACGCTGGTGTTTCTCAATGTTCACAGAGTCTGGGGGGCAATAGCGATGTCAGACCGTCAGGACTTCGCGTCGGATCAGACAGATCGTCCGATCCGTGCCACCGCCCTGCTCACGGTCGGAGAGGTCCTCGCGGAGCCGGTGGTGCAGGCCGGGGCGCCGGAAGTCCTCGTCGGTGGGGCCGCACTCGACGCCGAAGTGCGCTGGGCTCACGTCTCCGACAGCGCCGGTGTCGCCCGGCTGCTCGACGGCGGCGAACTGTTGCTGAGCACGGGCGCAGGGTGGCCGGAGGAGGCGGAGGAGCAGAGGGCGTTCGTCCGAGGACTGCGTCGCGCGGGTATTGCGGGGATCGTCCTGGAACTCGGCGTCTCGCATGCCCGAGTGCCGGATGCGGTGGCCGATGAGTGCGCCGAGACCGGACTCGCGCTGATCGTGCTGACGAGCGAGGTCAAGTTCGTGGCCGTGACCGAGGCCGTGCATCGAGCGCTGATCTCCGCGCAGACCGACGCCCTCTCCGAGCGTCAGCGCCTGCACGAACTCTTCACGGCGCTCAGCCTCCAGGGCGCTCCGGCCGACGTGGTGGTCGCGGAGACCGCGCGGGCACTGGGGTCTCCGGTGGTGCTGCAGAATCTCGCGCACGAGGTGATCGCCGTCGAACCTCTTCGCGTGCCCGTCGTCGAGGTGCTCGCGCGGCTCGCCGATGACGGGGAGTCGGTGCCCGTGCAGGCGCGAGGGGTGCGTTGGGGGACCCTGTCAGCGCTGCAGGGTCCCGCGCACCCGGCCGGGCGACTCACGGTGCTCGAACAGGGGGCGACGGCGCTGGCCTTCGGGTGCCTCGCCGACGGGGGCGACGCCGAGTGGTCGATCCTGGCGCAGAGCGGACTCATCGACGACCTGCTCGGAGCGCGGTTCGCGAGCCCCGCCGACATCGCCGCCCGTCTCGCCGCCGGTGGCTTCGTTTTCGACGGGCATCACTGCCACGGCATCGTCGCGCACGGGGCGGTGTCGGCGAGCGAGCTCGCCTATCGGGCGCGTCAGGTGGGGTGCGCGGTGGTCGCGGCCCGCGTGGACTCCCACGATGTCGCGCTGCTCTCGGTGCCGGCATCCGTGCCCTTCACCGATGCCATGATCTCGCGCATCGTGGGCCCCGACCGTACGGTGTTCGTCGGTCCGTCCGCGGAGGACGTCCTCGGACTGCTCGCCTCCCTGCGCATCGCCCGAGACCTTGCGGTGGGGGATCATCCGGGTGCCGGTCCTCGTGTGCGCAGGGTCGAGGATCGCCCCCTCGAACGGCTCGTCGCTTCGTTGCGGGACGATCATCGGCTTCACGAGCACAGCGAACGGATGCTCGCGCCGCTCGTCGAGCATGACCGGGAGCGCCGCGGCGACCTCGTGGATGTGCTGGCGGCGCTCGTCGCACACCCCGGCAACCGGTCAGCAGCGGCGGCAGCGAGCCATCTGTCCCGGTCCGTCTTCTACCAGCGCCTCACCCTGATCGCCGAGCTTCTGGGTGCCGACCTCGACGACGGGGAGACCCTCGCGGCGCTGCACCTCGCCCTCACCGCGCGGCGGAGCGCTGCGCACGGTTGAACGTGCCGTCCCTCTCTCACTTTGATGCCGAGACCCCCTCTCCGCGTCGAGGCCCCCGCCAGGTCGCGTGAACCACCGGGGGTCTCGACAACGGGACGGGGTCTCGACGACAGGACGGGGTCTCGACGACGGGACGGGGTCTCGACGACAGGACGGGGTCTCGACGACGGGACGGGGTCTCGACGACAGGACGGGGTCTCGACGACGGGACGGGGCCTACAGTGCGGACTGCGCGCGGGTCAGCACGTCCCGGAGGATCTGCTCGATCTCACGGAACTCCGAGGGGCCCACCGTGAGCGGAGGTGCGAGCTGGATGACGGGGTCGCCGCGGTCGTCGGCGCGGCAGTACAGTCCGGCCTCGAACAGTGCGGGGGAGAGGAAGCCGCGCAGCAGACGCTCGGACTCGGCATCGTCGAAGGTCTCCTTCGTGCCCTTGTCCTTGACGAGTTCGATGCCGAAGAAGTAGCCGTCCCCACGGACGTCGCCGACCAGCGGCAGGTCGAGCAGCTTCTCGAGCTCGGCGCGGAAGAGCGGCGAGTTCTCGCGCACGTGGGCGTTGAGTCCCTCCTCGTCGAAGATCGCGAGGTTCTCGAGCGCGACCGCAGCCGAGACAGGGTGCCCGCCGAACGTGTAACCGTGGGGGAAAGAGACGTCGCCGTGCGAGAACGGCTCGTAGATGCGGTCGCTGATGATCGTCGCGCCGATCGGGGAGTACCCGCTCGTCATCCCCTTGGCGCAGGTGATCATGTCGGGCACATAACCGAGCCCCGTGCAGGCGAACGTGTGGCCGAGGCGACCGAACGCGCAGATGACCTCGTCCGAGACGAGCAGGACATCGTGGCGGTCGCAGATCTCGCGCACCCGGGCGAAGTAGCCGGGAGGGGGAGGGAAGCACCCTCCGGAGTTCTGCACCGGCTCCAGGAAAACCGCGGCGACCGTGTCGGCCCCCTCGAACAGGATCATCTCCTCGATGCGATCGGCCGCCCACCGGCCGAAGGCTTCGAGGTCGTCGGCGGGTCCTCCCATCTCGGCCGCGCGGTAGAAGTTCGTGTTGGGCACGCGGAAGCCTCCGGGCGTGACCGGCTCGAACATCGACTTCATCGCCGGGATACCGGTGATCGCCAGCGCTCCCTGCGGAGTGCCGTGGTAGGCGACCGCGCGCGAGATGACCTTGTGCTTGGTGGGCTTCCCCTGCAGCTTCCAGTAGTGCTTGGCCAGCTTGAACGCGGTCTCGACCGCCTCGCCGCCACCCGTCGAGAAGAAGACGCGGTTGAGGTCACCGGGCGCCTCGTCGGCGAGACGGTCGGCCAGCTCGATCGCCGCCGGGTGGGCATACGACCACAGCGGGAAGAACGACAGTTCCGATGCCTGTGCGGCAGCCGCCTCGGCCAGCCGACGTCGACCGTGCCCGGCGTTCACGACGAACAGGCCGGCGAGCCCGTCGAAGTACTCCTTGCCCTTCGCATCCCAGATCCGGTGGCCTTCGCCTTTCACGATGATCGGCACACCGGACTCGGCCATCGTCGACTGGCGGGTGAAGTGCATCCACAGATGGTCCTTCGCCATCGTCTGCAGTGCGGACTCCGAGGGAGTGGTGCGGGCGGTGTTCATCTGGTCCCCCAGTTGTAGAGCTGCTTCTGCAGCTTCGCGTAGATGAAGGTCTCGGTGGAGAGGACTCCGTCGATCGGCCGGATGGTGTCGTTGATCAGTGCCAGCAGGTCGTCGTCGTCTTCGCAGACGACCTCGGCGAGCACGTCGAAGGAGCCGACCGTGATGACCACGTAGTCGACCGCATCGATCGCCGCGACGGCCTCGGCGACGTGGCGCGTGTCGCCGGAGACGCGGATGCCGATCAGGGCCTGGCGCGGGAAGCCGAGCTGCATCGGGTCGGTCACGGCGACGATCTGCATCACGCCGGACTCGGTGAGCCGCTGCACCCGCTGACGTACGGCCGCCTCGCTCAACCCGACGACACGTCCGATGTCGGAGTAGGAGCGACGGCCGTCTTCTTGGAGCAACTCGATGATCGTCTTGGAGATCGCATCGAGAGGGGGATGCTTCTTCACCGAACCCATGGTGCGATCTTCGCACTCGAGTGCGCCTCTGGCAACCGATTCCGCCGTATTGAGGGCGAATGTCGGCGGAATCGGCTGTCCGGGCTCAGCTTTCGATCGGTCCCAGCAACGCGCTCGCCGCAGTGGAGTGCGCGGATTCCGGGTCTGACGGGTGGAACGCGCCGGCCAGGACGTCTCGGTAGAGCCGCGACAGCTCGTTCGCCGAGAAGTAGGAGCCGCCGCCCGCGACCAGCATCGCCTCGTCCACGACCTGCTTCGCCATCGTGATCGCGCGGTGCTTGACGCCGGACAGCAGGGGGAACCAGCGCGCCCCGTGATCGACGCGGTCGTCGACGTCACGGGCGAGTGCGGCGATCTGGGGAGGGAGCGCGTCGTAGGCGATCGACATGTCGGCGATGCGCCAGCGGATGTCGGGATCTTGACTGTATGCCGCGCCGGTCTTCTTGGAGTGCCGCTTCTGCGCGGTCGCGACCGCGAGCTCGAGGGCACGGTGCGCGATGCCGGTGTAGACCGAGGCCAGCAGGATCTCGAACACCGAGAAGATGCCGAACACGATGGGGTCGGGGCTGGGCCCGGGCGGAATGCGGCGTACCACGTGATCGGCCTCCGCCACGGCGCCGTCCAGTCGCGTGGTGCGGCTCTGCGTGGCCCGCATGCCCAGCGTGTCCCAGTCGTCGGACGTCGTCACCGCATCCGTCCGGTCGATGAAGGCGAACACGAGCTGCGGGGCATCGGCGCTCGTGGTGTCGAGTCCGTGCAGGCCGAGTCGCGTCCACACCGGAGCGAGGGAGGTGAAGATCTTGGTTCCGGTGAACGCATAGCCCCCGTCGCCGTCCGGCACCGCGTCGGTGTCGCTGCCGAACAGGACCAGGTCGTTGCCTCCCTCGCTGATGCCGAAGGCGAAGACCTCGCCCGCGACCGCGCCGTCCTGCACGAACTCCAGGCCGGGGACACCGCGATCGGAGAAGACCTTCGCGACGCCTGTCCACACCAGGTGCATGTTGATCGCGAGGGCCGTCGCCGGTGCGGCGCCCGCGAGGCGCTGCTGCAGGATCGCGGCCTCGGCGAGACCGAGCCCCCCGCCGCCGCGTTCCGTCGGCACCAGGATCGACAGGTAGCCCGCGTCGCGCAGCTCCTCGAGGTCCTGTTGGGGGAAGGTGTTCTCCCGGTCGTGGATCGGAGCGCGTTCGCGGATGCGGTCGAGGAGGTCGTCGGGCAGGAAGGTCGTGGGATCGAAGTCGTTCATGCCAGTGCCTCCAGAAGCTGCCGGATGGATTCGTCCGGGCGGTCGCGGTGCAGGGAATGTCCGGCACCGTCGACGACGGACAGGGTGATCAGCGGGTTCGCCGCGAGGACCTCCTTCGCGAGGGCACCCGCGAAGATGCTGTAGACGGCGGGGTCGGCGCCGATCACATGGGTCGGCACCGTGAGGCGCGCGGCGTCGGCTCGCACGTCCCACGGCTGATTCTGGGCGCTGGTCTGCTCCACCGCCCATGCGCTTGCGCGCCGTACCGCGTCGATCTTGAGCTCGTGATCCTGCGGATGCCAGTGCGGATGCTCCTCCTGCACGACCTCGAGTCGTGTGTCCGCGAACGCGCGCTCCTGGCTCTTCCTGACGATGGCGGCATCGCGCCCGTCGACGTGGATCGCGGGATCGATCAGGACCAGGCGCCGCGTCCACTCCGGAGCGGCTGCCGCGGCGACCGTGCTGGCGGCGCCTCCGAGCGAATGACCGATGACCGCGTCCCAGGGGCCGCCGTCATCGGGCTGTGTCGCCGCGAGATCGGCACCGTACGCGGCGACGGTGTAATCGAGGGACCGCGGGGCGTCGCCGTGTCCGCGGAGGTCGACGGCCGTCGCATGCCAGCCCGCCGTGGCGAGAGCATCGCCGAGGCGCCACATCAGAGCGCCGGAGGAACCGAGACCGTGGACCAGGAGGGCCCGCCGAGGGGCCGCGGGGGAGCCCCAGGCGATGCGAGGCAGGGTGAGCGGTGCGGGCATGGCACCAGCCTACGACCGGAGGGGGCGCGGTCAGCCGCGCGGAACCAGAGGTGGCAGGTCGGCCGCGATCGTCAGAACGCGCTCGGCTGCGGCGTGACCCGCGGAGAGGCACGTGGCGAGGTCGTCGCCGTCGAGGGTCGCACTCAGGAAGCCGGAGGCGAAGGCGTCTCCGGCCCCGACCGGCTCGACGACCTCGACCACCGGGGCGGGGACGAACACCGGCTCGGACTCGCCCTCGAAGGCGGTTGCCCCCACGTCGCCGTCCTTGACGACCAGCAGGCCGCAGTTCGGCAGGAACGCACGGATCTCGGCAGGTGAGACCGTCCCCCAGATGCGCTCCGCCTCGTCGCGCCCGACGAAAGCGATGTCGGCGGCGTCGGCCAGGCGGGCGAGGGTCTCGGCCGCGTCTTCCCTGCTCCACAGCTGACGGCGGTCGTTCACGTCGAAGGATACGAGAGCGCCCGCGGTGCGGGCATCGATGAAGAGCCGATCGGTCATCTCCCGGCAGGACGCGGAGAGGGCGGGGGTGATCCCGGTCGTGTGCACGATGCGCACACCCTCAAGCCGTGACGGCGCCAGGAAGCCGGGTTGCATGAGCGAGGCGGCCGATCCTCGGCGGTAGTAGTAGACGGTCGACGTCTCGACGCCGGGGTCCTTGAACATGACTCCGGTCGGGGAGTCCTCGTCGCGTTCGATCCACAGCTCCACGCCACGACGTTCGAGCTCCGAGGTGATCCGGTCGCCCATCGGGTCCGCGCCGAGTCGCGAGGCCCAGGCGGCGCGGTGTCCGCTGGCGGCGACGCCGACGGACACATTCGCCTCCGCGCCGGCGAGACCGAGCGTCGCCTGTGCGGCATCGGCGAGACCGGCGTCGGTCGGGGTGATCAACACCATGGACTCGCCGACGCAGACGATCTCGGGGGCGGAGCTCAGAGTGGAAGGGGAGTTCATGAAGGAGTGACCGCCAAGGGTTCGGTGTCGGGATGCGGGCTCGCGTCGCGATGACGCAGATCAGGGAAGGAACGGACGAAGACGACGGAGACGATCAGCCCGACCGCCGCGAAGATCGTGGCGGCGAGGTACGCGCCTCGCCAGTCGCTGACATCGACGAGGAAGCCGGCGACGGCGGAACCGGCGGCCGCGCCGATCAGCTGGCCGGTGCCGGCCCAGCCGAACGCCTCCGCGGTCTCGCTGAACTTCACACTCGCGGTGGTGATGGCGAAGAGGACGGCGAGGGCGGGGGCGATGCCGATGCCCGCGAGGATCAGGGTGCCGCCGAGCCAGAACACGTTGAGCATGACCATCGTCAGGCCGAGTCCGATCGTGACGATCAGCAGACGGCGCGCCATGGCCCAGGGGCCGATGGGGATGTGCCCGAACGCCAGGCCGCCTGCCAGGCTCCCGGCCGAGAACACGGCGAGGATGAGTCCGGCCGCCAGGCTTCCGTGTTCGAAGGTGGCCACCACGCCCACCTCCACGGCGGCACAGGCGCCGATCAGCAGGAAGCCGATCACCGTCGCCAGCAGAACCGGCGGCTTGAGGACGACCTTGCCCAGTGCATGGCGGCTGCGCGGGATGCGCACGCGTCCGACTTCGGGGGAGAGGATGAACCAGGCTCCACCGGCGACGAGGACGATCGCGACGAGCAGAAGGCCCTCCGTCGTCCCGACCTGGGTGGACACGAGCGTGATGACGACCGGCGCCAGCACCCAGATGATCTCCTGCAGCGATGCGTCGAGGGAGAACAGCGGAGTGAGGTGGGAGGAGTTGACGAGCTTCGGGTAGATCGTGCGGACCGCGGCCTGGACCGGTGGGGTGGACAGCCCGGCGACCATCCCGAGGGCCATGTAGCCGGGCACATCGAGGGGAAGGACCGCGAGGCCGAGCACCGCGACGACGCACACGGCGAGCGTCAGGGTGAGCACCCGCCGCATCCCCCAGGCGCCCATCCACCGACTCGTGACGGGACCTGCGACGGCCTGACCGACGCTGGTCGCCGCGAGGACGAGTCCGGCCGATCCGTACGACCCGGTCTGCTGCTCGACGTGCAGCAGGATCGCCAGCGACATCATGCCGTTGGGGAAGCGCGCGGTCAGCTGAGCCGCGATCATGCGCGCCACACCAGGCGTGCGAAGAAGATCCCGATATCCCGCCACGAGACAACGGTACCGGGCCTCGGAGGCGGTCGTGGAAGCGCTCGTGCGGCGACACGCCGCGACACGCCGAACGACGAATTCCACAGGAATCCGAATGTCCGAGGACCGGCGTACGGTGCCCCCTGTGGATGGATCGTTCACAGGGGCTTCCCAGCCGCGATTTCACGCGGTTCGCGCCCCTCAGGACGGGGCCTTCGCCTGTGGAGGAAACGGTGGAGAACCTGTGTTGAGGCCGTGGAGAACGGTGGATAACTACACGGATGTAACTACTACCCCTTGTGGTCGCCCCCAATGTCGGTCCCCATATGTAGTATTGAAGTCCCGGCAGGGGGTCTACCGGGAAACAGCCTGATGAGAAGCAGGCCAGAGATTTGAGGGGTTACGAAAAGATGTCGATCACGGTCTACACCAAGCCTTCCTGCGTTCAGTGCAACGCGACCTACCGTGCCCTGGATGCCAAGGGCATCGAGTACGAGGTTCTCGACCTCTCCGAGGACCCGACGGCCCTCGAGCAGGTCAAGGCACTCGGCTACCTGCAGGCGCCTGTCGTCGTCACCGACGAGGGCCACTGGTCGGGCTTCCGTCCCGACAAGATCGACGAGCTCGCCTCTCGTCTGGCGTGACCTCCCATGAGCGCCGTCGCGACCGCAGCGCCGCTCCTGATCTACTTCTCGAGCGTGTCGGGTAACACCGCGCGGTTCGTCGAGAAGCTCGGGCTCCCCGCCCGACGAATCCCCCTCCACCGGAACGAAGAAGACCTCGTCATCGACGAGCCCTTCGTGCTGGTCACCCCCACCTATGGCGGGGGCGCGGGACGAGGCGTCGAGAAGGGCGCCGTTCCCAAGCAGGTGATCCGGTTTCTCAACGACGAGCGCAACCGGCGTCACCTCCGCGGTGTGATCTCCGCGGGCAACACCAACTTCGGCGATGCCTTCTGCCTCGCCGGTGACATCATCAGCCGCAAGTGCCACGTGCCTCACTTGTATCGGCTCGAGATCTTCGGCACACAGGACGATGTGGATCGCGTGAGCGACGGATTGGAACGACGGTGGCAGCTTCAGTGACCGAGACAGTGGCATTCAAGGCGAACCCCTCCTACGAGGGACTCGACTATCACGCCCTCAACGCGATGCTCAACCTGTACGACGCGAACGGGAAGATCCAGTTCGACGCCGACAAGCGGGCCGCGCGGGAGTACTTCCTGCAGCACGTGAACCAGAACACGGTGTTCTTCCACTCGCTCAAGGAGCGCCTGGACTACCTCGTGGAGAAGGAGTACTACGAGGGTGCCGTCATCGAGAAGTACTCGATGGAGTTCATCCAGAAGCTCAACGACCTCGCCTACGGCAAGAAGTTCCGCTTCGAGACGTTCCTGGGTGCGTTCAAGTACTACACGAGCTACACGCTCAAGACCTTCGACGGCAAGCGCTACCTCGAGCGCTTCGAGGACCGCGTCGTGATGACCGCCCTCGGCCTCGCGGACGGCGACGAGAAGCTCGCCGTCGCCCTCGTCGAGGAGATCATCTCCGGTCGCTTCCAGCCGGCCACCCCGACGTTCCTCAACGCGGGCAAGGCGCAGCGCGGTGAGCTCGTCAGCTGCTTCCTGCTGCGCATCGAGGACAACATGGAGTCCATCGCCCGCGGCATCAACTCTGCGCTGCAGCTGTCCAAGCGCGGTGGCGGCGTGGCACTGCTGCTGTCGAACATCCGCGAGTCGGGTGCGCCGATCAAGCAGATCGAGAACCAGTCGTCCGGAATCATCCCCGTGATGAAGCTGCTCGAAGACAGCTTCAGCTACGCCAACCAGCTCGGTGCCCGTCAGGGTGCGGGAGCGGTGTACCTCAACGCGCACCACCCCGACATCATGCGATTCCTCGACACGAAGCGTGAGAACGCCGACGAGAAGATCCGCATCAAGACCCTGTCGCTGGGTGTCGTCGTCCCCGACATCACGTTCGAACTCGCGAAGAACGACGAAGACATGTACCTGTTCTCGCCGTACGACGTCGAGAAGGTCTACGGCGTGCCCTTCGGCGACATCTCGGTCACCGAGAAGTACCGCGAGATGGTCGACGACCCGCGCATCAAGAAGACCAAGATCAACGCGCGCGAGTTCTTCCAGACCGTCGCCGAGATCCAGTTCGAGTCCGGCTACCCGTACGTCATGTTCGAGGACACGGTGAACAAGGCCAACCCGATCAAGGGTCGGATCAACATGTCGAACCTCTGCAGCGAGATCCTGCAGGTGAACACGCCGACCACGTACAACGATGACCTGTCGTACGACAACATCGGCAAGGACATCTCCTGCAACCTCGGCTCGATGAACATCGCGCTGTCGATGGATGCCGACGACCTCGGCCAGACCGTCGAGACGGCGATCCGCGCGCTCACCGCGGTCAGCGACCAGAGCCACATCGGCTCGGTGCGCTCGATCGAGGACGGCAACGACCGTTCGCACGCGATCGGCCTCGGCCAGATGAACCTGCACGGCTACCTCGCTCGCGAGCACGTGCACTACGGCTCGGAAGAGGGCATCGACTTCACGAACATCTACTTCTACACGGTGCTGTTCCACGCGCTGCGTGCCTCGAACAACCTCGCGATCGAGCGCGGTACGACGTTCGACGGGTTCGAGGACTCGAAGTACGCGTCGGGGGAGTTCTTCGACAAGTACATCGATCAGGCGTGGGTGCCCGCGACCGAGAAGGTCAAGGAGCTCTTCGCCGGCAAGCACATCCCGACGCAGGAGGACTGGGTCGAGCTGAAGGCGTCGATCCAAAAGCACGGCATCTACAACCAGAACCTGCAGGCGGTACCGCCCACGGGCTCGATCTCGTACATCAACAACTCCACGTCGTCGATCCACCCGATCGCGTCGAAGATCGAGATCCGCAAGGAAGGCAAGCTCGGTCGCGTGTACTACCCGGCGGCGTTCATGACGAACGACAACCTGGAGTACTACCAGGATGCATACGAGATCGGCTACGAGAAGGTCATCGACACGTACGCGGCGGCCACCCAGCACGTCGATCAGGGGCTGTCGCTGACGCTGTTCTTCAAGGACACCGCCACCACGCGCGACATCAACAAGGCGCAGATCTACGCGTGGCGCAAGGGCATCAAGACGATCTACTACATCCGTCTGCGTCAGCTGGCGCTCGAGGGCACCGACATGGCCGAGTGTGTCTCGTGCATGCTCTGACCTGAGAACCTGTCGACCCGAGAACGCGGCTGAAACCCGAGAAACGACGAAGAACATGACCCCTGAAAGACTCAAGCTGGTCTCCAGCGTGCAGGCGATCAACTGGAACCGCATCCAGGACGACAAGGACCTCGAGGTCTGGAACCGTCTGGTGAACAACTTCTGGCTGCCGGAGAAGGTGCCGCTGTCGAACGACGTGCAGTCGTGGAACACGCTCACCCCCGACGAGCAGCTGCTCACCATGCGGGTGTTCACCGGTCTGACGCTGCTCGACACGATCCAGGGCACCGTGGGTGCGGTGTCGCTGATCCCCGACGCGATCACGCCGCACGAAGAGGCCGTGTACACGAACATCGCGTTCATGGAGTCGGTGCACGCGAAGAGCTACTCCTCGATCTTCTCGACGCTCGCGTCGACGAAGGAGATCGACGAGGCGTTCCGGTGGTCGACCGAGAATCCGAACCTTCAGAAGAAGGCTCAGATCATCATGGACTACTACCAGGGCGATGACCCGCTCAAGCGCAAGGTGGCCTCCACCCTGCTGGAGTCGTTCCTCTTCTATTCGGGCTTCTACCTGCCGATCTACTGGTCGTCGAAGGCGAAGCTGACGAACACGGCCGACCTGATCCGCCTCATCATCCGTGACGAGGCCGTGCACGGGTACTACATCGGCTACAAGTTCCAGAAGGGGCTCGAGAACGAGACCCAGGAGCGTCGTGACGAGCTCAAGGACTACACGTTCTCCCTGATGTACGAGCTCTACGACAACGAGGTGCAGTACACGCAGGACCTCTACGACGGCGTCGGTCTGACCGAGGACGTGAAGAAGTTCCTGCACTACAACGCCAACAAGGCCCTCATGAACCTGGGCTACGAGGCGATGTTCCCCTCCAGCGTCACGAACGTGAACCCGGCGATCCTGTCGGCGCTCTCGCCGAACGCCGACGAGAACCACGACTTCTTCTCGGGGTCGGGCTCGTCGTACGTCATCGGCAAGGCCGAGGCCACGGAAGACGACGACTGGGACTTCTAGGACCCTGTTGTGCGGCGTCATCCCTCGTCGACCACCACGAAGCCCCCGGCCCGCAGCTCCCCTCGAGCGGCGGGCCGGGGGCTTTCGCGTGATCAGCCCGCGTCGTCCTCGACGTGGACAACGGTCATTCGGCGGCTGCCATCCACCTCGATGACCTGATCGGCTGAGATCGGCCGGGGGTCCTTCAGATACGGACGCAGGGTCTCGAAGAAGAGCGTCAGGGTGTCGGAGCGGTTCGCGCGCCCTTCCTCCTCGTAGAGGACTTGAAGTCGCATTCCCTCTGCGAGGGCTATCGCCCAGCGGGCGACCGTCTCGGCGGTGACTCCCGTGGGCATCGCGTCGAAGTCGAACGTCTCGGCGATGCTGCGGGTGAACTCGTCGAGCCTCAGCCGATGCTGCTCGACGAAGTAGTCGTGCGCGGGGTGGGTCTCGGCGAGCGCTTCCGCGGAGATCATCGCGTTGAGCTGCACCAGGGCGAGGTCGGACTCGTGTTCCTTCAGGGTGTGCAGGTAGCTGTTGAGATAGGCGACACCGGTGAGCCCGCCCTCTCGCAAGCGGCGGATAGCGTCGGCATCCCGTGCATTGAGCACCGCCAGGAGGAGCTCGGGCTTCGACGGGAAGTGATGCAGCAACCCGGCTTGTGAGATACCCGCTCTCGCCGCGATGTCCGCGATCGATGCGGAGTGGTAGCCGCCCTCGGAGAAGATCTCACTCGCGATGTCGAGGATGTTCTCCCGTCGGGCTTCCCCCTTGGGGTTCCGGCGTTTGCGGGGTGCCCTCGGTTCCGAAGCGGCTGTCATGAAACGTCCTTTCGCGGTGCCCTCAGACTAGCGAGCGGCGCGCGGGGAGCGGGCAGGGACGGGGGTCCGTCGAAAACTTAATGAGATTGGGTATTGATAAACCGACCAAGTGCACGGTAATTTTATCGCCAAGACGGACGCACAACCCGTCCCATACACAGCAGCATGTCGACAAGGAGGTCCTATGCGATCGTCATGGAAGAAACTCGCGGGCGGTGTCGCCGTCGCGGTGAGCGCGGCACTCGTGCTCGCCGGATGCGGTGGAGGCGGTGGTTCGGAAGGCGGATCCGAATCCGGCGGAGGCGGGCAGACCCTGACGGTCGCGGCCCGCCAGGATGTCGCGTCGTTCGACACCGGCCAACTCGACACCGGATTTCAGGTGCAGTACTGGCAGCCGGTCTACGACACCCTCCTTCGCTACACCCCCACCGGGGAGATCGAGCCGAACATGGCGGAGGAGTTCACCTACAACGAGGACAATACGGTTCTCACCCTTCAGCTGCGTGACGGCATCACCTTCAGCGACGGCACACCCTTCACCGCCGATGTCGTGAAGGCCAACATCGAGCACCTCCAGTCCGGGACGGGTGTGGCCGTCTACATGGTCGGGCTCGTGGATGAGGTCGTCGTCGTCGACGACCTGACCGTCGAGATCCACCTCAGTGCGCCGGATCCCGCCTTCACCTACTACCTCTCGTTGGTGGCGGGTGCGATGGCTTCACCGGAGGCTTTCGGTACCGAGTCGTTCGCGACGACTCCGGTCGGCTCCGGCCCCTACCTGCTCGATGCCGACGGAACCATCCGCGGCAGCCAGTACAGCTACGTGCGCAATCCCGACTACTGGAACCCGGACGCTTACCCCTACGACAAGATCGTCGTCAAGCCGATGGAGGACATCACCGCGCGGCTCAACGCCATCAAGTCCGGACAGGTCAACACCACCGACGTCGACGCCAGTGTGCTCAAGGAAGCGGAGTCGGCGGGGCTCACGATCAACGAAGCACAGGTCACGTGGCTCGGCCTCATCATCTTCGACCGCGACGGAGCGCAGGTGCCCGCCCTCGGTGACGTCCGGGTGCGCCAGGCGCTCAACTACGCGATCGATGGCGAAGCGATCGTGAAGAACATCTACGGCGGCAACGGCGCGCAGTCCCAGCAGATCTTCAACCCGGACAGCCCGGCCTACGTCGGCGACCTCGACGGCGCCTATCCGTATGACCCGGAGAAGGCGAAGGAGCTGCTGGCGGAAGCCGGCTACCCCGATGGGTTCGACATCACGATGCCCGAGGTCAAGGGAGACCTGACGCAGCCCTACATCACGCAGCAGCTCGCTGACGTCGGCATCACCGTGACCTGGGACAAGGTGGCCTCCGAGAACCTCGTGAGCGACCTCCTCGGCGGCACGTACGCCATCGCCTCCTTCGGATCCAGCTCGGGGCACCCCTGGCGCGACATCTTCAAGATGATCTCGCCGGACGGAGCGTGGAACCCGCTGCACACGACGACACCGGAGTTGGATGCTCTCCTGTCCGAGGTTCAGGCCACGACCGGGGAGGAGCAGACCGCCGCCTACCAGGCCGTGAACGAGTACATCACGGAGAACGCCTGGTTCGGCATCTGGCTCTTCACTTCGGTGATCCAGCTGACCGACGCGGGAACGACCACGCAGATGCAACTCGGAAGCAACGTCCCCTACCTGTCGAGCTACGCGCCCGCAGGATGAGCCGGTGCGGGGCCGGCTCCGGCCGGCCCCGCACCCTGAAGGAGTCGAACGTGCTGACATTCCTCATGAGACGCCTCCTGGCGGGCATCGTGCTCGTCGTCGCGATCTCTTTCGTCGCTTTCGCGTTGATGTACGCGGGCGGCGCCGACATCGCCCGGAGCATTCTCGGCCCCGAGGCCACGCAGGATCAGGTCGACGCCAAGGCCGCGGAGCTCGGCATCGATCAGCCGCTGCTGGTGCAGTACGGCGAGTGGTTCACGCACATGATCAGGGGCGACTTCGGGCGCTCGTGGTTCACCGCCGAATCGGTCACAGACGCCGTCGTCTCGCGTCTCGGCGTGACGCTGTCGATCGTGGTCGTCTCGCTCATCGCGGTCGCCGTCATCAGCGTCGTCCTCGGCGTCGTCGCCGCCATCCGCCGTGGCTGGGTCGACAAGGTGGTCCAGGTCGTGTCCGTCGTAGGCGTCGCCCTTCCCAACTTCTGGGTCGCGCTCGTCCTCGTGCTCACCCTCGCGATCAGCATCCCGCTGTTCCCCGCCACCGGCTACGTGCAACCGAAGGAGAGCGTCAGCGGATGGCTGCTCTCCATCACCCTCCCCGTGATCGCGATCACGATCGGAGGAATCGCCGGAGCCGCACAGCAGATCCGCGGATCGGTGCTCGACGTGTCTCGGCAGGACTTCGTCCGCACCCTCCGCTCGCGGGGCCTCCCGGAGCGCCGAGTGATCACCAACCACATCCTGCGCAACTCACTCGGTCCGGCGATGACGGTGCTCAGTCTCCAGTTCATCGCAATGGTCGGCGGTTCCGTCGTGATCGAAAAGGTCTTCGCTATCCCCGGCCTCGGCATGCTGGCGCTCAACGCCACCCTGCGCGGCGACATCCCCATCGTGATGGCCGTGGTCATGACGATGGCCGTCGTCGTGATCGTCGTCAATCTCCTCATCGACCTGGTCAACGGCTGGGCGAGCCCGAAGGTGCGTGTGCAATGACCATTCCCACAACCCAGGCAATCGTGACCGCACGCCGTCGCGACAGGCCCAGCGTGATGCGTGCGGTTCTGCGCAACCCGCTCGGTGCCGCCTCCCTCGTCACGATCGTCCTCATCGTGCTGATCAGCGTGGCCGCGCCCCTGATCGCCCCCTTCGACCCCGCCTACGTCGACATCACGGCCGCGAACGTACCGCCCGGCACCGACGGTCACCTGCTCGGCGCCGACGCCTCGGGGCGGGACGTGTTCAGTCGTCTCCTCGTCGCCGGTCAGCTCACGCTCGCGGGGGCCGCGGTCACGGTGATCATCGCCGTGCTGCTCGGTGTGAGCGTCGGTCTGATCTCGGGATACTTCGGCAAGACGTTCGATCTCGCGGCGGGATGGGTCTCCGACCTCGTGCTGGTCCTGCCGAGCAAGATCGTCCTCGTCGCGCTGTTCGCCGTGATCGGACCGAACACCCTCGTGACCATGGCCGTCCTCGGGGTGATGGTCGCGCCGCAGTTCTACCGTCTGGTTCGCAACCTTGTCATGGGCGTCAAGAACGAGCTCTACGTGGATGCCGCCCGCGTCTCGGGGCTCTCCGACGCCGCGATCATCGGACGGCACGTGCTCTTCGCGGTGCGGGCGCCGATCATCATCCAGGCTGCGTTCGTGGCGGGCATCGCCGTCGTGATCCAGGCCGGCCTGGAATTCATCGGCCTCGGCGACCCGAACACTCCGACGTGGGGCGGCATGCTGCAGGATGCCTTCGCTGCCATGTACAAGTCGCCGACCATGCTGATCTGGCCCGGCCTCGCGATCGGTCTGTTCGTCGCAGCCTGTGTGCTCCTCGGCAACGCGGTGCGCGATGCGCTCGAGGGCACGGATGCGGCCCTGACCGCGGCGACGCCCGCCGCGACCGTCTCGACGACCGCGGTGAAGACGGTCGACGAGCCCGTGCTCACCGACGACTCCGCGGACGCAGGCGCCCTCTTGCAGGTCGAGGACCTGTCGGTGGGATACCCGTCGCGTGAGGGGGAGGTGAAATCCGTCGTCGAGTCGGTCTCCTTCTCCGTCCGCCCCGGCGAGGTCGTCGGCGTGGTGGGGGAGTCGGGATCGGGCAAGTCGCAGACGGCCTTCTCGATCCTGGGCTTGCTGCCGACCGGCGGACGGGTGACCGGTGGACGCATCCTCTTCGAAGGGACCGAACTCGACCCGCGCGCCGGTGCGGCCCGTCTCCGGGGCACGCGCATCGCCTACATCCCGCAGGAGCCGATGAGCAATCTCGACCCCGCGTATCGGATCGGCGCTCAGCTCATGGAGCCCCTCGTGATCGTCTCGAAGCTCAGCAAGGCGAAGGCGAAGGAACGAGCGCTGGCGCTGCTGGCGAGGGTGGGCATCTCGGACCCGAAGCGCGTGTTCGATGCCTATCCGCACGAGATCTCCGGCGGCATGGCGCAGCGTGTGCTCATCGCCGGAGCGATCGCCGGGGAACCGGATCTGATCATCGCCGACGAACCGACGACCGCGCTGGACGTCACGGTGCAGGCCGAGATCCTCGACATCCTGCGCGACCTCCAATCGGAGCGCGGTATGGCCATGATGCTCGTCACGCACAACTTCGGCGTCGTGGCCGACCTCTGCGACCGCGTCGTCGTGATGCAGACCGGACGTGTCGTCGAGGCAGGGCCCGTCGCGCGGATCTTCGACGATCCTCAGCACGCGTACACCAAGATGCTCCTCGGTTCGATCCTCGACGGCGGCCCGGCACGGCCGGACTACGAGGGCGCTGACGGAGCTTCCGAGCCCACCCCGAAGGAGGTCGCACTGTGACCGATCCGCTGTTGGAAGTCTCCGATCTCCGTGTCGCCTACCCGCGCAAGGGATGGCGCCGGGAACCCGTCGAGATCCTGCATGGCGTCTCGATCGACGTCCGTCCCGGTGAGACCGTCGGTCTCGTCGGCGAATCGGGGTCGGGCAAGACGACACTCGGCCGAGCGATCCTCGGTCTCGCGCCGATCACCGGAGGTGCCATCCGCTTCGAGGGAGCGGACATCACCAGCGCGGACCGCTCCCAGCGCCGACAGCTGGCCCGCGACATCCAGGTCGTGTTCCAGGATCCCTACGGATCGCTGAATCCGGCTCTGCGCATCGAGGACATCCTCGCCGAGCCGCTGCGGGCGCAAGGCATTGGTCGGGAGATCGCGAGAGAACGCGTCACCGAGCTTCTCACGCAGGTGGGGCTTCCCGAGGATGCCGGCAATCGACTGCCCCGTGAATTCTCCGGCGGTCAACGTCAGCGTGTCGCGATCGCGCGTGCTCTGGCACTGCAGCCCAAGCTGATCGTGTGCGATGAGCCCGTCTCCGCACTCGACCTCTCGACCCAGGCTCGGGTGCTCGACCTCTTCGTCGAGATCCAGGAACGCACCGGCGTCGCCCTGCTGTTCGTGTCGCACGACCTGGCCGTCGTGCGACACGTCAGCCACCGCGTCGCTGTGATGTACCGGGGGGACATCGTGGAGTTCGGACGAGGAGAGACCGTCACAGCCGACCCCGAGCACGCGTACACCCGTCGTCTGCTGATGGCGGCACCGGTGCCGCATCCGGCGGAGCAGCAGGAGCGTCGCGCTGAGCGGCGTCGCATCCTCGAGTCCGAGGCACAGGCCATGATCGAGGCCGTATGACCGAGGCGCGCTCATGCAACTGACGATGGAGACGCTCGATCTGGCGCTGCGTATCGCCGCGGCGATCCTGCTCGGCGCGGCGATCGGCCTGGAGCGGCAGTGGCGATCGCGGATGGCGGGTATCCGCACGAATGCGCTCGTCTCGGGCGGTTCGGCGCTGTTCGTGGTGCTCGGTGCCTATGGGTTCGACGGAGTCACGGCCGATCCGACCAGGGTCGCCGCCCAGGTGGTCTCCGGCATCGGGTTCCTCGGCGCGGGGGTGATCCTTCGCGAGGGGTTGAACATCCGCGGGCTGAACACGGCGGCGACGCTCTGGTGCGCCGCGGCGATCGGATCCCTCGCTGGGGCAGGTCTCTACATCCTCGCGATCGTGGGCGCCGCCTTCATCATCGGCGCGAACACGGTCATGCGCCCCGTGAGCAGACTCGTCAACAGCCGTCGCCGCTCGCCCGACGGGGAGAGCGCCGAGGACGATGACGGTCCGCTGCAGCCGATCGAGTACATGCTCGAGGCGAAGACGAACGACAAGAGCGAGCAACGGGTGCGAGCCCTCGTCCTGCAGGCGGTCAGCCGCCCGGAGCTCACCCTCCGCTCACTCCGCTCCTCGAGCGGCAAGAACTCGCGCGTGGTCGTCCATGCCGACCTGCTCGCCAGCTCGAACGCGGATGCGGGGGTGCTCGAACGTGCCGTTCAGCGCATCAGCCTCGACCCCAAGGTCATGTCGGTGCGCTGGTGGGCGGAGGACGACGCCGATGACTGACACGACGACCGCTCGCCCGAGCCTCTCGGGCGACGATGCACGCAAGGAGAAGCCACGATGAAAGCCATCATGGTCATGTACGACACCCTCAACCGGAAGCTGCTGCCTCCCTACGGTGCCGATCAGGTCGTCGCGCCGAACTTCTCCCGACTCACGGAGCGCACGGCGACCTTCGACAACTGCTACGCCGGCTCGATGCCGTGTGTACCCGCCCGCCGCGAAATGCACACCGGACGCTACAACTTCCTGCACCGCTCCTGGGGGCCGCTCGAGCCGTTCGATGACTCCGTGCCCGAGATGCTCCGTGGCGCGGGGGTCTATACGCACCTGGTCACCGATAACCGGCACTACTGGGGCGACGGCGGTGCGACGTATCACGGGCGCTTCTCCACGTTCGAGTTCTTCCGCGGACAGGAAGGCGATGCTTGGAAGGGGCAGGTCGCCGACCCTGACATCCCCGACAACGTGGTCAACCGCAGCGACAAGGTCTGGCGACAGGACTGGGTCAATCGCACGCATCTGCAGGATGAGGCGGATCACCCGCAGACGCTCACGTTCGACGCCGGCATGGAATTCCTGCGCACGAACGTCGACGCCGACGACTGGTACCTCCAGATCGAGGCGTTCGACCCCCACGAACCCTTCTTCAGCTACGAGCAGTACCGGCGGCTGTACGACTCCGGCTACGAGGGCCCGAACTTCGACTGGCCCGCCTATCGTCGGGTGATCGAGGACGACGCCGAGGTCGAGCAGCTGCGCAACGAGTACATGGCACTGGTGACGATGTGCGACAACTCGCTCGGACGCGTGCTCGACTTCATGGACGAGAACGATATGTGGGACGACACGATGCTCATCGTCTGCACCGACCACGGCCTGCTCCTCGGCGAGCACAACTGGTGGGGGAAGAACGTGCAGCCGTGGTTCGATGAGAACATCCACATCCCGCTCTTCGTGTGGGATCCGCGCTCGGGGGTTGCGGGGGAGCGGCGTGCGGCGCTGGTGCAGACGATCGATCTCGGTCCGACGCTGCTGGAGTTCTTCGGCATTCCGGCAACCCCCGACATGCAGGGACGCGCTCTCGCGCAGACGGTGCGCTCCGACGAGCCGGTCCGCCGTGCCGGGCTCTTCGGGAACGCGGGCGGACACGTCAACGTCACGGACGGGCGGTACGTGTACATGCGTGCCTGCGCGGACGAGTCCAACTCTCCGCTGTTCGACTACACGCTCATGCCGACGCACATGGGAGGACGCTTCGCTCCGTCGGAGCTCGCGCAGGCGGAACTGCATCCCGGGTTCTCTTTCACGAAGGGCGCTCCGGTGCTCAAAGTCCCCGGATTCGCCTTCGGCAGCCCGTGGTCGTACGGCACGTTGCTGTTCGATCTGCAGGAGGATCCGCAGCAGGATCACCCGCTGCGCGACGAAGCGCTGGAACTGCGGATGGCGACGATGCTCGTGGAGCAGATGCGCGCGAGCGACGCACCGCCGGAGCAGTTCGAACGTCTCGGGCTACCGGCACATGGCGAGGTGACGGCCGAGCATCTGCTCGTCGAAGCCCAGTGGGAGCAGGTGCAGCGCGGGCTGGCGGCCGCGCCGACGGTCGCGGTCCTGGGCGAGCACTCCGTGGTCGCGACGGCGACGATCGGCGAGCTGTTCGCGGACGACGCGGTGAAGGCGACGGTCCTCGACGTGCTCCCCTTCCTCGACAACCCGTACATGGCACACATGGCCGGGGCGATGACTCTGCTCGAGGTGGCGGCGATGAAGGTGGAGGTCGATGCCGAATCACTCATCGCGCTGGATGCTCGGCTCGGTGCACTGTCGTCGCCGATCGCTGTCGCGGGGGCATAGTGCATCACGAGCAGGGATGCTGTGCGCCGCAGCGTTCCGGGCAGGAGTCTGTCCCCGCCCGGCCGCTGCGGCTATCGGCCTTGCGCCCCGGCCCGGTCGACGAGCGCGAGGTTCCGGCAGGGGCATTCGCGATGGGCGATGCGCTCGACGAGGGATACCCCGGCGACGGCGAACGTCCCGTGCACGAGGTGCAGGTGAGTAGTTTCCGCATCGATGCCGCACCCGTCACCGTCGATCGGTTCGCGCGCTTCGTCGAGGCCACCGGCTACGTCACGCTCGCGGAGCGTCTCGGGGGTTCCGCAGTGTTCCACGCTTTCGTGGCTGCGGGGGAGGCGATCCTCGGTCGATCCTCTGCTGCCCCGTGGTGGTCGGAGGTCGCCGGCGCGAGTTGGCGGCATCCGGCCGGCCCGAGATCGGGGGACGCCCGAGGTGACCACCCGGTCACGCACGTCGCGTTCTCCGACGCCGTGTCCTACTGCCTGTGGGCCGGACGGCGTCTGCCCACCGAGGCTGAGTGGGAGTACGCGGCGCGAGGCGGCCTATCCGGGGCACGTTATGCCTGGGGAGATGAGCTCACACCCGCGGGCGAGCACCGCTGCAACATCTGGCAGGGCCGATTCCCTCTCAGAGACGAGGGGGATGACGGCTTCGTCGGGACCTCGCCGGTCGGCTCATTCGCCGCGAACGGGTATGGGCTGCACGATGTCGCGGGCAACGTCTGGGAGTGGTGTCAGGACTGGTTCGCCGCCGACTACTACGCGCGGTCGTCCTCACGAGATCCGATCGGCCCTGCGACGGGCGAGTTCCGCGTCATGCGTGGCGGCTCGCACCTCTGCCACGAGTCGTATTGCAACCGCTATCGCGTGTCCGCGCGCAGCGCGAGCGCCCCGGAATCGACGTCTGGCAACCTCGGCTTCCGTACCGTCGCGGTGTAGGAGCGGTGCGAGGAAGCCGGGTCGTCGACTACGAAGCCCCCGCCCGCAGCTCACTTCGAGCGGCGGGCCGGGGGCTTTCGCGTGATCAGCCCAGCGGCAGCGACGTGAAGGAAGCGGAGAAGTCCGGCACGTTCGCCGGCAGGAACGGAGCAGACCCGACGTCGACGAGCGGGTCGTCCTTCGTGTGCCTGTTCCAGAGCTCCGGGAGAGCGCGAAGGAGGAACTTCTCGATCTTGACGATCGCTCCGCCGTCGGGATTGACGGTCAGGCGGAACCGGGCGTCGTCGGTCTCGTAGCCGAGCACCTTGTTCGCTGAGGAGCCCTCCTCGACCGTGATCCCCCCGGCGAGAGCGAGGGCTTCGAGGAAGGTCGCCCGGTACTCCGCTGACGCGGTCAGGATGACGACGGAGTGTCCGAGCGCGTTGAGCATGTGCTCGGCGGCAGGCACCGCGTACTCGGCCTCGATGCTCTCGTACAGGCCGTTGGTCTCGGGCTCGCCGTCCTGGGGCATCTTGGCCGCTTCTGCCTTCTCTGCGACCAACTTCGCTTCCAGTCCTTCCTCCCATGCGGCGAGGAAGGCTGCGGGATCGGCGGGGAAATCAGACGGGGAAACGGGGAGGAATTCGAGCGCTGCTTCGTATTCGAGGACTTCGGTGGAAGTCGCGGGCGCCGCACCGATCGGATACTCCGAGCCGTAGTAGGAAGTCCACGCTCGTTCGACCGCCGACTCGTCGCCGTACTGCGCCGCGGCGTGGAGCTCCGTGTGCGACGTCTGCGAGTACGTGTGGTCCGTGTTGCTCACGTACGTGTCGCTCGCCTCCGTGACGACAGCGGCGGTCGCTCCCGTTCGGAAACTCCCGAAGGGCAGGAACTTCTCGTTCGGGCCGCCGATCATCCCCAGGTGATGCGTGGTGATGGTCACCTGCATCGGCTGGACGACGGCGTCACGGATCGAGGCTGCGGTCTCGTTCAGGTACGTCGAAGCGGAGGCGGCTTGCGGCTCGCCGACGACCCCTGGTGGGATCAAGAGGGAGGCCGTGACGGCAACGGCGGCCACCGCAGTGCCACCGACCGATACCGCCACGACGCGTCCGACGGGGCGACGTCGGGTACGACCGATCTCCCGGTGGAGCGCACGTCGCGGAGCCTGCGACGAGGTGGCGTAGGTGGGCTTCATCTCGCGCACCGTGTCAAGGATGTCCATGGATGATCTCTTTCTCAGCGAGTCGGATGTGTGTGGTCGCGGGACGAGGCGCGTGGTCAGCCTCCGGCGACGGTGGGGGTGCCGCGAGCTTCGCCCGGATACGGCTCAATCGCGATCGGACCGTGCCGACGGGGATGCGCAACGCGGTCGCGATCTGCTCGTAGGTGAGGTCGCCCCAAGCATGCAGGAAAAGGACTTCGCGGTCACGAGTCGATAGCGCGGCAATCCGTGGATAGAGGCGTTCGATCGCCTCCGCCGCGTCGAGTTGAGCGGATGACCGGTCGTGATCGTCCGGAGCGATCGGGTCGCTGTGGGCGAAGGCCGCCTGTAGCACACGCCAGTGCTGAGCCTGGGCTCGGCGGTGTTGGCTGAGCACTTTCGTCGCGATGCCCATCAACCAGGGGAGCGCGGACGTGCGATCCAGATCGAAGTGCCTGCGCTTGCGGAACGCGATGAGGAAGGTCTCGCTCACGATGTCGTCGCTGGCGGCTGGGCCGACGCGGCGGGCCACATAGGCCGAGACCGCCTCGATATGTCGTTCGAATATCTCGGAGAACCTCTCCGCAGCCCGGATCGATTCGCGGATGATGTCGTTGTCGTTGGTCACACTGGATATCCGTCACTCGGCGCGATTCGGTTCCATCGGTGGCCCCTCGCCTATGCGACTCACGCTAGCGCGCGGACGAGGCGCTGATGTCGGAGGCGCCTGCGATCATCCGGGGATGGATCCCCTGCGACTACGGCTCTGGTCGGAAGACGACCTCGATCTGCTGCACGCCGCGAACACCCCGGCGATGACCGATCATCTGGGCGGCCCGGAGACCGAAGACCAGATCACGGAGCGTCACGCCCGCTATCTGCGTCTGGTCGAGTCCGGTGAGGCGCGGATGTTCGTGATCGAGGATGCCCGGGGCTCGGCGCTCGGATCGATCGGACACTGGCACGTGGAGTGGCGGAAGGAGCCGGCACTGGAGAGTGGATGGTTCGTCCTGCCCGAAGCGCAAGGACGCGGGGTGGCGTCGAACGCCTTGGCGCTCGTCGTCGACGACGCTCGTGCGCATCGAGCGGGCCGGCGCTTCCTGACTGCCTTCCCCGAGGTCGGGAATGCCGCGTCGAACGGGGTCTGCCGACGCAACGGCTTCACCTTGGCGGGGACCGTCACCGAGCGGTTCCGCGGCGCGGAGCTGACCGTGAACGAGTGGGCCCTGCCACTCACCAGCACGTCAGAGGTCAGCCCGCCGGATACTCCTGGGCCTTGAGCGCCCTCGCGAGGTGGGCGGCGTTTCGCGCGGCCGTGCTGATCGCCGACGCGACCTTTTCCGGAGTCTCCTCCAGGTCTTTGTAGTCGGTCGTGTGCATGGCCTCGCCGTTCCAGTAGACCGAGCCCTGGGCGGGAATCGTGTAACCCACGTCGTTCAGGGACTGGAACAGGATCGCCGCGATGTGGTGAGCCCCGTCCTCGTTCCCCACGATGCCGGCCACGGCGACCTTGTCGAACAGGGTCGGCCTGCCGCGGGCATCGGTCTCGCCGAGCTCGGCGTCGAGCCGCTCGAGCACGCGCTGTGCGATGCTCGAGTGCTGTCCCATCCAGGTGGGGGTGACGAAGACGAGGATGTCGGCGTCCAGCACACGCCGTCGGATGCTCGGCCACTCGTCGTCGCCGCCCATGTCCTTCTCCACGCCGGGACTCAGGGTGAGGTCGACCGCGCGGACGAGGTCACCGGTGACGCCGTGCGCGGCGAGGGCGTCGAGCACCTGGGTCGCGAGGAGGTCGG
This sequence comes from Microbacterium sp. J1-1, assembly GCF_024498615.1. NCBI lineage: Bacteria > Bacillati > Actinomycetota > Actinomycetes > Micrococcales > Microbacteriaceae > Microbacterium > Microbacterium sp. J1-1. The sequence goes on along the minus strand of NZ_CP089590.1, from coordinate 2,593,126 downwards.
AACTGGAGGTGGCGGGCGACGGCTTCAGCGTGCAGGAGACGGCGAGCGCGGAGAGTGGTGTCTTCATGCTCCGAGCAGACCAGAATCGACGGCGGGTGCACAGGGGCTTCCCGTGTCCGGGCTATCCTGGTAAACGGCACCGACGACAGGAGATCCCGTGATCCTCAGCTTCCTCTTCTTCATGATCCTCTTCATCGGAGGAATCCTGCTGATGGGCATCTCGTTCGGGCTGCCGGCGTTCCAGGCGCTCGCGTTCTGCGGCGGCCTCCTGCTGGTGACTCTGGCCATGGCGTTCATGCTCCGCGAGGGCGGTTCGGCTACCCGCCGGTCGAAGAACTGGTCGGGCAACCCCACCGAGTGACCCCTCACCGCCGCTTGGCGAGTCTCGCCTCGAGGTTCGCCCTGACGGCGGGCCATTCCGGCTCGATGATCGAGTACTCCACGCTGTCCCGCAACGCACCGTTGCGATAGCGGCTCATCGCGCGCATCACGCCGTCCTGTTTGGCCCCGAGTCGTTCGATGGCCGCGCGGGACTGGAAGTTCACCCACTGTGTGGTGAGCCCGACACGGAACGCCCCGAGTGACTCGAACGCGTGACGGAGCAACAGCAGCTTCGACTCCGCGTTCGTGCCGGTCCCGTGCGCGGATGGCCGGTTCCAGGTGTAGCCGATGTGCAGCCGCGGGACATCCGCGACGATGTCGTAGTACGAGGTGAGCCCGAGGATGCGGCCCGCGGCGTCGAAGGCGGTGAAGGGCACCATCTCGCCCTTGTCGATGAGTCCCATCCGCCGTTCGACCTCGGCGGCGACCCCATCCGGCGCGGGAACCGAGGTGTACCACGCCGTCTTCCACAGGTCGCCTTCCTGCACCGCGTCGATGAGGCCGTCGACGTGCGAGCGTGCGAGCGGACGAAGCTCGACGAGTTCTCCGGTGAGGATGACAGGGGCGGGAGCGACGAGGAAAGCCATGAGGATATTCAACCAGCGCGTCAGGAGACCGCGAGCGGGACGGCGCCCTCGCTCAGCAAGCGCTGGAACGCGGCGACCAGCTCGACCGTGACGCCCAGCTCGAACGCGAGGCTGGCGAGGTGCGGGCCGCGGACGGCTTCGGCCTCGGCGTAGGCGCGCGAGGTGATGAGCTGGCGCGCCGCCCACTCATCGGCGCGACGTTCCTGCTGTGCGCGGAGCACGGGAGCCGAAGTGGGAAGGTGCCCCAGGTAGGCGTGGCCGAGTTCGTGCGCGAGGACGCTGCGCATCGTTCGGCCGCTCATCCCCGGCGCGAGGCGGATCGTGCGTGTCTCGGGGTCGAAGCCACCCCGGGTGCGGCCAGGGCGTTCGACGATGCGCAAGCGCCGCTGCTCGGCGAGGCGGACGAGGTGCTGCATGATGCTCCTCCTCGTCCCGGTCCGTGCCGGCCCCTGATGGCCGGATCAGTCGTAGAGGTCGTCCGAGTCGGCGTCGTGGCGGACGCGGGATTCGAAGGCGACTTCGCGGCTATCTTCGCGTGGACCGGTGACATCGGGTGTGCGGCGGAGCGGCGTGATGCGGGCGGTGGGTTCGCCGTCCGCGCGGAGTCGCTCCTCCGCACGGGCGAGCAGCACGTGCGGATCGACACCGAGCGTGGCGCAGACGGAGTAGACCACCGGAACGGGGATCGCGCGCTTGCCGGTGACGTAGTTGTCGAGGGCGCTGCGTGCGATCCCGATCCCGCGAGCCATCGCGGCGATGCTGCTCCGGGAGGCGGCGATCTCCGCGCGCATCTGGCGGCCCACGGCTTCGTTGAACTCCTCAGCAGCTGTCTTCACCCGGCTCACGATAGCAGCGCTCCGAAGCCAGAATGCTGCCATTCTGGTTCACTCGGCGGCGGTGAGTGTCCGTGCGGAGCGGTAGCGTAGGCGTATGGGGACAGATCTGCGTCATTTGTTGGCATACGAAGTGGAAGGAGCACGTCTGCACGCCGGCGTGGCCTTCGCAGACCTCGCACACCGCTCGGGGATCGGCACGAGCAGGTTGGCGAATCTCCTCGACGCGAAGGTGGACTTCACCGTGGTCGATCTGGCGGCCATCGCCGAGGTGCTGGAGGTGACGGTGACGGCGCTTCTGCCGGCGTCGGCCGCCGACGATGGGTGAAGTCGGTCGTGCGGAGTAGCGTGGTCCGCATGAAGACCGTGCCTTTCGGATCCACCACCGCTCCCGCCGTCATCGCCGGCATGATGCGCATCCACGACAAAGACGATGCGCACGTCCGGACGCTGTACGCGGCGGCGCGAGACGCGGGCATCGACTTCTTCGATCACGCGGACATCTACGGCGGGAGCATGCACCACTGCGAGGCGCGCTTCGCAGACGCGTTGCAGCTCAGCGCATCCGAGCGCGACGAGATCGTGCTGCAGACCAAGTGCGGCATCGTGCCGGCGCAGGGCATGTTCGACTTCTCCTACGAGCACATCGTGGGTCAGGTCGAGGGGTCTCTGGCGGCGCTGCGCACCGATCGTCTCGATGTGCTGCTGCTCCACCGCCCCGACATCCTGGTCGAACCCGACGAGGTCGCTCGCGCGTTCGACGACCTCGAAGCCGCGGGCAAGGTGAAGGCGTTCGGCGTCTCGAACCACACGCCGCGGCAGATCGACCTTCTCCGCACGGCAGTCCGGCAGCCGCTGGTCGCGAACCAGTTGCAGCTGTCGCTCACCCATGCGCCCCTGCTCGCGCAACCGGTGGCGGCGAACATGGCCGGCCACGAGCAGAGCGTCGTCCGCGACGGCGGAGGTCTCGTGGAGTACTGCCGGATCAACGGCATCACGATCCAGGCGTGGTCGCCGTTCCAAGACGGATTCTCGCACGGTGTCTTCCTCGGCAACCCCGAGTACCCCCAGCTGAACGCCGTGATCGATCGTCTCGCGGCAGCGCACGGCGTGACACCGATCGCGATCGCGACCGCGTGGATCGCCCGGCATCCGGCCGGCATGCAGGTCGTGCTCGGGACGACGACGCCGCAGCGGGTGCAGGATGCGGCGGCGGGTGCCGACGTCGTGCTCACGCGGCCCGAGTGGTACGAACTGTTCCGCGCGGCCGGGCACCTGCTGCCGTAGCCGTTCGAGGCAGGGGATCCGGGCGGTAGCCGGCGAGGCGAGACGGTCCGGCGTCGTCTACCCTGAGTTCATGCCGTTCCTGTTCTCGCTCCTCGTCATCGCCCTGATGATCGGTGCGCTGATCGACATCATCACCCGCGACAACTCGCAGGTGAAGCACCTGCCGAAGATGGTGTGGATCATCATCGTCATCCTGCTGCCGCTCATCGGAAGCGCACTGTGGTTCGCGATCGGCCGCGAGTACGGCGATTCGGGCATCCCGATCCCGCGGATGCGGCGAGCGGAAAGGTCCTCGCCGCAGACCGATGTGCGACCGGCCCCGCCGGTGGATCGGCGGACCACGGAGGAGCAGATCGCCGATCTCGACCGTGAGATCGAGGAATGGCGTCTTCGGCAAGAGATCGAGAAGCGCCGACGCGACGGCGAAGCCCCGTCAGGATCCGTCGGCTCGACCTCCTAGGCGGCGTGCGGGCGGTCGAACGATTCGCGGATCGCTTCCTCCAGCTGCGGGTGACGGAACTCGAACCCGGCGGCGGTGAGCTTCTCGGGGAGCACCCATCGGCTCTTCAGGACCAGCTCGGTCTCGGTCCGGATGCCGATGGCGCCGAGCTCCAGCATCCAGCGGGGCATCGGCGGACCGATCCGAGCGCCCAGCACGCGGCGCACGGTCGCCATGAACTCGACGTTGTCGACGGGATGCGGAGCGGCCGCGTTGACCGGTCCCTCCAGTGCCGGCGTCCGCTCGAGGAAGTCGATGATGCGGGCGACGTCTTCGATGTGCACCCAGCTGAAGCGCTGACGACCTCTGCGTGCCCCGGGGAAATGTCCCGTTCCTGCCGCGCGGCGAGCGGCGCTCACCGGCCAGCGCCCGTCGTACTGCGGACCGCCGAGGCCGAGGCGTGTGAGGGTCTTCAACGGTTCGAGCACGCCGCCGTGACCGAGGACGATCGTGCTGCGCAGAGCGACCCGACGTGTGGCCGGGAGCTCTTCGGCGAACAGCGCCTGTTCCCACGCCTTCGCGACCTCGACGGAGAAGCCGGTGCCGATCTCGCCCGTGGACTCGGTCATCGGGCGGTCCTCGGCGTGCCGGTAGATCGTGGCGGTCGAGGAGTTCACCCACAGCGGGGGAGGCGTCGTGGCCCGCGCGATCGCGGTGCTCAAGGAGGCCGTGGTGTCGAGTCGTGAGCGGAAGATCTCGGCCCGGTTCTCGGGCGTGTAGCGGCAGTTGACGCTCTTGCCGGCGAGGCCGATCACCAGGGTCGCGCCGTCGACCGCGCGATCGATCTCGACCTGGTCACCCCACCGGATGTCGGCGCCCGAGCGCGAGATCGTCACCACCTCGCGACCTGCGGCGCGGAGGCGCGGAGCCAGATAGGTCCCCATGAACCCCGTGGACCCGCCGATGACGACCCGTCCCGTGCTGACGTCGTCTGTGCTCATGCGGTCTGCTCCTTCGTGGTGGCCGGCTCGACGCGATAGCGGAAGTGGCCCCGGTACTCGTACACGCGGCCGATCAGGGGAACGTGGACGGTGAGGCTCACACGCTGGCGGTCGAGGGCGTCGTCGAAGCGCTCGGTCAGGCGGATGGTCGGCGAGATCAGGCGCGGGATGCGAAGCCGGAGCCGTCCGAGACGCACCCCGACCGCCGTGCTGGTGAGCCGGAGCGCGCCGTCCTTCGTCTCGACGTCGAAGCACGCGGCGATGAGGCCGGGTTCTCCGACCTGGATCGTGTCAGATTAGTGCCCCACGCCCGGCCGGAGTGCGGCGATGATGTCGGCGGCTTCCCCCGTTGGCGGGGTGGTCGCGGTGAGTTCGTGTCCGTCGATGGTGATCGTGACGTCACGCAGCGGGCGCAGCGCGCGGACGATACGGCGGACCGTCACGCCGGTGGTCTTGTAGAGGTGCCGGCTGATCGCGAGAGCGCAGAACACGACGGTGAGGTGCGCGTGGATCGAGTCCGCGGTCGACGCGAACATCGGTCTCGCCCGCAGGTCGGTCTTCGCCATCCGGAACGTCGCCTCGACCTGGAACAGGTCATGGTAGGCCGCCACGATCTCTGCAGCGGAAGCCGTCGCGGTGCTGAGGTTGGTGACGTACCCCTTGAGGCCGATGTATTCGCGGGCCTTCTCGACTCTTGCCCAGTTCACGCCGGGCTTGGTGCCGAGGGTGACGAACCGGTCCTTCTTCGCCGGGCGGGTGCCGGCAGCGATCTGCTCGGCGCGTTCGATCTGCTTGTTCAACGTGATGTTGTCGCGGATCTTCCGCTTGTGGGAGTACTGCCACACCACTCGCCGCTCCCGCGCGTTCACACCCGCACCCATGGTTCGGGTGGTCTCGACCGTCTCCCCATCGGTGACGATGTTCCCGACGGTCGCGTAGTGCTCGGCGAGATCGTATGGCGCGGAGGAGGTGCGGGAGCCGACGATGAACCCGAACCCGGCGTCCTCCAGCCGGTTCAGGTTCGCTGCGGACAGCATGCCGGCGTCCGCGACGACCACGACCTCGGTCGCGGAGTGACGTTCGCGGAACTGGTCGAGGACGGGCAGCAGGGTGAGGGTCTCGCCCCTGTTGCCCGCGAACTCGTGGACTTCGAGGGGGAACCCGCCCTGGTCCACGAGGAGGCCGACGAGGATCTGCGGGTCGACGCGGCGCTCTTTGCTCATCCCGACCTTGCGGAGCTTGTCTTCACGCTCCGCCTCGAAGTAGAGGGTGGTGACGTCGTAGAGCACGACGGTGAGCGGGCCAGATCGGGTCGCATGCGCGTAGGCTGCGGCGGCGATCTTCGACCGCCAGTCCTGCTCAACGCTGCGGGCGAGGGTCCGCCACACGGTCGACAGCGACGGCGCACCCGGGACACCGAGCTCGTCCCACACCCGCAGCGTGTCCGCCTTGCTGGTCGGCTCGACGACGCGGGCCAGGACCAGCTTCTTGAATGTGTCGTTGCCGACCGCGTCGAACCCGAGACGGGCGTAGGCGTCCTCGAGGACATCCCACAACAACCTGGACCTCGACCCGGTCACCGTCGGCGCGGTCGTGGCCGGCGGCGTCGCGCCCAGCCCGTCCAGATCGAACGGGACATGCCCGGCCAGCTCCGCGATCCGCTCCCGCGCGATCGCGACCAGCACCGCGAGCTGCTCATCGTCGTGCGCGGAGCCGAGGTGCTCCACGATCGTCCGCACACCACGGGTCTTCGACGCGATCTGCACCGCCGTCGCACCCGACGCGGTGCGCACCTTCCGCACGAACCACCCCACCGAGCGAGTCTAGATCGACGCCGTTAGTGCCCCGCACGAGGCACCAACACCCCCGGAAAATCAAGCCTCAACAGTCCTCAACCCGCGAAATCACCCGACGGTGACACGATCCAGGTCCGAGTTCGTCGACCACGCGCCCGCGCTGCGTGAGGGCCACGGCATCGCGCATCACCCACGTTCCTCGGGCGAAACGGAAGGTACGTTCCCCGATGGCGCGTGAGGCGACCGTGCGGTTCTCGATGTGGAAAGGCACGTCGTGCTCCCACCCGGAGGCGACCACGCCGCGGTGTTCGAGGGGGCGCAGCAGAGGCCAGAGCCAGCGACGGGGAGTGCCGACCCGCTGGAACACGCCCTCGCCGATGCCGACCGCGCCGTCGGGGATCGCGGCGAAGTAGGAGCGCAGGCGGGGTGCAGCTCGTCGATCCGTTCACCGAGGGCCCGGGCGTACGGGGACTGCGGCACGAGCGTCACCCCTCGAGCCTAACTCGATGGTCGGCGGGTCCCGTCCGACGGCTCCGGGCGTTCAGTCTGTCGGACGCAGCAGGCGGTCGAGGAGCGCGAGCGCTTCATGCTGTGGGGCGGACTCGTCCAGCAACCACTGCGTCTGCAGGCCGTCGGAGGCGGCGACGACGAGTGCGGCGACAGCGTCCGCGTCGACATCCGCGCGAATCCGCCCTTCCGCCTGCTGCTGTCGGACGGTCTCGGCGAGCCGTGCACGGAGCCGCGTGAAACGGCCCGTGGCGAACGTGCGAGCAGCGGGGTGCCCTTCTTCGAGCGCCGAGGCGACGAGCGTCGAGTACAGCTGCACGAGTCCCGGGATGGCGCGGTTGGTGCGCGCCGACTCGATCATCATCTCGACCGGTGTCGCGTCTTCCGGTGGGGAGCCGGCCTGCCGACCCGGCGCGTTGCTCTCTTCGTAGACTGCGACGAGGAGCTCCTCCAGCGACCCGAAATAGTGCGTGAGGGCGGCGTGCGTGACCCCGACTTCACGGGCTATGGCGCGCAGACTCGTGCGGTCGGCGCCGCGTTCGGCGAAGACCTCGATGGCGCGATCGAGAATCTCCTGTCGTCGAGCGATCCCCTTGGCGTAGGCGCCGCGCGGGCGGGGAGGCGCAGAGCGCTCGGGCGTATCGGCGGCCATGAGAGGAGTCTAGCGAACCAAAACTTCCGAGTGGAGGTATTTGGTGATAGCGTGCCTGCCAGGGGGTTGCGACCCCTCCGTCGCCGAAGACCGAAGGAGCACGACGATGACGATCCAGACCTCCCTCCAGCTGTTCACGATCAAGGACGAGCTGGAGGCCGACCTCGACGGTTCGCTCGCGGCCGTCGCAGCTCGCGGCTTCACCGCCGTCGAGCCGTACGACTTCGTCCGGCGTGCCGAGCCCCTCGCCGCGGCGCTCTCGGCCGCGGGCCTGACCGCGCCGTCGGGGCACGCGTTCCTCGCCTCGGAGTCGTTCGTGAATCCGGATGGCAGCGGCACCACAGTGCCGGTCCCGACTCCCGCCGAGGTCTTCGAGGCTGCGAAGGTGCTCGGCATGGGCACGGTCATCGATCCCTACACCGAGCCCGCGCGCTGGGAGTCGGTCGAGCAGATCGAGGAGACCGCCCGGCTGCTGAACGCGGCCGCCGAGATCGGTGCAGGTGTCGGCGTCCGCGTCGGGTACCACAACCACGCTCACGAGCTGGAGGCGGTCTTCGACGGCGTCACCGGGCTCGAGGTCCTCGCTGGACTCCTCGATGAGCGCGTGGTCCTCGAAGTCGACCTCTACTGGGTCGCGCGCGGTGGCGTCGACCCGGTCGCGCTGCTCGAGCGTCTGGGGGACCGGGTGATCGCGGTGCATGCGAAGGACGGCACCCTCGACCCGGCGCTCGCCGGTGCGTACCCTCCCGCCGACCAGGTGGCCGCGGGGGACGGCGCCGTGCCGCTGGTCGAGGCCATCGCTGCGGCCCCGGCGCTCGAACTCGCCATCGTCGAGTTCGACCACTACGAGGGGGAACTCTTCGACGCGATCGAGCGCAGCCGGGTCTACCTCGATGAGAAGGTCGCCGGCTGATGGCGAGCCCCGTGGGTGTCGGCATCATCGGTGCCGGCAACATCAGCGATCAGTACCTGTCGAACCTCACCACGTTCCCGGACGTCCGCGTCCTCGCGGTCGCGGATCTCCTCGAGGAGCGGGCGAAGGCGCAGGCCGTGAAGTACGGCGTCCCGCGCTTCGGTGGGGTCGACGTGGTGCTCGACGACCCCGACATCGACATCGTGGTCAATCTCACGATCCCCGCGTCGCACGTCGAGGTCTCCGAGGCGATCATCGCCGCGGGCAAGCACGTCTGGACCGAGAAGCCGATCGGGGTCAGCCGGGAGGAGTCCCGTCGGCTGCTCGAGAGGGCGCAGGCCGCGGACCTTCGCGTCGGCGTGGCTCCGGACACCGTGCTCGGCCCGGGGGTGCAGACGGCGAAACGGGCGATCGCGCGCGGTGACATCGGGCGGCCGTTGTTCGGTCAGACCACGTTCCAGTGGCAGGGGCCGGAGATCTTCCACCCGAATCCGGCGTTCCTCTATGCCAAGGGCGGCGGACCCCTGCTCGACATGGGGCCGTACTACGTCTCGACGCTCGTGCATGTCTTCGGCTCGGTGGCTGCGGTCGCGGCTCTCGGGCTGCAGGGATCGCCGACGCGGCGCGTTCAGGTCGGCGAGCTCGCCGGGCAGGAGTTCCCGGTCGAGATCCCCTCGACGCTCAGCGTCCTGATGGACTTCGAGCAGGGCGGTCAGGCGCAGAGCCTGTACAGCACCGATTCGCCGATGCTGCGACAGGGAATCGTCGAGATCACCGGCACCGAGGGCACGATCGTGATCCCCGATCCCAATACGTTCGGTGGCGCGATCACGATCACCCGACCGCTCACCCGCCTGTTCGTCCCCCCGGAGCCGGTCCAGCAAGAGGTCATCGACGTCGCGCAGGAAGGCGTGCTCTCCGGGCGCGGCCTCGGGCTGCTCGACATGGCGCGTTCAATCGCCGCCGGTCGCCCGCACGTCGCCACGGGGGAGTTCGGCTACCACGTGCTGGACACGCTCCTGTCGATCGAGGAGGCCGCGGCATCGCGCAGCTTCGTTTCCGTGGAGAGCTCCGCCGGTCAGGTCGGTGCGCTCGCCGCGGACTTCGATCCGTTCGAAGCCACGCTCTGACGGGCACCGCCCGTGGCGGCGACGGTGCGAGTCACCGCGCCTTCGCCGCCACGTAGCGGTCGACGCTCGCCGGCGAGAGGACTTCCCGAGCGACCATGATCGCGGCGCCCAACACAGCCGCGCGATCACCCGCCTGCGATTGCACGATCGCCAGATGCTGGGTCGCGAGGGGGATCGATCGACGATAGACGATCTCTCGGACGCCGGCGAGGAGATGCTCTCCGGCGCGTGCGATGCTGCCACCCAGCACGATGATCGACGGGTTCAGGAGGTTGACGACGGTGGCGAGAACCTCGCCCACATGACGGCCGGCCTGACGCGTCGCTTCGATCGCTGAGGTGTTCCCCGATCGCACGAGGGCGACGACATCCGCGGGGCTGTGGGCATCGAGTCCTTCCGCACGGAGGGCGATCGCCAGGGCGGACCCGCTGGCGAGGGCCTCGAGGTCGCGGTCGTCATCCGGCTCGCGGGTCGATCCGGCACCGCTCGGGACCTGGACGTGCCCCATGTCGCCCGCGGAACCCTGCGCGCCGCGCTGCAGCTGACCACCCGCGATGATGCCGGCACCGATACCGGTGGACACCTTCACGAAGATCAGATCGTCGACCTGTGGCCAGCTCGTCGCCTGCTCGCCGAGAGCGAGGATGTTCACATCGTTGTCGACCAGCACCGGCACGTCGAAAGTCCGCTGCACGTAGGCCGGAACGTCGAATCGGTCCCATCCCGGCATGATCGGCGGATTGGTCGGTCGACCGGTGGAGTGCTCCACCGGTCCGGGCACCCCGATGCCGACGCCGACCAGGGGGAGTCCCTCGTCGCTCGTGGCACTGAGGAGTTCGCCGCCATCGGTGAGAATGGTGTCGAGCAACCTCTCGGGCCCGTCGCCGATGTCGATCGTGCGCGTGCGGGAGTCGAGGATGACCCCGGCCAGATCTGCCACGGCCACCGTGGCGTGCGTCGCGCCGAGGTCCACGGCCAGGACGAGACCGGCACGGGGGTTGAAGGCGACTCGGGCGGGCGGGCGTCCTCCGGTCGATGCCGCCTCGCCGGCGGGACGCAGGAGCCCGGCAGCGAGGAGCGCATCCACGCGCAGGGCGACCGTGGAGCGGGCGAGTCCGGTGAGCGCGGCGAGTTCGGCTTTGGTTCTGGCATGGCCGTCGCGAAGGATCTGGAAGATCTCGCCCGCACCGGAGGAGATCGCCGGAGCCGGCCTCAGAACGTCAACCATGGCGTCAGTAAACCACAGCACTTCGGCCTTTCGGCGATCGGCTTCTGATTTGGATTCTGCGACTTTTGACGATGGGGTAGCAAAAGTTGGAAGCTCTATGTCAGAATCGGCGACATGACAACGGATGTCACTGACACCGGTCTCGGGACGATCCGAACCGGGATCCTCGGCGGAGGGTTCATGGCCCGCGTGCATCGCACCGCGGCCCGCGACGCCGGAGGAGAACTGCGCGCGGTCGCCACCCGATCCGCGGCAGGAGGGCGCGATGCGGCGAACGCCCTCGGCGCGGAGAGGGCGGAGAGCGATGCGGCCGGCGTGCTCGAGGCCACAGACATCGACGTCGTCCACATCTGCACCCCGAACGCCACACATGCCGACCTCGCGCTCCGAGCACTCCACGCCGGGAAGCACGTCGTGTGCGAGAAGCCGCTCGCCACGACCGCGCAGGACGCCAGGATTCTCGCCGAGACCGCTCAGGCTCGGGGTCGAGTGGCCGCTGTGCCCTTCATCTACCGCTACCACCCGATGGTGCGCGAGGCGAGAGCGCGGATCGCCCGCGGTGACGCCGGTGACCTGCTCACCCTCGACTGCTCGTATCTTCAAGACTGGATGCTCCTGCCGAGCGACGACGACTGGCGGGTGCGCTCCGAGTCCGGGGGTGCGTCCCGAGCCTTCGCAGACATCGGCTCGCACCTGTGTGATCTCGTCGAGTTCGTGGCTGGCGAGCGGATCCGCACGCTGAGCGCCCGCACCCGACGCGTGTTCTCCGAGCGATCGGGGCAGACGGTCGACACCGAGGACATCGTCGCCCTTCTCGTCGAGACCGAGTCCGGTGCCCTGGGCACGCTCCTCATCTCGCAGATGGCGGCGGGCCGCAAGAACGCCCTCACCCTCGAACTCCACGGCTCGCAGCAGACCCTCCGCTTCGAGCAGGAACGACCCGAGGAGCTCTGGATCGGCATGCGTGAGGAATCCCGGTCGCTGTTGCGCGACCCCGCGTCATCCGTCGCCGACTCGGCGCGACTCCAGCGGGTCCCCGCCGGCCATGCGATGGGCTATCAGGACGCCTTCAACGGTTTCGTCGCCGACGTCTATGCGGCCATCGCCGGTGCACAGCCCGATGGACTCCCCACATTCGCTGACGGATTCCGGTCGGCGGTGCTGACGGAAGCGGTGCTCGACTCGGCGGCGCAGGGCGGACGATGGGTGGAGGTGACGGCATGATCGCGACCACGACCGACCCCGTGCTGCGGGTGGAGGGTATCCGCAAGTCGTTCTACGGCGTCGAAGTGCTCAGCGGTATCGACTTCGATGTGCGGCCAGGAGAGGTGCACGGTCTCGTCGGCGAGAACGGTGCGGGGAAGTCGACCCTCATGAAGATCATCGCGGGTGTGCAGCCGGCCGATGAGGGGACGATCTCGTATCGCGGAGAAGAGGTGTACCACGCGCACCCCCGACAGGCGATGGATGCCGGCATCGTGACGGTCTTCCAGGAATTCACCCTCTTGCCCGAGCGCACCGTCGCGCAGAACGTCTATCTCGGGCGCGAGCCCCGCCGCGGCGGCTTCGTCGACCAGCGGGAGATGCACACGCGGACCGAAGCCCTGCTGACCGACCTGGGCGTCTCGTTCATCGAGCCGTCCGCGCGTGTCGGTTCCCTCACCGTCGCCGAACAGCAGATCGTCGAGATCGTCAAGGCGCTCTCCTTCGACGCCCGGGTCATCTCGATGGATGAACCGACCGCCGCGCTGAGCGACCGCGAAGTCGAGCTGTTGTACGCGATCATCCGCCGGCTCACCTCCCGTGGGGTCGCCGTGATCTATGTGTCGCACCGGCTCAAGGAGATCTTCGATCTCTGCGACCGCATCACGATCCTCAAGGACGGTGCTCTCGTCTCGACCGACGACACCGCGGCGCTCACGACCGATGAACTCGTCCGGCGCATGGTTGGGCGGTCGATCCAGTCGTACTTCCCCGATGCGCTCGAGGGAACGGTCGTGAGCCGGCCACGGCTGGAGTTGGACGGGTGCGGCAACGCCTACGTCGACGGGGTGTCGCTCACGCTGCGTGCCGGGGAGATCGTCGGCATCGCCGGTCTCCAGGGGTCCGGTCGCACCGAACTCGTGGAAGGGATCTTCGGCATCCAGGCGTTCACCCGGGGCTCGATGCGGATCGACGGGAAACCGGCACGCATCACCGGTGCGCGGGCTGCGGTCCGCGCCGGACTCGCCCTCGTGTCCGAGGATCGCAAGGCGCAGGGGCTCGCGCTCGGCCAATCGGTCCTCGACAACGCCCTTCTGGTCGTGCGCAGCGTCTTCGCGGGCCGGACGACGGCGTCCCGTCGCGAGGTGCCCGGCGTCCTCACCTCGCTCGAAGTCAGCTCTCGGGGCGTCGATCAGGAAGTGCGCTTCCTCTCGGGCGGCAACCAGCAGAAGGTCGTGCTGGCGAAGTGGCTGCTCACCCAACCGCAGATCGTCCTCTTCGACGAACCGACCCGCGGCATCGATGTGGGGGCGAAATACGCCGTGTACCAGCTCATGCGCGAACTCGCAGCGCAGGGGAAGGCCGTGCTGATGGTGTCGAGCGAACTGCCGGAGGTCATCGGGATGAGCGATCGGATCCTCGTGATGCACGACGGCGAGCTCGTCGCCGAACTCCCTGCGGGCTCTGCGGAGCACGAGATCCTCGGGGCGGCGACGGGTGCGAGTGATTCCGACAACGCAGGGGACGGGGGTACGCGATGAAGCGTCTGCGGGTCGACTCGACCGTCATCGTCCTCGCCATTCTCCTGCTCGTGCTCATCGTCGGGGCGATCCTCGTCGCGACGGTGGGGCGAAACTTCTTCAGTCCCGGCAACATCCGGGACATCCTGACCGGGATGAGCGTCCTCGGGCTCGTGGCCATCGGGCAGACGCTGGTCGTGATCGGTGCATCGCTCGATCTCTCCATCACCTACGTGATCAGCCTGTCGAGCCTGCTGGCGGCCACGACGATGAACGGCAACCCGGGGAACATCCCTCTCGCCGTGGTCGTCACGCTCCTCGTGTGCGCCGGCATCGGGCTCGCGAACGGTCTCATCGTCACCGTCCTCAAGGTGAACGGCTTCATCGCCACTCTCGGCGTCGGTCTCATCCTGCAGGGCATCCTGAACACGAACTTCGAGGGCTCGGCAGGCGACGTCCCGTGGGCCTTCCAGCTCATCGGCGCCACCGGACTCGGCCCGATCCCGGTTTCGACGCTCATCATGATCGCGTTGGCCGTGGTGGTGTGGATCCTGCTCAATCGCACCCGCACCGGCGCCCACCTCTTCGCCGTCGGCGGCGACCCCGAGATCGCCCGACTTTCGGGAGTCCGCACGCGGATGCCGCTCATCTGGGCCCACGTCCTGTGCTCGGTCTTCGCGGGACTCGCGGGTCTGCTCCTCGCCAGCCGGCTCGGCGTCGGCAGCCCCACGGTGGGCCAGCAGGGTGGCTACGCGCTCCTCTCGATCGCGGCGGTCGTCCTCGGCGGCACGCTCCTGCTCGGCGGGCGCGGCTCGGTCTGGGGCACGATCGGCGGCGTCGCGATCCTGGCCGTCGTCGACAACGTGATGAGCGTGATGCAGGTCAATCCGTTCTTCAAGGATGTCGTCCGCGGCATCGTGATCGTGGCCGCCGTCGCCGTGTACAGCCGTCGTTCGATCATCCGACGGCGCCCGCGATTCGGCGCCGGTGGTACACGGACCGGCGGTGATGACGCCGCGAAGGCTGCGGACGCGGAGATGGCCGCGGCCGCATCGCAGCTCGTCGAGACCACTCCCGATGCCGGCTCCGCGTCGCAAGGAGGGCGCGCATGAACACGCTGCGCACACTCGTCAGCCCCCGTGGGGCGGTGTTCCTGCTGTTGGCGATCCTGCTCGTGGCGGTCACGATTCTCAACCCGAGCTTCGCCGAACCGGGACAGTTCATGCGGTTCCTTCAGCGGGTCGCACCGATCGCCATCGTCGCGATCGGCCAGTACTTCGTGATCATCGCCGGCGAGTTCGATCTGTCGCAGGGATCGCTCATTACGGCACAGGTCATCATCGCCGGGAATCTGGTCGGGCAGGACGACGCCCGCACGATTCCGGTGCTGCTGCTCATGATCGTGTTCGCTGTGGCCGTCGGGCTCGTCAACGGACTGATCACCACCCGGCTCAAGGTGCCTTCGTTCATCGTCACCCTCGGAATGATGCTCGCCCTCCTCGGCGGGGTCATGTGGTGGACGGGAGGCGCGGCCACGGGCAATCCTGCCGACAGCTTCCGGGAGATCGGTCGTGGCGGGATCCGCGACGTGCCGTTCCTCGATTTCATCCCGTGGGCGGTGCTGCTGCTGATCGTCTGGTTGGCGCTGGGCATCTGGATCACGAAGCGTCCGCTGGGAAAGACGCTCATCGCCGTCGGCGACAACTCGGTCGCGGTCGACTACGCCGGAGCGCGTCGGGCCTGGGCGACGACGCGTGCCTTCATCATCTCGTCGCTGTCGGCATCGCTGTCGGCGGTACTCCTCGTCGGCTACGCAGGTGTGCACCCGTCGGTCGGTCGCGGCTACGAATTCACGGCGATCACGGCGGTCGTGCTCGGCGGAGTGGTCCTCGGCGGCGGTCGCGGCTGGATCGTCGGTGCGGTCGCCGGAGCTTTCGCCCTCGAGGCCCTGTTCATGCTGCTCAACATCGCAGGGGTCCCGTCCACGCTCCGTGACGCAGTCCAGGGCGTCATCATCATCGCCGCCGTCGCCTACTCCGCCGTCGCGTTCCGTGCCCGCCGGCGACGAAGTCCGCAGTCTTCCGATGTCCCTCCCGCAGAACCCCTTTCCACCAGCACCATCCACACAGAAACCAGAGGAGATTAGCAATGCGACGATCAATGAAGATCGCCACCGCAGGGGTGGCTCTCTTCGGCCTCATCGCGCTCGCCGGGTGCACGACCGACCCGTCCGTGGCGCCGGCCGACTCGGAGAACCCTGATGCGGCAGCGGAGACGACGGAGTGGTTCGATCAGGAGCTCTTCGACAAGCAGGACGAGGAGCGCGGCGTCGATCCGCAGGGTCCCGCCGACGAACCCTATCTGCAGTACATCAACGCAGAGATGGTCGACACCTCCGAGTTCGCCGCCGAGGGGGCCAAGAAGGCCTGCTTCGCCAACGCGTCGATCTCGAACCCGTGGCGCCAGACCGGCTGGATCACGATGAACGAACAGCTGAAGGCGCTGCAGGCCGACGGAGCGATCAGCGAGATGGAGACGCGCGACGCGCAGGACTCCGATGACACGCAGATCGCCGACATCGACTACTTCATCTCCGAGGGCAACTGCGACGTGTTCCTGATCTCGCCCAACAGCACGGCGGCCATGACCCCGGCCGTGGAGCGGGCGTGTGAGACGGGCAAGCCCGTCGTGGTCTTCGACCGCGGCGTCAACACCGACTGCCCTGTCACCTTCATCCACCCGATCGGCGGTTTCGCCTGGGGTATCGACACCGCCGAGTTCCTGATCGACAACCTCGAAGAGGGCGACAAGGTCGTGGCACTGCGCATCCTCCCGGGCGTGGATGTGCTCGAGCACCGCTGGGCTGGAGCGAAGAAGCTGTTCGACGAGGCGGGGATCGACGCCGTGGACCACTTCACGGGCGCGGACCCGGCTGAGATCAAGAGCATCATCAGTGACGAGCTGGCCAAGGGAGACGTCGACGGCATCTGGATGGACGCCGGTGACGGAGCGGTCGCGGCCATCGAGGCGTTCGAAGATGCCGGTGCGGACTACCCCGTCATGACGGGTGAGGACGAGATGAGCTTCCTGCGCAAGTGGAAGGACACGGGTCTCACGGGCTTGGCCCCGGTGTACTCGAACTTCCAGTGGCGTACCCCGCTCCTCGCCGCGCAGAAGATCTTCGCCGGTGAAGAGGTCCCGAAGGAGTGGGTGCTCCCGCAGAAGCCGATCACGGCGCCCGAGCTCGACGACTACCTCGAAGCCAACGAGGGCATGCCCGACGGCCACTACGCCAAGTTCGGCGGGGAGAACCTTCCCGGCTACCCCACCGTCTGGCAGGAACGGCAGATCCCGTAACCGATGTGCTCTCCCGCCCTTCCGCTCCGCACCCGCGGAATGGGAGGGTGGGAGAGCACGGTCATGAGCAAGAGGACAACGATGCCCCGCACGATCGCCGTCAACACCTGGGTGTGGACGTCTCCGCTGACGGATGCGACTCTCGGACCACTCGCCCGCAAAGCCGCGAACCTCGGCTATGACGCTCTGGAGCTGCCGCTCGAGAACGTCGGCGATTGGGACCCTGAGCGGACTCGCGATGTGCTCGACGCGTGGGGACTCGGTGCGATCGTGGTCGGCGCAATGGGGCCCGGTCGCTCGCTGGTCGCCCGCGTCGGCGATGTCGGGGCCACTCAGGACTATCTTCGTGCGTGTATCGCGGCGGCGACGACGGTCGGCGCCGACGTGGTGGCCGGACCGTTCTACGCGCCGACCGGAGTCGCCTGGCGGATGGACGCCGATGAGCGCCGCGCGGTGGTCGCCGAGGTGCGCGAGAACCTCGCGGTGGTCGCTGACGAGGCATCCGACAGGGGAGTGACGCTGGCCGTCGAACCTCTGAACCGCTACGAGACGAGTGTGCTCAACACGGTCGAGCAGAGCCTCGACGCGCTCAGCCCGCTCCTCGGCGCCGGTGTCGGTCTCGCGCTCGACACCTACCATCTCCACATCGAGGAGAAGCAGCCGGCCGATGCGATCCGCGCTGCGGGGTCGGCGATCGCGCACGTGCAGGTCTGCGGCACCGACCGCGGCGCCGTCGGTGACGACCACGCCGACTGGCCGGGCATTCTTCAGGCGCTCGACGACGCCGACTATCGAGGTCCGCTCGGACTGGAGAGCTTCACCGGCGAGAACGCCACGATCGCGGTCGCCGCCTCCGTCTGGCGCCCACTCGCCCCGAGCCAGGACGAACTCGCTTCCCGCAGTATCGCCGCCCTCCGAGCCTTCGGAGCCTGACCACCGAAACGCGACACGCCCGCAACGATACGAAGGAGTATCCATGACGAGCCACCCGGTCACCCTGTTCACCGGCCAATGGGCTGATCTGCCCTTCGAGGAGGTCGCGCGTCTCGCGGCGGGATGGGGCTACGACGGTCTCGAGGTCGCCGCCTCCGGGGACCACCTCGATCTGCGCCGAGCCGACGAGGACGACGCCTACCTGGCCTCGCGCAAGGAGATCCTCGATCGCCACGGACTCGAGGTCTTCGCGATCTCGAATCATCTCGCCGGACAGGCGGTGTGCGATGCGCCGATCGACTTCCGTCACCAGGCGATCCTGCGCGATCACGTGTGGGGCGACGGCGATGCGGAGGGGGTGCGGCAACGCGCTGCCGAGGACATGAAGCGCGCGGCCCGCGTCGCACGCAAGCTCGGCGTCGATACGGTGGTCGGGTTCACCGGCTCATCGATCTGGCCCTACGTGGCGATGTTCCCGCCGGTGCCGGCATCCGTGATCGAGAGTGGATTCGAGGATTTCGCGCAACGGTGGAATCCGATCCTCGACGTCTTCGACGGTGAGGGCGTGCGGTTCGCGCACGAGGTGCACCCCGGGGAGATCGCCTACGACTACTGGTCGAGTGTGCGTGCTCTCGAGGCGATCGATCACCGTGAGGCGTTCGGATTCAACTGGGATCCGTCGCACATGATGTGGCAGAACGTCGATCCGGTCGGGTTCATCGTCGACTTCGCGGACCGCATCTACCATGTGGACTGCAAGGACACCCGGATGAGACCGCACAACGGTCGGGCCGGGGTGCTCGGCTCGCATCTCCCGTGGGGAGACCCGCGACGGGGATGGGACTTCGTCTCCACCGGGCATGGGGATGTGCCCTGGGAGGACGCCTTCCGCGCCCTCGACGCCATCGGTTACGGAGGTCCGATCTCGATCGAGTGGGAGGACGCCGGAATGGATCGTCTGCACGGAGCGGCCGAAGCGCTCGGCTTCGTGCGCTCCCTGCTGTGGCCGCCTCCTGCGGCGTCTTTCGACGCGGCGTTTCGCAACCAGTGACGAACCCGACGGAGCCCGCGCGCTGTCAGACGGCGGGCTCGCGGAGGCGGACCAGACGCTCGTGTCCGGTCTCCTCCAGCTCGGCGATGTCGTCTCGCGACTTCAGGAAGTCGGAGAAGGACCGGTAGCCGAGCGCCTTCTCGCTGAACGACGGGTCCATGCGGCGCATATGCGTCTTCACTGCGGAGCTGTGCAGCCATTCGTCGGCGTCCGCCTTGTCGTGACCGAGGCGGAGGGCGCGCTCGAGCAGTTGCGTCGCCTCGCCCTGCTCATCGATCTTCGTCGGAGCAGGGGCGGCCGCCTTGGACTTGGCCCGGCGCGGGGTCTTGGCCTTGGCCGTATCGGTGCTCGCCTCGGCGGTGTCGGCGGCATCGGCGGTGGCCTCGACCACGGCTTCTGCCTTCGCCGCGACAGGCGGGGGAGTGGTCTTGACGGGGCGCACGACTCCGGGCAGCGAGTCGTAGGACTCGAACTCGTCGCAGGCCGCCGCGAGCGACTTCGCGGTCGAGCCCGACACCCCGACCCCGATCACGTAGCGACCGAGCCGCTTGCAGCGCTGCGCGAGCGGCACGTAGTCGCTGTCACCCGCCACGATCACGACGTGCGTGAGGTCGGGCAGCCGGAACATGTCTTCGACCGCATCGACGGCGAGCCGGATGTCGGCGCCGTTCTTGGCGTAGGCGGCGGCAGGGAAGAGCTGCACGAGGTCGACCGCGCGTGCCACGAGCTGAGAGCGGTATTCGGCGTTCACCGGCGACGACCAGTCGGCGTATGCGCGCGTCAACACCAGGGTGCCGAAAGACGCGGCGTAGTCGATGATCGCCCCGACCTCGATCATCGCGCGGCCGAGACGGTCGACGACCTCCGGATCGTTCGGGTTCTCGGTGATGCGCTGCCGGTCCTTGCCATAGGCGTTGCGCCCGTGCACGCGGTCGTACCAGGAGATGACGATGTTGTCGAAGTCGAGATAGACGGCGACGCGGGCATCGGTGGTCTCGGCCATGATCAGGCCTCCTCAGGGGGGTAGCGGACGCCGATCTGCGCACGGATCTCGTCGAGCGCGCCCATGATCGCGACGCTCTCGGCGATCGGCAGGATGTCGCCTTCGAGGATCCCGTCGCGCACCAGGCGCTCGGCGGCATGAGCCTGATACTGCATGCCGCGGCCCGTGACCGAGGAGACGTACTCTTCCTGCACGGTGCCGTCCGGGAGGATCACGCGGAACGTGGTCGGGCTGTACCAGACCGTGTCGATGTCGATGCGGGCTGCGGTGCCGAGGATGCTCGCCACGTTGGGGCCTGCCGCCCGGGACGACGAGAGGCTGGTGGAGACCGCGCCGCCCTCATGCGTCATCACGGTCGCGACCTCGGAATCGGCGCCCGTGTCGATGAGCCTGCCCACGGCGCGGATGCTGGTCGGAGCGCCGAGGATGTCCCAGATGAAGGAGATCGGATAGATGCCGAGATCGAGCAGGGCACCGCCGCCGAGCTCGAGGGCGTTGAGCCGGTGCGCCGGGTCGGTGGGCAACAGCTGTGTGTGATCCGCGCTGACCGCGCGGATGTCGCCCAGGGCGCCCTCGGCGATGAGCTCGCGGATGCGCACCATGTGCGGCAGATAGCGCGTCCACATGGCCTCCATGACGAGCAGTCCCCGCTCGGCCGCGAGCGCCTGCAGATCCTCGGCCTCGGCGCGGTTCAGGGTGAACGCCTTCTCGACCAGCACGTGCTTGCCGGCCTCGAGTGCGAGCCGGGCGTTCTCGTGGTGCATCGGGTGCGGCGTCGAGACGTAGACGATGTCGACGTCGGGGTCGGCGACGAGAGCGTCGTACGAGGGGTGGGCGTGGAGGATGTCGAAGCGCGAGGCGAAGGCGTCAGCCGACTCCTGCGAGCGGGATCCGACGGCCACGAGGTCGAGCCCCGCGGTTCGCAGATCGGACGCGAATGCGCCGGCGATACCGCCGGTCGCGAGGATTCCCCACCGAAGACCTGTCATGGTCTCAGCGTACGGGGTGCCGCGGACGCGACGCCGCATTCTTCACGGGCATGCGCCCCGATCGACAGAGGCCCGCCTACGGCACCAGGATGATCTTTCCGGAGGCGGCGCCGGACTCCAGGAGCTCATGGGCCCGCACCGCCTCGGCAAGCGGCAACTGCGGCCCGAGCTCGACCGTGAAGTCCCCGGTCTCCAGGAGCGCGATCGTCTGAGGCAGCGCTTCGGCGCGCCATGCGAGCTCCTGGTCGGTAAGCGGCACCGGTGAGCCGCCGGAGAAGGCGCGGATGCCGAACGACGCGGCATCCGGTCCTCGAACGATCGTCGCGATACGGTCGCGGTCGGACACCAACGCGAGGGACGTCTCGATCGCCTCGTCGGTGCCGGCACAGTCGAGCACCACCGTGACGGCGGCGGGGGCGGTGTCGCGGATCCGGTCGATCAGCCCGTCGCCGTAGGCCACGGGGAGGGCGCCGAGGTCGCGCAGCTGGTCGTGGCGGGCGGGGCTTCCGGTCGCGATCACGGTCGCGCCCCAGGCGACGGCGAACTGCACGGCGGCCTGCCCGACCGCACCGGAGCCTCCGTGCACGAGAAGCACGTCGCCGGCGCCGACGTCGAGCGAGCGGAGGGCCTGGTAGGCGGTGCCTGCCGGAATGCCGATCGCGGCGCCCTCGGCCATCGTGACCGCGTCCGGAAGAGGGGCGAGGTTCTCCGCGGGGACGGCGAGCGCGGAGGCGTACGTGCCGTGCCCGTCTCGGATCGCCACCCGGTCGCCGACCCGGAGATCGTCGACGCCTTCGCCGAGCACCTCGATCACCCCGGCGCCGTCGAAGCCGACCGGACGTGGCTCGGTGATCGGCGCAGAGGGCCGCTTGCCGCCGCGGAGCTTCGCGTCGATCGGATTCACACCCGCCGCCTCGATCCGCACGACGACCTCACCGCGGGCAGCGACCGGGTCGGGGATCTCGATCAGGTGCAGGACGTCCGGGGAGCCGATTTCGGTGTACACGATCGCGCGAGCCATGAGTTCAGGCTACCCGCGACCTTCACGGAGAGCGCCTCCCGGCCTCCCGGCCTCCCGGTCTTCGAACCACGTGAGATGAAGGAGATCACGTGGTTCGACGGAGCCTCTGCCTGAATCGGTCCTTCGGAACAGGAGATCTCCTTCACATCGCGTGCGCAGGACGGGGCGATACACCCGCGCCGGGCCGCGCCAGGCGCCCGTGCTCGCGGGTCAGCGACCCGAGAGCGCCTTCATGATGCGCTGCGGCGACACCGGCTGCGCGGTACCCAGGCGCTGCGCGAACACACTCACGCGGTACTCCTCCAGCAGCCAGCGCACCTCGACGAGCGAAGGCGTCGCGTCGCGGCGGAGGGGGATCGTGCCGCCGGCGTCCTCGAACGCGTTCGCCATGCGCTCGTACTCGGTCATGCGGGCGCGGTCCTTCCCCGGCTCGCTGGCGAGGGTCTTCAGGCGGTCGAGCATCCCCTCCAGGTAGCGGGGGAACTGTGCGAGACGGTCGACGCCGGCGGCGGAGACGAAACCGGCATGCAGAAGGCCGCTCAGCTGGGTGCGGATGTCGTTGAGCGGTCCGAGCAGCGCGAGCGAATTCTGGGACTTGATGCCGCGTTCGACGTCGCGGGATCGGGTGAGGATGCGCGCGACCAGCGAGACGCACGCGAAGAGATCATCGACGAGCGTGGCCGAGACCGCGTCGCGCACCATCGCGAAGTCCGCCTCGTTGCGCACGATCCCGTCCGGCACGACACGCTCGATCGCCTTGCGGGCGACGGCCGCCCGGCAGTCCTCGATGAGGCCGGCGGCGGACGGGTACGGCGAGGCGGCGAGTGCCAGCTTCTCCTGACTCGTGAGGTGCTCCTGCACATACGAGGAGGGTGAGGGCACACCGAGCAGTACCAGGCGCAGCACGCCGTCGCGGGTGGAGGCGGCAGCGGCCTCCGGGGTCGACTCGACCCGCACCGACACGCTCTTGCCCTGGTCCACGATGGCGGGATAGGCGCGCACGACACCGCCGGCGACCCGGGTGTCGAGCACCTCGGGCAGGTCTCCGAAGGTCCACCCCGTGAGTCCGGTCTGCTCAACCGGAGCCGCGGCGACGCGTTCGGGTCCGCGACCTCCACCGGAGCTCCCGGATCGGGGAGGGGCGGCGATCGAACGGGCGACGCTGCTGCGCGCACGGTCGGAGAGTCGCGTCTGCAGCGCCCGCAGATCGCGGCCGGAGCCGACGATCCTCCCGCGCTCGTCCACGGCGCGGAAGTTCATGCGCAGGTGCGGAGGGACCCGCTCGTCGTCGAAGTCGGTCGCGGACACAAGCTGGTTCGCGAGCGGCTGGATCCGTCGGGCGAGCGCTTCCTTGAGCGTGCGCGGAGGGAGTCCGCCGTGCGACTCCGGGCCTTCCTCGATGAGCTCGGCGCCGAACTTCTCGGCCCAGTCGGCGGCGGGGACGACATGGCGCCGGATCGTCTTGGGGAGCGCGCGCAGCAGCCCCGTCACGAGTTCGGCGCGCAGCCCCGGAACCTGCCAGTCGAAGCCGCGGTCCTCGATCTGTGCGAGCAGCGGCAACGGAACGACCACGCTGACGCCATCGTCGTCGGCGCCCGGCTCGAACCGGTACGCGAGACCGAGCACCTGGTCGCCCTGCGTCCACCGCGTCGGGAACTCGCGCTGATCCGCGCGTTCCTCGTCGTCTATCAGGTCGCTCTCGCGCATCACGAGCAGCTTCGGCGTGGTAGCCATGGCATCGCGCCACCAGCTCTCGAAGGAGCGCACATCGAACACCTCGGCGGGGATGCGTTCGTCGTAGAACCGGAACACGGCCTCGTCGCCGGCGAGGATGTCGCGACGGCGCTCACGCTCCTCGAGCTTCTCGAGGCGTTTGCGCAGTTCGGCGTTGCTGCGCCAGAACGCACTCACCCGCTTGTCGATGCGCGTCGGATCCCACTCGCCCTCGACGAGCGCATGCCGTACGAAGAGTTCGCGCGACGCCGCCCGGTCGATGCGCGCGAACTGCACGCGCCGTCGCGGGATGATCTCGAGCCCGAACAGCGTCACCTTCTCGAAGGCGACCGCGGCCCCGGCATCCTTCGACCAGTGGGGCTCGGTGACCTGCCGCTTGGCGAGGTCGCCCGCCAGGGGTTCGGCCCAGGCCGGGTCGATCGCGGCGACCGTGCGGGCGAACGTGCGCGAGGTCTCGACGATCTCGGCGGCGATCACCGCGCGAGGACTCTTCTTGCGCAGCCCTGACCCGGGAAAGACCGAGAAGCGGATGCCGCGGGCGCCCCGATACTCCGCGATGCGGCGGCCTTTCGGCTCCTTCGCGGGGGAGCGCGACTTGCCGGCGGGTGCCGTGCGTTCGTCCAGGATGCCGATCTGCGAGAGCAGGCCGGACAGCAGGGCGCGATGGATGGCGTCGGGGTCGCTCGTCCCGGTCTCGTCGCGCGGGCGGTCGGGGGTCTTCACGAGGGTGCGGAGTTGACGGTGCACGTCGAACCACTCCCGCACCCGCACGTAGTTGAGGTGCTCGGAGCGGCAGAGTCGGCGGAACGCACTCGAGCCGAGCTCGCGCTGCTGCTCGCGCAGGTGATTCCACAAGTTCAGCAAGGTCAGGAAGTCGCTCGTCGGGTCGACGAAGCGTGCGTGCTGACGGTCGGCCTCCTCGCGGCGCTCCTCCGGCCGCTCGCGCACGTCCTGGATCGTCATTCCTGAGACGATCGCGAGCACGTCGCGAGTGACCGAGCCGCCCGATCCCGTGCGTCCCGCCTCGATCAGCATCCGCGCGAACCGCGGGTCGATCGGCATGCGCGAGATCTCACGCCCCGTGCGCGTGAGGTGCGGGGAGCCGTCACGGCGGGAGGGCTCGACTGCGCCGAGCTCGGTGAGCAGGTCGAATGCCGCCTTCACACCGCGGGAGTCGGGCGGGGTCAGGAACGGGAAGGCGCTGATGTCGCCGAAGCCGAGCGAGAGCATCTGCAGGATGACCGATGCGAGTGACGTCCGCAGGATCTCGGGCTCGGTGAATTCCGGCCTCCGGTCGAAGTCCTCCTCCGAGTAGAGGCGGATCGCGATGCCGTCACTGGTGCGGCCCGCGCGGCCCGAGCGCTGGTTCGCCGAGGCCTGCGAGATCGCCTCGATCGGCAGGCGCTGCACCTTGGATCGGTTGCTGTAGCGCGAGATCCGGGCGGTGCCGGTATCGATCACGTACTTGATGCCGGGAACGGTGAGACTCGTCTCGGCGACGTTGGTCGCGAGGATCACCCGGCGGCGCACGCCAGGCACCCGACTGCGCTCGAACACCCGGTGCTGATCTGCGGCGGAGAGGCGTCCGAACAGCGGAAGCACCTCCGTGGGGGCGCGGTCGTTCGCGTAGGCGCCGCGAACGGCGTCGGCCGCGTCGCGGATCTCGGCTTCGCCGGGCAGGAACACGAGCACGTCGCCCGGCGCCTCCCGGTCGAGCTCGCGCAGCGCCGAGACGATCGCCGACACCTCGTCCTCCGGGTCGCCGGCCTGATCGTCGTCGTCGGGGTCCTCCGACGGTCCGCGGTAGCGGATCTCCACGGGATAGGTGCGCCCGGACACCTCGATGATCGGAGCCGGGGTGCCGTCGGCCACCGCGAAGTGCTTCGCGAAGCTCTCCGGATCGATCGTCGCCGAGGTGATGACCACCTTGAGGTCGGGGCGCTCGGGGAGGATGCGTGAGAGGTAGCCGAGGAGGAAATCGACGTTGAGGGAGCGCTCGTGCGCCTCGTCGATGATGATCGTGTCGTAGCGCGTGAGCAGTCGGTCGCGGTGGATCTCGTTGAGGAGGATGCCGTCGGTCATCAGTGCGATGCGGGTGGCATCGGAGACCTTGTCGGTGAAACGCACCTTGTAGCCGACCAGGGTGCCGAGCTCGACCTGGAGCTCTTCGGCGACACGCTCTGCGATGGTGCGGGCCGCGAGGCGGCGTGGCTGCGTGTGGGCGATGCGCTCCCGCCCGAGTTCGAGGGCGATCTTCGGTAGCTGGGTCGTCTTGCCGGATCCGGTGGCACCCGCGACGATCACGACCTGGTGGTCGCGGATGGCGTCGGCGATCTCGGCCCTGGCTGCGCTGACGGGCAGCTCCGGCGGGTAGGAGATCACAGGGGAGGACATAGCCCTCCATCGTATGACGGGTTCGGCCCCCTACGATCAACGGGTGATCAACGCACTGCCTCCCGTCCGGTGGTTCCGCGAGTTCGGGCGACCTCCGCGCATCCTCGGCCTCGATGTCGCCCGGGCCCTGGCCATCCTCGGCATGGTCGGAGCGCACATCGGCGAGACCGATTCGTTCGACTGGTTCGAACCGTCGACGTGGACCTCTCTGGTGAACGGGCGTTCGTCGATCCTGTTCGCGGTGCTCGCCGGAGTCTCGATCGCGCTGATGACCGGGCGCAGCACGCTGCCTGAGCGCGAGCGGATCCCCGGCATCCGACTGAATCTCATCGGCCGGGGTGCGGTGATCTTCGTGATCGGCCTGGCGCTGGAGATGCTGAACACCCCGATCGCGATCATCCTCACCCTTTATGGGCTCCTGTACGTCGCGGTGATCCCGTTCCTGCGCTGGCGGCCCTGGCAGTTGCTGACCGGAGCGGTCGTGCTCGCGCTCCTCGGGCCCGCGCTGCTCGCGTTCCTGAACGCGGTGATGCTGCACCCCTTCGGGTCGGGCATCGGCTTCGTGCTGTACGGCACCTATCCGATCACGGTCTGGCTGGCGTTGGTGCTGGGAGGCATGGCGCTCGGACGCCTCCGGGTGGAGCGGGTGCACACCGCCGTGATCGCGCTCGGCGTCGGGGTCGGTCTGGCCGTGGTCGGGGACGGGCTCGGGGCGATCGGACAGGGCGCCGGCATCGTCGGATCCAGCAGCGGCAGCATCACCGGCTCCGACAGCCTTCTCGGAGCGCCGACCGGATGGGGGGACTATCCGCAGGCGCTCGCCGAGACGGATCCGCTCGGCGCCGTGCTCACGGCGGTGTTCGCGGCCGGGCCGCACAGCGGCGGCACGGCCGAGATCCTCGGCTCCGGAGGCTTCGCGCTCGCGGTCATCGCACTGTGCCTGCTGCTGAGCCGCCCACTGCGCTGGGTGGCACTCCCGCTGGGCGCGCTCGGCTCCATGCCACTGACGGCATACAGCGCGCACGTCCTGTCGATCGTCGTGATCGGGGGGCCCGGAACGTTCTTCTCGAGCAACGCGTTCTGGGCGGCGACGGCGGTCGGACTGCTCCTGGCGACGACCGTCTGGTCGATGTTCCTCGGGCGGGGTCCGCTGGAGCGGCTGGTCGGCCGCGGCGCCGCGGCGATGGCGGCGGTCCCGCGGCGCTGAGCCCCGCAGCGGTCCGAGTGCCGGCGGGGCGAGCCGTCATCGGGCCCGGCGCGCCCCGCCCGCGGTCTCTCAGAAGTGGGTGCCGCCGTCGATGCGCACTTCGGTGCCGGTGATGAAGGCGCCGTCCTCGCTCGCGAGCATCGCGACGACTCCGGCGACCGACTCCGGTCCGGCGAAGCCCTGGCCGATGGCGGGGGAGAGCTTCATGAACAGGCTCATGTCGGCGTCCGCGGGCAGGCCGGGGCCGTTGCTCTGGTTGCTCCGGCCCGAGCCGTCGGTCATGCCCGACGAGATCGAGCCGGGCTGCACCGCGGTGAAGCGGATGCCGTTCTTCGCGTACTCGGCAGCGAGGGCGTGGGTCAGCGACTGCACCCCGCCCTTGCTGGCCGCGTAGGCGGCCATGTACGGGTGCGCGAAACCGGCCGAGGTCGAGCTGAAGTTGACCACGGCGGACGCGTTCCCCTCGATCAGCGCGGGGATGGCCTCGCGGATCACCAGGAAAGTGCCGACCAGATTGATACGGATGACCTCCTCGAACTGGTCGAGGGTCGTCTCGTGCGTGTGCGAGGAACGCAGGATGCCGGCGGCGTTCACCAGGACGTCCAGCCCGCCCAGGGCGGTGACGGCCTCGGCGACGCCCGCGACGGCGGACGCCTCGTCGGCGATGTTCATCGTGACGGTCGTGAGGTGGTCGGCGAGCGGGCCGGCCTTGGCCACCGTGTCCTCGAGGCCGGCGGGGCTGACGTCGGCGGCGACGACGCTGCCGCCCTCGCGGAGCATGCGCAGCACCGTGGCCTGCCCGATGCCCGATCCTCCGCCGGTGACGAGCGCCCGACGTCCTTCGTAGCGGTTCATGATCTTCCCTTCTGGTGGTGTCGTGTTGTCGACGATCTCTGGGCAGACTATGCCTAGATGGCACGATGTGCCAAAGAGTCTCAACCTGTCAAGGGTTCGAGGCATTCCCGTACGCTGTGACTGTGGAGACCTCGACCCTCACCGAACGTCGCAAGGCCGCGACCGAACGCGACATCGCATCGGCCGCCGCAGGGCTGTTCGCCGAGCAGAGCGTCGCCGGAGTCACCGCCGAGCAGATCGCCGCTCGCGCCGGCGTCTCGGTCCGCACCTTCTACCGGTACTTCGCCCGCAAGGAAGATGCGATCACGCCGATCCTCACGATCGGCGCGCAGCGATGGCAGGAGGCCCTCGCGCAGGTCGACGCACGGGCGCTGCGGGAACAGGTTCCCGCCGTCATCGAGTCGCAGCTCATCGAGGGCGAAGGGCAGGGGCTCGAACTCGAGACGATGCTCAGTGTGCTGCGCGGGCTCGAGGACGACGCGGCGCTGCGCGACGTGTGGCTGCGCGTGAACGACGACTCCGAGCGGCGGCTCCGCGTGATCCTGCAGGAGCGCGGCGTCGCCGAGTGGGACGCGAGGCTGGCGGCCGCGGTGGCGACGGACGCCGTGCGCGTGGGGCTGGAGCAGTGGGCGGCCGACCCGGAAGGACCTCGTCCTGCGGCGCGCGCCGTCGCGGCGTTCCGGGCGATGTCCGCGTCGCTCCACGGGCTCGACTGACTTCCTTTGTTCATCCGGGCCGCACTGTCCCACACCGGTCCTAGGCTGGGGCGATGAGCATTCCTGCACTCGAACTGAACGACGGCAACTCCATCCCGCAACTAGGCTACGGCGTCTTCAAGGTGCCGCCGGCAGACACCGAGCGTGCGGTGAGCGAGGCGCTCGAAATCGGCTACCGCCACATCGACACCGCGGCGATCTACGGCAATGAAGAGGGCGTGGGCGCCGCCATCGCTTCCTCGGGCATCGCACGCGACGACCTGTTCATCACGACCAAGCTCTGGAACGACCGCCACCACGACGAGGAGCCGCGCGCGGCCATCGGCGAGAGTCTCGAGAAGCTCGGTCTGGAGAAGGTCGATCTGTTCCTCGTGCACTGGCCCACGCCGGCCAAGGACGACTACGTGCACGCGTTCGCGAAGCTGGTCGAGCTGCGCGACGCGGGCCTCACCCGCAGCATCGGCGTCTCGAACTTCCTCGTGCCCCACCTGGAGCGCACGGTGAAGGAGACGGGCGTGGTTCCCGCAGTGAACCAGATCGAGCTGCACCCGGCCTACCAGCAGCGCGACGTGGTCGCCTGGGCCGACGCCAACGGCGTGCGCATCGAGGCATGGGGTCCGCTCGGGCAGGGCAAGTACGACCTGTTCGGGACGCCCGCGGTCGCGGATGCCGCCGCGGCGCACGGTGTCACCCCGGCACAGGCCGTGCTGCGCTGGCACCTGCAGAAGGGCATCATCGTGTTCCCGAAGTCGGTGCGCGCCGAGCGCCTGCGCGAGAACCTCGACGTGTTCGGCTTCGAACTGACCGACGCCGAGGTCGCGGCGATCGACGCCCTCGACCCGCTCGACGGCTCAGGCCGCGTGGGGTCGCACCCGGACGAGGTCAACTGACCCCGTGATACCGGGGCTCTCGGGCCCAGATGACGCCCCGTGTCGCCGTGCGCGACAGGGGGCGTCGTCGTGAGTACCGTCGAGGCATGACAGCTCCGTTCCGCGTCGTCGCCGTGTCGGGATCCCTGCACGAGCCCAGCAAGACCACCGCCCTGGTCCGCGCGATCACGGCCGCCGTCGCCGAGCGCGCCGACGTCGAGGCGCAGCTCATCGAGCTGACGCAGATCGGCCCCGGGCTGGCGGGTGCGCTGCACCGTGACCAGCTGGCGCCGGAGATCGAAGCGCAGTTGCAGGCGATCGAATCCGCCGACCTGCTCATCGTGGGCAGCCCCGTCTACCGAGCCTCGTTCACCGGGCTCTTCAAGCACCTGTTCGACTTCGTCGGTCAATACGACCTCGTGGGAAAGCCCGTGCTGCTCGCCGCGACCGGCGGCGGGGAGAAGCACGCCCTGATCATCGAGCACCAGCTGCGGCCGTTGTTCGCGTTCTTCCAGGCGCTCACCCTTCCGCTCGGGGTGTACGCGAGCAATACGGACTTCGACGGCTACGAGATCGCTTCCGACGTGCTGCGCGCCCGCATCGCGCTGGCCGCGGATCGTGCCCTGCCTCTGGTCGGCTACGCGGCCTCCCGTCCGGTGGAGCTGCTGGTCGGCTGAGCGCGTCACCGTCGCGCGGCGTAGCGTGAAGGCATGACCAACCGGCTCGCCGACACCCTCAGCCCGTACCTCCGTGCGCATGCCGACAACCCCGTCGACTGGTATCCGTGGGGCGAGGAAGCGCTCGCGGAGGCGAGGCGACGCGATGTGCCGCTGTTGATCTCGATCGGCTACTCGACCTGTCACTGGTGTCACGTGATGGCACGCGAATCGTTCGCCGACCCGGCGACCGCCGCGCGGATCAACGAGGGCTTCGTCGCGGTCAAGGTCGATCGCGAGGAGCATCCGCAGGTCGACGGTGCCTACATGGCCGCGGCTTCGGCGTTCACCCAGAACCTCGGTTGGCCGCTCACGGTCTTCGCCACCCCGCGCGGGCGCACCTTCTTCGCCGGCACCTACTGGCCGCCGGAGGCTCAGCCGCCGATGCCGGCGTTCCGTGACGTCCTCACCGCGGTCGGGGAGGCCTGGGCGCTGCGGCGGGTGCAGGCCGAGGAGTCGGCGGATGCCGTGACCGATGCGCTCACCCGTGCGGCGGAGGCCACGCCCTCCGAACTCCCGGACGTGGTCGCGATCGCGACGGCTGCGGAGTCGATCGCCCAGCGGGAGGATCAGCAGTTCGGCGGCTTCGGCGGCGCCCCGAAGTTCCCCGTCGCCACCACCTTGCGATTCCTGCAGCATCCGCTCGTGCGGGAGGGTGCTCCGGAGGCGGGGGCGTCAGCGGAGCGCGCGCTCGCCGCGATGACCCGATCGGACCTGCGCGATGCCGACGGCGGGTTCTTCCGCTACGCCACCCAGCGCGACTGGACGGTGCCGCACTACGAGCGGATGCTGACCGACAACGCGCAGCTGCTCGACGTCGCGCGCGACGCGGGGGAGGAGGACGTCGTCCGCGGGATCGCGTCATTCCTGACCGGGGTCCTGCAGCGAGACGGCGGCGGGTTCGGTGCCGCCCAGGATTCGGAGTCGTGGGTCGAGGGCGCTCGCAGCGAGGGCGGATACTACCGGCGTGCGCTGCCCGAACGTGCGGGCCTTGCGCGGCCCGCTGTCGACGGCAAGGTGATCACCGGGTGGAACGGCCTCGCGATCGGTGCGCTCGCCCGGGCCGGGGCGACCTTCGGAGAGCGGAGCTGGATCGATGCAGCCGCGTCCGCCGCCGACGAGGTGCTGCGGGTCAACCGCGATGCCGACGGCGCTCTCGTCCGCGCGTCCTTCGAGGGGCGGGCCTCTGCCGCGGTTGCGACCGCGGCGGATCGTGGCCTTCTCGCCGACGGTCTGTTCTCTCTGGCCCTGGCCACCGGCGAGGCGACCTGGGCGGTGGCGGCCCGCGGGATCCTCGACGACGCACTGGAGGGCACAGCGGGGGAGGATCCGTTGCTGTCGGCCCAAGGGATCGCGACCTCGCCCGACCAGACCGACGGCGACCTGCCCTCGGATGCCGCGGCCGTGGCCGGCGCCGCACTGACCGCCTGGTGGCTGGGAGCGGGGGACCGGTATCGCGCCGCTGCCGTGTCGACGGTGAGCTTGCTGGCCGCGCGGGCGCTGGAGCAGCCCTTCGCCCACGGCACCCTGCTGCGGGTGGCTGCGGGCCTCGCGATCCCGCCGCGCCAACTCGTCGTGGTCACCGGAGCGCGCGACAGTGCGCTCGGCCTCGCCGGCAGGGGTGCGGATGCCGAAGTCGTCGCCGTGGTCGCGCCCGATCAGGCGCGGGCGTTCACGGATGCCGGATTCAGCCTGTTCGAGGGCAAGGACGCGGTGGAGGAACGCGCCTATGACTGCCGCGCGTTCGTGTGCCGGTTGCCCGTGAGCGACCCGGCCGAGGTGTCGATCGGGCGGTGACGGTCAGTTCTGGTTGCGCGGATGCCGGCGGGCGGTGCGCTCGTTGCCGCGGCGGTAGTTCCCGGTCACGCGCGCCATCAGCAGCTGCGCGTCGCCGCTCGCGGCCTGCGCGAGGAACTCCTGGGCCCGTGCGCCGCGCAGTACGGTCGCGGTGACGCCGCGATGGCGGATGACGACGTCGTCACCGCGCACCGCGAACTCGAATCCGGAGGGGCTGCCCATGCGGCGAGCCTAGCGCCCGGTGATTCGGTGGATCGACAGCGCGGTGCTCACACCCAGCCGGGCAGCCAGTTGTGCAGCAGCCAGAACTGGTACGGCACGCTCATACCGGTCCACAGCGGCAGGAAGAACACCGACACGAGAACGACGAACGCGAGGAAGATCAGCACCGTGCGCTCGCCGGACTGCCGACGGTACAAGGGGTCTTCGCGTCGTCCGGCGATGATCCGCAGCGTCATGGCGAGCGCGAGCACGAGGAACGGCATCATCACCACCGTGTAGAACTGGAAGATCGTGCGCTCGGGGAACATCAGCCACGGGAGGTAGGTCACCGCCAGGCCGACCAGGGGGACGGTCAGCGCGGGCGCGATCGGCTGTCGGGTGATCCAGCTCCGCACCAGCCGGTAGAGCAGGTACACCGCTGCCGCCACCCCGCCGTACCAGATGAGCGGATTCGGGACGGCGGAGATCACGCCGATGCAGTGGTCCGTGCCGCAACCGGTGGGATCGGAATCCACCCAGACCGCCGTCGGGCGCAGCAGGAACGGCCACTCCCAGGCGGGACTCGCGTAGGGGTGTCCGCGGCTCAGGCCGACGTGGAAGCCGAGCATCGATTCGTGGTACCTCCACAGCGCGAGCAGCGGGTTCGGATCGCTCTGCCGGTCGTAGCCCCTCGAGGTCAGGAGCCACCCCGTCCAGCTGACCAGGTACACGGCCAGCGCGGGGAAGACGAACAGGACGAACGAGACCGGCCCCTGCCGGAACGCGGCGGCGGTCGGCCACAGCACCACGCCGGCACGACGTCTCGCCAACGCGTCGGTCACCACGACGTAGAGGCCGAAACCGGCGAGGACGTACAAGCCTGACCACTTCACGGCAGAAGCCGCACCCAGGGCGGCACCGGCGGCGATCAGCCACGGCCGGCGCCACAGCACCGGCCCCCAGAACGGGTCGGGCGTCTCGGGATCGCGTCGCTCGAGCTGCGGGATCGTGCGCTGCCGATCGATGAGGACGAACAGGACGCCGAGCAGGACGAAGAACGTCAGGATGCCGTCGAGCAGCGCGATCCGGCTCATCACGATGCTCAGGCCGTCGATCGCCAGGAGCGTTCCGGCGACGGATGCCACGACCACCGATCCGCTCAGACGCCGCGCGATCAGATAAACGAGGAGGACCGAGCCCGCTCCGAGGATCGCGGTGGCCAGACGCCATCCGCCGCTGTTCTCGGGCCCGCCGATCGCCATGCCCAGCGCGATGAGCCACTTGCCGAGCGGGGGATGCACGATGAACGAGCCCGCATCCGAGAGCGGGAGGTTCTGCCCGGTCGCGAACGCCTCGTTCGCCTCGCCACCCCAGGTGCCCTCGTAGCCGAGCGTCCACAGGGACCAGGCGTCCTTGACGTAGTAGGTCTCATCGAAGGCGAGCTCATGCGGGTGGGACACGCCGACCAGGCGCAGCACCGCCGCCACCGCGGTGATCACCAGCGGCGCGAGCCACCGGATCGCGCGGCCCCAGTCCGGGTCCTGCAGCAGCCGGTCGCGCAACCGTCCGTAGTGCGTCAGCCGCGCCTCGGGGGCGGGCAGGAGCGGGTCGGGCGCGGTCACCGCTCCAGCCTAGACAACGCCCCTTCCGGGGGAGCTGCATCCGGCGCGCCTAAGCTGGGCGGGTGATCATCCTCGCCGCCACCCCGATCGGAAACCTGGGCGACGCGTCGCGACGCCTCGTGGAGGTGCTGGAGAACGCGGAGGTCGTCGTCGCGGAAGACACCCGCACCACGCAGCGTCTGCTCAAGGCACTGCAGATCGACAATCGTCCTCGTCTGATCGCACTGCACGACCACAACGAGAAGCAGAAGGCCGCCGAACTGGCTGCGCTCGCGGCGGAGACCGACATCGTGGTGATGAGCGACGCAGGAATGCCGACCGTCAGCGACCCCGGCTACGGGCTGGTGGCCGAGGCCGTGGCGCAGGGGGTCACCGTCACCGCGATCCCCGGTCCGAGCGCCGTGCTGATGGCGCTCGCGATCTCGGGACTTCCGACCGACCGCTTCACGTTCGAGGGGTTCCTCCCGCGCAAGCCGGGGGAGCGGGGATCGACCCTCCGCGCCCTGGCCGCCGAGCCGCGCACCATGGTCTTCTTCGAGTCTCCGGCCCGGCTCGCGAGCGCTCTCGCCGACATGGGCGCTGCGTTCGGTGACGAGCGGAGGATCGCGGTGTGCCGTGAGCTCACGAAGTTGTACGAGGAGGTCCGCCGTGGCACCGCGGCCGAGCTCCAGGAGTGGGCCGAGAACGGCGTGAAAGGCGAGATCGTCGTCGTCGTCGAAGGAGCCGCGCGCCGGGACGCCTCCCCGGCAGATGCTCTGGCGCAGGTGCAGAGGCTGGTCGCGGAAGGCGTCCGCTTGAAGGACGCGTCCTCCGAGGTCGCCGCGCTGACCGGTCTCTCCTCCCGCGACCTCTACCAGGCCGCCCTCGCCGCCCGCTCCGAGGCCGGTGCCTGAGATCGCCACGACTGCGGTTCGTAAGAATTGCGGGGAATCCGGGAACGTCCGCCGCGTTACTCTCAGGTCATGACGAAGCCGACGCGTGCGACGAGGGAGGACACGTTCCGCGCCGCCGCAGCGGGGTTGAGTG
Source organism: Microbacterium sp. J1-1 (assembly GCF_024498615.1). Lineage (NCBI taxonomy): Bacteria > Bacillati > Actinomycetota > Actinomycetes > Micrococcales > Microbacteriaceae > Microbacterium > Microbacterium sp. J1-1. The sequence goes on along the minus strand of NZ_CP089590.1, from coordinate 2,558,158 downwards.
CATCGTTCCTCGCCGTCGGCCTGGCGGAACTCGTCGCCGCGGTGGTGGAGCCGAGCGCGAGCCCGTTCGCCGTGATCGGGAGCGGGCTCATCGACCTCGCTCCGAGCTGGGCGAAGGACACCGCCATCGCGCTGTTCGGCACCGGTGACAAGGCGGCCCTGATCGTGGGCATCGCCGTGGTGCTCGTGGTCGTCGCCGCTGTCGCGGGAATCCTGGAGCGACGACGGTCCGGTGTCGGCGCCGTGGTCCTGGGGGCGCTCGGTGCTCTCGCCGTCGTCGCGGCGATGGTTCGCCCCGGCGCGGGGCCGTTCGCCTGGCTGCCCGGGCTGGTCGCCGGTCTCGTCGCAGTGGTCGTCCTGCGCCTCCTGATCGCCCGACTGCGTCCGGTCGCAGGGCTCGGACCCGACGACGAGGACCGGAGACGATTCCTGCTGTGGACCGCGGGTGTCGCCGCAGCGGGTGCCGTCGCGCTCATCGTCGGCAACGTCGCGCGCGGCGCGAGCCGATCGATCGAAGCGGTCCGCGACGCGCTGCGGCTGCCCTCGGCGGCACGCGCAGCAGCGGCGTTTCCTGCCGGTGCCGAGCTGGGGATCCCCGGCCTCGCCCCTGTCGTCACTCCGAACGCGGACTTCTACCGCATCGACACCGCGCTCATCGTGCCGCGGGTGGACCCGGCCGATTGGTCGCTGCGCATCCACGGGATGGTCGAGCGCGAGATGGAGATCACCTGGGACGAGTTGCTCGCGCTGCCGATGCAGGAGTCCGACGTCACGCTCGCGTGCGTGTCGAACGAGGTCGGCGGATCCCTGATCGGCAACGCGCGCTGGCTCGGGCTCCCGGTGCGGGATCTGCTCGCGCGCGCGGGGGTCGATGCCGATGCCGACATGGTGCTCTCGACCTCGGCCGACGGGTTCACGGCGTCCACACCGATCGAGGCCCTCACCGACGACCGCGATGCGCTGCTCGCGATCGGGATGAACGGCGAGCCCCTGCCGATCGAACACGGCTTCCCGGTACGGATGGTGGTGCCGGGGCTGTATGGCTACGTGTCCGCCACGAAGTGGGTCACGCAACTGGAGGTGACGCGGTTCGACCGCGCCACCGCCTATTGGACGACACGCGGATGGTCCGAGCGCGGACCCATCAAGCTGCAGTCGCGCATCGACGTCCCTCGCCGCGGGCAGCAGGTCACCGCGGGGGATGCGGTCATCGCGGGGATGGCCTGGCAGCAGCACGTCGGCATCGCGGGAGTGGAGGTGCGTATCGACGACGGGCCGTGGCGGGCGGCCGAGCTCGCGACCGCGATCTCCACCGACACGTGGGTGCAGTGGAGCCTCGGCTGGGTCGCGGAGAGCGGCACGCACACCATCGAGTGCCGGGCGCTCAACGTCGACGACGAGACGCAGACATCCGATCCTGCGGCTCCCGCCCCCGACGGCGCACAGGGTTGGCATCGCATCGACGTCTCGGTGGCCTGAGCGCGGGATGCGACCGCCGCCCACACGGCGTAACCACGCCCCGCATCCCACCTAGAATTGCTCCATGCCCGCAGGCGAATCGTTCTACATCACCACACCCATCTACTACCCGTCCGACGTGCCCCACATCGGCCACGGGTACACGACGGTGGCCGTCGACACGCTCGCACGGTGGCACCGCCAGGCGGGCGACGACACCTGGATGCTCACGGGCACCGACGAGCACGGCCAGAAGATGCTGCGGGCGGCCGCGGCGAACAACGTCACGCCGCAGGAGTGGGTCGACAAGCTCGTCAGCGAGAGCTGGTTCCCGCTGCTGACGACGCTCGACGTCGCCAACGACGACTTCATCCGCACCACCCAGGAGCGCCACGAGACGAACGTGCAGACGTTCTTCCAGCGCCTGTACGACCGCGGCTACATCTATGCGGGCGAGTACGAGGCGCTCTACTGCGTGGGCTGCGAGGAGTTCAAGCCCGAGTCGGAGATCGTCGACGGCACCGGGCCCTTCGAGGGCCTGAAGGTGTGCGCCATCCACTCGAAGCCGCTGGAGCTGCTGCAGGAGAAGAACTACTTCTTCAAGCTCAGCGAGTTCCAGGACCGGCTGCTCGAGCTCTACAAGACGCGACCCGACTTCGTGCGCCCCGACTCGGCGCGCAACGAGGTGGTGTCGTTCGTGAGCCAGGGCCTCAAAGACCTGTCGATCTCGCGGTCGACCTTCGACTGGGGCATCCCGCTCCCGTGGGACGAGTCGCACGTCATCTACGTGTGGGTCGATGCGCTCCTGAACTACGCCACGGCCGTCGGCTACGGCTCCGATGAAGAGACCTTCGAGCGTCGCTGGCCCGCCTACCACGTGGTCGGCAAGGACATCCTGCGCTTCCACGCCGTCATCTGGCCCGCTCTGCTGATGGCGGCCGGTCTCGAGGTGCCGCAGGGCGTCTTCGCGCACGGCTGGTTGCTGGTCGGCGGCGAGAAGATGTCGAAGTCCAAGCTGACCGGCATCGCGCCGACCGAGATCACCGATGTCTTCGGGTCCGACGCCTACCGCTTCTACTTCCTCTCCGCGATCGCCTTCGGACAGGACGGGTCCTTCTCGTGGGAAGACCTGTCCGCGCGCTACCAGGCTGAGCTCGCCAACGGCTTCGGCAACCTGGCTTCGCGCACGACGGCGATGATCGAGAAGTACTTCGAGGGCATCGTGCCGCCGGCGGCCGAGTACACCGAGAAGGACCTCGCCATCCAGAAGATCGTCGCGGAGGCGGCGGCGAACGCGGATGCGGCGGTCACGCAGTTCCGCATCGACGAGGCCATCGCCGCGATCTGGACGATCGTCGACGCCCTCAACGGCTACATCACCGAGAACGAGCCGTGGGCGCTGGCCCGCGACGAGGACCAGCGCGCGCGTCTGGGCACGGTGCTCTACACCTGCGCGGAGGGGCTGCGTGCGCTCGCCGTGCTGCTGTCGCCCGTGATGCCGCAGTCGACCGAGAAGCTCTGGATCGCGCTCGGCGCTGCGGAGACCCTGGGCCGTCTGCAGGACCAGCCGATCCGCGAGGCCGGAGCCTGGGGCGTGCTGCGCCCCGGGACCAGCGTCAACGGCCTCGCACCGCTGTTCCCGCGGGTGGAGTCCACGGCCTGAGCCGGTCGGACGAGATGGCGGACACCTATGTGCGCGAGCGCCCGGGCGACGGACGCAAGGATCTGAAGTACCCGGCCGCCCCCGAGCCGCTGACGGTTCCGGTGTACGACAACCATGCGCACCTGGAGATCGTGGACGGCGACGAGCCGCTGTCGCTGACCGAGCAGCTCGATCGGGCGGCGGCGGTGGGCATCGCCGGTGTCGTGCAGGCCTCCGGCGACATCGAGTCCTCGCGGTGGGCCGTCGAGGCCGCGGCCGCCGATCCGCGAGTCCTGGCTGCGGTCGCGATCCATCCGAACGACGCACCGACGTATGCGGAGGAGGGGCGTCTCGACGAGGCGATCGCGGTGATCGACGAACTCGCCGCGCATCCACGCACCCGCGCGATCGGCGAGACCGGGCTCGATTTCTTCCGCACCGAACCGGAGCGACGGGCTCCGCAGTTCGAGTCGTTCGAGGCGCACATCGATCTCGCGAAGAAGCACGGCATCGCCATGCAGATCCACGATCGGGATGCGCACGACGCGGTGCTGGAGACCCTCGCCCGTGTCGGTGCTCCAGAGCGGACGGTCTTCCACTGCTTCTCGGGAGATGACGCGATGGCACGCATCTGCGCGGACGCCGGCTACCACCTGTCGTTCGCGGGCAACGTCACGTTCAAGAACGCCCAGAACCTGCGCGACGCGCTGAAGGTCACGCCCCTCGATCGCCTCCTGGTCGAGACGGATGCGCCGTTCCTCACCCCCGTGCCACTGCGGGGCCGGCCGAACGCGCCCTATCTCGTCCCGATCACGGTGCGTTTCATGGCGGCCGAGCTCGGTGTGGAGGTGGATGAGTTGTGCGCCCAGCTCGCCGAGAACACGCTCAGGATCTACGGTTCGTTCGTCTGAACCTGTTCCACCGATGCAGCAGTACACGTGTCGGGAGTTTGCTCATATGTCGGAGCAAAAGGGCGATTCCTCCCGACAAGCGCCCATCCTCCCGACAAGTGCGCAGCGGGTGCCCGGTCGGCGATGGGCGGAAGGATCAGGCGGCGTCGATCGGATCGGGATCGGCAACCGGCTTCGCGCTCACGATGTGTGAGATCGGCTTCCACACCAGCAGCAGTGTGAGTGCCGCGCCGCCGAACGCGAACCACCACGGGGCGGTCAGGCCCCAGACCTGGGCGATCACGCCGCCGAGCGCCTGCCCGACGATCATGCCGCCGAAGACTCCGACCATGTTCACGGAGGCCACGCGGCCCTGAAGCTCAGCGGGGACCAGCCGCTGCCGGACGGTGGTCGAGATCGTCGCCCACACGAACGCGTACGCGCCGAAGAAGAACATGATGACCAGCGCGACCCAGCCGGTGGTGGTCAGCGCGAACGACAGATGCATGAGCACTTCGAGCGAGAGCACGATGCGCATCAGGGTGGCGAAGGACACGTGCCGTTCGAGCCACCCGAAGCTGAGGGTCGCGAGGATCCCGCCCGCCGCCGATGCGGTCGTGAGTGCCCCGTACCCGACGGCGCCCATCTGCAGGTGTTCCGTCGCGTAGAGCACGAGCACACCCCAGGGGGCTGCCCACGTGATGTTGAAGACGAGGATGATCAGCACGAGCATCCGCACCGGGGGATTGCGCCACAGCCACCGCAGCCCCTCGGCGATGTCGGTGTGCACGGGCGAGTGGGCCCCGGCGGCTCGGGGTGGCACGGGCGTTCTCGCCATGCGGGAGATGAGGACGACCGCGAGTGCCACGCACACCGCTTCGAGCAGGAACGGCCAGGCCATGCCCGCGGCGAACAGGAACGCGCCCAGCGGGGGACCGGCGAACTGATTCGCGACCAGATAGCCGGCCTGCAGGCGGGCATTGCCGATGCCGAGGTCGGCGGGCTTCACGAGCATCGGCAGGAGGGTGCTCCCCGTCGTGTCGACGAACACCTCGGCGGTGCCGTACAGGAAGGCGACGGCGAGCACGATCCAGATGTTCGCGGCGCCCGTGACGAGGAACCCGCACAGCGCGACGAGGACCACCGCGCGTGCGGCGTTCGCGAGCATGACCAGGCGGCGGCGGTCGAAGCGGTCGGCGATCGCCCCGGCGTGCAGGCCGAAGAGCAGCCACGGGAGGAACTGCAGGATCGCCCCCGTCGCCACCAGCATGGGCGATGACGTCATCGATGCGATGAGCAGGGGCGCGGCGGCGAGGGCCACTCCGTCACCGACGTTGCTGGTCCACGACGATGCGAGCAGCCAGCGGAAATCCCGGCCCATGCGACGTGGGGCGACGATCTCTCCGAGTGATGGCACCAGAGAAGACTACTGACGGCGGGGGACATCCGCCGCGTGGGGTGACAGCGCGCGAGTGGGGGACAATGGGAGGATGACCGTCACCCTGCTCGGCGCCACCGAGATCCGCCGCCTCGCCGCTGAGCTCGACGTCACTCCGACGAAGAAACTCGGCCAGAACTTCGTCACGGACGCCAACACCGTCCGCAAGATCGTGCAGGCGGCCCGCGTGCAGCCGAGCGAGCGCGTGGTCGAGGTCGGCCCCGGACTCGGCTCGCTCACGCTGGCGATCCTGGAGACCGGGGCTTCGGTCACCGCGGTCGAGATCGATCACCGACTCGCCGCGCGACTCGCCGAGACCGCCGCCGCGCACGGCGTGGAGGCCGAGCGGCTCACGGTCGTCGACGCCGACGCCCTGCGCATCACCGAACTGCCCGGGGAGCCGACCGTGCTGGTCGCGAACCTCCCGTACAACGTGTCGGTGCCGGTGCTGCTGCACTTCCTCGAGAGCTTCCCCTACCTGCAACGCGGCGTGGTGATGGTCCAGGCCGAGGTCGCCGAGAGGCTCGCCGCCGAGCCGGGCTCCAAGATCTACGGGTCGCCCAGCGTCAAGGCCGCCTGGTACGGCGAGTGGAAGCTCTCCGGCACCGTCTCCCGCCAGGTGTTCTGGCCGGTGCCGAACGTCGACAGCCTGCTCGTCGGCTTCGACCGTTCCGAAGGGGAGCGGGGGACCGAGGAGGAGCGTCGCCGCACGTTCCGGATCGTCGATGCGGCGTTCAACCAGCGCCGCAAGATGCTCCGCCAGGCTCTGTCGGGGATCTTCGGCAGCTCCGCAGCGGCGTCCGAAGTGTTGATCGCCGCCGGTGTCGCACCGACGGCGCGGGGCGAAGATCTCACCGTCGAGGACTACCACCGGATCGCGCAGCAGGCGGCGGCGTCCGATGTGCTCGACGACGACGTCGCCTCACCCAGTAATCTGGCACCGTGACCGACTCCCCCCGCTTCCGCCCCGATGTCCCCGAGCTGCACCGTCCGTATGCCGCGGACGAGAGCCGCTATCAGCAGTTCGCCTACCGCCAGGTCGGCACGTCCGGCCTGTATCTGCCCCCGATCTCGCTCGGGCTGTGGTGGAACTTCGGCGACAACATCCCGCTCGACAACCAACGCGCACTGCTGCGCCACGCGTTCGACCGCGGCATCACGCACTTCGATCTGGCGAACAACTACGGCCCGCCCTACGGCTCGGCCGAGAAGAACTTCGGTCGCATCTTCGCGGAGGACTTCCGTCCGTACCGCGACGAGCTGATCATCTCGTCGAAGGCCGGCTGGGACATGTGGCCCGGCCCGTACGGCGACTTCGCGAGCCGCAAGTACATCCTCGCCAGCGCCGAGCAGTCGCTGACCCGCATGGGTCTCGACTACGTCGACATCTTCTACTCGCACCGGGTCGACCCGGTCACCCCGATCGCCGAGACGATCGGGGCGCTCGACACCCTCGTGCGTCAGGGCAAGGCGCTCTATGTGGGCATTTCGTCCTACAGCGCCGAGCGCACGGCTGAGGCCGTCGCGGTCGCGAAGGACCTCGGCACGCCGCTGGTCATCCACCAGCCCGCGTATTCGATCCTCAACCGCTGGGTGGAAGACGGCCTGACCGACACCCTCGAGCAGTCGGGCCTGGGTGCGATCGCCTTCACGCCGCTGGCACAGGGGCTGTTGACCGACAAGTACCTGGGGGACGGCACGGCGGAGCGTGCGCAGAAGCGCGGTTCGCTGCCGGACGGGCGCCTCACCGACGAGGCCGTGCAGACGCTGCGAGCGCTGAACGAGGTCGCGCAGGGGCGTGGTCAGTCCCTCGCCCAGCTCGCGCTGCAGTGGACGCTGCGCAACCCCGTCGTGGCTTCCGCCCTGATCGGCGCCTCGCGTCCCGAACAGCTCGACGAGAACATCGCGGCGGTGAACGGACCCGCCTTCCAGACGGAGGAGCTCGCCCGCATCGACGAGCTGGCCGGCGCGATCGACGTGAATCTGTGGGCGAAGTCCTCGGAACTGTGATCCGCTCATGAGCCTCGCCGCGTCCACCGACTCCGTGCACGTACGCGCACCGGGCAAGATCAATGTCTTCCTCGGGGTCGGCGGTCGGCACGACGACGGGTATCACGCGCTGGCGACGGTCTTCCAGGCGGTGTCCCTCTACGAAGACGTCATCGCGCGGCCCGCTGACGAGTTCTCGGTCGCCGTCTCCGGGGTGGAGGATGTCGACTCGGTTCCGCTGGACGACCGCAACTTGGCGATGCGCGCGGCCAAGCTCCTCGCCGTCGCCGTGGATCATCGAGGCGGCGTCGCCCTCGAGATCCGCAAGAGCGTGCCGGTCGCCGGCGGCATGGGCGGAGGCTCGGCGGATGCCGCTGCCGCCCTGGTCGCCTGCGATGCGCTGTGGGGAACGGGGTTGTCACAGGCACGGTTGCACGACCTCGCCGCCCGTCTCGGCGCGGATGTGCCGTTCGCCCTGCACGGCGGCACCGCGGTCGGAACCGGGCGCGGCGACCAGTTGAACCCGGCACTCGCCCGCGGACGCTTCGACTGGATCCTGGTGCCCAGTGAGGAGGGCTTGTCGACGCCCGTTGTCTATGGGCGCCTCGACCAGCTGCGCGAGGAGGAGGGCGCGCTCGCCGATGATCCGCCGCTGTCGCTCGACGTGCCGATCCCGGTCCTGCAGGCGCTCCGGTCGGGCGACCCGGGGCAGCTCGCCGCGTGTCTCGAGAACGATCTGCAGCCCGCAGCCCTCTCCGAGCGTCCCGATCTCGCCGACACGATCGCGCAGGGGGTCGCCGCCGGAGCATTGCAAGGCATCGTGTCCGGCTCGGGGCCGACCGTGGCGCTCCTGTGCCCCGATCCGGAGACGGCCCAAGACGTGCAGTCCGCTCTGCGGGCGTCCGGATTTGATCCCCTGCACGTGCACGGCCCGGTTCCGGGCGCCCGCATCATCGGCTGACCGGCGGTGCCCGCGGACGACCGTCCTGCGCAGCGACCGTGCTCGAAAGATGCACCCGCGCGCCCCGGCAGACATAATGAAGTGACGATGTGACCGTGCACACGCGAGGAGGCACCTGATGTCCAGTGCAGCCGAGCGTGCGCGGCAGCCGAGCATCCGCGATGTCGCCCGCCTCGCCGGGGTGTCTCATCAGACGGTATCCCGAGTCCTGAACGACCACCCGAGCATCCGCCCCGAGACGAAGGCCAAGGTCCTCGACGCGATCTCCGTGCTCGACTATCGGCCGAACCTCGCCGCCCGCGCGTTGGTGACCAGCAAGTCGAACGTGCTCGGGATCCTGTCTGCGACGATCGGGGAGTTCGGGCCGACCTCCTCGATCGCGGGCATCGAGGATGCGGCACGCGAGGAAGGCTACGCGGTCTCGACCCTCAACCTCCCGGCGACGACGCCGGAGGCGATCGGCAATGCGGTGCGCCAGCTTGCGCGCGAGCAGGTGGACGGCATCGTGGTGCTCGCCCCGCAGGTGCGCGTGTTCCATGTCCTCCGCGGCATGTCGGTCGACATGCCTTTCGTCACGCTGCAGACCGCGTCGGGTTCCGACGGGGTGAGCCTGTCGGCGGATCAGGTGGCGGGGGCCCGGGCGGCCACGGAGCATCTGATCTCCCTCGGCCACAGCGACATCCTGCACCTCGCGGGCCCGCAGGACTGGATCGAGGCGGAGTCGCGCATGCGCGGCTACCTCGACGGGCTGCGTGAGGCGGATCTGCCGACGTTCCCGCCGATCCGCGGGGACTGGACCGCCGACTTCGGGTACTTCGCAGGCAAGGAGCTCTCGCGACGGCGGGACTTCACGGCGGTGTTCGCTGCCAACGACCTGATGGCGATCGGGCTCATGCACGGCTTCCGCGGCGCCGGACTCCGTGTGCCGCACGACGTGAGCGTGATCGGGTTCGACGACATCCCGGTCGCCGCGCATGTGGCTCCCACGCTGAGCACGGTTCATCAGGACTTCCCGGAGCTGGGCCGGCGCGCCGTGCGGATCCTCCTCGCGCAGATCCGCGGCGAGGAAGCGCCGGCTTTCGGCCCCTTGCAGACGGTCCTGCGCGCGCGCGAGTCCGCCGCCGCTCGCTGACGGTTTCGTACCACGCTCCGCGCGACGTTCGAGATCATCGAATCCTTTCGATCCCTGGCCTCGCCTGGAGGCGCGGGATCGCGCGGATCGCGGTGGGGTCACGGTCGGTATCCGAAATACCGGAGCGGACTTGACAGCGCTTCGTCGTGAGTGGACGATGTATTTCAATGTGAACGGTCACATCGAAGGTGACCGCACGTCGCAAGGAAGATCCGTGAGCACCACAGCAACGTTGCCTACCGTGTCAGGCCCCATCCTGGAGATGCGCAGCATCACTAAGGAGTTCCCGGGCGTCAAGGCGCTCGCCGACGTCTCGATCACCGTCCGCGCCGGCGAGATCCACGCCATCTGCGGCGAGAACGGCGCGGGGAAGTCGACTCTGATGAAGGTCCTCTCCGGGGTGTACCCCTACGGGACCTACGAGGGGGAGATCCTGCTCTACGGCCAGGAGCAGAGGTTCAAGGACATCGTCGCCAGCGAGCAGGCCGGCATAGCGATCATCCACCAGGAACTCGCGCTGATCCCCGAGCTGTCCGTCACCGAGAACATCTTCCTCGGCAACGAGATCCAGCGCGGCGGACGGATCGACTGGCAGGCTCAGAAAGAGCGCACGATCGAGCTGCTCGCGCGCGTGGGCCTGAATGAGGATCCGGATGCGCAGATCAAGACGCTCGGTGTCGGCAAGCAGCAGCTGATCGAGATCGCGAAGGCGCTCAACAAGGACGTCAAGCTGCTGATCCTCGACGAGCCGACCGCCGCTCTGAACGAGAACGACTCGCAGCACCTGCTCGACCTGATCCTCGGGCTCAAGGCCAAGGGAATCGCGTCGATCATGATCAGCCACAAGCTCAACGAGATCGAGCAGATCGCCGACGAGATCACGATCATCCGCGACGGTCGCACGGTCGAGACGCTCGACATCTCCCGCGGCGAGATCAACGAGGACCGGATCATCCGCGGCATGGTCGGTCGGTCGTTGGAGAGCCGCTACCCGGATCGCACGCCCGAGATCGGCGAGGTGTTCTTCGAGGTCAAGGACTGGTGGGTGCAGCACCCGACCGTCCCGGAGCGCATGGTCGTGAAGGGGTCGAACATCACCGTCCGGCGCGGCGAGGTCGTCGGCATCGCGGGACTCATGGGCGCGGGGCGCACCGAGTTCGCGATGAGCCTGTTCGGCCGCTCCTACGGCACGTTCCTCTCGGGCACACTGATCAAGGACGGCCAGGAAGTCGTGCTGCCCGACGTGGCGTCGGCGATCAAGCACGGCCTCGCCTACGTGAGCGAGGACCGCAAGGTACTCGGGCTCAACCTGCTCGACACGATCAAGAGGTCGGTGGTCGCCGCGAAGCTCTCGAAGATCGCCAAGCGCGGCGTCGTCGATGCGCGCGCCGAGTTCGCCGTGGCCGAGGACTATCGCAAGGCCCTTCGCATCAAGACCCCGTCGGTCGAAGAGGGCGTCGGCAAACTCTCCGGCGGCAATCAGCAGAAGGTCGTCCTGGCGAAGTGGATGTTCACCGACCCCGACCTGCTGATCCTCGACGAGCCCACCCGCGGTATCGACGTCGGTGCGAAGTACGAGATCTACGCGATCATCAACGAGCTCGCGGCGCAGGGCAAGGGCGTCATCGTCATCTCGAGCGAGCTTCCTGAGCTCCTGGGCATCTCCGACCGCATCTACACCGTCTTCGAAGGTCGGGTCACCGACTGCATCCCGGCCGATCAGGCGACACCTGAGGACCTCATGCGCAGCATGACCTCCGCGACCCAGAAAGCAACCGCATGACCACCGACACCACCGCAACGAAGCGCGGCTTCCACTTCAAGGACATCACGAAGATGTTCGGAGGCGGTCAGTCGACCCTCCGCCAGTTCGGCATCCTCGGCAGCCTCGTCGTCATCCTCGTCGTCTTCCAGGTGCTGACCTGGATCGTCAAAGGCACGGGTCTCACGCTGTCCTCGGGCAACCTGATCAACGTCGTCAACCAGTACTCGTACATCCTGATCCTCGCGATCGGCATGGTGATGGTCATCATCATGGGCCACATCGACCTCTCGGTGGGGTCGGTGGCCGCGTTCACCGGCATCGTGGTCGCGAAGGCCATGGCCGACTGGAACCTCCCCTGGCCGCTCGGTGTGCTCCTCGGCCTCGGGGTCGGCGTGCTGGTCGGCGCCTGGCAGGGGTTCTGGGTCGCCTATGTCGGGGTGCCGGCGTTCATCGTGACGCTGGCGGGCATGCTGTTCTTCCGCGGTGCGAACCAGTGGGTCGGTGACTCGCAGTCCGTTCCCGTGCCGCAGGGCTTCAAGGTCATCGGTGCCGGCTACCTCCCCGAGCTGCCGTTCATCCCCGTGCCGTTCAACGTGTTCACCATGCTGCTCGCGCTGCTGGGCGTCGCATGGATCGTGTTCTGGGAGATCCGCACCCGGCGCGTGCAGCACAAGATGGGGGCCGAGACGGCGCCGCTGTGGGTGAGTGTCACCAAGGTCGTGCTCATCTCGGCCGTGATCCTGATCGCGGGCTGGCTGTTCGCCACCGGGCGTGAGGGCACCAGCTTCCCGATCTCGGGCATCATCCTGCTCGCCCTGGTGATCCTCTACTCGTTCATCACGAACAACACGGTCTTCGGTCGTCACATCTACGCGGTCGGTGGCAACCGGCAGGCCGCGCGCCTGTCGGGTGTGAAGGACCGCTGGGTCGACTTCTTCGTGATGATGAACATGTCGGTGCTCGCGTCGCTGGCCGGCATGATCTATGTCGCCAGGGCGACGGCCTCCGGTCCGCAGGACGGCAACGGCTGGGAGCTGGATGCGATCGCCTCGGTCTTCATCGGTGGCGCGGCTGTCTCGGGCGGTATCGGAACCGTGATCGGGTCGATCATCGGTGGTCTCGTCATGGCGTTCCTGAACAACGGCCTCGCCCTGCTCGGCGCCGGCGCCGACGTGGTGTCGATGATCAAGGGTCTGGTGCTCCTGTTCGCCGTCGGTGTCGACGTGTGGAACAAGCAGCAGGGTCGCCCGTCGATCATCGGCTTCCTGACGCGTCGATTCGGACGCAAGCAGGATCCGGCCACCGACACGTTCGATCCGACCAAGACGAACTATCCCACCAGCCAGAAGTACGAAGCCCCCGCCGTCGACGAGACGCGCGGTTAGGAGAGGTCGCTTCGCGCGGCGCTCGCGTGACACGACCTTCACACACCAGAGAAAGAGATCACATGAAGAAGATTCTTCTGTCGGCGACAGCGCTTGTCGTCGCGGGCGCCTTCGCCCTCACCGGCTGCTCCTCGGAGCGCGGCGGTGGCACGGACTCGGGATCGGGGGACGAGGCCAAGGGTTTCGCCGCTGACGCCACGATCGGTGTCGCCCTTCCGGACAAGACCTCGGAGAACTGGGTCCTCGCCGGTCAGCTGTTCACGGACGGTCTCAAGGAGGCCGGCTTCAAGGCGGACGTGCAGTACGCGCCCGCCAGCAACACGGTCGCGGAGCAGCAGAACCAGATCCAGGCGATGGTCACCGGTGGCGCCAAGGTCATCATCATCGGTGCGAAGGACGGCAAGCAGCTCGCCACGCAGGTCGAGGCCGCTCGTGACGCGGGCGTGACCGTCATCGCCTATGACCGTCTGATCGAGAACACGGAGGCCGTCGACTACTACGTCGCGTTCGACAACTTCAAGGTCGGTCAGCTGCAGGGCCAGGCTCTGCTCGATGGACTCGCCGAGCGTGCGGGACACGAGGCTCCGTACAACATCGAGCTGTTCTCGGGCTCGCCGGACGACGCGAACTCCGCTGTGTTCTTCAACGGCGCGATGGACGTGCTCCAGCCGAAGATCGACGACGGCACGCTCAACGTCGTCTCCGGCCAGACCGAGATCGCCCAGACGGCGACCGAGGGCTGGAAGGCCGAGAACGCCCAGCGTCGCATGGACTCGATCCTCACCTCGACGTACAGCTCCGAGACGCTCGACGGCGTCCTCTCGCCGAACGACACGCTCGCTCGCGCCATCATCACCTCGGTGCAGCAGGCCGGAAAGCCGGTCCCGGTGGTCACGGGTCAGGACTCCGAGGTCGAGTCGGTGAAGTCGATCATGGAGGGCATCCAGTACTCCACGATCAACAAGGACACCACGCTCCTCGTCGAGCAGTCGATCAAGATGGTCGGCCAGCTCCAGAAGGGTGAAGAGGTCGACGTCAACGACACCGAGCAGTACGACAACGGCGTGAAGGTCGTTCCGGCTTACCTGCTCGACCCGATCATCGTGACCAAGGAGAACGCGGCAGAGGCATACGCCAACGTCCCGAGCCTCCTCGAGATCGTGAAGTCGTACCAGTAACTCGCACCGCACACATCCTCACGGATACGCGAACCGTCCGGGCCCTCGGGTCCGGGCGGTTCGTCGTTCAACCGGTGCACATGCCCGGGACGCGCTCAGAACGGTGCGGTCACCGGATCGGCACTCGTGAAGGTCACAGTGTTCTGCGGAGGCGGCCGGTCGATGTACGTGCGACCGGTCGGGCTCGTCCACTCCAGCACGCCGCCCGAGGTCTGGTCGACGTGCCAGGGGGAGTGGTGTTTGAGCATGTGATGTCGTCGGCAGACGGCGGCAAGGTTTCCGTGGGCGGTCGCCCCTCCGGTCGAGGCCGCATGATTGTGGTCGAGGTCGCACTTGCGCGCCGTGATCCCGCATCCGGGAAACCGGCACCGCTGGTCCCGCGCGCGGAGATGCCGCCGGAGATGTTCACTCGGGCGGTAGCGGTCGACAGCGAGCAGTTCGCCGGAGATCGGATGCGTCAGCACGCGGTCCCAGCCGGTCGCGGAACCTGCCAGCGTGCGAGCGGTCGTGACGTCGATGGGGATCGTTCCGTCGAGCTCGGCCGGTGATGAGGTCGTCGGAGCGTCATCGTCCATCAGAGTGAGCACCGGCACCGTGACCTCGACGCGGGCGCGGACCTCGCCCAGCAGGCTGTCCGCCGTGTCATGGCCCGCGGGGGATCCTGTGAGAACGAGGTCGGCGAGCAGATCGGCGCGCAACTGATCGACCGTGCGGTCGTCGGCGGGGAGTCCGGCGGCTGAAGCATCCTGTGCCGCTCGTGCATTCTCCTCTTTCACCGCATGCGCCATCTGCGACAGCCGGTCGAGCATGCCGTGCAGGAGGACCGCGGGTCCGCGCGCCCCCAGCTCGGCCATCCCGTCGTCGAGGTCCTTCACCCACACGCGGCGCAGCTCGCGGGCATCGCGATGCCGCTCGGTGAGACTGCGCTCCTGGAACCGCTCGGCAAGACGCCGCACGATCCGCCGAAGCCGATTCGGGGATTCCGTCACGGCGACCTCCACGGCCTCCGCGGCGTAGGCGGCGCGATCCGCAGCCTCGTCGAGATGCGCGCCCGCCTCGACGATGACCCGGGAGTGCGCGGCACTGATGCGCCCTTCGCCCTGTGCCTTCCATACCGCCGGGAATCGCTCGACGAGCCACGTGGCCTTGGCCATCTTGCGCTCGATCGTGCGGTCGCTCAGGTGCTGCGCAGCGCCGATCTCGGCAGCGACCGTGCGGATCGCCATGTCACCGTGGTCGGGATGCGAAGCTGTCCGGGCGATGTCGACGGCCAGGCGTCCGGCCAGCGCGAGCATGCCGTCGCGAGCCGCCTGCATACTGCTCAGGGTCGACTCGGCCGCTTCCAACGAGGCCACCAGATCGGCGAGCATCGCCATCTGGGAATCGGTCGCGTCGAGCAGTGCGGTCATGACTTCAGTCCATCACCGACCACCGACATTCGAAGATGGATTCGATTGAGATTCACGTCTCCGGGGTCACGAAACGGTGACGAACGCGATCAACGGGCGGTGCTAGTCCCAGATCGGATCGTCGGGGTCGGGGGAGTCGGTGCCGTCCGCATCGGTCATGATGCGCGCGCCGGCGATCCACGAGGTCAGTGCGTCGCCGTGGAGCGTATGAGGGTGCGGCACGCCGAGGAGGTCGGGGTTCGTCGCGACGGCGAGCAGCTCGTCGCTCGCGAAGACGACGACGTTGCCGAGCGGCCCTTCGTCATCGTTCGGTTCTGCGTCGAGGACGACGGCGACATGGTCGAACACCGTGCGCAGGGTGGCTGCCTGTCGCCGTGAGTACTCGAAGGGGTGTCCGTCGAGCAGGTTGACCGCCACGACCCCCTCCGCTGCGGAGCGCGCGGCGACACGGCGATAGAACTCCTGGCTGGCCACGCGATGCCGGATGACGGCGGCATCCCAGAGATCGACGACCGTGAACCGCGCACCCATCCACTCGCCGGCGAGCTCCGCGTCCGCGACCGCGCGCGCATCACCGAAGATGACGCGCAGATCGGTACCCGGAGACAGCGGCAGCGCGGCGATCACCGCCTCGTAGAGGGTGGGCTCGAACTCGACCACGAGCTGCGGCGATCCGGCGCGCGTGGCCTCGACGTAGCGTGCCAGCGTGAGGGCACCGGCTCCCAGGTGCACGGTGAACAGCGGCGCACCGGGCTCAGCGGCAGCATCCATCACTCTGGCGATGTGCTGCGTGTAGTCGTATTCGAGATCGGTGGGGTCGGTCATCGAGACGACGGACTGCGGGATTCCGTCGACGCTGAGTTCGTAGCGACCGGGCCGCCTTCTCGACTGCACCAGCTTCGCCTTGCGATCCTCGAGCAGAAGGGAGAACACCCGGCGACTCTTCGGCACCCGTCGATCTTAGAGCGCGAGGAGCCGGTCGGAGAACACGCCGACCGCGCGCGACTACCCTGGAAGGAACATGGCACATCTTCTCGGGGCTGAAGCCCTGCATCTCGAATACCCGACCAGGGTCGTCTTCGACTCCGTGACCCTCGGCATCGAAGAGGGTGATCGCATCGGCATCGTCGGCCGCAACGGCGACGGCAAGTCGAGTCTTCTCGGCATGCTCGCGGGGATCAAGGAACCGAACTCGGGCCGCGTCACGGTGCGCGGCGGCACGCGAATCGGTGTGCTCGATCAGGCGGACACCCTCCCGGACGACCTGACCATCAGCGCCGCTGTGGTCGGGGACACCCCGGAGTACGAGTGGGCCGGCGACGCGCGGATCCGCGACGTCATCGAAGGACTGCTCACCGACCTGCCCTGGGATGCGGAGATCGGCTCCCTCAGCGGTGGTCAGCGGCGCCGGGTGTCGCTCGCCAAGCTCCTCACCGGAGACTGGGACGTCATCGCGCTGGATGAGCCGACCAACCACCTCGACGTCGAGGCCATCACCTGGCTCGCGGGGCATCTCAAGAAGCGCTGGTCGCCGAACGCCGGGGCCCTCATGGTCGTGACCCACGACCGGTGGTTCCTCGACGAGATCAGTACCGAGACATGGGAAGTGCACGACCGGATCGTCGAGCCCTTCGAGGGCGGCTACGCGGCGTACATCCTGCAGCGCGTCGAACGCGACCGCATGGCGGCGGCGACCGAGGCGAAGCGCCAGAACCTCGCCAAGAAGGAGCTCGCGTGGCTCCGTCGCGGCGCTCCCGCCCGCACGGCGAAGCCGAAGTTCCGCATCGACGCGGCCAACGAGCTGATCGCCGACGTGCCGGAGATCCGCGACAAGGTGTCGCTGCAGTCCCTCGCGGTCTCGCGGCTGGGAAAGGACGTGGTCGATCTGCTCGACGTCGGGGTGACCTACCCGACGGCGGACGGCGGCGAGAAGGTCGTGCTGCGCGACGTCGAGTGGCGCATCGCACCGGGGGAGCGCACGGGCATCCTCGGCGTCAACGGCGCCGGCAAGTCGACGCTCCTCGGGCTCATCTCCGGCACGGTCGAACCGACCACGGGTCGGGTCAAGCGCGGCAAGACCGTGAAGGTGCAGACTCTCACCCAGCGCCTCGACGAGCTCACCCAGCACTGGAACGACCCGGTGCGGGTGATCATCTCCGGACTGCGCACCTCCTACACGATGGGAACGGGCTCCAAGGCGCAGGACCTCACTCCCGGTCAGCTGCTCGAACGGCTCGGCTTCGATTCGGCCCAGCTCTCCACTCCGGTCAAAGACCTCTCGGGTGGGCAGCAGCGTCGCCTGCAGCTCCTGCTCGTGCTGCTCGACCAGCCGAACGTGCTGATCCTCGACGAGCCGACCAACGACCTCGACACCGACATGCTCGCCGCGATCGAGGACCTTCTCGACTCCTGGTCGGGTACGCTCCTGGTCGTCAGCCACGACCGCTACTTCCTGGAACGCGTCACCGACCAGCAGTACGCGATCCTGGACGGGCATCTGCGGCACCTGCCCGGCGGGGTCGACGAGTACTTGCGGCTGCGCCACCTCCAGTCTTCGACCGGACCGAAGCAGACTGCCACGGCCGCAGCGACCGCGACGACCGCCGCCACCTCCAAAGGTCTCGACGGCGCGGCCCTGCGCACGGCGCAGAAGGAGGTGTCGGCCCTCGAGCGGCGCATCCAGAAGCTCACGCAGCAGGTCAACGCCGCCAAGACCGCGCTGGCCGACCACGACCAGTCCGACTATGAGGGCCTCGGCGAGCGGATGAAGAAGATCAGCGAGCAGCAGGCCGAGATCGAGGAGCTGGAGCTGCGCTGGTTCGAACTCACCGAGGAGATCGGCTGACGGAGGAATATCCTTCTCTCACCGCTGTTGGGAGGTAGGGATGGAAGGCCTCGAAGTAACGGTCCTGCTCGGACTCACGATTCTCGTCGGAACCCTGATCGCCCCGCGCGTGCGTCTCGCGCTGCCCCTCGTCCTGGTCATCTTCGGGCTGCTCCTCGGCTTCGTGCCACCGCTGCGCGAGGTGCAGCTGCCGCCGGAGACGGTGCTCCTGCTGTTCCTCCCGGTGATGCTGTTCTGGGAGAGTCTGACGACCTCATTGCGGTCGATCCGCCGCGACTTCCGCTACATCCTGCCGATGAGCACCGTGCTGGTCGTCGCCTCGGCCTTCGCCGTGGCCGGCATCGGTGTGCTGTTCGGGATGCCGTGGGAGATCGCGCTCATCCTGGGTGCCGCCGTCGCTCCGCCCGACGCCACGGCCGTCGCCGCCCTCGGGCGCCTCCTCCCGCGACGCATGTTCATGAAGCTCAAAGCGGAGAGCCTGACCAACGACGGCACGGCTCTGGTGCTCTACGCGATCGCGGTCTCGCTCGCGCTCGGCGGTCAGATCACGCCGCTGTCGGTGACCGTCGATCTGCTGATCTCGTATGTCGGGGGGATCGCGGCCGGTACCGTGGTCGCCGCTCTCGGCTACCTGCTGCTGCGCCGCACGGCCTCGACGATCGTGATCAACGTCGCGCTGCTGCTGATCCCGTTCACGGCGTTCCTCCTCGCCGAGACGGTGCACGCCTCCGGTGTGCTCGCGGTCGTCGTCGCCGGACTCATCGTCGCCTACGTGTCGCCGCGGGTCACGACCGCGTCCTCCCGCCGCCAGGCTGATGCGGCCTGGCCGTTCGGAGTCTTCCTGCTCAACGGTGCGCTGTTCGTGCTGATCGGACTCGAAGTGCAATACGTCGTGCACGAGATCTCGGCCGCGGCGATCGGCCGCCTCGTGCTCATCACGCTCGCGGTCTGGGCGACGCTCCTGGTCGTGCGATACCTCTTCCAGCTGCTGAACGTGCCGTTCCAGCGGCGGACCGATCCTCGACCGGCGAGAGGCGCACGATCTCGGGCGCGGGTCGTGTCCACTCTGGCGGGGATGCGCGGGGCGGTGTCTCTCGCCATCGCCTTGTCCGTGCCGGCGAGCATCACCGAAGGCGGCGCTCTGAACGGACGCGATGAGATCGTGTTCGTCACCGCTGGTGTCATCCTGCTGAGCCTGCTCGTCCAGGGCCCGTTCCTGCCCGCGATCGTGCGCTGGGCCCGCTTCCCAGCCGACCACGTCGAGGACGAGGAGTACGAGCTCGCCGAGCGCGCGATCTCCGGGGCCGCCCTGGCCGCTCTCGACGACCTCGCCGCCGAACACGGCGTGGGGCAGGAGGTGCGCGACCGCGTGCGCTCCGAGGGGTATCAGATGCTCGAGTTCGCGAATGCGCGCGCCCTGGCGCGGGAGCAGGCGCTGGTGGATGCGGAAGCCGACGCCCTCGACGAGATGCTGGGGGAGCCGGACCCGCTGGGTGCCGGCACCGCCGCACCTCCGAGCGTCGCCGATACCGGGGTGGATCAGGCCGACCCGCCCGACGGCACGGTCCTGCAGATGATCGCGACCTCGACCGACGTCGACATCGCGCAGCGCTCGCCGCTGGTCCGGCACGAGGAGCACACGCGGCTCAAGCTCGCCCTCCTCGACCGGAAGCGGGAGGTGTTGTTGGGGCTCCGCGGTGCCGGAACCGTCGATGACGTCGTGGTGCGCCGGATCTCCGCCCGCCTCGACCTCGAGCAGGTGCGGCTGCAGGGCATCGAGGAGTTCGACTGAGCCGGGCGGCACCCGCTCGTGACGCCGTGTGACAGACCGATTCCGCGTGCGGCGGGAGGCCTGTCTAACGTAGGCGAGTCCCACCAGGAAGGAACTCCTCTCGCATGTCTCGCCGCACCACCAACATCCTCGCCGCGCTCGCCGCCGTTCCGCTCTTCGTCGCGCTCTCCGGCTGCGCCACGGCGTCTTCCGACGCCGGTTCCGGAGGCGAGGGATCGTCCGGGAACGAGGTCGTCAAGATCGGTGTCGTCGGCAAGAGCGACGAGCAGTGGCCGGCGTTCGTCGACGCCGCGGCCGAAGAGGGCATCACGGTCGAGTTGGTCGACTTCGGATCGTACGAGCAGCCGAACCCCGCGCTGACCGAGGGGGAGATCGACCTCAACCAGTTCCAGCACATCGTCTACCTCGCCGAGTACAACAACGCCTCGGGCTCCGACCTCACCCCGATCGGCTCGACCGCGATCTACCCGCTCGGCCTGTACTCGACGAAGTACGACGACGTCGACAGCATCCCCGAGGGGGAGACGGTCGCGGTTCCGAATGACGCCTCCAACCAGGCCCGTGCGCTGAACGTGCTGCAGCAGGCCGGCCTCGTCGAGCTCAAGAGCGGTGGAACACCGTACTCGGACCTCGCCGACGTCGACACCGGCAAGTCCAAGGTCGAGGTCACGGCGCTCGAGGCCGCGCTCATCCCGACCTCGCTCCCGGACGTGGCCGCCGCGATCATCAACAACGACTTCGTGCAGGACGCGGGTCTCACGTTCGATGACGCGATCGCGCAGGATGACCCCGAAGACGCCAGTGCCCTTCCTTACGTGAACGTGTTCGCGGCCCGCGCCGAAGACGCCGACAACGAGACGTACCGCACGCTGGTCGAGATCTTCCAGACGAACGAGGCCGTGCAGAAGGGTCTGCTCGACTCCTCCGGTGGCACCGCGGTGGCGCTGCAGACGCCGGTGGAGGATCTGGTCGCCTCACTGAAGAAGGTTCAGCAAGACGCCGCGGACAAGAAGTAGGACCGGGACCGGAGCAGCACATGTCGATCGTCACTCTGACGAACGTCTCCAAGACCTATCCGCCGCGCACCCGTGAGGGCGCCGAAGTCGTCGCCGTGGACGACGTCTCCCTCTCCATCGAGAAGGGCGACGTCTTCGGCATCATCGGCTATTCCGGGGCGGGCAAGTCCACGCTCGTGCGTCTGATCAACGCGCTCGAACCGGCCACGAGTGGCACCATCACGGTGGACGGCGTCGACATCACCGCGCTCACCGAGCGCCAGCTGCGCACGGTCCGCGGCGGGATCGGCATGATCTTCCAGCAGTTCAACCTGTTCTCCTCGCGAACGGTCAAGGCCAACATCGCCTACCCGCTCACGCTCGCCGGGTGGTCGAAGCCCGACATCGAGAAGCGCGTCGCCGAACTGCTCCGCTTCGTGGGCCTCGCCGACAAGGCCAAGGCCTACCCCGAGCAGCTCTCCGGCGGGCAGAAGCAGCGCGTCGGCATCGCCCGCGCTCTCGCCACGGGCCCCGCGATCCTGCTCGCCGACGAGGCCACCAGCGCTCTCGACCCCCAGACCACTCACGAGGTGCTCGACCTGCTCCAACGGGTCAACAGGGAGCAGGGCGTCACGATCGTCGTGATCACGCACGAGATGGATGTGATCCAGACGATCGCGACGAAGGTGGCCGTGATGGAGAACGGCCGCGTGATCGAACAGGGCGACGTGTTCGACGTCTTCTCCTCGCCGCAGAACCCGGCGTCGCAACGGTTCGTCGGGACGGTGGTGAAGGGCGTGCCCTCGCCGTCCGAGCGCGCCGTTCTGCGCGAGCGGCATCAGGGGCGCCTGGTCACGTTCTCGTTCCGTGACGGCGACTCCTCACAGGCTCAGGTCTTCCTCGATCTCGCCGGTTCCGGGCTCGACTTCGAGCTCGTGTACGGAGGGATCAACGACATCCGCGGGCGCGCGTTCGGACACCTCACGCTCGCGATCCGCGGCGACGACGCCGTGATCGATCGCACGCTCGCCGAAATCGCGCAGCGCGTCGAAGTCACCGAGATCGCCGGAGAGGAGGCCCGCTGATGGATCGCTTGAACGAACTGTGGCCCGAGCTGTGGAAGGCCGCGCTCGAAACGCTCTACATGACGACGTTCGCGCTCGTCCTCGGCGGCATCCTCGGCCTGGCGATCGGCGTCATCCTCTACGTCACCCGCCCCGGCGGACTCGCGCAGAACAAGCCGGTCGCGCTCATCGCCAACCTCGGGGTGAACTTCTTCCGCCCGATCCCGTTCGTCCTCTTCGTGGCCGTCGCCCAGCCGTTCGCCCGTGCGGTCGTCGGCACGGGGATCGGCACCACCGCCGGCGCGTTCATGATCGCTCTCGCCGCCGCCTTCGCGATCGGACGCATCGTCGAGCAGCACCTCGTCTCGGTCTCGCCCGGCGTGATCGAAGCCGCCCGCTCGATGGGCGCCGGTCCGTGGCGCATCCTCTTCACCGTGGCGATCCCCGAGTCGCTCGGCCCGCTGATCCTCGGCTACACGTTCATCGTGGTCGCGCTCATCGACATGACGGCGATGGCCGGACTCATCGGCGGCGGCGGTCTCGGCGCGTTCGCCCAGATCTACGGGTTCCGGCAGTTCGAACCGGTCGTGATGTGGGTGGCGATCGTCCTGATCGTGGTGTTCGTGCACCTCGTGCAGATGCTCGGCACGCGGCTCGCGCGCAAGGTCATGCGTCGCTGACGGGAGCGCCGGTGCGGGGAGCGTGCTGCAGCGCGCGGCGCGTGCGGAACACCCGCTCCGTGCCGGTGAGCGGATCGACGAAGCGCAGTTCGCGAGCGAGCAGCTGCAGCGGACGCTCGAAGTCGTCCGGCAGATCGTCGAGAAGGTCGGGGTAGAACCGATCGTTCAGGATGCCGATGCCGAGGGCGGCGAGATGCACACGCAGTTGGTGCATCTTGCCGCTGTGCGGGCGGAGGAGGGTGTGCACGACGTGCTCGTCGCTGTCGATGAGCTCGACGAGCGTCTCGGAGTTCGGCTCCTTCGTGTCGTCGACCTGCACGCGCACCTGACCGCGCGCCTTCACGATGTTGTTGCGGTAGACCACGGGGAACGGGGGGAGCGTCCCGCTCGCAGGGCGTGCGGACACGGCTTCGTACACCTTCTGCACCTGCCGGTTCTCGAACAGCAGCTGGTACGCGCCGCGCGTCGCCGGACGTGTCGCGAACATCAGCAGCCCGGCTGTGGCCCGATCGAGGCGATGGATGGGGGCCAGGTCGGGGTTGTCGAGCAGGTTGCGCAGTCGGACCAGCGCGGAATTCTGCAGGAACTTCCCGCCGGGGGTCGTGGGCAGGAAATGCGGCTTGTCGACGACGACGAGATGGTCGTCCTGATGCAGAATCTCGATCTCGAACGGGATCCGTGTCTCGACGGCGGGCTCGCGGTAGTACCAGACGAACTCGACGCTGCCCAGCGGCGCATCACGCGGGACGGGAGAGCCGTCGGCACGCACGATGTCGCCGCGGTCGAAACGCTCGAGCAGTCGCTCCGGGTCGAGGTGGAAGAAGCGCTCGACCATGTAGGCGGCAGCCGTCGGCCACGGGCCGGTGAGCGGCACGTGCAGCCGCGTCGCGCCCACGCCGTCGCGGACGGGGAGGGGAGAGGGCATGCCCATCAGCGGCCTCCGGTCACGAGTCGAAGCTCAGGCTCAGTTTGCGCAGGAGTCCGGCGAGGCGCTCGCGGTCCGACCGGGAGAGAGCCTGCAGGAGATCGGCCTCCACATCGACGAGACGCGTGATGGCGGCATCCACGCGGATCCGGCCGTCGTCGGTGAGGGTCACCAGCACGCTGCGTCCGTCCCCGGGGTCGGCCTCCCGGCGAACGAAGCGACGCCCGACCAGGCGGTCGATCCGGTTCGTCATCGTGCCGCTCGACACCAGCGTCTGCTGCAGGAGCTGCTTGGGGGAGAGCTGGAACGGGGCACCGGCGCGGCGCAGCGCGGACAGCACGTCCCATTCCCAGTGCTCGAGGTCGCTGCGGCGGAAGACCTCACGCCGCGCGCGGTCCAGGTGCTTCGACAGCCGGTCCATCCGCGACAGGACCTCGAGGGGGGAGAAGTCGAGGTCCGGCCGTTGCGTGTTCCACGCGCCGACGATCCGGTCGACCTCATCCACCTCGCTCATCCGCCCATTATCGCGCGTGCGGAGAGGTGACCCCGGACGCTGCGGGCAGGTCGACCGCCATGAAGGTGCTGTGCGGGTCGAGCACGTAGGTTCCGAACGGCCCGCACACGCGGAAGCCGGCCGCGGCGTACAGCGCGCGCGCCGGCACGAAGAACTCCGCACTCCCGGTTTCGAGCGAGACCCGGCGGATGCCGCGGGCCTCGGCGTCAGCCAGGAGGAACGCGAGCATGGTGCGACCGAGACCACGTCCGCGCAGAGCGGGGTCGGTGCGCATCGACTTGATCTCCTCGTGCCCGACTTCGACGGCCGCCAGAGCACCGGTGGCGACGGGGCGGCCGTCGAGGCGCCCGGCGAACAAGCGCACGCCCGGGGCGAGCAGACGCTCGAACGCCAGTGCATGGCGGCTCTCCGCCGGCGCGGTGTGCTCCAGTTCTGCGTGATGGGCGACCAGGAATTCGGCGAGGTCGGGGCGTGCACCCACCACCCGTTCGATCGACATGCTCATGACGCCAGCATCCCAGAGCGGTGTTTCGGAAGGATGACGGGGGGCGTGTCAGCGGATCCGGGGCCGGAGCATGGCAGACTTGACCGGTGGCGTCCTCGGGACGGCGCGGTCCGCCGTGGTGTAATGGCAGCACGACAGCCTTTGGAGCTGTGAGGTCTAGGTTCGAGTCCTGGCGGCGGAGCATGACTGGGAACAACCTCGCCATCATCGTCCTGGCCGCGGGCCAGGGCACCCGAATGAAGTCGCGCCTCCCGAAGGTGCTGCATCCGATCAGCGGACGCCCGCTCGTCGGGCACGTGCTCACCACCGCCGGACGGCTGCAGGCCGCGCACGTCGAGGTCGTCGTGCGGCACGAGCGCGACCAGGTCGTCGCCGCCCTGACCGAGGACTACCCCGGTGTGGTGTTCGTCGACCAGGACGACATCCCCGGCACCGGACGCGCTGTGCAGGTGGCCGTCGACGCTCTCCCCGCCGACTTCGACGGCGATGTGCTCGTCCTCTCCGGCGACTGCCCGCTGGCGGATGCGGAGACGCTCTCCGCCTTCCTGGCGGAGCACCGGGCCTCCGGTGCGCCGGCCACCCTGATGACCGCACTGGTCGACGACCCGACCGGCTACGGCCGCGTCGTGCGCGATGCCGACGGGGGAGTCGACCGCATCGTGGAGCAGAAGGACGCGAACGCCGAAGAGACTGCCGTCCGCGAGATCAACGCCGGGATGTACGTGTTCCGCGCTGCGACGCTGCGGGACTACCTCCCTCGGGTCGGGGTCGACAACGCCCAGGGCGAGATGTACCTGACCGATGTCCCCGGACTGCTCCGCCGCGACGGCGATCGGGTGGCGGCCTCGGTCGTCTCCGACGTCTCCGTCACCTTCGGGGTCAACGATCGTGCTCAGCTCGCGGAGGTCGGCCGTCTGCTCAATCAGCGCATCGTGCGCCGCTGGCAGCTCGAAGGCGTCACCGTGATCGACCCGGCCACGACCTGGATCGATGACGATGCGACGCTCTCGCCCGACGTCACGATCCTCCCGAACACACAGATCCTTCGGGCCACGGCGATCGCCTCCGGCGCGGTCATCGGTCCAGACACGACTCTGGTCGACTGCGAGGTCGGCGAGGATGCGGTCGTCCGCCGTACGGACGCCACGCTCGCGGTGATCGGCGCCGAGGCGACGGTGGGCCCGTTCTCCTTCCTCCGCCCCGGCACGGTCCTGGGCGCCAAGGGCAAGATCGGCGCGTACGTCGAGACCAAGAACGCCGATATCGGCGAAGGCAGCAAGGTGCCCCATCTCTCCTACGTGGGCGACGCCACGATCGGACGCGGCGTGAACCTCGGCGCGAGCACGATCACCGCCAACTACGACGACGTCAACAAGCACCGGACCGAGATCGGCGACGAGGTGCACACCGGGTCGCACACGGTGCTCGTGGCGCCCGTTAGGCTGGGAGCCGGTGCGAAGACCGGTGCAGGCGCCGTCGTCCGCAAGGACGTCCCCGCCGGCGCTCTGGCCATGAGCGTCGCCCCCCAGCGCAACATCGAGGGCTGGGTCGAGAAGAACAGAGCAGGCACGGGCGCGGCGGATGCTGCGTCCCGCGAGAATTCAGCGGAATAGGCGGACATGGCGCGCAAGAAGAAGACGGTCGATCTGGATCGCGACAACGGCGTGGCACCGGGGATCATCGCCAAGACCAAGAAGCGGCTCGTCGTCGCCGGTGGCCGCTCGCACCCCGAGCTCACCGCAGCCGTCGCCGAGGCGCTCGGCACCGAGATCGCGCCGGTCGAGCACCGCACGTTCGCATCGGGTGAGATCTACGCCCGCTTCGAGGTGTCGATCCGTGGAGTGGATCTCTTCCTCATCCAGACGTTCGGTGAGCCGGTCAACGAGTGGCTCATGGAGACGCTGATCATGATCGACGCGGCCAAGCGCGCGTCGGCCAAGCGCATCACCGTCGTCGCCCCGTATTATCCGTATTCGCGTCAGGACAAGAAGGGCCGCGGCCGTGAGCCGATCAGCGCCCGACTCGTCGCCGACCTGCTGAAGACCGCGGGCGCCGACCGTGTGATGAGCGTCGACCTGCACGCGGCGCAGATCCAGGGCTTCTTCGACGGTCCCGTCGACCACCTGTTCGCCAAGCCCGTGCTCCTCGACTACTTCGAGCGCACGCTGTCGCCGGCGGACCGTGAGATCCTCACCGTCGTCTCCCCGGACATGGGGCGTGTGCGCGTGGCAGACACCTGGTCCGACAGTCTCGGTGCCCCGCTCGCCATCATCCACAAGCGTCGGGACCCCAAGGTCGCCAACCAGGTCTCCGTGCATGAGATCGTCGGTGCCGTCGAGGGGCGCACGTGCCTCCTGGTCGACGACATGATCGACACCGGCGGCACGATCGTCAAGGCCGCCCAGGCGCTCAAGGCGAACGGCGCTCACCGCGTCATCGTCGCGGCGACCCACGCGATCTTCAGCGACCCGGCATCCGAGCGCTTGCAGGACTCGTCCATCGACGAGGTCGTCATCACCGACACGATCCCGCTCACGGAGTCGCGCCGGTGGGAGAAGCTGACGATCCTCCCGATCGCGCCGCTGCTCGCCCGCGCGATCCACGAGGTCTTCGAAGACGGCTCGGTGACGAGCATGTTCGGCGGCGACGCGTAACGCATCGTCGTGGCACAGCCCGCGCATAGCCACGGTGCTTACGGTCGAAGGGTCGACCACCGGAGTCGACCGACGCCGAGCCGGGAGGACCACACCATGATCCGCACGACCGTACCGACCTCTGTCCGCAAGGGATCCGCGATCGTCGGGATCGCAGGGCTCTTCGTCCTCGCCGGATGCTCCGGCACTGCCGACGCCGAGCCGCCGGCCGA
Organism: Microbacterium sp. J1-1; assembly: GCF_024498615.1. NCBI lineage: Bacteria > Bacillati > Actinomycetota > Actinomycetes > Micrococcales > Microbacteriaceae > Microbacterium > Microbacterium sp. J1-1. The sequence continues at coordinate 2,530,726 of NZ_CP089590.1, read as the reverse complement.
CGGTGGGGCGACGGCCGACACCGGTTCGTCATCGTCCTCCGGCGGCGATTCCACGGGGGACTACGCCGATGGCACCTACACGGCCGACGGTTCGTACCAGACGCCCGAGACGGTCGAGCAGATCTCCGTCACCCTGACCCTCGCGGACGGCGTCGTGACCGACGTCGAGGTCACGGGTGACCCGAAGGCACCCGAGACCGAGCAGTACCAGGGCCAGTTCATCGCCGGAATCGCGGACGAGGTCGAGGGCGTCGCGCTCGACGAGTTGAACGTGAGTCGCGTCGCCGGTTCCTCGCTCACCAGTGGCGGGTTCAACGAGGCCGTCGCGTCGATCAAGGAGCAGGCGGCCGCCTAGGCGCCTGACGCCCATGGCGACCTGGCGCTTCGAGGCGATCGGAACGCACTGGGAGATCGAGACCGGCGATCCGCTCCCGGACGCCGAGCGCGTCGAGGTCTCGGCCGTGATCGCACGATTCGACCGCGAGTGGTCCCGCTTCCGCGACGACTCGGAGGTCATGCGGCTGGGGCGCGAGGGGGGAACGCTCGTCTCGGCCGATGCCGGTCCGATGCTCGAGGCGTACGGGCAGCTCTCCCGGGCGACCGGGGGCGCGGTGAACCCGCTCGTGGCCGACAGCCTCAGCGCGCTCGGGTACGACGCCGGGTATTCGCTCGTGGCCGGCGATCCGGTGCGCGCTCCGGGTGACTGGCAGCGACACGTGACCTGGACGACAGGCGCGGCCACCGCATCCGTCCCCGCCCTCCTCGACGTCGGGGCACTCGGCAAGGGGCGCCTGGTCGATCTCGTGATGGGCACCCTGTCGACCGTGCCCGGCGATGTGGTGGTCGACGCCGGCGGCGACATCCGGGTCCGCGGTGCGGGGGTGCGGATCGGTCTGGAGCATCCCTACGACGCACGGAAGGCGATCGGGGTCGTCGAGGTGAAGGACCAGGCGCTGTGTGCCTCGGCCGTGAACCGGCGGGCGTGGGGGAGCGGGCTGCACCATGTCCTCGATGCCCGGACGGGCCTCCCGGTGCGCACCTGGGCGGCGACCTGGGCGCTGGCTGCGGAAGCGATGACGGCGGATGCGGTCGCCACCGCGCTCTTCTTCGACGGCGGCCCCGAACTCGCCGCGGGCTGGGGTGTGGAATGGGTCCGCATGAGCACCGACGGCACGGTGCAGCGCTCGCCCGGATGCCCGGCGGAGCTGTTCCTCGTCACCGCGAAGAAGCGCCCTGCAGCGACGAATTAGGGAAGAGTGGACACCGTGATCACGTCATTCGCCGCCGCACGCCAACGGGTCCTCGCGGTGCTGGGTTCCCTGTCGATGTACCGCCTCGTGCTCTTCGCGCTCATCGCGCTCGCGGTCACGGCCTTCGTGCTGTCGCTGCTCGGGGTCATCGTCACACCGACACCGGGGGAGATGGTGGCGTCCTTCCTGGTGCTGGCGGTCGTCATCTCCGCGGTCGACGCCGTGGCTCAGCGCATCCTCCGCCTCCCCTGGCGCATCGAATCGTCGCTCGTCACCGCCCTGATCCTGCTGTTCGTGCTCCGCCCCGGCCTCGCCCCCGGCGCACTGCTGGGGCTCGCCCTCGCCGGCGCCGTGGCGAGCGTGTCGAAGTACCTGATCGCGTGGCGCGGCCGACACATCTTCAACCCCGCTGCCTTCGGTGCGGCCGTGGTCTCGATCCTGGGAGCCTTCGGAGCCTTCGAGTGGTTGGGCACCTCCTCGTCGTGGTGGGTGGGGACGCCGGTGCTGACCATCCCCGTGGCGGTGCTGGGCCTCGCGGTGCTGTGGCGCACCGAGAAGGTGCGTGTGGTGCTGGTCTTCCTGTTCGTCGCGGTGGCGACCTCGGTGGTGCGCCAGGCGGTGCAGGCCACGCAGTTCGACATCGGATTCGAGCTGTCGACGGCACTGCAGTTCGCCGCGCTGCAGTCGCCCTTCCTGTTCCTCGGTGCGTTCATGCTCTCTGAGCCGCTGACCCTCCCGCCTCGGCGTCGCCAGCAGCTCGTCGTGGCCGTCGTCGTGGGCGTGCTCGCCGGCTGGCCGATCTCGGTGGCTGGTCTCTTCACCCTCGGGCAGGAGCGCGCGCTGCTCATCGGCAACCTCGTGGCCTTCGTCTTCGCCCTCCGCGGTTCGGTGCGGCTGGTGCTCGAGCGTCGTGCGTTCGTCACCCCGACCGCTCAGGAGCTCACCTTCCGAGCGAAGGGCCGCGTGCGTTTCCTCCCCGGCCAGTATCTCGAGCTCGACGTTCCGCACCGCCGTCCCGATGCCCGCGGAACCCGGCGGGAGTTCAGCATCGTGTCCGCCCCGGCTGATCTGCCGACGCTGCGCATCGCGTACAAGAACGGTGACCAGAAGCATCCCTCGAGCTACAAGCGCGCCTTGGCCGAGGCAGAGCCCGGAGCGACCTTCGCGGTCACCGGCACCTGGGGCGACTTCATCCTGCCGCGCGGAGACAGTCCGGTGCTGATGGTGGCGGCGGGCATCGGGGTGACGCCGTTCGTGTCGCAGTTGCGTCAGCTGCGGGCCACGGGGCAGCAGCGCGATGTGGTGCTCGTCTACGTGGCGTCCCAGGCCTCCGAGCTCGCGTTCCGCGACGAGCTCGCCGCGACCGGTGTACGGACGGTCGTGTTCACTCGCGACGAGCCCACGGATCTGCCCGCGCACTGGGCCTGGGCGCAGGGAGCGCGGCTGGATGCGGAGATCCTGGAGCGCACGGTCGCCGACCTCGGCACGCGCCACGCCTTCATCTCGGGCCCGCCGCGGCTGATCGCCGACCTCGCCCCCGCGTTGCAGAAGGCTCGCAGCCTCACGACCGACGCCTTCGCGGGCTACTGAGCCCCCGCCCGCCCCCGGGCCCCCGCCCCCTGCCCCGGCCCGCCCCCCGCGTGTGGTGCATCCGTCGGGAGTTTGAACGGATGTCGGGCGATCTCCCGGTTTCGACCCGACGTCCGTGAAACCTCCCGGCAGGCGTGCGAGGCGTGTCTTCGTGCAGATCGCGAACGTGGTCGCCGTCTGTCCACAAACGGGCATTCCGGGCGTCGGAGGCCGCCGCAGCGAAGGCAGGATCGTCGAATGCTCAGAGCTGCAGCAGTGACCGCCCAGCACGGCGGAGTCGTCCGAGGAACCCTTCTTCAGCGCTACGGGATCACCCGTCGGATGCGGGCCGACGAGGTGCGGGCGGGCGCGCTCGTGCGGGTGAGACCGGGCGTGTTCGCCGTGCCGACCACTGACCTGAGTCTGCAGGAGGCCGCGGCTCACGGCGGGGCGCTGACCTGCACGCACGCCCTGCGGCTGCACGGCATCTGGGTGCTGTCCGCGGACGGTCCCCCGCACGTGTGGCTCGGAGGGAACGGGCGTGTTCATCACGCGGACTGCGAGTGCGTCGGGCACTACGACGCAGGCCGGGCGGGAGTCGGCCTCGCACCGTTGGAGGAGGTGCTCATCCACGTGTACCGCTGCGCTGGCGATGAGGTGTTCTTCGCCGCGCTCGAGTCCGCGTTGACGCAGCGCAAGATCTCTTCCGCCGCGCGTCAACGCATCCGCCGCCGCCTGCCCGCTCGCGCTCACTGGCTCGTCGATCTGGCGCGGTCCGACGCCGACAGCGGCCTCGAGTCGCTCCTGAGGCTCCGACTGCATCTGAGCGGCATCACGCTGGAGTGCCAGGTGCGCATCCCCACCGTCGGCAAGGTCGACTTCGTCCTCGACGGCCTTCTGATCCTCGAGGCGGATGGGAAGGGCAATCATGAGGCCCCCGGGCACCGGCATCGGGATCTGGTGAGGGATGCTGCCGCCTCGGTCCTCGGCTACGAGACACTGCGGTTCGACTACGCGCAGATCGTGCACGCGTGGCCGACCGTCGAAGCAGCGGTGATCGCGGCCATCCTCCGTCTCCGGGGGCGTGACTGATCTGCGGACCATCCTTGTGCGCGTCCGTCGGGAGATCGGACGGATGTCGGGAGGAAGGGCCCGCCCCGACCTGCAACCGTTCGATCTCCCGACAAACGCACGGGCAGGACGGGAGGGGACGGGACGGGGCGGGAGCCGCGCGGTCCGATGCGCCTCAGGCCTCGGAGGCCGCGCTCGCCGGGGTGGCCGGGATGCGGACCGTGAAGGTCGTGTCGCCCGGTTCGCTGGTGACGTCGATGGTGCCGTGGTGCCCTTCGACGATGGCCTTGACGATCGCGAGGCCGAGCCCGGTGCCGCCGGTCTGACGGGCTCGTGAGCTGTCACCGCGGGCGAAGCGCGCGAACAGCTCGTCGCGGATGGCGGGGTCGATGCCGGGGCCGTCGTCGTGGACCCGCAGCACCGCGTCCTCGCCGTCCTGCATGACGCTGAGCGTGACGGTCGTCCCTGCGGGGGTATGCGTGCGCGCATTCGCCAGGAGGTTAGCGACCACCTGGTGCATCCGCCCCGCGTCGCCCACGATGGTGACGGGCTCTTCGGGGACCTCGATCTGCCAGTGGTGGTCCACGGCCGTGGGACGCGCATCGGAGAGGCCTTCGAGGGCCAGCTGCGTGAGGTCCACCGTGCTGTAGACGAGCTCGCGTCCCTCATCGAGGCGCGCCAGCAGGAGCAGGTCCTCGACGAGTCGTGTCATCCGCAGCGACTGCGCTTGGATGCGCTCGAGGGAGGTCGTGGTGCTCTCGATCACCTCGGGGCGCTCAGCGCTCCGATCGGACTGATGCAGCGCGCGCAGCGACAGCTCCGAGTAGCCGCGGATGGAGGCGAGTGGGGTGCGCAGCTCATGACTGGCGTCGGCGACGAAGCGTCGCATCCGCTCTTCGTTCTTCTGCCTCGAGGCGAGCGAGCTGTTCACGTGATCGAGGAGCTTGTTCAGCGATGCCCCGACGAGTCCGGTCTCGGTGCGCGGATCGGCCTCGTACGAAGGAACACGTTCCGTGATGGTCACCTCACCGCGATCGAGCTGCTGGTTCGCGACCCGGGTCGCCGTCATCGCGACGGCACGGAGTGGTCGCAGTCCCACGCGGATGGTGACCGCCGTGGTCAACGCGAGCAGGATGAGCCCGCCGATCGTCGCGAGGGCGATGACGGTGAGCAGCTGGGCGAGCTGATTCTGGATCTCGTCGCGGGGGAGACCCGTGACGACGCCGACGCCGCTCGCGGTGTTCAGTGCCATGACCCGGTAGGAGCCGAGATCGGAGATCGAGACCGTGGCCACCGAGGTGCCGTGCAGCGCCGCGGCGATCTCGGCTATCTGCGTCGCGTCGAGCGGCTGCAGTGTGCCCGTGAGCTCGTCGCCGGGCGTGTTCGTCACGACGACTCCGGAGGCGCCGGTGAGGGGGCTGACCACGGCCAGCAGGAGCCCCGAATACCGCACGTTCTGCCCCGACAGGATGTTGGACGCGGTCGCGTCGCTCGGGGAGAAATTTTGCGCCCATCCCGCGACCTGGCGCGCGGAGGTGCTCAGCTTCTGATCGAGCTGATCCTCCATTGTCTTCCCCAGTGTCGCGCTCGTGATGATGGCGACGATGATGAGGATCAGCGACACGAACCCGATCACGGCCGTCATCAGCCGCGTCTGCAGGCTCATCGGCCTCCTCCGCACCGCCGCAGAGCTCACTGCGGAGCCTTGATCATGTACCCCACGCCGCGGACGGTGTGCAGCAGGGGCGTGCGTCCGGCGTCGATCTTCTTGCGCAGGTACGAGATGTACAGCTCCACCACGGAGGATTTGCCCCCGAAGTCGTAGCTCCATACCCGGTCGAGGATCTGGGCCTTCGACAGCACACGGCGCTCGTTGCGCATCAGGTACCGCAGCAGCTCGAACTCGGTCGCGGTGAGCTCGATCTCGGTGCCGTCGCGGACGACCTCATGGCTGTCCTCGTTGAGGGTGAGGTCTGCGACGCGCAGGATCGACTGCCCGTCATCGGCGGTGGCGTGACCGGTGCGGCGGATGATCGCCCGGAGACGCGCGATGACCTCTTCCAGACTGAACGGTTTGGTGACATAGTCGTCGCCGCCCGCCGTAAGCCCGGCGACGCGGTCGCCCACGGCATCCTTCGCGGTGAGGAACAGGACGGGGACGAGGTTCCCGGATTCGCGGAGCCGTCTCAGCACGGACATGCCGTCGAGATCCGGCATCATGATGTCGAGCACGAGCGCGTCGGGCTCGAACTCCCTGGCCACCTGCAGCGCCTCCATGCCGGAGGACGCGGTGCGCACCTCCCACCCCTCCATCCGCAGGGCCATCGCAAGCAGATCGGTGAGCATCTGCTCGTCGTCGACGGCGAGGATCCGCAGGGGGGAGCCGTCGGGACGGCGCAGTTCGGGCAGGTCACTGGTCATATCCCTATTCTGCGGAATCTCCTATGTGATTTCTATGGAGATGGCTATGTGTTGCCTGAGAACGGGAGAGGCGATGTCGGCGCCGCTGACTACAGTGTCGGCATGGCCGACGATTCTGTTGCTGCTGTCCCTTCCGTCCACCGCCCCCGTACCGTCACCGAGGTCGCCGAGGTCGTGCGCCTGGCGTCCCGCGAGGCCGTGCCCTTGACCGTCGTCTCGGGCGGGCACGGCCCGTGGTCTCACGGCCCTGCCGCGGGCATCCGTCTCGAGCTCGGCGAGCTGTCACAGGTCGAGGTCGACGGCTCCACCGTCCGCATCGGTGGCGGCGCGGTCTGGGGTGACGTCGCGACGACGCTGGCCGCGCACGGTCTCGCCCTCAGCTCCGGCGACACCGCGTCGGTGGGAGTCGGCGGACTCACGCTCGGCGGAGGCATCGGATGGATGGCGCGCGCCTGGGGTCTGGCGGTCGATCAGCTCATCGGGGCTCAGGTCGTCACGGCGACGGGGGAGGTCGTCGAGGCTTCGGCGGATGCGCACCCGGAGCTGTTCTGGGCTCTGCGCGGTGGCGGAGGGAACTTCGGCGTCGTCACCCGCTTCGATTTCGTAGCCCACCCGCTGCCCGGCATCGCCTTCTCGGAGAGTCGCATCGATGGCGACGAGGCCGCCGTGCTGAAGGCCACCCGAGACCTGCTCCGTGACGCGCCTCGAGAACTCACGGTCACCTACATGGACGTCCCGCCGATGGATCCGAGCGCGCCGGCGGGTGCTCGTCTGAGCGCGGTGTGGGCCGCGCCGGAGCCCGACCGGCTGCGCGCCGTGATGGAACCGATCTCCGCCCTCGACGGAGTGCAGACCGAAGTCACGACGCCGGCATATCGGGAGGTGCTGCTGGAGATGCCGGCCCCCGAGGGCGAGGAGCCCGCCGCGCCTCCCGGATTCATCGGGGGCAACGGTCTCTACGCCGAACTCGACGACGCGCTCATCGCGCAGCTGGTGGCCTTCCGTCGTTCATATCCGGCATCGGTCGTCTTCTTGCGCTCCCTGGGCGGGGCCATCCAAGACGTCGCGCAGGAAGACACGGCGTTCCCCGCCCGCGCGGCGAACTGGTTCGTCCTCGCCGGCGCTTTCGACATCCCCGGCCTGATCGATGACGAGGCCCGTGCCGCGATCGAGGCGGACTGGAGCGTGATCGAGCGGGGGCGTCTGGCCGAGTACGGCAACTTCGCCGACACCGAGAGGCCGCAGGCCGTCTCCGGCATGTTCTCGGAACACGCCCTCTCGCGGTTGCGGGCCACGAAGGCCACGTGGGACCCGCAGAACCTGTTCCACCGCAACCACAACATCACGGTGTGACGCACGAAGGGCCGAGTACCTCGCGGTACCCGGCCCTTCGACGGCGAGCCTCAGTGCGTGTCTTCGGCTTCGATCTCGGTGCGGTCGCCCGACCACAGGGTGTGGAAGGTGCCCGGCTTGTCGATGCGCTTGTAGGTGTGCGCGCCGAAGAAGTCGCGCTGACCCTGCACCAGGGCCGCGGGGAGGCGGTCGGCGCGGATGCCGTCGTAGTACGACAGCGACGACGAGAACGCCGGTGCGGGGATGCCCGCCTGGGCCGCGGTCACGACGACACGGCGCCACGACGCCTGGCCGCGCGCGAGCGCCTCGGCGAAGTACGGTGCGGTCATCAGCACCGGCAGATCGGGAGTCGCGGCATAGGCATCGGCGATGCGGTTGAGGAACTGGGCGCGGATGATGCAGCCGCCACGCCAGATCTTCGAGATCGCGCCGAGGTCGATGTTCCAGCCGTACTCGGCCGCACCCGCGCGGATCTCGTCGAAGCCCTGCGAGTAGGCGACGATCTTCGATGCGTAGAGCGCCAGGCGCACGTCTTCGATGAACTGCTCGGTGTCCTCATCCGAGACCGTGAACTCCTCGTCGGGGCCGGGGAGTCCACCGGCGACGGCGCGCTGCTCGGGGTGCGAGGAGAGAGAGCGGGCGAACGTCGCTTCGGCGATGCCCGACACGGGAACGCCCAGCGACAGTGCGGTCTGCACGGTCCAGGCTCCGGTGCCCTTGGCCCCGGCCTGGTCGAGGATCACGTCGACGAGCGGCTTGCCGGTGGAAGCGTCGACCTGACGGAGCACCTCGGCGGTGATCTCGATCAGGTACGACTCCAGCTCGCCCTTGTTCCATTCGGCGAAGATCTCGGCGATCTCGGCGGGCGACTTGCCGGTGCCGCGACGGATGAGGTCGTAGGCCTCGGCGATGAGCTGCATATCGGCGTACTCGATGCCGTTGTGCACCATCTTGACGAAGTGGCCGGCACCGTCGTGTCCGATGTGCGTGACGCAGGGCTCACCCTCGGCGATCGCGGCGATCGACTTCAGGATCGGTCCGAGCGTGACCCAGGACTCGTCCGAGCCGCCGGGCATGATCGAGGGGCCGGTGAGCGCCCCTTCCTCGCCACCGGAGATGCCGGCGCCGACGAAGTTGATGCCGGTCTCGCGGACCGCCTTCTCTCGGCGGATCGTGTCGGGGAAGTAGGCGTTGCCGCCGTCGACGATGATGTCGCCGGGCTCGAAGACCTCGACCAGTGCGTCGATCACGGCATCGGTGGGGCCACCGGCCTTGACCATGATGATCGCGGTGCGCGGCTTCTGCAGTGAATCGGCGAACTCCTGGTAGGTCCGGGCCGGGACGAAGCCGGCCTCCGGGTGCTCGTCGAGGAGGGTCTGGGTCTTCTCGTAGCTGCGGTTGAAGATCGCCACGGTGTTGCCCTCGCGACTGGCGAGGTTGCGGGCGAGGTTCGATCCCATGACGGCGAGTCCGACGACTCCGATGTTCGCTGATGCTTCGGGCACAGAAGGCTCCTCGATCGTGAAGAAGGGGTGGATTCAGCGTATCGCTGTACGGGCGCTCTGCGCTCACCTGTGTCACGGTGCAAGGCGTCTACGCTGGAGGCGAGATCGTGGTGCGTGCGCGGGAGGCCCTCAACTGGCCGCCGACGCCGCCGAGGAAAGGACCAGCGTGACGGGGATCGAGAAAGAGCTGCGCGCGGTCGTGGCGGTGCCGCTGCCGGAGGACCTGTGCCGACTGATCGAGGAGATCGAGCCCCGCGTCGAAGTGATCAGCGATCACGCACTCCTTCCGCCGATGCGCGGTCCCGCTGACTGGTCCGGAGATCCGGAGTACACGCGGACACCGAGCCAGCAGCAGGCGTTCGACGAGCTGGTCGATTCCGCCGATGCGCTCTTCGGAATCCCCGACGTGGACGCGGAGGCACTGGCGAGGACCGTGACGGCGAACACGCGCCTGCGCTGGATCATGACGACTGCCGCGGGCGGCGGTGCCACCGTGAAGGCCGCCGGTCTCGACCGGGACGCGCTCGATCGCGTCATCTTCACCACGAGCGCCGGCGTGCACGGTGGCCCGCTCGCGGAGTTCGCGGTGTTCGGCGTGATGGCCGGAGCGAAGAACCTCCCGCGACTTCTCGCCGATCAGGGGACGCGCACCTGGCCGGACCGTTGGGAGATGCGTCAGCTCGACGAGATGACCGTGCTGGTGGTCGGGCTCGGCGGCATCGGTGCGGAGTGCGCGCGGCGCTTCCACGGGCTCGGCGCGAGGGTCTGGGGGACGACGCGGTCCGGTGAGCCGGTGGCGGGCGTGGATCGCCTGGTGCGGATGGAAGAACTGACCGAAGCGGTGGCCGAGGTGGACGCGATCATCGTCACGCTCCCGGGAACGGCTCAGACCCACCATCTGATCGGTGCCGAGGTGCTCGCCGCCGTGAAGCCGGGAGCCATCATCGCCAACGTCGGGCGCGGCTCCGTCATCGACGAGGACGCGCTGCTCGGAGCCCTCGACGACGGTCGCGTCGCCTTCGCCGCCCTCGACGTCTTCGAGCAGGAGCCGCTGGACCAGACGTCTGCGCTGTGGACGCACCCGAACGTGCTCGTGAGCCCGCACACCGCGGCCCTCAGCGCGAAAGAAGAAGAGCGGATCGCGCGACGCTTCGCGGAGAACGCCGGGCGCCTGCTCGACGGCCGACCGCTGATGTCGGTGGTCGACACGGAGGAGTTCTATTGAGCGGGAGCATGCGCATCGTCGTGATGGGCCCCAGTGGCTCGGGGAAGTCGACGGTGGGCGCGTTCCTCGCTCAGACGCTCGGCGCACGGTTCGTCGATGGCGACGATCTGCATCCGGAGGCGAACGTCCGCAAGATGGCGGCGGGAATCGCGCTGGATGACAATGACCGTCTGCCGTGGCTTCGCCTCGTCGGCGAGACACTGCGTGGCGAGGAGCGGATCGTCGTCGCGTGCTCGGCCCTCCGGCGCACCTATCGAGACCTCATCAGAGACGAGGCGCCCGACGCTTTCTTCGCGGAGCTCACGATCGCACGCGCGGTGCTCGAGGAGCGCATGCGCGTGCGTACCGACCACTTCATGCCCGCGGCGCTCCTGGACTCCCAGCTCGAGGCGCTCGAATCCCTTGAAGCCGATGAGCGTGGCATCCGCGTCGATGAGTCGGCGGATGTGCGTACGGCTTCCGCCGCCATCGCCGCAGCCGTGCAGAGGGAAGAAGGGCCTGCGCCCCGCGATCAGTCCTTGCGGTAGCTCGAACGTCCCATGGCGAAGAGGGCGCCGAAGCTGCCCACGACGGCGCACACGGTCATGGCGCCGATCAGCCAGAGGAGTGCGTGCGAAAGGAAGGCGCCGTCGAGCATGGGGTTCTCCGTGTTCTGCAGAAAAGGACCGGTGTCCTCAGCCTATCGGGTCATCCGGTACCATTGAGGCTGTACCTCGGCGAGGGATGCTTCTGCGCGTGCGCGATCATCCGTTATCGACGCGGCGAAGCAAGCCCGGTGGCTTTCCTCCTGCGTCAGCGAGTTCGAATATCCAAGACCACCGCGCGGCGCCTTCGCTGCGTGTCCCGAAGGAGAACCCCATGTCTGAAGACACCAAGGTCCAGGCCGAGCTCCGCGAGAGCTTCGGCAAGGGCTTCGCCCGCCGCCTCCGCGCCGCCGGCAAGATCCCCGCCGTCATCTACGGTCACGGCACCGAGCCCGTGCATGTCGCCCTTCCCGGCCACCAGGTCTCGCTCATCATCCGTCGCGCCAACGCGCTGCTGGAGCTCGACATCGAGGGCAAGAGCCAGCTCACCCTGGTCAAGGACGTCCAGCGCGACCCGGTGCACCAGATCATCGAGCACATCGACCTGCTCGTCGTGAAGAAGGGCGAGAAGGTCGCGATCGACGTTCCGATCGTCGTCACGGGTGAGTCGGCTGCCGGCACCATCGTCAACCTCGACGCGACCACGCTGTCGATCGAGGCCGAGGCCACGCACATCCCGCAGAACATCGAGGTCTCGGTCGAGGGCCTGGAAGAGGGCGCGCACATCACCGCCGCCGACGTGAAGCTCCCCAAGGGCTCCACGCTGCTCTCCGACCCCGAGGTCCTCGTGGTCGCCGTCTCCGTTCCCGCGGCTCCGTCCGAGGACGAGACGGCGGAGGAGACCGACGCTGCCGAGGAGACCGACGAGGCCGCCGCGGAGTGATCTCCGACTGATTCATCACAGAGGGGACGCGATCCGATCGCGTCCCCTCTGTCGTATCCTGACCCGGGGCCCGCACCCGGGTATCGAGAGGACGAGGACATGGCATCCACTTGGCTCGTGGTCGGACTCGGCAATCCCGGGCCGCGATACGAGACGACCCGGCACAACATCGGCCAGATGGTCGTGGACGAGCTCGCGGCGCGACGCGGCGAGACCTTCCGCGAGCACAAGGGCGGAGCGCGGGTCGTCGAGACCTGGCTGCGCCCCGGTGCGGACAAGCTGGTGCTCGTCAAGCCGAACACCTTCATGAACGTCTCGGGCACGCCGGTGGCCGCGTTGGTCCGGTTCTACTCCGTTCCCCCTGAGCAGGTCATCGTGGTGCACGATGAACTCGACATCCCCTTCGACACGGTGAAGCTCAAGACCGGGGGCGGGCATGGCGGACACAACGGCGTTCGCGATGTGGCGCGCGCTCTGGGCACCGCCGACTTCCCGCGCGTGCGAGTGGGTATCGGGCGTCCGGTCGGGCGTCAGGATCCCGCGGACTGGGTGCTGGCACCGTTCGGGAAGGAGGAGCGGCCCAACCTACCGATCCTCATCGCGGACGCCGCTGACGCGGTCGAACTGCTCGTGGGCGAAGGTCTGCTCGCGGCGCAACAGAAGCACCACGCGCCGCGCTGACACGTTCAGACCGCGCGGAGGTCCGGGTCAGGACGTATACGTGGTGAAGCCTGCAGCGCTCCCGGCCGCGATGGCCGTGACCAGCACGATGAAGAACAGGACCGCGCCCACCACGGCGACCACGAGGGCCGCGATCCCGGCGCCCCTGCCCTTCTTCTTGGCGATCGCGATGATGCCGAGCACGATCGCGGCGATGCCCAGGATCGTTCCGAGCCAGAAGGAAAGCTCGGCCCACAGCACCTGATCCCGTGCGGGGGACAGCAGGCTGAGATCGTCGGAAGTCGTGGTCGTGACGCCTTGCGGAAGGACGCGTCCGATCTCGAAGGCGCTGATCCCCACCAGGATCGCGGGCACGACCGCGGCGACGAGCGAGAGGACCAGGGCGACGACGCCGAGGACGGCGGACGGGCGCGGCGCGGTCTCGGGGACGGCGTACGTCCCCGCGGGTGCGGCATAGCCTCCGACGGGCACCTGGTAGGCCCCAGGAGGCGCTGCCGGATACCCCGAAGGCGCCGGATACCCGGAAGACGCCGGATATGCGGACGGCGCCGGGGACGCGGCGGGAGCCGGGTACGCGGGCGGTACCGGAGGTGGCAGCTGTGGATCAGTCACGACCCCATCCTAGGCGCGGCTCAGACCCGACGGAGCAGCCCCACGCGGTCGTAGACGTCCGACAGGGTGGCGTCGGCGACGGCATCGGCGCGGCTGGCGTTCTCCGCCAGGATGCGGTCGAGTTCCGCCGGATCGTCGAGCAGCTCGAGGGCACGCGCGCGCACCGGCTCGAACTCCTCGACGACGACGTCGGCGAGGCCCTTCTTGAAGTCTCCGTAGCCGCGACCGGCGTACTCGTCTTCGATCGATGCGACCTGACGCCCGCTGAGTGCGGCATAGATCGTGAGCAGGTTCGAGACGCCCGGCTTGTTCTCCCGGTCGAAGCGCACGGAGCCCTCGTTGTCGGTGACCGCACGCATGATCTTCTTCGCCGATTTCGCGGGGTCGTCGAGCATCCACAGCACACCGGCATCGCTCTCCGCCGACTTCGACATCTTCGCCGTCGGATTCTGCAGATCGTAGATGCGGGCGGTCTCCTTCTGGATGACCGGCATCGGCACCGTGAACGTCGCGCCGAAGCGGGAGTTGAAGCGCTCGGCCAGATCGCGCGTGAGCTCGACGTGCTGCTTCTGGTCGTCGCCGACCGGAACGACGTCGGTCTGGTAGAGCAGGATGTCGGCTGCCATCAGCACCGGGTACGTGAAGAGCCCGACGCTCGTCGCATCGGCGCCGTAGCGGGTCGACTTGTCCTTGAACTGAGTCATCCGCCCGGCCTCGCCGAAACCGGTGATCGTGCTGAGGATCCAGGCGAGCTCGGCGTGGGCGCGCACGTGCGACTGCACATACAGGGTGGACAGCGAGGGCTCGATGCCTGCCGCGATGTACTGCGCAGCGGTGCGGCGCGTCTTCTCACGGAGCTCGGCCGGGTCCTGGGCGACTGTGAGGGCGTGCAGGTCGACCACCGAGAAGTAGGCGTCGTAGGAGTTCTGCAGATCTCGCCACTGGAGCAGCGCGCCGATGTAGTTGCCGATCTGGAGGGAGTCGGCGGAGGGCTGCATTCCGGAGTAAAGGCGAGGTTTCGTCACAGGATCAATCCTATGGGGTGCGTGCCCTGCGCCTACGATGGCCGCATGGCCTCTCCTTCTCCTTCCGCGCGGTCGACAGGAAGAGGTGCCGTGCCCTTCGCAGGGGCGAACGCACGAGGCGCGGCGTTTCTCGAGGCGTTGGGGGAGGACGCGCAGCGGCTCCATCCCGAGCTCCTCGCGCAGATGAGGGTCGAAGCGACTCACGACAGCGCGGAGGGCCTGTTCGAGGTCGCGGGCAGCAAGTTCGGACGCCTTGCCGGTCTCGCCTCGCCGGTGGTCGGGCCGGGGTTGCTCGTGACACGGTTCGCCCGCGACGTGCCGTTCCGCATCGAGACGGTGTCAGGGCGGTCGCACGGCGGACGCGCAACGCTCGACACCATCCGCGAGTTCCGTTTCCCCGGCGCGACACAGCACGTCGTGGATCGGCTCTGCGCGACCGGGCGTCCCGGCATCGTGCAAAACGCCTTGGGTGCCCGCGGCCGCGTGCAGATGCTCGAGCAGTGCTCGGTCACGGGCGACGGCGCACTGCGCATGAACACGCGCGCCGTCGCACTGCGGGTGGGAGGACACCGGATCGCACTTCGTGGAATCCTGCGGATCGATGTCGAACTCGTCGACGGGTGGGACGAGGCTCACCGTCGACGCACGATCGACATGCGCGCGACGAACCCCGTTCTCGGCACGGTCCTGGAGTATCACGGGTGGTACCGCTACGCAGGCGGTACCGCGTCAGGCTCGGATCAGTAGCGGTAGTCGACCACGACAGGCGCGTGGTCGCTCCACCGCTGGTCGTAGGCTGCGGCGCGCGCGACGTGGTAGGTCTCGACCCGCTCCGCGAGCGCCGGCGTCGCCAGGTGGTAGTCGATGCGCCACCCGGAGTCGTTGTCGAACGCCTGTCCGCGCATGGACCACCAGGTGTACGGGCCGTCGACCTCGCCGTGGAACTTCCGTCCGACGTCGACCCAGCCGAGACCCGTGCCCACGGTGCCGTCGACGCCGGTGACCTCGGTTCCCGCTTCACCGAGGAATCGGTCGAAGTAGGCGCGCTCGCGGGGGAGGAATCCGGCCTTCTTGCGGTTGCCGCGCCAGTTCTTGATGTCGAGCTCACGGTGTCCGACGTTGAGGTCTCCCGTCACGAGCGCGAGTGCTCCGTCGGCGCCGAGCTCGCCGAGCCGGGTGCCGAAGGCGTCGAGGAACTTCCACTTCTCCTCCTGCTTGGGGGTGTCGGCCTCGCCCGAATGGACGTACGCGCTGACCACCGTGAGCGGACGGTCGCCGATCAGGAAGTCGGCTTCGATCCAGCGGCCCTTGGAGTCGAAATCCTCCGGGCCGAACGCGGTGCGCGAAGCCACAGCCGGAACGCGGCTCGCGATCGCGACCCCGGCACGGCCCTTCGCCGTCGCCTCGTCGTGCACGAACGACCAGCCGGGGAGAGCGGCTTCGATGTGCTCGTCTTGTCCGCGGACCTCCTGGAGCGTCAGGATGTCGACACCGGCGTCGTCCAGCCACCCGCTCATCCCGTTGCGAGCCGCCGCTCGGATCCCGTTGACATTGACCGTGGCGATACGCAGATGAGGCATACTCCCAGCCTAACGAGAGCCGCCGACATCCCTTCCCGACCGGTTCAGCTCCGCCAGCAGACGCTGCGCGAGCGGCGTCGTCGCTGCCGCGGGTGGGGGAGGGGACGCTTCGAGCTCGGCGAGTTCCTCCTCGGCGTCGCGCACGGCCCGATTCGCCACCCAGGCGCGGTACCAGGGCGCCTGGGTGCGGGCCGCGTGCGCTTCCCGCACCCGGATGCGCGCCGCCGTCAGCAGGGTCTGATACTCCGCGATCCGACGTTCGGCCTCGGTCTCCTGCAGGAGGGGGAGATCGTGGTCTTGCGCGGAGACCGCGATCCAGGAAGAGGCCACCAGCATGACGACCCCGTTCACGCGGAACCACAACAGCAGACCGATGAAGATGGCGAACGTGGCCAGCAGCGGATTGGAGGGCGTGTAACTCAGCAGGAATCCCGCCCCGTACTGGAGGATGGTCATCGCGCCACCGCCGAGGAGCGCGCCCGGCCAGATCGTGCGCCAGCGCAGCGAGGTTCCGGTCAGGAAGCGCACCATCGCCGCCAGCGCGGATGACATGAGCGCGAAGGACACGATGACCGTGCCGATGCGGATGCCGAGGTTGAGGCCGTCCGATCCGGAGTCCCAGCCGAGGAGGCTGAGCAGCCAGCTCAGCACCGCGGCGCTGGCCGAGCTGAGGAGCGAGCCGACGATCAGGGAGATGCCGAAGATCAGCGCAGCCAGCAGGTCGCGCGCCTTCAGGATCACGTAGCTGCGGCGGTCCGGTGGCAGCCCGAAGATGTCCCTGGTCGCGCGGCGGGAGAAGGTCACCCAGCCGATCGCCGTCCAGATCACGGTACCGAGGGCGATCAGACCGGTGACGCTCAGCACTCCGGTGGTGCTCGCCGCGATCTCCTGCACCTGCTCCGGGGTGACGACACCACCCTGTCCCTCGGGAAGGATCAGGTTCGGAATGTAGCTGTTGATCATGGCGATCAGCCCGTTGACCGCGTCCTCGCTGCCGCCGAGCCAGAGGCCGGCGATCGCGAAGGCGAGATAGATCGCCGCGAAGATGGCGAACAGCGCCTGGTAGCTCACGCCCGCGGCGAGGAGGAAGCCGTTGTGCTGCAGGAAGTGGCGCCAGACCCGCACGGGGAAGAGCGCGAGCGTGCGCTGGGTCAGCGCAGTGGCGCGTTCGACGGCCGCATCGAGGCGACCGGGCTCGGACGCGGCGTCAACGGGTTCAGACACATCCCCACCCTATCCAAGCGTGTGGGGCGGGAGAGAGGCGCCGACGCGAGAACAGGCGGTCCCCGGAAGGGAACCGCCTGTTCTCGAAGGAGTCTGAATCAGCGCGTCAGGGCTGCCCGCGGAGGATCGCCTGCTTGACCTCGGCGATCGCCTTGGTGACCTCGATGCCGCGGGGGCACGCCTCGGAGCAGTTGAAGGTCGTGCGGCAGCGCCAGACGCCCTCCTTGTCGTTGAGGATGTCGAGGCGCACAGCGGCGTTGTCATCGCGCGAGTCGAAGATGAACCGGTGGGCGTTCACGATCGCTGCGGGGCCGAAGTACTGTCCGTCGGTCCAGAACACGGGGCACGATGAGGTGCACGCGGCGCACAGGATGCACTTGGTGGTGTCGTCGAAGATCTCGCGATCGGCGATGGACTGGACGCGCTCCTTGCCCTTCTCCGGCACCGAGCTGGCGACCAGGAACGGCTGGACCTCGCGGTACGACGCGAAGAACGGCTCCATGTCGACGACGAGGTCCTTCTCCAGCGGCAGACCCTTGATGGCCTCGACGTAGATCGGCTTCGAGATGTCGAGGTCCTTGATCAGCGTCTTGCAGGCGAGGCGGTTGCGGCCGTTGATGCGCATGGCGTCGGAGCCGCAGATGCCGTGCGCACAGGAGCGGCGGAAGGTCAGCGAACCGTCGACCTCCCACTTGATCTTGTGCAGGGCGTCGAGCACGCGGTCGGTGGAGTACAGCTCCACGTCGTAGTCGACCCAGTGCGGCTCGGCGTCGACCTCGGGGTCGAACCTGCGGATGTTGAAGGTGACGATGAAGGACTGGATGGCGGTCTCTTCGGTCGTGTCGGCAGGTGCTTCTGCGATGGCAGTCGACATGCTCAGTACTTCCTCTCCATCGGCGGGTAATTGAACTCGCCCTGCTCGTTCTTCGTGAACACCACCGGCTTCCAGTCGAGCTTGATGTGATCGCTCGGCGTGGAGGAGTGCGGGTCGCCGGTCAGGTACGCCATGGTGTGCTTCATGTACTTGTCGTCGTTGCGCTTCGGGAAGTCGTCGCGCATGTGGCCGCCGCGGCTCTCCTCGCGGTTCTGCGCGGCGTAGACGACGACCTCGGCGATGTCGAGCAGGAAGCCGAGCTCCACGGCCTCGAGGAGGTCGGTGTTGAAACGCTTGCCCTTGTCGTCGACGTGCACGTTCTTGTATCGCTCGCGCAGCTCGGCGATGACACCGAGCACGTGCTGGAGGGACTCGTGCGTGCGGAAGACCTGCGCGCCCTTGTCCATCTCGTCCTGGAGCGTCTTGCGGAGTACGGCGATGCGCTCGGTGCCCTGGTTGTTGCGCAGATCCTCGAGCATGCCCGAGACGAATCCCGCGGGGTTCTCGGGGAGCGGCACGAACTCGGCGGTCTTGACGTACTCGACCGCGTTGCGACCCGCACGCTTGCCGAACACGTTGATGTCGAGCAGCGAGTTGGTGCCGAGGCGGTTGGCGCCGTGCACCGAGACGCACGCGCATTCGCCGGCCGCGTAGAGACCGGGGACGACGGTGGTGTTGTCCGCGAGGACCTCGCCGTCGTTGTTCGTCGGGATGCCGCCCATGGCGTAGTGCGCGGTCGGCATGACGGGCACGGGCTCGACGACCGGGTCGACGCCCAGATAGGTGCGCGCGAACTCGGTGATGTCGGGCAGCTTGGTCTCGAGGACCTCGGCGCCCAGGTGCGTGCAGTCGAGCAGCACGTAGTCCTTGTGGGGGCCGGCGCCACGGCCGTCGAGGACCTCCTGCACCATGCAGCGCGCGACGATGTCACGAGGAGCGAGGTCCTTGATGGTGGGGGCGTAGCGCTCCATGAAGCGCTCGCCCGAGGCATTGCGCAGGATCGCACCCTCTCCTCGTGCGCCCTCGGTGAGGAGGATGCCGAGGCCGGCGAGACCGGTCGGGTGGAACTGGAAGAACTCGAGGTCCTCGAGGGGGAGGCCCTTGCGCCAGACGATGCCGACGCCGTCGCCCGTGAGGGTGTGCGCGTTGGAGGTCGTCTTGAAGATCTTGCCGAACCCGCCGGTCGCGAAGATGACGGCCTTGGCCTGGAACACGTGCAGTTCGCCGGTCGCGAGGTCGTAGGAGACGACTCCCGCGACCTGGGTGTTCCCGTCGGCGTCCTTCACCGTCAGCAGGTCGAGGACATAGAACTCGTTGAAGAAGTTGATGCCGAGCTTGACGCAGTTCTGGAACAGCGTCTGCAGGATCATGTGGCCCGTGCGGTCTGCGGCGTAGCAGGCGCGGCGGACCGGGGTCTTGCCGTGCTCGGCCGTGTGTCCGCCGAAGCGTCGCTGGTCGATCTTGCCCTCGGGCGTGCGGTTGAAGGGGAGACCCATGTTCTCGAGGTCGATGACCGCGTCGATGGCCTCCTTCGCGAGGATCTCCGCGGCATCCTGGTCGACGAGGTAGTCGCCGCCCTTGACCGTGTCGAAGGTGTGCCACTCCCAGGAGTCCTCTTCGACGTTGGCGAGCGCCGCGGCCATACCGCCCTGCGCCGCACCGGTGTGCGAACGAGTGGGGTACAGCTTGGAGATCACCGCGGTCTTCGCGCCGGGTCCGGCCTCGATGGCCGCGCGCATCCCGGCGCCGCCGGCGCCGACGATCACGATGTCGAACTGGTGGTAGTGCACGCCGTCACGGACGACGGAATCCTGCGTCTCGGTAGTCACTTCTTCTTAGCCTTCTTCTCAGTTCCCGACCAGTGCGGCGCACTCGGACCACAGGACGCTGTCCTCGGTCACTCCCAGGCACGGGTCGAACGTGAAGACCACGAGCGTGCCGAGGATGATGAGCAGACCGGCGGCGAGGCCGAGCGCCCAGGTGAGCGCCTTACGAGCGGTGGTGTTCGTGACGTAGTCGTTCACGATCGTGCGCATGCCGTTCGCGCCGTGGATGAGCGCGAGCCACAGCATCAGGACGTCCCACCACTGCCAGAACGGCGTGGCGAACTTGCCGGCGATGAACGCGAAATCGAGGGCGTGGATGCCCTCGCCGAGCATGAGGTTGACGAAGAGGTGGCCGAAGATCAGGACGACGAGCACGATGCCCGACGCGCGCATGAAGACCCAGCCCCACTTCTCGAGGTTCACTCCGCGGCGACGGCGCACCGGGGCGGCGACGGTCTGTGCAGACATCAGTGTCCTCCTCCGAACCCGGCGAATGCGAGCATCAGGTGGCGGGGCACGAAGCCGGCCATGATGATGCCCCACACCAGCAGCACGCCCCAGAAGAGCTGGCGCTGGTACTTCGCACCCTTCGACCAGAAGTCGACGGCGATGATGCGCAGCCCGTTCATGGCGTGGAAGACGATGCCCGCGACGAGCACGACCTCACCGAGCGCCATGATGGGGTTCTTGTACGTGCCGATGACGGCGTTGTACGCCTCCGGCGACACCCTGATGAGTGCCGTGTCGAGCACGTGCACCAAAAGGAAGAAGAAGATGGCGACTCCGGTGATGCGGTGAAGCACCCACGACCACATGCCTTCGCGTCCCCGATAGAGGGTGCCGCGGGGGGTCTTTGACGTGGTTTCCGAAATCGACGGTGTCAAGCGCGCGCTCGTGGACACGGTCGTCCTCCCTGATCGATGTGCGTCGGTCGCGTGCGCTGCTCTCGTTCAAGTGTGTGCTCGTCGAAGTGGCAGGCACGCCCGATCGCTGTCCATCCTATTCCTGTCCGAACACGGGGAGCGACGAAGGCGAGCCTAAGTGTCCGCAACGGCTCAGGAGGCCGCGGGTACCCTGGCAGGGTGAGCGAGACCATCGAGGATTTCTATGCCGTCATTCCCGCCGGCGGCATCGGCAGTCGGCTGTGGCCGCTTTCCCGCGCGGATGCGCCGAAGTTCCTGCACGACCTGACAGGATCCGGGCACTCCCTGCTCCGCGACACCTGGGATCGCCTGGAGCCGCTCACCGGGCCGGACCGGATCGCCGTCGTCACCGGACGCGCCCATCGCGCCGCGGTCGAGGCGGAGCTGCCGGGCATCGCCGATCTGAACGTCTTCCTGGAGTCGGAGCCGCGGGAGTCGGCGGCGGCGATCGGACTGGCTGCCGCGATCCTGCATCGCCGCGAGCCCGACGTGATCGTCGGGTCGTTCAGCGCGGATCATGTGATCCGCAGCACCCGGGTGTTCGAGTTCGCCGTCCGCGACGCCGTCGAGGTCGCCCGCGAAGGCTACATCTGCACGATCGGCATCACACCGACGGAACCCGCGATCGGCTTCGGCTACATCAAGAAGGGCCCGGAGCTCGTGGTCGAGGGCGCCAGGGAGGCCGCGCTCGTGGAGAGCTTCGTCGAGAAGCCCGACCTGGACACGGCGAAGGCGTACCTGGCGGACAGGGGCTACCTCTGGAACGCCGGCATGTTCATCGCGAAGGCGAGCGTGCTGCTCGACGAGATCGCGGCGAACGAGCCGGAACTGCATGCAGGCCTGCTCGAACTCGCCGAAGCCTGGGACGATCGCGATCGGCGCGGACCCGCCGTGGATCGAATCTGGCCGCGCCTCAAGAAGATCGCGATCGACTATGCCGTCGCCGAGCCGGCCGCTCGCCGAGGACACCTCGCGGTCGTCCCGGGGCACTTCGACTGGGACGACGTCGGCGACTTCGCCTCGCTGACCAAGCTCATCAACAACGGACGCAAGAACGACCTCGCCGTCCTGGGGCCGAACGCACGTGTGCTCACGGACGGGGCGAGCGGGATCCTGGTCAGTCAGACGTCGCGGGTGATCAGCCTGGTGGGCGTCCAGGACATCGTCGTGGTCGACACCCCCGACGCCTTGCTCGTCACGACGGTCGAGCATGCCCAGCGGGTGAAGGGCGTCGTCGAGTCACTCAAGCTCACCGGCCGGGGGGACGTGCTCTGAGGCGTGCGCCGATGAGCACGATCCCACGCTCATCCGGTGGGTTGATTTCAGCTTTGTAACCTTTGGCCAGCACATGCGGCGCGAGCGTGTGCAAAAGCTGAAACAGTAGGTAACTTTGATCGATCCGCGATGGCCGCGGGTTCGTTGAGGGAGGCATCAGTTGACCATCTCCACCACCAAGAAGCTGCTCGGCGCGACGGTCGCCGCGGGCGTCATCTTCGCACTCGCCGGCTGCGGCCAGGCCCCGACCGACAGCGGGTCGGGTTCCGAGAAGCCGGTTGACTCCGACTTCCTCCCCTGCCTCATCTCCGACGCCGGCGGATGGAACGACAAGTCGTTCAACCAGTCCGCGAAGGAAGGCATGGACGCCGCCGCCGAAGAGCTGGACATCAAGCCGCTCGAGTTCGAGTCGGCGAACGACAACGACTACGCGCCCAACCTCGAGACCGCGGTCTCCGAGGGCTGCTCGCTCATCGTCTCGGTCGGCTTCAAGCTGTCGGCTGCGACCGTCGAGTCCGCCCTCGCGAACCCCGAGATCGACTACGCGATCATCGACGACTGGGCCGACAACGACTTCGACGGCAACGTCGACGCCCCGAACATCAAGCCGCTGGTCTTCGACACGGCTCAGGCCGCCTACCTCGGTGGCTACGCCTCGGCCGCCTGGTCGGCACAGAGCGGCGTGAACAAGGTCGGCACCTTCGGCGGGATGCAGATCCCGTCCGTCGCCGTGTTCATGGACGGCTACCAGCTCGGTGTCGAGAAGTACAACGAGGACAAGTCCGCTTCGGTCCAGGTCTTCGGTTGGGACGCCGCGACGCAGAAGGGCTCGTTCACGGGCGGCTTCGACGCGAACGACACGGCCAAGCAGACCGCTCAGGGAGTGCTCGACCAGGGCGTCGACGTGATCCTGCCCGTCGGTGGCCCGGTCTACCAGAGCGCGGCAGCGGCGATCGCCGACAGCGGCAAGGACACGCTGATGCTCGGTGTCGACAGCGACCTGGCCGTGGCTGACCCGAGCGTCGCCGACATCACGCTGGTCTCGATCATGAAGGCGATCGACGTCGCCGTGAAGGACGCGACCATCGCGGCCGCCGCCGGCGACTTCGACCCGGCCCCGTACGTGGGGACGCTCGAGAACGAGGGCGTGAAGCTCTCCGGCTTCGGTGACTTCGAGTCCCAGCTGCCCGACGGGCTCCTCGACGAGCTCGCCGAGCTGCAGAAGCAGATCATCGCGGGCGACATCACGGTGGAGTCCGAGAACTCCCCGTAAGTCGTCGCAGGTCCAGCACGGGGCGAGTGGTGAGCAGGCTGCCACTCGCCCCGTGCCGTGGACGGACGATGATTCTCCTGGATGACTCTTCTGGATAAGGTGCAGATATGAAGCTCGAACTTCGCGGCATCACCAAGCGATTCGGCAGCCTCGTGGCGAACGACCACATCGACCTGGTGGTCGAACCCGGCGAGATCCACGCGCTGCTCGGCGAGAACGGCGCGGGCAAGTCCACGCTCATGAACGTCCTCTACGGCCTGTATCAGGCGGATGAGGGCGAGATCCTCCTCGATGACGAGGTGCAGCGCTTCCGCGGACCCGGTGACGCGATGGCGGCGGGGATCGGCATGGTCCACCAGCACTTCATGCTCGTTCCCGTCTTCACGGTCGCCGAGAACGTCATGCTCGGCCACGAGCAGACCAAAGCCCTCGGCACGCTCGACATCGCGAAGGCGCGAGAGCACGTGCGGTCGGTCGCGGCCCGCTTCGGATTCGACATCGACCCGGATGCGCTCGTGGGTGACCTTCCCGTCGGTGTGCAGCAGCGCGTCGAGATCATCAAGGCGCTCTCGCGCGATGCGAAGGTGCTCGTGTTCGACGAGCCGACCGCCGTGCTGACGCCGCAGGAGACCGACGAGCTGATGAACATCATGCGTCAGCTGCGCGACGAGGGCACGGCGATCGTGTTCATCACGCACAAGCTGCGCGAGGTGCGCGAGGTCGCCGACAAGATCACCATCGTCCGGCTCGGACGCGTCGTGGGTGAGGCATCGCCCACCGCGACGAACGCCGAACTCGCCTCCCTCATGGTGGGCAGGGCCGTCGAGCTCACGGTTCAGAAGGATCCGCCGCGCCTCGGCGAAGGAGGTCTCGAGGTCTCGGGACTGCGCATCCTCACGCCCACCGGCGCGATCGTGGTCGACGGCATCGATTTCTCCGTCCGCCCGGGCGAGGTCCTCGCGATCGCGGGTGTCCAGGGCAACGGCCAGACGGAACTGGTGGAGGCCATCGTCGGCCTCGCCGCCCGCGTGGAAGGCAGCATCTCCCTCGACGGCAAGGAGCTCGTCGGCCGGAGCGTGCGTGCGATCCTCGACGCGGGGGTCGGGTTCGTGCCGGAGGACCGCACGGAGGACGGCCTGGTCGCCGGCTTCTCCGTCGCCGAGAACCTCATCCTGGACCGCTCGGACGATCCGGCGTTCAGTCGTGCGGGCACACTCCGCCGCGCCGCGCTCGACGAGTTCGCCCGCGCGCGCATCACCGAGTACGACATCCGCACCCAGGGGCCGGAGACGGCGGCAGGCACGTTGTCGGGCGGAAACCAGCAGAAGGTCGTCATCGCCCGTGAGATGAGCCGCGACCTGCGGCTGCTCGTCGCCGCGCAGCCGACCCGCGGCGTCGATGTCGGGTCGATCGAGTTCATCCACAAACGGATCATCGAGACGCGGGATGCCGGCATTCCGGTGATCGTCGTTTCCACGGAGCTCGACGAGGTCGCGGCTCTGGCCGACCGGATCGCGGTCATGTACCGCGGCACGATCGTCGGCATCGTCCCCGGCGACACGCCCCGGGAGACGCTCGGACTCATGATGGCCGGAGCGGCCGAAGGGGAGGTGGCCGCGTGAGCGGAGCGACACCCGGCGCAGGAGATGTGACCAAGGGCATCCCGCCGCAGGAGCTCGCGACGAGCACCGGCACGGTTCCGCGCGACCCGTCCGACGTGCCGCCGCCTCCGCGCGGCAACGTCATCCTCAAGGAGATCCTCCGCGGCAACGCCGTGACGACGATCCTCGCGATCGTGCTGGCGCTCATCGTCGGCGGCATCCTCATCGCCGTCACCAACGAAGACGTGCAGGCGGCCTCCGTCTACTTCTTCGCCCAGCCCGGTGACACCTTCGTCGCCGCCTGGAACGCCGTGTACAACGGCTACGAGGCGCTGTTCCGCGGCGCGATCTTCAACGCGAGGGGTGCCGATTTCGCGGCGCAGATCCGGCCACTGACGAACACCCTCGGCTTCGCTGCCCCGCTCATCGCCGCAGGTCTCGGCGTCGCACTGGCGTTCCGCGTCGGGCTGTTCAACATCGGTGCCCGCGGTCAGATGCTCATCGGCGTCGCCGTCGCGGCTCTGTTCACGTTCTCGCTCGACCTGCCGATCTGGCTGCACATCCCGGTCACCCTCATCGCCGGTATCGCGGGCGGTGCGCTCTGGGGTGCGATCGCAGGACTCATCAAGGCGCGCACCGGTGCGCACGAGGTGATCCTGACGATCATGCTCAACTACATCGCGTACTACCTGCTGCTGTGGATGATCCGCACGCCGGGCCTGCTGCAGAAGCCGGGCACGAACCAGGCGCTCGGCTCGGCGACGCCCGAGAGTGCGCAGTTCCCGACGCTGCTGGGCCCGCAGTTCCCGCTGCTGGACCTCGGCTTCGTGATCGTGATCGTGGCGACGCTCTTCGTCTGGTGGCTCATCGAGCGCTCCTCGCTCGGCATGCGCATGCGCGCCGTGGGGGAGAACCCGCATGCCGCGCGCGCCGCGGGTATCAGCGTGCAGCGCGTCTACGTGTACGCGATGCTGTTCGCCGGGGGGCTCGCGGGCCTCGCCGGGATGAACCAGATCCAGGGGGCGGTCACGACGGGCGTCACCGAGACCATCGACGCCGGCATCGGGTTCGACGCGATCACGGTCGCGCTCCTGGGCCGCAGCCGCGCGTGGGGCACGTTCGCGGCCGGCATCCTGTTCGGCGCGCTCAAGGCGGGCTCGTTCTCGATGCAGGCGCAGGACATCCCGGTCGACATCGTCCTCGTGGTGCAGTCGCTCGTGGTGCTGTTCATCGCTGCGCCGCCGCTGCTGCGCTCGGTGTTCTTCCTGCCGAAGACCGATGCGGAGAAGGCCGCCAAGGCGAGAGCCAAGGCCGCGAAGAAGGCGGTGGCCGCATGATGTCGCTCACACAGACCGTGTCCGCAGGCGGCGCCGTCCAGCTCGAGACCGTCAAGGAGCGGCACCTCAAGGCGCCGATCGTCCTCGCCGTCGCCACCGCGCTGCTGGCCCTGCTGTTCCTCACCGTGCCGCGCGACGGCATCAGCACGTTCCGGCTCTCGGACCCTTCGGCGGCGCTCGGGCTCCCGGATGTCGCCTTGCCCACGGCGTCGACCTTCTGGGTCGTGTTCGGCATCCTGGTGGTTCTGACTGTCGGGGCGTTCCTCCGAGCCTGGATCTACCGTCCGCCGTCCCTCTGGCTGGTCATCGCCTACAGCGTGCTCGCCGTGTTCGCGTTCCTCGTCTGGGCGTCCGCCGGGGGACTGGTCCCCGTCACGAGTCTGCTGTTCGGAGCGGTGTCCCTGTCGGTGCCGCTCGTGTTCGGTGCGTTGGGCGGGGTGATCGGCGAACGTGCCGGCGTCGTCAACGTGGCGATCGAAGGACAGCTGCTCCTCGGGGCGTTCTCCGCCGCGCTGCTCTCCAGCATCACCGGCAACCCGTTCGTCGGGCTGATCGGCGCGATGGTCGGTGGCGTCCTGGTGGCCAGCGTGCTCGCCGCGTTCGCCATCAAGTACCTCGTCGAGCAGGTCATCGTCGGTGTGGTGCTGAACGTGCTCGTCACGGGTCTCACCGGATTCCTCTACGGCGCGCTCCTCGCACCGAACGAGGAGACGCTGAACACCCCGGTGCGGTTCCCCCGAGTGGAGATCCCGCTGCTGAGCGACATCCCGATCATCGGACCCGTGCTGTTCAACCAGACCTTCATCGGATACCTGATGTTCGTGACCGTCGCCGTCGTCGCGTGGGGGCTGTACCGCACGCGGTGGGGCCTGCGCGTCCGCGCCGTGGGAGAGCACCCGCAGGCGGCTGACACCGTCGGCATCAAGGTGAACCCGACCCGCTTCTGGAACGTGCTGCTGGCCGGCGCGATCGCCGGCATGGGTGGCGCGTACTTCACCCTCGTCTCGGTGCCGCAGTTCGGTAAGGAGATGACGGCGGGTCTCGGCTTCATCGCCCTGGCGGCCGTGATCTTCGGGCGCTGGGATCCCATCCGTGCGACGCTCGCGGCCCTGCTGTTCGGTTTCGCCACGAACCTGCAGAACCTGCTCTCGATCCTGAAGACGCCGATCCCCGGCGAGTTCATGCTCATGCTGCCGTACGTCGTGACTCTGCTCGCGGTCGCCGGGTTCGCCGGACAGATCAAGGCCCCTGCCGCCGACGGCAAGCCGTACATCAAGTCCTAGCCCTGCGGGGAAAGAGAGAAGTATCGCAATGACCGACATCGACTGGGATGAGTTGCGCCAGGTCGCCACGGAAGCCATGACGAAGGCGTACGCGCCGTACTCGCGCTATCGCGTGGGGGCGGCCGCTCTCGTCGGGGACGGGCGGATCGTGGCCGGGTGCAACGTCGAGAACGCCTCCTACGGGGTGACGCTGTGCGCGGAGTGCGCGCTCGTCGGAGACCTGCACATGTCGGGTGGCGGCCAGCTCGTCGCCTTCGTGTGCGTGAACAACGAAGGGCAGACGATCATGCCGTGCGGCCGCTGCCGTCAGCTTCTGTTCGAGCACGCGATGCCCGGGATGCTGCTCGAGACCGTCTCCGGCATCCGCACGATCGATGAGGTGCTGCCCGATGCGTTCGGGCCGCGCGACCTGGAGGACGCACGATGACGACGGTGGAGCCTTTCGACGCGGTGGATGTCATCCGCGCCAAGCGCGACGGAGGCGCGGTCCCCGAGGCCGCGCTGCGCTGGATGGTGGACGCGTACACGCGCGGCTACGTCTCGGACGCGCAGATGGCCTCGTTCGCGATGGCCGTCTTCCAGCGGGGGATGGAGCGCGACGAGATCCGCGTGCTCACCGACGCGATGATCGCCTCGGGGGAGCGGATGAGCTTCGCCTCCCTCGGCAAGAAGACCGTCGACAAGCACTCCACCGGCGGTGTCGGGGACAAGATCACGCTTCCGCTCGCGCCTCTCGTCGCGGCCTTCGGTGTCGCCGTCCCGCAGCTCAGCGGCCGCGGTCTCGGTCACACCGGCGGCACGCTCGACAAGCTCGAGTCGATCCCGGGCTGGCGCGCGGCGCTCAGCAACGAGGAGATGTTCGCCCAGATGCAGGGCGACGTCGGTGCGGTCATCTGCGCCGCCGGTTCGGGGCTCGCCCCCGCCGACAAGAAGCTGTATGCGCTCCGCGACGTCACCGGAACCGTCGAAGCCATTCCGCTGATCGCCTCGAGCATCATGTCGAAGAAGATCGCGGAGGGAACGGACGCGCTGGTCCTGGACGTGAAGTTCGGCTCCGGCGCGTTCATGCAGGACATCGATCGTGCCCGCGAGCTCGCCCGCACGATGGTCGCGCTCGGCACCGATTCGGGCGTGGCGACCACCGCGCTCCTGACCGACATGAACGTCCCGCTCGGACTCGCGATCGGCAACGCCAACGAGGTCCGCGAGTCGGTGGAGATCCTCGCCGGTGGTGGTCCCGCCGATGTGCGGGAGCTGACGCTCGCCCTGGCGAGGGAGATGCTCGCACTTGCCGGACAGCCGGACGCCGACGTGGAGGCCGCCCTCGACGACGGGCGCGCGATGGACACCTGGAAGGCGATGATCCGCGCGCAGGATGGAGACCCCGACGCCCCGCTGCCCACGGCACGCGAGACGCACGTCGTCACCGCCCCGGAAGACGGTGTGCTCACGCGTCTGGACGCGCTCCCGTTCGGCGTCGCCGCCTGGCGACTGGGTGCGGGCCGTGCCAGGGCTGAGGACCCCGTGATCTTCGAGGCAGGAATCGACCTGCACGCGAAGCCGGGCGACCGCGTCACCGCCGGGCAGCCGCTCTTCACGCTGTCCGCGGCGGACGAGGCCCGCTTCCCCCGCGCGATCGAAGCTCTCGAGGGCGCCTGGGCGATCGGTGGCGAGGTGCCGGAGGCCGGTCCCATCGTGCGCGAGCGCATCACGGCGTGACTGCGGACCGCTAGCCTGAACTGAGCACATCCGCGACGGAGGAGGATCACCATGTCGATCGACGCGAACGGCGATGTCACGCTGCAGGGCGTCTCCCTGCGGAGCCTCCCCAAGGTGTCGCTGCACGATCATCTCGACGGTGCCCTGCGCCCCGCGACGATCATCGAGCTGGCGGACGCGATCGGCCTCGAGGTACCGAAGTCCGACCCCGCGGCGCTCGGCGCCTGGTTCGCGAAGCAGAGCGACTCGGGGTCGTTGGTGGAGTACCTCAAGACCTTTGACCTGACGACCGCCGTCATGCAGACCCCGGAAGGGCTCACCCGCGTCGCGCGCGAGTTCGTCCAGGACCTCGCGGCCGATGGTGTGGTCTACGGCGAGGTGCGCTGGGCTCCGGAGCAGCACCAGGCCCGTGGACTCACGCTCGAGCAGACCGTCGAAGCGGTGCAGCAGGGTATCGAAGAGGGCGAGGACGCCGCCGACCGCGATGGTAGGAGCATCCGCGTCGGCCAGTTGATCACGGCCATGCGCCACACCGATCGGGCCAGGGAGATCGCCGAGTTGGCGGTCGACTTCCGCGGTCGCGGCGCCGTCGGGTTCGACATCGCGGGGCCGGAGGACGGCTTCCCGCCGTCGAATCATCGCGCCGCGTTCGACTATCTCGCCGGCAAGTTCTTCCCGGTGACCGTACATGCGGGAGAGGCCGCGGGGCTCGCGTCGATCCGTTCGGCTCTGCTGGACGGGCGTGCGCTGCGACTGGGCCACGGCGTCCGCATCGCCGAGGACCTCCAGGTCGTGACGCAGGAAGGCGATGAGGTGCAGGTGCAGTTCGGCGACCTCGCCCGGTGGGTCCGCGACCGCGAGATCCCGCTCGAACTGTCGCCGTCCTCGAACCTGCAGACCGGGGCGATCGCGGCCTGGGGCAACACGCTGGCGGATCACCCGTTCGACCTGCTGTACCAGCTCGGTTTCTCCGTGACCGTGAACGTCGACAACCGCACGATGAGCGCCACTTCGCTCACGCGCGAGCTCGCGCTGCTCGTCGAGACTTTCGAGTACGATCTCGACGACCTCGAGACGTTCCAGTTCAACGCCGCCGCAGCGGCCTTCCTCCCGGTCGAGGAGCGGGAAGAGCTCGTCGAGTTGATCGCCGAGGGCTTCGACATCTGATCGTGGCTTCCGGGGGGAGGCGACGCTGGCGGACAGCCGCGATCATCATCGCAGCCGCACTCGTCGCGAGCGGAGGCGGGCTCGCAGCGTATCTGTGGATGAGCCGCGCTCCGGCGGAGGCGGCGACGCCCACCCCCACTCCTCGTGCGTCGGTGACGGTTCCGCCGCTGACTCCGGCGGAGCAACTCCTGGCGGACACCGACGATCCGCTCGCCTGCGCGGTGACGTTCACCGGCGAGGGTGCACCGATCGATCCCCAACTGCAGTGGCAGGGCGGCCTTTACCAGGCGCTTCCGATCCCGGCCCTCGACGGCCGTGTCTTCGCCGGCTGGTACGGAACTGCGGCGGATGCGGCGGCCTTCACGGTCGCGGCTCGGGTGAACGGCGCGGACCAGGTCGTGTGCGAAGAGCAGCGGATCGAACTCTTCGCCGCGTGGAAGACACCGGAGCAGAACGCGGCTGAGGGAGTTCAGGTACCGATCCTGATGTACCACCAGTTCACGGCGAACCCCGAGGGCGAGTCGGGGTGGCTGCGAGGCAACTACGCCTACATCGGTGATTTCGACGCGCACCTGAACCACATCGCCACCACGGGCTTCTACCTGCCGACCTGGGATGAACTCAGTGCGTTCATCGACGGTCGGCTCTCCCTTCCGGCACGGAGCGTGATCATCACCGACGATGATGCCGATCAGACGTGGTTCGACCTCGCGGCACCCGTTGTCGAGAAGTACAAGCTGCTCGCGACCTCGTTCATGGTCACCGCCTACCGCTCCGATCCGCCGCCTTCGATCCACGTGCTGCGTCGTTCGCATACGCACGACATGCATCAGGCCGGCGCGAACGGCGACGGACTGATGGTCAACTGGACGGCGGATCAGATCGCGGCAGATCTGAACCTCTCGGGAGACACGCTCGGGGTTCGCGAGGTCATCGCGTATCCGTTCGGTCACTACAACGACACCGCGAAAGAAGGTGTCCTGAAGGCCGGTTACGACATGGCGCGGACCATCGAGCCCGGCACGGTCCGGATCGGCACCGACAAGCTCGCCCTTCCCGTCGTGCGAATCGACTACGGAATGGGAGTGGACGCGTTGATCTCGCGCATCGGCTGAGGCTCAGGGGGCGAGCGGTGCGAGGAATTCGTCGACCAGGCGCGTGACCTCCGCATGCATCTCCTCGGAGGAGATCGTCGGGGTGCCGTCGCCGTCCTGCGGCCCGTAGTCGCCGAACGAGGCATGAGAGGCGCCGTCGATCTCGACCATCTCGGCATCCGCAGGCAGCTCATCGCGTGCATCGGCGATCTTGTCCGCCGTCGAGAGGCCGTCCTCACTTCCCGAGATGCTCAGGACCGGGAGCCCGCTCTGCGAGAGGTCGTTGGCGCAGTAGGAACCGAACAGCACCAGCGCATCGGCGTCCGGGGCGAGCTGGCAGGCGCGCACACCACCGAGCGAGTGTCCTCCGACGGCCCACGCACCGACTTCCGGAGCGGCGGACGTGAAGGCATCGAGGCCCCGAGGGTCGAAGAAGGCCAGATTCAGCCAGGGGCGGGTGATCACGACCGTGACACCGTCTTCCGCGAGGCCCTGGAGGATGGCGGCATAGGCCCAGGGGTCGACCTTGGCCCCGGGGATGAAGACCAGCCCGACGTCGGACTCGCCGTCCACCGGCTCGAGCACGATGCCCTGATCGGCATCCGTCACCGTGATCTGGGGGTTCTCCTGCACTGTCGCGAGCGGCTCGGGCTCCGCGGCCATGACACCGATCTGGCTCCACGCGACGACGCCGCCGACGGCGAGCACCACCACGATCGCCAGGCTCCACAGAACGCGCTTCAGGATGCGACGGCCACGAGTCTTCTCCACGCGTCAACGTTACTCCGCGGCGCGGCCCTCGCCGGCGACGGCAGGGTGCGTGCGGAGGTACTCCTCGAAAGCCTGAGCGGTCGTGCGTCGCGGTGTGTATCCGAACTCGCGCTTCAGACGTCCGTTCGCCAGCACCGGCCGATAGCGGAGGAACGGCACCTTCTCCGGTCCGTGCTCCGTGAGGCGGAGCGTCCGTCCGATCCGGAGACCTGCGGCCAGCACCCCCGCGGGGACCACGAGCTCGAGCTTGTGCAGTCGAGCCGCGATCTCCGGCACGGTCATGCGTCCGTCCCCGGCGACGTTGAAGATCCCGGGCGGGCCGTCCGTCGCCGCACGGACCATCGCTGCGGCGACGTCGTCCACCCAGACGAAGACGAACGGGGAATCCGAACCGGCGATGCGAAGGATCCGCCTTGCGTCCCAGAGCGCGGTGATCTGATTCCGCACGGACGGACCGAGGATCGTGCCGATGCGGAAGACCACCTGCTCGAGCTCCGGGTGGGCCGTACGATACTCGGCGAGCATCTCTTCCACCAGACGCTTGTGCCGTGCGTACGGGAAGGCGTCGTTGCCCCGCAGCGGTTGGTCCTCCTCGATCCAGTCCGGGTTGTCGGCGTGATAGCCGTAGGCGGCGCCGGAGCTGGAGACGACGATGCGGTGGACGTCGGCGTCCACGCACGCGGCGAGGACGTTGGCCGAGCCGGTCACGTCGACGCGGTACTCGAGGGCGACGTCGCGACCCGGATTGACGATCGCCGCCAGATGCACGACGGTGTCGATCCGGTGCTTCCGGAGCGTCGGAGCGATGGCGGCGGGATCGGTCACATCCAGTGTCTCGTCGATGATGCCGTCGCGCGGCGTGCCCGGGCGCAGGTCCGCGGCGACGACGAGTTCGACATCGTCGCGCGCGGCGAGGGCCTCGGCGACATGCGACCCGAGGAAGCCTCCGCCGCCGGTGATGAGCACCCGCGACATCAGGCGGCCTCGATGGGTGCGCGGCCGCTGCTGTCTCCGGTCGTCGTCCCGGTGCGGCGTCGCGTGTGGCGGGCCCAGAGCCCGGCGAGCACGAGACCCGCGATGATGTCCCAGATGCCCCACCAGCCCGCGACGACGGCCATGCCTCCGAGCCCGTCGAAGAACAGGAACACCAGGCCCAGACCGAGGCCGGCGTTGCGGATGCCGACCTCGAACGTCATCGCCTTGCGCTCACGGGTGCCGAGGCCGCCCACGACGGCGGTGCCGTAGCCGAGTGCGAGCGCGACGGCGTCGTGGACGGCGACGACCAGCAGGATGACACCCAGGACCTGCACGAAGACCGCCCAGTTGCCGATGAGCGCCGCCACGATGAACCCGAGCAAGGCGATCAAGCTGAACCACTTCACGAACGGCTGCACCCGCGCGCTCATCCCCGGCACTTTCGCGCGGAGGAGCAGTCCCACCGCGAAGGGGAGACCGATGATGAGGAAGATCTCCAGCAGCATCCGCCAGGGGTCGAGCGAGACATCGCGCAACAGGGCGCTGGCGGTGGGATGCAGGGAAGCCCAGAACGTGATGCTGAGGGGCATCGCGAAGATGTAGATGAGGTTCCCGACCGCGGTGAGCGAGACCGAGAGCGCGACGTTGCCGCCGGCACGATGTGTCAGCACCTGCGAGATGTTGCCGGGCGGGCAGCACGCGACCAGGATCATCCCCAACGCCATCGACGGGGGGATGGGCAGCACGAGGGTCAGCAGGAACGTCGCGACGGGCAGCAGGAGCAGCTGCGCGAGGATCGCGATCACGAACGGCTTCGGGTGCTTCGCCACCACACGGAAGTCGCGTGGCGAGGTGTCGAGGGCGATGCCGAACATGATCAGCCCCAACACCACGTTCAGGATCGTCAGCGTGCCGGGCGTGAACGACAGGACGACGTCGTCGATGTTCATGCCGAGGCCTCCAGTGCGCTCTTCTCGCGTCGCACCGCGCTGCGATAGGCATCCTTGTTGACGTAGTACGCCATCCGGTCGAGGCCGAGGTAGTGATAGCCGCCGGAGGTGTCCGGCCACGCCGTGCCGGTCACGCGGTCGCGGAAGCGTGCGGCCCGCGCCGGGTCGTGCTCTGCGGCGTCGAGGTAGGTCGCGAGCAGGTCGGCCTGTTCGTACCGGCCCTGCCAGCCGATCCCGGAGGCCTCGATCATGCCCATCACGTACAACCCGTTGAAGGAGGCGGGGAAGACGTTGAGGAACAGCCGAGGCGACGCGCCGCGCCAGTGCAGGTGTTCGCGATCCACGAACGGATAGTCCAGGGTGTACCCGGTCGCCAGCAGCACGAGGTCGTACTCGTCCGAACCCCCGTCGCGGAAGTGCACGGTCTTCCCGTCGAAGCGATCGATGTCCGCACGGATGCGCAGATCGCCCTGCCCGAGGTGGTTGAGGATGAGGGTGTTCACGATCGGGTGAGACTCGTAGATGCGGTAGTCGGGCCGAGGGAATCCGAACCGCACGGGGTCTCCCGTGAACGCACGCAGCACGCGGCTGTCGACAGCCTGCTTGATCCGCGCCGGCAGGGGGTGCCCCTGGTTGAGGGTGTCGCTCGGCCTGCCGAACAGGTAGCGCGGCACGAAGTAGTACCCGCGGCGGACACTCATATCGATCGAGTCGGCATGATGCACGGCGTCCACCGCGATGTCGCAGCCGGAGTTGCCTGCGCCGATGAGCAGCACCCGCTTGCCCCGGAGCATCTCCGGGGATTTGTACGCGCTGGTGTGCAGCAGCTCGCCGGTGAACTCGCCGCGGAACGAGGGCACGTTCGGTTCCGCGAGGGTGCCGTTCGCCAGCACGACCCCGGCATACCAGCGGGTCTCCTCGCCGTCGGGGCCGCTGCACGTGAGGTGCCACCCGCCGTCGCGCGGTTCGAGACGCGTGACCTTGGTCTCGAACCGGAACAGGTCGGTTAGCCCGAATCGATCGGCGTACTCCTGGAAGTACTCCTTCAGCACGCGGTGGCCGGGGTAGTCGACCCGGGTGCGCATCGGGAACTCCGAGAACTCGGTCGTGGTGCGGGAGGAGATCAGGTGCGCCGACTCGTACATCGTGCTGCGTGGGTTCGTGATGTCCCACAGCCCGCCGACGCCGTGGGACGCCTCGTACCCGTCGATCCCGATACCGCGCCGGTGGAGCGCACGCGCCGCCGCCAACCCCGATGGTCCCGCCCCGATGACGGCATATCTGTTCATGATGCTCCCCGCACGTCGCTGTGCTCGAAAAAACGCCCCCGTCCACCGATCGTATCCGGTGGGCGGGGGCGTCGAGATCCGTGGATCAGTCGGGCCGGAGGTGCTGCTGCCGGTCCACGACGGCGTCGCGCACGCGAGGGAACAGCGGGTGCTCGGGATCGAGTCCCGTCGTGCGCGTCGTGAACGCCGTGGCGTGCTCGGTGCGCAGCAGCGCCTGCAGTTCGACCGACTGCTCATCGGCGGGGTCATCGAACTCGAGCGCGGCGGCGACGGCGGCGACGAGCGCATCCGTCGGCAGGTCGCGTTCCGCAGCCATCGCGGCGGGTCCGATGAAGCGCTCGTGTCGCGAGATCTTGCGCAACGGCTGACGGCCGACGCGCTGCACGGTGTCGACGAGCGCGGGATTGCGGAAGCGGTCCAGGATGGTGGCCCGATAGGCGGCCAGGTCAGCGGGGTCGAGCCCGTGTTCGGCCACCAGGACTGCCGAGGTCTCCTCCAGCGCGGCCGAGACGCTCGAGGCGATCGCCGGGTCGGCCAGGGCATCCGAGATGCGCTCGATACCCGCGCGTGCGCCGAAGTATGCGGTGGCGGCGTGCCCCGTGTTCACGGTGAAGAGCTTGCGCTCGATGTACGGCGCCAGGTCATCGACGAAGTGGGCACCGGGGATGTTCGGCAGCGCGCCGCCGAACGGGCCGGCCTCGATGGCCCACTCGTAGTACGGCTCCACCGTGACGTCGACGCCGCCGTCCGCCGGCTGCGCCGGGACGATGCGGTCGACCGCGGTGTTCGCGAAGACGGCGCGCGCGAGCAGCAGGTCGGCATCTGCCCCGGCCGCGGCCACGACCTCGCGGCGCAGCAGGTCGGTGGCCCCGATCGCGTTCTCGCAGGCCATGACCTGCAGCGGCGCGGCATCGGGGGAGCGGAGAGCCAACCCCGCCACGATCGACGGTGCCACGAACCGCAGCACGGTCGGCCCCACTGCGGTCGTGACGACATCGGCCGAGGCGACCTCCTCCGCCACGGCGGCCGGATCGGTGCGGCTGTTGACGGCGCGGAAGCCGGTGACGACGTGATCGGTCCCTCCGGGGCCGGCCTCGTGCACGGTGTACTCGGCGGTCGCATTGATCGCGTCGACCAGGGCATCGGCGACGTCGGAGAACACGACCTCGTAGCCTCCCTGGCGCAGCAGCAGACCGACGAAACCGCGACCGATGTTGCCGGCCCCGAAGTGGACCGCCTTCATCCCTCGTTCACCTCCGAGAGGAGGGCGTAGAGCGCCTCCGGTGTCTGAGCGGCGGAGAGCCGAGCCACGTCATCCTCCTCGGAGAACAGGATCGCGATGCGCGAGAGGATCTCCAGATGCTCGTCGCCGACCCCGGCGATGCCGATCACGAACGTCGTGGGATCGCCTGACCAGTCGACCCCGCCGTCGTAGCGGACGACCGACAGCGCGGAGGCGAGGATCGCGTCCTTCGCGTCGTTGGTGCCGTGCGGGATCGCCAGTCCGTTGCCCATGAAGGTCGAGACCGTCTCCTCGCGCTGTCGCATCGCATCGACGTAGGCCGGGGTGACGGCTCCGGCGGCCACGAGGATGTCCGTCGCCTCCTGCAGGGCCTCGTCCCTGGTCGCGCTACCGGGATGGATGCGGACCTGTTCGGGGGTGAGAACGCTCATTCTGCTTCCTTTCGCTGCTCGCGCACCATGTCCACGACCTCGTCGTACTTGGGCGAGTTCATGAAGTTGTCGACCGACACGTGGACCGAGTCCGGCGACTTGGCCGTGGCGCGCTCGGTGAGCTGCTGCTGGGTGATCACCACGTCGGCCGTGCCGTCGAGGTTGGCGATCGCCTGGTTGGTGACCGTGATGTCGTCGATGCCCGCCTTCTTGAGCTTGTTCCGCAAGACGCTCGCGCCCATGGCGGAGGAGCCCATACCGGCGTCGCAGGCGACGACGATGCGCTCGATCGGAGTGGTCGCGACTGCAGTGGTGCTCGGGGCGGCCGCGGAGGCCGTGGTCGCCGTCGACGTGCGCAGCGCGTCCATCGCGGCGGACGACTTGCCCTTGTTCGCCTCGGTCTGTGCGATCGCGGCACCGAAGGAGTCACCCTCGGCTTCGAGGTCGCGCTTGCGCGAGGCCCGCAGGATGACGCCGGTGATGAGGAACGTCACCGTCGCGGCGATGATGACCGACAGGTACACGACGAGGAGGTTGCCGACACCGGGTCCGATGGCCGCGGCGGTCACCGCGATGATGCTGCCGGGGGCCGCGGGGAAGGCCAGGCCGCCGCCGAGGACCATGTTCGTGGTGACACCGGCCGCGCCACCCGCGATGAGTGCGAGGATCGTGGTCGGCTTGCTCAGCGCGTACGGGAAGTAGATCTCGTGGATACCGCCGAAGAACTGGATGATCGCCGCTCCGGGGGCCGAGGCCTTCGCAGCGCCCACGCCGAAGAAGGTGAATGCCAGCAGCAGGCCGAGCCCGGGCCCGGGGTTCGCCTCGATGAGGAAGAGGATCGACTTGCCGGTCTCCGCGGCCTGCTCGATGCCCAGCGGGGTGAACACACCGTGGTTGATGGCGTTGTTCAGGAACAGGACCTTCGCCGGCTCGACGATGATCGACACCAGCGGCAGCAGGTTGAGCGTGACGAGCCAGTCGACGGCTGTCCCCAGCACGGCACTGATGCCGAGCATGACGGGCCCGAAGGCGAAGAACCCGACGATCGCGAGGATCATGCCCAGGATGCCCGCCGAGAAGTTGTTGACCAGCATCTCGAAGCCCGGGCGGATCTTGCCGTCCCACAGGCGGTCCACCTGCTTCATGATCCAGGCGGCGATCGGCCCCATGATCATGGCGCCGAGGAACATCGGGATGTTCGTGCCGACGATCACGCCGACGGTCGCGATCGTGGCGACCACTCCGCCGCGCTCGCCGTAGACCATGCGGCCGGCGGTGTTCGCGATCAGCAGCGGGAGAAGGTAGGTGACCATCGGGCCGACGAGGCCGACGTAGGCCAGGACGTTTCCGTCGGCACTCTCGGTGACGGCCGTCATCGCGCCCTGCCAGCCGAGGACGGCGGAGTCGCCGCCACCGCCGATGATCTCGGCGACGCCGGCCCAGTGCCAGCCGAAGGGACTCTCGGCCCCGAAGAAGCCCTTCGGGATGAAGAGCATCGTGATGAAGCCCCAGGCGATGAAGGCCGCGATGTTGGGCATGATCATGCCCGAGAGGAACGTGCCGAAGCGTTGCACTCCTACGCGGACGCCGCCGGTTCTCGTGGCGGCAGGTGACGTCGTCGTCATGATGTCGTCTCTTTCTTGTGGAGGGTGATTTCCGCGGCGAGCGTCGCCACGGCGGTTCGGGCGGAGGAGGCATCGTCAGCGGCCAGGGCGGCTTCGGCGAGGCTCCGTGCCTCGGACGGGGTGTGTTCGGAGAGTGCGTGTCGCACGTCGGCCAGCGCGGACGGGGCCATCGAGAGGCTCGTGGCGCCGAGCCCGACGAGCACGACCGCCAGCAGAGGGTCCGCCGCCGCTTCGCCGCAGATGCCGACGGGCTTCCCGAGACGCGCTCCCGCATCGCCGACCTCGCGCACGAGGCGCAGGACGGCAGGATGCCAGGGGTCTTGGAAGCCGGCGACGGAGCCGAGCATGCGGTCCGCCGCCATCGTGTACTGGGTCAGATCGTTGGTGCCGATCGAGGCGAAATCGGCGTGCGCCAGCACGCGGTCGGCGAGCAGAGCACTCGCCGGGATCTCGACCATGACGCCGGCCGTCGTGAGCCCGTACTCGCGGGCGAGATCCGTGAAGTACCTGGTCTCCTCGACGGTGGCGACCATGGGAGCCATCACCCAGAGGTCGGCCTCGGTCTCGGCGTCCGCCTCGGCGAGGGCCGTCAGTTGCTCGCGGAGGATGTCTTCGCTCGCTCGCAGGGCACGAAGGCCCCGGAGCCCCAGCGCAGGATTCTCCTCGTGGGCGTCGTTGAGGAAGGCGAGGGGCTTGTCCGCGCCGGCGTCCAGCATCCGCACCACGACCTTCTTGCCGGGGAACGCGGCCAGCAGCTCGCGGTAGGACTCGCGCTGCTGGGCGACCGTCGGCGCCTGAGCCGAGGAGAGGAACAGGAACTCGGTGCGGAAGAGCCCGACGCCCTCGGCCCCCCGAGCGACCGCATCCGCGGCGTCTGCGGGCTTCCCCAGATTCGCGAGCAGCGCGACAGGCGTGCCGTCGGCGAGGGCGCCGGGAGTCAGCGGAGCGGCGTCGGCTGCACGACGGGCGGCCGCGCGCTCCGTGGCGCGGCTCTTCTGCTCGTCGGTGGGCTCGCGGGTCACGACGCCCGCGGCCGCATCCACGATCACCGTCTCACCCGTCATCAGCTGCGCGCCGTCCGCGACGCCCACGATCGCGACGATGCCCTTCTCCCGGGCGAGGATCGCGGTGTGCGAGGTGGGCCCGCCGTCGGTCGTGATCAGTGCGAGCACCTGATCCAGGTCGAGCAGGGCGGTGTCGGCCGGGGCGAGATCGCGTGCGACCAGGACGAACGGGTGCCCGGGGTTCGGAACACCGGGCGCCTCGACGCCGCGGAGGTGCGCGAGCACACGCTGAGCGATGTCATCGAGATCGGCGGCGCGCTCGCCGAGGTAGCCGCCGACGGCCTCGAGCGTCGCGCGGAAGCCGGCGAAGGCGTCGTGCACGGCCCACTCGGCGGTCGCGCCGGCATTGATGCGGGTGTCGACCTCGTCCTGGAGTGTCGGATCTTCGGCGATCATCGCCTGGGCCTCGAGCACCTCCTGAGCCGAGCCTCCTGCGGTCCGGCCGCGCTCGTTCAACTCCCGGGCGACGGTCGCGACGGCCTCGTGCACACGGGTGCGCTCGGCGTCTGCTCCGGCGGTGCTCGGCGTGTTCTCCGGAGCGGGCATCGCTTCGGACATGCGGATGACCGGTCCCTGTGCCACTCCGAGACCGATCCCCACACCCCGCAGCTCGCTCATCCGGCGGCCTCCTGATCATGGTCTGTGGTGAGGAGCTCGGTGAGGGTGTCGAGCACGCCCTCGGCGCCGTCACCCTCGGCGGTGAGCGTCACGTAGTCGCCGTACTCGACCGCCAAGGCGATGACACCGAGGATGCTCGCCGCATTGACAGGCTTGCCCGAATCCTTGGCGATCGTGACGGCGACGCCGGAGTCCTTCGCCGCCTGCGCGAAGAGTTTTGCCGGGCGGGCGTGCAATCCGTGGGAGGAGCCGATCCGGACGGTGCGGGTGGCGGTCATGGTGTTCCTTTCGGGGTGTCGCCGGCGGCGGCGAGGATCGATCGGGCGTAGACGAGAGTGCGGGAGCCGTCCCGGTCCGTGAAGACGTCCCCGGGGAGCACCGCGACGGGCGCGTGCGCACGGGCGCGGATGGCTTCCAGCCGGTCGCCCAGGTGAGGGCCGACGAGGACGAGGTCGACATCGGAGTCCGACACGGAGCTCTCCATCCCCGCCGTCGCCTCCCAGCCGAGGCCAGCCGTCGCCGCCGCACTCCGGAGCCGCTGTGCGACGAACGTGCTCGACGCGCCGGCGCCGCACACCACGAGGATCCTCATCGACTCCCACCTTCCTGAGAACAGTCTGTGAACCGGAAGGATCCTGCGCCAACACGTTCCTTTCCGCCCCCGCGGAACAGCGCCTTCCGCCCGAGCGCGTCGGCAAGCTGACATCATGGAGACCACGTCGAGACAGTGCGGTCAGCACGCGGGAAGGGAAGGCTCATGTCGCGCCAGCGTCAGGACCAGCTCCTCGCCGTGCTGCTGCGACAAGAGGGCTGGGCGACGGCGGGCAGCCTCGCCGATCTGCTCGGAGTCACCCCGCGCAGCATCCGCTCCTACGTCGCCGCTCTGAACGCGCGGTCGCCCGGTGCCGACGTGATCGAGTCCTCTCCGGCGGGCTACCGCGCGGGACCCGGGGCTCGTGGAGCGCTCCGGAGGCGACAGGCCGGGGAATCCGCACCCCGTGACCGTCTGCACACGCTCGTGCGGCGGCTTCTGGATGTGCCGGCGGGGATCGACGTGTTCGACACCGCAGACGAACTCCACGTCAGCGAGGCCACCCTCGAGGCGGACCTGGTCCGCGTGCGGGGTCTGCTCGACGGCACCGAGCTCGTGCTCGAGCGCGACCGGGAGAACGTGCGACTCCGCGGCGACGAGGCCGCGCAACGACGTCTTCTCAGCCGACTCGCCCACGACGAGATGGACGACGCTTCCTTCCACCCCGAGACCTTCCGTCGTGCCCTCTCGGGGTCCGCGGTCGCCGCCAGCGCGGTGGGTCCCTTCAAGTCCGCGCTGGTCCGGGAGCTGGGCGAGCTCGGCTACTACGTGAACGAGCTCGCGATCGCCGACGTCCTCCTCCACATCGCCATCGCGGCGGAGCGTGTCGCCGCCGGACACGCGCTCGACTCCTCACCGGCCGGTGCGCGGGAGGAGATCCCCCGGGTGGGTGCGGTCATCGCCCGGCTGGCGTCCGAGCACTTCGCAGTCGTGCTCGGGGAGGGCGACAGCGGTCACCTCGCCTCCCTCGTCCTGACCCGCATCGTCGCGCCGGGGGAGGACGCGACCCGCGAGGTGGCACGCAGCGGGGTGGACCCCGCGGTCGAGGCCGCCGTCCGTGCGGAGATCAGCAGAGCCGCCGAGGACTTCCAGGTGGACCTCGTCGACGAGACGTTCGTGCTCCGGCTCGCGCTGCACGTGCAGAACCTGTTGCGACGAGCGGAGGAGAGCGCGTTGACGCGCAACCCGCTCACCCGCTCGCTCAAGACCACCTATCCGATGATCTTCGAAGTGGCGGTGTCTATCGCGAGCGGCCTCCACGACCGCGTCGGGACGCCCATCCACGACGACGAGATCGCGTACATCGCGATGCACGTGGGCGGGAGGCTGGAGCGCAGCCGCAAGGCCGAGTCGATCCTCACGGCCACGATCGTCTGCCCCGGGTATCACGAGCTGCACGAGCTGCTCCGCTCGAGTGTCGACCGCTCGCTGGGGTCGGCGATCGAGGTCACCACCGTCGTGACCAACGTCGACCCCGATTGGGCGTCCTTCGACACCGACCTCGTGCTCAGCACGATCGAGCCGGGTCAGGCGGGCGACCGTTTCGTCCGGATCCAGCCGTTCCTGACCGATGCCGACGTCGACCGGATCCAGCAGGCCGCCGCCCGGGTGCGCCGCGGACGACGGCTCACCCGCCTCCGCGGCGAGCTCGCCCGCTACTTCCTGGCTGACGCCTACGTGTTCCCGCTGCCGGACGAGGGGGAAGAGGCGATCATCCGCCGCCTCGGGGGGTTGCTGGTGCAGGCAGGGCTCATCGGTGAGGACTACATCGAGAACACGATCGTGCGCGAGCGGATGTCATCGACCGCGTTCACCGATGCGCTCGCCGTCCCGCATGCGTTGCAGATGA
Source organism: Microbacterium sp. J1-1 (assembly GCF_024498615.1). Lineage (NCBI taxonomy): Bacteria > Bacillati > Actinomycetota > Actinomycetes > Micrococcales > Microbacteriaceae > Microbacterium > Microbacterium sp. J1-1. The sequence goes on along the minus strand of NZ_CP089590.1, from coordinate 2,487,964 downwards.
CCGCGACCCGCACGGCCATCGCGATCGGGGTGGCGGACGGCTCGGCCGCCTGGGGGGACGGCCGGGTGCAGGTCGTCGCCCTTGCCGCGTTCAGCGAGAGCGACCGTGCGGCGTTCCAGACGGTGTTCGAGCAGCTGGTCGAGGTGTTCAGCGAACGCGAGAGCGTGCAGCGGATCGTCCGTCGGGGGTCGACGTTCGAGGCGTTCCTTGATGAGCTCGTCGCCGTGATCGACGGCTGACCCCCGCCGTCACCCCCGCGGGGCGAGCACCTCGACGAGCTGATCGAGGACGGCCTCCGCGGTGTCGGAGGCCGTCGTCTCGAGCACCACCGCATCCCCGGACGAGATGCCGAGGTCCATCACGGCCAGCACGCTGCTCAGGTCGACGGTGGTGCCGTCCTCCGTCCGCAGGGTCACGGGTGTGCTGTGCGACTGCGCGAGACGCACCAGCTCCGCCACCGGACGGGCGTGCACGCCGTTGTGGGCGCTGACGATGACGCGTCGGACCGGCATGTCAGGTGCGCTCGTCGAGCAGGGTCCGCACTCCGGCCTCGAGCTCCACGACGGCCGCAGCGGCGGCCTCGGAGGAGTCGGCCCGGGCGTCGATGTAGACCTTGAGCTTGGGTTCGGTGCCGCTCGGGCGCACGATCACGCGCGAGCCGTCGCCGAGGCGGTACCGCAGCACATCCCCGGAGGGTGCGCCCGGCGCGGCGTGCATCAGGTCCTCGGCCGAGGTGATCGAACGTCCGGCGATCTGCGTCGGCGGCAGCGTGCGCAGGGCGAGCATGACGTTGCCGATGACCGCGAGGTCCTCGACGCGCACCGACACCTGTCCGCTGGCGAAGTGCCCGTATGTCTCGCCCAACTCGGCGAGCAGGTCGACCAGCGTCGCGCCGCGGTCACGGGCCTCGGCGGCGAGCCCGAGGATCGCGACGGCCGCCGACACTCCGTCCTTGTCGCGAACCGTCTCCGGGTTCACGAGGTAGCCCAGGGCCTCCTCGAAACCGAAGACGATCCCCGGGGCGCGCGAGATCCACTTGAAGCCGGTGAGCGTCTCGTGGAAGTCGAGTCCGTGGTGGGCGGCGACGGCGCCGAGACCGGGGGAGGAGACGAGGGAGCATGCGAGGGAGGCGCCCGGTGTGCCGGCGGCCGCGCGGGCGGCACGTGCCCCGAGCAGCAGCCCGACCTCGTTGCCGGTGAGTCGACGCCACCCGTCCGCTGCCGTCTCGTCCGGAACTGCGACGGCCAGGCGATCGGCGTCGGGGTCGTTGGCCAGGATGAAGTCCGCCTTCACCCGCCGAGCCCGCGCGAAGGCGAGATCCATTGCTCCCGGTTCCTCCGGGTTCGGGAAGGAGACCGTGCGGAAGGTGGCGTCGGGCGTGAGCTGCTCATCCACGACGAAAGGCTGCGGGTAGCCCGCCTCGCGCACGATGCGCGACACCGTCTCCCACCCCACTCCGTGCATCGCGGTGTAGACCCATCGCATCCCGGTGGCACCGGCGGGTGCGGGGGCCACGGCGGCGGTGGCCGCGACATACGCGTCGACGACGTCCTCGCCGGCGGTCTCGTAGTCCGTCGAGCGCGGCAGCGCGGCGATCGAGCCGGCATCGGCCGTGTGCTGGATGTGCGCGGCGATCTCGGCATCCGCCGGGGCGACGATCTGCGAACCCTGGTCGGCGCCGCCGAGATAGACCTTGTAGCCGTTGTCGTTCGGCGGGTTGTGGCTCGCGGTCACCATCACACCGGCGTCGGCGCCGAAGTGCCGCACGGCGAAGGCGAGCACGGGCGTCGGCAGCAGGCGCGGCAGGAGGATCGCTCGCAGACCCGCGCCGGCGAACAGCTCCGCCGAGTCGGTCGCGAACACGCGCGAGTTGCGTCGCCCGTCGTAGCCGATCACGACGGTCGGGGTGGTTCCGTGCGTCTTCTCCCGCAGATACGCGGCGAAGCCCGCCGCGGCCTGGGCCACGAGCACCCGGTTCATCCGGTTGCTTCCGGCGCCGAGCTCGCCGCGGAGCCCCGCGGTGCCGAACTCCAGGCGTCCGCGGAACCGATCGTCGAGCTCCGCGGCCGCTGCCGCCTCACCGGCGGACGCCCGCGTGATCAGGCCCGCGAGCTCGTCGCGTGTCTGGTGATCCGGGTCCTGACGCAGCCAGGCGCGCGCCTGCGCGAGTCTCTCCTCGTTCACAGGGCCTCGACCACCCTCGCCAGGAGAGCGGAGATCACCGGCTCCGCCTCACGACCGGCTTCGATCACCTCGGCGTGGCTGAGCGGGGTCTGCTGGATGCCCGCGGCCAGGTTCGTGATGAGCGAGAACCCGAGGATCTCCATGCCGGCCTCGCGGGCGGCGATCGCTTCGAGCGCGGTCGACATGCCGACGATGTGTCCGCCGATGTGCTTCGCCATCTGCACCTCCGCCGGGGTCTCGTAGTGCGGACCGCGGAACTGGGTGTACACGCCCTCATCGAGCATCGGATCGATCGTGCGCGCGAGGTCGCGCAGTCGCTTCGAATACAGGTCGGTGAGGTCGATGAACGTGGCGCCCTCGAGCGGCGAATCGGCGGTGAGGTTGATGTGATCGCTGATGAGCACCGGCTGACCGGGTCGCCAGGTCTCACGGATGCCACCGGCGCCGTTGGTGAGCACCATGATCTTGGCGCCCGTGGCCGCGGCGGTGCGGACGCTGTGCACGACGCGCCGGACGCCGTGGTCTTCGTAGTAGTGCGTGCGTGCGCCGATCACCAGGACGTTCTTGCCGCCGGGCGTGCGGATGCTGCGCAGCGTGCCGACGTGGCCCTCCAGTGCGGGCTTGGAGAAGCCGGTGACCTCGGTGGCGGGGATCGTGGCGACCGTCTCGCCGATGATATCGGCGGCCTTGCCCCAGCCGCTGCCGAGGGTGAGGGCGATGTCATGGTTCTCGACACCGGACAGTCGCGCGATGTCGGCGGCGGCCTGCGCGGCGACCTCGAAGGGGTTCGCGGTCGGGTCGTCGAGGGGGTTGCTGTGCGTTTCGGGCATGGATCCACTCTAGGAAGGTGCAGGCTCGGGGGCCAGGATTGGGGAAGAATGGATTCCATGTCTTCCACCACTTTCGAGCGCACTCAGCGCGTCGCCGTCCTCGGCGGCGGTCCCGGCGGTTACGAGGCGGCCCTCGCGGCCGCTCAGCTCGGGGCCGAGGTCACCCTGGTCGAGCGGGTGGGGGTCGGTGGATCGGCCGTCCTCACCGACGTGGTCCCCTCCAAGAGCCTGATCGCGACGGCGGATGCCGCCGTCGCCATCTCCGAGGCGAGCGACCTCGGAGTCAACTTCTACGCCAAGGGCGAGAACGGCAAGCCCCTCAAGCCCGAGATCGCGATCAATCTCGCAGCCGTCAACAAGCGCCTCCTGGCCCTCGCCGGTCAGCAGTCGGAGGACATGCGTGCCACGCTCCTCGAGGCCGGGGTGCGCATCCTCTCCGGGCACGGACGACTCGAGGGGCCGACGGCGATCGTCGTGTCGACCGGTCAGGGCGGCACCGACTTCGACCGGGTCGAGGCCGACACGATCGTCGTGGCCGTGGGGGCATCGCCGCGTGAGCTCGACTCCGCCAAGCCCGACGGCAAGCGCATCCTCACATGGACCCAGCTCTACGACATGAAGGCGCTGCCCGAGCACCTCATCGTGGTCGGGTCGGGGGTGACCGGAGCGGAGTTCGCCTCGGCCTACATGAACCTCGGTGCGAAGGTCACGCTCATCTCCAGCCGCGAGCAGGTGCTCCCGGGGGAGGACCAGGACGCCGCACGCGTTCTGGAGAAGGTGTTCAAGCGCGGCGGGATGCAGGTGCTCTCGAAGTCCCGCGCCGACCGGGTCGAGGTCACCGACGACGGAGTGACCGTGACGCTGTCCGACGGCCGCACGGTCGACGGGAGCCACTGCCTCATGGCCGTCGGCTCCATCCCCAACACCGCGGGCATCGGTCTGGAGGAGGCGGGCGTCGAGCTCGATGATTCAGGTCACGTGCGCGTGAACCGCGTCGCCCGCACCTCGGTGCCCAACATCTACGCGGTCGGCGACTGCACGAACTTCTTCCCGCTGGCCTCCGTCGCCTCGATGCAGGGACGCACGGCGGTGTTCCACGCCCTCGGCGACATCGTGATCCCGCTCGAACTGATCAAGATCACCTCGAACATCTTCACGGCACCCGAGATCGCGACCGTGGGTTTCTCGCAGAAGGACGCCGAGGACGGGGTGACCGACGGTCTCGTCTACAAGCTTCCCCTCGCCGCCAACCCCCGCGCCAAGATGATGGGCATCAAGGACGGCTTCGTCAAGATCATCGCCCGCAAGGGGTCCGGCACGGTGATCGGTGGCGTGATCGTGGCCCCGAAGGCGTCGGAACTGATCTACCCGATCGCTGTGGCCGTCGAACGTCGTCTCACGGTCGACCAGGTCTCGCGGGTGTTCGCCGCGTACCCCTCGCTGTCGAGCAGTATCACCGATGCGAGCAGGGCGATGCACCTCGTCAACATCTCCTGAGTTCTGCGGCTGAGCTCTGCGACTGAGTTCTGCGGCTGAGTTCTGCGGCGCGACGGATCGCCGAGACCCCCGCCTGACGCCGAAACCCCGTGTGGCAGACATCTGCACCACGGGGTTTCGGCGTTCACCGGGGGTCTCGGCGAACAACGCGGCGAGACCGGACGGTGGAGGTCAGCTGATGGTGAGCAGCTGGTGTCCTGCGGAGACCGTCGTTCCGGCGTCCGCGTTGATGTTGCCGATGACGCCGTCCTTGTGCGCCTGGAGCGGCTGCTCCATCTTCATCGCTTCGAGCACGACGACGAGGTCGCCCTTGACGACCTGCTGACCGTCCTCGACCGCGATCTTGACGACGGTCGCCTGCATGGGGGACTTCACCGCATCGCCGGAGGCTCCGGCATTGGCGGTGGTCGCGTGGCTGCGACGGGACGGCGGGACGGCAGCCGGGCGACCCGCGGTGCCCGGGGCGACGGCGACGCGATCGGGGAGGCTCACCTCGAGGCGCTTGCCGGAGACCTCGACGACGACCGTGTGGCGCGAATCGGCGGGTGCCGGGGCTTCGAGCTCACCGTCCCAGGCCGGGATGTCGTTGACGAACTCCGTCTCGATCCACCGGGTGAAGACTCCGAACTCGCCGTTCTCCGCGGTGAACGCGGGATCGCGGACGACCTTGCGGTGGAACGGGATGACAGTGGGGAGTCCGGCGACCTCGAACTCGTCGAGTGCGCGGCGCGAACGCTCGAGCGCCTCGGCGCGGTCCTTGCCCGTGACGATGATCTTCGCGAGGAGCGAATCGAAAGCCCCCGAGACGGCGTCCCCGGCGGTGACGCCCGAGTCGAGGCGGATGCCGGGACCGCCGAACGTCTTGAACACGTGGATCGGTCCGGGCTGGGGGAGGAATCCGCGACCGGGGTCCTCGCCGTTGATCCGGAACTCGAACGAGTGTCCCTGGGGCTCGGGGTCGTCGTAGTCGATGGTGCCGCCGGCCGCGATGCGGAACTGCTCGCGGACCAGGTCGATGCCGGTGACCTCTTCGGAGACCGGATGCTCGACCTGCAGTCGGGTGTTCACTTCGAGGAACGACACCGTGCCGTCGGCACCGATGAGGAACTCGCAGGTGCCGGCACCGACGTAGCCGACCTCCTTCAGGATGGCCTTCGAGGCGGAGTACAGCTGCGCGTTCTGCTCGTTCGTCAGGAACGGGGCCGGAGCCTCTTCGACGAGCTTCTGGTGACGGCGCTGCAACGAGCAGTCGCGCGTCGAGATCACGACGACGTTGCCGGCGGCATCGGCCAGGCACTGGGTCTCGACGTGGCGCGGCTTGTCGAGGTACTTCTCCACGAAGCACTCGCCGCGGCCGAACGCGGCGACGGCTTCGCGGGTGGCCGACTCGAAGAGCTCGGCGACCTCGTCGAGCTCGCGGGCGACCTTGAGGCCGCGGCCGCCGCCGCCATAGGCGGCCTTGATGGCGATGGGGAGGCCGAATTCCTTCGCGAAGGCGATGACCTCGTCGGCACCGTCGACGGGGCCGGGTGTGCCGGGCGCGAGGGGCGCGCCGACCTTCTCGGCCACATGGCGCGCGGTCACCTTGTCGCCGAGAGCCTCGATGGCCTCGGGGGACGGGCCGATCCAGGTCATCCCCGCATCGATGATCGCGCGCGCGAACTCGGCGTTCTCGGCCAGGAAGCCGTAGCCGGGGTGCACGGCGTCGGCACCGGCACGGCGGGCGATCGACAGGATCTTCTCGATCTGGAGGTACGTCTCCGCGCTGGTGGAGCCGCCGAGAGCGTAGGCCTCGTCGGCCAGACGCGTGTGCAGGGCGTCCCGATCCTGGTCGGCGTAGACGGCGACCGAGGCGATCCCGGAGTCACGAGCGGCGCGGATGATGCGTACGGCGATCTCGCCGCGGTTGGCGATGAGCACCTTGGCGATAGCAGGCATGCTTGCCAGCCTAGCGAGAAGGACCCCGATCCCTTTGACGACTCCCCACAAGAAAGTGGCAGAAACGTGGAGGGGAGTCTACGACCACAGGTCCGTCCACGGCACGCCGAGCTCGGTGGCCAGGCGCCGCACGGTCGACAGGGACATTCCCACGACGGTCGAGGGGTCGCCGTCCACGCGGGTGATGAAGGCCCCGCCCAGGCTGTCGACCGTGAACGCCCCTGCCACATGCAGGGGTTCGCCCGACGCCACATACGCGGCGATCTCAGCATCGCTGACATCGTCGGCGAAGGTCACTGCGGCCTCGGCGACCGCAGTCGCCTCGACGGGTGTCCGGCCCGGGGCGACACGGAAGACGGAGTGCCCGGAATGCAGGATGCCCGTGGCACCGCGCATCTCCTGCCAGCGTCGCGTGGCTTCCTCGGGGGTGTAGGGCTTGCCGTAGACGCGCCCGCCGCGTGCGAACATCGAATCCCCGCCGATCACGAGGCCGTCGAAGACCCCCTCCTCGGCGAGACCCCGCGCGACCGCGGCAGCCTTCGCCCGGGCGAGCAGCAGCACGAGCTCCGCAGGGGCCAGCGGGGTGCCGCGCTCTTCCTCCGCGGCGGCGGCGACGGCGTCTTCGTCGACGTCCGGGGAGACGGTGAGCGGTTCGATACCCGCCTGCCGCAGCAGCATGAGTCGGGCCGGTGAGGTCGAGGCGAGGCAGACGCGCATGTCCACCACCGTATCCTCGAAGGATGACTTCCTCCGCAGCCGACGTGCTCGAGCTCGACATCACCGGCATCGCACACGGGGGCACCTTCATCGCCCGCCACGAGGGGCGCGTGGTCTTCGTCTCGGACGCGGTCCCCGGGGAGCGCGTCCGTGCGCGACTGATCGCCCCGCAGGACGGGGCCGATGCCTCGACCCGCAGCTTCTGGCGAGCGGAGACGATCGAGGTGCTGGAGGCGTCAGAGCATCGGCGACCGCACATCTGGGCCGAGGCCGACGTCTCGAGGGATCCCGCGGACCGCCCCGGCGGAGCCGACCTCGGGCACATCGCGCTCGACCACCAGCGAGTGCTCAAGCGCCAGGTGCTGACCGAGGCGCTCGACCGTTTCGCCGGGGAGGGACTCGTCGCCCCGGAGATCGAGGCCGTCGAATCCGGAGACGGCACCGGGTGGCGTACGCGCGTGACCCTGCACGTCGACGACACGGGCGCGGTGGGGCCGTTCGCCGCACGCAGCCACCGGGTCATCCCCGTGTCTTCCCACCCGCTCGCTCGCCCGGCGATCGCGGAGGCCGCGCTCGCGCTCCGCGGTGAGGCTCCCGGTCGGATCGAGCTCGTCGAGCCCGCCGACGGTCGAGTGCGCATCATCCGCCGCGAGGAGACGGTGCGTCCGGCCAAGGTCGCGCGCGGCTTCCGGCGCCGTCCGACTCCCGAGACGATCCAGGAACTCGTCGGAGACCGGCCCTTCCAGCTGGACGCGACGGGATTCTGGCAGGTCCATCCGCGGGCGGCCTCCGTGCTCGACGCCGCGGTGTACGGCATCCTCGACGGACACGTCGACGAGGCGAAGACGCACTACGACCTGTACGGCGGCGTCGGTCTCTTCGCCGCGACACTCGCCGATCTCGGCGGCACCGACATCGTCACGGTGGAGTCGAGCGCACGGGCCACTGAGCACGCGGCCGCCAACCTCGCACCGCTCGAGGTCACCGCGGTCACCGCGCGCGTCGACCGCTTCCTGTCCACGCGCCGGAGCAGCGGTCGGACGGGGGCCGTGATCCTCGACCCGCCTCGCGCAGGAGCGGGCCGTCAGGTCGTCGAGGCCGTGCACGCGCTCGCGCCGGAGGCCGTCGCCTACGTCGCCTGCGATCCGGTCGCCCTCTCCCGTGATCTCGGGACCTTCCGGGCGCTGGGGTGGAACGTCGATCGTCTTCGAGGTTTCGATCTGTTCCCGCACTCGCACCACTTCGAGGTCGTCGCGCTGCTGACCCGCTGAGCCGTCGGCGGCCGTCTGCGGCGACTCACTAGGCTGGGTGGATGAGCAGGGTCGCACTCATCGACGATCACGAGTCCGTTCGCCTCGGCCTCGAGGCCGCGTGCGCGCGCGACTCGCAGACGGTGGTCTTCTCCGGGAGCACAGTCGTGTCATACCTGGAATGGCGGGCCTCGGCGTCTGCCGCTCCTGCCGACGTCGTGGTCCTCGACCTCACCCTGGGCGACGGCAGCACCGTGACCGAGAACGTGTCATCGCTCGTGAACGACGGGGCGAGCGTGGTCATCCACAGCGTCGCCGACCGTCCCGCGGCTGTGCGTGAGGCTCTGTCCGCCGGGGCCGCAGGGGTCGTCAGCAAGTCGTCCGCTCTCGATGACGTGATGGACGCGATCCGGACCGTCGCTCAGGGCGAAGCGCTCAACAACGTCGAATGGGCCAGCGCCGTCGACGGTGACCGGGCCTTCGCCGACGCGCAGCTCTCCAGCCGCGAGCGCGAGGTGCTCCGGTTGTATGCCACGGGCCTTCCGCTGAAGGCGGTCGCCGAGCGGCTCGGCGTCGCCTACTCGACCGCCAAGGAGAACATCACGCGCGTACGGGTCAAGTACGTCGAGGTCGGTCGGCCCGCACCCACGAAGGTCGATCTCCTCCGTCGAGCGATGGAGGACGGCATCGTCGCGGCAGACGGGGCGTCGAGTGCCCGCTGATCCGCTCAGCATCCGCGATGCCTGGAGCAAGATCCCGTCTCCGGGCAGCACGGAGACCGAGTTCGAGCGATTCACGGGCAAACGCATGGAGCGGATCCTCGCGATCGTCGTCGCGATCGGATCCTCCGCCTTGGGCGCCCAGGCGCTGTTCGCCGCGGTGAACACCCTGTCCCAGGCGGACGTGGTGCACATCGTGATGGTCGTCGTGGTGTTCGTCCCGCTCGCGGCGATGCTGGTCGCCTGCCTGGTCGGCCGCGGCGTGCGTACCTTCTCGGGCCTCTTCGCCGTGGTCTACCTGCTGGCGCTCGCCGCGTGGCCGACGGTCGTGGACCCCGCCGACAAGAGTGCCGGCGATCAGCCCTGGATCTTCTTCCTCGTGAACGTGGGGGTGGTCGCGGCGATGCTCGCGTTCCCCCTGCGGCTCCAGTTCGCGTGGGCGGCCGTGATGCCGTTCGTCTACGGTTACGTGCGTCTCGTGCAGGGGGAGTTCTCGCGGGAGTTCTGGGTCACGACCGCATTCGATGTCTCCTTCACGCTCATCCTCGGCGTGGTGATCATCTCGCTCGGCTGGATGTTCCGCTCCGTCGCGGCCGGCGTCGACGAGGCACGAGGGCAAGCCGTCGCCTCCTACTCCACCGCAGCTGCTGCCGCCGCGGCCGAGGAGGAACGCGTGGCGATGTCGGCGCTCATGCATGACAGCGTCCTCGCGGCGTTGATCGCCGCCGAGCGGGCGGAGGGGGAGCGGGCGGAGGAGCTCGCGGTCGCGATGGCACGGGAAGCTCTCACACGTCTCGCGAACACGGAAGCCGCCGTGTCCCAGGAGGGCACCGACGAGCCCGTGGGGATCGCGCAGATCGTGGTCGAACTCCGCCGTTCGCTCTCGGAGCTCGGTGCCGACGCGATCGTCGAGGAGCGCGGCGGGATCGGAATGATCCCCGGACGGGCGGCGCGAGCCCTCGTGCTGGCCGCACGGCAGGCGATCGGGAACGCCGTGTCCCACGCGAACAGCCGTGGGTTGCACATCATCGTCGAGGCGTGTGGTGACCAAGGGATCTCCGTGACCGTGTCGGACACGGGGCCGGGTTTCGACATCACGGCGATCGGCGCCGACCGGCTCGGGATCCGCGCCTCCATCTTCGCCCGCATGGCCGGAGTCGCCGGCACCGCGGACATCCGATCCGATGAGCAGGGCACGACCGTCGTGCTGGGGTGGGAGCGCTCGTGAACCGGACCGTCCGCAGCGTCGCCACCTCGCTCGCCGTGGGGTTCGCGCTGTACTTCGCCGCGCGCGCGATCTGGTGGATCGAGCAGCCGACGGCGCCGTTGTTGATGATCGTCGCGATCGGCATCTACCTCGTGGTCGTGAACATCGCGATTCTGGGCGACGCGACGTCTGTGCGGATGCCCCTGTGGTCGGCGGTGCTGGCCCTGCTCGCGAGCGCCCTCATCCCCGCCCTGGTCACGTTCTCTCTGGAGCCCGCCGACCGCACCGCTCCCTTCGCCACCTGGTACATCGGCGGGCTCGGGCTCCTCGGTGTCGTGTGCATCGTCCGCCGTCGGTTCCTGATCGGCTGGCTGACGCTCGCGGTTCTCGTCGCGGCCTCCTCGGCATACCTCGGGATCGGCGTGGCGCTCACCCTGGGCCTGGTCGGCTCGATCATGTGGATCGTCGTCGCCCGACTTCTCGTGATGTTCTGGGATCGCGCGGTGCGCGACACCGAACGGCTCGCCGAGATCCAGCAGGCGGTCTCGGCCTGGCACGCCACCCAGAGCGTGCGCCAGCGGGAGAGGCGTCTGCGCACGCAGTTCGCCCTGGCGGTCGCCGGGCCGGTGCTCGGTCGTGTCGTCGCCTCCCGTGGCGTGCTCGACGACCGGGAGCGACTCGAAGCGCGCCTCGCCGAGGGTCGGCTGCGCGACGAGCTGCGCGGAGCGGATCTGCTCAACGATGCCGTGCGCAACGCGATCGACGCCGCCCGTCTACGCGGCGCCGTCGTCACGGTCTTCGACGAGGGCGGATTCGATGGCATCGACGAAGCGCGACGCAGTGAGATCCGAGACGAGCTCGCCTCTGTGCTCATGCAGGCACAGAGCGCGCGGCTCATCATCCGTTCGGCTCGCGATGCCCGTGTCGCGGTGACCGTCGTCGGGCGTGCGGGGACGCGTGCCTCGGGCGACGATGACGCGGTCGACCTGTGGCATGAGATCGCTCGGGAGGCGGAAGCCGTCTGAAGACGCCGCGCTCCCGACCAGGTGAGGAGAGTGGGCGAGGGGCGGCGTTATCGCCAGCCCCTCGCCGTGCGGACAGTTACCCGAAAACCGTCCGCTGGTGGCCGATCAGCGTCTGTCTACCCTGGGACAGAGAGACCAGCCGAACGCGAAGCGTCTCCTCCAGTCTGGGGGTTCTTCCATTCGTTGTCTGTAGGTATTTTGGGGGACACGATTTCTCGCTCGATGAGGGATCATAGGACCATGGGAACGCGTCGGGGAACCAACCTTCCGCGGATGGGGGACTTCAATCAGTCCGTGGTCCTGGAGGCGATCCGACAGTCCGGGGAAGGGCTGAGCCGCATCGAACTCGCCTCCGCCACCGGGCTCTCCGCGCAGACGGTGACGAACATCACCCGCCGGCTTCTCGACGACGGATTCATCCGTGAGGCGGGGCGCACCATCAACGGTCCGGGCAAACCCCGCGTGACCCTGCGGCTCGTCCCGGACAGTCGCTTCGCGGTGGGGGTGCACCTCGACCCCGCCATCATGACCTTCGTCCTGCTCGACCTGTCGGGCGCCGTCGTGCGTCGGAAGAGCATACGCACTCCGGCGAAGGAACCGCGGTGGATCATCTCCGCCATGGCGGCCACCATCGACGCCTTGATCGCCGAGGCCGACGTGGACCGGGATCGGATCGCCGGGGTGGGAGTCGCCGCCCCCGGGCCTCTCGATGCGGAGAAGGGCACGGTGATCGACCCGCCGAAGCTGCTCGGCTGGCACCGGGTGCGGCTGCGTGCGGTGCTCGCCGACGCGACCGGTCTTCCCGTGCTGCTCGAGAAGGACACGACTGCCGCCGCGTCGGGCGAACTGTGGACACGGCGCGCGTCGGCCGACGATTCGTTCGTCTTCATCTACCTGGGTACCGGGATCGGCGCCGCCCTCGCCAGGGAGGGGGAGGTCGTGCCCGGGAGCACACGCAACATCGGAGAGGTCGGGCACGTGATCGTGGATCCGGACGGTCCGCGGTGCACCTGCGGTTCTCGGGGATGCGTCGAGGTCGTCTGCACGCCACAGGCCATCGTCGAACAGGCGGAGCGTGCGGGGGTGTTCCAGGACGATCGCGAGGCGAGCGATGTCGAGTCCGTCGACGAGCGCTTCGGAGAGCTCTGCGAGCGTGCCGGCCGCGGCGACGTCGCCGCCCTGGCCGTGCTGCGGCAGGCCGCTGTGCATATGTCCGTCCTGACCGCCGCGCTCGCGAACATGCTCGACGTGGACCGCGTCGTGTTCGGCGGCCCGTTCTGGTCGCGGCTCGCGGAGGTGTACCTCAGCGAGATCCCCGGTCGCCTCGATCGGGCGAGCGCGACACGGGCGGTGCGCACGCTGCCGGTCGACGGGACGGTCGTCGGCGACGACGTGGGCGCGGTGGGCGCCGGCTGCGTGGTGCTCGACTCCGTACTCAGTCCCCGTGCCTCGGGGCTCCTGCTCGACGGCTGAGCTCTCACCGCCTGACGCATGAGGCGCAGGCCGGGGGGCGTCACCCGGAGAAGCGCCCCCACGGGATGTCACGGCGCAGCGGACGCCGGAGCGGACGCTGCGTGCGGGTCCAGGCGGACACGGTCGGCTCATCGGCCACGGCGGCCGCCGCTTCGGACGCATAGGCCTCGCTGATCACCGCGATGAGTGCGGCCAGCTCTTCTTCAGTGGCTGAACCGCGCGTGATCGTGAGCATCGACGCCGCCTGCTCCGATGCGTCGGCCCCGGCCTCTCGCGCGGTCACAGCGGGATGTTCCCATGCTTCTTCGGCGGAAGCTCGGCGCGCTTGCCCCGCAGCGCACGCAGTGCCTTCGCGATCGACACGCGCGTGTTCGCCGGCTCGATGATGCCGTCGAGCTCTCCGCGCTCCGCCGCGAGGAACGGTGAGGCGACGTTGTACGTGTACTCGTTCGCCAGGCGGGTACGCACGGCGGCGACGTCTTCGCCGGCGTCCTCGGCCTTCTTGATCTCGCCGCGGTACAGGATGTTCACGGCACCCTGCCCGCCCATGACGGCGATCTCCGCCGTCGGCCAGGCGAGGTTCACGTCGGCGCCGAGCTGCTTCGATCCCATCACGATGTACGCGCCGCCGTAGGCCTTGCGCAGGATCACCGTGACGAGCGGGACCGTGGCCTCCGCGTAGGCGTAGAGGAGCTTCGCGCCGCGGCGGATGACACCCGTCCACTCCTGGTCGGTTCCCGGCAGGTAACCGGGGACGTCGACGAGGGTGACGATCGGGATGGAGAACGCGTCGCAGAACCGGACGAAGCGGCTCGCCTTCTCGCCGGCTTCGATGTTCAGCGTTCCGGCCATCTGCGACGGCTGATTCGCGATGATGCCGACGGAGCGGCCCTCGATGCGGCCGAACCCGATCACGATGTTCGGGGCGAACAGCGGCTGCACCTCGAGGAAGTCGCCCTCGTCGACCACGTGCTCGATGACGGTGTGGATGTCGTACGGCTGGTTCGTGGAGTCGGGGACGATCGTGTTCAGCACACGGTCGGCGTCGGTGGTCTCGAACTCGAAGGTGCTCTCGTACGAGGGCAGCTCCGCCATGTTGTTGTCCGGAAGGAAGCTCAGCAGCGTGCGCGCGTAGTCGATCGCGTCGTCTTCGTCCTCGGCGAGGTAGTGCGCGACGCCCGAGCGCGTGTTGTGCGTGAGCGCGCCGCCGAGTTCCTCCATGCCGACGTCCTCGCCGGTCACGGTCTTGATCACGTCGGGACCGGTGACGAACATCTGGCTGGTCTTGTCGACCATGATGACGAAGTCCGTGAGCGCGGGGGAGTACACGGCGCCACCGGCCGCGGGGCCCATGATGATGGAGATCTGAGGGATCACGCCGGAGGCGCGGGTGTTGAGGCGGAAGATCTCGCCGTACTTGCCCAGGGCGACGACGCCCTCCTGGATACGCGCACCGCCTGAGTCGAGGATGCCGATGCAGGGCATCCCGCCGGCGAGGGCGAACTCCATGATCTTCACGATCTTCTCGCCGGCGACTTCGCCGAGTGAGCCGCCGAAGGTCGAGAAGTCCTGCGAGTACACCGCGACGGTGCGCCCGTTGATCGTGCCGACACCGGTGACGACCGAGTCGCCGTAGGGGCGGGAGCGGTCCATGCCGAAGGCGGTGGTGCGGTGGCGCACGTACTCGTCGAACTCGACGAAGCTTCCGGGGTCGACGAGCAGTTCGATGCGCTCACGGGCGGTCATCTTGCCCTTGGCGTGCTGCTTCTCCTTCGCCTTGGCTTCTGCGTCGACGACGGCTTCGGTGTAGCGAGCGCGCAGATCCGCGATCTTGCCGGCGGTAGTAAAGAGGTCGGGCTTGTCCGTCACGGATTCCACCCTAGCGTCGGGTCGGCCCGGTCTGTTGGATGCTCGGCACAACGGGTCGGCCGATCCTTTGGCGACCTACGCGCAGTGCTCAGTGTGCGGCGTCCGCATCCGCTTCCGTCGGGTCGTCGTTCTCCCGCTTCGCGTCGGCAGTTTTCGCGGGATCGTTCTCCTCCAACTCCGGGTCCGACTTCGGGGAACGGCCGAGGGAGAGGGCCTTGCGACCGACCCAGCCGACTCCGCGGACGGTCGTTCCTGCCGCACCGGCCACGGCGTTGCCGGCATACCGCGCGCCGCGGAGCATCCGCAGCTCGAGCTTCTCCGCTCCCGGCACCGGTTCGAGCTCGAGCGGCAGATCGATCGGAGCCGCACCGAAAGCCTTGTGCGAGGTCGTGAGCACGCGACGGCCGAGGATGTTGTTCCCTGCCCCGCCGATGGCTGCGCCGACGCCGAACGGGAGGGCCTTGCCGATCACGGAGGCGCCGCCCTTCGCGGCGAACTGCTTCACGAACATGCTCTTGAGCTGATCGACTAGTGGGCCGACGGCGGCGCGGGGGAGCGACTTCGTGACGAGTTCACCCCAGTACGACGATCTGCTCCCGCCGCGTCCGGCGACCTGCCCGGCGAGCTGACCGACCAGATCGACGCCCTCCTTGCCGAGCATCAAGGTCATCACCAGGGCGCGCGCACGGTCGGGGTTGGCGACCGCGATGCCGTGCACCTCGGCGACCGACTGCGCGAACAGGGCCGTCGACTCCACGAAGCCCACGGTCTCGACACCGGACAGCGCGAGAGTCACGCCGGTGCCGATGCCGGGAACGACGGCGGTCGCGCCCACCGCGGCACCCCCGGTGGTCACGGCGGCGAGATAGCGGCGTTCGAGGATCCGGATGATCTCGGTGGGCGTGGCCTGAGGGTTGCGAAGACGGATGCTGCGGATGTGCGCGAGCACGAGCGGGCGCTGGATCGAGAGCACGCGGTCGAGGCCGCGCACCATCATCGGGTGCTCGGAAGACCCGGAAGGGGGCACGCCCTTGTCCCACGGAGCGTCATCCGGCAACGAGTGGATCTTGTGCACCTGGCGAGCCATGGAGCGATCTTACGAAGCTCGGCCGCGAAAACGCCGAAAGCCCGGTCCCTCGAGGGAACCGGGCTCTCGCACGACGGATCGGATCAGACGAAGAGGTTCGCCCGCTCGAGGTCTTCCGCGAAGTCGACCTCGACCGCGTACAGGTCGGAGACATCCATCGGCTCGAGCAGCAGGGCGTCTTCCGCGATGGCGAGCTCGAGGCCGCGCTCGAAGTAGTCCTGGTCCTCGACGCGCTGCAGCTGGCGCATGAACGCCTTCTTGTGCGTGGACGAGATGTAGTTGATGCCGACCGCCTCGCCGAGCCCGCCCTTGACGGTCTTGGAGAGCTCCTTGATGAAGCCCTCGGCCGTGACCGTGTACTTCACCTCTTCGTCGCTGACCTTCGAGGTGTTGACGGTCACGAACGACTGGTCGCGCTCGATGTAGGCGGCCGCACGGCCGAGGATCATCGGGTCGAAGACCACATCGCCGTTCATCCACAGCACGCCGCCCTTGCCGGTGGCGCCGAGAGCGCGCAACAGGCTCTTTGACGTGTTCGTCTCGTCGTAGCGCTCGTTGTGGACGTAGTTGACCTGGGGGAAGGCTTCGATGATGGTCTCTGCGCGGTAGCCGACCACGGTCGTGATGCGCGCGTCGGACCCGAAGGCGGCGCGGATGTTGTCGTGTTGCTGGCCCATGATCGTGCGGCCGTCGCTCAGTTCGGTGAGCGGCTTCGGCAGCGCGCGGCCGAGGCGCGAGCCCATGCCGGCGGCGAGGATGACGGTCTGAAGAGTCACGAGTGCTCCTAAAGGAAGTTGTGTTCACGGTCGGTTCACCGACCAGACACTTCGTCGTGCCGCGTTCATGGTAGCGATTCAGGCTGGGAAGCTCGGGGTGCGAAGGCTCCCGTTGCCATTTCGTGACCGAGTACACACCGGACGCACAGGCTCGCACACGGAGCACGATCGCCCCGGATCGCGCGGATCCGGCGGCGGTTTGTTGCGCGGCGGCTTGGCTTGCGCCCACCCCTTGATACCGTAGGACGGTGACTTCCTCCCCTGACGACCGCACCGCCCAGGTGGACGATACCGAAGCCTTCCCACGCGACACGTCGGCGAGCAGTTCGGCATCGTCCACGCAGGCCTCGGAGGCGTCGACGGATGCCGAGAAGCCCGCTCCCAAGAAGTCCGCGCCCAAGAAAGCTGCGGCCAAGAAGCCCGCGGCCACGGAGTCTGCCGCCAAGAAGCCTGCCGCCAAGAAGTCGACGGCCACGAAGACCACGACCGCAAGTACCTCGGGGACGACGCCGACGAAGACCAGCACGGCGAAGACCAGCGCGGCGAAGACCAGCGCGGCGAAGACCGGCGCGGCGAAGAAGCCCGCGACCTCGAAGACCGCCGCGAAGACTTCTGTGAAGGCTCCCGCGAAGTCCACGACGACGAAGGCTGCGGCGGAGAAGGCCGCCCCGACCGCCGAGGTCGTGGTCGAGCCGTTGCCGAAGGCGATGGACGAGCAGCCCTCGAAGACGAGCAGCACCGCGCGAACCGCAGCGGACGCGCGGAAGGCAGCGGCGAAGAACACCGCCTCGCGAGCTGCCGCGACGAAGTCCTCCGGATCGACGGCTGCCTCGGACCGCGCCGCGGCCGTGCGTGTCGCCGCACCGCGGGCCGCCGTCACCGGGGCGAAGGCCGCTGCGCCGAAGGCTGCGGGAAAGACGCCCGCGACGAAGTCCACGGCCGCGAAGACGGCGGCGGCGAAGACCGCAGCCGCCAAGTCGGCCGCCACCAAGTCCACGGCCCGCGCGGCGACCGCGAAGACGGCTGCAGCGAAGACCACGGCAGCGAAGAAGTCGGCGGCGGCGAGGGCGGCTGCGGCGAAGGCGAAGGCCGAGGCCGATGACGTGAAGGCCGCGCAGGCCGATGCCGCGCTCGTGATCGAAGACTCGCCGGTGACCGAGTCTGCTCCGGTGACCGAGTCTGCTCCGGTGACCGAGTCTGCTCCGTCGTCCGAGCTCGAGTCCGCCCCCGAGGCCGAATCGGCAACGACGGATGCCTCCGAAGCTGAGGTTCCGGCCGTGGACGACCAGGAGGTGCCCGGAGCGGAGAGCGGTGAGGGCGGTGCCGAGCAGACGCTCGTCGCCGAGGCCGACGCAGCCGACGAGGTGACGACGCTCGAAGTCGTCGAGGCTGTCGCCGACTCCGACGATGCGGTGGCCGACGCCCCGGGACGGACCGACGCGACGTCCGCCGGGGAAGCGGTCAGCGTCCGCGGCCTCGTCAAGCAGTTCGGCGACAACCGGGCCGTCGGCGGGATCGACCTCTCGGTGCCTGCGGGTTCGTTCTACGGAGTCGTCGGTCCCAACGGTGCGGGCAAGACGACCACGCTCTCGATCGTCGCAGGCCTCCTGCGGGCCGATGAAGGCAGCGTCACGATCTGCGGTGTCGACCAGGCCGCGCAGCCGCAGGCCGCGAAACGGCTCATGGGCGTGCTGCCCGACCGGCTGCGGACGTTCGACCGGCTCACCGGACGCCAGCTCCTCTACTACTACGGACTCCTTCGAGGGCTCTCGGCCGACGTGATCGAGAAGCGTGCGGCCGATCTCGCCCGCGCATTCGACCTCGGTGACGCTCTCAGCCGGGTCGTCTCGGACTACTCGGCGGGTATGACGAAGAAGATCATGCTCGCCGGCGCGATGATCCACTCGCCGCGCGTCCTGGTGTTGGATGAGCCGTTCGAGTCGGTCGATCCGGTCTCCTCCGCGGTCATCCTGGACATCCTGCGCGCCTACGTCTCGCACGGCGGGACCGTGATCCTCTCCAGCCATGGGATGGATCTGGTGGAGCGTGTCTGCTCCCGGGTGGCCATCATCGTCGGTGGTGAAGTGCTCGCCGAGGGCACGATCGACGAGGTGCGCGCGGGGCAGACGCTCGAAGCGCGCTTCGTCGAACTTGCCGGCTCCAGCGGTGAGGTGGAGGGGCTCGAGTGGCTGCACACGTTCTCCGACTGAGGCTCGCTCTCCTTCTCGGGGCGCTCCGCGGCGAACGTCGGCTTCGGACGCTCCTCGTGTTCGCGGCCGTCATCGCCGTCACGACCGTGGTGTGCATCGCCGTGTTCACGTTGTCGGGTGCGCCCGTCCCGGTCGCGCAGGCGGTCACGGTGCTCGGTGGAGCCGCGCTGCTCCTGGGTTTCCTCGTGGGCCCGATCCTCGTCGGCGCGGTCGACCAGCTCGACCCGCGACGCTTCACCGTGTTCGGTGTGGACGAGCGCCGGATGCCGTGGGTGCTCACCCTCGCCTCATTCGTCAGTGTGCCCAGTCTCGCCCTCGTCGCCGTCTACACGAGCGTCTGCATCGTCGCGATCGGAGACGGCACGCCCTGGCCCCTCGCGGTGCTGATGACGATCGTCGGCATCCTCACGACCGTGCTCATATCGCGGATCGGCATGGCCATCAACGCCCTGCTGCTGCCGGAGCGTCGGTCCCGGGAGCTCACGGCGTTGTTCGCCCTCGCTCTGCTCGTGATCGCGTTCCCCGTGGCGGTGTTCCTCGGCTCCCTGCGCTGGGACGGGCTCGTGCCTGATTCCTTGTCGACGTTGTCGACTGTGCTCGGGTTCACCCCGTTCGCGGCGTCGCCCGCCTTCCTCTTCGCGTCCGCGGCGGGCGAGACCGCGGCTGCCTGGGTCAGCGGCATCATCGCCGTCCTCACCGTCGGTCTCCTCTGGGCGGCCTGGACCTGGCTCGTGCGACGCCTGCTCACGACGACTGAGCGTCCCGTCGCCTCGAGAGAGCGCACCGGACTCGGCTGGTTCGGGCTGCTGCCGTCCAACGCGTTCGGTGCGATCGCCTCGCGGAGCCTCGTGTACTGGCTCCGGGATCGCCGCTACATCATGAACATCATCGTCGTCCCGGTCGCCGGTGTGCTCACGGTGCTGCCGCTGATCGTCGCCGGTGTGCCGGTCGAGATCGCCGCGCTCGTGCCGGTGCCGGTGATGGCACTGTTCTTCGGATGGCTGCCCCACAACGACGTCGCCTACGACTCGACCGCACTGTGGACGCACGTCGCGAGCGGCGTGCGTGGGCTTCCCGATCGCCTCGGTCGACTGGTTCCCGTGCTGCTCGTCGCGATTCCGGTCCTCGCGATCGCGGTACCGCTCTCGCTGCTGCTGATCGGAGACTGGAGTCTGCTCCTTCCGCTCGGCGGCCTCGCAGCGAGCCTGCTCTTCTCCGCCCTGGGCATCTCGAGCATCGTCTCGGTGGTCGCGCCGTACGCGGTCTCCCGTCCCGGCGACAGTCCGTTCCAGCAGCCGCAGCGGCCGACGTCGCGCGGTGCGTACGGGCCGGCTGCGGCGTTCCTCGGCGCGATCGTGCTCAGCGTCCCGACGATCTGGTTGTTCGCGGCCACGATCGTCGAGGGTTCGGCGTATGCGCCGGCGACGTTCTGGGTCGGCCTCCTCATCGGCCTCGGCGTCCTCGCCGCGGGTGCGGTCATCGGCGGTCGCATCTTCGAGCGCAGCGGTGAGCGGCTGATGGAGTTCGTCGAGACCGCGTGACACCCGCCCGCGAGGGGCTCGACGCCGCTAGACTCACGGGATGAGTACTCCGCTGGACAGCCCCGATCAGGGCGGCGTGGCAACGCTTGATCGCGAACTGGAAGAGCTCCTCCGCGAGGAGAATCTCGAACCGGGCGACCATGAGCGCTTCTCGCATTACGTGAAGAAGGACAAGATCCTCGAGTCTGCGATCACCGGCAAGCCGGTGCGCGCGCTGTGCGGCAAGAAGTGGACGCCGGGTCGTGACCCGGAGAAGTTCCCGATCTGCCCCACGTGCAAGGAGATCTACGAGTCGATGATCGGCTGACCTCAGCCGGCCTCGACGTACACGGTGGGAATCGCCGGGTCGGACTTGCTGAGCGCGAGAGCGCGCACGGGAAGCTCCTCGCGCACCCGCAGGTGGTGCGTCCGCGCGGCCGCCGTTCCCTCCGTCCCCTCGTGTGCGGTGTCGATGTCGCCCGCCTCGACGAACGTCACCTGCAGCGGGCGGCCGTCGGGATGCTCCGCTGGCGTGTTCAGCTCCTCGAAGCCGTCGGAGACCACGACCGTCTCGGCGGTCGCGACGCCGTCGACGAGCGTCCGGAACGCGGCCTTGCGTCCGCCGTACGAGGCCTTGTCCGCGGACGCCTTGGCGACCGCGATCCAGGCCCCCGCCGCGTCCTGCCGTGCCACGAGCTTGTAGACCATGCTCGCGGTCGGGTATCCGGAGCCGGTGACGACCGATGTCCCGACACCGTAGGCGTCGACCGGCGACGCGGCGAGTGCCGCGATCGCATACTCGTCGAGGTCGCTCGTCACGGTGATCCGCGTGGACGTCGCCCCGAGTTCGTCGAGCTGCACCCGCACATCACCGGCGACGATCGGGAGATCGCCCGAATCGATACGCACGCCGCCCAGGTCGGTGCCCGCGACGCGGATCGCGGTCTCGACCCCGTTCCGGATGTCGTACGTGTCGACGAGCAGCGTCGTGCCGATGCCCATGCTGTCGACCTGTGCGCGGAACGCCTCTTCCTCGGTGTCGTGCAGGAGCGTCCAGGAATGAGCGGCGGTGCCCATCGTCGGGATGCCCCAGCTCCGGCCCGCTTCGAGGTTGCTGGTGGCGCTGAACCCTGCGATGTACGCGGCGCGTGCGGCGGCGACCGCGGAACGTTCGGCAGCACGGCGCGAGCCCATCTCCGCCAGCGGACGCTCGCCCGCGGCGATGCTCATCCGCGATGCGGCCGTGGCCACGGCGGAGTCGTGGTTGAGCACGCTCAGGGCGAGTGTCTCCAGCACCACGGCATCCGCGAACGTTCCCTCGACGGTGAGGATGGGGGAGCCGGGGAAGTAGAGCTCGCCCTCGCGATAGCCCCGGATCGTGCCCGTGAAGCGGTACTCCTCGAGGTACTTCAGCGATGTCGCGTCGACCACATGTTCGTCGCGGAGGAATCGCAACTCGTCGTCACCGAAGCGGAACTCGCGCAGCAGTTCGAGGAATCGTCCGGTGCCTGCGACCACTCCGAATCGGCGGCCGCCGGAGAGTCGGCGGGAGAAGAGCTCGAAGACGCTCGGGCGGAAAGCCGTCCCGTCGCGGAGCGAGGCAGCGAGCATCGTCAGCTCGTAGCGGTCGGTGAGCAGCGCCGTCGACGTGGTCATGCGCTCAGCTTACTGAGCGTGCTGATGCACGCGGAGGTGCGCACGCGGGTAGGCTGGGGAGTCATGAACGACGCGCCCATCGGGATCTTCGACTCCGGTGTCGGCGGGCTCACGGTGGCGCGGGCCATCCGCGCCCAGCTGCCCCGTGAGTCGTTCGTCTATATCGGCGACACCGCCCATTCCCCCTACGGCCCCAAGCCCATCGCCGACGTGCGTCGCTATTCCCTCGAGGTGCTGGACACACTCGTCGAGCAGGGCGTGAAGATGCTCGTGATCGCGTGCAACACCGCGTCGTCGGCCATGCTCCGCGACGCACGCGAGCGCTATGACATCCCGGTGGTCGAGGTGATCGGCCCCGCCGTCCGCCGCGCCGTCTCCACCACGAGGAACGGGCGCGTCGGCGTGATCGGCACGGTCGGCACCATCGGATCGCGCGCCTACCAGGACATGCTCGAGGTGAACGAGCGGCTGCAGGTGTTCACGGCTGCCTGTCCGCGATTCGTCGAGTTCGTCGAAGCGGGGATCACCGGTACTCCCGAAGTGCTCGCCGTCGCCGAGGAGTACCTCGCCCCGCTGCGCGACGCCGGCGTCGACACCCTGGTTCTCGGCTGCACGCACTATCCGTTCCTGCGCGGTGCGATCAGCTACGTGATGGGGGAGGGCGTGACGCTCGTCTCCAGCGACGATGAGACCGCCGGCGACGTCTACCGCCAGCTGGTGCGGGGAGATCTGCTCGCGTCGCCCGATGCCACGGCCACCTATGTCTACGAGGCCACCGGCGTCTCGGCCGATGACTTCACCGCGCTGGCCAATCGCCTGATGGGCCGGGAGGTCCGCGACGTGCAGCTCGTCCAGACCGGCGTGATCACCCTTCCCGAGCACACCTTCGAGTAACACCGTGTCGAGCCATCCCGACTCGACGCATCACCCTGACCCGAGAGAAGCACATGACCGACATCGTCCGCGTCGACGGCCGTTCCACCGATCAGCTGCGTGAGATCACCATCGAGCGTGGTTGGAGCGCACAGGCCGAGGGCTCGGCCCTGATCAGCTTCGGCGGCACGAAGGTGCTGTGCACCGCCTCGTTCACCAACGGCGTCCCGCGCTGGTTGACGGGCAAGGGCAAGGGGTGGGTCACAGCCGAGTACGCCATGCTTCCGCGCGCCACGAACAGTCGCAACGACCGCGAGAGCGTGAAGGGGCGCATCGGCGGACGCACGCACGAGATCTCCCGGCTCATCGGTCGTGCCCTTCGCGCCGTGGTCGACACCAAGGCGCTCGGTGAGAACACGATCGTCATCGACTGCGACGTGCTGCAGGCGGACGGGGGCACGCGCACCGCGGCCATCACCGGCGCGTACGTCGCGCTGGCCGACGCGATCGAGTGGGGGCGCGAGAAGAAGTTCATCGGCAAGAACTCCACGCCGTTGCTCGACTCCGTGGCCGCGGTGTCGGTCGGAATCATCGACGGCGAGCCCATGCTCGATCTGGCATACGTCGAGGACGTGCGCGCCGAGACCGACATGAACGTCGTGGTCACGGGCCGCGGACTGTTCGTCGAGGTCCAGGGCACAGCCGAGGGGGCGCCGTTCGACAAGCGCGAACTGGATGCGCTGCTCGAGCTCGGGGTGTCCGGATGCGACGAGCTGAAGGGCAAGCAGCTCGCCGCGTTGGCGGGGGAGTGACGATGAAGGTCGTCCTCGCGACGCACAATCCGCACAAGGTCGCGGAGTTCCAGCAGATCGTCGCGCAGGCACGACCCGACCTCGAGGTCGTCGGCTACGACGGCCCGGAACCGGTCGAGGACGGCGTGACCTTCGCCGAGAACGCACTGATCAAGGCGCGGGCGGCGGCGACGCACACCGGGCTCCCCGCCCTGGCCGACGACTCCGGCATCTGCGTCGACGTCCTGGGCGGTTCGCCCGGGGTCTTCTCCGCGTACTGGGCGGGTCAGAAGAAGGATGCCGCGGCGAATCTCGCGCTCCTGCTCGATCAGCTGCGCGACATTGCCGACCCGCATCGGACCGCGCACTTCACCTCGACCATCGCCCTGGTGATGCCCGACGGCCGGGAGCAGGTCGTCGAGGGCCGGTGGCCGGGGCGTCTGTCACACGAGGCGTCCGGTGGCGGTGGTTTCGGCTACGACCCGATCTTCATCCCCGACGGTCAGCCGCGCGGCGAGGAGCGTACGGTGGGCGACTTCAGCGCGGAGGAGAAGCAGTCGCAGTCGCATCGTGCGCGTGCGTTCGCGGAGCTGCTGCCGGTGCTCGCTGCACTCTGAAAGCTGAAGGATCGTGACCACTACGGTTGACGTACTTCACGTGTAGTGATTATCGTGAAGGCATGCGTGAACTGACCTATTACATCGGTGTCTCCCTCGACGGCTTCATCGCGGGCCCCGCGGACGAGGTCGACTTCTATCCCGTCACCCCGGCGTTCGCCGAGTCGCTCGGCACGGAGTTCGCCGACGTGCAGCCGGCTTTCGCCCGCGCGGGGCGCGGAGGGGCAGACGCTCCGGTGACGCAGTTCGACACGGTCCTCATGGGGCGCCGGACCTACGAGCCGGCGTTGCAGGTGGGGGTGACCGACCCCTACGCGCACCTGCGCACCATCGTGTTCAGCAGCACGCTCGCCGATCCCGCGGATCCGAACGTCGAGATCGTGCGCACCGACCCGGTCGAACGCGTGCGGCAGGTGAAGGCCGAGGACGGGCTGGGGATCTACCTCGCCGGAGGCGCTCTGCTCGCCGGAGCGCTGATCGACGAGATCGATCGCCTCATCGTCAAGAAGTATCCGGTGATCGCGGGAGACGGGATTCCGATGGCGAGGTTCGCGTTCGCGCCGAAGTCGTTCGACCTCGAGGAAGCCCGGACCTTCGACAACGGATGCGTCGTGCTCACCTACGTGCGCACCCGTCGGTGAACTGCTGGTGACGCTGAGAATCGTTACCCTTCCCGACTAGGGCGAACACGCCTTCCGGCCGTGACTCCCGGTCTAGCCTGGGGACATGCACGATCACGCACCCGCCGCCGGCGGCATCCGTTCGGCCAACAGTCGACGCCTGCTGGCGATCTCGCTGACGCTCACGGCGACCGTGATGGTCGTGCAGGTCGTCGGTGCGATCCTGACCGGTTCGCTCGCCTTGCTCGCCGACGCCGCGCACATGTTCACGGACGCCTCCGCGCTCGTGATCGCGCTCATCGCCGCGACCGTGGCCGCGCGACCTGCCGATGATCGACGGACCTTCGGGTATCAACGCGCCGAGGTGTTCGGCGCGTTGATCAATGCCGTGATCCTGATCGCCCTGGCCACGTGGGTGGCGATCGAGGGCATCGGCCGCCTGCTGAACCCCGGCGACGTCGAGGTCGCCGGCGGGCTCATGCTCGTGGTCGCCGTCGTCGGCCTGATGGCGAATGCCGTCTCGATGTGGTTGCTCAGCCGTGCGCAGCGCACGAGCATCAACGTGCGCGGCGCCTATCTCGAGGTGATGGGCGACCTGATTGGGTCCGCCGCGGTCATCGTCGCCGCGATCGTGATCCTCCTGACGGGATGGATGCCGGCCGATGCGATCGCCTCCCTGTTCATCGCGGCGATGATCATCCCGCGAGCGATCGCGCTGCTGCGCGAGGTGTTCTCGGTCCTCGCCGAGTCGGCGCCCAAGGGGACCGCCGTCAGTGACATCCGCACCCACCTTCTGGGGTACGACGGTGTGGTCGGCGTGCACGATGTGCATGTGTGGCAGCTCACGCGGGGCGCGCCGGTGTTCACGGCGCATGTCACCGTCGAGCCGCAGCTGTTCGCCGACGGGAGGTCGACGCAGCTCCTCTCCGACATGCAGGCGTGCTTGGCCGATCACTTCGATGTCGAGCATTCGACCTTCCAGATCGAGCCGGCTGAGAAGTCGGACTGCGAGCCTCACCACGCCTGAACGCTCCGAACCCGCCGGTGCGGGGGGTCAGCGCTCCACGACGATGTCGTCCGGCTCCTTGTCGGGCCGCAACCCTCGCCATCGTGCGTGTCGGAGCACCCCATCGGGGGTCCAATTGGCGAATTCGACTTCGCCCACGAGCTCGGGACGCACCCAGAGCGCGTCGGACGCATCGGGCGCGGGAACGCCATCCAGGGGTGCCGTCTCGCTGCGCAGTGGATCGAGGCGTGCGAGCAGATCGCGGAGGATGCGGTCGGTGAACCCGGTTCCCACCCTCCCGACGTAGCGCAACGGCGCTGATCCGCTTCGGACGCCGGATCGGTCGGGCACCGCGAGCAGAAGCGAGCCGAGCGTGCTCTCCCGATCGCCTTTGCCCGGTCGGATCCCGACGATCACGGCCTCCTGCATGCGCGTGTGCTTGAGCTTCAGCCAGGATGGGCTGCGCTGTCCCGGGCGGTAGCGGGACCGTGGGTCCTTCACGACGACGCCCTCGAGGCCGAACTCCGCGCTGGCGGCGAGGGCCGCCTCGACGTCATCGAAGACCGGGGGGATCTGTATCGGAGCGTCGAGACCCGCGACGACGTCTTCGAGCAGGATGCGGCGCTCGCGCAGCGGCATGCCCGTGAGATCGTGCCCGTCGAGACGCAGCAGGTCGAAGAGCATGTACACGATCGGCGTGCGGACCACCTCCCGCTCGATCTCGCGCGGACGGGTCAGATGCATGCGGTTCTGCAGCAGGGAGAAGCTCGGGCGTCCCCGGCCGTCGAACGCCACGATCTCCCCGTCCACGATCGCGTCGGCGACGGGCAGGAAAGGGGCGCCGTCGGCGGTGAGTTCCGGATAGCGGGTCGTGATGTCGGTGCCGCGCCGCGCGTGCAGAAGCATCCGTCCGTCGGCCCAGGTGCCCAGGGCTCGGATGCCGTCCCATTTCACCTCGACCCAGGACGGATCGCTCAGCGCCCGCGCGACCCCGGCGGTGCCGTTCTCGGCGAGCATCGGCGCGAGGGGCGCGGCCGTGGCGCCCCGTGAAGGGGCCGAAGTGCCCCGCGGGTGGCGGGGTCGGTGAGCCGGGGCAGGTGCTGGTGCCGACGAGGCCTCCTGCGGGCGGAGCCCGGCGAGCGGATCGATTCCCGCGGCTGCGCGGGCGAGCACCTCGTCGAGGTCGAGCTGGGCCAGATCCGGGTCATCGAGTTCGTCCCAGGTGCGCGGAGCCGCGACCCACGGCTGTGCCCGCCCCCGGAGCGAGTACGGTGAGATGGTCGTCTTCTTGCCGTTGTTCTGGCTCCAGTCCAGGAACACTTTTCCGCCTCGCTCGGCCTTCGACATGACGCTCGTGGCCAGATCGGGATGGTCGTTCTCGATCAGGCGGGCGAGTTCCTTCACGACCGCCGAGATCTCGTCGCTCGTCTGCTCCCCGGGGAGGGCCGCATACAGGTGCAGACCCTTGCTCCCGCTCGTGACCGGGAGGGGATCGAGGCCCATGTCCGTCAGGATGACCCGTGCGAAGCGCGCGACTTCGGCGCACTGTGCGAGTCCGACACCGGGGCCCGGGTCCAGGTCGAGAACGAGGCGATCGGGGCGACCCGGGGTCCCGTCCGGAGCGAAGCGCCATTGCGGCACGTGCAGTTCGATCGCGGCGACCTGAGCGAGCCACACCAGCGTCGGCACGTCCTCGACGAGGGGGTACTCCTTCGGGCCGTCCGAATGCTGGATCGCCTGCCGCGGGATCCAGGCCGGTGCCCCCGGTTCGAGCTGCTTCGTGAAGAACGCATCCGCGGGAGCGTCCCTCGTTCCGACGCCTTCGACCCAGCGCTTGCGCGTGACCGGGCGTCCGTCGAGGAGGGGCAGGATGAGCGGGGCGATCGCGCTGTAGTAGGCGATGACCTCGCCCTTGGTCGTGCCGGTGTCGGGGTAGACGACCTTGTCGAGATTCGTGACGCGCAGACGGCGACCGTCCACCTGCACGATCTGCCCTGGTCCGACCATGCAGCCAGCGTAGTCAAGGGACTGGTCGCGACGGCTTCGACTGGTGTTCACTGGTGTCATGAGGACGATCTGGAAGGGCGCGCTGACATTCGGGCTCGTGAACGTGCCGGTGAAGGTGTACTCCGCCACGGAGGATCACGATGTGCCGCTGCATCAGGTGCATGAGAAGGACGGCGGCCGCATCCGGTACCAGCGCACCTGCGAGGTGTGCGGCGAGACGGTGGCCTATGCCGACATCGATCGTGCGTACGTCGACGACGGGCAGACGGTGGTGCTCACCAAGGATGACTTGGCCGCGCTGCCGGCCGAGAAGAGCCGGGAGATCGACGTCGTCGAGTTCGTGCCGTCCGACCAGGTCGATCTGCTCACCCTCGACAAGCCGTACTACCTCGAGCCGGACTCGAAGTCCCCGAAGGCGTACGTGCTGCTGCGCAAGACCCTGGAGCAGACGGATCGCACCGCGATCGTGCGCTTCACTCTGCGGCAGAAGACCAGGCTGGCCGCGTTGCGGGTCCGGGGGAAGGTGCTCGTGCTGCAGACCCTGCTGTGGGCCGACGAGGTGCGCGAAGCGGAGTTCCCTGCACTGGACGAGGACGTGCGGATCTCGAAGAAGGAGCTCGAGCTTTCCGCCTCACTCGTCGACAGCTATTCCGCCGACTTCGATCCGGAGGACTTCGTCGACGAGTACCAGAAGGAGCTCCGCACCCTCATCGACGCGAAGATCGAGGCGGGGGACACGTTCGACGTCGCCGAGACGTTCGGGGAGGCCGAGAAGGCTGCGGAGGGTGGCGAAGTCATCGACCTCATGGAGGCACTCCGCGCCAGCGTCGCGCGCACCAAAGAGGAGCGCGCGAAGAACGCAGGCTGACGTCGTCCGCCGAGAGCTCGGCGCACGAGGTCAGGATCAGTGCTTGCCGTCGCCGTCCAGGTCGGGGGCGCGGTCGAACACGTCGGCATCCAGGACGAGCTCCTGTGCCTCCTCGGCATCGGTCACGACGTCTTCGCCTGCCGCCGCGGCCTTCTTCGCCTTGTGGCGCTCCGAGAAGTAGTGCCACAGGGTGACGAGGGCGGTGCCACCGACGGCGATCAGCAGGATCACGTCGATGTACTGAACCACGAGTTCGCGCACCCACGGGATGTAGGCGATGAGGTACCCGACCATCGTGAGCCCGAAGCCCCAGATCATGGCGCCGATGAAGTTGTAGAGCGAGTAGCGGCGCCACGGCATGTGTCCCACACCGGCTGCGACGGGGGCGAAGGTGCGCACGATGGGGACGAAACGGGCCAGGATGACCGTGAGACCGCCGAAGCGCTCGAAGAACGCGTTCGTGCGCTCGACGTTCTTCTTGCTGAAGAGGCCCGACTCCTTGCGCTCGAACACCGCCGGTCCGCCCTTGTGACCGATCAGATAGCCGACCTCGCCGCCGATGAAGGCCGACAGCGCGATCAGGAGCGAGACGACCCAGATGTTCACGCCGAACACATTGCTGGTGTGCGTCAAGAGCCCGGCGATGATGAGCAGGGTGTCGCCGGGGAGGAGGAATCCGACCAGGAGACCGGTCTCGGCGAAGACGATGAAGCACACCACCAGAAGCGCCCAGGGGCCCGCCGCGCCGATGATCGTCTGGGGGTCGAGCCAGGGGATGAGGGCGGTGGGAGCGTGCAACATGGATTCGAGCACTGGCGGGATTCCCGTCGGTCGTGAGTGGTCGGCGTCAGAGCGGAGCGACGTCAGGGTGGTCTCGCGACGGCACCATCGTCTCTCGTGCGGAAGGTGGGACTTGAACCCACACGCCCTGGGGCACAGGAACCTAAATCCTGCGTGTCTGCCAATTCCACCACTCCCGCGCGGTGGGATCAGTCTACTGACCGGCGAAACCCCCTGTCTGAGCATCAGCCCGCAGTTCATCGCACCCCGGAGCGGCCGGAGGTCGGCGTGCCTGTGGATAACTCCGGCGCGGGGGAACCGATCGTTGCGAGGATGCCGGGGTGAGTCATCCGTCTGCCTTGGTCACCGAGCAGGTGCGGCGTCGCCTGCGAACGGAAGGGGTGGATCCCACGATCGATCCCGAGGCCGCGCGGCGCATCGCGCACGCAGAGGTGCGCCGTCACGATGACGCTGCTCTCGCACGCGGCGGCGGCCTCATCGAAGACGAAGCCGCCTGCGTCCGTGACGTGCTGGCGTCGCTCAGCGGCTTCGGAGCGCTGCAGCCTCTGCTGGATGATCCCGAGATCGAGGAGATCTGGCTCAACGGCACCGGGCACGTCCATGTTGCCCGGGAGGGCGTGGCGGAGCGGACCGGATTGCGTCTCAGCGACGTGACGGTGCGCGACCTCGTCGAGCGGATGCTGCAGGCCACCGGTCGACGGGTCGACATCAGTCAGCCCTTCGTCGACGCTTCGCTTCCCGACGGCTCTCGGCTGCACGTCGCGATCGCCGACGTCGTGCGCGGATCCTGGGCCGTCAACATCCGGAAGTTCCTCCCGAAGTACCGGTCGCTCGAGGCCCTGACGGCCCAGGGGATGATGCCCGAGGCGGTGGCGGCGCGTCTGCGGGTGGCGATGAACGAGGGTCGCACGGTGATCGTCTCCGGAGCGACCCACGCAGGGAAGACCACGGTCCTCGGTGCGCTGCTGGCCTCGTGCGCCGAGTCACAGCGCATCGTCACCGTCGAGGAGACGTTCGAGCTCGCGGTCGAGGGCCCCGACCTGGTCGCATTGCAGGGGCGCCAGTCCAGTCTGGAAGGCACAAGCGAGCGGAGTTGCATCGGATGTCTCAGTAGCGCCGTGATTTCAGGTCGCCACGGCAAACCATGAGGCGTACTCGACGAGGCTAGCGCGGGGCTGGTTGCAGCGCACTATGCGTTGTCCTGAGAGGTGTTTCGCTCTGCATATTCCTGATCAGACGGAGGATCGTCCCTCAGTAACGGCACCTCCGGCCGTTGCGTGCCGAAGTGCTCGGTCTCGGATGAAGGGTTGCGCTGGCAGACTCTATGATAAGTTAGCAGCATGTTTGATGCATCGAACGCAACCTTGAGGCTCGGTTGGTGACCCGTGAGGTCCGGTCGTTGGCGCCGGTGTTGCTGCTGGATCCGGCTAGGTCGACGTTCGACGAGATGTTGCGCGGTTACGCGGTGTCAATGCGTTCGCGTGGCCTGTCGGAAAGCACGATCCGAGGCAGTCAGTATGGCGTGAGGCGGTTCTTCCGTTTCGCTGGCACCTACCCGTGGGAGTGGCGCCCGCAGGATGTCGAGGACTTCACGTCGTCGCTGCTGTCTGGTGGGGAGCCGTTGGCGCATTCCACGATCCGTGGCTATCACCAAGTTCTGAAGGGCTTCTGCGGGTACATCTCGCATCCGGCCTATGACTGGGTCGACGTCTGCATGGAACGGTTCGGGTCTACACCTGCCCAGATCTGCCATCCGTGGAACACGTTCGCGCACTTGTCCGAGTTCGAGGCGAAGCCCGCTCGACGGCCGTTCGGCTACGACGAGCTCGAGGCGTTCTTTGAGCACGCGGATCAGCGCGCCCATGATCTGCTCGAGGACCGCAGGAAGGGTGCGTTGCCGGCGCTGCGAGATGCGCAGTTCTTCAAGACGGTCTATGCGTTCGGGCTACGGCGTCGGGAGGCCGTGATGCTCGACCTGAATGATCTCCGCCCCAATCCCTACGTTCCCGAGTGGGGCGCGTATGCGAAGGTGCAGGTCCGATACGGCAAGGCGATGAAGGGATCGCCGCCGCGCCGCCGCACCGTGCTGGCCTGCCCGGAGTTCGCGTGGGCCTCAGAGGGGCTGCGCTACTGGGTCGAGGAGGTGCGGCCCCGGCTTGCTGGCGAAAGCGATGCGCTCTGGATCAGCGAGAGGCGCACCCGCATCACGACCCGCGCAGTCGACCAGCGGTTCGCGGAGATCCGCGACGCGGTCGGCCTGGATCGTGCGTTGACGTTGCACAGCCTCCGCCACTCCTACGTGACCCACCTGATCGAGTTCGGCTACGCCGCCCAGTTCGTCCAGGAGCAGGTCGGACACAATCACTCGTCAACGACCGCGATCTACACATCCGTCGGCGACGATTTCAAGAACCGGATCTTCCAGGAAGCGCTCCGGCGCGTGCTCGGAGAAGGAGCGACCGCATGAGCCGACAGTTCGATTGGCATCTACGCCGCCAGCTCGCAGAGCGAGGCATCTACAAGACCACCGAGCTGGTGCCGCTGCTCGCCGCACAGGGCGTGCAGCTCTCCCGTGAGCAGGTCTACCGGCTGGTGACCTCCCCGCCACAACGCCTGAACATCGAGGTCCTCGACGCGCTCTGCGTCATCCTGGACTGCACCCCGAACGATCTGATCAGCTTCACCGTCGCGGCCCGCAAGCAGCCGAAGGCCGTGGGTGGCGCCACAGTCACCGACATCGGCACACTCAAGACCGTGCCCGCACGGATCACCCGACCCGACAGGTCGTGACCTCGCCACGATCCACCGCCCTGCTCGACAACATCTCCGCCCTGCTCGATCACGGTGATCCGTGGACGACGATCGGCGAGGAAGGAGTGCGCGCACTGCTCGAACAGCTTGCCCCCACGACCATGGGACAGGCGCATCTTCGACGTTTCCTCGCCGACGCGAACGCGAATTGGACCACGGACGCCGACCCGAATCTTCCCCGTCAAGCGCAGCGGTTGCTGCGGATGCTCCGAGAACGTGGGATCTCGGTCGCGCTCCCTCTCTGCAGCGGCTGCGGACGGGATCAGCTGCTCACGCAGACACTCGAGGACGGGCGGCGGGTCTGCAACAACTGCCGAGACGCCCGATACACCCGCCGCTGCGACGGCTGCGAAAAGATCCGGGTGATCTCACACCGGATCGACGGGAAAAGTCTCTGCGGTACCTGCCGCAGGCAAAGGCCCGAGGCGAAAGAGACCTGCATCCGCTGCGGCCACGACCGGCTCGTCCAGAACCGCACACCGGACGGCCCCGTCTGCTCGCAATGCGCGCCCGGCAAGATCGAGCCGTGCGTGCATTGCGGACACAAGCGGCGAGTCCGCGTCCGCTTCCTCGGCGGTGCCACCTGCGAGCCCTGCTTCAATGTCATCCGCCGCACTCGTCGCCCCTGCCCTCGCTGCGGTACGGTCGGCCTGGTCGCGTCCGTCGCGGACGATGGCACGCTCGCGTGCTCCACCTGCACCGGGGTGCGGTCACGCTTCATCTGCGCCGACTGCGGCGTCGAGGACGTCCGAAACGGGAAACGCTGCTTCCCATGCCTGGCCCGCATCGCCCTGGACGACCTGTTCGCCGCCGGGACGTCCACCCGCCGTCAGGCGCTCGAACCGCTCCGGCAACGCCTGCTGCGCCATCCGGAACCCAAGAGCATGGCGCGTTGGCCCGGCCGCAGCGCATCCGCGAAGATTCTGCGCGAGATCCTCACCGAGCGCATTGACCTCACCCACGAGGCATTGGACCAGCAGGCGAGCGTTCAGGCGGTGAGCCTGCTGCGACACGCGCTCGTCGACGTCGGCGTGCTCGATCCGCGGGACACCGCTTGGGTGCAGTTCGTGGCCTGGATCGAGACGTTCCTCGAGGGCCACCCTGAGCAGATGGTGCGCATCCTTGGGCCGTTCTGCCGGTGGCACGTTCCGGCCCGCACCCGGCTCCTCATCCAGCGCAACGGGATCACCGACGGCACCTTCGTTCGCGCCCGCCGCATCTGCCGGATCGCGGCCCACTTCCTCGCCGACCTCGACGCTCAGCAGCTCGAGCTGAAGACCGCATCACAGCACGCCGTAGAGTCCTACCTCGACCGGCACCCACGCCACTTCGAGCCGCTCGCAGTGTTCCTGCGGTGGGCGTCGCACAGCGGCGCCGCCGATCGTATCCACCCGGTCCCTTCTCCCTACGCCGACCCCTACACCGCCTACCCGATCGACACGTACCGGGCATGGATGCGGCGGTTCGCGACCGACGATACGATCCCACTCAGGGCCCGCATCTGCGGGCTTATCGCGGGGATCACCGGCAGGCCAATCACGACCATCGCCGGCCTGACCACCGCGAGCATCATCGACGACGGCGACGAGATGCTGCTACGCCTCGGGACCTCGCCCGTCCAACTGCCACCGCCCATACCCGCGTTGATCAGACGGCAACTCGCCGCCCCACGGCGATGGGACACGGAATCGACCTGGATGTTCCCATCTAGACTGCGCGCTGGAGCACACGTGCATGCCAGCCGATTCGCGGTCGACCTGCAGCGCCTGAACTGTCGGGTGGTTGGACTTCGCGGCGCCGCGCTGCTCAACCTCGCCGCGACAATGCCCCTCGCCCCGCTCTGCGACCTCACCGGCATGTCATCGAACGTCGCCGCACGCTGGCAGGTCGTGGCCGCATCCGCCTACGCGCACTACCCTGCGATACGTATCTGAGCCCACCGAACGAAACCCTGTTGCGGGGACGTGTCTTGCCGTAGGTGATCGATCAGATGGTGCCGTCGGTAAAGGGGATGAGCCAGTCGATCGCTTCGACGACGGCGTGTGGAACAATGCTGCTGATCTGGGCGCGATTCTCAGGCACGGTACGGATGAGTCCGGCCGCGCGCAGCACGCCGAGATGGTGGCTGGCGCCGAACCTGGAGATCTCCGCTCCTACGGCAATCTGCGTGATGCTGAGGCCCGGCTGGCCGTTTTCGTGGGCGCGTCGGAGCAGGTGCAGGATGGCGCGACGATCGTCGTGGGTGAGAGCGGCGAACACTTTGCCCAGATCGATCTCTGCCTCGGTGGTCATCGGAACAGTCAAGAACCAGGTCCTCGCTCATCTCGGTAGCGACGAAGCCGCGGAGCCGCCTCCCCAAGGGCGACTCCGCGGCGGACATCAGGTGGGATCAGAGTGCTTCCCACCACCCGACGAGCACTGCGCGTGCGAGCGTGTGTCCGGACAGGTTGAATCCGAGGAACGCGGGGGTCGCGGCGTGGTCGAGGCCGAGGCTGTCGACGTCGACAGCATGCACTGCGACGTAGTACTTGTGCTTGCCGCTGCCCTTGGGCGGTGCGGCGCCGAGGTACTGCGTGAGTCCCGCGTCGTTGGCGAGTTGCCAGGCTCCGGCGGGCAGCCCGGATCCTTCCGCGTCTCCCGCGCCCGCGGCGAGCTGGGTGGTCGTGGCGGGGATGTCTGCGACGGCCCAGTGCCAGAAGCCGCTGCCGGTGGGAGCGGTGGGGTCGTAGACGGTGACGACGAAGCTCTTCGTCTCGGGCGGGAAGCCGCTCCAGCTCAACTGCGGGGATCGGTCCTCACCGCCGGCGCCGAAGATGCCGCTGACCTGCGGGATTCGCAGGCGGGCGCCGTCGGCGGGGATGTCGTCGCTGGTGACGGTGAACGCGGGCACTTCGGCGATCGCGTCGTAGGGCGTGGTCATGAGGGTGTTCCTTCCGTGTCAGAGGTTTTGCGCGGCCAGCTGGTCGGCGATGTAGTCGGCCTGCCGGATCGCCAGGGCGACGATGGTGAGGGTGGGGTTGGCTGCCGCGCCGGTGGTGAAGACGGAGCCGTCGCTGATGAACAGGTTCGGCACGTCGTGCGCGCGGCCCCACTTGTCGACCACGCCGTCGTCGGGCTTGGCGCTCATCCGGGCGGTGCCGAGGTTGTGCGTGGACGGGTAGGGCGGGGTGCGGTGGGTGCGGATGGCATCGACGGACCGGTAGAGTTCCGCCGACTTCGTGTACGCGTGCTCGCGCATGGCGATGTCGTTGGGGTGATCGTCGAAGTGCACGTTCGCGACCGGCAGCCCGTTCGCATCCAGGACGGACGGATCGAGGGTGATCCGGTTGGTCGACTGCGGCAGATCCTCGCCGACGAGCCACATCCCGGCGGTGTGCGCGTACGAGTCGAGGAACGTCGTGAACTCGCGTCCCCACGCGCCCGGGCTGAGGAACTTCGCCAGGAACGCGGGGCCGAGCGCGATCGTCTCCATGTAGTAGCCGCCCGCGAAGCCGCGGCTGGTGTCGTGCACGGACTCGTCCGCGATGATCCCCGCCATCGTCTCGCCGCGGTAGAAGCGGACGGGCTGCTCGAACTGCGCGTACGTGGAGCCGGTCATGTGCCGCATGTAGTTGCGTCCCACCTGCCCGGAGGAGTTCGCGAGCCCGTCGGGGAACATCGCCGACTCCGACAGCAGCAGCAGCCGTGCGGTCTCGATCGAGTTCGCCGCCACCGCGACCAGGCGCGCCTTCTGGCGGTGCAGCGACCCGTCCTTGGTGACGTAGAGCACCGCATCCGCTCTGCCGTGGGCGTCGTGGCTGATCCGAACGACCTGCGAGTCCGGCCGCAGGTCCAGCAGCCCGGTCGCCTCGGCGCGCGGGATCTCACGGACCAGGGTGCTCCACTTGGACTTGTTCTTGTCGCCCTGAAAGTTGAAACCGTCCTGTATGGAGGCGGGTCGGCCGTCGTACTCCTCGGCGTTGGTCGCGTAGGGGCCGGTCGCGTAGTGCTTGTAGCCGACGCGCTTGGCGCCCTCAGCGAACACCTTGTAATTGTTGTTCGCCGGCAACGGCTTGCGGCCGTGACGGTGGGTGGAGCCCATCGCGATCTCCGCCCGGTCGTAGTACGGGGCAAGGTCGTCGAGGTCGATCGGCCAGTCCAGCAGGGTGGCCCCGTCGACGTGCCCGTACGCGGTGCGCGCCTTGAACTCGTGCGCCTTGAACCGCGGCGTCGCCCCCGACCAGTGCGTCGTGGTGCCGCCGACGGCCTTCACGACCCAGGCGGGCAGATTCGGGAAGTCCTGCCCGACCCGCCACGACCCGGAGGTGGTGCGGGAGTCGGTCCAGGCGAGCTGGGCGAACGACTCCCATTCCTCGTTGATGTAGTCCTCGTTGCGCAGGTAGGGCCCCGCCTCCAGCAGAACGACAGGGATCCCCTTCGCGGTCAGCTCGTAGGCGAGGGTGCCGCCGCCCGCGCCGGAGCCGACGATGACGACCGCTTCGTCGTCGTGATCGATCGCGCTCATATCGTCGCCACCTTCTTCGTGTCGCTGAAACTGACCTGCAGACCCGGCACGGGCGGCAGGTACTCGACGAGCGGCTCACCGTCGTACTCGGTGATCCGCGGTTCGGGCAGCCAGTCCAGGTCGTCGAATCCGCGGTGCAGGTACCCGCCTTGGTCGAACGAGGCGCCCTCGTAGCCGAGCAGCTCCCACGTCTCCGGGTCGCTGTACAGGGTGACGACGCTGCTGGTGAGCAGGATCTGGAAGAACTCCGTCTGCCGGATGCTCTGCAGGATCCGGGACAGCTCGTCCACCGCGACGGCCTGCAGGTCGCCGCCGACGACGGCTTCCAGGCTGCGCACGCCCTCGGCGACGACACCGTACTGGTGCGCCGAGCCGGTGACGTTGCGCAGAATCGTCTCGGCCGAGCGCAGATACGGCCCGTCGCTGAGACGGTCGTGGGGGAAGATCGCCCGGATGATCCGGGCGAGTGACGCCGGGGCGGCGTCCGGGGGTGTGGGTGTGACCACGGTGATCTCCTTCGATTCGGGTGGTGCCATCTGGGTTAGGGGACGAGGATGCCGCGGCCGACCAGGCGGCCGGCGTCGAGGTCGGCGATCGCGTCGAGAGCTGCGTCGAGGGGGTAGACCTTGGTGTGCAGGGTGACCTTGCCCTGCGCGGTGAGAGTCATCAGCTCGACGAGGTCGTTGTAGGTCCCGACGAGGTTGCCGATGACATTGATCTCCCGGGAGATGATGTCGATCGTGGGCAGCCGCACCTCGCCGCCGTAACCGATGACGTACTGCGAGCCGCGGCCGCGCAGCAGCCGGGGGGAGAGCAACTCGGTGCCGTGCTCGCCGACGTAGTCGAACACGACCTGCGCGCCCCCACCGGTAATCTCCAACACCTCCCGGGCCACCGTGTCGTCGTCGGCGGCGAGCACAGTGTGGTGGGCGCCGAGCGTGGCGGCCAGAGCGAGGGCCTCTTCCGACCGGTCGACCACCGTGATCTCGGCTCCAGTGATCGCCGCCAGCGCCTGCACACCGATATGCCCGAGGCCGCCGGCGCCGATGACGACCGCGTGCGTGCCGGGGTAGAGCACCTCGGCCGCCTTGCGCACCGCATGGTAGGCCGTGAGGCCGGCGTCGGCGAGGGCCGCGATGTCGCGTGGCTGCAGCGACGGGTCGAGCTTGACGACCGCGCGGGCGTTGGTGAGCAGCTGATCGGCCATCCCGCCGTCGACGTTCACGCCGGGAAATGTCGCGTTCTCGCAATGCGAGTCCTGGCCCACCCGGCAGGCCGGGCACAGTCCGCAGCTGGTCAGCGGGTGGGCGATCACGGTGTCACCGACCTCCACGTTCGTGACGGCGGAGCCGATCGCCCGTACCCAGCCGGCGTTCTCATGCCCGAGCGTGTAGGGCAGGCGAGGGTGCTGGATCGGCTCCCACTGTCCTTCGATGATGTGCAGGTCAGTGCGGCACAACCCCGCCGCGCCGACGTCGATCACGACATCCCACGGACCCAGCGGGCGCGGCTCGGCGACCTCATCGATCGTGGGCGCCTGCCCGTACTGATGCAACCGGACTGCTCTCATCGCTTCTCCTCATCGAGTTCGTCAACCAGCACGCACCGTCGAGGCGGGTGCCGTGCGACAAGGCTCAGCGCCCGTCGGGGGGAAGGGAAGCCGCGTTCTCAGATCGCGAGAAAGCCCGCCTGACAGCACCAGAAGGGGCGTTCTCACACTCCGGTAAGGACCCTTTCGCGCCATTCCGGCGCGTCGTTACCGTGCGGCGCACCGGCGCCAGACGTGCGCCGCGCACATCGACTCGAAGGAGAGTTCTTATGGACACACTGCTCGGGGTCTTCGCCTCGGAGATCGTCGGCACCGCGCTTCTGCTGCTGCTGGGATGCGGCGTCGTCGCGAACGTCGTGCTCGCCAAGACCAAAGGCAACGGCGGCGGGTTCCTGCTCATCAACATGGGGTGGGGCATCGCCGTGTTCGCCGGCGTCATCGTCGCCTACCGGTCCGGCGCCCACCTCAACCCCGCCGTCACCCTCGGCATCGTCGCCACCGGCGCGAAGGAATTCGTCCCCGGGGTTCCGGTCGACCTGCTCTCCATCGGCACCTACATCGTCGCCCAGTTCCTCGGCGCGATGCTCGGCGCCGTGCTCGCCTGGCTCGCGTACCGGCAGCACTTCGACGCGGACGGCGACCCGGCAGGCAAGCTCGCCGTCTTCTCCACCGGTCCCGGCATCCGCAACTACGGCTGGAACCTCGTCACCGAGATCCTCGGCACCTTCGTGCTCGTGTTCGTCGTCATCGGGTTCGGACGCAACGGCGACTCCAGCGGGCTCGCCGCACTCGGCGCGCTGCCGGTCGCGCTGCTCGTGATCGGCATCGGCGCGTCACTCGGTGGCCCGACCGGGTACGCGATCAACCCGGCGCGCGACCTCGGCCCGCGCATCGTGCACGCCATCGTCCCGATCAAAGGCAAGGGCCCCAGCGACTGGACCTACGCCTGGGTGCCGGTCGTAGGACCGGTGATCGGCGGCGTCCTCGCCGGGTGGTCCTCCACTTTCCTGCTGCCCGTCCTCACCTGACCGTAGCCTGCTTTCTCACAGTCCGAACAAGCCGCTACGACCCGGTCTGCCTCAGGGCTAACGTCGTCTGCGGCTGCAGAGCCACCCATGGCGCTACCGCGCCACACCCGATCAAAGGAGATTGACCATGTCCGACACCATCCCGGTCAGAACCATCATCAGCCCCCGCCGGTACGTGCAAGGCGCCGGCGCCATCCACAGCCTCGGCACCTACCTCACCTCCCTCGGCAGCACGCCGCTGCTGGTCGCCGACGACGTCGTCTGGGGCTTCGTCGGCCACGACATCGAAGCCTCCCTCGGCTCGGCCGGGCTTCCCACGCACCGCGAGAAGTTCAACGGCGTCCCCTCCGCGGCCGAGATCGACCGCCTCGTCCAGATCATCGGCACCCGCAACGCCGACGTGATCGTCGCGATCGGCGGCGGCAGCACCATCGACGCGGTCAAAGCCGCAGGCCACCTCGCCGGCATCAACTGGGTCACCGTCCCCACCGTCGCCTCCACCGACGCACCCACCTCCGCGCTGGCAGTCGTCTACACGGAGAACGGGGAGTTCGAGGAGTACCGGTTCTTCCCCAAGAACCCCGACCTCGTGCTCGTCGACACCCAAGTCGTCGCCAACGCCCCCGCCGCCTTCCTCGCCGCCGGTGTCGGCGACGCCCTCGCCACCTGGCTGGAGGCCCGCGCCACCGCCGCCGCCCACGCATCGACGATGGCCGGCGGACTGCCCACCCTCACCGGCACCGCCCTGGCGCGGCTGTCCTGGGACGTGTTGTGGGACAACGCGCTCCCCGCACTCGACGCCGTCCGCGACAACGTCGTCACCCCCGCCGTGGAGAAGGTCGTCGAAGCCAACACGCTGCTCTCCGGCATCGGCTTCGAATCCGGCGGCCTTGCTGCCGCGCACGCCATCCACAACGGCCTCACCGCGGTGCCCCAGACACATGGGCTCGCGCACGGCCAGAAGGTGAATATCGGCTCCGTCACTCAACTGGTCCTCGAGGGCGCACCCACCGGCGAGATCCGCGAGTTCATCGAGTTCACCACCCGCGTCGGCCTGCCAAACACCCTCACCGAGGTCGGCCTCTCACCCGACGACGACCAGGAACTGGCGACCATCGCCGCCGCCGCGCTCGCACCGGGAGAGACCATCCACAACATGCCCTTCGAGATCAGCCCCACCGAACTCGTCTCGGCACTGAAGTCCATCGAGCGCTTCGCCCGCACCGTCCGCACCGAAGCCGCCCTTCCCGAACCCCAGCCCTACCATCACCACTGACCGATCCGCTGCCGTGGCCCAGAGCCTCGGGTCACGGCAGCGGACCGCACCCGCCCGACCGAAACTTCTCGGAGAATGAGAAAAAGAAGTGGCCGACCGCGTCGGGCGGGTGCGATCATCTCAAGATGAACACTGGTGTTCTCCTCGACGATGAGGACGTGCTCGACCCGGGAGCGTCCGAACGTGTCATCACCGTCCGCAAATCCCTGCAGCTGCTCGAATCGATCGCCGACCGCGGTGGCTGCACCGCGAAAGAGCTCTCCGACATCCTTCGATTCCCGCTGCCCACGGTGTATCGGCTCGCGCAAGAACTCGTCGCCAACGGCTACCTCGTGCACCTGAAGTCAGAGCGACGATTCGAACTCGGATACAAGCTGCACGGGCTCGGACTCTCCCTCCACCAGCAGCTCGGCGTCTCCGGGGTCGTGCGATCCGCCATCGACACACTCCACAACGGCCTCGGCATGGCCTCCTACTACGCCATCTACCGCGGGGCCGACGTCGTCCTCACCTACGTCTCGGACTGCGCCGAACACCCCCGGCTCACCCCGCTCAGGTTCGGATTCCACGAAGCCGCGCACGCGACCGCGTTCGGCAAGATCATGCTCGCAGCCATGAGCATTGAGCAACGAGACGACTACCTCTCCGCCCACCGCATGCCCTCGCTGACGTCCTCGACGATTACCGACCAGGAGGGGCTCGAGCGAGTCCTCTCGACCGTCGCCCTGCGCGGCATCGCCTGGGAGCGAGACGAGTTCATCTCCGGCAAGACCTGCGCCGCGGTCGGCGTGCGCGACCCGTCCGGACTTGTCGTCGGAGCAGTCGCCATCAGCATGGACACCCCCGCAACGCCCACCAACGACGCACGTGTGGAACACAGCCTCCGCGAACACGCGCTCGCCCTCAGCAAGCACTACCGCTCCGGCGCAAACCAACTACGGCTCGCATAGCCGTTCTTCCCCGGTCAAGCGGTGACGGCCAGGTTTCGTCAGCGACCGTCCCGATGGGCTCCACGATACCGATGCGGGCTGCTCCCGCTGACAGGATCGTTCCCCAACGACCCACACCTGCCGGCACTCCTGCAATCCGCGACGACAACCGAATTAGCGTGGTTGCACCATAACCAAGAATCGACGAATAGTTCTCAATGTAATAGAGCAGTTCCACCAGACAGGGGAGATCACCCTGCGTCGATTGGTGAAGGAAGCGCTCCGGATGCGGCCGGACCGCCTGGTCCTCGGTGAGGTGCGTGATGCCGAAGCGCTCGACCTCGTGCTCGCGCTCAACACCGGAGTGCCGGGAGCGTGCACCGTGCACGCGAACTCCGCGACGGAGGCCCTCGAGAAGCTCAGCATGCTGCCGCTCCTGGCCGGCCGCAACATCGATCGCGGTTTCATCGCGCCGGCGATCGCGACGTCGATCGACCTCGTCGTCCATTGCGTGCGCGACCGCTCGGGCCGCCGCTTCGTGCAGGAGATCGTCGCGCCCACCGGGGAGATCGTCGAGGGACGCATCCGCACAGCGCGGGTCTATCTCGACGGCTCGACGACGCAAGGGCATGCCGATACCGACAGCCGCCCCGTTCACCGGATCGGGGTGAACTCGTGACGGTGCTGCTCGGGGCCGCGCTCGCCGCAGGTGTGCTCCTGTGCGTCTCGCCGTGGATGTGGCCGCCTCGTGTGAACGCGCAGCCGGCCGGCAGAGACGGACGACTCACGCGGTTGATCGAGGAAGCAGGCCTCGTCGCGCTCGTGCCGCGCGTGCTCATCGCGGTGATCGTGGCCGCGGGGATGCTGGCTGCTTCTGTGGTCTGGCTCCTGAGCGGCCTGCCTGTGCTTGCCCTGCTCGCCGGAGCGGCGGGGGCGTCTGCGCCGATCCTGTTCCTGCGTGGTCGACGGCTTCGGCTGCTTCGCGTACGTCGGCAGCTCTGGCCGGACATCTGTGACCTCCTGATCGCCTCGATCCGCGTGGGGCTCTCGCTCCCCGACGCGGTGGCGAGCCTGGCCGAGTCCGCGCCGACCATGCTCCGACCGGCCTTCGTCGTGTTCGCCCGTGACCTCCGGGCGAGCGGCAGATTCGAGACGAGCCTCGACCGGTTGAAGTCGTCCCTCGCTGATCCCATCGGGGATCGGATCGTCGAGACTCTGCGCATGGCCCGTCAGGTCGGCGGCACCGAGTTGATCAGTGTGCTCCGAGCGTTGTCGGCATCGGTCCGCGCAGACGCCGCGCTTCGGGGAGAAGTCGAGGCGCGGCAGTCGTGGATCCGCGGTGCGGCGATCCTCGGGGCCGTCGCGCCGTGGATCATCCTCGGACTGCTCGTCATGCGGCCGGAGGGGGCTTCGGCATACGGCACGCCCGAGGGGGTTCTGGTGATCTGCGTCGGAGCCGCGATCTCGGTCGCTGCCTTCCGGATCATGGTCCGCATCGGTCGACTTCCCGAGCCGCGGCGGTGGTTCGGGTGACGGAGGTGTCGGTCGTCGCGGTCGCGGTGCTGGTCGGTGGCACGTTCTCGGCCGGTGTGCTGAGCGTCCTGTTCGTGCTTCCGCGCTGGCGGGCAGCATCCCTGATCGTCCGTATCGGGCCCTACGTCCGTGACGTCGTGACCGACGAGCGGCTGCCCCCAGGCATCCTGCCTTCCTCCGGCGTGCTCCCCGCACGTTCTCGAACGTTGTGGGACGCCGCTCGAGAGCGGTTCGAGCGTCTGCTCGGCGGGGGAGCCGCCCTTCGACAGCGACTGTCCCAAGCCGGAGTGGCGATCGAACCGTCCGTGTTTCGCGGCAAGCAACTGGGGTGGACGCTCGCCGGGATCGGCGGAGGTGCCATCGTGGTCATCCTCCTCGCACTGGCGGGGCGGATGTCGGTGCCCACGAGTGTCATCCCGGTGGTGTTCGGGGCGCTCGCCGCCGTCGTGTACGACATGCAGCTCTCCGCACGGGCCAGGGCTCGCCGGGTGCGTCTCGCCGACGAGCTTCCGACCACGCTGGAGTTCCTGGCGCTGTGCCTTGCCGCCGGCGAAGGGTTCCTCGACTCCCTCCGACGTGTCGCCGCCGTCGGCACCGGTGAGCTGACAGCCGAACTCCGCCAGGTCGTCCTCGCGGTCGGGACCGGGTCGCCGTTGGCTGACGCGCTGAGCGAGACGGCGCGACGTCTGCAGCTGCCCGGGCTCTCGCGCGCCGTCGACCAGGTGATCGCGGCTCTCGAGCACGGAGCGCCGCTCGCCGCGGTGCTGCACGCACAGGCCGGCGATGCGCGCGAGGACGCGAAACGCACCCTCATCGAGCAGGCAGGGCGCAAGGAGATCCTGATGCTCTTCCCGCTGGTCTTCCTCATCCTGCCGCTGTCGGTGCTCTTCGCCGTGTATCCAGGACTGTTCATCCTGCGACTCGGCATCGGCTGACCATCTGGCAGGGGAGGGGCCTCAGCCCTTGATGTACCGCCGCGTCATGTAGCTGCGGACGAGAGGGAAGGAGGCGAGGCGGAGGGGCAGCATGCTCAGCCAGAGGGACAGGGGATGGGCGGGGGCGTAGATTCCTTTGA
Source organism: Microbacterium sp. J1-1 (assembly GCF_024498615.1). Lineage (NCBI taxonomy): Bacteria > Bacillati > Actinomycetota > Actinomycetes > Micrococcales > Microbacteriaceae > Microbacterium > Microbacterium sp. J1-1. The sequence continues at coordinate 2,443,718 of NZ_CP089590.1, read as the reverse complement.
CCCGTCGTCCGAGCCTCTGCTTGCGTTCCGCTTCGGGGCGGATCGCCGTCTCCCATGCCTGCAGCGCGGCCGGGATGTCGTCAGGTCTGGCGGTGAGCTCTGTGACGAGCCGGTCCGCTCCGCCCACGGCCAGAGATGAGCCGTAGCCGGCGAACAGCGTGACGCACCACGCGGAGTCGCCGAGGAGCGCGACTCGACCCTTGCTCCAGGACGGCACCACCACTTGGCTGACGGTGTCGAAGTAGACGGAGTCGGCTTCCTGGAGGCCGGTGAGTACTTCGGGGACGATCCAACCGAGATCGCCGTAGATGCGTCTCAGCTCGGCGTGCACGTCGGCGCCCGGGCGCGCATGATCGGCGCGGTAGCCGAAGAAGGCAACGGTGCGACCGTCGCCGGCACTGATGACGGCGACGGTGCGACCGCGCGAGGAGTGCGTGCCCGTGGTGCCCGGTGCGATGGACGCGGGGCGCCGATCGAGCATGGACACGGCGATCTTGTGTTGCAGGTCGACGAGGAAGTCCTCCTCCGGCCCGAACAGCAGGGTGCGGGTGGCCGAGTGCAACCCATCCGCGCCGATCAGCAGATCGGCTGTCTCGACGGTGCCGTCGGCCAGTGCGACGCGGACCTCTCGGTCGTCCTGCTCGAAGGAGGTGAGCGTGGTGCCGAAGCGGATGGTCGTGTGATCCCGGACCCTTTCGTACAGGACCGACTCGAGGTCGCCCCGCAGGATCGTCAAGGAGCGCGCGCCGGTGGTGGCAGCGATCGTGGCGCGATCCAGAGCGAAGAGGCGTGAGCCGTCGGACCGGTGATAGCTGAGCTCCGTGGTCTCGAACGAGCGGGCCTGGAGATCGCTCAGGATGCCGATTCGCTCCGCGGCGTCATACCCGATGCCGCCGAAGGTCACGGCATAGCCCCCGTCGCGGCGTGCGGGTGCGCGTTCGACGAGGAGAGTCTCCCACCCGGCCTGGTGCAGGCGGAGGGCGGTGGAGAGTCCGGCGATGCCGGCTCCGATGATGACTGCGCGCATGGGTGTCGTCCTTCCTCGCGTCGTGGTCGAGATGACGCGCTTCCGACAGTATCGAAGTTTCAGGAATTATTGAACAGTCATGATATTTGATATCGTGCTGCCTGGAGGGTGAGATGACCGACAGGCACACGCAGTGGCAGACCGCCGAACGCTTGGCGCTGACATTGACCGAGGGCGGGATGCAGCGGATGGCTGCGCGCACGCTCGCCGTCTTCCTGTTCACCGACCAGGAGACGGTCACAGCGGGTGAGATCGTCGAGCGGTTGGATGCCAGCGCCGGCGCGGTCTCCAGTGCGATCAAGTCGCTGCTCTCGGTGGGGCTCATCGAGCGTCTGCCCGCTCCCGGGAGTCGCCGGGAGCACTTCCGACTTCGCGACGATGCCTGGGCGACCCTGTTCACCGGCCAGAACACGATCATCGACGCCATGCTCCAGGTCGCTTCGGAAGGCGTCTCCGTCACCGGTGACGATGATCCGGCGCATCAGCGCCTTGCGCAGATGCACGCGTTCTATGAATTCCTGCGGGGCGAGATTCCCGCTCTGCTGCACCGCTGGCAGGAGCGGAACGACTGACGCGAGCTCTCTGGCAGGGGAGGCGCGGACGGCCGCGTCCTGCGGGCTGTGGATAACTTCCGCGCGGGTGATCTCACCCCGGGCAGACTGACCGTATGATCACACGCCTGCGCTCGTTCTTCCGCGCTCTGTCGGCCGACGAATCCGGTGACGTCCCCGGTTGGGTGCTCGTGACACTGATGACAGCCGGCCTGGTGGCGCTGATCTGGGCGGTCGCAGGACCCGCGCTGACCGCGCTGTTCGAACAGGCGATCCAACGGGTGTCGGGGCTCTGACATGGCGGAGGGGCCCCGGTTCGCGGATGAGCGCGGTTCGAGCCCGGTGGAGTTCCTGCTGGTGGGAACGCTGCTCACGGCGCTCACACTCGCCGTCCTCCAACTCGCGCTCGCCGTCTATGTGCGAAACGTGGTCCACGATGCAGCCGTCGAAGGCGCGTATCACGCTGCTCTCGCCGACACGAGTCCGGCCGAAGGAGTCGAGCGCACCCGCGAGGTGATCACGCGTGCGATCGGCGCGGGATATGCCGAGGACATCCGGATCGGCACCTCGGGGCTCCCGGAGGAAGAAACCGTCGACGTGCGAGTGCGCTCGACCTTCCCCCTGCTGGGCCTGATCGGAATCCCGTTCGCGATGGAGGTGGAGGCCCATGCACCCGTGGAGACGTTCGGTGGCCGGTGAGGAAGGATCAGCGGCGCTCGAGTTCATCGCGGTCGGCGTCATCCTCCTGGTGCCGATGGTCTACCTCGTGATCGCGCTCGGCGGCATCCAGGAGCAGACGCTCGGCGCAGAAGCGGCGGCGAGGCACATGGCGCGCGTCATCGCGCGGGCTCCGGACGCCGCATCCGCGACTGAACGCGGAGATGTGGTGCTCCGTGGGGTGATCGACGAGTACGGTCTGGATGCCGACGCGGTGGACGTGACGCTGACATGCACTCCGTCGGGCGTCGAATGCCCATCGTCGGGAGCGACCGTCTTCGTCACCGTCAGCACCCGGGTGCGGTTGCCCCTCGTGCCGGAGCTCTTCGGGCTCGACCGTTCCACCGCGGTCGCCGTCCAGGCCACTTCGGCGCAGAAGGTGTCGCGGCTGTGGGGTGCGCGATGACGCGCGCCGTCCGGTCAACGGACACAGCGGTGCCGGGGCAGGACGAGGGCAGCGTCCTCCTGCTGACGCTCGGCTACGTGCTCCTCGCGCTCGTGGTGATCTACGTCTGCGTCTGCGCGACGGATCTCTACATCGCGCAGAAGCGGCTGGACGCCTTCGCGGACTCGGCGGCGCTCGCCGGGGCGGATGGCTTCATCCTCGCGGTGACGGCCGACGGCGTCCGCGCCGAGTTGACGGATACCGGGGTCGAGGAGCAAGCGGCAGCCCTGGTCGAGGGGGTGCCGGGCGCGACGGACCTCGTCGCGGCGGGAACACCCGATGGGGTGTCGGCACGTGTGACGGTCGGCGTCGACTGGCGTCCGCCCTTGCTGTCGCCCTTCGTCCCGGACGGTGTGCGTTTGGAGTCCACGGCCACGAGCCGCACGGCCCTGTGGTGAGGCCGGGAGTGGATCGACTGCGGAGGGAGTCAGCCGTGGTTCGGTTCGGCTCCGGGCTCCGGGCGCGATCTGGGTATGAACTTCGGGATCCACCGCAGGAATCCGGCTGCCCCGACGAGGCCGATGACGCCCATCGCTGCGGCCGCGAAGGGGAGCGCCGAGAAAGCGGTGATCGCCGACACCAACAGCGGCGCGATCGCACCTCCGGCGTCGGTGAGCGTGCGCCAGGATCCGAGGAAGGCGGCGGGCTCGCGCTTCGGGGCGACATCCGCACCGAGGGTGAGCAGGATCCCGCTCGACAGGCCGTTGCCGACGCCGAGCACCGCGGCGAACATCCCGAACCACAGCACCGCCGCATCGAGCTCGTGCGTGAACGACAGCGCGAGGAAGCCGGCGCCCATGAGCACCATCGCGGGCATCGCCGCCCACAGTCGTCCGAATCGGTCCATCACCTGCCCACTGGCGTAGAAGAGCGCGAAGTCGATCGCCCCGGAGACGCCGACCACGAGGGCGATCGTCGAGGCGTCCAGCCCCAGGGAGAGCCCCCACAGCGGGAGGACGACCTGCCGGGCGGAGCGCACTGCCGACAGCGACGCCGCGGCGAGTCCGAGACGGCCGAGCACCGCGCGCTGTCGCCACATGGTCTGGAAGATGCCCGTGCGCTCGACGGTCGGGATGGATCCGCTCACCGCCTCGCCGGAGTCCTCCATGGAACGCTCGGCCGGGGTGAGCGGAGCGGGCGGTGTCGTCTTCTCCGGATCGGGGCCGAAGAGCACGAGAAGCACCATCACCACGAGGCAGCCCAGGAAGAACCAGATCGCGGCGCTCTCGGTGCCGAACAGCTGCAGGAGACCCGCTGCCACGAACGGGCCGATGAAGATGCCGAGGCGGAAGCTGCCGCCGAGCAGCGAGAGCGAGCGCGCGCGGAAGGCGACCGGGACCCTGGTCGTCATGAACGCGTGACGGGCCAGGCCGAATGCGGCCGCGCACACGCCCAGGACGAAGACCGAGGCCGCCAGCACGCCGAGCGTCGGCGCGAAGACCATTCCCACGGCCGCCAGGATCGCGATCACGCCGGCGATCACCATCGTGAACCGCTCGCCGATGCGCCCGACCGCCCATCCGGCAGGGAGGTTTCCGCAGAGCTGGCCGATGACGAGCGCGGAGGCGACGAGGGCCGCGAAAGCGACGTCGGCGCCCATGGCGGCTGCCAGTACCGGGATGAGCGGGATCACGGCGCCCTCGCCGAGGGCGAAGAGGACCGTCGGCAGATACACCATCGGTCCGAACTGCCGAAGGACCGTCGATGCACTGCTCACGCCCTCACGCTACTCCCCGCAGGGAGGTGCTCCTGGACCCGGTCCCCGCGTGGGCAGACGGCACGTTAGGCTGAGGTGTCATGCTCGAACTAGATCTCTCCGCCGAAATCCAGGCGCTCAGGCACACCTTCGGCGACATCAGCGAGGTCGTCGATGTCTCCCGTCTCCGCGACGACATCGCGCGTCTCAGCGAAGAGGCCGGTGCCCCCGACCTCTGGGACGACACCGACAACGCGCAGAAGGTGACCAGCGCGCTCAGCCACCGTCAGTCCGAGCTCGCCCGCATCACCGGCATCGCGCAGCGCCTCGACGACCTCGAGGTGCTCGTGGGTCTCGCCAACGAGATGGACGACGAGGATTCCGCGCAGGAGGCGCGCACCGAGCTCGCGGCACTCACCGACCTGATCAACCAGCTCGAGGTGCAGACGCTCCTCGATGGCGAGTACGACGACCGGGCAGCGATCATCACGATCCGCTCCGGCGCGGGGGGCGACGACGCCACCGACTTCGCCGAGATGCTGATGCGCATGTACCTGCGCTGGGCAGAGCGCCACAAATACCCCGTCAAGGTGATGGACACGTCGTACGCGGAGGGTGCGGGCATCAAGTCCGCCACCTTCGAGATCGATGCGCCCTACGCCTTCGGAACCATCTCGGTCGAAGCCGGCACGCACCGCCTCGCGCGTATCAGTCCGTTCGGATCCGCCGACAAGCGCCAGACGTCGTTCGCCGCGGTCGAGGTCATCCCGCTCATGGAGGAGGCGACCGAGGTCGACATCCCCGAGAGCGACATCCGTGTCGACGTCTTCCGCTCGTCCGGCCCCGGCGGACAGTCGGTCAACACGACCGACTCCGCGGTGCGCCTCACCCACCTTCCGACCGGCATCGTCGTGTCGATGCAGAACGAGAAGTCGCAGATCCAGAACCGGGCAGCCGCCATGCGCGTGCTGCAGACGCGGCTCCTGCTGCTCCAGAAGGAGCAGGAAGCAGCGAAGAAGAAGGAACTCGCCGGCAACATCACCGCGAGCTGGGGAGACCAGATGCGCTCCTACTTTCTCTACGGACAGCAGCTGGTGAAAGACCTCCGCACCGGACAGGAGTCCGGGAACCCGGCCGCCGTGTTCGACGGCGATCTCGATGACTTCATCTCGGCGGGCATCCGCTGGCGCAAGCGCAAGATCGAGGACTGAGACAAAGAAGAACGGCCCCGGAGTGATCCCGGGGCCGTTCTTCTTGTCTCGGCGACAGCGCAGGAGTCAGTACGCGGCATCTTTCAGCGTGCCGGTCACGTCCTCATAGCTGTAGAGGATGCAGTGCACGGTGCGGTCGTCGCCACGGACCCACGACGACTCCGTCGGCTGATACGTGTAGTAGTCGAGAACCGAATCCATGTAGGACGTGCCCACGTAGGCCTCGAATTCCGACAGGCAGCCATCCCATGCCTGGTCTTGGAGGGCGCCGTCACCGGGGAATTCCTCGCCTTCGAGGTCGTAGATGAAGAAGACCTCGTCCGTGTGGGGGTCGGCGCAGGGCACCACGGGGAGTTCGTAGATGTTCCCCTCTTCGTCGGAGTAGTCGACGAACGGCAGGCAGTCGCCCACGCGGAGATCGGCGAAGCTCACCATCTCGGCACCCTCGATGGCGCTCGAACCGTCGTCCGTCGACGGGCGCTCGCCCGGGGCTCCGCTCGGAGAGCCGGCTCCTCCCGCTGCGGACGCGACTCCCAGCAGGACGAGCGACACGGCGACCGCGAGGACGGCGCCGATCGCCGCCACCACCATCCCGGTGATGCCCGGCCACTTCCGAGCCCGCAGGAAGAGCGAGATGAGCGACAGGATGAACCCGATGGCGAGCAGGCTCCAGCCCGCGATCGCGATCACGGGGACGCAGGCGCCGATCACGCCGACGACCACCGTCACCAGGCCGATGATGCCGAGCACCGGCGTCCCGGTCGCGGCAGGGGGAGCGGCCGGGACCGCCCACGGATCACCGACGACGCCGGAAGCGCCCGGATAGCCGGTCATGGTCGGGCCCGCGACGGGTGTCGGATCCGCAGGCGCCATCATGTACGGCGGAGCGAACGGAGCAGGTTCCGGTGTGGCCGGGACGGGATCACCTTCGGGAGCAGGCTCGGGAGCGGGAGCGGGCTCGGGAGCGGGAGCGGGCTCGGGAGCGGGAGCGGGCTCGGCGGGCCGCGGGGGAGCGGCCACGACGTGCTCGGTCCATTGCTGTCCGTCCCACCACCGCTGGTTCCCCGAACCGTCGTCGTACCACCCCGCAGGCGTAGTCATCTCGCGCTCCCGCTGTCGTGGTGTCTCAGGAGACGAAGCAGGCGGTGATGGCCTCGGTGTCCCCGAGGACCTCGGCCAGACCGTTGATCGCGTCGAGATCCGTCAGAGTGCCGTCGCTCTCGGCGATCGCACGCAGCGTGTCGTTGTCGAGGTCGGAGACGACGAGCAGGTCGGCGAGGCACAGGACCTGCTCCTCGGTGTACCCCTCGGTGCCGTCCAGCATGAGGATCGCCGTCAGCCCTGCCGCCACCTCGGACGTGGTCGGGCGGGTGCCGTCGTCGGCACCGTCCGTCTCGCCCGGGTCGGTCGCCTCGATCGACGGGGAGGTGCTCGGGAGGTTGTCGATCTCTTCGCTCGCCGTCTGCGCGACCGCGAAGACGAACACGAAGAACATCACGACGCCGATGATCGTGCCGACGACGGCGAGGATCAGGCCCGCGATGCCGGGCCACTTCTTGCCCTTCAGGAACAGCGAGATCAGCGAGACGATGAAGCCGGCACCGAGCAGGATGAACCCGAAGAATCCGATCAGGGGGATGAAGGCGAGGATCGTTCCGATGGCGGCGAGGCCGAGGCCGACGAGTCCGAGGATCGAGATCTTCTTCGGAGCGTCTTGGCCGGGCTGAGCGTACGGCGAAGCGGCGGGGTAGCCCGACGGCGACGTCGTGTACCCCGCAGGGTAGGTCGGGGCGGAACCCGGGTAACCGGCGGCCGGCTGAGCCGGGGAGCCGTATTCCGGAACATCGGCGGCGGGGACCTCGGCGGCGGGGGCTTCGGAGGCGGGGACCTCGGGGGCTGACGGAGTCTCAGCCGCAGCGGGGGCCTCGGACTCGACCGAAGCCGCAGCCTCGGGAGCGAAGTGCTCGGTCCACTGCTGGCCGTCCCACCAGCGCTGGCGTCCGGATCCGTCGTCGTACCAGCCTGCTGGTGTCGTGGTCATGATTCCCCCTCGATGAATGCGATCGCTCCCTGGTGCGGCGACCCCTTCATGTATAGCAGTGGGCGGTGACCGGGGTGAGGCCTCCGGATGGGGAATAGTCCCCATTTCGTGCGCACAGGGACACGGTGTGCGGGGTGTCGCTCGCGACCAGCCGGAGGGGCGCGCTTAGGCTCGAATCGCCATGATTCGGTTCGAGAACGTCACCAAGCGCTACAGAGGGACGACGAAGCCCGCTCTCTCCGGTGTCGACTTCGAAGTGCAGCGCGGGGAGTTCGTCTTCCTCGTCGGTGCCTCGGGGTCCGGGAAATCCTCCTGTCTGCGCCTCATCCTGCGTGAAGACGTGCCGACCTCGGGCCGCGTCGCGGTCCTCGGTCGTGATCTCCGCTCGCTCGCCAACCGCAAGGTGCCGTACTTCCGGCGCCACATCGGCTCGGTGTTCCAGGACTTCCGCCTCCTCCCTTCGAAGACCGTGTATCAGAACGTGGCTTTCACGCTGCAGGTCACCGGATCCTCTCGAGGATTCATACAGCAGGCCGTACCGGAGGCACTCGCTCTCGTCGGACTCGACGGCAAGCAGAAGCGCATGCCGCACGAGCTGTCCGGTGGGGAGCAGCAGCGCGTCGCGATCGCCCGCGCTCTGGTGAACCGCCCCCAGGTGCTGCTGGCCGACGAGCCCACCGGCAATCTCGACCCCGCGACCTCCGTCGACATCATGCAGCTCCTCGCCCGCATCAACGCGGGAGGGACCACCGTGCTGATGGCCACGCACGAGGCCGGCTTCGTCGACCAGATGCAGCGTCGCGTGATCGAGTTGCGCGACGGGGAGATGGTGCGCGACGAGGTGCACGGCGGCTACGGCGACACCTCGAACATCCCGCGCCTCGTGCCGGAGGAGGTGCGCGGTGCCGCTGCGGCCGCCGCCCTCACCGCGGTGCAGGAGGTGCAGCGCCAGACGGCCGACCTCTCGGTGGTGCGCGCTGCCCTCGCCGAGGAGCTCGCCGCGCAGCGGACCGCGGCCGCGGACCGGGGCCCGGATGTCGAAGCCGAGCCGTCCCTGCGGACGGTCGAGCCTCCGCAGACCGTCGAACCTCCGGAGCAGGCCTTCACGCCCGAGGCCGCGCGGATCGTCGAACCGCCCGCCGTGGTCGAGCCGCCCGCCGTCAACCGGCCCCGCACGCATCCGATCACCCTCCCGAATGTCGATGTCGCAGAGCTCGGAGTCGCCGACCGCCTCGGCCTCTCCGACGAAGACGACGAGGAAGTGGGCCCGACCTCATGAGAATCGGACTCATCCTCGCCGAGGCCCTGGGCGGCCTCCGGCGGAACATCTCGATGGTGATCTCCGTCGTTCTCGTGACCTTCGTGTCGCTGACCTTCGTCGGCGCAGCGATCCTGATGCAGGGGCAGATCGGTGTCATGCGCGGGTACTGGGCCGAGCGCGCCCAGGTCGCCGTGTACATGTGCTCGGAGGTGTCCGAGTCGGAGACCTGTATCGATGGTGCGGCCAGCGAGGAGCAGGTCGCCGCGGTCCGCGCCCAGCTCGAGGGCGAGGCCTTGGCGCCGCTGATCAGCTCCATCACCTTCGACACGAAGGAAGAGACCTACGCCAAGCTCGTCGACCAGCTCGGCGCGGAGCAGGCGAGCGTTCTCACGCCGGACCAGGCGTTCGAGGTGTTCTTCGTCACGATGAAGGATCCGGGCCAGTCACAGGTGCTCGCCGAAGCCTTCAGCGGCCAGGCGGGGGTCGAACAGGTCACGGATCAGCTGCAGTATCTCGATCCGCTGTTCTCAGCACTGACCGTCGCCACCTACATCGCGGTCGGCATCGCCGTGCTGATGCTCATCGCTGCGACGCTGTTGATCGGCACGACCATCCGGCTGTCGGCGTACGCCCGACGGAAGGAGATCGGGATCATGCGTCTGGTCGGTGCCTCGAACCGATTCATCCAGACACCCTTCGTCCTGGAGGGCGTGTTCGCGGCGTTCCTCGGCTCGGCGCTCGCCAGCGCTGCGGTCGTCGCCGGTATGCACTTCGGCGTCGAGGGCTACCTGAGAGGTCGGGTCCCCTTCATCACGACCTGGGTGACGATGCAGGATGCGGTGCTCGTCGTGCCCGTGCTGATCGGCATCGGGGTGGTGCTGGCTGCTCTGTCCGCCGGGTTCGCGATCCGCCGCTGGCTCCGTACCTGATAGCCTGAAAGGCTGCTCGGCCGGAAAGATCGATCGAGCTCATCACGGCAACAGGAGAGCATCATGCCCAGGGAACGCGGAGAGAAGGTCGTCGCGACCAATCGTCGCGCACGTCACGACTACACGATCGAGAAGTCGTACGAGGCGGGGATGGTGCTCACCGGCACCGAGGTGAAGTCGCTGCGTCAGGGACGCGCCAACCTCAGCGATGGCTACGCGTTCGTCAAGGGGAATGAGGTCTTCCTCGATTCAGTGCACATCCCGGAGTACTCGCAGGGGCACTGGACCAATCACTCGGCGAAGCGCGTCCGCAAGCTGCTGCTGCATCGCGAGGAGATCGCGAAGATCGCGCACGCGGTTTCGGCGGGCGGATACACGCTGATCCCTCTGAAGCTCTACTTCTCGGACGGCCGCGCGAAGGTCGAGATCGCCCTCGCGAAGGGCAAGCGCGAGTACGACAAGCGTCAGACCCTGCGAGAGCGTCAGGACACGCGCGAGGCCGAGCGCGCGATGCGCCTGCGCAACCGCGTGGGGGAGTAGCGCCCCGCCCTCAGCGGCGCGGTTCGAACCCGAACACCCGGCCGAGGAACGCGAGTTCGCGTTCGAGGGAGTCGACGATCGTCTCCGCACTGCGGAAACCGTGGCCCTCGCTCGGGTACAGCACGTACTCGTGATCGACGCCGCGCGCCGCCAGGGCATCGCGGATCGACTCCGACTGCGACGGCGGGACCACGCGGTCCTCGCCGCCCTGGAGGAGAAGCACCGGAACGTCGATGCGGTCGGCGTGGGTCAGCGGCGAACGCTCGATGTACACGTCTTCGTATTCGGGGAGGGGGCCGACGAGTCCGTCGAGGTATGTCGCTTCGAAGTCATGGGTCTCCGCGGCCAGCAGCCGCAGATCCGCCACGCCGTAGCGGCTGATCCCCGCGGCGAACGCCCCGCCACGGACCAGCGCCGACAGGACCGTCCAGCCTCCGGCCGACCCTCCGCGGATGGCGATGCGGGCGGGGTCGGCGAGTCCCGCGTCCGCGAGACCTCGGGCTGCGGAGATCACGTCATCGACGTCGACGACGCCCCATCGCCCGTTCAGACGCTCGCGGTAGGCCCGGCCGTAGCCCGTGGATCCGCCGTAGTTCACGTCGAGCACGCCGATGCCCCGGCTCGTGTAGTAGGCGATCGCCGTCGAGGAGGCGCCGGAGACGTGCGCCGTCGGCCCCCCGTGCACGAGCACGATGTACGGCGGGAGCTCGTCGTCGGGTGCGCTCGCATCCGGGTTCGCGGGAGGATACGCGAAGGCGTGCACCTCACCATGCGCACCATCGACCTCGATCGGCACCGCGCGCGGCATCCACCGGGCGTCCACGGGCTCCCCGCCGCGCACCGTGACGGTCTCTCCGGAGTCGACGTCGACGACCCACAGGCCCGGTGTGACGTGTGAGCCGTTCCCGGAGAGCAGCACCCGGGTGCCCTCGGCGTCGTCCACGCTGACATGCCCGTCCGCGGGGACATCGATCGGACGTGCGGCGCCATCCGCATCGATCACGACCACCAGGTCACGGCCGTTCGTCCGCACGGCCACGATCCGCCCGTCGTTCAGCGGCTGGTACCAGCGGTTGCCGAGCACCCAGAGCCCGTAGCCCGTGTCGGCATCCGCCGGTGCGAGCGGCTGCGGCTCGGCGCCCGGGACGTCGCCGTCGAGAGCGACGCGGTGCAGCCCCCATCGGCCGGCGGAGTCATCGGCGAACACCAGTTCCGCGTCGCCGAGCCACTCCGGTTGCAGAGCCGCTCGCGAGGGCACGGTGTGCACGTCGCCTGCGGGGAGAGCGACGATCCGAGCATGTGCCTCTTCCCACGGCATCCGGCCGGTGTCCCACTCGACCCAGGCGATCCGCTTGCCGTCGGGGGAGAGCGCCGGATGGGCGACGAAGCCCTCACTCTCCCGGATCACCCGGATCGCGCTCGCGTCGTCCGCCGCCGAACCGTCGACCGGGATCTCGATGATCGATCGGGTGTGCGGGGTCGTCGACAGGTCTTCACGCACGGCCAGCAGACGCCCGGCCTGCACCCGCAGGCCTCCGTGCGCCGCGCCCTGCGGGGTGAGGGGGACAGGCTCGGTGCCAGGGACGAGTCGACGCACCCGCTGATCATCCGCATCGACGAAGTAGAGCGTGCCCTGGCGATCGGCTGTCCATGCGCCGCCCCCGTACTCGTGCACCCGCGAACGTGCGCTCCAGGGGGCGGGAAGGATCTCGTCCCCGGACGAACTCCGCACCGTCACGCGCCCCTTCTCGGACGGGACGGATTCCCCCCACCAGATCTCGGAGCCGACGAAGCGGGCGCCGTCGATGCGCGGGGACGAGACCGCCACGGATGCGGCGGAGAAGGGCGAGGGCCAGGAACCGTAAGGGGACGACATGCTTCGAGCCTATGGGCCGATGACACACGGCGTCACACACGTGCGGCGACCCGACAGGGTGATCTAGGTTTCTGGAAACGCCCCGGTTCGCCCCGGAGCGTGGAGCGACAGCCGAGCCCGGCACCCGCCCGCGAACGACGTCCTCTGTGTCGTGCGCGGCCCCCGGCCCGACTTGTCCCCAGGAGAGAAGATGTCTTCCGAGACCGAGACCTCAGGCACTCCTCGCGTGCCGTTCTCCTTCGAGCTCTACCCACCGCGTTCGGCGTCGAGCGAGGAAGCGCTGCACGACACCGTCCGACGCCTCGCCGCCGCGGGGCCCGACTTCCTCTCGGTCACCTACGGGGCGGGCGGATCGACCGGTGGCCGCTCCCTCGACGTGCTCCGGTTCATCCGCACGCAGACCGACGTCGAGCCACTCGCGCACCTGACCTGCGTCGGCAACAGCTACGCGGGCGCCGCGACGCTGATCCGCGAGTTCCTCGATGCCGGCATCCTCAGCTTCCTCGCCCTGCGCGGAGACCCGCCCACCGGGCAGACCGAGGGCGACCTCGGCGATCTGGAGAGTGCGGCCCAGCTCGTGCAGCTGATCGACCGCGTGCAGGCCGAACGGGCTCCCTACGAGGAGGCACCCGTCCCTGGACTCCCCGGTGCCGCGAGGGTCGATCCCCGCCGCAAGGTGAACATCGCGGTCGCCGCATTCCCGAAAGGGCATCCGCGGGCCACGCACCGCACGCAGGATGTGGAGGCGCTGCTCGCCAAGCAGGCCGCCGGGGCGACCTTCGCGATCACGCAGCTCTTCTTCCACCCTGACGACTACCTGGCGTTCGTCGAACGGGCTCGCAGCGCCGGGGTCACGATCCCGATCCTGCCGGGCATCATGCCGATCACCTCACCGGCGCGGCTCACACGCGTGCTCGAGCTCACGGGGGAGGACCTGCCGAGCGAGCTCGCCATCGCGCTCGACGTCGAGCCGACCGCGGAGGGTCGTCGAGAGATCGGCATCGAGTGGGCCGCACGCCTCGCTCGCGAGGTCGTCGCCGGGGGAGCGCCGGGCGTGCACCTCTACGCCTTCAACCAACACGAGACCGTCCTCACCGTCCTCGCAGAAGCCGGGATCCTCCCGGCCCTGCGTCACTAGACCCCGCCGAAAGGAAAGATCATGACCGCATTCCCCGAGGGCACCATCCTCGGCTATCCCCGGATCGGCCGTCGCCGTGAGCTCAAGAAGGCCGTCGAGGCGTTCTGGGCGGGCCGCATCGACGAGGAGGAGCTCGAGCGGACCACCCGTGAGCTGCGCGCATCGACGCGTGAGCGCCTCGCCGAGTTGGGGCTTGGACGCAAGGACTCCGCGATCCCCGAGTCCTTCTCGTACTACGACCAGGTGCTCGATGCCGCCGTGACCGTCGGGGCCATCCCGACCCGCTTCGAGGACCTCCGCGGTGCCGACGGCACGGTGGGACTCCCCGCCTACTTCACGATCGCCCGCGGGGAGGGCGATCGTGCGCCGCTCGAGATGACCAAGTGGTTCGACTCCAACTATCACTACCTGGTGCCGGAGATCGGCCCGGAGACGGTGTTCTCGCTCTCCAGCGACCGCCTCGTCCGGCAGGTCTCCGAGGCTGCCGAGGCGGGACTGGTCACGCGACCGGTCATCGTGGGCCCCGTCACCCTCCTCGCGCTGGCGAAGGCCTCGGATGACGCCCCGCAGGGCTTCGACCCGCTGTCGTGCCTCGATGACCTCCTCCCGGTCTACGTGGAGTTGCTCGCGCGACTTCGCGCCGAGGGAGCCGAGTGGGTGCAGCTCGACGAGCCAGCGCTCGTGAGCGAGTCGCTCCCTGCATCCGTTGCGCAGCTGGCGGATGCTGCCGCCCGAGCGCTGGACGTGCTCGGACGTGCAACGCAACGCCCCGCGATCCTCGTCGCCGCCCCGTACGCCGACCTCGGTGAGGTCTTCCCGGTGCTCGCGGCCGCGCCGATCGAGGCGATCGCTGTGGACCTCGTGCGCGGCGGCGTGCCCGCCCCGGCTGCAGGGCTCGAGGGCAAGACCCTCGTCGGCGGGGTGGTCGACGGGCACAACATCTGGCGCGGCGACCTCGCGCACGCGTTCGACCGGCTCGAGGCTCTCCGTGCGCTCGGCGCGGCCGTGTCCGCGTCGACGTCGACGTCGCTGCTGCATGTGCCCCACGATGTGACCGACGAGTCCCGGCTCGACGAGCGTCTGGTCTCGTGGTTGGCGTTCGCCGACCAGAAGGTCGAGCAGGTCGGTGTGCTCGCACGGGGACTCAGCGTCGGCCGCGCGTCGATCGCCGCCGAGCTCGACGCGTCGTCCGCGGCCCTGGCTGATCGTCTCGCCGCACCGGGCGTTCGTGACGGTGCCGTCCGCGATCGCGCGCTCAGCACGGCCGACTTCTCCCGCGTCGGGTACGAGGAGCGTGAGACCGCGCAGGAGGCGCTCGGCCTGCCCGTGCTGCCGTTGACGACGATCGGCTCCTTCCCGCAGACCGGCGACATCCGGCGTGCGCGCGCCCGGTTCACGCGTGGCGAGATCCCCGCCGAGGACTACGACGACTTCCTGCGTCGCGAAGTGGCCAGCGTCGTCTCTCTGCAGGAGGACCTCGGGCTCGATGTGCTGGTCCACGGTGAGCCCGAGCGCAACGACATGGTGCAGTACTTCGCCGAGAACCTCGATGGCTTCGCCGTGACCGAGCACGGCTGGGTCCAGTCGTACGGATCCCGGGCCACACGTCCGTCGATCCTCTGGGGCGACGTCTCGCGACCGGCTCCGATCACCGTGGGATGGTCCGCCTACGCGCAGTCGTTGACGAGCAAGCACCTGAAGGGCATGCTCACGGGTCCCGTGACGATCCTCGCCTGGTCGTTCGTACGCGACGACCAGCCGCTCGGTGAGACCGCGAACCAGGTCGCGCTGGCGCTGCGCGATGAGATCGCGGACCTGGAGGCTGCCGGCATCGCGATCATCCAGGTCGACGAGCCCGCGCTGCGTGAACTCCTGCCGCTGAAGAAGGCGGACCAGCCCGCGTACCTCCGCTGGTCCGTCGACTCGTTCCGACTCGCGACCGGTGGTGCCGCTGCGGGTACCCAGGTGCACACGCACCTCTGTTACTCCGAGTTCGGTGTCGTGATCGATGCGATCCGGGCGCTCGATGCCGACGTGACCTCGATCGAGGCGGCGCGCAGTCGCATGGAGGTCGTCGCCGACATCGCCGAGGTCGGGTTCGACCACGGCATCGGTCCGGGCGTCTACGACATCCATTCGCCGCGCGTGCCCACGGTCGAGGAGGTCGAGTCGCTGCTGCGTCGCGCGGTGGAGGAGATCCCGACACGTCAGCTCTGGGTGAACCCGGACTGCGGCCTGAAGACCCGCGGCTACGACGAGACGACCGCCTCGCTGCGCAACATCGTCGAGGCGACGCGCCGGGTGCGTGAGGACGTGAGCGTCCGGGTGTAGCCCACCCCGGGTCGACACCCCCGCGCAGGGTCGACACCCCCGCAGCGGGTCGACACCCCCGCCCAGCGTCGAGGCCCCCTCTCAGAAACGTATCTGGGAGGGGGCCTCGACGGTCAGCGGGGGCCTCGACGGTCAGAGGGGCACGTCAGACCGCTCGGAGCACGGCCACGACCTTGCCGAGCACGACGGCCTCATCACCGAGGATCGGCTCGAAAGACGAGTTGCGGGGCAGGAGCCAGGTGTGCCCGTCGCGACGGCGCAGGACCTTGACGGTGGCCTCCCCGTCGAGCATCGCGGCCACGATCTCCCCGTTCTCCGCATTGTTCTGGGAGCGGACGACCACCCAGTCGCCATCGCAGATCGCGGCGTCGATCATCGACTCGCCGGAGACCTTGAGCATGAACAGGTCGCCCTTGCCGACCAGCTGGCGTGGCAGGGGGAAGATCTCCTCCACCTGCTGGTCCGCCGTGATCGGCACACCCGCGGCGATGCGCCCGACCAGGGGTACGAGCGCGGCATCGCCCACGGGGGTCGCGACATCGGCAGGGTTCTCGCCGCTCGCACCGGGCAGATCGATCAGGACCTCCATCGCGCGCGTCTTCCCGGGGTCGCGGCGCAGGTAGCCGCTGAGCTCGAGCTGTCCGAGCTGGTGCGTCACGCTCGAGAGTGACTTGAGGCCGACGGCATCACCGATCTCCCGCATGCTCGGCGGGTACCCGTGGTGGGCGATCGAATTCTGGATGACCTCGAGGATCGCCATCTGCTTCGGGCTCAGGCTCTTGCGACGGCGGGTCCGCGGTGCCTCCGACTCGGGGGCTGAGTACTCGCTCATGGTGCTCCTTAAGTGCGTGTTCCGACGTCGCTCTTCGAATGTCGGAGGCCCGTGGTGTGGTGTTCTCATCGAAACCGTATCCGAGAAACAGTCCGATCTGGAAGATCTGTTCGAGCGTGTCGGGCGAATCGCGTTTCCGGTTTCGAAGAACACTTGACAGATGTTCGAACTCGAAGATATCTTCGGAACGTAGCTTCGCATTCACGGCTCCCGGCCGAGACGGGAATGCGAACGCTACGCCAACTTCCTCCGGGCCCATCGCCCCGAGACAGGCTAAGGAGCACGACATGAGCAGCATCAGCGTCAGCACCGCAACGATCCTCCCGGCACCCGCACGCCCCCACACGCGACTGCGGCTGACGGCACGGGGTCGCGGTGTGCTGCTGGCTCTCGCCTCGGTGCCGCTGGCGATCGGAATCGCTTTCGCGGCACTCAGCGGTGGCAGCGCCATCGCCTCCGGTGTCGATGCTCCCGCCGCGAGTGTCGAGACGCTGACGGTCCTGCCCGGGGACACCCTGTGGTCGATCGCCACCTCGGTCGCGCCGAACGCCGACCCGCGTGTCGTCATCGGAGAGATCAGCCGGATGAACGTGCTCCGTGGTGGCGAGCTCCAGATCGGTCAGGAGCTCGCGATCCCGGCGCAGTACGTGGACTGAGCCCTCACCGGGATGTGCGTCATCCGCCCGACCGGCGGCCTAGCATGGGAAGGGTGACGCTCTCCCTCCACGATCTGCCGCTCCGTGACGACCTTCGCGGGCTGAAGCCGTACGGTGCCCCGCAGGCCCCTCTCCCGGTCGCTCTCAATGTCAACGAGAACACTCATCCGATCCCGGAGGCGGTCGCGAGTGACATCCTCGACGACATCGCGGTGGCGATCCGCGATGTGAACCGGTATCCGGACCGGGAGTTCACGACGCTTCGCGAGGCGTTCGCGGATTACCTCGGTCATGGGCTCACCGCCGACCAGATCTGGGCGGGCAACGGATCCAACGAGGTGCTGCAGCACATCCTGCAGGCGTTCGGAGGACCCGGGCGCACCGCCTTCGGGTTCGCGCCCACGTACTCGATGTATCCGCTCATCGCGCAGGGAACGGGGGCACGGTGGATTGCCGGCACCCGGGAGCCCGACTACTCGATCACGCCCGAGGATGCGGCCGCGCAGGTACGCGCCGCTGATCCCGATGTGGTCATCCTCTGCTCGCCGAACAATCCGACCGGGACGCCTCTCGGTCTCGATGTCGTCGAAGCCGTCTACGACGCTGCGCGCGGCGTCGTCATCGTCGACGAGGCGTACCAGGAGTTCGCTCCGCACGACGCGCTCTCCGCGCTCACGCTCCTCGAAGGGCGGCCTCGGCTCGCGATCTCCCGCACCATGAGCAAGGCATTCGCGTTCGCGGGCGCGCGGGTGGGCTATCTCGCGGCCGATCCTGCTTTCATCGACGCCCTCCGCCTGGTCCGACTGCCGTATCACCTCAGCGCGCTCACACAGGCCGCCGCCGTTGCTGCGCTGCGCAACGCCGACGTGATGCTCGGCATGGTCGAGGAGATCGTCGAGCAGCGCGACAGGATCACTGCGACCCTGGAGGCCCTCGGCTACACGCCGCACGAGACGTGGTCGAACTTCGTCCTGTTCGGAGGAGTCGCCGACCCGCGCGCGACCTGGCAGCAGCTGTACGACCGTGGTGTGCTGGTGCGTGACGTCGGCATCCCCGGGCACCTCCGGGTGAGCGCAGGAACCGAGTCCGAGACCACCGCATTCCTCGACGCCTTGGCCTCGATAGGATCGGCATCATGAGCAGCCCCGCACTGACCCCGCGCACCGCCAGCCGTGTGCGCAGCACGTCGGAGTCCACCGTCGAGCTCGAACTGAACCTCGACGGGACCGGTGCGAGCCGTATCGACACTTCGGTGCCGTTCTTCGACCACATGCTCACCGCCTTCGCGAAGCACTCGCTCACCGACCTGACGGTACGGGCCTCGGGCGACACGGACATCGACGCGCACCACACCGTCGAAGACGTGTCGATCGTGCTCGGACAAGCCATCCTCGAAGCGCTCGGCGACAAGTCGGGCATCTCGAGGTACGGCGATGCGCTCGTGCCCCTCGATGAAGCCCTCGCGCAGGCGGTCGTCGACATCTCCGGGCGTCCGTACCTCGTGCACACCGGCGAGCCGGCCGGGTTCGAGCACCACCTGATCGGTGGACACTTCACCGGGTCTCTCGTGCGCCACTCGTTCGAGGCCATCACCTTCAACGCCGCACTCACGGTGCACGTGCGCGTCCTCGGCGGGCGCGACCCGCACCACATCGCCGAGGCCGAGTACAAGGCCTTCGCACGCGCCTTCCGCCAGGCCAAGGCTCTGGACCCGCTGGTCGACGGCATCCCGTCGACCAAGGGTGCGCTGTGAGCAGCGCGCCCCGCGTCGCCGTCTTCGATTACGACTCCGGCAACGTCCACTCCGCGGTGAAGGCACTGGCCGAGGCCGGCGCGGATGCGGTGCTGACCCGAGACCGTCAGACGGCTCTCGAGGCCGACGGACTGCTCGTCCCCGGCGTCGGTGCGTTCCAGGCCGTCCGTGAGGCACTGCGTACCCACGGCGGCGACGAGATCATCGACCGGCGGTTGGCCGGTGGGCGACCGGTGCTGGGGATCTGTGTCGGCATGCAGGTGCTGTTCGAGCACGGTGTCGAGCGCGGACACGACACCGCGGGGCTCGGCGAATGGCCGGGGGCAGTCACCGAACTGAACGCTCCCGTGCTCCCGCACATGGGGTGGAACACGGTCGAGCCCGGCGCGGACAGCGTCCTGTTCCGCGGACTCGAGAAGGAGCGGTTCTACTTCGTGCATTCCTACGCCGCACAGTCGTGGGAGCTCGATGTGATCCCGCCCTTCCCGCAGCCGGTCCTCACCTGGACGACGTACGGCGATCCGTTCCTCGCCGCCGTCGAGAACGGCCCACTCTCGGCCACGCAGTTCCACCCGGAGAAGTCGGGCGAAGCGGGCATCCAACTGCTGCGCAATTGGATCGGCAGCCTCTGACTCCTCCCGTGGACGTCATCCGTTTTGTCACCCGCCCTCGGGCGGACTACCCTCGGTTCTCGTGCCCGCTCCGGGCCGCAGAGCTTCCCGAACCAAGGAATCCATGAACGACTTCGCGCAGTCTCCCTCGCTCACGCTCCTTCCCGCGGTCGATGTCGCCGGTGGCAAGGCCGTCCGGCTGACCCAGGGGGAGGCCGGGACCGAGACCAGCTACGGCGACCCGTTGGACGCGGCGGGTGAGTGGGCGGCGCAGGGCGCCAAGTGGATCCACCTCGTCGACCTCGATGCGGCGTTCGGTCGGGGGAGCAACGCGCCGATCCTGCGCAAGGTCATCAAGCAGTTCAAGGGTGTGGACATCGAGCTGTCCGGCGGCATCCGTGACGATGCGACCCTGGAAGCGGCTCTCGAGAGCGGGGCCGCTAGGATCAACCTGGGCACCGCCGCGCTCGAGAACCCCGAGTGGGCCGCCGACGTGATCGGCCGCTACGGCGAGGCGATCGCGGTCGGCCTCGACGTGCGCGGCACGACGCTCGCCGCCCGCGGGTGGACCAAAGAGGGCGGAGACCTCTGGGAGGTCCTCGGTCGTCTCGAAGACGCCGGCTGCAGCCGCTACGTGGTCACGGACGTGACGAAGGACGGCACGCTTCGCGGTCCGAACCTCGAACTGCTGCGCGAGGTCACCGCCCGCACGCCGAAGCCGGTCGTCGCATCCGGAGGCATCTCGAACCTCGATGACATCGCCGCGCTCCGTGCGCTCGTGCCGCTGGGCGTCGAGGGTGCGATCGTCGGCAAGGCACTCTACGCCGGCGCCTTCACACTGGCTGAGGCCCTGGATGTCGCAGGAGACTGACGCGCACTCCTGCGGGCCCGAGTCGCACAACCACGGCGACTCCGCCGGTGTCCCCTGGGAGGGGCGCAGCTTCGAGTCGAACCCCCACGCGGCGGACGACGGCTCCGCGGACCCCGCCCTGCTGGCCGCTCTGCTCCGCTTCCGTGCGGGGGAGGGGAGTCAGGTCGAGGTCGTCGACGCGTTCCGTTCCGCGCGCGTGCTGATCCCGCTCATCGCCGAGAAGGGTGAGGAGGGCGTCGCGCCCAACGGCCTGCCGGTCGACAAGACGCAGGAGCTCTCGATCGTCACGGTTGCCGCTCCCGATGGGCGTCGAGTGCAGCCGGTGTTCTCGTCCGTCGAGACGATGCAGGCGTGGGATGCCACGGCGCGACCGATCCCGGTCGAGGCGCTCCGTGCCGCCTTGGCGGCTTCCGCCGAAGACACCGATCTGATCGTGCTCGACCCGACCTCCGAGACCGAGTTCGTCTTCCGGCGCCCCGCCGTCTGGGCGATCGCTCAGGGGCACCCCTGGGTGCCGAGCTTCCTCTCGACCGAGGTGGTCTCCGCGCTGCAGGAGAGCGTCGCGCACGAGCTGGCGGTGATCGATGTGGCCGTCGCTGCCGGCGACCCCGACGCGCGCCTGCGTGGTCCGGAGTTGGTCGTGATCCTCGAACTGGTCGATGGGCTCGAGCGCGAGGTGCTCGATGCTGTTCTCGCCCGCCTCGCCCAGCGCTGGGCGTCCGATGACCGCATCGCCGTGCTCGCCGACTCGCTGACCGTGAAGCTCCGCCGCAGCGCCTGAGCGTCGCGTCTCGCTTGCGTTCCGGCTGTCAGTTGACCGGACCGGTCCACTTCTCGCCGGGTCCCTTGCCGATCGGGTCCGGGATGGAGGAGGCCTCGCGGAAGGCGAGCTGAAGCGAGCGGAGACCGTCGCGCAGCGAGCGTGCGTGCATGTCGCTGATCTCGGGGGCGCCGGCGGTGATGAGTCCGGCGAGGGCGTTGATGAGCTTGCGCGCCTCGTCGAGGTCGAGCTGGGCTGCCGCATCCGGGTCGTCGGCGAGGCCGAGTTTGACGGCAGCCGCGCTCATCAGGTGCACGGCCGCAGTGGTGATCACCTCGACAGCGGGGACGTCGGCGATGTCTCGGGTGGCCGACGACGCGGCCTCCTCCTGACGTGCCCAGCGCTCTTCGCGCTCGCGTGCAGCCTCGTCCGATGCCTGGTTCGTCACTTCGCCTTGCTTTCTGTTAGACTTTGGCGGGCTCCGGAGCGTCATGCTCCGGATCGAAAGAGGATTCACTTCCCACCCGCGCTTGCCGTTCAAGGCTACCGGGTCTTGCACTCCACCGGCTCCGTTCGCAAAGACGGACCCGGTAGACAGGGTGCGGAGCCGGCGTCTGAATGCCGGTGGGCGGGGACGATTCCGATTTCGCCCGTGATGCAGAGAGCGTCACGGTGGCCGAATCACATCGTCTAAGGAGTTCCGCATCAGCGATCCCCGTACCAATGAGCGCATCCGCGTCCCCGAGGTCCGCCTCGTCGGCCCCGCGGGTGAGCAGATCGGCGTCGTCCGCATCGAGGCCGCGCTGCGCCTCGCACAGGAAGCCGATCTCGACCTCGTCGAGGTCGCCCCGAACTCGAAGCCGCCCGTCGTCAAGATCATGGACTACGGCAAGTTCAAGTACGAGGCCGCCCAGAAGGAAAAGGAAGCTCGCCGCAACCAGGCGAACACGATCCTCAAGGAAGTCCGCTTCCGTCTGAAGATCGAGGCTCACGACTACACGACCAAGCTCAAGCGCGCCGAGGGCTTCCTCAAGGCGGGCGACAAGGTCAAGGCCATGATCCTGTTCCGCGGTCGCGAGCAGTCGCGTCCCGAGCAGGGTGTGCGTCTGCTGCGCAAGTTCGCCGAAGACGTGGCCGAGTTCGGCACCGTCGAGTCGAACCCGACCATCGACGGTCGCAACATGGTCATGGTCGTCGCGCCGCTCAAGAGCAAGTCGGAGGCCAAGCAGGAGCAGAACGCCGTCCGCGATGCTCAGCGCGCCGACAAGAAGCAGGCTGCTCGCGACGCGAAGGCCGACGCCCCGGCCGCAGCTCCGGCGGAGTAGCTCCCGCCCCCAGAACTCCCGCACCGCGGGTTGACACCGTCGCCTGAGAAGGCGCCATACGAAGGAAGAGAAGATGCCGAAGCAGAAGACCCACTCGGGTGCTAAGAAGCGCTTCAAGATCACCGGTAGCGGAAAGCTGAAGAAGCAGCAGGCCGGGATGCGCCACAACCTCGAGCACAAGTCGAGCCGTCGCACCCGTCGTCTGAACCAGGACCAGGTGCTGTCGAAGGCTGACACCAAGGTCGCGAAGAAGCTTCTCGGCCGCTGACGCGTCCGAACGCACGAATAGGAACACAGGAAAATGGCAAGAGTCAAGCGGGCAGTAAACGCCCACAAGAAGCGCCGGGTCATCCTCGAGCGCGCCTCCGGTTACCGCGGTCAGCGTTCGCGCCTCTACCGGAAGGCCAAGGAGCAGGTCATCCACTCCCTGGTCTACTCGTACCGGGACCGTCGCAAGCGCAAGGGCGACTTCCGTCGTCTGTGGATCCAGCGCATCAACGCTGCGGCTCGCCAGAACGGCATGACCTACAACCGCTTCATCCAGGGCCTCGGCCTTGCGGGTGTCACGGTTGACCGTCGTATGCTCGCCGACCTCGCGATCAACGACGCGGCGACGTTCACGACGCTCGTCGAGACGGCGAAGAAGGCTCTGCCCTCCGACGTCAACGCGCCGAAGTCTGCTGCGTAAGCACCTCTTCACACAGGGCGCTCTCCTTCGGGAGGGCGCCCTGTGGCGTTTCTCGGGGGAGGGTGGCCCTTGCGTGGATGGTGCGGGAACCGGCTGTGCGTTCCCTAGACTGTGATCGTGCTGGAGAACCCGCGTTCGCCCCGAGTCCGTGCCGTCGCCAAGCTGACCAAGCGCAGCGCGCGCACCGAGACCGGCCTGTTCCTCCTCGAGGGGCCGCAGTCCGTTCGTGAGGCGCTTACCTACCGTCCGGAGGCGATCGTCGAGCTGTTCGCGACACCGAGCGGCTGGGAGAAGCACCCCGACATCCGGGGGAAGGCTGCTGACGCCGGCATCGACGTCGAGTATGTGACCGAGTACGTGCTCAACGCGATGGCCGACACGGTGACTCCGCAGGGGCTGGTCGCGGTCGTCCACCAGACGCCGACATCGGTGCGTGACATCTTCGAGGCCTCTCCGCGACTCGTGGCGATCTGCGAAGAGGTCCGCGATCCCGGGAATCTGGGCACGATCATCCGCGCGGCCGATGCCGCGGGTGCCGATGCGGTCGTGCTGACGGGGCGAACCGTCGACCCGTACAACCCGAAGGTCGTCCGTGCCACGACCGGTTCGCTGTTCCACCTCCCCGTGTCGGTCGGGGGCGATCTCGCCGACGTGGTCACCCGTGCGCACGCGGCAGGCCTCCGCATCCTCGCGGCAGACGTGAAGGGTGACGACCTGCTCGAAGCCCGAGCGGAGGGCACTCTCGCCGAGCCGACCGGCTGGCTCTTCGGCAACGAGGCCCGTGGTCTCGAAGACGATGCGCTCGCGCTCGCCGATCGGGTGCTGAAGCTGCCGATCTTCGGTCGCGCCGAGTCTCTCAACCTGGCGACCGCCGCCAGCGTGTGCCTCTACGAGAGCGCCTTCGCTCAGCGGGCGGACTCCGCGGGCTGAGCGAAGCACACGAAGGAAGCGGGAAGCCGAGTCGATGAGGATTCTGATCGTCGAAGACGACGACCGGGTCGCCGGCGCGCTCGAAGCGTTCCTCGCCCGCTCCGGCTACGCCACGGTTCGTGCCGCGGACGGCGCGGCAGCGCTGGAACTCCTCGGTGCGGACACCGAGGTCGTCCTCCTCGATCTGGGGCTTCCCGACGTCGACGGCATCGATCTGTGTCGCCGCATCCGCGGGCGGTCGGAGGTGCCGATCGTGATCGTGACGGCGCGCAACCAGGTCGCCGAGCGCATCAAGGGACTGCGCGCGGGCGCGGACGACTTCGTGGTGAAGCCGTATGACGTGCATGAGCTCCTCGCCCGGATCGAGGCCGTGACCCGACGATCGCGTCCGATACGCCCGGAGTCCGACGCGCGGGTCCTGCTGCACGGCGGCGAGCTGCAGATCGATCTCGTGGCACGTCAACTGTCGGTCGACGGGGTGCCGATCGACCTGACGCGCAAGGAGTTCGACATCATCGCCGTGCTCGCACGCTATCCGGGTGTCGCCGTGCCGAAGGAGCGTCTGATCCGCGAGGTGTGGAACACGGACTGGCGGGGCTTCGGCCACTCGCTCGAAGTGCACGTCGGGGCGATCCGGAAGAAGAGCGGGGCCCGGGGTCTCATCGAGACGGTCCGCGGAGTCGGCTACCGGCTGGCGGGCTCCTGAGCCATGCGCCGGCGTCTGGTCATCGTCTTCCTCGTGCCCCTCGTGGCGATCCTGGTCGCGCTGGGAGGCGCCGCGGGCTGGAGCGCTGCGCGCAGCGTCCAGCAGGCCTTCTACACGCAGCAGCTCGGTGATCTTGGCTACTTCGTCACGAGCGCCCGGCAGGCCCTCCGCTCCGGCAGTGCCGCGGTGATCGAGGCGGAGGCGGCGAGGTTCCGGGAGGTCTACGGGATCGAGGTCACGGTGTTCGACCTGGGTGGGAGTATCTGGGCGGCGGGCGACGACAGCCCAGGGGTGCTCGCGGAGGAGGACGCGGAACGAGTCAGACTGGCGCTGTCCGGCCGGCGCGCGGAGCAGCCCGCGGCGGTGTACCCGTGGACGGTCGCCGATGCCGCCCTCGCCGAGCCGGTCTTCGACGACGGGGATGTGATCGGGGCGGTGCTTGTCGCCGGTGACGCCGACGCGCCGCGCGCGGCGATCCTGCAACAGCTTCTGCTCATCTCCGCCATCGCGCTGGTGCTGATCGCCCTTGGAGTGCTGTTGGTGTTCCGTCTCGCCCGGTGGGTCCTCTCGCCGGTCGGGCGGCTCGACGAGGCGATGGCAGCGATCGAGCGCGGCGAGATGGATGCGCGTGTCGCGGAGGATGCCGGTCCTCCGGAGCTGCGTCGCATGGCCAGGGTGTTCAACGGGATGGCTGACCAGATCGAGCGGGTGATGACCCGACAGCAGGAGTTCGCGCTCAACGCCTCGCACGAGCTGCGCAACCCCCTCAACGCTCTCCTCCTGCGCGTCGAGCACCTGGCGACCGGACTCGGACGCGAGTGGGACGACGACGTCGAGGAGACGCGGGAGGAGGGACGCCGGATGACGCGGATCCTGGAGACGCTGCTCGGCCTCGCCCGCGGCGGACGCACCGATTCGACCATCTCCGCGGTCGACCTCGCGACGCTGGCAGCCCGTCGTCTCGACGCCTGGCGGGACGTGGCAGGACAGCGGGGGATCTCGTTGCAGACGTCAGGGGAGTCGTCCGTCATGAGCGTCACCGACCGGACGATCGTGGAGAGCGCGTTGGATGCCGTCATCGACAACGCCGTGAAGTACTCGCCGGAAGGCTCAGGGATCGAGATCGGTGCGGAGCGCTCGGGTGACGTCTGCCGGGTCACGGTCCGCGATCACGGGCCCGGGCTGACGCCGGAGCAGGCGGCCGCGGCGACGGACCGGTTCTGGCGGAACGCCGACACTCAGGACACGCCCGGTTCCGGTCTCGGGCTCGCGATCGCAAGCGACCTGCTCGAGACGGTGGGCGGGGAACTGACGGTCTCGTCGGCCGAGAGCGGCGGTCTCCTCGTCTCGCTGCTGCTCCACGACAGGACGAGGCCATGACCGCGCCGGTGCTGCGGCGACTCACCGCTGGCCTCCTCTCGATCCTCCTGGTGGGAGCGTTGGCCGCGTGCAGTCAGCGCGCGAACGAATGGACCGACGGGGAGTACGTGATCGCCGCCGGCGGGTCCACCGGCGTCTACTACGACTACGGCAGTCATCTCGCCGAGGAGCTGTCGGGCTCGCTGGACATCGCGATGTCGGCCGACGAGACGGCCGGATCCGTCGACAACCTGTTGCGCGTGAGCTCCGGAGAGGCCGTGATCGGGTTCGCCCAGGGCGACGCGGCCGCGGATGCCGTGGCGGGAACGGGCGCGTTCGATGACCCGCTCCCGGTGCGCGCTCTCGCGCGTCTGTACGACGAGTACGTGCAGATCGTCGTGCGCGGGGACTCGGAGATCGATGACATCGGCGACCTGGCGGGTCGGACGATCTCGCTCGGGGCGGAGAACTCCGGGGTGACGGTGATCGCCGGACGCGTGCTGGACGCGGCCGGCGTCGGCATCACCACGATCCGGAACCCGCAACTCGATCTCAGCGAGTCCATCGACGCGATGGGTCGGGGAGAGATCGACGGCTTCTTCTGGGTCGGCGGATTGCCTACACCCGGTGTGGCGGAACTCGCCGACACCTCCTCCGTCCGGTTGCTCCCGATCGAGCAAGAGTGGGTGAACGAGGTGAACGACGGATACTCGCACGCGTACCGGCCCGCGGAAGTGCCGGCAGGGACCTATGGGCTCGTCGCCTCCGCGCCGACCATGGCAGTGCCGAACTATCTCGTCACGGCGTCCGCAACCCCGGACGCCGTCGCGAGGGACATGCTCGCAGGGCTGTTCGAAGCACGCCTGCGTCTCGCGGCGGAGGTGCCCACGGCCGCGCTGCTGGACCGTCGCTCGGCGATCTTCACCGCCCCGGTCCCGCTGCATCCCGGCGCGATCGACTACTACCGGGACTTCCGCGGCTGACGGCTCAAGAAATCCTCAAGAAGTCTGACACCGGGCTCGACGCTCTGCCAAGGTGAGGTCGATCGCACACGATCGGATCCTGCTGCTCAGCTGTCGTTGGGGGGCGAGGCGGCAGGACCATCCCGCGGCCCGTGGGGGCGGGCCGTGGGGTACCCATGCAGAGCTGCATTGGTGCCGCGATCAGGTGATTACGAACGTGTAAATCTCACCGATGACCCTGGAACCCGGGGTACGACGTGGCTAGCTTGGAGAAATGATGACCTCTGATACCCCGCTCGTCGTGGTCGAGAACGTCCAGAAGCACTACGGCGAGTTCCAGGCGCTCACCGACATCGACCTGAGCGTGAACCCGGGAGAGGTCGTGGTCGTGATCGGCCCGTCCGGCTCCGGCAAGTCGACCCTGTGCCGCACGATCAACCGCCTTGAGACGATCACCAGCGGCAGCATCCGCATCGACGGCAAGGAGTTGCCCGCCGAGGGCAAGGGGCTCGCTCACCTGCGGGCGGACGTCGGCATGGTGTTCCAGTCGTTCAACCTCTTCGCCCACCTCACCATCCTCGAGAACGTGACCCTCGGTCCGATCAAGGTCCGTGGGCTCAAGAAGGCCGATGCCGAAGCCGAGGCGATGCTCCTGCTCAAGCGCGTGGGCGTGGAGCAGCAGGCGTCGAAGCTCCCGGCTCAGCTCTCGGGTGGTCAGCAGCAGCGCGTGGCGATCGCCCGTGCTCTGGCCATGCAGCCCAAGGTCATGCTGTTCGACGAGCCGACCAGCGCCCTCGACCCGGAGATGATCAACGAGGTCCTCGACGTCATGGTCGAGCTGGCGCAGGACGGCATGACGATGATCGTGGTCACCCACGAGATGGGCTTCGCGCGCAAGGCCGCCGATCGCGTCGTCTTCATGGCCGACGGCCGGATCGTCGAGGAGGCCAAGCCCGAGGAGTTCTTCACGAACCCGAAGAGCGACCGCGCCAAGGACTTCCTCTCGAAGCTCCTCACGCACTGACGGCCCACACACCGACCACACAGACCCTGCACACACAGCACACGAAGGAGACGCACATGCGACGCACACGGACACTGGCGGGCATCGGAATCGCGGCGACAGCACTGCTCGCGCTCACGGCCTGCAACAGCGGCAGCCCGTCGACGCCCGGTGGCACCGATGGCGGTGACGCCGGAGAGGACAGCACCTGGTTCGAGGTCGCGACCGACGTCCAGCTCGAGGGCAGCCCCACGTTCGACAACATCAAGGACCGCGACCAGGTCGTCATCGGTGTCAAGGAAGACCAGCCCGGTCTCGGCTACCTCGACGTGACCACCGGTGAGCGCACCGGATTCGATGTCGACATCGCCCGCTGGATCGCCGCCTCGCTCGGCTACGACGAGGACAAGATCGAGTTCAAGCCGATCGCCTCCGCCAACCGCGAGCAGGCCATCGTGAACGGCGACATCGACTACTACGTGGGCACGTACTCGATCACCGACAAGCGCAAGGAGCAGATCGCCTTCGCCGGCCCGTACTTCATCACCGGGCAGGGACTGCTCGTCGCGGCCGACGACGACACCATCAAGAGCGAGGACGACCTGAACGCCGACACCACCGTGTGCTCGGCCACCGGCTCCACACCCATCCAGAACATCCGCGAGAACTACCCGGATGTCCCCACCAAGGAGTTCGACCTGTACTCGGCCTGTGTCGAGGCGCTGCTCTCCGGCGAGGTCCAGGCGGTCACGACCGACCAGGCCATCCTCATCGGCTACGCGGCTCAGGACCCCGACAACCTGAAGGTGGTCGGTGAGCCCTTCACCGAGGAGCGCTACGGTGTCGGCCTGGCGAAGGACGACGCCGCGCTGCAGGAGTTCATCAACACGATGTTCACCGACGGCGGCGACATCTGGCAGGCGATCTTCGACAAGAACCTCGGATCGTCCGGCATCGAAGTCAGCCAGCCGGCCGTCGACTGATCGAACAGAGGGGGCGGCTCCAGGGCCGCCCCCTCTCCGAATCGTGAAGGGGAGGGTGGCGTGGACGTCATCTTCGGAAACCTCGACCTGTGGGGCGAAGCGCTCAAGAACACGCTGATCATCTTCTTCGGCGGTGGACTGCTCGCGCTCATCCTCGGGATCATCGTCGGGGCGGCCCGCGTCTCACCCGTGCCCATCGCGCGCGGTGTCGGCACGGTGTACGTGAACCTGATCCGCAACACCCCGCTGACCCTCGTCTTCTTCTTCTTCATCTTCGGCTACCCGCAGCTCGGGCTGCCGAAGCTCAGCACCACCGTGCTGGGCATCCTGGCCATCGGCATCTATACGGCCACGTACGTGGCGGAGGTGCTGCGCGCCGGTATCAACACCGTCCCCGTCGGCCAGGCGGAGGCGGCCAGGGCGATCGGCCTCCCGTTCGGACAGGTGATGACTCTGGTCGTCCTCCCGCAGGCGTTCCGCTCGGTCGTGCCACCGATGATGAGCGTCTTCATCGCGCTTCTGAAGAACACGACCGTCGCGGCGGGCTTCTCGATCCTCGAGCTCGGAGCCGTCCGCTCCTACCTCAGTGAACGCGGAGAGAATGCGCTTTCGGTGCTGCTCTGGGTGGCCGTCATCTTCGTCGCGCTCGTCCTGCTCCTCAGCTGGCTCCAACGGTATCTCGAGAACAAGTGGAGGATCGCGCGATGACTTCCGTCCTGTACGACGTCCCGGGCCCCAAGGCGATCCTGCGCAACCGTCTGATCGGTGTCGCCACCGTCGTCGTGGTGCTTGCCCTGCTCGGTTTCATCGGCTACCGCTTCTACGTGAGCGGACAGTTCGACGCGTCCCGGTGGTACGTCTTCACCTTCAGCGCCGTCTGGGAGCAGATCTTCGGTGCTCTCGGCCGAACTCTCGCGGCGTTCGGGCTCGCAGCGATCCTCGCCATCGCGCTGGGATTCGTGCTCGCCATCGGTCGGATGTCCGATCATGCCTGGGTGCGTGTCCCCGTCACGGCGATCACCGAGATCTTCCGAGCCGTGCCGGTCCTCGTCTTCATGATGCTGCTCTACTACGGTCTGCCCGTCGCAGGCGTCAAGATGGACCCGTACTGGGCCGTCGTCATCGCGCTCATGGCGTACAACGGATCCGTCCTCGCCGAGGTGCTCCGCGCCGGCGTCGAATCCCTGCCCCGAGGGCAGAAGGAGGCCGGCTACGCGATCGGTCTGCGCAAGAGCGGCGTGATGCGTCTGATCCTGCTGCCGCAGGCGATCCGGGCGATGCTCCCCGTGATCGTGGCCCAGCTGGTCGTGACGATGAAGGACACCGCGCTCGGTTTCATCATCACGTACCCCGAACTCCTCTACTTCGCGAAGCAGCTCACGTCTCAGCAGGGACGCCCCGTGCTGCAGTCGGCGTTCGTCATCGGCGGCATCTACATCATCATGTGCCTGATCCTCTCCGGGATCGCCAAGTGGCTGGAGATCCGCACCCGGCGCTCGCCGCGTGGGCACGACGGCGTTCCGGCCGGCGGCGTGGATCCGCGTCCGCACCAGGACGGCACCGATACCGAACTGATCACGCTGCAGCGCGGTGGGGGCGGGTTCGGCGGACCACCGCCTCAGGGCATCTGATGCGGTTGCGCCGTCGGTCGGTGGGGCGACGCGCCGGTAGACTCGACTCTCGTGTCAGAGTCTCCTGAAATCACCCCGGAAGCGGTCGAAGCCGCGGTCGCCGATGCCCTCGCGGCCATCGCCGCAGCCGCCGACACCGCCGAGCTGAAGGCGGCCCGCGCCGCACACGTTGCCGACGGATCGCCGCTTGCCGTCCTGAACGCCTCGATGCGACAGGTCGCCCCCGAGAACAAGGCCGCGTTCGGCAAGCTCGTGGGGCAGGGGCGCGGGCAGGTGACGAAGGCGCTCGCCGCCAAGGAGGCCGAGCTCGCCGAGGCGGAGGTCGCTGCGCGACTCGAGGCCGAGCGCATCGACATCACGGCCGTGCCTTCTCGCACCCGCGTCGGTGCCCGGCACCCGCTCACGCTCCTCCAGGACCAGGTCTGCGACATCTTCGTCGGAATGGGCTGGGAGATCGCGGAGGGACCGGAGCTCGAGCACGAGTGGTTCAACTTCGACGCCCTGAACTTCGACGTCGATCACCCCGCGCGTCAGGAGCAGGACACGTTCTACGTGGACCCGACATCGCGCCATCTCGTGATGCGCACCCACACGAGTCCCGTGCAGGTGCGCTCGATGCTCGACCGCGAGGTGCCGATCTACGTGCTGTGCCCCGGGCGGGTGTACCGGACTGATGAGTTCGACGCCACGCACCTGCCGGTGTTCACCCAGTTCGAGGGCCTCGTGATCGACAAGGGCATCACGATGGCGCACCTCAAGGGCACACTCGACCACTTCGCGAAGCTGCTCTTCGGCCCCGAGGCCAAGACCCGCTTCCGCACCAACTACTTCCCCTTCACCGAGCCCTCCGCCGAGCTCGACCTGTGGCACCCGACCTTCAAGGGCGGCGCGCGCTGGATCGAGTGGGGCGGCTGCGGCATGGTCAACCCGAACGTGCTGCGCGCGGCTGGGATCGATCCGGAGGAGTACAGCGGCTTCGCGTTCGGTATGGGCATCGAGCGGGGCCTGATGTTCCGCAGCGACGTCCAGGACATGCGCGACATGGCCGAGGGCGATGTCCGATTCAGCGAGCAGTACGGGATGGTGGTGTGATGCGCGTCCCGCTTTCGTGGCTGCGTGAATACGTCGATCTGGCAGCGGATGCCACGCCCGAGGACGTCCTCGGCGCGCTGGTGACCGTCGGCTTCGAAGAGGAGGACGTGCACCGCTTCGACATCACGGGTCCCGTGGTGGTCGGACAGGTCGTGTCGCTCGAGGCCGAGCCGCAGTCCAACGGCAAGACCATCAACTGGTGCCAGGTGGATGTGGGCGAGGCGAACGGCGGCATCCGCGGCATCGTCTGTGGTGCGCACAACTTCGTGGCCGGTGACAAGGTCGTCGTGACGCTGCCCGGTGCCGTGCTGCCCGGCCCGTTCCCGATCGCCGCACGGAAGACCTACGGTCACGTTTCCGACGGCATGATCGCGTCCGCGCGGGAGCTGGGCCTCGGCGACGAGCACAACGGCATCGTCGTGCTGTCCGATCTCGGCATCGATGCTCCTGTCGGTACCGACGCGATCGCGCTGCTCGGTCTCGACGACGTGGCAGTGGAGATCAACGTCACGCCTGACCGCGGCTACGCGTTCTCGCTGCGCGGTGTGGCCCGCGAATACGCGCACGCCACCGGAGCAGACTTCCGCGATCCCGCCGAGCGTGACTTCGCCGAACTGCAGCCGGGCACCGGCCACACCACCGTGGTCGACGACACCGCGCCGGTCCGTGGCCGTGTCGGTGCGAGCGAGTTCGTGACCCGCGTCGTCCGGGGGGTCGACCCCTCGCGTCCGACTCCGCCATGGATGGTCGCGCGGCTCAGCCTCGCGGGCATGCGTTCGCTGGGCGTGCTGATCGACATCACCAACTACGTGATGCTCGAACTCGGCCAGCCGCTGCACGGATACGACCTCGACAAGCTCACCGGCGGCATCACCGTGCGGCGTGCGACCCCGGGCGAGAAGATGACCACGCTCGATGGCGTCGAGCGCGCGCTGCACGTGGAAGACCTGCTCATCACCGACGAGTCGGGTCCGATCGGCCTCGCCGGTGTCATGGGCGGCGGCACGACGGAGATGAGCGACACCACCAGGAACGTGCTCATCGAGGCCGCGACCTTCGACCCGACGACCATCGCCCGCTCGGCACGCCGTCACAAGCTGCCCAGCGAGGCGTCCAAGCGCTTCGAGCGCGGCGTCGACCCGCTCATCCCCTTCGCGGCCGCGCGCCGGGCGGCAGACCTGATGGTCGAGCTCGCCGGTGGCACGCTCACCGAGGAGGGTGGCGCACTGTTCGCCGAGGTCTTCGTCGGCGAGATCGAGCTCCCGGCCGGATTCGTGCAGGGTCTGATCGGCGTCGACTACACCGACGACGAGATCACCGGGGCGCTGACCACCATCGGCGCTGACGTCACCGCTTCCGAGACAGGGTCCGGCTGGATCGTGATCCCGCCGACCTGGCGTCCCGACCTGACCGACAAGTGGACGCTCGCCGAGGAGGTCGCCCGCATCCACGGGCTCGACCGCATCCCCTCGGTGCTGCCGACGCCGCCGTCCGGTCGCGGGCTCACCGCGCATCAGCAGGGTCGCCGTCGCGTGGCCGATGCCCTGGCCGCCGCGGGGCTCGTCGAGACACCGTCGTTCCCGTTCACCACCGAGGTGCAGAACGACCTGCACGGTTCCGCGTCGGGGGAGCACCTGCCGAGCATCCGCCTGGCGAATCCGCTCGATGGTCAGGCGCCCTCCCTGCGTCGATCGCTCATCCCCGGTCTGCTGCAGACCGCGCACCGCAACATCTCGCGCGGGCTCACCGACCTCGCGATCTTCGAGACGGGCGTCGTCTTCCTGCCCGAGCCCGGTGTGGAGTACGGTACGGAGGATGTGCCGCCCCTGGGGGAGCGCCCGTCGGAAGAGACGCTCGCCGCGCTGAACGCCTCGATCCCGCCGCAGCACCGGTTCGTCTCGGCGCTGCTCACCGGCCACGTGTCACCGCGCCAGCCCGGTCGCCCGGCCGAACCCGCCGGTCTGGTCGAGGCGCTGGACGCCGTCCGTGTGATCGCCGCCGCCGCCGGAGTCGAGATCGACGTCGTGCAGGCCGAGCGTGCCGCACTCCACCCCGGCCGCACCGGATCCCTCCGGATCGCCGAGGAAGAGGTCGGCTACGTCGGCGAGCTACACCCCGCGGTGGCGGAGGGCGCCGACCTCCCCGGCCGTGCGACCGTGTTCGAGCTGGACCTCGACCGCGTCCTGTCGCTCGCGGGCGGCCGTGTCGTGGCCGCGTCGCTGTCGACGTTCCCTGCTGCCACGCAGGACGTCTCGCTGACGTTGCCGGCCGAGGTTCCCGCCGCGGATGTGCAGGCGGCTCTCGCTGAGGGCGCCGGTGCGATGCTCGAGTCCGTGCGTCTCGTCGACGACTATCGCGGGGAGGGCGTGCCGGAAGGCTCCAAGAGCCTGACGTTCGCCCTGCGGTTCCGTGCCGACGACCGCACCCTCACCGCTGCGGAGGCCACCGAGGCCAAGCTCGCGGGCGTCGCGGTGGCGGCCGAACGGTTCGGGGCGGCGCTGCGCGACTGAGCACGACCTCGGGCGCAATCTGCTCTGAGCGGAAGCTCTTTCGCGTGTGGTCGATTCCTGCTGACATGGAGCCATGTCGGATGTGCTGATCCTCGGCGGTACGGGCTGGCTCTCGGGGCGGATCGCGCGTCGATGGGTCGATGCCGGTGCGGCAGTGACCTGTCTCGCCCGCGGAACACGACCTGCGCCCGAGGGTGCCGAGCTCGTGCGCGGAGACCGGGAGGCTGCCGAGGCGTACGACGCACTCGCACAGCGCGACTGGGACCATGTGGTCGACATCTCCTCGCAAGCGTCGCACGTCGCTCGTGCCGTCGACGCTCTCGGTGAGCGTGCCGCACGGTGGACGTATGTGTCCTCGATGTCGGTGTACGCCGATGATGAGACGGTCGGGGCCGACGAATCAGCTCCCCGTCATCCGCCCGCCCGTCCCGGAGACGTCTACGAGTACGGGGCGCAGAAGGCCGCGGCCGAAGACGCCGTCTCGGCGCTCGGAGCGCGGGCCTTCATCGTGCGCCCCGGGCTCATCGTCGGGGACGGAGATCCGAGCGACAGGTTCGGATACTGGGCGGCGGCGTTCACGCGCGCCGGCGCGGAGCCGGTGCTGCTGCCACCGCTCGAGGGGAGAGCTGCGCAGGTGATCGATGTCGACGACCTGGCCGAGTTCATCGTGACGGTGACTCGGAGCGGGGTGGTGAACGCGATCGGTGACAGGCATTCGCTCTCCGACGTGCTGGAGGCGGTACGTTCGGCAGCAGGGCACACCGGTGACACGGCCGTCGCCGACGAGGACTGGCTCGTCGCTCGGGAGGTCGAGCACTGGGCCGGACCGCGGTCGCTTCCACTGTGGCTGCCGCCGGAGATGACGGGATTCATGACGCGGTCCAACGCAGCGTTCCGTGCGTCGGGAGGCTCGCTCCGCGCCCTCGCCGACACGATCGGGCGGGTCATCGTCGACGAGCGCGCCCGCGGCGTCGATCGGCCGCGACGTGCCGGACTCACCCGGGCGGAGGAACGCGCGCTCCTGGCCGATCGCTAGACTGCGAGCAGTGACACGGGGTGCCGCATCCGCGGCTGAGAACAGACCCGTCGAACCTGATCTAGTTCGTACTAGCGAAGGGATGTCGCGATGAGCGATCTTCTGCGTCCTGAATCCACCACCGATCTCGTCGGCTCCGCCGCGGCGCTGTGGGAGGTGGTGCGTGAGGCTCCGCCCTTGACGCATTGCATCACCAACGCGGTCGTCACGGGGTTCACCGCCAACGTGCTGCTCGCCGCCGGTGCGGCACCCGCGATGGTCGACATCGTCGGCGAGGCCGAGCCGTTCGCCGGGGTCGCCTCCGGCCTGCTGATCAACCTCGGCACGCCCACGCCGGAGCAGCGGGCTGCGATCCTCGAAGCCGTCGCCGGCGCGACCGCGTCCGGGACACCGTGGGTGCTCGATCCGGTCGTGATCGGCACCCTGCCGATCCGCACGACGCTGGCGCATGACCTGGCCAATCAGCGCCCGACCGCGATCCGAGGCAACGCCTCCGAGATCCTCGCCCTCGCCGGAGTCAGCGCGGGTGGCCGAGGTGTCGACGCGACGGACAGTACGGATGCCGCTGCCGACGCTGCGGCTGCCCTGGCGACGAGGACGGGTGCCGTGGTCGCGGTCTCGGGTCCGGTCGATCTCCTCACCGACGGCGAGCGGGTCCTGCGACTCGCGAACGGTCATGAGCTCCTGACCAGGGTCACCGGCGGCGGTTGTGCCCTCGGCGCAGTCATGGCCGCGCTCCTCGGCGCCGCCAGGGTGACGGGGCACGATGCGCTCACGGCGGTCGCCGCCGCGAGCCTCGGATACACGATCGCCGCCGAGCATGCCGCAACGACAGCACGGGGTCCGGGCAGTTTCGCGGTATCGCTGCTGGATGCACTCGCAGCGCTGCGCCCGGAAGACCTCGTCGCCGAGGCTCGCGTCGAGAGCGGTGCGCGGTGACCGCCGATCTCTCGCTCTATCTCGTGACCGATCCCGAACTCTGCGGTGATCGTGGTGTCGTCGAGACCGTCAGTCAGGCTGTGGAGGGTGGTGTGCGCGTCGTCCAGGTGCGGGACAAGACGGCGACGGAGGCCGAGATCGTCGAACAGCTGATCGCGGTGTCGCGGGCGATCGACGGACGGGCGCTCCTCGTCGTGAACGACCGCTTGGATGCTGCCGTCGCCGCCCGCGAACGGGGTGCGCGCGTCGACGGCGTGCATCTGGGGCAGGGCGATGCGTCCGTGCGGCGGGCGCGCGAGGTACTCGGACCCGATGCGCTGATCGGCCTCACGGCGAACAGTGCCGCGCACCTCGAGGCCGTGCTCGCGCTGCCGGTGGGGACGGTCGACTACCTGGGTGTCGGCGTGATCCGGCCCACCGCGACGAAACCGGATCACCCGGCGCCGCTCGGAGTCGACGGATTCCGTGACTTCGTCGCACGCAGTCCGCTCCCGTGCGTCGCGATCGGCGGCGTGGGGCTCGACGATGCCGAGGCACTGCGGGATGCCGGTGCAGCCGGCATCGCCGTGGTCTCGGCGCTGTGCGCGGCGGAAGACCCTGCGGCGACCGCCCGTGCTTTCCGGCGGCGGTGGCTCGCAGGTTCGGTTCCGCGTGTGCTGAGCATCGCCGGGAGCGACCCGTCCGGTGGCGCAGGGATCCAGGCCGACATCAAGTCGATCGCGGCCAACGGCGGATACGGCATGGCCGTGCTCACCGCGCTGACCGCGCAGAACACCCAGGGCGTGCGCGGTGTGCACGTGCCGCCGGCAGAGTTCCTCCGCGACCAACTCGACGCGGTGTCGGATGACATCGTGATCGACGCGGTGAAGATCGGGATGCTCGCCGACGCCGAGGTTATCCGGACGGTCGCTGCGTGGCTCGATCGGGTCCGTCCGCCCATCGTCGTCCTCGATCCGGTGATGGTGGCGACTTCGGGGGATCGGCTCCTGCAGCCGGATGCGGAGCGGGAACTGCGGGATCTGCTCCGTCGCGCCACGCTCGTGACTCCGAACCTGGCCGAGCTCGCCGTCCTGTCGGGGCGCGACGTCGGGGACTGGCCGGAGGCGATCGCCGCCGCGGAAGACCTGTCGACGGATGTCGGGGTCGCCGTGCTGGTCAAGGGCGGACATCTCGCGGGGAACGACGCCCCGGACGCGCTGATCGACGCTCGTCACGGGCGACGTCAGGAGTACAGCGGGGCGCGTATCGTCACCTCGAGCACCCACGGCACCGGCTGCTCGCTCTCCTCCGCCCTCGCCACGCTGTTGGCACGGGGTCTGGAGCCGGAGCACGCGGTCCGCGCGGCGCGGAGCTGGCTGCGTGAATCGCTCCGTGCGGGGGAGGCACTGCGGGTGGGGCGCGGGCACGGCCCCATCAACCACTTCGCCGGACTGTGGGAACGGGCGGACACGACGAGCGGAGTCGCTGCGTCGGAGGTCGCCGCCTCGGACGTCCCTGCCTCGGAGGTCGCATCCGAGTGGTGGCAGCGCATCGCCGACATCCGCGCACAGATCGACGAGTTGCCGTTCATCCGTGCTCTTGCTGACGGCTCGCTGGAGCGCGAGCCCTTCCTCTCGTACCTCGCGCAGGATGCCCTGTACCTGCGCGAGTACGCCCGGGTGCTGTCGGAGGCGGCGCGACGAGCCCCGACGTCGGCTGAGCAGGCGTTCTGGGCACACTCCGCCCACGGGTCCATCGTGGGCGAGCTCGAACTCCATGCCTCGTGGTTGACGCCGCAGCAGGGGGTGAGCGCGGCGACGTTCGCCGCGGAACCGTCGGCGGCGACCACGGCCTACCTCGATCACCTCAGGTCGGTCGCATTCGGCGGGGACTACGCCGAGATCGTCGCAGCCGTCCTTCCCTGCTTCTGGCTCTACACCGACCTCGGCCGGCGCCTGCATGCCGGGGAGTTCGGCGAGTATGCGCGGGATCCGCAGCATCCCTTCGCCTCCTGGCTCGCGACATACGCCGACCCTGCGTTCGAGGAGGCGACCGAGACGGCGATCCTCTACGCCTCCGGAGCAGCCGCACGGGCGGACGCCGCGACCCGCGCGAGGATGAGCCGCGTGTTCGAGGTCTCGAGCGCGCACGAGCTGGCCTTCTTCGCCGCGCCGATGGAGTTCTCGCCCGCCGGATGACGGCCCGGATTTGCGGTGGCCGCCGGGGCCGCGCTACTGTCGCGACATGCCTTCGGCCGCCACCGCTTCTCCGACGCTCGCTCCGAGCGTCATCGCTGTGCGCCGACGCCGCGGCCGCCGACTGTAGGCGACCCCGCCCTCCTGCCTGCCCCCTTGCGGCGGTGAGTGCCGGTGTCGCCGCCTCCGGCCCCGCCCCTCGGTCCTCCTTTCGAGGAAGACCCGACCGTTAAGGTAGAAGCATGACGTATTCCGTCGCCGTCTCCGGCGCATCCGGCTACGCAGGCGGCGAGATCCTACGCCTCCTGGCAGACCATCCCGACATGGAGATCCGCACCGTCACGGCGCATTCGAACGCCGGGCAACCCCTCGTCGATCACCAGCCGCACCTGCGCTCCCTGGCGCACCTCACGCTGCAGGAGACCACACCGGACATCCTGTCCGGCCACGACATCGTTTTCCTGGCGCTCCCGCACGGGCAGTCCGGTCAGTACACCGACGCGTTGGGCGACACCCCGCTCGTGATCGACGCCGGAGCCGACCATCGGCTCACGTCGGCCGCGGCCTGGGACGCGTTCTACGGCGGCGCGTTCCATGAGGCGTGGACCTACGGCGTGCCGGAGCTCCTGGTCGACGGCGTGAAGCAGCGCGAGCACCTCCGGGGTGCGACGCGCATCGCCGCTCCCGGCTGCAACGCCTCCACCGTGAGCCTCAGCCTCGCCCCGGGAGTGGCCGCCGGGGTCATCGACGCCTCCGACATCGTCTCGGTGCTGGCGGTCGGCCCGTCCGGTGCGGGGAAGAGCCTCAAGACGAATCTCCTGGCGAGCGAGATCCTCGGATCCGCGAACCCGTATGCCGTCGGTGGAACCCACCGGCACATTCCCGAGATCCGTCAGGCGCTCGCCGCAGCCTCGGGCGCAGACCCCGACGGCATCCGGATCTCCTTCACCCCGGTGCTGGTCCCGATGTCGCGCGGCATCCTCGCGACCTCGACGGCGCCGATCGCGTCCGGCGCGACCGATGCGCAGATCCGGGACGCCTGGCAGAGCGCGTACGGGGATGAGACCTTCGTGCAGCTGCTCCCGGAAGGACGATTCCCGCGGACCGCCGACGTGGTCGGCGCGAACACCGCACTGATCGGTCTCGCGATCGACCGTTCCGCCAACCGCGTCACCGTGGTCACCGCCGTCGACAACCTCGTCAAGGGCACCGCCGGCGCTGCCATCCAATCCATGAACATCGCGCTGGGACTGCCCGAGGCCCGCGCCCTCTCACTGAACGGAGTCGCGCCGTGAGCGTCACCGCCCCCGCAGGATTCGAAGCGGCCGGTGTCGCCGCAGGACTCAAGTCGACAGGCAAGCCGGACGTGGCCGTCGTCGTCAACCGGGGACCGCGCAAGGTCGGCGCCGCCGTCTTCACCAGCAACCGTGCCAAGGCGAATCCGATCATCTGGTCGCAGCAGGCCGTGGCCGATCGCGTCGTCGAAGCCGTCGTGCTCAACTCCGGAGGGGCGAACTGCTTCACCGGCTCCTTCGGCTTCCAGACGACCCACCAGACCGCGGAGAAGGCAGCCGAACTCCTCGGTGTCAGCGCCGGCGATGTGCTGATCTGCTCCACGGGGCTCATCGGCACCGGAGACGAGACCTTCCGGGCGAGGGTGCTCGCCGGCACGGAGCAGGCGATCGCCGAGCTCAGCGCAGACGGCGGGGACGACGCCGCTCACGCGATCATGACCACGGACACGGTCGCGAAGACGGCGGTGATCAGCCGCGACGGCTGGACCATCGGCGGCATGGCCAAGGGGGCCGGAATGCTCGCGCCCGGACTCGCCACGATGCTCGTGGTGATCACGACCGATGCCGTCCTCGAACCGCTGCAGGCCGACGAGGCCCTGCGCCGCGCGACCGGGAAGACGTTCGACCGGCTCGATTCGGACGGGTGCATGTCGACCAACGATCAGGTCACGCTTCTCGCCAACGGTGCCTCGGAGGTAGCCCCGGACCTCGAGGACTTCGCCGCCGCCCTCAGGGAACTGTGTCAGGAACTCGCGCTGAAGCTGCAGGGTGACGCGGAAGGCGCGAGCCACGACATCACGATCGAGGTCCGGCAGGCGGTGTCCGAGCAGGACGCGGTCGAGGTCGGCCGGTCCGTGGCACGCAACAACCTCTTCAAGGCGGCGATCTTCGGCAACGACCCGAACTGGGGACGTGTGCTCGCCGCGATCGGCACCACGAACGCGCAGTTCGATCCCTATGACGTCGACGTCTGGATGAACGGCGTCCGCGTGTGCACCGAAGGCGGTCCCGACCGTCCGCGGGAAGAGGTCGACCTCACCCCGCGCGCCACCCACGTCGTGATCGATCTGAAGTCGGGCGAGGCCGCGGCCACGGTGCTCACCAACGACCTCACGCACGATTACGTGCACGAGAACAGCGCGTACGCCTCATGACCGACATCCAGGACACTCCGGCCGAGGTCGCCGCGCAGAAGGCCACGACCCTCATCGAGTCCCTCCCGTGGCTGAAGAAGTTCCGCGATCAGATCGTCGTCATCAAGTACGGCGGCAACGCGATGGTCTCGGAAGAGCTGCAGGACGCCTTCGCGCAGGACATCGCGTATCTCCGGTACGTCGGCGTGCTGCCGGTCGTCGTCCACGGCGGCGGTCCGCAGATCTCGAACATGCTGGAGCGACTCGAGATCCCGAGCGAGTTCAAGGGCGGATACCGCGTCACCAATACCGAGGCGATCAGCGTCGTGCGCATGGTGCTCACCGGTCAGGTGAACCCGCAGCTCGTCTCCAAGATCAACTCCCATGGGCCGATCGCCACCGGGCTCAGTGGTGAGGACGCCGGTCTCTTCGGCGGACGCCGTCGCGGCGTCGTGATCGACGGAGAAGAGGTCGATCTCGGACGCGTCGGCGATGTCGTCGAAGTCGACCCGACCCCGGTGCACGACCACCTCGTGGCCGGGCGCATCCCCGTGGTCTCGAGCATCGCGCCCGACCTCGACCACCCCGGTCAGTCGCTGAACGTCAACGCGGATGCCGCGGCGGCGGCGCTGGCGGTTGCTCTGAACGCCCGCAAGCTCGTGATCCTCACCGACGTGCCCGGACTCTACGCCGATTGGCCGAACCGCGACTCGCTCGTCTCGCACCTCACATCGGAGGCTCTCATCGACATGCTTCCGACGCTCGAGTCGGGGATGATCCCGAAGATGCGCGCGTGTCTCGATGCGGTCGAGGGCGGCGTCGATGCCGCGGCGATCATCGACGGACGGGTGCCGCATTCGGTGCTCGTCGAACTCTTCACCAGCAAAGGAATCGGGACCGAAGTGGTCCTGGGAAGGAATGAGGTGACGGCATGACCGTCTGGCAGGACGATGCGGCACGCGATCTCGTGCTCAACGCGGGGGAGCGGCTCGCGCTGCTGGTCCGCGGCGAGGGTTCGTACCTGTGGGATGCCGACGGCCGACGCCACCTCGATTTTCTCGCGGGAATCGCGGTGACCTCCCTCGGGCATGCGCACCCGGCCTTCGTGCAGGCGGTGTCGGCCCAGGCGGCGACGCTCGCCCACGTATCGAACTACTTCGCCACTCCGCCCCAGCTCGCCCTCGCCG
The DNA here is from genome assembly GCF_024498615.1 of Microbacterium sp. J1-1. Lineage (NCBI taxonomy): Bacteria > Bacillati > Actinomycetota > Actinomycetes > Micrococcales > Microbacteriaceae > Microbacterium > Microbacterium sp. J1-1. Next base: position 2,401,519 of record NZ_CP089590.1, on the reverse strand, counting down.
CACGTCTCAAGCGTCTCGCCGGTGCCGGAATCGACGGACGCGTGTTCTTCTCGAACTCCGGTGCGGAAGCGAACGAAGCCGCGTTCAAGCTCGCCCGTCTGCACGGCGGCGTCGAGCGGCCGCGCATCCTCGCGCTCGAGAACGGCTTCCACGGACGCACCATGGGCTCGCTCGCCCTGACGGCGAAGACCTCCATGCGCGCGCCCTTCGAGCCGATGCCGGGTGGCGTCGAGCACATTCCGGCCACGATCGAGGCGCTGCAGGCGGCGATGGATGATCGGGTGGCCGCCGTCATCGTCGAGCCCATCCAGGGCGAGGCCGGTGTGGTCGAGCTGCCGGAGGGCTACCTCGCCGCTGCACGCTCGCTGACCCTCGCGCACGGCGCGCTGCTGATCGTCGACGAGATCCAGACCGGTGCCGGCCGCACGGGCGCATGGTTCGGGTTCAGTCATGAGGGCATCACGCCCGACGCGATCACCCTGGCCAAGGGCATCGGTGGTGGCTTCCCGATCGGTGCTCTGGTCACCTACGGTTCCGCCAGCGCGCTCTTCACGCCGGGGTCCCACGGCTCCACCTTCGGGGGGAACCCGCTCGCGACCGCGGTCGCCGACGCGGTGCTCGCCGAGATCGAGAGTGCCGGGCTGGTCGAGAACGCCGCCCGCCGGGGCGCCGAGCTGCGTGAGTTCCTGCTCGGCATGGACTCCCCGCTCGTCGACGGCGTGCGCGGACGCGGTCTGCTCATCGGCGTGGCGCTGTCCGCGCCGGTGGCCGGAGCCGTGGTCGCCGCTGCTCAGGAGCGCGGCCTCATCGTCAACGCCGCCAATCCGGAGACGGTCCGCATCGCGCCCGCCCTCACGATCGGTGACGCCGAGCTCGCAGAGTTCCGTGAGTTGTTCACCGCTGCCCTCGCCGACGTACAGGCTTCCCTCTCCGGAAAGGTATCCGCATGACCCGCCACCTGCTGCGTGACGATGACCTGACGCCCGCCGAGCAGGCCGAGATCCTCGACCTCGCCCTCGAACTGAAGAAGGACCGCTGGGCGGACAAGAGTCTTGCGGGGCCGCAGACCGTCGCGGTGATCTTCGACAAGTCCTCGACGCGCACTCGGGTGTCGTTCGCGGTGGGCATCGCCGACCTCGGTGGCTCGCCGCTCATCATCTCCACCGCCAGCAGTCAGCTCGGGGGCAAGGAGACACCGTCCGACACCGCACGGGTGCTGGAGCGCCAGGTCGCCGCGATCGTCTGGCGCACCTACGCGCAGTCCGGACTCGAGGAGATGGCCGCCGGCACGCGCGTGCCGGTGATCAATGCGCTCTCCGACGACTTCCACCCCTGCCAGCTGCTCGCTGATCTGCTGACGATTCGTGAGCACAAGGGCGAGTTGAAGGGTCTCACGCTCACGTTCTTCGGTGATGGGCAGAGCAACATGGCGCACTCCTACGCCCTCGCCGGCGTGACGGCGGGGATGCACGTGCGCATCGCGTCGCCCGAGGACTATGCACCGCGCGCCGACGTCATCGAGGCAGCCGACCGCCGTGCGGCCGAGACCGGCGGATCGATCACGCTGTACACCGACGCGGTCGAGGCCGCCGCCGGGGCCGACGTGGTCGTGACCGACACCTGGGTCTCGATGGGCAAGGAGGAGGAGAAGATCGCGCGCATCCGTGACCTCGGCGGCTACAAGGTCACCCCCGAGACGATGACGCTCGCCGACCCGGAGGCGATCTTCATCCACTGCCTCCCGGCGGACCGCGGCTACGAGGTCGATTCCTCGGTCATCGACGGACCGCAGAGCGTCGTCTGGGATGAAGCAGAGAACCGGCTGCATGCGCAGAAGGCGCTTCTCGTGTGGCTGCTCGGCAAGAAGGACGCGTGATGACCGACTCGACGCATGAAGGCACCAACGAAGGGGCGCTCTGGGGCGCACGTTTCGCCACCGGGCCCTCGCCCGAGCTGGTCGAGCTCAGCCGTTCCACGCATTTCGACTGGATCCTCGCTCCGTACGACATCGCCGGCTCGCATGCCCATGCGACCGCGCTCGAGGCCGCGGGATACCTCGAACCCGACGAGGCACGACGGATGCACGAGGGGCTGGATGCCGTGGCTCGCCGTGTCGCAGACGGTTCCCTCCGCCCGGTGCCGACGGACGAGGATGTGCACGGTGCGCTCGAGCAGGCACTGATCGCCGAGCTGGGACCGGAGCTGGGCGGGCGTCTGCGTGCGGGTCGCAGCCGCAACGACCAGATCGCGACGCTCGTGCGCATGTATCTGATCGACCACGCTCGGGTCATCGCACGAGACATCCTGCGCGTCGTCGACGCACTGGTCGCCCAGGCGGAGGCGCACCCGACGGCGATCCTCCCCGGGCGCACCCATCTGCAGCACGCACAGCCCGTCCTGCTCGCCCACCACCTGCAGGCGCACGGGTGGCCGCTGGTGCGGGAGCTGGAACGGCTCGTGGATTGGCGTCGCCGCGCCGGTGTCTCGCCCTACGGCGGGGGAGCGCTGGCGGGTTCCACGCTCGGTCTCGATCCCGTGCTCGTGGCGACGGAGCTGGGCCTCGACCGCCCGGCCGAGAACTCGCTCGACGGCACTGCCGCTCGTGACGTCGTCGCGGAATTCGCCTTCATCACGGCGATGACCGGTGTCGATCTCTCGCGCCTCTCGGAGGAGATCATCCTCTGGAACACCCGCGAGTTCGGCTTCGTCACCCTCGACGACGGGTACTCGACCGGTTCCAGCATCATGCCGCAGAAGAAGAACCCCGACATCGCCGAGCTTGCCCGGGGCAAGTCCGGCCGTCTCATCGGCAACCTGTCGGGGCTGCTGGCCACGTTGAAGGGCCTCCCGCTCGCGTACAACCGCGATCTGCAGGAGGACAAGGAGCCGGTCTTCGATTCGGTGCAGACGCTGGAGGTCGTGCTCCCCGCGTTCGCCGGCATGATCGCGACGCTCCGCTTCGACACCGCGCGGATGGCGGAACTCGCACCGCAGGGCTTCTCGCTCGCGACCGACGTCGCCGAGTGGCTCGTGAAGCGCCGGGTGCCCTTCCGCGACGCCCATGAGATCTCGGGTGCGCTCGTGCGCGCGTGCGAGGAGCAGGGGATCGGACTGGAGGACGCTTCCGATGAGCTGCTGCTCTCGGTGTCCCCGCATCTCGTGCCCGAGGTGCGTGAGGTCCTCACGATCGAGGGTTCGGTCGGATCGCGGACCGGCGTCGGCGGCACCGCTCCGGAGCGGGTCGCCGAGCAGCGCGCCGAGCTCATCGCTCGCGCGCAGGCGGCCGCCCACGCCCTCGGCCTCTAGTCGACGGCGGGGCCGCCGGCCCGCAGCGGATCAGTGGAGGTCGGTGTCTGCCGACGACCGTTCCCACCGGGTGAACCGGACCGTGAGTCCGCTGCGCGTCGGCGCGGCGAGGAACGGTCCGGCGGATGCCGTCGCCGTGCCGTCGAACGGGGCGACCCGAACGAGACGCCACGGTCCGTCATCGGCACGGGCGCGCACGATCACGGAGTCCGCCCAGCGGCTGACGCGTACCGTGATCTCACTCTCGAGCCACTCATCGACGTGACCGACCGACCAGTCGGAGCCCCCGGCGGTGACCACGGCGCCGAGTCCGAGGTGATCGTCGGCGTACTCCAGACCGGTCTTGATCCAGTGCTCGTCGTCGATCCGCACGAAGACACCCGCCTGGTCGAACTGTCCGTCCCAGGGCGCGCGGAACGACACCTCCATCGCCTCGCCGACCGCGAGGGGTGCGAGCAGGGCGTGCTCGGTGTCGTGCACGAAGCCGTAGGCGGTGTGCCGCCAGGCGTCGCTGCCCTCCACGGCGGTGATGTCGAGGGGAGCCGAGCCGTCGGGGAGACCGGAGGGGGAAGCGGGGGCGGTGGTCCATGTCCCCTGGGACCAGGGGATGATGTGCGATTCAGGCATGTTCGCAGAATATAGCCATTTAGAGCATAAGTCGAGAGTTATGCGTGTTATGGTTATGCCATGGTCATCGCGGTACTCGCAGACATCGTGGGCTCTCGCCGGCTCGACGATCGCACCGCCGCGCAGCACGTCCTCGACGACACCATAGCCAGGGTCGAGGTCGACTTCCCGCTGGCCGCGCAGCCGCTCACGCCCACCGTAGGAGACGAGCAACAGGGTGTCTACCTCGATCTGAGCGACGCGATGGTGTCGCTCCTGATGATCCAGCTGCGGCTGCCGGACGGTATCGCCTTCCGGTTCGGGATCGGGGTGGGGGAGGTGCGTCAGGTCGAATCCGTCCATCGCGAGCTCGCGGACGGGCCCGGCTGGTACGCGGCCCGCGCCGCGATCGAGACCGTGCATGAGCGCGAGGGTCGCGCCGTGCCGCGCACGCGGTCCTGGATTGTCGGAGCCCCGGGGCAGGATGAGGTCATGGAGAGCACGATCGCCGCATCGAACGCCTACCTCCTCGTCCGCGACGAGCTGGTCGGCGCGATGAGCGAGCGGGAACGGCGACTCACCTACGGCCGTCTGCTGGGTCGATCGCAGCAGGAGCTCGCGGCCGAGGAAGGGATCACGCAGCCCAGCGTCTCGAAGTCGCTGCGCACCGCGGGCACGGCCGCGCTCATCGAGGGAGTGGCCGCGCTCCGAGGGGAGCGCGCATGATCGTCGCCGGCTTCATCCTGCTGGCGGTCGGCGCCGCCGACCTGGTGCGTCAATCCGCCCCGCGCCGGTGGATCGGCTACCTCACCGTCACCGTGGTCCTGCTCCTGCTCGGCAGCGTCAGCGACGCGCTTCTCCCCATGGCGCTCGCGCTGGTGGTCGGAGCGCTCTGGGTGTGGAGCATGCCCACTGAGCGCCCCGCCCCTCTGGGGTTCTGGCCCGCCGTCCTGCTCGCGGTCGTGAGCGTCGGTGCCGTCGTCGGGTTCGGTGCTCGTCCAGACGCCGGCCTGATCGGCGCGGTCTGGCGCCTCCGGTCACCGTTCGGAGAGGTCCCCTTCGATCTTGCTCTGCTGGCACTGGGCGCCGGGGTGTTCCTCCTGGAATCCGCGAACCTCGTGGTCCGTGCGGCGCTCGACGGGGAGCACACCTGGCGCCCGGCAGACCCGGCCGCGACGCCGGTGACAGCGGTCGCCGACACCGCCGCCGCCGCAGAAACCGCCGCCGCCAGTGAAACTGCCGCCGCCACGGAGACAGATGATGAGGTGGCGTCAGCACCCCGCGATCCTCGCGGCGGATTCAAGGGCGGACGACTGATCGGACCGCTGGAGCGCATCCTCGTCCTGATCCTCACTCTCGCTGCGGCGTATCCGATCCTCGCCGCGATGCTCGCCGCGAAGGGCATCGTCCGATTCCCAGAGATTTCCCGCGACGGCGAAACCGGTGCTCGGGCGGAGTACTTCCTCGTCGGCAGCCTCGTCAGCTGGGTGATCGCCCTCGGCGCCGCTTTCCTGGTCTGGTGGGCGGCGCACAGCTGACGGAGTCAGCTCGACGACCGGTACCAGTCCAGCTTCTCCTGGAGACGCCGCTGCTGCGCGAGAACGTCGGCGAGTTGCTTCTCGACTGTTGCGGCGTGCTCTTCGAGAAGAGCTATCCGCTCCGGAACGGTGTCGTCGCGCTGGCAGAGCTGGCCGTAGCGACGCAGGCGTTCCACCGGCATACCGGTCTCCCGGAGGCACTTGAGGAACTCCAGGAGTCCGAGCTCGGTATCGGTGTACGCGCGATGGCCGCCGGCCGTGCGAGACACCGCGGGCAGGATGCCCTCGCGTTCGTAGTAGCGCAGTGTATCGATGCTGAAACCGGAGCGTGCCGCAGCCTCCGCCGGCGTGTACGTGGTCATGGTCCGAGCATAGAGCTTGACCTGGAGCGCACTCCAGGTTGCAGAGTGAGGTCATGACCACTCGGAACACCCCTGTATCCCCGCTCGTCCTGGGAGCGATGTCCTTCGGCACACTCGTCGATGAGGAGACCTCGTTCGCTCTGCTCGACCGCTTCGTCGAGCGCGGAGGAGTCTGGATCGACACCGCCGACTGCTACAGCTTCTGGGCGAGCGACACGGGGCAGGGCGGAGCGTCCGAGGAGGTGCTCGGACGGTGGCTCGCGGCGCGACCACATGCGCGGCGGCAGATCCGCATCTCGACCAAGGTCGGCGCCGAGCCCCTGTGGCCGGGGTCGTGGCCCGAGCACCGGGCCGGGCTCTCTCCGCGTGCGATCCGCGCTGCCGTCGAGGGGAGCCTCGAGCGTTTGGGAATCGACCGGATCGATCTGCTCTGGCTCCACCAGGAGGATCGGACGGTGGCGATCGAGGAGACCGTGGATGCTCTCGCGGCGCTCACCGCCGACGCCACCGTGAGCCGCGTCGGCGCCTCGAACCACCCGGCCTGGCGCATCGAGCGTGCCCGTGCGCACGCGAAGTCCCTCGGAAGCACCCCCATCGACGCGTTCCAGCTGAACAGCACGTACCTGCGCACGCGCCCGGGCACGCTTCCGCCCGGGGTGGCCCATCCCTTCGGCGTGCTGAGCGACGAGCAGCGGGACTTCGCGGTGGCGAACGGGATCGAGATCTGGGCGTACACCCCGCTGCTCTCCGGCGCCTACGACAACCCCGCGAAGCCCGTGCCCGAGGTGTATGAGCACCCGGGAACCGCACGTCGGCTCGCCGCGCTGGATGAGGTCTCGGACGCACGGGGTCTCGGACGGGGTCAGATCGTGCTGGCATGGCAGCTCGCGCGGGGCATCCGCCCGATCCTCGGTGGCAGCAAGCTCGACCAGCTGGAGGTCGCGATGGACGCCGCCGCGATCGCCCTGTCCGTCGACGAGATCGCACTCCTCGACGGACCGCTGTGAGGCGATTCGCCCCTGCCCGCGCTGATAGCCTGGAGCGCGTGTCAACTGCTGATCTGACGACCGCACCCCAGGCGATCGACCCCACGTTCGAGAACGTGTGGGACGAGCTCGTGTGGCGTGGCCTGGTCCATGTGTCCACCGACCAGGAGGCGCTGCGCGCCCTTCTCGCAGGGGACCCGATCACGTATTACTGCGGGTTCGACCCGACGGCACCCAGCCTGCACCTCGGCAATCTCGTGCAGCTGCTGACGCTGCGCCGCATCCAGCTCGCCGGTCACAAGCCGCTCGGGCTCGTCGGCGGATCGACCGGACTCATCGGCGACCCCCGCCCCACGGCGGAGCGCACCCTGAACACGCGGGAGACCGTCGAGGAGTGGGTCGGGCGCCTGCGGACGCAGGTCGAGCGCTACCTCAGCTTCGAGGGGGACAACGCGGCTCGCATCGTCAACAACCTGGACTGGACCGCGCCGCTGAGCGCGATCGATTTCCTGCGCGAGATCGGCAAGTACTTCCGCGTCGGGACGATGTTGAAGAAGGATGCGGTCGCCGCGCGCCTCAACTCCGACGAAGGCATCAGCTACACCGAGTTCAGTTACCAGATCCTTCAGGGGATGGACTTCCTCGAGCTGTACCGCCAGTACGACTGCGTCCTGCAGACGGGTGGATCCGACCAGTGGGGCAACCTCACCAGCGGCACCGACCTGATCCGTCGCGCCGAAGGCGTCTCCGTGCATGCGATCGGCACCCCGCTGATCACGAACAGCGATGGGACCAAGTTCGGCAAGAGCGAAGGGAACGCCATCTGGCTCGATGCCGCGATGTGCAGCCCGTACCGCATGTACCAGTTCTGGCTCAGCACGGCGGACAGTGACGTCATCGACAGGCTCAAGGTCTTCACGTTCCTCGGCAGGGCCGAGGTCGAGGAGTACGCCGCGCTCGTCGAGACGGAGCCGTTCCGTCGCGCCGCTCAGAAGCGTCTCGCGCTCGAGGTGGTCGCGACCGTGCACGGCATCGATGCGACGGCAGCTGTGATCGCCGCATCCGAGGCACTGTTCGGGCAGGGGGACCTGACTGCGCTCGATGCCGGCACGCTCCGCACCGCGCTCGAGGAACTCCCGAATGCCACGGTCGCCGCGGATACCCCGGTGACTGAAGCGCTGGTGGCGACCGGACTCGTGGCGAGCCTCTCCGAGGCTCGGCGTGCGATCGGCCAGGGTGGCGTGACGCTGGACGGCGAACGCGTGGAAGACGACGGCGCCACCGTCCGGGGGACGCTCCCCGGAGGCGTGTCGGTGCTGCGTCGCGGCAAGAAGACCCTCGCCGGCGTCTTCATCGGCTGATCCAGACGGATGCCGTTCACTCCCAGCCACGCGCTCGTCGCGCTGCCGTTCGTGCGGACGCCCCTGGTGCCCGCGGCGATCGCGATCGGTGCGATGACCCCGGATCTTCCGCTGTTCGTGCGGGGCGTCGGACTGAACTACACCTTCACCCACACGTTCGGGAACGTGCTGTGGACGGCGCTGCTCGCGTTCGTCCTGTTCCTGGTGTGGCGTGTGCTGTTGCGCCCGGCAGTACCCGAGCTCGCTCCGCTCTGGCTGGCCCGCCGACTTCCCCGTGAGTGGAGTGAAGGTGGGTCCGTCGCGGCGGGACGTGCCGTCGGGGTGGGGGAGAAGCGCTCTTATCCGGTCCTTCTCGCGGTGTCGTTCCTGATCGGTGTGCTCTCACACATCGTGTGGGACCTGTTCACGCATGAGGGCCGATGGGGGGTGCAGCAGATCCCCGCTCTCGATGAGATGTGGGGCCCGCTTCCCGGGTTCAAGTGGCTTCAGCACGGATCGAGCCTGATCGGTCTCGCGATCATCGGGATCTGGGCGTTGCTCTGGCTCCGTCGTCGTGTGCCGCGGCTGGACACCGCGCAATCGATCCCGCACGGGGTCCGCCTGGCGTGGTGGGTGTCGCTGCCGGTCATCCTGGTCGGAGCCTGGGCGGTGGGTCTCGCCGTGTTCGGTCCGCTCGATGCGGAGTTCACGGTTCAGCACCTCGCTTACCGTGTGCTGCCTCCGGCGTGTGCACTCTGGGGCGTGATCACCGTGGTGCTCTGCGTCGTGCTCGCGGTGCGCGGGCGTCGTCACCAGCGGGGCTGATCCGACCCCCAGGGGTGGGGAGCGTCGAACTCGAATCCTGGCAGCGCCGGACGTGCGGTCGTGAGGCTCGTGTCTCCGAGGACGAAGCGGGCGACGTGAGGATCGACGTCGAAGCCGCGTGCCGCGTTCGACTGCCGACGTCGCGGCATCAGGAGGAGTTCTGCGGCGACCCGGCGCAGCGATGTCCGAACGACCCACGAGCCATCCGGGCGAGGGGGACGCTGTCGAAGCAGCGTCGTCACCGCTGCCGCGAGGAGGTAACCGGCGCTGTGATCGAGGGCCTGCACGGGGAGTGCCCCCGGGCGGTCGCCATCGGGAGATTCGATGAGCGCGATGCCGGACGCGGCTTGGACCAGGCTGTCGAACCCGGCCCGATCCGGATGCTCCGTGCCCCAAGCGCTGAGTTGGGCGACCACCAGCCCGGGGTGGCGGCGGGCGAGCTCCGCTGGATTCAGCCCGAGCCGATCGAGCGCGGCCGGACGGTATCCGAGGACGACGGCATCGGCCCGCTCGATCAGCTCCTCAAGCTGCGGGTCACGCGCATCCAGCACCGCAGACCGCTTGCCGTGTCCCGTGTCGAGATGCTGCCATTCCGGTTCGGGCAGCTGCGGCGGATCGATCCGCAGGACATCGGCACCGAGCAGCGCGAGTGTCCGCGTGCACACGGGGCCGGCGATCACCCTCGTCAGGTCGAGTACGCGCATTCCCTGGAGGGGGCGGTGCTCTGAACGGGCATCGGCCGGTGTCGAGCGCGACGAGGGGGAGGGCGACACCGCCTCCACGCGGTTGATCTCGAGCAGCGGGCGCGCACCGAGGAGCCGGTCGGTCGCGGGGGCCTCCGCCATCACCCGAACGGCCAGGCCTCCCGCGGCCGTGATGGCGGCGACGGCCGGTGCGCTCTGTTGTTCCGCGAGCACGTCGCGAACCGCCTCGGCACCTGCCCCTTCCCGCAGGCCGAGACCTGCGCGCAGGCGGGCCGCGTGATGGGGGTAGTTCCCGTGGGTGCGGATCCAGCCGTCGGAGGTTCGCCAGAACCCGGAGTACGGCGACCACACCGGCGGAGCGGCGCCGTCGACGGTGAGCACACGGTCGCTTCCGTACGCGACGGCGACCCGCGCGGGGTCGAGGGCCTCGGGTGAGCGACCGGCGGCGACCATCACGGCGCTGACACTGGCACAGGCGAGAGCGGCGGTGTCCAGCCGCGAGGAGAGCGGGACGACAGGGAGCGCCGCAGACGACCGGTCAGTGACCGCGATGCCGAGCTCGCCGAGCACACGCTCGAACAGCGCACCGCCGTCACGCGAGCCCCGACGATCGTCGTCATCTGCATGTGCGAGCGCCGTCTCGAGGAGCGGCTCATCCGGGGGCGTGGGCATGGCGCGATCGTACTCCGCAGCACCTGACGCAGCCGAAACATCCCCTGATCCGGTGGAAACCTGACGGGCGAGGCGTCGACACGCCCGGGCGGTGGCCCTCGATTTGCCAGAACCCGGGAACCCACGTAACTTATTACTTGTTCGCCCCACAGGGACGCGGAGGAGCCGAGAGCTTCACCCCCCTCAAGCGGAGAACGAATCCCTTCCACTCTCTCTTGAGAGATCTGGCGCTTGCGTCTAGGATAGGGAGTCCACCTTTCTGCGGCTGTCAACAGCTGCGCTGCGGATCACTGATCTGCACGGCGCGCCGATTTGACAAGCGGGACAGGGTGGCTAAGATAGAGAAGTTGCCCTGCGGGCCTGGTTGTGATGACTGGGTCGTGGGAGCATCCGATCCTTGAGAACTCAACAGCGTGCACTTGTCAAATGCCAAATTATCCTCGTCTAGCTTCGGCTGGGTGAGAATTCCTTTGGATCAAAGACCAGCCCTTCCGGGGGCTGGCAATGGATGAAGTCAGCAATGAATTTGTCTCTTTGGTCAGCATCAAACTCGCTGCGTTCATCGTTTTCCCGGTGTTCGTATGCATTTCTTTTTTACGGAGAGTTTGATCCTGGCTCAGGATGAACGCTGGCGGCGTGCTTAACACATGCAAGTCGAACGGTGAACACGGAGCTTGCTCTGTGGGATCAGTGGCGAACGGGTGAGTAACACGTGAGCAACCTGCCCCTGACTCTGGGATAAGCGCTGGAAACGGCGTCTAATACTGGATATGTGACGTGATCGCATGGTCTGCGTCTGGAAAGAATTTCGGTTGGGGATGGGCTCGCGGCCTATCAGCTTGTTGGTGAGGTAATGGCTCACCAAGGCGTCGACGGGTAGCCGGCCTGAGAGGGTGACCGGCCACACTGGGACTGAGACACGGCCCAGACTCCTACGGGAGGCAGCAGTGGGGAATATTGCACAATGGGCGCAAGCCTGATGCAGCAACGCCGCGTGAGGGACGACGGCCTTCGGGTTGTAAACCTCTTTTAGCAGGGAAGAAGCGAAAGTGACGGTACCTGCAGAAAAAGCGCCGGCTAACTACGTGCCAGCAGCCGCGGTAATACGTAGGGCGCAAGCGTTATCCGGAATTATTGGGCGTAAAGAGCTCGTAGGCGGTTTGTCGCGTCTGCTGTGAAATCCGGAGGCTCAACCTCCGGCCTGCAGTGGGTACGGGCAGACTAGAGTGCGGTAGGGGAGATTGGAATTCCTGGTGTAGCGGTGGAATGCGCAGATATCAGGAGGAACACCGATGGCGAAGGCAGATCTCTGGGCCGTAACTGACGCTGAGGAGCGAAAGGGTGGGGAGCAAACAGGCTTAGATACCCTGGTAGTCCACCCCGTAAACGTTGGGAACTAGTTGTGGGGTCCATTCCACGGATTCCGTGACGCAGCTAACGCATTAAGTTCCCCGCCTGGGGAGTACGGCCGCAAGGCTAAAACTCAAAGGAATTGACGGGGACCCGCACAAGCGGCGGAGCATGCGGATTAATTCGATGCAACGCGAAGAACCTTACCAAGGCTTGACATATACGAGAACGGGCCAGAAATGGTCAACTCTTTGGACACTCGTAAACAGGTGGTGCATGGTTGTCGTCAGCTCGTGTCGTGAGATGTTGGGTTAAGTCCCGCAACGAGCGCAACCCTCGTTCTATGTTGCCAGCACGTAATGGTGGGAACTCATGGGATACTGCCGGGGTCAACTCGGAGGAAGGTGGGGATGACGTCAAATCATCATGCCCCTTATGTCTTGGGCTTCACGCATGCTACAATGGCCGGTACAAAGGGCTGCAATACCGTGAGGTGGAGCGAATCCCAAAAAGCCGGTCCCAGTTCGGATTGAGGTCTGCAACTCGACCTCATGAAGTCGGAGTCGCTAGTAATCGCAGATCAGCAACGCTGCGGTGAATACGTTCCCGGGTCTTGTACACACCGCCCGTCAAGTCATGAAAGTCGGTAACACCTGAAGCCGGTGGCCTAACCCTTGTGGAGGGAGCCGTCGAAGGTGGGATCGGTAATTAGGACTAAGTCGTAACAAGGTAGCCGTACCGGAAGGTGCGGCTGGATCACCTCCTTTCTAAGGAGCATCTGACGCTTCGGCGTCCAGAACCCAGATCGAAGGCATACGTTCTTCGCTGGGAGCTCATGGGTGGAACATTTGACATGGCATCGAGATCTGATCTTGGAATGAGTACGCCGCTTGCGGTTGGAAGGTTCTGGGTGAGGGGGTCGGTGCCTGCACGCTGTTGGGTCCTGAGGGACCGGATGCGCTTTGACCTTCGGGTTGGAAGCATTTGGTTACTCTGGGCCTTTCGTTGTTTCCCCGGTGGGGAAGCGGTGAGGGGTACCGCCCGTACTTTGAGAACTACACAGTGGACGCGAGCATCTTGCAGCAGCCTTCGGGTTGTTGCACAAGATGATCTTAAAGATCATTAGTCAATTTCTGATTCAGTCTTCGGACTGGTCGGGTTTTTGATTCAAACTCATGTGATTTCAAGTCTTTAAGAGCAAACGGTGGATGCCTTGGCATCTGGAGCCGAAGAAGGACGTAGCAATCTGCGATAAGCCTCGGGGAACTGATAAGCAAGTTTTGATCCGAGGGTGTCCGAATGGGGAAACCCCGCTGGGCGGCGTGCCGACCTAGTGACTCCCGCCTGAATATATAGGGCGGGTAGAGGGAACGTGGGGAAGTGAAACATCTCAGTACCCACAGGAAGAGAAAGCAACCGCGATTCCGTTAGTAGTGGCGAGCGAAACCGGATCAGGCTAAACCTAGCGTGTGTGATAGCCGGCAGGCGTTGCACGTTGGGGGTTGTGGGACTTTTCAGTCATCTCTGCCGAGGTGGCGGCGTTACAAGAAGGTATAGACGAACGGTCTTGAAAGGCCGGTCATAGAGGGTGCCAACCCCGTAGTCGAAATGCTTCTCTTGGCGCGAAGAGTATCCCAAGTAGCACGGGGCCCGTGAAATCCCGTGTGAATCTGTCAGGACCACCTGATAAGCCTAAATACTCCCAGATGACCGATAGCGGACAAGTACCGTGAGGGAAAGGTGAAAAGTACCCCGGGAGGGGAGTGAAATAGTACCTGAAACCGTTTGCTTACAAACCGTTGGAGCCTCCTTAGTAGGGGTGACAGCGTGCCTTTTGAAGAATGAGCCTGCGAGTTAGCGATATGTGGCGAGGTTAACCCGTGTGGGGTAGCCGTAGCGAAAGCGAGTCTGAATAGGGCGATTCAGTCGCATGTCCTAGACCCGAAGCGAAGTGATCTATCCATGGCCAGGTTGAAGCACGTGTAAGAGCGTGTGGAGGACCGAACCCACTTAGGTTGAAAACTGAGGGGATGAGCTGTGGATAGGGGTGAAAGGCCAATCAAACTTCGTGATAGCTGGTTCTCTCCGAAATGCATTTAGGTGCAGCGTTGCGTGTTTCTTGCCGGAGGTAGAGCTACTGGATGGCCGATGGGCCCTACAAGGTTACTGACGTCAGCCAAACTCCGAATGCCGGTAAGTGAGAGCGCAGCAGTGAGACTGTGGGGGATAAGCTTCATAGTCGAGAGGGAAACAACCCAGACCACCAACTAAGGTCCCAAAGCGCGTGCTAAGTGGGAAAGGATGTGGAGTTGCTGTGACAACCAGGAGGTTGGCTTAGAAGCAGCCACCCTTGAAAGAGTGCGTAATAGCTCACTGGTCAAGTGATTCCGCGCCGACAATGTAACGGGGCTCAAGCACGCCACCGAAGTTGTGGCATTGACATTATTGGTAGGCCTTCGTGGTCCAGCCGTGTTGATGGGTAGGAGAGCGTCGTGTGGCCAGCGAAGCGGCGGTGTAAACCAGCCGTGGAGGCTACACGAGTGAGAATGCAGGCATGAGTAGCGAATGACGTGTGAGAAACACGTCCTCCGAAAGACCAAGGGTTCCAGGGTCAAGCTAATCTTCCCTGGGTAAGTCGGGACCTAAGGCGAGGCCGACAGGCGTAGTCGATGGACAACGGGTTGATATTCCCGTACCGGCGAAGAACCGCCCAAGCTAATCCAGTAGTGCTAAGTATCTGAATCCCAGTGACTGATCCCTTCGGGGTGACGCTCTGGGCCTAGCGTACGACCCCATTCTGGTGCGGTTAGCGTATTAACAGGTGTGACGCAGGAAGGTAGCCCAAGCCAGGCGATGGTTGTCCTGGTGCAAGTGCGTAGGCCGAGTCGTAGGCAAATCCGCGATTCATTGAGGCTGAGACACGATGCGGATAAAAAGTGGGTGATCCTATGCTGCCGAGAAAAGCATCGACGCGAGGTTCTAGCTGCCCGTACCCCAAACCGACTCAGGTGGTCAGGTAGAGAATACCAAGGAGATCGAGAGAATCGTGGTTAAGGAACTCGGCAAAATGCCCCCGTAACTTCGGGAGAAGGGGGGCCTTCGGCGTATAGGGATTTACTCCCGAAAGCGTTTGGAGGCCGCAGAGACTAGTGGGTAGCGACTGTTTACTAAAAACACAGGTCCGTGCCAAGTCGCAAGACGATGTATACGGACTGACGCCTGCCCGGTGCTGGAAGGTTAAGAGGACCGGTTAGCCGTAAGGCGAAGCTGAGAATTTAAGCCCCAGTAAACGGCGGTGGTAACTATAACCATCCTAAGGTAGCGAAATTCCTTGTCGGGTAAGTTCCGACCTGCACGAATGGCGTAACGACTTCCCAACTGTCTCAACCGCGAACTCGGCGAAATTGCATTACGAGTAAAGATGCTCGTTACGCGCAGCAGGACGGAAAGACCCCGTGACCTTTACTACAGCTTGGTATTGGTGTTCGGTGTGGCTTGTGTAGGATAGGTGGGAGACTTTGAAGCATGGACGCTAGTTCGTGTGGAGTCATTGTTGAAATACCACTCTGGTCACTCTGGATATCTAACTTCGAACCGTAATCCGGTTCAGGGACAGTGCCTGGTGGGTAGTTTAACTGGGGCGGTTGCCTCCCAAAAAGTAACGGAGGCGCCCAAAGGTTCCCTCAACCTGGTTGGCAATCAGGTGTCGAGTGTAAGTGCACAAGGGAGCTTGACTGTGAGACTGACAGGTCGAGCAGGGACGAAAGTCGGGACTAGTGATCCGGCAGTGGCTTGTGGAAGCGCTGTCGCTCAACGGATAAAAGGTACCTCGGGGATAACAGGCTGATCTTGCCCAAGAGTCCATATCGACGGCATGGTTTGGCACCTCGATGTCGGCTCGTCGCATCCTGGGGCTGGAGTAGGTCCCAAGGGTTGGGCTGTTCGCCCATTAAAGCGGTACGCGAGCTGGGTTTAGAACGTCGTGAGACAGTTCGGTCCCTATCCGCTGCGCGCGTAGGAAATTTGAGAGGATCTGACCCTAGTACGAGAGGACCGGGTTGGACGAACCTCTGGTGTGTCAGTTGTTCCGCCAGGAGCACCGCTGATTAGCTACGTTCGGGATGGATAACCGCTGAAAGCATCTAAGCGGGAAGCCGGCCTCAAGATGAGATTTCCATACCTTCGGGTGAGAGGCTCCCAGCCAGACTACTGGGTTGATAGGCCAGATGTGGAAGTGCAGTAATGCATGCAGCTGACTGGTACTAATAAGCCGATGACTTGATAACACACCGTTTGTTGGTGCTACGCGTCCACTGAGTGGTTCTCGATGTACGGTCGAGAACCGCATAACAACAATGACTTTGTTATGTGTTTGATTGAAACATCAATAGTGTTTCGGCGGCCATAGCGTGAGGGAAACGCCCGGTTACATTCCGAACCCGGAAGCTAAGCCTCACAGCGCCGATGGTACTGCAGGGGGGACCCTGTGGGAGAGTAGGACACCGCCGGACTCCTTTTAAACAAAATGGCCACCCAACGCTGGGTGGCCATTTTGCGTTTATACGAAGAGAACAGGGATCATCATGCCGGAAGAGGAAGAGCGCCGTCCGCGTCGCAACGACGACAAGGGATCGCGCAGCAATCGCCCTTCCGGCAAGGGTCCCGATCGCAGTCGTGATGGCGGCGCCCCTCGTCGTGAGGGCGGCGGGTACAAGCGTGATGGTGCTGCTCCGCGTCGTGAAGGTGGCGGGTACAACCGCGACGGCGGCGCCCCTCGTCGTGAAGGTGGCGGGTACAAGCGTGATGGCGCTGCTCCTCGCCGCGAGGGCGGCGGGTACAAGCGCGATGGTGCTGCTCCTCGTCGTGAAGGTGGCGGGTACAAGCGCGATGGTGCTGCTCCGCGTCGTGAAGGTGGCGGGTACAACCGCGACGGCGGCGCCCCTCGTCGTGAAGGTGGCGGGTACAACCGTGATGGTGCTGCTCCTCGTCGTGAAGGTGGCGGGTACAACCGCGACGGCGGCGCCCCTCGTCGTGAAGGTGGCGGGTACAACCGCGATGGTGCCGCTCCTCGTCGTGAAGGTGGCGGGTACAACCGCGACGGCGGCGCCCCTCGTCGTGAAGGTGGCGGGTACAAGCGTGATGGCGCTGCTCCTCGTCGTGAAGGTGGCGGGTACAAGCGTGATGGCGCTGCTCCTCGCCGTGAGGGCGGGTACAAGCGTGATGGCGCCGCCCCGCGTCGCGAGGGTGGCGACCGGGAGCGTTCGCGCTCCTACCCGCAACGTGGGGGAGCCGGACGTGAACGTCCCGCGCAGGCGGCGAACGAGCGTCCGCGGTTCGATGAGCCGCAGATCCCGGACGACGTCACCGCTCGTGATCTCAACGGCGCGGCTCGCAATGAGCTGAAGACGCTGAGCAAGGAGAATGCCGAGCACGTCGCGCGTCACCTCGCGATGGCCTCCCGCCTCATCGACGAGGACCCTGCGCTCGCCCACCAGCACGCGCTGGCCGCATCGCGCCGTGCCGGCCGTATCGCGATCGTCCGTGAGACTCTCGGCATCACCGCCTATGCCACTGAGGACTTCGCCCTCGCACTGCGTGAGCTGCGGACCTACCGACGGATCTCGGGCAAGGACGACCAGATCGCTCTGATGGTGGACAGCGAGCGTGGCATCGGCCGGTCCGATCGTGCGCTCGAGACTGGTAGGGCGGTCGATCGTTCGACGCTGGACACGCCCGTCCGCGTCGCGTTGGCGATCGCGATGTCAGGTGCGCGCCTGGATCAGGGCGACCTTGAACTCGCCCTCGGCGAGCTGGAGATCCCGGAGCTGGATCCGGATCGTGCGTTCGAGTGGAGCCCCGCACTGTTCGCAGCGCGCGCTGCTGTGCTCGAAGACCTCGGCCGCACCGAGGAGGCCGAGTTCTGGTCGCACCGGGCCGAGGTCGCCGCTGAAGCTCTGGGAGTCGATGAGGCCGGTGACGAAGAGATCTTCATCGAAGACAGCATGATCGAGATCGACCTCGACGAGGACGACACCGATGCGCCGGTAGAGCCTGCGCCGGCTGAGCCTGTTCAGGCCGAGGCCGCGCCGGCTGAGCCTGCGCCGGCCGAGCCCGCGCCGGCCGAACCCGAGACTGTGGAGCCCACGGTCGAGGACGAGGTGCGCGAGCTCCTGGGCGAAGACGAGGCCGACGACACGGACCCGGAGGCGTAGTGGCGCTGTTCTCTCGCCGGCGCCCGCTCCGCACGCCTCTCGACGGGGTCGACACCGTGCTGGCTGACCTGGACGGCGTGGTCTACGCCGGACCCGGTGCGCTGCCGTTCGCGGTGGACAGCCTCAACGAGGCGGCGAAGTCCGCACGGCTCGGCTACATCACGAACAACGCGGCGCGGACTGATGTCTCTGTCGCGGAGCATCTGAGCAGTCTCGGGCTCCAGGTCGAGGCCTCGGAGGTCGTGACGAGCCCGCAGGCCGCGATGCGTCTGATGGCGACGATCGTGCCGGCACCGGCGACGATCCTGGTCGTGGGTGGTGCCGGTCTCGTCGATGAGGTGCAGAAGGCCGGGTACACGGTGACGCGCAGCGCGGACGACGCGCCGAGTGCAGTGGTGCAGGGATTCGCTCCCGAGGTCGCCTGGACCGATCTCGCGGAGGCGGCGTTCGCACTCAAGCTTCCCGAAGAAGAGGGCGGCATCCCCTGGATCGCGACGAACACGGACTGGACGATTCCTCGTGAACGGGGAGTGGCTCCGGGCAACGGAACCCTCGTCTCTGCCGTCCACACAGCCATCGGTCGGCTGGCGACCGTCGCAGGCAAGCCGGAGACGCCCATCTTCGAAGAGGCGCTCGCTCGTTTCGGTGCCGAGAAGGCGCTGTTCATCGGCGACCGCCTGGACACCGACATCATGGGGGCGAGCCGTGTCGGCATCGACTCGGCGCTGGTGCTGACAGGGATCGACCGCCCCAAGCACGTCCTTGCGGCACCGGAAGGCTCGCGTCCGACGTACATCCTCGGCGACCTCCGCGAACTGCACGAGCCTTATCCCGAGGTGACGGAGCGAGACGGTATCTTTGCCGTGAACGGTGCCGCCGTACGGGTCTCCGGGGCTGACGTCGAGATCGTGTCGGAGTCCGGGTCGCAGATCGATCTGCTACGCGCCGGCGCCGCCGCGATCTGGGCGTCCGGTACCCCGGTGTTCGTCCTTCGTGTTCCCGAGCGCCTCTACGACGATCCCTTCCACCGCCCCTGAGCGATCTCGCGTGGCTCCTTCGCGCGTCGGAGGGGCCGCGTACAGTGGAACCGTGAGTGAAGAGACGACGAGCGAGCCGACCGACGGCCTGTGGAGCCGTCTGCGCCTGATCGAGGGGCAGCCGCTTCCCGTGCGCGCCGCCGCCTACGCGGCCATGCACGATGAGCTCTCCCGCCGCCTCGAGAGCGGCGCGAAGCTCGATCATCGGGAGACCTCGGGATCCCGATGACGCGACTCGACGCTGCCCTCGCCGCCCGAGGACTCGCCCGTTCGCGCAGTCATGCGGCGACTCTCATCGCCGAAGGCCTCGTGAGTGTCGCCGGCCGCCAGGTCGTGAAGGCCTCGACCGCCGTGGACGATGAGGCCGAGATCACGGTCGCGGGCTCCGACCACTACGTCGGCCGTGCGGCCCACAAGCTCATCGCCGGACTCGACGGATTCGGCATCCCGGTGGCGGGAAGACTCGCGCTCGACATGGGGGCGTCCACGGGAGGTTTCACGCAGGTGTTGCGCGAGCGGGGCGCCCGAACCGTGCTCGCTGTCGACGTCGGGCACGGCCAGATGGCTCCGTCTATCGCCGCCGACCCCGGGGTGATCACCGTGGAGGGCTTCAACGTCCGACACATGACGCGCGAGAATCTCGCCGAGGCCACCGGCGTCATGGAGCGCCCCGACCTCGTGGTCGGCGACCTCTCCTTCATCTCCCTCGAACTCGTGTTTCCGGCCGTCCCGGCGGTCGCGACCGCGGAGTCCGACATCCTGCTGCTCGTGAAACCGCAGTTCGAGGTCGGACGGACGGCGGTGCGCGGGGGACTGGTCACCGATCCCGCCACCCGTGCCGATGCAGTCGCGCGCACGGTGTGGAGCGCCTGGGACGTCGGCATGGGGATGCTCGGCATCCTTCCCTCACCACTTCTGGGAACGCACGGCAACGCGGAATATCTCGTGCACCTCGCGCCGGGGCGCGGCAGCAATCCGACAGAATGGTTGGACACCATCAATCGACTGGCAGGAGGACGATGAACGAGCGCAACATCCTGGTCGTCGCCCATGCCGGCCGGGTCGACACCGTCGACGCGGCGCGACGCGTGATCGATGCCCTGCGGGAAGCAGGAGCACGGCCGGTCCTGGCCGCCGACGACCACGAGGCCCTCACGGCGGTGGACGCTTTCTTCGCCGGCACCGATGTTCTGGGTCGCTCCATCGATCCGGCGGACCTCGAGCTCGCGATCGTGCTGGGCGGAGATGGCACGATCCTGCGCGCGGCCGAGCTGGTCCGCGATACGGGAGCGCCCGTGCTCGGCATCAACATGGGCCATGTCGGGTTCCTCGCCGAGATCGATCGAGACGACATGGACAAAGCCGTGCGCCGGGTGATCGACCGCGACTACGAGGTCGAGGAGCGACTCGCCCTGTCGGTACGCGTGAAAGACGCCGCCGGCGCGGTCGTGTACGAGACCTGGGCACTGAACGAGGCCACCGTGGAGAAGGCCAGCCGGGAGCGGATGATCGAGGTCGTCCTGGAGATCGACGGCAGGCCGTTGTCGAGCTTCGGATGCGACGGCATGGTCATCTCCACTCCCACCGGCTCGACCGCCTACAACTTCTCGGCCGGGGGACCGGTCATCTGGCCCAGCGTCGAGGCGATCGCCGTGGTGCCACTGTCGGCGCACGCGCTGTTCGCCAAACCGCTCGTCGTCAGCCCCGGTGCCGCGGTCGCGATCGAGATGCTCGAGCGCACCGACGGGTCGGGGATCCTCTGGTGCGACGGGCGTCGCTCCCACGATCTCCCGCCCGGCGCTCGGGTCGTCGTCCGCCGGTCGTCGCGCCCCGTGCGGCTCGCGCGTCTGCACCCCACGGCCTTCACCGACAGGCTCGTGCGCAAGTTCCAGCTGCCCGTCGAAGGATGGCGCGGCCAAACCCTGGGGACGCCGTCATGATCGAGGAGATGCGCATGCAGGGGCTCGGCGTCATCGCCGATGCGGTGCTGCCTCTGGGCCCGGGGTTCACCGCGATCACCGGAGAGACCGGCGCGGGGAAGACCATGGTCGTCACCGGACTGGGGCTGCTGCTGGGCCAGCGCGCCGACTCCGGGGCCGTCAGGGCCGGTGCCGCACAGGCGTCGGTGGCGGGTGTCTGGATCGTTCCGGAGGGCGGAGACGTCGCCGAGATCGTCGAGGAGGCCGGCGGCGAGTTGGAGCCCGCAGGAGCGGGAACCGCGGAGTTGTACGTCTCGCGCACGCTCAGCGCCGAAGGACGCAGCAGGGCGAGCGTCGGAGGGCGGGCGGCGCCCGCAGGGGTGCTGTCGTCGCTGGCGGAAGAGCTCGTCGTGGTGCACGGACAGTCCGAGCAGCTGCGTCTGCGCTCCGCCGCGGCACAGCGCGACGCGCTCGACCGCTTCGGTGGGACGCCGATCGCGGACGCGCTCGCGAAGTACACGGACTCCTTCACCCGCTGGCGGGCACTGGACTCCGAGATCTCCGAGATCACCGAGAACCGGGACCGTCGTGCCGAGGAGGCCTCCCGCCTCCGGGAAGACCTTGCACTGATCGAGGCGACCGCACCGGAGCCGGGCGAGGACCAGGAACTCGCAGATCGGGCCGAGCGTCTCGCGAATGCCGAAGAACTTCGTGTCGCGGCATCTCTCGCGCACGGAGCGCTCTCCAACGAGGACGGCGAACCTGACGCCTCCGCCCTCGTCGCGGAGGCCCGTCGCGTGATCGAGCGTGCGTCCGACGCCAAGCTGACCGAGATCGGGGAGAGCCTCGCGGACATCGGCTACCGGATCGCGGACGCTGCGGGACTCCTGTCCGCCTACCTCGCTGACCTCGACGAGTCCGGCCCTCATGAACTGGCCGCCGTGGAAGAACGTCGCGCGGCGCTGGGTACCCTCGTGCGCGCTCACGGCTCCCTCGACGAGGCGTTGGCGCTCTGGCAGACGGGATCCACGAGGCTCGCGGAACTCGATGACGACGGCGACCGCCTCGAGCGGCTCATCGCCGAGCGCGATGCGGCACGAACCGAGCTGGACGCCGACGCGGCGACGCTGACGGCGACACGTACCGATGCCGCCGTCCGCCTCGGCGAGGCGGTGACTGCAGAGCTCCACGCCCTCGCGATGCCCGATGCGCGACTCGAGGTCGCGGTCTCCGAAGGGGCGGAGAGCACCCATGGTCGCGACGACGTCGCGATCCTCCTCGCTCCGCATCCGGGCGCCGAGCCGCGATCGGTCTCGAAGGGGGCCTCCGGTGGCGAGTTGTCCCGGGTCATGCTGGCCATCGAGGTCGTCATCGCCGCGACCGACCCCGTGCCGACCTTCGTCTTCGACGAGGTCGATGCGGGCATCGGAGGCGCCGCCGCGATCGAGGTCGGACGGCGACTCGCCCGACTCGCCGAGAAGTCGCAGGTCATCGCCGTCACCCACCTCGCGCAGGTCGCGGCCTTCGCGAACAACCACCTCTCCGTCGTCAAAGCCAATGACGGCGCGGTCACCGCCTCCAGCGTCCGGCGTCTGGAAGGCGGTGAGCGCGAAGCGGAGATGGCCCGACTGCTCTCGGGACTCGCCGATTCCGACGCTGCTCTCACCCACGCGCGCGAACTTCTCAGCCTCCGCGCCCCCGCCGCCTGATAGGATCGAAGCCCGTGATGAACTCTTCTTCCGCGGGACCCAAGAACGACACGACCAAGCACATCTTCGTGACTGGTGGTGTCGTTTCGTCTTTGGGTAAGGGACTGACGGCGGCCAGTCTCGGCAACCTCCTCACGGCCCGCGGTCTGCGCGTCGTGATGCAGAAGCTCGACCCGTACCTGAACGTCGATCCCGGCACGATGAACCCGTTCCAGCACGGTGAGGTCTTCGTCACGGACGACGGCGCGGAGACCGATCTCGACATCGGTCACTACGAGCGCTTCCTCGACATCAATCTGTCCGAGGCCGCCAACGTGACGACCGGCCAGATCTACTCGCAGGTGATCGCGCGCGAGCGTCGCGGCGAGTACCTCGGCGACACCGTCCAGGTCATCCCGCACATCACCGACGAGATCAAGCGTCGCATGCGTCTGCAGGCGAGCGAGGACCCGCGCCCCGATGTGATCATCACCGAGGTCGGTGGCACGGTCGGAGACATCGAGTCGCAGCCGTTTCTCGAATCCGCCCGCCAGCTTCGTCACGAGCTCGGACGGGACAGCGTGTTCTTCGTCCACGTCTCGCTGGTGCCGTTCATGGGCGCCTCGGGGGAGCAGAAGACCAAGCCCACCCAGCACTCCGTCGCAGCTCTCCGTCAAGTGGGCATCCAGCCCGACGCGCTCGTGCTCCGCAGCGACCGTCCGGTGAGCGCGAGCAACCGGAACAAGATCGCCCTCATGTGCGATGTCGACGTGGAAGGCGTCATCAACACGGTCGACCTGCCGAGCATCTACGACATCCCCTCCACGCTGAACGAGCAGGGCCTCGATTCGTACATCGTGCGTCGGCTCGGACTCGACCAGAAGGCGGCCGACGTCGACTGGACGCGCTGGAACAAGGTGCTCCACGCCGTGCACAACCCCAAGCACGAGGTGACGATCGGCCTGGTCGGCAAGTACATCGATCTTCCCGACGCCTACCTCTCGGTGACCGAAGCGCTCAAGGCGGGTGGCTTCGCACAGGAGACCAAGGTGAACATCCGCTGGATCCCCTCGGATCTGTGCGAGACGCCGGAAGGCGCCCAGGAGCAGCTGGCCGAGCTCGATGGCATCTGCGTGCCCGGCGGCTTCGGCATCCGCGGCATCGAGGGCAAGCTCGGTGCGCTCAAGTTCGCACGAGAGCAGGGCATCCCGACCCTCGGGCTGTGCTTGGGCCTGCAGTGCATGGTCATCGAGTACGCGCGGGACGTCGCCGGCATCGCGGGCGCGTCTTCCAGTGAGTTCGACCCGGAGACCGCCGAGCCCGTGATCGCGACGATGGCGGAGCAGGTGGACATCCTCGACGGCGGCGACCTCGGCGGCACCATGCGTCTCGGCCTGTACCAGGCGGCACTCGCCGAGGGATCCCTCGCGCGCGAGCTGTACGGGGCGCCGGAGGCCGCGGAACGGCACCGTCACCGCTACGAGGTCAACAACTCCTACCGTGATCGTCTCACCGACGCCGGCCTGGTGTTCTCCGGGCTCAACCCGGAACTCGACCTGGTCGAGTACGTCGAGCTGCCGCGTGACGTGCACCCGTACTACATCGCCACGCAGGCGCACCCGGAGCTGCGTTCGCGTCCGACCGCCCCGCACCCGCTGTTCCGCGGGCTGGTCGGCGCCGCGATCGAGCGTCACCGCGCGAGCGAGCTGTTCGACGTCAGTGCCGATGACTGAGTCGGCGGAGTACCTCCGCGACGAGTCTTTCGAGCCGGAGGTCCTCCAGAGCGACCGCGTCTACAAGGGCTGGGTCTGGGACGTGCGCTCCGACCGGGTGCGCTACGGCGACGGGGAGATCGTGCGCGAGTATGTCGCGCACACCGGTGCCGTGGCGATCCTCGCGCTCGACGACGAGGACCGTGTGCTGCTGATCCAGCAGTACCGCCACCCGATCCGTCACCGCGACTGGGAGCTGCCCGCCGGTCTGCTCGACGTGGACGGAGAGGCGCCGCTGGACGCCGCCCGTCGCGAGCTCGCCGAGGAGGCTGACCTCGTCGCCGCGCACTGGGAGCCGCTGGTCTCGTCTTGGACCACCCCGGGTGGCAACGACGAGATGATCCACATCTTCTTGGCCACCGGAGTCGCCGCGGCGCCTTCGGCACACGATCGGGAGGACGAAGAGGCGGACATCCGCGTCGAGTGGGTGCCGTTGGCGGATGCGGTGGACGCCGTCCTCGGCGGACGGATGCACAACGGCATCCTCACGATCGGTGTGCTGGCTGCGGCGCAGAGGCTGCGCGACCGGGGCTGACGCATGCTGCTGGAGCGCGCTCTCGACGCCTACCTGCGTCACGTCACGATCGAGCGCGGTCTGAGCGAGCACACGATCGCGGCCTACCGGCGTGACCTCGGTGGGTACTGC
The DNA here is from genome assembly GCF_024498615.1 of Microbacterium sp. J1-1. NCBI lineage: Bacteria > Bacillati > Actinomycetota > Actinomycetes > Micrococcales > Microbacteriaceae > Microbacterium > Microbacterium sp. J1-1. The sequence goes on along the minus strand of NZ_CP089590.1, from coordinate 2,376,556 downwards.
GAGTGGCTGGCCGGGGAGGGGATCGCCGACACGTCGGAGGTGACGCCGGCCGTGATCGACCGCTTCATCACGGAGCGTGCGTCGGCAGACCCCGCCCCGGCCTCCACCTCGCTGGCGCGCCTGCAGTCGTCCGTGCGGGGCTGGCACCGGTTCCTGGCTCGTGAGGGCATCGAGGTCGACGATCCGAGCGGGAGACTGCGTCCGCCCAAGGCCCCTCGTCGGCTCCCCAAGGCGCTGACGATCGACCAGGTCGAGAGGCTGCTCGCCGCACCGTCGCCCGAGGACCCGATCGGGGTGCGGGATCGCGCTCTCCTGGAGCTCCTCTATGCCACCGGCGCCCGCGTCTCGGAGGCGACCGGGCTCGACGTCGACGACCTCGCCCACGGCGATGTGCTGCGGCTGCGCGGGAAGGGCTCGAAGGAGCGCATCGTGCCGATCGGCTCCTATGCGCGAGAGGCGGTCGACGCCTATCTCACGAGGGTGCGGCCGGCGCTCGCGGCGAAAGGACGGGCATCGGCGCGGCTGTTCCTCGGTGCCCGTGGAGCGCCCCTGTCACGACAGAGCGCCTGGCTGGTGATCCGTGCCGCGGCGGAGAAGGCGCAGATCACGTCGGAGGTGTCGCCGCACACCCTGCGTCACTCGTTCGCCACACACCTGCTGCAGGGGGGAGCCGACGTCCGTGTCGTGCAGGAGCTGCTCGGACATTCCTCGGTCGCGACGACCCAGATCTACACCCACGTCTCTGTCGATACGTTGCGTGACATCTACGCGACCTCGCATCCCCGCGCCCGCTGACACCGCCCATCCGGGAGAGCCCCCTGCCGCGTGCCGAGGCGGCTGCGGAACGGGCCGCCCGGTACAATCGACCAAGCACGAACGGAGCAGGAGAATCGGTGGCTGAGAAAGTGGCGAAGTCCAGGGCGAAGGCGCAGAAGGCCGACGAGACCCCCATGGGACCCACGGGCCGTCCGTATCACGGGTTCCCGACCCCCGAACCGTTGAAGTCCCACGGGCCCGCGCGCATCATCGCGCTGTGCAACCAGAAGGGCGGCGTCGGCAAGACGACCACGTCCATCAACCTGGCCGCGGCACTCGCCGAGTACGGCCGCAAGGTGCTCGCGGTCGATTTCGACCCGCAGGGCGCCCTGTCCGCGGGGCTCGGCATCCCGACCCACGATGTGCCGACGATCTACGACCTCCTGCTCGACACCAAGCGCGACGCCCACGATGCGATCGTGAAGTCGAGCGTCGAGGGTCTCGACGTCATGCCGGCGAACATCGACCTGTCGGCTGCCGAGGTGCACCTGGTCAACGAGGTCGCACGGGAGACGATCCTCGCCCGGGTGCTGCGCCAGGTGGCGGGGGAGTACGACGTCATCCTCGTCGACTGCCAGCCCTCCCTCGGGATCCTCACTGTCAACGCGCTGACGGCGGCGCACGGTGTGATCATCCCGCTCGAATGCGAGTTCTTCGCGCTGCGCGGCGTGGCACTGCTCATCGAGACGATCGACAAGGTCCGCGACAGGTTGAATCCGTCCATCACGATGGACGGCCTGCTGGCCACGATGTACGACCCGCGCACCCTGCACTCGCGCGAGGTGCTCGAGCGTGTCGTCGAAGCATTCGGAGACGACGTGCTCGAGACCGTGATCGGCCGCACCGTGAAGTTCCCCGACGCCTCGGTGTCGGGGGTGCCCATCACCGAGTTCGCCCCCGAGCACGCGGCCGCTCAGGCATACCTGCGGCTGGCGCGGGAGCTGGTCGCCCGTGGCGCTGTCGCCTAGCGGAGAGTCCGTCGACCCTTCGGCCATCGAGCGCGCCGAAGACGTGAGCAGCGGATCGGACGAGCCCGTCGGATCCGCGGCGATCGAACCGGGCTTCCGGGTCTCCCTGTCGAATTTCGACGGACCGTTCGACCTGCTCCTGAACCTCATCTCGAAGCATGAGATGGACATCACCGAGGTCTCGTTGAGCGCGGTCACGAACGAGTTCATCGCCTACCTGGGCGAGCTCGAGAACGATGAGGAACTCGATCAGGCCTCCGAGTTCCTCGTGGTCGCGGCGACCCTGCTCGACATGAAGGTCGCCGGACTCCTCCCGCAGGGCGAGCTCGTGGACGCTGAGGCCGTCGCGCTCTTGGAGGCACGCGACCTGCTGTTCGCCCGGTTGCTGCAGTACCGGGCCTTCAAAGAGGTGTCGGCGTGGTTCTCCCGTTGCCTGCAACGCGAAGACAAGCGGCACGTCCGCGCGGCACGCCTCGATGAGAAGCACCGCTCGCAGACACCCGAGCTCGTGTGGTCGCTCACCGTGGACGACTTCGCGGCGCTGGCGCTGCTGGCCTTCGCGCCCAAAGAGATCCCGCATGTCGGACTCGACCATCTGCACGCACCGCTGGTCAGCATCCGCGAGCAGGCGGCGATCGTCGTCACCCTCCTGCGCGGCACCGAGTCGCTGAGCTTCCGCGAACTCGTCGCGGGCGTGAGCGAGCCGGGCATCGTCGTGGCGCGTTTCATCTCGGTGTTGGAGCTGTACCGGCACGCGGCGCTGACCTTCGAACAACTGGAACCGCTCGGCGAGCTCACGCTGCGCTGGGCAGCCGACTCCTGGTCGGACGAGACACTCGCGAGCCTGGGGGCCGACTATGACCGATGATCTGACCGAGACCGAGACGTCGATCGACGCGGAGACCGATACCGAGACGGCGGACGACGGGATCGGCGGGTCCACCGAGATCCCGCTCTCCGAGCGCATCGAGGCCATCCTGTTGATCGTCGACGAGCCGCTGGGGCTGGTGGCTCTCGCCGCCGCCGTCGGTTCGCCGGTGCCGGCGGTGCGGCAGACGCTCGAGACGCTCGTCGACGACTACGACGGCAACGGCACGGGCCCGCGGCGCGGATTCGAGCTGCGCGAGGTCGGCGGCGGCTGGCGACTGTACGTCCGCGAGGAGCTCGACCCGCTCGTGGCGGCGTTCGTCGGCGGACAGGCGCCCGCGCGGCTTTCGCAGGCCGCGCTCGAGACGCTGGCCGTGATCGCCTACAAGCAGCCCGTCACCCGCAGCCAGGTCGCCTCCATCCGTGCAGTGAACGTCGATTCCGTCGTGCGCACGCTGCTCGCCCGCGGCCTGATCACCGAACTCTTCGCCGACTCCGAGACCGGCGCGATCAACTACGGCACGACCGACGCGCTCCTGCAGCACCTGGGCATCAACTCGCTCGACGAGCTGCCACCGATCTCCCCTCTGCTCGATGACGGCGCAGACGGTTTCGACGAAGGGACCATCCGATGACCGGTTTCGAGGCATCCGCAGGATTCGAGGGTGCGCCCGAGGGTGTGCGCCTCCAGAAGGTCCTCGCCGGCGCGGGTGTGGCATCGCGCCGAGTGGTGGAGCAGTACATCACGGAAGGGCGCATCCGCGTCAACGGCGTCGTCGTCACGGAGCTCGGACGCCGGATCGACCCCGAGCACGACCTCGTGGACGTCGACGGCACCGCGGTGCAGCTCGACGTCTCCAAGCGGTACGTCATGCTGAACAAGCCGACCGGGGTCGTCAGCAGCATGAAGGACGAAAACGGCAGGCCCGACCTTCGCCGCTTCACGGAGCAGTTCGAGGAGCGCCTGTACAACGTCGGACGCCTCGACGCCGAGACGAGCGGTCTCTTGATCCTCACGAATGACGGGGCTCTCGCTCACGTGCTCGCTCACCCCTCGTTCGGCGTGACGAAGGTGTACATCGCGAAGGTCGAGGGGACGGTGCTGCCCCAGACGATCTCGAAGCTCACCAAGGGCATCGAGCTCGAAGACGGCCCCATCGCTGCGGACAAGGCGCGGCTGCTGGACACCTCGCGCGGGTCGAGCCTGGTCGAGCTGACCCTGCACTCCGGACGCAACCGGATCGTCCGTCGGATGCTCGCCGCGGTCGGTCATCCGGTCACGGAACTCGTGCGCCGGCAGTTCGGGCCGCTCCACCTGGGAACCCTCCCGGCCGGGAAGACGCGGGAACTGACTAAAATCGAACTCGGCGCGCTTTTGACCTTGTCGCGCCGTGATTCCGGTGTCGCCGAGGCGCCAGGCGAGCAGGAGAACGAATGACCGATACGACGAGTGCGCCCACGGCGCGGAGGGCAGGCGCCGTCGCGCCTCGTCTCTCCGGGACCGTCCGCGTCGTCGGCGCCGGTCTGCTCGGGGCGAGCGTCGGCCACGCACTCCGGTCGAAGGGCATCGACGTCGTTCTGACGGATGCATCGCCCGCACAGCTGCGCCTCGCCGTCGACTACGGGGCCGGCCGCCTCGCCACCGACGACGACACCCCCTCGCTCATCGTCGTCGCCGTGCCGCCGGACGTGACCGCGGACGTCATCCAAGCCGAACTCCAGCGCTTCCCGGACGCCGTGGTGACCGACGTGGCGAGTGTGAAGCTCGAGCCGTTCCGCACCCTGCAGTCGCGGGGCGTCGACCTCACCCGGTACATCGGATCGCATCCGCTCGCCGGCCGTGAGCGCGGCGGGGCCATCTCCGCCCGCGCCGATCTGTTCGTCGGGCGACCGTGGGTCGTGTGCCGCGACGAGGACACGAAGGCGACGGACCTCGCCCTGGTCGAAGCGCTCGCGCTCGACGTCGGGGCGATGCCGCTCGAGATGACGCCGGAGGAGCATGACCGTTCGGTCGCGCTCACGTCGCACGTGCCTCAGGTCGTCGCGAGCCTGCTCGCCGCCCGCCTCGCGGAGGCGGAGGAGGGTGCGCTCCGTCTTGCAGGCCAGGGCGTTCGTGACACGACACGCATCGCGGCCTCGGCTCCCGAGCTGTGGGTGCAGATCCTCGGCGCCAACGCCGGCCCCGTCGTCGAGATCCTCGATGCTCTCGCCGCCGACCTCGGAGAAGTGGCGGACGCATTGCGAGAGCCGAGCGCGCCCGGAGCCCGACGCGTGGTCGCCGAGACGATCCGCCAGGGCAACGACGGCGTCGACCGCCTCCCCGGAAAGCACGGACAGAACCAGCGCTTCGAGTCGCTCGTCGTCATGGTCGACGACACCGCCGGTCAGCTGGGTCGCCTGTTCGGCGAGCTCGGCGAACTGGGCGTCAACGTCGAAGACCTCCGACTCGAGCACTCGCCAGGGGCCCAGTTCGGCCTCGCCGAGATCAGCGTCGACCCGGCCGCGCTGCACGGGGCGATCACCGGACTCCAGGAACGCGGCTGGCGGATTGCAGGGAACACCAATGACTGACACCTCGAACGCGTCCACGGCGCCCGCACACGTGGCCGATGCGACGAAGTTCATCGCGATCGACGGACCAGCCGGTTCGGGCAAGTCCAGCGTGTCGAAGGCCGTCGCGCGCATGCTCGGCTTCGGATACCTCGACACCGGCTCCGCCTACCGCGCACTCGCCTGGCACGTGCTCGATCGCGGCGCCGACACCTCGGACCCCGAGGCGGTTCGCGCGGCGGCATCCGACTTCCCCGTGCGTCTGGGACTCGACCCCGACGACCGCACGGTTCGCGTCGGCGACACTGACATCACCGAGGCCATCCGTGATTCTCGGGTTTCCGCCGCAGTGAGCGGCGTGGCGCGCGTGCCCGAGGTGCGCGCGCAGGTCAACGAGCTGTTCCGCGCACTGGTCGCTGAATCCGCCTACCCCGCCGTGGTGGTCGAAGGCCGTGACATCACGACCGTCGTCGCTCCGGATGCGCCCGTGCGGATCCTGCTCACCGCGGCACCCGAAGTGCGTGCTGCTCGACGCGCCGGCGAACTCGCCGGCGAGAACGCGGCTGCTGTCGCCGCGGCGCTCCACAAGCGCGATGCCTCAGACAGTGCCGTCGTCGACTTCCTCAACGCCGCGGACGGCGTCGAGGTCGTCGACTCGACGGAACTCGACTTCCCCCAGACCATCGACGCCGTGCTCACGGTGATCGAGCGAATCCAAGGAGCACACCGTGGCTGACGACGAATACGAAGGCGGCCCCGACCAGCTCGCCGAGAAGATGGACCAGCTCGACGAGAATCTCGCCGAGCAGCGCGCGGAGACCCTGCGCGCCGGCCTCTCCGACTACGAGCTGGACGACGAGGACGCCGCGCTCCTCGCCGGTGTCACGCTCGGCGAGGACGGCATCCACTACAGCCCGGCTCTGCCCGTGGTGGCGATCGTCGGACGCCCGAACGTCGGCAAGTCCGCGCTTGTGAACCGCATCCTCGGACGCCGTGAGGCCGTTGTGGAGGACACACCTGGCGTGACCCGCGACCGCGTGACCTACAAAGCCGAGTGGGGCGACCGTCGCTTCTCGCTCGTCGACACCGGCGGGTGGGAGCCCGATGCGCGTGGCATCGACCGCTCGGTCGCGATGCAGGCGGAGGTCGCGATCGACCTGGCCGACATGGTGTTGTTCGTCGTCGACGCGATGGTCGGAGCCACCTCGACCGACGAGCACGTCGTGAAGCTGCTGCGCAAGAGCGGTAAGCCGGTGTTCCTCGTCGCCAACAAGATCGATGACGCCCGGCAGGAGCCGGAGACGGCACCGCTGTGGAGCCTCGGGCTCGGCGAGCCGTATCCCGTCTCGGCCATCCACGGGCGTGGTGTCGCCGACCTGCTGGATGCCGTGCTGAAGAAGCTTCCCGAGGTCTCGGCCGTCGCGAAGCAGGAGATCGGCGGCCCGCGTCGAGTGGCGATCCTCGGTCGCCCGAATGTCGGGAAGTCGTCGCTGCTGAACAAGGCGGCAGGCGAGGAGCGCGTGGTCGTCAACGACCTCGCCGGCACCACCCGCGACCCGGTGGATGAGGTCGTGGAACTCGGCGGGAAGATGTGGCGCCTGGTCGACACCGCGGGGATCCGCCGTCGCGTGCACATGGCTCAGGGCGCGGACTTCTACGCCTCGCTGCGCACCTCGGCCGCGCTGGAGAAGGCGGAGGTCGCCGTCGTCGTGCTCGACGTCTCGGAGACGATCAGCGAGCAGGACGTGCGCATCATCGACCTCGTCCTCGAGTCGGGCCGTGCGCTCGTCCTCGCGTTCAACAAGTGGGATCGCCTGAACGACGATGACCTCGAGAACGCCGATCGCCGCCGCTACCTGGAGCGTGAGATCGAGCAGGACCTCGCACACGTCGCCTGGGCGCCGCGCGTGAACATCTCGGCGAAGACGGGGCGTCACCTCGACAAGCTCGTCCCCGCGCTGGAGACCTCGCTGGAGAACTGGGACCGCCGCATCCCGACCGGCAAGTTCAATGCGTTCCTCGCCGAGCTCGTCGCCGAGCACCCGCACCCGCTGCGCGGTGGCAAGCAGCCGCGCATCCTGTTCGGGACGCAGGCATCGACCCGCCCGCCGACGTTCGTGCTGTTCACCACCGGGTTCCTCGACCCGGGGTACCGCCGGTTCATCCAGCGCCGCCTGCGTGAGCTGTACTCCTTCGAGGGCACGCCCATCGTGATCAACATGCGGGTGCGCGAGAAGCGTCAGCGCTGATCTGTTCCGACGCGTGTCGCGCCGTGGCGCCACGACCCCGATGCTGTGAAAGGCTGAAGGGGTGACGGTCGTACCTCCTGCCTCTGGTGAGCCGCGTCGCCCGGACGGGCCGCGGAACCCGGGTGATGCCTGGGTGATCGCGGAGTCGGGTGAGAAGTACTGGGGGCGTTTCGGCGCTGCCGGTCTTCTCGCCTTTGACCCGGCCCGGGGCATCCTGCTGCAGCATCGCGTCTCTTGGAGCCACTTCGGTGGCACCTGGGGGCTGCCCGGTGGGGCTCTGCACGAGGGCGAGAGCGCGATTGTCGGGGCGATCCGTGAGGCGCAGGAGGAAGCGGGGGTGCCTGATGGGGCGGTCCGTCCTCGGTTCACCAGCGTGCTCGATCTGGGCATCTGGTCGTACACGACGGTCATCGCCGATGTGCAGGTGCCCTTTGACCCGGTGATCAGCGACCCGGAGAGCGTGGCCCTCGAGTGGGTGCCCAGCGATGAGGTCGACGAGCGACCGTTGCACCCCGGGTTCGCCGCGGCATGGCCGATGCTGCGGGCGCTGCTCGAGGTGCGGCCGGTGGTCGTGGTCGACGCCGCGAATGTCGTGGGGTCCGTGCCCGACGGCTGGTGGAAGGACCGTGCGGGAGCGGCGGCGCGCCTTCGTCTCCGGCTGGAGGCGCTGGTGGTCCCCGCGGAGGATCTGGATCTCGGCGGAGACGAGTGGTTCCCCGAGGTCTCGATGGTGGTCGAGGGTCAGGCACGGGACATCGATGACGAAGCGAGCACGGTCGCCGTCGTTCGAGCCGAGGCTGCGGGTGACGACGCGATCGTCGCCGAAGTCGAGCGTCGCGTCGCTGATGTGCGCACAGTCGTCGTGGTCACCAGCGACCGGGAGCTCAGCGAACGAGCTGAGCGCGCCGGTGCCGTGAAGGTCCGATCTGCCGGGTGGCTGCTCCAACTCCTCGCGGCGCACGACTGACTTCTGCTCCAGCTTCTCCGACACCGTCATTCAGACGAACATCACGCGTCGGGGTGGCGGGTCGGCGTAGTCACGCCCCAGCGGACTGTGCCAGGTGACGCTGCCGTCCTTCTCCTGCTGTGCGTTCCAGCGATGCGTGTCGGGGATGTCCGGATGCTTGAGGGTGTGATGGCTGCGGCAGAAGTGGCCGAGGTTGTCGAGGCTTGTCTTTCCGCCCTTGGCGTGATCATGGTTGTGGTCGATCTCGCACCGGTGGGCTGGCATGCGGCACCCCGGGAACCGGCAATGACGGTCCCGCGCGCGGAGGAACCGGCGCATCCCTTCGGTGGGCGTGTAGGTGTCGGTCTCGACCACCATGCCGGACGGGTCGAGGAAGAGCCGGGTCCAGCCGGTGTTACGACCCGCGAGGTCGCGGGCGATGTCGGGATGCAGCGGTCCGTGACCGTCGAGTTCAGCGGGGTTGTCATCCGCACCGGTGAGCGTGGTCGCCGAGACCGTGACCTGCACCCGAGCGTGAATGCCGTCGAGGCCGTCTCCGTGCGCGGCGCTGGGGTCTGCGGTCAGGAGAAGATCGGTGAAGAGATCGGCTTCCGTCTGCGCCCACGTCCGCGTGTCGACAGGGAGATGCTCGACTGTGGGGTCGGTCGCGAACGTGTCACCGTCGGCGCCCTGGATCACCCCGCTGTCGTACGGGTCAAACGCCGGGTCGTCGAGCGAGAGATCTCCGGGATCGATACCTTCACCGTCGTCGTCGAACCACCAGGGGAGAGGCGTGACTTCGCGGTTGTCTCGGGCGCGTACGACCGCGCGGGTCATGCGGTTCAGCCTGTCGGCGATCGCGGTGGCGATCCACTCGGGGAGTACGGCGGTGAGCAGCGCCAACCCGTCGTCGAGCGACTTCACCGTCACGCACCGTTCTTCGGCGGCACGTCGGTGTCTTTCAACCAGCGTCTCGCCGACGAGGGCGGCAGCGACCTGACGTGCATGCGCTTTCGTGCGCGCAGCTGTGTCTTGTTCGGCGACAACGAGAACCGCGGCCTCGAAGAGCTCCATGACGGTGGCATCGACCTTGCGGTTGCGGATGGCTTCGGCGACGACGGCACCCGCCCTCGCGATCTCGCGCACGTGTTGGACGCTGACGGCGCCACTCGCGAACGAGGCTCGGACGGCGGGGAGATGGGCCTGCAACGCCTGCGCATCGGCAAAGGCGAACTCCACGGAGCCCTTCGAGAGATGGCCGGCCGCGGAGAACTCCGCGACCATCGAGCGGTGGATCGCCTCGCGATGGAAGGGACTTGCGGTGACATCGGCGTCGTAGAGGGCGATCTGCTCGACGAGCAACTCTGCTGCTTCGGCTTCGAGCGCCGCGATCCGACGCCTCGTCGCGACCCACGCATCCACGATGCGACGCCTCTCGTGGAGGTCGAGATCGGTCGTGTTCGCCATGCCTCCAGTTTAGAACGTATGTTCGAAGCTGTCGAGGTGTCGGAGGCGACGCATGCCGGGATATCAGCTAAGGCGGTCGTCGTGGCGACCGCGCAGCTTATCGATGTCGCGGCGTTCGCGTTTGGTCGGGCGCCCCGCGCCTCGGTCCCGAAGGCCGAGGGCGGCCTGCGGCTCGCGTTCGGGCGTCTTGTCCTCGTAAGCGAGCGCCGCGAGCGGAGCTCCGACGCGTTTGACCAGGAGCTGGCGGACGATGAGGATCCGGTCGAATCCGGCGATGCGGATGCGCAGTTCGTCGCCCACCCTGATCTGTTGCGCCGCCTTCACCTTGTCGCCGTTCACTCGTACATGCCCCGCACGGCATGCGGTGGTCGCCGCCGACCGCGTCTTGTAGACACGGATCGCCCAGAGCCAGCTGTCGACACGTGCGGCATCCATCACGTGGTCCGCTTCCATAACGCGATCAGGGCGCCGGCGACGATGAGGCCCTGGCCGAGGGTGTAGGTGAGCATCACCGCCGGGCTGCTCCAAGTCGGGAGCCCCGAGGGGAGGAACAGTCGGAATGCGAGGAGCGTGTCGCTGGCGAGGAAGAACGCTCCACCGACCGCGATGAGCGGGTGGCAGCGGGCCGCGAATGCCGCCGTGCCGCCGAGCACGAGTCCGTAGACGGCGACCGCGATCAGCAGGTCGCCCGTGTGCGGGCCCACGACCGCGATCATCGCGATCCACCAGCCGACGTAGACCAACGCCCACCACGGCATCCGCCGCCGTGCGAGGTGGCGAGCGAACAACAGGATGTATGCCAGGTGCGCGATACCGAAGAAGAGCAGCATCAGCGGCAGCTCCGGCGCGCCGGGGAAGAGGGCGCCCGCACCGTCGCCGAGCCAGGAGAACAGGACCGCTGCGAGGAGCAGGATCAGTGTCGCCGGAGGCTTCAGCCAGCGCGCGGACAGCACCACCGGAACCGCCAGCAGCGGCATCAGGAGCAGTTTGGTCGGGCTGGCGAGCGGACTGTCCACCGCGAGGAGCACGACATGCAACAGCGAGACCGCGGCGTACGGGAGGAACGCCCACATGATCGACGAGGAAGGCGTCCGCCGCTGCATCTCCCCATCGTAGGGGCGCGGCGTTGCAGTCGCAGGGGTCGTGGTCTTCACGCGGACACTCAGGATTCGACGGTGACCTGATCGACGGTGTCGTCGACGCCCAGGTGTGCAGCGGGCCAGTAGCCCTCGGGGAAGTGTTCGCCGCAGGTGTCCGTCAGGTGCAGGACCACGGTTCCGTCGGAGGAGGCCTCGATCGTCTCGAGTGCGAGGTCGGCGAAGGCATCATCGAGTTCGTGTGGCTCGGGCTCACCGGTGCTGAAGTTCGTGACCACGGCGTCGGTCGCGAGCCGTCGCAACACGTCGAGCCGCGCTACGACCTCGCGCAGACGGGGGAGGAGCGGCGTCACCTCATCGACAGTCGTTCCTTCGAGCATGAGGTCGAGCTCCGTGCCTGCGACCGAGACCGTGCCGACGAACCAGTCATGGGTGAGTACGGAGCCATCGGTGAGTTCGGACGTTGCCCGGGTGAAGGCGCCGAGCTCGGGGTCGTCGATGGTCGGGTGCGCATCGGTCATGCTTTCACGCTAGTGGCTGGCGAGCCCGCTGCACGCTCATGCGGCGAGGTCGAGCGCGACGAGAGTGCGCCCCGGCTTGAGTTCCGACCTCTCGGTGAAGCCGGCGGCCAGGAATGTGCCGAGCGTGCCGTGGAACAGTTCGTTGGCGCGCTGCTTCTCGCCCCCGGTGTCGACCGGGTAGCCCTCGATCACGCGAGCGCCGGATCCGCGTGCATACTCGACGGCGGCGTCCAGCAGGATGCGGTTGAGTCCGGCTCCGCGATGCTCTCGCCGGACGACGAAGCACGTCACCGCCCAGACCGACTCGTCGTCGAAGGGCTCGGTCGTCGCGGCGGCGATGATGCGGGTGCGGGGGATCCGTGCCTGGCGGGTGCGGGGGCCGATCCGGATCCATCCGGCAGCCTCGCCGTCGACGTACGCGACGATCCCCGGCGGTGGTCCCTCGTCGATCTCGGCGCGGAACATCTCGGTGCGCTGCGGCGTCGTCGTCGCGTTCCACTCCTTGTTGGTCAGCACCGGCCAGATGCACTGGCAGCTCGCCCCGTCGCCGCCGCCCGTGAGCGCGTGCTGGACATCGTCCCAGCGGGGAGCGGTCGCCAGCTCGGTCGTGATCGTCGCCATGCACGTGACGGTACGCGCGACCTCCGACACCCGCAACGCCTCGGTTCGCGGAGGCGGCCGAGATGCGGCTAAGATAGGGGAGTTGCCTGCGCGAGAGTGCAGAACAACGGGCTGTGGCGCAGCTTGGTAGCGCACTTGACTGGGGGTTAAGGGGTTTACCCCGCTCTGGTCGCCCGAACAACTGAATATCCATGCCACGGGCTGTGGCGCAGCTTGGTAGCGCACCTGACTGGGGGTCAGGGGGTCGCAGGTTCAAATCCTGTCAGCCCGACGGGAAAGCCCTGATGAGAAGCCATTTTCATCAGGGCTTCGTCGTGTCTGGCGACGGGTTTTCGTTGGTCCCCTCTGGTCCCCTCGCCGACGCGAGGGCGTGTGGGTCGAGAGCCCGGACGGCGGATTTGGGTCTCCGGTAGCCCTTGCCTGTGGATAAGGGGACCAAAAGGGGACCAGAGCGCCCGATCGTGACTTCAGCTACCTGTCACAGGGACCTCGACGCCCCGCGCCGGGTCGGCCCGCTGGCTTTGGCGGATCGGGCGAGGAAGGCGTTGGCCTGCTCCGCGGCTGATGCGAGGTGGCGGTCGTCGGGGTGCAGGTATCCGCGCGTGGTCTCCACGGAGGCGTGACCGAGGATGTCCTGGAGGACGTGCAGCGGGATGCCTGCGTCGGCCATCCAGGTAGCCCCGGTGTGCCGGAGCCCGTGGCGGGTGAGGTCCGGCAGCCCGAGATCGCTGACGATCTGGTCCCAGTTCGTAGCGTCCCGCACGGTGGCGGTGGTGAGCGCGCCGCCTTTCGGGCCGACCAGTAGCCGGTCCTCAGGCTCCTTGCCCTCGGTGAGACGTTCGAGGATCGGCCGGAGCGGGTCGAGGATCGGGACGCGGCGTTCTCTGCGGCCCTTGGTCTGTTTCGTGATGAGCCCGCCCTTGCCGGGGTATGTCTGCCGGGCGATGACCACGATGTTCTTGTCGAACCGGACGTCGCGTGACTGGAGGCCGGATATTTCGGAAGAGCGTGCGGCGAGGAGCGCTGCGAGCATGACGAAGTCGGAGTAGGACTGATGAATCTTTCCACATGCCTTAGCTAGTTCCGTCAGAGTGCTCATATCGGGGATCGCGTGAGCACGCGGTGAGGACTCTTCGGCAGGCTGAAGGCGGAACGCATTTCGGTTCAGGCTGCGCTTGGCACGGTTCTTAGCTGGGTTGATCGCGATGAGCCCGTCGCGGACTGCCTCGTCGAGGATCCGCACGAGCGGCGCGATCGAGTTCTTGATCGTTGACGCCCCGTGGCGCTTCTCCCATGCGTCGATAGTGCGGTCGATCACCCCGGCGGTGATCTGCGTGACGGGCAGGTGCCCGAGCGCGGGCAGGACTCGGAGTTTGAGCCCGTACCCGTAGGTTTCGCCGGTGGAGGTTGGGTCGAGACCGCGCGCCCAGCGGTCGCCGATCGCGGTGACGAACTCGGTGAGCGTCATGGATACGTCCATGCCCCTGGCCGATGACTGCCGCAGGGAGTCGAAGAACTCGTGCGCGGCCGCCTCGTCAGCGACGATCTCGGAGCGGATGACGCGGCGCTTGCTGATTGGGTCCGTCCAGCGGGCGCGGGCGCGGATGCCGTAGGAGCGACGTTCCAGGTCGGTGGAGATCCTCACGCCGACCGGAGGCACCGGCTTCGGTTGCGCTTGCGGGAGCGGTTCATCCTTCCTGGGCATGGCCGTGCTCCAGGCTCGCCAGCCAGGCGTCGACCGCGTCGATCCGGTACCGGGCGATCCCGCCGAGCCTCAGGAACGGGGGCCCCTGGCCTGCGGACCGCCATCTCGACAGGGTCGATTCGGATACCTTGAGGTACGCGGCGATCTCGCGACTGTCCATCAGCGGAGAGACCACGATCGTGCTGCTGTTCTCGTTCATGAGATTTCTCCGGTGTCCGGGGCGAGTCCGGCATAGAAGTCCTCCTCAGCATGGCGGCGTGCGGCGACATCGTCGAGGACGAACTGCACGAAGTCCTGATCTCGGTGAGCGATGATCGTGTCCTCGACTGGGCCTGCTGGGTCCTCGCCGGGCCAGGTGGTCTGCCGGGTGGGGCGGTCTCGGTCGAGGCGAGTTCCGGAAGCGGCGACCCAGTCGCGGAGTCGCTGGCGGGCGTCGGCGAAGTCGCGATGCCAGCCCAGCGGCGCGGAGCCATTCTGCTCAGGATCGTAGGCAGACAGCCAATGGAGATGCAGCGCGCTCAACTCCCACAGCAATTCTGAATGTCGGTACCAGAACGGCGGAACCACCGAAGCAGGTAGGCCGTAGGTGCGGCGCAACCAGTCGACCCAGCGGTTGAGCTCCAGCCACTCGGCCTCGGCCTCCTCTCCGGTCAGGAGGCTCCAGTTGATCGGGTGCGGCGGCTCCGGGATCAACGGCCCGTCGAACTCATCAGCCTCGTCGCTCAGATCGAGTTCGTCGGTCTCGGGGACTGCGTCGTTCTCGTTCATCGCGGTCACTGCCCTTCAGAGCCCGAGCGCCGGCTCTGCGCTGTGTGTCTCGCGGTGGGCCCCGTTATCCACGGTCTGCCCGGCGGCCTCCTGCGCGACGGCGGTCTGACGCCGGGTACGGTCGACCTCGTAGCGAGTGCGCGCGAGGTCGTGGCCGAGCTTCTTCGCTACGAATTCTTCGGCCGTCACGATCTCGCCGTCCGGTGTGGGGCGGTCGTACTCGCGGGTGTAGCCCTCGGCGACGAACTTGTCGCCCTTGGCGAGCCGGGCGTGGGCGCGCTCGGCGGTCTTCTTGAATGCGACGAGGTCGTGGAAGGTCGTCTCAGTCTGCGTGAACGACCCGTCCGGTTCCTTGCGGTAGTGCTCCTGCCCGATCTTGACGTACAGGCGGGCGTCGCCGCGTTCGGTGTAGGTGAGCTGCGGGTCGGAGGCGATGAACCCGGAGAGAGATTGCTGCGTGTGGAGAGCCATCGGACTGTCCTCTTTCTGACATCACGGGCGGCCCCACGGCCGGGATCGCCCTTGTGTCAGGCAGGTGCGCCCGGCTCCTCCTGCTGACGACGTTGCAGCAGGTGCTCGATGCCGGTGCGGTCAGCGCGGAGGGTCTTGGCGTCGGGGCGGTCCGTCCAGGTCCGCATGCGGGTGACGATGGGTGGTGCAGAGCGCAGCATGACCAGCGCAGTCCCGAACGGCAGGGTGCGGATCGTGTCGGGCGGCATGATCGGTACGCGGCGGATGGAGCGTTGCGCGGTGCGGGAGCCGTGGTCGCCGATCGTGGTGGAGTCGGTCACCTCGTCACGTTCGCCGATGAGGGTGGTCAGGTCATGGAGGTCTTTGGAGTTGGAGGCCCCGCCGAGGATGATCTTCACGATGCTGGCGTCCCAGATCGCGCCGGCCGCGTTCTCCGACCACTTCTCGCGCGCCTGCGCGAGGCTTTGAAGCACGGGCATGGTTGTGATTCCGGTGCCGCCGCCCTCAGCCATCAGTGTCGGCAGTGACGGGAGCGGGGCGATGTTGCCGACTTCATCGAGCGCGAGCAGCAGCGGCGGGTCGAGGCGGGCGCCGGGGCTGGTCGCGGCGATGCGGCGTGCGGCTTCTACGACGTCTTCCACGAACGCCGCGACGAGCGCCGCGCTGTTGTTGGCGCCGGCGCCGGTGGCCAGCAGGTACAGGGTGCCTTTGGCGTGGAGGAACGCTTCAGGGTCGAAGTCCTCACCCGGCCGAGGTGACACGGCATCGAGGACGCGGGGGTCGGCGAGGGCGGCGAGGGCGAGGGAGACGCCTTGCCAGATGGAGTCTCGGGTTCTCGGGTCGGAGTCGATCATCGCCTGCAACGACTCCGCCCACCCCGTCGCCGCTCCCGGGTTCGCGGTGAGGATCGCCACCGCATCGGCAGCGGCGGACGGGTCGAGGGTCCACCGGAACAGTTCAGAGGGCGGCCGATGGTCGAGGGCTGCGGCGTGGAGAAGGGCTTGGAGGGCGGTGCGGGTCTTGCTTTCCCAGAATCCGCCGCCTTCGACACCGCCGGCGGACAGGCCGGTGCCGGCGGCAAGTCCGGTCGCGCGGATCATCGCCGTCAGCGGGTCCACGCACCCCCGGATCGGCGACCATCGAAGCCCCGCCGGAACGCCCTCTGCGAGGTGCTGCGGGTCGAACACCGCGACCGGCCCGACCCGCTCACGTGCACGAAGGGTTGCGGTGAGGTTGTCGGGCCGGGTGGAGGTGGTGACCACGGCGCCGGGCGCGTCGAGGATCGAGTTGATGACGATGTGAGCGCCCTTCCCGGAGCGGGGCGGGCCGATTAGCAGGATGGAATCTTCCACGGACGCCCATACGCTCTTGCCTCGTGAGGTGCCGATCCGGTAGCCGACATTCTCCGGGGCCGGTTGGTCGAGCGAGGGCCGCAGGTGCCCGGCTCGGCGCAGCAGGGCCGCCTCGGAAGCGGCTTTCGCGACTTCGGTGCGCGTGGCGATCCCGGCGATCCGGTACGGGTCGTTCTTGACGTGGCGGCCGTGGTCACGGAAGAACCGCCACGCCCACCACCCTCCGGCACCCGCGGCGAGGATCAGGAGCGCGGCGGTGATCCAATAGGCGACAGGGTTCAGGGCGGGAGCGTCAAGCGCTGATGCCGGGTCCCCCGGGTTGAGGAGGACGCCGAGGCCGGCTTCGATCCCGCCGACGGGCTGGGCTGTGCCGGTGACCCCGGCGGCAATCGAGCCGGCACCTCGGAGGACGGCCGCGAGGATCGCCTCGCCGACGAGGATACTGATGCCGACGTTGCTCAGCTCGTCCCCGAGCGAGCCCGCCGGCCTGGGCGTGTTCATTGCGGACGTCCGAGGGTGAGGGTGCCGGAGATGCGGCCGAACAGGATCACCTCACGGGTCGGACTGGTCGCGAGCTGGTCGGCGGTGATCAGCCCGCGCGTGGTGCCGTCCGGGGCGGCGTCGCCGTGAGCGACGATCACGGCGATCGCCACATCTTCACCCGGAACGAACCCCTCCCCGCGCAATGCCACGAGCTCCGGCACCATACGCGGCACAGACGTTGCGGCCTCGGGCGCGGGTCCAGGTTCGGGGTGGCGGGGCTTTCCGGGGGTGATGATGTCGGTGAACACGGTGCCGTCGGCTTCGCGCACCTCGACCCGCACCGGGGACCGGTGCTGCTCGGTGAGCTGATCGAGCAGACGGGCGAAATCTTCCCGCCGCCAGGCCGGCGCGAACGGTTCCGGCTCCCACGGCGCACCGTCGAGCGTGACACTCATCGCCCCATCACCGGTGATGGTCATGACCACGTGCGGGAGCACCACCGGCACCGCCTCCTCCTGATGCCGGGTACCGGGGGCGGTGGTGCGCTTGTAGCGGGGCCGGGCCATCATGCCTCACCACCCGCGCCCGCGGTCGCCTCGCCGCGCTGGGGGTCGCGGGTGTCTGTGGTCATGCGGCTCGTGGTGTCGAAGGTGGTGAGCTCGGCGGGGTGGAGCTGGTGCTGCACGACGAAGGATCGGTCTTTGATCCGCCACAGCCCTTGCCCGGTGCCGAGCCCGGGGAGCAGTTTCTGTTCGGTGCCGGTGAGGCCGAGCGCGGTCGCGGTCGAGCCGAGCTGGTCGGCTTCCTGCCGGTACACGATCCGCGTTTCCGCGTTCGCGAGCAGCGACGAGGCGAGGGCACGCATCGCTGAGCCTTGATCGCCGACGTTGTCGAGGTCGCTGAGCTTGTGGAAGATCAGCATGTTCGCGATCCCGAAGTGCCGGGCCAGCCGCCACTGGGCATCCATCCGCCGCAGCAGCGACGGGTACGCCATCAGCCGCCACGCCTCGTCGTAGATCACCCACCGCTGCCCACCGCTCGGGTCCGACAGGGCGGACTCCATCCACGCCGACGAACAGGTCATCAGCACCGAGATGAGCGTCGAGTTCTCCGCGACGCGAGAGAGGTCGAGGGACACCATCGGCAACGACGGATCGAACCTCACTGTGGAGGGGCCGTCGAACAGTCCTTGGAGGTCACCGGCGACGAGGCGGCGCAGCGCGTGCCCGACGAGGCGGCCATCCTCTGCGAGGCGCCCGTCCTCGTCATCGGCAGGGTTCGGGGTGAGGATGCGGTCAACGACCATCGGCAGAATCGGCACCTCCGCCGAGCGCACCGCATCCCTCAGTGCGAGGTCAATGGCGGTGTGCTCCAACGGCGACAGTGGCCGGTCGAGCACGGTTTCGGCGAGGGCGCCGATGAGGTCGCGGCGGCGGGAGGCGACCTGCAGCGCCCACTCCGCGTCGCTGACGGTGGATGGCCGGTGGCCTTCATCGAGCGGGTTGAGCCGATTGGACAGGCCGTGGCCGAGGATGATCGCCCGCCCGCCGACCGCTTCGGCGACGGCGGTATGTTCGCCTTTCGGGTCGCCAGGCACATACACGCGCCGACCGAACGGCAACGACCGCGTATAGAGGCTCTTGGCGAGGGAGGACTTGCCGGAGCCGACGATGCCGGCGAGGACGACGTTGGGGGCGGTGATGATCCCGCGCCGGTACAGCACCCACGGGTCATACACGAATGAGCCGCCGGAGTAGAGGTCTTGGCCGACGAAGATGCCCTCCGATCCGAGGCCGCCTTCGGCGAGGAACGGGTACTGCCCGGACAGAGTCGCGGAGGTGTCCTGGTGCTTGGGGAGCCGGAACCGGCCAGGGGTCCGCAGCGCCGCCGGCCCCGGCTCGCCGGCGGCGGGCAGATAGGTGGTGTTTCGTCGTTCGGCGCGTTCGGCCTCCCACCGTGCTTTCGCGTCGGCTTTGCGGGTCTCGCGGGCAGTAGTCTCGATCCGGGTCGCGGCCTGACGGCGGGCTTTGCGTGCCCGGCGGCGTTCACCTTCCGGGCCGACGAGCACCGCCGTGTGCAGGCGTCCATCCTCCCGCCCGGTCACCGCGCCAACCCCCGCGCACTCGTAGCCCCCGGCCTCCGGGTGAACCATTCGCCCCCGCCCCGCTCCCGGCCCACCGCCGGCGTCGCTGACCGTCCCGACCGGTGCGCGACACGCTCCGGTTCCCGCACCGCCGTCACAGTCGACGCGGGGGTGGTGATGCCCAGGAGGGCGGGGTCGGGCAGGGCACCGTGCTCGCGCAGCAGGGACACATGCCCGAGGAACGGGTTGTAGGTGAGGGTGTAGACATCCCGCGTCGCGATCTTATCGAGCTGCCCGGCCGGGGGCTGGTCGTACACATACCCGTTCTCGAGCGCGGCCTGCACGGGGTCGTCGCCGTAGTCGAACCCGGCCAAGTGCTCGATCGCCGCATCCGTCCCCTCCCGATCGATCAGATCCAGCACCGCGTCGGCGTCGGAGCCCTGGAGGAACACGACGCTGATCCACCTCACCCCCGAACCCTCGCCGGAAACGGCCGACTGGAGACTCTCGTTCGACAGCTCGGTGGGGTTCGTGGGGTGCCAGGCGATGCGGCCGGAGTGCTGGGAGGCGGCATCCAGCCGCGCCCCCACGTCATCGAGCAGGGTGCCGGCCTGGTGCAGCTCGTGCGCGGCGGCGAGAGCGAAGGTCGCCCCCGCATGCTGGTTACCGGCGTCGTCATGGGCGCGGGCGCGGGGCGCGATGTGCGCGGCGGCGACCTGGTCGAGCACCTGCCGCAGCGACCGGACCCCGGCGAGCAGGTCACCGATCACCGGGTACGTGTCCGCCGGGTTCGCGAAGGCGCGGGTCGCGTGGGCGAGGCCCCGCAGCGCGGCGGACGTCTCACTGGCGTCCGAGAGCGGGTCATCGAAGGTGGGCATGAGCGGGACTCCTCACAAGAAGCGATGGATACGGGTCAGACGGTGCGGCACAGCGGCAACGCTGTGGCGGTAAAGGCTTGGGCTTGCTGGCCGACGAGGCGACGGGTTTCGCAGGACGCTTGGATGGCGGCCTGCTCGACGGCGGCGACGGCCGCGTCGAGTTCATCGACAGTCGGGGCGGAGACAGCGACGAGCCCGGAAACGCGCAGGACGCCGTGCCCGGCGGTCAGGTCGGCTTCTTGTTGCAGCACGTCATCGAGTTCGGCGCTGGTGGCGGCGTCTTCGATCTGCCCGATCTTGCGGCGCTGTGCCTGGTCGGAGATGAGTTCGGTCTTCTTCTTCCGCAGGTCACGAGCGGCCTGATCGGCGCGCACCGGGGTATAGTGCAGGGCGAGGGTGCGGAGGATGCCGCCGGTGAGCACGACCGGGGCGAGGAACCCGGGATACACCTGCGAGCGGGGCCATTCGCTGATCCACAACACCGCATGATGCGCACTGTCGGACCGCAGCCGTTCCCAGGTTTCGGTGACGGCGACCGGCCCGGCGGTGGCGAGGTCGCGGCCGAGGTAGCCGTGGCGTTCCAGGGCGGGTGCGGCGGCGGGGTCGTAGGCGCCGCGGAGGATGACGGCGACCTGTCCGGGTGTCAGCCATCCGGCCGAGGTGAGTTCCGCGGCGCGCAGCGCCGTGGTGAGGGTGGTCATCTCCTGCCGCAGCACGGCAGCGGCACCGCGGATCCCGCCACCGGCGGTTCTGATCTGCCGGGCGGAGGTTTTCATGTCGAGGGCGACGCTGATCGTGGTCGCATGCCTCTCCCCGGCGGGCCCTGCCCGGTCGATGAGTTCCGCATAAGTGGTCGCCGCCCAGGAGCCGTCGTCCGTGCCATGGGTGCGCCACCATTCCGCGAGCCCCGTGCCCGAATCGGGCAGGGTCCGCTCGGACACCTGGATGCGGGCGATCCTCCCGGACCGGCAGGTGGCGGCCAGCACCCGCCCCCACCCGGAGACGCGGCGCTGCTGCTCGCCGGGGTCGAGCAGCACGAACGCCGGATGGGACACGCCGAGGATCGCGGTGAGGGTCTGCGCGTGCGGGTCGTGGATCATCGCCGCGCCGGTCTCCGGGTCCTCCCATTCCCGAAGCGGTGCCGCATCGCCGGGTAAGGCGAGGGTGCCGGCGGGCCGGGGCCGGATGATGCGGCGCCGGTAGATGAGCTGCCCGAGATACGTGCGGGTCAGCCAGCGCGCCACGATGGGCACCCACTCGATCACCTTCCGCCCGCCGGCTGGGATCACCGCCAGCAGGGCGCAGGACGCCCAGACCGGCGCGGTCCATGCGAACCCGAGGCCGCCGCCGAGGTAGAGGGAGAACACGACCGTGAGTACGGCGATGCCGAGCACGATGAGTTGGGGCAGGGACAGGCCGAGCATGATCCCGCGCTTGGTCAGGCGGGAGAACTGCACCGCTGCCAGCGGATACTCGCTCTTTGAGGACGCGTGCGCGTTCGCAGACATCGGTTACTCCTTCCCGGTCGGCTTGGAGGCAGGCGGGGGCGGCGGGTCCGACTTCCGCGGCGCCGGCGGGGTCTGTGCGGCCGACGGTGGAGTGGCCGACGACGGGGCGCCCCCAGGACGTGTGGACGGGGCCGGCGGTGTGGACTGCGCGGCCGGGGGCGGCGGGGAGGCCTGTTCGCCGGCGGCGCCGGCCTGTGCGTCCGCAGCACCGCCGATCGCGTTCCCCGCCTTCGGGCCTGCGGTCGCAGCCCCCACGACCACGGCACCACCGGCGACCACGGCGGCACCGACCGGACCCGCCGCCGCACCAGCCCCGACTCCTGTTCCGGCGCCGGCTCCTGCCGCGGATCCCGCACCCGCACCAGCACCAGTGCCAGCGGCGGGCGGGCCAGACGGTGGCCCGGAGTGTGGCGGCGTCGACCCGCCGCCGCTGCCGGTGGGTTTGCTGCCGGGGTCGGCGCCGCCGTCGAGGACTTTCTTCGCGGAGTCGGCCTTCGCGGCAGACGGCACCGGGACGGGCCGGTTGAGCGCCGACTTCGCCTCCTGCTCGCTGGACATCGCGTGGTACATGTCGAAACCGACGAAGGACAGGAACTTGTAGGTGATGTAGGGGGCGAATGCGGCGATGAACATCAGCACTACGCCCGCGATCGGGTCCGAGATGGATGCCAGGTCCGCCTCGATCGGCGCGGACACTTGGCCGATGGCGACGAGGAAGATCACGACGAGGACGAGCTTGGAGAAGATCAGGGCGATGACGAATGCCGCCCACTTCCCGAACCAGCCCTTGGTCGCATCCCATGTCGCGCCGGCCAGCGCGACCGGTCCGAACACGACCGCGACCAGCAGCAGTGCCTTGCGGATCAGCAGGGAGAACCACACGATCGCCGCCGCGCTGATGGCGAGGCCGGCGAGGAAGATCGTCAGGATCGCGCCGACGCCGGGAGCGGCGATGTTGATCGTCGCGAGGCCCGCGGCGAGGAGCCCGATCTGGGTCCCCATCCCTTCCATCGTGTTCCCGGTGGCCTGCACGATCCCCACGGCGAGCTGGTCGGTCACCTCCAACAGCAGCGCCGTGAGCGTGATGACCAGGAACGACCCGAGCACGCTCTTCGCGAGGCCGAGGGCGGCGCGGGAGAGGGCGGTGGGATCGCGGTGGATGAGGCCGGTGATGAGCTGCAAGCAGAAGAACACCAGCATGATGAACACCGCGACCCCGAACAGCACGTTGTACACCCCGACGTACTCGGGACTGGTGACCTCGACGAGGGTGGTGGTGTCGAACACGGCCCATACGGCCTCGAACAACCATGCGGCAGCACCGGCCATCGCCTGGGCGAGCCAGTCGAACGGTGCCGCGACCAGGGATGCGGTGCCTTCGCCGACGGCGTCGCAGACGGAGGAGATGACCGGGACATCGCACACGCTCACCGCAGCCACCCCCGCGGCCGGGAATCATGTCGGGTGTGCATCAGACGGCCTGCCCGACGCCCCAGAAGAAGTTGATCAGTGTCACGGCGGCACCGCAGATGATCGCCGCCCCGCACGAGACGAGCACGCCGACCTTCCCGCGGCTGGCGAGGTGCGGGTTCGAGGAGTTCGCGCCGAACCCCCACACGATCGCGCTGACGATGAGCGCGAGCACTGAGAGGATCAGGCCGACGGTCATGACCGCGCCGACGATGATGCGCAGCTGATCGATGCCGGGAAGTCCCGAGCTGTTGGGGTCGATGTCGATCACGGGATGCTCCTTGACTGGTCGAGACGGGTTTTCGACGGTCAGGTGCGCGTGACGTATCCCCGAAGTGTCAGGGGTGCATGGTTTCCTGAACCTGGTCGCTGTTCGCGACGAGTTCCTGGGAAAGGATGGCGTGGCGTGACCGCCTATGGTGCTGATTACCTCCGACGTTTGATGGCGGCGGTCGAAGATTTCGAGCAGGCGTTCGAAGCATGGATGGAAACCCAGGTGGAGTCCGATCACATGAGTTCGAGGGGATTGTTCCCGACGGTCTGGGCGAAGGACGGCGAGGATCAGGCGGCGATCCGACAGCTCGCGCTCCGGGTCGCGGAGACGGCGGGAGCGGCAGCGCAAGCCGTGCCGGTCACGGGTGCTCACATCGCGGTCGCCGGGGTCGGGGTGATTGACCCGATTGCTAATTGGTCGCTCATGTCTGCGCCCAAAGCGCTTCTCACACCACAGGACATCCGCTCTACCGCGGCAACGATCCGAGGCCGGCTACGGGCCCTGCTGACGGAGGCCGAGGCCGCTGAAGACTCAGGACTCCCCGGTTTCGCGCCTTCCCAACTACACCCGCTCATCTGGTCCGCCGCCGCAGCGCACTGGACGACGCATCAGTATCGAGTCGCGGTTCGCGAGTCGGCCGAGGCGCTGACCGTGCATTGGAAGGCGAAGCTCGGACGCACCGACGTGGATGACACCGTGTTCTGGCAACAGACCCTCTCGCCCGGTGAGCCCGAGCAGGGCAAGCCGAAACTCGCCTGGCCGGGTGATCCTGCGGACAAGACCACGCGGAGCATGAGAGGTGGGCTGGAACCACTCGCGAAAGCGCTCAACGGGCTCGCGAGCGGCCTGAACCTGACCGTGCGGAATGTGACGACGCACACGCGCGACGAGCTGACCGAGCAGGAAGGCATGGAACGCCTCGCCGCGTACAGCTACCTCGCACGACTTCTCGACAAATGTGAAGTCAGGGAAGCCCAGTAAGCCTCCCCAACGCAATGATTCAGAGCTCCGCGCCGAGGTCGAGGAGGAAGTTGACCCATGCGACTCCGGCGCCGGCGAGGGCGGCCGCGCCGATGGCGACGAACAGGCCGGTGCGGGCTTTCGTCGCGGTCTGGTAGTTGCCGGTGGAGGACGCGATCGCCCAGACGATGGCGCAGATGATGAGCATGAGCACGGCGGTGACGAGGACGAACATGAGCAACGCCCCGACGATGGAGCGCAGCTCGGCGGCGCCGCCGACGCCGCCGAAGTCGGGAAACACGTCCATCACACCCCACCCCCGGTCGCGGTACACATGGCAGGGGCCGATTCGCCGCCAGTGATGCCTTCGGCGTGATGGTTGGTGAGCCAGGCGTCGGAGTCGACCGCATCATGCCCGGCGCCGCCGGGGTGGATTTGCAGGTGCAGGTGCGGGCCGGTCGAGTGGCCGGAGGAGCCGACATCGCCGATGTGCTGGCCAGCGGTCACCGTGTCTCCGGTGGCGACGTGGATGCCGTGCGCCCACATGTGCACGTACATCGACGCGACCCGTTCACCCCGGACGGTGTGGTCGATGATGATGACACCGCCGCCCCCGTCGGTGTAGTTCGCGTGCACGACGACCCCATCGGCGACGGCATAGATCGGGGTGCCATCGGCGGCGGCGAAGTCGGAGCCGGCGTGGAAGCGGCGCTCTCCGGTGATCGGGTCGCTGCGCCACCCGAACGGGCTGGTCCGCACCCAGGTGCCTTCCGGGAGCGGGAACACGATCCGGGTGGCCTCAGGCACTACCGGCGTCTCACCCCCACCACCGCCGTTGCTGTCGGGGGCGGGGCGGGTGAGGGCGGTGAGGATCGCGTCGGCCACCGGCTGATAGTTCTGATATCGGTCGGGATAGGCGGACACTTCGACGGCTTGGGCGGCTTCGCCGGGGTCGAGTTGCTGCCAGCCGGGAATGTCGAGCAGGCCCCGAGGGCTCGGGTAGTTCGGTCCGGTGGGGCCGCCGTAGAACGCTCGAGCCTGATAGATCGGGTCCATGAGGTCTGCGACCGTGCCCCACCCGCTGGCGGGCCGCATCTGGAACAGGCCGAGGCTGTCGTGATCGGAGCCGTTGCCATCGTTCGGGTAGTCGCCGCTTTCTGGGTAGGCGCCGGTGTTGGCGAGCATCCGCAGCGTGGACTCGGTGAGCGCGGCCATGAGCGCGATCTGCACCCCTGGCCGGCCGACGCCTGAGGTCTGCCCGCCGACGGTGATGATCGTCGCCGCACGCGTGAGCTGGGTCCGATTCAGCGTGACGGTCTCCCCGTTCCGGGTCGTCGCCGTCAACGAGTCCGGGATCGGGCCGACCGCCAGCGACCCCGGCGTGCACACTGCCGCGGTCGCCGACGTCCCGGCGAGGGTCGCCACCCCGATCAGCGAGATCGAGGGGGTGAGCAGCAGCAGGGCGAGAGCGACCAGCGCAAACTTCTTCACGACAGTGTCCTCTCTCGTTAGCGGAGGGGGTTGTCGAGTTCGGAGAGCCGCAGCACCTCACACTCACCCGCGCCCGAGCTCCGGCCGGGTGGGGTGCAGGCGAGGAACACGGTGAACGTCACCGGGCGGGAGGCGGATACGGGCGCGGTGCCCCAGGTGCCGTCGCGATGCCGGGTCCCCTCGATCGTGTACGCGACCGCCCCGGCCGGGATCTGACCGGGGGCTGCTTGGGCGACGGCCGTCTCCCACGCGGTAGGGATGAACACGCGGTCGATGGTCAGCCATTGGCGGGTGGCGTACTGGCGTAGCTGCGCCCACGCGTCGGTCGTGGGGAGGTAGGCGCGGACGTCGCCGACGAACGCGTCGGCCTCGCTGACGTGCGCGGCGTCCGCGAGCACCTGCGCGTACTCCGACGGGGTGTGCCCGGCGGCCGTGTCCCAGGTGAACAGCGCCTCCGCGACCGCGTGCGCGAACACCTCCGGGGTCACGTTCTGCTCCAGCGCCTCCAGCTCCCTCCCGGGTGCCGGGACAGGTCTCACCGTCGAACTGGTGGAGTGTTCGGGCGGCGCCGGGTCGGTGGGGGTGACGGGGCCGCGGACGAGTCCGTAGATGCCGACGCCGACGAGGATCAGCAGGGCCAGGCCTGCGGCGATGGCGGCGATCAGGACGCGGCGACGGCGACGATCAGGGGCGGCGGAGTCCATGAAACGGGGTTCCTTCCCAAACGGCAGGTCGTGGTTGCCAGGAAGGTGCACACCCCACACCCCGCAGAGGTCACCGGGAATCAGGCGATGTGCTCGGCCTAGTCCTGCCGGGCCGCGCGGGCGGTGTCGGTGAACGCGAGCGTGCCGGCGATGGTCTGCTCGAACCGGGTCCACTGCTCCGGAGTGAGGGCGGGGCCGACCTCGGCGGGGTCGTAGTGGGTCCACCATTCGGTCATGTCGTCCCAGGTCGCCAGAAACACGCTCAGCGGGAACGGCACCGGGGCGCCGCTGTTCACCGCTGTCAGCGTCGGACGCTGCGACTTTTTCTTCCCGGTGGCTTTGGCGGCCTTGACGCGGGCGAGCGCGGCCTTCGCCAGCTGCTCCAGTTCCGCCGCCCTTGTCTGCTGTTCTTCTGCCCGTATCTGCGCCGCTCCGGCTCGTGCCTGCTCACGCACCTCGGCAGGTTGGGCGAGGTCGGCGGCGAGCTGGTCGAGTTCCGCGAGGCGCACTTCGGCGTTCACACGCAGGTGGGACGGATGGACGCTGCCGCCGGCCCTGATCCGTTCGACCTCCTCCGTGGCGCGCTGCCGGACCGTGGCGGGCTGTGTGGGGTCGGCGGCGAGGTCTTCGAGCCGGCCGATGCGCTCCAGCGTCTTGTGGGAGTCACGGCCGGTGACCATGATCGCCGCCTGCGAACGGGACTTGCCGTGCTCGAACTGCGGTGGTGGCAAATTTCCACCACCATCCTCTCCGTCATCGCCAGCGGGCCGGAACCGGGTGGCTTCCTGCCGACGGGCGGCGTTCTCGGCCAGCAGCACTTTCAGTTCCCGGTAAAGGGCGGCGGCTTCCAGTTGGGTCAGCGGCTTGTGCAGCAGATTCTCGTCCTGCTCGGCCAGGAGTTCCCCGAGCCGGTCGGAGATCCCGCTGCGCACCCACACGTTGATGGTCTTGATGCCGAGCTGGCGGATCGCCGCGAGCCGGCGGGCACCGCAGATCAGGTGCCCGTCGAGGGTGATCGTGATGGGCTGGAGCAGCCCGTTGCGGCGGATCGACTCGACCAGGGGTGCGAGATCGCCGTAGTCCCCCCGGTGCCGGCGCCCCACGATGATGGAGTCGACCGCGCGCTCCAACTCGATATGCCCCGCCGGCACCGTGCTCATGCCTGATCGTCTCCGAGGCGTGGCGCGGCAAGCCCGGCCGCGATCACCAGATCATCGTCGGTGAGGAGCGCGCGCAGGGGCTGGCCGATCAGCAGCCGCACGAGCATGCCCCGCCCGGTATTGGTGTGCGCGAGGGCCGGGTCGGGGGTGCCGAGCACGATCCGCAGCAGCGCCGTCCACGAGGTGCCGGGCAGGTCGAGGAGGGCGCGGGCCTGCCGGTCACGGCGCAGCACCTCGAACGCCGACGCCCGCGAGGAGGTCTCCGCAAGCCGGGTGGTGATGTACTCGACCGCCGCGCGCGCCGTCGCCGGTTCCCACCCGACCCACGACAGGAACGCGATTGTGTCCTCGACGGCCGCGGTGACGTTCATCACCCGCTCCCGCACCCCAACCCCGTCGCCCTCGCCGTCGTCGCTCGGGTCGGCGAAGGGGTCGAAGCGGAAGGCCGGGTGGTAGTCGGGCAGCGGGTTCTCTCGGTCGCTGAAGCGCTCGGCGTCGTGGAACACCGAATACTTCGGGCGGCGCGCCTGGTGCACCGAGCACAGCAGCCCGTTGCCGCGTTCCTCCCCGATGCAGGTTACCTGCACCGCCCGCGTCACGACCGCCCACGGGTCGTCCGCCCGCCGGGTTGCCGCCCCGCGCATCGCCTCGAACGCGGCCGATGCGGCCTCCCACGGATCCAGGCCATGCTTGCGGGCCAGGGCCGCGTACTTATTCGCGGCGTGCTCCATCAGCGCCGCCGCCTCGGGGTCATTCCGCCACGCTCCACGCCCGGCCTCATGGAGCCGGGTGAGGAGGGCGCGCAGCGCCTCCGAGTCCTCGAAACGATCCCGCCCCGCGTGGGTGCGGGGTGCTGCAGTGTTCATTCGGCACCTCCTGACAGGCAGGTGCGCACACGCTCCCCAGCAGGCGCGCTCACGGATCGGCTGGGGACGGTCATGACGGTTACCCGAGCCCGATCCCCGAGCGCGACACCCACGAGAACTGCTCCCCGCCGCCGCGACCGAACGCGGTCACCGGCGGCAGTCTCCGTGCTCGCTCACTGACGAACCGTGCCCCCGACCGTGCACTGCTCCGTGCTGCCCGGTAGGTCTGGCCGGGCACGTGTCGGGCACGGCGGGCGAGCTCGGCCTGGAAGTCGATGCCGCGCCCGGCGACTCGACCTGACCGGGACGCCATCAGCTCGCTCGGCCGCACCCACTCGACCCCCGGCCGCACCTTCGCACCCGCGCCGGGTTTGGAGGTGCGGGCGGTGAGCGATGGGTCACGGTGACGGGCCAGCGCCGACACCTCACCTTCATGCGATGCCTCACCCGCGTGCGGCATCTCGTCGGCCCGATCCGGTTCGCGTGCCGCGCGCTCGTGCAGGGCAGTATGGTGGTCGGTGCGGGCGTTCTGGTCGTCGTTCATGGCGTCTCCTCATTGCTGTCCGGGGCGGTTAGTTCGGGGCGGGCGAACCAGCGGCCCACCGTGGACGGGTGCACGCCCAGGTGCCGGGCGATCGCCTTGTTCGACCAGCCCTCCTCATCCCGCAGCCGTGCCGCGAGCTCCCGCATCGGCGTCCGCGCTGACGCCGGCTCTGAGGCGATCACCTGCATCTCAGGCCCCTCATCATTCGGCGGCGCACTTGTCGCGGCGACGGAGCCGGGCGCAGCGTCGCCGGGTGCGGGGCGGGTGAGGATGACGGTGAGGTGCGTGATCGCCAGCAGCACCAGCGGAGGCACCGCCGCCACCGCCGCCGCCAGCACACCCGGTACGTCCGCGTCCGCGGCGACAACAGCGTGGATCGCGTTCGCCGTGACAGACACCAGCGCGCCGGCGGCGAGCAGCACCCAGGGATACCACGCCGATCTTTGCCGTGCGAGGGCGACGACGGCGACCGTTGACACGACGATGATCCCGTCCACGATCAACGGCCACGCCCACGCCTGCCCCGCTTCGATCCCAGACCGGCGCGCCAAATCCGCCAGGGCAGTGAATGACAGCCAGAATGCGCCGGCCGCGATGAACACCGTCCCCGCAACCGCGGTCGCTACCGCCACCCGGCCGCCCCTCAATCGCGCCGCCGCAGGCGTGGTCGAGGTCATGACAGCACCCGTCCAGCGAGTCGCGGCATCTGCCGGGGAGCATCACCGGGCTCACGGCCGGAGGGCTCAGGGTGGGTGTGGGTGGCGCGGTAGGCGGAGCGGATCGTCGTGACGACCTCCCGCGGCGGCAACCCGACCTGTTCGCCGGCCGGGGCCAGCGCGTCCACCATCTCCGGCAACGACAGCCCCGCCTCGGCCAGGCGGCAGGAGGCCCAGAACAGGCCCCGGTTTCGTTCGCCCTCGGCACGCATCCCTACCCACGCGGCCAGCCGCTTCGCATCCTCCGAACGGAGCGGGCCGCGCACGCGATGCTCGGCCGCGGCCGGGCGCGGATTGAGGAAGTCCCGCAGCCGGCCCGCATCCACGACGCCCGGTGCTCGGTCGGCTCCCGCCGCGATCGCGTACCTGGCGGGGCCATGCGCGGTGGTGACGACAGAGGGCGGGACGATGACGTATCCGCCGGTGCCACGGAAGTCCACGTGCGCCGCCGCGGCCTGCCACGACGATTGCGGCCGGCCAGGGTCTGCCGGGTAGTAGAAGTGCGCGCCACCGGACGGGGTGCGCACCACCGCCGCCCATCCGTCCACGAGGCCCGCCCTTCGGGCGGGACCGAACGCGTCGAAGCCATTGCCGCCCGGCTTGCGGTCGACATCGACGACATCGACACCCGACGCGCTGCCGGTGGGGATGCCGATGTTCGCGCTCGGCCACCTCCGCCACCATGCCGCCACCTGGGACGGGTCGGGGGTCGCTTCGTGGAACCCGTGCGAGATGAGCGGACGCTTCTCGCCGGGCACGCACGGGAACACCGGCACCCCGGCATCCGCGAGCCGTGCCGCAGCCTGCTGCAACGACGATTGGTCGAGCGCGGCGAGGACACTGGCGACACTCATCACAGGCCCCTCACCAGCGCATCCGCGACCCGCCGCGGCTGCTCCGCAGGCACGGCCGCAGTGCGCCCTGGGTGTGCGGGACGGTCGGCCGTGGCGGGTTCACGGGCAAGACCGGGCGGGTCACCGGTGCCGACCTGGACCGTCGGTAGGGTGTCGAGGATCGTTCCGGCCGTCTTACGGACGCGTTCACCGGTGGCCTGCACGACCTCCGCCGGCTCCTGGTCCTTCACCGTGCCCGCCCACCCCGAGACATACGGGATCGTGTAGGCGGTGGTGTCCATGCCGTGTGCGGCGCCGATCATCAGCGCGATCGATTCCGCCTCGACCTCACCGACACCGCGATGCCTGGCCGCGTCCGGATTGTCCGGACCGTGCAGCAGAACATGCGCGAGCTCGTGCGCGAGCGTTTTCACCTGCGCCGCGTCGTCCATATTCGACCGCACCGCGACCGTCCGGTTCGAATAGTCCGTGACGCCGTTCGCACCGCCGATCATGCCCTCGTGATCGACCCGCAGCACTGTGAACCCCTCGGCCTCCACCAGCGCCGCAAGTCCCTCCCACAGGCCGTCCGGCGCCTGCCCCTCCAACAGCATCGGGCTCGGCCGCTCCGGCACCGGGTCGCCGCTGGTCTGCGACACATCCCACACATACGCCGGCCGCACACCGACCATCCGGGACCGCGTCACCTCACCGGGCCTCGGCTTCTCGAACCGCCCGAGGCGACGCCAGGACTCCAGATCGGCAGGGTTGCTGGACGCGAACCGGCCAGTGACCGGCGCGAAGATCATGTACCCCGGCTGCCCCTTCTCCACCTGCCGGCCCAGCGTCTGCCACTGCTTGTACCCGGCGACATAGGACGGCTCCGGCGCCGTGAGCCGGCCGTGCTCATACGCGTCGAGATGCTGGACGAAGATCAGCAACGTGTTACGGAACGAGCGCGCCCGGAACCGGGCGGTGAACTCGAGCGCACGTTTCCAGTCATCATCCGTGACCAGCTTCTCGACCTGCGCGCTCAACTGCTCATGCAGCTCATCGAGTTTCGCATCACGCGCAGCGCGCGCCTCGTCCGGACTTCTCCTCGGTGCAGCCATGATCCGCCTCCTCCCTGGCGGGTCGCGCACCGGAGTGGTGGCGGCCCTGTCACCATGAGGTACGCCGAACGGTTCGCCCGGAACGAGTCATCGGCAGTCAGCGCAGCAGCAGCTATGCCAACTGTCAGGGTCTCGGATCGGGGACGCCCGACGTAGCACAGTCATAGCCGAGCTTCCGGCCGCACCACCGGTAAGCCTGCGATGTCCATACGAAGCAGGGCAAGGCCGGACTGTAGAGGTCAGAACACGCGAGCACGGAGCCTGCGATACTCGCTTGGATTCACCCCAGAGAACTCCCTGAAGACTTGGGCCGCATGTGTCCGGCTGCGCCATCCGACCATTCTCAGGACGGTCTCTACCGGCAGGTCGGTCTCTCGCAGATACTTGGCCATCTTCTTCGCCCGGATTGTTGATAGGTATGCCATCGGAGGCTTCCCGAACGTCGCCGCAAAGACGAAAGCGAGATGCGACCGAGATAGATGAACTTCAGCAGCAAGGTCATCTAACGTCCAACGACGCGCGGGTTCATTCTCCAGCAGGTAGGCGGCAGCCTGCGCCTCCGCCCGAATCGGGACGAATCGACGCATATGAGGCCGTGTGTTCCGCAGAGGAGCACGGCTCGATGCCACGGCGTCGAATGGCACTGTGCTCAGATGCAGTGCGAGAATATCGGCCACCGAGAACCAGAGTGACTGCATCCGGTTGAAACGCTCACGGTACTGGCCCGTTCGGCTCAATGCCACCAGTTCATCCAGGCTCGAAACCACGTCCCCAAACTGAGCACCCAACCTCATCACCTGGAACGAGTCGGGATAGAGCGTTGCGGCAAAATCCTCAGCGTCGTACTTGTCGCGAAGAACCTCG
The DNA here is from genome assembly GCF_024498615.1 of Microbacterium sp. J1-1. NCBI lineage: Bacteria > Bacillati > Actinomycetota > Actinomycetes > Micrococcales > Microbacteriaceae > Microbacterium > Microbacterium sp. J1-1. The sequence goes on along the minus strand of NZ_CP089590.1, from coordinate 2,344,212 downwards.
GCATGCTGCCAGAAGACTTGATCGATCGCGTAGTCGGTGTCAACAGCTACCGTCGTGAACGTCAGGAGGCCGTCTGGGACCGCTCCGCACGAAACGCTCGGTCCGATGAGCACAGCGTCTCCCACGTCGACGCTGTATCGCCCGAACTCGCCGAACAAGTCCGCTGAACCTGCCCGGACGAACACCATACGCACACAGTCGAGCGCCTGCGGCCGCTCGGCGCGCGCAAGCGAGCGCGTCCGCGCGATAAGGGGCTGAAACGGAAGCATGACATAACAAGGCCCTCGCTCTCGCTGTCGAGTGAGAGCCCATTCTTGCGGACAGCCGCGTTCACTTGTTCCATCGCGGCTGGTCACTGCCCCAGCCATGTAACGGTGAAGGATAATCCGACGGTGCGCCGGGGAAGCCGAGCACGGGCGGCGCGCATGTGACGACGGACGTAGGTTCGCCAGCCACGGAAGCAAGCGGTACCTGCGTGATGAGCGGCTCCTGCGTATCGGTGGTATCTGCTGTGCCGTCTGCGGGTCCTGCAGCGAGGAGTTCGTTTGCGATGCGCGCGAGGCTGAGGCGAATGTCGAAGGAGCCGCCGTTGGCGTGTTGGGCGCGGAGTGCGGTGGCGATGGAGGCGGCGAGGAAGTGCCCCGTGGCGTGATCGAGGGCTTGCACGGGGAGCGCTCCGGGCGTTGCGCCGCGGTCGCGGCTTTCGAGGACGGCGATGCCGGTCGCGGCCTGCACGAGGCTGTCGAAACCGCGGCGGTCACCCCAGGGTCCGTGCGTGCCCCACGCGGAGAGCTGGGCGACGACCATGCCGGGAAAACGCCGGTGCAACGCCTCGGCGTCGAGGCCGTAGCGTGTCAACGCATTCGGGCGGTAGCCGTGCACCACGACGTCGGCGTCGGCGAGCAGCGCCTCGAAGCGGGCGAAGTCCGCCGGGTCATCGAGGTCGAGCAGGGCGGAGCGTTTCTCGTGGCCGGTGTCGAGGTGCTGCCACCCTGCCTCGGGAAGCCGCGGCGAATCGATGCGCAGCACCTCGGCCCCGGCGACGGCGAGGTCTCGGGTGGCGACGGGGCCGGCGATCACCCGGGTCAGATCGAGCACGCGGACACCGGAGAGCGGCAGCATTCCGTGCGCACGCCAGGGGCGGGGCGAAGCAGCTCCGACCCTGGAGAACTGCACGACCGGGCTTTCACGGAGCACCGGATACTGCGGATGCTCCCACCATTCGGAAGGATCACGCACGGCGATGGCCAGAGCACCGGAGGCGGCAGCCCGCTCTTCGAGATCGAAACGCGACCAGCCGAGCATCACCTGTTCGACAGCGGAACGTTCGGCATCTGCGGGCAGTCCGAGCAGCCGGGCGAGACGTTCCGCGTGGTGGGAGTAGTTGCCGTGCGTGCGCACCCACCCGTCTGCCACCCGCCAGAACCCAGAAAGCGGCGCCCAGATCGAGGGGGCTTCACCATTGAGGCGGAACACCTTCTCGCTGCCGAAGGACGATTGAATTCTCGCCGCATCGAGGGAGACTGGATTCTCCAGCACGCCGGTTTCGCCACGATCATCTCCGAGCAGGCTGATCGCGAGTGACGAGAGCGCCACACTGTCGTAGGCAAGTTCCCCGACTCGCAGGTTCGATCGCCAGTCAGGGAGCCTCAGGACAGGACGGAGCATCGCCAGGTCATCGAGGCGGATGTCAAGTTCCCGTGCGACTCCGCGACCGACGTGATGAAGCGCCGGATACGGACCTTCTGCGCGATCCTGTTGTCCGCGTGCGAGTGGTTCGGTCATGGTGGGTACCTCCGATCAGGCTATGCGTTCGTTCGTGTGGTTGTTTCGGCTGCTGTTCGAGTGCGCTCCCGGAAGGCGGCGATCACGGCGGCCATGTCGTCTGCCGAATGTCCGAGTGACGCAGTTTCCGCGTATAGCGCGGTGCACACGTCGATGAGCGGGCTGGCGCTCCCGGTGTGTCGGGCGTGTTCCTGAACCAGGCGGCTGTTCTTGAGAACGTCTGGGATCGCTGCGTGAGGGGTCCAGTCCTCTGCCGTGAACTTGGCGCCCTTCGCGCGGGAAACAGCCGAGGCCATCGGGCCGGTATCGAGCACCTTGCTCAGCAATGCCGGATCAACGCCGTTGGCTTCGGCGAAGTGGAACGCCTCCGCGAGGCCGGTGACGAGTGTGATCAGGAAGGTGTTGACAGCGAGCTTCATGGTGAGCGCAGACGGAACCGCGCCACACCGAAACGCCGTCGCACACATCGCGTGAACCAGGGGCTCGATGCGGTCCAACACGTCGTCATCTCCAGCGAGCATCGAGATGAGCGTGCCGTCGACGGCGGGCTGTCGTGATCCTGACACCGGAGCCTCCACATACATCCCAGCGGCATCCGTCACCCTGCGCGCGAGTTCCGTTGAGAAGTGCGGGGATACCGTGCTCATCAGGACGATGATCCGGCCCCGGAGGACGTCGTGGCTCATCGATGACAGCACGGTGTCGATGGCGGTCTCATCGGAGAGCATGACGAAGATGATGCGCGTATTCTCGAAGATCGCCTGTGCGGAGGGCGCGACTGTAGCACCTGCCGCGTGAAGCGGCTCGCTCGCAGATGGGGTGCGGTTCCACACGACCAGCGGCACTTGCTTGTGCAGGTTCTGGGCCATCGCTGACCCCATGAGACCCAGGCCGATGAACCCGACAGGCTCGATTCTCGTCTCCGGTGGGTGGTTCACGGCTCGGGCCTCCTCGTGTCGTAGTCGTCTCGTGTCGGACGCGGCCCATAGCCATCGCGCTTCACGAGCCATAGCGAATAGATGCAGAGTGCAAGCACGACGACACCGATGAAGGCCAGAGTGATCAGGGCGGGCGGGGCGAGGAAGAACTCGCTCACGCTTTGTCGCTCTTCGCCGCGAGTCGAGCAGGTTCCCTCGCCGCGGAGTTCTTTCATGCAGACGCACGCGATACAGGTGCGTTCGGCTGCTTGGACGATGCCCCACAGCGTCGTTGCGATTAGTGCGTTCATGGCCGTTCCTCAGAGAGCAATCCAGTGGACATGAAGAAATCCAATCTGACGGAAACCCCCACAGAACAGTGCCACTTTGCTAAACTGGACTTATGTCAGTCCTTAGTGGTTCTCGCCTCTCCGCACGTCACCTGGTGGGTCTGATCGGCGACCTCGATCCTGACCGGCCTGTGTACGATGCCCTGGCTGAGCGGGTGCGTCTGCTCATCGCGGATGGCCGCGTGCCTGCCGGTACCCGCCTCCCGTCTGAGCGGGAGCTGGCTGCCCAAACGGGGAGGAGCCGCACCACGATCGTCGCCGCGTATCAGGCGCTGCGGGACGCCGGCTACCTAGTGAGTCAACAGGGTTCGGGGAGCCGCGCTGTACTGCCCGATTCGGGGCAGCTGCGAGGGGCGACGGAGGCTCGGGCAATTGACTTCGCGAGGGCGGTGCCGCCGCCCGTGGAGGGACTGCGGGACATCTTTGCGGCGGTCGGGCTCCGGATGGTCGAGGCACTGGACGGGCCGGGGTTCGATCTGCTCGGCAACGTTGCGCTCCGCCGGGCCATCGCTCAGCGCTACACGGATCGCGGGCTCCCGACGACACCGGATCAGGTCATGGTGACGATGGGTGGCCAGCACGCCATCTCCCTGATCGCCCACACTCTGCTCGTGCGCGCGGATATCGCCTTGATCGAAGCACCCACGTATCCCCATGCCTACGACGCGCTCCAGCGTGCAGGAGCCCGCCTCGTCACGACGCCCGTGACAAGCGAGGGATGGGATGTCGAACACCTGTCCGACACACTCGCCTCCGCGAGGCCCGCCTTGGCCTATCTCGTACCGGACTTCCACAACCCAACGGGTGCCTCCATGCTGCCCGAGGACAGAGCGGAGGTCGCGAAGGCTGCCAGCACACTGGGCACGACACTGATCATTGATGAGACGACCGCCGATTTGAACATCGACCGAACGTGGGACGACGGGCCGTTCGCCCGGCACTCGCGACGTCGATCACCCTCGGATGGATCGGGCATCATCACCGTGGGGTCGTTGAGCAAATCGATCTGGGGCGGACTGCGGCTGGGATGGATACGCGCAGACACCGCCATGATCCGCCGCCTCGCGCACGCACGACCTGCCGGAGACCTCGGCACCCCGCAGATGGAGCAGCTTCTCGGCGAGCAGATCATGGCCGCCATGCCCGGACTCCTTCAGCGTCGACGGGAACTCCTCACCGAGCACCGCACCGTGCTGACCCGGCTGCTGGAAGAGCAGCTGCCGCAATGGACCATCCCTCACCCGGAAGGAGGACTCTCCCTCTGGGCGCAACTCGACAAGCCCGCCAGCTCCGCTCTGACGAGCCTCTGTGAAGCTCACGGGCTCTCCCTCGTCGCCGGGCCGAAGTTCTCCATCGACGGTGCTTTCGAGCGCTACATCCGACTGCCATTCACCTCGCCGATCGCCGATCTGGAAGACGGTGTTGCACTACTCGCCGGCGCCTGGGAACAACTCACCTTCCGCGACACGACACGAACAGGTGTGTCACGCCTCCCCGCGGTGGTCTGATTCACAATCAATCCACTTCATTCAACTGGATCATGCGCTCCCGGTCGGCGTGGTGGTGGACTCGGGGGGCAAGGAGGAACCCGACATGAAGCATTTTCCGAGCCCGCCACAACAGACCGACGAGGTCGAATACACCGAGGTGCTGAGAGTGCCGACGATGAGCATCGGCACCTATACCCTTCCTACCGGGGCCATCGACCCGCAGAGCCCGCACACCGAGGATGAGGTCTACGTCATCCTCGCCGGTCGGGGCGTGCTCCGCACGGAGAGCGGCGACGCCCCCGCCGTGCCGGGCGTCGCGCTCTTCGTGCCTGCGGGCGAGCACCACTCCTTCGTAGACATCACCGAGCCGCTCTCCATGTACGTCGTGTTCTCACCCGCGGAGGGAGCCAACACCAAGGCCGCGACGCCATGAGCGGCACCGTGGCGATCGTGACCGGCGGCAGCAGGGGAATCGGTGCCGCGGTCGTCCGACGCCTCGCACGCGCTGGTCGTCATGTGTTCCTCGTCTACAGCCACAACGAAGACGACGCTGCTGCTACGGCTCAGCAGTACGCAACGAATACGGCGAAGGTCATCCCCTTCAAGTGCAACATCGCCGTTCCGGACGCGCCCCGGCTCATCTTCCGCCGCGCGAGTGAACTCGGCACTCCCGTGGTATTGGTGAACAACGCGGGCATCACGGGCAGGATCAGCACCCTCGAAGGCGCCGACGAAGACGACATCCAGCAGGCCGTCGATGTGAACCTGACCGCAACCATCATGCTCTGCCGCGAGGCGATGCGTCACTGGGCCGACCTTCGAGACGAGATGCCGAGAAGCATCGTCAACGTATCCTCCATCGCAGCAAAAACCGGAGCGCCCGGAGAGTATGTCTGGTATGCCGCAGCGAAGGCAGGCGTCAATGCGCTCACGACCGGACTCGCACTCGAAGCCGCACGGCACGGCATCCGTGTGAACGCCGTGAGCCCAGGAACGACAGCCACAACGATCCACGCGAAAGCGGGAAGGCCGAACCGCGCTGCGGAGGTCGGAGAGCGCTCGCCGATGGGCAGGCCCGCAACTCCCGATGAAATCGCGGCCGCCGTCGAATGGCTCACAAGCGCGGAGGCGAGCTACGTCAACGGAGCGATTCTGGACGTCACAGGCGGGACTCGATGACCGACCATGAGCCAAGCGAGTCGGCGTCGCCAGGCTGGGAGGACGTCAGCATACGATGCAATGACGGGCAACTACTACAGGCCAGACGATTTCATTCCGTCCAATTGGCGAACGAAGATCAGCGGGCCGTCATCATCGCGCCTGCTACCGGAGTGCAAGGTAGGTATTACTGGCGATTTGCCACCTACCTAGCTGAGAACGGATTCGACGTCTTGGTACCCGACTTCCGTGGAATCGGACGTTCCGCCCCGTCGAGTGTCAAGGACTATCGAAAATCCAAAACCCGCTGGCATGAGTGGGGAACACATGATATTGAAGCTTGCATCCTGTGGTTCCGCGACCGCCTCGGGTACAAGGCTCGGATAGGGGTCGTCGGTCATAGCTTCGGCGGGTTTGCTGCTCTATTGGCAGCGCACGCCAGCGAGCTGGATCGGATACTGCTGGTCGGCGCTCAGCACGCGCACTGGCCGGACTACGACAAGAGCCAACGCTTGAAGCTCTTTATGAAGTGGCACCTCTTCATGCCTATCGTATCGACGATGCTCGGCTACTTTCCAGGGAGAAGACTGGGATGGCTAGAGAACCTACCTCGCGGAGTCGCGCTCGACTGGGCTCGCGGAGCAGCGAACTATGAAAAGACCCTTGGTGCCGACGGCAAACGGATCATGCATCGGATTTCCGGACTAACGATTCCCGTACTGTCGGTGAACCCCACCGATGATCCGTATGCGACGAGGGATGCTGCACGACGAACACTCCGCTATCTATCATCGGCGGAATGCGAGGAATGGTATCCCCATCCGCGAACTCTTGGAGTATCCGAAATTGGACACTTCGGGCTGTTCCACCAGCGATTCGAGACCACCTTCTGGCCGAAGGCTCTTGATTGGTTGAAACGCGCTTAGGAGCGGCAGGAATCGATCTTCGGGCCGACGAGGGGCTCGATGCTGTTCGTTCTCGGATTCAAGATCGGGATGTTCATCGCGCGAGGCTTCGAGACTGCTGCTCACTTACGCGGCGAGAGGAGTGACGCCGATTTCCATCAGGGTGTCGGCCCTTGCGTAGTAGTCCTCCACAGGAAGTTCGCTTCGTGTGATTCGCCGAAACCCTGCCGCCTCATAGATGTGCACGGCGGCCGACAGGCGTGTACTCGTTCCGAGAAAGACCCGTCGCCCTGACAGTTCAGAAGCGCGCGCAAGCGCGCTTGCTACGAGACGATGCCCGAGCCCAGACCCTTGTGCGCTCGGAGTCACCGCCATCTTCGCCAGTTCGAATACGCCGTCGCCATACGACAGGAGAGCGACGCATCCGACTATCTCGCGGGTGCCTTCTGCACGAGCAAGGAGCACGTCACCGCCAGGGCGGATGATGTGCTCGACGGGCTGTTCAAGTACCCGACGGTCTTCGTCGGTCAGTGTGAAGAGCCGAGAAATCCATGCTTCGTTCAGGAGGCGGAACGCGAGAGCGTCCTCCGGTCCGGTGAACGAAGAGATCGTGATCTCAGGGTAAGCGGGTGTCCATGTCATCATTCCCACACATCCTCCGAAGTCGGGGCCGTGTGAGGCTCGACCCGGAACCTCCATCGCGTCGTGCGTTCTTCGAGCGTCACCATCTCAGTCACCTCGGCCTCCTTAAATATGATCGTCATCATCGTGTCGCGTGGTCCCCACCGAGTGCATGATCCACATCAGAAGAAGTGGACTGGCCATCCAGCGTTGAGCGCGACCACCGTGCGTCCGTCTACAGCATGAGCGCCGCAACTGCATGCAACGGAAGTACCCCGTTTCCGAGCGCGGTGATCTGTTGGTTCGCGGTCAGGTCGTGTTCAGGATCGGTGACCCAGCCGAGTGGAAGGCCCATGAACCATTCCACGAACTCCGGCGCCGGCCTCGGCATCGAGTCCGCCGTCAAGAGCGCCGGGAGTGGGGCTGGTCGGCCGGTGATGTTTTCCCATCGGGCTATGGCGTCGGCGTAGCCTCCCCATTCGCGAATATGGTCTCGATCAGGGTGAACAGTGTCTCCGATGCATTCTGCCTGGCGGGCGAGCCATGCGGTCCGTGCAGGGCGAAGTCGATGAGTTGATGCGACAGCGCCACCGTACCCCGTCTCGCCTTCACGGTGTCCAGGCTCTCCCCGCCGCGTGAGGAGTCCGAAGCGAGCGGGGTTCGGAACAGTGCCTTGGCGGTGCGCGGTGATGAAGATGCGGAACCTGTGGTGGGGTGCGCCGGCCAGGGATGCGGGTAGGCCGATCCATTCCGCGTCATACCGGAGGTCGGCCAGATCGCCGAGTACGGCGCCGAGCGCCCTAAGAGGTCGGGCTGACTCGTCTCCCAGCATCCACGGATCGGGTTCCACACCGCGAGAGGTTGCATCGGCAGGGGTTGCGTCGTCGGGGTTGCGTTCGGCATCGGGTTCTCCTTCGGTCTGGGGTCGGGTGGCGGGCGCGGAGAGCAGCCCGCGCACGTTCTCGATCACCACGAACTCGGGTTGCAGTGCTTCGATCGCTGCGGCCATGAACGACCAGAGCCCGGAGCGGGTGCCGGGTGCGAGGCCGGCTTGCTTGCCGACGGTTGAGACGTCCTGGCAGGGGAATCCGCCGCACAGCACATCGATGGGTGGCACGGTGCTCCAGTCGATGGTGGAGATGTCGCCGAGGTTCGGGGCGTCCGGCCAGTGGTGGGAGAACACGCGGGCGACGTTCTCGTTGAGTTCGGAGAACCAGACCGTGCTGCCGTCGGTGAGGTGTTCGACGGCGAGGTCGAGGCCGCCGTACCCGGAGAACAGCGACCCAATCCGAGGACGAGGAAGAACAGGTTTCGGCATGAGCGCTCCGGCAGATCTGTGATCCCCGGTCGTCGCCTCGCGCTGAGACTTCGACCGAGCTGGTCACCTGCCAGGTGCTCCATCCACGCCTCGCCAGCCGCCCCCGCCACTCGCCGGATTACCCGCCGTCGGTCTCAGCCGATCCCGGCTTTCCGAGCTACCACGCCTCTTGCAGATCGAGGGCACTGCGCGTTCCGCCGCGTCGCATTTGATGCGACAGGCATCGTTCCGCTCACCTCCCGAGTGAGCGAAAGGAGACGGCCCGGATGACGGTCTCGATGCGCGTGATGAGCGCGGGCGACGGATACAAGTACCTGCTGCGCATCGTCGCGGCCGGCGACGGCGACCGCTCGCTCTCGACCCCGTTGACACGCTACTACAACGCCGAGGGCACTCCGCCGGGTCGCTGGCTCGGCGCCGGAGTCGCCACGCTCGGCGGCGGACGGATCAGCGTGGGCGATCAGGTCTCCGAAGCCCAGCTCCAGCTCCTGGTCGGCATGGGCCGCGACCCCATCACTGGGGAACCGCTCGGCCGCGTGTACCCCGAGTACCGGAGCGTGGCCGAGCGGATCGAGGCGCGCACCGGGGCACTCGATCCATCGCTCGGGCCAGCGTCACGCGCAGAAGCGGTCGCAGCCATCGAAACGGAGGAAGCCGAGCGCGGAACGCGACGGGCGGTTGCGGGGTTCGACTTCACGTTCTCGATCCCGAAGTCCGCGAGTGTGCTGTGGGCGGTTGCGGATGCCGGGACGCAGACGCTGATCGCGGACGCGCACCACGCGGCGATTGCGGAGGTGGTTGCGTTCATGGAGCGGGAGGTTGCAGCCACCCGCATGGGCGCAACCGGACGCGACGGAGCGGTTGCACAAGTCGATGTCCGCGGTCTGGTCGCCACGGCGTTCGATCACTACGACAGCCGGGCGAGCGACCCGCACCTGCACACGCATGTCGTCATCAGCAACAAGGTGCAGACCGTCCTCGATGGCAAGTGGCGCTCTCTCGATGGGCGTCCGATACACGCCGCGGTCGTCGCTCTGTCCGAACTGCACGAGTCCGTCTTCGCTGACCACCTCGCCCGCACCTTCGGAGTTGAGTGGGAGGCCCGCGACATGGGCCGCGACCGCAACCCCGCGTGGTCGATCACCGGGGTGCCGGAGGCGCTGGTCAAGGAGTTCTCCACCCGTGCCCGGCACATCGACGCCGAGACCGATCGCCTCATCGAGTGCTACGTCGAGGCGCATGGGCGGCGGCCGACGCCTGCGACGATCATGAAGCTGCGCGCCCAGGCCACCCTATCCACCCGCCCAGAGAAGGAGGTGCGGTCGCTGGCCGACCTAACCGCCTCGTGGCGGGAACGGGCCGGGCGGGTGCTCGGGTCGGATGCGACCTTGTGGGCGCGAACCGTGACGGCGAAGGAGGAGCCATTGCTGCTGTGCGCCGATGACGTCCCGTTGGACGTGATCGCCTCGCTGGGGCAGGACGTGGTGGCCGCGGTCGGTGAGAAGCGCTCCACCTGGCACCGGTGGAACCTGACCGCCGAGGCGGCGCGGCAGACGATGGGCTACCGGTTCGCGTCGACCGAGGACCGCGAAGCCGTCGTCGGCCTGGTCGTAGACGCCGCCGAAGCCGCGTCGCTGCGCCTGACGCCGCCCGAGCTTGCATCCAGCCCGGCCGCGTTCCGTCGGCCGGACGGCACGAGTGTATTCCGGCCGAAGCACTCCGCGCTGTTTTCCTCCGAGGTGCTGCTAGAGGCTGAGGACCGCCTCCTCGAGCGCGCCCGGACCACCACGGCCCCGACGGTGCCGCTGACAACCGTCGAACGAATCGCCATACAAGCGGACAGCGAGGGGAGGATGCTCGGCGACGACCAGGCGGCCGCGTTGACGAAGATCGTGCTCTCCGGGCGGCTGGTCGATGTACTCGTCGGCCCGGCGGGGGCGGGGAAGACGACGGCGATGTCGGCGTTGCGGCGAGCGTGGGAGCACGAGCACGGGCGCGGCAGCGTGGTGGGGCTCGCGCCGTCTGCGGTCGCCGCGCAGGTCCTGGCCGATGACCTCGGCATCCAGACCGAGAACACGGCCAAGTGGCTCGACACCCACGACCGCACCGGCGAGACGTTCCGCAAGGGTCAGCTCGTCATCATTGACGAGGCATCGTTGGCGGGCACGCTCTCCCTCGACCGCATCACCACCTTGGCGGAGGAGGCCGGGGCGAAGGTGCTGTTGGTCGGGGATCACGCCCAGCTCCAGTCCGTCACCGCCGGCGGCGCGTTCTCCCTCCTCGTTCAGGACCGCGACGACGCGCCGGAGCTGGTCGACGTACGCCGGTTCGTCAACCTGTGGGAGAAGACCGCCTCCCTCGCGCTGCGGCACGGCCGCACCGACGTCATCGACACCTACGCCGAGCACAGCCGCGTGATCGGTGGGGAGACCGAGGAGATGATCGACGCCGCCTACATCGCCTGGCGCTCCGACACTCTCGCCGGGCGGGCCAGCGTCCTCGTGACCGACTCGAATGAGTCTGTCCAGGCGCTCAACAACAGGGCGCGGGCTGATCTGATCCTTGACGGCACCGTGAACGCTCGCCGTGAGGTCGAGTTGCACGACGGTACCCGTGCCGCGGCCGGGGACACCGTCATCACCCGCCGCAACGACCGCCGGCTGCGCGCCGGCCGGTCCTGGGTTCGCAACGGCGACAGATGGACGGTCACCGAAGTCCGCGACGACGGCGCCCTCACCCTCCGCCGCGCCGGACGCAAATGGGGCGCCTCGGTCGTCGTCCCGGCCGAGTACGCGGCCGAACACCTCGACCTCGGCTACGCCGTCACGTCCCACCGGGCGCAGGGCATCACCGTCGACTCCTCCCACGTCCTGGCGGATGCGTCGATGACCCGAGAGACGTTCTACGTCGCCATGACCCGTGGCCGCGAGGAGAACATCGCCTACGTCGCCGTCGACAAGCCCGACCCCGCCCACGACGGCCCGCATCCCGGCGACAACACAGAGGCCACCGCCCGGTCGGTACTGTTCGGGGTGCTGCAGCACGTCGGCGCCGAGCTGTCCGCTCACGAGACGATCACCACAGAGCAGGACGCCCGGGCCTCGATCGCTCAGCTCGCCGCCGAGTACGAGACCCTGGCCGCCGCCGCACAACACGACCGCTGGGCCGCGCTCATCCGCTCCTCCGGGCTCAGCGGCGAAGACGCAGACGACGCGATCGCCTCACCCGCATTCGGAGCACTGACCGCCGAGCTACGGCGGGCCGAGGCGAACAAGCACGACGTCGAGACCCTTCTGCCGCGCCTCGTGCGAGCGCGTGGGTTCGCGGACGCCGACGACATCGCCGCGGTCCTGCACTACCGCGTCGCCAAGGTGACCGCGCGGCCGGCGGGGCCCGGTCGCACGCGGAAGGCACCACGCTTGATCGCCGGCCTCATCCCCGAAGCCGCCGGCACAGTGCCGTCCGAGATGCGGCAGGCGCTGACCGAGCGACGCGACCTCATCGAGACCCGGGCTGATGCGCTCCTCGATACCGCGCTCACGGAGAAACACGAGTGGATCGCGAAGCTCGGCGTCCAGCCGAAGCAGGCGCGAGCGGCCCAGGCATGGCGGCACGCTGCTCGCACCATCGCTGCCTACCGCGACCGCTACGGCGCCACTGGGCCTGCACCCCTCGGAGCGCCTGCCGAGGCCGAGACTCAGAAGATCGACGCCGCCCGTGCCCGCGCCGCGCTCGACCGGGCACAGAATCTCACCCGGGCCGAACAGCCAGAACACGAGCGCACCCGAAGGGACCAGTCGCAGCAGGTCGGGCCATCACTGTGAGTCAGGATGACTGCGCACCCCGCCTTGACGCCGTGTCGTCTTCGCTCCGGTCCTGGAGGTCGGGCATCATGGGTAGCACCATGACTGTTCGAGTTGAATCGGCGACACGTATCTCCTGACACCGTTCGCCAGGACGGAGGTAGATGTGGCCGCTGATGAGGTCTCGGTCAACTTGGGGGATGCGACGCCTCGGCGTCTCCTGGTGGATTGGGCGAACGGGCAGGACGCGTGGGTGCGTCAAATCACCGCTGAAACGATCCTCTCGCGGCAGGCCCCGAGTGACGCCCTGTTGGACGCCGCGTACGCCACCTTCCTCGCCGAGAAGGGTCTCGGTGACGGTGAAGCCCCCGAAATCCCGAAGCTCGAGCTGGCTGCGGCAGATGCAGCAGAGGAGGACACGCTCGAACTGGTCAGTCTGGCGAGCATCGAAGGTGTCAACGCACTCGCCGCGGATCAGGAACTCGGTTTCGATTCGGAGCTGACGGTGCTGTTCGGGCAGAACGGATCAGGGAAGACCGGGTATGCGCGAATTCTGAAGCGGATATCGGCCGTGCGTACGGCTGAGGACATCCTGCCGAACGCGCACGCCGTGCATCTCGATACCCCGCCATCTCCCAACGCAGACATCACCTATCGCCTGTCCGGCACCGAGTCGTCGGTGCGATGGCGCGACGAAGCCGGCCTGGCACCGTTCACTCGCATCAGTGTGTTCGACGCCAGTGCGGTGTCCCTGCACGTCGACAGTGACCTGGGCTATGTCTACACGCCCGCCGAACTCGCGCTGTTTGCTCACGTCGCCACGGGCATACAAGGAGTGCAGCAGCGGATTGCAGCAGAAGTGAGCACCCTGGCGCCAGGGAGCAACCCGTTGCTCTCACGGTTCACACGCGGCACGAAGGTGTACCCAGTGATCGAGACGCTCGGCGCCACCACTGACCTCGCGGAACTCGACGCCCTCGCAACGCTGCCCGAAGACGCGGAGTCCGATCGCGAGCGACTGGAAGGCGAGGTCGCCGCGCTGCGTTCGAACTCTCTCGACGCGATCCTCTCTAGTTCGCAGGAGACGGAGCGGCAACTCGCACGCCTGCTCGGCACCCTCAACGCCGCGCAGAACTTCGACACGGTCACCTATGAGACAGCACGATCCAAACTCGAACAGGCCGAGCAGCGGAGAGCGGAGGCACGGGAACAGCTCTTCAACCAGGACGAACTGCCAGGACCGGCGGATGAAGAGTGGCAAGAGTTCATCGTTGCCGGCGACTCGTATCGACAACACCTTGGCCGCGAGCACTACCCGGCCACCGGCGACTCCTGTTTGTACTGCATGCAGGAACTCGGCCCGACGGCTCTGAACCTGCTCAGTCGCTACCGCACGTTCCTGGACGAGACGCTCATCCGTCAGGTGCAAGATGCGAATGCCACCCTGGCGGCTTCAAAGTTCACCGTCAACGAAGCAGAACTGGCTCGCGTGATCGAGTTTGCCTCTGAGCAGCAGGACCGCGAGAAACCTCCTGCATGGGCAGGCCAAGCGGGTGAGGTTCTCGGGGCGATACGAGCCATCGCGCAGGAGACCGCTGATGGACAGCCCATCACTCAGAGCACGCTCCGCGAGGATGCACGAGCCGTTACTACTGCCGTGTCAACAGAACTGGAAAGCACTAGTGCTGCCGTGCGGCAGATGGCAGACGACAAGGCAAACGCTGCTACCGCGCTCGTCGAGAAGCAAAAGGCCGCCTCAGAGCTGATCGCGCGCATCGAGCTGAACCGAAACCTCGCCGCGGCCCGCGAGTATGTGCGACGAGCGCGACGAGCTCAGCAACTCGAAAAGCTCTCTCGTGTCATATCGAGTGGCGCATCGAAGCAGCTCACGGTGCAGTCGAAACTCGCGAGCGAGGATCTCGTGAACAAGAACTTCGAGACGCTCTTCGCCGAAGAGTGCGCCCGCTTGCGCGCGCCACACGTCGCGCTCCGATTCCAAGGCAGGAGCGGGCAGGCTCAACGTAAGAAGGCGGTCGCGTCCTACAAGCCGTCCGCTGTGCTCTCAGAAGGCGAGCAGAAGGTTTTGGCGCTGGCGGACTTCCTCGCCGAAAGCCGGATGCGTGGAACGAAAGCGCCGCTGATTTTCGACGACCCGGTGACGAGCCTTGACTACCGTCGGCTCGACGAGGTCGCGGCCCGAATCCAGAACCTCGCCGAGACGCATCAGGTCGTTGTCTTGACTCACAACATCATGTTCGCGTCTGCGCTCATCACGGCTCGTCAGAACAAAAAGCTAAGAACACGCATCTACGAGGTCCGCGATGGCGGCGAGACCAAGGGGATCTTGGCGCCGGACGTCGAGCCGAGGTTGGACACGCCCGCTGACCTCGCGAAACGGATCAACGTCAAACTGCACGAGATGCCCAGTGCCGAACCCGTGGTGCAAGATGCGCTCATCAAGGAGACGTACGACTTAATCCGAGCCTGGTGCGAGGCGTTCGTAGAGCAGGAGCTGCTGCAAAATGTCACGCAACGCTATCGCAAGAACATCATGATGACGCGCCTGTCCAAGATCGACAGTTCCCGACTCGACGACGCGATCGCGGTCATCGAACCTCTCTTTGACCGCGCGTGCGAGCGGATGACCGGGCACTCTCACGCGGCCGAGTACATGAGCACCAAACCGACCGTCGGAGATGTCCAGGAGGACTGGGAGAAGGCCAAGGCAGCGCGGGCTGCCTATATCGCAGCCTGAACGGTGAGGGCATCACCAGGGATGTGACTCTGCCAGGTTCGGAATCCTTCACGGCTGCCGAGAACGAAGGGCGGCCAAGGCTCGGAGCGGTGGGGCTAGAGGCTGCGGGGCGGTCTCCGCATGGGATGGCTGACGCTAGGTTCGCGTGAGAACGCTTGCGAGCTTTCATCCGCAGAACCGAAGAGTGCGGTGATGTCTGTAGCGTCGGTGACGAGGGCGGCGATTCCCTCGTGCAGGAGCCGGTGCGTGCCCGCGCTGGCCGCGCTGGTCACGGGGCCGGGCACCGCTCCGACTGGCCGACCGAGTTCAGCGGCGCGCGCAGCGACGTTGAGGGAACCGGAGCGGTAGCCGGCTTCCACGATCACGGTCGCGCCGGACAGGGCGCCAAGGAGGCGATTGCGGGCGAGGAACCGCCACTTGGTCGGCGCTGCGCCGGGCGGCATCTCGCTGGCGAGCAGGCCGAGGTCTCCGGCGCGTTCCAGCAGCTCACGGTTGCCGGACGGTAGAGCCGATCCAAGCCGCCGACTATCACGACGAGAGTCTGCCCGCCAGCGGCGAGTGCGGCACGGTGTGCGGCGGCGTCGATGCCGTAGGCGCCGCCGGCCACGATGATCCGCTCGGCGTTGGTCAGGTCGGAGGCGAGCTCGCTCGTGACGTGCTCGCCGTAGCTCGTGGCGGCGCGGGCTCCGGTGATCGTCACACGATCGCTCAGCGGCGCGGTGAGGAACGACGCCGCGCCGCGCACCCATAGGACAGTCGGGGTCCGGTCGCCCAGGTCATCCAGGGAGGTCGGCCAGTCACGGTCGCCGGGGATGAGGATGCGCAGCCCGAGACGGTCGCTCTCCGAGAGTGCCTGCGTGACCGTGCGGGCATCCATTCGCGGGGCGACCTTGTTGCGCCACATCCCGGCCTCGACCGAATCGACCTTCTTCGGGAACGCGCCGGTACCGGCCGCCAGGCGCACGGTCTCGACGGCGCCGACCGCGGCGAGGAGCCTGCCGGTCACCGCGTCGTCGGGCTCCAAGGTCGCAGCCAGGGCGACCCGTGCGGAGCGTTCGTCCTTGGCGAGAGGAGTGATCGTGACCATGCCGACTCCATCCGTGTGTGCCAGGCAGGTGCGCGAGCACCGTCCGAACGAGCAGGCGCACCTCGTACGAATGTCGGCCGAGAGTCGTACTCTGAAAGGGAGGCAGATTCCTCCTTGATATGGCGTCCCTCGCGGACAGGCCCTCGGGCCACTCTCTACGCACTGTCTCGTCACCAGGCTGTGCCACGAGAGGACAACGCCATGATCCGACTGCTCTGGGCGCTCAGCGCCCACGCCCGCTACTACCTGCGGCGCTACACGCTCACCAACATCGCGCTCGACGCGATCCGCACCCGCCGCGGCCTGAAGTGGGGCATCCCCGCGATGCTCCTCGCCGTGCCGTACCTCTTCGCAGCGAACTACTGCATCACGCTGATCGAGGACGGCGGCCCCGGCTGGCTCAACCTCCTCGTGCTCCTGTTCTGCTGGAACGCGCTCAAGTTCCTCATCATGGGCCCGGTCAGCCTCGTCCTCCTCATCCGCGCTCGTCTTGAGGAGTGGGTGACCCGACGCCGCGACCGCCGCGCACTTCGGCCGATCGATCCTGCTGAACAGACAACAGCGCGCACGCGATAGGAACTGCACTGTCACCTCTCCTGCACCGTTCGAATAGCGATGCCGCAACTGCACGCGGTGATTCGCTTGCCGGGCGGGGGGAACTCGACCGGGGAGCAGGGGGAAACGGGCCCGCTCGTTTGTCCTTCGAGACTGGAGGGATGAATCAACACCAGTCCAGCCCGCACGGCTTGGAACCGCTCCTGAACATCGACGAACTCGCCTGCTATCTCGGCGTGCCCGTCTCTACTATCTACGACTGGCGCACCAACGGCAAAGGCCCCCGCGCCTACCGCTTCGGCAAGCGCATCATGTTCGGCATCACCGACATCCGAGCCTGGATGGACACCATGCGCGAGCCCGCTGCCCCTACTGGCGCTGCCACCTTTCCCGGAGCGGGGGAGGGCACACGTGGGTAGGCCCCGCACCCCCATCGGAACTTTCGGAATCATCGCCACCCGCGCCCAGCCGAACGGCAACCATGTGGCCCGCGCCCGATACCGGGACTGGGACGGCAGCAACCGACTCGTCCAGGCCACCGGCCCGTCACGGGCCGCCGCGGAGCGCAAGCTCAAGCAGAA
Organism: Microbacterium sp. J1-1; assembly: GCF_024498615.1. Classification (NCBI taxonomy): domain Bacteria; kingdom Bacillati; phylum Actinomycetota; class Actinomycetes; order Micrococcales; family Microbacteriaceae; genus Microbacterium; species Microbacterium sp. J1-1. The sequence goes on along the minus strand of NZ_CP089590.1, from coordinate 2,326,887 downwards.
GCTCGCCGAACGCTCCCTGTACCAGCCCGGATTCAACGGCATGAGCGCCGACAGCTCGTTCCCGGAGCTCGTCACGTACTGGCTGGAAGACATGGAGATCGAAGACCGCCTCTCACGAACCACGAGGAACCTCTACGAGCGCGACATGCGCACCCTCGTCCTCCCCGCATTCAAAGACCTCACCCTCCGGGAGATCGGGGTCGCCCGCTGCGACTACTTCCTCAAACAACTCGCCAGACGCAGCTACAGTCGCGCCAAGCACGCCCGCGCCGTCCTCCGCCTCGCACTCGCGCTCGCGGTCCGCCACGAGATCCTTCCTCGCAACCCGATGGATCACGTCTCCCGACTCCACCGAAGGAAGACCATCCCCGACGCGTTCACGATCGACGAGGTACAGGACATCCGCGCCGCGATCAAGGCCTGGGAGTCCCGGCGGATACTGGCGGGACCGAGGCCGGATGGCCAACTCGGGCAGATCGTCGAGGTCATGCTCGGCACCTCCGCCCGCATCGGCGAAGTCCTCGCCATCCGAGTCCAGGACCTTGACTTGGATGGCCCGATCCCGACGGCGCGAATCGCAGGGAGGATCATCACCCGAAAGGGCGAACCGACGCATCGCCAGATTCATCCGAAAACGGATCGCTCAGTTCGCCGTGTCGCGTTGCCGTCGTTCGCGCTGCAGGCGATCCGCTCGCGCCTGCTGCGTAGCGGCGATACCGAGCCGGGCAGGCTCCTGTTCAGCACGAGGGTGGGGACACCGCACACGACGAACAACATCCGCCGGCTCTTGCGGGACGTGATGGACGCGGCCGGGATCGAGAACGTGACCCCGCACCGCTTCCGCCGCACTGTCGCGACTGTCGTCAACGACGCGCAGGGCGCGCTCCTTGCCTCCGAGCTTCTCGGGCACACCGACCCGCGGATCACGATGCAGCACTACATCCAGCGAGACGAGACCGTGAACCCCGTCACAGCCGAACTGCTTGACGAGGCGTTCGCCCAAGCAATCTGAGCGACTGATCGACAGAAATCGTGCCTGGACCACGTGATCTGGCGCGCTTTCTGTCGACCTGGGCACAACGACCGTGTCCCGGCAAACCAACGCCCGGCTGGGGGCATGGGCGGCACTTGCCCCGCGCTGTTGAGCGCGGCCTCACGACCGTTGTCTGATGCGTGCGGCAGAATGGATACATGTTCGATTCCTCTGCACCCGCCGCTGTCGACACGGCTGAGCTGCGGAAGGCTCGCGGCGCGTTCTTCACTCCGGACTCGATCACTCGTTACATAACGAACTGGGCAATCCGCACATCAGAGGACTCCGTGCTGGAGCCGTCAGCCGGCGACGCCGCGTTCCTTGTGCAAGCCGTTCGGCGTCTCCAAGAAGTAGGTAAAGGTGGCGCCTCGGCACCCCGTGTGGATGGGGTGGAGATCCACCCGCATAGCGCCCGCGTCGCCCGCGCCCGTGTCAAGGAGGCCGGGGGTGACCCTAACCTGATTGTCAGTGATTTCTTCCTCGTCGAACCCGAGCCCCGCTATTCCGTGGTGATCGGAAACCCGCCGTATATCCGCTACCAAGACTTCACCGGCGAGTCCCGCACACGGTCCCGCGCTGCCGCGCTCAAAGCCGGCGTCGCATTGACGGCGCTCGCCTCCAGCTGGGCTGCCTTCACCATCCACTCCGCCCTGTTCCTTAAACCTGGCGGCCGGATGGGTCTCGTGCTGCCCGCCGAACTGCTCAGCGTGAACTACGCCGCCGCTGTGAGGCAGTTCCTCTTCGATCGCTTTCGCAGTGTCGAGCTGGTGCTGTTCACCGAGCAGGTGTTCCCCGAGGCCGAGGCGGACGTCGTCCTGCTGCTGGCCGAAGGGTTTGACGAAGGACCGACCGACCACGCCACCATCTATCAAGCACAAGATGCCGAAGCCCTCTCCACGCTCAGTGGCCCGCTGACCTGGACACCGCTGGACCCCGCAGCCAAGTGGACCGGCGTACTCGTCGACCCGGACGCGATCGAGCCGCTCCGCTCCCTGAAAGCCAGCGGACACTTCACTAACCTCGAAGCCTGGGGCGACACCACCCTCGGAATGGTGACTGGCAACAACCGGTATTTCGCCCTCTCGCCCGCACGGGTGAAAGAGCTTGGTCTCACCCGCAGAGACCTGGTCCGGCTTTCCCCGCCAGGGAGTTCCCATCTCCGCGGACTGGAGCTTTCCAGCGATGCCATGACCCGACTGGGGCAGAAGGGCAAGGCTACTTGGCTGTTCCGCCCGTCCGATACTCCCTCTCCCGCGGCTCAGGCATACATTGCGACCGGACATCTCGCCGGCGTCGATGAGGCATACAAGTGCCGGGTCCGTAAGCCCTGGTATCGAGTCCCGCTTCTGCCGCCAGCGGACCTGCTACTGACCTGCATGAACGCCGATACCCCACGCCTGACCACCAACAGCGCACAGGCTGGGCACCTGAATTCCGTCCACGGCGTTTACCTCAAGGACGATGCTCGGGAGCTGGGGCGAGAGCTGCTGCCTCTCGCCAGTCTGAACTCCGTCACCCTTCTGAATGCTGAAATGGTCGGCCGTTCGTACGGGGGCGGGATTCTCAAGCTCGAACCTCGCGAAGCCGATGTCTGGGCCATGCCTTCAATCGAACACGTGCAGGCGCACGCCGACGCACTCCGCGCTATCAAACCGAGGGTCGCGACACTGCTGCAGCATGGGAAGCTCGCTCAGGCTGTGGATCTCGTGGACCGCGTCATACTTACAGAGGCGGGCATTGTCTCGGAAGTTGATCTGGCTCGAGTCCGGGAAGCCCATGCGGCCATGACTGACCGACGCACAGCGAGGGGGCGAAGTGGCCGCTGAACCAAGCGCGAAGGAAAGAGCATGGGTCATCTTCGACCGCATCGTCGCGGAAGCTGCTCCCGCCGGGGCCTACACGAACCCTTGGAGCAGGCACGCCGACGGGCGACTGGAGTACGCCCCTGATTACGAGACCTTGGTACGTCTCCTTGGCGTTCCGCTGTACCTCGGCGTTGACACCCGCACCGGTGTGCCAGCTCTATCCCTCGACGTGTGGCTGAGCTACGAACTCCGTCGCGCAGGCTTTGATGCTGACGCAACCTGGCCGCGCGGCACTCATCCCCGTATCCTGCCGATGCCCGTCGCCAACCTCCTCAAAGCCGTCCCCGCGAAGGAACGCGCGCAACTCAACGCCCGACTGACGCGGAGCGCGGCCGTTGCCGGAGTCACCTCTGCCAGCGCCAACATCCTGGGCAAGAACTACCTAAAACAAGTCGACGTCATCATGACTGACTGGGCAACCGGACCAGAGTTGCTGATCTCCACCAAACGAATGGACTCTTCGTACGGAAAGAACGCCGCCAACCGCGTCGAAGAATCCTACGGCGACGCCAAGAACCTGCGCCTGCGACATCCCCTCGCTGCCCTGGGATTCGTCTTCGGACTGCGTTCCGACATCCTCCAGAAGGAGCCGGATACCGCCGAGTGGCTGATCGACCTGCTCGGCAAGCTCGGGCGTGAAGACGACGCCTATCATGCGACTTGTCTAGTGATGATCGAGTACGCTGACACACTCACTCCGCCTACGGAAAGTGGTGAAGAACCCGAAGATCCTCTTGCCGCGGCCGGTCTGACCGTTGACGAGGATGCTGGCGCTGAGCTTTCGGATGTCCCACCGTCGGAAGTTGACCGCGCACTGGCGAACCTTCCAATCGTCACCATTCGGCACGACGCGGTTCCGGACCATCTCAGCCCATCTACGTTCCTCGCGAAGATGGTAGAACGTGTCCTTGACGCCACTCCAGTGAACTTGCACAAGATGGCTCGCAAGCGACGCGTGGAAGCAGAGACGCTAGCCCCCCCGTTGGCAGGAGAACAGACCCGTGAAGCTTGACAAGTCCGATCTTCAGCTCGAAACGATTGTGAGCCGAATCGAAGCCGGAGAACTGGACCTTCAACCCGACTTTCAGCGGGGAGAGATCTGGGACACGAAGCGACGCCAACGCCTCATCGATACCATCCTCCGTGAATGGTACGTCCCGGCAATACACATCGTCGTGGACACTGATGGCGAGGAAGTTGTCCTCGACGGGCAGCAACGCCTTGCAGCTATCCGCGACTTCTTCGCTGACAAGGTGAAGATCGACGGCACCATCGAACCGCACGACGAACTGATCGCGAGCCTCAATGGATTGAAGTACTCGAAGCTCCCGTTCTCGGTGCGGAAAGCAGTGAACAGATTTGTCTTGCCTATCATCACGCTCAGCGAATACGGGCCCCAAGAACCAAACGAACTCTTCTTCCGGCTCAATCAGGCGTACAACCTGACCCCACCCGAAAAGCGGAACGCTCTTCATGGTAAGGCCCGCGATCAGGTGAGGCAGACTGTCGACGACCTCACCGATATCGGTTTACTGGACAGCTCCAAGATCGGCTTCACCAACGGACGCCTTGCATACGACGACATCATCGCGCGAACATGTGTCGCGTTCGAAATAGGGAATCTACGACAGCACATCAATAACAACGTGGTTGAAGAGTTTTACCGAGCTTCGAGACCGTTCTCAGACAAAACTATCGACAGCGTTCGCAGGTCCGGTATTGAGCTGCTTCAACAGATCGACGAGAACGGCTCGCGCGTCAAGTTCAACAAGGGCACTCTTCAGACCTGGCTGATCTACTGCCATTGGGTTCCGCTTGCTGACGGATCGGTGCCGGCGACACTGCTGACGCAGTTTGAGACAGACCGTGGGCTCGTCAAGAGAGGCGAACAACTGCCGGATAGCGGGAAAAGCCGGGTGCTAGCGGCGATACTGCGACTCTACGATGACCGCGCCTCATACCGCGTGACGGATGTATCCTCAGTGCTAATCCGTGACCTTGCCGTCCATCTCTATTCGGAGACCCAGTTCGGTACACCGTCTCACCGCACCTCCAGCGAGCTACTTGTGGCACTTGACGCGGAACCAGATTCCGCTCAAACGCTTGTGGTGGACTATCTCGAGAGGGTTCGTTGGGGTGACCCGCTCATCCAGCCCGAAACTGCGCCGTGAGAGGGGCTGAAGAGGTCAAGGTCTGGCGTTCTCTCAAGAAGAAGCGACGAGCGGACCCGCCAGCCATCGCCAAGTTCGACGAGATCACCCTCGATTTGTCGACGCCGTGCCTCGTGGTTGGGGGACGCAACGGCGCTGGAAAGACGCGTCTCTTGCGATCCATCACAGACCATCTAGGAGATGACGGACTACTTCTGGATCTTCACTTTCTCTGTGAACAAGCACTGACGGTGCTGCGGTCACGCGAAGACTTCGACGAGATGAAAGCCGAGTTCGATGTCCTCGGGCCCGACGAGGACCGGCAAGACGACGTCCAGCGCGTCATCGGCCGAGAGTACGAACTCATTGATTGGTATGCGCTCGAGGTGGAGCCGAGCGACAAGGCAGTCGCTGAACGATTCCGCTGGGGCGGCGAGCAGCCACTGCTCCCGTACTTCGAAGTGCAACACAAGGGGGTTCACTACTCATCGCGTGAGATGGGGCTGGGCGAGTTTTCTGTTCACCTCCTCTTTTGGATCCTCGAGCAGTATCGAGATGTCGAGGGCCTCACACTCCTACTCGATGAGCCCGACGCCTACCTGCCGCCAATTGGTGCTTCAGCACTACTGGTTCGCCTGCTCAGGATCTGCTTGGACCGCGAATGGCGGTTGATTGTGACGACGCACTCCTCTGAGATGATTGCGGACGCGCTCGAGGAGCAGGCATTCGTCCTCTTGCGTACTGGCGATGAAGGCACGGCTATCGCTACACATTGCCAGGACGACCCGACAGTGGCCGACACTCTTCTCGCGCGGCCCCCGATTCGACATGTCTTCTTCGTCGAGGACGAGTCGGCATGGATGCTTGCCCACGTCCTCGTCGAGGCGTATGACAGACGGTTGGCAAGAGCAAGCGTGGTTGTCTGGGGGAACGGGTCCGGATATATGGTCGAGCTTCAAGAGCACTTCCCTCGGCCTCCTCAGCCCGAGATCGTGTACGCATACCTCTTCGACGGCGATAAGCGCGCGGAAGTCCGTGAATCCAAACAGAATCGGTGGCCAGCCCTCTTCCTGCCCACAGAGAGCGACCCAGATGTCCTCTTCCGGACACTTCGAGCAGACGTCCTGCGGCTAGCCGCGAAACTGAACGTTCCCGACGGCGAACTCGCGCGGTTCCTCGACACAAAGGAAGGCGTTGACGCGCACGACTGGGTCAATGACCTCGCGGCAGAATATGGACGTCCGCGCGTGCTCAGGGCGCTCGCCGAACTATGGGTTGATAGCAATGAAACGACGGTCAAGTCGTTTTTCGAGGCCCTGCGCAAGGCTCTCTAAGGCCATGAGCTTTTCGTGTGTTCACCTACCCGCCTGAAAGTTCCACCGATATCACCTGTCCCGAAAGGTTGACGCAATGAAGCTCACCGCCGTTTACGCAAGATTCTTCCGCTCGCTGAACTATGACTACGTTCGACTGTCGAATCCGAACTACAGCCCTGACCCCTGGGACGGCACACCTTCTGGAGCGCAGTACCCGTTCGTGCGGCTGCGCCTGGAAGACCAGATCACTACTGTCGTCGGCGGCAATGAGTCAGGCAAGAGCCAGGTACTCGCGGCCGTGCGCGCTGCACTTACCGGCGAAGGATACGAGAGAAGCGACTTCTGCCGTTACTCGCCGTTCTTCTCCGTGGACAAGACACTCATTCGGCCAGAGTTCGGGGCCGAGTTCCGAGACATCAGTGATGCTGACATCAAGGCGATCGAGGAAGCGACCGGCGAGACAGGACTCAGCGGAACTGATCGTGTTGCCATCTTCCGGATGAACACGACCCCGCAACTTCGTCTTTACGCTTATCGCGGGGATCAGTGGCTGGAACCCAGTCATGTCAAGAAGCCGACGCTCTTGAACGAAACCGGACTTCCAGCGCCGTTCAACATAGACGCCGATGTGCCCCTGCCAGATAGCGTCCCCCTGGAGTTCCTGGCCACAGGCAAAACGACGGCAGCTGTCGGACGCAGCGTGCTTCGCAGCATCTGGGATGCCTTCACGAACAACTCCAACTGGTTCGACTCGAAAGACTCCGTTGTCAGCCAGGCGAATGAGATTTCGACTTCCTTCAAGACCTCGACATCAATCGACGAAGAGGAACTCAAGAAGTACCATCTCGCTGCCGATCTGTTGCTCAAGGTCGCAGGCCTCGACCGTTCCCAGTTCGTGGAGTTGCAGAACGCAGTTCGCACCAAGAACGGATACGCGAACAGCATCGTCGACACGATCAACAGTGAGCTGTCGAAGGCCCTCAACTTCCCGCACTGGTGGACGCAAGACAGTCAGTTCGAGTTGTTCGTCGCACTCTTCGAATACGACTTGGTCTTCATGATCCGGGATCGGACTGGACGCTCCTACGGATTCGATGAGAGAAGCGATGGCCTCAAGTACTTCCTGAGCTACTTCGTGCAGTACCTCGCCCACGAGGCTCCCAGCGACGGGCGACCGGAAATTCTGCTGATGGACGAGCCTGACCGCTTCCTATCTAGTTCTGGTCAACAGGATCTCCTGAGAGTGTTCGCAGACTTCGCTGACCCCGAAGACGAGGCCCGCGCTCCAGTACAGGTCCTCTACGTCACCCATTCACCGTTCCTGATCGACAAGAACCATGCCGAGCGAATTCGAGTACTCGAAAAAGGTGAACACGACGAGGGGACACGCATCGTCGCAAGCGTTGCGCAGAACCACTACGAGCCACTCAGATCTGCGTTCGGGAGCTTCGTCGGTGAGACCGCCTTCATCGGAACCTGCAACCTGATGCTGGAGGGTCCATCTGATCAGATTCTGCTCGCTGGGATCTCAAGCTGGCTGGGCCGCCAGAACGCTCCCGACCGCGAAAGGCTCGATCTCAACCGCATCACGCTCGTCCCTGCCGGGGGTGTCAGTCAAGTCCCGTATCTGATCTATCTCGCCAGAGGGCGTGACATTGAACAGCCGGCAGTGATCGCGCTCCTGGACGGCGATAAAGCAGGCAACGAAGCTCGGGCAACAATCCGTAGGGGTGGTGCTCGGCGCAAGGCGCTCATTGCCGACGACCTTGTGCTTCAACTATCTGACGAAGAACTCGATGGTGTCACAACCGACAACCCGCACGGCAGAGTCGCCATTGAGGACCTGATACCGATCGACATCGCGATTGCAGCTGCGAGCAGCTACTGCGCCGAGTTTGTTCCCGATATAGACATCCCGAAGCTCGGACTGAGCGCCAAGATGGTGTTCGGTGAGGGCTCAGGAGGAGAGTTGCCGACTGCAGGAGCGAAGGGAACGATTGACGCTCTGGAGCAAACGATCCGCAGGCTCACAGCCCAGGAGAAATTCGAACTGAACAAGATCGGCTTCGCTCGGAGCGTCCTCGCCGAACTCGCAAGCGACGCCACGCGAGAGCAGGATCGCCAGACCCTAGCCAAGAACTTCCGTCAGCTATTCGAAGCGCTCGGTGTCAGGCAGCGAAAAGCTGTCCGCGCTGGGAGTGTCGAACGGGTTTCCAGTCGCATCAACCGTGCACGAGATCGTTTCATGCGAGAGCATGTCTCGACGGCTACGCGAGAACATGTGCTGTTGCTCATCGAGGAGATCTCAGGGCAACTCGACAACTCTGAGGAAGCGGAAGATGTCCGCGCTGAGATGCGCTCGTGGCGACCTCGGTTCCATCTCGACGAGGACCCGCGTGAGGCCATCGCAGACATTGAGGATCTTCACACCGCTCTTCGGTCACTTGCCTATCTCGGAAAGCGTAAAGCCTCGACCGAGCCGACCCTCCCCGCGCCCAGCCCCGAAAAAGTCCAGGCGACGCCGGCCGTCGTAAGCGAGCCCGAAACCGTTGTTGAGAGCCCAGCAGGTAGTCAATCAAGCATGGACGTTGAGCACGTTTCGGGAGGAGAAAACGCATGAGCGCATATCTGATTACCTATGACCTGAACGCACCGGGCCAGGACTATGAGTCGCTGATAGAACGCATCAAGTCCTACGGGACGTGGGCGAACTTGATGAAGTCCACATGGATCGTGGTCTCCAACACCTCGGCAGACGCCGTCTATACCCACCTACGAGGCGCGATGGACGACAGCGGCTGGCTGTTTGTCGTCGACATCTCAGGCCAAGATCGTCAGGGCTGGCTGACGAAAGACACCTGGGAATGGATTCGAAAGCACGTGTAGCTCAGGGCACCCGCGGGATCGTTCAGGACTCGGTGGCGCCGGACACAGCCTCCTAAATGTCGCCCGCTGCAGGGGACCAGAAGGGGACCAGAATCATGCAATTCACGCACTTCGTGACGTGTTCTGCATGATCCGGTCCGCGGAATCACGCGGTTCTTGTTGAGATTTGAGCCATATGGACGCCTGGGGGTCAAGGGGTCGCAGGTTCAAATCCTGTCAGCCCGACCGACAAGCCCCGGAGAACCGCGGAATCACGCGGATCTCCGGGGCTATTTTTATGCCCAGAAACGGCCGATTGCCCGCCGTCTCACATACGTCTCACATGGGAACGTCGAGAGGTCGTCAAGCGGCGAGGTGATGGGCCTTTTCGAGCGCCTCGGCGCGACGTTGCTCGACCATGGCGATGACCTCGGCGACGCGGTCCGGCCACAGGTGCGAGTACGTGTTAAGGGTCTCAGTAGCATCCTTGTGCCCGAGCATCTGCTGCACGAGCTTGACGTCGCCGCCGGCGGCGATCGCGTTCGTGGCGGCGACGTGGCGGAGGTCGTGCACCGACATGGTGACGGCAAGGCCAAGGGATGCGCGCACCTTCAGCCAGACCCGGTTGTACCAGTTGGTCCCGTCGACCGCGGCGCCGCGCACGGTCGTGAACAGGAAGTCCTCAGCGTCGCGGCCCGTGGTGAGCGCGACGAGTTCAGCCATCAGGAACGCGGGTATCGGCAGCCAGCGCTTCTCCCAGGTCTTCACCGGCCCGAGCTTGCGGCGGCCATCCCGGTCGGTCGTCCACGTGCGATGCACGCGCGCGCGATTCTTCGCCGGGTCGAGGTCTTTCACCTTGAGTGCTGTCGCCTCACCAATGCGCGGTCCGCTGTAGGCCAGCAGGCGAAGCAGCGCGCCGTCGCTGTCCCGCGCCGTCAGATCGCTCGCGCCATCCGCGAGATCCTCGATGTCGGGATACGACAGCCCGGGCAGGTCAGACTCGATGTCACCCTCGTCGCGGGGAAGCTCTACCTTGGCGAGCGGATTGCGACCGATCCACTGCTCGCCCACGGCATAGCGGAGGGCGCCGCCGAAAGTGGCGCCGACGACGTGGCGAAGGTAGGCGGGCTTCATCTTGACGGGAGTGCGCGCCTTCACCTTGATGTGTTGATTCTTGTCGAACACGTGCAGGGCTGTGCCCGCGCGTAGCTGGGCTACCCACTCGTCGATCTGTGGGCGGGTGATACTCCCGACGGATCGGGTGCCCCATTGCGGCAGGACGTAGTTGTCGAGTTCGCGTCGGTACCGGCGCCACGTGGAATCCTTGATCCGATTCTTCGACGCGAGCCAAGCCTCGGCTGCCGCTGAGAACGTGCGATCGCGCGCGGACGGGTCGACGTAGCGATCAGAGCGGATGTCGTCCTCGAGGGCGGCGATGAACGCCTCGGCGTCGGAGCGCCGGGCGAACAGACGCTGCTTCTGAACGCCGTCCGGGTCGTACCAGCCGGCGACCCACCTCGAGCCTTTGCCAAACTTCGCAGTACGGAAGTGGTCGGGCAGGGTCTTCAAGGACTTGATCTGCGCGGCGCTCGGGCTGATTCGTGTCGTCGTGCCGTCCGGCATCGTGACCGTCGCGTCCTTGATCCACCTGTCGGTGATCCACGCTTTCGCCATCAGAGCACCTCGAGCCGGGGCGTAGTTCGCGCGGCACTCATGCGCAGAGAGTGGACTTGGCGATCGCGAGCGCCTGCGCGGTTGTGGGGTTGTTGGGGTCAGCGTTCAGCGTCAACCAGTCGCCGGTCCGGTCTGCCTCGCAGAGCCGATTGCCGACGGCGAGGATGTCGGCGTCGTCGCCGCTCGCCATGTCGGGGAACGCGGCTCTCATCTTCGCGACGAAGTCGGCTTGCGGGTCGCTCGACGGAGCGGGTAGCGCGACGGTGGCTTCCGGGGTCGGCGTGGGCGACGTCGTGCTGACCGTCGTCGGCTCGATCGAGGCTTCCGGCGCGGCGGTCGCCGAGCACCCGGCAAGGGCAACAGCGGCCGCGAGCGGCAGGCCGGCGATCAGCGTGCGATTCATTCGTGGCGTTCCTTCGGCTAGGCAACTTCGATGCGGTGGGCGAACTGACCAGCGCCCATACGGGGATCTACGTAGGTCGCGGCGCCGAGACGATGCATCAGTCGCTGGTATGCCTCGACCAATTCGACCGTCACGCCAAGCTCAAACGCGAGGGCCGTGGCGTGCACACCGCGACGCTGTTCGGCGTCGGCGTACGCGCGCGGGGTGATCAAGTACTTGGCCGCCCACTCGTCGGCGCGACGTTCTTGACGCGCACGCTGGGGTCCGTAGGGAGTGGGAACGTCGCCGAAAATGGCGTGCGCGATCTCGTGCGCGAGCACGCTCCGCATCGCCCGGGTCGACTGGCCCGGATTGAGGCGGATGGTTTTGGACCCTTCGTGAAAGCCTCCTCGCTTCGATCCGCGGCGTTCGATGACGCGGAGTCCAAGCTCGTCGGCTAGTTCGAGGAGTTCGTGCATATCTGGTTCCTACTCGTCGTACAGGTCGTCGGTGTCGTCTTCGTGGGCGACGTCGGAATCGAAGGCCACTTCGTCCAGATCCTCGCGTGTACCTCCGACACCAAAGCGACCGGTGATCACCTTGCCGGATGCCACAGCCTCAGCGCGGCTGATGAGTTCGACCTCGGTGAGATTCAGCGCGCCTGCGATCGCGGCGAGATCCCAGATGTTCAGCAGTACGCGGCGTCCCGTCTTCACGTTGCCGCCGTCCAGGCGGTCGGACATGTACTGCGAGGACTTCCCGATCAAGCGCCCGAGCGCACGCGACGAGAGGGATTGCCTACCCATCTCCGCCTTGATTTCGGACACCAGGGCATCGGCAAATCGCTCAGCTAGTTCGACTTCTGACATGCCCGTTATTCTGCCGCCTGCATGAATTTTGCACAAGTTGCCTGGCAAAGTTGACAGTGCATGGTTTTCCATGCGAACTTAACTGCATGGAAAACCAAGCAGTCGACCAGCGGGCCACCGAGTTTGTTCACCGCCTCGCCGATGAGGTTCGCGTGGAGCTGGTCCGTCAGCGTCGATCCGCCCGCGATCTCGCAGCGGCACTCGGTGTCTCGGAGCATACGGTGGGCCGCCGACTCAACGGCTCGAAGCCGTTCAATGCCTTCGAGCTGGTGCTGGTCTCGTCGTTCCTCGGTCTCAGCAACACCGCCCTGACCGAGCGCGCATCAGGAGAACTCGCGGCGGTGGCTTCGTGAGCGTCATTGATTTCCCCTCAGAGGTAGATCGCGCCGAGGACGAGGCCATGGGCTTCGACGAGATGCCCATGGTGATGTCGCCCAAGACCCTCGCCGAGATCCTTGAGGTCAGCGTCAAGACGCTCGAGCGGATGCGCGATGCGAAGACCGGGCCTCACTGGCACAAGTTGCCGGGTTCCAGCCTCATTCGCTACGCCCGCCCTGATGTGATCGCGTGGTTCGCCGCGTGCCGTGTCGAGGTGACGTCATGAACTCCGAGACCTGGGATCTCGGTACGCCCGCTGGGGTATCGGGCGCGGCCAGCCGGGGCACCGTGGGGACGGATGCCCTGGCTGGAGTCGACCGTGTCGCGTTCGAGCTGCAGTTAGCTGACGTAGAGCTTGACCGTCTGCTGTCCGGGATTCCCGAACTCGCTGATCCAGCGGACGTCGAAGGTCATGGTTCCTCCGAAGGGAAGGCCGACGCCGATGATGCCTCTGTATCTGGGGTCAACCCGAATCGCCTCTTCCTCACGCGCGTGCTGCGTCCGCTGCTCCGGGATCTCCGGAAACGAGATCGCGACATGGTCGCCGCGAGATATGCGGTCTGCGCCCCGTACCAGCTCCTCGACCTTTCCTCGTTTGAAGAGGATGGTCGTATCGAGCGCGTCGTCGCGGCCTCGATTGGTGACCTGGGCGATCGAGGCTTCCTTATCCCACTTCGCCTCCCACTCGACGTGCGATGGGTCGGACTGCTTGAGGGATTGAGCGTGAGCGATCGAGTTCGCTTCCTCACTGAGCTTGTTCGCGTTCTGGGCAATCTGGTTCGATTCGCGAGCCTCCCGCAGGGCATCAGCCGCGAGCTGATTCGCGCCCTCCGCGATCTTGTTGGCCTTCTTCGCTCGGCCGTTCGACACGCCAGCGAGCACCCATCCGACGAGGCCGACGGCACTTGCTCCGCCGACACCGATCCACGCAGCAGTGATCTCATCCACGCAAACAGCGTAGGGGAGGGCAAGTGATGAGCGCGCTCGAGGTGTTCCGGTTCGACGGCGCCGAGCTGCGCACAGTCATGATCGACGGCGACCCGTGGTTCGTGGCTCGCGACGTCGCGGCTGTGCTCAACTACGCGGACCCGACCTCCGCGATCCGCGCGCACTGCAAGGGGGTGCCGACTCACCACCCCCTTCTGACGACCGGCGGCGCGCAGACGGTTCGCGTGATCAGCGAGCCGGATGTGCTGCGGATGATCGTCGCCTGCCGGCTTCCGGAAGCCGAACGATTCGAACGGTGGGTGTTCGAGGAAGTGCTGCCGACAATCCGGCACACCGGTTCGTACGTCGCGCCGATGTCAGAGGACGAGATCGTGCAGCAGGCGCTCGCGATCACCGCGCGCCGGGTGCAGCAACTCGAGACGCGCGTCGCCGAACTCGAACCGGTCGCCGCGCACGCCGAGACGTTCCGGCAGGCGGATGGTCTCCGCACGATCGGCGACATCGCGAACGACTTCAAGGCGCACTGCGCCGCGAACTTCCCCGACGTGAAGGTCAAGCACCAGGACGTGTTCGATCACGCCGGCCGCCTCGCCATCATCATCCGCACCGCATCGGTCCGTCACAACCAGCCGACCGCGCAGGCGATCGAGGCCGGATGGGCGCGCGCGCACCGGACGACGTTCGGGACGAACACCCGCGGACAGCAGACCGCCGTGTCGACGCGGCTCACCCCGCGCGGTGAAGCGCGGCTGTGGGACGGCCTGGCCGCCTGGCTCGGCGCTTACGGCACCCTCACGATCCCGAAGAACTGACCCCCGCACATACGAAAGCGGGGCGCCCGTTGCACCGGACGCCCCACCAGAAAAGAAAGGCACCGCAGATGCCTACTGCACAGGATATCGACGACACCGCGCCCGTGGTGATCGGATTCGAACCCATCCCGGCCACGGCGCATGTCGGCGTCGTCCCCGACGACACCCGTCTCGTCCCCGAGCGCCGCGGCATCTGGCCGCTGGCACCGTGGCGGTGGGTGCTGCTCCTCACGGGGATCGGCCTCGCTGCCACGTGCGGGATCCCGGCCGCTGCGCCGGTGTGGAACGGCGCCGACCTCGCCGTATTGATCAGCCTGGCGATCTTCGTCGCCGCTTTCACACCCGGGAGGGACTGATGACAACGCTCGACCTCACCCCCAACACGCTGCGCGTCGTCGCGACCGACTCGCTCGGCTCCGAAGAAGGTCTCGCGGCACGCGCCGCCGGCGCCACGGCATCCGAGCTTCACGCGATCACGCAGGGCGGCCGCGGCACCCACTCGCGCATCTTGCAGGACAAGCTCAACGGCGCAAAGTTCCGGGGAAACGAACACACGCGACGCGGCCACGAGCGCGAGGACTTCCTCGTCAGCTGGGCAGGCGTGACCGTCGAACCCTGCAACGCGAACATCGCACTCATCGGGCACCACGAGCTGTCCTGGCTGCTCGCCACCCCGGACGGTCTGGGCGACGATTTCGGCGTCGAGGTCAAGTCGCACGACTTCGGGTGGGATTGCGACGACGTCCCAGCCGACCACTACGACCAGATGCAAGGCGGCATGGCCGTCACCGGCTTCGGGCGCTGGCTGTACGTCTGGGAGGTCATGGGGGAGGACGGCACGCCCACCCTCGCCGCGCCCCAGTTCCGCTGGGTCGAGCGTGACGAGAAGCGCATCGCGAAGCTCATTCGCGAGGGTCAGAAGTTCATGGACTGGCGCGCGGCCGGGGCGCCCATCGCTGATGACGACCTGCCCCCGGAAGTGGACGACGCCCTGGCGATCGTAGTGGCGTCCAAAGCAGTGATCGCGCCGCACAAGAAGGCGCTCGAGGCCGCCCAAGAGGTGGTGCGCGCGCACGCGGCGAAGGCGGCCGCCGGATCAGAAGACGGGGACGGCGCCAAGGGTGCCGGCACCCGCGGCCATTTCACCTACTCGGTCACGCCCGGGAACGAACTCGATGAGGTCGCATGGGCCGACTCCGAACCCGAGTCCTACGCCGAGTACCTCGATCTCCGGACCCGCCTCGCTGCCGCAGAAAAGGCCGCAGCTGCCCTCTACTTCAAGCCCAAGTCGTCGACGCGTCTCAACATCTATCCCTCGAAGGATGCCGCATGAACACCCCCACCATCGACGACGTCGCCCAGACCCTCGCCGAATACGAGCGCCTCGCCATCGGCACCGGCGTCACCGTCCAGATTCTCCCGACGCTGTTCTCCGCGGACTTCGAGACGTGGCGGCCGGTGTGGGATGGCGACACCCCGCCCGCCTACGCGCATGCTCGTGTGCTTCGCGACGGCGTCCTGACCGAGAGGTACGTCGTGTGGGCCGAGTCGCTGCCGGCCGAGGACTCGTGGCGCGCGCTCTGGCTCGCAAAGCCGACGAAGCTATTCGGCGCCTACGCCGACCGCTCGGTGCTCCGTCGCGCCTTCCGCGACGCCATCGGCGACCGCCGCGAACCTGATGAGCAGAACGCGCAGCCTCCCGCCTCGGATGCCCGCGACTGGGATGCCGAGATCCTCGCCACGAATACACCGGATGCCGTCAATGCACTGCACGCCCAGATGAAGCGTGCCCGCGCCGTGACGGTCGCCCGCGAGGTTGCGCTCCAAGAGCATCTGCTGGAGGTCGCAACCCTCGCTTGGGAACCGGAGTCCGTCGAGCAGAACGTTGCCGGCTCGGGCGTGCGTCGGGCGCCGCAGACGCCGGCGCCCGCCGCGCCCCGTGACCATCTTCCGCCCGCGAACCGCGCCGCACGCCGCGCGAACGCCCGCAAGAAGGGCCGCAAGGGATGAGCGCCCCCGAGACTGCTGACGCTCGCTTCCGCGAGCAGCGTGACCGCGCCGAGGCGCTGGTGACTCAGTCGGCGCAGGATCCGCTGATGATCGCCCGCGTGCTGCATCACCTGTCGATGCTGTCCCGCGAGATGAACGAGACGATCGCCGATCTCGCCGAACGCGCCGCCGATCTGGCGGTCGACGCCGACGCGAACCGCGCGAAGCTCATCGACGACCTGCAGGAGAAAGGCGTCTCACTTCCTCGAGCGCGCGATCGCGCCACGTACGAGACCCGCGAGGACCGTCGCGCCGCCGAGCGGGCGCACGTCGTCGTCGACTACGCGAAGCGCACGCAGGCGTCGGTCAACCGCCGTCACTTCGAACTGATGAACGTCGGCAAGACCGTCGACAGCGAGACGAGGACCCGATGAGCGCTCTACAGATCCGAGATCGGCAGGGTCATCTGAACCGCGGTGTTGTTCACGATGTAGTCCACGACCACATGGCTCGCGGCGCCGCGAACGAGCACCGCGAGCACTCCGAGACCGCCCTTGTACTCCTGCAGGGCGCCGGACGCAGTGACCGTCAGGTCGGTGGGGCTGATGCTCTCCGGCTTCAAGATCACGAGTGCAGAGTCGCCGTTCCAGTAGGCCGCCAGACGCCGCGCCTGCCACTGATCCCGTCGCGAGGCATGCTCCGCGCGGATCTGTTCGATTCGCTTCTCGACTTCGCCCACGGCGGCGCTGATCACAGGCTCAAAGGGTTGCATTCCATCGTTGCTCGTCATGGCCGCACTCTATCGGGGGCAACACGATGAGCGCGCCGACCGATACGACCCGCCGCGGCGTCTACCTCCGCGATGGCTACCGCTGCGCCGCGTGCCCG
Organism: Microbacterium sp. J1-1; assembly: GCF_024498615.1. Lineage (NCBI taxonomy): Bacteria > Bacillati > Actinomycetota > Actinomycetes > Micrococcales > Microbacteriaceae > Microbacterium > Microbacterium sp. J1-1. The sequence goes on along the minus strand of NZ_CP089590.1, from coordinate 2,309,718 downwards.
ACCGTCATCGGGCTGACGTTCCAACACCGGCGCGCCGTCGGGATGGGCGGAACCAAGAACATCCCGGCCCCCGTGGACGGCCTCACTCTCTGCAGTACCTGCAACGAAGAGTGCGAGCGGGCGATGCAGGCGCGCGCGCTCGCGAACGGCTGGAAGGTGCGCAAGTGGGTCAGCAAGCCGGAGCGGGTGCCCATCTTCTTCGCGAACGAACTCGCCTGGTACCGATTCGAGGGAATGACCAGGGTCCGGATCTCACACGCCGTGGCGATGGAGATGGGCTGCTCCGTCTACGGCGAAGAGTGGATGCGCTGGCAGAAAGAGGCTACGTAATGAGCCTCATCAGCGATGGATTTGCCGCATGGCGCGAGTGCCGCGCGGAGTACGACGACACCCTCTACGCGCAGTACGAAGCTGCGGAGGAGGCGACGAACGGGGCGATGCTCAACGCTCGCGGTCGGGAGAAAAAGATCGACCCGTTCACCCTGTTCATGGGGAACGAGACTCGGGCGCGCGCGTACGCCTCCGAGGAGCTGATCGAGCACTGGGAATCGCACCCGCGGGTCACGTTCGCGAAGTTCGAGAAGCGGTGGGCGGCGCAGCGTGAGGCCGAACTCATCGAGGACGCAGCGTGAGCGTCGCACTCGAGACCCTGATCGCCCGGTCGCTGCCCGCGGTCGAGGAGAAGGAGTGCACGCCGAATCGCGAGGTCACTCTCGAGCAGCTTCGCATCGTCGACATGATCCACGAGGGCAAGCCGCAGTGCCGGCTCTGCGGCCAGACCGTGAACAGGCTTGACCAGTTCAGACTCTGCTCGAAGGTCTCCGATGCACACAAGGAGCGGCGCGGCGATCCCGTGCCGCGAAGGAAGGCAGCGCGATGAACGTGAAGCGCGAGATCGAGGCGGCGAACCGCCGCATCCAGGAGCAGATCAACGCCAGCGCCCGGGAGGCACTGATCCGCATCGGCGTCGACGTCGACGCGATGGAGCGTGAGGAACTCGAGGCCCGGCTCGAAGCCGGGCGCGAAGTGTTCGCCGCCGCGGGGCGGGCGTGGGGCAAGCTGCTGTCGGCCGCCGCGCACTTGGCCGATGCGTTCACCACGGCTTTCGCCGACGCGATCGGCGGCGTGCCAGATGAGGCGCCAATCGTCCACGAGAAAATCGAAGGTGGTGCCTCGTGAGCGCAATGCCGACCTATGCGATGACGTACATCGTCTACTGGCCGCACGCCGGCGTGCTCAAGGTGGGCCGGGCGTGGAAGTGGCACCGGGTGGAAATGATGATCCGCTCCGGTGCGCAGGTGATCGTGTGCGCGCGCGGCACGGACGCGACGTGGGAGGCCGAGGCGCTGCGTGTGCTCCGCCGCTGGTTTCCGCAGGCGTTCCGCCGCGAGACCGAGGCGCTCGGGCTGCTCCCCATGGGACGCGGCTGGACCGAATGCTTCACCGTCGACCAGCACGATCTGCAGTTCGCCCTCGACAGGTGCATCGAGGGATTCGCGAGAGGGAACGACCAAGGTGTCAACGAAGCAACGATTCATCAGCCCGAGCGACCTGCAATCGCTGGAATACCTGAAGGTGCCGGACGAGGCGAAGCCGACCGCGATGGGTCTGTGGCTCCACACGGACGTGATGGGGCGCCGGGAGCTGATCCCAGAGCTGATCGCGGGCGACCTGTACCCGGGGCGGGCGGCGACAGCGATGGTCGAGGAGCACCTGCTGATGCTGGACGACGTCGGGTTCCTGACGATCTTCCCGGCGCAGGGGACGCACTGGATCGCCCTCGCCCGGCCGCTGAGAGTCGACGCGCGCGGCGCCCGGGTCGATACACCGGAGCCGCCTTCGGAACGTCCATGGACGTCCGTGGCTGTGGGGGGAGCGGGCGTGCGCGAGCGGGCACGGGAGCGCGCGAGGGCGCAGGTGCGCGCGGAGGACGCGGCGCGGGCGGACGCATGGGCCGGGGTGGCGGGGGAGCGCGAGGCGGTGCCCGCACCGCCGGTACGCCCGCTGGTGCTGGATGCCCCGCCAATCGGCTGTTCGGACCACCCGAACGGAATCCAGCATGTGTCCTGTGGTCCCTGCCGGACAGCCCGCCTGCAACGCGACGAATGGCTCGCACGCCGGATCTACGAGCAGAAACTCGCGACCTATCACGAGCAGCTCGAGCAACAGGGAGAGGGGTGGGGCGGTGAACCGTTCTGACGCACTCGCCGACTTCGTCGAGATGACCGTGACGAGGTTCGCGAAGGACCAGCGCTTCCGATTCCGTCTGATGGCCGAGGCCGATGAGACACCACGAGAAGCCGCACACCGGGTCCGCCTGGATGCGACGAGCAAAGCACTGAGGAGAATCGCATGAGCACCGCGACAGCACCACGCCCCGGATGCACGCACTGCGGCGGGTCGGGGATGATCCGGGTGTCGAAGGATCCCGACGAGATCGACGACTGCGTGTGCACAGACCCCGTCGACCCGGTTCACGCCGCCAAGTTCGCCGAGGAGGCCAGCGGGATCGAACTCCTACCCTGGCAACTGCACGTCATGGAGCGCGCGCTCGCCGGCGATCAGATCGTCGTGGGGACGGGGCGACATGTCTGAGCGATTCTGCGTCCGCGGGTGCATCCGCCGCGGTGAGCACTACGCCGCCTGCAAGTTCAGCGGACCGGAGTACCAGGGCGCGTTCCCGTGTCGAGGGTGCGCTCCGCGTGAGGCACGCCCCGGCGCGCTGATCTGCGACGGGTGCTTCGGTCGTCTGCGGTGGCTGGTCCGGGACTCGGATGACCTGATGGGCCGTCTGTCATCGCTCGCGGACCCGATGAAGGCCACCCCGACCGACAAGGCGCCGGGCGGCCGCTCATCAGCCGTTGCGCCGCCGGCACCTGTCGACGCGGACCTCCTCGACGCGATCATCGATGTGTCCCGCACTCTGACGGCGTGGGATCGGTTCGTGGCGCCTGTGTCGATGGAGCAGGCGCTCGAGGGGCTGGTGAACGACCTCGAGCACGTAGAGCGGCTCGGCACAGGGTATCTCGATCGGAATGACCCGGTCGACGGGATCCGGCCGTTCTGGTCCGTCGCGGATGCGATGGCGAAGTGGGGCGCCGAGCGTCGAACGAGGAATGAAACAGAGTGGGTCGATGACGTCACCTCCGAGGACATTCGGGCAGTCCCGGAGTGGGGTGATCCACTACTCAACCGAGCGGACGCTGAGAAGCTCATTCCCGCACGCACGTTGCGCCGTTGGGTGCAGAAGGACCTGGTGGCGCCGGTAGGAACGATCTACGTCGCCGGCGTGCGAACGGTGCTTTACCGTCGGTCGGATCTTCTCCGGTGCCAAGACGAGATGAAAAAACACGTTGGGCGGCCGCGTTCAAACCGACCGAGCGAGGGCGAACGCCAGTGAATAGTCGGGGCGCGCTAGAGACGATCCATGAGGCGCCGTTGACGGCATCCGGTCTTACCCCATGCTGCGGGCGGCGGCCTACCGATCTCCCTGCTCGGGATCGCTTCAGTAGGACTGGCGGCGCAAGTTGCGGTGCGGGCAGTGATAGCGGCCGCGACGACCGGCCGTGTTCCGCTAGCGTGTCCGACATGACGACCGACACGACGAAGCCAACCTGCTTTATCGCAATGCCGATCACCGTGCATGAGGCAGAGGCGAAACAGTACGGCGACGATCGCCACTGGGAGCACGTCATGCGCCATCTATTCATGCCAGCGATCGAGAAGGCAGGATACGTGCCGATCCTTCCGAACGCGGCCGGTACATCAATGATTCATGGGCGGATTGTCAAACATCTGAGCGAAGCTAGCCTCGTGCTCTGCGATCTGAGCCAGCACAATCCGAACGTCTTATTCGAGCTTGGGGTGCGGACATCCCTGAACAAACCTGTGGCCCTCGTGAAGGACGAGTACCTGAAGCTACCGTTCGACATCCAGGGTCTCAACACGCATCCGTACGCGTCGCATCTCGCGCCTTGGAGCCTGGATGAGGAGATCGACGCATTGGCGAAACACATCATCGACTCCGTCACGGAGAGTCATGGCGCGAATCCACTATGGGCGCACTTCGGCGTCGCTATCTCAGCGGCACACCCACCGGTTTCGGACGACCCTGTCGATGCGAAGATGCAGATCATCCTCGAGCGTATGGACGGTATCGAGAACTATGTTCGCGGCCAGGGCGTGATGCTCGCGACTCAGACCGTTCCATTCCAGCAATACGACGAAGTCACCATGGCGCTGCTCCGGCTCGAGGGCGTTCAGCGGTTAGGTACCACGGGTGACAGTGACCTGCTCACGGTGGACACCGCCGAGGTTGTCAGCCCTGAAGCGCAGCTCGAGCGGGCCAACCGGATGGCAAGTTCTGTCGCGGCGCTCGGCTACCCGGTATCAATCGAAGGGTACGACTCGACCCAGGTTCGGCTCGCCATCGCATGGGGGCGTCGTGAACAGGGTTGGAGGGCACGCTATCCGTCGTGACGATTGATCTGGAACGTGGCCGCCGCAGCTGTTAAGCTGTGCTTGCACCTGAACTGTGAGAGAAGCCTCGCCCGATCCGCGGGGCTTTCGTCGTCTCACGACTGCGACGCGTCCAGGGCCAGCAGGATCACGCCGGCGACCGAACCGATCAGCAGTACCCATTGCCGTCGCAGCTCAGTCAGCGGCACGGCCGCCGGCGCCGCGAGAGTGTTCATGTGTCCCATCGTGCCCAGTACCGGGTCGACGCCATTCGCCTTCAGAAGCATCGCCCGACGATCGTTCAGCTCGTTGATCAATCGGTCAGCGCCGAGCCGGCGGTCGTGCTTCATCAGCAGCTCACCGAGCGCCGCCCGCTGTGGCTTGTACCAGGCGTCGACGCGCTGATAAACGCGCACGACATGGCGTTGCCGCTCGAGGTCGATGAGGAACGAAACGCCGGCGTAGAGCGACGCGACGATCGGCACGATGGCCGCGAAGAATGCGAGCATGCGCCCAACGTATCGGGCTGACCAGCCCACAGTGACGAAGGAGACGAACCGATGCTGTCGAAAGCTGTGAACCCTGAGATCGTCCGAACCGCGTCGATGCCGGCGCCCGAGACCCCCGCAAGCGTCGAGGCGTTGAAGGCGTTTGAGAACCGCCCGCCCGTCGAGGCGGCGGTGTCCGCGTCCGACCGCGCGCTGCGCCCGGGTCTGGGTTGATGCTCGCCTGGATCGTCGCGGCAGCGTGCATGTGGCGCGGCTTGACCAGCGACGAGGCTGATGCGGTCGCCCAGGAACTGACGGACCGCCTCGACATCCTCACGCTGATGCCGACAGACCTGACAGCCGGCGAAGCGCGCGACGTCCTTGACGCCGCGATCGCCACCGTGCTCGAACGCACTCGAGCGTGAGTCATGGCATCCCGTGCGGACGGTCCCGATAAGGAGCCGTCGGCTACTGAGCGTGCCCGGCTGCTCGCGATCGTGTGCCCGCCAGGTTCTGTCTGTCATCTGTGCGGCGGGGCCAAGGGACCGATCCGGTTTGACCTTCGACGTTGGCACCCCCTGGGGCCATCAATGGATCACGTGATCCCCCGGTCCCGGGGTGGCACGTGGGATCTGTGGAACCTCAGGCCTGCGCACTACGGGTGCAACAGTGGCCGGCGTGACCGGGACATCCCAGCTCGTCCTGGCATTCGCTCACGTAGGTGGGGGACCAGGGTCGGGGGTAGGGGGTACCCACCCCGGCCGGGCATAGGGGCCAACACACACTGATGATCAGTGCTCACATCAACGTTGAACGCGAACACCGCGGCGCATCATGCTCGACGTCGATCGTCGCCATCCCACCAGCCCCGGCCACGGCCGGGACTCAACCGCGTTTTTTCCCACACCGAACAATCGGACACCCGCGCCCCGCTCAATAATCCCTCTCCCCGATTCGTTCTATCGCCTGTAGGGCCGTGTAGGGCACACGCGGCACGCTGGCGAACGAACAGACCGGACGATGCGCTACCGGTCGCGGTCGATTTCGAGCCGCTCAGATCGGCGCACAGCGGGGGTGTTCGTCATGGCCAGCAAGAAGCTCCCCGAGCACGGCACTCGCGGGCGATACCGCATGAAGTGCGGGTGCGCGAAGTGCCGGAAGTGGAAGGCCGACGACACCGCGGCGTACCGTGCGCGGAAGGCTGAACGCGACGGCACCGCGCCGACCAAGAGGGCGGCGAAGCGGGCGCGCCCTACATCCGAATCCCGCCCTACAGATCACCGCCCCGCACCGACCGCTCGAGCGGCATCCGGCGACGACCTCGTCCGGATCATCGAGGCGGCGATCTTCGACGCCGGGGACACCATGGCCGCCGCGGTACTCGCCGCGCGGATGATCCGCGAGGCCGGGTGGCGGCACGTCGTCGACGGCCCCATCGAGGCCGCGGCACGCGACGCGCTCGACGGTCAGACTGCGAAGGCCACGACCCGGATGCAGCACGAGCTGGTGTTCCGCGGCGCGCGTTCTCTCGACGATCCCGCCAATGCCCGGTACTACGCGTCGACGGTGGAGGCGATGCGCAAGGTGCTCGCCGACATCGCTGGTCCTGACGGCGACGGAGGTGGCGCGAGTGACATCGTGGACGCGATCCGGCGCGCCGGCCGGGATGGAGATGGCGACGCCGCGGTGGATGACACCGCGGAACCCGGCACGTAGCACCATCGCATCCGAGGTCATCGGCTGCATGCGGTTGCTCGGCTGGGAGCCGATGCCGTGGCAGCGGGAAGTTCTCGAGGTCGCGTTCGAGGTCGACTCATTCGGCCAGCTCTGGTACTCCGAGATCGTCATCATCGTCCCGCGTCAGTCGGGCAAATCGAGCCTCGTCATCCCGTGGGGCGTCCACCGGATGATGATGTGGCCCGAGCGGCAGTACCTGCTCTACATCGCACAGACCCGCGACAAGGCGCTCGAGAAGCTCGAGGAGGAGCACCACTACCGAATCTCGAACTCACCCTTCGCCTCGCAGCTGCGACCGAACCGACGCGGCAATACCGTGCACCTGTCCAACGGCAGCGAACACATGAAGTTCCGCAACGGGTCGAAGTGGGCGATCGACGCCCCGACGGAGGACGCGGGACACGGCGGCACCCTCGGTCTCACCATCGGCGATGAGATCTTCGCGCAGAAGGATGACCGCCTCGAGGCGGCGCTGATGCCGGCGACCACCGCGGTCGACGATGCCCAGTCGCTGTGGATCTCGACGGTCGGGCATTCCAAGACGAAGTCCCCGTTCCTGTGGAAGAAGGCCGAGGCCGGGCGGGCAAGCGTCGAGCTGCTCCGCGCTGATCCCGCCCAGCTCAACGTCGACCGAAACCGCACCCTCTACGTCGAGTTCTCCGCGCCGGCGGATGCCGACCCCGACGACCCGATGACCTGGTGGGCGTGCATGCCCGCGCTCGGATTCACGACCACCCTCAAGAAGATCTCAGCGTTCCGCACGTCGATGAAGGACGGTTTCTTCCGGCCGTTCCTCAACTGGTGGGGCGACGATCTCGCCAAGGACTGGAAGATCCCGAAGGAACGGTGGACGCATCAGCACGACCCCGACTCCGGCATCGCCCGGTCGGAACTCGTGTACGTCGTCGACATCAGCCCCGACCGGGACTGGGCATCGATCGGCGTAGCTGGCGTCCGCCCCGACGGCCGGTTCCACATCGAGATCATCGACGACGGACCCGGCACCGACTGGCTGATCGACGGCGACCCGACCCGGGAACTCGTCGGCCTCCGCGACCTGCTGACCGCGGACCCCGGCGAGGTCTACTTCGAATTCAAGACCACCGGCACGCTCGAGCCGGATCTCATCGAGGCCGGCATCGAGGCAACCCCGATCTCCGCCCAGGACATCGCGATCGCCGGACCGACGCTGCACGAGTTCGTGCTCAACGAGCGGGTGTTCCATTTGGGGCAGTCCGAACTCACCGACGCCCTTGCCGCGGCCAGCACGCAGAGCCTGGGTGACGGGTGGAAGTGGGCGCGCGGGAAGTCGCTGCGCCCGATCACGTCACTGATCACCGTCTCGTATGCGTTGCGGATGCTGGCGAAGCGGCTGCCCGATCTCGGGTACGACCCGGTCGAGGCATTCCGCCACGCGAACCGGCTGGACGAAAGGACGGGCGAATGACACCCGAAGAGATCCACGCCGAGGCGATCGCTGATCAGCGTGCCGAACGCATCCGGGCCACGCTCCTGGATGCGGCCGGCGCGGCGCTCATCGTCGCGGGCCTGGCCCTGTGGTCGATCCCTGTCGCGCTCGTCGTGGCCGGCGTGGCCGTGCTGCTGATCGCCCACCCGATCCCGATCCGGAGGTCGCGATGAGTTTGTTCACCCGTGAACGTCGAGACCTAAACTCGGCGTCGGTGTGGGGCGACGATTACGTGGCACCGCTCGGTGTCGGCGGCGTCACCCGCCTCGCACCCGTCTACGGCGCGGTGTCGCTGATCTCTGACCTGTTCTCCATGGTCCCCGCTCACACCCTCGTCGAGCTGTCCAACGGAGAGACCGAGCCGATCCGCAACCCGCCCATCGTGCGTGACCCGAATCCGGACTTGTCCCGCAGCGCCTGGCGCACGCAGTACGTCCTGTCGATGCTGCTGCGCGGCAACGCCTACGGGTTGACGGACCCGGGTCGCCGGTACGTCTGGTGGATGCACCCCGACTGGGTGAGCATTGACGAGACCAACCCCCTGCAGCCGCGCTACTTCGTCAACGGCACGGAGATGCAGACGGTCCGCCGCGGCGGCAACCTGATCCACGTGCGCGGGTTCGTGCATCCAGAGACCGTCAAGGGCGTGTCTCCGATTCAGCACTTCGCCGACACGTTCGAGCGCGCAAACCTCGCCAGCGCCTACGGACGCAAGTGGTTCAAGAACGCGGCCGTTCCGCCGGCCATTCTCTCCACCACCGACAAGCGCCTCGGTGCCGACAAGCTCCGCGAGGCGCGCGACGACTTCATCGCGGCCACCGCAGAGGGTAAGCCGGTCGCGTTGCCGGGGGAGTGGACCTGGTCGAAGATCAGCATCGCACCACAGGAGGCGCAGTTCCTCGAGACCATCGAGGCGACCGCGACGGAGATCGCCACGATCTTCCGTGTCGCCCCCGAGGACATCGGCGGCAAGGCCGGCAACTCTCGCACTTACTCCAACCGTGAGCAGGATGCCGAGCTGCTGAACATCCGCACACTGATGCCGGTCGGGAACCGACTTAGCGAGGCCTACGAGGATGTCCTGCCATCCGGCCATTCGGTGCAGTTCGACTACGACGTGCTCGCCCAGCCCGGGCAGCTCGAATCGGCGCGGGCCGACAGCGAAGAGCTGCGCAACGGCACGCTCCGCCTCGAGGAAGCACGACGGCGTCGCGGGCGTAAGCCGCTCACCGAGCAGGAGATCGCCGACTGGCAGCAGTGGTATCAGACGAACAAGTCCGAGAGTGAGTCGATCGCTGAGTCGGTCTCGGAATCCATCACGAAGGAGGCATGATGACCGACGTCATCGAGCGGCACACCACGCCGCAGCCCGTGCGATTCCGCGCGGCGCCCGAAGGGTCCAAGGGGCCGGGGACGCTGATCGGTTACGGCGCGGTGTTCAACTCGTCCAGCCGCGACCTCGGCGGGTGGTTCGAGGAAATCGACCCGCTCGCGTTCGGACCCGCCGGCCCGGGCGGCGAGGTCGACATGACCCGCCATACCCGCGTGCTGTGCCGCTCCGAGCACGACAGCAGGCTCCTGCTCGGGACAACCGACGCGGGCACGCTGCGCCTGTTCATCGACGAGATCGGTCTCCGCTACGAGGTCGACCTCCCCGACACGAGCGCGGGGCGCGACGCCGCGGTGCTCGCGGAACGCGGTGACTACCGGTTCTCGTCGTTCGCGTTCTCCACCCTCGACGCCGAATGGCGCGAGGACGGCGATGACCGGCTGATCCGCCGGGTTCTCTCCGCCCGCCTCGTCGACGTCGCCCCCGTCGCGGATCCCGCCTACTGGGGCGCATCGGTCGGCAAGCGCGACTTCGACATCGACGAGATCCGCGCGGGTCTCCATGAAGACGACCAGCCCGCCCCTCCGGGCGACTGGGAGAAAGACGCGGCCACCCGGGCGCGTTCGATCAACAACGGCATCGGGGCGCGGCAGTCCGCGCTCACGCGCCGTAAGCCCCGCATCGGCGGGAAGAAAGGAGCTTCAGATGGCATCCGTCGCTGAAGACATCAAGCGCCTCGCCGAAGAGCAGAAGCGGGCGTGGGAGACCGAGGGCAAGCCGCTGGCGGACATCGCGTCCGAGCGCGAGTTCACGGCCGACGAGCGTGAGAAGTTCGAGACGCTCGAGCGGGCATACAACTCGTTCGACGAGCGCATCAACACGCTGGTCATGCAGCGCGACCTCGAGGAGCGCGCGCAGGCCTTCGCCGGCGAGCTGCTCGGCAACCGGTCCGCGTTCGGCAACGCCGCGGATGTGGCGAAGTTCGCCGACGAGATCCGTGAGGTTCTCCGTGGCGAGCGTCGCAACAACCCGCTCGACTACGTGCCCTCTGCTGAGGAGGTCCGCGCGCTCAGCGTCGGCACCGCCGCGGCCGGTGGCAACACGGTCGGCAAGACGTTCCTGACGCAGCTCGTCGAGCCGCTTCGCCAGTTCTCTGGCGTCTACGCCGCCGGCGCCTACGTGTTCGTCACCGAGAAGGGCGACGAGGTCACGCTGCCCCGCCTCGCCAGCTTCGGTGCGGCCGGAGCCGCCACGGAGGCGACGCAGCTGCCCGGCACCGACCCGACCTTCAACCAGGTCAAGTTCGGCGCCTACAAGTACGGCGACTACCGCGGCATCAGCAACGAGCTGGTCGAGGACTCGCTGATCGACATCGAGGGGCTGGTGACGCGCCTGATGGGTGAGAACATCAGTGTTCTCACCGGTCAGAAGTTCGCCGTCGGCGCGGGCACCACGGAGCCGACCGGCGTCGTCACGGCCGCCACCGTCGGCAAGACCGGCGCCACCGGCGTCGGCGGGGCGCCCAGTTGGGACGACCTCATCGACCTGCAGGAGTCGGTCCTCGCGCCCTACCAGGCGCGCGCCGCGTGGGTCGCGTCCAACACGGCTGTCGCATCCGTGCGCAAGCTGAAGGATCTGCAGGGCCGCTATCTGTGGGAGCCGAACGGCCAGACCGGCGCGCCCTCGCAGCTGCTCGGCAACCCGGTGCACCGCGACCCGTTCTTCGCGGGTGTCGGTGTCGGTGCGAAGTCGATCGCCTACGGCGACTTCTCGCGCTACTGGATCCGGCTCGTGGGGTCGACGCGCATCGAGCGCTCCGACCACGCGCTGTTCGGCAGCGACCAGGTCGCGTTCCGCGCGGTGCTCCGCGCCGACGGCAACCTGGTCGACACCTCGGCGGTGAAGACCTTCCAGGGCGGGGCTTCCTGATGGGCGGCCCGCGGAAGGCCCAGGCGCCGAAGGTCACCACGACCCCGGCGCCCGAGACCGCTCCCGACGAGGTCGACGCCAGCGGCGACGCCGTCGACACGGTGGTGATCGTGATGAACATCGCGATCACCGGCACGGTCGATGGTGAGTCGTGGCCGGCACCCGGCGGCGAGATCACGCTGCCCACCGCGGAAGCCGAGCGCTACGTGCGACTCGGCTACGCCCGCTTCCCCGAGAAGTGACCGCGAGCGGGCGTCGTGGGGACCACCCCGCGGCGCCCGCCCGCACCAACCGAAACGAGGTCCGCTGATGCCCGTGTTCGAGCCAGCAACGATCACATGGTCGAACGGCCAGACCGTGACGCTGTCCCGCGAAGGGGACATCGTCACCGCCCTCGTCGACCCGCACGGGGCCGCGGACCTGCTCACCCAGACCAAGCCCTTCCCCGCCGACCACTTCAAGCCGGTCGGTACCGGCCAGCTGCGAACGCACCCCGCCGCCAATTACCTCCTCACTGTCTGGGACGGGTTCCTCGGACAGCCCGACGGCATCGACCTCACCCCCGCCGGCGCCGCCCCGTTCCTCCCCGGGACGGTCCGTTGGCTCGCCGACCCGATCCCGGGCGCGAACTGGCCGATCACCGCCGGCGCTCTCCGCACCGCCCTGCAGATCGGCCCCACCGACGAGGACACCGACGAACTGAACCTGTTCGCAGCGGCCGCGTGTGAACGCATCGACCAGTACACCGGTCGCGATATCGACCCGGCCCGGCATGAAATCACGCCCGGCAAGCTCCCGACGATCTTCATCCTCGCCGCACGCGAAACCGCGAAGCTGTGGTGGCAACAGACGAAGAACGGCCCGCGTAACCGCCCCGCGCAGGGACCGGATAGCGACGGCGCCCCCGCCGGCATCGACCTACCCCGCAAGGTGCAGGGCTGGCTCGCGTCCTACCCGCCGCGCGTGTACCGGGAGCCGACGACGTGAGCGGCATCTCCTCAGCGTCCGGGATCCTCGCCGCACGCAAGGCGCTGCTCACCGCGGCGAAGACCGCGCTCACAGCCGAGACGGACATCGACTTCTATTCCGGCTGGCAGTGGCCGGTCACCCAGCCGAACTGGGTCGCGACGACGGACACGAACAGCGACATGGACCCGCGCAACATCGGCCCGCGTCGCTCTCAGGACGAGACGATCACGTTTGGCATGTCCATCGGCGCCTGGGTTCCCGGGCACACCGAAGCCGACATCGAGGCCGCATTCGACCGCGCCTTCGAGATCCTCGCCACCATCCAGACCTACATCCGGATGACTGACATCACGCTCGCTGACACCGTGCTGTGGTGCGTCCCCGGAACCACCGACAGTGACGGTGCGGTCGACGAGCAGGGCGACGGCTACCAGGTCGAGATCGCCACCACGTTCGTCTGCATGCATCGCGTCCGCGCCGCCTGACCAGGAGGATCTACCATGACCCGCAAGTCCACGCCTCAGCCTGAGGCGCTCCCGACGCAGTTCCGCAACGTCAGCCCGCTCGGCGCGCTCGACGTCCCCGCGATCGGGCGCATCATCCAGCCGCAGGAAGTGTTCGAGGTCCGTGAGGACGTCGCCGCCCTGCTGACCCACCAGCCGGAGCACTTCGCCCCGGCCGACGGCGAGCCGCTCGGCCTGCCGGACACCGACACGGAAGGGGCTTCCTGATGGGAACGCAGCTTGACTTCTCTGTCGGACTCGCGAAGGAGACCGTGTACGGAACACCCGTCACCCCGTCCCGGTTCGTCGAGTCCGAGGCGAAGCTGAAGTATGAGATCAAGACCGCGCAGGGCCGCGGCCTCCGTCCCGGCAAGAACGTGCACCGGCTCAACCGCCACCAGGCCGTGCACTTCGAGGGATCCGGCGACATCGACATCGACGTCCCCACCCGCGGCTTCGGCTTCCTGCTGAACGCCATCTTTGGGCAGGTGGTCAACACGCTGGTGCCGACGACAACCCCGCCGCTGTACCAGCAGAACCACGTGCTGCAGAACGCGTCGGACCCGGTCCAGTCGTTCACCGTGCAGGAAATCCTCCCGACCCTCGGCGGGGTGAACTCTTTCCCGCACACCTTCACCGGGTGCGTGTTCGACAGCGTCGAGCTGTCGGCCAAGGAAGGCGCCATCCTCGAGGCGAAGTTCTCCCTCACCGCCCGGGAACTGCAGACCGCGTTCGCCGCGGCCGCGACGAGCTACCCGGCAGACGACCAGCTGTTCACGTTCGTGCACGGCGCGGTCTCTCTCGGCGGCACGCTCACCGAGCCGACGACCACCGCCGTCGCCAGCATGTCCGGCACGCCGGCGGCGAACATCGCCGACTTCACGGTGAGCGTCAAGCGCAACCTCGACTCCGACGGGTGGAACCTCGGCGGTGCCGGTCTGCGCTCACGCGCCCCGCTGTACGGTGTGCCGGAGATCAGCGGCAAGATCACCGCGGAGTACACGGACAACACGCTGCGGGATGCATACCTGCAGCAGTCCGCGCTCGCGCTGGTGCTCACGTTCCAGCACAACGTCGCGGTGTCCGGCGTGCACAAGCCCACCCTACAGATCGTGCTGCCCGCGATCCGCCTCGGCGGCGAGGTTCCGACGTCCGACGGCGGCAAGGCGATCAAGCTGTCGATCGACTTCGAGGCGTTCGACAACGGCACCGCCGCGCAGCCGATCTGGGCGATCTACCGCACCCTCGACACCACCCCCTGACATGGTCTCGCGGACTGAGGTCGACCAGGCGAAGCTGCAGGATCTGCTCGCCCTGATGACCTACATGCCGCCGAACATCCGGCGCGACACCCGACGGGAACTCCGCACGGTTGGCGATGACGTCATCGCCAAGCAGCGCGAGATCCTGTCGGGTCCGCTGCCGAAGGGCGTCCGGAAGTCCGGGCAGGCGATGGTGCTCGGCGCGGGCAGCAAGGGCAAGTTCCGGCTGATCAAGAAGAACACCTACGCCGACGCCGACGTGAAGAACGGCGGCCGCTCCTCAGGGATGCGCGAGGGCATCAAGGCGGGGCTGCGTACCCGGATCCTCACCGGTGCCCGCTCTCTCGGCATCGACATCAAGACCACCGGCCCGCGGGCGGGGAAGTTCAACCAGGCGAAGTTCTGGAACGGTCCCCGCTTTCGACACCCGGTGTTCGGCAACAAGAAGACGTACGTCTACCAGTCGGGCCAGGGCTACTTCTTCGGCCCCGCCCGTGCCGGGTATGACGACATGGCCAAGCGCGCGGGGGAGATCCTCGAGCGCAATCTGAAAGGCAGATAGCAACATGGCGAAAATCCAGCTCTCCGACGGAACCCGCATTCCCGTCGTCAAGCCGAACCTGTGGGACGCGGCCGCCGTCGAGAAGGAGATGGGGTGGAACCGCCGCCAGTACGCCGACTGGATGAAGCTCAGCGGCATGCAGACCGCGTTCGCGATCTTCGCGAGCCTGCGCCGCGCCGGCCACGACGTCACCTTCCAGTCCTGCGCCGACCTCGACGACATCGAGAACATGATCGCCGAGCCGGGCGACCTCGCCCGCGCGCAGGAGAGCGAGGAGGGTGAGGAGCGCCCGGACCCTCAGGTATCCGCAACTCCCGCCGCCGCCGCCGCGATCGACGCGACGCCGGAGACCCACCCGAGCTGATCCGCCTCGATGAATCGGAACCGTGGCTCGAGGAGCAGGTGCAGAAGCGCGCGCTGTTGATCTGCCGGTACGACTACTGGCCGGAGCTGACCCCGGAACGGATCTGGGAATTGCCGTACGAGCTGTGGGCACCCCTTGCGCTCGCGTGTGACTCGATCACCGCGAAGCGCGAGGAAGCCGCCGAGGAGCTTGAACGCCGAAGGAGGTGACGCGTGTCCGGGAACGCGAAGGATCTCCTGATCCGTCTGCTGGTCGACGACGACGATCTCACCAAGCTCGACAAGGCGAAGGAATCGATCGAGAAGGACTTCGCCGGCGCGGGCGTGAAGGCGGCCGGCACTGGCGCGGCCGTCGCGCTCGGTGTGCTCACCGTCGGCGCTATCGGCGCGGCCGACGCCGCCGCCGATGCGGAACAGTCCACCCAGCAGCTGCAGTTCGCGCTCGACAAGTTCCCGGCGACGGCCGACACCAGCGCGCAGGCGCTGATGGATCTGAACTCTCAGCTCGCACTCAAGACCCAGTTCGACGACGACCAGTTCGCCTCGGGGCAGGCCGTGCTCGCACAGTACGGTCTCACCGGTCAGCAGATCACTGAGCTGACGCCGCTGCTCGCCGACTACGCCGCCAAGACCGGCAAGGACATCCCGACCGCCGCCGCGGATCTCGGCAAGGCGCTACTCGGCCAGGGTCGGTCCCTCAAGGACATCGGTATCGACTTCGTCGACACCGGCTCCGTCGGCGGCAACTACGGCTCGATCATGGAGGGACTCACCTCCCAGGTCGGCGGATTCGCCGAAGCGCAGGGCAACACCGCTACCGGCTCATCGGCGATCTTCAAGAACTCGCTCGGCGAGCTGATGGAAACCCTCGGCGCCGGGCTGCTGCCGATCATGGTCGACCTCGCTCACACCGGAGTTGACGTCGTCGCCTGGATGACCGAGAACTCGGGTGTCGTGTCTGGTCTCGCGACCGGTGTGGGCATCCTCTCCGGTGCGGTGCTGCTCGCCGTCGGCGCGTACAAGGCGATGCAGATCGTCCAGGGTATCTCGGCGATGATGACCACGTTCAAGGCCGCGCAGGCCGCGTCGACCGGTTTCACGTGGGCGCAGACCGCGGCGCAGTGGGCGAACAACGCCGCCTGGCTCGCGTCGCCTGTCACGTGGATCATCATCGCGATAATCGTCGCGATCGGTCTGCTCGTCGCCGCAGCTATCTGGCTGTGGAACAACTGGGATGCCGTGATCGCGTGGATCGGGGCCGCGTGGTCCGGATTCATGTCGTGGATCACCGCCGGACTCAACGGCTTCGCCGCCTGGTGGAACGGACTGTGGACCGCGATCGGAGCGTTCATCGCATTCGTCTGGAACACCTACATCGTCCAGCCGATCACGAACGCGATCAACTGGGTAACGACGCGAATCGATGGCGGGATGAAGCTGATCAGCGCAGTGTGGAACGCCACCTGGAACGGCCTCGGTGCTGTCGTCCGGAACATCTGGAACGGCGTGCTCGGCTGGATCGAGGGCGGCGTGAACGGCGCAATCGACCTCATCAACGGGATGATCCGCGGCGTCAACTCCGTCGCCGGCGCGGTCGGCATCAAGATCGACCTGATCCCGCACGTGAACCTCCCACGGCTCGCGACAGGCGGCGTGACGACCGGACCGATGATGGCGATCATCGGCGACAACCCGGGCGGCCGGGAGTACGTCGAACCGGTCGACCAGGTCGCGGCGCGCCTCGAGCGCGTCGCCCTCGCAGCGGCTGCCGGATCCTCACCACGGGCCACCGGCCCGACGCGCCTGCACCCGGACGACATGCGCGACCTCGCGCGGATGTTCGGCGAGGTCGTCTACCCGCTCATCATGAAGGGCGCACAGAAGACCGTGGCGTCCGCGCTGGGAGGCTGATCTGATGGCTGTATCGCTCACCGCGACACTGCTCGCCGCCTCCCAGCCGCGCCCCGTCCAGGTCGCACTGACGGGCACCACCGCCGGACAGGCGTACGAAGTCGTCGGAACATCCGGCGACGGGGGACGCTGGCAGGTGCCCGGCGGCGTCGGGGTGTCCGAGGGATCTCAGATCCTGCTCATCGACAGCCGTGCCGCACTGAACACCCCGATCGTCTACAGCGCGGTCGTCGACGGCGTCACCGTCACGGCGGCGCCCGTCACCGTGTCGCACGACGGGGTGGCCGTGATCCAGACCATCGACGGTCTCACCGTCGCCCCGGTCGAGGTCGCGTCCACCACCGAGCCGCGGTCGGCGACCATCCGATCGGAGGCCTTCGAGATCGCGGGACGGCCCGACCCGGCCGCGCGGCTCGAGACACCCGGCTCGTACTCGTACGGGTGGGAGTTCGACACCCAGGGCGTCGACTCGGTCACGATGCGCGCCATCCTCGAGTCAGGGATGCCGATCGTTCGCCGGCTGGTCCCAGGCATGCGCGATCTCACCCCGGTCGTTCTCGGCCTGGTCACGTCGTGGAAAGACGAGCTGATCACCGAGGGCGGGGACACATGGCGGCGCTGGTCGCTCGGCGTCCGGGAATTGACCGACCCGCAGCCGTCGACGGCGCTGATCGCGTTCACGTGGCCAGACTTCGACGATGCGATGCTCGATCGCGTCTGGTCGTGGCATTCGCTGTTCCCGTCGACGTCGGGCTGGGCAGCGACGAACGGCACACTTTCGAACCCGGCGACCGGCGGTTACTCCACGCCGCGGCACCTGCGCGCATCCGCCACGGCAGCGGCGACCGCCGTCGACATCTTCGCGTCTGTCTACACCGGCGCCGCGCCCACCCTCGGCGAGCCGGTCGTCCCGGGCATGCAGGTCACCGTGACTTGCCGTGTCAAGGGAACCGCCGGCCGCTCGGGGATGGCGGCACTGAAGTGGTCCAACGGCACGGTCATCACCGGCACACCGGTCGTCCTCACCGGCGACTGGCAGCAGGTCGTAGTCACAGCGACCGCACCGGCCGGGGTTACCGGACTCGCGCCCGGCGCCCGGATGGCGGCCACAGGCGTCGCGGCGGGGCACCTCCTGGACTACTCGGCGCCGACGATCTCGAAGGGCGCGTCCGTACCTGTGGGCACCTTCGACGAGCTGTTCGACACATGGGACGACTTCGACAGGGCCGACTGGTCAACGATCTGAAACGGGGTGCAGGATGCTCGACGGTGCCCCGGACGAAGTGCTCGCTGGCGCGTGCACCTGGTGGCCGCGCGTGACGTCATGGCTCGGCGGGCGGATGCTCGCCGAGCTGGTTCCCGTCGCGTCCGGCCGAATCACCGGCGACGTCGGCGACGACATCATCGAGTCCCTGACGATGACCGTGCCCCGATTCGCTGCCCCCGCACCCGGGGAGAACGTGATCGACTGGCGGCCGTCGTCGACCGATCACGCCTTGGCTCGGTACGGGCAGACCCTCGACGTGACGATTGTCGTGTCCTCGGTGATCACGGGTGAGACCTGGGAGACCCGCCGCGGCCGCTTCCAGATCAAGGACTGGTCGGACGACGACGCCGGCATGATCAGCGTCAAGGCCGAGTCACTGCTCGCGCGCCCGCGCGACGACAAGATCAAGGTGCTCTCGTCCCCGTCCGGCACGTTCTCCTCCGAAGCGCGACGTCTCCTGCCCGCGGGTATGGGCGCATCATTCGACCCGGCCCTCGTCGACCGGGCTGTGCCGGCGTCGATGGCATGGGCGAAGGATCGACTAAAGAACCTGCAGGACATCGCCGCCGCATGGCCGGCACTGCTCCGCATCGACCCGTGGGGTCAGGTCGCGTTCCGCGCCCCGCTGCCCAAGGTGCCCGTGCCGATCCTCACCCTGCGCGACGGTCTCGGCGGCACCCTGATCTCCGCGCCCCGCTCCGACACCCGCACCGGTGCATACAACGACGTGATCGCCGCGACCGCGTCCTCGGACAAGGCCGACGTCCAGGGCGTCGCCTCCGTCACCGGCGGGCCGATGAGCGTGAACGGCGACTACGGGGTGGTCACCAAGGAGTGGTCGTCCCCGCTGATCGAGAACACACGACAGGCCGATGCCGCCGCAGCGACCATGCTCGCCAACTCCACCCGTCCAGCCCTCGCCATCCCCGCCCGGATCGTTCCGGATTCGCGGATCGAACTGGATGACCCGGTGGCCGTGCTGCGCGGCGCGCGAGGTCACATGGAGATCGTTCCCGCCGCTGGCGGCATCCCCGAGCATCGCGTCTGGGTGATGGAGTCCGCGGATGAGACCGCCTCCGTCGATCGGCAGTGGGGGTGGGTGACGGCGTACGACATGCCCCTGACGGTTTCCGACGGGGACATGCGAGTGGATGTGGGGTTGCCTTCGTGAACGACATCAGCCCGCTGAACCTCAAAGGTCTGATCAAGCAGGCCACCGCTCAGGGGCCGGGCATCGCGGACGATACGGCACTGGTCGTCACCGGCGAGGTGCTGCAGGTCGATGCGGCAGGCGGCCGGGTCCGGGTGAGCATCCGCGGTGGAACCGTGTGGCTGCCCGCGATCGCCGCGCGGTACTCAGCGAGTTCGCTCGCCCGGGTGCTGCTCGATCCGACGTCCGCGAGGCCAGTACTCATCGTCGGCCCGGTGCAGCCTCGACTTCCGGCTGAACTCGGCACCGTCACCGCCACCGGTGGCGGCAGCGTCACCGTGAGCATCGGCGGCGCAACGGTCACCATTCCCGCACCGCTCGGCACTTACACCGTCGGACAGTCCGCGTGGCTGATGCTCGACACCTGGGGGACACCCGTCCTCGCGATGGGACCATCCACCACCCCCGCCCCCGACGCCCCCGCGGGTGGCGGCGGAGGCGGTGGCAGCGACATCGTCACCGCCACGGCGACGATCAGCCCGCAGGTTACCGGCACCTATCGTGCGGGCAAGGGCTGGGACCAGTGGAACCCGGACCGCTACGGCCTCGGCAAGACACCGGTCTACCAGGGCAACGCCTACGGATCCGGCGCCCTCGTCGGCTTCATCGGCTACGGAAATCAGATCGTCAACCTCGGCGCGCTGTCGATCACCGCGATCACTTCGACCGCCAAGAAGGGCGCTGACGGGAACTCGGCCGCGCTCGTCGTGCAGGGATCCGCCTCGGGCACGCGTCCAGGCGGTGCCCCCGCATCGACCGGGGAGACCGCCTCCACCGGCTCTGTCGCCTCCGGGGGGACCGGGGCGCTTGCCCTCACGGCCGCGATGCGTGAAGCGTTCCGCACCGGAGCGGCGAAAGGCCTTGCTGCGATCGGATCCCAGTACGGCGGCTTCGCCGGCGCCGGGGTTCCCCCGTCGTTCGTCCTCAAAGTCACCTACACCAAGAACGCCTAGGAGCAGCCGTGAGCACCGACGTCAAGAAGCACCAGTCACTCGCCGCCGGCGAGAAGCCCTCAAGGACAGCGCTGGCCGCCGCGATCCTGTCGATCAACGACGTGATCCCCGTCGCCAACTCGACCGAGGCGACGCAGGTCGCGGTCGCGATCGCGGCATCCGGACAGAACCTCGCCACCACCCCTGTGATCGTCGCGCGCGCCGACGCCCGCGGGCTGCACCGCGTCGAGATCACCTACGACACCGCAGGGCTGGTGTGGGTTCCGGCGTCTGGCGTGCCGGTGTTCGCATCCGAGTCGGACGCGAACACCTGGGCGTCATCGAACAGCGCGCTGCTCACCGCCGGCGACACATGCCGGGTCGGCCCGATCGTGTACACCTGGACCGGCTCTGTGTGGCTGTCCACGGACACAGGGTGGCAGGCGCCGACGTTCCAGAACTCGTGGATCCAGGCCACCCCCGCGGAAGCTGTCGAGTATCGGCGCCTGCAGGGCATGACGATCCTGAAAGGCCGCCCCGCGAACGGCAATACCGGGACCGCTTTCCTGCTGCCTGTGGGCTATCGACCGAAGCACTTCAGCACCTTCCTCGTCCGGTCCGTGACCGGCTCGACCACGGTGAGCGTACAAACGTCCGGGGCCGTCGAGCTGGTGTCCGGTCAGCAGGCGTACCTGTCGGCCGTCGCCTTCCCCGCGGACGCCTGATCATGGGCGGCGCCCCTGTCATCGAGGAGATCCGCCCCGGCGTCTCCTTCGTCCCCGAGGCCGCGCTCGCGTTCCGCCGTCTCGAGGCGCGCCTCGGTCGGCGGGCGGATGTCAACCGCACCTACGCCGACTACGACACGCAGATGAGCATGTACCTCGCCTGGACCGCGTGGGTGCACGGCGTCGGACCGAAGCCGGCTCACTCACGGGCGCTTCACCCCGATCTGTCGATGCACTGCCGCGGCGTCGCGTGGGACTCGGACGACTGGCGCACCGTCGGCTTCATCACCCTCGCGGCCGAGTACGGCTTCATCCGCACCGCGGCCGGGGATCCCAGCGAGCAGCACCACTTCGAATACCAGTCCTGGAACGACAAGCACTACGGAGAGAAGGTGGACGCCATGTCCGCAGCAGACGTGTGGAACTACCCGATCACCCGGCAGGGCAAGAAGCTCCGGACGATCGATGACCTGGTCGACACCCGTGACGCGCTTGCTCGCGTCGAGCTGACGCTTTCGGACATCCGGCGCGACGGCCAGAAGGTCACGATGCGGGACGACCTCGTCGAGACGGGCAGCATCGCGCGCCGTACCCTGGCGGCCGTCGAGGCTCTGGCCAAGTCGGTGAGCACTGGCGGTGTCACGCCGGCGCAAGTGAAGCAGATCGCGGATGCCGTGATCGCCGGGATGGGCAAGCCGATCGACTACGCGGCGCTCGCCAGGGCCGTGAACGACGACGCGGCGCGCCGCATGGCCGGCTGATGCCGCAGGAGGTCTTGCTCGCGCTGATCGCCGCCGGCGGGATCATCCTTGGCGCGGCGGTCGGCAAGCTCCTCGAGAAGCTCCCCACGAAGGGCGCGTCCGCGCAGGAGCTAATCACCCGGTTCCACGCGGAAATCGAGCGGCTCACCGAACGAGTCGACGAACTCACCGACAGGGTCGACGCCGGGATCCGCGTCGGGCGGGAGAAGGACGACTACATCCACGCCCTGCGCGCGCACATCAGCGCCGGCAACCCGCCACCGCCACCGCCCTATCCCGACGGACTGAAGCAATGAGGGAGGTCCACGTGTCCCAGTCAACGGACGCCGTCACCGAATGGCACCACAAGCAGGCCCGCTCCGTGCGGCGCTGGATCGTCGCGCTCATCGCGGTCACCCTGCTCGCCGTCAGCGCATCCACCTGGGCGGCGATCGTTTCAACGCAGCGCGCCGAGTTCGCCGAGTCGCTCTACACCGATCTCTACGCCGAGTTCGTCGACACCACCGGCGACAGCCCCGACGCTCCGGACCCGGCCGAGGTCGTGCAGGGCGAACCCGGCGCGCCCGGCGCGCAAGGCCCGAGGGGCGAGAAAGGCGACCGCGGCCCCGCCGGCAAAGAAGGACAGCCCGGACTCACCGGCGGGAGGGGTGAACCCGGATTGCCCGGTGCCACCGGAACGCAGGGTCCGCCGGGAGAACCCGGCGCCAAGGGGGAGACCGGCGCTCAGGGCGAGCCTGGCGCCCCCGGCGCGACCGGCGCCACCGGACCAGCCGGCCCGACCTGCCCCGAGGGATGGGTCGCGAAGATCCTGTGGCTGACCGCCGCCGACACCGAACTCGGACCATTCCTCCCGCAGCAGGCGACCGTCTGTCTGCCCACCACCCCTACCACCGAAGGAGCAATTCCGTGAACATCGAACTGCCCACCATCCCCGCCGGAGTCCTCGTGCTGCTGGCCATCGCCGCACCCTACGTGCAGGCGCTCATCCAGCGACCGACCTGGTCCGCGACGGACAAGAAGATCGTCGCCGTCGTGGTGGCGATCGTGCTCACCGCGGTCGTGCTGCTGTTTTATTACGTCTACACCGGTGACACCGTGCCGGCGTGGCCCGTGCTGATCCTGCTCGCGATCGTTGTCGCGCAGGCCAGCTACACGCTCGTGACGAAGAACACCGCCACCGCCCTCGAGCAGCGCACGTCCCCGACGATCACCGTCAACGAGTCGCCCGATACTCTCCCGCGCCGCTGACGCACGAACAGACCGCCACCTAGCCTCCGGGCCGGGTGGCGGTCTTTCGTCGTTCTACGGCGACCTGACGCCCGGGGGACGGGCATACCCGTGCGTCCCGCGCGTACCCGAGAAGCGTCGCTTGCGTCCTATCTCGATCTCGTCCGCCATGTCGAGCGGTAGCGCGCGCAGCGCCGTCGCGAGGGCGCGGACGTAGTCGTCCTCATAGAACCCGATCCACCGGCCGACCTCCCGCGTCAGCAGGTCAAGCCGACCGCCGGCGGTTGCGTAGAGTTCGTCGATCACCGGTGCCGGATCACGGGTGTACCTATTCCTCGACATCACGCAACTGATCGCGATCCCCAGCGTGACGTCGGGGTGGAGTCCTCGAGAGGGCATGAGCCGGATCCTTTCTCCGGCCGAGGGGTTCGATTCTACGTGCGGCAAACGACGTCGGCGACTTCGGCCGTCGAGAGCCGAGCGGGCTAAGCCGGTGTTCCCGATTCCGGTGAGGCCGCCGGGGGATAAAAGGTTGGCTCCCCGACGATGCCACGCAGGAGGTCGAGAGCAAGCGCGTTCGCTCGATCCACGCTGTACGCCTCATCGCGGTGGAGGTGAAAGTCGCCGTACTCCGGAAAGAGCGCAGGAGCCGCAACCGCAAGAAACGGCTCGACTCGTTCTTCCCACACGCGCCGATCTGCCGCGTGTACGGAACAGATCGCAATCTCTCGTATCTGCACCAGCGATGCACGCACGTGGTGCCCAGCGCACTGGTGATCCCCGAAGAACACGGTCCCGACCTTCGACCGCATCTGTGTAGCCTCATTGGGAACGACCGGAAACGCCCAAGTCGCGAACTGCACCGGATAGGTGTTAGCGATGGCTGCATTCATCACGTTGAAGTTGTGAACGTCGTCCTGGGCTTTCGCTTCTCCGGGAGGCGTGCTGCTCTCTAGAATGAGGGCGGTCTTGGCCATCCACTGGGCGATGATAGCCCCTTCGTCTCGCGTGATCACAGCGGTCTTTCCCTGCGCCAGTGGCCACAGGATCGGCTTGACGCGTTCCTCGAGCTGACTCATCCATACGTTGTTGCACTTGTGGCACACGACCGGCACCGTCGTTGCGAATGGCGGATTGGAATGTCGGTCCTCCGGACGCTGCACCCACTCGCCATCTCGCGTCAGATGCCACTGATCTGGGCTGTACATCGAGGTCGCCGGATCCAAGAGATTCGACCAGGACTTCGCGAGTAGATGCTCCTTGGATCGAGAACGCCGTGACTCAAGCGGGGTAAGGCAGAAGAGGCAGACTGGGACGCCCTCCTGCGTCGTTAGGTGCTCATAAACCGACATGCTGGGACCTTTCGAACTTGGCAGGACAGCGGAGCTAGCGCTCCGAGGTCGCGGCGAAAAGCGTGCCGGTAGGATCGAGAGTGCCATGCCAAACTTATCCATAGGAACCGTCTGACGAGGCAGGTGTTGCGAACGGGTCGCGGTAGGGTTTCGACATGGTCGCGGTAGACACTCGTACTTCTGGCATCTTGACGCGGGAGTGGGTCGGAGCACTGGCTCAGATGATCACAGAACGAGAGGTCGAAGCCTTGGCCGCTGAGGCCGCTCACGTGAGGGCACATCCTCGCGAAGGCATGGGATGGACGAATGATCCGGTAGCGGAGTTCGAGGAGTACGAGGCCACGGGCAAGTATCGGCTGCCGGTTGCCTACGACATTCAGAGCGGCGAGCGTCACTTCGTCGATGCGGAGTGGGGCACGGTTGACGACATGCTCGCGGCGATATCCGAAGA
Organism: Microbacterium sp. J1-1; assembly: GCF_024498615.1. Taxonomy (NCBI): domain Bacteria; kingdom Bacillati; phylum Actinomycetota; class Actinomycetes; order Micrococcales; family Microbacteriaceae; genus Microbacterium; species Microbacterium sp. J1-1. The sequence goes on along the minus strand of NZ_CP089590.1, from coordinate 2,284,813 downwards.
TACGCAGTACGCGGTCCTCAGTGTCAAGAGCACCAATTACGCTCAGCTGTCGGTTGACATCACGTATCGGCAGCCGGAAGCCGAGATCGTCGTCCATGCGAGGTCGGTGACGGATGCAAGCGAGCTGCTTGATCGCATTGCCAGCTCGCTGCCCTCGCTTCCGGACGGGTTTTACGGGGAGGTGAACCCCGATCAGCCCCGAGGCATGGTGTTCATCGGGCACGGGGGTGATCGGCAGTGGGAGCAAGTTCGCGATTGGATCACGGAAGCGAACTACGGCGTCCAGATCTTCGAAGAAGAAGAGCGCGCGGGCTACTCGACCCTCCAGGAAGTACTCGGCATGATCCGTCAATCCGACATCGCGCTGATAATGATGACCGCGGCCGACACTCTCGACGACGGCACAAAGCGCGCGCGCGACAACGTGGTGCACGAACTGGGACTGTGCCAGGGAATCCTCGGAGTAGAGGCCACCATCGTAATTCTCGAGAACGGCACCGTTTGGCCTTCCAACATCGATGGACACATCCAGATTCGTTACGATCGCGGCGGGCTTCACCTTGTCAAGGAAAGGATCCTGGCAGCGCTGCATAGACGAGCGAACGTTGAGTCGTCCGCTCCGTAGTGTGAGCCGGTATCCTTCCACCGGCCGAGGCATCGAGTCTACGTCGCGGCGCGGACAGCGCGCGGATGACCGTTCTCGAGAGCTGCGTGATCGGTCGCCGTCTCAGATTCGTCTCACATGGCGGAGTTCGCGACTGTCTTCCGTCGTCCCCGGGAGTCGTCAACTGCCACCGGATAATCCCCGGTCAGCCGGGTTAACTGTCGTCCCCTGTCTGTCGATGTCGGAACCTGTCGAACTGGCCCGACCAAACAAGGGGTCGCAGGTTCAAATCCTGTCAGCCCGACAAAAAGCCCTGGTGAGAGGTAACTTTCACCAGGGTTTCGTCGTTTCTGGGGGTGGTCACTGGCTGGTCCACTTCCCTCATCTGCCTGTGCTGTCCGTTTGCCCATTGGTCCACTTTCCGTTCGGTGACGTCGGCGGTGGAGTGCACCAAAAGGTGCCCGAGAGGTGCACCAAATCGTGCGCGCGACGGTGCTCCGGCCCCCTCTGGGAGGGCCGGAGTGTGGGTCCATTCGTGGTCACAGGTGGGGTCCGTCGCGGCGGTTGCTGTCCTTCCTCGTAGGCCCAGGCAACGCCGCTGCCGGCGAGGGCTGCTGTTCCGAGGGCGACGAGGAGGCCGGTGCGGACTTTGGATGCGGTGGCGTGGTTGCCGTGCGCGGTGGCGATGGCCCAGATGATTGCCGAGACGATGAGCATGAGGACGGCGATGATGAGCACGAACGTCAACAGCGCACCGATGACTGCTTTGAGGTCGCCGATGCCGCCGAGTCCGTCGAAGTCAGGAAACACGCTCATGGTGCACAGGCCCCTTCTGTGACGGTGATGTGGAGGTGGTCGTAGTGGCCTCCGGTGACATTGGTGAGGTCGTGCATGCCGCCGCCGTTGTATTCCCTCCACCCTTCGTTGTCGCGGGCGAGGGCCCAGATTTGGCCTTGCCAGATGAGGTATTCGACGCCCAACGTTTCGGCGTTGTCTTTGAGCCAATTCGTCACCGCCCACCCCGCCTCGAGCTGCCCCGAGGTGGGATAGGAGCCGATCGCGTTCCCGAAGGTCACATCACGCGCCCGCCCCAACGGATGCTCCGACTGAGTACCGGGGCGCGGTGAGTAACAGGACCAGGACGTGTTCGGGAACGCGGCGAGGGTCTGTTGGCAGACGGCGAGCATCCGGCGCGTGATCTGCCCATCCGTGGTGGGGTCATCGACCAGCTCGTCAGGGGCGCCATCGACAAGCGTCGCGGTGCCGGGGTTGCTGCCGGTCGAGCAGTTCCCTGTGCCGCCGGTGGTGTCGGGTGCGGGGACGTCGGCCGCGTGATGCTGGTTCAGCCACACGGCGGGGTCGGTGTAGTCGCCGTTGGTGCCGCCGATACGGACCTCGAAATGCAGGTGCGGCCCGGTGGAGTTCCCGGACGAGCCGACGTCGGCGATGTGTTGCCCCGCGGTCACGCGGTCGCAGACTGCGACGTGGATGCCGGCAGTGCCGCGTGTTGCCAAAGAATCTGGTCAAGAAGGTAATCAGTGTCAAGATAGACGGTCGAAACAGTAAGAGCTTCCTCGGGTTCCACTCAACAGAGAACGTTCGGGCCAAGAAAGATTACGTCCCCTGGATGAGTATGCTGATTTCCCGACTCGCTCAGTAGCACCGCGGAGCCGGCGTGAACGAAGGCGAACCGGACACAATCGTATGCGGCTGGAAGCGTGGCAGACGAGGTTGTTCTGCTTCGCGCAACGAGCGGCGCGAAGCAGAACAACCGTCGGACAGCGTCTGCGGAGTCCAATTCGTGTAATTGGTGCCTACAGGCCTGCGGCTCCTTCCGACGTACCGGTCTTCGACTCGGCGCTCGCGCGCTCGGCATGAGTGAGGAGGATGCCTGTGAGGATGCCGCCCGCCAGCACTGCGCCGGCCCCGAGAACCAGGCTTATCGAAGTGGCAGACGCGAAGGAGCGTTGGACGGAGTCCACCGCATCCGGGCTACCCGCCGTATTCATCGCGGCCAGGAATGATTGTGACGCCGCTGAGCGCAGGGAGTCGGGAACGTTCTGTGAGAAGAACAGCGTGGTCGCCATAGCGAAGGTCGCGACTCCGAGTCCGCTGCCGATCTCTTGGAGAGTGCCGTTCACTCCCGAGCCGGTGTTTGCCTGAGCCGGCGGGATCGAGGAGATAAGAGCGTTCGACACGAGGGGGCCGGTGATGCCGGCGCCGCTCCCGACGAGCGCGAGTCCTACAGTCATCACCCAGGCGTTGTCGAGCGGAGCAAAGCCGAGGAGCGCGAGCCCGAAACCTTCGATCGTTACGCCTAGCGCGATGCCTCGGCCGAGGCCAAGGTTCCGGAGCACGCGAGCGCTCAGAAAGCTGCTGACCAGGAACACCCCGGCTGCCATAGGCAAGAGCTGGATACCTGCCTGGAGGGGCGAGTAGCCGCGCAGGAACTGTAGGTTCTGAGTGAGGACGAACAATGACCCTCCCATGCCGAGGGACGTCAGAACACCTCCGAGTACGGCGGCGCGGAATCGCGCGTTGCGCGCCAGGCCAAGGTTGAGGATCGGGGCCGGGTGCCGACGCTCCCACATGACAAAGATGGTTCCGGCGGTAAAGGCAAGTGCAGACGATAAGACGACGGTCCACGACGTGGCTTCGGCTTGGGAAGCAGCGCTGATCGACCATACGAGCGCGGTGATGGTCAGCGCCAGCAGCATCGCACCGGCGATGTCGACCTGACGTGAGGTCCCGTCCGAGCTCTCATCGAGAAGTACCCCGAGACCGATCGCAGCGACAAGCGCCACGGGCACGTTGACGAGAAAGACCGAGTGCCAGGTGAAGTGGTCGAGAAGAAGTCCTCCGATGACCGGCCCCATACCGAGTGCCGCGGCGGAGGCTGCTGCCCAGATCCCGATCGCACGGGGCCGGTCTTGGTCGTTGAAGGTTCGAACGAGTGTTCCGAGGGTTCCTGGTAGAAGGAAGGCCCCGCCGATCCCCATGAGGACACGAGCGAGGACCAACACATCGGCTGTCGGTGCGAGCGTGCCGATGAGCGATCCGAGGGCGAACAGCGCGAGCCCGCCGAGCAGCCCCTTCTTGCGACCATAACGATCGGAAAGGCTGCCCGCGACGATGAGCAGAGCAGCCAGGGTGAGGCTGTACCCGTTGACTATCCACTGCAGCTGAGTCGCCGAAGCGTCCAGGTCAGAAGCGATACTGGGGATCGCCACGTTGGCGATGGTGTTGTCGACCATCACCACGAACAGAATCAGACAGAGGGCAGAGAGAATCCACCAACGTCGAGGATGACCGCCAGAAGTCGTTGAGGCGCGCGAAAGCATAATGAGGTTCCACCTAAGCTTGGTCGAGGCGAAGGTCAGGGATAGCCCGACAGCACCCGAGAGCGGTTGGGCGCGCAGGCTCCGCAGGGGGAGGCAGTCGACGCCCAGACGTGCGTGATCAGCACCACCGAGTAGCCTTTAGAAGAGTCTCGACAGTGGCCACAAGAAGGTGGCTCACCGGAGCAGCGGCTCGGTGGCGGGATAGATCAGCGCATCGTCATGGAAGAACCTCATCGCTCTCGTTCAGGTACACGTAGTCTAGGGTGCGCCACGTCTGGCCGCTGGAAAGCCTGCCAGCGGCTGGTACGATAGGTGGCGCAACCGCCTCTGAGCAAGGAACTCTCATCATGGTGATCTACGACCGTCGACACGCACTCTGCCGTGCGCTGACGTCGTCGTAGCCCGCTCTCATGGCTCCGTTGTCAGCGTATTCGTTGACAACCCAGGAGCCCCATGTCTATCACTCAGAACCCCTCCGTCGTCCTTTCTGGCCTGTCATTCACTTGGCCGGACGGTACTAACGTCCTCGACAGCATTACCGCCGCATTCAGTAACGGGCGGACGGGTCTGCTCGGTACCAACGGCACAGGCAAGACCACGCTGCTCCGCCTGATCGCAGGCGATATGATGCCAACGACCGGAACGATCACCGTCACCGGTCACGTCGGCTACCTTCCGCAGCACCTCGTCCTGCAGACCACATCGACCGTTGCCGACCTCCTCGGCATCCGCGGTCAGCTTGACGCCCTCCGAGCAATCGAGTCGGGCGACGCCGACCCGCGACACTTCGACGCGCTCGGCGATGCGTGGGACGTCGACGCCCGTGCCCGAGCCTCCCTCGACGGGATCGGCCTGAGCAATCTGAGCTTTGACCGGGAAGTCGGCACCCTGTCCGGAGGCGAGACCATCTTGACAGCGCTGGCCGGCCTTCGCCTGAGCGAGGACGAGATCGTTCTTCTCGATGAACCGACCAACAACCTCGATCGGCAAGCGAGACACGACCTCTACGACGCAATACGGGAATGGCGCGGCGCGCTGGTCGTGGTCAGCCACGACGTCACCCTGCTCGACCTCATGGACAACACCGCCGAGCTACGTACCGGCTCGCTGACCGTGTTCGGCGGGAACTACAGCGCTTTTCGGCAGTACATGGAGCAAGAGCAGGCAGCGGCCGAACAAGCGCTGCGCACCGCCGAGCAGAAGGTCAAGACCGAGGAGAGGCAGCGAATCGACGCGCAGACCAAGCTCGCCCGTCGGCAGCGCTATGCGCGCACGGACTTCGAGAACAAGCGCAAACCAAAGATGATCATGAACCAGCGCAAGACCGAAGCCCAGGTCTCCGCGGGCAAGCTGCGCGGTGAGCTCGATGAGAAAGTCGATGCCGCGCGCCGTGAGGCCGAACAGCACGCCGAGCGGGTACGGCGAGATACCCGCATCAGGATCGACCTTCCCGACCCTCACGTTCCAGCCGGTCGACGGTTGGCGGAACTGCGCGACGGCCGCGGACGCCCAGTCGTCGTCCAAGGTCCCGAGCGAATCGCCTTGACCGGGCGCAACGGTGTCGGAAAGACCCGCCTCCTACGTTCCCTGATCTACCCGCACGATGCCATCGATGACGGGGTCCAGGCGGTCCAGTACACGGATCGCATCGGCTATCTGCCCCAGCGACTCGACCACCTGGACGACGAACGAAGCATCCTCGACACGGTGCGAGCCGCGGCACCCCAAACGCCACCCGGAGACCTCCGCGCGAATCTCGCTCGATTTCTCTTCCGTTCGGACACCGCTCACCGTCGCGTGGGTGATCTGTCCGGAGGTGAGCGGTTCCGCGTCGCGCTCGCGACTCTCCTGCTCGCCGAACCGCCGAATCAACTACTCGTGCTCGATGAACCGACCAACAACCTCGACCTCCGCAGCATCGATGAACTCGTCTCAGCGTTGGAGACCTACCGGGGCGGACTCATCGTCGTCAGCCACGACGACGCCTTTCTCGCCCGCCTGCACATCGACACCTGGATCTCGCTCGATGAGAACGGACTGACCCACGAACGCGCCCCACATAACCCCCAGGAGAAGCAATGAGCTACGACATCCCCGATCCCGACTTGATCAACCCGTCAACTCGCTCTGAACTCAACAATGTCGTCTTTCTGAAAAACGAGGTGACGGCGCTTGACCCCTGATCTTGGACACGCTGATTCCAGCACGATGCTGGGGAAGCGAGAATCCAAGGGATGGCTAGGAAGAACTACACGGACGAGTTCCGGCAGCGCGCGGTGGACTTGTATGAGTCCACGCCGGGTTCGACGCTCAAGGGCATCGCCGGGGATCTCGGGATCTCTCGGGGTGCGCTGAAAGAGTGGGTCGACAAGTTCGGCTCCGGGGTCACGGTTGCTGCTGCGTCGCCGCCGGGGGCGACGGGGCGACCGGAGTCGCAGGCGGCGAAGGTCCTCCGGTTGGAGGCCGACCTCGCGGCCTTGCAGGCCGAGGCCCGCAAGCTCGAGACGGAGCGGGACATCCTCCGTCAGGCGGCGAAGTATTTCGCCGGGGAGACGAACTGGTGAACCGCTTCCAGTTTGTTGAGGATCACAAGGACGCCTACGGCGTGAAGCGGTTGTGTGAGGTCGTCGAGGTCGCCCGCTCGTCGTTCTACGCCTGGCTGGACTCCGCCGGGCGGCGAGCCGCGAAGGCGACAGACGACGCGGTGTTGGCGGCGCGGATCCGGGTGCTCCAAGACCCCGCTCAGGGTGGCGACCGCGCCTACGGGGCGCCCAGGATCACTGCCGACCTCAACGACGGTGTGCCCGTGGCGGAGCGGGTGAATCACAAGCGCGTCGCGCGGGTAATGCGTGAGCACCGTCTCGCGGGGATCCGGTTGCGACGACGGGTGAAGACCACGATCCCGGACCAGTCCGCCAGGCGCTTCCCCGACCTGATCGGACGGGACTTCTCCGTCGGCGACCCCGGCCGCCGCTACGTGGGCGACATCACCTACCTGCCTATCGCCGACGGCACGAACCTCTACCTCGCGTCCTGCATCGATCTCGGCTCCCGGAAGCTCGCGGGCTGGCAAGTCGCCGACCACATGCGCACCGAACTCGTCGAAGACGCCCTCCGTGCCGCGCACGGCGACCGCGGGTCGCTGGTCGGCGCGATCTTCCACTCCGACCACGGCAGCGTCTACACCTCGAAGGCCTACGCCGCGCTCTGCGAGCAGCTGGGCGTGACCCAGTCCACAGGCGCGGTCGGCACGAGTGCCGACAACTCACTCGCGGAAAGCTTCAACGCCACGCTCAAGCGCGAACTCCTCGCCGGCCGGTCAGCGTTCCCGGACCAGGCCACCGCCTACCGGGCCGTGTTCCGGTGGGCGAACCGCTACAACACTCGCCGGCGCCACTCCGCGATCGGCAACATCAGCCCGAACGCCTACGAAGCCGCACGCTCCGCTACGCTCGCGGAAGCGGCATAATCGAACCGACACCGTGTCCACGATCAAGGGCCAAGGCCCGACGTCCCCTCTCCTTGAAATAGGAGAGTTCACCTACTACGACACCGAAGGAGATCACGTCGGCTTCGAACACGCCAATGTCAAGTACCTTTACGGTCCACAGCGACTCGTGATCGGACGATTCACAACAATCGGCCCCGGCGTGACATTCATCATGCCTGGAGGGAACCACCCGATGATCGGTCCATCGACCTACCCCTTCGCGATGTTCGGCGGCACATGGACGGAGAACACGCTCGACACGTTCACGCAGATCGAGCAACCAGGCGACACCGTCGTAGGCAACGATGTATGGATCGGACGCGAAGCAACCATTATGCCGGGCGTCACGATCGGGGACGGAGCCGTGATTGGCGCATGCAGCGTAGTCACGAAAAACGTCGCACCATACGAGATCGTCGCCGGGAACCCCGCAAGTGTGAGACGAACCCGTTTCACTCCCGATGACATCGAGCGTCTGCTCAGGGCACGATGGTGGGATTGGCCGATCGAGAAAATCACCGAGCAAGCGGACATGATCATGTCTGGGACACCGCACGACATTGAACGGCTAGGAGCAAACTAGGGCATCCGGGACTGCTGTCGGTTTGGTTGACTCCCGGGCTGTGAGGATTTCGGTTCTCACGGAAGGAGGGTCAACGTGCCCAAAGCATTCCCGAAGGAGTTCAGGAACGACGTCATCGCGGTCGCGCGTCGGGGCGAAGCTCCGATCCGTCGGATCGCGAAGGACTTCGGTGTCTCGGAGTCGTGTCTGCAACGGTGGCTGAAGATCGCGGATGTCGAGGACGGCATCAAGCCCGGCGTGCCCCAGGCTGACGCGACGGAGTTGCGCGAAGCCCGCAAACGCATCCGGTTGCTCGAGCAAGAGAACGAGATCCTCCGCCGAGCGGCCGCGTATCTGTCGCAGGCGTCACTCCCCAAATGATGCTCCCGCTGGTCCGCGAACTGGCCGCTGACCGTATTCCGGTCGCGGTGACCTGCCGGGTGCTGGGCTTCAGCAAGCAAGCATTCTTCAAATGGCGCGCCGCCCCGATCTCGCAACGCGACGGGGACAACGCTCACCTCACCAACGCCGCCGTCGATCTTCACCGGGACGATCCCGCGTTCGGGTATCGGTTCATCTCCGACGAGATCGAAGCCGAGGCCGGACTGTCCGCGTCCGAGCGGCGTGTGTGGCGACTGTGCTCGGAGCAGCGGCTCTGAAGCGTGTTCTCAAAGAAGCGGGGCCTGAACCGCAAAGCCGGCCCTCCGGTGCACGACGACCTCGTGCTCCGCGACTTCACCGCGACCAGGGCGGACCAGTTGTGGTTGACCGACATCACCGAGCACTGGACCGATGAAGGGAAGCTGTATCTCTGCGCAATCAAAGACGTCCACTCGAACCGGATCGTCGGCTATTCCCTCGATGCTCGAATGACGGCCGAGCTCGCCGTCGCCGCGCTGCGTAACGCGGTCGCGCTCCGCCACCCGGTCGGGACGACGCTGCACTCGGACCGCGGATCGCAAGTCCGATCACGGAAGTTCGTCGAACAGCTCCGCCAGAGCGGGATCACCGGATCGATGGGCCGCGTCGGCGCATGCGCAGACAACGCCGCGATGGAGTCGTTCTTCGCGTTACTGCAGAAGAACGTCCTCAACAAGAAGCGGTGGCACTCGAGGCAGGAACTGCGGCTGGAGATCGTGACCTGGATCGAGCGGACCTACCACCGTCGACGCCGACAACGACGACTCGGAAGGCTCACGCCCATCGAGTTCGAGATAGTCAACACACAAGCCGCTCACGCGGCCTGAAACCCCAAACAAGACGAGTCAACCAAACCGACAGCAGTCCCGACTCCGCGAAATGGGCGCTGTCTGTGAGTGCCGCGCAGAAGAGCGGGAGCTCGATTCCGAACAGTTTGTTGGCCTGGCACCTTGCGCGGCCACGGACCGGCCTCCTGGTTGTCGGGGTACGGATGCTGACGCACGCAGACGCCGCTCCGAATTCAGCGGTCGCGGACGTCGTCGGTCGTGAAACCATCGCGAGCCCCGCGCTCTTCGAGTGTCTCCAGCTCCTGGAAGAATGTCACCTGCCACCCGGCGGGGCCCTGCACGCGGGCATTGAGACTCCGAAACGGCGTCTTCACCGGCGGGGCGATCAGCTCTGCGCCGCCGTCCTGCGCCGCCGCGACCGCTTTCTCTGTGTCGTCGACTTCCAGCGCGATCCGCAGCGCCCCCGGTGCGTGGGGCGCCCCTTCGACCTCGTCGATGTTCTCGGCATGCGTGCGTGTCGCCAGCTCGATCGTGGCGATCCCGGCGTGCAGGATCGCCACACGGTCGTCGCCGTCCGTGGCGAACGCCAACTGCTCCGGCATCCCGAGGACATCGCGATAGAACCGGATCGCGCTGTCGAAGTCGTCGGTCTCGATGATCAGACGCAACTGCTTGGGGGTGGGACTGTTCGATGTCATGCATTCATCCTGCACACGCCGTGGCTCGGGTGGGAAGAGAGTGACCAGGATCTGTGCTTCGGCGATGCGTCGTGCAGGTCTTTTCCCGTCGCGGTCCGGGCATTTGCTCCGCCACCGGGGCCGACGGGGCCATACTGTGTCGTCCAAGCTCGCCAGGGTCAGATCCGGCAACTCGGGTGGCTAGCCGGGCCCCGGTGAAGCGGCGCATCGCTGTCAACCCCCTTCGCTGGGTGCGGCGCGCTTCGTACCGTGGCGTCACGTCTCCGTCCGCAACCGCTCTGGCGCGAGCCCTATGGAAGGGAAGATGTCCGAATGAGAGAAGAACAGATCCGGCAGCTCGACGCGTGGTGGCGTGCCGCCAACTATCTCAGCGTGGGACAGATCTATCTTCGTGACAATCCGCTTCTCCGCCGCGAGCTCGCGGTCGACGATGTCAAGCCGCGCCTGCTCGGCCATTTCGGGACCGTTCCCGGGCTCAATCTGATCTATGCCCACGCGAATCGGCTGATCCGCGAACGCGATCTCTCCGCCCTGTACATCGCAGGACCGGGCCACGGAGGCCCGGGGATGGTCGCCAACGCCTGGCTCGACGGGACATACACCGAGCGCTATCCCTCCGTGACCCGTGACGTGACCGGGATGACCCGACTCTTCCGCCAGTTCTCCGCACCCGGAGGCATCCCGAGCCACGCGGCACCCGAGACGCCCGGGTCGATCCATGAGGGCGGCGAGCTCGGCTACTCGCTCAGCCACGCGTACGGCGCCGCCTTCGACAACCCCGACCTGACGGTCTTCTGCGTCGTCGGCGACGGTGAAGCTGAGACGGGTCCGTTGGCAACCGGGTGGCACGGGAACAAGTTCCTCAACCCGGTTTCGGATGGTGCGGTGCTATCGATCCTGCATCTGAACGGCTGGAAGATCGCCAATCCCACGCTGCTGGCGCGCATCCCCGAAGAGGAACTCGTCAATCTGATGCGCGGATACGGCCATGACCCGATCATCGTGTCCTTCGAGGCGACGGATGCGGCGGAGGATGTGCACCGTCGGTTCGGCGACGCACTCGAGACCGCGTTGGATCGCATCGCCGCGATTCAACGGACAGCTCGCGAAGGGGCTACGGCCGACCGCCCCGTCTGGCCGATGCTCGTCCTGCGATCCCCCAAGGGGTGGACCGGTCCGGTGGAGGTCGACGGGCTGCCCGTCGAGGGCACGTGGCGTGCGCACCAGGTTCCGCTACCCTCCGCGCGGGACACCGAGGAGCACCTGCGGCAACTCGAGGATTGGCTGCGGTCGTATCGGCCCGAGGAGCTGTTCGACGACTCGGGTGCACCGCTGCCCGACACCGTCGCTCTCGCCCCGGGCGGTGATCACCGCATGTCAGCGACCCCTCATGCGAACGGTGGTCTGCTGCGGCAGGATCTCGACCTCCCGGACTTCCGCGGGTTCGCGGTCGAGGTCGAGTCGCCCGGCGCAGCGGACGCGCAGGCCACCGCGGTTCTCGGCCGCTACCTGGCCGAGGTGATCCGGCGCAACCCGCTGACGTTCCGGCTGTTCGGTCCGGACGAGACCGCGTCCAATCGGCTGGCACCCGCGGTCTACGAAGCGACCGACAAGCAGTGGAACGCACAGATCCTCGACCTCGACGAGCACCTTGCGCGTGCGGGCCGGGTGATGGAGGTGCTCAGCGAGCATCAGTGCCAGGGCTGGCTGGAGGGCTACCTGCTCACGGGAAGGCATGGCCTGTTCAACAGCTATGAGGCGTTCATCCACATCGTCGACTCGATGTTCAATCAACACGCGAAGTGGCTTGAGGCGTCGGCGCAGGTGCCGTGGCGCGCGTCGATCGCCTCGCTCAACTATCTGCTGTCGAGCCACGTGTGGCGACAGGACCACAATGGCTTCACGCACCAGGACCCCGGATTCCTGGACCTCGTCGTCAACAAGAGTTCCGACGTCGTCCGGGTATACCTTCCCTTCGACGCGAACACGCTGTTGAGCACTTACGACCACTGCCTGCGCAGCGTCGACTACGTCAATGTCGTCGTGGCAGGCAAGCAGGACAGCCCGCAGTGGATGACGATGGACGAAGCGATCCTGCACTGTTCCCGCGGACTCGGCACGCTCCCGTGGGCAGGCACCGAATCGGACGGTGAGGAGCCCGACGTCGTCCTCGCGGCGGCGGGGGACGTGCCGACCGAGGAGATGCTCGCCGCCACGGCGATCCTGCGCGAGCGGGCGCCCGAGATCGCGACCCGCGTCATCAACGTCGTCGATCTGATGCGGCTGCAGTCCGAGGACGCTCACCCGCACGGGCTCTCGGATGCCGACTTCGACGGGCTGTTCACGGCTGACCGGCCGATCATCTTCGCCTTCCACGGCTATCCGTGGCTCATCCACAGGCTGACCTACAAGCGGAACAACCATGCGAACCTTCACGTGCGTGGCTACAAGGAGAAGGGCACCACGACGACACCCTTCGATATGGTGCTGCTGAACGATCTTGATCGCTTCCAGCTGGTGATCGACGTACTCGACCGGGTGCCGGGCGCGGCCGAGCGCCACGCGACTCTCCGCCAGGAGCTGCACGACCGGCGGGTCGAGGCGCGCGCCTACACCCGCGAACACGGCGAGGACGAGCCGGCGATCACCGACTGGCGCTGGCCGGGGTAGATCTCCGTCGCCGAGCCAGTCGCAGCACGCGAGATGCCGGATCGAGCGCGATCTTCTCACCGCACCCCATATAATGAAGATAGATTCATTTCAAAGGGGTGACCATGGTGAGATCGCCGGAGCAGAACGCCGCGCTGCGCGTGGCCACACGCGAGCGGATCGAGACCGCGGCCGTGCGCGTCTTCGCGAGGCGCGGGTTCGCCGCATCGAGCATCAAAGACATCGCCGACGAGGCCGGCCTCAGCGCCGGCTCGATCTATCGCCACTACGCCAGCAAGGAGGCGCTGTTCGACGCCTTGCTCGAGCAGGCGTCATCCGGTCTGGTCGCAGCGTCCGCGATGCTCTCCGCCGATGCCGACCCCGTTGTCCTGGTACGTGAGTTCACCCGCGTGTTCGTGACCGATCTGATGAACGGGAACGGCGAGGCCGAGTTCTTCCTGGTCATCAACCAGGGATTCATCTCCGACACCCCGGCCGGTACTGCGGAACGACTTGCACGCACCCAGCGGCCGCTCTGGGATGCCTTCGAAGCCGTCGTACGTCGGGGGCAGGCGGCTGGACAGTTCGATGAGGGAGATCCGGTGCAGCTGACCGCCTACTACTTCGCGATGCTCTCGGGCATCGCCGGCATGCGAACGGTCATCCCGACTGCGATGACCGAGGCGGGCATCGACCTGGTGCTCCGCCTGCTGATGAGAAAGGACGCTTCATGACGATCACAGTCGAACGCGGTGACACGCTGGGGGAGGCGTATCGCCGGCGCATCACCGAGGTCCTCGTCCAGGGGTTCGCCGAGGACTTCGAGTTCTTCTCGAAGGATCCACGGGTCCTCGCGGATGCGTTCGCGCACATGATCCTCCTCGACCGCTTCTTCGTGGCGCTGGTCGACGGAGAGCCCGCCGCGATCGCCTCGGTCACCGAGGGGCAGCAGGAGTGCTTCGACCCTGACCGTCGAGAGATCCAGCGCACGCTCGGTGGACTGCGCGGCCTCGTGTGCTCCTTCATCGTCCGGAGCCAGTTCCTCGGCGCGTACGAGGGTGCACGCCCCGGCCTGGCGGAGATCGGCTTCGTGACCACCGCGCCGCAGCACCAGGGCAAGGGAGTCGCCACGGCCCTGATGAGTCACCTGCTGCAGCTGCCCTACGACGAGTTCGTGCTCCGCGACATCAAAGACACGAATGCGCCCGCGCTCGGGCTCTATCGAAAGTTCGGCTTCACGGAGTCGAGCAGCCGTCGAGTGCGGTTCGCCGGACGTGCCGGGTTCTCCGCCTACGTGTCGATGAGTCTGAAGGCCGTGGCTTCGTAGCGCTTGCGCTCGGCCGTGCGCCTCGAGGGCGGAGTCCCGCGGGTCGCGGGGATCCTCCGCATCGACTGAGGGTAAGCGCCGCACTGGCGGTATCGAGCCGGTGATGCGGGCAGCGAGTCCGTCGGCGGCATCGAGGAACTCTTCGGGTCCGAGGATGGTGAAAGGGGCGTCGAATCGCAGGATCCACGACAGCAGTCCTGCCCAGGACCAGGATCCGACCCGGATACGGCACTCGGAGGAAGAGACCTGTTCCATCTCGGCGTCGCCGAGCCAGGGCGCGACGTCGGCGGCGGGGAGGTGCAGGAGGAACTCGCCGTGGCAGGGCCAGACGTCCTCGCTGACCGAGCCTTTGGAGCGCGCTGCCAGGAAGGTGCGTGCGTCTCCGGTCGGCAGAGCGCGTGGTGCGAAGGGTGTTCCTCCGGCGAACTTCGGGACCATCCTGTCGAGCCGGAAGATGCGCCAGTCGGACACGTCGAGGTCCCAGGCGATGAGGTACCAGCGACCGTTCCGCGCCAGCACCGAGTGAGGCTCCACGCGACGAGGCGGGCGATCGGTCGACTCACCGTAGTCGAAGCGGAGAGTCCTCTGCTCCTGGACGGCAGCGCTGACCGCTTCGAGCACCTGCGGGTCGACCCGCGACTCGGCTGCGGTATCGGTGAAGCGGATGCCGTCGATCCGGTGACGCAACCTCGACGGCATCACCTGTCGCACGGTAGCCAGGGCCCGCGCCGCGGCCTCGTCGAGATCGACTCCGGTGGACGGGGAACTCTGCAGAGCCACGGCGATCGCCACCGCTTGCTCATCGTCGAACAGCAGCGGTGGAAGTTGTGCTCCGGCCGCGAGCCGGTACCCACCGTCAGGCCCCTTGATCGCGGCGATCGAATATCCGAGCTCCCGTAGCCGGTCGACGTCTCGGCGGACGGTGCGTGTCGTCACCTCCAGCCGTTCCGCGAGCACGTGTCCCGGCCAGTCCCGGCGCGACTGCAGCAACGAGAGCAGCGCGAGTATGCGTGAAGACGTTCCGGACATGATTCCAGTATCCGCGAAGTAGAGGACTCACCCTGTCCTCTACGTCTTGCAGTGTGGGGTCACGGCATCCCGCCGTGACCAACGCAGAAAAAGGACACGCAGATGAGCATCACCACGACCACCCACCTCAACTTCCCCGGTACGGCGCGGCAGGCGCTCGACTTCTATCAGTCTGTGTTCGGGGGCACCGTCGTCGCGGCGACCTACGGTGACCTCGGCATGCCGGCGGACGCTCCCGGTGCGGACAAGATCGTCTTCGGCCAGGTCGAGAACGACCACGGGTTCCGCGTCATGGCCTACGACATCCCCGGGCAGGACACCACCGACACGTCGCGCACCGCCGGGAGCACACGTCGTGAGAACGGCGTCACAGTGACCGATCGCACGTTCTTCCAGTCTGTGCGCGGCGATACGCTCGACGAGGTCACCGCGATCTGGAACGCGCTCGCAGCCGGCGCGGACGTCGTCGAGCCCCTCGCCGCGTCGCCGTGGAGCCCGGGCTTCGGAATGCTCACCGATCGTTTCGGTGTGACCTGGGTGATCGACGTGCAGCCCGCACGGGGCGCCTGATCGGGCCGCGGCCGGCCCTCGCTCGGTGGGGGCCGGCCGCGGTGCTTGTGGGCGCCTGACACCGCGACTGGCTGACCCTGATCGCGACGCACCGCGGCGATTTCCGTACGCTGGGCTCATGACGACGTCCGCCTCTGTTGTGCAGCGCCCGGTGCGCCGGCGGCTTCCGTGGGTGCTGATGCTTCTCGCCACGGTGCTCACCCTCGGAACCGTCGCGTTCATCTGGCTCGTGGCCGTGCCCGTGGGGCCCCTCGTCTGCGCCGCGGTGGATCCGCCGACGAGCAATTGCTTCCTGTCTCACCGTCAGGGGAGCGCGCTGGTGATGACCGTGATCGTCATCGCCGTCTACCTCCTCGCCCTCCTCCCAGCGCTGCTCCGTCGCGCGCGGGGTGTGCTCGTCGTCGGGGTGGTCCTCCTCGCGTCCGCGCCGTTCGTGTCATACGCGGTGGTGGCCTGGGCGCCGGGCTTCGCGATGGCGTGAGAGCACCTCTGCACTGGTGAACGGGCGCTCGATCAAGGAAGATATCGATCACCCAAGGAACACGACGATCACCGCTTCGACGAAAGGCCCACCGGAACGATGACCACCCTCACGATCGGAACTGCTCTCGGCGATCCCGACGCCAAAGTCGCGCTGGACGCGAGGCGTTTCAACCGCCACACGTTCTGGGTCGGTCAGAGCGGAAGCGGCAAGACCTACGCGCTCGGCGTGGTGCTCGAGCAGCTCCTTCTGGAGACCGAGCTGCCGATGGTCGTCTTCGACCCGAATGGGGACTTCACCCGGTTGCAGGAGACGCGCCTCACGGCGAACGAGGTGGATGCGGCCAGAGTCGCGGCATCGGACATCCGTGTGTTCCGTTCCGGGGCAGGGGAGGGGGAACGACTGCACGCGCGGTTCGTCGATCTCTCGGCGGCCTCGAAAGCGGCAGTTCTGCAGATGGACCCGATCGCGGACGCGGACGAGTACAACGCCCTGATCCATCTGGAGCAGGACGCCGAGAGCTTGGACGGGCGCGGCATGGTGCCGGACCTGCTCGCGTCGCCCGACCCTGCCAAAGTGAGGCTCGCGAAACGTATCGAGAATCTGCAGGTACTCGAATGGAACCTGTGGTCTCGCGGTGCGAATTCCGTCGTCGACGTCGTCGATGAGCGGCCGCGTGTTACGGTCCTCGACCTCGGCGGCTTCGAGCACCCGGCGGAACCCAAGGTCGCCGCCCTCGCGGTGCTCGAACATCTCTGGGCGCGACGTGAAGAGCGGCGCCCTGTGCTGATCGTGATCGACGAGGCGCACAACCTCTGTTCGCCCAACCCCGAGACCGCGGTCGAGCGGGCCCTCACCGAACAGCTCGTGCAGATCGCCGCCGAGGGACGGAAGTTCGGGCTGTGGCTGCTGCTCTCCACGCAACGGCCGACGAAGATCCACCCCAACGTGCTCTCGCAGTGCGACAACCTGGCGCTCATGCGCGTCAACGCGCCCCGTGACCTCGCGGAGCTGGCCGACGTGTTCGGGTTCGCCTCGGAGGACGCCATCCGGCGCTCCGCGGAGTTCGTGCAGGGGCAGGCCCTCTTCGCGGGCGGGTTCATCTCGGCGCCGACATTCGTGCAGATGGGGGCGCGGATCACGGAGGAAGCCGGAGGAGACGTGAAGGTACCGCTGCGTGCCGAGCGTTGAGAGGGTGTTCGGTGTGACAGACGAGAGGAAGACGCGGCGATCGGCTGCCGACGACGGGATCCTCCGGGTCCATCGTGCGTTGAGGTCGGGGTTCGGGACCGAAGCGGCCGTGTACGGCACGATTCTGGTCAGTGGCCTCGTTGCGGTGTCGTCCGCGCATGGCGAGACGTCGATCGCGGTGCTCCTCACCGTCGCGGTCACCGTCCTCGTGTTCTGGGGAGCCCACGTCTACGCCGGAACGGTGGCGAGGGTCAGCGACCGTGCGGAACGTGAGCAGGGGGAAGCGGTCGGCGTGCGAGCAGCGTTCGCCGCGTCCGTGAAGCACTCCCTCGGCATGCTCAGTTCCGCGACCGTTCCGGCCGTCATCCTGCTCGCGGGAACGACGCGGGTGATCCCCGACGGGCTCGCGAACGACCTCGCGCTCTGGTCGGGAGTCGTGATCCTCGCCTTCCTCGGCTACGTCGCCTTCCTCCGCCGGGGGAGTCCTCTCTTCGTCCGCGTTCTCGGCGCCCTCGGAACCGCATCTTTCGGGCTCGTCTTCGTCGTTCTGAAGGCTCTCGTGCACTGACGGCGCGCACGGTCAAGGGGGTGGCCGCACGATGCCGCGTGGATACTCTGGAGGCACGAGAAGACGGGAGAACTCATGACTCATCGGATCGGCTACCTCATCGGGAGCCTCGCCCACGACTCGATCAACCGGGTCGTGGCAACCGCGCTCGTGAAGCTCGCACCGCCGAGTCTCGAGATGGTCGAGATCCCCATCCGCGACCTGCCGCTGTACAACCGCGACGACGAACTCGATCCGGTTCCGGCCGTCACCGAGTTCAAGGCTGCGGTCGAACATGCGGAGGGACTCCTGATCGTCTCGCCCGAGTACAACCGATCGATCCCCGGAGCGCTGAAGAACGCCATCGATTGGGGCTCGCGACCGTGGGGCCACAACTCCTTCGCCCGCAAGCCCACCGGCATCATCGGCGCTTCCACCGGTGCGATCGGAACCGCTGTCATGCAGTCGTCGATGCGCAGCGTCCTCAGCTTCCTCAACGCACCGCAGCTCAACGCGCCGGAGGCGTATCTCACCTATCGGCCGGAGATGTTCGGCAGCGACGGCGCGGTAGAGGATGAGGGCACGCGGACGTTCCTTCAGCACTACATCGAGGAGTACGCCGCGTTCGTCGAACGGGTGCTTTCGCTCACCGCTCCGGGTCACGTCGGCGACCCGGGATAGGCGGTGCGCCCGTCAGGTGAGGATCACGAGTTCTCGCGTCGCGCGGGCGGAGACGACGCGGCGAAGACCGTGCGTCCCGCGATCACGGTCTGCACGACCCGGGCGCTCAGCAGCGTCTCGAGATCTCCGCTGAACGGATCGGCGTCCAGGACCACGAAATCGGCCGCGGATCCGGGGGCGATACGTCCGCGCCAGCTTCCGTCGCCCATCGACGTCGCCGCATCTCGCGTGGCATGCGTGATCGCCCGTTCGAGCGGGAGCGCCTGCTCCTGGTGCACGCCTGCCATACCGGGCACCAGCGCGGACGCTCGGGTCGACGCGACGAACATGTTCGGGAGCGCCTGATGCGGCGCGGTCGGCGCATCGGTGGAGAAGGCGAGGAGCGCACCCGCCTGCTCGTACTCCGACCAGGCGAACGCACGGTCGACGCGTTCGTCTCCGAGCTGTGCCGCCCAGTTCCCGAAGATCGCCGGGTCGGCGTGCACAGGCTGCATGGAGGCGGTGACGCCGAGGCGCGCCATCCGTTCCGCCGTTCCCGGCGCTGCGTACTCGAGGTGTTCGATGCGGTGTCGGCGCGGTCGTTCACCGTTGGTCGCGATCGCGTGCTCGATCGCGTCGAGGGCGAGCGTGCTCGCGGCGTCCCCGATCGCGTGCATGGCGATCTGCAACCCGGCCGCATCCGCCGCCGCGACGACCGGGAACAGGCGCTCGGCGGGCCAGATCGGCCCCGCGTTGGTGCCGTCCGCGTACGGCGCGCCCATGGCTGCCGTACAGGCATCGATGGTGCCGTCGAGGACGAGCTTGATGCCGAGCACGCGTGCCCCCGCCGTCGGTGTCGAGGCGTGCACGGCGGCCTGCTCGACCTGCGCGAGGTTCGCGGCATCGTCGCCGGTGTTCGCGACGAACCAGTGCGCGGCGACACGCAGAGGCAGTTCGCCGCGCTCGGCGGCGCGTGCGAGTGCGGCGAGCCCGAGCTCATCGAAGGCCATGTCCACCGCCCCTGTCACGCCGGCGGCGATGTAGGCGGACACGACTCGCCGGACCGCCGCATCGCGCTGCGCGTCGGTCGTGTTCGCGTCGCGGTGCGCCCAGGCGTGCAACTGTGCGGCGGTCTCGTAGAGAATTCCGGTCGGCTCACCGGAGGCGTCGCGGGCGATGCGTCCGCCGAGGGGATCGGGCGTGATCCCCAACTCCGCGAGAGCCGCCGTGTTCACCCAGCATGAGTGGTAGTCGTTCGCGTCGAGGTAGACCGGCATGTCGGCGACGGCCGCGTCGATCATCGCGGCGGTCGGCTCTCCGTCCGGGATCGCATCGAAGAGCCAGCCGCGCCCGCGAAGCACGCCGGATGCCGCCTCGCGAGCCCCGCGAAGTCGGCGCTGTATCTCCTCGAGCGAGGTGGCATCCGTGAGCCCCACCTGCCCCAGGGCTTCGCCCATCATCAGCAGGTGGGTGTGCGCGTCCGTGAATCCGGGGAGCACGGTGCGACCTTCCAGGTCCACCACCGTGTCCGCGGCGGGCGCGTCGGTGTCGGATCCGACGTGGACGAACACGTCGTCGTCGACGACGACCGCGTCGGCCCATCGTGATTCGTCTCCGGTGAAGATCCGGCCGTTGCGGTAGAGGGTGCGGGTCATGCGTCGTTCTCCTGTGCGGTGAGGCGTTCCAAGCGGGTCGAGACCAGGGCGATGGCTCCGGTGGGGATGGCCAGGACGAAACTCGCGATCCCGAGTGCGACGGCGAAGCCCTGGTAGCCGAGGGCTCCGACGAGCGCTGCGCCGATCACCGGCGTGAGCGCCGATCCGACGAGGTACACCGCCAGCAGCGGGCCCGACCAACGGCCGTCGGCATCCAGTGCGGCGGAGGTCGAGACGAAGTACATGAACGCGATGGCATACACGGAGTTCCAGGCGATGAAGACGACGATGAAGGTGGTCGGGGCGGTCACGAAGCCCTCGCAGATCTTCAGGACTCCACCGGCGATCAGCAGGATCACGAGAGGGACGGCGCGCCCGAAACGGGCACCGACGATCATGAGCAGGATCGAACCGAGGAGTCCGCCGGCGGTCGCACCGCTGAGTGCGATCCCGAGGCCTTCCGGTGTCAGGGCTGCTTGTTCCGCGCCCATGACCCCGGCCATGGCCCAGAGCGAATCCTCGCTCACCGCCCACAGCGCGAACGTGATGAGGAGCCCGAAGCCCGCGATCGTGACTTTCCGCGAGCGGGCCGGGGAGACACGAACCGTCCCGGTCGGCGGGATCTCGATCGGCATCGCCTCGGCGACGGCTGCTCCCGCCTGTGGAGCGACGACCGGTGCGGCGGGGAGCCACACCGAAGCGACCAGGCCGATCAGGTTGAACAGGGCCAGCGCGCCGAAGACGTCGATCGGTGCGAGCCCGATGAGGGGGATCACAGCGAGCACCACGGTGATGACACCGCGATTGGCGAGCCCGTTGAAGCCGGCGACCCGGTCCGGGTTCCGGAAGGCGGCGAGGGCGGCGCCGGAAGCGGCGACGGCACCGCCGGCTCCTGCGCCGCCCAGGAGCAAGCCCGGGAGCATGGCCGCGGGGGCGAGCGCCGCGGTCGCGAAGCCGACCACGGCGAGGCTGAGGCCGGCGCGTGCCACGGTCCGACGGTGAATCCCGGCGCACAGCGGAGCGATGGCCAATCCGGTGACCGCCGTGAGCAGGAGGGTCGCGGTGACCAGCCAGCTCGCGGAGAGGACGTCGATCCCGAGGCCGCTCTGGGCGGCGGAGATCATGTACGGCGACAGGTTGACCCCGAGGTATCCCGCGATCCCGATGGCGAAGGTGGCGGTGGCGGTGGGGAGACGGAGGGGGATCCGGGTGCGGAGGTCGAGAGTGGTCATGAGGCTCCATGGGGAGGGCACGGCATTGTGCGCGAGGGAGGGCGGGGGCGTGCGTCGGTGGGCACGACTTCATAAACGAATGGTGTTCGTCAACGAATGGTGTTCACTATTATGCACAGGAGAGGGTTTGTGCGGAACCCCGATCTTCATGTCCGGTCTTCCGGAGAAAGCGAGCCCACCATGCCCAGGCCTTCGTCCCCGCTGCTCTCTCCGGAGATCATCGGATCCGCCGGGCTGGCGCTCGCGAAGGCGGGGAAGCCGTTCGGGGTCAACGCGATCGCGCGCGAGTTGGGCGTGCGGCCGTCCTCGTTGTACAACCACGCGGACGGCATGGAAGAGATCCTCGAGCTCATGCGCGGCAGGCTCGTGGAGGAATACCGCGTCGAGTGGCGGGGCGAGCCCTGGCCCGAGTTCCTGCACGTGATGCTCCGCACGCAACGCCGGATGTACGCGGATCATCCGCAGCTCGTGCCCCTGCTGGTCGGCAAGACGATCACGAGCCCCGCGGTGATCGCCGTGTACGACGACCTGGCATCGGTGCTCGTCGACGGGGGATTTCCCGAAGATGAGGTGCTCTCGATCATCGCCGTGCTCGACGCCTTCGCGATCGGCTTCGGTCTCGACCTCGCCTCACCCGACGAGATCTGGCAGCCCGAGGGCGAGACGCGCACTCTCGGTCGGCTCATCGACGGAGCCGAACAGGGGAGTGCGCGATCGGATCGCACGTTCGAGCTCGGCGTCGGTCTTCTCATCGACTCCCTGCGTGCGCGGCTCACCCGATGATCGATCGTGAGATCCTCCTCGATCTGACGTAGCATGCACTCTGCCTCACCCACCGATCTCGAGGAGGACTCATGACGACCTGGAACCCCGAGGAGCTGGCCCGCATCGCCGCGCCGGAGATGTTCGACCTGTCCGCGCAGCTCGCAGACGGCACGACGCCGAAGACGGTCGGCATCTGGGCGGTCGCCGTGGATGGCCGCCTGTTCGTTCGCTCCTACACGGGCCTTGCCGGCAAGTGGTACGCCCCGGCTCTCGCGAGCCTGCGAGGGCGTGTGTCGGCGGGCGGCATCACGAAGGACGTCCGCTTCGAGCCCGTCACCGACGAGGCGACCAATGTGGCGATCGATGCCGAGTACCTCGACAAGTACACGCCGAGCCCCTACGCGCCGGAGATGGGACAGGAGCCGGTGCGGTCGAACACCCTCGAGGTCATCCCGATCGACTGAGTGCGGTTCCGAGGCGTCGGGTGTGCCGCGGGAGTGGGCCCTCCCGAACGATCCGCCCCAGACGTATCGCCGAGAGGGCTCTCCGTCCTTCCCGGACGGTGGGGGAGGCGGCGAAGTTCGCTGCGCTCACGGCTGAATCCCCAGTCCATCAGCCTCGTAGCCCCCGCTACGTGAGCAGAGTATCGCTTAATCGTCTTGTCCGCCATTTGGGGGACAAAGATATTTCGGAACTTTCCCGCAGAGACGTTCTGTTGCCTTCCGGGCGGCGTTGCCTAGGGTGGACACATGGACAGGTTGCTCGTCATCGCCGCGCAGGTCGCCATCGCTCATGGGCACCGGGTCGAGGTGACGGAGCAGATCGACCCGCTCGCCGGGGAGCCTGTGGTCCTGTCCATCGTCGACCTCGACACCGGGATCCGCTACCGACGTGCAGAGGATCCGAGTGGCGACCTCTCTCGGTGGATCGGACGTGTGCTGGAGTGCACGGTGACCATCGGGGGAGCCGACTCCCACACTTCTTTGCTCGTCGATCCCATCGGTCCTGGGGCGACCGGAGCGAAGCGCGCTCTGCGTGGCGCGGACGCCGCCGCGGATGCAGCGAAGGCCGAGGCCGACAGATGGGGCGGCGCCGACCGTCCACCTCCCGAGGAACACGAACGCTTCTGGTGACGCCGAAGCCGGGTACAGGGCTCCCGTCGCTCATCGGAAGTCCCTGGACCGGTGTGTGAGGCCGGTGCGGAGATCCTCGAACCCGTCTGCGAGCACATTGACCACCCCCTCGCTCGACCGCTCCAGGATGCCGCGGATGATGAGAGCCGGTGAATCCCGGGCGACGCGACGGTAGCGGTTCCAGACCCCTGCCGAGCAGACGACGTTCACCAGACCGCTCTCATCCTCGAGGTTCACGAAGGTGATCCCGGCGGCCGTCGCCGGTCGTTGCCTGTGAGTGACGAGTCCCGCGACCTCGATGCGCCGACCGACCTCGTGGCTCTGCAGATCGACGGCGGTGAGCACCCCGCGGGTGCGCAGTGCCTCGCGGAAATGCGCCATCGGATGGTCATCGGTGGACACGCCGGTCGCCCAGAGATCGGCGGAGAGACGCTCGTAGCTGGTCTGGTCGGCGAACAGGGGAGGCTGCACGGCGACCGTGGTCCCCGGGAGGAAGCGTGAGCGGTCGTCCGCCGCGGCTCCGGCCAGCCAGATCGCCTCTCGGCGCTCCATCCCCAGACAGTCGAAGGCCCCTGCCGTGGCGAGGGCCTCCAGCTGTGCGGCGGTGGCATCCGTACGCCGCACCAGATCGTGCAGATCCCCGTAGGGGCCGTGTGCGTCACGTTCCGCGACGATCCTCTCCGCCAACGGCACACCGATCCCCCGGATGCCGCTGAGGCCCAGTCGCACCGCGAATCCGCCGTCCCTGCGGTGGGCAGCGGACTCGTCGGGAGCCTCCCGATCGAAGCGGAGGACAGCAGGTTGAGGAGCGGCGAGGCACTGCGTCCGGCCGGTGGGTCCGCCTTCGGAGTCATCGGCGAGCGGCTCCAACGAATCCGTCGCTCCGGACAGGTGCAGATCGGGCCGACGGACCTCCACTCCATGCCGCCGTGCATCCGCAGTGAGGGTCGCGGCGGAGTAGAAGCCCATCGGCTGCGCGCGCAACAGCCCGGCGAGGAACGCGGCGGGATAGTGCAGCTTCACCCAGGAGCTGGCGTAGACCAGCAGGGCGAACGACAGCGAGTGCGACTCGGCGAACCCGAAGTTCGAGAACGCCTGGATCTGCGCGTAGATCCGGTCGGCGGCGTCGGCATCGAGCCCTCGTCTGCTCATGCCCGCGTAGAGCTTGTCCTTGACCTTCTCGATCTTCTCCAGGCCGCGCTTGGAGCCCATGGCGCGCCGCAGCAGGTCGGCCTCATCCGCGGTGCAATCACCGATCGCCGTCGCCATCTGGATGAGCTGCTCCTGGAAGATCGGAATGCCCAGCGTGCGTTTCAGGATGTCTTCCAGATCGCTGTGCGGATAGGGGATCGTGAACTCCACGGGGTCTTCACCACGCCGTGCACGCTCCCGGTTCTCCTCGTCGACCCGGTCCTTGGCGATCTTCCGCCGCACGAACGGATGCACCGCACCGCCCTGGATGGGGCCGGGACGGATGAGGGCGATCTGGATGGCGAGGTCGTAGAAGCTCCGCGGCTGCAGACGGGGGAGCAGCCCGATCTGTGCGCGGGACTCCACCTGGAAGACACCGATGGAGTCCGCGCGACAGAGCATGTCGTAGACGGCGGGCTCCTCCTTGGGGATGGTCTCGAGCCGCCACTCCTCACCCGTGGCCTGTCGGATCAGATCGAAGCAGTGCTGGAGGGCGGCGAGCATCCCGAGTCCCAGGAGGTCGAACTTCACGAGCCCCATGAAGGCGGAGTCGTCTTTGTCCCACTGGATGACGGTGCGGTTCTCCATGCGCGCATGCTCCACCGGTACGACCTCGCCGACCGGACGCGCGGTGAGCACCATGCCGCCGGAGTGGATGCCGAGGTGGCGGGGGGCTTTGAGCAGTTCGCCGGCATAGGCGAGCACGTTCTCGGGGATGTCGTGGTCCTCGGCCGGCTCCAGCCCCGCACCCCAGCCGTCGACCTGGCGGGACCAGGCATCCTGCTGACCGGGGGAGTGACCGAGCGCTCTGGCCATGTCGCGCACCGCGTTCTTCGGCCGGTACTGGATGACATTCGCCACCTGGGCCGCTCGCTCCCGGCCGTACTCCTGATAGACCCACTGGATGATCTCCTCGCGACGGTCGGAGTCGAAGTCGACGTCGATGTCGGGCTCCTCCGTCCGCGTGGTCGCGAGGAACCTCTCGAAGGGGAGACGGTAGAGGATCGGGTCGACCGCCGTGATCCCGAGCAGGTAGCAGACCGCGCTCGCCGCAGCCGAACCTCGTCCCTGGCAGAGGATGCCGCGTCTGCGTGCCTCGGTGACGATGCCGTGCACGATCAGGAAGTATCCGGGGAAGTCCTTCTCCTCGATCACATCCAGCTCACGGGCGATCCGGTGTTTGCCCTCCTCGTCCAGGCGGGGATACTTCGACGGCACGGCCGCCCAGACCAGGTGACGCAGCCAGCTCATCGGTGTATGCCCCTCCGGCACCTTCTGCTGCGGGAGCGCGGGTCGTGCCAGGCGCAGGGGGAAGGCGGAAGCCGTCGCCAATTCGAGCCCGTAGGAGATCGCTCCGGGATGCCGGTGGAAGCGCGCCGACATCTCTGCGCCGCTGCGGAGATGGGCGCCTCCGTGCGCGGGCAGCCAGCCGTCGAGCTCATCCATGCTCCGCACCGCGCGGACCGCAGCCACTGCCTCGGCGAGTGGCGCCTGTGCGGGAGTGGCGTAGTGCACGTTGTTGGTCGCCACCACCGGCAACCGCATCCGTCGTGCGAGCCCGGCGAGAGCGTCGTTGCGGCGGGTGTCCAACGGGTCCCCGTGGTCGAAGAGTTCGACGGCGACGTGATCGTTTCCGAACAGGTCGACCAGGGTTCGCAGCGGGGTGAGGCCGTCGCCTGCTTCGAGCCCGCGGCGCACGGCACCTTTGCGGCAACCGGTCAGGATCGTCCAGTGGCCTCCTGCGCGTTCGGCCAGATCGTCGAGGTCGTATACCGGTCGTCCTTTCTCGCCCCCGCGCAACTGCGCCGCGGTGATCGCCCCCGAAAGGCGGTGGTACCCCTCCTTCCCCCTGGCGAGGACCAGCAGATGTTCTCCCGCGGGGTCGGCGGAACCTCGTTGCGGCGCGGGCAGATCGAGGGACAGCTCGGCCCCGAACACGGTCTGCAGCGGACTCTCCATGAGATCGGCGACTTCGGCGAAGCGTGCGGCACCGTAGAAGCCGTCGTGGTCCGTGAGCGCGAGTGCGGTCAGTCCGAGGCGGTCGGCTTCGGCGAGCAGATCTTCGGGGGAAGAGGCCCCGTCGAGGAACGAGTAGGACGAATGGGCGTGCAACTCGGCGTAGGGCACGGCATCGTGCGGACGGGGGATGCCGATGGGGGGAGTGCGCTTGCGGCGACGGCTGACCGGTCCGGGATCGCTCCGTGTGTTCTTCGGCTCGGCGCCCGGAGGGGGCGAGGGGGACTCCTCGCCGCTGAGGGTGCGCTCCAACTCGTTCCACGACAGGGGCGGATTGTGCCAGCCCATCAGCGATACCTCCCCTCGGCCCACCAGCGCTCGCCGGTGTGGAAGACCAGCCAGGCGCGATCCTGGTCATCGACGATCTGGAGCCGATGCCCGCGTTTTCCGCCCCCTGCGGCCCAGCGGCGTTCGTGTACGGGCCAGGGACCGGCCCAGGCCTGCACGGAGACACCCTCGATGCGGGCGGGGTCTTGCGAGAGGGTTCCGCGTTCATCGACGCTGACCGTGGTCTCATCCGCGGCGAGGACTCCGATGGGGCGCGGAGGGTGGAACACCTCGGCGGGCAGAGGGTCGGGGAGGCTGCCGGGCCACGGCGACCCCGGATCCCGTGGAGGGACGGCGCGCTCCCCCCACGGGGTGAGCACCTGACGGTCGGCGAGCCAGCGACCACCGGAGATCGCCGCGGTGACCACGCCCTGATGGCCCAACATGGTCTGCACGCGCGAGACCGCGTGGTGCAGGCGCTCATCGGTGCCGGAGCCGAAGAGCCCCGGTTGGTGATGGGCGGCATCATCCACAGCGGCGGGGGTGATCCGTACGGCGGTGATGCCGCCGAACGCTCGTGCCTCGTCGATCGGTTCCTTCGCGGACTGCGTGGCCAAGGCCTCCAACTGCCAGCGCACCCGATCGACGAGGTCGGAGGCGTCGAAACAGGTGGGGTGCAGCCAGGATCTCGAGAAGACCGCCCCGTTGTCGTCGGTCAGATCGATCCGCACCTCCGTGCAGACGACCGAGGCCTCACCGAGAGCGAGCATCACCGCGTCGGCTGTCTGACGCACCGCGAAGGCGATCTGATCTGCTCCGCCCAGCGGCGAGTCGAACTCGACGCTGCGCACGAGCTCGGGGTCGGGTGGGCGCGGGGTCAGGGGGCGGGAGTCGGCACCCGCGGCGAGGGCGTGCAGACGCGCACCGTGTTCACCGAAGCGGTCGCGCACGTCAGGCGCGGCGAGGGCGGTGAACTCGCCGAGGGTGCGTATGCCGAGCCGGAGGAGGAGTCCGGTGATCTGTTCGTCGCGCAGCACCTGCACGGGGTAGGGGGCCAGGAACTCCCGGGCGGTGCCGGACGGTACGACCGTCCAGGGTGTCGGGCCTCGCGCGGCGATCTCGGCGGTGAAGGGGCCGTCTGCGATGCCGATGCGTACCTCGGGGAAACCGGCCT
The DNA here is from genome assembly GCF_024498615.1 of Microbacterium sp. J1-1. Classification (NCBI taxonomy): domain Bacteria; kingdom Bacillati; phylum Actinomycetota; class Actinomycetes; order Micrococcales; family Microbacteriaceae; genus Microbacterium; species Microbacterium sp. J1-1. The sequence continues at coordinate 2,257,023 of NZ_CP089590.1, read as the reverse complement.
CTCCGAGGATGGTGGCGAGTGACGCGGCGGCCTCCGCTTCCCCACCGTGATAGCGGGAGATGCCTCTGGCGCGGAGGATCGCGAGTCCGGGGCGCAGCAGGGTGACTCCCGGGGCGTGCTTCTCGATGAGCTGGAGCACGGGAAGGAAGGCGCGTTCGTCACGGGCCGGGTCGTGCGGGAGGACCTGGAGGGAGGAGAGGTGGCCCTGCGCGACTCGGCGGCGCTGACCGGTGCGGACACCGTGCTCCCTAGCGGAGGCGGTGCAGGCGACGATCGTGTTGGCTTGCACCAGGGCGGTGGGCGGATGTGGAGATGCGCCGCCGAGCGCGGCTCGCATCGGCCAGTCGGGGAACCACAGCACGAGGACACGGAGAGGGGCGTTCATCCTGCTTCCGCCCATCGCAACAGCTCCGGGGGAGCGGATTCACCGAGGGAGGACCTCTCCGGCGAGAGCGCAGGGAGTGCGGTGAGCTCTGCCCCGACGGCCTCGAGAGCGCCGTGCCCTCCCGGCAGCTGCACGCGCACACTCGAGGGGCGAGGGCTGTGTCGTGTCTGCGCCGTCACCGTCACGGTGCAGTCGGAGAGCAACCCCCAGCCGGCGCCGAGACCGTGCCAGTGCGGGTCATGAAGGCGTATCGTGCCCTCGCTCTGCGGCCATCGTCCGGTGCCGGGGGACTCGGTGACCAGAAGCGTGCAGCCGCGATCACGCAGGCGAGCGCTCAGTCGGGAGACGTCGGCGTCTCCGGCCCGGGTGCCGGGGGCGACGACGATCAGAGGCACGACCTCGGCCAGCGCGGAGGTCGCCGCGAGCCAGCGCTCGCCGGGGGTGGGCACGAGGATCAGGCGGGCGAGGTCGATGCCGAACGCGGCCGCTGCTTCGACGCCGAGCGTGGGCATGCCCACCACCGCGCACCAGTGCCCTTTCCGGGATGCGGCGCTGAGCAGCGCGAGCACCAGGCTCGGCGAGGGGGAGACGGTATAGGACGTGCCGGTCTGCAGGCCCTCTTCCGGCAGGAGCGCCGCGAAGGCGGGATCGAGGGGGAGCAGCGTATGCTCGCTGCGGCGTCGTTGCATCCTGCTGATCTCGCGGCGCAGTCGCAGTACTTCACCCGCGCGGGAGTCGCTCGCCGGAGAGAGCGAGGTCACCGCATCGAGCCCGATCACCATGTGTCCATTCTCGAAGATATGTACGAATAAAACAAGTCGCACGGATGACGATAGTTCGTACATCGGACATCGTGTCGAGTTCTCCACAGGGCCCACGCGGGCGATCCGCCCATCTCCTAACCTGCGGGGATGGACATCCGATTCGCGCTCATCGCCCTCGTGCACGTCGCCCTGGTCGTCGTCGGCGGCGCACTGATCGTGATCGACGCCCGCACGCACCGACTGCCCGACCTGATCGTGCTGCCGACGCTCGCATCACTCGCGGCCCTCACCGCGGTCGACGCCCTGATCACCGGGCGCGGCGACGCGCTCCTCCGCGCCCTCCTCGGCCTGGTGATCCTCGGCGGGTTCTATGCCGTGCTGCGGGCGATCAGCCGCGCGGGGATGGGCGGCGGCGACGTGAAGCTCGCCGCGGTGATCGGCCTCGTGCTGGGGTGGCACGGGTGGGATTCGCTCGTGATCGGTGCCGCGGCGGCATTCGTGCTGGGCGCGTTCTACGCACTGGTGCTCATCCTCCTGCGTCGCGCGACGGGGGCGACCCGCATCGCCTTCGGGCCCTGGATGATCGCCGGAGCCCTTCTCGGCATCGTCCTCGGCTGAATCCGCCCGTCCTCGTGCCGACACCGCGAGGACGGGCTACCCTGAGCACATGGCACTCGCACGACTTCACGGCGGCCCGCTGGACGGGCAGATCATCCCTCTCGGCGATGCGGACGACAAGCTGATCGTCCCCTACAGCGAGACGCAGGTGGTGTACAACCGCCGCGGTGGGCCTCAGAACACCGGTCCGGACGATGGGCCCACGGAGGTCGACTACTGGTTCGAGGAGTCTCTCGAGGATCTCACGCTCGACGATGACTGAACCGTCTCGCACCGTCGAGGTGGAACGCAAGTACGACGTCGACATCGAGACCCCGTTGCCGCGCTGGGACGCGATCCCCGGCGTCGACGCCGTCACCGCCGGCGAGGGTCGCGCATTGGACGCCCGATACTTCGACACCGCCGACGGTGCGCTCGCCCGTGCCGGCGTGGCGCTGCGTCGTCGTACCGGCGGGCCGGACGCGGGCTGGCACGTGAAGGGTCCTCGCCAGGGCGACGGCCGGCTCGAACTCGGCTGGCCGCTCGGCGACGGTGACGACCTTCCTCCGGCCGTCGCGGAGACCGTCGCGACCTGGACGACCGCACCGCTCACCCCGCTGGCGCGCATCGAGAACGATCGCACCGCCTATCTGCTCACCGGTCCGGACGGGGTCGTGGCCGAGTTCGTCGACGACCGGGTGCGGGCCACCGACCTCCGCGGCGGCGTGCAGCGCGAATGGCGCGAGTGGGAGATGGAGCTGGGGCCCGCCGCTCCTGACGATGAGCTGCGGCGCACGGCGTTCTTCGACGCCGTGGAGCACGCCGTCCTCGCCGCGGGCGGCCGCGAATCGGCATCCGGCTCCAAGCTCGCTCGCGCGCTCGGTTTCTAGGCAGAGGCCGCTCGCGAACGCAACCCCTTCCCACAGGGGCGCGGCGCATGCTTGAGTGACAGCATGAGCCGACCGCCTGTGCTTCGATCGCTGCAGACGATCGTCCCCGAAACCGTTCTCGTGCAGGAGCAGGTGCGCGACGTCTTCGCGCAGCAGCCCGATCTCGGACGGCTCGCGCAGCGGATCGTGACGACGTCGTTCAACGTCTCGGGCATCGACACCCGGCACACCGTGATCGATGAGCTGTCGCTGGAGTCGGAACCGGCCGACCCCGTCTTCTTCGACCGTCGTACCGGGATGCTCCTCGCGCCGGGCACGAGAGCACGCAACGACCTGTACACCCGGGAGGCGGCGAAGCTCTTCGTCGAGGTCGCGCGGCAGGCCCTCGACGCCGATCCTGAGATCGGCCCCGAAGACGTCACCCACGTCATCACGGTCTCCTGCACCGGTTTCCACGCCCCGGGACCGGAGTACGAGATCGTCCGCGGACTCGGACTGTCCGATGCAGTGCAGCGTTTCCATCTCGGCTTCATGGGCTGCTACGCGTCGATGCCGGCGTTGCGTGCGGCGAGCCAGTTCTGCGCCGCCGATGAGAACGCCGTGGTCCTGGTCGTCAGCGTCGAGCTGTGCACCCTCCATCTGCGTTCCTCCGAGGACCCGGACACGATCGTCGCGTCCTCGTTGTTCGCCGACGGTGCGGCAGCCGGCATCGTGACGTCCCGTGATCTTCCGTCGCCGTCCTCCTCGCTGCAGCTGGACCGTTTCCATACGGCCATCGCGCCGGAGGGCGAGAAGGACATGGCCTGGACGATCGGTGACACCGGCTTCGAGATGATCCTCTCGACGTCCGTTCCGCAGATCATCGGGGAGACGATCATCGGTGCCCTTCGACCGCTGTACTCGGCCGAGAATGGCCTGGCCGAAGCCTTCGAGGCCGGGACGGTGGGAGACCAGGTGCAGCACTGGGCCATCCACCCCGGCGGCCGCAGCATCCTCGACCGGGTGCAGGAGCGGATGCAGCTCAGCGACGCGCAGCTCCTCCCGGCGCGGGAGGTCCTGCGGGAGAACGGCAACATGTCGAGCGCGACGGTGCTCTTCGTCCTCAAACGGATCCTGGAGGATGAGGGGGCCAGCGGCGGAGAGCGCGTGGCGGCGATGGCTTTCGGGCCAGGGCTCACGGCCGAGAGCGCGCTGATGACCGTCGTCGCGCCGACCGGGTCATGAGCCCCGATCTCACGCTGCGAGATGTGGAGGCCCGCGAGCGGATGGACGATCCGTATGCGGACGCTCGGAAGCTGGCGCGGACCTACGGACGGTTCGGTCTCGTCAACGCGCTCGTCTCCCGGCCCGGGGCGATGTATCGGCGCGACATCCGTCCTCGCGCGGCGCGTACCGGGCGACTGCGGATCCTCGATGTGGGGGCCGGTGGGGGAGACCTCTGCCGCTTGCTCGCGTGGCGTCTGCGTCGAGACGGTCTCTCGGCGGAGGTCACCGCGCTCGACGCCGACGACCGTGCGATCCGCTGGGCAGCGGCGCATGATGGCGGTGCGGGCGTGCGCTACCGCTGCGCGCTGACCACGGAGCTCGTCGCCGCGGGGGAGACCTACGACGTCGTGCTGTCCAACCACGTGCTGCACCACCTCGACGCGGCCGAGCTCCAAGGGGTGCTCAGCGATTCCGTGCGGCTCGCGGCTGCCGACGGGATGGTGGCGCACCACGACATCGCCCGCAGCCGCACCGCGTACGCCCTGTTCGACGCGGCCACCTGGCCGATCTCCGGAAGCCTCCTCGCCGACTCCTTCATCCGGGAGGACGGACTCATCAGCATCCGTCGCTCCTACACGGTCGCCGAACTCGCGGCGGTCGCCCCGGACGGGTGGGCCGTACGCGGCGGTGCGCCCTTCCGCGTGGAGCTGCGATGGGACGGGGCCCATGCCCGACCATGACGTGCTGATCGTCGGCGCGGGGCCGGTGGGTCTGCTGCTGGGCTGCCTGCTGCTGCAGCGCGGCCTGCGGGTGGTGGTGTGCGAACGTCGAGCGGACGCGGATCAGCGGACCAGGGCGATCGGCATCCACCGCCCCGGGTTGGACGCCTTGGAGGCTGCGGGCGTCGGAGATGAGGTGCGCGCGGAGGCGCTTCGGCTCGACGGTGGGGAGGTGCGCAGTCGTCGGCGCACCCTGGCGTCCGTCGACTTCGCATCGGATCGTCCGGTCCTGATCCTCCCGCAGCCGCGAAGCGGCGCGCTTCTGCGGGGCCGGATGCACTCGCTCTCGGAGGAGGCCCTGATCACCGGATGCGCCGTGCGCCTCGTCCGGCAGGACGCGGATGCCGTGCACGTCACGGCGGACTCCGCGGAGGGAGCACGCATGATCTCGGCGGCCGTGGTCGTGGTGGCCGACGGCGTGCGGAGCCGTCTGCGTGAGGGGCTCGATACCGGATGGCGTCGTCGGGCCGGACGCGCCGCGTATTCGATGCTCGATGTCGAGGAGCCGACGTCGGAGAACCGGGCCGTCCTGCACTGCGAGCCGGAGGGTCTGGTCGAGTCCTTCCCCCTCCCCGGTGGTCGCCTTCGATGGGTGGTGCGGGGCAGTGCAGACGCCCTTCGCACCGCCGATGACTTCCGTGCGACGATCGAGCGGCGTACCGGGATCGGCATCGAACCGGCCGCCACGGACGCCCCCACTCCCTTTCTCGCCGCCCAGCACGCGGCGACGCGCCTCCATCAGGGCCGGGTGGTGCTTCTGGGCGATGCCGCACACGAGATCAGTCCGATCGGCGGACAGGGCATGAACCTCGGGTGGGTCGATGCCGTTCGTCTCGCGGAACGACTCTCCGGCATGCCGCCCGGCGCGGTGCCGGAGCTGGGTCCGTACGACCGACGGGTGCGCCGATCGGCATCCCGGGCGCAGCGCCGCTCCGCGTTCTATATGGCGATGGGGGCGCCCGCCCCGGCGCCGGTGGTGCGCGGCAGGGAGCTGCTGATGCGTACCCTCGGGTCCGCTCCGTTGCGCGGCTGGACGGCAGGGCTCCTCACGATGCGCGGCCTGTGACGCGCGAAGGCCCGGTCCGCACTCTGCGAACCGGGCCTTCGTGATGTGAGGATCAGAAGTTGATCATGTGTCCTGCGAGGCCGTGGAAGCCTTCCTGCAGTGCCTCCGACAGCGTCGGGTGGGTGTGCACGTTGCGCGCGAGCTCGAGTGCGGTCAGGTCCCACTTCTGGGCCAGCGTCAGCTCGGGCAGGAGCTCGGAGACGTCGGGGCCGATCATGTGCGCGCCGATGAGCTCGAGGTGCTCCGCGTCGGCGATCAGCTTGACGAAGCCGACCGGCTCGCCGAGGCCGTGCGCCTTGCCGTTGGCCATGAACGGGAAGTTCGCGACCTTGATCTCGCGCCCCTCGTCCTTGGCCTGCTGCTCGGTGAGCCCGAACGATGCGACCTGCGGCGAGCAGAACGTCGCACGCGGCATCATCCGGTAGTCGCCGAGGGTCTGCGTCTCCGCGCCACCGATCGTCTCGGCGGCGACGACGCCCTGTGCCTCCGCCACGTGGGCGAGCTGCAGCTTGGCCGTCACATCACCGATCGCGTAGATGCCCTCGACGTTCGTGCGCATGTGATCGTCGATGTCGATCGCGCCGCGTTCGGTGAGCTTCACACCGGTCTTGTCGAGGCCGAAGCCCTCAATGTTCGGCGCGAAGCCGACCGACATCAGCACCTTGTCGGCCTCGATCGACGACTGCTGACCGTCCTTGCCCGTGTAGGTGACGGTGACGGAGGAGCCGTTGTCGACGACGGTCTCCACCTTGGTGGAGGTCAGGATGTCGACGCCGTAGTTCTTGTACTGCTTCGTGATCTCCTTCGACACGTCCGCGTCCTCGTTGGGGAGCGCGCGGTCGAGGAACTCGATGATCGTGACCTTGACCCCGTAGTTCGTCATCACATAGGCGAACTCCATGCCGATCGCGCCCGCGCCGACGATGACGATCGACTTCGGCAGCTCACGGGTCATGATCTGCTCTTCGTAGGTGACGACGTTCTCGCTGAGCGTCACGCCCGGCAGCAGACGGACCTTGGAGCCGGTGGCGATGATGGCGTTGTCGAAGGTGACCTCTTCGGACGTGCCGTCGGCCTTGGCGACCGAGATCGCCTTCGGGCCGGTGAAGGTGCCGCGACCGTTGTACTCGGTCACCTTGTTCTTCTTCATCAGGAAGTGGATGCCCTTGACGCGACCCTCGGCGACCTCGCGGCTGCGATCGAACGCCTTGCCGAAGTCGATCGTGAACTCGCCGGAGATCCCGAAGAAGTCCGCCTTGTGGTTCAGGGTGTGCGCGAGCTCCGCGTTCTTCAGGAGCGCCTTGGAGGGGATGCAGCCGACGTTGAGGCAGACACCGCCCCAGTACTTCTCCTCGATGATGGCGGTGGACAGACCGAGCTGCGCGCTGCGAACCGCAGCGACGTATCCGCCAGGACCTGCACCAAGGATGACGACGTCGTAGTGTGGCATGCCTTAAGCCTATCGCTCCGACGGGGTGTCGGAATCGGTCGGAGCCCCACCTCGGCGGCGGCTCGCGACGATCCAGATGACCACTCCGGCGACGACCAGGACAGCGATGATCGCGAGCACCCAGACCCATGCGGAACCGGTGTCGGCATCGTCGGGGACCGGAGTCGGTGTCGAGGTCGCCTCAGGCTCCGTGGTCTGCTCCGTCGTCGGCGCTGCGCTGGTCGGGGCCGCCGTGGGCTCCGCGGTCGCAGACCCGTCGTCGCCGACGGTCACCATGAAGGAGTACTCGCCGGAAGTGGGGTGTCCGTCGCTGGAGACGACCTTCCAGATCACGTGGTATTCGCCGGCCGGACCGGACCCCTGCAAGGGCTGGGTGACGATCGCGCCTTCGACCGTCGCCGCGCCCTCGGTGACCGACGTGCCATCGGGGGCGGTCACGACGACCTCCGTCGCACCCTCACCGTCGATGAGCTTGGCGCTGAAGGTCAGCGTGAGCTCTTCGGGGACGGTGTCGACCGATTCATCGGCAGCGGGAGACGACGACACGAGCGCGTCGTGCGCGGACGCCGAGAGCGGGGAGAAGAGCACGAGGAACGCGGCGAGCAGGGTCGCGGCGAGGGCGATCGGGGTGGCCGACGGGCGCAGAGCTTTGATCTTCACCACTCCACCTTATGGATAAGCAGTATGTGACGGCTGAGTGTGAATGCGGCCTCCCGCGAGCGCCTCGGCATCCGTTAGTCTGGATGATCAGGAGGGCACAGTGACAGACAGCGACAGCCGACCGGCCGGTGAGGACGCGATCCACCGTTCCGGCGAGCAGAAACACGACGTGACGCAGACGTTCGGACACGATTCCGACCTGTCTTTCGTGCCGTTCGGGGTGGAATTGACCGACGTGGAGCAGACGGCCATCGCCGCACTGCCTGCGGGATCCGCGTTGCTGCTGGTGCGCTCGGGCGCTCTCGCCGGTGCGCGCTATCTGCTCGACACCGATGTGACCACGGTCGGGCGGCACCCCGAGGCCGACATCTTCTTCGACGATGTGACCGTCTCGCGCCGGCACGCCGAGATCACCCGCAGCGGATCCGCCTTCGAGATCATCGACCAGCGCTCCCTCAACGGGACGTATGTCAACGGGGAGCGCGTCGACCGCAGCGCGCTGGTCGACGGCTCCGAAGTGCGCGTCGGCAAGTTCCGTCTGAACTTCTTCGTCTCCCCTCACGATCGCGCGGCGGCGAACGACTGATGGCGGCCACTCCCGCCCGCGAACGTTCCGCGTCCGCGGGCTTGCTGAGTATCGGCCAGGTCCTTGCTCGGCTCACACCGGAGTTCCCCGACCTCACCTCCAGCAAGCTGCGCTTCCTCGAAGTGCAGGGCATCGTCAGCCCCTCCCGCACGGAGTCGGGCTACCGCAAGTTCTCCGCCTCGGACATCGAGCGGTTGCGCCTCGGTCTCACGCTGCAGCGCGATCACTATCTTCCGCTGAGCGTCATCCGGGAGCAGCTCGATGACGCCGCCGCCGGCGGGGAGGCGTCCGCCCTCGCTCCGCCGCCCTCGATCACGCCGGCGCCGCGTCGCTACCGCCGAGACGAGTTGCTCGCCGCCGCCGGCGCGGGGCCGCAGCTGCTCAACGATGCGATCAGCACCGGCGTCATCACGGCGCAGGAGAGCTACCCGGAAGCCACCGTCACGCTGCTGCGCGGTCTCGTCGCCCTGGATCGCCACGGCATCGAACCCCGGCACCTGCGGTCGTTGCGCCAAGGGGCTGAGCGGGAAGTCGCGCTCATCGAGTCGGCGATGTCCGCACTCCTGCGGCGGACCGACGCCGCATCCCGGGCGAAGGCCAGCGAATTGGCGCCGGAACTGGCGACGCGGATCGACGAAGTGCGCTCGCTCTTCGTCAAGGATGCGCTGTCGCGAGTGCTTTCGTAACGAACTGATTGCGACACACCTTCGTTGTCGCACGGATGTCATTGCCGGTGCCCAGGCACTGCTCTACCGTGGAAGAAACCGTTCCAGGGAGGATTTCAGATGAATGCGGATGAGCTCGCAGGCGACCCGCGGTTCGTACCCGAACTCCTCTTCACCGACGGCCTCCCGGCCATGGACGACGAGGTCGGATACCGCGGTGCGGTCGCCGCTCGTGCAGCTGGCATCACGTACCGTCAGCTCGACTACTGGGCGCGCACCGAGTTGGTGGAGCCCACCGTGCGCGGCGCCAGCGGCTCCGGTTCGCAGCGCCTCTACGGCTTCCGCGACATCCTCGTCCTGAAGCTGGTGAAGAGCCTTCTCGACACCGGCATCTCCCTCCAGCAGATCCGCACCGCCGTCGAGGAGCTGCGCCGCGCAGGCATCCGCGATCTCGCGGGCACCACGCTGATGAGCGACGGTGCATCCGTCTACCTCTGCACGTCGAACGACGAGGTCATCGACCTCGTGAGCCGCGGCCAGGGTGTCTTCGGCATCGCCGTCGGCAAGGTCCTCCGCGAGGTGGAGTCGACCCTCGTGGCATTCGACCCGACCGCTCCGGACCCCGTCGACGAACTCACCGCTCGTCGCGCGAAGCGTTCCGCCTGACCACGACTTTCCGCTTCAGACGGAAAACGGCCGCCCTCGATGAGGGCGGCCGTTTCGTCGTGCGCGTCGTGCGGATCAGCTCTGTGGGCCGTTCTCCGGAACGGCGATCCGACCGGTGCGGATGATCCTGTCCAGAAGCTGGTCGAAGTCGGCGGCGAGTTCCTGCGCGGAATCGCCGGGCCAGATGTGCAGCGGCTTCGCGGCACCCTGGGCCTGCTGCAGCGAGGTGCGCTCGGGCAGCTGAGGGGAGAGCACGAGAGGTCCGAACATGTCACGCAGCTCCTTGATGCGGAACTGGTGCTCGATGGACTGCGGGCGCACGCGGTTCACGACGATGCCGAGGGGCTGGAGCCGGGGCGAGAGCCCCCGACGGATCTCCTCGATGGCGCGGAGGGCACGGTCGGCGGCGGCGACGGAGAACAGTCCGGGTTCCGTGACCACCATGACGCGGTCGCTGGCGGCCCAGGCGGTCCGGGTGAGCGCGTTCAGGGAGGGAGCGCAGTCGACGAGGACGAGGTCGTAGTCGGCCTCGACCGAGGCGAGCGCCTCCTCGAGCTTCCACACGTCACGCACGCTCGGGTGCGGCCCGTCGAAGTTGATCGCGGAGGGGCTCCCGATCAGCACGTCGATGGTGCCGGGGTGGACCTTCGCCCATCCGCTTGACGTGATCGCCTGCCGGACCACCTTCTCCTTCGGGTTCGCCAGGACGTCGGCGATGTTGAGCCGACCTGCCACCTGGATGTCCATCCCGGTGGAGACATCGGACTGAGGGTCGAGGTCGACGACGAGAGTCCGGACGCCCCGAGCGAAAGCCGCGGAGGCCAGCCCGAGTGTCACGGTCGTCTTGCCGACGCCCCCCTTGAGAGAGCTGACGCTGAGTACGTGCACGGACACCACGTTACCTTCCCCTAGGCTGGGGGAACACTCAGCCCCGCCCCATGTGCATCGAAAACGCTGTGCATCGAGCTCCCAGAGGTGTGCATGTTCCAGAAGATCCTTGTGGCGAACCGCGGCGAGATCGCGATCCGCGCCTTCCGTGCGGCTGTCGAGGTGGGGGCGCGCACCGTCGCGGTCTTCCCCCATGAAGACCGGGGTTCTGTGCATCGTCTCAAGGCCGACGAGGCCTACGAGATAGGCGAGCGCGGGCACCCGGTGCGGGCGTACCTCGATGTCGACGAGATCATCCGCGTTGCGCTGGAATCGGGAGCGGATGCCATCTATCCGGGATACGGCTTCCTGTCGGAGAATCCCGAGCTCGCGGAGAAGGCTGCGGCGAACGGCATCGTCTTCATCGGTCCTCCCTCGAACGTGCTGGAGATGGCGGGCAACAAGGTCGAGGCCAAGCGACACGCGATCGAAGCGGGAGTCCCCGTCCTGCGTTCCACGGAGGCCTCCGACGACGTCGACGCACTCGTCGCCCAGGCAGAGGACATCGGGTTCCCGCTCTTCGCGAAGGCGGTCGCGGGTGGCGGTGGCCGGGGGATGCGCCGCGTCGAGACGTCTGGTGACCTCGCTCCGGCGTTGGCCGAGGCCATGCGCGAGGCCGCCAGCGCGTTCGGTGATGCGCGGATGTTCCTGGAGCAGGCTGTCGTCCGCCCCCGACACATCGAGGTGCAGATTCTCGCCGACAAGACCGGCGAGACCGTGCACCTGTTCGAGCGCGACTGCTCCGTGCAGCGTCGGCACCAGAAGGTCGTGGAGATCGCTCCGGCGCCGAACCTCGACGACGACATCCGCACGGCACTTCACGGATACGCCGTCGCGTTCGCCCGCTCCATCGGGTACGAGAACGCGGGCACGGTCGAGTTCCTCCTCGAGACGGCGGGGGAGCGGGCAGGCGAAGTCGTCTTCATCGAGATGAACCCCCGCATCCAGGTCGAGCACACCGTGACCGAGGAGGTCACCGACGTCGACCTCGTGCAGAGCCAGATGCGGATCGCCTCGGGGCAGACGCTGGCCGAGCTCGGTCTGCAGCAGGAGAATCTGCACCTGCGCGGCGCCGCGCTGCAGTGCCGGATCACGACCGAGGACCCGACGCAGGGCTTCCGTCCCGACACGGGGAAGATCACCACGTACCGCTCTCCCGGTGGGGCCGGGATCCGTCTCGACGGTGGCACCGTGCACCAGGGCGCACAGATCAGCCCGCATTTCGATTCGATGTTGGCGAAGCTCACCTGTCGCGGGCGGGACTTCCCGGCCGCGGTCGCTCGGGCGCGCCGAGCACTCGCCGAGTTCCGCATCCGCGGCGTCGCGACCAACATCCCCTTCCTGCAGGCTCTCCTCGAGGATGACGCCTTCATCGCCGGAGACGTGAGCACCTCCTTCATCGACGAGCGTCCCGGACTGCTTCGCGGTCGTGTCTCGAAGGACCGCGGGACGAAGCTCCTGAACTGGCTGGTCGACGTCACGGTCAACAAGCCGAACGGTGCCCACCCCGGTGTGATCGATCCCGCATCCAAGCTGCCGGCGATCGATCTGAGCGCGGAACCGGCTCCCGGCTCACGCCAGCGCCTCCTCGAGCTCGGGCCCGAGGGATTCGCCCGCAGCCTCCGGGAACAGACGGCGCTCGCGATCACCGACACGACTTTCCGCGACGCGCATCAGTCCCTCCTGGCGACGCGGGTGCGCACGAAGGACCTCGTGGCCGCAGCGCCCTACGTCGCCCGGTCGACCCCCGGACTCCTGTCCGTCGAGGCCTGGGGTGGGGCGACCTACGACGTCGCCCTCCGCTTCCTCGGTGAGGACCCGTGGGAGCGCCTCGACAAGCTGCGCGCCGCACTGCCGAATGTCGCGATCCAGATGCTCCTGCGCGGACGCAACACGGTCGGCTACACGCCCTACCCGACGGCGGTCACCGAGGCGTTCGTCGCCGAGGCTGCGGCCAGCGGTGTCGACATCTTCCGCATCTTCGACGCGCTCAACGACGTGGAACAGATGCGGCCGGCGATCGAGGCCGTGCGCAAGACCGGAACGGCGGTCGCCGAGGTGGCGCTCTGCTACACCGGCGACCTGCTCGATCCGGCCGAAGACCTCTACACCCTCGACTACTACCTGCACCTCGCAGACCAGATCGTGGACGCGGGGGCGCACATCCTCGCGATCAAGGACATGGCGGGGCTGCTGCGCCCGGCCGCCGCGGTGAAGCTCGTCGCAGCGCTGCGGGAGCGGTTCGACTTGCCGGTGCATCTGCACACGCATGACACCCCCGGTGGGCAGCTGGCGACCCTGCTCGCCGCGAGCGCCGTCGGGGTGGATGCGGTGGATGCTGCGTCCGCGCCGCTTTCCGGCACCACGAGCCAGCCATCGCTGTCGTCCCTCGTCGCCGCCCTCGCCCACACCGACCGGGACAGCGGCATCCCGCTCGACGGCGTCTCCGATCTCGAGCCCTACTGGGAGGCGGTGCGGCGGCAGTACGCGCCGTTCGAATCCGGGCTTCCGGGACCCACGGGACGTGTCTACCACCACGAGATTCCCGGTGGCCAGCTGTCGAACCTGCGTCAGCAGGCCAAGGCGCTGGGGCTCGCCGACGATTTCGAGCTCATCGAGGACATGTACGCCGCGGCCGACCGCATGCTCGGTCGCGTTCCCAAGGTCACTCCGTCCTCCAAAGTCGTCGGTGACCTGGCCCTGCACCTGGCCGCGGTGAAGGCGGATCCGGCCGACTTCGAGGCCAACCCCGAGAAGTACGACGTGCCGGACTCGGTCGTCGGTTTCATGGCGGGCGAACTCGGCGATCTTCCGGGTGGATGGCCCGAGCCGTTCCGCAGCAAGGTGCTCGCCGGACGCACGGTGCGCGTCGGCCTCACCGAGATCAGTGCTGACGATGAGGCCGCACTCGCCGGGACCAGTGCCGAACGCCGCGCACGGCTGAACACCTTGCTGTTCCCCGGTCCGAGCGCTGAGTTCGCGGAGCGGCGGGAACTGTTCGGAGACCTCTCCGTGCTCGACACGGCCGACTACCTGTACGGGCTCGTGGCCGGGCAGGAGCACCTGATCGAGATCGATCGCGGCGTCCAGCTCTACGTGGGTCTCGAAGCCATCGGCGATGCGGACGACAAGGGGATGCGCACCGTGATGACGACCCTCAACGGGCAGCTCCGGCCCGTCTTCGTGAGGGATCGGTCGATCGTCGTGGACGTGCACGAGGTGGAGAAGGCGGACACCTCCGTGCCCGGCCAGGTCGCGGCGCCCTTCTCCGGGGTGGTCACGCTGAAGGCCGAGGTGGGTGCAGCCGTCCGCGCCGGCGAACCCGTCGCATCCATCGAGGCGATGAAGATGGAGGCGGCCATCACGGCCCCCGTGGACGGCGTCATCGAACGTCACGCGATCGCCGAGACGCAGCAGGTGGATGCCGGAGATCTTTTGGTCGTGATCCGTCCGGCGCACTAATCTTGTGCGGGCGAGGCCAGCGCACGATGTGCGTACCCGGGGCCCGCACAGGCTGGGAGCGACATCGTGACACCGAAGAACACCACGGACCCCGAGGATAACCCGCTGGGGGTGCTCGACGAAGCCGCATCACTCGACACGGCAGGCATCGGGATCCTCGGGGCGACCGCGCAGGTCAGTGTGACGCTGCCGAAGGACGAGGACGATGACCTTGCCGACGACGGGGTCGTGGACGGCGAGGTCGTCGGCGAGCTCGTGATCGATCCGCCTCGCGTCGAGGAGCAGGCGACCGATGCCCGTCCGGTCGAGACCCCCGCCGTCGCGGCGCCTCGAATCGTGCGGCCGTCTTCGGAGAGGGTCATCGATGCCATCGTGGTCGACGAGCCCGAGACCTCCGAGACCCCTGCGGTCGTCGAGGTCACCGACGACGCCCGGGACCAGGCCGAAGAGGCAGCCGTCGCGGCACGATTCCTTGCACGAGCGAGCGCGGAAGCGCCGCCGTCCCCGTCGGCATCTGCTCCCGTACGAACATCCGTCGATAAGGAGAACAGAACCGTGTCCGCTCCTGAGGAGAAGAAGACCCTCATCTCGCAGTCCTCCCGCACGGCACCGCGCACCGACGTGACGCTGACGTCCAAGCGTCTGGACGACCTGGGAGAGTCCTCGCGCGAGTCCGCGGATCTCCTCACCGCCGACAGACTGCTCGATCCGCATCGGGTGGCCAAGCCGGAGCCGGAGGGAGCGTGGAGCCACTTCCTGTACACGATCTCCGGGCGTCGCATCAACATCGGCGACGGCAGGCGCGCGCGGGAACGCAAGGCGCTCTCGGCGAGGATCGCGGCTCCGCTCGCGGGCGGTGCACGCTTCGTCCCGGTGCTCTCCCGCAAGGGAGGTGTCGGCAAGACGACGATCACCGCGCTGCTGGGGATGGCACTCGCCGACGCCCGCGAGGACCGGGTGATCGCTGTCGATGCCAACCCCGATCGGGGAACCCTCGCGGAGCGCATCGTGCGGCCGCATCACAGCAAGTCGGTGCGCGATCTGGTCCGGATCCACGATGACGTCAAGGGCTACCACGACATCTCCGCCATCGTCGCGCGCGACGCGACCCGTCTCGATGTCCTCGCCTCCGATTCCGATCCGCGCGTCGCCGAGGCGTTCAGCGACAGCGACTACCGTGACGTGGCCGGCGTGGCCGCCCACTACTACTCGCTGGTCCTGACCGACACCGGCACCGGGATCGTCCACTCCGTGATGTCGGCGACGCTCGACCTCGCGGACCAGATCGTCATCGTCTCGGGATTGAGCGTCGATGAGGCCCGTCTGGCATCCGAGACGCTCACCTGGCTCGAGACGAACGGCTTCGCGGAGCAGGCGCGTGAGGCGATCGTCGTCCTCAACCAGTCCACGCCCGGGACCCCGTTGGTGCGGCTGAACGAGCTGGAATCCCACTTCGCCACCCGTGCGCGGAGCGTCGTCCGCGTCCCCTACGACCCGCAGATCGCGGGAGGGGGGACGATCGTGTTCGCGAACCTGTCGCCGGAGACCCGCATCGCCGCGCGTGAGCTGGCGGCGCTCCTGGTCGAGGGCCTGCGGGCCAGGGCCGCCTGATGTCGGTCCGAGAGATCCGCATCTTCGGCGACCCCGTCCTGCGCACGGTGTGTGCCCCGATCGAGGAGATCGATGAGGGGGTGCGCGCACTCGTGGCCGACCTGGTCGACACGGTGGAGCTGCCGGGGCGGGCCGGCGTCGCCGCACCGCAGATCGGCGTCGCACTGCGTGCGTTCAGCTACAACATCGACGGCGACATCGGCTACGTGCTCAATCCCGTCCTCACCGAAGTGCGGGGGGAGCCGGAGCCGACGGGCGAGGGCTGCCTCTCGGTACCCGGACTGTGGCACGACGCACTGCGGTATCCGTGGGCGCGCGTGGAGGGCATCGATCTCGACGGCAATGCCGTGGTGCTCGAGGGGGAGGGACTCCTCGCGCAGGCTCTGCAGCACGAGACCGACCATCTCGACGGCAAGCTCTTCCTGACGAGGCTCGATGCCGAGACGCGCAAGGTCGCCATGCGCGAGGTGCGGGAGAGCGCCTGGTTCTGACGGCCTGAACTCCGACCGCACGAAGAAGGGCCCCGCGCGAGCGGGGCCCTTCTTGCTGTCCGGGGTGTCAGCCGCCGATGGCGACGTTGGTGGTGGCGACCGGCTCGTCGTAGATCGCGGCGATCTCGTCGGCGAAGTCGTTCATGATGACGTTGCGCTTGATCGAGAGCTTCGGTGTGAGGTGGCCGGAGGCCTCCGTCCACTCGGAGTCGAGGATCGTGAACTTCCGGATCGACTCCGCGCGCGACACCCGGTCGTTCGCGGCGTCGACCGCCCGCTGCACCTCGGCGCGGACGGCGGCGTTCGTGGACGCATCCGCCAGCGACATCTTGGCATCGAGGCCGTTGTTCGCGAGCCAGGTCGGAAGCATCTCCGGGTCGAGCGTGATCAGAGCGGAGATGAACGGACGCTGGTCACCGACCACGACGACCTGCCCGATGATCGGGTTCGCACGGATCGGATCCTCGAGCGCGGCGGGAGCGACGTTCTTCCCTCCGGCGGTGACGATGATCTCCTTCTTGCGCCCGGTGATCGTGAGGAAGCCTTCGGAGTCGAAGCTGCCGATGTCGCCGGTGTGGAACCACCCGCCGTCACTGAAGGCCTCGGCCGTCGCCTCGGGGTTGTTCCAGTACTCCTTGAAGACGTTGATGCCGCGGACCTCGATCTCGCCGTCCTCGGCGAGGCGCAGACCGACACCCGGGAGAGCGGGGCCGACCGTGCCGATCTTCGACTTGTCGGCCAGGTTGACCGTCGCCGGGGCAGTCGTCTCGGTGAGGCCGTAGCCCTCGAGGATGACGACGCCCAGGCTGTGGAAGAAGTGGCCGAGGCGCGAGCCCAGGGGAGCGGAGCCCGAGACGGCATACACGACGTTGCCGCCCATCGCCTCACGGAGCTTGCTGTAGACGAGCTTGTTGAACAGCGCGAACTTGAGCTTCATGCCGAACGGGATCTTCTTGCCCTGCTCGAGCAGCTTCGAGTGCTCGATGGCGACGTCGGCCGCCGAGCGGAAGATCTTGCCCTTGCCGCCCGCCTCCGCCTTCTGCTCCGCGGAGTTGTAGACCTTCTCGAAGACGCGCGGGACCGCGAGGAGGAAGGTCGGCTTGAAGGAACCGAGCGCCGGCAGCAGCTGACGGGTGTCGGGCTGGTGTCCGGTGCGGACGCCGGCGTGGACGTCGAGGATGGAGATGAAGCGGGCGAACACGTGTGCGGTCGTGATGAACAGCAACGTGGACGCGCCGGGCGTCTGCACGACCTCGTCCAGGGCCTTGGCCGAGTTCCGGGAGAGCTCGACGAAGTTGCTGTGCGTGAGCACGCACCCCTTCGGGCGGCCGGTCGAACCGGAGGTGTAGATGAGCGTCGCGATGTCGGATCCGACGGCGAGGCTGCGGCGGCGCTCGATCTCTCCGTCCGTCACCGACGCACCCTGCGCGGTGAGGGTGTCGATCGCTCCGAGGTGCAGCTGCCAGACCTCCCGGATCAGCGGCAGGTCGCCGCGGACCTCATCGAAGCGGGCGAAGTGCTCGGGGGACTCCACGATCAGCGCGATCGCACCCGAGTCTTCGAGGATCCACTGGATCTGCGAGGGCGAGCTCGTCTCGTAGATCGGCACCATCACGGCGCCGGCGTAGAAGAGGGCGAAGTCGATGAGCGTCCACTCGTACGTGGTGCGCGCCAGGAAGCCGACCTTCTCACCGGGCTGGATCCCGGCGGCGGCGAAGCCCTTCGCCAGGGCGACGACAGCCGTCTGGAAATCGGCGGCGGAGATGTCGCGCCAGCCGTCGCCCTCCGGCACGGAGAAGAGGGCGCGATCCGGAGTGGCTTCGACGCGCTTGACCAGGAGGTCGGCGACGTTCGCATCGGGGTCGGCGGGGACGATCGCGGGGACTTCAAACTGGACCACGGCAGCTCCTTCGGTACCGGTCGGGCAGGGCGTGGCTTCGAGTCTAGGGCATGGAACCGAGTTGCGTTCGGGGTGAAACTGGGTCGCTCGCGCGGAAGCGCCGCGAAGAAGACCGGGGTGGATGCGACCCTCGGCGCTAGACTTCCACTCGATGTTCTATTGGCTGATGAAGTACGTGGTGATCGGCCCCGTGGTCAAGGCGGTCTTCCGACCGTGGATCGTGGGGCGGAAGAACGTGCCCGCAAGCGGTGCGGCGATCCTCGCCAGCAACCATCTGTCCTTCGCCGATTCCATCTTCCTTCCGCTCATGATCGACCGGTCGATGTCGTTCCTGGCCAAGAGCGACTACTTCACGGGCCGGGGTCTGAAGGGGTGGTCCACGAAGTTCTTCATGAAAGCCACCGGACAGATCCCGATCGACCGTTCCGGCGGCAAGGCTTCGGAGGCGTCCCTGAACACGGGCCTCCAGGTCCTCGGCGGAGGCGACCTCCTGGGCATCTACCCGGAGGGGACACGGAGTCCCGACGGCACGCTGTATCGCGGCCGCACGGGGATCGCCCGCATGGCTCTCGAAGCCAAGGTCCCGGTGATCCCCGTGATCATGGTCGACACCGATACGGCGATGCCGATCGGACGGCGGTTGCCGCGCATCGTCCGGGTCGGGATCGTCATCGGGGAACCTCTCGACTTCTCCCGCTACGCCGGGATGGAGAACGACCGCTACATCCTCCGCTCCGTCACCGACGAGATCATGGTGGCCCTGCAGCGCCTCGGTGAGCAGAAGTACGAAGACGTCTACGCGTCGACGGTCAAGGACCGGCTCCCCACTCGCGTCACATAGCCTCCCGCGCGCATCTGCGTGGTCCCCGCGACCACTAGGCTGGAAGGCATGCTCCCGCACCACATCGAAGCACTTGATGCATGGCGTTCGCTTCCCATCAAGCAGCAGCCGCAGTGGCCCGACGCGGACCGCGTCGCCGACGTCTCGCGCCAGATCGCAACCCTCCCGCCGCTGGTCTTCGCGGGTGAGGTCGACAACCTCCGCGACCGGCTCGCCCGCGCGGCTTCGGGACAGGCGTTCCTGCTCCAGGGCGGCGACTGCGCCGAGACCTTCGCCGGCGCGACGGCCGAGCAGATCCGCAACCGCATCAAGACGGTGCTGCAGATGGCTGTGGTGCTCACCTATGGCGCATCGATGCCGGTCGTCAAGATGGGCCGCATGGCCGGTCAGTTCGCGAAGCCGCGCTCGAGCGACTCCGAGACGCGCGGCGACGTCACGTTGCCGGCCTACCGGGGCGACATCGTGAACGGCTACGACTTCACCGAGGGCTCTCGTACGGCCGACCCGGGTCGGTTGCTCCAGGGCTACCACACCGCCGCGTCGACGCTGAACCTGATCCGCGCGTTCACCCAGGGTGGATTCGCCGACCTCCGCGAGGTGCACTCGTGGAACAAGGGCTTCGCGCAGAACCCCGCCAATCAGCGCTACGAGCGCATGGCGGCCGAGATCGATCGCGCGATCAAGTTCATGGAGGCGGCCGGCGCCGACTTCGACGAGCTGAAGCGCGTCGAGTTCTTCACCGGTCATGAAGGCCTGCTGATGGACTACGAACGACCGATGACGCGTATCGACTCGCGCACGGACACTCCGTACAACACGTCGGCTCACTTCCTCTGGATCGGCGAGCGCACCCGCGAGCTCGATGGCGCGCACGTCGACTACTTCTCCAAGATCCGCAACCCCATCGGCGTGAAGCTCGGACCGACGACGTCGCCCGAGACGGCGCTCCAGCTGATCGACAAGCTCGACCCGGACCGCGAGCCCGGCCGACTCACGTTCATCACGCGGATGGGCTCGGGCAAGATCCGTGACGCCCTGCCGCCCCTGCTGGAGGCGGTCCGCGATTCCGGTGCGCAGCCGCTGTGGGTCACCGACCCGATGCACGGCAACGGCATCACCACCCCGACGGGCTACAAGACGCGTCGCTTCGACGACGTGGTCGACGAGGTGCGCGGCTTCTTCGAGGCGCACCGCGCAGTCGGGACGTTCCCGGGTGGCATCCACGTCGAGCTCACCGGCGACGACGTCACGGAATGCCTGGGTGGATCCGAGCAGATCGACGAGGCGGCTCTCGCGACGCGTTACGAGAGCCTGTGCGACCCGCGTCTGAACCACATGCAGTCCCTGGAGCTCGCGTTCCTGGTGGCTGAGGAGCTCGAGAAGCGCTGATCAGCTCCTCGCGTCACGAAGAGAGCCGCCCTCCCCGAACCTCGGGAGGGCGGCTCTCTCGTGTGAGCTGTGGGATCAGCCGGTGAGCTGGATGGAGAGGTTCACGGTGCCGCCTCGCGGCAGTGACTTGTCCGCTCCCGGGTCCTGGCCGGTCACTGTAGCCATCTCCGCGAACCCCGGCAGGTCGCCCCAGGCCGCGTAGCTGGCCGTGAAGCCGTTGTCGGCGAGGATCTGTTTCGCTTCGTTCAGGGTCCTGTTGGTGACATCGGGGACCGGGAAGAGTTCGGGTCCCTTCGAGACGATCAGCTGCACCGTGTCTCCGGGGCGCCAATTGCCCTCGGAAGCCCGGTCCGCCACGCCGATGACGATGTCCTTGGCGACATCGTTGCTGAAGGCGTACTGGGACTCCTCGTTGACGACCAGGTCCTTTCCGGTCAAGGTCGAGGTCGCCTCGTCGACCGACATGCCGGACACGTCGGGGAAAGCACCCGCTGAGACGTACAGTTCCACGGAGTCGTCTTCGAAGACGGTGCATCCGTCACCGCAGGCATAGGCGTCACCGCCTGCGCGCGGGGTGACGTAGGCGTTGATGACGATGCCCGCGTCGGCATTCGAGAAGAGGATGAGGGTCTCGTCGTCGACGTTGACGTTGACCCCGGCGAGATAGTCGCGCGCGTCCTGCTCCGTTCGTCCGTTGAGCTTTTCGAGGTCGTGCGAGGCGGGGCCTGCGGACACGATCACCGTGACGGCGTCACCCTTGTCGAGCCGAGTGCCTTCGCCGGGGTCGGTCTCGATCACGGTTCCGGCGTCGACGTCGACGGAGAACTCGTCTTTCTGTGTGGGGACGAAGCCGGCATCCACCAGCACGGCCGCGGCGTCGTCGTAGGTCTTGCCGGTGACGCCGGGCACAGCGATGAGCGACCCGGGGCCGGAGCCGAACCACCAGCCGACGCCACCCGCGAGCACGGCCAGCAGCAGCACGAGCGTGAGGAGGAAGGCGCCGCGCGCGCGCCGCTTCGACGCGCGCCGTCGAAGGAGCGTCGCGTTGTCGATCGGGGCGGCCACCGGGGCGGCAGGATCCGCGATGACCATCGTGCTCGGCATCACCTTGGTGAGGTCGCCGGAGTCGCCGGGGCTGTGCTGCGGAGCGGTCGCGCGGGCGGCCATCGGGGTGATGCCGAGTTCGCGTTCGATCTCACGCAGACGCTCGAGCATCTGCTGGGCGTCGTCCGGGCGCTCGTCCGGCGACTTCTCGGTCGCCCAGAGCACGAGTTCGTCGAGCTGCTCCGGCACCGCGGGGTTGCGGACGCTCGGACGCGGGACGGATTCCGTGGCGTGCTGGAAGGCGATCTGCATCGGCTGCTCGCCCTTGTACGGCTGCTCACCCACGAGCATCTCGTAGAGCATGATGCCGAGCGCGTAGATGTCGCTGCGCGCGTCGGCCGTGCCTCGGGTGACCAGTTCAGGCGCGAGGTACGCAATGGTCCCGAGCAGCTGCTGCCCGGTCGCCGTGTTCGCCGTCGTCGCTCTGGCGAGGCCGAAGTCGCCGATCTTGATGCGTCCGTCCTCCGCGAGGAGCACGTTCTCCGGCTTGACGTCACGGTGCACGATGCCGGCCCGGTGCGCGGCGGAGAGCCCGGCCAGGATCGCATCCATGATCGTGATGGTCTGCGGGATGGTGAGGCGTTTCTGCTCGCGCAGCAGCTCGCGCAGCGTGATCCCGGGGAGGTACTCCATCACGAGGTAGGCGAGCTCGCCGTCCTGCCCCTGGTCGAAGACGTTGACCACGTGCGGATCCGCCAGGCGGGCGGCCGCGCGGGCTTCCTGGATGAAGCGGCTCTGGAACGCGGAGTCATCGCTGAGGTGCGCATGCATCACCTTGAGGGCGATGCGCCGCTCCAGCCGAAGGTCGGTGGCGACGTACACCGTCGCCATCCCGCCACGGGCGATCCGAGCACGCACACGGTAGCGGCCGTCGACAAGCCGCCCGATGAGGGGGTCGGCCTGCTGATTGGTCGTCACGTCAGAATTCTATGGAGGACTGCCTGAAAGTCAGGGGAGCGGCTCACCTCTCGGCGGTGTCGGTTTTCCGGATGTCGTCACCCGTAGAGCGCGAGCCAGGCATAAGCTTGCGTCTCCCATTGGCCGTATCGGTCGGGATAGGCCGAGATCTGCACGGCCTGAGCGGCCGAGGTGAACGGCATGCTCTCCCAGCCGGGGATGTCGAGGAGCCCTCGCGTCGCCTGCCCGTTCGGATCGTGCTGACCACCGTAGAACACTCGCGTGCTGCGCTCCGCGTCCGTGATCTGCGCGGGCGTTCCCCATCCGGTGCTCGGGCGTTGCTGGAAGATCCCGAGTGAATCGCGGTCGCCCCAATCGAGGTTGCGGAGTCCCGACTCGACCATGCCGGTCGCGAGTGCCAGAGCGATGGCGCGATCGCTCACGCCGAGCTCGCGGCCGATGCGGATGATGAGGGCGGCGTTCGACGCCTGCTCGGCGGTGAGGCTCGCGGAGCGCTGCCCGCCGGTCGCGGCGGTGCTCGACGCCGCAGGGGCAGGGGCGGCCTCCACGGCGAGTCGCTGACCGGGGTAGATGATCGATGACGGGCCGAGTCCGTTCAGGGTGAACAGCGCGTGAGTGGTGGTCCCGTACTTCTGCGCGATGCCGAACAGGGTGTCACCCGCGACGACGGTGTGGGCCGCCGCGGATGCAGGCGGAGTGGCAGGCGTGGCAGCCGGCGCGGCGGCCGCCTGCGGCGCAGCGGAGCCGGAGACGACGAGGCGCTGTCCCGGATAGATCACCGAAGCGCGTGTCAGCCCGTTCGCAGCGAGCACGGCATCCACGGTGGTGCTGTACTTCCGGGCGATCGCGTACACGGTGTCGCCGGCGACGACCTGATGCGATGTCGCGGTCGCCGTCGGAGCCGGCGCCGGCGCGACGGCCGGTGCGGCCGACGCCTGCAGGGTCAGGGTCTGGCCCGGGTAGATGACCGAACGCCACGAGAGCCCGTTCCAGGACAGCACGTCGACGGTGCGGAGCCCGAAGCGTGAGGCGATCGCCGAGACGGTGTCACCGGGCTGGACGACATAGCTCGACGGTGCGGACTGGGCGGGTACCGTGCGCACGGGGACGCTGCGCGGGCGCTCGATCGGCGAGAAGTCCGTCGTCGTCGTCGTCGAGGCGGCGTCGGCGGGAGCGGTGGTGAGCGTGGCGGCCAGAGCCCCCAGGACGGCCGCAGGCAGTCCGAGCTGCAGGTTGCGCGTTCGACGCGTGGCGGTCTTGATTCCCAAGGCGAGCCCCCTTTTCGAGCACTTCACGCTGACACGGATGTAAACGGAAGTCAACAGAAGTGACGGAAGTGACGTATGGGGCTGATGGGTCGATATGCGGCATCCCGGCGGAGATGAGATAGTGGGCAACGTGTCTGAGAACGTTGCTGGAACCCCTGCCGCCGCCGTCGAGTGGCTGACGATGCCCGACCTCGTCGAGGTGCTCGACGAGCCGCTCGGTCGCGTGCGCCGTCTGATCGACGAGCACTACTTGGTCGGGTCCCGTCGCACCGGCACCTTCGCCGTGCCGGCGGTGTTCATCGTCGACGGGCGTCCTCTGAGCTCTTTGCGGGGAACGATCATCGTGCTCCAGGATGCGGGCTTCACCGACGACGAGCTGATCGACTGGCTGCTCGCGGACGAGGAGAGCCTGGGGCGTTCGCCGATCGACGCACTGTTGGCGGGGCACAAGAGCGCCGTGCGTCGACTCGCACGCACTCTCGCCTGAGGGGTCCGTCGGGTCAGGCGGAACGGACCGTCGCTGCGCGTGCGAGTTCACGCAGTTCGCCGACCGCGGCGTTGTCGAGCCGGGCGCCCGAGAGCGCGCGGTCGGCGTCCCGGGCGTAGTCCGCGATCATGGTCTCTACCTGAGCGAGCGCACCCGAGTCGGTGATCGTCGCCTGCAAGGAGGTCACCTGCTGCGGTGTCAGCTCGACGTCTCCGAGCATCTCGTCGAGCAGATTCCTCGCTGACGTGTCGAGCGCCTGCCGCGTGAGAGCGATCAGAACCGTGCGCTTGCCTTCCCGAAGGTCGTCACCGGCCGGTTTCCCGGTGACGGAGGCGTCGCCGAACACTCCGAGCACGTCGTCGCGCAGCTGGAAGGCCATCCCGATCGGGTGACCGAAACGGCGAAGCGCGTCCAGTTGATCGACGTCGGCGCCGGCAAGTGCGCCGCCGAGGACCAGGGGCTGCTCGATGCTGTATCTGGCCGACTTGAGAGATGCCACCCGCAGCGCCCGATCGGCGTGGAGGGCTCCGTCGTTGACGCTCCAGGCCGACTCCTCGGCGATGTCGAGGAACTGCCCCGTGGTCACGTCCCGGCGCATCCGGGCGTACTCGGAGCGCACGGCGCGCGCGTGCGGCTGGTCGTCCAGCGCGGCCTCGAGCAGATCGTCGCTCCAGGCGACGAGAAGGTCGCCGAGAAGAATCGCGGAGGCGCGGCCGAACGACTCGGCATCTCCCGACCACCCGGCTTCGTCGTGCGACGCCTGGAGCGCGCGATGGGCCGCCGGCCTCCCGCGACGGGTGTCGGAGTTGTCGATCAGATCGTCGTGCACGAGAGCCGCGGATTGGAAGATCTCCAACGCGGTGCACACGTCCCAGAGCGCCTCGGTCTCTGCCGCGTCACGCTCGTGGAAGCGTGCGACGGCGCGCCAGCCGGCGTGGCAGAACCGGGCGCGCAGTCTCTTCCCTCCTTCGAGGGTGCCGGCCGCGGCATCGAGAAAGGAGACGGCGTCCGGGCCGTAGTCGGCGGATTCGTCGCGCATCCGTGCGAGGAAGCGGTCGAGGCGAGCGGCGACCGCGCCGGGGACGGGGGAGGAGGACGACACGACTCCCAGCATACGTAAAGCAAGGGGACGTCGAACTGCTAGCCCCGGACGCCTCCGCGCGCGTAGAATGGGAGGCACGATACCCGAGGGGGACGAAATGCCACTCTCCGAACAGGAGCAGCGTCTGCTCGACGAGATGGAACGCCATCTCCTTCACAATGATGCCGACGTCGTGAGCGCGCCGTCCGGCGACCGCGCACTGAGCTACCGAAATCTGGTCTACGGTGCTCTCCTTCTCCTCGCCGGTGTCGGCGGCCTCGTGGCCGGCGTCATCCTCGGCGGCGTATGGGGCATCGTGGTCGGCGTGATCGGATTCGTGGCGATGCTCGCCGGTGTCATCGTGGCCGTCACGCCCGTGCGGCGCACGGCTCCTGCGCAGCCTCGGGAACGCTCTGCGGCGAAGCGGCAGGATTCCGCCTCGTTCATGGACCGTATGAACGACCGCTGGGATCGTCGGCAGGACGGTCACTGACCCCCACTCACTTCTCACGACAGAAGCCCGGATGCTGAGCATCCGGGCTTTTGTCGTTAACGCGCGGGCCGCCACGCTCCTCCACTGAGCCTCCACTTCACTCCACCGCGGAATTCCGCGGGATTTCAGCATGCCCCTTGGCGCGCGACCCGTGATTTCCCGGATTGGTCGTAGGTAAGTGGAGGAAAGTGGAGTAAAGTGGGGCGCACCTCGAGTTGGCCGGACGCAGAGGGGGTGATGGCCGATGTTGCTGGGTACGCACTCTCCGAAGCTGGACGACAAAGGACGGGTCATCCTTCCTGCGAAGTTCCGCGAGGACCTCGGTGGCGGCATCGTCGTCACCCGCGGCCAGGAACGGTGCCTCTACGTGTTCAGCACGGCCGAGTTCGAGGCGATGCACGAGCGGATCCGCCAGGCTCCGCTCGCCAACAAGCAGGCGCGTGACTTCATGCGTCTGTTCCTCTCCGGTGCGAGTGCGGAGATGCCCGACAGTCAGAACCGCATCACCATCCCCGCGCACCTGCGTCAGTACGCAGGGCTGCAGAAGGAGCTCATCGTCACCGGTGTCGGCGCTCACGCCGAGATCTGGGACGCGGAGAGCTGGAACGCCTACCTCGCCGCTGGCGAGGAGACCTACTCCGACCTCGAGCAGGAGGTGATTCCGGGACTCTTCTGACCACGGCTGTGATGCCCCGCCGCTCCCGCCCCGACACACTTCCCCGGTGCCGGGTCGAGAAGCGGAGGGGGATCAGAGCCGATGGTCACCCCGAGAAAGATCATGAACCTCCGAGACATCCACACCCCCGTCCTGCTCGACCGCTGCGTCGAGTTGCTCGCTCCCGCCCTTCAAGCGGACGGAGCGGTGCTCGTGGACGCCACGCTCGGTATGGGCGGCCACTCCGAAGCTCTGCTCGAGCGTTTTCCGAACATCCGACTGATCGGGCTCGACCGCGACACCGACGCGTTGCGCATCGCGGGGGAGCGGCTCGCCCGATTCGGGGACCGCGTCACGCTGGTGCACACGGTGTACGACGAGATCGGACTGCATGCGCAGGGCGCGGCAGGGATCCTCTTCGACCTCGGGGTCTCCTCCCTCCAACTCGACGAGGCCGAGCGCGGATTCGCGTACTCGAAGGATGCTCCTCTCGACATGCGCATGGACCAGACCAAGGGCGTCACCGCTGCCGATGTCATCGCGACCTACAGCGAAGGCAACCTGCGCCGCATCTTCGAGCGGTACGGGGAGGAGAAGCTCGCCGGTCGCTACGCGCGCTTCATCATCGAGGCGCGTCAGAAGCAGCCGATCACCCGCTCCGGCGAGCTCGTCGAGATCCTGATCGCGGCGACTCCCGCTGCCGCACAGCGTGCCGGGCATCCGGCCAAGCGCGTGTTCCAGGCCCTGCGCATCGAGGTGAACACCGAGCTCAACGTGCTGGCCGACGCGATCCCGTCAGCGATGGATGCGCTCGATGTCGGCGGACGCATCGTGGTGATGTCGTACCAGTCGCTCGAGGACCGGCTCGTCAAGCAGGCCTTCGCCGCGGCGTCTGCCTCGACGGCGCCGGCCGGGCTTCCGGTGGAACTGCCCGAACATGCTCCGCGGTTCCGCATCCTCACCAAGGGTGCGGAACTCGCCAGCGACGACGAACGCGCGCGCAACCCCCGGGCGATCCCGGTGCGGCTGCGCGCCGCCGAGAAACTGCGGGAGAGCGCATGAGTCTGAACGCGGTGGTCCGCAAGCCCGCGACGCCCCTCACACCGACCCGCGAGCCGCAGAGGCGGCTGCAGCCCGTCACACGGCCGGCGGTCCGTCGCAAGCCGAAGCTCGCGTACGCGCTCGTCGCCCTGGGTGGGGCCCTGGCGATCGGTGCGGCACAGGTGGGGTTCTCGCTCGCGATCACCCAGGATTCGTTCACCTTGGCCGCGCTCTCCTCGCAGCAGCGTGAACTGGATCTCCGGTCCCACGCGTTGCAGGAAGAGCTCACCGGCCTCAGCTCGCCGCAGGTGCTCGCCAGCAGCGCTGCCGATCTCGGCATGGTCGTCGCCGGTTCTCCCTCGTACCTGCGGCTCAGCGACGGAGCGCTCTTCGGCACCGGAGCCGGCGCGGAGGGGATCTCGACCGTCAACCCCGACGGTGCGGCGGCTGTGGCCAACTCCCTGATCGTGGAACCGCCGCCGGCGGAGACCGTGACCGACGACGGCGACACGGCCCAGACGACGCCGGACCTTCCGCCGGCCATCACCGACGGGCTCCCGAGTCCCACCACGCACTGACCAGCACGAAATGATCGATGGAGAGATCGCATGACGACACGAGCAACCCGCGGTCCTCGGCGACGTACCGTCGTCGCCCTCGCCGTCATCCTCTCCGTGTTGGCGGCCTTCGTCGTGCGCCTGATCGACATCCAGGTCGTGAGCGCCGACGAGCACGTCGCGCAATCCCTCACCAAGATCGGCGCGGGGAACACGATCCCCGGTCGACGCGGATCGATCGTCGACGCGGGGGGCACCGTGCTCGCATCGAGCGTGCTGGTCTACGATGCGCAGCTGAATCCGAAGGTCATCATGCAGCTGGAGGAGAAGGATCCCCAGGTGCCGTGGGCCGAGGCGTCCGACAAGATCGCCGCGATCACCGGGCAGAGCGGTGACGACGTGCGCGCCCTCGTGTCGGATGCGCTCGCGAACGACCCGCAGAGTCAGTACGCACCGCTCAAGAATTCGCTCACCACGGAGCAGTACATCGAACTCCGCGATCTGAAGCTCGCCTACCTCCACATGGAGGGAAGGGAGACCCGCGTCTATCCGAACGGTGCGGTCGCCGGGAACATACTCGGCTTCCTGGACGGATCGGGGACGGCACAGGCCGGGATCGAGCAGCTGAGCGAGAAGTGCCTCGCACCCATCGACGGCGAGGAGTCGTACCGCAGGGGATCGAACGGCGTGGTGATCCCCGGCAGCGAACGCACGGTGGAGGCCGTCGACGGCGGTTCCGTGGAGCTCACCATCAACAGCGACCTCCAGTGGTATCTGCAGCAGATGATCGGTGAGGAGGCGCAGAAGCAGGGCGCCAAGGGCGGCACCGTGACGGTCGTCGAGGTCAAGACCGGCAAGATCCGCGCGGCAGCCGAGTGGCCCTCGATGGACCCCAACGATCTGGACTCCTCGACGCCGGAGACACGGTACAGCCAGATCTTCCACAAGGACTTCGAGCCGGGATCCACGTTCAAGGCGATCACGGCCGCCGCCGTCATCGAGGGCGCGGGCCTCACACCGCTGAGCACGGTCACCGCGTCGTCGCGGGAAACGTTCCCCAACGGAGCCGTCGTGAACGACGCATTCAGTCACCCCGCCTACAACTACACGCTCGCCGGTGGGCTCATCGATTCGTCGAACGTGGCGCTGTCGAAGTTCGGCACCATGGTCTCCCCGGACGTGCGCTACGACTACCTCGAGAGGTTCGGAGTCGGCCAGAAGACCCTCGACTTCCCCTCGGAGGTCGGCGGCATCCTCCACCCGGTCGGCGACTGGGACAGCCAGTCCATCTACACGACGACGTTCGGCCAGTACTTCACGGTGACGGCGCCGCAACTCGCCGGTGCCTACCAGGCGATCGCCAACGGCGGGGAGAAGATCGATCTCTCCCTCGTCGAATCGTGCACGGCCGAGGACGGCACCGTCGTGAAGTCCGAGGCGCCGAAGCATGAGCAGATCATCAAGAAGCAGACCGCGGCCGAGCTGACGCGCATGCTGGAGAACGTGGCGGTGCAGGGCGGCAACGCGGACCGCATCCAGGTGCCGGGCTACCGTGTGACCAGCAAGACCGGTACCGCGCAGGTCTCCGACGGCCACGGCGGCTACAAGGCCGGCGTCTACTACACCAGCATGGTGGGGTTCGCCCCGGTGGACGATCCGCAGTACGTCGTCGTGGTCACCCTGGACGAGCCGACTAAGGTTGTATCGTCCGCGGCCACCGCATCCGCCTTCCAGAAGGCGATGACGCAGGTGATGAAGACCTATCGCGTGATGCCGTCCACTGTCCCGATGGACGAGCTCCTTCCCAAGTTCGGATAGTCGGCGAGAGCCGCGCATGGAGATGAAATGATCGCCCTGACGCTCGCTGAGATCGCCGCCGCAGTCGGCGGTGAACTGCGCGTGGCCGGAGAGGACACGACCGAGACCGTCGTCGACGGGATCGTCGACACCGACTCCCGCACGATGACTCCCGGCTCGGTCTTCGTCGCGAAGCCCGGCGCGGAGACCGACGGCCACCGGTTCGTGGGTGCGGCTGTCGCAGCAGGGGCCGCCGTGGCGATCGTCGAGCACACCGTCGACGTCCCCGTCAGCCAGGTCGTCGTGTCGGACGCCGTCGTGGCCCTCGGCGCCCTCGCACGCGAGGTGGTCGCTCGCGTCCGTGCCGAGGGGCGGCTCCGCATCGTCGGCATCACCGGGTCGAACGGCAAGACGACGACCAAGAACTTCCTCGCGCGCATCCTGGAGGACGAAGGCGAGACCGTCGCTCCCGTCAAGTCGTTCAACAATGAGGTCGGTGCTCCCGTCACCATGCTCCGCGTGACGAAGAGCACCCGTTTCCTCGTGAGCGAGTTCGGTGCGGCCGCGCCGGGGAGCATCGCGCACCTCGCGGGCCTGGTGGAGCCGGATCTCGCCGTGGTCCTCATGGTCGGCATGGCCCATGCCGGAGGGTTCGGCGGGATCGAGGCGACGGCCAAGGCGAAGTCGGAGCTCGTCTCGGCGGCCCGAGTGCCCGGCACGGCCGTGCTCAACATCGACGATCCCCGAGTCGCCGCGATGAAGGATCTCGCGCTCTCGCGCGGCCTGGACGTCATCGGCTTCGGGCAGAGTGACGCCGCCGACGTGCGCGCAGTCGACATCGAGGTATCGGCCTCGGGCACGTCCTGCGTCATCGAGGTCGGCGGGGAGCGGCTGCCGCTGCGACTCCGCGTGCTCGGCGCGCATCACATCACCAATGCCCTGGCGGCGATCGCCTCCGCCCTCGTCCTCGGCATCGCCCCGGCAGACGCCGTCGCGCGTCTGGAGACGGTGGAGATCGCCGAACGATGGCGTATGCAACCGCTCGGAAGCGACCGCGTCCGGATCATCAACGACGCCTACAACGCCAGCCCGGACTCGATGGCTGCGGCGCTGCGCACCCTCGCCCAGATCACCGGTCCCGATGAGCGGACGGTCGCCGTGCTCGGGGCCATGAGTGAACTCGGCGAGAGCGCGGGGGAGGAGCACGATCGGATCGGTCTGCTCGCCGTGCGTCTGAACATCCAGCGAATCGTCGTCGTCGGACCGGAAGCCAGGCGGCTCTATCTCGCCGCCGTCGGCGAAGGCTCCTGGGACAGTGAGGCCGTGCACCTTCCCGACCAGGACGCGGCGTACGAGTACCTCCGCACCGAGCTCCGCGACGGCGACCGCGTGCTCGTGAAGTCATCCAATTCCGTGGGCCTCCGGCATCTCGGCGATCGTCTGGGAGAATTGTTCTCGTGAGGTCTCTCATCATGTCGGCGGCGATCTCGCTCGCCTTCACCCTGTTCCTGACCCCCGTCTTCCTCCGGCTCTTCCGGAAGTGGGGCTGGGGACAGGTCATCCGTACCCCGGAGTCGGTCCACAACCCGAGCCATGAGGCGAAGCGGGGGACCCCCACGATGGGCGGCGTCATCTTCATCCTCGGCTCGATCGTGGGCTACTTCACGGGCGTCCTCGTCAGCGGCGAGGTTCCCGCCCTCTCGGCGCTTCTGGTGATCTGGCTGATGGTCGGCTTCGGTGCCGTGGGCTTCATCGACGACTACATGAAGGTGCGCAGCCAGCGGAGCCTCGGGCTGTCGGGCTGGCGCAAGGTCATCGGCCAGCTCATCGTGATCGTGCCCTTCGGCATCGTCGCGCTCAACTTCCCCAACAAGTGGGGGCAGACGCCTGCGAGCTCCGCGATCTCGCTCTTCCGCGACATCACCTGGCTCAACCTGTTCGCCTTCGGCGTCGTGCTCGGCTGGATCCTCTATCTGGTGTGGATCTCGGTCATCGGCGTCGCCACGTCGAACAGCGTCAACCTGACGGACGGGCTGGACGGCCTCGCCGCCGGTGCCGGCGTCATCGTCGTCGGTGCGTACAGCGTGATCGCGTTCTGGCAGTTCAAGCAACCCTGCATCGGCGGAGACCCCGATGCGCTCGGCGGATGCTACGAGGTCCGCGATCCCTTCAACCTCGCCATCATCGCGGCCTCGGTCGCGGCGAGCCTCATCGGGTTCCTCTGGTGGAACGCCCCCAAGGCGAAGGTCTTCATGGGTGACGTCGGCTCGATGGCCATCGGTGGCGTGATCACGGCCATGGCGATCCTCACCCGCACCGAACTCCTCCTCCTCGTGATCGCCGGGGTGTTCGTGCTGTCTTCCGGTTCGGTCATCCTGCAGCGGGGCTACTTCAAACTCACCCGAGGCAAGCGCCTCTTCCTGATGAGCCCGTTCCATCACCACCTCGAGATGCGCGGCTGGTCCGAGGTCACGATCGTCGTCCGCATGTGGATCATCGCCGGTCTGCTCGCCGTGTCGGCCGTCGGCCTGTTCTACGTCGAATGGCTCACCCGTGTCGACTGAGCGCCTCGCCGGACTCACCAGTTGGAACGCCGACTGGCGGGGTCTTCGGGTCGCGGTTCTCGGGCTGTCCATGACCGGCTTCTCTGTGGCCGATACACTCACCGAACTCGGCGCGGACGTGCTGGTGCTCAGCGAATCGGCGGAGGAGGAATACGAGCGGCTGCTCCCGGTGATCGGTGCACGCCTCGAGCTCGGATCACTCGCCGAAGTCCCCGCCGTGCTGGTGGATTTCGCGCCGGAGGTCGTCATCGCTTCGCCGGGGTTCCCGCCCTCGCACCCGCTCATCCGGTGGGCACAGGAGTCGGACGTGACGATCTGGGGCGACGTGGAGCTCGCGTGGCGCGTCCGCGACAAGGTCGTCCGTGCCGACGGCTCGCCGGCCGACTGGGTGCTGATCACCGGGACGAACGGCAAGACGACCACGACTCAGCTGACCGCATCACTCCTCGTGGCGGGGGGCCTGCGCGCGGCACCGTGCGGCAACATCGGCGTGCCGGTGCTCGATGCCGTGCGCGACCCGGCGGGCTTCGACGTGCTGGTGGTCGAGCTCTCGAGCCATCAGCTCTGGTACCTCGGACAGTCCCGCCCCGAGGGTGAGCTGTTCCCGTACTCCGCCGTCTGCCTCAACCTCGCCGACGATCACCTGGTCTGGCACGGCAGTGCACAGGCGTACCGCGATGCGAAGGCCGTGGTCTATCGGAACACCCGTGTCGCATGCGTCTACAACAAGGCGGATGAGGCCACCCGCCACATGGTGGAGGAGGCGGAGGTCGTCGAGGGGGCCCGCGCCATCGGCTTCGATCTCGGGATCCCGGGCCCGAGCGACCTCGGCATCGTGGAGGGGCTCCTGGTCGACAGGGCCTTCCTGGACGACCGTGCGCGCAGCGCCCTCGAGCTCACGACCGTCGCCGCTCTCGATGAGGCGGGCCTCGCGGCTCCGCACATCGTGCAGAACATCCTCGCAGCGAGTGCGTTGGCGCGCTCCCTCGGTGTGGAGCCGGAGGCGATCCACGCAGCGCTCCAGTCCTTCCGCCTCGACGCCCACCGCATCCAGGTGGTCGCGCGACACCGGGGGATCACCTGGGTCGACGATTCCAAAGCGACGAATCCGCACGCGGCAGCGTCGTCGCTGCGGGCCTACCCGGGGGCCGTGTGGATCGTCGGGGGCGACCTCAAGGGCGTGGACATCGCCGAGCTCGTCGCCGAGGTCGGCACCACGGCTCGTGCGGCCGTCGTGATCGGCGTCGAACGTGCCTCCGTCGTCGCGGCATTCCGGCGACACGCGCCGACGGTGCCGGTGTTCGAGGTGGATGCTGGCGAGACTGGTCAGGTCATGAACCGTGTCGTGGAGATCGCGTCGGGGATCGTCGACGGCGAGGGCACAGTCCTGCTGGCCCCGGCTGCGGCGTCTTTCGACCAGTTCTCCGGCTATGCGGATCGCGGGCATCGCTTCGCCGAGGCGGTGCAGGACTGGATCGACCGGGGGAGCGCCGATGACACAGGTGTCCCGCCCTCCGCGCTCTGAGTCCGGCGGGCTCGCAGCCCGAGTCTCCCTCGGGCGTCGGTTCACTCCGGTGTCGACGGAGTTCCTCCTCATCGCATCGACCGCTCTGCTGCTGACTCTGTTCGGTCTGGTCATGGTGCTGTCCGCCACGAGTGCCTCCGCGGTCGCGAGCGGCAAGGACCCGATGGGCGGTGTGCTGCGTCAGGGGGTGTTCGCCCTCCTGGGTGTGCCGCTGATGTTCCTCGTCAGTCGGATGCCGGTCGCGTTCCTGAAGAAGATGGCGTGGCCCGCACTGTTCGGCGCGGTCGCTCTGCAGCTGCTGGTTTTCACGCCGCTGGGTATCGAGGACGGCGGAAACCGGAACTGGATCCAGATCGCCGGGTTCACGCTGCAGCCCTCCGAGTTCCTCAAGCTCGCCCTGGCCCTCTGGATCGCGGCGGTGCTGCTGCGCAAGCAGGCGATGCTCGGCACCTGGCATCACGTCTTCATTCCCGTGATCCCGGTCGGTGCGCTCGCGATCGGTACCGTGCTCGCCGGAAAGGACCTCGGCACCGCGATGGTGCTGGTCCTCATCCTCCTGGGGTGTCTGTTCTTCTCCGGGGTCAAGCTCCGGTTGTTCATCCTTCCCGTGATTCTCGGCGTCATCGCGGTGCTCGCCTACGCGCTGTCCAGCCAGGACCGCATGCGCCGCATCGTCGCCACGTGCGACGACATGGCGCTGTACGAGGGCGACTGCTATCAGTCGATCCACGGCATCTGGGGCATGGCATCCGGGGGGATCTTCGGACTCGGGCTCGGCAACTCCCAGGAGAAGTACGGATGGCTGCCTGCAGCGGGCAACGACTTCATCTTCGCCATCGTCGGAGAAGAGCTCGGGCTGATCGGCTGCATCGTCGTCCTGGCCCTGTTCACGTTCTTCACGGTCGGTGCGTTCCACATCATCCGGAAGACGCCGGATGCCTTCATCCGCGTCGCGGCCGGGGGAATCACGGTGTGGATCGTCGGTCAGGCCGTCCTGAACATCGGCGTCGTCATCGGTATCTTCCCCGTGATGGGCGTCCCTCTCCCATTCATGTCGCAGGGAGGCACAGCACTGCTCGCCGTCCTGATCGCCTGCGGTGTTCTGCTCGCGTTCGCACGCACGATCCCCGTGACCGAGAAGCAGTCAGCGGAGCGGGGTAGGGTCGCCAGGTGACCTCGTATCTCCTCGCCGGCGGTGGCACCGCCGGCCATGTGAATCCCCTGCTCGCCGTCGCCGATGCGCTCCGTGAGCGCGTCCCCGACGACTCGGTCCTCGTGCTCGGCACGGCGGAGGGGCTCGAATCGCGACTCGTGCCTGAGCGAGGCTATGACCTGCTGATCGTGGACAAGGTTCCGTTCCCGCGCCGACCGAACCGCCAGGCGGCCGCCTTCCCCGGGAGGTTCCGTCGGGCGATCGCCCAAGTGCGCGAGCACATCCGTCGGCACGGCATCGACGTCGTCGTCGGGTTCGGCGGGTATGCGTCGGCGCCGGCGTACGTCGCCGCTCGTCGCGAGGGTGTTCCGTTCGTGGTGCACGAGGCCAATGCCAAGCCCGGACTGGCCAACGTGCTCGGTGCCCGCCGCGCGGCGGCCGTGGGCGTCGCGTTCGAGGGCACGCCTCTCCGTGGCAGCGAAGTGGTCGGGATGCCCCTGCGCCGCGAGGTGATCGCGCTCGATCGTTCGGCCGCTCGCGCGGAGGCCGCGGAGCACTTCGGGCTCGACGCCCAGCGCCCCGTGCTGCTCGTCTTCGGTGGTTCGCTCGGTGCACAGCGCCTCAACGAGGCTCTGGCAGATTCCTGGCAGGACATCCTCGCAGCGGGCTGGCAGCTGCTGCATGTGACCGGTGAACGCAGCGATCTGGCGGACCCCGGAGTCGACGGCTACGCGTTGCGTCGGTACGTGGATCGCATGGATCTGGCCTTCGCGCTCGCAGACCTGATCGTGTCGCGGTCCGGCTCGGCGACGGTGAGCGAGATCAGCGCGCTGGGGATCCCCGCGCTCTACGTGCCCTATTCGGTGGGCAACGGTGAGCAGCGACTGAACGCGGCCTCTGCAGTGGCGGCCGGTGCTGCCGAGCTCCTGGACGACGCCACCTTCGACGGCGACGCGGTACGCCGGATCGTCGTGCCCCTCTTGGGGGATCAGGCACGGATCGACCGGATGGCGGCCGCCGCCGCGACGGCAGGAACCCGCAACGGCACGGAGAACGTGATCACCCTGATCGACCGCGCGCTGCATGCGGCCTGACGCGGTCGACACCACCGAACGAAAAGTAGACTGAACCGGACATGATCAGACCCGACCTCTCCCTCCCACTTCCCGAGACGATCACCTCCGCGCACTTCATCGGCATCGGCGGTTCCGGCATGAGCGGGCTCGCGAAGATGTTCCTCGACGCGGGCATCCGCGTCTCCGGAAGTGACCGCGCCGACAGCGACAACCTGCGGGCGTTGGCCGCGGCGGGAGCAACGGTCCATGTCGGTCACGATGCCGCGTACCTGGGCGACGCCGACACGGTCGTGCACACCGGCGCGATCTGGCCCGAGAACCCCGAGTTCGTCACCGCGAAGGCGCGTGGACTGCACGTGATCCACCGTTCCCAGGCGCTGCACTGGCTGATCGGGTCCCGTCGCCTGGTGTCGGTCGCCGGCGCGCACGGCAAGACGACCTCGACGGGCATGATCGTCACCGCACTGCGGGAGCTCGGGGCCGACCCCCATTTCGTCAACGGCGGTGTGATCGAGCAGCTCGGAACGTCGAGCGCCACCGGATCGGGCGACCTGTTCGTCGTCGAAGCAGACGAATCGGACGGCACCTTCCTGCTCTACGACACCGCGGTCGCTCTCATCACGAATGTGGATCCCGATCACCTGGACCACTACGGTTCGGACGAGGCCTTCCACGACGCGTTCGTCCGGTTCGCGAATGCCGCCTCGGAGGCCGTCGTGATCTCGAGCGACGATGCCGGGGCGCTCCGAGTCGGCGCCGGGATCACCCATCCGAACGTGCTCACGTTCGGTCAAGCGGCGGATGCGGATGTGCGCGTCACCGACTTCGTGACCGTCGGAGGCGTCGCAGCGACCATCACCCACGGTGGCGAGCAGGTGCGGATGCAGCTCGCCGTCCCCGGTGTACACAACGCCATCAACGCGGCCGGCGTCGTCACGGTGCTGCGCGCCCTCGGGTATCCCCTCGTCGACGCGGTCCGCGCCGTCGAGGGTTTCGCGGGAACGGTTCGCCGCCTCGAACAGCACGGGGTCGCGCGCGGCGTGGCCGTGTACGACGACTACTCGCACCATCCGACCGAGGTCAGGGCTGCTCTCGAGGCGATGCGCGGCATCGCGGGCACGGGGCGGGTCATCGCGATCCAGCAACCGCACACCTACTCCCGCACGCAGCACATGTACCAGGAGTTCGCCGACGTCCTCGAGGAACTCGCCGACCACACGGTGATGCTGGACGTCTACGGGGCGCGTGAGGATCCCGTCCCCGGAGTCACCGGCGAGCTGGTGAGCAACGCGTTCCGCGACCCGTCGCACGTGCACTTCGTGGCGGATTGGCAACAGGCCGCCGACTACACGGCTACCGTGGCGCGCGACGGAGACTTCGTCGTGACCCTCGGCTGCGGCAACGTGTATCAGATCATCCCGCAGGTCTTGGAGTCCCTCCGCCGGACCGACGAGGCATAGCCGATGCGTCGGCCCGCACCGCTTCCGTCCACCCCGGAGAGTTCGGGGGAGAAGGGCGCCGCGACGCAGGCGACGCGGCGTCCGAGTCGGCCCGGCGCCGCGGCGGAGGAGAAGTCCGCTGCCGCGGCGGAGGAGAGGCCCGCTGTCGCCGAGGAGCGCGCACCGGCGGAGGAAGCGACGGTCGATGCGCCGCAACCGACCTCGACGAGGGATGTCTGGCGCGCGGCGCGCGCCCGGCGCAAGGCTCTCCGCGCAGAGATCCGCCGGTTCACCCAACGCTCTCGGCGACGACGGATCATCTGGTGGAGCAGCCTCGCCGCCGTGGTCGTCGTGATCGGAGGGAGCATCGCGGCCGCGTACAGCCCGCTGTTCGCCGTCGAGAAGATCACGGTCGTCGGGGCGACCAGCCTCGATCCCTCCGCGGTCGAGGCGGCGCTCAGCGATCAGCTCGGCACGCCGCTGGCTCTGGTCGATTCCAGTGAGGTGAAGGCCGCGCTGCTGGCGTTCCCTCTCATCGAGACGTATGCGCTGGAGGCGCGGCCTCCGCATGACCTGACGGTGCGCATCGTCGAACGCACGCCGGTCGGCGTGATCCGCTCGAACGCTGGATTCACGCTCGTGGACGCAGCGGGGGTGGCGCTTTCGACCACGCCCGATCAGCCCGCAGGGCAGCCTCTGATCGAGATCGACAGCGGGGTCGATTCCGCCGCGTTCCGCAGCGCGGGGCTCGTCGTGAGGTCCTTGCCCGCCGATGTCCGATCGCAGTTGGCGGGGGTCGCGGCGACCACCCAGGACGACGTGACCCTGACGCTGAGCAGTGGGCTGACGGTGGTCTGGGGGAGCGCGGAGGACTCGGGGCTCAAGGCACTGACCCTCTCAGCGGCGATGGGCGCCCATCCCGGGGCGCGGTCGATCGACGTCACGTCACCCGAAGTCGCCGTCGTCGGCTGACCTCTTTCGTGGGGAATGGCGCGACACGCCCAAGTGGTTGCGTGCGCGCGGCCAGGCGGCGCTTACCTTCGATCAAGAGAACGCAATACCGGGAAATACTTTACACCTCTAGTTGAGGTTTAAGGTTCATCCTTTTCAGGCTCGAATAATCGGAGGCCGGCCATGAGCCAGAACCAGAACTACCTCGCCGTGATCAAGGTCGTCGGCGTCGGCGGTGGCGGCGTCAACGCCGTCAACCGCATGATCGATCTCGGTCTCCGCGGAGTCGAGTTCATCGCCGTCAACACCGACGCCCAGGCGCTGCTCATGAGCGATGCCGACGTCAAGCTCGACGTCGGTCGGGAACTCACGCGTGGTCTCGGCGCCGGAGCAGACCCCGAGGTGGGGCGCCGTGCCGCGGAGGACCACGCCGAGGAGATCGAGCAGGCCCTGACCGGTGCGGACATGGTCTTCGTGACCGCCGGCGAGGGAGGCGGCACCGGAACCGGTGGTGCTCCCGTGGTGGCCCGCATCGCGAAGTCCATCGGTGCGCTCACCATCGGTGTCGTCACCAAGCCGTTCTCGTTCGAAGGTCGCCGTCGCCAGAGCCAGGCAGAGGCGGGCGTCGCGAAGCTCAAGGAAGAGGTCGACACCCTCATCGTGGTGCCGAACGACCGTCTCCTCGAGATCAGCGACCGTGGGATCTCCATGATCGAGGCCTTCGCCACCGCGGACCAGGTGCTCCTCGCCGGTGTCCAGGGCATCACCGACCTGATCACGACCCCGGGTCTGATCAACCTCGACTTCGCCGACGTCAAGTCGGTCATGCAGGGCGCAGGTTCCGCCCTCATGGGCATCGGCTCCGCCCGCGGTGCCGATCGCGCGATCAAGGCGGCCGAGCTCGCGGTCGAATCGCCTCTGCTCGAGGCCTCCATCGAGGGTGCGCACGGCGTGCTGCTCTCGATCCAGGGAGGATCGAACCTCGGCATCTTCGAGATCCACGACGCGGCCGACCTCGTCAAGGAAGCGGCACACCCCGAGGCGAACATCATCTTCGGTACCGTCATCGACGACACTCTCGGCGACGAGGTGCGCGTGACCGTCATCGCGGCCGGATTCGACGGTGGTGAGCCTTCGCTCCGACTGGACCCGATGGTCGTCTCCCGGCCCTCGGCGGCGACTCTCCCCGAGGTCTCCCTCGAGGAGGAGCCGGAGGCGAAGAGCGACGCGGCACCGGCAGAGCCGGTGCAGCAGCGAGTGCCGACCACCAGCATCGAGCCGGCTTTCGCAGACGACGACATCGACATCCCCGAATTCCTGAAGTGACCACTGCGGCCGACGGGCAGGGGCGGTCGGACCTGGCGGCGCGGCTGACGGCGATCGACGAACGCATCGCCGTCGCCGCGCGCGCCGCGGGGCGGGATCCGGCGGAGCTCACCCGCATCGTCGTGACGAAGTTCCATCCGGCGTCTCTGGTCCGTGAACTGCACGCGCTCGGCGTGCACGACGTGGGAGAGAACCGGCAACAGGAACTGTCGGCGAAGCAGGCGGAACTCGCAGCCCTCGACCTGACCTGGCACTTCATCGGCCAGGGGCAGACGAACAAGGCCGCGGCCATCCGGCGCAGCGCCGACGTCGTGCATTCCGTCGACCGGGGCCGATTCGCCGACGCGCTGGACCGCGCGGCCCAGGACGATGGTCTCCTCGACGTGCTCGTACAGGTCAACCTCACCGACGATCCTGGCCGCGGGGGAGTGGCACCCGCTGATGCCGTCGCACTCGCCGAGCACGTGCTGGCGCTGCCATCGCTCCGTCTGCGGGGCGTCATGGCGGTCGCGCCACTGGACGAAGAACCCGGCGCTGCATTCGCGCGCTTGCGCGCCGTCGCTGAGGGCGTCCGCGCCGTTCAGCCCTCCGCATCGTGGATCTCCGCCGGGATGACCGGCGACTTCGTGGAGGCGATCGACGCCGGCGCGACACACCTGCGGATCGGCTCCGCAATCACCGGCCCCCGGCCCGACCGGGGTTAACCTGTGAAAAGACCAGCCCCAAACGTTCGAACCGGAGGACACGATGGGTAACCCGCTGAAGAAGACCATGGTGTATCTCGGCCTCGCCGACGAGGAAGAGGTCTACGAGGAGGAGACGCAGGCTCCTGCGCGCGCTCACCGCGAGCGCGACCGCGAGCGCGAAGAGCCGGCTCCGGCTCCCGTCACGCCCCTCCGTCGTCCCGTCGCCGTCCGCCAGCCCTCTGCAGGAGCCGTGAACGAGATCCTCACCGTCCACCCCAAGCAGTACCGCGACGCTCAGCTGATCGCGGAGAGCTTCCGCGAGGGCGTCCCGGTCATCATCAACCTCTCCCAGATGAGCGATGCCGACGCGCGCCGTCTCATCGACTTCGCGAGCGGACTCTCCCTCGGACTGTACGGCCGCATCGAGCGGGTCACCTCGAAGGTGTTCCTGCTCTCGCCGGAGAACATCGCCGTTTCGGGCCACGGGGGCATCGCGCACGCAGACGCTGAGTCTGCGGGCTTCGACCAGTCGTAGCTCGTGGAGTTGGTCTCCGTCGCAGCGAGCATCGTTCATCTGGTGCTGCTGCTCTACATCTTCGTGCTCTTCGCGCGCCTCATCCTGGACTACATCCCCCTGTTCAATCGGGAGTGGCGTCCCAAGGGGTTCGGTCTGGTCGCCGCTGAGGCTGTCTACACGGTCACGGATCCGCCCATCCGGTTCTTCCGGCGGCTCATCCCGCCACTGCGGATCG
Source organism: Microbacterium sp. J1-1 (assembly GCF_024498615.1). Taxonomy (NCBI): domain Bacteria; kingdom Bacillati; phylum Actinomycetota; class Actinomycetes; order Micrococcales; family Microbacteriaceae; genus Microbacterium; species Microbacterium sp. J1-1. The sequence continues at coordinate 2,215,815 of NZ_CP089590.1, read as the reverse complement.
GTTCCCTGTCGCTCGATTTCGGGTTCACGCTCACCCTGTTGATCGTGCTGGTCCTGATGAACATCGTGCGGCTGTTCATCCGCTGACCTCCTGGCGATCCGCCAGGATCCGCCACGCGGACTTCGTGGTCTCTGGGTGTCGTGACATCGCGGCGCTGAGGCGCGGGGGCTATGCTGGCACCCAGGTGCGCGCCCCGGGTTCGCGCCACATCACGACCACGCCATACATCGATACTGGCATTCGTACTCATCGAAAGAGGAGCCACTCATGGCACTTACCCCGGATGACGTCGTCACCAAGCAGTTCCAGCACGTCCGCTTCAAGGACGGCTTCGACCCGGACGAGGTCGACGACTTCCTCGACGAGATCGTCATCGAGTGGCGCAAGGCTCTCGAAGAGAACGTCGAGCTGAAGGCCAAGCTGGCCGCCTACGAGTCCGGCGAGGCCCCCGAGGCCGCTGCTCCTGCCGCGGCACCTGCTGCGCCCGAGACTCCGGCTCCCGTCGCCGAGGTTCCCGCAGAGCCTGCTCCGACCGGTTCCGCGACCGCGACCGCCGGCATCATCGAGCTCGCACAGCGTCTGCACGACGAGCACGTCGCCGAGGGTGAGGCGAAGCGCAACGCGCTCATCGCCGAGGCCGAGACCGAGGTCGCCCGGATCCGCACCGAGGCCGAGGCCAAGCAGCGCGAGGAGTCGGCACGCCTGGAGCGCGAGCGCAACACGCTCGAGGCTCGCATCACCGAACTCCGCAACTTCGAGCGCGACTACCGCTCGCAGCTGCGCGGATACATCGAAGGCCAGCTCCGCGAGCTCGACGAGAAGTCGGCGTCCACGGACTCCACGCCCGTCTCCGCGATCGGTCTGTAAGGCGCCCTCTTGTCAGGACGTCGTCCCCTTCGTCGGTCGGCGGCCGGTGCGATCGTTGCGATCCTCGCAGCGCTCGTGCTGGCCGCCGATCAGTTTGTGAAGTACCTCACGATCGAGAACCTGCCGCTGCAGGTACCGGTCCCGGTTCTCGGTGAGTTCCTTCAGCTGTACTACGTCCGCAACCCCGGCGCGGCATTCTCGCTCGGGTCCGAGGTCACCTGGATCTTCACGATCGCCCTCGCGGTCGTCGCGTCGATCATCATCTGGAAGGCGTTCGGGCTCAAGTCCCGGCTGTGGGCCGTGGTTCTCGGCTGCCTGCTCGGCGGCGTGCTCGGCAACCTCACCGATCGACTGTTCCGGGAGCCTGGGTTCCCGGTGGGACATGTCGTCGACATGATCTCGATGCCGTGGATGATGCCGGCCATCTTCAACGTCGCGGACATCTTCATCGTCACCGGCATGATCTCGGTGGCCCTGCTCGTGGTCTTCGGCCTGCGGTTCGACGGAACGCGCGAGCGCGATCACGCGGTGGTCGAGACCGAGGAAGAGGCGGAAGCAGCGGCGATCGCCGCCGAAGCGGAGACCGAGACCGACGCGGACGAGGGGGACGCGGGCGACGATGACGCATCCTCGGAGGATGCGGCTCCCGCATCGGAAGGCCGCTGACGTGGAATCCCGATCTCTGCCGGTTCCTGACGGCTTGGACGGCACGCGGGTGGATGCCGCGCTCGCGAAGCTCATGGGTTTCTCCCGCACCTTCGCCGCGGATGTCGCTGCGGCAGGCGGGGTCCGTCTCGACGGCGTGACGCTCGATAAGTCAGACCGCCTGCACGGCGGTGGCTGGCTCGAAGTCCAATGGGCGCCGAAGGAGGCGCCGCGAGTCATTCCGATCGCGGTTCCCGAGCTCGGGGTCGTGTACGACGACGACGACATCATCGTGGTCGACAAGCCCACGGGCGTGGCCGCGCACCCGTCCGTCGGGTGGGAGGGGCCCACCGTCGTCGGTGCACTCGAGGCAGCCGGATTCCGCGTCGCGACGAGCGGTGCCTCCGAGCGTCAGGGGATCGTGCACCGGCTGGACGTCGGCACGAGCGGTCTCATGGTCGTGGCGAAGTCCGAGCAGGCGTACACGACGCTGAAGCAGGCGTTCAAGGATCGTACGGTCGAGAAGGTCTATCACGCGGTCGTGCAGGGGCACCCGGATCCGCTGGCGGGAACGATCGACGCGCCCATCGGGCGCCACCCGAACCACTCCTGGAAGTTCGCCGTCGTTCCCGACGGGAAGCCCTCGGTGACCCACTACGAGACGCTCGAAGCATTTCCGGGCGCTTCGCTCCTCGAGATCCATCTCGAGACGGGACGCACGCATCAGATCCGTGTGCACATGGCTGCTCATCGGCATCCGTGCGTCGGCGATCCGCTGTACGGCGCCGACCCCACGATGTCAGCCCGGCTCGGGCTCACACGTCAGTGGCTGCACGCACATCAGCTCGCGTTCGCGCACCCGGCGACGGGGGACTGGGTGCAGTTCGAATCGCCCTATCCGGCAGACTTCCAGCACGCGCTCGACGTGCTCCGCGGCGAATAGTCGGCGCTGCGCCGGCTCGATGTCGGTGTCGTGCGCGACACTGAGCGCATGAGCATCGAGGTTCGTCCTGCAACCGTGTTCGACGATGTCGCAACCCTCGTCGGGCCGAAGAAGCCGACGTCGAACGTGTGCTTCTGCCTGAGCTATCGCATCGGCAACAAGGAGAACCTTGCGCTCAAAGGCCCGGCCCGCGCCGACCGGGTGCGCGAGCTGTGCCACCAGGATCCGCCCCCTGGCGTGATCGCCTATCTCGACGACGAGCCTGTCGGCTGGGCGGCACTGCATCCGCGACGCGAGACGAGCTTCGCCCGCAACCGGCTCATCCCGCAGATCGATGACCTCGACGTCTGGTCGCTGTGGTGTTTCCGGGTACGCCCCGGGCACCGGAAGCAGGGCATCTCGCATGCGCTGATCGACGGTGCTGTCGCATATGCGACAGAGCGCGGTGCGCCCGCGATCGAGGGCTATCCGGTCGACAACGGCGGCGAGAAGGTGAATCTGACGATGGCATACGTCGGCACGCGAGCGCTCTTCGAGGGTGCAGGATTCGCGAAAGCCGCGGATACGGGTTCCGTGCTGGACGGGTTCCCACGGGTGCTGATGAGGCTCGACCTGGGGGCGCCACAGAGATCGTCGAAGAAAGCGTGAACCGATCGGTGACTCACGGCCAATACATAGCGTGACCACAGACAGCGAGATCATCCAGCGATCTCTTCAACGTCCGGCAACGTTCGCCGAACTCTTCGACAGGCACGCGCGCGCGGTCAACGCGTTCGCGACGTACAGAGTCGGCCGCCATGCGGCAGAGGACGTCTTGAGCGAGACCTTCCTCGTCGCCTTCCGGCGGCGCGCCGACTTCGACACGGACGCCGAATCGGCGGCGCCGTGGTTGCTCGGGATCGCGTCACGACTGATCCGCCGGCAGCGCGCGGTCGAGGCCAAGCAGTGGAGGTCGTTCGCGGCATCCGTGTCGCAACATGAGCAATCAACACTCGGGGGCCTGGATGATGCCCTGACTCGCGTCGACGCGGAGCGCGAGGTCGCGACACTGAGAGCGCGTATCGCCGCGCTCGCTCCCCGAGACCGCGAGACCCTCCTGCTCTATGCCTGGCAGGGGATGAGCTACGACGAGGTCGCCGTCGCCCTCGGGGTTCCCGTGGGAACCGTGCGATCGCGGCTGAACCGGGTCCGCGGACGACTGGACTCCACTCGGAGAGTTCAGGCATTCGAGCAGCAGCAGAAGAGGGGAGAGACCCGTGGACGAGTTTGAGAAGGTTCGGTGGACCAAGCCAGAGATAGACGGAGCCGAAGAGAACCTCGCCGCTGCGCGGGCGCTCCTCCTGACCGAGATCCAGGAGGAGCGCCGACCCGCGCGTCCGCGGGCGGCGCGGCGGCCCTGGTTCATCGCCGCCGGCGCCCTCGGCGCGGCGGCTGCAGTCACCGCCGGAGTGCTCGTCGTGAGTGCGATCACGGCGCCGTCGCCTACGCCGACCGTGGAGGCGGCGCCGACGCGCACGCCGGGGCCGGCTCTCGAGCCGACCGCGACGCCTGGGCCAACGATCTCGCCCGCGCCTGAACCGCCGACGGCCAAGACGGTCTTGGTCGGAGCGGCGACGGTCGTCGGTGACGACCCGGGGCCGGTTGCAGGCCCCGGGCAGTACCTCAGAATTCACCAGGAGATCCGAAACCTCGAGCTTTACTCCCCCCAGGACCAAGGAAATGCGAACCGGACGCAGGCGACGGCGGCGTGGGTCTCCACAAGCTCCCAAACCTGGTACATCCCCGCCGACAGGACAGGCGAATGGGTGCAGGTGCTCAACGCGGACCTGCAGGTCGTCGAGCTGTTCGGAGGGGAGGCGGGTCGCCTGTCTCAAGAGTGGCTCGATCGATTCAGCTGGCGCGTGGATCCGCAGGTCTTGCGGTACCAGGGTGGGGGGCACGTCGGGACGCCGGTTCCGAATCAGACTTATGTCCAGTACGCGGAGATGCCGCGAGATCCAGCTGCCCTCCTGGCTTGGACGACGGCATACCTGCGAGCAGACGAAGCGGCGTCGGCGGGTATCGGTGCTGTGACATTCCTCATCGATGAGTTGCAGCAGGGGTCTGCACCGGCGGATCTCAAGGCTGCGATGTACAGAGCCCTGAGCCTCATCCCTGGCGTATCGATTGTGGACAGCGAGGGCGATGTCGTCACGCTGTTGTTCTCAGGACTCCCGCAAGTTGATCGCAGCTATTCCATGTCGATCGACACGCGCACTGCGCAGGTGGTGCGCTCGACCATCAACGACGGCCCGCGCGGGGGCATCGTTCCGGACTCCGTTCCTGATCACGAACTCACGACGACTGTCCAAGTCGTCGATGAGGCTCCGTAGATTCGCCTCGTTGTCGATCGACACGGTGACAGAGGTGTTGCTCCTCCAACGCCGGTCGGTTGGTGAAGATCGAGATCTCGGTCGACATGACGACCGGCCTGGTGGTCGGTTCCGCGATCAGGCAAGACGCGGGGGCCGGCATCATGCCGGAAGACGTCCCTGACACGTGGAGGACGATCACGGTGAGCGTGGTCGACGCGGCACCGTAGCCCCTCGACGAAGCCCCGGCGCCGACCTCCGGTGTCGGGGCTCCGCCGTAGACTCGAAGGCATGGCATCCGACTCCTTCGTCCACCTGCACGTGCACAGCGAGTACTCCATGCTGGACGGTGCGGCGAAGATCAATGCGATGACCCAGGCAGCCGCCGAATACGGGATGCCGGCCATCGCGGTGACCGATCACGGCAACACCTTCGCGGCATTCGAGTTCTACAACGCGGCGCGCAACGCAGGCATCAAGCCCATCATCGGGCTCGAGGCATACATGACCCCGGGCACGCACCGCAGCGACAAGACGCGCGTGCAGTGGGGCTCACCGGACCAGAAGAGCGACGACGTCTCCGGCTCGGGCGCGTACACCCACATGACGATGTGGAGCCAGAGCACCGCGGGCATGCACAACCTCTTCCGGATCAGCTCCCGGTCGAGCATGGAGGGTTACTACTTCAAGCCCCGCATGGACCGCGAGCTGCTCCAGACCTACGGCAAGGGCATCATCGCGACCACAGGATGCCCCTCCGGCGAGATCCAGACGCGACTGCGGCTGGGGCAGTACGACGCGGCGCGCGCGGCGGCTGCAGAGTTCCAGGACATCTTCGGCAAGGAGAACTACTTCGCCGAGATCATGGACCACGGTCTCTCCATCGAGCGACGGGTGATGACCGACCTGCTCCGCCTCGCGAAAGACCTCAACATCCCACTCGTCGCGACCAACGACTCGCACTACACGCACCAGCACGAGGCCGACGCTCACGAGGCTCTGCTGTGCGTGCAGTCGGGCTCCACCATGGACGATCCGAACCGCTTCAAGTTCGACGGCGACGGCTACTACATCAAGACCGCCGCCGAGATGCGGCAGCTGTTCCGCGATCACCCCGAGGCCTGCGACAACACGCTCCTGATCGCCGAGCGCTGCGAGGTCGAGTTCGACACCTCGGCGAACTACATGCCGCGCTTCCCGGTCCCCGACGGTGAGACCGAGGACAGCTGGCTCATCAAGGAGGTCGAGGCCGGCCTGCACTACCGGTACCCCGGTGGGATCCCCGACAAGGTGCGCAAGCAGGCCGAGTACGAGACCGGCATCATCCTGCAGATGGGCTTCCCCGGCTACTTCCTCGTCGTCGCGGACTTCATCAACTGGGCCAAAGACAACGGCATCCGTGTCGGTCCCGGCCGTGGTTCGGGTGCCGGGTCGATGGTCGCCTACGCGATGCGGATCACCGACCTCGACCCGCTCGAGCACGGTCTGATCTTCGAGCGCTTCCTCAACCCTGACCGTGTCTCGATGCCCGACTTCGACGTCGACTTCGATGATCGTCGCCGCGGCGAGGTCATCGAATACGTCACCGAGAAGTACGGATCCGAGCGTGTCGCCCAGATCGTCACCTACGGCACGATTAAGTCGAAGCAGGCGCTGAAGGACGCGGGGCGCGTTCTCGGGTTCCCCTTCAGCATGGGGGAGCGCCTGACGAAGGCGATGCCGCCGCCCGTGATGGGCAAGGACATGCCCCTGGACGGCATGTTCGACTCGGCGCACCCCCGGTACAAGGAAGCGAGCGAGTTCCGCACGCTGATCGAGACCGACCCGGAGGCCAAGACCGTCTTCGACCGCGCTCTCGGTCTCGAAGGGCTGAAGCGTCAGTGGGGCGTCCACGCCGCCGGCGTGATCATGTCGTCCGATCCGCTGCTCGACATCATCCCGATCATGAGGCGCGAGCAGGACGGCCAGATCGTCACGCAGTTCGACTACCCGTCGTGTGAGTCGCTCGGGCTGATCAAGATGGACTTCCTCGGGCTGCGCAACCTCACGATCATCTCCGATGCGCTCGACAACATCCGGACGAACCGGGGCGAAGAACTCGACCTCGAGCACCTCGGTCTCGACGATCCGGGTGTGTATCAGCTGCTCGCGCGCGGAGACACCCTAGGCGTCTTCCAACTCGACAGTCCGCCGCTGCGTTCGCTGATGCGCCTGATGAAGCCGGACAACTTCGGTGACATCTCGGCCCTCATCGCCCTGTATCGCCCGGGTCCGATGGGCGCGAACTCGCACACCAACTACGCACTGCGCAAGAACGGGGTGCAGGAGATCACCCCCATCCATCCCGAGCTCGAAGCGCCGCTCGCGGAGATCCTGGAGGAGTCGTACGGGCTCATCATCTACCAGGAGCAGGTCATGGCCATCGCTCAGGCCGTCGCCGGCTTCAGCCTCGGGCAAGCAGACATCCTCCGTCGCGCGATGGGCAAGAAGAAGAAGTCGGAGCTCGACAAGCAGTACGAGGGCTTCGCGGGCGGGATGAAGGAGCGCGGCTTCGGCGAGGACGCGATCAAGGCGCTGTGGGACATCCTGCTGCCCTTCTCGGACTACGCCTTCAACAAGGCCCACTCCGCGGCGTACGGACTCGTGTCGTACTGGACCGCATACCTCAAGGCGCACTATCCCGCCGAGTACATGGCGGCGTTGCTCACCAGCGTGGGCGACTCCAAGGACAAGATGGCCCTGTACCTGAACGAGTGCCGTCGCATGGGGATCAAAGTCCTTCCGCCCGACGTCTCGGACTCGATCAACTTCTTCGCGGCCGTCGGAGACGACATCCGCTTCGGCCTCGGCGCTGTGCGCAACGTCGGCAGCAACGTCGTCGAAGGGATCGTGCAGGCGCGCAAGGGGGAGCGGTTCACCTCGTTCCACCACTTCCTCGACACCGTGCCGCTTCATGTCTCGAACAAGCGCACCGTGGAGTCCCTGATCAAGGCCGGCGCCTTCGACTCGATGGGCGACACCCGCCGAGCGCTCATGGAAGTGCACGAAGACGCGGTCGAGGCAGCCGTCGACCGCAAGCGCAACGAGGCACAGGGCGCGATCGGGTTCGACTTCGACAGTCTCTACGACGGCGTGGAAGAGGCCGCTCCGGCCAAGGTGCCGGCCCGCCCCGAGTGGGTCAAGAAGGACAAGCTCGCCTTCGAGCGGGAGATGCTCGGCCTGTACGTCTCCGATCACCCGCTGGCCGGTCTCGAGGTGCCGCTCGCGAAGCATGCGTCGATCTCGATCCATGACCTCAACAACTCCGAAGACCTGCAGGACGGTGATCAGGTGACCGTGGCGGGCCTCGTGACCAGCGTGCAGCACCGCGTGGCCAAGGCGAGCGGTAATCCGTACGGCATGATCACGGTCGAGGACTTCAACGGCGAGGTCACCGTGATGTTCATGGGCAAGACCTACACCGAATTCCAGCACACCTTGCAACAGGATGCGATCCTCGCCGTGCGCGGGCGCGTGTCCCGTCGTGATGACGGCCTCAACCTGCATGCGCAGTCCGCGTTCGCGCCCGACATCGGCTCGTTCGACGCCGCAGGGCCACTGTCGTTGGTCTTGGCGGAGCAACGTGCCACCGAGCGGGTGATGGGTGAGCTCGCCGAGGTCCTACGTCGGCACAACGGCGACACGGAGGTGCTGCTCCGCGTGCACCGAGGCGGCACTGCGAAGGTCTTCGAGGTGCCCATGCCGGTGAAGGTCTCGGCAGACCTCTTCGGTGACCTCAAGTCCCTTCTCGGACCCACCTGTCTGGGGTGAGCGGGTAGGATCATGAGCCGTCGGCAGCACGACGAATCCCCCCGTCGAGCACGGTGACGAAAGGACCACGCATGAGCACGGAACTCCCCGAGCCGGGTGTCGAAGATGCGGACTTCAGCGATGACGACGGTGTCCTCTACGACGATGAGGTGACTCCGGAGTACGGGATCCTCGGATTCACCCTCCGCGAGCTGCTCATCGTCAGCGTGTGGCTGGTCTCGTTCGTCGTGTCGTTCTTCCCGCTGGCCGGGGGCGCCTCGCTCTGGGGCGTCGGAATCCAGTGGATCCTTCCGGTTGGTGTCCCCACGGTCGCCGTGTTCCTGCTCGTGCTCCGTCGCTTCTCGCCTGACGGTATCCGTCGCGTCGGGTCGCTCGGCATCGACCAATTCGCCTCTGTGGCCTTCTCGGTCGCAGCCGTCGTCTGGGCCGGGAACGTGTGGCTCACGATCTCAGGGCTGATCGCCACCGGGTTCTGGTCACTTCCGTGGAGCGGGGTGGTGATGGCCGTCGCCGCTCTGGCCCTGGTCGTGCTCACGGTCTTCGCGCCACTCATCCCGGGGCTGAAAGAGGACTTCCACGGACGTCTGGTCACCCTGGCCCACCGCAATGCCAATCCGGTGCGCCCCGTCATCGCGCGACCGCGACCCGAACCGGTCCTCACGGGGCCCGAGCCACAGACCGCCGCCGACGGCGACCGGACGGATGTGAGCGTGGATGCTTCCGCGCTTCCTCCGGTCGCAGACGCCGACAGCCGGGATTCCGGGAGCCAGGCCACGGACGAGGTCGAGCGCGTCGACCTCGCCGCGCAGGTGCCCCTCACGGCACACGCGTCCGGTGGTGACATCGGCACCGTGCACGGCACGGATGACGAGGAGTACGTGCCCACGTACTCTCGGCGTTCTCGGGGGCAGGAGCCCGAGATCGTCTCGGACACCGGGAGCATCGAGTCCCTCCTCGAGACCGCTGCGACATACGAGACCGCTGTCGTGCCGGACGACACGGAAGCTCCGATCGTGGAGGGTTTCGCCGACGCGGACCTCGATGCGACGAACCCGCGCGAGTCGACTCCCGTCGCGCAGCCGTTCTGGATCCTCGCGCCCTCTGAGCGTGACGTCCACGACGAGCGCGGCGAGGCGTTGTTCCGCATCGGCCCGAATGCCTGGGCGCTCGTGATCGAAGACCGTGGAGGTGCCTACGTCGTGCGACATGACGACGGGCGGATCGGCTACCTCCACGACATCTCCGACATCACGAAAGGCTGAAATGCGCACGATCGATCTGCGGGGGCGCGAGCTCTCGCCCGCTGACATGCTCGCCGCCGTACCGCGAGCCACACAGGCGCGTGCCGAGGCGCTCGACACCGCCGCCCGCCTCGTGGACGACGTCCGCAACCGCGGTGAGGCCGCTCTCCGTGAGCAGGCGGAACGCTTCGACCGGGTCGCCGGACACTCCGTCCGGGTTCCCGCCGCCCACATCGACGAGGCGCTGGCCGAGCTCGCCCCCGAAGTGCGTACCGCTCTCGAGGAGGCGATCCGCCGCGTGCGACTGGCCTCCGCAGCCCAGGTTCCGGCCGCGCAGGTCACCCGCATCGGCGACGGTGCCGTCATCACGCAGCGCTGGCAGCCCGTCCACCGCGTGGGTGTGTATATTCCCGGTGGGAAAGCGGTCTACCCGTCCAGCGTGATCATGAACGTCGTGCCGGCTCAGGTGGCAGGTGTGGAGCAGATCGCCTTGGCATCGCCGCCGCAGGCGGACCAGGGAGGGCGAATCCACCCGACGATCCTCGCCGCGGCCGCTCTGTTGGGCGTGACCGAGGTCTATGCGATGGGCGGAGCGGGGGCGATCGGGGCGTTCGCGCACGGTGTCGCCTCGCTCGGGCTCGACCCCGTCGACGTCGTTTCCGGGCCCGGCAACAACTACGTCGCCTCCGCCAAGCGCGCGGTCGCCGGCGTCGTCGGGACGGACTCGGAGGCCGGCGCGACCGAGATCCTGGTCGTCGCCGATGCCGATGCCGATCCGCGCCTCATCGCAGCCGACCTCGTGAGCCAGGCGGAGCACGACGAACAGGCCTCCGCGGTATTGGTCACGGACGCCGCGGAGCTCGCTGCACGCGTCGCCACCGAGGTCGAGCGGATCTCCGTCCTCACCCGTCACAGCGAGCGTGTCGCCGCGTCCTTGGGAGGACCGCAGTCGGCGATCGTCCTCGTCGACGATCGCGCCATGGCGACCGCTTTCAGCAACGCCTACGCGCCCGAGCACCTCGAACTCCACCTCGCCGATGCCGAGAGCGCCGCGTCGGCCTTCACGAGCGCCGGAGCGGTCTTCGTCGGAGACCAGACGCCGGTGAGCCTGGGGGACTACATGGCGGGGAGCAACCACGTGCTCCCGACCGGCGGTCAGGCGCGGTATGCACCGGGACTCGGCGCGTACACGTTCCTGCGTCCTCAGCAGGTGATCTCCTACGACAGGGCCGCACTGGCCGCCGTCCGAGCGGGGGTCGTCGCTCTCGCCGAGTCCGAGGCGCTGCCGGCGCACGGTGAGGCGATCGAGGCGCGCTTCACCGCGTAGGATCGGTCAGATGCACTGCCCCTTCTGCCGTCATCCCGACTCCCGCGTCATCGATTCCCGCACGAGCGACGACGGGCTCTCGATCAGGCGGCGTCGTCAGTGCCCGGAGTGCGGGGGCCGTTTCACGACCACCGAGACCGCGAGCCTCAACGTCATCAAGCGTTCGGGCGTGATGGAGCCTTTCAGTCGGGAGAAGGTCATCTCCGGCGTGCGCAAGGCGTGTCAGGGACGGCCGGTGACCGAGGCCGACCTCGCCATCCTCGCGCAGCGCGTGGAGGAGGCTGTTCGCCAGACGGGGGTGTCGCAGCTCGACACGAATGAGATCGGTCTGGCCATCCTCGGTCCGCTGCGTGATCTCGATGAGGTCGCGTTCCTCCGCTTCGCCAGCGTCTACCAGGCGTTCGACTCGCTCGAGGACTTCGAGGCGGCGATCACCGACCTCCGGGCCGACCACACGAAGCAGGAGGCCGAGGAGCGGTAATCTGGCAGGGATGTATCCGCTGCTCTTCCGCGCTGTCCTCTCGCGCTTCGATCCCGAGTTCGCCCATCACGCCGGCATGGCGGTGATCCGCGTCCTCGGAGCGCCGCCGTTCTCCTGGGCGACCCGTGCCCTGACCGCGCCGGATCCGTCCTTGCGTGTCGATGCACTCGGACTCCGCTTCCCGTCGCCCTTCGGCATCGCGGCCGGTTTCGACAAGAACGCCGTCGGCGTCCGCGGACTGGCGGCCCTCGGGTTCGGCCACGTGGAGATCGGTACCGTGACGGCGATCCCGCAGGAGGGGAATCCCAAGCCGCGTCTGTTCCGTCTGTTGGCGGACCGCGCCGTCGTCAACCGGATGGGGTTCAACAACGACGGCGCTGATGCGGTCGCCCGTCGCCTCGCTCGACTGCGCCGTGGCGCACCGGACACGGTGATCGGCGTCAACATCGGCAAGAGCCGCATCGTGGACGTCGAGGATGCGACCGCCGACTACGTGGCCTCGGCAACCCGCCTCGCCCCGCTCGCCGACTACCTCGCGGTGAACGTGTCCTCTCCGAACACCCCAGGACTGCGCGGGCTGCAGGCAGTGGAGACGCTGGCACCGTTGCTCCGGGCGGTCAAGGAAGCATCGGGGTCCACGCCGCTGCTCGTCAAGATCGCCCCGGATCTCCCGGATGACGAGATCACCGCCATCGCGGAGTTGGCCGTGACCGAGGGGCTCGCCGGAATCATCGCGCACAACACCACGATCAGTCGAGACGGACTGCTCACGGACGCGGCGTCGATCGAAGCCGCGGGCGCGGGCGGACTGTCGGGGGCGCCGCTGAAGAAGCGCTCGCTCGAAGTGCTCCGGATCGTGCGTGACGCGGTACCGGCAGAGTTCTGCGTGATCGCGGTCGGTGGAGTCGAGACTCCGGCCGATGTGCAGGAGCGTCTGCAGGCCGGTGCCACTCTCGTGCAGGGTTACACGGGATTCCTGTACCGCGGTCCGTTCTGGGGCCGCGAGATCAACAGAGGACTGGTCAGTCGGGGTACTGGCCGCGCTTGACCTGCGGCTTCGGCAGTCGCATGAAGCGCATCTGCAGCGCGCGCATCGCCGCGTACCAGCCGAGGCCGCGCTCGAGGCGATCCTTGCCGAACTTCGCTGCGGCCTTCCGCTTGACCCGCATCCCGAGCAGCACCATGCCGCCGATGGCGATCACGAGATACCCCATCATGACGATGTAGGCGTAGAACGAGATCATCATGTTCGTCGGCAGGAGTGAGGCGAGGATGACCAGCACCATGACGCCCATCACGAACTCGGCCGGGTGCCACCCCGCGTCCACGTAGTCGCGCACCCAGCGGCGCTGCGGGCCCTTGTCGCGGACCGGGAGGTACTTCTCCTCGCCGGCGGCCATGCCTGCCTGGGCGCGAGCACGACGCTCGTTGAGCTCGGCTTTGGCAGCCGCCTTCGCCTCTTTGGTGTTGGCGACCAGGGGGCGGCGACGTGCTGCCTCCTGCTCCGCGCGGGTCGGCGTCGCGCGCCCCTTGCCGACGGCAGTCGTCTCGGAGGCGTCGTCGTTCGTCGAAGGGGAGGCGGGGTTAGTGGACACGGAGTTCCTCGGTTCGCTGGCGGGGGATCACCTTAAGATTACTCGCATGACCTCTCCTGTTCTTCCCCCTGAGCCCGATGCCGCCGTTCTCGAAGCCGTGGCCACAGGAATCCCTGCTGCGCTGTCGGATCTCGGACACCTCGTGCGGATCCCCGGGATGGCATGGCCGGCGTTCGATCAGACGCAACTGGAGCGCAGCGCGGCCGCTGTCGCGTCACTGGCCGAGGACACCGGTGTCTTCGATGAGGTCCGTGTGCTGCGCTCAGCGATCCCCGGCACCGACGAGCAGGGGCAGCCGGCGGTCCTCGCCACCCGTGCGGCGCGGAATGGGAAGCCGACGATCCTCCTCTACGCGCACCACGACGTGCAGCCTCCAGGGGACGACGCCCTGTGGGAGACGCCGCCGTTCGAGCCGACGGTGCGGGACGGACGTCTCTACGGGCGTGGTGCGGCGGACGACAAAGCGGGGGTCATGGCGCACATCGCGTCGATCCGGGCGGTCAGCGAGGTCCTCGGGGACGATCTCGACCTGGGTATCGCGATGTTCATCGAGGGGGAGGAGGAGTACGGTTCCCGCTCCTTCGCGCAGTTCCTCTCCGACAACAAGGAGGCTCTGCGCGCAGACGCGATCGTCGTGGCGGACTCCGGCAACTGGGACTCCGTGACGCCGGGACTTACGGTCTCGCTGCGCGGCAACGCGCGCTTTACGCTGCGTGTGCGGACACTCGACCACGCGTCGCACTCGGGGATGTTCGGCGGTGCGGTGCCCGACGCGATGATGGCCACCGTCACGCTGCTCGCGACGCTCTGGGATGAGGACGGGGCGGTCGCGGTCGAGGGGATGACCGCGCGCGATGCGGCGACTCCGGACTACACCGAGGCGACGCTGCGAGATGAGGCCGGACTGCTTCCCGCCACCACACCGATCGGCAACGGGACGATCCTCAGCCGGATCTGGAACAAGCCCGCGGTCACCGTCATCGGTATCGATTCCACGACCGTCGCCGCAGCCTCCAACACGCTCCTTCCCGAGGTCACCGTGGTGATCAGTGCTCGAGTCGCACCGGGCCAGACGGGGCAGGAAGCCTACGAGGCGCTCGAAGCCCACCTCCGCGCCCATGCACCGTTCGGCGCCGAGCTCACGTTCTCCGACGTCGATCTCGGCGACGGCTTCCTGGTCGACACGAGCGGGTGGGCCGTGGCGTTGACCCGTGACGCGATGCGCGACGGCTACGGAGTCGCTCCGGTCGACCTCGGCGTGGGCGGATCCATCCCCTTCATCGCGGATCTGGTGCGGGAGTTCCCTGCCGCGCAGATCCTGGTGACGGGTGTCGAAGACCCCCACTCGCGGGCCCACAGCCCGAACGAGTCGCTGCACCTGGACACGTTCCGCCATGCCGTCGCGAGCGAGGCTCTGCTCCTGGCTCGGATGAATGCCACCGAACTCTGAGCCTCACAGCGTGTGCGGCGGTAGAATCGTCCGAGAAGCCGTGCACCTGCGGCCCGTCACAAGGAGCGACATGAGCGACACCACCCTCTCCCCAGAGACCACCCGCGCACACGGCGTCACCCTGACCGACGCTGCCGCCACGAAGGTCAAGAACCTCCTCGAACAGGAGGGGCGCGACGATCTGCGCCTCCGCGTCGCCGTGCAGCCCGGTGGCTGCTCTGGCCTGATCTATCAGCTGTACTTCGACGAGCGCTACCTCGAAGGCGATGAGACCGTCGATTTCGACGGCGTCGAGGTGATCATCGACAACATGAGCGTCCCGTACCTCGATGGTGCGGCGATCGACTTCAAGGACACGATCTCCGAGCAGGGCTTCACGATCGACAACCCCAACGCGGCGGGTAGCTGCGCGTGCGGCGACAGCTTCCACTGATCCTCGCTTCTCGGACCACGGCCGCCGTCACCGATCGGTGACGGCGGCCGTTCTGCATCCGGCAACCTGCGTGGATGGCATGAATCAGGTGTGAGGTTGCCCTAGACTTGGGTGTGCTCTGTTCGCGATCTGAAAGGTGCATCGTGCCCTCGAAACGCAGCCTTCGTTGGGCCGCCCTCCCTGTGGGAGTTGCGGCAGCCTTGGCCCTGGCGGGATGCTCTCCCACCGAGCTGAACGGCTTTCTTCCGGGCTTCGTGGAGGGTGGCCCCGCAGCCACCAATCAGACCGAGCGCGTCTCGTCGCTCTGGGTGAACTCGTGGATCGTGCTCCTCGCCGTCGGAATCATCACCTGGGGCCTGATGGCCTGGGCTGCGATCGCGTACCGCCGTCGCAAGGGCCAGACCGGCCTGCCGGTGCAGATGCGCTACAACATGCCGATCGAGATCTTCTACACGATCGTGCCGCTCATCCTCGTGCTGGGCATGTTCTTCTTCACGGCTCGTGACCAGACCGCGATCGAAGCCAAGTGGGACGAACCCGACGTCGAGATCACCGCGATCGCCAAGCAGTGGGCGTGGGACTTCCAGTACGACGGCGACAAGGAGGACAACTCCGACGCCGTGTGGACGATGGGCATCCAGGCTCAGCCCGACAAAGACGGCAACATCGACCAAGCGCAGTTGCCCACGCTGGTGCTGCCCGTCGACAAGAAGGTCACGATCAACCTTCAGTCGCGTGACGTCATCCACTCCTTCTGGATCATCGACTTCCTCTACAAGAAGGACATGTACATCGGGAAGGACAACTCGTGGTCCTTCATCCCGACCCGCGAGGGCGAGTACGCCGGCAAGTGCGCCGAGCTCTGCGGTGAATACCACTCGATGATGCTCTTCAACGTGAAGGTCGTCTCCGAGGACGATTACGAGGCCTACCTCCAGACGCTCGAAGAGAAGGGCAACACGGGCGACATCACCGACGCCTACGACCGTCTCTCGAACTTCCCGGGAACGACCCCGACGACCGACACCGAGGAAGGAGGGGAGTAAGCCATGTCGACCACTGAAGCTCCCCGTACCGACGAGGCTCCCAGATCTCGTCCCACCAGTCTGCCCGCCCGCCAGGCCGCTCTCATGAGCTCCTCGCGCGTGGAGCAGAAGGGCAACATCGTCGTCAAGTGGATCACGTCCACCGACCACAAGACCATCGGGTACATGTACCTGATCGCCTCGGTGATGTTCTTCCTCCTCGGCGGTGTGATGGCCCTCGTCATCCGTGCTGAGCTGTTCGCGCCGGGCATGCAGATCATCCCGACGAAGGAGCAGTACAACCAGCTGTTCACGATGCACGGCACGATCATGCTGCTGATGTTCGCGACGCCGCTGTTCGCAGGTTTCGCCAACGCGATCCTTCCGCTGCAGATCGGTGCGCCCGACGTCGCCTTCCCGCGTCTGAACGCCTTCGCCTTCTGGCTCTTCCTCTTCGGCTCGACCATCGCGGTCGCAGGCTTCCTCACGCCGCAGGGTGCGGCCTCCTTCGGATGGTTCGCGTATCAGCCACTCGCCGGAGCGTCCTTCTCGCCGGGTGCCGGTGGGAACCTGTGGATGGTGGGGCTGGGAATCTCCGGTTTCGGAACGATCCTCGGTGCCGTCAACTTCATCACCACGATCATCACGATGCGTGCTCCCGGTATGACGATGTGGCGTATGCCGATCTTCTCGTGGAACACGCTGATCACGAGCCTCCTGATCCTGATGGCGTTCCCGGTTCTCGCTGCGGCCATCTTCGCCGCGGCCGCGGACCGCATCCTGGGCGCTCACATCTACGATCCGGCCAACGGTGGTGTCCTGCTCTGGCAGCACCTGTTCTGGTTCTTCGGGCACCCTGAGGTCTACATCATCGCCCTGCCGTTCTTCGGCATCGTGTCGGAGATCTTCCCGGTCTTCAGCCGCAAGCCGATCTTCGGGTACAAGACGCTCGTCTACGCCACGATCGCGATCGCCGCGCTCTCGGTGGCGGTGTGGGCTCACCACATGTACGTCACCGGCTCGGTCCTGCTGCCGTTCTTCGCTCTGATGACGATGCTCATCGCGGTGCCGACCGGCGTGAAGATCTTCAACTGGATCGGAACACTCTGGCGAGGGTCCGTGACCTTCGAGACGCCGATGGTGTTCGCCCTCGGGTTCCTGGTCTCGTTCGTCTTCGGTGGTCTGACCGGTGTGATCCTGGCAGCCCCGCCGCTGGACTTCGCGCTCTCCGACTCCTACTTCGTCGTCGCGCACTTCCACTACGTGGTGTTCGGTACAGTCGTGTTCGCCATGTTCGCCGGCTTCTACTTCTGGTGGCCCAAGTGGACCGGGCGCATGCTCAACGAGCGTCTCGGCTACGTGCACTTCTGGTTGCTCTTCATCGGCTTCCACATGACGTTCCTCATCCAGCACTGGCTGGGTGTCGACGGAATGGTCCGTCGCTACGCGGACTACTCGGCCGCCGACGGCTGGACCTGGCAGAACCAGGTGTCGACGATCGGTGCGATCATCCTCGGCGCTTCGATGCTTCCGTTCTTCCTGAACGTCTGGATCACGGCTCGCAAGGCACCGAAGGTCACGGTCAACGACCCGTGGGGGTACGGCGCTTCGCTCGAATGGGCGACGTCCTGCCCGCCGCCGCGTCACAACTTCACGTCGATCCCGCGCATTCGCAGCGAGCGTCCTGCGTTCGACCTGAACCACCCGGAGGCCGCCGAGTTCGCGACCACGGCACCCGGCGAGCGAGAGGCCCACTAAGTCATGCGCGACAATGTCATTCTCTGGTGGATCCTGACGGCGTTCTTCGCCCTCGTCGGTGTCATCTACACCGGCTGGCACATCCTGGCCACGCCGGCGGACAACTTCGCCATGCGGATCGAGTGGGTCGGTACGGTCGCTCTGTTCTTCTCGGCGTTCATGGCCGCGATGATCGCGTTCTACCTGGACCGCACGCACAAGGCGCAGAGCGGTGAGCTCCCCGAAGACATCCTCACCGCGGATATCGACGACGGTGACCCCGAGCTCGGCGAGTTCAGCCCGTGGTCCTGGTGGCCGATCGTGCTCGCCGCTTCTGCGGGAGTCTTCGTCGTCGGCCTGGCTGTGGGGCACTTCCTGCTCCCGATCGGCCTCGCGATCTTCGTCGTCGCGATCGTCGGCTGGGTGTACGAGTACTACCGCGGCAACTTCGCTCGCTGACGCGACTGACGTCGAGAAGGCCCCCGGATCCGTCCGGGGGCCTTCTTCATGTTCAGCGCGAGGCGATCAGGCGCGGGTTCGGATGCGTGCGATCCCGGTCAGTGGGTCGACCGGACGTCGGTGCGTCCCGTCGGCGTCTTCGACCGGATAGCCTTCGCGCACCCAGTACTCGAAGCCGCCGATCATCTCACGCACTTTGTAGCCCAGTCGGGAGAATTCGAGTGCGCCCTTGGCACCGGCGTTGCAGCCGGGGCTCCAGCAGTACACCACGACCTCGGCGTCGGGGGAGATCTCACGCGGTGCTCTCGCCGCGATCTCGCTGTAGTGCATATGGATCGCACCGGCCACGCGCCCCTGTGCCCATGCCTCTTCAGACCGTACATCGATCACGACGATGTCGGTCTGAGCCTGACGGGCGGCATGGACATCGCTGGCGTCGGTCTCGTAAGCGAGTTTGGCGGCGTAGTAGTCGGCACGGTCGATCATGTGCCCAGCCTATTTCGCCGAGCTCCGCGGCGTCCTTCGTGTTCCTGCCGATCGGCGTGCGAAAACGGTCAGCGATACCGCCGCCGCGGTCAGAGGCGTACCGTCATCTGCACGCGGGGCCCGTGGCGCAGGAGACCGAGCTCCTCCTCGACCTGGACCAGGCTGCGCAGCAGAGGAGTGTCCGGCGTCGTCACGGCGAAACCGCAGGACGCGTAGAACGGCGCATTCCAGGGGACATCCGCATATGTACGAAGCGTCATCCTCGAGCTGCCTCGGCGTCGGGCCTCCGCCATCGCAGCCGCCAGCAGTCGGCGTCCGATACCGCGTCGCCCGAACTCCGGAAGCACCGAGAGCTGCTCGAGGTGAGTGCCTCCCTCGATTTCCAGAACATGCGCGAAGCCGATGAGGCCCGGTGACGAGGACTCATCGCCGCCGTGCTCGGCCACGAGCACGAACCCTGGCGCCGTGGCACGCTCGTGCGGGGGCGTGGGCGGCGGCCAATCGACGGCACCGAATCTCTCGACCAGCAGGGTATCCGCGGCGATCTCGATGCGCTCCGTGGCTGCCTCATCGGCGGGACGTGCCTCGCGGATCAAGACCTCCATGATCACGCGTCCGCGACGGCGGCGATCGCCTCGATCTCCACGAGTTGGTCGTCATAGCCGAGGACCGTCACGCCCAGCAGGGTGCTGGGCACATCGTGCGCGCCGAACGCGGCATGGACCACGTCCCACGCCGTGACGAGGTCTGCTTGCGACGTGGACGCCACGAGCACGCGCGTGCTGATCACGTCGGTCAGGTCGGCGCCCGCGACCTCCAGTGCGCCCTTGAGCGTCTCGACGCAGCGTGCCGCCTGGGCCGCGTAGTCTCCGGGCGCAGCGGTCGAGCCGTCATCGTTGAGCGGGCACGCGCCGGCGAGGAAGATGAGGCGGGATCCGGCCGGCGCGGTGGCAGCGTAGGCGTAGGGGGTTTCCGCGAGGTTGTCGGCACGGATCAGGCGGACGACGGATGACATGGTTCGATCCTTTCATCGGGCAGGTGACGAAGAAGGCCCCGTTCGTGTGAGCGGGGCCTTCTTCGATGGGGGGAGTGGCGACTACTCGCCGTCCTCCGACTTCTTCTTCCGAGGCTTCTTCACCGGCTCCGTGGCGATCACCGTGCTGGGGGTGTTCGGCGTCTCATCGACGTGCGTCTCATCGACGGTGAGCGGGGCGTCAGGGAAGCCGGCGCGCTCGTGGGCGCCCTGGATCTCTGCGGCCTCGGTCTCTTCGTTGTGAGCCGTGACGTGATGCTGATGGGCGTCGGCTGCCTCGACCTCGGCCTGCGTGAGCGGAGCGAGGCGGTCCTCGAAGAACCAGCGGGAGATCGAGGAACGGAGGTTCTCCGTCCACGGGATGCGGCCCTTGGCGTTCGGGCGAACCACGAGGGGCTCGTAGCTGTCGACGTCGATGAGCTTCCAGCGGTCGTACTTGTCGACGGGCTGGTGCACCTCGATGAACTCACCACCGGGGAGGCGGACGATGCGTCCGGACTCGTATCCGTGCAGGACGATCTCACGATCCTTCTTCTGCAGCGCGATGCAGATGCGCTTTGTGACGAAGTATCCGAGGATCGGGCCGAGGAACAGGAGCGCCTGCAGCGTGTGGATCACGCCTTCCATCGTGAGCATGAAGTGCGTCGCGATGAGGTCGGACGAAGCCGCTGCCCACAGGACCGCGTAGAAGATGACGCCGGCGGCACCGATCGCCGTACGCGTCGCCGCGTTGCGGGGACGCTGAGCGATGTGGTGCTCGCGCTTGTCTCCGGTGACCCATGCTTCGAGGAAGGGATAGATCGCGACGATCACGATGAACAGACCGAGTACGAGGACCGGGGCGATGATCCCGAACGACCACGTGTGGTTGAGGAACACGATGTCCCAGTTCGACGGAGCCAGGCGCAGCGCACCGTCGGCGAACCCGATGTACCAGTCGGGCTGGGTGCCGGCGGAGACGGGCGACGGGTCGTAGGGGCCGTAGTTCCAGATCGGGTTGATCTGGAAGAACGTCGCGATCAGCACGATGGTGCCGAACACGATGAACAGGTAGCCGCCCATCTTCGACATGTACACCGGCATCATCGGGTAGCCCACGACGTTGTCGTTCGTGCGGCCGGGGCCGGCGAACTGCGTGTGCTTGTTGACGATCATCAGCATCAGGTGCACGACGATCAGCGCGATGACCAGCATCGGGAGCAACAGGATGTGGAGGGTGTACAGACGTCCGACGATGTCGGTTCCCGGGAACTCGCCACCGAAGAGGAGGAACGAGGTCCACGTGCCGATCAGGGGGAGACCCTTGATCATGCCGTCGATGATGCGGAGGCCGTTACCCGAGAGCAGGTCGTCGGGGAGCGAGTAGCCGGTGAAGCCCTCTGCCATCGCGAGGATGAACAGGACGAAACCGATGACCCAGTTGAGCTCGCGCGGCTTGCGGAATGCGCCGGTGAAGAACACGCGGAGCATGTGCACGCCGATTCCGGCGATGAACACCAGAGCGGCCCAGTGGTGGATCTGACGGACCAGGAGGCCGCCTCGCAGATCGAAGGAGATATGCAGCGACGATTCGAGAGCCGCCGACATCTCGATCCCACGCATCGGGGCGTAGGCGCCGGTGTAGTGGGTCTCGACCATCGACGCGTCGAAGAAGAACGTCAGGAAGGTTCCGGAGAGGAACACGACGACGAAGCTCCACAGCGCGATCTCGCCGAGCATGAACGACCAGTGGTCGGGGAAGATCTTCCGTCCGAGTTCCTTGACGAAACCGGAGATGCTGGTGCGCTCATCGATGTAGTTCGACGCGGCACCGACGAAGCGACCGCCGAGGGGTGCCTTGGTGTCGTTGTCGTCTTTGGACAGCGTTGCGGTGCTCAATGGCGCTCCCAGAAGCTCGGGCCGACGGGTTCCTTGAAGTCGCTGCGTGCGACCAGGTAGCCCTCGTCATCGACGGTGATGGGCAGCTGCGGCAGCGGACGTGCCGCAGGGCCGAAGATGACCTTGGCGTGGTCCGTGACGTCGAACTGCGACTGGTGGCACGGGCACAGGAGGTGATGGGTCTGCTGCTCGTAGAGGGCCACGGGGCAGCCGACGTGCGTGCAGACCTTGGAGTAGGCGACGATGCCGTCGTAGGACCAGTCCTTGCGGTCCTCAGCTTCGATCAGCTGCTCGGGACGCAGGCGCATCATGAGGACGATGGCCTTCGCCTTCTCCTCGAGGTAGCCGTCGTGGTGACTGAGCGTGGCGAGCTCTTCGGGGATCACGTGGAACGCGGATCCGAGGGTCACGTCCGCAGCGCGGATCGGGGTGCCGTCGGGGTCGCGGACGAGGCGGCTGCCCTCTTCCCACATCGTGTGCTTGAGGAGTGCGACCGGGTCACCGGCGATGGGGTCGTCAGGCGTGGAGTGCGGTGCGAGGCCACGGAACAGCGTGACTCCGGGGATGATCGAGGCGACGATCGCGGCGAACAGCGAGTTGCGGATCATGGAGCGGCGCCCGAAGCCCGACTCCTCGTTCGCGTCGGAGAAGGCCTTGATCGCAGCCTCGCGCGTCGAGTCCTTGCCGCGCGTGGGGTGACGGTGCTCGATGAACTCCTTGTCGGACATGAGCGCCTTGGACCAGTGGATCGCACCGATTCCGAGGGCCAGGAGCGCGAGAGCGATCCCGAGACCGATGAAGAGGTTGTTCTGCCGGATGTCGATGAGCGCGCCGCTCTCGATCGGGAACAGCATGTAAGCGGCGACCGCCCAGATGCTTCCCGCGAGCGAAAGGTAGAACAGCGTGTAGACAGTGCGGACAGCGGCCTTCTCAGCGCGCGGGTCCTTATCGGTCATCCGCTCGCGATGCGGCGGAAGCCCGGGGTTCTGCACGGGATCGCTGACTGCGACACCCAGCCCCGGAGAGGGCTGGTAGGCCCTGTCAAGAGCCTGCGAGTCGTCGTCGTGTGCCATGGTGCTCCTCGTACGTTCCTCTTCGATGAATAAGCGTCAGTTGGACTTCGCCGTGATCCACACGGTGGCGGCGACGAGCGCGCCGATACCGAAGATCCACACGAACAGTCCCTCGGAGACCGGCCCGAGAGAGCCGAGCGAGAAGCCGCCGACCTGCACGGACTGCTGCTGGAAGAGCAGAGCCGAGATGATGTCGCGCTTGTCCTCGTCCGACAGGTTCATGTCACCGAAGACCGGCATGTTCTGCGGGCCGGTGACCATGGCCGCGTAGATGTGCAGGGCACTGGTCTCGGTCAGGGCGGGGGCGTACTTGCCCTCGGTGAGTGCACCACCGGCTGCGGCCACGTTGTGGCACATGGCGCAGTTCACGCGGAACAACTCGGCTCCGTGCGAGACGTCGCCTTCCCCGTCGAGGATGCGCTCGTCCGGGAAGGTCGGGCCGGGGGCCGTGGACTGCACGAACGAGGAGATCGCGAGGATCTGCTCTTCGGTGAACTGCGGCTCCTTCTGCGGCGCCTGCGGTCCCTGCATCTGCAGAGGCATGCGACCGGTCGACAGCTGGAATTCGGTCGCCAGCTCGCCCACGCCGTAGAGGCTGGGGCCGTTGGCGGTTCCCTGCAGGTCGAGACCGTGGCAGGTGGCGCAGTTCGCCGTGAACAGCTTCTCGCCGTCTTCGACGGTCAGCTGGGTCGTGGCAGCCTGCGTGTCGGACGCTGCGAATGCGGCGGTTGCACCGGCATAGACCGCGCCGGTGATCATGAGGCCTGCTCCGATGAGCGCGGCCGCCGCCAAAGGGCTGCGACGACCGCTGGAACGGCGCTTCTTCTCTCGTGCCATCTCGGGGATCAGCTCCGCTCTTATTTCAGGAAGTAGATAACGAGGAACAGCACGATCCAGACGACGTCGACGAAGTGCCAGTAGTAGGACACCACGATCGAGGAGGTCGCCTCCTTGTGCCGGAAGTTCTTGACGGCGTAGGCGCGGCCGATGACGAGCAGGAACGCGACGAGCCCACCGGTGACGTGCAGGGCGTGGAAGCCGGTCGTCAGGTAGAACGCCGAGGCGTAGGAGTCGGCACCGATCGGCATGCCTTCAGCGACCAGCTGCGCGTACTCCCAGACCTGGCCGGACACGAAGATCGCGCCGAGGGCGAAGGTGAGGAAGAACCACTCGACCATTCCCCAGCCGAACAGACGACGGCGGCCGGCGCCGTTCTTCTGCCCCTTGCCGATCTTGTAGGGCTGCAGGTCTTCTGCCGCGAACACGCCCATCTGGCACGTGAACGAGGACAGGACCAGGATCGCAGTGTTCACTGCGGCGAACGGGACGTTCAGCAGCTCGGTCCGGTCAGCCCACAGCTCCGGTGAGGTGCTGCGGAGGGTGAAGTAGATCGCGAAGAGTCCCGCGAAGAACATCACCTCACTGCCGAGCCACACAATGGTGCCGACAGCTACCGGGTTGGGCCGCTTAATCGTTCTCGCCGCCGGGGCATACGTCGCTGAGGTCGTCACCCCTCCATTATGGCCGATCTCGGGCGTGATTCTTGCACCAGCGCCCTTCGATTCACCCGTCCGCGACTTAGGGGACCCTAAGAAAACCCTGCGAATACCTGGTGAATCCGCGGGAAACAGCGGTCGGCCGCGGATCGGAGCTCCGACGGGAAGGATCTGCATGTTTTCTCCGCGCCGATAGGATCGCACACATGGCTGATTCGCTGACCTGGTCCGACGTGCTCACTTCTCTGCTGGAGCGTCGCGATCTCAGCGTCTGGGAGTCCACATGGGCCATGCGCCAGATCATGCGGGGAGACGTCAGCGAAGCCCAGCTCGCAGGTTTCCTCATCGCGTTGCGGGCGAAGGGCGAGACGATCGACGAGATCGTCGGTTTCCGTGATGCGATCCTCGAGGCGGCCGTTCCGCTGCCGGTGTCGCCGGATGTGCTCGACATCGTGGGAACGGGCGGCGACCGCGTCGGCACGGTGAACGTGTCGACCACGGCGGCGATCGTCATCGGTGCGACTGGCGTTCCAGTGGTCAAGCACGGGAATCGGGCCGCAAGCTCGGCTTCGGGTTCGTCCGACGTCCTCGGGGCGCTGGGACTCGAGCTCTCCCTCGATCCGGCGGCCGTCGCGACCATCCTCGACCGCACCGGCATCACGTTCGCGTGGGCGGGCGCATTCCACCCCGGTTTCAAGCACGCGGGCGCCGTGCGCGCCGAGCTGGGTGTCCCCACCGTCTTCAACATGCTCGGGCCGCTCTGCAATCCCGCACGTGCCGAAGCCAATGCCGTAGGTGTCGCGCAGATCGAGCGCGTTCCTCTCATCACCGGTGTCTTCCGGACCCGCGGCGCCACAGCGCTCGTCTTCCGTGGGGACGACGGCCTCGACGAACTCACCACGACCGGGCACAGCCGGATCTGGGAGGTCACGCGCGGCGACATCCACGAGCATGACCTCGACCCGCGCGACCTCGGCATCCCGATCGCCGATCTCGCCGATCTGATCGGTGGCTCGCCCCAGCACAACGCGGAGGTGCTCCGGCGCACGCTGGCGGGGGAGCCCGGCGCGGTGCGCGACATCGTGCTGTTGAATGCCGCTGCCGGCATCGTGGCCTTCGAGCTGTCTCAGGATGCAGGTCAGGTGCAGCGCCCGATTCTGGAGCGACTGCGCGAGGGCTACGAGAAGGCGTCGGCAGCGATCGACGATGGGCGCGCGCTCGCGAAGCTCGACCAGTGGATCGGTGTGAGTCGCGAGCTCTCGTCACCGAAGGAGTGACCGTGGATCCCGTCGACGCGCTGCTCGAGATCGCCTCCCTGCTGGAGCGTGAGCGTGCGTCGCGGTACCGCGCGAAGGCCTTCCGACAGGCAGCTGCGACGCTGCGGGATCTGCCCGACGACGTTCAGCGCGATCCCACGCGGCTGCGTGCAGCCAAAGGTATCGGCGAGTCCACCTTCGCGGTGATTCGTCAGGCGCAGGCCGGGCAGGTCCCCGACTACCTCGTCGAGTTGCGCGGTGATGTCGAGCCCGAGCGCATGTCGGAGCTCCGCGGGAAGCTCCGCGGCGACCTGCACGCTCACACGGACTGGTCGGACGGGACCACACCGATCTCGGTGATGGCTGCCGCTGCCAGGGCGCTCGGACATGAGTACCAGGCGATCACCGATCATTCGCCGCGCCTCCGGGTCGCTCGGGGACTGTCGGCCGAGCGCCTTCGGGAGCAGATGCCGCTGGTCCGCGCGGAATCCGGTGACGGCTTCACCCTGCTCGCGGGCATCGAGGTCGACATCCTGGAAGACGGGGGCCTCGATCAGGAGGACGGTCTGCTCGCCGAGCTGGACATCGTCGTGGCGTCGGTTCATTCCAAACTGCGCATGGATGCGCGGGCGATGACCGCACGCATGATCGCCGCGGTCGCGCACCCTCGGGTCAACGTGCTCGGGCACTGCACCGGACGCCTCGTGCAGGGCGACCGAGGAACGCGCCCTCCGTCGACGTTCGATGCCCAGGCCGTTTTCGCCGCCTGCGCGGAGAACGGCGTGGCGGTCGAGATCAACTCGCGACCGGAGCGGCAGGATCCGCCGGACGATCTGATCGCGATCGCTCTCGCTGAGGGATGCCTGTTCTCGATCGATTCGGATGCGCACGCGCCCGGCCAGCTCTCGCTGCTCGACCACGGAGCAGAACGTGCAGAGCGCGCCGGCGTCCCGTCAGCGCGGATCGTCACGACCTGGGGTCTCGAGCGGCTGCTCGCCTGGGCGGAGTGATTCGCCGTCGAACCCCGGCCGTCAGTCTGCGGCGAGGGCGGCGTTCGACACGGCAGTGAGGGCACGCGTCATCGAGCCGCCGAGGTTCCATTTCTCGGCGAGAGCCGTTGCGGCATCCGCCTCCGCGGGGTCGAGCGCGCGCAGGGGGACGTCGGGGACCGTGATCGGCAGCGACGTCGCGACCGCGACCACCGTCGGGGCGACGTCGAGATAGTCGGACGCGGCGAGCAGCTTCGCCCGTACTCCGGCGCTCATCCCTTCGCCCGCTTTCGCCGCGGCACGGATGCCCTCCAGGTCTGCGTGCGTCTGCAACAGGGTGGCCGCGGTCTTCTCACCCACGCCGGCGACTCCGGGCAGGCCGTCCGAAGCATCGCCGCGCATGGTCGCGAAGTCGGCGTACTGCGAAGGGAGTACCCCGTACTTCGCGACGACGGTGGCGTCGGTCACGACCTCGAGGTTGCTCATTCCGCGGGCGGTGTAGATGACGCGGACGTCGCGTGCATCGTCCACGAGCTGGAACAGGTCACGGTCGCCGGTGACGATGTCGACGGGCATCGTGGCCTTCGTGGCGAGGGTGCCGATCACATCGTCGGCCTCGTGCTCGGCGACACCGATGATGGGAATGCCGATGGCCGCCAGAGTCTCACGGATGAGGGGGATCTGCGCTTCGAGGGGGTCGGGTACCTCTTCGACATCGGGGCCGCTGGCGACCACCTCCACGACACGGTGGGTCTTGTAGGTGGGGATGAGGTCGACGCGCCACTGCGGTCGCCAGTCGTCGTCCCAGCAGGCGATCACGTGCGTGGGCTCGTAAAGGGTGACGAGCTTGGCGATGATGTCGAGGAGACCGCGAGCAGCATTGATCGGGGAGCCGTCGGGTGCCGTCACCTTGTCGGGGACGCCGTAGAACGCGCGGAAATAGAGGCTGGCGGTGTCGAGCAGCATCAGTCGATCGGTCACGAACGACAGTCTGGCACGGCGGTCCGACGCAGGGTGCGGAGAGCGGACTGTCCTGGCGCTCAACATCCCGTGGCGCGGGGTTGTTCGGCACAGGTGCGAGCGACGAGAGCGGTGTCGGCCTCGTAGATACGGATCCGCTGCGCGGAACCCTCGATGGCGAGTCCGCCGACCACCGGGAACCAGCCTCCACCGATATCGACCTCTGCCGTGTAGTACGCCGTGACGTGGGTGAGGAAGGTTCCGCGTGTGCGATAGGTATGGCTCGTCGGCGTCGGAGTGAACGGCGCCTGCCCGAGTGCAGTCCACGTCTGGCCACCGCCTGCTGCGGTCGCCGTGCTCCCATCCCCATAGGAGAAGACGAAACGAGCGGGGGAGAACCGCACGCTGACCGGTCGGCCCAGGAGAGTGCCGCTGCGAGTCTGCGCCGATGCCGAAGCCACGAAGTTCATCGGCAGCCCTGCGACGCCCACGTTGCCGGGCTCGCCCACTGTCGTCACGGGCGCGGGCGCGAACTGCGCGACATCGGTGATCGTGAGCGGCGCGCCGTCGTCGTTCGTCACGCGCTCCGCCGAGATCCCACAACTCGTGGTCCGGACTGGATCGGGAACACACGGCCGCGGTGCGTCGGGGGTGTCTGGATGAGTACGAGAACCATGCTCCGGCTCTCTGGACGGTTGAGTCTGGGTGCCGGACACCACGACGCTTCCTTGATCGCTGCCAACGACGACATCGACGCCGCCGACGCCGTCCGGGGATCCTCCGGCCTGCATGAGGAGAGCGACCAGCAAGATTGACGGGACTAGGCGGGACATTCGGCGTTCTCATCCCGTGCGGCGTGGTCGATGAGCAGCTGATCGCCAGACAAGATAAACGTCACCCGAAGCGAGTTCATGTCGGGACGTGCTGGATCGACTACCGAGGCTCCGGAGCTATTCAGGACATCCGATGCGCTCACATCTACACAGGCGTACGCCACAACTTCTCGGAACGGCGGCGCGCTGTTTACGCCGACGAACTTACTCACGGTCACGGACCCCACCATTGAGTCACCGTCAGCGTGGAGTTTCGAGAGCGTGCGCCGGTCAGACGCATTGAAGTTGCCGCTGGAGAGGGCGAATGCCGCGTCGAACGTAGCTGGATCACTAAGGTCAACAGAATTCAACGCGTCGTTGTACGCGCGGTAGGTGGCCTCGGCGGCGGCGAACGCTTCTTCCTCGGACGCGAAGGCGGCGGTCGGGGTCGGGGTCGGCACGGGGTCGGGGGCGCACCCCGTGAGCAGCGCGACGGCGGCCACGAGGATCGCGAGTCGCGTCGGAAGGGCGGGGGTCAGGGGAGTAGCCGGTGTCACCCCGCCACCGTAGGAGTAATGGGCCTCGGCCGGTTCGAGTTATCCACAGGGAGGGCCTTCGGATCCGACTCCTGCGGTGCGCGAACTTCTGATAGCCTTAACCGTCACTCGTGGCGTGCATGCGCATGCCCTCGTGACGAGAAAACCAAAATCCAACTGCTGAGAAGCATGCTGTCGGCCGTGCGCGGTCGTTGACTCTCAGCCCGAGTCTCCATTCAACAAGGACAACCCACTACATGACTACCGCAACGACCGCCCCGGCCACCAAGCAGGTCGCCATCAACGACATCGGATCTGCTGAGGACTTCCTGGCCGCGGTCGAGAAGACCCTGAAGTTCTTCAACGACGGCGACATCATCGAAGGCACGATCGTCAAGATCGACCGCGATGAGGTCCTCCTCGATGTCGGCTACAAGACCGAGGGTGTCATCCCCTCGCGCGAGCTCTCGATCAAGCACGACGTCGACCCCAACGAGGTCGTCGCTGTCGGCGATCTGGTCGAGGCACTCGTCCTCCAGAAGGAGGACAAGGAAGGCCGCCTGATCCTCTCCAAGAAGCGTGCTCAGTACGAGCGTGCATGGGGAGACGTCGAGAAGATCAAGGAGAACGACGGCGTCGTCACCGGTACGGTCATCGAGGTCGTCAAGGGTGGACTCATCGTCGACATCGGCCTCCGTGGCTTCCTCCCGGCTTCGCTCATCGAGCTGCGTCGCGTCCGCGACCTCACGCCGTACCTCGGCCAGGAGATCGAGGCGAAGATCCTCGAGCTCGACAAGAACCGCAACAACGTCGTCCTGAGCCGCCGCGCGCTGCTCGAGCAGACGCAGTCGGAGTCGCGCACCACGTTCCTGAACAACCTGCACAAGGGTCAGGTCCGCAAGGGTGTCGTCTCGTCGATCGTCAACTTCGGTGCGTTCGTCGACCTGGGTGGCGTGGACGGCCTCGTGCACGTCTCCGAGCTGTCCTGGAAGCACATCGAGCACGCCTCCGAGGTCGTCGAGGTCGGCCAGGAGGTCACCGTCGAGATCCTCGAGGTCGACCTCGACCGCGAGCGCGTCTCCCTGTCGTTGAAGGCGACGCAGGAGGACCCGTGGCAGGTCTTCGCCCGCACCCACGCGATCGGTCAGGTCACGCCGGGTAAGGTCACGAAGCTCGTTCCGTTCGGTGCGTTCGTTCGCGTCGCAGACGGCATCGAGGGCCTCGTCCACATCTCCGAGCTCTCCAGCAAGCACGTCGAGCTGGCTGAGCAGGTCGTCTCCGTCGGCGAAGAGGTCTTCGTCAAGGTCATCGACATCGACCTCGAGCGTCGTCGCATCTCGCTGTCGCTGAAGCAGGCCAACGAGTCGGTCGACCCCAACGGCACCGAGTTCGACCCGGCTCTGTACGGCATGCTCGCCGAGTACGACGAGAACGGCGAGTACAAGTACCCGGAGGGCTTCGACGCCGAGACCGGTGCGTGGAAGGAAGGCTTCGACGCCCAGCGCGAGGCATGGGAGCAGGAGTACGCTGCAGCCCAGGCTCGCTGGGAAGCGCACAAGGCTCAGGTCGTCAAGGCGGCCGAGGCCGAGGCCGCAGCCGGAGAAGACTTCGGTGGCCAGGCCTTCGCCACCGAGGTTGCCGGCGCCGGCACCCTGGCGGACGACGAGGCTCTCGCGGCTCTGCGCGAGAAGCTCTCGGGCGGCAACGCTTAAGCACGTCTCTGAAACGGGTCGTCGCCTCGCCTTCGGGCGGGTGCGGCGGCCCGTTTCGCGTACCCGCTGTTCCCTCCACGTCTTGCGTGACGGAACATTACGGCCCCATTCGTAACATCGGAGCCCGTCGGCCAGCATGAGGGTATGACCACGCTGTTGCCCTCGCCGCGCCTCGCCGACGCATCGACCGCGGCCGGGTCGGCGCAGAGCGTGCGGCTCGACGGCGTGGAACGCTCCTTCCCGCTGCCGCACGGGCGACGCGACGTGCTCCGGGGGATCGACCTCGACATCAGCGCCGGCGAGATCCTCGCGGTGGTCGGTCCGTCCGGCTGCGGCAAGTCGACGCTCCTGCGCCTCGTCGGCGGGCTGGACACCCCGACCCGTGGCAACATCCGCCTCGATGCCGTCGGCGTCACCGATGTCGACGAGCGCACCGCCATCGCCTTCCAGGAGCCCCGGTTGCTGCCGTGGCGCACGATCGCCCAGAACGTCGAACTCGGCCTGCCCCGGGGAACGGCCCGTCGTGCCGGACGTGAGCGCGTGCGGGAGCTGCTGCACCTGGTGGGCCTCGAACAGGCCGCCGATCAGCGTCCGCGCGAAGTCTCCGGCGGAATGGCCCAGCGTGCCTCGCTCGCCCGCGCTCTCGCCCGGAACCCTGGTGTGCTGCTGCTCGACGAGCCCTTCGGCGCGCTCGACGCTCTGACGCGCCTGCGCATGCACGATCTGCTCCTCAAGATCCATGCGGCCGAGCCCACCACCGTCCTCCTCGTCACGCACGACGTCGAAGAGGCCCTCTATCTCGCCGACCGAGTGCTGTTGCTGCGAACGCTGAGCGGTGCAGACGTCGACGAGCCGTCCATCTCGCGCACGATCCTCGTGCCGGGCACCCGTCCTCGCGACCGCGCCGATCGCGGACTCGCCGACCTGCGCGCCGAGCTTCTCGAAGGCCTCGGCGTCGACACCCACCACCGCATCACCGAGGAGTCCAGATGAGCATCACCACCCGCCGAATCATCCCTGCGATCGCGGTCGCCGGGACGATGATGCTCGTCGCGACCGGCTGCGTCGCCGGCGAGAACGCCACCGCATCCGACACCGGGAGCACCTCGGGGTCCACGGAGTGGTCGTCCGACACGCTGTCCGTCGACTTCGCGACATACAACCCGCTCAGCCTCGTCGTCCGCGACCAGGGGCTTCTCGAAGACATCCTCGGGGACGACGTCGACGTCGAGTGGGTGCAGTCGGCCGGCTCGAACAAGGCCAACGAGTTGCTTCGTTCGGGGTCGGTGGATGTCGGCTCGACAGCCGGATCGGCTGCGTTGCTCGCGCGTGCCAACGGTTCTCCGATCCAGGTCATCGACATCTACTCGCAGCCGGAATGGTCGGCCATCGTCGTCGGCCCGGACAGCGACATTGCTTCGCTTGAAGACCTCAAGGGCGCCTCGATCGCGGCCACGAAGGGCACGGACCCGTACTTCTTCCTGCTGCAGGCGCTCGAAGAGGGCGGGCTGTCTCTCTCCGACGTCGAAGTGCAGAACCTGCAGCACGCCGACGGCAGGGCCGCGCTCGACGGCGGCTCGGTGGACGCATGGGCCGGACTCGACCCGATCATGGCCGCGGCCGAGGTCGAGTCGGGGGACAAGCTGATCTACCGGAACGTGGACTTCAACACCTACGGCTTCCTCAACGCCACCGAGGACTTCCTCACCAACCACCCCGACCTCGCGCAGGCCGTCGTGGACGCCTACGAGGAGGCGCGCGAGTGGGCGCTCGAGCACCCCGAGGAGACCGCGGCGCTGCTCGCCGAGGTCGCAGGTATCGATTCCGAGGTCGCGACGACGGTGATCCAGGAGCGCTCGAACCTCGACGTCAGCGGGATCCCGGGCGACGACCAGATCGCGGTGCTCGAGAAGATCGCTCCCGTGCTCGTCGAATCCGGCGACGTCCAGGGCGGCAAGGAGTCCGTCGACAAGGCACTGGCATCCATCGTGAACGACACATTCGCGAAGAAGGCGGTCGGCGGCGAGTGACGATTCCGGATCGGCTGATCGTCCCTGCGGACTCGCAGGACGCCCTCGACTTCGCCACGGGGAAGCTCGCGAGCTCGGAAAGCGCGAGTCGCCGCACGTGGGATCGTCCCGCGGTGCGGGTACTCGGCGGGCTTCTGCTGCCGGCGGTCATCCTCCTCGTGTGGCAACTCGCGACGACGTCCGGTCTCGTCGAGTCCTATCGTCTGCCGACGCCCGCCTCGGTCTATCAGGCGGGTGTCGAGCTGGCCGAGAGCGGGCAGCTCTGGACGCACATCGCGATCTCGGTGCAGCGCGTCCTCCTCGGGTTCGCGATCGGATCGGTGATCGGGCTCGCCGCGGCGGGCATCGTGGGGCTGTCCCGCTGGGGCGATGTGCTCCTCAGCCCGACACTCGCTGCGGCCCGGGCGGTGCCGTCGCTCGCCTGGGTGCCGCTTCTCATCCTGTGGATGCAGATCGGCGAGGAGTCGAAAGTCACACTGATCGCGATCGGCGCGTTCTTCCCGGTCTACACGACGGTGGCCTCGGCTCTCCGGCACGTCGACCCGCATCTGGTCGAAGCCGGACGCTCGTTCAGCCTGCGCGGATGGTCTCTGTTCCGCACGGTGCAGCTTCCCGCCGTCGTCCCCTCGGTCGTGTCCGGCCTTCGTCTCGCGCTCGCGCAGGCGTGGCTGTTCCTCGTCGCTGCGGAGCTGATCGCCTCATCCATGGGCCTCGGCTTCTTGCTGACCGACTCGCAGAGCACGGGGCGCATCGACCGCATCCTCCTCTCCATCGTGCTGCTCGCACTGCTCGGAACGCTGACCAGTGGCATCCTCGCGCTGCTGGAGAAGTACCTGCTCCGCCGATGGGTGTGAGCGTGACCGAGGCGCGACTGCAGGAGTCGCGGGTGTACGCGGCGGCGTCCGGGTTCGGCGACGCGAACGTCACCGAGGAAGCATATGCACGGGGCGCGGCGGATCCGATCGCGTTCTGGGAAGAGGCAGCGCGTCGGCTCGACTGGTCTGTCCCGTGGGAGACGGCGCACGAGTGGGATCCGCCGGTCGGGGACGCCGTCCCTGCCGCGCGCTGGTTCGTCGGCGGGCGTCTCAATGTCGCCGTCAACTGTGTCGATCGGCATGTCGACGCCGGACGGGGCGACAAGGTCGCACTGCACTTCGAAGGCGAACCCGGCGATCGCCGCGCCGTCACCTACGCCGAGCTGCAGGAGCGTGTCGCCCGCGCGGCAAACGCCTTGCTCGCACTCGGCATCCGACCGGGTGACCGCGTGGTGATCTACCTCCCCGTGCTCGTGGAGACGATCGTCATCACGCTCGCGTGCGCTCGGGTGGGTGCCGTGCACTCTCTCGTCTTCGGCGGGTTCTCTGCGGAGGCGGTGCGGTTCCGGCTCTCGGACACCGGGGCGAAGCTCCTCGTCACGAGCGACGGTCAGTACCGACGCGGCGTCGCCACGGAGGTCAAGTCCACGGCCGATGTCGCCGCCGCCGGTCTTCCCGGGCTCGAGCACGTTCTCGTGCTCCGCCGCACGGGCCAGGACGTGCCGTGGACCTCCGGTCGTGACGTGTGGTGGCACGACGTCGTCGACTCGGCCTCCCCGGTGCATGAGGCGGACTCGTTCGACGCCGAGCATCCGCTCTTCATCATCTACACCTCCGGCACCACCGGAAAGCCCAAGGGGCTCGTGCACACCTCGGGCGGATACCTCGCCCAGGCGAGTTGGGCGCATTGGGCGCATTTCGATGCCAAACCCGATGATGTGCACTGGTGCACCGCCGATCTCGCGTGGGTTACCGCGCACACCTACGAGATCTACGGCCCGCTCTCCAACGGACTCACACAGGTGATCTACGAGGGGACGCCGGACACCCCGCATCGCGAACGCCATCTCGAGATCATCGAGCGTTACGGGGTGACGGTCTACTACACGGCGCCGACGCTGATCCGTACTTTCATGACGTGGTTC
Organism: Microbacterium sp. J1-1; assembly: GCF_024498615.1. Lineage (NCBI taxonomy): Bacteria > Bacillati > Actinomycetota > Actinomycetes > Micrococcales > Microbacteriaceae > Microbacterium > Microbacterium sp. J1-1. The sequence goes on along the minus strand of NZ_CP089590.1, from coordinate 2,181,230 downwards.
GGCGCCGAGCTTCCCGCCGGTCACGACCTGTCGACTCTTCGACTCCTCGGCACGGTCGGCGAGGCGACCAACCCCGAAGCGTGGGTCTGGTTCCGTCGCAACTTCGGTCGCGACGAACTGCCGGTGATCGACACGTGGTGGCAGTCCGAGACCGGTGCCGCGATGATCGCTCCGCTCCCGGGGATCACGAGCCTCAAACCGGGGTCGGCGTCGGTGCCGCTTCCGGGGATCGATGTCGCGGTGGTCGATGCGGACGGACGCGAGGTACCGCCCGGCCGTTCCGGGACACTCGTCGTCCGACGTCCCTGGCCGGGGATGGCCCGCACCGTGTGGGGAGATCCGCAGCGCTATCGGGACGCGTACTGGTCCACGTTCGCCGGACTCGGTGAGTTCGGCGGTTTCTACGTCGCCGGCGATGGCGCGACGCGGGATGCCGACGGGTACATCTGGATCCTCGGTCGTCTCGATGACGTCGTGAACGTCTCCGGTCATCGGCTTTCCACGATCGAGATCGAATCGGCGCTCGTCGCTCACGACACGGTCGGAGAGGCCGGGGCTGCCGGAGTCTCCGACCCGGTCACGGGGCAGGCCGTGGCGGTCTTCGTGACCCCGTCCGGGCGTGCAGACGTGAGCCCGTCCGATCTGCGCACCCAGGTCGCTCAGGCGATCGGCCCCGTCGCCAAGCCGAAGCACATCGTCGTCGTCCCCGATCTGCCGAAGACGCGTTCGGGCAAGATCATGCGCCGACTCCTGGCACAGTTGTGGGAGGCCGAGCAGGACCGCCGCGCGGGGCGCGAGCCGCTTCCGCTCGGCGACACCACTTCGCTGCAGAACCCTTGGGCCGTCGACGACATCGCCGACGCGCTCACCGACGCCGAACTGAGGACAGCATGACGGAAGAACACCGTTTCGGATTCCGCACCCGAGCCCTGCATGCCGGGGGAACCCCCGACGCGTCGACCGGCGCGAGGGCGGTGCCGATCTATCAGACGACGTCCTTCGTCTTCGATGACGCCGCGGATGCGGGCAATCTCTTCGCCCTGCAGAAGTACGGCAACATCTACTCCCGCATCGGCAACCCGACCGTCGCGGCACTCGAGGAGCGTCTGGCCTCGCTCGAAGGCGGCATCGGAGCGGTGGCGACCGCGTCCGGCATGAGCGCGGAGTTCATCACCTTCGCTGCGCTCGTCGGTGCCGGCGACCACGTCGTCGCTGCAGCCCAGCTCTACGGCGGGACGGTGACGCAACTGGACGTGACCCTGCGGCGGTTCGGCGTCGAGACCACGTTCGTCGCCTCGACCGACCCCGCTGACTTCGCTGCGGCGATCCGTCCGGAGACCAAGGTCGTCTACGTCGAGATGATCGGCAATCCGTCGGGCGAGATCGCCGATATCGAGGGGCTCTCCGCCGTCGCGCACGAGGCGGGGGTGCCGCTCGTCGTGGATGCGACGCTCGCCACGCCGTACCTCGCACGCCCGCTGGAACACGGCGCAGACATCGTGATCCACTCCGTCACGAAGTTCCTCGGCGGTCACGGTACGACTCTCGGCGGTGTCGTGATCGAGAAGGGCACGTTCGACTGGGGAAACGGCAAGTTCCCGCAGATGACCGAGCCCGTCGAGTCGTACGGCGGCATCAAGTGGTGGGACAACTTCGGCGAGTACGGCTTCCTCACCAAGCTCCGCTCCGAACAGCTCCGCGACATCGGCCCGGCGCTCAGCCCGCAGGCGGCGTTCAATCTGCTGCAGGGGATCGAGACGCTGCCGCAGCGGATCGATGCGCACCTCGCGAACGCACGGGTCGTCGCGAACTGGCTCGCCACCGATCCCCGGGTCGCGTACGTCACCTGGGCAGGACTCGAGGGACACCCGCACCACGAGCGTGCGGCGAAGTACCTGCCTCTCGGACCGGGTTCCGTCTTCGCGTTCGGCGTCGCAGCGGACGACGGCCGGAGCGCGGGGGAGAGCGTGATCGAGAATCTGCAGCTCGCCTCTCATCTTGCGAACATCGGGGATGCCCGCACGCTGGTCATCCATCCCGCGTCGACCACGCACCGCCAGCTCACCGAGGAGCAGCTCGCCGGCGCCGGCGTGCGCCCCGACCTGATCCGGATCTCGGTGGGCCTGGAAGACCCCGAGGACATCATCTGGGACCTCGACCAGGCACTCACGATCGCGACGGGAGCGAACAGATGACCGCGACGCAGACCACCGGCGGCGAGGCGTGCAGCCTGCCGTCGACGACGGAGGCCGTTTCCTGCGCACTCCCCGGCACCGCGGCCGCACATCCGGAGCGGAGCTGGCGGGGACCGAATCAGCAGGCGCGCTTCTCGCTGCTCCGGCGCGCGACGTCGATCGCGATCGTCGGGGCATCGAACAACCCTGCGCGCGCCTCCTTTTTCGTGGCGACGTATCTGCTCTCCAGCACGGCGTACGACGTGTATCTCGTCAACCCGCGCGAGAAGGAGATCCTCGGGCAGCCCGTCCACGCATCGCTGAGCGATCTGCCCGTCGTCCCCGACATCATCGATGTGTTCCGCCGGCACGATGACCTCCCCGGCGTCGCGCAGGAGGCGATCGACATCGGCGCGCGGACGCTCTGGTTGCAACTGGGTTCCTGGAACGAGGAGGCGGCAGCGATCGCGGAGGGGGCGGGACTGTCGGTCGTGATGGATCGGTGCATCAAGATCGAGCACGCACGCTTCCACGGCGGGCTCCACCTCGCAGGTTTCGACACGGGCGTGATCAGCTCACGGCGGCAGCTGCTCGCACGCTGAACCGCATTCGGGCGAACCCTAGACTGGCGTCATGCCTCTCATCGCGCTCACCGGTGGTATCGCCTCCGGGAAGTCGACCATCGCCCGGCGTCTGGCGGAGCACGGCGCGATCGTCGTCGACGCCGATCAGATCGTGCGCGACGTGCAGGCTCCGGGCTCAGCGGTGCTCGATCGCATCGCGGAGACCTTCGGCCCCGAGGTCATCGGCGAGGACGGCGCGCTCGATCGCACTGCCCTCGGTTCGAGGGTCTTCGGAGAGCCCGAGCTCCTCTCTCAGCTGAACGCGATCGTGCATCCCGCCGTCCGCGAGGAGTCTCAGCGTCGATTCGACGATGCCTTCGCCGGTGATCCGCACGCCGTCGTCGTGTACGACGTGCCTCTCCTGGTCGAGGCCCGAGTGGACGATCCGTGGGATCTCATCGTGGTCGCCCACGCGCCTTCGGCCGTCCGACGCCGTCGACTCGTCGAACTGCGAGGCTTGGACGAACGTGCGGCGCAGGACCGCATCGATGCCCAGGTGTCCGATGATCGGCGACTCGCCATCGCTGACGTCGTGATCGACACGTCGGATACCCTCGAGCGGACTCATGAGCAGACGGACGCTCTCTGGGAGCGGATCAGCGCGCAGTGACCTTCTCTGGTCACGCGCGTGGTTCACGTGAGTATCGGCGTCTCATCGTCGGCCTGTTCTTCGCGGGCATCGCGACCTTCGCGCAGCTCTATTCCGCGCAGGGCGTGCTGCCGCAGATCTCATCCGACCTCTCGGTCAGCCCGGCGACGGCGGCCCTCAGCGTGTCGGCTGCCACCCTCGGCCTGGCGCTGGCCGTGGTCCCATGGTCGATGGTGGCGGACCGTATCGGTCGCGTACCTGCTATGGCCACAGGTGTGCTCACCGCGACCGCCGTCGGTCTCTCGGCGCCGCTGAGCAACGAGATCTTCGCTCTGCTCGCCCTGCGGTTCGTGGAGGGAGTGGCGTTGGGGGCGGTCCCGGCAGTCGCTCTCGCATATCTCAGTGAGGAGGTCGAGGCGGGCTATGCTGCTGCCGCGGCCGGCAGCTACATCGCGGGCACCACAGTGGGGGGATTGCTCGGCCGGATCGGCGCGGGGATCGTCGGCGAAGTGGCCGGATGGCGGGCCGGGGTCCTGGCCGTCGCCGTGATGTGCGCGGTGGCCGCGGTGCTCTTCCTCTGGCTCACTCCCCGCGCCCGAGGATTCGTCCCCGGTCGACTGCGTACGGACCGGGGCCCGGGCATCCTCGAGAAGCTCCGTGATCCGTTGCGTTCACCGCGCCAGTGGGCGCTGTACGCGCAGGGGTTCCTGTTGATGGGAGCGTTCGTCGCGGTCTACAACTACCTCGGCTTCCACCTCGCGGCAGAGCCGTTCGACCTGCCGGCGTGGCTGGTGACGATGCTCTTCCTCGCCTACCTCGCGGGCACGGTGTCCTCGCCTTGGGCCGGCGTGCTCGCTTCGCGGATCGGACGCTTCCCCGTGCTGCTCGCCTCGATCGGCGTCATGGCTGTGGGGGCCGTGCTGCTGCTGGCGCAGGTCGCGGTGTTGGTGTTGTTGGGGCTCGTGCTCTTCACGGGCGGCTTCTTCGGAGCCCATGCCATCGCCTCGGGGTGGACACCGGTCGCGGCCACCCCCGGCAGCAGGGCCCAGGCGTCGTCCCTGTACTACTTCGCCTACTACGCCGGATCCAGCCTGTTCGGATGGACGCTCGGCCTCGTGTTCGTGGGCGCGAGCTGGGGATGGTTCGTGGCGGCCGTCATCGTGATGTGCGCGGTCGCGGCTCTCGCTGCCATCTCGGCACTTCGTGGCGCTCCGGGCGTTCACCGGTCTTCCTGATCCCCGCGTCTCTCTCCGTTCGAGGTCGAGTCCGCCGCTCACGGCCTCGATGTCGGAGGGGCGGCATACGCTGGAGTCATGCAACCCACGCGCAGCGTCCGCCCCTTCGAGGTCATCAGCGAGTACGCGCCGGCCGGAGACCAGCCGCAAGCGATCGCCGAGCTCGCGGCACGTATCAATGCGGGGGAGACCGACGTCGTGCTGCTCGGAGCGACGGGTACCGGAAAGTCGGCGACCACCGCGTGGCTCGTCGAGCAGGTGCAGCGTCCGACGCTCGTGCTGGCGCACAACAAGACCCTGGCCGCGCAGCTCGCGAACGAGTTCCGTGAGCTGATGCCGAACAACGCGGTCGAGTACTTCGTGTCCTACTACGACTACTACCAGCCCGAGGCCTATGTGCCGCAGACGGACACTTTCATCGAGAAGGACTCGTCGATCAACTCCGAAGTCGAGCGGCTCCGGCACTCGACGACGAACTCGCTGCTCAGCCGACGCGACGTCATCGTGGTCTCCACGGTCTCGTGCATCTACGGTCTCGGTGCGCCCGAAGAGTATCTCCGGGCGATGGTGGCGCTGCAGGTGGGAGAGCGCTACGACCGTGATGCACTCATCCGGCAGTTCATCGCCATGCAGTACAACCGCAACGACGTCGACTTCTCCCGCGGCAACTTCCGTGTCCGCGGCGACACGATCGAGATCATCCCCGTCTACGAAGAGCACGCCATCCGGATCGAGCTGTTCGGAGACGAGATCGAAGCGCTGTACTCACTTCACCCGCTCACGGGTGAAGTCATCGAGAAGCTCGACTCCGTGCCGATCTTCCCCGCTTCGCACTATGTGGCCGGGACCGATGTGATTCAGCGTTCGATCGGCACCATCGAGGCCGAGCTGGAAGAGCGTCTGGCGGAGTTCGAACGGCAGGGCAAGCTCCTCGAGGCGCAGCGCCTGCGCATGCGGACCACCTTCGACCTCGAGATGCTTCAGCAGCTGGGGTTCTGCTCGGGGATCGAGAACTACTCGAGGCACATGGACGGTCGCGAGCCGGGGGAGCCGCCGCACACGCTGCTCGACTTCTTCCCCGACGACTTCCTCATGGTGATCGATGAGTCGCATGTGACGGTGCCGCAGATCGGGGCGATGTACGAGGGAGATGCCTCCCGCAAGCGCACCCTCGTCGACCACGGGTTCCGACTCCCGAGCGCGATGGACAACCGTCCGCTGCGCTGGGACGAGTTCAAGAACAGGATCGGTCAGACCGTGTATCTGTCGGCCACCCCCGGCAAGTACGAGATGGGAATCGCGGACGGCGTCGTCGAGCAGATCATCCGTCCGACCGGGCTGGTGGATCCCCACATCGTGGTCAAGCCCTCGAAGGGGCAGATCGACGACCTGCTCGAAGAGATCCGCCTCCGTGTCGAGCGCGACGAACGCGTGCTCGTGACCACTCTGACGAAGAAGATGGCCGAGGAGCTCACCGACTTCCTCGGCGAGCACGGTGTGCGGGTGCGCTACCTGCACTCCGACGTCGACACGTTGCGTCGTGTGGAACTGCTCAGCGAGCTGCGGTCCGGGGTCTACGACGTGCTCGTGGGCATCAACCTGCTCCGAGAGGGTCTCGACCTTCCCGAGGTCTCGCTCGTGGCGATCCTCGACGCCGACAAGGAAGGCTTCCTCCGTTCGGGAACCTCATTGATCCAGACGATCGGGCGTGCCGCTCGTAACGTTTCGGGCGAGGTGCACATGTACGCCGACAAGATGACCGACTCGATGGCGAAGGCCATCGAGGAGACCGACCGTCGTCGCGAGAAGCAGATCGCGTACAACAAGGAGAACGGGATCGACCCACAGCCGCTTCGCAAGCGCATCGCGGACATCACCGAGGTGCTGGCACGCGAAGGTGCTGACACTGCAGAGATGCTGTCGGGTCGTGGTCGCGCGTCGGGCAAGGGCAAGTCGCCGACGCCGAGCCTTCGCCGGACCGGCATCGCCGCCGAAGGGGCCCAGCAGCTCGAGGCCACGATCCAGGATCTCTCGGATCAGATGCTCGCGGCCGCATCCGAGCTGAAGTTCGAGCTCGCGGGGCGACTGCGCGACGAGGTGCAGGACCTCAAGAAGGAGCTTCGCGCGATGGAGCGCGCGGGACACGCGTAAGCGAGGCGGGGATCGATGGATGCAGCAGGAGACGAACTCGCCGACCGGATCAGAGCACTGTTGAGCGCCGACGTCGAGATCGAGGAGCGGCGCATGTTCGGCACGCGGGCCTTCCTCGACGACGGCCACATTCTCTTGGGAGCGCGACCGGGCGGCGTCCTCCTGGTGCGGGTCGATGACGAGAGCGGGGCGACGCTGCTCACCCGACCGGGAGTCGCGCGCGCGGTGATGGGATCACGCACGATGAGCTCAGGCTGGCTCGACGTCGTGCCCGGTGTGATCGAAGACGACGACGAGCTGATGTTCTGGCTCGACGTCGCGCGGGAGTCGACAGGGTCAGCCGTGGCGGCGCCGGAGACGGACTGACATCAGGGGCAGTGCACGAGCGGTTTCGGCCCGGAACGGTCGATCGTGTGCAGCGTCATGGGTGCCCCGCAGAGCGGACATGCCCGTTCGGCTCGTTCCGCAGGGCTCGGCGGAGGAGTCTTCTCGTATGGACCGACCGAGGCGGGGCCCGCGAACCGGATCAGGTTCGTGTTTACCCAGGAGTAGACGCCCCCTGCCTCGCGGATGCGCGTACGGAGAGGTGGGCGGTCGGAATCCTTTGCCATGTTGGTTAGTGTACTAATGATTAGCGCGGATGTATAGTTTCCCTTGTGACGGCGACCGATGACCTGCTCAAGTTGGAGAACCAGCTGTGCTTCGCGCTGGTGACCGCGGCGCGCAATGTCGTCGCCCTCTACCGACCGATCCTGGAGCCGTTGGGTCTCACGCATCCGCAGTACCTCGTGATGCTCGCGCTCTGGGAGAGGGCCCCGCGCACGTTGAATGAGCTCGCGGTCGACCTCGCCCTCGAACCGGCCACGGCATCGCCTCTGGTCAAGCGGCTCGAAGCTGAGGGGCTTGTGGCCAGACAGCGCAGCACTGAGGACGAAAGGCGCCTCGAGATCACGCTGACGACGGCGGGGGCGGCCCTGCGCGAGAAAGCCGTCGACGTCCCTCGTCGAGTCATGGCGGCGGTGGGCATGGACGTCGACGAGATCGCGGCACTCAGGGACGGCCTCAGCCCGTTCGCAGGGCGGCGTCCCGAGCTCGGCTGACTCGTCAGCGCTTTCGCCTCGACCCGCGTCGGAGGCGGAAGAGATCGCGAGAGGCTCCAGCGGAGCCGATGTCGGTGGCCCCTCGTAGACTTGTCGGGTGCCCATCGTCCCCGTTGCTTCCTCAGGAAAACTCAGTGTCCGCGGTGCCCGCGTCCACAATCTCAAGAACGTCGACATCGACATCCCACGCGACTCCCTGGTCGTGTTCACCGGCCTGTCCGGGTCGGGGAAGTCCAGTCTCGCGTTCGACACGATCTTCGCCGAGGGGCAGCGTCGCTATGTCGAATCGCTGAGCGCCTATGCGCGCCAGTTCCTCGGTCAGGTCGACCGTCCAGACGTCGACTTCATCGAGGGGCTGAGCCCGGCGGTCTCGATCGACCAGAAGTCCACCAACCGCAACCCGCGGTCGACCGTCGGCACCATCACCGAGATCTACGACTACATGCGTCTCCTCTGGGCGCGCATCGGCGTCCCGCACTGTCCCGAGTGCGGTGAGCGGATCCAGCGTCAGACGGTGCAGCAGATCGCCGATCAGCTCATGGAGCTGCCCGAGCGCACCCGGTACCAGGTCGTCGCCCCGATCGTCTCGCAGAAGAAGGGCGAGTTCGTCGACCTGTTCCGCGAACTCGGTGCCAAGGGGTACTCCCGGGCGATCGTCGACGGGGAACTGATCCAGCTCGCTGAGCCGCCGACGCTCAAGAAGAGCTACAAGCACGACATCGCCGTGGTGGTCGACCGCCTCGTCGCTTCCGATGACATCCTCGGTCGCGTCACCGACTCCGTCGAGACCGCACTCGGGCTCGCCGGGGGAGTGGTGCAGATCAACTACGTCGACGGCGAGGGCGACGACGCGTGGCAGACGTTCTCCGAGAAGCTGGCATGTCCGAATGGGCACGCGCTCACTCTCACCGAGATCGAGCCCCGCACGTTCTCTTTCAACGCGCCGTTCGGTGCCTGCCCCGCGTGCTCCGGCCTCGGCACCCGGATGTCCGTCGACGTCGACCTGATGCTCGGCGACGAAGACCTCTCGATCCGTGAGGGCGTCATCATCCCGTGGACCACCCAGGGCAAGGGTCTGTTCCAGTACTACGAGCGCCTTCTCGAAGGGCTCTCGCGTGACCTCGACTTCTCGTTGGACACGCCCTGGCGCGAGCTCCACTCCGATGTGCAGGACGCCGTGCTGCGGGGGGAGAACTACAAGGTCACCGTCAAGTGGAAGAACCGTTACGGGCGTGAGATGCGCTACGCCTCCGGTTTCGAGGGCGTGGTGCCCTACATCGAGAGGCAGTACCTGCAGGCGGAGTCAGATAACCAGCGCAACCGGTGGGGCGAATACCTCCGCGAGGTGCCGTGCCCGGTCTGCGACGGCGACCGGCTCAAGCCCGAGGTGCTCGCCGTCCAGGTCCACGGCCACTCGATCGCAGAGGTCTCGCACCTGAGCCTCGCCGACGCCCGCGCGTTCATGGAGACGCTGACCCTCACCGACCGCGAGGCGAAGATCGCTGCGCAGGTTCTGCGTGAGATCCGGCTTCGTCTCGACTTCCTGCTGCAGGTCGGGCTCTCGTACCTCAATCTCAGCCGCTCGGCGGGGTCGCTCTCGGGTGGTGAGGCGCAGCGCATCCGGTTGGCCACGCAGATCGGTTCCGGCCTCACCGGCGTGCTTTACGTGCTCGACGAGCCCTCCATCGGACTCCACCAGCGTGACAACCGTCGCCTGATCGAGACCCTGCTCACGCTGCGCGATCTCGGCAACACGCTCATCGTTGTGGAACACGACGAGGAGACGATCGAAGCGGCAGACTGGGTCGTCGACATCGGACCCGGTGCCGGCGTCAACGGCGGCGAAGTCGTGCATTCGGGCCCCTACTCGGCTCTGCTCAACGACAGCGCGTCAATGACGGGGGAGTATCTCTCCGGCCGCCGCGAGATCCCGATGCCGACGAAGCGTCGCAAGATCGACAAGAAGCGGATGCTGAGTGTCGTCGGTGCGCGGGCGAACAACCTCCGCAACGTCACGGCCGACTTCCCGTTGGGCGTGCTGACCGCGGTCACCGGCGTGAGCGGTTCCGGAAAGTCGTCGCTCGTCAACGACATCCTCTACCAGGTGCTCGCTTCTCGGTTGAACGGTGCCCGCACGGTTCCGGGAAAGCACACGCGCGTGACGGGACTCGACAACCTCGACAAGGTCGTGCACGTGGACCAGGCGCCGATCGGCCGCACCCCGCGATCGAACCCGGCGACGTACACCGGCGTCTTCGACCGCATCCGCACCCTGTTCAGTGAGACGCCCGAGGCGAAGGTCCGCGGGTATCTCCCCGGCCGCTTCAGCTTCAACGTCAAGGGTGGCCGCTGTGAGGCCTGTTCCGGCGACGGCACCATCAAGATCGAGATGAACTTCCTGCCCGACGTGTACGTCGACTGCGAGGTCTGCCACGGCAAGCGCTACAACCGCGACACCTTGGCGGTGCACTACAAGGGCAAGAACATCGCCGAGGTCCTCGAGATGCCGATCGAGGAGGCGGCGGAGTTCTTCGAGCCGATCCAGGCCATCCACCGCTACATGAAGACCCTCGTCGACGTCGGGCTCGGCTACGTGCGTTTGGGGCAGTCGGCGACGACGCTCTCGGGCGGGGAAGCGCAGCGTGTCAAACTCGCCACCGAGCTGCAGCGCCGGAGCAACGGACGCAGCATCTACGTGCTCGACGAACCGACCACGGGCCTGCACTTCGAAGACGTTCGCAAGCTCCTCGAGGTCCTCAACGGTCTGGTCGACAAGGGCAACACCGTGATCGTCATCGAGCACAACCTCGATGTCATCAAGTCCGCCGACTGGGTGATCGACCTCGGCCCCGAGGGCGGTTCCGGCGGCGGTCAGATCGTGGCCACGGGCACCCCGGAGCAGATCGCGCGTGTCGAGGAGAGCCACACCGGCCTGTTCCTCGGCGAGATCCTGGGTGAGGGGCGCGCTGCGCGGAAGGCCAGCTGATGGCCGACGTGCTGCCGTACAAGCCGCGCCCGGGGGAGATCCCGACCGACCCCGGTGTGTATCGCTTCCGGGATGCCGCCGGGCGCGTGCTCTACGTCGGCAAGGCGAAGAACCTGCGTCAACGGCTCTCGAACTACTTCGCGCCCCTGCGGACGCTGCATGAGCGCACTCGACGGATGGTCACCACGGCGGCCTCCGTCGAGTGGACCGTCGTCTCCACGGATGTCGACTCCCTGCAGCTCGAGTACATGTGGATCAAGGAGTTCGATCCACCCTTCAACGTGCGCTACAAGGACGACAAGTCCTATCCCTTCATGGCGGTGACGCTCGCGGACGAGGCACCTCGCGTGATCGTCACCCGAAACAGGAAGATTCCTGGAGCGCGGTATTTCGGTCCGTTCCCGAAGGTCTGGGCGGTGCACGAGACGATCGATCTGATGATCAAGGCGTTTCCGATCCGCACCTGCAGCGACTCCAGCTACCGGCGCGCCATGCAGACGGGCAGACCCTGCTTCCCCGGACAGATCGGCAAGTGCGGTGGCCCGTGCTCGATGACGGTGAGCATCGAGGAGCATCGCGCGATGGTCGACGACTTCGTCGCGTTCATGGCCGGCGGTGACGAGCGCTTCACCCGGGAACTCACGAAGCGGATGCTGGCTGCGTCCGCGGCGATGGACTACGAGGCCGCGGCGAAGTACCGCGACAAGCTCTCCGCGATCGAGGCTGTGCTGGGGAAGAGTGCGCTCGTGCTGCCCGCGGACGAGGACGCGGATCTGTTCGGCATCGCGGAGGACGAGCTCTCCGCCGCGGTGCAGCACTTCGTGATCCGCGGCGGCCGAGTGCGAGGTGTGCGCGCGCTGACCATCGAGAAGGAGATCGACATCTCCAGTGGCGAGCTCGTCGAGCAGGTGCTGCAGCAGGCATACGGTGAAGCGCAGGACGTCCCTCGTCGCATCCTGGTTCCGACACTGCCCGACGACGCCGCGGAACTCGAGACGTGGTTGCGCGAGCGACGCGGCAAGAGAGTCGAGATCGCCGTCGCCCAGCGCGGCCAGCGCGCCGACCTGATGCGCACGGCGACATTGAACGCGCAACAGGCGCTGATCCGGCACAAGACTCGACGCACGACAGACTATGTCGCCCGCACCCAGGCCCTCACCGACCTGCAGGAAGCGCTCGGCATGGACGAAGCCCCGCTGCGGATCGAGTGCTTCGACATCTCGCACCTCGGAGGGACGAATGTCGTCGCGTCGATGGTCGTCTTCGAAGACGGGCTGCCTCGCAAGGACCAGTACCGGTCGTTCAACATCGCCGAGACCACGGACGACACCGATTCGATGTACCAGGTGCTCCGTCGGCGGTTGGCCTATCTCGACCGTCCCGAAGAGGAGTCCGAGGTGGTCGACCCGACGACCGAAGAGGTCGTGTCCGAGGACGTCGGCGCAGCGACGGTGCGTCGCAAGCCCCGCTTCGCCTACCCACCCCAGCTTCTGCTGGTCGATGGCGGGCAGCCCCAGGTGGAGGCCGCAGCACGAGCACTCCGCGACGCGGGGCACACGGAGATCGCGGTCTGTGGAATCGCGAAGCGCCTCGAAGAGGTCTGGCTGCCCGGAGATGATTTCCCCGTCATCCTGCCTCGCACGAGCGAGGCCCTCTATCTGTTGCAACGACTGCGTGACGAGGCACACCGATTCGCGATCACGCATCAGCGCAAGAAACGGCGCAACGACATCAGTTCGGTGCTCGCAGAAGTGCCGGGACTCGGCAGTTCACGGATCAAAGTGCTGCTCAAGCATTTCGGCTCGGTGACCGCGCTCCGTGCGGCCGCACCAGCGGAGATCGAAGAAGTCCAGGGAATCGGCCCCGTGCTCGCCCAGAACATCCACACGCACCTGTCCACTCGCTAGGCTGGAGTCCGAGGGGGAGAGGGAGCACTGAGTAATGGCTGACGAGGAAAAGGGCGAGTTCCTCATCGTCACAGGGATGTCTGGCGCGGGTCGGACCACCGTGGCGAACGCTTTGGAAGATCTCGGCTGGTACGTGGTCGACAACCTCCCGCCGCAGATCCTGCGCCCTCTGCTCGACCTGACCGACATGGGCGGCACCGCTTTGCCGAAGGTCGCTGCCGTCGTCGATGTGCGAGGCCGCAATCTCTTCGACGACTTCCCCGGCGTGGCGCGTGCCCTGCGCTCGCGCGGCTCCGTGCGGGTCCTGTTCCTCGACGCCTCCGACGATGTGCTGGTGAGACGGTTCGAGTCCGTCCGACGCCCGCACCCGCTGCAGGGCGAAGGTACCCTGCTCGATGGCATCCGTGTCGAACGGACCCGGCTGGCCCCGATCCGCGAGGGCGCCGACATGGTGATCGACACGTCCACGCTGAACATCCATCAGCTGGCGACCCAGGTCTCGGACATCTTCTCGGAAGAGGGGGAAGCCCGTCACCGCGTCACCCTGCTGAGCTTCGGTTTCAAGTACGGGCTGCCGACCGACGTCGATATCGTCGCCGACATGCGGTTCCTGCCGAATCCGTTCTGGAATGAGGAGCTGCGCGGTCTCACCGGCCAGGACGAACGGGTCAGGGAGTACGTCCTCTCCCGCGAGGGTGCGACGGAGTTCCTGGATGCCTACTCGTCGGCGCTGGTGCCGGTGCTGGAGGGATACCAGCGCGAGAACAAGAGTCACTCGACGATCGCCATCGGCTGCACCGGGGGGAAGCACCGCTCGGTCGCGATGTCGGAAGAGCTTGCGCGCAGGCTCGCCGCCGTCCCGGGTGTCGCCGTGAGCGTCCGTCACCGGGACCTCGGCCGAGAGTAGCGAGCCTCCCGGCCGAGTAAGCTGGACGTTTGCGTCGCGATCCGACGCGTGAACGTGAAGGAGTGTCGTGGCACTAACCACCGACGTCAAGGCCGAGCTGGTCAGCATCCGCAACGCACCCCCGACGGTGCGGGTTGCGGAAGTCACCGCGATCCTCCGGTTCGCCGGTGGTCTGCATTCGATCGCCGGTCGCGTGGCCGTGGAAGCCGAGGTGGACGCTGAGACGCTCGCACGTCGCGTCGCACGAGACCTCGCCGAGATCTACGGAGTGCGCCCCGAGATCGCGCAAGTGCAGTCGAGCACCGCGAACGACGGAGCGCGGTGGGCCGTCCGTGTGATCGCCCAGGGCGAGACCCTCGCGCGCCAGACCGGTCTCCTCGACCAGCGCCGTCGCCCCGTGCGCGGGCTTCCGAACCGCCTCACCACCGGCTCTCGTGCCGAGGTCGCCGGTCTCTGGCGCGGCGCGTTCCTGGCGGCGGGGTCCCTGAGCGAGCCCGGTCGATCCGCGATGCTCGAGGTCGTCTGCCCCTCGTCGGAAGCGGCGATGGCACTCGTCGGCGCTGCCCACCGTCTCGGTGTCGCCGCCAAGGCGCGCGAAGTGCGGGGCATGCCTCGGGTCGTGGTGCGTGAGGGCGAGGCGATTCGCACGATCCTCAACGAGATGGGCGCGCAGAAGACCGCCATCGCGTGGGAAGAGCTCCGTCAGCGACGCGAGGTCCGCGCCGGTGTCAACCGCCTGGTGAACTTCGACGACGCCAACCTGCGCCGGTCGGCTCAGGCTGCCGTGGCCGCGTGCGCGCGTGTCGAGCGGGCGTTGGAGATCCTGGCCGACGAGGTGCCCGATCACCTGAAGGTCGCCGGTGAGCTTCGTCTCGCGCACCGCGACGCCAGCCTCGACGAGCTCGGTCACCACGCCGATCCACCCCTGACGAAGGATGCCGTCGCCGGCCGCATCCGTCGTCTGCTCGCGATGGCAGACAAGCGCGCGCAGCAGGAGGGCATCCCCGGGACGGAAGCCGCCGTCCCCGTCGGACTCGACGTCTGATCCCTGTCCTTCGACGAAGACCCGCCGCCCATGATGAGGGCGCGGGTCTTCGTCATGTGGCGGAAGGTTCGAGGGCGCATCCGCGTTGTCGTCAGTAGGATGAATCATGTCCGCTCTACGCCGCACATCGGCGGCGCGGAGGATCGGCAAGCGCCGCGGCGCGGCGCGGATTGGATGAAAGCGATATGGCGACTTACACGCTCCCCGACCTTCCCTACGACTTCGCAGCGCTCGAGCCGCACATCAGCGGCAAGATCATGGAGCTGCACCACGACAAGCACCACGCGGCCTACGTCGCCGGCGCGAACACTGCTCTCGACCAGCTCGCCGAGGCCCGTGAGAGCGGCAACCTCGCGAACGTCAACAAGCTCGAGAAGGACCTCGCGTTCAACCTCGGTGGTCACGTGAACCACTCGATCTTCTGGACGAACCTGTCGCCGAACGGCGGGGGACAGCCCGAGGGTGAGCTGAAGGCCGCCATCGACGAGTACTTCGGCTCGTTCGAGAAGTTCCAGGCGCACTTCACGGCTGCCGCCACCGGCATCCAGGGCTCCGGATGGGCCGTGCTCAGCTGGGATTCGATCGGCTCGCGTCTGATCATCCAGCAGCTGTTCGACCAGCAGTCGAACACCGCGCAGGGCACGATTCCGCTGTTCCAGCTCGACATGTGGGAGCACGCGTTCTACCTCGACTACCTCAACGTCAAGGCGGACTACGTCAAGGCGGCGTGGAACATCGCGAACTGGGAGAACGTCGCCCAGCGTCTCGAGGTCGCCCGTAAGCAGACGAACGGCCTGCTGGTACTGTCGTAATCGGGTTGCGTCCCGGCGGGCCTCGGCTCGTCGGGACGCTCTCTCAGCCAAAAAACCCCCGCGCATCACGCATGCTGGAAAGTGGCGTGCTGCGCACGAGAAACAGGGAGACCTGAGTGTCTGTCAAGATCGGTATCAACGGCTTCGGCCGCATCGGACGCAACTACTTCCGCGCGGCTCTCGCGCAGGGAGCAGACCTTGAGATCGTCGCCGTCAACGACCTCACCGACAACAAGACCCTGGCGCACCTGCTGAAGTACGACTCGGTCGGCGGCGTCCTCGACGCCGAGATCAGCTACGACGACGACAGCATCACCGTCAACGGCAAGACCATCAAGGCCTTCGCCGAGCGCGACCCCGCCGGTCTTCCGTGGGGTGAGCTGGGCGTCGACATCGTCATCGAGTCGACCGGCTTCTTCACCAAGGCCGAACTCGCCAAGAAGCACATCGAGGCCGGCGCGAAGAAGGTCCTCATCTCGGCTCCGGGTACCGGTGTCGACGGCACGTTCGTGATGGGCGTGAACGAGGACACGTACAACCCGGAGACGGACCACATCATCTCCAACGCGTCGTGCACCACGAACTGCCTCGCGCCGCTGGCACAGGTCTTCAACGACGCGTTCGGCATCGACCGCGGCTTCATGATGACCGCGCACGCGTACACCGCAGACCAGAACCTGCAGGACGGCCCGCACAGCGACCTCCGTCGTGCACGCGCCGCCGCGATCAACATCACGCCCGCGTCGACCGGCGCTGCCAAGGCGATCGGCGAGGTGCTCCCGGAACTCCAGGGCAAGCTCAGCGGCTCGTCCTACCGCGTCCCGGTTCCCACCGGCTCGATCGTCGACCTCACCCTCATCACCGACCGCGAGAACCTGACGGTCGACGAGGTCAACGAGGCCTACAAGAAGGCTGCGGCCGAGGGTCGCCTCGCGGGCTTCCTCCAGTACAACGAGGACCCGATCGTCTCGAGCGACATCGTGCACAACCCGCACTCGTCGATCTTCGACTCCACCCTCACCAACGTCAGCGGAAACCTGATCAAGGTGTCCAGCTGGTACGACAACGAGTGGGGTTACTCCAACCGTCTGGTCGACCTGACCGAGTACGTGGCCGAGCGCCTCTAAACTCAGAAACATGACTCTGCGCACCCTGGACACTCTGGGGTCGCTCGAGGGCAAGCGTGTCATCGTCCGTTGTGATCTCAACGTCCCCCTGCGGGATGGGATCATCACGGACGATGGCCGTGTCCGCGCCTCGCTGCCGACCCTCAACACACTGATCAACGCGGGCGCCCGCGTGATCGTGTGCTCCCACCTCGGACGCCCGGACGGCGCGCCCGACCCGCAGTACAGCCTGGAGCCGGTGGCGCAACGCCTCTCCGAACTCCTCGGCTCCCCGGTCGCGTTCGCACGCGACACGGTCGGCGAGTCGGCGACGGATGCCGTCGAGTCGCTCGAGGACGGTGGAGTCGTCGTCATCGAGAACCTGCGGTTCAACCCGGGGGAGACCTCGAAGGATGAGGCGACGCGTGCGGCCTTCGCGGCAGAGCTCGCGAAGCTCGGCGACGTGCTCGTCTCCGACGGGTTCGGGGTGGTGCACCGCAAGCAGGCGAGCGTCTACGAACTCGCCGAGTTGCTGCCTTCCGCTGCCGGTCTGCTGATCGCAGCCGAGCTCGATGTGCTGGACCGTCTGACCGAGAATCCGGAGCGTCCCTACGCGGTCGTGCTCGGAGGCTCGAAGGTCAGCGACAAGCTCGGCGTCATCTCGCATCTGCTTCCGCGGGTCGACAAGATCCTCGTCGGCGGCGGGATGCTGTTCACCTTCCTCAAGGCACAGGGCCACGCCGTGGCATCGAGCCTCCTGGAAGAGGATCAGCTCGACACCGTTCGTGGCTACATCGCCGAGGCCGCCGAGCGCGGTGTGGAGCTCGTGCTCCCCACCGACGTCGTCGTCGCCGCGTCCTTCGGCGCGGACGCCGCACACGAGGTCGCTGCGGCCGACGCGATCGAATCCACGCCGTTCGGCGCATCGGGCATCGGCCTGGACATCGGTCCCGAGACGGCGGCGCGATTCGCCGAGGTGATCCGCGGCTCGAAGACGGTGTTCTGGAACGGCCCGATGGGCGTGTTCGAGTTCCCCGCCTTCGCAGCGGGGACCAAGGCCGTCGCGCAGGCGCTCACCGAGGTCGACGGTCTCAGCGTCGTCGGCGGGGGCGACTCCGCTGCCGCGGTGCGTCAGTTGGGCTTCTCCGATGAACAGTTCGGTCATATCTCGACCGGCGGCGGCGCGAGCCTCGAATTCCTCGAGGGCAAGAAACTACCTGGGCTGGAGGTCCTCGGATGGGCGTGAACTCCCGTACCCCGCTGATCGCGGGAAACTGGAAGATGAATCTCGACCACCTTCAGGCGGTCGCGTTCGTGCAGAAGCTGCACTGGACGTTGAAGGATGCGAAGCACGAAGACGGGTCCGTCGAGGTGGCGGTCTTCCCGCCCTTCACGGACATCCGCAGCGTGCAGACGCTCATCGATGCGGACAAGATCCCCTTCGCTCTCGGCGCGCAGGATGTCTCGGCGCACGACTCCGGTGCGTACACCGGCGAGGTGTCGGGCGCATTCCTGGCGAAGCTCGACGCGAAGTACGTCATCATCGGCCACTCCGAGCGTCGCGAGTACCACTCCGAAGGCGACGACGTCGTGGCGGCCAAGGTGCAGGCTTCCCTCAAGCATGGCCTCGTTCCGGTGATCTGCGTCGGTGAGACGGCAGAGGACCTCGAGAAGTTCGGTGCGAGCGCGGTTCCCGCCGGTCAGCTCGAGGCCGCACTCCAGGGCGTCTCCGCGCAGGCGGACATCGTCGTGGCGTACGAGCCGGTGTGGGCCATCGGCTCCGGTCAGGCGGCGACTCCGCAGCAGGCGCAGGATGTCTGTGCCGCACTGCGTGGGGTCATCGCGAAGGTTCTGGGCGACGAGGCCGCCGCGCGCACGCGGATCCTCTACGGCGGATCCGTGAAGGCGGCGAACATCGCCAGCTTCATGCGTGAGCCCGATGTGGACGGCGCTCTCGTCGGCGGGGCGAGCCTCGTCGTGGACGAGTTCGCGGCGATCATCCGCTTCGAGAAGCACGTCGGCGTGTGAGTGCAGCGGGGCTGCGGCCCCGCTGCACCGTATACTTGACCGTTACGGGGGCGCTCCGGCCCCATCGAAAGGCTCTTTCTCGTGGCAATTCTTGAGTTCGTCCTGCAGGTCGTGCTGGGTATCACCAGCGTCCTGCTGACCCTCCTCATCCTCTTGCACAAAGGTCGCGGCGGTGGCTTGTCCGACATGTTCGGTGGCGGCATGACGTCTGCCGTCGGCTCCTCCGGCCTTGCGGAGCGGAACCTGAACCGCTTCACCGTCGTCCTGGCTCTGACGTGGTTCATCTCCATCGTCGCGCTGGGCCTCATCACGAAATTCGAGGTCATCTGATGGCTACCGGTGGAAACGCGATCCGCGGCACCCGCGTGGGCTCCGGCCCGATGGGGGAGCAGGACCACGGTTATCACGCCGACCGCATCGCGGTCTCGTACTGGGACGGGCTCGGCAACGAGACCGTGCGCTACTTCGCAGCCGGTCTCCCGGAAGAGGAGATCCCGGAGACGATCGACCACCCGCAGTCCGGTCTGCCTGCCGGACGCGACAAGGAGAATCCGCCTGCGCTCGCGAAGGCGGAGCCCTATAAGACGCACCTCGCGTACGTGAAGGAGCGTCGTACAGACGAGGAAGCGGTCCAGCTGCTCGACGACGCGCTCACGCAGCTGCGTGAGCGTCGGGGTCAGTGACCTCGACCTGACATCGAAGAAGCCGCCGCGATCACTCGCGGCGGCTTCTCTCGTCTTGCCCGGGTGCGAGACTCAGCGGCACCCGGCAGCGGCGTCGATGTACTCCTGCGGCGGGTAGCCGTATGCCCAGACTCCGTTGGCGTCATCGGTGTATCCCATGCTGATCGCCCAGGCGGTCGCCCACTTCTCGATGCTGTCCTGCGTGGAGGCGTCGTACATGTCCTCGCACTTCACGCTGATCGCGTGGCCCACCTCGTGTGCGACGAGTGCTTTGCTCCGCTCGGCGGGCCACTGTTCGGCGACCGAGTTCGACAACTCGATGATCGCGCGATCCGGGTCGTCCCACCACCACGTCGTGTAGCCGCCCATGCTGCCGTTGTACCCAGCGCCGTTCACCACGGGAGCCCAGTCGAACTCCAGCAGGACTCCGGGGGCGAGTGACCGCGCGAAGGCCTCGATCTCCAGTCTCGCGTTCTGCAGGGGCCCCGCCTTCTCCGCCAGTTCTTGGGCCTCGGTGGCGACGACCTCGGACGCGGCCCCCTGCAGGGACAGGTACGTCGTCGCCGCAGCGGCGTCCAGGGTGGTCGTCGCGGCGGCGTCTGCAGCGGCGTTCCGCAACGCGATCACGGCATCGTTCCTCGCGGAGAGATGCGCCTTCTCGAAGCCGGCGGCGGCCTCGCCCGCTGTCGCGAGAAGGGCCACCCCGCTCCGGGAGACACCGTCACCGACGGTGGCGATCTCGGTCGTCACCGTGCGCAGATCGTCGGAGAGGCGGCTTGTCGATGCCAGGTGCTGCTCCAGAAGCGTCGTCGATCCGAAGAGCTCCCAGAACCACACCGGCTTCTCGCCGGATGAGGGAACCTCGGTCGCCACGATCTCCTCGGCGGAGACGGCGACGATCTCCGCGTCCTCGGTCGCAATGGTCAGCGCGGCCCCCAGCTCCGCATCCACGGCGACAGCCGGCTTCTCGACGGAGAGGATCTGCTCCGCCGCATCGGTGACATCGCGCAGTTCGGTGATGTCGCTGCCGACCTCCGTCTTCGCCGTGGACGCCGTCTCCGCGGCCTCGGCGTACCGCGATGCGGCGTTGTCGTAGCCGAGGTTCGCAGCCACCTGCGTGATCGAGAGAGCGGCGATCACAGCGACGCCGCCGACCAGTCCCAGGATCAGCCCACGGCGGTTCTTCCGCTGTGCGGGAGGGGAGAGGGGAGGCGGGGTGGACCAGAACGCGACGGGTAGTCGATGCTCGCCGGAAGAAGGCGTCGGCGTGTCGAGAGGTGGCGGGGTCGGGATTGTCACATCGTGCCCATTCGGTGGGGCCTTCCGGCCGGTGGCTGCCTGCATCGATGCTGTCAGAGTATTCGACTGCCGGGCGGAGAGACGAGAAGGCCCCCACCGCGGGGGTGGGGGCCTTCTGGAGCGGAGGGGCTGACGGGAATCGAACCCGCATCATTAGTTTGGAAGACTAAGGCTTTACCACTAAGCTACAGCCCCGGATCCGAGACTCCGGAAGTCTCGGTACCGACTCAACGACTATACCGGACTCTGGCGCATGCTCCGGTCCGTTAGACTCGGTGGGGCTGAATCTGCGTGCGGATTCCCCGGGGCGTAGCTCAGCTTGGTAGAGCGCCCGCTTTGGGAGCGGGAGGTCGCAGGTTCAACTCCTGTCGCCCCGACACGGCCCCACGGACCTTACAGCCGCGATACCGCGCGGAAATCACAAGGAGAACACACCAGCATGGCGAACAGCACCGTCGAGAAGCTGACCCCGACCCGGGTCAAGCTCACCATCACGGTCACCCCGGACGACCTCAAGCCCAGCATCGCGCACGCCTATGAGCACATCGCTCAGGACGTGCAGATCCCCGGCTTCCGCAAGGGCAAGGTTCCGGCGCCCATCATCGATCAGCGCATCGGCCGCGGCGCCGTCATCGAGCACGCGGTGAACGAGGGCCTGGACAAGTTCTTCCGCGACGCCACGGTCGAGCACAAGCTGCGTGTCGTCGGTCGTCCCTCGGCGGACATCACCCAGTGGCCGAGCGAGAAGGACTTCTCGGGCGATCTGCTCGTCGACATCGAGGTGGACGTCCGGCCGGAGATCGAGCTCCCCTCCTACGACGGCATCACGGTGACCGTCGACGCCGTCGAGGCGGATGACGCTGCGCTCGACGCTGAGCTCGACAACATGCGTGCCCGCTTCGGTACGCTCGTCCCGGTCGACCGTCCGGCCACGAAGGGTGACTTCGTGGACCTCGACCTCGTCGCCACCATCGACGGCGCCGAGATCGACCGCGCCGAGGGCGTCTCCTACGAGATCGGCTCCGGCGAGCTGCTCGAGGGCATCGACGACGCGATCGAGTCCCTCACCGCGGGGGAGGACACCACGTTCCGCTCGGCTCTCGTCGGTGGCGACCACGCCGGCTCCGAGGCCGAGGTCTCCGTGACGGTCAAGGCCGTCAAGGAGCGCGAGCTGCCCGAGGCGGACGACGACTTCGCTCAGATCGCGAGTGAGTTCGACACGATCGCGGAACTCCGCGAGAGCCTCGCCGAGCGTGTCGCTCAGCAGGGCGTCTTCACGCAGGGCTCCGCGGCGCGCGACAAGCTCGTCGAGGTGCTTCTCGAGCAGATCGAGATCCCGGTTCCGCCGCAGCTCATCGAAGACGAGGTCCACAACCACCTCGAGGGCGAAGGCCGTCTCGAGGACGACGTGCACCGTGCCGAGGTCACCGAGGCGAGCGAGAAGCAGTTCCGCACGCAGGTGCTGCTCGACACGATCGCCGAGCAGGCCGACGTGCAGGTCTCGCAGGAGGAGCTCAGCCAGTACCTCATCCAGTCGGCTGCGCAGTACGGCATGGCGCCGCAGGAGTTCGTCGAGGCTCTGCAGTCCTCGAACCAGCTCCCCGCGCTCGTCGGCGAGGTCGCCCGCAACAAGGCCCTCGCGATCGCGCTCGGCAAGGTGAAGGTCGTCGACAGCAACGGCAAGGCCGTCGACCTGTCCGACTTCATCGTGACCGATGACGAGGCCGCTGAGGCTGAGGGTGAGACCGCCGAGGCCGAGGAGAAGCCCGCCAAGAAGGCGCCGGCCAAGAAGCCGGCCGCCAAGAAGGCTCCGGCCAAGAAGGCCGACGAGGCTGACGAGGCCGAGAAGCCGGCCGCCAAGAAGCCGGCTGCCAAGAAGGCTCCGGCCAAGAAGGCTGCCGACAAGGCCGAGTGATCGACACGATCCAGTGAAGAGGGCGGATGCTGCGGCATCCGCCCTCTTTTCCTATCGAGGGGACAACCATGACGAAGAGCTGGGACGAGCGCGTGGATGAGGTGTGGGCGCAGGCCTCCGGCGAGGAGGTCGGAGCCGACACGATCGCGCGCATCGACGCACTGGCCGCGGAGCGCGGACCCGATGACGCCCGTGCGGAGTTCGAACGGGCCGGTGCCCGCGACTCCGCGGGGTTGCCGGCCGAAGCGGTCGCGCTGTATCGACGGGCTCTCACTTTGGGGCTCGACGAGGAGCACCGTCCGCAGTGCGTGATCCAGTTGGCGAGTTCGCTGCGGAACCTCGGTGAGTACGACGACGCCCTCGCCGTCATCCGCGCGGAGGAGGAACGGTCGGCCGACGGTCCGTACCGCGATGCCGTCGCCACGGTGCACGCGCTCATCCTCGCGAGCGTGGGTCGGCCGGCACAGGGCCTCTCCGTGGCGTTGCTCGCCCTGGTGCCCCACCTTCCGCGTTACCACCGGTCGATGACGGCATACGCCCTCGAGATCGCTGACGCCGACACCTGATATGCCGACGGCGAACACGGCCTGGGTGCCGCGCCTGCGCCGGTAGATTCGAATCACTGAAACACGGAATCAGGAGCTGACATGGCTGCAGAACCCCTCCTCGCAACGAGCGTCTTCGACAGGTTGCTGAAGGACCGCATCATCTGGCTCGGCTCGGAGGTGCGAGACGAGAACGCGAACGAGATCTGCGCGAAGATCCTTCTTCTCGCCGCAGAGGACTCCGAGCGAGACATCTACCTCTACGTGAACTCGCCCGGAGGCTCGATCACCGCCGGCATGGCGATCTACGACACGATGCAGTTCGTGCCGAACGACATCGTCACGGTTGGAATCGGTATGGCCGCATCGATGGGGCAGCTGCTCCTCACCGCGGGCACCAAGGGCAAGCGCTACATCACCCCGAACGCGCGTGTGCTGCTTCACCAGCCGCACGGTGGCTTCGGCGGGACGTCGAGTGACATCCAGACCCAGGCGCAGCTCATCATGTCGATGAAGAATCGTCTCGCGGAGATCACCGCGGCCCAGACCGGCAAGTCGGTCGAGCAGATCAACGCCGATGGTGACCGCGACCGCTGGTTCACCGCCGAGGAAGCGCTGGAATACGGCTTCGTCGACCACATCCGCGAATCGGCCTCCGACGTCATCGGCGGCGGCGGAACCGACCAGGACACCGAGTAACGGAAAGCGAAAGGACGCTCATGTACACACCCACCTTCCGCTCATCCGGTGACCTGCCCTCCAGCCGCTACGTGCTCCCGCAGTTCGAGGAGCGCACCGCCTACGGCTTCAAGCGTCAGGACCCGTACAACAAGCTGTTCGAAGACCGCGTGATCTTCCTCGGCGTGCAGGTCGACGATGCGTCTGCCGACGATGTGATGGCTCAGCTCCTCGTCCTGGAGAGCCAGGACTCCGAGCGCGACATCACGATGTACATCAACTCGCCCGGTGGCTCGTTCACCGCGATGACGGCGATCTACGACACGATGCAGTACGTCGCGCCGCAGATCCAGACCGTGGTCCTCGGGCAGGCGGCCTCGGCGGCCGCCGTGCTGCTCGCGGCCGGTGCGCCGGGCAAGCGACTCGCGCTTCCGAACGCTCGCGTGCTCATCCACCAGCCCGCGATGGGCGAAGCCGGTCACGGACAGGCTTCCGACATCGAGATCCAGGCCGCGGAGATCCTCCGCATGCGGACCTGGCTCGAGGAGACCCTGGCCGGGCACACGAACCGCACCCCGGAGCAGGTGAACCGCGACATCGATCGCGACAACATCCTCTCCGCCACGCAGGCACTCGAGTACGGCATCGTCGACCAGGTGCTCACCACGCGCAAGCGCGTCTGAGCGTCTCAGACATCGAAAGGACGCCCGTCGGATCTGACGGGCGTCCTTTCGTCGTCTCCGGCGGATGTGCAACCTCCTTCACTCGATCTGCGCATATGAGCACACAGGTGCGCGTACGCAGTATTGGGCCTACCCTGGAGGAGGAAGGAGGATGCCGTGGAAGAAGATCTGCTCATGGTCCGCGTCGCCGAGCTGTACTACGACGAGGACAAGACCCAGGACGAGATCGGCGGACTTCTCAAGATCTCCCGCTGGAAGGTCGGTCGTCTGCTCACTCAGGCGAGGGAACGCGGAATCGTGCGTATCGAGATCGTGCATCCTCGGGCCCGGCGCCTCGGCCTCGAACGGCTCCTCGTCGAGAGGTTCGGACTGACGGACGCCGTCGTCGTTCCTTCGCCGGAGGGTGACGACGGGACGCTGGAGCGCGTCGCGCAAGCCGCGGCCGACTTCCTCACCGCTCTGCGACCGGTTCCCCGCACCCTCGGCGTGAGCTGGGGTCGCACCCTGCGCGCCGTCGCGGAGGCTCTTCCCGACGGGTGGGCCAACGGCGTCACCGTGGTGCAGCTCAATGGGGGAGTGAGCCTGAACCGCCGTTCGGGTGGCGCCGCGGGGCTGGCCGTCACGATCGCCCAGAGGGCCTCGGGTCAGGTATCGCTGCTCCCCAGTCCCGCCATCCTCGAGCGAGTCGAGACCAAGCAGGCCATCGAGTCGGACCGCACGGTCGCGGCCGTGCTCGAAGAGGCTGCGGAGGCGCAGGCGTTCCTCTTCACCGCAGGCCCCTGCGACGCCTCGTCCGCCCATGTCGAGAACGGATACCTCCGTGCGGAGGACGTGGAGGAACTCGCACGCCGAGGCGCGGTCGGCGACGTTCTCGGCCGCTATGTCGACGCGGAGGGCAACATCGTCGACTCGCAACTCGACGCCCGGACGGTCGGCGTCTCGCTCGACCGTCTTCGCGGAGCCACCCATGCGATCTTCGTGACGGCGGGTCCCGCCAAGCACGACATCGCACGTACAGTCGTGACCAGTGGCCTGTGCGGCGTTCTGGTGACCGATGAGACCACAGCACGAGCATTGTTGGAGGAACAGTGACGACCAAAGAACTCAGCCGCAGGACGGCGGTGGATGTTCTCGGCGCCGAGCCGGACGACGCCACTCTCCGGCGCTTCCTGCACGGACTTCCGGGAGTGGACGCCGTCGGTCTGGAACAGCGCGCAGCCGGACTCGGCACGCGTTCGATCAAGACCACGTCGAAAGCCTGGGCGCTCGACACCATCATCAAGCTGATCGACCTCACGACGCTGGAGGGAGCGGACACCCCCGGCAAGGTGCGCTCGCTCGTCGCGAAGGCCAAGACCCCCGATGCCGCCGATCCGTCGACACCTCGCGTTGCGGCGGTCTGCGTCTACGGCGACATGGTCGGCGACGCGGTGAGCGCGCTCGGCGGTCTGCACGGCGACCCCGACGACGGTCTGATCTCGGTCGCGGCGGTGGCCACGGCATTCCCGAGTGGGCGCTCGTCGCTCGCGATCAAGCTCGCCGACACCGCTGAGGCGGTCGCCGCCGGAGCTGACGAGATCGACATGGTCATCGACCGCGGGGCGTTCCTCTCCGGCCGCTACGGGCTCGTGTTCGACCAGATCGCCCAGGTCAAGGAAGCCTGCCGGCGCGAGGACGGCTCGTACGCCTCTCTCAAGGTGATCCTCGAGACCGGTGAGCTGAACACGTACGACAACATCAAGCGCGCGTCCTGGCTCGGCATCCTTGCGGGCGGCGACTTCATCAAGACCTCGACCGGCAAGGTCCAGCCTGCCGCGACGCTCCCAACGACGCTGCTCATGCTCGAGACCGTCCGCGATTGGTATCGCGGGACCGGGGAGAAGATCGGTGTGAAGCCCGCCGGTGGCATCCGCTCCTCGAAGGACGCGGTGAAGTACCTGGTCACCGTCGCCGAGACGGTGGGCGAGGAGTGGCTGCAGCCGCACCTCTTCCGTTTCGGGGCCTCCAGCCTCCTCAACGACGTTCTCCTGCAACGTCAGAAGCTCACTTCCGGCCACTACTCGGGCCCCGACTATGTCACGATCGACTGACGGGAAGACGAACATGTCATTTCTGGAATACGCTCCGGCACCGGAGTCCACCGCGATCCTGAACCTCAAGGACAGCTACGGTCTGTTCATCGACGGCGAGTTCGTCGACGGCTCCGGTTCCTCCTTCTCGACGATCTCGCCGGCGAGCGAGAAGCACATCGCCGAGATCGCCTCCGCCAGCGATGAGGACGTCGACCGTGCGGTCGCCGCTGCGCGCCGCGCCTATGACAAGACGTGGTCGAAGATGAGCGGACGCGACCGCGGGAAGTACCTCTTCCGTATCGCTCGCCTCGTGCAGGAGCGCGCCCGTGAACTCGCGGTCGCCGAGAGCCTCGACAACGGAAAGCCGATCAAGGAGAGCCGCGACGTCGACGTGCCCCTCGTCGCCTCCTGGTTCTTCTACTACGCAGGGTGGGCGGACAAGCTCGATCACGCCGGACTCGGGGCGAACCCGCGCGCGCTCGGCGTCGCCGGACAGATCATCCCGTGGAACTTCCCCCTGCTGATGCTCGCGTGGAAGATCGCGCCCGCTCTCGCGGCCGGGAACACCGTCGTGCTCAAGCCCGCCGAGACCACCCCGCTGACGGCGCTCCTCTTCGCGGAGATCCTGCAGCAGGCCGACCTTCCGGCCGGTGTCGTGAACATCGTGACCGGAGCCGGCGCGACCGGATCGACGCTGGTGCGACACCCCGACGTGGATAAGGTCGCCTTCACCGGTTCCACGGGGGTCGGTCGTGACATCGCCCGGGCCGTGGCAGGAACCGCCAAGAAGGTCACCCTGGAGCTCGGCGGCAAGGCGGCGAACATCGTGTTCGACGACGCGCCGATCGACCAGGCCGTCGAGGGCATCGTGAACGGCATCTTCTTCAATCAGGGCCATGTGTGCTGTGCCGGAAGCCGTCTGCTGGTCCAGGAGTCGATCCACGACGAGGTCGTCGACCGACTCAAGACTCGCCTGTCGACGCTGCGGCTGGGGGATCCCCTCGACAAGAACACCGACATCGGTGCGATCAACTCCGCCGCGCAGCTCGCGCGGATCCGCGAGCTCAGCGACATCGGTGAGGCGGAGGGTGCGGAGCGATGGACCGCTGACTGCGCCATCCCCGAACAGGGGTTCTGGTTCGCTCCGACGATCTTCACCGGGGTCGAGGCGTCGCACCGCATCGCCCGCGATGAGGTCTTCGGCCCTGTGCTGTCGGTGCTGACCTTCCGCACCCCGGCAGAGGCGATCGCGAAGGCGAACAACACACCGTACGGCCTCTCCGCCGGCATCTGGTCGGACAAGGGATCGCGCATCCTCGCGGTGGCCGACCGACTGCGCGCCGGTGTGATCTGGGCCAACACGTTCAACCGATTCGACCCGTCGAGCCCGTTCGGCGGTTACAAGGAATCCGGGTACGGCCGCGAGGGCGGACGTCAGGGACTCACCGCCTACCTCAAGGGAGCCGCAGCATGAGCAAGCGTCTGACCGTTCCGAAGACGTACAAGCTGGCGATCGGCGGCGCCTTCCCGCGCAGTGAGTCCGGACGCACCTATGAGGTGCTCTCGCCCAAGGGTGCGTTCCTCGCGAACGCCGCCAAGGGCTCACGCAAGGACGCCCGCGATGCCGTGGTCGCCGCGCGTGCCGCGGTGAAGGGCTGGTCGGGTACGACCGCCTACAACCGCGGGCAGGTGCTGTACCGTGTCGCCGAGGTGCTCGAAGGCCGCAGGGCGCAGTTCATCGACGAGATCGTGGCGCAGGAGGGGGCTTCGTCGTCCGCTGCTGCCGCTCAGGTCGACGAGGCGATCGATCTGTGGGTCTGGTACGCCGGATGGTGCGACAAGTACGCCCAGGTGGCGGGCAATGCGAACCCGGTGTCCGGTCCGTACTTCAACATCTCCGTACCGGAGCCGACCGGTGTGGTGGCCATCGTCGCCCCGCAGGACTCGTCGTTGCTCGGGTTCGTCTCGGTCGTCGCGCCTGCTCTGGTCGCGGGCAACACCGTCGTGGTCGTCGCGAGTGAGCAGCACCCGCTGTCGGCCATCAGCCTCGCGGAGGTTCTGGCCACGAGCGACGTCCCCGGCGGCGTCGTCAACGTGCTCACCGGTTCGCCGGCCGAGATCGCCCCGTGGCTCGCCTCGCATCAGGACGTGAACGCCCTCGATCTGGCCGGCGCGGGTGACCTCGACTGGGTCGACATGCAGATCGCGGCCGCCGACACGCTCAAGCGCGTGCTCACACCGGGTGAAGTGATCGCCTCCCCGGAGCGGATCGGTGCCTTCACCGAGGTGAAGACTGTCTGGCACACCAAGAGCATGGTCTGATCCGCATCCGCGGATCTCTCCGAATGCTGCGGCGTCTCGACCGGTGCGCACCGGCCGAGACGCCGCAGCGTCGTCCGGCATCCGACGTGTCCGCGCCAATGCGGCCCTGTGTCACATGCAGCGGTTAGGCTCGAAGGACGATCTCTGATCCCCCCATAGGAGGACGCGCATGGCACGCATCGGTGAAAGCGCTGACCTGTTCAAATGCTCTTTCTGCGGAAAGAGTCAGAAGCAGGTCCAGCAGCTCATCGCCGGCCCCGGCGTGTACATCTGCGACGAGTGCGTCGAGTTGTGCAACGAGATCATCGAGGAGCGGATGGCGGAGTCGTCCGCCGATGGGGCAGCGGAATTCGAGTTGCCCAAGCCTCGTGAGATCTTCTCCTTCCTGGAGGAGTACGTCGTCGGCCAGGAGCCCGCGAAGCGCGCTCTCTCGGTCGCGGTCTACAACCACTACAAGCGCGTCCGCGCGCACGGCACACTTCAGACGGCGGAGCAGCGCGCCGAAGAGGTCGAGATCGCGAAGAGCAACATCCTCCTCATCGGCCCGACAGGCTGCGGGAAGACCTATCTCGCGCAGACGCTCGCCAAGCGCCTCAACGTTCCCTTCGCCGTCGCGGATGCCACGGCGCTGACCGAGGCCGGCTATGTCGGTGAAGACGTCGAGAACATCCTGCTCAAGCTCATCCAGGCCGCCGACTACGACGTCAAGCGCGCCGAACAGGGCATCATCTACATCGACGAGGTCGACAAGATCGCCCGCAAGGCGGAGAACCCGTCGATCACGCGTGATGTCTCGGGCGAGGGTGTGCAGCAGGCACTGCTCAAGATCATCGAGGGCACGGTCGCCTCGGTGCCCCCGCAGGGTGGACGCAAGCATCCGCATCAGGAGTTCCTGCAGATCGACACGTCGAACGTCCTGTTCATCGTCGCGGGAGCCTTCGCCGGCCTGGAAGACATCGTGTCGGCACGAGTCGGCAAGCACGGCATCGGTTTCGGTGCCCCGCTGCACGACAAGGGCAAAGACCTCGATCTGTTCAGCGAGGTGCTCCCGGAAGACCTGCACAAGTTCGGCCTGATCCCCGAGTTCATCGGGCGTCTCCCCGTCGTCACGAACGTCTCGCCCCTCGACCAGGACGCCCTGATCGACATCCTCACGGGGCCTCGCAATGCGCTGGTGAAGCAGTACCAGCGCATGTTCGAGATCGACGGTGTGCAGCTCGAGTTCGAAGAGGATGCACTGCGATCGATCGCCGACCTCGCCGTGGAGCGCAAGACCGGCGCGCGTGGTCTCCGCGCGATCCTCGAGGATGTCCTCGGACCCATCATGTTCGAGATCCCGTCGGCGGAAGACGTCGCCAAGGTCATCGTGACTCGGGCGGCCGTCGAAGAGGGCGCGCCGCCGACCATCGTGATGGAGCGCAAGCGCAAGAGCGCGTGACCGGACGCCCGGTGCCCTGGACGACGCCGTCGGATCGAGACCATCGTCGAGGACCGATGGATTCACGTGCGGGCTGATACCTGCGAAGACGTGAGCGGTCGACGGATAGCGCCTTTCTACGTGCTGGAATACGGCGACTGGATCTCGGTACTGGCTCTCGACGAGAACGACGATGCGATTCTCGTCGAGGAGTATCGGCATGGCGCGGGGATCGTCGCGATGGGCACGATCGGTGGGGGAGTCGATCCTGGGGAATCGCCCCGCGATGCAGCCGCGCGTGAGCTGCTCGAAGAGACCGGTTTCGTCTCCGAAGAGCTCATCGAGCTGGGTGCGACCTGGGCTAACTTCGGCAACCACACCAACCGTGTGCATCACTTCCTCGCGCGACGCTGCATGCGCATCGGGGAACAGACACTCGACGACAGCGAGGCGATCGCTGTACACGTGCTGTCACTCGAGGGACTCAGCGACTACCTCTCCCAGAGCTACCACCAGCTCACCTGGTACAAGGCGATGGACTGGCTCCGACGGTGACGACGACGCTGCTCCCGCGGGTTTCGCAGCTTATGGGAAGCGGGGAAAGCGGTCAGCCTCCCACGATTCCGTCGCTGAGTCCCCGCCGTTTCAGGAGCGGTTCGATCTCGGCGTCGCGTCCACGGAAGTCACGGTAGGCGGCGAGAGGATCTTTCGAGCCCCCGACACCGAGCAGCCGATCGCGGAACCGATCGCCGTTGCCACGAGTGAGACCGCCGTTGTCGCGGAACCACTCGACGGTATCGGCGTCGAGCACCTCGCTCCAGATGTACGAGTAGTAGCCCGCGCTGTATCCGCCGGAGAACACGTGGGCGAAGTAGGTGGAGGAGTAGCGCGTCGGCACCGCGGGGTCATCGAGGCCGATGTCGGCCAACGCGGCAGCCTCGAACGCGGCGACGTCGATGACCTTCGCGTCGGTGCCCAGCCGGTGCCAGGCTTGGTCGAGCCAGGCCGCCGCCAGGTACTCGCTCGTCGCGTGCCCCTGGTCGAACGTCTCGGTGGCGCGCAGACGCTCCACGATCGCGGGATCCAGAGGGGCGCCGGTCTCATGATGACGCGCGTAGTTGTCGAGGACCTCCGGCCACAGGATCCACATCTCGTTTACCTGGCTCGGGAACTCGACGAAGTCGCGGAACACGTTCGTCCCCGCGAAGTGCGGGTACGACACGCGCGCGAAGAGTCCGTGCAGGGCATGCCCGAACTCGTGGAACAGCGTCGTCACTTCGTCGAGCGTCAACAGGGTCGGCTCCCCGTCACCCGGCAGCGGCACGTTCAGGTTGTTGACCACGACGGGAGCTGTGCCGCGCAGTCGCGACTGACTCACGATCGCGTTCATCCAGGCGCCGCCGCGCTTCGAGTCACGCGTGTAGAGGTCGAGCACGTAGAGGCCGACAGGTGAGCCGTCGGCGTTGCGCACCTCGAAGACCCGCGCACCCGGGTGGTAGGCGACGAGATCCTCACGCTCGGCGAAGGTGACGCCGTACAGCCGCGTCGCCGCGTAGAAGACACCGTCCTGCAGGACACGCTCCGCTTCGAACCAGGGGCGCAGGGCACTGGAGTCGATGTCGTAGCGCGCAGTGCGGACCCGCTCGGTGTAGAACGCCCAGTCGTGGGCTTCGACGGCGAACGGCGCAGGCTCGGTCTCGTCGACGATCGCCTGGAGCGCCGCCCGCTCTTCGCGCGCATTCCGCGCTGCGGGGCCGGCGAGGCGACGCAGCATCTGCTCGACAGCGTCCGGAGTACCGGCCGTCTCGTCGGCGGTGACGTAGGCGGCATGCGACTCGTACCCCAGCAGAACCGCTCGCTCCGCGCGCAGCCGCACGATCTCGGTCAGCACGGCACGGTTGTCGTTCGCGTTCCCTCGCGAAGCGCGTGCGAGCGATGCCGTCATGATGCGACGACGAGACTCCCGCACGCGCAGCTGGGCCAGCGCCGGGTGCCCGGTGAAAAGCGGAAGCGTGATGAGGAACTTCCCCTCCAGCCCCCGGTCGGCCGCCGCACGTGTGGCCGCCGAGAGCTCACCGCTGCTCAGACCCTCCAGCTCGGCCGCGGAGTCGAAGACGACGGCGAGGTCGTTCGTGTCGTTGAGCAGGTTGCGCTCGAAGGTGTTGGTCAAAGTGGACAGCCGCTGGTTCAGCGCGGTCAGCCGCGTCTTGGCCTCGTCATCCAGGCCCGCGCCCGCGTGCGTCATCTCCCGGTGATGACGTTCCACCAGATACCGCTGCTCGGCGTCGATGTCCAGAGCATCGCGCTGCTCGTACACCTGCCGTATCCGCCAGTACAGGGCGCCGTCGAGCGTGATCGCGTCCTGGTGTGCGGCCATGAGCGGCGCGAGCTGCTCGTCGATCTCCTGGATCTCCGGCGTCGCATCTGCTGAGCTCACGGTGTAGAAGACGTGTGCGACGCGGTCGAGCAACTCGCCGGAGCGCTCCAGAGCCTCGACGGTGTTCTCGAACGTCGGCATCGACCGGACCATCGTGATGCGCTGGATCTCGCGGAGCTGCTCGTCGAACCCCGCCTGGAACGCGGGGAGGTAGTGCTCGGGCCGGATCGCCGGGTAGTCGGGGAGGCCGTACGGGAGGGGCGACGGCTGCAGCAACGGGTTCGTGGCGTCGGTCATCCTCCGAGCCTATCCACCGACCTGCGCAGGCTCAGGAACCGTCTTCGCTCAGGCGCGTCATCACCCGCCGCAGTGCTTCCACGACCGTGCGGACCGAGCGTCGACGCAGGTTCTCCGGACGTGCGAGCACGTCGATCATCCGATGGGTGCTCACCCCTTCGAGCGGGATGCGCACGATGTCCCGGTCGTCGACGCTGCGCGATGTGTATCGCGGCAGCATCCCGAGCACCCCGCCGGCGGCGACGACAGCGGAGACGGCACCGTAGTCGTTGATGCGGTGATGGATCTCGACGGGCCGGTTGGCGACGGCAGACACGGCGCGGAGCACGTCGTCGGGGGAGTAGCCGATGCGGCTGGTGACCCACCGTTCCCCAGCGACGTCGGCCGGCATGAGGCTCGACCGGGTGGAGAGCGGGTGCGACTTCGACAGGGCGACGTCGAGGGGCTCGCGTACGAGCGTCAGGCTTCGCATCCCCGCTGTCGGCCAGGGTGCCGAATGCTCCATGCGATGCGCCAGGACGAGATCGTAGCGCGCTGTCAATGCGGGGAACTCGCTCTGTGCGACGTCCTCGTCGGTCACCTGCACGCTCGGTGCGGACGCGTCGCCCGTGAACTCGCGTAACAACGGTCCGAACAGGGCTTGCCCCACGCTGTGGAATCCGCTGACGCTGACGACCCCGGTCGGGGAGTCCTCGAACTCCTCCACGGCATGCCGGGCTGCGGCCATGGCATCGATCGCCTCGGTCGCCGCCGCTGCGAGGACCGCGCCCGCGGGAGTGAGGGAGAGGGTCCGTCCCTGCTTCTTGGTGAGGGGTGTGGGGAAGCCTCTCTGGAGTGCCGTGAGCTGCTGCGAGACCGCGGAGGGGGTGACCCGGAGGGCGTCGGCCACGGCCGTGACGCTTCCGAGCGCACTGAGTTCGCGCAGGATCTGCAACTGATGGAGCTCCATCCGCAAAACATTAGCAGTTGCTAAATGATCACTGCAGACGATGGCGATTGTTCTACATGGTCGGATGCGCTGGGATCGGAAGCATGAAGGCACTGTTCAAGGACGCACCGGGTGCCGGGCTGGAGCTCGTCGAGCGTCCGGACCCGACCGCCGGCCCCGATGAGGTCGTGATCCGGGTCCTGCGCACCGGGATCTGCGGCACCGACCTGCACATCCTCCGCTGGGACGACTGGGCGGCCTCGGCGATCGCCGCCCCGCTGATCCCCGGCCATGAGTTCTACGGCGAAGTCGTCGAGGTGGGACCCTCGGTGCACGACATCGCAGTCGGGGACCGCGTCTCGGGAGAAGGGCACATCGTGTGCGGCACGTGCCGCAACTGTCGAGCAGGTCGTCGTCAGATGTGCATCCGCACGATCGGCCTCGGGCTGCAGCGGGACGGCGCCTTCGCGGAGTTCCTCGCGCTGCCCGCGGCGAACGTCTGGGTGCATCACGCCGATGTGACGCCGGAGCTCGGAGCGATCTTCGATCCGCTGGGGAACGCCGTCCACACGGCGCTGACCTTCCCGCTCGTCGGCGAAGACGTTCTGGTGACGGGCTGCGGTCCGATCGGACTCATGGCGATCGCCGTCGCCCGGCATGCCGGAGCCCGTTTCATCGCGGCGACCGATGTGAGCGCCCCGCGGCTGGAGATGGCTCGCCGGATGGGTGCCGACGAGGTCGTCGACGTCTCGGTGCGGGACATCCGCGACGCGCAGCAGGCCCTCGGCATGAGGGAGGGCTTCGACATCGGATTCGAGATGAGCGGCGCGGCATCGGCGCTCCCGGCGCTGATCGACAACATGAACCACGGCGGGCGCATCGCCATGCTCGGTCTGCCGAGCAGCGGCTTCGAGATCGACTGGGGCAAGCTGGTCACCCACATGCTCACGATCAAGGGGATCTACGGTCGCGAGATGTTCGAGACCTGGAACGCGATGGGAGCGATGCTCCAGACGAGCGCGACCCTGCGCGATGCCATCGGACGTGTGATCGCCGACGTCGTCCCGGTGCGCGACTGGCGACGAGGCTTCGCTGCGGCGGAGTCAGCGGGAACGGGCAAGATCATCCTCGACTGGACGGAGTTGTGATGTACGGAACCTTCAAGGACCACGTGGCGGGAGAGCTGGCGGCCATCGAGGAGGCCGGGCTCACCAAGCATGAGCGTGGCATTCGCGGCCCCCAGAGTGCCGAGATCACGGCGGACGGCGCGGAGGTGCTGAACTTCTGCGCGAACAACTACCTCGGCCTCGCCGATGACCCGCGCATCCTGGATGCGGCGACCGGGGCACTGCAGGAATGGGGCTACGGACTCGCGAGCGTCCGCTTCATCTGCGGTACGCAGGAGCAGCATCTCGAGCTCGAACGCCGTCTCGCCGACTTCCTCGGGACGGACGAAGCGATCCTCTACTCGTCGTGCTTCGATGCGAACGGGGGAGTGTTCGAGACGCTCTTCTCCGCGGAGGACGCCATCATCTCGGACGAGCTCAACCACGCGTCGATCATCGACGGCATCCGGCTCTCGAAGGCGCGCCGACTCCGCTACCGCAACCGTGACCTGGCCGACCTCGAGGACCAGCTGCGGGCGGCGTCGGATGCGCGGCACAGGGTCATCGTGACCGACGGGGTCTTCTCGATGGACGGCTACATCGCACCCCTCGCTGAGATCTGCGACCTGGCCGAGCGCTACGACGCCCTGGTGTTCGTGGACGACTCCCATGCCGTCGGGTTCGTGGGCGAGAACGGGCGGGGGACGCCGGAGCTGTGCGGAGTCGCCGACCGCGTCGACATCTACACCGGAACATTCGGGAAGGCCCTGGGCGGAGCATCCGGCGGCTACGTCGCATCGCATGCGGAGATCGTCGCGCTGCTGCGTCAGCGTTCGCGCCCGTACCTGTTCTCGAACACGCTCGCGCCCGCGATCGTCGCCGGGACCCTGACCGCACTCGATCTCGTGGAGGGCTCGGCAGACCTCCGGTCGCGTCTGCGCAGCAACGCGGCACTCTTCCGCGAGCGGATGGAAGCCGAGGGATTCGACCTGCTTCCCGGTGAGCATCCGATCGTCCCGGTGATGTTCGGGGACGCCGCGAAGACAGCACGGATCGCTCGCGAGATGCAGGAGCGAGGGGTCTACGTCACCGCCTTCAGCTTCCCGGTCGTCCCCCGCGACCTGGCGCGGATACGGGTGCAGCTCTCGGCGGCGCACACGCCGGAGCAGGTGGAGAGATGTGTCGCGGCGTTCGTCGCGGCCCGTGCTGCCGTGGCCTAGACGTGAGTGCAAAGGAAACCTTGCAAAGAAGTACTTGCAAAGAGGTCTTTGCAAGAGTATCTTTGCATGCATGACGAACGAGACGCAGGTACGCACCCTCGACGCCGGTGCACTGAAGGCTCTGGCGCATCCGCTCCGAGTGAAGATCTTCGACCTGCTCGCCTCACGCGGCCCGCAGACCGCCAGCTCACTCGCGGCCCTCGTGGGAGAGACCTCCGGATCCACGAGTTATCACCTCCGCGCTCTCGCCGCTCATGACCTGATCCGCGAGGTCGAGGGGCGGGGCACCGCACGGGAGCGCTGGTGGGAGCGGCCCAAGGGGCGCATCGACGTGCCCGGGCCTGATGACATGACGTCGCCGGCCAATCGCGCGGCGGCGCAGATCGTGACCTCGGAGTTCTTCCGCCTGCGTCATGAGACGTTGATGTCGTACCTGAATCGCCCGCAGTCCGAGGTGCCCGAGGCCTGGAGCGAGGTGGGAATCACGATCACGACCCACCTCGACATGACTCCCGACCAGGCGATGTCCCTCCGGCAGGATCTCGAGGCGATCGTCGAGAGTGCCATCGAGCGCTACCGAGGTCAGACCGGACCCGACGTGCGGCGGGTATCGCTCCGCGCGGAACTCTTCGACCTGCCGACGCCGTCGACCGCGGTGCAGGGTTCGACCGACGATGCTGTGGAGGAATCATGACCAGTGCGACACTTCACCTGACGGCGCCGACGCAGACCGAGCGGGGGCTGCTGAAGCTGGCCGACCGCCTCACGGCCTACGTCGAGCACCGGATCGCCCGGCGTGCGCAGAAGCGCGTGCTCGCGCTCGACCTCCTTCGCGAACAGCAGGCGCGACGACAGGACCCCCGCGCGGTGGACCACCTGCTCGCGCAGCTGGGAGCTCCCCGCCGCTGACTCGTCCGGACACGCGCCGACGCCCCCGCTGAATGCCGAGACCCCCTGCTGCCTACGCGGCCAGCAGGGGGTCTCGGCGCTGCACGGGGGTCTCGCGTCAGTCCTCGAAGGGGCGCGCGATGATCTCGCCGGAGCGGTCCTGGAAGACCTCCCAGCCGGCATCGAGCTCTGCGATCGCGCGGCCCTCGAGCCACGTGAGCGTCCAGTGGCCCGTGAAGCCTTTCGACTCCACCTCCGCGATGGCGGCCCGGAGGGAGGCGGGCACCGAGGCCGGAGCCTCCGACCCTGCGGCCCAGCGCGTACCGAGCTGCATCAGGACGCCTCGACCGGGGCGAGCTCGATCGCCGTGACCGCGAACTCCTCCGATTCGCTGAACTCGAGCTCGGCGATGCGGCCGACCGCACGCAGGTCATCCGCCGCTGCACGGAGTGCGTCGAGCTTCACGGAAGGCGCGGAGATCGCGGCGCGGGACACGGGGGTCTTCTGCGACGCCTTGGCTTCGGTCTTCGCACGACGGATGCCGATCAGCGCCTCGCTCGCGGCGGCGAGGACCCCCGGATCGCCGTCGATGCCGAGGGGCGTCGGCCACGCGGCCGTGTGCACCGAGCCCTCCTCGAACCACGACCAGGACTCTTCGGTCGCGAACGAGAGCACCGGGGCGAGCAGACGGAGCAGCGTCGAGAGCGCCAGCCGCAGCGAGAGTGCCGCGGATGCCTGCCCCACGTCGGTCTGGTCGTAGGCACGCTCCTTGACGAGCTCGAGGTAGTCGTCGCAGAACGTCCAGAAGAACGCCTCCGTGAGCTCCAGGGCCCGCGCGGCGTCATACCGGTCGAAGGCCTTCGTGGCTTCGACGACCACGTCGTCGAGCGCGGTCAGCATCGACGCATCCAGTGCGTGGGTCACCTGCGCACCTTCCGGCACGGGGAACGACAGCACGAACTTCGCGGCGTTGAGCACCTTGATCGCCAGACGGCGGCCGATCTTCACCTGCGTGGGGTTCTGCGGGTCGAAGGCGGCGTCCATGCCGAGGCGGCTCGATGCGGCCCAGTAGCGCACCGCGTCCGAGCCGTGGGCGTCGAGCACGTCGGCGGGTGTGACGACATTCCCCTTCGACTTCGACATCTTCTTGCGGTCGGGGTCGACGATGAAGCCGGAGATCGCGGCGTTGCGCCACGGCGTCCGGTCATCCTCGAGCGTGGAACGCAGCATCGTGGAGAAGAGCCAGGTACGGATGATGTCCTGTCCCTGCGGGCGGAGATCGAACGGCGCAGTGAGCTGCCAGAGCTCCTCGTCGCGCTGCCAGCCCCCGGCCAGCTGCGGCGTGAGCGACGACGTCGCCCAGGTGTCGAGGATGTCCGCTTCGGCCTCGAACCCGCCCGGGACACCGCGCTGGTCCTCGGTGTACCCCGCCGGCACATCGGTCGTCGGGTCGATCGGGAGCGTCGCCGCATCCGGGGTGAG
Source organism: Microbacterium sp. J1-1 (assembly GCF_024498615.1). Lineage (NCBI taxonomy): Bacteria > Bacillati > Actinomycetota > Actinomycetes > Micrococcales > Microbacteriaceae > Microbacterium > Microbacterium sp. J1-1. Next base: position 2,142,655 of record NZ_CP089590.1, on the reverse strand, counting down.
CACGCGGTCGTAATCGCGCTCCCCGTTCTCGTCGAGGGCGTACCAGAGGGGGATCGGCACGCCGAAGAAGCGCTGACGGGACACCAGCCAGTCGCCGGTCAGGCCACCGACCCAGTTCTCGTACCGCACCCGCATGAACTCCGGGTGCCAGGCCAGCTCCTGACCGTGTGCGAGGAGCTTGTCGCGCAGCTCGCCGTCACGGGCGCCGTTGCGGATGTACCACTGGCGAGTGGAGACGATCTCGAGCGGACGGTCGCCCTTCTCGAAGAACTTGACGGCGTGGTTGAAGGGCTTGCCGACCGCGGTCATGTCGCCGGTCGCCTGCAGCTTCTCGACGATCGCCTTGCGCGCGCTGAAGACGGTCTTGCCCGCGAGCTCCTCGGCGTACCAGGCGATCGCGTCGCCGTTCGCGACAGAGGAGGGTGCTTCGGGCAGGAAGCGACCATCGAGGCCGATCGTGGTCATGTTCGGCAGCGGCTGGTCGTCGGTGGTCCGCAGCTCGCGCCACCACACGATGTCGGTGACGTCACCGAAGGTGCAGACCATCGCCGCGCCGGTGCCCTTGTCGGGCTGGGCGAGGTGATGACCGTGGATCTCGATCTCCGCACCGAAGAACGGCGTCCTCACCTTGGTGCCGATGAGGTGCTTGTGGGGCCCTTCCGGATGCGTCACGAGAGCGATGCAGGCGGGAAGCAGCTCCGGGCGGGTGGTGTCGATGGCGATCGATCCCGAGCCGTCGGCGAAGGGGAACTCGATCGTGTGATAGGCCGCCTGCTGGTCGCGGTCCTCGAGCTCGGCCTGCGCGATCGCGGAGCGGAAGTCGATGTCCCACAGGGTCGGGGCCAGGGCCTGATAGGCCTCGCCGCGCTCGATGTTGCGGAGGAACGCGAGCTGGCTCTGACGGATCGTGTCGTCCGAGATCGTGCGGTAGGTCTGCGTCCAGTCCACGCTCAGCCCGAGCTGGCGGAACAGCGCCTCGAACTGCTTCTCATCCTCGATCGTGAGGCGCTCGCACAGCTCGATGAAGTTGCGACGGCTGATCGGCTGCTGGTCGGCGGCACGGCTCGACTTGTTGTCGCCGCCCTCGAACGGCGGGACGAAGTCCGGGGTGTAGGGGAGGGACGGGTCGCAGCGCACGCCGTAGTAGTTCTGCACACGGCGCTCGGTGGGCAGGCCGTTGTCGTCCCAGCCCATCGGGTAGAACACGGTCTTGCCGCGCATGCGTTCGTATCGCGCCTTCACGTCGGTGTGGGTGTACGAGAACACGTGGCCGATGTGCAGGCTGCCGGAGGCCGTCGGCGGCGGGGTGTCGATCGAGTACACGCCCTCACGGCCGGCCTGTGCCGCACGCAGGCGGTCGAACAGGTACGTGCCCTGCTCCGCCCACGCGGAGTCCCACTTCGCTTCGAGGCCTTCGAGAACGGGCTTGTCGGGAATCTGGTTCTGCGTCGATTCGGATGCAGGCATGGAAGGTCTCCTCGAACGATGTATGCGGCACTGTGTGAGCGTGCCTGAGTGTGGGTGTGCCGATCAGTCTACCGAGCGTCCCGGAGAGCGGCCGACCTGGCATATCGACCCAGTCCAACAATTCGCCGTAGGATGGGATCACCCCGACCCGTTCTTTCTGAGGAATCGTCATGCCCGCACACCCCGCGCGCCGCCTGCTGCCCTTCGCCGCGCTCGCCGCCACCACCGCTCTGGTGCTGAGCGCCTGCGCCACCCCCGGTTCCGACGGGGACGGCGGAGAGCTCGTCTGGTCCATCGAAGGGGCGAACCTCTCGGCCGGGCACATGGATCCGCAGGTGAGTCAACTCGACGTCTCCGGCATGGTGCAGCGGGCGGTGCTCGACTCGCTCGTGTTCCAGGAGGATGACGGATCCTTCTCACCCTGGCTCGCGAAGGACTGGACCGTCTCGGACGACAGCACCGAGTACACGTTCACCCTCCGCGACGACGTGACCTTCACCGACGGTGAGAAGTTCGACGCCGCTGCGGTCAAGGCGAACTTCGACCGCATCGTCGACCCCGAGACCGTGTCCGCGCAGGCGGCCAGCATGCTCGGCGCCGACTTCTACGAAGGCACCGAGGTCGTCGACGAGTACACGGTGACGGTGACTTTCACGCAGCCGTACGCCCCCTTCCTGCAGGCCGCGAGCACGCCGCAGCTGGGCTTCTACTCGCCGGCCGTCCTCGAGACCTCGGCGGACAAGCTGAAGGCGGGCGGGCCCGACATCACCGTCGGCACCGGTCCGTTCGAACTCACCGAGTACACCCCGGATCAGGAGATCGTCTACACCCGCAACGACGACTACGCGTGGGGTCCGCACGATACGAAGGCCCCGAAGTTCGAGACGCTCCGCGTCGAGATCCAGCCGGAGGCCGCCGTCCGCACCGGCGTGGTGACGAGCGGTGAGGCCGACCTCGCCAGCAACATCCCGCCGAACCTCGCGAAAGACCTCGGCGACGGCATCACGGTCGACTCGATCGAGTACCCCGGTCTGCCGTACTCGCTCTACCTGAACGAGAAGTACGGGGTGTTCGCAGACGAGAAGGTGCGTCAGGCGTTCGCCCGCGGCATCGACATCGACGCCGCGGTGGAAGAGATCTACTTCGGCCAGTTCCCGCGTGCATGGAGCATCCTCGGTTCGACGACCCCGGGCTACGACGCGTCGCTGGAGGGCAGCTGGCCGTTCGACCAGGACGCCGCGAACACGCTCCTCGACGAGGCAGGGTGGACCGCACGCGACACCGACGGCATCCGGATGAAGGACGGCGAGCGGCTGTCGGTGCGATGGATCGCCTGGACCCCGGTGTCGGATGACCGTGCCGCTCTCGCGAACGCGATCCAGTCCGACCTCAAGGGGATCGGCTTCGAGGTCGAGCGCGAGGTTCTCGAGCCCGGTGCGTACAACGCGCAGTACGAGCCGAAGACCTTCGACCTCACCGACTGGGGTTTCTCGGGCGTCGACCCCGATCTGCTGCGCAGCCACCTGCACACCGACGGGATCCAGAACGCGTCACAGGTGAGCGACCCGCAGATCGACGCACTGCTCGAACAGGCCGTGGCGACCAGCGACCAGGATCAGCGCAATGAGCTGTACGCGCAGCTGCAGCAGTGGAACGCCGAGTACACGGCCATCGTGCCGCTCTACAGCCCCTCGGCGATCACGGCTGTCGGCGACCGCGTCGAGGGCCTGCAGTACGACCTCTACGGTCGGCCGCTGTTCTACGATGTGACGGTCGGCTGAACCACCGGCTGAGCGGAGGGCACGAGTGGTGAAGACTGCTCTCGTCCGCATCTCCGGCCTCGTCGCCTCCGTCGTGCTCGTCCTGTGGGGTGCGGCGACCGTGGCCTTCCTCGCGTTCCGGGTGATCCCCGGAGACCCGGTGTCGGTGATGCTGGGGCCGCAGGCGCAGGTGAGTGACGCGGTCAAGGACGGCATCAGGGCCGATCTCGGGCTCGATCGACCCCCGTTCGAGCAGTACCTCGGCTTCATCGGTCAGCTCGCGCGGGGCGACCTGGGGGAGTCGTACCAGCTGCGGATGCCCGTGACGGAGGTTATCGGGCGTCAACTCGGTGCGACGGTGCAGCTGTCCGTGCTGGCGCTCGTGATCGCCGTCGTCCTCGCGCTCGCCGTGGCGGTGCTCGTCCGCGGGCAGGTCGGACGCACGGTCGCCGCCGGCATCGAGCTGGTCATCCTCTCCTCGCCGGTGTTCTGGATCGGGCTCGTCCTGCTCAGTGTCTTCGCCTTCGGGCTGGGCTGGTTCCCGGTGTCGGGTGCCCGTAACCCCGCCACCCTCGTGCTGCCGGCGATCACTCTGGCGCTTCCCGTGGCCGCGCTGCTGAGTCAGGTGCTGCGCGACGGACTGGTGCAGGCGGAGCGCATGCCGTTCGCCGAGACCGTCCGGGCCCGTGGTGCGAGCCCTTCGTGGTTCACGCTGCGGCACGGGCTCAGACACGGCGCGGCTTCCGGCGTCACCCTGACCGCGTACCTCACGGGATCCGTCCTCGGGGGTGCCGTGCTCGTGGAGACGGTGTTCGCACGCCCGGGTCTGGGCAGGGTCACGCTCGCTGCGATCAACGACCGCGATCTTCCCGTCATCACGGGCATCATCCTGCTGAGCGCCCTGGCGTTCGTCGTGGTGAACCTCGTCGTCGAGCTCGTGCATCCGTTGATCGATCCCCGGGTGGTGGCGGCTCCGTCTCGAGGCACCCGTCGAGGCACCCGATGAAGCGGGCGCAACGCGTGCTGCTGTGGGCCGCCGTCGCCGTCCTCGCCGTGATCGCGTTCTCGGCGCTCTGGCCCGCTGCCCTCGCGACCCACGACCCCCTCCAGACAGAGGTGCGCTCCGCCCTGCTCCCGCCGAGCACGGAGCACCTGTTCGGCACCGACCAGAGCGGGCGCGACGTCTACTCCCGGGTCGTGTACGGAGCCGGACGCTCCCTCGGCATCGGACTACTCGCGACCGTCGTCGCCCTCACGGTCGGTCTGCTCCTCGGAGCCTTCGCGGGGGTCGCGCCGCGGGGCGTCGACGCCACCGTGATGCGGGTGAACGACATCCTGATGGCCTTTCCCGAATTCCTCGTCGCGCTCGTCGTCGTCGCGGTGCTCGGCCCGGGCACGGTGAACATCGCGATCGCGGTGACGCTGGCCGCGGTTCCCGTGTACATCCGACTGGCACGGGTGCAGACGCAGACCCTCCGGGCCGCCGAGCACGTGGAGGCTGCGCGCATCCTCGGGGTGCCGGGAGCGACGGCCTTCCTGCGACACGTCGCTCCCGGTGTGCTCGGGGCGCTGAGCGTGCTGGCGACGATCGGCATCGGGTCGAGCATCCTCGCCGCGGCGGGGCTCAGCTTCCTCGGTCTCGGGCCGTCCGAGCCGACACCGGAGTGGGGACTGATGCTGGCGGGCGGCCGCAACGTGCTCGGGCAGGCATGGTGGATCTCGGTCTTCCCCGGCATCGCGATCACCCTCACCGTCGTCTCGGCGACCGTGGTCGGGCGCATCCTCCGCGCGCGCGGAGACGGGAGGACGGCATGAGCGCTGCACTGCAGGTGCGGGGTCTGCGCATCTCCTTCGAGGGTGAGCCGGTTGTGGACGACGTGTCCTTCACCGTCGACCGCGGAGAGTGCATCGCGATCGTGGGGGAGTCCGGTGCGGGCAAGTCCCTCACGGCACGCGCACTGCTGGGTCTGACTCCCGCGGAGGCCGACGTCTCGCTGGATGAGCTCATCGTGGACGGCACGGACACCGCCGGGCTCACGGAGCACGCGTGGCGTGCGGTGCGCGGCGCCGGGATCGCCCTCGTCTCCCAGGATGCACTGGTCTCTCTCGATCCTCTGCGACGGATCGGGACCGAGATCGCCGAGCCGCTGCTCCTTCATCGGCTCGTCCGCGGACGCCCGGAGCGGGCGGCTCGGGTGCGGGATCTCCTGCGGAAGGTGTGGATGCCGGATCCCGACCGCCGTGCCCGCCAGCACCCGCACGAACTCTCCGGCGGGTTGCGGCAGCGCGCGCTCATCGCTTCCGCGCTCGCTGCGGTTCCGGCCGTGCTGGTGGCGGACGAGCCGACGACCGCTCTCGACGCGACCGTGCAGGCGCGGATCCTCGGGTTGCTGCGCGAGATCACGGATGCCGGAACAGCTCTCGTGTTCATCAGTCATGACTTCGCGGCCGTCCGCCGGATCGCCGACCGCGTCCTGGTGATGAGGGGCGGCGTCATCGTGGAGTCCGGGCCGGTGGCCGAGGTGCTCGAGAATCCACGGCACGAGTACACGAAGCAGCTCCTCGCGGCCACGATCCACGAACCGCGAGCCTCGGTCCCCGCCGACTCCCCGCCGGTGCTGATCGCGGACGGGGTGTCACGGAGCTTCGGCACGGTGCCTGCGGTCATCGACGCCTCGTTCACGCTGAAAGACGGGCGGACGCTTGGCATCGTCGGCGAATCGGGGTCGGGCAAGACGACGCTGGCCCGCATGATCGTCGGCGTCGACGCACCGGACTCCGGCTCTCTGCAGTGGACCACGGAGCGCAGGGTGCAGCTCGTGCACCAGAATCCGCTCGGGGCGTTCGACCCGCGCTGGACGATCGGCCGTTCGCTGCGTGAGGCGCTGGAAGCCGGGGGAGTGCCTCGCGCTCAGCGGCCGGCGCGCGTAGCCGGCCTCCTCGCCGAGGTCGACCTCGCACCGGAACTCGCCGAGCGGCGTCCGAGCGCGCTCTCCGGCGGGCAGCGGCAACGCGCGGCCATCGCGAGGGCGCTCGCCGCGGATCCGCAGGTGCTCGTGCTCGACGAACCCGTCTCGGCGCTCGATCCGTCGGTGCGGGAGCGGGTGCTGCGGGTGCTCGCACGGTTGCAGCAGGAACGGCAGCTGACGATGATCTTCGTCTCGCACGACCTCGACGTGGTCGGAGCGGTCGCCGACGAGGTGCTGGTGATGCAGGACGGGCGGATCGTCGAGCAGGGCACCACCGCGGAGGTGTTCGCGACGCCTCAGCACCCGTTCACTCGGGAGCTGCTCGATGCCGGCGGCGCTGCCGGTCGTTGATCGGCCGTCAGTCCTTGATCTGGATGCCGATGCCCGCCGCGATCACCGGAGCGAGCTGCTGCACCTGGAACGAGGTGAGGGTGGCCCCGCGGAGGCTGTTGGCATCGAGGAACGCGACGGCGTCGAGGCCGCGCAGATCCAGGTCTTTCGCCCGCATGCCTCGGGAATCGACCTCTTCGGTCGACGTGGAGCTGAACCGCACGCGCGTGAGCTCGGCCTGGGGCATGTCGATCGTTCGGATGGTGCACTCCGAGACCTCGAGGTCGGTGACCTTCGACGCGCCGAGGTTCAGGTAGTCGATGCGCACGTCGCGCAGGTCGAGTTCCGAGATACGCGCCTCGCTCAGGTCGAGCGTGCCGATGCGTCCTCCGCTGATCCGCATCCGCCGCACTCCGGCGTCACGCAGGCGGAGTGAGGCGATCCGCGCGCCCGACATGTCGACGTCGATGACGGTCGCTCCGGTGAGATCGACGGCGTCGGCATCGGCCCTCACGGCGCACTGCTCGAGCGTCGCGTAGGCGAGGTCGACGGTGCCGGTGAGCTCGAGGCTCGACCCCAGGATGTCGGCACTGCGCGCAGCGGCGGCCTGCTCGAGGACGGACGGGAGGTCGGGAGCGGTCACGCGGGGCGGGGCCGGTGATTCCGAGGTGCGGGCCATCCTTTGAGGGTAGGTGCTGCCACGGACAGCGTCGGAGGTCGGATGCCGCGTACACTGGAGGGACGAGCATCGATCCGGCCATCACCGGGGAGCTCTCGGAAGAACGGTGCGGCCCCCGGGCGGCGCTCAGTAGAACCGAGCGGGGCAGGCCCGTCACAGCCGCAGTGAGAGTGGTCGCGTCGCAGGGCGTGGCACGCGAGGTGGTACCGCGGTCCGCGAGGGTCGTCCTCGCAGGAGCATCCGCCACGACGAACACTGCGAGACACGATGACCTACCCCCGTTCCTCCTTCGGCCCCGCCGCCGACTCCGTCGCGCCCAGCCCCCGCTTCCCGCAGATCGAGGAAGAGGTGCTCGCGTTCTGGAAATCCGACGACACCTTCCGCGCCTCGATCGAGCAGCGTGAGGGCGCACCGGAATGGGTGTTCTACGACGGTCCGCCGTTCGCGAACGGCCTGCCGCACTACGGGCACCTCCTGACCGGCTACGCCAAGGACGTCTTCCCGCGTTTCCAGACAATGACCGGCCACAAGGTCGATCGGGTCTTCGGATGGGACACCCACGGTCTGCCGGCCGAGCTCGAGGCCATGAAGCAGCTCGGCATCACCGAGAAGTCGGAGATCGAGGACATGGGCATCGACGTCTTCAACGCGAAGGCGAAGGACTCGGTGCTCACGTACACGCGCGAGTGGCAGGACTACGTCACCCGCCAGGCGCGCTGGGTCGACTTCGACCGCGGCTACAAGACGCTCGACCTCGGGTACATGGAGAGCGTGCTCTGGGCGTTCAAGACCCTGTACGACAAGGGCCTCGCGTACGAGGGATACCGCGTCCTGCCGTACTGCTGGCGAGACGAGACGCCGCTCAGCGCCCATGAGCTGCGCATGGACGACGACGTGTACCAGATGCGCCAGGATCCGTCCGTCACGGTGACCTTCCCGCTCACGGGAGCCAAGGCCGAGGCACTCGGGCTCACCGGCGTCCGCGCCCTCGCCTGGACGACCACGCCCTGGACCCTGCCGACCAACGTCGCGCTCGCCGTCGGTCCCGACATCGAGTACGTGGCGCTCCCCGCGGGACCGGCAGGTGCCGCCGACGTCCATCAGACGGCGGGGACCGAGGACGCCGCCATCGAGTCCTCCGCGCATCGCTACCTCCTCGCCCGTGACCTCCTCGGTGGCTATGCCAAGGACCTCGGCTACGAGAGCACGGAGGACGCGCTCGCCGCGGTGGACGCGACCGTGCGTGGCGCGCAGCTGCAGGACGTCACGTACGACCGCCTCTTCGACTACTACGCCGACGCCGAGACCTATGGCACCGAGAACGCCTGGCGGATCCTGGTCGACGACTACGTCACCGTGAGCGACGGCACGGGCATCGTCCACCAGGCTCCGGCCTACGGTGAAGACGACCAGCGGGTCGCGGGCGCTGCCGGCATCCCCACGATCCTCTCGCTGGACGACGGTGGCCGGTTCCTCCCGAACGTCACCGATGTCGCGGGTCAGTTGTGGATGGAGGCGAACACGCCGCTGGTGCGCCTGATCCGGGAGAACGGCCGCCTCATCCGGCTCCAGAGCTACGAGCACTCGTACCCGCACTGCTGGCGCTGCCGGAACCCCCTGATCTACAAGGCGGTGTCGAGCTGGTTCATCCGGGTGACCGACATCAAGGACGACCTGCTCGCGAACAACGAGCAGATCACCTGGGTGCCCGAGAACGTCAAGCACGGACAGTTCGGCAAGTGGCTCGAGGGCGCCCGCGACTGGTCGATCAGCCGCAACCGCTACTGGGGTTCTCCGATCCCGATCTGGAAGAGCGATGACCCGGAGTACCCGCGCGTCGACGCCTATGGGTCCCTGGAAGATCTCGAACGGGACTTCGGGACGCTGCCGCGCAACCCTGAGGGCGAGATCGACCTGCACCGCCCCTACATCGACGACCTGACGCGTCCGAATCCCGACGACCCGACGGGCAAGAGCACGATGCGCCGTATCGAGGACGTCTTCGACGTGTGGTTCGACTCGGGGTCGATGCCATACGCGCAGGTGCACTATCCTTTCGAGAACCAGGAGTGGTTCGACTCGCACTCACCGGCGGACTTCATCGTGGAGTACATCGGCCAGACCCGCGGCTGGTTCTACGTCATGCACGTGCTCTCGACCGCGCTGTTCGACCGCCCGGCGTTCACGGGCGTCAGCTGTCACGGCATCGTGCTCGGCAGCGACGGCTACAAGATGTCGAAGTCGCTGCGCAACTACCCGGACGTGTCCGAGGTGCTCGACCGAGACGGCTCCGACGCGATGCGCTGGTTCCTGATGTCGAGCTCGGTGCTGCGAGGCGGAAACCTCGCGGTCACCGAGGAGGGCATCCGCTCGGGCGTCCGCGAATTCCTGCTGCCGCTGTGGAACTCGTGGTACTTCTTCGCGACCTACGCCAACGCCTCCGGTGCCGATGGGTACGAGGCGTCCTGGCGCACGGACTCCTCGGATGTCCTCGACCGCTACATCCTCGCCAGGCTCGGCGATCTGGTCCGCGAGGTACGTGCGGATCTGGAGGGTCTCGACTCGACCACGGCCTCTGCGCGTCTGCGTGACTTCGCCGAGGTGCTGACGAACTGGTACATCCGTCGCTCCCGTGATCGCTTCTGGACCGGCGTCACGGACGATCCGAAGAGCCGTGAGGCCTTCGACACGCTCTACACCGTGCTCGAGACGCTCACCAGCGTGGCGGCACCCCTCGTGCCGCTCGTTAGCGAGCGCGTGTGGCAGGGGCTCACCGGCGGACGCAGCGTGCACCTGACCGACTGGCCCGACGACGCGCAGTACCCGGCCGCGGACGAGATCCGCGACGCGATGGATGCGGTCCGCGAACTCTCCAGTGTCGGCAACGCCCTGCGCAAGAAGGAGAAGCTCCGCGTGCGTCTGCCGCTCGCGCGCCTCACCGTCGTGTCGCCGCTCGCGGGGACACTCGGACAGTTCGAGGACATCCTCCGCGAGGAGCTCAACGTCAAATCCGTCGAGGTCGTGCCGCTCACGGACACGACCGCGGTCGAGTACGGCATCGACCACCGACTGAGTGTGAACGCTCGCGCGGCCGGTCCGCGCCTCGGCAAGGACGTGCAGAAGGCGATCCAGGCCGCACGCTCGGGCGACTGGAACGAAGTGGACGGCGTGGTCATCGCCGGCGGCATCGCGCTGGAGCCGGCGGAGTACGAGCTCGTGCTCGAGACGACGGGTCGTCCCGACGGCGAAGCGCTCGCGATCGTCCCGAGCGGAGGGTTCGTCCTGCTCGACACGCAGACGACGCCCGACCTGGAGGCCGAAGGACTGGCCCGCGACGTCATCCGCGCCGTACAGGAGACCCGCAAGAACGCGGACTTCGACGTCAGCGACCGCATCCGCCTGGAACTGCGTTTCGCGAGTGCCGAGGACGCGGATGCGGTGGCAGCCGCCTTCGAGGTCGCCGATGTCGCGGGAGAGACCCTCGCGTTGGAGCACGCGCTTCACCGTGACGATGCCGCGCTTCTCGCAGCCGAGTTCACGGCGGACATCCCGAGCGGGACCTACGCCAACCGTGGCGACTTCACGATCGCCGTCACCAGGATCGGAGCAGGCGCATGAGTGACAGGGAACGGGCGGATGCCGTCTACGAGGCCCTGCTGAGCAGGGCGGGCGAGCGGTGGGTGCAGCCTCGCAAGGAGCGCACCGCGCGCATCCTCGCCTTCCTCGACGACCCGCAGCGCACCTATCGCGTCGTGCACCTCACAGGCACGAACGGCAAGACGTCCACGGCACGGATGATCGAGAGCCTCCTCCGCGCGCACGGCTTGCGGACAGGTCTATTCACCAGCCCGCACCTCGAGCGCTTCACGGAGCGGATCATGATCGACGGAGAGCCGATCTCTGACGAGGCGGTGGCGGATGCGTGGGACGAGATCGAGCCGTTCGTCGACATCGTGGACGCCGAGTTCGAGGCCGCGGGAGACGCGCCGCTGACGTTCTTCGAGCTGCTCACGGTGCTGGCCTTCGTCGCGGTGGCGGATGCTCCGGTCGACGTGCTGGTGCTCGAGGTGGGCATGGGCGGTGAGTGGGATTCCACGAACACGGCAGACGGCGACGTCGCGGTGTTCGCGCCGATCGACATCGACCACGCGGACCGCCTGGGCGGGACGATCGCGGAGATCGCGCAGACCAAGGCCGGCATCATCAAGGAAGGTGCCGCGGTCGTATCCGCGCAGCAGCCCCCGGAGGCCGCCGAGGTCCTGCGCCGAGTGGCGGCCGAGCGCAACGCGACCATCGCGTTTGAGGGCGAGGAGTTCGGTCTCACCGAGCAGAAGCTCGCGGTCGGTGGGCAGCTGCTCAGCGTCCGGGGACTGGCCGGGGAATACGCCGAGGAGTACCTCCCGCTGTACGGCGCTCACCAGGGTCACAACGCCGCACTCGCCGTCGCGGCCGTCGAATCGCTGATCGGCGGTGCGTCTCAGGCGATCGCCCCGGACATCATCTCCGACGGCCTGCAGGGCACGACGTCGCCCGGCAGGTTGCAGCTGCTCGGCATCGCGCCGACCGTGATCGTCGATGCCGCCCACAACCCGCACGGTGCCAAGGCGCTCGCGCAGGCTCTGGGCGACAGCTTCGACTTCGATGAGTGGGGTCTGGTGCTCGGCGTACTCGCCGACAAGGACGCCGCGGGCATCGTCGCGGAGCTGGCACCACGGGCCGCGCACGTGTTCGCCACGGCTCCGGAGTCCGATCGCGCGAGCGACGCGGATGCGATCGCCGACCTCGTCGAGCAGACCGGACAGCGCGCGACCGTGCATGACTCGCTCGCCGACGCCGCCGACGCCGCCCGTGAGTGGGCCGCATCCTCCGATCGTCGTGCCGTGATCATCGCCGGTTCCGTCGTGCTCGCCGGCGAGGCGATCGCCCTTGCCGAGGAAGAGGACTGGAAGTCGGGGTGGCGCGCATGACCGCGAATGCGCCTGCCGCGCGATCGCCTCGGCCGCCGCGCACCCTCGTGCAGAAGCTCGCGCCCGTCGTGCTGGGGTTCGAGGCGATCGTGGTGTTCCTGGTCGGGCTCACGATCTTCGGGCTGCGACAGCTTCCCGAGGGCATCGAGCAGTGGTGGGGGATCGTCGGCGGAGCAGTCCTCGCGCTCGTGTGCATCCTCATCGCCGGCATGATCACGAAGCCGTGGGCACTCACCGCCGGATGGGTCGTCCAGGCCCTCGTCGCCCTGTCGGCGTTCTTCGTGCCGGCGATCCTGCTGGTCGTCCTGATTTTCGGCGGCATGTGGGCGTATGCGACCATCGGAGGGGCTCGATTGGACGCACGACGTTCCGCGGCTCCCACGACCGAGACTCAGACAGAGAGTGAATGACATGGCCACCGAAGAAACCCTCGTCCTCGTCAAGCCCGATGGCGTCGCCCGCGGCCTCACCGGCGCGATCCTCGCCCGCATCGAGGCGAAGGGGTACGCCCTCGTCGACATCCGCCTGGTGGAGCCCGACCGCGACCTTCTCGCCGAGCACTACGCCGAGCACGAGGGCAAGCCGTTCTACGAGCCGCTGCTCGAGTTCATGCTCTCCGGCCCGTCCGTCGCGATCCGCCTCGCGGGCAACCGGGTGATCGAAGGATTCCGTTCGCTCGCGGGAACCACCGACCCGACGACCGCCGCGCCCGGCACGATCCGCGGAGACTTCGGCCGCGACTGGGGACTCCCCGTGCAGCAGAACCTCGTGCACGGTTCGGACAGCCCCGAGTCGGCTGCACGCGAGCTCGGCATCTGGTTCGACTGAGTCCGTCCGCCCGCACGCCGACGAAAAGCCCGCCCGCCGGATCTCGGCGGGCGGGCTTCTCGTCTGCGGAGACCGCGGATCAGAAGAGGATCCTGCTCATCTCGCCCAGGAAGTCGAGCCCCTGGAGCTGTGCGAGGAGGATGATCAGCGCATAGGCGACGATCGTGGCAAGCGGCACCCACGGCATGAGCGTGTCGGCGCGGGCCATGACCTTCTCGTTCCGGGTGAACGTGCCGTTGCGGGTCAGATGGACCATCGTCGCGAAGAAGGTGGGGATCGTGACCGCCCACGTGACCATGCACCAAGGGCAGAGGACGAAAAGGTCGTAGAGGCTCTGGCCGATGAGCCAGCACACGAGGCCGAAGGCGAACGTGATGCCGAATCCGAACGCCGCCCAGAACCAGCGGGGGAACCGTGCGCCGGCGAGGATCGCGACGCCCACCACCAGGGGCGCCATCCATCCGGTGAGGCCCATGATCGGATTGGGGAAGCCGAAGACCGATCCCTGCCACGACTCCAGGTTCGTGCTGCACTGGATGAAGGGGCTCAAGTCGCAGGCGAGGGCTTCCTTCGGGTTCTCCAGCAGTGCGAACTTCTCGACGGTCAGCTCGAAAGCGGCGAACCACCCGATGACGCTCGCGATGATCAACCACACGGCATAGAAGACGGGGCGGGTGCGCTGCTCGCTCATACGGGCGATTATCTCAGCGGCGGCTATGGATAGGACGACAACAGGCCGGAGAAAACGCGCTGGTCACGACCTGATGCCATGAACGGGGCCACTTGGTGCGATAATGGCCTGTGACGCGATGAACGGCCCCGCCGCGACACGCGTCGACGCAGACTTCGGGGTCCTATGCCCCACGCGATCAGAGCCATGAGCCGGTCGCACACCGAGTGAGTTCGCGGAACCCGCGGGTACCGCATGAGATTTCATGGAGCACCCAGTGCTCCGTGCAGGGAGTAAGCCAGAGATGGCCGATGAGAACAATGACAACAACGTACCTGCCCTCGATCTCCCGGCTGACGCCGCGGATGCGCTGACGGAGCCTGCTGCTCCGGAGGCCGACGAGCTCACCGGGTCTTCGGGCGACGACGCCGCGGCAACGGAGGCCGCCGCCGACGCAGCCGATGCCGCCGCGGACGCTGCCGCGGACGATGTCGCCGCAGGGTACGCCGCCGCCGAGGACGCTGCAGCCGCCGCCGATGACGCGGCGGACGCGGTCGCACGCGACGCCGCCGATCACGACGAGGCACGTGAGGGCACTGACTCCGAGAGCACTGACTCCGAGAGCACTGACTCCGAGAGCTCCTCCGACGCTGGCGAGAGTGCCGTGGCCGAGGCCGCTGCCGATGAGCAGGTTGCGAAGACGGAGCCGGCGGAGGAGAAGCCCTCGACGGACGAGCCCCCTGTCGAGGAAGCGCCCGCTGCTGCCGCCGAGACAGCTGCCCCCGAGGCTGCTGCTCCCGAGGCGCCGGCTCCGGTGACCGCTGTGTCGCTGGGACTGCTGCCAGAGGTCTTCGTCTCGCAGGTCTCCACCCAGCTGCACTTCTACGCTCCGGAGGTCGTGCCGCTGCCGGCGCGTCCCGGTCGTGAGCGCGTCTTCGACCGCATCGCCGACCGCGATCAGCCGCAAGACGAGTCCGCGCCGCGCGGTCGCGGACGTCGCCGTCGTGGCGGCTCGGACGGGGATGACCAGCGCGACGAGCCGCGCCAGCGTCAGCGTGTCGTCGAGTACATCACGGAGCCGAAGGCCATCAAGGGTTCGACCCGTCTCGAGGCGAAGAAGCAGCGCCGCCGCGATGGGCGCGACGCCGGCCGTCGTCGTCCGGTCGTGACCGAGGCCGAATTCCTCGCGCGCCGCGAGTCCGTCGACCGCAAGATGGTCGTGCGCTCCAAGAACGGTCGCACGCAGATCGGTGTGCTGGAAGACGGCGTCCTCGTCGAGCACTACGTCGCCCGCAACCAGGATGCGTCGCTGATCGGCAATGTGTACCTGGGTCGTGTCCAGAACGTGCTCCCGAGCATGGAGGCTGCATTCGTCGACATCGGTCGTGGTCGCAACGCCGTGCTCTACTCGGGTGAGGTCGACTGGGACGGCGTCGAGACGGGCAATCAGCCGCGGCGCATCGAGCTCGCACTGAAGCCGGGCGACCGTGTGCTCGTGCAGGTCACGAAGGATCCGGTCGGACACAAGGGTGCGCGCCTGACGAGCCAGATCTCCCTCCCCGGCCGCTACCTCGTGTACGTCCCCGGCGGGTCGATGAACGGCATCAGCCGGAAGCTCCCCGACAACGAGAGGGCGCGCCTCAAGCGCATCCTCAAGGAGGTCCTCCCCGAGTCCTCCGGCGTGATCGTCCGCACCGCGGCCGAGGGAGCGACCGAAGACCAGCTCACGCGCGACGTGCAGCGTCTCACCTCGCAGTGGGAGCACATCCAGAAGCAGGTCGAGAGCCAGCAGGCGCCTGCGCTCCTGCACGCCGAGCCGGACCTGCTCGTCAAGATCGTGCGTGACGTCTTCAACGAGGACTTCACGAAGATGCTGATCCAGGGGGAGGACGCGCAGCAGACGATCCGCGCCTACCTGGAGAGCGTCGCTCCCGACCTGCTCGAGCGGGTCGAGGCGTACGAAGACGAGACGGACCCGTTCGATGCCTTCCGCATCACGGAGCAGATCGAGAAGGCCCTCGACCGCAAGGTGTGGCTGCCCTCGGGTGGGTCGCTCGTGATCGACCGGACCGAGGCCATGACGGTCGTCGACGTCAACACCGGCAAGTTCGTCGGCTCGGGGGGAAACCTCGAGGAGACGGTCACCAAGAACAACCTCGAGGCGGCCGAGGAGATCGTCCGCCAGCTGCGGCTGCGCGACATCGGCGGCATCATCGTGGTCGACTTCATCGACATGGTGCTGGAATCCAACCGTGACCTCGTGCTCCGTCGTCTGATCGAGTGCCTGAGCCGTGACCGGACGAAGCACCAGGTCGCCGAGGTGACCTCGCTCGGTCTGGTGCAGATGACCCGCAAGAAGCTCGGTCTGGGCCTGCTCGAGACCTTCAGCGAGGCGTGCGAGGTCTGCGCCGGCCGCGGCGTCATCGTGCATCATGATCCGGTCGTGAAGCACCGCTCGGGCAACAGCAACGGCGGTAGCAACGGAAACGGTCAGGGCGGTCGTCGCCAGCGCGGCGGCAACGGCGGGAACGGTCAGAGCCAGAGTGCTCCGGCGGCCCCGCACGTCACCCACAGCATCACTGAGGGCGCGAAGTCCGCGCTGGCTCAGATCGCGGCGTCGACCATCGCTCCCGCCGCGGACGGGACGGCGGAGACGCCGGCGCCGGTCGCAGCGGACGAGGCACCTGCGGCGGCGGAGCGCCCCAAGAAGGCACGCAAGAAGCGCGGCGGGGATCGCAAGGGGCCCAAGAGTCCTGCGGAAGAGCTTCTCGATTCGGTGCTCGATGCGCTTCCCGAGCCGAAGGCTCCGGGGCAGGGTCGAGGACGCCGTCGGGTGAGCACGGCGGCGCTGACCGGCACCCCGGTGTCGGTGAACTCCGAGCCGTCAGCGCCGGTCGCGGGCGCGGACTCGGAGTCCTGACGCGATCAGCCGGCGCACCAGCTCCTTGCCCTGCACCTGCTGGGCGCCGGCGGCGACGAGTCGGGGGATCATCTCCTGCGGCACGTCGTAGTGATCGAGGTCGAAGGCGCGCGCGGGGACGTCGTGCGCCCTCGCGAAGTCGTGCAGCTCATCGAGGCTCTCATCGCTCACCAGATGCGCCCACAGGCGTCCGTGAGCGGGCCAGAGGGGGGAGTCGACGAGCACGGTCACCTGGTCAGCCTACGACCGTGCCGTCGGGTCGGGACGCTGAACGCGAGCGAGAACCGCCGGAGTCGGCGTGGCTTTGCGACACCGACCCGCATCCGGTAAAGTAGTCCCTTGGTGCGTATGCCGCGTCTTCCTCGTCGGTTGAGGCGGAGAGCCTTGCGTTCGCGCCCGTCGTCCTGCGACGCATGCAAGCAACAGTCTTCCCGTGACATTCTCGGAGCCGAAGTGCTCCCCAACGAAACAAGGTATGAAGTGGTTTACGCAGTAGTGCGCGCCGGTGGGCGGCAGGAGAAGGTCGAGGTCGGCACGATCGTTCAGCTCGACCGTGTCAAGGCTGCCCAGGGCGAGAAGATCGAGCTGGCCGCTGTGCTGCTCGTCGACGGCGCCACGGTGACCACCGACGCTGACTCGCTGGCGAAGGTCAAGGTCACGGCTGAGGTCATCGGCAACCTCCGCGGCCCGAAGATCATCATCCAGAAGTACAAGAACAAGACCGGCTACAAGAAGCGTCAGGGCCACCGCCAGGAGCTCACGCGCGTCAAGATCACCGGCATCAAGTAAGCCCGAGGGGACTAGGACATGGCACATAAAAAGGGCGCAAGCTCAACCCGTAACGGTCGTGACTCCAACGCTCAGCGCCTCGGCGTGAAGCGCTTCGGCGGTCAGCAGGTTCTCGCCGGCGAGATCATCGTCCGTCAGCGCGGCACGCACTTCCACCCCGGCGTCAACGTCGGCCGTGGTGGCGACGACACGCTGTTCGCTCTGGCCGCAGGCGCGGTCGAGTTCGGCGCGAAGGGCGGCCGCAAGGTCGTCAACATCGTCGCTGCAGCTGAGTGATCTCAGCGCGACACTAGTCATCCGGTTCGGGGCGGGCTTCGGCTCGCCCCGTCCGTGTATCTGCACACCGAAACAACACAGGAACTCAGGGGAACCAGGACATGGTCACGTTCGTCGATACCGTCACACTGCACCTTCGTGCGGGTAAGGGCGGCAACGGCTGCGTCTCCGTGCACCGCGAGAAGTTCAAGCCGCTGGGCGGCCCGGATGGCGGCAACGGCGGTGACGGCGGTGACGTCGTCCTCGTGGCCGACCCGCAGACCGGCACGCTGCTCTCCTACCACCACTCGCCGCACCGCTCCTCCGGCAACGGCGGCCCCGGTATGGGCGATCACCGATCCGGATTCCTGGGCGAGACGCTCGAGCTCCCCGTCCCGGTCGGCACCGTGGTGAAGAACACCGCAGGTGACGTCCTGATCGACATGATCATCCCCGGCGAACGTTTCGTGGTCGCCAAGGGGGGAATGGGCGGACTCGGCAACGCTGCGCTGGCCACCCCGAAGCGCAAGGCTCCCGGCTTCGCCCTGCTCGGCACTCCCGGCTATGAGGGCGACGTCGTCCTCGAGCTGAAGACGGTCGCCGACATCGCTCTCGTCGGGTACCCGTCCGCGGGCAAGTCGAGCCTGATCGGTGCCATCTCCGCGGCCCGCCCGAAGATCGCCGAATACCCGTTCACGACGCTCCACCCGAACCTCGGAGTCGTCCAGGTCGGCGACTTCCGCTACACGGTCGCCGACGTGCCCGGTCTCATCGAGGGCGCGAGCGAGGGGCGCGGACTCGGTCTCGAGTTCCTCCGTCACGTCGAGCGGTGCTCCGCGCTGCTGCACGTGCTCGATTGCGCCACGCTGGAGCCCGGACGCGACCCGATCTCGGATCTCGATGTTATCCTCGCCGAGCTCGGCGCCTACGAGGTTCCCGAAGGGCAGACCCCCCTGCTCGAGCGGCCGCAGTTCGTCGCTCTGAACAAGGTCGACGTCCCCGAAGCCCGCGATCTCGCTGAGCTGGTGCGTCCCGACCTCGAGGCCCGCGGGTTCCGGGTGTTCGAGATCTCCACGGTCTCGCATGAGGGACTGCGTCCGCTCACCTTCGCACTGGGTGAGCTCGTCGAGAAGCACCGCGCAGAAGCGGCGGTCGAGACGCCGCCGGAGCGCGTGGTCATCCGCCCGCGCGGCTCCAAGAAGGACTTCTCCATCCGTGTCGAGGGCGGCACGTACGGCAACGTGTACCGCATCCTGGGGGAGAAGCCGGTGCGGTGGGTGCAGCAGACCGACTTCCAGAACGAGGAGGCCGTGGGATACCTCGCCGACCGTCTGGAGAAGCTCGGTGTCGAGGATGAGCTCTTCCGCCTCGGCGCGGTCCAGGGCTCGACCGTGGTGATCGGCGAGGGCGACAGCATCGTCTTCGACTGGGAGCCCACCATGTCCTCTGCCGCGGAGCTGATGAGTGCTCCCCGTGGAACAGACCCTCGCCTCGCCCCCAACGCTCGTCGGACGACGTCGGAGCGCCGCGAGCAGTACTACGAGCGCATGGACGCCAAGGCGGAAGCGCGTGCCGAGGTGGAAGCGCAGCGTCTCGCCGCATACCGCGAGGATGGCGAGTGACCGCACGAACCCGCGCGGATCTCGCGACCGCGTCCCGCATCGTCGTCAAAGTCGGCTCGTCGTCGATCAGCGGTGACTCGTCGTGGCGGATCCCCGTCATCGTCGAGGCCTTGGCCGCTGCCCATGCGCGCGGTGCTGAGGTGGTGCTGGTGTCGTCCGGGGCGATCGCGTCCGGGATCCCGTTCCTCCGGCTGGACGCCCGCCCCACCGACCTCGCGACGCAGCAGGCCGCGGCGGCCGTGGGGCAGAACATCCTCCTGTATCGGTACCAGGAATCGCTGCGCCCGTTCGACATCGTCGCGGGACAAGTGCTCCTGACGACCGGTGACCTCGAGAACCCCACCTCGCGCTCCAACGCGCGACGTGCGATGGAACGCCTGCTCGGACTGCGCACCCTCCCGATCGTGAACGAGAACGACACGGTCGCCACGCAGGAGATCCGGTTCGGAGACAACGACCGCCTCGGCGCCCTGGTCGCCCAGTTGATCGAGGCGGACGCGCTCATCCTGCTCAGCGACATCGAGTCGCTATACACGAAGCCTCCGACGGACCCCGACGCCGAGCCGATCGACATCGTCGCGCCTGACGCCGACCTCGCCGGACTGGAATTCGGATCGACCGTGGTCAACAGCGTCGGCACCGGCGGCGCCGCCACCAAGGTCTCGGCAGCGCGCCTCGCCGCGGCCTCGGGTATCGGCGTCCTCGTCACCAGCGCCGACCTGGTGGATCAGGCACTCTCCGGTGCGGAAATAGGAACCTGGTTCGAACCCGCCACCTCCTAAACTGGGCGGATGACCGACCAGACCCCGCAGGTGCGCCTCGAGCGCGCCAAAGAGGCCTCCCGAGCCACCGCGGCCCTCACGAGCGACGACAAGGCCCGGGTGCTCGAAGCGATCGCCGTCGCGCTCCAGGAAGCTGCGCCGCGCATCATCGAAGCGAACGGTCGCGACATCGAACGTGGCCGTGCGGACGGTATCGGGGAGTCGTTGATCGATCGTCTGCGCCTCGATGAGAAGCGCGTCGCCGCGTTGGCCGCGGCCGTGCGCGAGGTCGCCTCGCTGCCCGACCCGGTCGGCCGTGTGGTGGGCGGACACCGGATGCCCAACGGGGTGGCCCTCGAACAGGTGCGGGTGCCGTTCGGGGTGGTCGGCGCGATCTATGAGGCGCGTCCCAACGTGACCGTCGACATCGCCGCGCTCGCACTCCGCTCCGGAAATGCCGTGGTGCTGCGAGGTGGCAGTGCCGCACGCGAGTCCAACACGGTGCTCGTCGAGGTCATGCGCGGAGCGATCGAGCGGGCAGGACTCACGGCGGAGGCGATCCAGACCGTCGACGACTTCGGGCGCGACGGAGCGAAGGCCCTCATGCACGGTCGTGGGTTCATCGACGTCCTGATCCCGCGGGGGAGCGCCGGCCTGATCGAGGCGGTCGTGACGGAGTCCACCGTGCCGGTCATCGAGACGGGAGCGGGCAACGTGCACATCGTGCTCGACGAGACCGCCCCTGACGAGTGGGCGCGCGACATCGTCGTGAACGCCAAGGTGCAGCGGCCGAGCGTGTGCAACGCGGTGGAGACGGTGCTCGTGCATCGACAGGCGGCGCCGCGGCTCGTGCCGCTGGTGGCCAGCGCCCTGCAGAGTGAGGGGGTCGCGATCCACGGTGACGACGTGGTGGCAGGTCTCATGTCGAATGTGATCCCCGCCACGGAGGAGGACTGGGCCACCGAGTACCTGAGCCTCGATATCGCGATGAAGGTGGTGGACTCGCTCGACGAGGCACTCGACCACATCCGTCGGTACAGCACAGGTCATACCGAGTCCATCATCACGACGGACTCACGCAACGCGGAACGCTTCCTCGCGGAGGTGGACTCGGCTGTCGTGATGGTGAATGCCTCCACCCGTTTCACCGATGGCGGCGAGTTCGGTTTCGGCGCGGAAGTCGGCATCTCGACCCAGAAGCTGCATGCGCGCGGACCGATGGGCCTCGCCGAACTGACCAGCACGAAATGGCTTGCGCGTGGATCGGGGCAGACCCGCGGCTGAGCGCTAGACTGGGAGACGCTGTACCTCACAGGATCCCGAACAGCACGCCACGAAACGGAGTCAGGATGAACCTCGTCGCACAGATCGCGATGGCCGCTGCCGAAACCGAGCACCACGGCAACGTCGCGCTCGAAACGGTGATCTTCGGAGTCATCGCCGCGATCGTGTTCGCCTTCCTCGCGCTGGTGACCCTGTCTTACAAGAACGTCGCCAACCGGCACTCGGCGAAGGCGGAGGCCTGGGCGGCGAAGCACGGCAAGGACGGCCACGAGGCGGGACACGGCCACTAGGCCCCCATGAGCGACGCTGCGACCCCGCGCACCCCGCGCATCGGCGTGATGGGCGGTACGTTCGACCCCATCCATCACGGCCACCTGGTCGCAGCGAGCGAGGTCGCGAACTCCTTCGGCCTCGATGAGGTCGTCTTCGTCCCCACCGGGCACCCGTGGCAGAAGTCGGGCGTCTCGCCGAGCGAACACCGCTACCTGATGACCGTGATCGCCACCGCTTCGAACCCGCAGTTCACCGTGAGCAGGGTCGACGTCGACCGTGAGGGCCCGACCTACACGATCGACACGCTGCGTGACCTGAAGAAGGATCGGCCGGATGCGGAGCTCTTCTTCATCACCGGCGCGGATGCCGTGGCGCAAATTCTCAGTTGGAGGGACCATGATGAGTTGTGGGAGTTGGCCCACTTCGTCGCGGTCTCTCGGCCAGGACATGTCCTGAGCACAGACGGCCTCCCGAGCGACAACGTCAGCCAACTGGAAGTGCCGGCGCTGTCGATCTCGTCGACGGACTGCCGTGAACGCGTTCGCGACGATCAGCCGGTCTGGTATCTGGTCCCTGATGGGGTCGTACAGTACATCGCGAAGCATCATCTGTATCGGAGCAAGGCATGAGTACATCGGATCAGCAGGGGCAGGGTCCGCTGACGCGCAAGCAGTTGCGAGAGATCCGGTTGACGGGTTCCACCCCGGTGATCTCCTCGGAGGAAGCCGCTGCGGCGGCCGAAGCGGCACCGCCCGCGCCGCCGCTGCCGCCTGTCGTCGCACCCGCAGAGGTCGGAGAGTCCGCCGCGGCGGAACCGGACGCGGCACCGCGGTCGGCCCCCGACGCCGACGAGGGCGGCAGCGTCGAGGCGAAGCGCGGTGAAGCCCCGCTGACCCGGCGCCAAGCGCGTGAGCTCGAGAAGGTCCGGACCGCGTCGGTGCCCGTCGTCGAGGCGGAGGTCACGGAAGAGGCCGAAGTCGAAGAGCCGTCTGAGACGGCGGCCGGTGCGGACGAGCCGGCGGAGATCGTCTCGGGGATCCCGACCTTCATCTCCGTGAACGAAGAGCCCGGCGACGCCGACGACGATGATGTGGACGACGAGGTCGCCGTGGCGCCGGTCAGTGCGTCCGTCGCGGCTGATGCCGTGGGCGAGGTCCCCCTCGAAGCCGAAGCCGAAACCACGGAAGAACCGGCCGAAGAGCCTGTGAGCGAGGACGTCGAAGCCGTGCTCGGTCTTACGACCGACAGCGACGAGCAGGCGGCCGATGAGGACGTCTTGGCCGATGTGGGTGCTGACGACGAACCCATCGAGGAGCGTCCCACGGTCAACTCCGCGTTTGGGGAGGGAATCCTTGCGGATGCCTCCGATGCACATGCGCCGTTCCGTCCGTCGTTCGACGAACTGCTCGCCGTCGGCGACTCCACCGGTTCGCAGCACTCCGCTCCGAACGCTCTGATCTTCACCCCGTCGCCGGGGGAGGGTTCGCTCTCGGGGCCCGTCGCATCCACGGGCGAGATCCTGGTCACCGGGTCTTATGAGCTCCCGCAGGGCATGGGCTCTCAAGGACATGCACTCGGAACGACCGATGGCAAGGACATCGACGCGGTCCTCATCGACGGGGAGCTCCCGCCGGCGTCCTCGCCCACACCGATCGCCGCGAGTTCGGCGATCAGCACCATCAAGCCCGCGGGTGAGGTCATCCGACCTCCTGCCCCCGAGAAGGGGAACCGACTGATGGTGACCCTCGCCATCATCGCCGGCGGCCTCGCCCTCGCGATCGGCGTCGTTCTCGTCATCGCCTTCACCACGAAATTGATTTGATGCAATCACCTGAAACTGCCGAAGAGATGCTGCGCCTCGCAGCACAAGCCGCCGTCGACAAGGGCGGTGAGGACCTCGTCGCGCTCAACGTCTCCGAGCCCCTCCCGCTCGTCGACATCTTCCTTCTCGTCACCGGGAACAGCGAGCGGAACGTCGCCGCAATTGCCGATGAGATCGAAGACCGACTGATCGAGTCGGGGCACAAGCGTGTCCGTCGCGAGGGTCGTGCGGAGGCCCGGTGGGTCCTGCTGGACTTCGGAGACCTGATCGTGCACGTCTTCCACCAGGAAGAGCGCGTGTATTACGGCCTCGAGCGTCTCTGGAAGGATTGCCCCGTCGTTCCGATCGACGTGGTCGAGCCCGCCGCAGACGCCAGCTGACATGCCCACGCACCTCATCACCGGTGCAGGGTCCGGCATCGGAGCGGTCCTCGTCCGTCGTCTTCGAGATCGCGGGGATGACGTGGTCGCCCTCGTGCGCGACGCCGGGCGTGCCCGGGAGGTCGCGGAGGCGCTACCGGGTGTTCGTGTGCTCGTCGGCGACCTCGCGCAACCGGGCCGTCTGTCGTGGGCGCTCTCGAAGCAGCAGCTCCCGGATCGCATCGACTCACTGATCCATGTCGCCGGAGTCGTCGATCTCGGCGCGGTGGCCGACCTGCCGCCCGCGCTCTGGGAGCAGCAGCTCGCGGTGAACCTCGTCGCGCCCGCCGAGCTCACACGTCTCCTGCTTCCGGTCCTCCGTGTGTCGCAGGGACAGATCGTGTTCGTGAACTCCGGTGCGGGACTCCGCGCCCACGCCGGCTGGTCCGCCTATGCGGCGTCGAAGCATGGGCTCCGCGCTCTCGCTGATGCGCTGCGGGCCGAAGAGGCGCAGCACGGCGTTCGCGTCACGTCGATCTACCCGGGGCGCACGGCCACCCCGATGCAGGAGCGCGTGCATCAGCAGGAGGGGCAGGACTACGATGCCGAGCGTTTCATCACGCCGGAGTCCGTCGCCACGACGATCCTGACCGCACTCGACCTCCCGCGCGACGCGGAGATCACCGACCTCACGGTGCGACCGGGCCGCTGACCCGGCGCCGGGTTGGGCTCAGGCCGTCAGCCGTGTGCGACGGGCGAGCATGCCGCGATCGGCGCGCGTCTGCGGGGGGATCGCCGAAAGGAGCGACCGCGTGTACGGGTGCTCGGGACGACGGTAGACCTCTTCTGTGTCTCCGATCTCGACCAGGTTGCCCAGGTACATCACCGCGACGCGATCGGCGATATGACGCACGAGCGAGAGGTCGTGTGCGATGAAGACGATCGACATGCCCAGCCGTTCACGCAGGTCGCACAGCAGGTCGATGATCTGCGCGCGGATCGAGACATCCAGTGCAGACACCGGTTCGTCGCACACCAGGACGTCGGGGTCGAGGGCGAGCGCCCTCGCGATACCGATCCGCTGACGTTGACCGCCCGAGAACTGGTGGGGGAATCGCGAGCCCATCTCCGGAGTCAGGCCCACGAGTTCGAGCAGCTCTGCGACTCGCGCACGTCGGGTCGCCGGTGTTCCGGCATGAGTGGCGGCGAGTGGTTCTGCGATGATCTGCTGCACGGTCATCCGCGGATTCAGCGACAGGTACGGGTCTTGGAACACCATCTGCACTCCGCGTCGCAGGATCTTCCGGTCGCGCAGTCGTCCCTTGGTCACGTCCTGATCGCGGTAGCGCAGGGTGCCCGCGTCGGGGGAATCCAGCCCCACGAGCATGCGCGCCAGTGTGGACTTGCCACTGCCTGATTCGCCGACGACCGCCAGGATCTCGCCCTGTCGGAGCTCGAGATCGACGCCGGCGACCGCGGCGACGCGATGCGCGCGGCGACCACTGCCCGAGCGGAACGTGCGCTCCAGGCCACGTCCTTCGAGGATGGGGGCGCCACCGTCGTCATCTGCGGCGGCGCTCACATCGCGCGGCATCGAGTTCAGCAACTGCGCCGTGTACGGGTGCTGAGGTTTCGTCAGCACCTCATCGGCGGACCCTGATTCCACAATGCGTCCCGTGCGCATGACCGCGACCTGATCGGCGACCTCCATCACCACGCCGAGATCGTGCGTGATGAGCAGGATGCCCATCCCCAGCCGCTCACGCAAGGAGAGCAGCAGATCGAGGATCTGTGCCTGCACCGTCACATCGAGCGCGGTCGTCGGTTCATCCGCGATGATGAGATCAGGATCCAGTGCGATCGCCATGGCGATCAGGATGCGCTGGCGCTGACCGCCGGAGAACTGGTGCGGATAGTCGTGCACGCGCTTGTCGGGGGTGGGGATACCGACGAGGGTCAGCAGCTCGACCGCGCGTGCTTCGGCAGCGCGGCGGCCGATGCTGCGATGAGCGCGGAGGAGGTCGATGATCTGGTCGCCGATGCTGAGGACCGGGTTCAAAGCGGAAAGGGCATCCTGCATGACCAGGCTGATGCGCACGCCACGCAGGCGTCGATGCTGCTCGGCGGAAAGGGAGAGGAGGTCGGTCCCGCTCAGCGACATGGTCGACGCCTCGACATCTCCGTCGTCGAGGAGCCCCATGATCGCGCGTGCGGTCATCGACTTGCCCGAGCCCGACTCGCCGAGCAGCGCGAACACCTCTCCACGTCGCACGACGACGTCGATGTCGTCGACCACGCGGTGTCGGCGTCCCTCGCCGGTGAGGGTGACGGTGAGGCCCTTCACGTCCAGGACCACGGCGTTCTGGGGGGCGGATGTGTTCTCCATGGATGCCATCATGCCAGCATCCTGGCTCTGAAATGTTTCGAACAGGAAACATTTCAGCCGAAGATAATCACCAGGGTTGACTTCTGTGCCGAAATCCTCCAGATTCGAGGAATCTCCCGCTCGTCGATCGGGAGTGGCACCCGCATCATCGAACCGAAGGAGCGCATTCGTGCTCGAACAAGCTGGCCGGTATACCGGCTACACCGCGTACGACTATCTCGAAGCCGGCAAGGACTACCGCGAGTTCCGCTACGCCCCGCAGATCGGCCGCGTGCCGGCGTATGACCTCGGGCTGAACGACGCCCAGCAGGAACGAACCGAGCGTCTGCTCCGCGAGGAGACCGTGATCTCCCTGCACGAGCATGTGCAGGTGTTCCCCGAGGACATGGGCGAGCTGCGCGACCACATCCGCCAGGGCCGCGAACCCACCGCCTACCAGGGCCTGGCCCGCTCGGGTCTCACGGCCGTGTTCGACAACGGCATGGACGGCACCTGCTGCATCTCCAGTGACGCCGGATGGAAGTACCAGGACGTGCTGTTCGACCTCGGTGTGCGCATGGCCGACCTCGCGCACCAGGACTTCGTGATCAAGGCCGAGTCGATCAAGGACATCCGTCACGCCGCAGAGACCGGCCGTGTCGCACACATCTTCGCTCTCGAGGCCTCGACGATGATCGAGAACGAGGTCGACCGCCTCGACGTCCTCTATGGCTTCGGCGTGCGTCAGATGGGCATCGCCTATTCCGAGGCGAACATGCTCGGCGGTGGGCTCAAGGAGCGCGGCGACGGCGGTCTGACGTACTTCGGCGAGCGCGCCGTCGAGCGGATGAACAAGCTCGGCATCGCGATCGACATCTCCCACTCGGGAGACCAGACGTGTCTCGACGTGATCGCCCACTCCACCAAGCCGGTGTTCATCACACATGCCGGTGCGCGCGGGCTGTGGCCGACGAACCGCATGAAGACCGATGAGACGATCATCGAGTGCGCGAAGCGCGGCGGCGTGATCGGTATCGAGGCGGCCCCGCACACGACGATCTCGCCCCAGCACCCGCAGCACTCGCTGGAGTCGGTCATGGATCACTTCCAGTACTGCGTCGACCTGGTGGGCCTCGAGCACGTCAGCTTCGGTCCCGACACGCTGTTCGGCGATCACGTGGGCCTGCACGACGCGTTCTCGTCGAACCTGTCGCTCGGCCAGGCGCACGCCAACGTCGACTACGAGAAGCAGCCGTACGTCGACGGCATCGAGAACCCGGCCGAGGCCTTCTACAACATCATCGGCTGGCTCGTGAAGCACGACTACTCCGACGACGAGATTCGCGCCGTCGTCGGAGGGAACACCCTGCGCGTACTCGAGGAGGTCTGGGTCTGATGAAGTACAGCAAGTTCCTCGCCCTCGGTGCGGCCGCGGCTCTCGCCGTCGGTCTCGCCGCGTGCGCCCCGTCTGCGCCGGAACCGGGGGAGTCGTCCGGCTCCTCCGGCCCCAGCGAGGAGACGATCAGCATCGGCACGACGACGGACGTCGTGAACTTCAATCCGGTCCTCGGCAACAGCCGCACGGACTCGTGGATCACGAACCTGATGTATCCGCATCTGCTGAGCATCAGTGACGACGGCACCAAGGAGGCGCATGTCGCCACCGACTGGGGCTACGTGGATGACACCACCGGCTTCTACGAGATCCGCGACGACCTGACCTGGAGCGACGGCGAGCCCCTGACCGCCGAGGACGTCGCGTGGACGCTCAACGCCGTCAAACGCGACCAGGCACCCGGCACGTTCTACGGACAGCTGGGCAACCTCGACACCGCGACCGCTGTATCGGACACGAGGGTCGAGCTCTCGCTCACCCAGCCGGACTCGTCGATCATCGAGGAGATCGGGTTCTGGGGTGTCGTCGTTCCGCAGCACGTGTTCGAGCCGCAGGGGTCGATCGCGGAGTTCGCGAACGACGGCAGCGACGGCGGCTGGGTCGGCATGGGGCCGTTCATCATGAGCGACTTCCAGGTCGGCCAGCACTACACCCTGGAGCGCGTGGAGGACTACCCGCTCGTCGAGGGTGGAGTGCCCGGACCCGCAGAGGTGGTGTACCGCGTGTATCCCGACGTGAACACCGAGATCCTGGCGCTGCAGAGCGGCGAGATCGACGTGATCGCGAACGCGTTGCCGCCGGCGCAAGTCGAGCAGCTCAGCAGCACCGACGGCTTGCAGGTCATCGAGGCGCCGGGACTCGGGTACGCCCACCTGGTCTACAACATGGACAAGCCCGATCTCGCGAAGACCGAGGTGCGCCAGGCGCTCGCCCACGCGGTCGACTACGACGCGATCCGCACCGTTGTGCTCCAGGGGCAGGCCGTCTCGACGGGTTCGAGTGCGCTGATGCCGGTGCTCGCGAAGTACTACGACGACTCGGTGAAGGAGTACGAGTTCGATCCTGAGAAGTCGCGCTCCCTCATGGAGAAGGCCGGCTACACGGCGGACGCGAGCGGGAAGTTCCCCCTCTCGTTCCGGCTGATCTACTCGCTGCAGGACAGCGTGACCAGCCAGTGGGCGCAGATGGTGAAGGACAGCGCGGCGGAGGCCGGCATCACGATCGAGCTGCAGGGCACGGAACGCAACACCTACCTCTCGATGACCAATGAGGGGGACTACGACATCTATGCGGGCAACTTCGCCATCATGGACGACCCGGTGACGAACTTCGCGCTCTCGTACCTCCCCGGCGGAGCGATCAACTACACCCACGTGGACGACCCCGACCTCAACGCGCTGATCGAGGAGGGCATGGTCACCTTCGATGAAGACGAGAAGATCTCCATCATGCGCGAGGCGAACAAGATCGTGCACGAGCAGGTCTTCGACAACATCATGTACACGCAGAATCTGTTCTTCGCGGCCAGCGATAAATGGGCCGGCTTCATCTCGAAGCCGAGCGAACTGCTCTCGATCGTGAACCCGCTCTCGCTCGCGAGCGCGTACCCGGTCGAGTAACCACCACTGCACTCTCGAGGAAGGTCGCCCGGGTGTCCCGAGCATCGTTCATTCTCCGTCGCGCAGGTCGAGGTCTGCTCACGATCTGGTTCGCCGTGACCGTGACGTTCCTGCTCCTGCGTCTGCTTCCCGGCGATCCGGCGCTGGCGCTGGCGAGCCCGAACATGACGGACGACATCCGGGCGACCATCCTCGAGCAGTACGGGCTGGACCAGCCCTTGATCGTGCAATACGGGCTCTACATGTGGCAGCTGTTGCAGGGCAACCTCGGAATCTCGTTCACGCAGTCGATCCCGGTGACCGACGTGCTCCTGCAACGGCTGCCGTGGACGCTGCTCCTGACCGTCACAGCCTTGGTACTCACGATCGTCATCGGCGTGCCGCTCGGTGTCGCCGCCGCCTCCCACAAGGGACGGTTCATCGACAGGGCCGTGCAGGTCGTCGGTGTCACGGGACAGTCGCTGTTCGTCCCCAGTGTCGCGATCCTCCTGCTGTTCGTGTTCGGGCTGAACCTCGGCTGGTTCCCGATCGGCGGTGCGTACACCAACAACACCTACGGGTTCGATTGGTACCTCAGCGTCGCGCAGCACCTCGTCCTCCCCGCGGTGTCACTCATGCTCATCCAAGTCGGCTCCTACGTGCTCACCATGCGGTCGACGCTCATCGAGACGCTCGGGGAGGACTACATCCTCCTGGCCAAGGCGAACGGCATCCGCGGCAGCCGCATTCTCTGGAAGCACGCGCTGCGCAATGCGCTGCTTCCCACGACCACGCTGATCGGCCTGCAGCTCGGATTCCTGGTCGGGGGAGCGGTGCTCACCGAGACCGTCTTCGCCTACCCCGGTATCGGCCGTGGTATCTACGAGGCGGTCACCCAGCTCGACTTCCCCGTGCTGCAAGGGGCCTTCCTCATGCTCGCGATCACCGTCGTGGTCGCGAACACGATCACCGACATCATCTACGGCTACCTGGACCCGAGAGTGAAGACCTCATGACCGCTCCGATGCCCTCCTCCGAGACCCTCGCACCGAGCGAACCGACCGCCACGGGCAGCGAACGGGCGAGCGCGCACACCTGGCGCGCGTTCCGCCGTGACCCGCTCGGGATGATCTCACTCGGCCTTCTGATCCTGCTCGTCATCGTCGCGCTCGCTGCTCCGCTGATCGCGCCCTATCCGGCCAGTTACGGCCCCGACGTGCTGCGGCCGCCGAGCGGCGACCATTGGTTCGGCACCGACGCCCTCGGGCGCGACGTGTTCTCCGAAGTGATCTGGGGCACGCAGCAGAGCGTGCTCGTCGCGGTCGCCGCCTCACTGATCGCGATCGTCTTCGGCACGATCATCGCCGTGCTCGGCGCCTACTTCCGCAAGCTCGACAGTGTCATCAGCGTGATCGTCGACATGACGCTTTCGCTGCCGGTGCTGCCGCTCATGATCCTCATCGCCGCGCTCGTGGGGCCGAGCACGTCGACGATCATCTTCGTCGTCGCGGCGTTCTCGTGGCCCGAAGTGACCCGTCTCGTGCGTTCACAGGCGCTGACCGTCGTCGGGCTGCCCTACGTCGATGCCTCGCGCCTGATGACCACCTCGCCGGTCTGGATCATCACGAAACACATCCTCCCCGCCGTGACCCCGGTTGTCGTGGTCTCGGTGGTCGTGACGGCGTCACGGGCGGTGCTCTCGGCGGCGGGACTCGCCTTCCTGGGCCTCGGGGATCCGACCACCTGGTCCTGGGGGCGCATCCTCTACGAAGCGCAGCAGGCCGGTGCCATGGTGAGCGCCTGGTGGCTGACGCTCTTCCCCTCGATCGCGATCCTGATCCTGGTGCTCTCGGCCACGCTGCTCTCGATCGCCTACAACGACGCGCGCAACCCGCGCCACCTCGCCCGATAGGAGCCTGTGATGACCGAGTTCGACCAGCGACTCTCACCCGAGTTCTTCGACCGTGTGCAGACACGCGTGCGCGAGCGCATGGCCGAGGAAGGCTTCGACGCGTTCCTCACCGACAGCCCGGAGGACATCGCGTATCTCACCGGCTTCTTCCACCACCCGTCCGAGCGCCCCGTGGCGGTCTGGCTCGAAGCGACGGGCAGGGTCGTCATGCTGCTGCCGGAGCTCGAGCGCGAGTACGCCCAGTCCCAGTCCTCCCGGGCGGAGCTGGTCTCGTTCTTCGAGTTCCCCGGAGTCGTCGCACCGTTCGAGGTGCTGGCCCGCGCGGTCACACCGCGGGGCCGGGTGGGATTCACCTCCACCATGCCGTATTCACGACTCGCGGCTGCACGGGAAGCGATGCCCGGTGCAGACCTCGTCGGGTCGGACCTGGTCACCCGCACCCGCTATGTGAAGTTCCCCGAAGAAGTCGTGCTCCACCGCGAAGCCGCTCGCATCACCGATCGGATGCTCGACGCCGGTGTGGCGCTGGTGACGGAGGCCATCGGCGCCGGGGGCGACCTGCCGACCGAGGCTGAGCTCGAACGTCACGTCACCGCGGCAGGCGCCGGCATCATGTACGCCGAGCATCACAACGTGGTGGTGGCCTCGCTGCTCGCCGGTGGGCTCGTCTATTCGGGCGCGAACTCCGCGTTCCCCCACGGTCTTCCGTCGGTCAACCGCCTCAAAGCCGGCGACACCTTCATGCTGTCGCTGGGATGCGCAGTCGGTGGTCGCTTCATCGAAGGCGAGCGCACCTTCGTGCTGGGCGAGCCCACAGCGGAGCAACGCCGCTATCACGACACGATCCATGCGGCCCAGTTGCGTGGACGCGAGACCATCCGCGCCGGGCTCGAATGCCGTGAGGCGAACCGGCTGTGCCTCGACGTGATCCGCGATGCGGGTCTGGGCGAGTTCATCCGCCACCGCCAGGGACACGGAATCGGCCTCGGCATGCACGAGGCTCCGTGGCTGGAGGACGGCGATCCCACGCTGTTGGAAGCGGGCATGGTCGTCTCGAATGAGCCCGGCATCTACGTTCCGGGGCATGCCGGATACCGCATCAGCGACAGCATGCTCGTGACCGACACCGGTGCCGAGCCGTTGACCTCCTTCCCCCGCAGCCTCGACGACTGCACCATCGCGCTCTGACGCCCCGGATTTCGAGAGAGAGAGACAGAGAACCATGACGACCACCCCGCCGGTGTCCCCGGAGTTCGCCGCAGCCACCAGTGACCACGAATGGGTCGAGATCAACGGAAACCACCTGGCCGTCGAGGTACTCGGCCCTGAGGGTGCGCCGGTCATCATCACCCATCACGGCGCACCGGGGCTCGGGTCGCGCGCCGAACCGCGCGCCAGCTTCGGCCGCCTCGCCGACGAGTACCGCGTCGTGGTGTTCGATGCACGCGGCAGCGGGGTGAGCGAGGGCGAGGGGATCTACAGCCATGAACAGTGGGCTGCGGACATCGACGGGCTGCGGGAGTGGATCGGTGCCGAGAAGATCGTGATGGCGGGTGGCTCCTACGGTGGGTTCATGGCGATGGAATACGCCCTGCGGTATCCGGAGCGCGTGGCCGCGATCGTGCTGCGCGATACGTCGCCCGACAACTCCAACGCGCACCTCGCGCGCGAGAACGCCCTGGCCTCTGACCGCGTCACGATCGACATGGAGAAGTTCGACCGCATCGACGTCGGGCAGGTGTACGACGACGAGGACCTGAAGGACTGCTGGCGCGAGATCCTCCCGTTGTACGACTTCGTCTACGACCCGGAGGCCACCGAACGCAAAGTGCAGGCGACGCCGTATCGCTATCGCGCGCACAACTACGCCTTCTCGGTGAACCTCCCGAACTACGATCTCAAGCCGCGGCTGCCGGAGATCGGTGTGCCGACACTCATCACGGTGGGGCGGACGGACTGGATCACGCCAGTATCGTGTAGCCAGACGATCGCCGATCTCATCCCGGACTCCGAGATGGTGGTGTTCGAGAAATCGGGGCACTCCCCGCAGATCGAGGAGGCAGAGGCGTGGACGAAGACCGTGCGCTCGTTCCTGCACCGGGTGTACCCGCCGACCCGATGAGCAGCGTTCACCTGACGAGGGAAGTGAGCGATCTCGATCGACGGATCGTCGTCGCTCTGCAGCAGGACGGCCGGGCGAGCTGGACGTCGATCGCGGAGTTCGCGGGGGCCCCCGTCTCCACTGTGACCCGTCGCGGACAGCAACTGCTCGCCGAAGGGCTGGTCCGGGTGGGCATCGTGCCGACCCTGGGCAGCGAAGGGCACGTCGAGACCTTCTTCGTGCGGATCAATTGCACGCCCGGATCGCAACTGACCGTCGCGCAGGCGCTGATCGGCTCGCCGTACGTGCGGTTCGTGACCCTGGTCACCGGAAAGTTCGACGTCTTCGCGGAGGTCGTCATCCCCGGCGACTCGGCGACCTATGCACACGTGCTCACGGATCTGCAGGCCATTCCGGGAGTCGAACGCTGGCGGAGCGACCTGGTCGTGCACACCTACAAGGTGAGCTTCGACTGGGGGCGACAGCTCTATGACGCCCATGCCGAAGCCGCGAGCGATCCGCAGTCGTACATGCCGGCGCCGAACACGTGCGATCCCACGCACTTCGACGATGCCGATCGTGCCATCGTGGAGGAGCTTCGCCACAACGGACGCGCGTCGTTCCAGTCGATCGGCGACACGCTCGACATGAACGAGAGCAGTGTGCGCCGTCGCTATGAGCGCATGCGCAACGCCGGGTGCCTGACCACGGTGACCATGGTGCCGGCGTCGGCGTTGGGCATGAGCGCGGAGACCCTGCTGATCCTGCGGGTCGAGCCGTCGCGGATCGCTTCCGTGGCGCAGACTCTGGCGCAGCACGTGTCCGTGCGATTCCTCGCGGCCGCGCTCGAGGAGAATTCGCTCTACTGCGAGATCATCCTGCCGAGCACCGAGACGCTGCACGACTTCCTCACCGGAACCATCGCGCACCTCAAGGGCGTCAGAGGCTGGAACGCGGCGATGGAGCTGGTCTTCATGAAGCGCGGTTTCATCGAGACACCGTGGTGGCGGGCTCAAGTCGCCTCGGCGGGGTCTGCCGAGTCTGGGTCATAGGCCGACGGCACCCTCGGCGCGCGGTGTCAAGGGGCTTCCGCGCCACGCTTGTGTGGCGCACTCTCTTCAGAGAGGAAGTCCTGGAGGGCCTACATGTCTGAACTGCCGGATCCGCGTTTCATGCTCAACCGCATCACGGCGTCGGAGTGGGTGATCAACGACCTTCGCTACTCGCCGAACGATCCGCGTCACGTGGTGGCGTGCGTGTACGAACTCGCCGAGACCGAGGTTGAGGTCACGTGGTTGCGCGATCTGCCGCTCGCGACACGCTACGGGACGGTGTTCGAGGTGCTCGAGGACGTGGAGCGGCTACGTGAATCGAGCCGAGCGACACGACCGATCTCCATCCCCAGTCAGCCGCCGCTGTTGGC
Source organism: Microbacterium sp. J1-1 (assembly GCF_024498615.1). NCBI lineage: Bacteria > Bacillati > Actinomycetota > Actinomycetes > Micrococcales > Microbacteriaceae > Microbacterium > Microbacterium sp. J1-1. Next base: position 2,108,105 of record NZ_CP089590.1, on the reverse strand, counting down.
GACCTAAAGGCTCCGATCGGGTCGCGTCGACACCGTCGGTTTCAGACCTCGGTTTCAGACCTCGGTGTCGTCGGCGTCGTCGGCTCCGGCGGCGACGCGGTCGGCCTCGGCGCTGTCGATGAGCGCGTCATCCACGTCCGGGTCGAGGACGCGCTCACCGTCGACTTCCTGGGTGGGCGCGCCCTCGCGGTCCTCGTCGTGGGGGATCGGAGGAATCGGGGGAATGATCGGGTTCGACATGATCGCATCCTTTCGTCGAGATGTGTCGACGATACGACGGACCGTGCACGCGCTGAACCGGGTTGACGGTCGTGAGGACGCGCGCTAGGACTGTTCCGAGAACGGATAAAGCCCCCGCAGAACCGGGGGCTTTTCGGTGGACCTGAGGGGACTCGAACCCCTGACCCCCTGCATGGCTTGCGTGCAGTCTGGTCCTTTCTGTCTGGTTCGTGACGTGATGCTCCTTGCGCTCGGGTCTTCCATGCGAACTGGTGAAATCCTTGCTGTACGAAGACAGGTGTTGTCGAGATAGATGGCCGGTTGGCCGTAGACGTTAACGGAACGATTGTGAGCACGTTGCAGCCGGACGGAAGCTACCGCAAGAGCACCCCGAAGCGCGCGCGCCAAGCCAGGCTGATTCCGCTCCCAACCTTCGCATCGGACGTGCTGCGATCGCGTATGGACATCTGCCTGGAAGGCAGGAAGGATACGTTTTCACTACGAATCGTGGCACCGGATACACCGTCAACAACGTAGACCGGGTGTTTCGCGGCTTTCGGGCGTTCTTGCCTCAAGAAATCGCGGCTCTTGGGGTGGACGCGGAGCGACTCAGTCCACGCATGTTCCGTAAGGCCGCTGCGACGACAGTCGCGAGGCTCGGGAGCGCCGAAATCTCGAAGGACCTCCTCGGACACGCACGGTTGGACACGACAGTGCGGTACTACATCAAGCCGCACTCTCGCGTTGAAGAAGACGCGGCGCGGCTGCTCGAAGCTTGCTATCAGTCGGCCACTAGAGCATGACGCGTCTTCTCACGATCCGCCCTCAGGGGCGATCTATCATGTGATGGTCCAAACGCGCTCTGTCAGTGCCAAAAGGGTCGCCCTAATCCGCTAGCAGCTTAGGCGCCCTCAGCCGACTCTGAGCAAGTTCCGGGTTGTCTCGGGTCAGATTGGATCGGGGACGAGGTTGAGCTACCGGCAGACCGCTAGGTGAAGTCATTGTCCGCTCCTCAGGGCCCGAAGGCAACCAAGGTGAACGCGGTCGCGGATCCCGATGCTCCGCACTGCTCTTCGCGCTCCACCAGCTAAGAGCCGTTGATCCCGCTCGGCCAGCATCGCCGGTCGCTTCCAGCGCCGAGCACACCTGCAGTCCTCGCGCATGGCTAGGAGGAGCCCCTTCTGCTTACATCGTCACGGAGCCCGAAACATTCGACGTTAATGACGACTCATGACGCAGAGATGAGCTTCCCGACCCAGAGCCGCTGCCGCGGGATATTCTGTGCCGATGAGCGATGAAGCCGTCCCGGGGGATCATGACACCTCCAAGAACGCAGGTGTGTACACTAACCCGATCCGTGAGCACTACCACGGCGAGATTTGGCACTTCACAGACTCGGCCGCGCTCGTCAGCATGGTCAAGAATCGTCGTCTATGGGCGTCGGCGGCACCGATGCTCAACGATCCACGCGAACTCGTCTACGGCGCGAAGCGCATCATCTGGTGGTATAAGACACACGGAAGAGAACTCCTTCCCAAGGACGCGGAACTCCACATGCAGCTTACGGAGATCCTTCACACGTTTAAGGCTCATGTCACGGCAGTGCCCGCCTACGTTGTATGCGCGTCGACCAGCTATCGCGTCTTAAACCAGTGGCGGAACTATGGGTCGACGCAGGGCGTGGCGGTTCGTCTTGAACCGCATGCTGATCTCATCCCTGTCGACCCACCGATGCGCGAGGAAGGGTTCATGTTTCAGCCGGAATGGGTCGAGGTTCTCTACGATCCGACGCGTCAGGACGCTCGTATCGAGTCGACTCTTCAGGGACTCACGAAGGGTGACATCGCCCCCGTCCTGAAGTCCTCCAAGAAGGCCGCCAACGAGTTGATCCGCGGAGTGCTGTCTGTCCTCGCGGCATCCATGAAGGACAGCGCGTATGCCGAGGAACGAGAAGTTCGCCTGATCACACTGCCCTTCGACGGAATCGAGCTCCAGTATCGCGGTGCTGCCCGCGGTGTTATCCCCTACATCGAGATCACTCACTACGAGAACTTCGGATGGGAGCATGCGGGGTTACAGGGCATTGGGAAGCCCGACGCGAGTCTTCCGATCATGGAGGTTCGAGTAGGTCCTCCCACTGGTCAGAGTGAACGTCAACGGGTATACGGCGTGAAGTCTCTCCTCCGATCGAACGGTCTCAACGCGCCCGTGAACGGTTCAACGATCAAGTTCCTGCCCTAGCCTCAATAGGGCAGGACGTGTCCCAGGAGGGCAATCCTGGGGCACTGTCGGCCGAGCTAGGCAGGCTTGGTTGTCCGGTTCCTTCGAGCAAGCTTCGCCCTGTCGTCGTCCTGCCAAGCGACGAGGGCGTACCCGTTAGGTACGTCACGCAGACAGGACCGGAGTCGCTCAGTGGCAGCGTGGGCTTCGGGCCACCGGCGACCCAGGTGATGAAGGCGCCGAGCAGCCTTTGCACGTGTGCAGTCGCCCTCGGATGGGCACAGCAGCAAGCGGGCCGCGCTATCCACCTGCGGAACGAGGTCGAGCAGCCGACCGCTGCGCAGTCGTCACTGAGTCTTTGTGAGTGTCGGAGTCGATAGCTAACGTTGCTCTCATGGGACGCCGTTTCGAAGTGACACTGACCTTCGCGAAGGTGCGGTGCGATCGTTGCGGGAGTGAACGTCTTGGCGGGGAGCGATGTTCTTCGTGCGGGCAGAAGCCACACTTCGCTGAGACACAACCTCACCTGCAGCGCCGCAGGAGCGTAGTGAAGCTGTTCCGTGAACAGCGTGTGCCCGCGACTGCGTCCTGGGGTGAGGCTGCGGGCCTGAGAGACCAACTCGATGACACCTTGGACAACCTTGCGAGTGCTCTCGCTGGCGTTGCTTCCGGCGGGAATGACCCGCAACCCCTCGTCCACGCGTTCTACATGCTTGACCTCACGGTTTCCGCATGGACTCAGCCGCACCCGCGTCCTCGTCGGAACTGGGCACGCACCGTCGGGCTCGCCGTCGAATCCCTGCGTGACGCTGGTGATTTGTTCGTCGAAGCGCTCATCGCTCCTACGGCACTCGCAGCGCAGGCGGCAGCACGACTTGCGCAGGGTGCTTTCGATCAGGCCAAAGAGCGACTGGATGACCTCGCTGAGTATCGGAAATATGCCTCATTCGATGACGATGTCGGCGTCTTCATCGAACAGTTCATGACATCGAACCGGCTCGAATCCTCAAGCTCGAGTCTCACGGAACTTGACGCTGCACTGCGCGAAAGGCACGGGCTGAGTAGCGGAGCAACATCTGGCGCGGGCGTGGAACTGGACCTGTACCGGCCCGTTGTCGTGCTGGCGCTCGACGAAGATCGCGTTGCCCGAATCGTCCCCCTTATCGAGCGCACTATACGAAGCGAGCGCCTCCGGAGCCTAGCTCTGCACGACGTGTGGGCGGAAGAGCACGGGCGGGTAGTTGCGCTGCTCTCGGCCATGCTTGTCAGAACGTTTACGGGAATTGCAGACCGCTCTGAACTCCAGACAGTAAGCGAGCTGCTCGACATGGTGTTGAAGCTGAAGGAGGGACACGTTAAGCACCTCCTCGCCACCGTGCTCCACGTCTCAGACGCAGGAAACTATGAGGCGCTGTTGTCGGTGTCGACCGGCACGGTCTTCAAATCGGCGGAGGCTCAATTCCCGGAACTGCAGCTGGGTACGTTAAATCGAACGCTTCGCAACGCTGCAGGGCACTCAGCTTTCAACGTCGATGAGAGCGGCGTGACGGTTCGCGAGAACGGCACCCCACGTACCTTCCTCGTGGCTGACTTCCTGAACGACGTGCTTGAATACCTCGAGCTCTCCATCATCCTGCAAGTGGGGCTCGTCCGAGCATGCGCTGAGCTCGGCATCGAAATCCCCGCGTCCCGGCACCTGTCGAATTCAGACCGTCGAATGGCGATCCGAACCTTCGCTGCCGGCATCGGCTGGGAGAACATTGCCGTGACAGACCTTGCGCCCGTGACGCGGATCTCGGCCCAGGGATCGTCAGCCGTCTTCGCGCGCGTCGGAAGCGCATTGGTCAATCTGCTCCCACAGGACGCGGAAATGCTCCATGTCGAGCTGACCGACGGCGAACGGGTGCGGCGGTGTGAAGCCGACTTGGCTCGGCTGAGGAATAGCCGGCTCACGGAAGACGTTCTGACGGTGCCGGGCGCGCTCCAGATGGCTCACATCGCGGCCGCCCATCAGGTGGACGGGACGACCGCCTCTTCGCCGGACGAATGGTCCTCGTTCGCTCACGCGATCGCTCTCGACGAGACCGCCACGGAGATTCAACGCTTGCGAGGCCTTAGACAACTGCGAGCACTCGCCGAAGAGTGCGGCGTTGGTGGCCTCCTCCTACGGGTTGTCGAAGTGCATCAGGCGCGTCTCAGGAAGAAGCTGGAGCACCGCGGCTCCGAAGGGCCAGGCAACAGCTTTGTGAGATCTGAGGCCAAGCTCCCGGGAACTGCATTCCGTTCGCTTCACCCATAGCTCTCTGGAGGACTAGCCCGTTGCCCGTCGCGTTGCGCCCGCGCTCGGATCCGCGGCGATGATGTGCTCCATGTGGGACTGAAGGAGACCTCGGGCATCGGGCGCGCGAACATCGCGCTTTGCATATGACTGTTCGGTGACCCGGGACTTGCTGTGCCCGAGTATCATCGCCGCCGCGTCAAGTCCGAGGGTTCGTGCGACTTGTGTTGCCACAGTTTTGCGGAGCGCGTGAGGAACGAAGGTATCGGGCAGTCCGCTGTGCTTTCTTACTTGCCGCAGTGCGCGATGGGCGTCTTGCGGCCCGCTAGGTGCGCCCGTACGAGTGTGGAACAGGAACTCGCTCCCGGTCTGGTTCTCAATGGTTCGTCGGAGGATGATGGCGACGGCGTAGTCGGGGAGGGGAAGTTCTCGGCGGCCGGGCTCAGTCTTCGGGAACGGTTCCCACCGTTTCGGACCGCCCTTCTCTTTGATGGCACCGTTGACGGTGCAGTACGGGACTTCGCCTTCGAGGTGGATGTCCTTCCCGAAACGAAGTCCAAAGACCTCGCTGATTCGTTCTCCGGTGGCGAGGATCAGATCGATGCTGTCGAGGAGAAGCATGCTCGGAGCGGGCCCGGGCCGGGTGTCGTCATTCATGTAGGCGAGCGTCGCCTCCCGCAGGGTTCGTAGCTCGTCTCCCTCGGGCGCGAAGATCGTCCTTCGCGGTCGACGGAGTCTCCTGACCGATGCTGCAGGGTTCTGTCCGGCGATGTACCCAAGGTTGACGGCATGAGCCAGGATCTGGGTGAGAAGAGCCTTCACGTTCCGGGCGAGCGGCGCGTGGTCCGCAGCAAGCCTCATGTAGTAGTGAAACACCATCGGAGCGGTGATATCGGTGACGTAGGCGTCGCCGAAGGCGGGCAGCAGATGACGTCGAAGGATACGGAGGTGTTCCGCATGGGTGCCTCGAGCCTTCAGGTGATCAGGGATCTTCAGCTCCTCAAACGTAACCCACTCTGCAGCGAGGGTCGCGAACGTGACGGTGCTCACAGTTGCGGGGGAGTGTGACGCTGCGATGAGGGCGGGCAGTCTGAGTTTGAGCTTTCGTTCAACGCCGACCTTCGTCGTGGCCTGCGCTGTTGTCTCGCCGCGTCGGCCTTCGTGGGTTCGGAAGCTGACGCGTCCGAGGAACTTGCCGTCCGAGGCCTGCTTGATGCGTATCCAGCCCCAGGATCCTGGGGTCATCTCTGGTATGCCCATAGTCGTCTTGCGGACTGCTGCGAGGCCTGTGACCAGTGGTGGCGGTCGAGGCTTTCCATCCACTCGCGAACCTCAGTGCGTGAATAGCGCAGGTGCTTGCCGAACTTCATCGGACGGGGGCCGATCTCCTTGAAGTTCCACTGGTAGAGGGTGCTGACGGGGATCTGCGCCCAGGTCGAGAGCTCCTTGATGGTGAGCACGTCGGGGAGGTCGTCGAGCTTCCTCCCGATGAGAGGCTTCGTGTCAGTCGGCGCGTGTGTCGTCATGCTCACTACATGCGCGGCGAACTGGCTTCTGTGAGCACGTGCGGCTCTCGTTGTTTGTTGTCTGAGACGGTTAGTGCTCGTCGAAAAACGTGAGCAAGTCGTGAGTGACCTCGAAACGGTGCTCCTCATAAACGCAAAAACCCCTGAATCACCAGGGGCTTTTTGGTGGACCTGAGGGGACTCGAACCCCTGACCCCCTGCATGCCATGCAGGTGCGCTACCAGCTGCGCCACAGGCCCAGACGCTGTTCCGAACCAGCCGGAGCAACTTGAAAAGAGTACTACACGAATCGACGCGAGCACCAATCCGGGTGAGCATCCCGGGCGCGTCCTCGTGTGCGGCAGGAGTGTGCAGGAACAAGCGCACCGGCCGAGACGTTGAAGTGGGCGTGAGTATCCTCGACAGTCTGGTGATAGGCGCAGGGCAGGCCGGTCTCTCGGCATCGTTCCACCTCTCGCGCCTCGGGATCTCGCACGTGGTCCTCGACGCCGACGAGCGGCCCGGCGGCGCGTGGCAGCACCGATGGGACGCGCTGACGATGCGTGACGTTCACGGTGTCGCGGAGCTTCCGGGCGACACTCCGCCGCCGCGTGACGGTGCACGCGCCAACGAGGCCGTGCCCGCCTCCTTCGCCCGATACGAGAAGACCCATGCGCTTCCCGTGCTCCGCCCGGTGCACGTCGAGCGCGTGGAAGACCAGGATGGAGTGCTCGTCGTGCGAGCCCGGGAGGGGGAGTGGACGAGCCGCACGCTCGTGAATGCGACCGGTACTTGGTCGCACCCGTTCCTGCCGCACTTCCCCGGCATGGAGACGTTCGTCGGAGAGCAGCTGCACACCGTGGACTATCCGGGGCCGGAGCACTTCATCGGCAAACGTGTGCTCGTGGTCGGGGGAGGAGCGTCCGCCGTGCAGTTCCTCGGAGCGCTCGCGCCGATCACCGAGACCCTGTGGGTCACCCGCCGGGAGCCGGTCTGGCGGGACGACGACTTCACCCCCGAGGCGGGGGCCGCAGCGGTCGCCCTCGTCGAGCAGCGCGTCGCGGCCGGGCTTCCTCCGCAGAGCGTGGTCAGCGTCACCGGGCTCATGCTGCGCCCGCAGGAGCGCGAGGCGGAGCGTCTCGGAGCGTATGCCGACCGACGCCCCCTGTTCGAGCGGATCGAACCCGACGGTGTGCGCTGGGCGGACGGGAGTTTCGAGCGGGTCGACGTCATCCTGTGGGCCACGGGGTTCCGCCCCGCGATCACTCATCTGGCTCCTCTCCACCTGCGCAGCGCGGCCGGAGGTATCCAGCTCGACCGGAACGGGCGAGGCACGACCGCTGTCGTCGATCCCCGCGTGCAGCTGGTCGGCTACGGCCCCTCGGCGAGCACGATCGGTGCGAACCGTGCCGGTCGCTCGGCCGCGAAGGGTGTCCAGCGAGCACTGCGATCGTCGGACGCCCGCGTCACCACCGGTTGAGCACCTCCTCGGGCTGGAACCCCGAAAACCTGAACGTCTGAGATACCAGACATCTCGCGTGACTCATCGGACATTTGTCGCAGGCAGTGGGCAATACTGCAGCAAATGGAGCGCGGGTCACACAAAAAGGTGTGGTCTGGCTGTACTGAATCAGGCGGAGGTACGGGCAATGGTGACCGAAATCAGCACGACGACAACGCCCCCTGCGGGGATCATGACTCGCGAGATCAGAACGATCGAACGAGTTCCCGAGAGCGAAAGACACGGCAACCCAAGCAACCAATTCAGCCTGTGGTTCGGCGTGAATATGCAGATCACCGCGATCGTGGACGGGGCGCTCGCTGTCACATTCGGAACCGAAGCCCTGGCCGCGATCATCGGACTATTCCTCGGAAACGTCATCGGCGGCATCACGATGGCCCTGCATTCCGCGCAAGGGCCACGTCTCGGGGTTCCGCAGATGATCTCGAGTCGTGTTCAGTTCGGCGTGAAGGGGGCTGCGCTTCCGCTCTTCCTCACCATTTTGATGTATCTGGGCTTCCAGGCCACGAGCATCGTGCTGTGCGGGCAAGCGATAAACCTGATCTTCGGGCTCGAGATCCCGATGATCGGCATGCTCGTCTTCGGTGCTCTCACGACGGTCGTGGCGGTCGTCGGATACAAGCTGATCCACGTGATCGGGCGAATCGCTGCCGTGATCGGCGCGGTAGGTTTCGGCTACGTCGCCATACGACTCTTTCTGGGATATGACGTGTCCAGCGCCTTCGGTCAAGTCGATTTCAGCGGTGCATCGTTCATGCTCGCCGTCGCGCTTGCTGCGGGCTGGCAGATGACGTTCGCACCCTACGTCGCCGACTATTCCCGCTACCTGCCGAGCAAGACGACCGTGGCTTCGACGTTCTGGACGACCTTCCTCGGTTCCGTCATCGGAGCTCAGCTCGCAATGACGCTCGGCGTGCTGATCGCAGGCTCGGTGGGAGCTGGAGTCTTCCTCAACAGCCAGGTCGGCACACTCGGTGAAATCGCCGGAGGCGGTCTCATCGCGATCATCATGTATGTGGTCATCGTGGTGAACAAGCTTTCCGTGAACTCCCTGAATGCGTACGGCGGGTTCATGTGCATTCTTACGATTTTCACCGCGTGGACCAAGCAGCGTCGTGTTTCGCAATCGGTGCGCACGGGAATCATCGTGAGTTTCACCGTGCTCGCCGTCGTCTTCGCGATCCTCGCTAATGAAGTCGGATTCCTCGGTGCCTTCAGGAATTTCGTGCTGGCGCTCCTCTCGGTGTTCGTGCCGTGGAGTGTCATCAACCTCGTCGACTATTACCTGATCTCCAAAGAGCGTGTCAATATCCCCGCTCTCTACGATTCGAGTGGTCCCTACCGCGCCTTCAACTGGGTCGCCATCGGATGCTATTTCCTCGGCGTCGCCGTACAGATGCCGTTCATGAATCAGGCGCTCTACACCGGCCCCCTTGCGAACGCGATGGGTGGGGCTGACGTCTCTTGGATCGTCGCGATCGTCGTCACCGCAGCGGTCTACTACCCACTCGCGAAACGTACCCAGTACGTACCGGACGAGCTGATCACAGGCGCTGACGACTGAGCCTCGGAGTTCGCATTCCCCCGGATGTTCGACCCCACTTGAGGAGCCACCATGACCAGCGCCATCGGCGAACCAAAGCCCCGCCCCGAGATCTCCGACCTGCCCGAGTATCGTGCGGGCAAGCCGGCGACAGCGGTGCCGGGCCTCGACGCCGTGAAACTCTCATCGAACGAACGAAGCATGGAACCGAGCATCGGGCTGCGAGCGCGACTGCTCGAAGAGGTCAGATTCAACCGCTACCCGGATCCCGTCAACACCGAACTGCGTTCGGCCCTCGCGTCACGGCTCGGAGTACCGGCCGAACAGATCGTGACCGAGAGCGGCAGTCTCGGAGCCCTGCGCTTGCTCCTTGACGCTCTTATCCCGCGATGGCAGGGGTACGGGCGCGACGAAACGGTGCCTGGACCACCGGAGGTGGTGTATCCGTGGCGGTCGTTTGAGGCATACCCGATACTGGTGTCCGTCGCCGGGGCGGCGGGTGTTCCCGTTCCGCTGACGGACAGCGGGGCGAACGACCTCGATGCCATGGCCGAGGCGATCACGGATCGCACGAGAGCAGTGTTCTTGTGCACCCCGAACAATCCGACCGGTGGCGTCATCGGGCAGGAGGAGTTCACTCGCTTCGTTGGTCGTGTCCCCCCGGAGGTGCTCATCGTCATCGACGAGGCCTACACCGAGTACGTGGAAGATCCCTCCGCTCTCGACGGGCTTGCGGCCTTCAAAGCGCACCAGAACGTCGCAGTACTGCGCACCTTCTCGAAGGCCTTCGGACTTGCAGGTCTGCGCGTCGGCTACGCGATGGTCTCGACGCTGCTTGCCGACGCGATGTGGCGGATCCGACCGACGTTCGCAGTCACAGCGCTCGCTGAACGTGCGGCGGTGCTCGCTCTCGAAGACGCCGACGGTCTTGCCGGGCACGTGGCGGAAGTTCGCGAGGGGCGACGCGCGATCCACGCCGCGCTGTTAGCGGTAGGGGAAGCTCCTCTGGAATCCCAGTCGAACTTCGTCTGGTTCGATGCTCGCGACGCAGAGGCGTTCGAAGCGCGGGCAGCTCAGGCTGCGATCTCGGTTCGGCGGTTGGGAACCGGCATCCGGATCACTGTGGGGAATGCCGCCGAGACGGAGCGAGTACTCGCACTCATCGCGGGGACGGCGATTCCGGACCGAGCCGACGTCAGCTCAGGCGCGTAGGGTGAGGGCATGTCACGCATCCTCGTGTTCGGCGGCCACGGCCGTATCGCCCTCCTGCTCGCTCCCTTGCTCGTCGAGCGAGGCGATGAGGTGACGGGGGTGATCCGCAACCCGGCCCATGTCGCCGACGTCGAAGCCGTCGGCGCGAAGGCGCTGGTCGCCGATGTCGAGAGTATGGACGTCGAGGCACTCGCCGAGATCATCCGCGGTCACGACGCGGTCGTCTGGTCCGCCGGTGCCGGGGGCGGATCCCCGGAGCGCACCTACGCGGTCGATCGCGATGCCGCGAAGCGCTCCATGAACGCGGCGGAGCGGGCCGGCGTGCGGCGCTATGTGATGGTCTCGTGGCTCGGGTCGACGGCGGACCACGGCGTTCCCGAGGACGACTCCTTCTTCCCCTACGCCGATGCCAAGTGGGCTGCGGACGAACACCTGCGCGCGAGCGGGCTCGAGGGCACGATCCTCGCACCGGGCGCGCTCACCTTCGACGGACCGACCTCACGGATCCAGATCGACCCCACGGGGCGGGGTGCGGTGTCTCGAGCCGATGTGGCCGCCGTCATCGCCGCGTCGCTGCACGGGCCGTGCACGATCGGGCGGACGATCCGCTTCGGCAACGGCGACCCGGCGTCGGCGGTGCCCATCGCCGACGCGCTCGGCTGCTGACACGGCGGCGCCGCGGAGCAGTCACCATGTCCCGACCCCGCCGATGGGCCGCCGGTGCCCTCGCAATCGTCGCGACCACGGTTCTCTGCGTCTCACCGGCGGCTGCGGCGTCGAGCGCTGTGCCGACGACGACTCCGACCGTCGCCGCAACAGCTGCCGAGCCCGGTGACTCGACCGCCCATGCGACCGCGCTCGTGCGAGGGATGTCGGTGGCGGAGCAGGCATCCACCGTGGTCATGGGGCATGTGGCAGGGACGGATCCGGCGATGCTCCGTTCGTACATGGAGTCCGGCCTCGGCGGGTTCATCCTCATGGGTGCCAACATTCCGGCGACCGAGGGCGAACTGCAGAGTCTGACCACCGCCCTGACGGTGGATCCCGAGCTGCCTCCGCTGATCGCGGTCGACCAGGAAGGTGGCATCGTGTCGCGCCTGCACGGTGATGACTACCCGGCGTCCTCGTCGTTGAAGCACCTCCCGGTCGCCGAGACGACCTCGGCGTTCACCGCCCGCGGTTCGCTGGTCGGGCGCGCGGGGATCACGGTGAACTTCGGAACTGTCGCCGACGTCACCGCAGATCCCGGGACCTTCATCTACGGACGTGCCCTCGGCACCGACCCGGCGAGCGCCGCCGACCGGGTGTCCGCCGCGACCACCGCCCAGGAGCAGTTCGTCGCCTCTACCCTCAAACACTTCCCCGGACACGGTGCAGCGCCCGGCGACTCGCATCATGTGATCCCGAGCACGACGATGGGACTCGACCAGTGGCGCGAGACCGAGGCGGCGCCCTTCGCGGCGGGGATCGACGCCGGGGCATCCCTCCTGATGTACGGCCACCTCGCCTACACGGCCGTCGACACATCGCCGGCGTCCCTTTCCGCGAAGTGGCATGAGATCGCCAGGGAGGAGCTCGGCTTCGACGGGGTCGCGGTGACGGATGATCTCGGAATGCTGTTGTCATCCGGCGATCCCGCCTATGCGGATCCGGTCGCGAACGGAGTGGCCGCGATCGCGGCAGGCAACGACCTCGTGCTGATGATCGCCGGTTCCGATGGGAGTACAGCGGGCTCGATGGCGGCGGGCATCGCCGCGGCGGTGGAAAAGGGCACCTTGCCGGCTGAGCGGCTCGAAGAAGCAGCGACGCGAGTCGTCGCACTGCGGCTGGAGCGGACTGCGGCCGCAGCACCGTGGACGGTCTGCGACGATTGCACGCCGGTAGGTTGACCGGTGCTCAGGCGGCCTCGCGCGCCCCGTCGCCGAGCCAGGCGTTCAGCAACGCGGTGCGGAGGGCAGCGCCACGGTCCGCGAAGACCCGCTGCCTCCGCACGTACTCTGCTTTTCCCTCGGGTGTCTCGATGGGCACGGGAACCACATCCCACGCCGAGAGATCGTACGGTGCCGCCTGCATGTCGAGGAGTCGGATGTCGCGCGCGAGCTCGAACGAATCCAGGAGCAGTTCGCCGGGGATCAGGGGACCGAGCTTCGTCGCCCACTTGTACAGGTCCATGCCCGCGTGCAGACAGCCGGGCTGCTCGAACAGAGGCTGCTCGTCGCGGCTCAACGCGGTGCGATTTCGGGGGACCGCTTCGGGAGTGAAGAAGCGGAAGGCGTCGAAATGGGTGCAGCGGAGGTCGTGATTCTCGACCACGGCATCCGTCGCGGCCTGCCCCAGCCGCAGCGGAACCGCGTGGCGGTGCTCCTCGGCGCGATACACCATCGCCCACTCGTGCAGACCGAAGCAGCCGAACTGCCCGGGACGCGATGCCGTGCGGCGGAGCATCTTCTCGATGAGAGCCGCCAGCTCCGCCTTCTCCTTGCCGAAAGCGGCGGCATCGGGCACGGCGCTCCCCGCAGATCGTCCGGGGGAGTACCAGCGCCAGTCGAGGCGTTCGACGGCGTCGGCCAGCTCGACACCCGCTCCGGGATGCCAGCGACGCAGCTGTGCGGGCTTGTAGGAGTAATACGTGAACAGGAAGTCCCAGACCGGGTGCTTCTCGGCCCTGGTTGCACGATCCCGGTGAGCAGCGGTGAGGGCATCCGCGCGGTCGCGATGCGCCTTTTCACGGAGCAGCCAGTCCTGACGGGCGAGGGACATGTCAGTGCAGGATGCCGGCCTCGCCGAGCAGATCGCGCAGCCCGGCGCCGTCTTCGGCGCTCACCCAGGGGGCGACGTCTTCGGAATGGGGCTCGCGGCCGGCGCGGCCACCGGCCAGGACCGCCTCGGCGGGAAGAAGGCGACGGATGGCCACCCCGGCGACGGAATCGGGATGTTCGTCCATGAACTGCGAGTAGATGGCCTCGTCGTGCTGTCCGTCGTCTCCGATCAGGAGCCACTTGACATCGGGGAACTCCGTCGCGAGACGTCGCAGGTTGGTGAGCTTGTGCTCGCGTCCGCTGCGGAACCAGCGCTCGTGCGTCGGTCCCCAGTCGGTGAGGAGCATGGAACCCGCGGGGAAGAGATGGCGGCCGAGGAAGCGCCACAGCGTCGGGGCGACGTTCCACGCGCCGGTGGAGAGGTACACCATCGGGGCACCCGGATGCTGTCGCAGCAGCTGGTCGAGCAGCACGGCCATCCCCGGCACGGGGAGGCGCGCGTGTTCGTCGAGCACGAAGGAGTTCCAGAAAGCGATGAAGGGACGAGGCAGGGCCGTCACCATCACGGTGTCGTCGACATCGGACACGACGCCGAACCTGGTGCCCTCGGCGACGACGAAAGCTCGTGCCTCCACGGGCTCCTGTCCCTCCACGGAAAACGTGAACGTCTGCCAACCCGGCTCCAGGTCGACGTGGATCGTCGAGTCGACCACCCCGCCACGATCGGCGACGACCTGGTGCGTGGAGTCGCCGATCTGCACGGTCACCGCGGCGAAACCCACCGGGATGCCGACGAAGCTGCGCCAGCCGCGGACACTCGCAGGCTCCCCGTCGCGTGTGCGGCGCTGCGGGGGGACGATCAGCACACGGCCCACGACACGCACCCAGCCGGGACCCCCGTATCCGGGGAACGGGAGGATCGTCGCGACGCGGCCACGACGGCGCGCGCGACCTTCACGCCAGACATGCAGGCGGTGTTCGAGTCGGGCGAACCAGTGGATCCGGGGCGCCGGGGGAGCGGATGCCATTGCCTCAGTCTTTCACGTCGGCGTCGGCCTCTGTCTCCGGAGCGTTCAGGTGACGGGCCTCTGCCCGCTGCAGCAGCTTCTTGCCGAGGTAGATCAGCAGCAGGAACACGGCGATCACACCGACGAAGATGTACCCCGCGAAGTGCACGCGGTCGACGAGTTCCCGGAAGCTGCCCGCCGCGAGGGAGGTGACGCTCACGTAGGCGGTCGCCCAGAGGACGCACGCGGGGGCCGTCCAGGCGAGGAACTTGCGGTACGGGTATTCGCTCATGCCGACGGTCAGGGGCACCAGGGAATGCAGGACGGGCAGGAAGCGCGAGAGGAAGATCGCGATGCCGCCGCGGCGTTCGAGGTAGTTCTCGGCGCGCACCCAGTTGTGCTCGCCGATCCGTCGTCCCAGCCAGGACACACGGATATGGGGTCCCAGCCAGCGCCCGAGCCAGAACCCGATGCTCTCGCCGATCAAGGCGCCGATCACGACCGCGACGCCCATCGCGATGCCCTCCAGGGGAGTCGCCACCCCCATCGAGGCGATGATCACGATCGTGTCACCGGGAACGATGAGCCCGATCAGGATGCTCGTCTCGAGCATGACAGCGAGTCCGGCGATCAGGGTGCGAGCGACCGGATCGACCGACTGCACGGTGTCGAGGAGCCAGATCAGGAGGTCGTCCACCCCATGAGGATACGGGAGCAGCCCGGTCCTAGGCTGGAAAGGTGCCCGAACCGCTGAGTGCTCATCCGCTTCCCACCTGGGTGGAGCCGTCATCCGTGTTTCGGATGATCGAGGCGCGGGGCATCGACGTCTTCTGGCTGGATGCCGGCGCGCGGGCGACGGAAGGCTGGAGCTTCATCGGGACGGGGAAGCGTTCGAGCCTCCCGCGGGACGTGCCTCTCGACGCCCCTTCGACCGACCCGTCGCGGCCGCCGTTCACCGGGGGGTGGGTGGGCTGGCTCGACTACGAGAGCGGAGCATCGGCGTCCGGCGCACCGGTCGCACAGTCGGAGGAGACGCCAGGAGGGTCCTGGTTGCTCGTCACGCATGTCGTCGCCTTCGATCATGCACGCCGTCGCACCTGGGCACTCTCCTCCGCAGATGACCTCGAGCTCTGGACGGAAGAGGTCCGCTCAGCGACGGAAGCCGCTGAGAGCCCCGGCAGTGAGGAGCCCTCTGCGGGCGTGGCCGCCGCCCCACGTGTTGCGGAGCCCAGGCACACCCCACACGAATACCTCGCACTCATCGAACGCTGCCGTGACTTCATCCGCGCAGGCATCGCCTACCAGCTGTGCCTGACCACACGCTTCACCGTTCCCGGCACCCATGACCCGGTCGCCGTGTACGACCGCCTCCGAGGAGCGACCCCCGCCCACCACGGCGGTTTCGTCCGCATCGGCGACCACACGCTGCTGAGCGCCAGTCCGGAACAGTTCCTCCACGCCGAAGGGGGAGTGATCCGGACGCGCCCCATCAAGGGAACGAGGCCCCGGAGCGCCGATCCCCTCGAAGACGCCGCGCTCGCCGCAGAACTCGCCGGCGACCGCAAGGAGCGTGCGGAGAACGTCATGATCGTGGACCTCATGCGCAACGACCTGTCGCGGGTGTGCGTGCCGGGGACGATCCGCGTGGAAGGGCTCTGGGTGGTCGAGAGCTATCCCGCCGTGCACCAGCTGGTGAGCACCGTGAGTGGAACGGCAGAGCCGGGGGCCACGGTCGGCGCCCTTCTCGACGCGACCTTCCCCGCCGGCAGCATGACGGGAGCGCCAAAGCTCTCGGCGATGACCAGGCTGCATGAACTCGAAGGCGGCGCGCGGGGAGTGTACGCGGGGTGCTTCGGCTACATCGGCGCGGACGGGGTGCTCGACCTCGCCATGGTCATCCGCAGCATCCTCCTCGACGGGGAGAAGGCGGTGGTCGGTGCGGGCGGCGGAATCACCTGGGGTTCGGTCGCCGCTGCCGAGGTCGCCGAGGTGGCGATCAAGGCGCGGGCGCCGCTCGCCGCCCTCGGTGCGGAAACGCCTGCGTCCTGGCGTTCCGATATCCTGAACTGATCCCGCTTTTCCCTTCAGATTGGTCGTGCGTTCGTTGTCTGAGAACCTGTCCACCCCCCCCGCCGACGACGAGGCCCCGTCGGCGCACGCCATCCAGAACAAGTGGCAGAAGTACTGGGCGGAGAACGGCACGTTCCTCACGGGCGGCGACGACGACACCCGGCCGCGCCGGTACGTGCTCGCGATGTTCCCGTACCCGTCCGGCGACCTGCACATGGGCCACGCGGAGAACTACCTCTACTCCGACATCGTGGCGCGCTTCTGGCGCCACCGCGGGCACAACGTCTTGAATCCGATCGGCTGGGACTCGTTCGGGTTGCCCGCGGAGAACGCCGCGATCCGTCAGGGAGCCGATCCTCGGGACTGGACCTATCAGAACATCGCGCAGCAGAAGGTGGGCTTCGAGGCGTACGGCGTCTCGTTCGACTGGAGCCGCGTGCTGCACACCTCCGACCCCGAGTACTACCGCTGGAACCAGTGGCTGTTCTTGAAGCTGTACGAGCGCGGGCTGGCGTATCGCAAGAAGAGTCCGGTCAACTGGTGCCCGAACGACCAGACGGTGCTGGCGAACGAGCAGGTCGTCGACGGACGCTGTGATCGCTGTGGCGCCGAGGTGGTCAAGAAGAAGCTCACGCAGTGGTACTTCAGGATCACCGACTACGCCGACCGCCTGCTCGACGACCTCAACCAGCTCGAGGGATTCTGGCCGCACAAGGTGCTGCAGATGCAGCGCAACTGGATCGGTCGCTCGGTGGGGGCCGACGTCGACTTCCTGATCGAGGGTCGCGAGGAGCCGGTCACGGTGTTCTCGACGCGCCCCGACACGCTGCACGGCGCGACGTTCTTCGTGGTCGCACCCGACTCCGACCTGGCATCCGAGCTCGCCGCCGGTGCCTCCGAGGATGTGCGTGAGCGCTTCCAGACGTACCTGGAGCAGGTGCAGAAGGAGACGGACATCGATCGGCAGTCCACGGACCGCCCGAAGACCGGTGTGTTCCTCGAGCGCTACGCGATCAACCCGGTCAACGGCGAGAAGCTGCCGGTGTGGGCAGCGGACTACGTGCTGGCCGACTACGGACACGGGGCGGTCATGGCTGTCCCGGCACACGATCAGCGCGACCTGGACTTCGCCCGTGCGTTCGACCTGCCCGTCAAGGTCGTCGTCGACACGACCGCTCCCGTCACGGGGGCGATGCCCGTGATCGAGGTCGACGAAGACGGCGTGCCGATCGACACCGGTGCCGCGCTCGAGGAGCAGAGCCCCGCGGCCACCGGCATCGCTCTCACGGGCGAGGGCCGCATGATCAACTCGGGCGCTCTGAACGGTCTGTCCAAGCGCAACGCCATCGCGCGGGCGATCGAGCAGCTGGAGGCATCGGGGACCGGCCGTGCCGCCAAGAACTACCGTCTGCGTGACTGGCTGATCTCGCGTCAGCGGTTCTGGGGCACACCGATCCCGATGCTGCACGCCGAGGACGGGAGCATCATCCCGGTTCCCGAGGACAAGCTCCCCGTGAAGCTGCCGAGCGTCGAGGGGCTCGACCTCAAGCCCAAGGGGACGTCGCCGCTGGGGGGTGCCGAGAGCTGGGTCCGTACGACGGACCCGCAGACGGGCGACCCGGTGCTGCGCGACCCCGACACGATGGACACGTTCGTGGACAGCTCGTGGTACTTCCTGCGCTTCCTCTCGCCGAACAGCGACACCGTGGCGTTCGATCCGGCGCAGGCGGCCCGCTGGGCGCCGGTCGACTCCTACATCGGCGGCGTCGAGCACGCGATCCTGCACCTGCTGTACGCGCGCTTCATCACGAAGGTGCTCTTCGACATGGGGCTGATCGACTTCACCGAGCCCTTCTCGAACCTGATCAACCAGGGAATGGTGCTGCTCGACGGGCAGAAGATGTCCAAGAGCAAGGGCAACCTGGTGCTCTTCCAGGAGGAGCTCGACGCCCACGGCGCCGACGCCCTGCGTGTCGGGCTGGCGTTCGCCGGGCCCGTGGAAGACGACAAGGACTGGGCCGACGTCTCGACGACCGGCGCTCAGAAGTTCCTGGCACGCGCGATGCGCGTCGCCGGCGAGGTGTCGAGCCCCGTCGACGTGGTCTTCGACGGCGGTGATGCCGCTCTCCGCCGTGCCACGCACAAGTTGCTCTCGGAGGCACCGGCACTCGTCGAGCAGACGAAGTTCAACGTCCTGGTCGCGCGCCTCATGGAGCTCGTGAACATCACCCGCAAGACGATCGATGGTGCCGCCGGTGCAGGGGACCCCGCCGTGCGCGAGGCGGCGGAGACGATCGCCGTGATGCTCGACCTGATCGCGCCGCACACCGCGGAGGAGATGTGGGAGATGCTCGGACACGAGCCTTCCGTCGGCCTCGTGACGTGGCGCTCCGCCGACCCGGCGCTTCTGGTCGAGGACACGGTCACGGCCGTCGTGCAGGTCGGGGGCAAGGTGCGTGCGCAGCTCGAGGTTCCGGCGCGGATCGGCGAGTCCGAGCTCGAGGCGCTGGCCCGTGCGGACGAGCGTGTGATCCGTTCCATCGGAGACCGCGAGATCGTGAAGGTCGTCGTGAGGGCGCCCAAGATCGTCAGTTTCGTCGTCAAGGGCTGATCGCCTCTTCTCCACGGTGGACGCCCGGAACGGGTTGTCCACCGTGGATGTTTCGGGACGCTCTGGGGATCCGCGCCCTCGCCTAGCTTGGCCGGATGGCATCCCCGCAGGCACCGTCTCCTCCGCCGCTCCGGCGTCGGCTGCGGCTGAGCATCGGCGCGGCCGTGGTGCTGGGACTCGTGGTCCTGTCGGCGGCTGTCGGATTGGGTATCCTCCGCGGGCAGACGCCGCCCACCGAGTCCGTGTCGCTCACGGACGATGAGGCGAGGGCGGGGTCCACCGGAGAGCTCTACGTCCACGTGCTCGGCGCGGTGGCGGCTCCCGGTCTCTACGTGCTCGATCCGGACGCGCGACTCGTCGACGCCCTGGCGGCCGCGGGCGGGACCACGGACGTCGCCGACCTCGCCGCGGTCAATCTTGCGCGGCTGCTCGAAGACGGCGAGCAGATCATCGTGCCGACGGTCGGCGCCGCTGCTGCCGAGTCGGGAGCCGCCCCTCCCGGGGACGACAGGATCGATCTCAACACCGCGGACCATGCGGCGCTGGAGACTCTCCCGCGCATCGGTCCGGCACTCGCGGCACGGATCATCGCTTGGCGGGAAGAGAACGGTCGCTTCCGTTCCGTGGACGACCTGCTCGCCGTCCCCGGCATCGGGGAGAAGCTTCTCGCCGGCATTCGCGATGGCGCACGGGTGTGAGGCGTCGTGACCTGCGGCTGCTGCCTCTCGCCGTCGCGGTCTGGGCGGTGGCGCTGTTGTGCGTGCTGCTCCCCGCGGCGGCGTGGGGGTGCGCGGCCCTCTGCGGAACCGGAGCGGTGGCTGTCCTGGCGCATCTTCTCCACCGCCGCGGCTCGCTCGCGCGGCCGTTCACGTGCGGTGGGGTTCTCGTCGTCGTGCTCTCCGCGGCCGCAGGCACCGCTCTGGCAGTGGGATTCGCGCAACCTGTGCGCGAGCGGGTGTCGGAAGAGGGAGGCCGTGTCGTCGAGATCGTCGCCGACGTCACGTCCTCCGCATCGATCGGACAGGACGGACGTCTGTGGTTCGATGCAGCCACCGCTGCCGTCGGACCCCCGGGCCAGACGGAGGCTGCGGCTGCACCGGTACGCATCGGGATCGAACCGGGCGACGGGTTCGAACTCGGTGCACGGATTCGCGTCGTGGGGGAGGCGTCCGCGACGGACGCGGGGGAGCGCGCCACCCTGGTCGTCTTCGCGAGCGAGGCGGAGGTGGTCGAGCCTGCGGGTGGTGTGTTCGGTGCCGCGGCGACCCTCAAGCACGCCTTCGTCGAGCGGTCGTTGCGTCTGCCCGAACCCGGTGCCGGTCTGCTGCCGGGGCTCGCGGTGGGCGACACCAGGGCGGTCACCCCGGAGCTGAACGACGACATGCGCACGAGTGGACTCAGCCACTTGACGGCGGTGAGCGGCGCGAACTGCGCGATCGTCGTCGTCGCGCTCTTCGGACTGACGGCGTTGTGCGGAGGAGGGCGCGCATTGCGTGTCGCGCTCTCCCTCGTGGGCTTGGCCGGGTTCGTCGTGCTGGTCACCCCGGAGCCGAGCGTCATCCGCGCAGCGGTCATGGCGGCCACCGGGATGCTCACCGTGCTGTGGGGGCGTCCGAGTGCGGGCGCGGGCATGCTCTGCCTGTGCACCGTGGGCATACTCCTCGCCGATCCGTGGCTCGCGACGTCGCCGGGTTTCGCGCTCTCGGTGGCGGCATCCGGGGCGTTGATACTGCTCGCCCCGCCTCTTGCCCGGGGGCTGGCGACAGTCATGCCCGACACGGTGGCGCTGGCGATCGCGGTCCCGCTCGCCGCGCAACTGGCATGCGGGCCGATCATCGCCCTGTTCGCAGAGCAGCAATCGCTGATCGGGGTCGCTGCGAATCTCCTCGCCGCTCCGGCGGCACCGATCGCCACGGTGATCGGTCTGTTGGCGTGTCTTGCTGCGCCGTTGCCGTTCCTCGCTGATCTGCTGACAGCGGCGTCCTGGCTTCCCGCCGCCTGGATTGCGACGACCGCCACGACGACGGCGCGACTGCCGAACGCGCAGCTGCTGCTTCCGGCGGGGATCGGCAGCGCGGCATTGGTGGCACTCGTCAGCGCGTGCGTGTCGGTTGTCCTCCTCCGATCCGCTGATGTTCCGCGCCGGCCGGCCACCGTGCGTGCGATGGTGTTCCTGCGGCGCGGCGCGGCGGCGGTCCTCATCATCGTGTCGTCGCTCGCCGGTGCCCGCGTTCTCCTCGACGGTCCGCTCGCGACCGTGGCGTCGCCGGAGGGATGGTCTGTCGCCGCGTGCGACGTCGGTCAAGGAGATGCGCTGATCGTCCGGTCCGGCGACCGCGTCGCACTGATCGACACCGGGCCGGCGCCGGAACCGCTGGAAGCGTGTCTGCGGTCTCTCGGGGTGGAGCGGATCGACCTCCTCGTCCTGACACATTTCGACCTCGACCACGTCGGCGGAACCGCCGCCGTCGTCGGTCGGGTGGACGCGGTGCTGCACGGACCCATCACCGAGGATTCCGAGCGGCGCCTCCTCGCCGTGCTCCTCGACGGGGGTGCACGTGTCGACGAGGCGTGGGCAGGACAGCGGGGCGAACTCGGGGAGGCGACGTGGCGTGTCCTCTGGCCCCGGAGAGGGTCTCCCGTGTTTCCCTCAGGGAATGACGCCAGCGTGGTGATGGAGTTCGACGGGGGAGGAGTGCCGCGATCCCTGTTCCTCGGAGACCTCGCTGCGGCCCCCCAGCGCATGCTGATGCGTGCGGCAGACCTCGGCGGGTACGACGTGGTCAAGGTGGCCCATCACGGCAGCGCGGATCAAGATCCCGGCCTGTACGAGGCGCTTCGGGCCCGGGTGGCGTTGTTCAGTGTCGGTGCGGACAAAGACTACGGTCATCCGCGTATCGAGACCCTCGACCTTCTGACAGCGACCGGGGCGCAGGATCTGCGCACGGACCAGCAGGGGAGGATCCTGCTCGGTGTGCACGGCGACGAACTGCAGGTGTGGACGGAGCGTGCAGGTGAGGAGTGAGGAGAACGCCAGCCGGGCGGTGTCGGTGAGCGCCGGTAGGCTGGACCCATGGCAGCTCCGCGTACCCCCTCTCGCAGTGGTGCGAAGCCCACCAAGATCCCGCGGGTGTCGTGGCGCGAACCGCACCCCGCGCCGATCGTGCTCGTCTCGGGGCCGGAAGAGGTGTGCGCAGAGCGTGCGATCGCCGGCGTGCGCGACTACCTGCGCGCGGAAGATCCTGCACTCGAAGTCAGTGACGTGCGGGCCGACGACTACGCCCCGGGCACACTGCTGTCCCTCACTTCTCCCTCGCTGTTCGGAGAACCGCGACTGGTGCGCGTCTCGGGTGTCGAGAAGTGCTCCGACGCCTTCATCCAGGAAGCCGTGTCGTACCTCGACAACCCCCAGGAGGGGGCGACCGTCATCCTTCGCCACACGGGCGCCAGCGTGCGTGGCAAGAAGCTGCTCGACGCTCTTCGCGCCGGTACCGGCGGAGGCATCGAGATCGCCTGCCCGGCGGTCAAGCGCGACAGCGACCGAGTGGACTTCGCCGCCGGAGAGTTCCGGGCGGCCAAGAAGCGCATCGCGCCAGCAGCCCTGCGTGCGCTCGTCTCCGCGTTCGCGGACGACCTGACCGAACTGGCGGCGGCCTGCCAGCAGCTCATCGGCGACGTCGACGGAGACATCTCGGAAGAGATCGTCACGAAGTACTACGGCGGTCGCGTCGAGGTCTCAGCGTTCGTCGTCGCGGATACGGCGATAGCCGGCCGCTACGGCGAAGCGCTCGTCGCGCTCCGGCACGCGCTGTCGTCCGGCGCCGACCCGGTGCCGATGGTCGCCGCCTTCGCGATGAAGCTCCGGACGATGGCACGCGTGGCAGGCAACCGCGAGCCCAGCCGACAGCTTGCGCAGCGCCTGGGGATGAAGGATTGGCAGGTCGATCGCGCCCGCCGCGACCTGGCCGGCTGGAACGAGCGCTCTCTCGGGATGGCCATCCAGGCGACCGCCAGAGCCGACGGTGAGGTCAAGGGAGCGGCCCGCGACCCGATCTTCGCCCTGGAGCGCATGGTCACCGTGATCGCCACGCGCCAGCCCTTCGGCGAGTAACCGTCCCCCCGCTTTCTCGATCCCGCGGGGGCCTCGAACTCGAGGGGACGAAGAAGGCCCGCCCCGATGAACGGGACGGGCCTTCCTGAGAAGCTTCGGCTCAGAGGGAAGCGACCTGCTTGGCGAGCGACGACTTGCGGTTCGACGCCTGGTTCTTGTGCAGGACACCCTTGCTGACGGCCTTGTCGAGCTTGACGGAAGCCTTCTTCAGGCCGGCCTCGGCTGCTGCCTTGTCGCCGGCGGTGACTGCCGTGCGGGTGGAGCGGATGAGGGTCTTGAGCTCGCTCTTCACGGCCTTGTTGCGCTCGTGTGCCTTCGCGTTGGTCTTGTTGCGCTTGATCTGCGACTTGATGTTTGCCACGTGTGGACGCTTTCTGTACAGGAGTGTTCGGAATGCCGGCAGCAGAAGAGGGCTGCTGCACAGCGGTCGTGAGGGAAGAACCCACACGCAAGCCAAGAGTTGAGTCTACCAGCAGACGGGGCGCTCGCGCGAAACGGCGAGCAGAATGCGAAACTCGGTCGCGCAATCGATGGTACCGGGTGCAGAATCATCACTGTCCCGACATCGATGTCAAGGAGCCCCATGATCCCTGCACGTGATCGTCCGTCTGTGCCCGTCGGGCTCCGTTGGTCCGCAGCGACTTCGGCCTTCCAGATCGAGGGGTCCCGTCCCACGGGGCCGACCGGGCGCTCCATCTGGGACGACTTCCTCGAACGGCCGGGCGCGATCATCGACGGGTCGACGGCCGACCCTGCATGTGACAGCTACCGACGACCGGAGTCCGACGTGGCCCTCGCCGCGGCGCTGGGCCTCGACCGCTACCGATTCTCCATCCCGTGGGCACGCGTGCAACCCGGAGGTCGGGGCTCGGGGGACCGCGCGGCGCTCGACCATTACTCCCGGCTGGTCGACCGCTTGCTCGAGGCCGGGGTCGCACCGTTCCCGACCCTGTTCCACTGGGAGATGCCCAGCGAGGTCGAGGCCGACGGTGGCTGGCTCCAGCGAGACACGACCGAGCGCTTCGCTGACTACGCGGCCATCGTCACCGCCCGCCTCGGTGATCGCGTCGAGCAGTGGTACACGCTCAACGAGCCGGCGATGACGACGTTGCAGGGGTATGCGGTCGGCGCGCTCGCTCCCGGGAAGGAACTGCTCTTCGGCGCCCTGCCCACCGCCCACCATCAGCTCCTCGCGCACGCCCGTGCGGCTACGGTGCTGCACGGCCACGGCGCCGCCTCCGTCGGCCTCGTGAACAATCACACCTGGGTCCTCCCGCTCCGCGACACCGCCGAAGACCACCAGGCCGCCGCCGTGTACGACGTGATCCACAACCGCGTGTTCAGCGAACCGCTCCTCGCCGGCCACTATCCGGATCTCGAGGCACTCGGGCTGTCACCGCTGCCCGTGCGCGACGGCGATCTGGAGGAGATAGCACGGTCGATCGACTTCTACGGCATCAACTTCTACAACCCCACGACGGTCACCGCTGCGGCGGAGGGAAGCCCGATACCGTTCGCCATCGTGCCGACCCCCGGCGTCCCCGTCACCGGCTTCGGACCCGAGTGGCCCATCATGCCCGGTGCCCTGCGCGATCTGCTGATCGACCTGCACACGCGGCATCCGCATCTCCCGCCCGTGATCGTCGGAGAGAACGGGGCGTCCTTCCCGGAGCCCGAGCGGGCAGCATTCGTGGACGACACCGACCGCATCGACTATCTCTCAGGTCACATCGCGGCGGTCGGCGAGGCGATCGACGCCGGCGTGCCCGTCGAGGAGTACACGGTGTGGTCGCTCCTGGACAACTGGGAGTGGGCCGACGGGTACACCCAACGGTTCGGATTGGTGCACGTGGACTTCGAGACCGGCGAGCGCACTCCCAAAGCGTCGTACGAGTGGTATCGCGACCTCATCGCGCGGTCGCGGGCGGCATCCGTCGCCGCGGAGGAGGCGCGGTGACCGGCGTCTCCGGCACCCGCACGGTCAAGGCGGGCGCACGATGGATGTCGGTGTTCACGCTGGCGTGGCTCGCGATCTGGACGGTGCAGCTCACTCCCGTGCAACTGCTGCTTCCTCTGCAGCTGGACACTCCCGAAGACGACTGGATCCGCGGCGTGGTGTCTTCGGGGCTCGTCCTCGGGATCGGGGGACTCGCCGGTATCGTCGCGGGCCCCGCCGCCGGGGCGCTCTCCGATCGTGCGGCCGCGGGACGCCACCGCCGACGCCCCTGGGCCCTCGGGGGCGTTCTGCTCACCGCCCTGTGTCTCATCCTCACCGGTTTCGCCGAGGGCCCCTGGGCCGTGGGCGCGGGCTGGGTCGGCGTGTCGATCGGCGTCGCCGTCTCCTCCGCGGCTTTCACGGCGCTCATCGCCGACCAGCTGCCCTCGACGCAGCGCGGTGCGGCGTCCGCGGCGGTGGGATCGAGTCAGGCGGTGGGCATCGTGCTCGGTGTCGGACTGGTGGTACTGCTCGGGCTCGACGTCCGCGCCGGCTATCTGCTGCTCGCCGCGGTGATCGCCGTCGTCGGCACCGGTGCGGCCCTGCTGCTGCCCGATCCGCCGAGTACCGAGGCGCTGCGGCCGAAACCTGGCGGACGCAGACCGCTCGCCTCCCTCCGCGACCGCGACTTCGCCTGGATGCTCTCGGGACGCCTCGTGACGAACGTCGGCAATGCTCTCGGCACCGCGCTGTTCCTCTTCTTCCTCTTGCATGGTCTCGGCCAGCCGACCGCTGCCGCTCAGGACAATCTCCTGCTCCTGATCGTGGTGTACACCGTGTTCGTCGTGCTCGCTTCCGTGGTCACCGGCATCGTGTCGGACCGGACAGGGAACAGGCGCACGCTCACCGTCGCCGCAACCGTTGTCCAGGCGGCATCGGGCGTGGCGATCGCCCTGGTGCCGACGTTCGAGATGACCATGGTGGCCGCGGCTCTCATGGGATTGGGGTACGGAGCCTTCTCGACGGTCGGTCTCGCGTTCGCGGCCGACCTGCTCCCTGACGCACAGGATCACGCCAGGGACCTCGGGATCGTCAACGTCACCGCAGCCCTGGGACAGCTGATCGGACCGGTGCTCGGTGCGGCACTGGTCGCTCTCGTCGGCGGCTTCTGGCTCGTCTTCGTCGCTGCTGCCGTGCTCTCGCTGGTGGGAGGACTGCTCACCGCGTTCGCGCGCCAGCCGTCGCGCTCATGAGCCGGGCTGCTCCTCTTCCACCGTCGCGATGGCCAGCCGCAGCACGGCATTGAAGACCCGTGGCCGCATTGCCGTGACCAGGTGCGTCGTGCGGGGCACGATGAGGAGCTCCGCATGGGGCGCGAGACGTCGGAACAAGGACTCGTTCAGACGCAGCTGGTCGTACTGCCCGTTCACGAACCAGAGCGGGACCGTGATCCGGGGGACGGCGGCGGCGATGTCCAGTGCGGCGAGGCTGCGCAGCGCCGTGTCCTGCATGTCCAGTGCATATCCACCGGCGGCGAAGTCGGATCTGGTCTCCGTGGGGATGGTGGCCTCGAGGACGCGACCGGTCAGCCACATACCGCGATCGGGCAGCGAGTCGACGGCCCGGGCGAAGAGGCGATAGGCGCGGAGTCCCGCACCGTGGGGGAGCGAGGTGCACGACGCCGCGACGAGCGCGGCCACCGGCGGTCGCTGCGCCCCGCCGACGTAGGCGAGACACAGCAGCCCACCCATCGAATGCCCCACGAGCACGACGGGGCCCTTCTCCGCTGCCGCACGTACGGCGGCATCGATCGTGTGGAGCGCTTCGTGCAGCGTGAAGTCCTCGTCCATGCGGCTTCCGTGCCCGGGAAGATCGACCGCGGTCGACGCGTACTCCTGCTCGTCGAGATACGTGGTCTGTGCGCGCCACATCGTCGCGGACGTGCGGATGCCGTGCACGAGGACGATCTGGGTGCTCACGCGAACAGCATAAAGAAAGCGGGGCCGGTGGATGAACCACCGGCCCCGCTTCGACGCGAACGTCAGAGGATGTTACTTCTCCCAGCCGACGTTCTCGACGGGCTGGATGCCGAACAGGTCGAGACCCACGTAGGGCTCCGGCGTCAGGTTGGCGAGGCCTTCCTGGACCGTGTAGATCTGCGGGCCGTTGTACAGCGGGATCAGGCCCCAGCGCTTGTAGATCTCGGGCTCGAGCTCCATCGCGGCAGCGGTCTGAGCCTCGGGGTCGGACTGCGACTCGACCTTGTCCTTGATCTCGGCGTCGAGTTCGGCGTCACCGACACCCGACAGGTTGAGACCCGAGTCCGAGCAGTACAGCTGGCAGAACCAGGCGGCACCGAACGGGTCGGACGAGGTGAAGCGGAGACCGGAGACATCCCAGTTCTTCGAGGTGTAGTCCTCAGAGAACTGGCTGGCGGGACGGACCTCGACCTGGACGTCGATGCCGACCTCCTTCTCCTGCGCCTGCAGCGACTGCGCGAGAGCCTTCTGCGTCGCCGTGTCGCTCCAGATGGGGTAGACCACCGAGAGCTTCACGCCGTCCTTCTCACGGATGCCGTCCGAACCCTCGGTCCAGCCGGCCTCGTCGAGCAGCTTCTTGGCGCCCTCGACATCGAACTCCCAGCCGGCGCCCTTCATCGAGTCGGTGTAGCCGGGCTGGAACGAGAACAGGGTCAGCGAGCCGGCCGGGTCCTCTTCATAGCCGAGGCCGTTCCACGCGATCTGCTTCTGCTGGTCGATGTTGATGGCCTTGAAGAACGCCTCGCGGACCTTGACGTCCTCGAACTGCGGCTTGGAGGAGTCGACCTGCAGGATCGTGTTGGCGGTCTGCTGCGCGCGGTAGACCTTGGCGCCGTCGACGTCCTTGACCTGGTCGATGAGCTCCTGGGAGCCCGTCTCCACCATGTCGACCTCGCCGTTCTTGAAGGCGTTGACGCCGGCCTGGCCGTCCATACCCGTCATGGTGACCTTGTCGAGCAGCGGAGCGTCGCCCCACCACTCGGGGTTCGGCTTGAACGAGATGTAGCCCTTGGTCGCGTCATACTCGTCGACCGTGTAGGGACCGGCGCCCCACTCCGGGTGCGGGTTCTCGATCATCGCTTCGTTGAAGGTGTCCGGGTCTGCGAGTGCCGGGTGGATGACGCCACCGTTGAAGGGCATCTGCGGCCAGGCGAACTCGCCCTTGAAGGTGACGATCGCCGTCTTGGCGGTGTCGCCCTGCTCGACGGACTCGATGTCCTTGTACCCGTCGGTGGCGTTCGGGTTGAAGCCCTCGTCGTAGGAGCGGTTGGCCTTCCACGTGGCGTCGATGGCGGTCCAGTCCATGTCCGTGCCATCGTTCCAGTGGGCCTCATCGGTGAACGTGAAGGTCAGGACCGTCTTGCCGTCCTTGACTTCGTGCTTCCACTCGTCGAGGTAGTTGTCGTTCTTGTACTGCGTGCCGTCCGGCTCCATCAGGATCAGCTGCGGCGTGTACCACGCGGCGATGCGTGCGGTGTCGGCGCTGCCGTCACTGTTGAAGGCGTTCAGCTGCGGCGGCACCTCACGGATCGCGAAGTTGACCTCGCCACCCTCCTGGAGGTTCTCGCGAGGCTGCGGGTTGTAGTCCGCCATCTCGACGTCGGTCTTCTCGCCGTTGTCGCCATTGTCGCCACTGCCGCTGTTGCCGGCAGCGCACCCGCTGAGCGCGAGTGCGAAAGCGCCGGTGAGTGCCAGCGCTCCCATCAGCTTGTACTGCTTCATGGTGCTCCTTTCGCCTTTCGGCGTGTCATAAGGGGAGAATAGTTCGCCCGGTACACGAATGCGGCCGAGCCAAGTGAATGCCGCCTAACCGTTATCGGACGGTGATCCGTCTCCGGTCAGGAGGCGTTCGACAGGCCCGAGGTGGTCTCCGGGTCGAAGACGATCCGCTGCCGCGTCCGCTCGATGTCGGGGTCGGGGACCGGGATCGCCGACAGCAGAGCCTTGGTGTAGGGATGCTGGGGGTTGTCGAAGACGTCGTCCACGTCGCCGTGCTCCACGAAGTCGCCCAGGTACATGACGGCGACGCGATCCGCGATGTGACGCACCACGGAGAGGTCGTGAGCCACGAAGAGGTACGACAGCCCGAGCTTGACCTTGAGATCGTCCAGGAGGTTGATGACGCCCGCCTGAATCGACACGTCGAGCGCCGACACCGGCTCGTCGAGCACCACGATCTTGGGGTTCGTCGACAGTGCACGGGCGATGCCGATGCGCTGCCTCTGCCCGCCGGAGAACGCCTGCGGGAACCGATCACGGTGCGCCGGGTTGAGGCCCACGAGATCCATCAACTCACCGACGCGTCGGTTCACCTCCGCCTTCGGGGTGCCGATGGCCGTCAGCGGCTCGGAGATGATGTCCGCGACCGTCATGCGCGGGTCGAGCGCACCCATCGGGTCCTGGAACACGATCTGGATGTCGCGCCGCAACGCCCGCTCCACCTTGTGGCTGCGGATGTCGTTGACACTCGTCCCGGCGATGACGATGTCACCCTCGGACTGCTTGACCATGTCCATGATCTGGAGCAGCGTCGTGGTCTTCCCGCTCCCGGACTCGCCCACGATCGCCATGGTCTCGCCTTCGCGGACGTCGAAGCTGATGCCCTTGACGGCATGCACCTCGCCGACCTTGCGCTTGAGGAAGGCGCCCTTGAGCAGCGGGAAGGTCTTGGTGAGGTTCTTCACCTCGAGCGTGATCGGACGCTCCTCGCGGGGCAGGCGGGTGAGTTCGCTCTCCGGCGCTTCCCTGACCGGATACACCGGCAGTCCGCCGAGCATGCCGCCGTCCTCGATCTCGTTCGAGCGGATGCAGGCGGCGCGATGTGCCTCGCCACCGCTGGTCAGGACGGGGAGGAGCTCCGGCTCACGCGTCCGGCACGCATCCATCACGATCGGGCAGCGGTCGGCGAAGGGGCAGGCGTCGGGGAGGTTGATCAGGAGGGGCGGGTTGCCCACGATCGGGGTGAGCGGTTCCTTCTCGGCCTTGTCCACGCGGGGGATCGCGCCGAGGAGGCCGATGGAGTACGGCATCCTCGTCTGGTGGAACAGCTCGCGGACGGGGGCCTGCTCCACAGGCTTGCCGGCGTACATCACCATCACATCGTCGGCGGTGCGGGCCACCACGCCCATGTCGTGCGTGATCATCATGACAGCGGCGCCGGTCTCGGCCTGCGCCTTGTCGATCAGGTCGAGGATCTGCGCCTGGATCGTGACGTCGAGCGCGGTCGTCGGCTCGTCGGCGATGATCAGCTTCGGGTCGTTCGCCATCGCGATCGCGATCACCACGCGCTGACGCATTCCTCCGGAGAACTCGTGGGGGAACGCCTTCATCCGCTTCTCAGGTTCAGGGATGCCCACGAGCTTGAGAAGATCGATCGCCCGGGCGTTCGCCTCCTTGACGCTGAGATTGCGATGCACCGTGAGCGCCTCGATCAACTGGGACCCGATCGTGTACACGGGCGTCAGCGAGGTCAGCGGATCCTGGAAGATCATCGAGATGCCGTTGCCGCGGATCCGGGAGAGCTGTGCGTCGGTCTTTCCGAGGAGCTCCTGTCCATCGAACAGGATCGAGCCGGAGATCTTCGCGTTCTCGTCGAGCAGGCCCATGACGGCCAGTGAGGTGACGGACTTCCCGGAGCCGGACTCACCGACGATGCCGAGGGTCTTGCCGGCCTCCAGATCGAAGGAGACGCCGCGAACGGCATCGACGCGGCCGGCTTCGGACGCGAAGCTGACGGTGAGGTCGCGGACGGACAGTACGGGGCTCATGCGCGGCCTCCTGCAGCCGAAGTGGGGTCGAGCGCGTCACGCAGGCCGTCGGCGATCAACGCCATCGACACGGTCAGCAGCGTGAGCGCCAACGCCGGGAAGTAGAAGAGCCACGGGGAGCTCGTGATCGACGTGCTGCCCTCTCCGATCAGTGATCCGAGGGAGACGTCGGGGATCTTCACACCGAAGCCGATGAACGACAGGCCGGTCTCCGTCGTCACGGCCGCGACGATACCGAGCGTGAAGTTGATGACCAGCAGAGAACCGATGTTGGGGACGAGGTGTCGCAGCACGATGCGTGTGCCTCGGACGCCCATGTAGCGCGCCGCCTGCACGTACTCCCGCTCGCGAAGCGACAGTGCCATGGTCCAGATGATGCGCGCGGGGAAGAACCAGCTCACGAAGATCATCACGAGGGCGATGACCCACCAGACGCCTCCCGAGTCGTTCGAGATGACGGACAGCATCAGGAAGGTGGGGACCACCATCATGAAGTGGATGACCAGCAGGGCGATGCGTTCGAACCAACCGCGGAAATAGGCGGCGGCCGTGCCGACGAGGGCCGACAGGATGGTGGTTCCGACCGACACCGTGATCGCGATCATGAGCGAGCGCTGCAAGCCGACCGCGGTCTGGGTGTAGGTGTCGTTTCCGGCGCCGTTCGTGCCGAACCAGTGCGCTGCGGAGGGCGGCGTGCTCAGCGCGAGGAAGTCCATGTCGTTGACGGCGTACGGAGACAGCACCGGGCCGAGGGTCGCGAACAGGATCAGGGCGAGCAGGACGACGATGCCGCCGACGGCCGGTCTGTTGCGCATGTAACGGCGTGTGTAGAGCGTCCACTTCGAGAGGGACTTGCGGGGAGCTGCCTCGGTGGACGGCTCGACCAGCGGATCGATCATTTCGGTGGTCATATCAGCTCACCCTCACTCGCGGGTCGAGGACGACGACGACGATGTCCGCGAGGACCGCGCCGATCGCCGTCAGTACGGCGCCGAACGCGGCGACCGCCACCACGCCGTTGATGTCGTTCTGGTTGATGGTGTCGAGGAAGTAGCGGCCCATGCCCTGCCAGGCGAAGATCGATTCGGTCAGGATCGCGCCGGTGAAGATCGTCGGGATCGTGAAGGCGACCTGGGTCGCGACCGGGATGAGCGACGTGCGGAGGGCGTGCTTGCGGACCGCCTGCGCTTTGGTCAGTCCCTTGGCGCGAGCGGTGCGCACGTAGTCCGCGTTGATGTTGTCGAGCAGGAGCGAGCGCTGGAGGAAGTGGTACTGCGCGTAGCCGACGAGCACGAGCGCGATCGTGGGCAGCGTGACGTGCTGGAGCGCGTCGATGATGGTCGGGAAGAAGCCGGTCACGCCCGGGCTGGAGGAGCCGGTGACGTAGAAGATCCGCACCCCTGTCCACTCGTTGAGGGCGATGGCGAGGAGCACGACCGCGAGGCCGGCGACGATGATGTTGATGTTCATCGTGATGATCGAGGTCGCTTGGCCGATGCGGTCGGCGAGCTTGTACTGGCGGGATGCGGTGTAGACACCCAGCCAGATGCCGAGCACGGCGGCGATGATCGTCGCACCGAGCACGAGCTCCGCGCTGACCCACATGCGGTAGGCGACCTGCTCGTTGACCGACTGCCCGGTGGGGCTCGTGCCCCAGTCCCAGCGGAACAGGATGCCGCTGAACCAGTTCCACCACCGCTCCATGAGCGGCACGGTGTCGCTGAGGTTGCGCGGGATCAGGACGTTGTCGATCTGCTCCGGCGTCAGGGGTGGTCGTCGCCCCACGTAGTTGCTGCGCGGGTCGAGGAATCCCCACGCGAGGAAGAACGTGAGGTTCGTCGCGACCACGATCATGAGCAGCCAGCCGAGTGTTCGGCGCAGGAGGTACTTGATCAAGGGGTCAGTCTTTCTCTTCTACAGACGCGCTCGGGATCAGCCGACGCAACGCTGAGTCAGTTGGATTACGGAATCGCCATCCACCGAACTCTGCGATGCGACAACCGCCACGGGGTCTGTGATGGAGTCTTATCGCTTGCGGGATCCGGTGTCACGGAATTTCCCAGGCAACTTCGGGAGACTATCACCGGAATGCGGGAATCGGGGATTAGCGCCCCCTCACCGTAGAATCGAAGGGACATGTCCCCACGCGCTCTCACACCTCTCCAGCCTGCCTCGACGCCGGCTGCGCAGATCCGCAATTTCTGCATCATCGCCCACATCGACCACGGCAAGTCGACGCTCGCCGACCGGATGCTCCAGATCACCGGCGTCGTCTCGGACCGAGACATGCGGGCCCAGTACCTCGACCGCATGGACATCGAGCGCGAGCGCGGGATCACCATCAAGAGCCAGGCCGTTCGGATGCCGTGGGAGCTCGACGGTCAGACCGTGGCCCTGAACATGATCGACACACCCGGCCACGTGGACTTCACCTACGAGGTCTCGCGTTCGCTCGCGGCCTGCGAGGGAGCCATCCTGCTCGTCGACGCGGCGCAGGGAATCGAGGCGCAAACGCTCGCGAACCTGTACCTCGCGCTGGAGAACGACCTCCACATCATCCCGGTGCTGAACAAGATCGACCTGCCGGCCGCCGACCCCGAGAAGTACGCGAAGGAGCTGGCCTCGCTCATCGGAGGCAAGCCCGAGGATGTGCTGCGTGTCTCGGGCAAGACCGGCGTCGGCGTCGAGGAACTGCTCGACCGGCTGGTCCAGGACATCCCTGCTCCGGTCGGCGACGCGGATGCGCCCGCCCGCGCGATGATCTTCGACTCGGTGTACGACGCGTACCGCGGTGTCGTCACGTATGTGCGCATGGTGGACGGCAGTCTCTCGCCGCGCGAGCGCATCCAGATGATGTCGACCGGGGCCAACCATGAGGCGCTCGAGGTCGGCGTGTCGAGCCCGGAGCCGACCCCGACCAAGGGGCTCGGCGTCGGCGAGGTGGGCTACCTGATCACGGGTGTGAAGGACGTTCGCCAGTCGAAGGTCGGAGACACGATCACCACGTCTCGGAAGCCGGCATCGGAACCTCTGCCGGGGTACACCGACCCGAAGCCGATGGTCTTCTCCGGTATCTACCCGATCGACGGCAGTGACTACGCGGAGCTCCGCGAGGCTCTCGACAAGCTCAAGCTCTCGGACGCCTCGCTCCAGTACGAGCCCGAGACCTCGGTCGCGCTCGGTTTCGGTTTCCGCTGTGGTTTCCTCGGTCTGCTCCACCTGGAGATCGTCACGGAGCGCCTCGCCCGCGAGTTCGGACTCGACCTCATCACGACCGCGCCCAGCGTGATCTACGAGGTGCTCACCAGTGACACGGGCGAGACGGTCACCGTGACCAACCCGAGCGAGTACCCGGACGGGCGCATCGGATCGGTCTCGGAGCCCATGGTGAAGGCCGCGATCCTGCTGCCGAAGGACTACGTCGGCACCGTGATGGAGCTGTGCCAGTCGCGCCGCGGCACCCTGCTCGGAATGGAGTACTTCTCCGAGGAGCGTGTCGAGCTGCGCTACAACATGCCGCTCGGTGAGATCGTGTTCGACTTCTTCGACCAGCTGAAGTCCAAGACGCAGGGCTACGCCTCTCTCGACTACGAACCCTCCGGACAGCAGGAAGCCGACCTCGTCAAGGTCGACATCCTCCTCCAGGGCGAGAAGGTCGACGCCTTCAGCTCGATCGTCCACCGGGACAAGGCCTACGCCTACGGCACGATGATGGCCGAGCGCCTGCGCAAGCTCATCCCTCGTCAGCAGTTCGAGGTCCCGATCCAGGCGGCGATCGGCGCGCGCATCATCGCCCGTGAGACCATCCGGGCGATCCGCAAGGACGTGCTGGCGAAGTGCTACGGCGGCGACATCACCCGTAAGCGCAAGCTCCTCGAGAAGCAGAAGGAGGGCAAGAAGCGCATGAAGATGGTCGGCCGCGTCGAGGTCCCCCAGGAGGCGTTCATCGCCGCGCTCTCGGGAGACGTCGAAGGCAAGGACAAGAAGTAGTCGTGCCGCTGCCCGCGTATCCGCGGGGGATGACGCGTCATCCGCTCGTCGCCGTGCCCGACGGCATGCTCGGCGAGGAGAACTCGACCACCGTGGCACCGGCGGTACGCGACGCGGTCGCGGCGCTGGTGAGCACGTGGGAGTTCAAGCGGCGCGCGGGTTTCGAGACACCTGCGGGTGAACCGATGCCCGAACTCGAGGGCGTGCTCGCCAAGCGTGTCTTCGGCATCCGCTTTGCGGAGCCCGTGCGCGTCGTCTGGGCCGACGCGAGTGGTTTCGGCTACGAGACCCGTCCGGGGCATCCGATCTACGGCGAGGAGTCGTTCCGGATCGACGAGCGGGGCGTGTTCACCGCACGGTCCGTCTCGCGCCCTTCGACCTGGTTCTGGCGGATGCTCGCGCCTGCTCTGCGGAGGATGCAGCGCTCGACCCACGCCGAGTACGTCCGGATCGTCCAGGAGGCGGCGAGGGCAGCAGAGGCGGAGACCCCGCGCTGAGCGGTTCGGGGCCGCCATGTGACCTCGTGCGGCGCGTGGGGGTGTTCGCTCAGGCAACGCGAAGTAGGGTGGAGGTCATGCGGCGCGGGACTTTCCGAGACGACACGGTGGACTATGCGGCCGTGGGTGCGACCCATGCGCCCGATCTGATGCACTACCCGCCGGAGCGCAGCATCCCCGCGGAGGAATCCTGGCGGATCGGCAGCGGCGTCGAGCGGTTCCAGACCGCCGGGGAAGCTCTCCTGTCCTGGACGGCGCAGCGCGCTGCCGGGCTCTCGGTCGAAGACGTGCGGCCGGCACCCGGACCCGCATACGCGGGCGTGAGCTTCGACGCCGAGGGGAATCCGATCGCCCCGAGCAAGCGCGATGTCGAGCCCCGCTACGACGCCGAGGGCATGCCGTTCGTCGGTGCAGGGATGACGTTGCACCTGCGCGGACGAGTCGCGGGGATGCGCGCCGACGCCGAGCTCCGCGTGATCTCGGTCACGGAAGAGACCCGGCGCATCGGATTCGTCCTCGGCACCGTCGGCGGGTCCGTCGTCAGCGGTGAGGAGTCGTTCGACGTCGACTGGCGTGAGGACAACGACGAGGTGTGGTTCACCGTGCGAGCGTTCGACGCACCGAACGCCCTCATCTACCGGACGATTCCCGCCCTCATGAAGCGTCGTCGCCGCGAGCTGTTCGCGCGCTACCTGCGGGCGATCTCGCCGCTCTACGCGACCCCCGTCTGATGGCGGGACCGCTCCCTCTCGGAGATCCGGCGCCGACGGACGGGCATCTTCCCTCCGACCTCGTGATCGACCCGAACGTCCCGTTCTCCGCCTACCTGCACATTCCGTTCTGCACCGTGCGCTGCGGTTACTGCGACTTCAACACCTACACCTCGACCGGGCTGCGCGGGGCGAAGCAGGAAGACTACGCATCGACGTTGATCTCCGAGATCGCGCTCGCCCGTCGGGTGCTGGCTGATGCCGGGGCACTGCGTCCGATGGACACGGTCTTCTTCGGGGGTGGCACTCCGACACTCCTCCCCGCGGGAGACCTCGCCCGCATGCTCAAGGCGGCGACCGGAGCCTTCGGCCTCGCAGACGGGGCGGAGGTGACCGTCGAGGCGAACCCCGACACCGTAACCCCCGCGGTCGCCCGCACACTCGCCGACGCCGGCGTCACGCGGATGTCGGTGGGCATGCAGTCCGCCGTCCCCCACGTGCTCGCGGCCCTCGATCGCACGCACCGCCCCGAGAACGTGCGCACGGCGGTGGCTGCGGCGAAGGACGCCGGACTGGCGGTGAGCGTCGACCTGATCTACGGCGCACCGGGGGAGTCGCTCGCGGATTGGGAGGCCTCTCTCGATGCGGCACTCGCCCTCGAACCCGACCACATCTCGGCGTACGCGCTCATCATCGAGGACGGCACCAAGCTCGCGCGCCAGATTCGTCGGGGCGAGGTCCCGACGCCGGACGATGATCTGCAGGCCGACATGTACGAGCTCGCCGATGTCCGCCTCGGGGCAGGGGGTTTCGACTGGTACGAGGTGAGCAACTTTGCGCGCACTCCGGAGCGACGCTCGCGGCACAACCTGGCCTATTGGCGGGGGAGCGACTGGTGGGGGTTCGGCCCCGGTGCGCACAGCCACGTGGCCGGTCTGCGGTGGTGGAACGTGAAGCACCCGGCCGCCTACGCGCAGAGGCTCGCGGCATCCGAGTCGCCGGCGGCGGGAACCGAGCGCCCCGATGTGGAGTCGCGCACGCTGGAGCGGATCCTGCTGCTCAGCCGGATCCGCGAGGGGATCGCCGTCGATGAGGTGCCCGCCGGGAACCGGAGCCGGGTCGCGGGCCTCATCGCCGATGGCCTCGTCGACCCTGCGGCCGCGATCCGGGGGCGCATCCAGCTGACTCTGCGAGGGCGGCTCCTCGCGGATGCCGTGGTACGTGCGCTGACCGACTGACGCCGGAGCGCTGTCAGCCCGGAAGCAGGTCCATGCCCGCGGTGCGGCGCTGCGGCACCGTCGCACTGACCGTATCGAACACCCGCGTGCGACGATCGGAGCCGTACACGGGCCAGCCCGGATCTCCGCCGCTCACGAACCCGACCCAGGCTGTGTTCATCTCGGTCGCGAGTGCGCCCGGTGCAGCGGTGCCTGCGAGTCGTCGCGCCTCCTCGTCGTCGAGCCGGTCGAACACGAAGCCGAGTTCGAGCGCGTGCGCCGCTCGGAGGTCTCGGACGGGACTGGGCCACGCGAATTCGTAGACATGCGTGCTCTCGGGGCGTGCGGACGCCACACGGCTCAGCGGTGCGCGCAGCATCATGTCGGTGACGAGTTGCCCGAAAACCTCTCCCGTGTTGGCTCCGGGGAATGCGGACCGGTACTCGGACACCGCGCGGCGCGGGATGCGCAAGAGGAGACGTGCGGCCTGCAGCTTGAACTCGCTGATGCCGGCGAGCGCCTCGGGCGGGAACCACAATCGGTACTCGTCGGTGTTGCTGCCGATGAGCAGTGGCGTGTCGATCTCGCCGAGGACCTCGTGAGGGGACCGCGGAAGGCTGTCCGGATCGATCGCGATCTGGAAGCCGGGTGCGCCGCCGAGCGGGGAGGAGCCTGCGGACTGTTCTCTCCTCGCGTCGAGGAGCTGCGCGGGCGAGAGGGCGGCGAACGAGTCCCGATCGGCGCGGACCCCGAGGCGCTTCGCGAGCTGCGCCGTCACACGTCCCGCCTTCTTCGGGGTCTGCGCCTGGAGCGGGCCCGACTCGATGATCGCGCGACTGATGAGAGCGCGGGAGTCGTCTCGGGCGAGCAAGGCCGCCACGATCGCGCCGCCCGCCGATTCCCCCATCGCCGTGATGTGTGATGGATCCCCGCCGAACGCCGAGATCTCGCGGTGCACCCACTCCACGGCCGCGGCGGCGTCGCGCAGACCGAGATTGCGGGGGGCGCCGTCGAGGACGGAGAAGCCCTCGGAACCCAGACGGTAGTTGATGGAGACGAAGACGATGCCCGCCCTGGCGAACACCGCCCCGTCGTAGAGCGGCAGCGCGGCGGTGCCCCGCTCGAGCGCTCCGCCATGGATCCACAGCAGCACGGGGGCATCGGATGCATCGGTCGGAGCCCACACGTTCGCGGTCAGGATGTCGTCACCGTCGAGGATCACCGATCCCAGCAGCTCGCCGATCGGACCCGCGTACGGCACCTGCGGTGAGGTCGGGCCGAAGCGGGTGGCCTCGCGGATGCCGGACCAGGCATCGACCGGCTGGGGGGCGCGGAATCGGTTCGCCCCGAACGGCGCCTGCGCATAGGGAATGCCGAGGTAACGGACGACCTCGCCCTCCTCGGTGCCGCGGACGATGCCGCACGACAGGGTGGCCTGGGGTGAGGTGGTCATGAGCGTCATCCTAGGGTTGTGCGTCTGCAGTACGGAGACTACCGAGCTGAACGGGGTAGGATTGGCACTCTGAACGTCCGAGTGCCAGCGGAAGGGAAGGCGATGGTCACAGAGCGAGGACTCCAGGTTCTCCGCGCGATCGTGCAGGACTACGTCGAGACCCACGAACCCGTCGGCAGCCGTTCCATCGTGGACCGCCACTCCTTCGGGGTCTCCGCGGCGACCATTCGCAACGACATGGCGCTACTCGAAGACGAAGAACTCATCACGGCGCCGCACACGTCTTCAGGGCGGGTGCCCACCGACAAGGGCTATCGCGTCTTCGTGAATCATCTCGCGCAGCTGCGACCACTCTCCTCGGCGCAGCGGTCCGCCATCGAGTCGTTCCTCGGCGAGCCGGCCGACCTCGACGACCTCATGGTGCGCACGGTCCGGGTGCTGACCCAGCTCACCGGCCAGGTCGCACTCGCGCAGTACCCCTCGTTCGCCCGCGCACACGTCACGCACGTGGAGCTCGTCGCGCTGGCGCCCAATCGGCTCCTGATCGTCCTCGTCACCGACGCCGGCGGAGTGTCGCAGCGTGTGGCCATGTTGCCGGAGGCGATCGACGAGGCCGAGATGGCCGTGCTGCGGGCGCGCCTATCGGCGCTGATCACGGGGCAGGGCATCGGCGAGGCATCCGACCGGCTCCAGGGGCTGCTCGCGGAGGATGAAGTGGCCAAGGACCGCGTGCTGCGCTCGATCGCCGGTGTCGTGATGGATGAACTCGGCGGGTTCCGGCAGGAGCGTCTGGTGATGGCGGGTGCCGCCACCCTCGCACGTCGAGAACAGGACTTCCGTGGAAGCATCCACCCGCTTCTCGAAGCGATCGAGGAGCAGGTGACGCTGCTGCGGCTGATGAGCGAGATGGTGACCGACGAGCACGGACTCGCGGCCAGCATCGGCACGGAGAACGCGCCGTTCGGCCTCGGCGAGGCATCGATCGTCGCCAGCAACTACGCCGCCCCCAGCGGTACGGCGCGAGTCGGCGTCATGGGGCCGACGCGCATGGACTACCCGAGTAACCTCGCCGCAGCACGGGCCGTAGCCCGCTACCTGTCGCGGATGCTCGACGAAGACGAGGCCGGCCGCTGACGCGGCCGCCGAGAGAACACACGCAGAAAGGCGATTGTGGCGGACCACTATGAGGTTCTCGGGGTGTCCCGGGACGCTTCCACCGACGAGATCAAGAAGGCGTATCGACGTCTTGCGCGACAGCTGCACCCGGATGTGAATCCCGGTGAAGACGCCGCAGAGCGCTTCAAGCTCGTCACTCACGCGTACGACGTCCTCAGCGATGACGACTCGCGTCGCCGCTACGACATGGGGGGCGGGGACGGCGCTGCCGGCAACTTCGGCGGCTTCGGCGGCTTCGGGGACATCTTCGAGACCTTCTTCGGTGCGTCGCAGGGCGGTGGGCGCGGCGCGCGTCCGCGTTCGCGTCGGGAGCGCGGGCAGGACGCACTCGTGCGGGTGTCCCTCGATCTGGGCGACGTGGTGTTCGGTGCGCATCGCGACATCGAGGTCGATACGGCCGTGCTGTGCGAGACCTGTCAGGGGTCCTGCTGCCAGGAGGGCACCTCGCCCGTCACGTGCGACATCTGCGGTGGGTCGGGGCACGTGCAGCGGCAGGTGCGGAGCCTCCTCGGCAACGTCGTGACCTCCCAGCCGTGCGGCACCTGCGAGGGGTACGGCACCACCATCCCGCATCCGTGCGGCACCTGCGGCGGGCAGGGACGCGTGCGCTCGCGCCGGACGGTCTCCCTCGACATCCCGGCCGGCGTCGAGACCGGACTCCGCCTCCAGCTTCCCGGTTCCGGCGAGGTCGGCAAGGCGGGCGGTCCGAACGGAGATCTGTACGTCGAGGTGACGGTCAACGCCCACCCGGCGTTCAGCCGTGACGGCGATGACCTGCTCGCGACGCTGGAAGTGTCGATGACCGACGCGATCCTCGGCACCGAGACCACGATCCAGGGACTGGATGGTGAGGTCGACCTCGAGATCCGGGCCGGCGTGCAGTCGGGTGACGTGCTGACCATCAAGGGGCGAGGCATCACCCCGCTCCGTGGCACGCAGCGCGGTGATCTGCGCGTCGGCGTCCAGGTGCTCACCCCGACCCGGCTCGATTCGGCGCAGCGGGCTCTCATCGAGGACTTCGCGAAGAAGACCAAGGCCCCGGACCCCCAGCTCGCGCAGTTCCAGCAGGGCCTCTTCTCGAAGCTCCGCGATCGTTTCCGCAGCCACTGATCATGGCGCTGCACTTCGTGGTCGAGTCGGCATCGGACGCGGTCGCCGGCGATGTCGTCTCCTTGACCGGGGCCGAGGCGAAGCACGCGGCAGTCGTCCGTCGACTTCGGGTCGGTGAAGAGGTGACCGTCGGCGACGGAGCAGGAGTGTGGCTGACCGGTGCAGCGGAGGAGGTGTCCCCGACACGCGTGGAGGTGCGAATCGCCCGGCGCTCGGAGCACCCGGCTCCGTCTCCGCGGATCACCCTCGTCCAGGCGCTGGCGAAGGGCGACCGGGACGAGCTCGCCGTGCAAGCGGCCTGCGAGCTCGGAGTCGACGAGATCGTGCCCTGGCAGGCGGCGCGCAGTGTCTCCCGCTGGGAAGGGCCGAAGGCGGTGAAGGGCCGCGAGCGGTGGGCGACCATCGTCCGCGAAGCCGCCAAGCAGGCCCACCGCTCGTGGCTTCCGGACGTCGTCGCCCCGGTGTCGACGAGACAACTCGCCGAACGTGCGAGCTCACAGCGTGTCCTCGTGCTCGACCCCACCGCGGCGGTGCGCCTGTCGGAGATCGAGGCAGACGGCCGTGATCTGATTCTGGTGGTGGGGCCGGAAGGCGGGATCTCGGACGAGGAACTCGACCGGCTCACCGAGGCGGGTGCCGAGCGCGTACGTCTCGGCGACACGGTGCTGCGCACATCGACGGCAGGTCCGGCCGCGATCGCCGTGCTCTCCGTGACCCTCGGGCGCTGGTGACCTCCCGCGCCGAGGCGACAGGGGAGCGCGCATGCCGCGATCAGTAGACTTGAGCACATGACGGAACCCTCGATCTTCACGCGCATTCTGAACGGGGAGATCCCTGCCGAGATCCTCGGGGAGACGGAGCGGGTCTTCGCGCTGCGGGACATCGCTCCGCAGGCTCCCGTGCACCTGCTCGTCGTACCCAAGTCCGCCGACTACCGCGACGTCACCGAACTCGCTGCCGGAGACCCGTCGCTCCTGGCCGAGATGGTCGCGTTCGCCACGGAGTTGGCTGCGAAGCACAGCGACGACGGCGACTTCCGCCTCGTCTTCAACACCGGCGCCGGTGCCGGACAGACCGTTTTCCACGTCCATGCGCATGTGCTGGCCGGAGGATTGACTGAGAAGAGTGTCGGTGCCTGAGAATCACGAACCGCAGGAGCGCAGCCTGGGCGGCCGGCCTCCCGAGTCCGTCGAGACGATCTATGCCGACGGAGTCGCCATGGTGCAGCTGCTGGGTCCGCAGGACCGTCTGCTGCGGATGCTCGAGAGGGAGCATCCTGACGTCCAGGTGCTCGTTCGCGGGAACGAGATCACCCTCAGCGGTGACACCGACGCGGTCAGGAAGGCGAAGGCGCTCGTGGAGGAGCTGCTTGCAATGACCCGGGCCGGGCACGATCTGGCTCCGAGCGACGTCTCCAGTTCCGCACGCATGCTGCGTCAGGAGGGGGGACCGCGTCCCAGCGAGGTGCTCGGTGAGGCGATCCTGACGACGCGCGGTAAGGTGATCCGTCCGAAGACCCTCGGCCAGAAGGAGTACGTCGACGCGATCGAGGAGAACACGGTCGTCTTCGGCATCGGCCCTGCTGGTACCGGCAAGACCTACCTCGCGATGGCGAAGGCCGTTCAGGCGCTGCAGCGCAAGGAGGTCACCCGGATCATCCTCACGCGGCCCGCGGTCGAGGCGGGGGAGCGGCTCGGGTTCCTTCCCGGCACGCTCACCGACAAGATCGACCCGTACCTGCGGCCGTTGTACGACGCCCTCAACGAGATGATGGACCCGGAGATCGTCCCGCGTCTGATGGCGACGGGGACCATCGAGGTCGCTCCACTCGCGTACAT
This sequence comes from Microbacterium sp. J1-1, assembly GCF_024498615.1. NCBI lineage: Bacteria > Bacillati > Actinomycetota > Actinomycetes > Micrococcales > Microbacteriaceae > Microbacterium > Microbacterium sp. J1-1. The sequence continues at coordinate 2,065,315 of NZ_CP089590.1, read as the reverse complement.
GCGCGGGCGCACGCTGAACGATTCTTTCGTCGTGCTCGACGAGGCCCAGAACACCACGCCCGAGCAGATGAAGATGTTCCTCACCCGTCTCGGCTTCGGCACGCGGATGGTGGTGACTGGCGACATCACCCAGGTTGACCTCCCGCAGGGCTCGTCCGGTCTCCGGCTCGTGACGCGTGTGCTCGACGGTATCGACGACATCCACTTCGCGCGGCTCACCAGCGCCGACGTCGTGCGGCACTCGCTGGTCGGCCGCATCGTCGACGCGTACAGCGAGTACGACGAGAAGCGCACCGCCCAGCGCTTCGAACGCGAACAGGCCGCCGAGTTCGCCAACAGGGCCGACCGCCGAGGGGCGCAGCGCCCCGGACCGCGGGACCGCATGCCGAAACGAGGACTCTCATGATCGAGATCAACAACGAGTCGGCCATCGATGTCGACGAGACCGTGCTCCAGCGGCTCACGGACTACAACCTCGCGCAGCTCCACGTCAGCCCGGATGCCGAGGTCGCCATCGTCCTCGTGGACGAGGGGGCCATGGAGGCGCTTCACGTGCAGTGGATGGACGAGCCCGGTCCCACCGATGTGCTCAGTTTCCCGATGGACGAGCTCCGTCCCGGCACCGAGGACCGTCCGACCGCTCCCGGACTGCTGGGCGACATCGTGCTGTGCCCCCAGGTGGCCGAGACGCAGGCTCAGGCGGCGAAGCACACCCTGATGGACGAGCTCATCCTGCTCACCACGCACGGGCTGCTCCACCTTCTCGGCTTCGATCATGCTGAGCCCGACGAGGAGCGTGAGATGTTCGGACTGCAGAAGGAGCTGATCCAGGGCTTCGCCGCGTCCGAACGCCGCCGATGACGGCCGTCCTCCTGCTCATCGGAGCCGTCCTGCTGGTCGCCTTCGGCGGTCTCATGGCCGCGATCGATGCCGCGTACGGTGTCACCTCTCGCGTCGGTCTCGCCGACATGGCGAATGAGGGGCGCAAAGCGAAGGCTCTGCGACGCATCGCCGCCGATCTGGATGCGCACGTCAACGCCGTCGCCTTCATCCGCGTGCTGGCGGAGGTCACCGCAGCCGTCCTCGTGACGGTCGCGTTCACGATCCTCATCGACAACAACTGGTGGGCGATGCTCGCCGCCGCGGTGCTGATGACGGCGATCACGTTCGTGCTCGTCGGTGCGAGTCCGCGCTCCTTCGGCCGCCAGCACGCCGAAGGCATGATCCGCCGAACCGCGTCGATCGTGCGCGGCCTCCGCATCATCCTCGGCCCGCTCGCCCAGGCTCTCGTGGTGCTGGGCAACAGGGTCACGCCGGGCACCGGTCGCAGCTCCTTCACCAGTGAGGATCAGTTGCTCAGCATGGTCGACGAGGCCGCCTCGAACGACCTCATCGAGGAAGACGATCGCGACCTCATCCACTCGGTGTTCGACTTCACCGATCAGTTCGTCCGCGCCGTGATGGTGCCCCGGACCGAGATGGTGACGGTTGATGCGACCGCCACGACCGACGAGGCGATGTCGCTGTTCCTGAACCGTGGCGTCTCGAGGATGCCGGTCGTGGATGATGACGCGGATGACGTCGTCGGCGTTCTGTATCTCAAGGACCTCGTGCAGTTCGCCTACCGCGATGACAGTGCTTGGCGGGCCGCGTCGATCCGGCCGATCGCACGGCCTGCGACCTTCGTACCGGAGTCCATGCGCGCGGAGACCCTGCTGCAGCAGATGAAGCGCGACGCCGTGCACGTGTGCCTGGTGATCGACGAGCACGGAGGAATCTCGGGGCTCGTGACGCTGGAGGACCTGATCGAGGAACTCGTGGGAGAGATCTCGGATGAGTACGATCAGGTATCCGCAGAATTCGTCGATCTCGGTCACGGACGATACCGCGTGAGTGCGCGTCTCTCCCTCGAAGACGTGGGCGATCTCTTCGGCCTCGAACTCGAGGATGAAGACGTCGACTCGATCGGCGGCTTGCTCGGCAAGGCGCTGGGACAGGTTCCGCAGCCCGGTGCGACGGCCACCGTGGCAGGGCTGGTTCTGACGGGTGGGGCATCTCGTGGTCGTGGTCGCGGGATCGCGACGGTGTTCGCGGAACGGGCGGCAGGGGAACCTGTCGCGACGCAGGATGAAGGAGAGCGAGACGATGACTGAGGAAACCCGAAGCGGGTTCGTGACGTTCGTCGGTCGACCCAACGTCGGCAAGTCGACGCTGACGAACGCTCTCGTCGGCGAGAAGATCGCGATCACCAGCGAGAAGCCCCAGACGACACGGCGCGCCATCCGCGGCATCGTGAACCGCCCGGAAGGGCAGCTCGTCATCGTCGACACCCCGGGGATCCACAAGCCGCGCACGTTGCTCGGCGAACGGTTGAACGACCTCGTGGAGCAGGTGCTCGGTGACGTCGACGTGATCGGATTCTGTGTCCCGGCCAATGAGAAGGTCGGCCCGGGGGATCGACGGATCGCGGCTTCGCTCGACGGCTACCCGCGGGCGAAGAAGATCGCGATCGTGACGAAGACCGATGCGGCGGCCCGTGACGACATCACCGCGAGGCTGCTCGAGGTGGATGCTCTGCGCGAGGACTGGGCAGCGGTCATCCCGCTCTCGGCACTCACCCGCGATCAGCTTGATGTGCTCTCCGACGAGATCCTGCTGCTGATGCCGAAGGGCCCCGCCTTGTATCCGGAGGGGATCACGACGGATGAGTCCCAGGAGGACCGCATCGCCGAGATGATCCGCGAAGCAGCGCTCGAAGGAGTGCGTGACGAGCTCCCGCACTCGATAGCGATCGTGATCGACGACATCGCGCCGCGCGAGGGCACCGACCTGACCGACGTGCACGCCTCGATCGTGGTGGAACGCGATAGCCAGAAGGCGATCATCATCGGTCACAAGGGCAAGCGTCTCAGCGAGGTGGGAGCTCGTGCCCGTACGGGTATCGAGGAACTGCTCGGCACCCGTGTGTTCCTGGGCCTGCATGTCAAGGTCGCGAAGGAGTGGCAGCGCGACCCGAAGCAACTCGGCAGACTCGGCTTCTGACATGCGAGCAGGTCACACGTCGATGGCGGCGGGAAGGCCGCCGACCCCGGCGACATGAACGATCGCAGCGAAGACCCGAATCCGCTGCGCGACGAGGTCTTCATCCGAGTGTTCGATGAGCACTGGGCAGCTGTGCGGCACCACATAGAAGGAGTCGTCGCGGACGACCAGGAAGTCACCGAGATCGTCTCGGAGGTCTTCCTGAGCGCGTGGACCCGGCTCCGGCCTGCTCGTCCACCCGGCCGGGTCTGGTTGCTCCGCGTCGCCGACCGGCACCTGCGTGCGCGTGTCGGACCGAAGTCGATGCCGCACAGTGCGCTCGAGGCCGTGCATCAGGGGGTCGTCGGGGAGGACGAGGAATCCGGCCGGCAGGGTCGTTTCGAAGTCATCCGTGCTTTGGGTGTCCTCACTCAGGAACAACGGCGTATCATCATGCTGACGTACTGGGATGGACTCGCGGTGGGGGAGATCGCACAGTTGTTGCGCGCTTCCGAGTTCCGCGTGCGGAAGAGGCTGAGCCAAGCACAGGATCGCCTGCGTGCGGAGCTGGGCCTGGGAGGGGGTGATGACGGGTGATGACGCAGAACGCGGTGCTCGAGCGCATGCTGACTGACGCCGACCCTGCTTCCACGCCTCGTGACGCGTCGCCGGATGTGCGGGCGCTCGCGACCCGCGATCGCATCCTCCGCACGACGCGTGCTCCGAGACGACGTCGCGCGCGCACGCTCGGGTGGGCCGGCGGTCTCACCGCGGTCGCGGCGTCCGCGGCGCTGGCGTTCGCCGTCTTCGCACCGCAGGGTGCCGCCGTCGCCGGAACGCCGTCGCCGCTCGACTTCAGCGGCTCGTCGACCGTCGCCCAGATCGTCGATGAGGCGGGCGTCGCCCTCGCGAACTCGACGGGACCTTCGATCCCGTCGCGCACGGTCAGGACGGCCTCGTGGGGATTCTCGGTCGAGGTCGACACCAAGACCACGACCGTCGTCCCCCAACTCTCGACGCTCACCTGGGAGCCCGACGGTTCCGGACGGATGACCATCATCGCGGGTGTTCCCTACGATCCGGAAGACGCGGTCGCCAGCAATGGGGCCGAGGTCACCAGCAGCGGCGAGGTCGTCACCGATCTGATCATGGGAGAAGGCGACTTCGAGACCCCGTGGAAGACGGTTCCCGGCGAGACCGGCGAGGACATGGTCGCTATGCTCCGCGCGTTCGGCATGCCGGAGGATCCGACGGCCTTCGAGGTGGAGACGGCGATGACCACGGCGCTCGACCAGTGGACGCTGACCGACGCGCAGCACGAGGAACTGCTCGTTCTGCTCGCGGAGACGGGCGGCGGCGAAGCTCTCGGGACGACGACGGATCGACTGGGCCGACCGGTGGCCGGCATCCGCGTCCTGTCACCGGACGGGGCCGTGAGCGACCTGATCCTGGTATCGCGCGAGACCGGTCGGATCGTCGGCATCGAACGCACGGTGCTGAAGGATGACGGGGTGTTCTCCGCGGGCGCCATCATCTCCTACCGGATGTGGGACCTCGATGAGGACACCGTCCGATGAAGCTCCGCACCGTGCTGGCGGCCGTCCTGTTCGGCGCCGTCCTGGCGTGGGCAGCGGTGCCGACCATGGCTTCGGCGCGCGATGATCATGACGTGGACCCGCTGGTCGCGGCGATGCTCGACGAGGTCCCCGGTGGTGTGATCGTCGATGCGACTCACGCCGTGTGGCCGGCGCTGGACATGGCTCTGAGCGTGCCGTCGGCATCGGACCTGACGGCGCGCTCCGTCGGGAGCTGTGCGACCGGTAGGTTCTGCGCATACAACGCGCTCTCCCTGGCCGGAGGTTCGCTCTCGTTCGGAGGCTGCGGAGTCAACACCGTGCCGCCGAGCTTCACCGTGCGGTCCGTGGCGAATGCGCGCAGTGCCGGATATGTCCAGGCACGCAACGGTGCCACCGTGTTGAAGACGGTGAGTGCCGGAAACTGGGCGAACGTGTCCGGTACCGTGAACAACCTTCGCTGCGCCGCCTGAGCGAGTCCGCCGATGTCGACGTCGAAGAAGCTCCTCGAAGCACGACATTGGGTCGCCACGTCGTGGGGCTCGCCCGAGGCATGGGAGTTCACCGACGTCAGCATTCCGCCGCCGACGGCGGGTGAGGTGACGATCCGTGTGCGCGCCGCGGGGGTGAACCCGGCCGACGCGAAACACGTCGCCGCGGCGAGGTCTGACTCCGCTCTTCCGGTCCCGATCGGCTACGAGGTCTCCGGTGAGATCATCGCGATCGGACCGGACACGCGGATCGGCTCCGGGACCGCGTCGGAGGGCGATGAGGTCGTGGCTTTCCGGGTGCGGGGCGGATACGCGACGGCACTCACCGTTCCCGCAGAGAAGGTGTTCGCGAAACCGTCGACCCTCTCGCATCCGGAGGCGGCGAACCTGCTGCTCGTGGGCACCACGGCCGCCGAGATGCTCGCGGTCACCGGGGCGACGCCAGGGGAGACCATCCTCCTCCACGGTGCCTCAGGCGCGGTCGGGGTGAGCGTCTTGCAACAGGCCCGGCTGCGAGGCATCCGTGTGATCGGTACGGCGAGCGAGAACCGCTTCGACGAGGTGACCCGATTCGGCGGCATACCTGTCCGCTACGGCACGGGGCTCGCCGATCGCGTGAGGGAGGTGGCGGCGGGGCCCATCTCGGCGGCACTCGATGCTGTCGGTACGGACGAGGCCGTGGACGTGTCGCTCGCTCTCGTCTCCGCCCCTCGCCGCATCGTCACGATCGCGGCCCCCGGTCGCGCCGAGGCCGCTGGGTTCCTCGCGATCGCGGGTTCCCAGCCGGCCAGTGCCCGCTTCCGCGACGAGGTGCGGGGGGAGCTGATCGCGCTGGCCCAGAACGGCGACCTCGAGGTGCCGCTCGCGCAGACCTTCCCGCTCGAGCGAGCCCAAGACGCCCACCGCCTCCTGGCGACGGGACACCCCGGAGGCAAGCTGGCTCTGATCCCGGAGGTCAGTCGGTCTCGCGAAGTGCGGAGCTGACGACCACCACTCGTTCGCCGTACTCGGCGTCCATCGCTTCCTGGATCGCGCCGTCATCCCAGACGACCTGTACCCAGACATATCCGCGATCCGTCCCGACCGTGACCGCTTCCGTGCCGAGGCGTGCCGCGATGTCGTCTTGGACCCGTGCGAGCTCATCCTCGGGAGTCGTGCCGTCGACTCCTCCCGTCGGATCCTCCGGAGCGATCGAGTCGTACAGTGCGGCCATGATCGGCGGATCGGTCATGGTGAGTCGCTCGCCGTCGTAGGTGGCGTACACCGCATAGTCGCCCCAGGTCGTCTCGCCGCTGTCGTCGCTGCCTTCGACGCCGTCCCAGGTCCAGCCGTCCAACGGCACGCCGAGGCACTGCGGCGGGTAGGACTCCATGATCGCCCCCAGGCACAACTGCACGTCCCCGCTCGCGTCCAGCACCATGCCCACCCCGACCACACGCCCCTCCGGCGGCACGGGGTGCGCCTCTTCCAGCCGTTGATCGGACGGAACCGTGGTGCTCGTGGGTGCCGCCGCGGGTCCTGGGACGAACGCGCAACCGCCGAGGAACAGGAGACCGACGGCGGATACCGCGGCGAGGGTCAGAGAACGTAGCGATGTGCTCATGTGCGGGAAGTGTCGCGCGGCGCGCAATCGTCTCAGATTCGTCGAAGTGGAGGCGTGTTCCCTGCTAGCATGACGACATGCCTTTCGGCGGTCTGCTTCTTCTTAGCTGCCGCGACGAGTCCTCAAGCTAGGGCCTCCCTCGTCGCGGCGCTTGTGTTGGCCCGTTCATTTTGACGAAGAGAAGAAGCCCCATCATGCAGAACACTCAGCGCCCGTCCGCGATGCCGATCCACAAGTATCGGCCGTTCCACGAGCAGATCAACGTCCACCTGCCCGACCGCACTTGGCCGGACGCCCGAATCACCGAGGCTCCCCGCTGGTGCGCCGTCGACCTCCGCGACGGCAACCAGGCTCTGATCGACCCGATGTCGCCGGAGCGCAAGCGGGTCATGTTCGAGCTGCTCGTGAGCATGGGCTACAAGGAGATCGAAGTCGGTTTCCCGTCGGCGAGCCAGACCGACTTCGATTTCGTCCGTCAGCTCATCGAAGAGAACCTGATCCCGGACGATGTGACCATCCAGGTGCTGACCCAGGCCCGCGAGCACCTCATCGAGCGCACCTATGAGTCGATCGCCGGTGCGAAGCAGGCCATCGTGCACCTCTACAACTCCACGAGCGTGCTGCAGCGCGAGGTTGTCTTCCGCACCGACAAGCAGGGCATCATCGACATCGCGCTCGAAGGAGCGCGCCTGTGTCGGAAGTTCGAGAAGACGATCCCCGACACGAAGGTGTACTACGAGTACTCGCCCGAGAGCTACACGGGTACTGAGCTCGAGTTCGCGGTCGACATCTGCAACCAGGTCATCGAGGTGTTCGAGCCGACGGCGGACCGCAAGGTGATCATCAACCTGCCGGCCACCGTCGAGATGGCTTCTCCGAACGTCTACGCCGACTCCATCGAGTGGATGAGCCGGCACCTGAACCACCGCGAGAACGTCATCCTCTCCCTGCACCCGCATAATGACCGCGGCACCGCGATCGCGGCCGCGGAGCTCGGCTACATGGCCGGTGCCGACCGCATCGAGGGATGCCTGTTCGGCAACGGCGAGCGCACGGGCAACGTCGACATCGTGGCTCTGGGGATCAACCTCTTCACGCAGGGCATCGACCCGCAGATCGACTTCAGCGACATCGACCAGGTCAAGCGCACGGTCGAATACTGCAACCAGCTCCCCGTGCCGGAGCGCAGCCCGTGGGCCGGCGACCTGGTCTTCACCGCCTTCAGCGGATCGCACCAGGATGCGATCAAGAAGGGCTTCGAGGCGATGGAGGCGCGGGCGACCGCCGAGGGCGTGACGGTCGACGAGATCGAGTGGGCCGTTCCTTATCTGCCGGTCGACCCGAAGGACCTCGGACGTTCGTACGAGGCGGTCATCCGCGTCAACTCGCAGTCCGGCAAGGGCGGAGTCGCCTACCTGCTGAAGTCGGACCACGCGATCGACCTGCCGCGCAAGCTGCAGATCGAGTTCTCGGGGGTCGTGCAGGCCAAGACCGATGCCGAAGGCGGTGAAGTCACGTCCGACCAGATCTGGTCGATCTTCAACGACGAGTATCTGCCTGCCGATGACTCGACGGCCAAGTGGGGGCGCTTCGAGCTGCTCGCCACGCAGACCCGCAGCGACATGTCGGGTGACGTCGTGCTCGATGTCGTCCTGCGTGACGATGACGAACAGCTGGCCGTGTCGGGGAACGGCAACGGACCTGTGGCCGCCTTCGTCGAGGTGTTGCGCGGCCAGGGCTTCGACATCACGGTGTACGACTATGTCGAGCACGCTCTCAGCGCGGGCGGCGACGCGCAGGCTGCGGCCTACGTCGAGTTGCAGGTCGGCGACCAGCGGCTGTGGGGTGTCGGTATCGACGGCGATATCTCGACGGCGTCGCTCAAGGCGATCGTGTCGGGTGTGAACCGTTCGATCCGCACTCGGCAGCACGAGCTCGCAGCGGTCTGATCTCCGACGTGGAACGCCCCCGGCCTTGTACCGGGGGCGTTTCGCATTCGGATCACTCTGATCGTCTGCTGCCGCGCCGCATCCCGGAAGCCGAGGTTCAGAGGTCGGCGCTGGGCTTCACGATCGCGATCGCACCCGTCTCCGCGGCGACCTTGCGTCGGTAGATGCGGCGCTGCTCCGGGAGGGAGACGTCGAAGGTGACGGCGAGGACGCGGATGACGGCGGTGACCGCGATCCCGATGATCGCCGCGAGCGTGATCGGCATCCCCAGTGCGACGGCGATCACGATGAAGGTGCACCCCGCGCCGGCGGCCACCGCATAGAGGGATCCGACGTGCATGATCGCGGTCGGCAGCCCCATGAGCATGTCGCGCAGGACGCTTCCGCCCACCGCGGCGCAGACCCCGATGAACACGGCCGGGACCTCGGGGATCCCGAACGCGAGAGCCTTGCTCGTCCCGAACGCGCCGAACATCCCGATCACGACGGCGTCGAGGACCACGATCGCGGTGTTCAGCCGGGTGAAGAGGCCGGCGAGCAGCATCCCGAAGAGGGCCGCACCACCGGCCGTCACGAGGTACCACTGGTTCTGCAGGGTCGCGGGCGTCTGCCCGAGCAGGATGTCGCGGATCAAACCGCCGCCCATCCCGATCATGATCCCGATGATGGCGACACCGAGCCAGTCGAGCCGTCGTTGGCCCTGGAACCCCGAGGCGAACATCGCACCCTGGACCCCGCCCAGGCCGACGCCGAGCAGGTCCGCCCACAGCGGAATGATGAAGAGCGGTTCGGTCACGCGTCCATTCTCGCGCACGGAGGATAATCGAAGGGTGCCCACCTATCGAGACGAAGCGGTGATCCTGCGCACCCACAAACTCGGTGAGGCGGATCGCATCGTCACGATGCTCTCCCGACGTCATGGCAAAATCCGTGCGGTGGCGAAGGGGGTGCGCCGCACCTCGTCGAAGTTCGGCGCCAAGCTCGAGCCGTTCATGGTGGCCGACGTGCAGCTCTACCAGGGACGTTCGCTCGACATCGTGCAGCAGGCCGAGTCGCTCGGCTCCTACGGCGCGGACATCGCGGCGCACTACGACCGCTTCACCGCGGCGAACGCCATGGTGGAGACGGCCGATCGGCTGAGCGATGCCGAAGCGACCTCCGACCAGTACCTGCTCCTCGTCGGCGGACTGCGTGCTCTGTCGCGCGGCGAACACGGAGCACGGAGCATCCTCGACTCCTACCTGCTGCGGGTGATGTCCCTGTCGGGGTGGGCGCCGTCCCTCGACGAGTGCGCCCGATGCGGCGTGCCCGGCCCGCATGCGCGGTTCGTCGCACAGCTGGGCGGAGTGGTGTGCGAGAACTGCGCTCCGGCGGGAAGCCCGCGCGTCGCCGAGAGGACGCTGGCGCTGCTCCGCTCCCTCCTCGCGGGGGAGTGGGACGTGATCGATGCCGCTTCGCACGCCGACACGGCCGCAGCCTCCGGCCTCGTCTCCGCTTATGCCCAATGGCACCTGGAGCGCGGCATCCGCTCGCTCGCGCATGTGTCCGACATCCCCTCCGAAGGAGCACGGTGACTCCCAAGCCGTACACGCACAAAGACGCCGTTCCGTATCGTCCCTTGGACTGGACCGGTGTGTATCCTCCCGCTTTCGCTGCGGTGCCGGAGCACGTGGCGATCGTGATGGACGGCAACGGTCGGTGGGCGAATCGCCGGGGGCTCAATCGCATCGAAGGTCACAAGGCAGGGGAGGAGGTGCTCCTCGACGTGGTCGCCGGTGCGATCCAGGCCGGCGTGAAGCACCTCTCCGTGTACGCCTTCTCGACGGAGAACTGGGCGCGTTCCCCCGAAGAGGTCCGCTTCCTCATGGGATACAACCGTGACGTGCTGCACCGGCGACGCGATCAACTGAACGAGTGGGGCGTGCGCATCCGGTGGGCGGGGCGCAAGCCGAGGCTCTGGGGAAGCGTCATCAAGGAGCTGCAGTACGCCGAGCAGCTGACCCGCGGCAACGACGTCCTCACCCTCACGATGTGCGTGAACTACGGCGGAAGGGTGGAGCTGGTCGACGCGATGCGAGCCATCGCCGAGGATGTCGCTGCCGGACGCGTGAAGCCGAAGGCGATCAGCGAGAAAATGGTCCGCCGCCACCTATATGTGCCCGACATGCCGGACGTCGACCTGTTCCTGCGCAGCTCCGGGGAACAGCGCACCTCGAACTTCCTGCTCTGGGAGTCGGCGTATGCCGAGATGGTGTTCCTCGACACGCTCTGGCCGGACTTCTCCCGGGAGGAGCTGTGGCGGGCGATCGCGATCTACGTGGCGCGCGACCGTCGCTTCGGGGGCGCGATCGACACCCCGGACGCCTCAGCCTGAGAGCGCAGCCACCGCTCCGTCTCCCGCGGATGACGCAGCCGGACGATCGTGAGGTGGGGAAAGTCGTCCTGCAACTCGGGGAAGCGCTCGGCCCACTTGTGGAGCGTGGCCGTCTGCCACGCGAGGATGTTCTTCTCGGGATCGCGGCTGAGCATGTTCCACGGCCCCTTCTCGCGGTTGCCGTTCCAGAGCTCTCGTCGCAGGGCGCCGCGGGCCAGGGTGCGCCTGATCAGACGTCTGCGCACCACGGGATACGGATAGTCGAGCCAGATCGCGAGCTGCGCGCGCGGGGTGAGGACGGCATCCGTGCCTTTGCTCGTGTACTGCCACTCGGTGATCCAGCGGTCGTCCGACGCGAAGGCGCGTACGTCGTCGAGGAACTCCGGCCTCGGAGTCCAGCCCGGCCCATGGAACAGCCCGTCGATCTCGACGTGACGAAGGTCCCACATCTCCGCGATGCGACCTGCCAGTGTGGTCTTCCCCGACCCGGACACCCCGGCCACCAGCACCCTCTTCGGGCGGAAGGGGAGCGGGTCGTCCACGGAGAGCATCCGAGAATCCTATCCGCCGGTCCCCGCAGCAGCGGAATAGCTCACAGGCGCATGCGGTTGGATCAAAGTGTGACTGAACCCATCTCCATCGACATCTGGTCCGACATCGCCTGCCCCTGGTGCTACATCGGCAAGCGCAACCTCGAGAAGGGTCTCGAAGCCGTAGCTGCCGACGCGGATGCGCCGCAGGTCGACATCACGTTCCACTCGTTCGAGCTCTCACCCGACACCCCCGTCGACTTCGACGGGGACGAGATCGACTTCCTCGCAGGCCACAAGGGCATGCCCCGCGACCAGGTCGAGCAGATGCTGGCGAACGTGACCGGTGTCGCCGCCGACGCGGGGCTCCAGTACCGCTTCGATCTGCTGCAGCACACCAACACGGTGAAGGCGCACGAGCTGCTCCACTTCGCGAAGGCCGAGGGGTTGCAGCACGAGATGGAGGAGCGGCTCATGTCCGCCTACTTCACCGAGGGCAAGCATGTCGGGCGCATCGACGATCTCGTCGCGCTCGCTGTCGAGGTCGGTCTCGACGCCGACCGTGCTCGTGCGGCGTTGGAGAGTGAGCAGTACCTGCCCGCCGTGCGTCAGGACCAGGCTCAGGCGCGCGCCTACGGCATCCAAGGGGTGCCGTTCTTCGTCGTCGACGGCCAGTACGGCATCAGCGGTGCGCAGCCGCCGGCCGCATTCGAGAACGTCCTTCGCGATCTCTGGGCGAAGCGCGGGGAGACCGAGGCGGAGGCCGCCGCGGTCTAGCGGGACAGCGCCGCTTCGATCGCGCTGACGATCTCGGGGGCGTCCGGCTTCTGCTTCGGACGGAAGCGCAGGACGTCCCCGTCCGGCAGCACAAGGAACTTCTCGAAGTTCCACTCAACCCGTCCGGCCTTCCCGCCGGCATCGGGGGTCTCCTTGAGTGCCTTGTAGAGCTCGGCGGCGTTCTTGCCGTTCACCTTGACCTTGTCGGTGACAGGGAAGCTCACGCCGTAGGTGGTCGAGCAGAACTCGAGGATCTCATCGACCGAACCCGGCTCCTGACCGAAGAACTGGTTGCACGGGAACCCGACCACGGTGAACCCGCGGTCACCGTAGAGACGCTGCAATTCCTCGAGCTGTTCGTACTGGGGTGTGAGGCCGCACTTCGACGCGACGTTCACCACCAGCACCACATCGGCGCCGAGATCGTCGAGCGTCTTCTGCTCGCCCTTCGCGTCGGTGAACGGGATCGTGCGGAGCGAGGATTCGGTCATATCCACAGCTTAGATCGCCGCATCCCTCCCGGCTCCGCGTCTGGGAGAATAGAGACGACATGACTCTCGCCACCACCGCCCGCCCCCTTCGCATCGGTCCGATCGATCTCGACGTGCCGGTCGTCCTCGCACCCATGGCGGGGATCACGAACACCGCATTCCGACGTCTGTGCCGTGAGTACGGAGCCGGACTCTATGTGAGCGAGATGATCACCTCGCGCGCACTCGTTGAACGCAACGACACGACGATGCGACTCATCAGGCACCACGAGTCCGAGACACCGCGCTCCATCCAGCTCTACGGCGTCGACCCGAAGACCATCGCGGAAGCGGTGCGCATCATCGTCGCCGAAGACCACGCCGATCACATCGACCTCAACTTCGGGTGTCCGGTGCCGAAGGTCACCCGTCGCGGCGGGGGAGCGGCGTTGCCCTGGAAGTCGAAGCTGTTCGCAGACATCGTCGATCAGGCCGTCAAGGCCGCCGGGGATGTGCCTCTCACCGTCAAGATGCGAAAGGGCATCGACAAGGATCACCTGACGTTCCTCGATGCCGGTCGAGCCGCCGAGGATGCCGGCGCGGCTGCTGTCGCGCTGCACGCGCGCACCGCGGGCGAGTTCTACTCCGGACACGCAGACTGGAACGCCATCGGTGAGCTGAAGCAGGCCGTCACCAGCATCCCGGTGCTCGGCAACGGCGACATCTGGTCGGCCGACGACGCCGTGCGGATGATGGCCCAGACCGACTGCGACGGGGTCGTGGTCGGTCGCGGTTGCCTCGGACGCCCGTGGCTGTTCGGCGAACTCGCCACGGCGTTCGGGGGCGAGGGAAAGGTCGTCGACGCGACGCTCGGCTTCGTGGCGGACGCCTTCCGCCGACATGCCGAACTGCTCGTCGAGTTCTTCGAGGACGAAGACCGGGGCTGCCGGGATGTGCGCAAGCATGTGTCGTGGTACTTCAAGGGATATCCGGTCGGTGGGGACATCCGGACGGGACTCGCCACCGCGTCAAGCCTGGCGGAGATCGACGAGTTGCTCGCACGGCTCGATCACACGGCGCCGTACCCCGGCGCGGACGCGGAGGGCCAGCGCGGACGGGCAGGACACCCCAAGCGCACGGCGCTGCCCGACAAGTGGTTGGAGTCGCGCGAGCTCGCGTCCTCCGCCTCGGAGATGATGCGTGGAGCGGAGATCGAGAACAGTGGCGGCTGACTCCCCGGTCGGGCTTCGCGCCGACGGCTACGATGCGCGCGACGCCGAGCGCTTCTTCGCCGAGACCCATCGATCCGAGCGCAACGACTTCGCGAGAGACCGCGCGCGCGTGCTGCACTCCGCCGCGCTGCGCCGTCTCGCCGCCAAGACGCAGGTGCTGAGCCCCGCGAGCACGGCGGACTTCGCGAGAAACCGACTGACCCACTCGCTCGAAGTGGCCCAGGTCGGGCGGGAACTCGCGGTGGCACTGGGCGTCTCCGCGGATGTCGTCGATACCGCGTGCCTCAGCCACGATCTGGGACACCCTCCGTTCGGTCACAACGGCGAACGGGCACTCAACGAGTGGGCCGAGCACATCGGCGGCTTCGAGGGCAACGCGCAGTCGCTGCGCATCCTCACCCGGCTCGAGGCGAAGGTCCTCGACGATGACGACCGCTCCGTCGGCCTGAACCTGACCCGTGCGAGCCTCGACGCGACGTGCAAGTATCCGTGGACCGTGGACAGCCCCGTGCCGGATCCCGGAGGCCGTCTGAAGTTCGGCGTGTATCCCGAGGACGAGGCCGTGTTCCGCTGGATGCGCGAAGGCGCGCCCGGTCGGTTGCGTTGCATCGAGGCGGAGATCATGGATCTCTCCGACGACATCGCCTACTCGGTGCATGATTTCGAGGACGCGATCGTCAACGGCTACGTCGATGTCGCCCAGCTCGCGGATCCCCTCGCCCACGACGCCCTCGTCGGACGCATCCAGCAGTGGGTCGGATACGACTTCACCAGGGACGAACTCGCCGATGCCCTGTATCGCCTGGCATCCCAGCCGATGTGGCTCGCGTCGTTCGACCGTTCCCGTCAGGCTCTCGCCCGCCTGAAGAACCTGACGAGCGACCTGATCGGCCGATTCGCCCGCGCGTCGGTCTCCGCCACCAAAGACGCCTATGGTTCGACCGCACTCGTGCGCTACAACGCGCACGTGATCGTGCCGCGGGTGGTCGAGGTCGAGATCGCTGTCCTGAAGGGGATCATGGGCCAGGCGATCGTGACGATCGAAGCGCGAAAAGGCGTCTACAAGGAGCAGCGGCGGGTGCTGAAGCGTCTCGCCGACGCGCTCTGGTCGACGGATGCGCTGTGGTCCGCCGGTTCGGACGTTCTCGAGCCCGCATTCGCGGCGGACTTCGTGGCGGCCGAGGACGATGCCCAGCGCGCGAGGGTCGTGGTCGATCAGATCGCCAGCCTCACCGACCAGAGCGCGATCGACTGGCACAATCGCCTGGTCGGGGAGATCGATCCGGCCGAGGTCGGCATCTGGACCCCGCGTCACGCACGACCCGGTGCACGCGCGCACGTCGAACGGCGGCCCGTCGCCGAAGGGGCGCACTGATGCCACGCATCCGGCAGGCCGACGTCGACGAGGTCAAGGCGCGCACGAACATCGCGGACATCGTCGGTGAGCGGGTTGCGCTCAAGTCGGCCGGCGTGGGATCGCTCAAGGGCCTGTGCCCGTTCCACGATGAGAAGAGCCCCAGCTTTCACGTGCGTCAGCAGGTGGGTTATTACCACTGCTTCGGCTGCGGCGAGTCGGGCGATGTCTACTCGTTCCTGCGCGAGATGGATCACATCAGCTTCACTGAGGCCGTCGAGCGCTTGGCCGGACGCATCGGATACACCCTGCACTACGAAGACGGGGGAGCGGCACCGGAGACGAGCGGTCGAAGTCGCCTCTACGCGGCGAACACGGCGGCGGCGGAGTTCTTCCGGGCGCAGCTGCTGTCGCCGGACGCCGAGGCCGGTCGTCGCTTCCTCGGAGAACGCGGATTCGACGCCGGTGCCGCCGCGCACTTCGGAGTGGGGTTCGCACCGCGCGGGTGGGACGGGATGCTGAAGGCCCTCACGGCGCAGGGGTTCACCCGCGAGGAACTCAGCACGGCAGGACTCGTCTCGACCGGACAGCGGGGGGTCTACGATCGGTTCCGCGGGCGTCTGGTGTGGCCCATCCGCGACGTCTCCGGTCAGACGATCGGATTCGGCGCGCGCAAGCTCTTCGATGACGACAACGGGCCGAAGTACCTGAACACCCCGGAGACCCCGATCTACAAGAAGGCGCAAGTCCTCTACGGACTCGACCTCGCGAAGCGGGACATCGCGCGGGGTGATCCTCGACGTGTCGTGGTGGTCGAAGGGTACACCGACGTGATGGCGTGCCACCTGGCCGGTCTCACGACGGCCATCGCGACCTGTGGCACGGCGTTCGGCACCGAGCACATCAAGGTGCTGCGTCGTGTGATGGGCGACGACAACGCCTCGGGCGAGGTCGTGTTCACGTTCGACGGCGACGAGGCCGGTCAGAAGGCGGCGCTGCGCGCGTTCACCGAGGACGATCGATTCAACGCACAGACCTTCGTCGCGGTCGCACCGGATGGGCTCGACCCGTGCGATCTGCGACTCCAGCGGGGCGACGCCGCCGTGCGCGGACTGATGGACAAGAAGCAGCCGATGTTCGAGTTCGCGATCGACCGCAAGCTGGCCGGCTTCGACCTCGGCACGGTGGAAGGACGCGTCGGTGCTCTTCGCGCCGCGGCACCGATCGTGGCGGAGATCCGCGACCGGCTTCTGCGCCCGGGCTACGAACGGGTCCTGGCACGCCGGCTCGGGATGGATCCGACCGAGGTGCGCAGCGAGGTCGAGCGCGCGGCCCGCGGTGCCTCGATGGCTCCGCCGGTGCGTCGGGAGGCTCCGCAGCAGGTCGATGGGGCGACGGGTGCGCCCGTGATGGCGCCGGTCACTCTGGCGACTCTGCCGCGCAGCCCCGATGTGGCCGTCGAGCGCGACGCCCTGATGGGCGCCCTGCAGTACGGGCATCAGGTCGACCAGGCACTGCTGAGCAGGGCACTGGCCGTGCCGTTCCGCACTCCGGGGCTGGACGCGGTGCGCGAAGCCGTGGTGGGGGCGCCGGATCGGACGAGGGCGGGCTGGGTGACGGAGGCGGTGAACGCGGTGCGTGAGCCGTATCGTTCGCTCGCCGGTGAACTGCTGATGACTCCGTTCCCTGCGCGCGACGAGGAGCGGGCCGTCGCGACCGTTTCAGACCTGGCCCGCAGACTCGTGCTACGCCAGCTCGAGTCCGAGAAGCAGGAGCTCCTCGGGGCGGTGCAGCGTGTGCCCGCAGACTCCGACGGCGGACGCGCGCTGCGCATGCGCCTGCGCGACATCGACGCCGAGCGTCAACGCTTCGCCGAGTCGTAACCCCGCGCGGCATCGCGCAGCGGGCAGGATGGAGACATGTCCCGCAAGCCCGAACCCACGAACGCCATCGATTGCTCCGATCTGGTGATCGACCGGATCGGTCATGGCATGCCGACGCGGGCCGTCGACGGTGTCACGTTCTCGCTCGCGCCCGGGGAGCTCATCTGCGTCGCGGGGCCGACCGGATCCGGGAAGTCGACGCTGGTGGCGGCCCTCGCCGGCTCCACCGATCCCTCGGTGAAGGTCGTCGGAGGCAGCGCACAGGTGTGCGGGGTGGACGTCCGCCGCCCCGGACGCAAGCACCGGATCCTCACGTATCGCGCCGGTTTCGTCCCCCAAGGGGCGGGCGCCGATCTTCCGCCGCGCCTGACGGTCAACGAGGTGATCGCCGAACCGATCCTGATCCGCGAACGGCGGGTCAACACCAAGGCTCTGTCGATCCGCGTGGCCACGCTGCTGGACGAACTCCACCTTCCGCTCGGGACGGCGGCGAAGTTCCCGTATGAGCTCAGCGCCGGTATGCGCCAGCGCGTGGCGATCGCCCGCTCCTTCGTCCTCGAGCCGCGGGTGCTCATCGCGGACGAGGTGCTCGCCAACCTCGACCTCGAGGTCCGCCCCGTGGTCTTCGATGCGATCACCCGTCGCCGTAGGGAACAGTCGATGGCGGCGCTGCTCGTCACGAACGACGCGGACTTCATCCGCGAACTGAACGCCGAGACTCTCATGCTCCGTGGCGGTCATGTGGTCGCCCGCGGTGTCGGCCGCGATTTGCTCTGGGTGCCGAACGCGGAGTCGGATTCGCGGCGCTGACGCCGACACGCCCGGCATACGCGAACGGCGCCCCGGTGTCATGAACTACGTCGGGAGTTTGCTAAGCTTGTCGAGTTGCCCGCGCAGCGGGCGCATTCCTCGGTAGCTCAATTGGCAGAGCAGCCGGCTGTTAACCGGCAGGTTCTTGGTTCGAGTCCAAGCCGGGGAGCCAATGACGAAAGCCCCCTCTTCGGAGGGGGCTTTCGTCATTCCCCCGGGCGCTCTCCGCACCCGGTGCGGACGGTCAGCGGGCCGCGCCCTCGAGCGTTCCTTCGACGGGGCCGGCCGGATCGGCGAGCAGGCAGGAGATCACGCGTCCGTCAGGCTGGTCCCAGGTCTCGGCCGTGGGGGGGATCAGATACACGATGAGTGCCGACTCCTCGCGCGCGACTCCGACGAACTCGGTGAACGCCTCACCCACGCACTCCGTCGTGTATGCGTCGACCGTTTCGATGCTGAAGTCCTCCTCCAGCACGGTGACCTGGTGGAAGACCTCTTCGTCGTGCGGTTCGTCGCACGGCACGACCTCGGCGTCCTCGGGCATCCCGGAGGCGGCTTCGAGGCGGCAATCGCCGACCTGCACGGCAGGAGTCGTGACGTTTTCGGTCTCCGCGCCGTCCGCCGTCGAGCTCGGCTCCGGTGCGGAGGCGGATCCACCACAACCGGTCAGAACGACCGAGAGGGTCAGGGCGCCGGTGGCGAGGAACAGGGAGAGTCCGGGATGGAGCTTCATTCGGGTCATCCTTCGAGGTCGTCCACGCCAGGCATCCAACTTGCGCCCGGGCGTCCCCATCCACGCTTGCGCGCGAGCTTCTGCACGGTCTTCCAGTCCCCGTCGGAGAGGCGATCCACGTAGAGGATGCCGTCGAGGTGGTCGAACTCGTGTTGCATGATGCGGGCACGCCATCCGTCCACGTCGATCGAGACAGGCTGCCCGTCGAGGTCGGTCGCTGTGACGCGGACGCGCTCGGAGCGTCGAAGCGGGAACCGCTCGCCGGGGAAAGACAGGCAGCCCTCCGACTCCAGCTCCGGGTCGGGGTCGCCCGGCTCCAGGGGAACCATCCAGAGCTCCGGATTGATGAGCACGCCGCGCCAGGGCTCGTCGTCGTCGTCGACGTAGGCATAGGTGTAGATGCGCAGGGGCACACCGACCTGAGGCGCGGCGAGCCCGACGCCCGGGGCGGTGTCCATCGTCTCGAACATGTCCTCGACGAGGGCGCGGATCTCGTCCGTGATCTCGTCGACGGGTGAAGCGGGGGAGTGCAGGACGGGGTCGCCCATGATGCGAATCGGTAGTACAGCCACGTCACAACCCTAGTCGGCACGATGCGGCAGGTAGGCTCATATCGTGACTGCTGGGGTGTGGATGAACGCGGTGGACGACGTCGGCGACCAGCTCGTCGGCGCCTTTCAGAACCCCGGTCTGCTTCTGGGGATCCCTCTCGCCCTCGCCGGCGCCGTCTTCATGTCGCTGGGAGCGCAGTATCAGCACCGCGGCGTGGAGAAGGTCGAGCGTCTCAGCGGCTCCGACGGCGCGTCAGGACTCAGCTTCGACCAGATCCGGCGCCTGCTGACGCGGCCGTCGTGGCTCATCGGCACGTTGATGCTCGGGCTCGCCGTCGTCTGCCAGCTCGCGGCTCTGGTGAAGGCCCCGCTGATCGTCGTCCAGCCCCTCGGGGCGATCGCTCTCGTGATCACGACCCTCCTGAATGCGCGGGTCTCCGGTCACGCTCCGACGAAACAGTCGCTCACCGCCATCGTGTGCTGCGTAGGCGGCATCTTCCTCTTCGTCTTCTTCGCGGCGATCTATGCGACCGAGCAGGAGGTGACCGATCGTGAGCTCTTCGTGATCCTCGCTCTGCTCCTGGTGGTCATCATCATCCTCGGCGGCGGCTGGCTCATCCTCCGGCACCGCATGCGTGCGCTGTTCTACGTGATCGGCGCCGGCGTGCTCTACGGTTTCGTCGCCACGCTCGCGAAGGTCGTCATCAAGCGCATCGAGGCCGGGCAGTTCGAGTGGATCACGGCGATCTGCGTGCTCGCGCTCGTCGCCGCAGCAGCCGTCGGTGGCTACTTCGTGCAGACCGCGTACAGCTCGGGTCCGCCCGACCTCGTCATCGCCGGGCTCACGGTCGTCGATCCGCTCGTCGCCGTCGTCATCGGCATGGTCGTCCTCGGTGAAGCCGCGGCAGCTCCCCCCTGGGTGATGGTGATCTTCGTGATCGCGGGCGCCATCGCGGTGTGGGGAGTCGTCGGGCTCGCCCGTTACCACCCGCAGGTGCTCAGCGAGAGCCAGGAGCTGGGGATCGCGCGCGGCAGCACCTCGCCGGACACGGCCCAGACCACACCGGCTGCTGCCAGCACGTCCGTGCCCCCTCCAGCCTCTCCCGGGACCCCCGGGGCCACGGATCGTCCGGACAACCCGGAGGATCCGCGCGACCAGCCATGGCGTTCCGGTTCGCCGGAACAGCCCTAGAGCGGCACCCTAGCCGCGATGTCCGTTCAGTAGGCCTGATCGATGAGGTCGGGGGAGACCTCGGCGGCGGCGGCCTCGTCCACGAAGAACACCGTGCGCTTGCGTCCCTTGGCGCCCGCGGCGGGCACGCTCGTGTAGCTGGCGCCTGCGAGGGCCAGTCCCAGGGCAGAGGCCTTGTCTGCGCCGGTCAGCACCAGCCAGACGCGCTTCGACGAGTTCAGCACCGGACGAGTGAGCGTCACACGCTCCGGCGGCGGCTTGGGCGAGTCACGGACGGCGAGCACTGCGGCATCCGTGACCGTGACCTCGTCGCGGTCGGGGAAGAGCGAGGCGACGTGGCCGTCCGGCCCCACTCCGAGGAAGCACACGGCGAAGGACGGCCATGCGTGGTCTTCGGTGCCGAAGCGGGCGAGTTCCGCCGCATAGGCTGCGGCAGACTCGTCCAGAGTGAGCCCGGTGTCGGGGCCGGCCACCTCATGCACGTTCTCGGCGGGTACCGGGATGTGGTCGAGCAGAGCCTGCCGCGACTGCAGGGAATTGCGGTCGGCGTCATCGCGCGGAACGAATCGCTCGTCACCCCACCAGAAGTGCACCAGCGACCAGTCGATCTCGGCCGACCGAGGGTCTTCCAGGGTCGCGCGCAACACCGCTCCACCCATCGATCCGCCGGTCAGGGCGATGTGGGCCAGACGACCGTTCCTCGTGCGCGCGCGGACACGCGTCAGGAATCGATCGGCGACACGGTGGGCGAGGGCGGCAGGTGTGGATTCCACCACGACCCGCTTCTCTGCGGATGATACCTGCATCGACGTCACTCTCCAGTCTCGGGCGGACCCAGCTTCTCCCAGCCCTCGGTGATGACTCGACCGTACAGGACATCGGGGTCCAACCGACGCAGCTCCTCCGCGAGGCACTCACGAAGGGTCCGGCGCGGCAGGTGGAGGTCGTGGTTCGGCTGTCCGGGCTGCGTGAGCACCGCGACGCCCGGGGTCGGGCGCTCCAGCAGGATGTCGCCGGACTCACGGGTCAGGCGCACGGACTTGATGCCCTCTTCCCAGTGCTCAGGATCCTCGTACGACCAGCGCACCCGAACCTCGAGCGCCATCTGCAGCCAGGCGGCCAGCAGAGCGGTGGACGGGGAAGCCGCGGCTCCACGGACCTCGACGCCGGTGATCGGCTCGTAGGGCGGCTGATCCAGCACGGCTGCCAGTTGTTCACGCCAGTGCGTCAGCCGGGTCCAGGCGAGGTCGGTGTCACCGGGGGCGTGGGTCTCGCCGAGGAGGGCGAGCCGGTCGCGGACGTCGCTCGCCGTCGCCGCATCCGTGATGCGTCGCTGGGCGATCTTGCCGAGTGGTGACTGCGCCGGTGCGACCGGAGCTGCTTCGGGCCACCACGCGACGACGGGAGCGTCCGGCAGGAGGAGGCCGGTGATCAGGCTCTCCTCGTTGCTGGCGGCGTCACCGAAGGCACGGAGGACGACGACCTCGCTGGCGCCGGCGTCCCCGCCGACGCGGATCTGCGCATCGAGGCGGGAATCCCCTTCGCCGGTCGTGAGCACGATGACGCGCATGGGGTGCTCGCGGGACGCATCGTTGGCGGCATCGATGGCGGCCTCGGCCACCCCGTTGCGTGCGGAGATGACCAGGGTGAGGACGCGACCGAGAGCGACGGCGCCGCCCTCTTCGCGTACCTTGACCAGCTGCTTCGCGACCTGGCTGACGGTGGTGTCGGGAAGATCGATGATCACGGGCGTCTCCAGACTCGTCCATCGCGGGCCAGCAGGTCATCGGCTGATGCCGGTCCCCACGAGCCTGGCGCGTACTGCTCGACCGGGCCGCCCTCGGCGGCCCAGTACTTCTCGACGGGATCGAGGATCTTCCAGGAGAGCTCGACCTCCTCGTGCCGCGGGAACAGCGGCGGGTCGCCCAGGAGGACGTCGAGGATCAGACGCTCGTACGCCTCGGGGCTCGCCTCGGTGAACGCATGGCCGTAGCCGAAGTCCATCGTGACGTCCCGGACGTTGGATCCGCTGCCCGGAACCTTCGAGCCGAACCGGATGGTGACGCCCTCGTCGGGCTGCACCCGGATGACCAGCGCATTCTGTCCGAGTTCCGAGGCGTTGCCACGCCCGAACAGGTGCTGGGGTGCGCGCTTGAAGACCACGGCGATCTCGGTCACACGGCGTCCGAGACGCTTGCCGGTGCGCAGGTAGAACGGCACGCCGGCCCACCGACGCGTGTCGATCTCGAGCTTGATGGCCGCGTAGGTCTCGGTGGTCGACTCGGGGTTCATCCCCTCCTCCGCCAGGAAGCCGGTCACCTGCTCGCCGCCCTGCCAGCCGCCGTCGTACTGCCCACGCGCGGTGGCGAGGGAGAGGTCCTCCGGGACGTGGACGGCAGCGAGCACCTTCTCCTTCTCGGCACGCAGGTCCGCAGCCGACAGGCTGATCGGCTCTTCCATGGCGGTCAAGGCGAGGAGCTGGAGGAGGTGGTTCTGAATCACGTCGCGCGCGGCGCCGATGCCGTCGTAGTAACCGGCCCGGCCGCCCACGCCGATGTCCTCGGCCATGGTGATCTGCACATGATCGACGTAGTTGCGGTTCCAGATCGGCTCGTACAACTCGTTCGCGAAGCGCAGCGCCAGGATGTTCTGGACCGTCTCCTTGCCCAGGTAGTGGTCGATGCGGAAGATCGAGTCGGCCGGGAAGGCCACTTCGAGCGCAGCGTTGAGGGCACGCGCGGACTCGAGGTCGTGTCCGAAGGGCTTCTCGATCACCACCCGCCGCCAGCGCTCGTCATCGTCGCTGTTCTCACCGACGAGCCCGGAATCCTTCAGCTGCTTGGCGACGAGCGGGAAGTCCTTCGGCGGAATCGACAGGTAGAACGCGTGGTTCCCCATGGTGCCGCGTTCGAGGTCGAGCTTCTCGACGGTCTCACGAAGCTTGTGGAACGAGTCCGGGTTGTCGAACTCACCCGAGACGAAGCGGATGCCCTGCAGCAGCTGAGTCCACGTCTCTTCGCGGAACGGCGTCCGGGCGTGCTCCTTCACCGCGTCGTAGACGACCTGCGCGAAGTCCTGGTCTTCCCAGTCGCGGCGAGCGAACCCGACCAGGGCGAACCCCGGAGGAAGCAGCCCGCGGTTGGCGAGATCGTAGACCGCGGGCATCAGCTTCTTGCGTGAGAGGTCACCGGTGACGCCGAAGATCACGAGGGCGCTGGGCCCCGCGATCCGATTGAGGCGGCGGTCATCGGGGTCACGCAGCGGGTTGTGCCCGCGCGAGAGGGGAACAGACATCAGTGGGGGATTCTCCTGCTGTTACTTCTGTGCGGCTTCGAAGAGGGCGAGCACGTCGTCCGAGGACTCGGTGATCGTCAGCGTGACGACGGGACGTCCGTGCTCGGCGAGCACAGCGGCGTCACCGGCGGCCTGGGCCTGGATGAGCTGCCCGAAGGTGAAGGGACGATCCGGGATCTCGAGATCGACGTCCGTGCGTTCGAGGATCTGCAGGAACACCCCCTGCGCGGGACCGCCCTTGTGATACTGGCCGGTCGAGTGCAGGAACCGCGGACCCCATCCGAAGGTGGTCGGTCGTCCGGAGTCGGCGGCCACCAGTTCGCGCAGCCCCTGGAGCTGAGGCACCTCGAGCCGGTTGACGTAGGCCTGGATCGACACGTAGCCGTCGGCGGGGAGCTGCGCCCAGAGTGCGTCCAGGACGCCCTCGACGGTGCCGGAGGCCGCGAGTGCCGGGTCGGACACACGCACCTCGACGCCGTTCTCGACGAAGGCCGGGGCGGTTGGCTCGGGGCGTGCGTCGAGAAGGCCACGGGCAGCGACCTTGGCGGATTCGACATCGGGCTGATCGAAGGGGTTGATGTGCAGCAGGTGGCCTGCGATCGCGGTCGCGTACTCCCAGACGATGAGCTGCGCGCCGAGCGTCCCGCTGACGAGGATCTCGCCCTCGTAGCGTTCGTGCAGGTGGAACTCGTTCGCGTCGTCGACGAGCCGCACGATCTGCAGGTCGGCGGGCACCGGGTCGAGCTCCGGCGAGACCGGAAGGAGGACGACCGGGAGGATACCGGTACCTTCCTTGCCGGTGGACTCGGCGATGAGCTGCTCGATCCAGTCCGGCAGACCCTTGATGTGCGTGCCGTCCGTGATCAGACCGAGCTTGTCGCGGCGGGGGTTCGTCGCGGCGATGGCCGCACCGAGGCGGAGCGCCGGGTTCTCGGCGGAGTCGACGGCCACCTCGAGCGACGAGGCCTCGGCTTCGTTCAGCAGCTCGTCGATGTCGACGCCCGCGAGACCCGTCGGCACCAGTCCGAACGCTGTGAGCGCCGAGTAGCGCCCTCCGACGTTCGGGTCGGCGTTGAAGACGCGGTACCCTGCGTCGCGCGCCGACGCATCGAGCGGGGAACCGGGGTCGGTCACGACGACGATGCGTTCCACGGGATCGATGCCGAGGTCGCGGAAAGCAGCCTCGAAGGTACGACGCTGCGAGTCGGTCTCGACCGTGGACCCGGACTTCGACGACACGACCAGAACGGTGCCCTCGAGCCCTTCATCCAGGGCGGCGAGCACCTGGCCGGGAGCGGTCGAGTCGAGGATGGTCAGCGGCACCCCTGCGGTCTGTGCGATGACCTCGGGAGCGAGCGAGGAGCCTCCCATGCCTGCCAGGACGACCCGCGTGACCCCTTTGGCGTGGAGGTCGTCGCGCAGGGCGACGATCTCGGCGACGAGGGGGCGCGAGACCGAGACGGCCTCGACCCATCCGAGCCGGATCGACGCCTCCGCCTCTGCCGCGGTACCCCAGAGCGTGGGATCTCCGCCGGTGATGCGGGAAGCGACGAGATCGTGGACGAGGCTCGGCACCGTCTCATCGATCGCGGCGCGCGCGGCTCCGGATGCGTGGATGGAGAATGTCATCGCTGGGACTCCAGACCTTCGGCGACCTGCGTCAGCAGATCGTGCCACGAGTCGATGAACTTCGCGACGCCTTCGTCCTCGAGCACCTGGGTGACATCGGTGAAGTCGATGCCGACCTCGGCGAGTCCGGCGAAGACGGCGCGGGCCTCTTCGTAGCCGCCCGTGATCGTGTCGCCGGTGACGACGCCGTGGTCGAACGTCGCCTCGAGGGTCTTCTCCGGCATCGTGTTGACGACGCCCTGAGCGACGAGCTCGGTCACGTAGAGGGTGTCGGGGAGTGCGGGATCCTTCACGCCCGTCGAAGCCCACAGCGGACGCTGCGGGTTGGCTCCGGCATCGAGCAGGGTCTTGGCGCGGTCACCGGCGAAGCTCTGCTCGAAGAGCTCGTAGGCGAGGCGGGCGTTCGCCAGGCCCGCCTTGCTCTTGAGCGCCTCCGCGGCGTCGGTCCCGATGGCACTGAGACGCTTGTCCGTCTCGGTGTCGACGCGGGAGACGAAGAACGAGGCGACCGAGTGGATGGTCGACAGGTCGATGCCGGCTGCCTTCGCGGTCTCGAGTCCGGTGAGGTAGGCGTCGATGACCTCGGCGTAGCGCTCGAGGCTGAAGATCAGCGTGACGTTGACGCTGATCCCGGCACCGATCGCGTCGGAGATCGCCGGGAGACCCGCCTTGGTCGCCGGGATCTTGACGAGCAGGTTGGGGCGGTCGATCTTCGCCCACAGCTCCTTGGCCTGTGCCACGGTGCGCGCGGTGTCGTGGGCGAGGTCGGGGGAGACCTCGATCGAGACACGACCGTCGACGTGGTCTGACGCTTCCCAGACCGGACGGAAGACGTCGAGTGCCGCGGCCACGTCCTGCGTGGTGGCGGCGAAGACCGCCTCCTCTGCGCTCGCCCCGGATGCCGCGAGCTCGGTCACCTGCGCGTCGTACGAGGTGTCGTTCTTGTCCGTGATCGCGTTCGCGAAGATCGTCGGGTTCGTGGTGACTCCGACGATGTTGCGCGACGAGATCAGCTCGGCGAGGTTGCCGGAGGAGATGCGGGTGCGGGAGAGGTCGTCGAGCCAGATGCTGACACCTGCGGCGGCGAGCTGTGCGGTGGGGGTGCTCATGCGTTCTCCTTGGTGCTGTGTGCGGCGATGGTCTCGCGTGCGGCCGCGATGACGGCCTCGGTCGTGATTCCGAATTTCTCGAACAGGGTCTTGTAATCGGCGGACGCGCCGAAGTGGTCGATGCCGATCGAGCGACCGCGGTCGCCGACGATCTCGCGCCAGCCGAGCACCGATCCCGCCTCCACGGAGACGCGGGCCGTGACGGAAGCCGGGAGCACGCTCTCACGGTACGCCTCGTCCTGCTCGTGGAACCACTCCAGCGAAGGAGCGGAGACGACGCGGACGTTCACACCTTCCGCGGCCAGCGCCTCGCGGGCGCCCACGGCGAGCTGCACCTCCGAGCCGGTCGCGATGACGATGACGTCGGGCGTTCCGTTCGGTGCTTCGGCCAGGACGTAGGCGCCCTTGGACGCATTGTCCGCGGAGGCGAACACATCACCCGAGGCCGCACCGTCGCCGCGCTCGAATACCGGGATGTTCTGCCGCGTCAGGGCGATGCCGGCGGGGCCTCCGTGGCGACGCAGGATCTCCAGCCACGCGGCCGAGGTCTCGTTCGCGTCCGCGGGGCGCACGACCGTGAAGTTCGGGATCGCGCGGAGGGTGGCGAGCTGCTCGATCGGCTGGTGGGTGGGCCCGTCCTCGCCGAGGGCGACTGAGTCGTGCGTCCAGACGAAGACGGACGGGATGTCCATGAGCGCCGCGAGGCGAACCGCGGGCCGCATGTAGTCGCTGAAGATCAGGAACGTGCCGCCGAACGCGCGGGTCGGGCCGTGCAGCACGATGCCGTTCACGATCGCACCCATGGCGTGCTCGCGGATGCCGAAATGCAGCACGCGTCCGTAGGGGTTGCCCGACCACTCGTGGGTCGACCACTCGGTGGGGATGAACGACGGCGCATCCTTGATGGTCGTGAGGTTCGACTCGGCGAGGTCAGCCGATCCGCCCCACAGCTCGGGGAGCTCGGCGGCGAGGGCGTTGATGACCTGGCCGGATGCGGCGCGGGTCGACACCTCCTTGCCGGACTCGAACACGGGCAGCGCGCCGGTGATGTCGGCCGGGAGCTCCTGGGCCTCGAGCCGGTCGAGCAGGGCCTTCTTCTCCGGGTTGGCTGATGCCCAGGCGTCGAACGACTCCTGCCACGCGGCACGTGCCTCGGCAGCGCGAGCGGCGAGACCACGCGTGTGCGCGATGACCTCGTCGGCGACCACGAAGTTCTGGTCGGGGTCGAAGCCGAGGACCTTCTTGGTCGCGGCCAGCTCGTCGGCACCCAGGGCGGAGCCGTGGATCTTGCCGGAGTTCTGCTTGCCGGGCGAGGGCCAGCCGATGATCGTCTTGAGGATGATGAGCGACGGCTTCGAGGTCTCGCCCTGAGCCGCCTCGATGGCCGCGTTGAGCTCGGCGACGTCTTCGACGTACTCGCCGGTCTTCTTCCAGTCGACGACCTGGACCTGCCAGCCGTAGGACTCGTAGCGCTTCGCGACGTCCTCGGTGAAGGCGACGTTGGTGTCGTCCTCGATCGAGATCTGGTTGGAGTCGTAGATCGCGATCAGATTGCCGAGCTGCTGGTGGCCGGCCAGAGAAGAGGCTTCGCTCGTGACGCCCTCCTGCAGGTCGCCGTCACCGGCGATCACGTACACGAAGTGGTCGAACGGACTCGTGCCCGCAGCGGCTTCGGGGTCGAACAGGCCGCGCTCGTAGCGGGCGGCGTAGGCGAAGCCCACAGCCGAGGCGAGTCCCTGGCCGAGAGGTCCGGTCGTGATCTCGACGCCCTTGGTGTGCCCGTACTCCGGGTGTCCGGGGGTCAGCGAGCCCCACGTGCGAAGCGCCTTCAGGTCGTCGAGCTCGAGCCCGAAACCACCGAGGTAGAGCTGCACGTACTGGGTGAGGGAGGAGTGCCCCACGGACAGGATGAAGCGGTCGCGGCCCAGCCAGTCGGTGTCGGTCGGGTCGTGGCGGAGTACCCGCTGGTAGAGGAGATACGCGGCCGGAGCGAGGCTCATCGCCGTGCCGGGGTGCCCGTTGCCGACCTTCTCGACGGCATCGGCCGCCAGGATCCGGGCGGTGTCCACCGCACGTCGATCGATCTCATCCCACTGCAATTCCGACACGTTCATGCCCTTTCCGACAGTTTCGAGGGCGCCCGTATTCCCTGGCGCATCCGCAACTTCCCTGGCGCATCCTGCACCGTCGCGGGGACGGGTGGAGGGGAGTGCGCAGCGCCGGGCGCGCGAGTGCTTTCAGCATAGCGAAGACGACTGTCGTGCTACGCGGATCGACGGCGCAGAGGACGTCACGCCGTGTCATACACTGGAGAGGTTGTCCGGTTACGTGCGCGGAGGAGGCGATCGAGATCTCGACGATGTCTGATCAGACCGTGAGGAAGTCGTCCATCGGTCGCACGGTGAAGGCCTACGTGACACTCACCAAGCCGCGTGTCCTCGAGCTGCTGCTCGTGTCGACCGTGCCGGTGATGTTCCTCGCGCAGGGCGGACTGCCGGACCTCTGGCTCGTGCTGGCCACCGTCATCGGCGGATCCCTCAGCGCCGGTTCCGCGGCGGCGTTCAACATGTACCTCGACCGCGACATCGATGCGCACATGCATCGCACCGAGAATCGGCCGCTGGTGACCGGCGAGGTCAGTGCGCGCGGCGCACTCGTCTTCTCGTGGACGCTCGCGATCACCTCGTCCGTCTGGCTGCTGGTCACGACCAACTGGCTCACGGCGACGCTCTCCGCCACGGCGATCTTCTTCTACGTCGTGATCTACACGATGATCCTCAAGCGCCGCACCGAGCAGAACATCGTGTGGGGTGGCATCGCCGGGTGCTTCCCGGTGCTCATCGGCTGGTCCGCCGTGACCGGCTCGCTCGACTGGCCGGCGTTCATCCTCTTCCTTCTCGTGTTCCTGTGGACCCCGCCGCACTACTGGCCGCTGTCGATGAAGTACAAGGACGACTACGAGGACGTCGACGTCCCGATGCTCGGGGTCACGCGCAACGCCTCGCAGGTCGGCCTCCAGGTGATCCTGTACGCCTGGGCCACGGTCGCCTGCTCGCTCCTGCTCGTGCCGATCGCGGACATGGGGCTCGTGTACACGGTCTCCGCCGCGGTGTTCGGCGGATGGTTCATCTACGAGTCGCATCGCCTGTACAACCGTGCGGTGCGCGGTACCGAGCCTCGCCCGATGCGCGTGTTCCACGCTTCGATCACCTACCTGACGTTGATCTTCGTCGCGGTCGCGGTCGATCCGCTGCTGCCTTTCTGACCACTCCTCGAACACGACGGGGCGGCACCGATTCTCGGTGCCGCCCCGTCGCGTTCCAGCTCGGGTGATCAGCGGGTGACGGAGGGGTCGTCCTCGGTCTTCGCGTCGGCCGCCTGCTCGACGGCGCCGGGGGCACCGTCCGCGGGAACCTCGGTGGTCGGGACCGCGGTGGACTCGGGTGCGACCGGAGTCGACGGCTCCTCCGCTTCCACCGTCCAGTCGATCGTCTCGACGACGGCCGGAGCAGGGGAGGGGACGAGCGAACGCGCGGCGACAAGTCCGAGCGTCAGCAGGATGCCGACGATGCCGGCAGCGAGCACGCCGGCGCCCACGACGACGAGCGACTGTCCGACGTACACCTCGATGCCGGTGGCGGTGCCATCGAGCAGCGTGCTGGTCATCGTGGCGATCTGACCGGAGATCAGCCATCCACCCACCGCGGTCGCGGCGAGGGAGACGACGAGCAGGAGCCAGAAGCCGATGCTTCGTGAGAGTGACTTGTTCATGCGGCCATCATCGCCGACCTGCTGATGAGTCGGCGATGCGCCGCCTGTGCATCGCCTGTGCGACGTCAGTCTTCCGCAGGGACCGGACGCCGCAAGCGAAGCACGACCACCGTGTAGGTCGCGGCAGAGAGTGCGGCCAGGACCATGTGGATGCCGACCAGCACCGGGGGGAGTCCTTCGCGGGCCTGCCACACCCCGACGCCGACCTGCACGACGATCGCGAGGACCAGCACGAGCAGCCAGCGCCGGGGCTCCAGACGGAGCACCCAGGCAGCGATCGTCAAGAACAGCACCAGGCCGGCGAGGATGTATCCCGGCCAGGAGTGCACATGCGCGAGCACGGTCGCATCGAAGCCGTGGCGCAGCACGTCGGCGTCACCGGAGTGCGGACCGGAACCGGTCGTCAGGACGCCGAACAGGATCGTCATGGCCAGGACGAGGCCGGTCAGGTGGGTGACGATCGCGAACCAGGTCGGCACCGCGCGCTCGCGCGGCCCCGGCGCGGTCTTCAGACGCACCAGGAAGGCAGCCGTGACGCACACCAGCAGCAGCGATGACGCGTAGTGGAATCCCACGATGAAGGGGTTGAGTCCGGTGAGGACCGTGATGCCGCCGACGAGCGCCTGTGCCACGACGCCCGCCAGGACGATCCAGGCCAGAGTGACGAGATCGCGTCGTGCGGCGGTCGTGCGCACCGAGTGGACCGCGGCCGCGATGATCGCGAGGAGGAGGACACCCGTCGCGAAGGGGAACGCGAGAGGAGCCTCTTCCGCTCCGGACAGGCCGGAGACGAGGGTCACGAGGAAGTAGGTGAGAACGGCTCCCACGATGCCGCCGACGGCGAACCACAATGCCCGGACCAGGCCGCGCTTCCCGCTGTACCGACGCAGGACCAGGAGCACGACCACGAGCGCGATGATCCCGACGACGCCGGTCATCAGGCGGTTGCCGAACTCGATCAGGCCGTGGATGCCCTGCACCTCGAAGACCGGGACGAGGGACTCGGGAGTGCACAGCGGCCAATCCGAGCAGCCGAGTCCCGAACCGGTGAGGCGCACGGCGCCACCGGTGCCGATGATGATGGTCTCGCTGAGGAAGGAGAGCCAGGCGAAGACCGTCAACGCACGGCCCCACAGCGCTGAACGCGGCGGTGCCGTGTCCGTCTTCGGGGAGGCGGGGATCATCGTCTCGGGCATAAGTCCTCCGGACCGCGCGCGACGCGGCGGGCATGGCCCGTCTGTCAGGCGGAACCTGTAGAATCGGATTGTTGCGATGAGCGCTGACCGCGCTGAAGCATCGTCAACAGTTTAGGCGCGATGGAAGCGCCGGTGATGAGGGCCCACCAACGGCACCCGCTCCCGCAGACTCGACGGGGATCAGGTGTGTCGGGGCGGATGACACCGTTTGGGACCTGTGAGGAGAGTGTTGGATGTCGGATGTACTGATCGACCGCCCGGAGCTTGACGGACTGGGGGTGTACGAGTTCGGCTGGCACGATGAGGACGCTGCGGGTGCCATCGCGAAACGCGGTATCTCGGAAGAGGTCGTCCGCGGCATCTCGGCCCTCAAGAACGAGCCCGAGTGGATGCTGAAGACCCGTCTCAAGGGCTATCAGCTCTTCGGGCGCAAGCCGATGCCGACGTGGGGCGCAGACCTCAGTGAGATCGACTTCGACAACATCAAGTACTTCGTCCGCTCCACGGAGAAGCAGGCGCAGTCCTGGGAAGACCTTCCGGCCGAGATCCGGGACACCTACGAGAAGCTCGGCATCCCCGAGGCCGAGCGTCAGCGCCTGGTCGCCGGTGTCGCCGCTCAGTACGAGTCCGAGGTCGTGTACCACCAGATCCGCGAGGATCTGGAGCAGCAGGGCGTGATCTTCATGGACACCGACACGGCTCTGCGTGAGCACCCGGAGTTCTTCGAGGAGTACTTCGGCACCGTCATCCCCGCGGGTGACAACAAGTTCGCCGCGCTCAACACGGCCGTGTGGTCGGGCGGTTCCTTCGTCTACGTCCCCAAGGGCGTGCACGTCGAGATCCCGCTGCAGGCGTACTTCCGGATCAACACCGAGAACATGGGCCAGTTCGAGCGGACCCTGATCATCGCCGACGAGGGCAGCTACGTCCACTACATCGAGGGCTGCACGGCTCCGATCTACAAGTCGGACTCCCTGCACTCGGCCGTCGTCGAGATCATCGTGAAGAAGAACGCCCGCGTGCGCTACACGACGATCCAGAACTGGTCGAACAACGTCTACAACCTGGTCACCAAGCGCGCCGTGGCGCACGAGGGAGCGACCATGGAGTGGGTCGACGGCAACATCGGCTCCAAGGTGACGATGAAGTACCCGTCGATCTATCTGATGGGCGAGCACGCCAAGGGGGAGACGCTCTCGGTCGCCTTCGCCGGCCCCGGTCAGCACCAGGACGCGGGCGCGAAGATGATCCACATGGCGCCGTACACCCAGTCGTCGATCGTCTCGAAGTCGATCGCGCGTGGCGGCGGGCGCGCCGGCTATCGCGGCGAGGTGCGCGTGGACGCCGCGGCGCACCACTCGGCGAACACCGTGCGATGCGACGCGCTGCTCGTCGACACCAAGTCACGCTCCGACACCTACCCGGCGATCGACATCCGTGTCGACGACGTGCAGCTCGGCCACGAGGCCACGGTCTCGAAGGTGAGCGAGGAGCAGCTGTTCTACCTGCAGTCGCGCGGAATGCCCGAGGACGAGGCGATGGCGATGATCGTGCGCGGCTTCATCGAGCCGATCGCACGCGAGCTGCCCATGGAATACGCGATGGAACTGAACAAGCTCATCGAGATGGGCATGGAAGGATCGGTCGGCTAGTGACCGCCGCTACGACAGCGCCTGCCGAGGCGCAGCACACGAACGCGCACATCGACCCCGCGGCCCAGGTCGCAGAAGCCGGATTCGTCCCGGTGCAGACCCGCTCGGAGCGGCCGCACTCCTTCGAACCTTCCGACTTCGGCGCCCCCACCGGGCGCGAGGTCAACTGGAAGCACACCCCGATCGCGCAGCTCACGCCGCTGTTCGAGGTCGCGTCACCGAACGACGGCGTCAGCTACGCGCACAGCGCAGGGGAGCAGTACATCGCCGCCCCGCTCGCCGTCGGCGCGGAGCCCCGTGGTGAGGTCTTCCTCGCGGAGGACATCACGGCCGCCGTCGCCTGGCAGGGCAGCTCCGAGGCCCTTCATGTGCGCATCCCGCGTGAAGAGGAGGTCGCAGAGCCGATCTTCATCGCCATCACGGGTCTGGGCGCTGAGCGTCGGGCCGATGCGCACATCGTCATCGAAGCGCTCGAGCACAGCGCGGCGACGGTCGTCCTCCAGCACACCGGCTCAGCGCAGTACGCGCAGAACGTCGAGATCATCGTCCGCGACGGGGCGAAGCTCACCGTCATCAGCCTGCAGCAGTGGGCCGATGACGCCGTGCACGCCGCCGCGCACCAGGCCAGGGTGGGCGCGGATGCGACCCTCAAGCATTTCGTGGTCAGCTTCGGTGGCGGCGTTGTGCGGGTCAACCCGAGTGTCGAGCTCGCCGGCGCCGGCTCCGAGGGGTACCTCTACGGCCTCTCGTACGCGGACGCCGGGCAGCACCTGGAGAGCCAGGTGTATCTGCACCACAAGGGGCCGCACACGAAGGGCGACGTCCTCTACAAGGGGGCATTGCAGGGACAGAGCGCCCACAGCGTCTGGATCGGCGACGTGCTGATCGGTGCGGACGCCACGGGCACCGACTCCTACGAGGCGAACCGCAACCTGGTGCTGACCGAGGGCGCGCGCGCCGACTCGATCCCGAACCTCGAGATCGAGACCGGCGACATCCTCGGTGCAGGCCACGCCAGCGCCACCGGTCGTTTCGACGACGAGCAGCTCTTCTACCTCCAGGCCCGCGGTATCACGGAAGAAGAAGCGCGACGACTCGTCGTGCTCGGCTTCCTCACCGACATCGTGCAGCGTCTCGGCATCCCCGCTCTCGAGACCGAGTTGCTGGCGGCGATCGAGGCGGAGCTCGCCGAGGTGAGTGCATGACCGCCGAACGCGTCTGCGGTGTCGCCGACCTCGAGCAGGACACGCCTCTGCGCGTCGACCCGGGTGGTGTGCCCATCACCGTGATCAAGGACGGTGACGGAGTCATCCACGCCATCGGCGACACCTGCACCCACGGCGACATCTCGCTGTCCGAGGGGTTCGTCGAGGGAGACACCGTGGAGTGCTGGGCGCACGGCTCGGCATTCTCGCTGCTCACCGGCAAGCCCCAGAATCTCCCCGCATATGAGCCCGTCCCGGTCTACGTCGTCCAGATCGACGGCGACGACGTGCTCATCGATCCGACTGTGATTAAGGAAGTCTGAAGAATGTCTGTTCTCGAGATCCGCGACCTGCACGTGACGGTCGAGACCGAGGCGGGGACCACCCCGATCCTCAACGGAATCAACCTCACCATGAACACCGGTGAGACCCACGCCATCATGGGCCCCAACGGCTCCGGCAAGTCGACCCTGGCCTACACGATCGCAGGTCACCCGAAGTACACGGTGACCTCCGGTTCGATCACCTTCGACGGCCAGGACGTCCTGGAGATGAGCGTCGACGAGCGCGCTCGCGCAGGACTGTTCCTCGCGATGCAGTACCCGGTGGAGATCCCCGGCGTCACGGTGACGAACTTCCTGCGTACTGCGAAGACCGCGCTCGACGGTGAAGCACCGGCGATCCGCGGGTGGACCAAGGACGTCAAGGCCGCCATGTCGAACCTGCGCATGGACCCGAAGTTCGCGCAGCGCAATGTCAACGAGGGCTTCTCCGGCGGTGAGAAGAAGCGTCACGAGATCCTGCAGCTCGAGGTGCTCAAGCCGAAGTTCGCGGTCCTCGACGAGACCGACTCCGGCCTCGACGTCGACGCGCTGAAGATCGTCTCCGAAGGTGTCAACCGTGCGAAGGAGTCCACCGGGCTCGGCGTGCTGCTGATCACCCACTACACCCGCATCCTCCGTTACATCCGTCCCGACTTCGTCCACGTGGTCGTCGCGGGCAAGATCGTGGAAGAGGGCGGCCCGGAGCTCGCCGACCGGCTGGAGAACGAGGGATACGACCGTTTCCTCGACCCTGCAGCCCCTATCGAGGCGTAGGCTGATCGCATGACAGCGACCCTCACGGACGAGAAGTACGACGCGGTCACCGAAGCTCTCAAAGACGTCATGGACCCCGAGCTCGGGATCAACGTCGTCGACCTCGGCCTCATCTACGACCTCGCCTGGGATGACGAGAACGATGCTCTCGTCATCCACATGACGCTGACCAGCGCCGGGTGCCCGCTCACCGATGTCCTCGAGGACCAGACGGCTCAGGCTCTGGACAGCGTCGTCGATCGCTTCCGGATCAACTGGGTCTGGATGCCGCCGTGGGGTCCGGAGCGGATCACGGACGACGGGCGCGACATGATGCGCGCTCTCGGCTTCGCGATCTGACGGTCACGGAGGACCGTCGGTCGGCGTCATCGACGCGCGCCGGTTCGGGGGACACCGCGATGGCGTGTGTCGAATCTCGGGAGAACGAATGCTTCAGGTGAAGGCGCTGCCTCTGGCAGAACTCCGTGAACGCAGCAGCGAGAAGTGGCGCGAGTACCCGGCCGACGTGCTTCCGCTCTTCGTCGCAGAGACCGATTTCCCGCTCGCACCTGCCGTCTCGGCTGCGCTGCAGCGAGCGGTGGCGGTCGGCGACACCGGCTACGTGGCTTCCCGGACACCCCTCGCCGAGTCGTTCGCGGCGTTCGCGGCGCGCCGCTACGGGTGGTCCCCGGATCCCGCCCGCATGCGCAGCACCGCGGATGTCAGCATGGGCCTCGTCGAGATCCTGCGTCGGGTGACCCAGCCGGGTGAGCGAGTCGTCGTGACCCCGCCGGTGTATCCGCCCTTCTACGACCTGGTCGCCGAGTCCGGTGCCGAGGTCGAGAGGGTGCCGCTGCGCGACACGGGGATCGGGTGGGAGCTCGACCTCGCTGGGATCCGCGGCGCCTTCGAAGACGGCGCGACGGCGATGTTGCTGTGCAATCCGCACAATCCGACCGGAACCGTGCACGCTCGGGAGAGTCTGGCTGCTCTCGCGGACCTGGCCGAGGAGTTCGGCGTCGCGGTCATCTCGGACGAGATCCACGCGCCGCTCGCACAACCCGGGACGGGGTTCACTCCTTTCCTCGCCGCGAGCGACGCCGCTCGACGGGTCGGATACGCGGTGGTCAGCGCCAGCAAGGCGTTCAACCTCGCCGGGCTCAAGTGCGCGCTGATGGTCACGGCCGATGAGGAGACGACCGCGGTCGTGCGGGGTCTTCCGGTGGAAGTCGAGTGGCGCACGGGGCAGTTCGGGCTCCTGGCTGCCGTCGCCGCGTTCTCGGAAGAGAGCGATGAGTGGCTCGACGGTCTGCTGCGCACCCTGGACGAGAATCGCGTCCTCCTCGAAGACCTGCTCGCCTCGCATCTGCCCGGCGCCCGCTATCGCATACCCGACGCGGGATACCTTGCCTGGATCGACCTCTCCGCCCTGGGATGGGGGGAGAACCCCGCACGCCGTATCCTCAGGGACGCCAAAGTCGCTCTGCACTTCGGCCCCGCGTTCGGGATCGAAGGCGCCGGGCACGTTCGGTTGAACTTCGGCACGAGTCCGGAGATTCTCACCGAAGCAGTCGAGCGCATCGCCGCGCTCGTCGATCGCTGACCCCTGGCCCGATGCTGAGACGTGCGTGGTCGTCGCTCCACGGGGCGGCACCGCTCACCGTGGTAGCCGAGGATCCCGGACTCAGCCTCAGCCTCAGCCTCGGGGAGGCGTCGGAGTCGCCCGCGCGCTGAGTTCGCCGGCGAGGGCGCGGACACCGAGGTCGAAGACCCGGTCGAGCCCGGCCGTGACATCGGGCTCCGTGGTGGGGAGCAGTGCTCCGTGACTGTCGGCGTGCATTCTCTGCTGGACGAGGGTGGCGTGCCCGAGGACGAAGTGCAGGAGGGCGGCTCCACGCTCGTCGGCATCGATCGCCCCCTGGGCTCGCAGCGCCTGTGTCAGCGCAGACTGGGCGTGCGATGAGCCGAGCTGCAGGGCATAGGTGCTGAGCACCAGTTCCGCGCCGTCGCGATAGGCGAACAGGGCGTCACGGATCCCGCGTGCGGTCTCCAAGACGTCGGTGCCGTAGAGGGGGATCGACGCCGTGATGCGATCGGCGAGTTCGGCGAGCAGTTCCTGTTTGCTCGCGAAGTGCCAGTACAGGGCACTCGGCTGGACGTCGAGCCGACCGGCGATGCGCCGCATCGAGAGGTCCGCGAGCCCGACCTCATCCAGGAGTTCGAGCGCGTTGCGGGCGACGCTGTCTCGATCGTGTCGTGCCGGATTGGGGTCGGGGGTCATGCGCCCATTATAGTGAACGGCGTTCAGGTGAACACTGTTCAGGTTCACTGGCGCAGCGGAGGAAGCGATGACGAAGGCAGGACGAACCCAGGTCACACACGGTGTGATCGCGGTCGACGGGGTGTCAGTGGAGTTCGATGGTCGCTCCGTGCTCGAGGACGTCACGCTGGAGCTGAGCGCCCCCACGATCGCCGTGATCGGAGCGAACGGGTCGGGGAAGTCGACGTTCGTGCGACTTCTGAACGGGCTGGTGGCACCGAGCCGCGGTCACGTGTCGGTACACGGGATCGATCCGCAGCGGGATCGGGCGGACGTCCGCAGACGCGTGGGGTTCGTTTTCACCAATCCCGACGCGCAGATCCTCATGCCGACACCGGCTGAAGATCTCGCGCTCTCGGTGCGCGGGCGTCCGAAAGCAGAGGCGGACGCGCTGGTGCGCGCGGCGCTCGACGCGCATGGTCTGGCGCGCCACGCCGATGTCCCGGCGTCGAGTCTGTCCGGCGGACAGAAGCAGATGCTCGCGCTCGCTTCCGTGCTCATCACCGAGCCTGAGTTGATCGTGGCCGATGAGCCAACGACTCTCCTCGATCTCCGCAACGCGCGCCGCATCGGCGATCTCCTGCTCGCGCAGCCATCCCAGGTGGTGGTCGTGACGCACGATCTCGAACTGGCCGCGCGCTGCGAGGCGGTCGTGCTGTTCGAGGAGGGGCGGGTCAGTACCGTGGGTGAGCCGGCGACGGTGATCGAGGCCTACCGTCGGGCGTGCGCATGATCGCACTGTACATTCCCGGGCACGGCATCCTCCATCGGGCTCGTGTCACGTTCAAGCTGGCGGCCCTGGCGCTCGGATCCCTCGTCCTGTCGCTGTACCCGCATGACCCGCTCAGCATCGCCGTCTCTCTGACCCTCGTGCTGGCGCTGTACGCCATCGGCGGTCTCCCGCTCCGGGTGCCGTTCGTCGAGATCTGGCGTCTGCGCTGGCTCGTCGTCGTGCTCGGCGTCGCTCTGGCGGTCTTCGTCTCGCCTTCTGCCGCCTGGGTCAACACGGGGCGAGTCGTCGCCGTGCTCCTCCTTGCGAGTCTCTTGACGCTCACGACGCGAGTGTCCGACCTCCTCGCTGTGCTCCGTCGCTTCCTGCGGCCGCTCCACCGTTTCGGGGTGGATCCCGATGCGGCGGCCCTCACCGTCTCACTCACCCTCACGACGATCCCGGTGATGGCCGGGTTCCTCGCGCGCCTCCGGGAGGCGGAGCGCGCCCGTGGCGTGCGGTTGGGGGTGCGCGCGGTCGTCCCTCTGCTCGTGCTGGCCCTGCGTCATGCGGATGAGGTCGGTGACGCGCTGGCGGCCCGGGGTATCGGTTGACCTCTAGGCCGGGACGAGGACACCCGTTGCCGGTGACGGCGAGGGCTTCTCCTGGGAGCAGAGGCGGAGAGCGCTGAGGACCAGTGCGACGGCGATCAGCGCGGTGGCCACCGAGGTGCCGAGCACCAGGAGCAACACGATGCCGATCAGACCGCTCAGGACACCGACCACCAGCCTCGGTCGCGAAGCCGTTGCCTGCGGCGCGGGCTGTGCCTCGAATCGAGTGAACGCGACGGCGGCGAGCGCGGTGAGTGCCAGGGCGGTGACGAGCCAGAGTGGACGGCCGGCCCACCAGCCCGCGCTGTCGAGTGCGGGAAGGGTGGCCCCGACGGCCATCGCGGAGACCGCGGTGACGCCCGCCATCATGAGCAGCACGGGCATGTGCCAGAGGTAGATCGTCATGGTGCGGGCGGTCACGAATCCGGTGAAGGCTGCGACGCGGGGTCGCCGACTGAAACGTTCGAGCCGCTCGCGGTGCAAGGACAGCAGGCTCGTGTGCGCAACACCCACGAGGAGGAGCGCTCCGGTCGGCGGATTGATGTTCGCGATCAGGTCGGAGGAGTAGAGGCCGGACGCGAACGTGGCGACGAGCACCAGCAACGCACCGAATCCGGCTGCCGCCCGTGTGCGCCTGCGGAGCGCGTCGATGCGTCCGTCGGCGAGGAAGAAGCCGAGTTGCTGCAGGGCTAGCCAGACGAAGGCGAGGTTCAGGAAGCCGAGCCCTTCCAGTCCGGTCACGGCGCGCAGCACATCGACGGCGATCGCCGCCGCGGCCAGCACGGTGATCGTGCGATGCGGAGCCCGCTCGTGCGCCGAGGCGAGCAGCGGGAGCAGGGTCTGGCAGAGCAGGAACACGCCGAGGAACCACAGGGGTTGGCCGTAGCGGAATCCCGCGGTCGCGATGAGGTCGGCAGGGACCCCGGCGACCGTGAGCAGTGCCAGACCCACCCCGACGGCCGCGATCGTGAAGACGGCGGGCCGCAGCAGGCGGTGCAGTCGACCCGCGATGAATCCGATCGCCGTGCCTCCGCGCTCCCGAGTCCGCCGGTAGGCGAGGAGTCCGGAGAAGCCGCCGATCACGAAGAAGAGAGGCATCACCTGGAGCAACCAGCTGAGCGGCGCGATCCACGCGGTGCCGTCGCTGGCATTGGTGAAGACAGGGCCCTGGTCGGCGACCGTGACCCCCACCATGATCGAATGCAGGAGCACCACGCCCAGCACGCAGAGCGCCCGGACGAAGTCGATCCCGGTGTCGCGGGCTGGGCGCCGGGGACGCGCGGAAACGGCGGCGTGCGGCGTCTGGACGATGGCCATGAGTCCTCCTCGGGAGCGGTGTCCCAGGAGACTATGGATGCGGTGACCGCAGCGGCATCACCCCCGGGTGCCGTTGCGACCCCCTACGAGGGGGTTGAGTCAGGACGACGGCTCGACCAGACCGGTGTCGTACGCCAGGATCACGGCGTGCACGCGATCGCGCAGGTTCAGCTTCGCGAGCACCTTGCCGACGTGTGTCTTCACCGTCTGCTCGGCGATGAAGAGGTCGGCGGCGATCTCGGTGTTCGAGCGGCCCCTGCCGATCAGGACGAGCACCTCGCGTTCACGATCGGTGAGTTCTGCGAGCGCGGTCGCGGAGCGTGGCGCGCGGGGGCGGCGGCCGGCGAACTGCTCGATCATCCGCCGCGTCACGCTCGGTGCGAGGAGGGCGTCTCCGCCGGCGACGACCCGCACGGCGTGGACGAGCTCTTCGGGCAACGCGTCCTTGAGCAGGAATCCGCTCGCCCCGGCCTCGAGCGCGTCGTACACGTAGTCGTCGATGTCGAAAGTGGTGAGCATGAGGATCCTGGGGACATGCGCGGCCGGGTACGACGGGCCGAGGATGCGTCGGGTCGCCTCGATCCCGTCGAGCTCGGGCATGCGCACGTCCATCAGGATCACGTCGGGATCGAGACGTGCTGCGAGGGTGACGGCCTCGTCCCCGGTCGATGCCTGTCCGGCCACCCGGATCCCCTCGTGGGCATCGAGGAGCGCGGCGAATCCGGCGCGGACCATGGCCTGGTCGTCGGCGATGAGCACGCTGATCGTCACGGATTCTCCTTGTCGAGGGAAGAGGCGGTGCTACCGGGGGCGACGGGAAGGACGGCGTCGACATCCCACCCGCCGTCCTCCGCGGGGCCGGCGGAGAGGCTCCCGCCGAGGATCTCGGCGCGTTCCCGCATGCCACGCAGGCCGTAGCCGCCTCCGTGACCATCAGGACGGTGTGGCGGCGCGGCGTTGTGCACACGGATGTGGACGGTGCGAGCGTCCGCGTGCAACCGCACCGCGATCCTCGCGCCGGGCGCGTGGCGGACCGCATTGCTCAGTGCTTCCTGGACGATACGGAACGCGGCGATCTGCACGGCGGGTTCGGCGTTCGTCGTGTCTCCGCCTTCGAGCACGAGGCCGACCTCGACACCGGCGCGCCGGATGCTGTCGACCAGGGCAGGGATGTCGTCGATGCCCTGCTGGGGGGCCAGCTCGGCATCCTGATCCTCGGTTCGGAGGACACCGAGCATCCGTCGCATCTCGGTGAGCGAGCTGCGCGCGGTCGCGGCGATGTCGTCGAACTCGGCCGTCGCCACGTCTCCCAGCTCGGGGATGCGGTACCGCGCGGTCGACGCCTGGACCTGGATCACCGACATGCTGTGCGCGACGACGTCATGCAGTTCGCGGGC
Source organism: Microbacterium sp. J1-1 (assembly GCF_024498615.1). Taxonomy (NCBI): domain Bacteria; kingdom Bacillati; phylum Actinomycetota; class Actinomycetes; order Micrococcales; family Microbacteriaceae; genus Microbacterium; species Microbacterium sp. J1-1. The sequence goes on along the minus strand of NZ_CP089590.1, from coordinate 2,023,485 downwards.
GATCCGGGTGCGCTCCTCGACGAGGGCGCGCCTGGCTTCCTCGAGCGCACTGTGCTCCTTCTCGCGCGTCAGCTCGGCGGCGACCCGGACGCGGCCGGCGACCAGAGCCGCGATGAGGAACATCGCGGCGGCGACCGCCGTCGTGACGATGAGGTCGGCTGTGGCACTCGCCGAGGACTCCGGCCGCGCCACCAGGTCGGGGCGGATGACCGGCGCGAGAAGCGACGCGATCGCACCGAGGAGCAGGGCGAACGCGCCGAGTCGTCCGCCGTGGACGAAGGTGACGACGCCCACGAAGAGCACGAACGTCAGGAGTGCGGGGACGGACCACGGCCACGGGGACTCGACCGCCATCTCGGTGACGACCGTGAGGGGCAGGGTGAGGGCGGCCGCCGTGAAGAGGCCGATGGCCAACGCCGGGCGGGAGAGTGCGAGCAGCGGCGAAGCGCACAGAGCGGCACCGAGGATGAACGACAGGGGCAGCGGTGTGCCGTACAACACGGTCTGCAGCGACACCAGAACGGCGTACAGCGCCGCGGCCGCCGCACCCAAGGCCACGAGGGCGGCGGTGCGGCGGCTGATGCGTTGGCGCAAAGGTGTGCGCTCGCGTCGGCGTGCCATGACTGTCATCCTGCCAGTTGAGCGGCAGGGACGCGGCGGCGACGGGCTGCGGCGATCCGGTCGATCACGAGCCCGACGACGAGGGCGATGACGATCCCGAGGCCGGCGCTGAGCAGCGGCTGATCCTTGATCCAGGCACCGGCGAGCAGGCCGATCGCGAGGCTGAACACACTCCAGCTGGTGCCGGCGATCAGGCTCAACGGGAGGAACCGCCGCCAGGGGAAGCCGAGAGCGCCGGCGGACATGTTGACGGCGACGCGACCCACCGGGATGTAGCGGGCGCCGAGGATCAGAGTGGCGCTGCGTCGGTCGAGCGCATGCTGGGCGTAGGCGAAGGTGGCGGCGACCCTGGGGCGCCGCATCCAGGCGAAGCGTGTGGTGCCGATCGCCCGCCCGATCAGGAAAGCGAGGTTGTCGCCGATCGCGGCACCGACCGCCGCGACCGCACCGAGGAGCAGGAGATTCCCCTCGCCCGTCGAAGCGGTGACGGCCGCCGCGGCGACGAGCACGGTCTCACTGGGCACGGGTGGGAAGAAGCCATCGATGACCGTGACCGCGAAGAGGACCAGGTACAGCCAGGGGGAGGCGATGGCCTGCATGATGAGCTCGTTGAGGATGTCCACTCGAGCACGTTATGCGGCGGGTGCGGCGGTGGGCATCCCTCCGCGGTATCGCCTGCGTCACTCTCCGGATTGATCTTGCTGAGCGAGGCCCCCGGCTACGACGCATATACTGGGAGGCTGGCCGATCGGCCGACCACCCTCCCCGAAAGAACGGACGTCCGCTGTGCTTGCCGTGCACGACCTCGAGATCCGCGTTGGCGCGCGCCTGCTGATGGAGAACGTCTCGTTCCGTGTCGCCGACGGAGACAAGATCGGACTCGTCGGCCGCAACGGGGCCGGGAAGACGACGCTCACCAAGGTGCTCGCCGGTGACGTCCTGCCGTCCGGCGGCAGTGTGACCCGCTCGGGCGAGCTCGGCTACCTGCCGCAGGACCCCCGTTCGGGCAATCCTGAAGACCTCGCCCGCACCCGCATCCTCGACGCTCGTGGTCTCGGCCAGCTGAACCTCGGGATGACCGAGGCGGCACTCGCGATGGGATCGGATGATCCGGCCGTGGCCGACAAGGCGATGAAGCGCTACGCGCGTCTGACCGAGCAGTTCGAAGGTCAGGGCGGCTATGCGGCGGAGGCGGAGGCGGCTTCGATCGCCAACAACCTCTCCCTTCCCGACCGCATCCTCGACCAGCCGCTGTCGACGCTTTCCGGTGGGCAGCGTCGACGCATCGAGCTCGCGCGCATTCTCTTCTCGGACGCGCAGACGATGATCCTCGACGAGCCGACCAACCACCTCGACGCGGACAGCGTCGTGTGGCTGCGAGAGTTCCTCAAGGGCTACAAGGGTGGTCTGATCGTGATCAGCCACGATGTCGAACTGGTCGGCGAGACCGTGAACCGGGTGTTCTACCTCGACGCGAACCGCCAGATCATCGACACCTACAACATGAACTGGAAGAACTACCTGCGTCAGCGGGTGGCGGATGAGGAGCGTCGCAAGAAGGAGCGCGCGAACGCCGAGAAGAAGGCGACGACGCTGCAGCTGCAGGCCGCCCGTTTCGGCGCGAAGGCCTCGAAGGCCGCGGCCGCCCACCAGATGATCGCCCGCGCCGAGAAGCTGCTCGCCGGTCTCGACGAGGTCCGTCAGGAGGACCGGGTCGCGAAGCTGCGCTTCCCGAAGCCGGCACCGTGCGGCAAGACCCCGATGATGGCGAGCGGCCTCTCGAAGTCCTACGGTTCGCTCGAGATCTTCACCGATGTCGACCTCGCGATCGACCGCGGGTCCAAGGTCGTCGTGCTCGGCCTCAACGGTGCCGGAAAGACCACGCTGCTGCGGATGCTCGCAGGCGTCGATCAGCCCGACACCGGCCAGCTCGAGCCCGGTCACGGACTGAAGGTCGGCTACTACGCGCAGGAACACGAGAATCTCGACGTCAGCCGCTCGGTGCTCGAGAACATGGTGTCTGCTGCGCCCCACATCACCGAGACCGAAGCGCGCAAGGTGCTCGGCTCCTTCCTGTTCACCGGGGACGATGTGCTCAAGCCGGCGGGGGTGCTCTCCGGTGGGGAGAAGACCCGCCTGTCCCTCGCGACGCTCGTCGTCTCGTCCGCCAACCTGCTGCTGCTCGATGAGCCGACAAACAACCTCGACCCCGCCTCACGTGAGGAGATCCTCGGAGCGCTCGCGCACTACGAGGGCGCGGTGGTCCTCGTCTCGCACGACCCCGGCGCCGTGCAGTCGCTCAACCCCGAGCGCGTGCTCATCCTGCCCGACGGCGTCGAGGACATCTGGAGCCAGGAGTACCAGGACCTCATCGAGCTCGCCTGACCGCGCTCACCCTGCTGTGCAGGTCGATGACGGATCCACACGGCGACTCGTGGCATAGTCGGGAGCATGCAGACTGAGCCGCGATCCCGTCCTTCCGAGATGAGTGCGTGGTTGCGCGTGCAGCCCTCGCTCACGGGAGCAGTACCTCCGGGTGAAGCCGTCGATCGTCCCGATGACCCGGTACCGCTCTTCCGGGAGTGGATCACGAGGGCGGCCGCGACGGGAGTGCCGGAGCCGCACGCGATGACCCTGGCGACGCTCGACCTCGACGGCATACCCGACGCCCGGACGCTGATCCTCAAAGACGTGGATGAGCGCGGATGGGCCTTCGCGGGTTCCCGCTCCTCGCGCAAGGCCGCCCAGCTCGACGCGCACCCGGTGGCCGCGCTGAACTTCTGGTGGCAGCCCGTCCTGCGTGCCGTGCGTGTCCGCGGACGGATTCAAGAGGCATCCGTCGAGGAGAGCGCAGCGGACCTCGCGGCGCGTTCGGCCGAGGCCCGTGCCGGTGTGGCGCCCGGGGAGTGGGTCCTCTGGCGGCTCCTCGCGACCCGTGTCGAGTTCTGGCAGGGTGCGCCTGACCGGCGCCACACACGGATCGTCTATGAGCGTACCGACGCCGGTTGGAGCATCGAGGAGCAGGCATGAGTGACTATCAGGTGGTCGAGATCGGGGCGCTCGACGAGTGGCGTGCCCACCACGGAGGTTTCGACGCCGCCCGGGCGCGCGACGGGCGAAGGGTCGTGGATCACGAGCTGACCATGCAGTACATCGGGATGACGGCGAACGCGCTCGAACCGGGTGAGGAGGCCGGGTACTGGCACGTGCACAGGAAGATCGAAGAGGTGTACGTGTTCCTCGGTGGGCGCGGTCAGATGGGTCTCGACGACGACATCGTCGAGGTCGGACCCGGAACCGTGATCCGCGTCGGTCAGGGCGTCGCCCGCACCTGGCGAGCACGACCGGACAGCCCGGGGGAGCTGCGCTGGCTTTGTCTCCGCGCCGGCGGCGAGGAATTGCCGCACTTTCCGGATGACAGCGCGCGTCTGCCGGAGCGGCCGATGCCCTGGGTGGACTGAACGCCCGACCCGGCGTCACCGCACGTCGAGCAGCTCATCCTCGACATCGGCGTCGTGATCACGGCGACGCGGACTCTTCACGGGCGCAGGAACACCTTCGACCTCTTCCCGGTGTTTCACGATCTCCGTGCGGATGATGTACCCGATGAAGATGAATCCCATGAGGGCGAACAGGATCCACTGGATCGCGTACGACAGGTGCGGGCCGGGGTCATCGGTGGGGGAGTCGAAGCCTCCCAGAGACCCGGATCCTGCGGGCTCTTCGCTGATCACCCGACCATAGGCCCCCGTGATCACCTCGCCGTCGACCTGCTCGGCGATCGAGGGCAGGTTGATCGTGGGCACCTGCCCCTCGGGCGCCCCACGTCCCGAGGCGGGAAGTTGCTCGCCCGGGCGCAGACGCACGGTCACCTCGACCTCTCCGTCCGGTGGTGACGGCACCGAGTCCGGCTCAGCGCCCTCGCCCGGAGGCACCCAGCCGCGGTCCACGATGAAGATGCGCCCATCGGCGTCACGGAACGGGACCAAGACCTCGAAGGCGCTCGTCCCGCCGTGCGGACGGTTGCGCACCAGCAGCTCCTGATCGGCCAGATACTCACCTTGCAGCGTGACGGGCCGCCACTCGTCGTCGGGATCGAGCGCACCGTCCTCGCCGATCACCGCGGACAGCGGGACGGGAGCCGCGTCGTAGTTCTGCTCGACGAGCTCGATCTGCGCGGCGCGCGTCTCGTTCCTCTCGAACTGCCAGTTCGAGAGGAAGACGCAAGCGATCGCGAAGCCGATCGCGATGAGCACGTACACGGTCCAGCGGGTCAGGCGCCGGCTCATGCGGGAACCCCATCACGGACGGTCACCGGGAAGTCGCGCGCCGCCAGGTAGTCGCGGAGGAAATCGACATGTGCATCGCACGCCAACCAGATCTTCTCGCGATCGGCGGCATGGATACGGGGATTGCGCCACACCACCTGACGGGTCGCCGCGCTCCGGCAACCGGCACGCGAGCACTCGAAGTCGTTCATGGTTCTTTGGGGCCTTCGTGGATCGTGAAGATCTGCGGAGCCGACGGTTCGGAGTCGAGCGGCGTGGGCCGCGGGGCATCGATCTCCCGCAGGGGGGATTCCGCGGTGGTCTCGGTGCTGTCGCTCCCGGCGTTCGCGAACACCACGGCGATGTAGGGCAGGACAGCGGCGGAGATGCCGAAGACCCAGGTGTACCACCCGTACGGCTGGACCAGCACCATGAGCCCGAAGCACACGATGCGGATCGTCATCGTCAAGGCATAGCGGCGCACACGATGGTCTGCCTCATCCCGCGGAGACTGCGGCAGTGAGGTGACGGCCGGGACTTGACGCGCGTTCTTCACGATGCATCCAGCCTACGCCGATGCAGACCCCTCGGATGCCCTTCGGGGACTCAGCCGGCGAAGATGAACGGCAGGCTGAAAGCCCCGAGGAACAGGAAGCTGATGATCGTGCTGACCAGGATGAACACGCCCACGCCCACCACCGCATAGCCGAGGATCAGTCCGGCGATCGCCATTCCCCGGCCACCGATTCCCGGATTGCGCTTGGTCTGTCCGAGCGCCATGTGACCGGTGATGACCGCCGCGACGGATGCCAGGAGCGGGATGACCGCCCAGAAGAGCACGATCCCGGCAAGGCCGCAGACCAACGAGGTGACGGCCAGGGGGCTGGTGGGGCGCGAAGTGACGACGGGGTACACGGGCGCCGAAGGAGGGCCGTAACCGGGCTGGACGGGTGCCGCTCCCCATCCGGGTTGCGACGGAGCGACGCCGTATCCCGGCTGCGGGGGCGGGGCATACCCCGGCTGGGGCGGCGGGGCGTAGCCGGGCTGGGGCGGCGGGCCGTACCCAGGCACCGGGGAAGCGGCAGGGGCAGTTCCGGGGAACGGTGCCGCAGGGTGCGTGTACGACGGTGCGGGGCCGGGACCGCTCTGCGGGGGCGGCGCGATCGGCGGCGCGGACGGTGCGGGCGGAGCGGGCGGTGGCGGCGGGCTGACCGGCGTCTCGTCTCCGGAAGAGGGGGTGCGGTTGTCGCTCACGAGGAAGCCTTTCGTCGATTTCAGATTCCCAGCATGCAGAGTGTCTGTCAACGCGGTGCCGCGGCCGGCGTCGGCAACATCGGTAGGATCGATGACGGCCCGGAACCCCGCGCCACCGGCCCAGATCAGGAGTGTCCCCATGAGCGCTGAGCGCGTCGTCCTCGTCACCGGCGGCAATCGCGGCATCGGCCGCGCGATCGCAGAGCGCTTCGTGCGCGAGGGATACCGGGTCGCCGTCACTGCGCGCAGCGGCGAGGGCCCTGAAGGCACCCTCACGGTCCGTGCGGACGTCACCGACGCCGCAGCGATCGACGCCGCCTTCACCGAGGTGGAGCAACAGCTCGGTCCGATCGAGATCGTCGTCGCGAACGCGGGGATCACGAAGGACACGTTGTTGCTGCGCATGAGCGAGGACGACTTCGACAGCGTCGTGGCCACCAACCTGGGCGGGACGTTCCGCGTGGTCAAGCGCGCCTCGAAGGGGATGCTTCGGGCTCGTTTCGGCCGGATCATCCTGATCTCCAGCGTCGTGGGTCTGTACGGCTCCGCGGGGCAGGTCAACTACTCCGCGTCCAAGAGCGCACTGGTCGGCTTCGCCCGCTCGATCACGCGCGAGCTCGGTGCTCGCGGCATCACGGCGAACGTCGTCGCTCCCGGGTTCATCGAGACCGACATGACCGCGGAGCTCCCGGAGGAGACGCAGAAGCAGTACAAGGCGAACATCCCGGCTGCCCGTTTCGCCACGCCGGACGAGGTCGCCGGTGTGGTGACGTGGCTCGCCGGCGACGATGCCGGCTATATCTCCGGTGCGGTCATCCCCGTCGACGGCGGTCTCGGGATGGGGCACTGACGCATTCCGAGAGCATCACCGCGCGATCGCGGCGTTGAGGAGCGCGCCCAGCCGCTCCGGCACGGAGAACTGCGGCCAGTGGCCGGATCCGATGCGGACGACTTCGGCTGACTCGATCGCGTGGAACTCGTCGGCGAACGGGCCCCACTGCTCGATCACCTTCTCGAACGCGGACTGATCGAGGTCGCCCATCAGCAGGGTCACCGGCACACGGTAGCGCGCCGGATCGCGGAGCGCGATGCCGTCCGTCGGCACCCGTGCAGGGACGCTGTGCGTGAGCGGTGCAGTCCGTGCGCGCGTGGCCTCATCGAGGTCGTTGACGTCTTCGTCGGGGAAGTGATCCCATCCCGGGAACGGCACGACCCCGTCGACGACGTCGAACTCGCTGATCCCGTGTCCGTCCGCGGGCGGCGCCGTGTCGACGAAGATCACGCGGCGCACCCGGTCGGGGCGAGCGTCTGCGACACCCCAGGCGACATTGCCGCCGCCGCTGTGCCCGACGACCACGACGTCGCCGTCGACGGCATCGACGGCATCGACGGCGGAGGCGGCGGCAGCGATCCACTCTGCGATGCCGATCTCGGAGGAGACGGATGCGTCTTCGCCGATTCCGGGCATGCTGAGCGGGTGCACCCGATGACCTGCCTCCTCCAGCGCCGGGATCACGTCGTCCCAGCTGGATGCGTCGAGCCAGAGTCCGGGAATGAGGATGATGTCCATGAGCCGACGCTAGTGGCGGGTTCGGACAATCGCCAGGAGTTCTCCTACGGAAGCAGCGCGATGACCTCGGAAAGGTCCTGCGGGCCGATCACGAGGCTCGCCGCCTCACGGACCGCGGGCTTCGCGTTGAAGGCCAGACCGAGCCCGGCGACGGCCATCATCGCCAGGTCGTTGGCACCGTCACCGATCGCGATCGTGGCGTGTGGCGCGACCCCGAGCTCGGCCGCCCACTCCTGGAGGGAGCGCGCCTTCGCCGCCCCGTCGACGATGTCTCCGTCGACGTGACCGGACAGCGAGCCGTCGACCACCTCGAGCCGGTTCGCCCGCCAGCGGTCCACGCCCAGGTCGGGCGCCACCACGTCGAGGATCTCGTGGAAGCCTCCGGAGACGACGCCGACGACACCGCCGCGGGTGCGGACGGCGGCGGTGAGTTCGCGCACGCCCGGGGTGGGTTCGATCCGCGCGCGCACACGCTCGAATGCCGACACCGGAACGCCCTTCAGCGCGGTGACCCGGGAACGCAGGCTCGTCGCGAAGTCGACCTCGCCGCGCATCGCCGCCTCCGTGGCAGCCTGCACCTCGTCGCGCCGTCCGGCCTCGTCGGCGAGCAGTTCGATCACCTCATTGCGGATGAGGGTGGAATCGGCATCGAGGACGACGAGGAATCGTGCAGCAGTCACTCGTCGAGCCTATCCATCACCCGGTGGGTCGACGCGCCGCGTGACGTCTTCAGCGTTCGATGAAGACGCCCTTGCCGACCACCGTGATGCCTGATTCCGTCACCGTGAAGCCACGAGCGAGGTCGCGCTCCCGATCCACGCCCACCGTCGCGCCGTCGGCCAGCACCACGTTCTTGTCGAGGATCGCACGATGCACGCGGGCTCCTTGACCCACCTGGACGTGGTCGAACACGACCGAGTCGGTGATGGTCGACCCGCCACCGGCGAGCGTCCACGGTCCGACGACGCTGCGTTCGAGATGGGTGCCCGAGAGCACGGAACCGAGCGACACGATCGAGTCGATCGCGTTGCCGATCCGCCCGACGGAGTCGCGCACGAACTTCGCCGGAGGCGAATTGACCGCCTGCGAGTGGATGGGCCACTCCATGTTGTAGAGGTTGAACACGGGCAGCGTCGAGATCAGGTCGCGGTGCGCGTCGAAGAAGGAGTCGATGGTTCCGACATCGCGCCAGTACGAGCGGTCACGCGGGGAGGACCCGGGAACCTCGTTCTGCTTCATGTCGTAGTACCCGGCCTCGCCCCGGTCGACGAAGTAGGGGACGATGTCGCCGCCCATGTCGTGGCCCGAGGTGGGTGACTCACCGTCGGCCTCGACGGCCGCGATGAGGGCATCGGCATCGAAGATGTAGTTGCCCATCGAGGCGAGCACCTCGTGCGGCGAGTCCTCGAGACCGGCGATGTCGGTCGGCTTCTCGAGGAACTGCTTGATCCTTCCCGACTCCGCGTCCGCATCGATCACGCCGAACTGCGAGGCGAGGGCGAGTGGCTGGCGGATACCCGCGACAGTCGCCTTCGCCCCGGACGCGACATGGGCCTCAAGCATCTGCCGGAAGTCCATCCTGTACACGTGGTCGGCGCCGATGACCACGACGATGTCGGGCTTCTCGTCGTTGATCAGGTTCATGCTCTGCAGGATCGCGTCGGCGGAGCCGGAGAACCAGCGCTTGCCGAGGCGCTGCTGCGCGGGGACCGAGGTGACGTAGGAGTCGAGGAGGGCCGACATGCGCCAGGTCTGCGAGATGTGGCGATCGAGGCTGTGGGACTTGTACTGCGTCAGCACGACGATCTGTCGCAGACCGGAATTGATGAGGTTCGAGATCGCGAAATCGATGAGTCTGTACTGTCCGCCGAACGGCACCGCCGGTTTCGCGCGATCCGCGGTGAGAGGCATGAGTCGCTTGCCCTCGCCGCCGGCGAGGATGATCCCGAAAACCTTCTTTGGAGCGGACATGGCTCCACCATAGATGCGTTCACGGCTGCTGTACTAGCGTTCAGACATGCGAGTCGAAATGATCACGAAGGAGTACCCGCCCGCGGTCTACGGCGGTGCCGGCGTGCACGTCGCGGAACTGGTCGCTGCGCTCCGCGAGCACGTCGATGTGCGGGTGCGTGCGTTCGGCGAGCCGCGCGAAGAAGCGGGTACGTTCGCCTATCGCACGCCTGTCGAGCTCGCTGATGCCAACGCTGCGCTGCAGACGCTGGGGACGGACCTCGAGATCGTGTCAGCGATCACCGACGCCGACCTGGTGCACAGCCATACCTGGTACGCGAACTTCGCCGGTCATCTCGCCTCTCAGCTGCACGGCATCCCGCACGTGCTCACCGCCCACAGCCTCGAGCCCCTGCGCCCGTGGAAGGCCGAACAGCTCGGAGGGGGCTACGCCATCTCCAGCGGCGTCGAACGCCTCGCCTACGAGAACGCCGCCGCCGTGATCGCCGTGAGCGCCGGCATGCGGGAGGACATCCTGCGCAGCTACCCCCAGGTGGATCCCGCGAAAGTGCGCGTGATCCACAACGGCATCGATGTCGAACGCTGGCGGCCGGTGCAGGACGAGGCGTTCCTGCGATCGATCGGGATGGATCCCTCGCGACCGTCCGTCGTCTTCGTCGGGCGCATCACTCGGCAGAAGGGGTTGCCGTATCTGCTCCGGGCCGCGCAGCTGCTCCCGCCTGAGGTCCAGCTCGTGCTGTGCGCCGGGGCCCCGGACACTCCGGAGATCATGGCGGAGGTGCAGGAGGGGGTGCGGATGCTCCAACAGAGTCGCGACGGAGTGATCTGGATCGAGCGGATGCTGCCGCGTGATGAACTCTCCGCGATTCTCACCGCCGCCACGACGTTCGTGTGCCCCTCGGTGTACGAGCCTCTGGGCATCGTGAATCTCGAAGCGATGGCCTGTGGAGCTGCCGTCGTCGGCACCGCGACCGGGGGTATCCCTGAGGTGGTCGCGGAAGGGCGCACGGGTCGGCTCGTGCCGATCGATCAGGTGCAGGACGGTACCGGCACGCCGGTCGACCCGGACCGCTTCGTCGCCGATCTCGCCGCCGTGCTCACCGAAGTGGCCATGGATCCGGAGCGGGCGCGGGCCTACGGCGAGGCCGGGAGGGAGCGTGCGCGCAGCGACTTCAGCTGGGCATCGATCGCGGAGACGACGCGCGCGCTCTACGCGGAGCTGACGCCCTGAGCCGATAGGCTGGGACCATGCCGAGTGCTCTGGAATTCACCGACGTCGTCGTGCGCCGTGAGGGGCGCAACATCATCGATCACGTGACCTGGGAGGTCGACGACGATCAGCGATGGGTGATCCTCGGCCCGAACGGCGCGGGCAAGACGACGCTGCTGCAGCTCGCCGACACGCTCATGCACCCGACGTCGGGAACCGTCACCGTGCTCGGAGAGACTCTGGGACGCACCGACGTGTTCGAGGTGCGTCCGCGCATCGGATTCGCGTCGTCGGCGATGGCCAAGCGTGTCCCTCGTGACGAGACGGTCCTCAACACCGTGCTCACCGCTGCGTACTCGGTGCTCGGCCGCTGGAACGAGAACTACGAGGACATCGACGAGCGTCGGGCCCTCCGCGTTCTCGGCGACTGGCGTCTCGACCACCTGGCCGACCGCACTTTCGGCACTCTCAGCGACGGAGAACAGAAGCGTGTGCAGATCGCGCGTGCGGTGATGACCGACCCGGAGCTGCTGCTGCTCGACGAGCCGACGGCATCCCTCGACCTCGGTTCGCGGGAGGAGCTTCTGGCGCTGCTCAGCGGATACGCGTCGTCCCCGACCACCCCGGCGATGCTCATGGTCACGCACCATGTGGAGGAGATCCCCGTGGGCTTCACGCACGTGATGCTGATCCGTGAGGGTTCCGTCGTCGCGGCGGGCCCCATCGGCGAGACGCTCACGGCCGAGACCCTGACCGAGGCGTTCGGCATGCCCATCGTGCTCAGCAGCGAAGACGGCCGCTACGCCGCCCGCGCAGCTGCGTGACCAGCGTCTGATAGAATCGACCCTTGGTGCTCTCTGCACCGCAGACTTCCCTCGTCCCTGGCACAATCCAGGGCAGCAACTAAGGAATCCCATGAAGACTGACATTCACCCCGACTACCAGGCAGTCGTGTTCCGCGACCTCGGCTCGGGCGAGACGTTCCTCACCCGTTCGACCGTCACCAGCGACAAGACCATCGAGCTGGACGGCGTGGAGTACCCGGTGATCGACGTCGAGATCTCCTCGGCATCGCACCCGTTCTACACGGGCAAGCAGCGCATCATGGACTCGGCCGGTCGCGTCGAGAAGTTCAACCAGCGCTTCAAGGGCTTCGGCGGCTCGTCCAAGTAACGACTGCCACGACGAAGGCCCCATGCTCCTCGGAGCGTGGGGCCTTCGTCGTGCCCGGCCGTGTGCGTCGGATCCGGTCGTCAGATGTCGAGCCGGATCCGGCCGTCGTCGATCGTGTCCGGAGGATCGCCCGGGGATGGGGCCGGGGCGGTCCGCTGCGTCTGACGGTCGCGCTCGATACCCGCCTCATGCGCAGACGGCGACCAGACGGCATCGAACGCGCCGCCGAGGCCCCTCCGCCGGATTCGTACTTCTTCTCGATCGGTATCCGCGAGAAGCCGAACGCGATGGCGACGATCACGGCGGAAAGCAGGAGCAGCAGCACGCCGACCGTGACGAGTACGCCCACACCCTCTTCCATGCCCTCCAGGGTAGACGGCAGCGGGAACGAGGGCATCTGCCCCGAGGGGGAGGAGTCGCTCAGCGCAGACGGCGCCCGTGGGCCAGGTCGATCAGGCGCGACAGTACCGGCCCGGAGCGGAGTCCGTTGTGCTCGTGTTCGCTCGTCACCCACAGCGTGACGTCGGGAAGCAGGCGTGCCGTCTCGAGGGAGAACTCCATCGGGACGTAGACGTCGTTGACGTAGACCGCGGCGGCGCCCGTCGCTCCGGATGAGGCGATCGCGTCTGCATCGTAGATGCTCGGCCACTCGTGCTCCGCGAGCGCGAGGGTGACATCGCGCCACGGCTGGAAAGCGGGCACCGTCTCGGTCCACTCGCGACGGATGTGCTCGCCCGTGAACAGCGTCGGGTCGTCGCGGAAGTCGGAGGGCTCGGTGCGTTCAGCCGACCACCGCGTGGCGTGTCCGTCGGCGTAGCTCGACTCGTGGAAGGCGAAGTAGAGCGGGTTGCGGCCGTCGAAGGGCATCGCGTGCATCAGGTCGTACCGGAAGGCGTTGGAGGACGGGTCGCGTTCCAGAATCGACCACACCGTCTGCCAGCCGTCGTCGGTGCCGAGAGCGGATCCCAGCGACCGCAGCCGCGAGCGTGAGACGACTTCTCCGTCGGGTAGGACGATGTCTCCGGCATCCGCACGTTCGACGAGGCGCCGCATCACGTCGCGATGCTCGGGGAAGCGGCGGTAGTAGCGCTCCGAGGCGTCGCGCATCTTGTCGTAGCAGAGCGCATACACGTCGTCCGGGTGGCGCCCGACGGCGCTGAGGCCGCCGGTGATGAACACCTCGTCGAGCGAAGAGGCGTCGGTGGAGAGATACGCGAGGGTGGTGAAGCCGCCGAACGACTGTCCGAGCACGCTCCAGGTGGTGGCACCCAGGTGCTCGCGCACGGCCTCGCAGTCGCGCACGATCGCATCCGCGCGCAGGTGGGTGAGGTGCTCGGCCACGGCGTCCGTACCGCGCTCCAGGTCGTGATCTCCGACCGGAGTCGAGCGCCCGGTACCCCGCTGGTCGAGGAGCACCACCCGATAGTGCGCGAGTGCGCCGTCGAGCCACGCGGGCGCGGTCGAGGAGTGGAACGGACGCGGCGCCTCGTGGCCCGGACCGCCCTGGAGGAAGACCAGATACGGGAGCGACTCCCCGCCGGCGCGGGAGACCACACGGGCGAACACCTCGATCGTGCGGGGGTCGGAGGCGTCGTCCCAGACCAGGGGGACGGTGAGGGTGTGGTCCTCGATGGTGAGGTCGAGCAGCTGGCGGACGGTGGTGCTCATGGTCACATCACGTTCCCGATGTAGGAGTACTTGACGAAGACCTCTGAGGCGATGCCCGACTCCTCGAGCACGCCCTGCACAGCGGTCATCATGTAGTTGGAGTCCCAGCCCATGTAGAGGAAGTGGCCCTCGTCGAGCTGGTCCCACTGGCCCTTCCACGCCATGTCCTGGTAGATCGGTCCACCGTGTGCCGCGCAATAAGCCAGGGCTGCCTCCCTCGTGTCGGTCCAGGCACGACGGAAGACCCGGTTGAACAGGTACTTGACGTCGGGGACCTCCCAGCGCTCACCGCGGTACTCGACATAGTCGAACTCGCGCTCCCATCCGGTGGGCCATCCGCGACGCCGCACGGCGTCCAGGATCGGTGTGAGTCCGTCGTCGTCGATCTCCGGGAGGGCGGGGCGCGCCCAGATGCGGATCAGCTCGGCGGTGAGGGCGACGGTGCGCTGGGTGATGGCCGCCGTGCCCCACGAGGGGATCTCAGCGAGGTCACGAGTCGCAGGCACGGAGCTTCGGGCGTAGGCCTCGACGCGCTTGATCGGGAAGGAAGCACCGAACACCCGTTCCGCCAACGGCTGCTCGAGAAGAGTCAGATTGCCGAGGGTCGGCGCGAGCGCCCGGTGGCTGTTCTGCTCATCCTCGGTGTATTCGCTCCACGGGCGCTCACCGTCGCCGGACCAGGCGTCTCCCGGAACGGTCGGGACGATGTGCTCGATGTCGTACGCGTCGAGGTCGTCGACGCCTTCCACACGCCCCAGGACATAGGCGGGGTGGGGGAGTTCGCTGTACTTCAGAACTGCGCTCACTCGCTCGTCCGACGGAGTGATGCGGGCGAACGCGCGTGCGAGCGCGTCACGGCCGTCGCGGCGCGCGCGGCAGAGGCGCGCGATGAGACGTTCGGACGGCAGGTTGACCAGTGCCCGACGGAGATACAGCGCCTGAAGCCACTCCAGGGTCTCGATGAGTTCGGCGCGGTCGATGCGACCGCGGAGGTGGTCGCTGTAGGCGCTCATCACCAACGGGGCGGAGGCGCGGCCGAAGGTCGTGACCTGACGCAGCTGCCGGGCGATCTCCGGATCCGGCTCGCGCGTCGGGTCGAGCAGGATGCCGTAGATCTCTGCATGATGTCGCCACTCCGCGGCGTCGGCCTGGAGATGCGCGACGTCGACGCGGGGGAAGGACTGGCGGAAGGCGCTGTACACGCCGTGCTCACCGTTCGCTGCGACCTCACGCCCCGTCACGAGGACGAGGTAGTGCCGCCAGAACGCGCCGATCGACTCTCCGGTGTGGTGCTCGATCGGCACCCAGAAGCGGGCTTCGACGTCGACCTGTTCCGCGTGGCTGAGGCCCATCAGGATGTAGTTGTGGATGAGCTCGTGATCGCGCAGAGGCTCGCCGGTCGAGTTCAGGCTCTCGAAGATCTGCTGCGCGTTCGCTCGGGCGCCGAGCGTGATCGACACGTGCTCGAGCCGCTGCAGCCCGCGCCAGATCAGGGGGACCTCATCCACGTGGATCTGGCTGCGGAAGAACGCGTAGTTGTCGTCGAAGCGCGACTCGCGATCCGCGTCGTCGCGGCGGTCGAGCACGACGGATTCGTAGAGCTCGGCCCAGGCGTCGTGGGGGCGCAGCTTCGTGCGTCCTGGGTCATCGGAGCGGACCAGGACGCGTTCGAGCGACGACGCCAGCACGGGGTCGGTGTCGCGGATGGCATGGTGCAGGGCCGCGACGAGAAGCATGAGCGTCGTGATGCGCTGCTGTCCGTCGATGAGGATGAGGTCGGACTCCCTCGATGCACCGTCCTGCGCGGACAGGATCGACCCGAGGAAGTGGCGGTGTGCGTCGTCTTCGCGCGCGACAGCACGGATGTCGGAGAGGAGCCGTTCGCAGCCGCCGATGTCCCACCGGTACTGGCGCTGGTACACCGGCACCACGATCGTGGACGTGTCCGCCGCGAGCCATTCGATCGTGTTGACTGCTGTCGCCTCGACGTTGGTCGCGGTGCTCATACTGGTGTCTCGTCCTCCCGTAGCGACGGGTGCCGAGACTTCGCCGGGCACCCCGATCAGTCTATTCGGTTATGCACGGCCGACCTCCGAAGGGGGCGCAGGCTTCGCTGTTAGGCTTGCCTTATCAGGGCCTGTTAAAACGTGCTGGCCCCCGATGAAAGGAACATGACTCGATCATGGGTTACATCAAGTCCGCTGCCCTCGAGGACAAGGGATTCGTCGTCCTCGACAGCTACAACCAGGAGCTCGACCCCAAGGAGTGGCTCGACATCGAGTACAACGACTGGAAGTCGTCGGGCGACACCCGCTTCGCTCCGCTCGCGAGCGCTTTCGGTGACATCGAGTGCAACGGTTTCTGGAACCACAAGCCGCCGCGCACCGACAAGGACGGCGTCTGGATCGACTCGCAGACCGAGAAGGCCCCGAACCTGACGCGTCGTGCGCAGGAGCCGGGCGCCAACGTCGGACGCTGCCGCGTCATCGAGCTGCAGCCGACCCCGTACGGCGACTGCCTCTACAACCTCCACCAGGACGACAACAACCGTCTGAACCCCGACGGCACCGGCTGGGTCGTGCGCGGGTTCTTCAACCTGACCGATGACAAGGACAGCTACTTCGTCCTGCGCGAGAACCGCACGGACCCGAGCATCGAGTACCGCATCGCGCTCCCGGCCGGCGCGCAGCTCATCGTCGACACGCAGCGCCTGTGGCACGCGGCGACGCACAACGGCACCGAGCCGCGCTACTGCCTCATCACGTCGTGGACCTCGGGCCCCGAGCTCGACGCCTACATCGAGAAGTACCACGGCACCGACGACGTGCCCAACTACGAGGTCGACCAGGAGACGCTCGAGTTCGGGTACGCCGAGCAGGCCCGCAAGGACGCCGCTCGCGCGGCCTACTATGCAGCGAAGGGCCAGCAGGTGAAGCAGGCCATGAGCGAGGCCTGATCTCGTCAGACTCCGGACCGACTGCGGTCCGAAGGCCCCGGTCCCGGTGACCGGGGCCTTCGTCATGAATGACATGCTTGTGATTTCGGGCGAACTCGGCGAGAATGGGCGCACAACCGCATATTCTCGCCACTTCGTGGTTCAGGTCGTTGGGGAAGACGCACCTGATGAAACGGAGAGATCATGGCGACGGCTTACGCACGCGGAGTGGTGTTCATCCACTCTGCGCCTCGCGCGCTCTGCCCGCACCTCGAATGGGCGGTGGGTCGCGCTATTGGGCGTGCAGTGAACTTCGATTGGACCGAGCAGCCCGTGCTGAACGGCGCGCGACGCGCCGAGTTCTACTGGGACGGTCCGGTCGGCACCGGTGCTGCCCTCGCCACCTCGATCCGCGGCTGGGAGCACCTCCGCTTCGAGGTCACCGAGGATCCGACACCGCGCAGCGACGGCGGCCGCTGGTTGCACACCCCCGACCTCGGCATCCACTACGCACAGACCGATGCGGCCGGGAACATCGTCATCGGTGAAGACCGGATCCGCTACGCGATGGAGATCGCTGCGGGCAGCGCGGTGGAACTGCAGCGCGAACTCGACATCGCGCTCGGGTCCGCGTGGGACGAGGAGCTCGAGCCCTTCAGGCACGCCAGCGACGACGCCAGGGTCGTCTGGCTCCACAAGGTCGGGTAGTCCCGACTCCAGAGACCGGGAGCGGGGAGGCGTGAGTATCGGATGCCGGTGAATCATCCCGGACGCTGAGAAGACGTATCCCCACCCCGCACGATGAGGACCCCGCCCCGGAGACGAGGCGGGGTCCTCGTCTCCGGATCAGATCACGGCGGCGTGCTCGAGTTCGTCGGCATGGGATGCGGTGCCCTTGCGCACGTCTTCCCAGGCCAGGGCCAACCGTGTCATCGCCTCCGCGGTACGGTCGGGCGGGAGGGTGATGGGCAGACGCAACCGTCGTTCCAGGACACCACCGGTGGTGAAACGTGGGCCCGGCGGCAGGATGAGCTGCCGTTCACGCGCGGCCAGTGACAACGCGGTGGAGAGCGGGCCGCCGATGTCGACCCAGGCCGAGAGCCCACCCGGTGTGCGAGGCATGTGCCAGCCGGGGATTCCGGCGACGCCGGCTTCGACGGCAGCGCGTCCAGCGCGCAGACGTCGGCCCACGTGCGAGGTGAGGGCGGGCATCTCCGTGAGCAGCTCGATCGCGATGCACTGCTCCAGCAGTGCGGTACCGAGTTCGAAGGAAGGCCGTACCGCGAGCAGCCGCGCGACGACGGAGCGTTCGGCACGGATCCATCCGATCCGCATTCCTCCCCAGGCGATCTTGGACATCGATCCGACGGTGATGACGTTGGGCCCGCTCGCGGCCATCGGCGTGGGCGACCACCCTCGGTCGATGTCCAACTCCGTGGTCGTCTCGTCGACGATCAGATGCGTGCCCACGTTGCGCGAGGTCGTCACGATTCGCTGGCGGTCCTCGTCCGGCAGGGTGGCCCCGGTCGGGTTGTGGAAGTCGGGGATCAGATAGGCGACATGAGGACGCGCGCTGAGCAGCGTCTCGTTGAGGTGCCGTGTATCCCACCCCTCCACGTCGACCGGCGTGGGGACCAATCGGTACCCGTGGCGGTGCAGAGCCTCGAGCGCGTGGGGGAAGGTCGGTTGCTCGACGAGCGCTCTCTCGCCCCGTCGGCCGATCGCCGTGAGGATCAGGTTGACCGCGTTGAGCGCCCCGGAGGTGATGATGATCTCCTCCGCGGATGTCGGAGCTCCGCGCTCACGGAACCGCTGCGCGACCGCGTCTCGGAGTTCCGGCAGTCCTTGCAGCGAGTACCCGCTCGTGCCGCGCAGTGCGGCCAGCCGCGGGAGCGACCGCACGGTGGCGTCGTACAGTCCGGGGGTGGAGTCCATGGAGGCGATGGAGAGGTCGATGGCCGTGTCGTCGGCGTCGAGGCCGGGGGCTGCGTGATCGTGGGGGAGGGCGACGCGCGTGCTGCCCCCGTGCAGCCGGGTGACGTAGCCGTCATCCTCCAGCAGGCCGTAGGCGCGGGTGATGGTCGAGCGAGACCGCCGCAGCTCCCGCGCGAGGGCGCGTTCGCTGGGCAGGCGTTCGCCGACGGTCAACCGGCCGTCGAGGACCAAGGCGCGGATGCGATCGGCCAGCACGCTCGCGGCGGCACCGGCCACGTTGTGCGCCCCGAGCTGTTCGACGAGTCGTGATCCCATGAGTCCAGCATGGCGCAAACTGGACTCGCATCGGCAGGCCACTTGTCGCCAGTGGCCTCGGCATCGCGCTGTATGCGGGAGCCAGAGTGGAATCATGTTCCTCCGTGCCGTGCTGCTCCCCATCCAGGCCTCCTCCCGCAGGGACCTCGTCGAGCGTCTCATGCAGCTCGTGTTCGGCCTGTTCCTCTACGGCGTCGCGCTCGGGTTCATGGTGCGCGGCGGCATCGGGGTGGCGCCGTGGGACGTCCTAGCGCTCGGACTGGCCGGCCAGACGGGTGTCGGTTACGGCGCCATGACCGTGATCGTCTCGGTCGTCGTCCTGTTGCTGTGGATCCCGCTGCGTCAGCGTGTGGGCCTCGGAACCGTGTTGAACGCGCTCCTGGTCGGGCCGAGCGCTGATCTCGCGCTGCTCCTGATCCCGCAGCCTCCGTCCGTCTGGATCGGGGCTCCGATGTTCGTCTTCGGGCTGGTGCTGTTGGCCTTCGCGACCGGCCTCTACATCGCCGCGGACTTCGGTCCCGGTCCGCGTGATGGGCTGATGACCGGTCTGGTTCGGCGCACCGGATGGGCCGTCTGGGTGGTGCGCACCCTGATCGAGGGCAGCGTCCTGGTGATCGGCTTCATCCTCGGAGGCCCCGTCGGCGTCGGTACGGTGCTTTTCGCGTTCGGGGTCGGCCCGTTGATCGGGGTCTTCCTCCCGTATCTCACCCGATGGCGTGAGGCTCGTTCGCGGCGACTCGGAACACTGCGCCCAGCCTGAGCGGCACATCCGCATCCGTCCCGGGTCTTCCGCATCCGTCCGGCGGCTTCCGGACCGAAATGCGCTCGACACGTGCATGATTCGCGCACGCCTGCATGACCGAGCGCCAGGAGGAGGCCAGACATCCGTCGGATTCTCATGCATATGTGAAGAGAGGCCCTCCGGAATCCCGGAAGGCCTCTCGCAGCACGGTGGTGTCAGTCGGCGCTGGCGACCACGAGGACCGCGTTGTGTCCGCCGAAGCCGAACGAGTTGCTGATGGCGATCTGCGGACCCTCGCCGAGCGCCGTGGGTGCGCCCGAGAGGCGGAACGGCACGGCGGGGTCCGGCTCGGTCATGTTGATCGTCGGGGGTGCGACACGGTCGCGGAGGGCGAGGATCGAGAAGATGGCCTCCAGTGCGCCGGTGCCGCCAAGCAGGTGTCCCGTGGAGGCCTTCGTGGCGGAGACGGGGATCTCATCGATCCGGTCTCCGAAGACCTTCTTGAGCGCGACGTACTCGTTGGGGTCGCCGACCGGAGTGGACGTCGCGTGCGCGTTGATGTGCGTGACCTGATCAGCGGTGATGCCGGCCTCTTCGAGCGCCTGCGTGACGGCACGGGCCGCGCCGTTGCCCTCGGGGTCGTTGCCGGTGATGTGGTACGCGTCGGCGGTGACTCCGCCACCCAGAACGTAGCCGTAGATCTTGGCGCCGCGAGCCTTGGCGTGCTCTTCGGTCTCGAGGATCAGCGCGGCGGCGCCCTCGCCCATGACGAAGCCGTCACGGTCGATCGCGCCGGGGCGGGAAGCGTGGGCCGGGTCGTCGTTCCGACGCGACAGCGCCTGCGCCGAAGCGAAGGAAGCCATCGTGATCGGGTGGATCGCGGACTCGGTACCGCCGGCGATCACGACGTCGGCGAGACCGTCCTGCAGATGGTGGTACGCGTGGATGATCGATTCGGTGCTCGAGGCGCACGCGCTGACGACGGTCTGCGCGTAGGCGCGAGCCTCGAACTGCAGGGAGAGGTTGCCGGCGGCCGCATTGGGCATGAGCATCGGGACCGTGAGCGGCATGACCCGACGGGGGCCCTTCTCGCGCAGCGTGTCCCAGGCGTCGAGGAGAGTCCAGAGTCCGCCGATGCCGGTGGCGAAGTCGATACCGAGGCGCTCGGGGGCGACCTCGGGGGTGCCCGCATCCGACCACGCCTCACGTGCTGCGATCAGGGCGAACTGCGAGGACGGGTCGAGGCGCTTCGCCTCATGGCGGGGGAGAACCTCTTCCGGGCGCACGATCGCCTCGGCGGCGAAGGTGACCGGCAGCTCGTACTGCTGGACCCAGTCGTGTTCGAGCGTGCGGGTGCCGGACATACCGGCCAGCAGGTTCGTCCAGTTCTCCGGAGCCGTTCCGCCGATGGCGGAGGTGGCGCCGATGCCGGTGACGACGATGCGCTTGGTCATGGGGTGTGGTTCCTTGTCGAAACGTAGTCGAACGGGTGAGAGGGCAAGGCGGAGGATGCCACTCCCCGCGAGGTGCGGGGGTGGCATCCTGCCGGGATTACTCCTGGCCCGCGACGATGAAGTTGACGGCGTCGCCGACGGTCTTGAGGTTCTTGACCTCGTCGTCGGGGATCGTGACACCGAACTTCTCTTCGGCGTTGACGACGATCGTCATCATCGAGATGGAGTCGATGTCGAGGTCGTCGGTGAACGACTTCTCCAGGGCGACCTCGGAGGCGTTGATGCCGGTCTCGTCGGTGATGAGCTCTGCGAGGCCCGCGAGGACCTCATCGTTGGTGAAAGCCATGTGGTCTTCCTCTTTCTTACGGGTTGTATTCGGAACCGTGGAACAGTCTAGAGAAGGTCAGCGCATTCTCAGGGAAGGACGACGACCTGCGCGGCGAACACCAGTCCTGCTCCGAACCCGATCTGCAGGGCGAGCCCGCCCGAGAGCTCGGGGTGCTCGGCCATCAGCCGGTGGCTCGCGAGCGGGATCGACGCGGCCGAGGTGTTGCCCGTGGTCTCGATGTCGCGGGCGATCACCGTCGACTCGGGGAGCTTCAGCTGCTTGGCGAACTCGTCGATGATGCGCATGTTGGCCTGGTGCGGGATGAACGCGGCGATATCGGTGGGCTCCACACCCGCCTTGTCGAGTGCCTCTCGGGCGACCTTGGCCATCTCCCACACCGCCCAGCGGAAGACGGTCTGCCCTTCCTGACGGAGTGTCGGCCAGGGCGCGACACCGTCGCGGAAGTCCGTGAGCGTGGCGTTCATGCCCACGGCATCGGCCTTCGAGCCGTCGGAACCCCAGACGGCAGGTGCGATCCCCGGCGTGTCGCTCGGACCGAGGAGCGCGGCGCCCGCACCATCGCCGAGGAGGAAGGAGATGCTGCGATCGGTTGGGTCGACGACGTCGGACAGCTTCTCGGTGCCGATCACCAGGGCGTAGCGCGCGGCGCCGGCCTTGATCAGTGCATCGGCCTGGGCGATCGCGTAGGCGTAGCCGGCGCAGGCGGCATTGATGTCGTACGCCGCGGCGGGGTTCGCGCCCACGCGGTCGGCGACGATGGCCGAGACGGAAGGGGTCTGCTTCGGGTTGCTGATGGTCGCGACGATGACCAGGTCGACCTGATCGGCCGGCACGCCCGACTTCTCGATGGCTTCGGATGCGGCCGCCGCGGCGAGGTCGATCGCATCGGTGTTCTTGTCGGCGCGGACGCGGGTGATGATGCCGGTGCGCTGGCGGATCCACTCGTCGCTGGAGTCGATCGGGCCGATCAGATCTTCGTTCGGCACGGCGTTCTCGCCGCGGGCAGCGCCGTAGGAGTAGATACGCGTGTATGCCGGTCCGGTCACCTGGGCGAGGGTGGCGCTCATGCGGCTTCTCCGTTCAGCAGCGCGACGGCTGCATCGAGGTCTTCGGGGGTCTTCACGGCGACAGTCGGTACGCCTCGGAGGCCGCGCTTGGCGAGGCCGACCAGCGCCCCGGCGGGCGCGAGCTCGATGACACCGGTGACGCCGGCGTCTGCGAAGGATGTCATGCAGAGATCCCAGCGCACCGGCGACGAGACCTGGTCGACCAGGAAGCTCAGCGCCTGAGTACCATCCGTGACGGCAGAACCATCACGGTTGGTCCAGAGCGTGATGTCGGGGTTCGCGGGGGTGACGTCGGCGACCGCGTCACGGAGGACGGAGACCGCGGAGGCCATGTACCGGGTATGGAACGCGCCGGCGACCTGCAGCGGAACCACGCGGGTTCCCTTGAGCGGTTCCTCGCCGAGAGCGGCGAGAGCCGGAAGCGCGCCGGCGACCACGATCTGGCCGCCGCCGTTGTAGTTCGCGGGGGAGAGGTGGAGTTCGGCGAGTCGCGCCAGGAGGGCTTCTTCATCGCCGCCGAGCACAGCGCTCATGCCCGTCTGCTCCTGCGCTGCGGCGTCGGCCATCGCGCGGCCCCGGATGCCGACGAGGCGCATCCCGGTGTCGGCGTCGATGACGTTGCTGCCGACGAGAGCGGCGATCTCACCGACGGAGTGTCCGGCGATGCCGTCGGCGCGTCGGCCCGCTCGCTGGACCAGTGCGTCACCGGCGATCAACGAAGCCGCGACGATCAGCGGCTGCGCGATACGCGTGTCGCGGATCGTGTCGGCGTCGGACACCGTGCCGTGTTCGCGAAGATCGACCTCCGCGGCGTCCGAGTACGCGGCGAGGCGTTCGGCCACTCCGTCGAGCTCGAGCCAAGGAGCGAGGAAACCGGGGGTCTGCGAGCCCTGACCAGGGCATACGACGACAATCACCCACCCAGTCTGCCAACGATTGCGGCAGAGCGGTGGATGATCCATCACAAGATTCCGAAAAACCCTTGTGTGTGGCGTACAGAACGGCGGCGGACGGGCTCAGCGCTGCGGGCGTCGCAGCGGCGCCCTCTTGCGCACCTGCTCGGCGGCGCCGATGGATCCGAGGATGAGGGCGGTCTGCAGGATGAGCGCCTCGCGGGGCCCCGTGGCGTCCCAACCGATGACTTCGCTCACGCGCTTGAGGCGATAGCGCACGGTGTTGGGGTGCACGAAGAGCTCGCGCGCCGTCGCCTCGAGGGAGCGTCCGTTGTCGAGGTAGCTCCAGAGCGTGGTGACCAGATCGGTCGAATGCGCCTGCAGGGGACGGAAGATCCGCTCGATCAGGGTCTGCTTCGCGAGCGGATCTCCGGCGAGCGCCCGCTCAGGCAGCAGATCATCGGCTTCGACGGGGCGCGGAGCACCGCGCCAGGCACGCGCGACCGCGAACCCGGCGAGGGCGGCCCGAGCGCTCTGGCTCGCATCGACGAGTGCGGCCACGGGCGGTCCGAGGACGACGTAACCCGGTCCGAACGACGGCTCGAGGCGGGAGGCGATCTCCTGGAACCCGAGTTCCTCCTCCTCGCTCTCCTGACCGTCCACGCGTGCGCGTCCGAGGACGAGTACGAGACGCGATCCCTGCACGCCGATGAGGACATCGACGGCGAGCTTCCTGGCGGTTCGGCGGACCAGGTCCACGTCGAACTGCGGCGGTGTCGTACCGACGAGGACAGCGACCTCGCCGTGACCGTGCCACCCGAGCGCCGCGATGCGGCTCGGAAGCTCTTCGTCGGCCTCACCGGTGAGGATCGAGTCGACGACGAGGGCCTCGAGACGTGCGTCCCAGAGCCCTCGGGCCTCCGCGGCCCTGGCGTACACGTCGGCCGCAGCGAAGGCGACATCGCGGGAGTAGAGCAGGATCGCCTCGCGCAGGTCGTTCCCGCGCCCGGCGACGCGCTCCTCGGTGACTTCCACCGTCACGCGGATGAGTTGCAGCGTCTGCTGGAGGCTGACGCTGCGCAGCAGCTCCCGGGGAGCGGCGGCGAAGATGTCGGCCGCGATCCACGGGGTGGAGGTCGGATCCTCGTACCACTGGATGAACGACGTGATGCCCGCCTGGGCCACCAGCCCGACCGCGGAGCGGCGGGCTGGTGGCATGTCGGCGTACCACGGAAGGGTGTCCTCCAGGCGCTTGATCGTCACCGAGGCGATGTCACCGGAGATCCGGCGCAGCCAGGTGAGCGTCGCGGCCTTGTCCATGCCGGAAGGAGAGGATCCTGTCACCGAGGGCTCAGCTTTCGCCGCCCGCGTTGCCGCTGGTTCCCGCGTTCACATCGTGCAGGCTGTACTTCTGGATCGCCTGTGCCGCGAGCGAACGGTCGACCGTACCCTCTTCGGCGAGCGACTGCAGCGTCCGGACGACGATGGATGGTCCGTCGATCTTGAAGAACCGTCGTGCGGCGGCACGGGTGTCGGAGAAACCGAAGCCGTCGGCGCCGAGCGTGGCGAAGCGGTTCGGAACCCACGGGCGGATCTGATCCTGCACGGCGTGCATGAAGTCGCTCACGGCGACGACCGGACCCTCGGCACCCTGCAGCTTCTCGGTGAGGTACGCGGTGCGCGGCTCGGCCTCGGGGTGCAGGAAGTTGTGCTCGTCGGCGGCGAGGCCGTCACGACGCAGCTCGGTCCAGGAGGTGACCGACCAGACATCGGCGATCACACCCCAGTCGTTCTTCAGGAGCTCCTGCGCCTCGAGCGCCCACGGCAGGCCGACGCCCGACGCGAAGAGCTGGGCGCGGGGGCCGTCGCCCTCGCCGACCGACACGCGGTGGATGCCTCGCACGATGCCGTCCACGTCCACGTTCTCCGGCTCGGCCGGCTGCACGAGGGGCTCGTTGTAGAGCGTGATGTAGTACATCACGTTCGGGTCCTCGTGCTCGCCGCCGTACATGCGGTCGATGCCTGATCGCACGATGTGCGCGATCTCGTAGCCGTAGGCCGGGTCGTACGAGAGCGTCGCCGGGTTGGTGGCGGCCAGGAGGTGCGAGTGACCGTCGGCGTGCTGCAGTCCTTCACCCGTGAGGGTGGTGCGACCCGCCGTCGCGCCCATGATGAACCCACGGGCCATCTGGTCGCCCGCCGCCCACTGGGCGTCGCCCGTGCGCTGGAAGCCGAACATCGAGTAGAAGATGTAGATCGGGATGAGCGGCTCGCCGTGGGTGGCGTAGGAGGTTCCCGCAGCCGTGAATGCCGCGACCGCGCCCGCTTCGTTGATACCGACGTGCACGATCTGCCCCTGCGGGCTCTCCTTGTAGGCGAGGAGCAGCTCGCGGTCGACCGAGGTGTAGTGCTGGCCGTTCGGGTTGTAGATCTTCGCGGTCGGGAAGTACGCGTCCATACCGAACGTGCGTGCCTCGTCGGGGATGATCGGCACGATGCGGTGGCCGAAGTCCTTCGTGCGGAGGAGATCCTTCAGCAGACGGACGAAAGCCATGGTCGTGGCGATCTCCTGGGTGCCGGAGCCCTTCTTGGGAAGCGCGTACGCGGCGTCGTCCGGCAGCGAGAGACCCACATGGGTCGACCGGCGCTCGGGGAGGAATCCGCCGAGAGCCTGACGGCGCTCGAGCATGTATTGGATCGTCTCGTCCTGGGGCCCCGGGTTGTAGTAGGGCGGCAGGTAGGGGTTCTCCTCGAGCTGCGCGTCCGTGATCGGGATGTGCATCGCGTCGCGGAACGTCTTGAGGTTGTCCAGCGTCATCTTCTTCATCTGGTGGGTCGCGTTGCGGCCCTCGAAGTGCGGACCGAGGCCGTAGCCCTTGACGGTCTTCGCGAGGATGACGGTGGGCTTGCCCTTGTGCTCGGTCGCGGCCTTGAACGCGGCGTAGACCTTGCGGTAGTCGTGGCCTCCGCGCTTCAGGTTCCAGATGTCGTCGTCGGAGTAGTCCTTGACGAGGGCGGCGGCACGCTCATCGCGACCGAAGAAGTGCTCGCGGATGTACGCGCCGGACTCGGCCTTGTAGGTCTGGTAGTCGCCGTCGGGGGTGACGTTCATCAGGTTGAGCAGCGCACCCTCGGTGTCGCGGGCGAGCAGATCGTCCCACTCGCGGCCCCAGACGACCTTGATGACGTTCCAGCCCGCGCCGCGGAAGAACGACTCGAGTTCCTGGACGATCTTGCCGTTGCCGCGCACCGGACCGTCGAGACGCTGCAGGTTGCAGTTCACGACGAAGGTCAGGTTGTCGAGCCCCTCGTTCGCTGCCACCTGGAGCTGACCGCGGCTCTCGACCTCGTCCATCTCACCGTCGCCGAGGAACGCCCAGACGTGCGACTGGGAGGTGTCCTTGATGCCGCGATTCTCGAGGTACTTGTTCGACATCGCCTGGTAGATCGCATTGATGGGGCCGAGGCCCATCGACACGGTCGGGAACTGCCAGTACTCCGGCATCAGACGCGGATGCGGGTAGGAGGGGATGCCGTACGGCGCGTGCGACTTCTCCTGACGGAAACCGTCGAGCTGGTCCTCGCTCAGCCGTCCCTCGAGGAACGACCGTGCGTAGGTGCCGGGGGAGGCGTGACCCTGGATGAAGATCTGGTCGGCCCCGCCGGGGTTGTCAGCGCCCTTGAAGAAGTGGTTGAAGCCGACCTCGTAGAGAGCGGCCGACGAGGCATACGTCGAGATGTGACCGCCGACGCCGATGCCGGGGCGCTGTGCGCGGTGCACCGTGATCGCAGCGTTCCAGCGGATCCAGGCCCGATAGCGGCGCTCGACCTCTTCGTCACCCGGGAACTCGGGCTCGTTCTCCGGGGCGATCGTGTTGATGTAGTCCGTCGTCGGGACCATCGGCACGCCCAGGTGCAGTTCCTTGGAACGCTTGAGCAGGCTGAGCATGATCTCGCGGCCGCGGCCGTGGCCCTTGGCATCCACCAGCTCATCGAGGGACTGCTGCCACTCGCCGGTCTCCTCCGGATCGCTGTCGAGGGGGCCCTGGGAGTACGGATCCTGGTCGTGCACGGTCACGGGGGAACCTTTCGTCAAGCTGGCAGGTCATGCCAAGGAAACGGGAAGCGACACGGGCAGCCTTGTCAGCTGTGCACAACGCGCGCCGGATTCAGCCTATCCCTCTTCCACGACGCGGGTGCGCATCGGCCTCCCGATAGACTGACGACACCAGGGCCTTTAGCTCAGCTGGTAGAGCGCCACGTTTACACCGTGGATGTCGTCGGTTCGATCCCGGCAGGGCCCACCTCGCGCGAGACGCTCGTGTTAGATGGGCGCATGGATTCGTCACGTTCGTCCTTCGATCGCTGGGATCGCTTCGCGCGCGTGCCGCTCGTGTTCGCCGGGATCATTTTCATCGTCGGCTTCTCGATGGTCGTCATCGCTCCCGACCTGCCACCGCCGGTGCGTGCGGCCGCAGGCAACGCGACGATCCTGACGTGGTTCGTGTTCGCTGTGGACTATGTCGTGCGCGTCTGCCTCACTCGGAAGGGCACGAGATGGCGTTACGTGGTGCGACACCCCATGGAGCTCCTCGCGGTCCTGCTTCCGGTGTTCCGGGCCGTGCGCGTGGTCGACCTCGCTCGTCAACTGCCGTTCTTCCATGCCCGCACCGGCAGCGTGGTGAGGACCGAGCTGATCATCTACTCCGCCGCGTACGCGGTGACCTTCGTGTACTTCCTCGCTCTCTCGACGCTGAGCGTGGAGCGGTCCGCGCCGGGTGCGACCATCGACAGCTTCGGCGATGCCGTGTGGTGGGCGTTCGTGACCCTGACGACGGTCGGCTACGGCGACATGTACCCCGTGACCGTCGCGGGGCGGTTCTTCGCCGTGCTCCTGATGCTGGGCGGCATCGTCATCATCGGCATCACATCGGGAACCGTGGTCTCCTACATCACCGACCGCGTGCGCGAGTACGCCTTGAGCTCGTCGTCGAGCGACAAGGCGGACCCCGACCGGAGCGAGTGAGCCCACTCCCAGCGATGCCCACCGCACGCCTGCGGACTCTGGCGGTCACGCGGCCACAGATCTAGGCTCCCGGCATGGGACTCCTGACCTTCAGCATCAACGTCACCCTCGACGGCTGCATCGATCACGAAGTGGGCATCGCCGACGACGAGACACACGCCTATTACACCCGTCTCCTCGAAGAATCCGGCGCGATGCTCTGGGGGCGCACCACCTACGAGATGATGGAGGATGCGTGGCCCGCCGTCGCGCGCGGAGAGACGGATGCCCCGCCGGCGCTGCGCGACTGGGCTATCGCCCTGGAAGCCACACCCAAGTACGTGGTCTCCGCCACACGCCAGGACTTCCCGTGGACGAACAGCCACCGGATCCACGGCGATCTGCGCACCGGAGTGCAGAGACTCAAGGACGAGACGCGCGACGGGGTCCTCCTGGGAAGCGGCATGCTCGCGACCGAACTCGACCGGTTGGACCTGATCGACGAGTACCGGTTCCTGGTGCATCCGCGGATCGCGGGCCACGGTCCCACTCTGTACGAGCGGGGGCTCCCCGCCACTCGACGCCTGGCGCTGGTCTCGTCGACACCGTTCCGTAGCGGTGCGATAGCCCTGCACTACCGTCGCGCCGACTGACCTCGGCTAGGGGCATCGCAGGGACGGCGCGTACGCTGGTGAACCATACGATTCGACGACCGACGGACAGGAAGCTGCAGCACATGGCGCGACGCATCGTCGTGAGTGGGGCCTCGGGCCTGATCGGTTCAGCCCTCGTCTCCTCCCTGCGCGCCGACGGGATCGACGTCACCGTTCTGGTCCGTCGTGCGCCGCGCGGAGCCGGCGAGGCGCAATGGGCACCGGGGGAGCGTCCGCTCGATCCGGACCTGCTCGCCGGCGCGGAAGCTGTCGTCGCTCTCGGCGGCGCCAGCGTCGGCCGTCTGCCCTGGACGCGTCGCTACCGCGCGGAACTCGTCGATTCGCGCTTGCAGACGACCCGCACCATGACGACCGCCCTGCGCGCTCTGCGCTCGGACGCGCCGGCACTGGTCTCGGCGTCCGCGGTCGGCTACTACGGGTCCGCTCCCGGGGAGGTCCTCACGGAGGAGTCCGCAGCCGGTGAGACCTTTCTCGCCGATCTGACCGTGCGCTGGGAGGCCGAGGCTCGACGCGCCGAGGACCACACCAGGGTCGCGCTACTCCGCACCGCCCCCGTGATCCATCGTCGCGGAGTGCTCAAGCCGCTCATCCAGCTGACCCGCTTCGGCGTCTCCGGTCCTCTCGGACGCGGAACACAGATCTGGCCCTGGATCTCGCTCGACGATGAGGTGCGGGGGATCCGGCACGTCCTGGACACGAAGATCGCCGGACCCGTCAACCTCACGGGGCCGACCCCCGCGTCTGCGAACGACATCGGCCGGGAGCTCGCTGCGCGCATGCACAGACCGTTCTGGCTCCCCGCGCCGGCCTGGGCTCTGCGCCTCGCCCTCGGCGACGCAGCGGACTCGCTGCTCCTTCCTGACGCCGATGTGCGGCCGCGGGTTCTGGAGCGCGGGGGCTTCGAGTTCGCTCATCCGACGGTCGCTCAGGCGGTCGCCGCCGCGCTGTGAGCATTTCCGACGGCTTCCCCCTGCCGGAGAGGCGCACTGCACTGCGAGACTGAGCGCATGGAGATCATCGAGAACTCGAAGCTCACGGTCGTCGGCGCGGGAAGCGTGGGATCCAGCGTCGCCTATGCCGCACTGATCCGCGGATCTGCGCGTCATGTCGCGCTCTACGACATCGCCACGGAGAAGGTCGAAGCCGAGGTCCTCGACCTCGCGCACGGAACGCAGTTCACGGGTTCGAGCGACATCGTCGGTGGCAGCGACATCTCGGTGGCCGCGGGTTCGCACGTCGTCGTGATCACGGCGGGAGCCAAGCAGAAGCCGGGCCAGACCCGGATCGAGCTCGCGGAGGTCAACGCGGGGATCATCCGCCGCATGATGCCCGAACTGCTCGAGGTCGCACCGAACGCGGTGTACGTGATCGTCACCAACCCGTGCGACGTGCTCACCGTGATCGCTCACGAGGAGACCGGACTCCCGCCGGAGCGGATCTTCGCGTCCGGTACGGTGCTCGACACCTCGCGGTTGCGCTGGAAACTCGCCGAGCGTGCGGGCGTGTCGACCGCCAGCGTCCACGCCCATATCGTCGGCGAGCACGGTGACACGGAGTTCCCGTTGTGGTCTCGGGCGACCATCGGCACTGTGCCGATCCTCGAGTGGGAGACGCCGGGACACCCTCGTTTCACGCTCGAGGAGTTGCAGGAGATCGCCGTCGACGTGCGCGATGCGGCCTACAAGGTCATCCTCGGCAAGGGGGCGACGAATTACGCCATCGGCCTGTCGAGTGCGCGGATCGTCGAGGCCATCCTCCACGATGAGCACGCGGTGATGCCCGTGAGCACGGTATTGCGCGACTTCCACGGTGTCGACGGAGTCGCGCTGTCGGTGCCTTCGATCGTCAGTGCGACGGGCGCTGTCCCGATCCGCAACACGTCGTTCTCCGACCACGAGCTCGCGCTGCTGCGGCAGTCCGCCGACGCGTTGACGGCGGCAGCGGCGTCTCTGCGTCCGTGAGCGGGGTGCCGGTGCGCGACCGGCACCCCGCGTCGGCTCAGCGCCCGTGCGGGTCGGTGGCGTTCAGCGCGGCGACGACCCGGTCGTAGTCACCGCGGACCTCTCCGTAGCGGAGGAATTTCACGCGTTCCACCTGGATCTCGGTAGCGTTCGGCCGCGACTCGATCAGCTCCATCACTTCGTCGATGAACTCGTTGAGCGGCATAGCCGACTCGTTCTCCTCATGTCCGGGCATGAGAGGCGTGCGCACGGCCGGCGGTTCCAGCTCGAGCACCGACACACTGCTCCCTTCGAGCTGCAGGCGCAGGGATTCGCTGAGCATATGGATCGCGGCCTTGCTGGCGTTGTGGCTCGGCGTCGCGCGGAGCGGGGCGAAGGCGAGGCCGGACGAGACCGTCATGATCGTCGCTTCCGGCTGCGCACGCAGATGCTCGACGAAAGCGGCGATCAGCCGGATCGGCCCGAGGATGTTCGTCTCGACCGTCTCCTCGGCGGTGGAGAGGAATCCGGTGGGCGTGGTCCAGTCCTCGGCTCGCATGACACCGGCCATCGTGATCAGCACGTTCAGGGCGGGGTGCTCTGCGAGGACAGTTCGGGAGGCCGCATGGATGCTGTCGGCGTCGGTCGTGTCGATCCGCACCGTGTGGATACCGGGGTGCTCGCCGGCGATGGCTGTGAGCCGGTCTTCGCGGCGTCCTCCCACGATCACGGTGTTGCCGCGGGCATGCAGACGCACGGCGAGGGCGAGGCCGATGCCGCTCGTCGCGCCCGGGATGAAGATGGTGTTTCCGCTGATGTTCATACGATCAGCCTCGGCGTCTCGGAACCGTCCCTCCAGAGAGCGGTCATCCAGGGATCACCGGTCCCTGGAACCTGCGCGGACGTCGGGGGATACTTCAGTGGTGGATCGTGATGCACTGGCCGAGTTCCTGCTCCGGCGACGTGAGGCACTGCGGCCTGCCGACGTGGGACTTCCGTCCGGACCTCGACGCCGGACCTCCGGGTTGCGCCGAGAAGAGGTGGCACAGCTGGCGACCATGTCGACGGACTACTACACGCGCCTGGAGCAGCGGCGGGGACCCCAGCCCAGCGTGCAGATCCTCTCCTCCCTGGCACGTGCTCTGCGCCTGACCGAAGACGAGCGCGACTACCTCTTCCGGCTCTGCGGACACAGTGCCCCGGACCGCGCCCCCCTCACCGAGTACGTGCGTCCCGGCATCCTCCGCGTGCTCGACCGGCTGCACGACACCCCGGCATTCGTCGTCTCGCTGCTCGATGAAGTTCTCGTGCAGAACGATGCCTCCCGCGCTCTCGTGGGCGATTCGACCGCACTCACCGGGCTCGACCGGAGCGGCATCTACCGCTGGTTCGCCCATCCCGACGTCGAGCGGCGGCGGTATCGCGAGGTCGATCACCCGCGACAGGCTCGTGCCCTCGTCGGCGCTCTGCGCGCTGCACACGGGGTGATGGGTCCCCGGTCGCGGGCGGGGGAGATCGTCGAGGCGCTGTCAGCCCGGAGCCCGGAATTCGTGGAGCTGTGGGAGGCGCACGTGGTGAGCCGACGGTTCGAGCAGCACAAGGTGATGGTGCACCCGGAGCTGGGGGAGATCGAGGTCGACTGCCAGGCGCTGTTCAGTGAGGACGAATCGCAGGCGCTGATCGTCCTCACCGCCGCACCCGGGAGCGAATCGGCGGGCAAGCTCGAGTTCCTTCGCGTGCTCGGCACGCAGCGCGTCTGACGCGATACCGGGTCAGGACTCCTCGTGCGTCCGGGGATCCGCGTCGAACAGTCGTCCGTCCGGGCGTCCGAGCGCGGTGATGGCCGTGACCTCGCCTTCGTCGAGCACGACTTCTGCGGCGGCGAGGTTCGCGACCTGGTGCTCCAGCGTCGAGGCCTTCGGAATCGACACGGTCCCTCGTGCCACGTGCCAGGCGAGCACGGTCTGCGCGGGAGAGATCGCGTGCGCCGCGGCGACCTCGCGGATCACCGCCTCGTCGAGCAGCGCCTTCGCGCGACCGAGGGGGCTCCAGGCTTCCGTGAGGATGCCCTTCTCCCGGTGGTACGCGAGTTGCTCCTCCTGGGGGAAGTAGGGGTGCACCTCGATCTGGTTGACGACCGGACGGACACCGGTCTCGGCTTCGATGCGCTCCACATGTTCAGGGAGGAAGTTCGAGACGCCGATCTGCCGCACGACGCCACGGGACTGTGCATCGACCAGAGCGGCCCACGCCTGGACGTACTCGTCCTGGCTGGGGTTCGGCCAGTGGATGAGGTGCAGATCCGTCACGTCGAGTCCCAGACGCGAGCGGCTCTCCTCGATGCTGTCGCGCGCTCTCTCGGACGGGTGGTGGCGGCCGGGGAGCTTCGTCGTGACGACGATCTCCGAGCGATCCACCTCTGCGGCGGCGACCCCTCGTCCGACCGAGCCCTCATTCTCGTAGTTGAAAGCCGTGTCGATGAGGCGGTAGCCCGCCCCGATGCCCCCGGCGACGGCATCCGCTCCGCGATCGCCGTTCAGTCGATAGGTGCCGAGGCCGATGGCCG
This sequence comes from Microbacterium sp. J1-1, assembly GCF_024498615.1. Lineage (NCBI taxonomy): Bacteria > Bacillati > Actinomycetota > Actinomycetes > Micrococcales > Microbacteriaceae > Microbacterium > Microbacterium sp. J1-1. The sequence continues at coordinate 1,989,875 of NZ_CP089590.1, read as the reverse complement.
GAAGGGCGAAGCCGTTGTGCGCGGTGAACGAGGGGACGACGGGTCGAGTGGTCACGATTCTCCTTCTGGGCGTTTCTCCCGAGCGTACGCTGGAGGGATGACAAAGGACGCGGACACGGCGCTGGATGACGCTTCGGCTGTCGAGTCGTCGCGGTGCCCATGCTCCTCCGGGGACGTGTTCGGGCGGTGCTGCGCACCGTTGCTGCGAGGCGCACCGGCCCCGACCGCGGAGCGTCTCATGCGCTCCCGCTACACCGCGTTCCGCCTCGGCGATGCCGCGCATCTGTTGCGGACCTGGCACCCGACGACGAAGCCCCAGGCCATCGAGTTCGACCCGGAGCTGCGCTGGCGGCGTCTGATCGTCCTGGATCGCGGGGCGGGTGGTCCGTTCGATCGGGAGGGGGTCGTGGAGTTCGAGGCCTTCTGGCGCCAGGGTGCGGAGCGCGGTTCCTTGCACGAGCGCAGCCGCTTCGTGCGCGAGGACCGACAGTGGCTCTACGTCGACGGAGATGTCCGCTGATGGGCGGATGTCGCTGTAGCGACTAGATTTGAGAGCGTGAACGCCAGCCCCGAGAACCAGCGCACCCTGCTCGACATCGCCGACCTGGATCGGCGCATCGCGCAGGCAGAGCGTGCACGAACGAAGCCGAGTCAGGCGGGCCGGATCACCGAACTCGTCGCCATCCGTCAGGAGCAGCTCCGTGAGCTGACCGCTCTCACCGGTGCCCGCGATGACGTTCGCACCGAACTGACACGGCTCGAATCCGACGTCGCGGTCGTCGCGGCGCGTCGGAACCGCGACGCCGAGCGCCTCGCCACGGCCACGAACCCAAAGGACGCACAGGCCCTCGAACACGAACTGGCGAGCCTCGCCAAGCGGCAGAGCGATCTCGAAGACGCGCAGCTCGATGTGATGGGACGACTCGAAGAGGCGGAGGCCTCCGTCGCAGCGCAGCAGGCGCTGCTGGAGACGACCACGGCGGAAGGCACGTCGCTCACGGCCCAGGCGAAGGCCGACGTCGCGGCGGCGACCGATCTGGGGAGTCAGCTCGCCCGCGACCGTGCGGCTGTCGCCGAGAGCGTGCCGCCGCAGTTGCTCGCCGAGTACTCGCGCCGCGCAGCGAACAGTGCGGGCGCGGCGTTGCTCACCCGGGGAACCTGTGAAGGCTGCCGCATCCTGCTACCCAGCACCGACCTGAACGACATCCGTCGTGCGGCGGACGACCTCGTCGTGTCGTGCCCCGAGTGCGGCTGCATCCTGGTTCGTACCGAGGAGTCCGGGCTCGCATGAGCGGCGCCCGCACGCACCGCTCATGACGGTGCCGGCGTCGGGCGTCGAACGGCGGATCGCGCTGATCTCGGTGGGGCCGCAGGACCACGTCGCCATCGAGCTCGATGCCGACGACGAAGAGCAGAACCGCACGCCACTGCGCTCAGACGATCTCGCGACGTGGGTGCAGTCCATCGAGGCCGCCGACGCTCCGCGATGGATCATGCGTTCGGCCGTGGAGACGTACGCGCTTCTCCTCGCCGACGGGGTACGGATCTCGCGCAGTCATGATCTGGTGCTCTGTCACGCGATCCTCCGGGACACGTCCTCGGTCGAGACTCCGCTGCCATCCTCCCCGGAATGGGAGCGTCGCGAGCCCACCGTGGCGGTGCCCTCGCTGTTCGATGTGTTCGACGATGAGCGAGGCGACGATCCGATCGCCTCGACGCTCGATCAATATCGTGCGCAACGTCGGGTGATCGCTGCCGCGCCGGACGGACGCCTCACTCTGCTGTGTGCCGCGGAGTCGGCGGGCGGTCTCATCGCGGAGGAGATGCGGGTCGCGGGCCTGCCCTGGGATGAGGACGTGCACGATGCGATCCTGACCGAGACCCTGGGCACCCGTCCCGTCGCCGGAGGCGTGCCGAGCCGGATGGTCGAGCTCGGTGATCGCGTGCGAGACCTCTTGGGGGACGCATCCCTTCACCTCGACAGCCAGCAGAAGCTGCTCCGTGCGTTGCACCGCGTGGGGGTGCAGGTCGAGTCCACGAGCCGGTGGGAGCTCGCTGAACACGATCATCCGGTCGTCGAACCGCTGCTCGCGTACAAGAAGTTGTCCCGGCTCCTGAGCGCCAATGGCTGGGCCTGGCTCGCCGAGTGGGTGCATGACGGGCGGTTCCGTCCGGTGTACATCCCCGGGGGCGTGGTCACCGGACGATGGGCGTCGGCCGGCGGGGGAGCGCTGCAGCTGCCTCGCAGCCTTCGTCCTGCGGTTCGGGCCGATCCCGGATGGACTCTCGTCGTCGCCGACGTGGCGCAGCTGGAGCCCCGCATGCTCGCCGCGATGGCTTCGGACGAGGCGATGGCGCTCGCGGCGCGGGGGAGTGACCTCTACGCCGGCGTCGTCGACTCCGGTGCGGTCGCGACGCGGGAGGAGGCGAAGTACGCGGTGCTGGGAGCGATGTACGGCGCCACGACGGGAGACAGCGGACGGCTGGTGCCGCGCCTGCGCAAGGTGTACCCGCGCGCGATGGCGTTGGTCGACGCAGCGGCACGCACCGGCGAGGACGGAGGAATCGTGTCCACGTGGCTCGGCCGTTCGTCGCCGCGGCCGTCGACGGAGTGGATGCGTCTGCAGTCGGATGCGACGGGGGCCGATGCCGAGCCGGCGGTGGTGGCGCTCGCCCGACGCAGGGCACGCGATTGGGGACGGTTCACGCGCAACTTCGTGGTGCAGGGAACCGCTGCGGAATGGTCGCTCATCTGGCTCGCCGAGATTCGCCATCGCCTGCAGCTGATCCCGGAGGTCTTCACGGCGGCCGCGGCCTCGGGTCCGTTCGCCCGGGTCCCGCACCTCGCCTTCTTCCTGCACGACGAGGTGATCCTGCACGTCCCGCAGGAGCATGCGGATGCCGCGGCAGAGGCGGTCCGGGAAGCCGCATCCGTCGCCACCACCCGCCTCTTCGGCTCATTCCCGATCGATGTGCCCCTCGATCTGCGCATCGCCGAGTCCGCCGAGAAGTAGCGGGAGCGTGCGCGGGGAGAAAGTAGACTGGGTATGCGAATGGGTCGACTGGACGGTCGCGTTGCGGGGAACCGCACCGAGGAACGTCCGGGCTCCACAGGGCAGGGCGGTGGGTAACACCCACCCGGAGTAATCCGCGAGAAAGTGCCACAGAGAGTAGACCGCCCCGCAAGGGGTAAGGGTGAAAGGGTGGTGTAAGAGACCACCGGGGGCCATGGTGACATGGCCCGCCAGGTAAACCTCGTCCGGAGCAAGGTCAGACAGAGGATGTGGACGCGGCCCGCCGAGTCCTCGGGTAGACCGCTAGAGTGCCACGGCAACGTGTCGCCGAGAGAGATGACCGTCGAAGGGGCGAAGAACCCCGGAACAGAACCCGGCGTACAGGTCGGCCCATTCGCACCGCTTGTACCGATCGTCTCCTCCCGAAAGGGTGAGCGGCGGTTCCCGCACGAGGAGCCGCTTGCTACGTTCGCCTCCATCACGCACGAAACGACGGAGGAGAGCTCATGGCGAAGAAGCCCAACATCATTCTTTTCATGTCCGATGACGTCGGGTGGGGCGACCTCGGATGCTACGGAGGCGGCGAGAACCGCGGTGCTCCGACGCCGAACCTCGACCGACTCGCCGCAGAGGGACTGCAGTTCATGTCCTTCTACGGACAGCCGAGCTGCACGCCCGGACGCGCTGCCGCTCTGACGGGCCGCCTCCCGATCCGCAGCGGGATGACGACGGTCGCGTTCCCCGGAGACGGGGGAGGGCTGCCGGCCCCGGAGTGGACGTTGGCGAGCGTGCTGAAGAAGGCCGACTACGCCACGTGCCACATCGGGAAATGGCACCTGGGTGAAGCGGACTACGCGATGCCCACAGCCCACGGCTTCGACGAGATGTACAACACGACTCTCTATCACCTGAACGCGTACACCTACACCGACAAGGCGTTCAACCCCGACTTCCCGTTCGACGACGAGGCGACCATGAAGATGTGGGGCAACGTCATCGGAGCGCTCGACGGGAAGGCTGGTGAGGAGCCGACCGAGGTGGAGAAGCTGAGTTCCGAGAACATCCCGTTCATCGACGAGAAGTCGACGGATCGCGCGATCGACTACATCGAAGCCCATGCGAATGCCGATGAGCCGTTCTTCCTCTACCTGAACACCGCCAAGCTGCACCAGCCCAACCTCCCGCACCCGGACTTCGAGGGGGCCTCGCTGGGCAAGTCGAAGTTCCTCGACTCACTCGTCGAGCTCGATCACCGGGTGGGGGCCGTCATCGACAAGATCCGCGAACTCGGGATCGCCGAAGACACCCTCGTCGTGTGGACCACCGACAACGGTGCCTGGCAGGACGTGTATCCGGACTGCGGGTACACGCCGTACCGCGGGACCAAGGGCACGGACTACGAGGGCGGCAGTCGGGTCCCCGCGATCGCCTGGTGGCCCGGAACCATCGAAGCCGGTCGTCGCAACTCGGAGATCGTCGGATCGCTCGACCTGATGGCGACGTTCGCGAGTCTAGCGGGAGTGGACCTCCCCACGGAGGATCGCGAGGGGGAGCCGACGATCTTCGACAGCTACGACCAATCGGCGCTTCTGAAGGGCGAGGGCGGCTCCACGCGAGACCACTGGCTCTACATGACGGAGACCGAGATGATCCCCGGAGCCGTGCGTGTCGGTAAGTGGAAGGCGATCTGGAATGTCCGGGATCAGTGGCGCGGGCCTTCGTCCTACACGGCGATCGTGCCCGAGCTCTTCGATCTCTGGCAGGATCCGCAAGAGCGGTACGACATCTTCATGACGAGTTTCGCGGAGAAGACGTGGCAGGCACCGCAGATGGCAGCGCGACTGCTGAGCGTTCTTCCCAGTTATCAGAAGTATCCGAACCGACCTCTCCAGTCGGCCGGGATCAGCTACGCGATGTTCGATGTCGAGGATGCGCAGGTGCAGCAGCAGATCCAGAAGATGCTCCACGGCCTGACATCCAGCGCCTGAGGGCGCGCGGGACGGATGAAGGCTCCGGCGACCGCGTCGTCGGAGCCTTCACTGTGTCTGGAGGGACGGGATCAGTCGCCGGCCAGAGACGCCGCACCGATGATGCCCGAGTTGTTCCGGTGGATCGCCGGGACGATCGGCGTCTTCAGGTCGAGCAGCGGGAGGAAGTCGCCGGCGTTCTTCGACACGCCACCGCCGACCACGAACAGGTCGGGGCTGAACAGGAACTCGATATGCGAGTAGAACGCCTGGAGACGCTCCGCCCACTCGGCCCAGGTGAGGCCTTCGCGTTCGCGCGCCGACGTCGCGGCGTAGGTCTCGACCGACTCGTACTCGCGGAAGTTGAGGTGTCCGAGCTCGGTGTTCGGCAACAGGATGCCGTCGTAGAGGAAAGCGGAACCGATGCCTGTTCCGAGCGTCGTGAGCAGGGTGAAGCCACGCACATCCCTGGCCGCGCCGTGGCGGGCTTCGGCGACGCCGGCGGCGTCCGCGTCGTTCACGAACACGATGTTGCGGCCGAGTCCGTCGCGGAAGAACCGCTCCGCGTCGAAGTCGATCCATTCCTTGGACACGTTGGCGGCGGAGAGCGTCTTGCCCCGCTTCACGATCGCCGGGAACGCCACACCGAGCGGAAGCGTGGACTCATGCACGTCGAGGGTCTTCAGGACCGTCTGCACGGCCACGAGCACGTCCTGCGGTGATGCGCCCGCCGGAGTGGGGACCCGCACCCGATCGGATGCCATGACACCGTGCTCGAGGTCGACGATTCCCGCTTTGATTCCCGTGCCGCCGATGTCGACGCCGATCGCTTTTGCCATGGGGGATAGCTTAGCGACCGCCGTGCACGCCAGTAGGATCGATGACATCACGTGAAGAAGGGGCAGCCATGACTGACGGTGACCACAAGTACTGGTACAACTCGGAGACCGGCGAGGTCGAGTTCGGGATGATCTCGCCCTCCATCGATCGCATCGGTCCGTTCGACACGGAAGCGGAAGCCCGCCGCGCGCCCGAGGTGCTCCGCGAGCGTTCCCGCGCCTGGGCGGAGGAAGAGGCCGTCGAGCAGGGCTGGGACGTCAAGGGCGACACAAAGGGCCAGGGCGCGGAGTAGCAATGGACAAGCAGAGGGACTTCGTCCTGCGGACGATCGAAGAGCGCGGCGTCAAGTTCGTGCGCCTGTGGTTCACGGACGTCATCGGCACGCTCAAGTCGGTGGCGATCGCCCCGGCCGAGGTCGAGGGCGCGTTCGCGGAGGGGATCGGCTTCGACGGCTCCGCCATCGAAGGACTGACCCGTACGCAGGAGTCCGACCTGCTGGCCCAGCCTGATCCGACCACGTTCCAGACGCTGCCGTGGCGCGGCGAGATCGATCCGACGGCGCGCATGTTCTGCGACCTGACGACGCCCGACGGTCAGCCGGCCGTCGCTGACCCGCGGCATGTGCTCAAGCGCACGCTCGCGAAGGCTGCGGACGCGGGCTTCACCTTCTACACGCACCCCGAGATCGAGTTCTACCTGCTCAAGTCGTCGTCGTTCGGGCCCGAGGGACCCGTCCCCGTGGACTCGGCCGGCTACTTCGACAACGTCCCCGGTGGCACGGCACACGACTTCCGCCGCCGTTCGGTGCGCATGCTGGAAGACCTCGGCATCTCCGTCGAGTTCAGCCACCACGAGGGCGGTCCCGGACAGAACGAGATCGACCTGCGTTACGCCGATGCGCTGACGACGGCCGACAACGTGATGACCTTCCGCACCGTGATCAAGGAGGTGGCGATCGAGCAGGGCGTCTACGCGACGTTCATGCCGAAGCCGCTCAGCGGGCAGCCGGGGAGTGGGATGCACACCCACATGTCGCTCTTCGAAGGCGACCAGAACGCCTTCTACGAAGAGGGCGCCAAGTACCAGCTCTCCAAGACCGGGCGCCACTTCATCGCGGGCCTGCTGAAGCACGCCAACGAGATCTCCGCGGTCACGAACCAGTTCGTCAACTCGTACAAGCGGCTCTGGGGCGGCGACGAGGCCCCGAGCTTCATCACCTGGGGACACAACAACCGCTCCGCGCTCGTGCGGGTGCCCATGTACAAGCCGAACAAGGGGCAGTCGTCTCGAGTCGAGTACCGTGCGCTCGATTCCGCGGCGAACCCGTACCTCGCCTACGCGCTCATGCTCGCTGCCGGGCTGAAGGGCATCGAAGAGGGCTACGAGCTCCCGCCCGAGGCCGAGGACAACGTGTGGGCGCTCAGCGACGCCGAGCGACGTGCGCTGGGCTACTCGGCTCTGCCGGCGAGCCTCGACCACGCCCTCGAGTACATGGAGGAGTCGGAGCTCGTCGCCGAGACGCTCGGCGAGCAGGTCTTCAACTACGTGCTGCTCAACAAGCGCAAGGAGTGGGAGGCGTACCGGGGGCAGGTCACCCCGCTGGAGCTGAAGAACAACCTCGAGCTGCTCTGAGTCGCGCATGGTCCGTCCGGACGACTCCGTCTCGCTCTCGGCGCTGGCCCGGCTCGGCTTCGCGGAACTGAGCGAGGCCGCGGCTTCCCTCACGGAACTCGCCGAGATCCTCGACCGACCGCACGGCGTGCTGCTCGAAGCAGACGACGCCGCGGACCCCGACGCCGCCGTGCGCGGGCTCCTCCGAGTGGCGCGCCGGGATGCGGGACCCCTGCGGGCGCTGCTTGACGACGAGGTGACCCGTCGACAGGTGTGGCGCGTGTTCGGTGCGTCGGAAGGGCTGGCTGACTTCTTCCTCCGTCACCCCGAGCAGCTCTCGGTCCTCGAAGGCTCGATCAGCGGTCTGCCGACCTCGCGGGAGCTGCAAGAGCGCCTGCTCGCGTCGGTGGGCGCGCGTGACGGATTCGCGCAGACGGGTGATGACGACGCCGTGGTCGCGATCAGGGTCGCGTACCGTCGCTGCCTCGCCGCCATCGCGGCGTACGACCTCACGCACCCGTCGCCCGCGACCATCGTCGCCGAGGTGTCGGCCGCACTTGCCGATCTCGCCGGCGCCGCTCTCGAAGCGTCGCTCGCCGTCGCCAGGACACGGCTGCATGAGTCGTTGAGCACGGACGAGGTCGCCGCCACGCGCCTCGCCGTGATCGGTATGGGCAAAGCCGGTGCGAGGGAACTGAACTACGTCAGCGACGTGGACGTGATCTTCGTCGGCGGCACCAGAGACGAAGACGTCGTGAGCGAGGCGAAGGCGATGGACATCGCCACCCGGCTCGCACGCGAGACCATGCGGAATCTGAGCGGCATCGAGATCGAGCCGCCGCTGTGGGAGGTGGACGCCGCGCTCCGACCGGAGGGCAAGCAAGGAGCACTGGTCCGTTCCGTCGCCTCCCATCTGGCGTACTACGATCGCTGGGCCAAGAGCTGGGAGTTCCAGGCCCTGCTCAAAGCGCGCCCCCTCGCAGGGGACCCCGAGCTCGGTGCGGAGTACATCGCTGCCGTGCAACCGAAGATCTGGTCGAGCGCGGCCAGGCAGGACTTCGTCGAGAGCGTCCAGCGGATGCGTGAGCGGGTGATGGAGTACATCGACCCCGAAGACGTGCCCTATCAGCTCAAGCTCGGCGCCGGCGGACTCCGGGACATCGAGTTCACGGTCCAGCTGCTGCAGCTCGTCCACGGCCTCACCGACGAGACGCTGCGTACGCGCGGCACGCTCGAGAGCCTCGATGCACTGGTCGCCGGCGGATACATCGGGCGCGCGGACGCGGCCACCTTCGCCGACGACTACCGGGTGTTGCGGCTGATGGAGCACCGTCTGCAGCTGCGCGAGCTCAGCCGGACCCACCTCATGCCCCGAACCCCCGCGGGGCTGCGGGTGCTCGCTCGTGCCAGCGGATTGGCCGAGAGCGGTGGCGCGGTCTGGTCGCGGTGGGAGAGCGTGCGGCGTGAGGTGCGGGAGATCCACACACGGCTGTTCTACCGACCGCTTCTCAGCGCGGTCGCCGGACTCCCCGAAGAGGAGCGCACGCTCTCGGCTGCGCAGGCACATGACCGACTGGCGGCGATCGGGTTCCGCGACCCCGCGGGAGCCCTCCGTCACATCGGCGCTCTTACGAGCGGGCTCTCTCGCAAGGCCACCATCCAGCGTCATCTGATGCCCATCATGGTGCGCTGGTTCGCCGACGGGAGCGACCCCGACTATGCGCTCCTCGCCTTCCGGCGGATCAGCGAGCGCCTCGGCGACACCCCCTGGTTCCTCCGGATGCTGCGGGACTCCTCCGGCGCTGCCGAGAGCCTGACACGCTTGCTTTCCTCCTCGCGGTACATCGGTGAGCTGTTGGAGTGGATCCCCGAGTCTGTCGCGTGGCTGGACAGCTCCGGACGGCTGCGCCCCCGCGGAGCCGCGGCGTTGGATGAGGAGGCGCGGGCGATCCAGACGCGTCACGAGACCATCGGCGACGCCCTGCGTGCCGTGCGCGCGCTGCGTCGCCGGGAGCTCCTCCGTACGGCGATGGGGGCGGTTCTCGGAGTACTCACCATCGAAGAGGTGGCGACGGCGCTCACGGACATCACCGAGGCGACCATCCAGGCCGCCCTGCGCGCCGTGCTCCGCGAGGTGGTCCCCGCAGAGGACGAGGATCTGGACTTCGCCGTCATCGCGATGGGACGTTTCGGGGGAGCCGAGCTCGGTTTCGGTTCGGATGCCGACATCCTCTACGTGTACGACGCGAACGGCGTCGACCCGCAGCGTGCGCAGAAGCTCGCCACGCAGATCGTCGCCGGGCTCCGCGAGCACGTCACCGACCACAGGCTCCCGCTCGACCTCGATGCCGATCTCCGTCCGGAGGGGCGCAACGGTCCCGTCGTTCGATCGATCGAGGCGTACACCGAGTACTACCGTCGCTGGTCGTTGTCGTGGGAGGCGCAGGCGCTGCTGCGCGCACGAGGCGTGGCCGGGAGCACGAAGCTGATCGAGAAGTTCACCGCGCTGGCGGACACGATCCGCTATCCCGAGGCGGTCGACCTCCAGAGCACGCGCGAGATCAAGCGCATCAAGGCCAGGGTCGAGGGGGAGCGATTGCCGCAGGGCGCGGACCCCAGGCGGCATCTGAAGCTCGGCCCCGGAACGCTCAGCGACGTCGAATGGCTGGTGCAGATGCTGCAGCTCCAGCACGCTCATGCGATTCCCGGTCTGCGCACGACCTCGACGTTGGGCGCGCTCGATGCCGCCGTCGAAGCGGGGCTCGTGACCGAAGACGACGCCGAGCGGCTGCGCGAGGCGTGGCGACTGTCGAGCAGGCTCCGCTCGGCGATCACCCTCCTGACGGGCAAGACGAGCGATCTGCTTCCGGTGGATCGACGACAGCTGGATGCCATCGGTCGCCTTCTGGGCTATCCCGACCGGTCGGCGACCGAGCTCGAGGAGGACTACCTGGGTGTCACACGGCGTGCACGCAAGACCTTCGAGGACCTGTTCTACGGCTGAATCCGCGCCGCGAGTTTGCAGTATCGGGGCGCGTGTCCCAAGCTGACGATATGACTCACGCGCGCATCGGCATCGTCTGGAATCCCTCGAAGGTCGAGCAGGAGGATCTGCACGATGCGGTAGCCGGCGTCTTCGACGATTCGTATGACGTCCGTTGGTGGGAGACGACTCCGGAGGACCCCGGTCGCGGCATGGCTCGGGAGGCGCGTGCTGACGCCAGGGACCTGGTGATCGCGGTCGGTGGCGACGGCACCGTCCGCGCGGTCGCAGAGGCGCTGGCGGGCTCGGAGACGGCGCTCGGGATCGTGCCGCAGGGGACGGGCAACCTTCTCGCTCGCAACCTCGAGGTCCCGCTGAACGATGTGACCGCCGCGCTGGAACGCATCCGTGATGCCGAGGCACGTCGCATCGACCTGGGATGGGTGTCGTACGACGGAACCGAGCATGCGTTCGCCGTGATGGTCGGCTTCGGTATCGACGCGCAGATGTTGGTCGAGACCGACGACGACCTCAAGTCGAAGGCCGGATGGCTCGCCTATGTCGAAGCGATGGGCCGCGCCCTCGCCGGCACCGAGATGACCGAGATCACTCTCGCGATCGACGGGGAGAAGGCGGTCGCCCTGCGCGGGCACACCATGCTGATCGGCAACTGCGGGATGGTGCAGGGCGGGATCAGACTGCTGCCGGACGCCGTGCTCGACGACGGCAAGCTCGATGTGCTCATGGTCAGTGCAGACGGGGCGCTGCAGTGGCTCGACACCCTGCGGTCCTTCGTCTGGGACAACGGCATCCGACGTCTGTTCGGCGCCACCGACGAAGCCGTCAGCACGGATTCCACGCGCCACCTTCCCGTCGAGCGCATCGACGTCGAGTTGGCGACGCCGCTCATGTTCGAGATCGATGGCGAGGAGATGGGGGAAGTCTCCGCCTTCGAGGTGCGCGTGGAGCCCGGCGCTCTGCTCGTCCGGTAGGGACTCCGCTTCCGCGAACGGCGGCGGAGTCCGATCAGTGCGACGTCGCCGGGGGAACGATCTTCCGGTCCTGCGCAGGGAACGTCACCTTCTGCACGATGATGATGATGCTCGCGGCGACCGGGATCGCGACGAGCGCGCCGAGGATGCCGCCCAGCGTTCCACCGGCCACGGCGGCGATCACCACGAGCGCTCCCGGCACCGCAACGGCTCTGCTCATGATGCGGGGGGAGAGCACGTATGCCTCGATCTGCATATAGACCAGGTAGTAGATGATCGCGATCAGGGCTGTCAGGGGTGACGCGAAGAGGCAGATCAACGAGTTGATGATCGACGCGGTCAGCGTTCCCACCAAGGGGATCAGGGACCCGATGAAGGCGATCAGGGCGAGCAGCGCAGGAACGGGCGCGCCGATGATGCTGAGGAAGATCAGGCTCAGGATGCCGTTGATGAGCGCCAGGCTCGCTTGGCCGATCACATAGCGGCCGACGGCGCCGGAGACGTCTTCGAGGAGTCCGCTGAAGGTGTCGCGCTGGTAGGCCGGCACGAAGCGGGCGGCCACGTGCTTCATGCTCCGCAGCGAAGCCATGAAGTACAGGGTCAGGATCAGGACGATCGTGACGCCGGTCACCCCGCCCGCGATGCCCGCTCCGACGGCGAAGACACCACCTCCGATGTCGAGGAAGTTGTCCGGGTCCTGGACGAAGTCGAGAACGCCCTGGACGGCGTCCGTGATGGTGGAGCCGAACTGGCCGCTGACGTCCTTGTACCAGGCGCTGGCCATGAAGTCCTCGACCATCTGCGGGCCGTCCTTGATCAGGTTGCTGATCTGCTCGACGAGGAGCGGGATGATGGCGAGGATGATGCCCGCGAAAGCGAGGATCACGCCCGCGACGACGATCGTGACCGCTGCCGGTCGGGGGAGCTTCCGTTCGATGAAGGTGACGATCGGGTCGAGGCCGAGCGCGAGGAAGATCGCCACACCGATGTACACGAGCACCGTGGCGAGCTGACCGATGACGCCACCGATGGCCAGGGCCACGAGCACACCGAGTGCACCGAGCAGACCGAACTTGAACGGGTTCGTGCGCGCATACGCGGTGACGGCGTTCGATCGCTGGGTCGCGGTGTCTTCCGCCGGCGCGTGCAGCTCGGTCTTCACGGTCATTCTTCTACGGCGCATGGTTCCCCCGGTCGACGCTCAGACTCACAAGTTGATCACCCGGATGCCACGCGGTCAAGCGCGCCACGGCGCAGGGAGCGGCGGGTTTCGGAGACGCAGAGAGGCCCCACAGCCGCAGACGCGGTTGTGGGGCCTCTCCGTGCCGTTGCGGGGCGGTCAGACCCCGAAGTACAGCTCGTACTCGAACGGGTGCGGGCGCTGTGCCATCGGCAGGATCTCGTTCTCGTACTTGTAGGAGATCCAAGTCTCGATGAGCTCCTTGGTGAACACGCCGCCCTCGAGGAGGAACTGGTGGTCGGCCGCCAGCGCGTCGAGCGAGTCGAGCAGGGAGTTCGGGACCTGCGGGATGTCTTTGGCCTCCTCGGGCGGGAGCTCGTAGAGGTCCTTGTCGACGGGCTCGTGCGGCTCGATGCGGTTCTTGATGCCGTCGAGGCCCGCCATCAGCTGTGCGGCGAAGGCGAGGTAAGGGTTGCCGGAGGCGTCGGGGGCGCGGAACTCGATGCGCTTGGCCTTCGGGTTGGAGCCGGTGATCGGGATGCGGATCGCGGCGGAACGGTTGCCGGCCGAGTAGACCAGGTTGACCGGAGCCTCGAAGCCCTTGACCAGACGGTGGTAGCTGTTCAGGGTCGGGTTGGTGAACGCGAGCAGCGCCGGCGCGTGTGCCAGGATGCCGCCGATGTACCAGCGCGCGATGTCGCTGAGCTGACCGTAGCCGGCCTCGTCGTAGAACAGCGGCTCGCCGTCGTTCCACAGCGACTGGTGCGTGTGCATACCCGAGCCGTTGTCGCCGTAGAGGGGCTTCGGCATGAAGGTCGCGACCTTGCCCCACTCCTGAGCGGTGTTCTTGACGATGTACTTGAACTTGAGGATGTCGTCCGCCGCGTGGACCATCGTGTCGAAGCGGTAGTTGATCTCCTGCTGACCGGCGGTTCCCACCTCGTGGTGCGAACGCTCGAGCGTGAACCCGGACTCGATGAGCTTGAGGGTGATGTCGTCACGCAGGTCGGCGGTCTTGTCGACCGGGCTCACCGGGAAGTAGCCGCCCTTGTACGGGGTCTTGTTGGCGAGGTTGCCGCCCTCTTCCTCACGGCCGGTGTTCCACGCGGCCTCCTCGGAGTCGACCTTGTAGAAGCTCTCGCCGGCGGTGACCGAGTAGCGGACGTCGTCGAAGATGTAGAACTCCGCCTCGGGGGCGAAGAAGGCGGTGTCGGCGATGCCGGTCGAGGCCAGGTACTTCTCGGCCTTCTTGGCGACCTGACGCGGGTCCTTCGAGTAGATCTCGCCGGTGCGCGGGTTGTAGATGTCGAAGAGCATGACGAGCGTGCTCGCCTCGCGGAACGGGTCGACGTACGCCGTCGTGACGTCGGGGATGAGCTGCATGTCCGACTCGTGGATGCTCGCGAAGCCGCGGATCGAGGAACCGTCGAACAGCTGGCCGTCGGTGAAGAAAGCCTCGTCGACCGTCGATGCAGGAATGTTGAAGTGCTGCTGAACACCCGGGAGATCGGTGAAGCGGATGTCAAGGAACTTGACGTCGTTCTCCTTGATGTAGGTCAGTACTTCGGACGAATCTTTGAACATGTACGACTCCTGTAATGCGGATCGATGGCTTCACGGCCACTCTGCAGAGTACGGACGGGGGATTTCTCTACGGTATCCGCTTTGTTTCGGGCGTGTTACAGGCGTGAGGTCGTCACCGCGACTTTTCGGGCTCGGTAGGCTGGGGGAGTGACGGATGCTGTGAACACGTACCCCGGTGAGCGACTCGGACTCCCGGAGTCGGGTACCGGGAGCATCGCCCGCCCCGGTCGGCGCATCGGCGCTCTTCTGATCGACTACGCCGCGGCGACGATCATCGCGACGGGCTTTCTTGGATACGACCAGTTCGCGCTCCCCACGGAGGCCGGGCTCACCCAGTTCGCGCCGATGCTCGTGTTCGCGGTGCTTCAGATCCTCTTCATCCCGACGGCGGGCGGCAGCCCGGGCCACCGCATCCTCGGAATGCGTCTGGTGCGTCGAGACGGCGGCTGGATCGGTCTGTGGCGTCCTGTGGTGCGGACACTGCTGCTCATCGTCGTCGTCCCCGCAGTGATCTGGGACAGCGACCAGCGCGGCCTCCACGACAAGGCCATCGGGACGATCCTCATCCGCGCCTGAGACGTGATCCGCGCCGGAGTCGAGCGCTCAGACTTTGCCGCGGTTGCGACGTCGCGCTTCGCGGGGCGCGCGGCCGCCGAGGAACGATCGCGCCGGATCGACGGAGAAACCCTGTCGAAGGGCCTCGCGTCCGATGAGCATGCGGAACCCCATCTCGTCGCGGTTGCTCAGCGTCACCTCAGCGAGCACTTCGCGGTCCACGAGACGGATCAGCAGCTCCACCACGAGACGCTCCTGCGCGTGCCCTGAGGAGCTTCGTACGGCCCGACGGTCGTGCACCGGGCACTCCACGACCACGGCATCCTCCTGGCTGTCCTGCCAGGGCTTGACCTTGAAGCGGACCCAGGTCTCGCCGTCCTGTGCGAACTCCACGATGTCGAAGGCGTGCAACGACGAGGTTCGCGCACCCGTGTCGATCTTGGCCTTGATCCAGTCCACTCCGAGATCGGGCAGGCTCACCCATTCTCGCCACCCCGTAAGGGTGTTTGAATGGGGGGTAGACCTACTCACCTGATACATCCTGGCAGGAAAAATCCCCCGTGAAGATCGCAGTGCTCTCCCGCGCGCCGCAGGCGTACTCCACTCAGCGACTGCGCGCCGCGGCGCTTCAGCGCGGACACAACGTGAAGGTGTTGAACACCCTGCGTTTCGCGATCGATCTGACTGCCGATGAACCCGATCTCCACTACCGCGGTCGCCAATTGAGTGACTACGACGCCATCTTGCCGCGCATCGGTAACTCGATCACGTATTTCGGCACCGCCGTGGTGCGGCAGTTCGAGCAGATGGACGTCTACACGCCGAACACCGCCAACGGGATCTCGAATGCCCGCGACAAATTGCGGGCGAACCAGATCCTGTCACGGCACAACATCGCGATGCCGCCGACCGCGTTCGTGCGCAACCGCGCCGACGTGCGACCGGCGATCGAGCGGGTCGGTGGTGCTCCCGTCGTGATCAAGCTCTTGGAGGGAACGCAGGGGATCGGTGTCATCCTCGCTCCGCAGGTCAAGGTGGCCGAGGCGATCATCGAGACGCTCCACTCCACCAAGCAGAACGTCCTGATCCAGAAGTTCATCTCCGAGAGCCGTGGCCGCGACATCCGGGCGTTAGTGGTCGGCGATCGAGTGGTCGCGGCGATGCGTCGATCCGCGGCCGGCGACGAGTTCCGCTCGAACGTGCACCGCGGCGGATCGGTCGAGGCGATCGAACTGGACCCCGTCTACGAGCGTGCGGCCGTGCGGTCCGCCCAGATCATGGGTCTGCGGGTGGCGGGTGTCGACATGCTCGAGGGCGATGACGGCCCGCTGGTCATGGAGGTCAACTCCTCGCCGGGGCTTCAGGGGATCGAGTCCGCGACGAAGCTCGACGTCGCCGGTGCGATCATCGACTACATCGCCGGGCAGGTCGCTTTCCCCGAGATCGATGTCCGCCAGCGTCTGACCGTCTCGACGGGCTACGGCGTCGCCGAGCTCATGGTGCACGGCGCCGTCGACCTGGTCGGGAAGACTCTCGGCGAGGCAGGGCTCTGGGAGCGCGACATCACGGTCCTCACGCTCCACCGCGGCGTCAGCGTGATTCCCAATCCTCGCAAGCACGTCGTGCTGGAAGCGGACGACAGGCTGTTCTGCTTCGGCAAGCTCGACGAGATGCGTTCGATGGTCCCCGAGCGGCGTCGTCGTCGCGCGAAGGTTCGCCGCCTGCCACGCCAGCCGCTCTCGGAGTGAGCGAGAACGCGGCCGCCCTCGAAAGAGGACGGCCGCGTTGTTCGTGCGGGTGTCAGATCACCGCGGGCGCTGGGAGCGCACCTTCGTGGGGTCGATCCCCTTGGGAATCGGCAGCGACGACAACGACTGCGACACGGATTCCACGCGGCGGATGACGGCAGCCATGGTGGCCTTGTCGATCGCCTTCGGGATCTTCTTGATCGTCTTCGCGAGGTCGGCGATCGCGACCTCGTCTTCGCCGTGTCCGACATAGATCACCGTGATCGGGACGCCGTGTGCGACGCGCTGGGCCTTGCTGCGCTCCTCGTTGACCAGGCGGGTGAGTCGGCCACGCGCGCCCTCGCCCACGACGACGATGCCACCGCGGCCGATCGTGCGGTAGACGGCTTCCTGCGTCTTCGGGTTGATGCCGACCGGTGTCTCCGAGGCCTGCCATTTGCGGCCGAGACTGGTGCTGAGCACGTGGCCGGTGGCGCCGGGCATGCCGTCGATCTTCGCGTACATGGCCGACGTCGACAGGCGCGTCATGAGGAACAGCGCGCCGAGGATACCCAGCATCAGGCCGGTGATGCCCCAGAGGATGAGGGTCCAGACCTGGAAGGGCGGGATCAGATAGCCGGCGACGAGGCCGAGGAGGACGCCGCCGATGAGGATCGCGAGCTGTGCCCAGGGAAGCCACGAGTAGGCCTCGCGGGTGAACCGGAAGAGGGACTTGATCTGGGAGAAGAACCCAGGACGCTTTTCGGGTTCAGAAGCACGCTTTGCCATGAGGACCAGCCTACCGAGTCCTCGACCCTCCTGATGTCGGCGTTCGCGCGAAGCGGAGGCGCACGCACCTCTTCTGCACATGCGTGGAAACCCTCGGAGTCTATTCACAATGCCTCCGAACAGCCCGTCGAGCGCGCTCGGTGCGCTCTGATGGAGCAATGGCGGAGATCGAAGCGGGTGCCCGACGGGGCGAGGTGCTCCTTCCCGGGGCGCACCGGGTGGTTCGGACACTCGACGGCGCGGAGGGGCCCTTCGCCGGTGCGCTCGTCACCTCTGGGGAGGGGGTGGCAGTGCGTGTCGATGCAGCGACACTCAGCGGCTGGGTGGGGTGGCGCCACGCCGGGGCGGAGCATGTCGCTGCGCCTCTCGATGTGGTGCGTCGGAGGGGAGGGCATGACGTACTGCTGCCGTGGTGCACGGACCGGGTGCTGGGGTTCCTGGTCCGTCGCACGGCTGCGGGCACGGTGCTGACACCCGGGGAGTGCAGCACTCTCGTCATAAGCCTGTTGCGCGGTCTCCACGAGGTCGGGGAGGACCCCGGGGAGGCCCGCAGCGGGGAATGGTGGGTGACCGACGGCGGCCGCCCGGTCTTCGTCTTCGGCCAGGGAGGGGATGCGCGGGAGGGCATCGGCGTCATCCTCGAGCGGCTGCAAGAGCACAGCCCCGACAAGGTGGTTAAGCGGGTGCTCGACAGCGTCGGGCGAGGGCTGGAGAAGGCGGCAGCGCAGCCGCGCCTCCCGGTCAAGCTGCTGGCACAGTGGGAGCAGGAGTTGCTGGGCGTCGCTGCTCCGCAACCCCTCGATCGCGCGCCGCATGCTCCGGAGCGCGCTCGGGAGGTCGCGCGCGCGGTCACGTCGCACGACCTTCGCGTGTCACCGCGACGCGGGGAGGCTTCTCGATCCGCAGTGGGCCTGCGTGGTCGTCGTCGCGGGAGGAGGGCGCTCCTCCGCCCGCGGGGCGACAGGGACATCGCGGACCGGGTACGGGCGGCGGGCGCCCTCGTGCGGGTGCTCGGCACAACGGTGCGGGAATGGACGGTGTCCGCCCGCCGGAACGGGCCCACGCGAGCGACGGAGAGTGCGGGCTCCGGGAGCGCCGATGTGTCGCGGCGGCGGGCTTTGCTCATCGCGGGTGCGGCTGCCGCGGCGGTGCTGGCCGTCGGGCTGCTGTGGCCCAGCGGGGGCGTGTCCGGAGAGGCAGCGGATGTGGAGGCTGCGGATGCGGAGGCACTGGATGTGGAGGCACCGGATGTGGAGGGCGGTGCGACTTCCCCGGAACCTTCCACTGCAGCGTCGACCGAGGCCGGGGCGGACTCCGAGGAGACGCAGGATTCCCGTCGACGCGCCGGGTCGCCGGGCCCCGACGGGGTGTCGCCGGAGCCGGACGAGGTCACTCCCGCAGAAGACGACCCTGCCACGGCGGCAGCGGCGTTGCTCCGTATCATCGCGGACTGTCGGGTTCAGGGCGACGTGTCCTGCGAGGACGCCGTGGCGGAGGGGGCGACCAGGGTCCTGGATGCCCTCGACGCGGCGACGGACGGAACACCGAGATTCGAGTTGGTGGATGAGTACGGGGACATCGCCGTCGTTCGTGTCGCCGTGGACGCAGAGGCGGATGCCGCTGACACGGCAGGGCGTCTCATCATGGTGCTTCTCCGC
This sequence comes from Microbacterium sp. J1-1, assembly GCF_024498615.1. Classification (NCBI taxonomy): domain Bacteria; kingdom Bacillati; phylum Actinomycetota; class Actinomycetes; order Micrococcales; family Microbacteriaceae; genus Microbacterium; species Microbacterium sp. J1-1. The sequence continues at coordinate 1,970,975 of NZ_CP089590.1, read as the reverse complement.
ATGCAAGAGAAATGGCTGGTCCGCGACGTGTATGACGTCGCGGACCAGCCAGGGTGAACTCTCGGGTCAGGCGCCGAGCTGAGCGGCGAACTGCGCCGACTCGAGGCGTGCCTTGACGGCGCCCAGGAAGCGGGCAGCGTCGGCACCGTCGATGATCCGGTGGTCGTAGGAGAGTGCGAGATACACGTACGACCGGACAGCGATGGCATCCGCACCGCCGACCTTCACGAGACCGGGGCGCTTCACGACCGTTCCGGTGCCCAGGATCGCCGACTGCGGGAGGAAGACCACCGGAGTGTCGAACAGGGCACCACGGGAACCCGTGTTGGTCAGCGTGAACGTTCCACCGGCGAGCTCGTCGGGCTTCAGCTTGTTGTCGCGGGTCCGGGCGGCGAGATCGGCGATCTCATGAGCGATCTGCGCGATGTTCTTCGAGGCGGCGTCGCGCAGCACGGGGGTGAGCAGTCCGCGCTCGGTGTCGACCGCGATCGACACGTTCTCGCTTTCGGGGTACACGATGTTCTCGCCGTCGACCGTGGCGTTGATGATCGGGAAGGCCTGGAGGGCCTCGGCGGTCGCCAGCGCGAAGAACGGCAGGAAGGAGAGCTTGTCGCCCGTCTTCTCGAGGAAGGACGCCTTGACACTGTCGCGGTACTCGGCCAGAGCCGTGACATCGACCTCGACGACCGTCGTCAGCTGAGCGGTCTGCTGCATCGACTCGACCGCACGCTTGGCGAGGACCTTCCGCAGACGCGACATCGGCTGGGTGGTGCCGCGCAGCGGGGAGACCTCGAGCGGCGCCGGGGCGGGAGCGCTGGCTGCGGCGGGGGCAGCGGACGCGGTCTCAGCGGCCTTGAGGACGTCTTCCTTGCGGATACGACCCCCCACGCCGGTTCCCTGGACGGAGGCGAGATCGACTCCCTGCTGCGAGGCCAGACGGCGCACGAGGGGCGTCACGTAGAGGTTGTCGCTCTCGGTCGGCAGCGTGAGCTTCGGTGCAGCGGGAGCGGCGGCGGGTGCCGGAGCAGCGGCCGGTGCGGGAGCAGCCGGAGCCGCAGCCGGTGCGGGAGCAGCAGCCGGTGCCGGAGCAGCAGCCGGCGCTTCAGTGGCGGGGGCCGGAGTAGCGGCGGGTGCCTCCGCAGCGGGCGCTTCCGGCTCGGCGGCGGATGCCGGAGCGGCACCCGAACCGACGCGGGCGAGCACGGCGCCGACGGCGACGGTCTCGTCTTCTCCGGCAACGATCTCCTGGAGCACGCCGGCGACCGGCGAGGGGATCTCGGTGTCGACCTTGTCGGTGGAGATCTCCAGAAGAGCCTCGTCGACGGCGACCTCGTCACCCACCTGCTTCAGCCAGCGGGTGACGGTGCCCTCGGTGACGCTCTCGCCCAGTTCCGGAAGCACGATGTCGGTCGCATCGCCTGCGGACGCCGACGGCGCGGACTCAGCGGCCGGGGCGCGCGTCTCCGCCGCAGGTGCGGGTGCCGCCTGCTCAGCCGGCGCGGATGCCTCGGGTGCGGCTTCGGTAGGAGCCTCTTCGGCAGCCGGGGCGGCAGCGGCCGGGGCGTCCTGGGTCGGAGCGGCACTGCTGCCGTCGCCGATGCGGGCCAGGAGGGCTCCGACCTCGACGGTCTCATCCTCGGCCACGAGGATCTCCTCGATCACACCGGTGACAGGGGAGGGGATCTCGGTGTCGACCTTGTCGGTCGAGATCTCGAGCAGGCCCTCGTCCGCCTGCACGGTGTCTCCCACCTGCTTGAGCCAGCGGGTGACCGTACCCTCTGTGACGCTCTCGCCGAGAGCGGGGAGGACGACGGATGTGCTCATGACTGAGTCTCCTTCAGGAAGTTGTATGACGCTTGTCTAGCTTAGTGACTCGGGCACCGGTTGGTGCTCAGAGGGCGTGCAGGGGCTTGCCGGCGAGGGCGAGGAACGCCTCGCCGAGTGCCTCGCTCTGGGTCGGGTGCGCGTGGATGAGAGGCGCGATGTCCTCCGGGTGCGCTTCCCAGGCGACGGCGAGCTGCCCCTCGGTGATGAGCTCGCCGACGCGGTCGCCGAGCAGGTGGACACCGATGACGGGGCCGTCCTTGAGGCGGACGACCTTCACGAGACCACCGGTTCCGATGATCTCGCTCTTGCCATTCCCCGCGAGGTTGTATTCGTAGGCGACGATCGCGTCCGCGCCGTGTTCGGCAGCGGCCGCTTCCTCGGTCACGCCGACCGAGGCGACCTCAGGACTCGAGTAAGTGACCTTGGGGATCTGCGCATCGGGGATGTTCACGGGCGAGAGACCCGCGATCCGTTCGGCGACGGCGATGCCCTGCTGGAATCCGCGATGCGCGAGCTGGAGGCCGGGGACGATGTCGCCGACGGCCCAGAGCCCCGGAACACCGGTGCGCAGGTCTTCGTCGACGATCACGAAGCCACGATCGAGCGTGACGCCCGCCTCCTCGAAGCCGAGATCGGCGGTCACAGGACCACGCCCGACGGCGACGAGCAGGTAGTCGGCGGTGAACTCCTTGCCGTCTTCAAGCGTGACGGTGACGGAGGAATCGTCTTGAACCGCGCTCTGGAAGCGGGTGCCGAGGGAGTACTGGATGCCACGTCGGCGGAACGCCCTCTCCAGTCCTTTGCTGAGGGCGATGTCCTCGTTCGGGACGAGATGGGGGAGCGCTTCGATGATCGTGACCTCCGAGCCGAACGAACGCCACACGCTGGCGAACTCGACTCCGATCACGCCACCACCGAGGATGAGGACCCGCTCCGGGATGACGTCGAGGGCGAGGGCCTGCTCGCTCGTGAGGACGCGTCCGCCGATCTCGAGGCCAGGGAGCGATCGGCTGTACGATCCGGTCGCGAGCACGACATCCGCGCCCACGTAGACGTCGTCGCCGACACTCACGCTGCGGTCCGGGTTCAGACGACCGAGTCCGGCGACCGTGGTGATGCCGCGAGCCTTGACGAGTCCCTCGAGGCCCTTGAACTTCTTGGCGACGATCCCCTCGCGGTACGTACGGACTCCTGCCGGGTCGACGCCTTCCAGCGTGGCGGTCACGCCGACGGAAGCGGCATCGCGCACGTGCTCGGCGACCTCTGCCGCGTGCAGCAGGGCCTTGGTGGGGATGCACCCGCGGTGCAGGCAGGTCCCACCGACCTTGTCCTTCTCGATCAGCGCGACGGACTTGCCGAGTTCACTCGCGCGCAACGCCGCGGCGTATCCGCCGCTTCCGCCGCCCAGGACGACGATGTCGAAGGTGTGGGTTGTCATAGGTCATGCCTCCTTGTGGGATGCTTCGGCGAAGGCGACGATCGATCGGACCATCGCTCCGGTGGGGCCCTTCTCCGTGAAGCCGTACGGGGCGCCGGCATGTTCGCCGGATCCCGCGATGTCGAGGTGCACCCAGGGGATGCGGGGGGCGTCCTCAGCGTCCGAGGTGCGCCCGACGAAGCGCCGCAGGAACAGGCCTGCATAGGAGGCGCCGCCCATCCGGTCGCTCATGTTCGCGTTCTGCAGGTCGGCGATGGGGGACTCGAGCGACTCCTCCATGTAGTCCGGCAGCGGCATGTGCCAGGCGGGCTCGTCGACCTGGGCGGTTGCCGAGATGAAGGACGAGACCGTCTCGACGTCGCCGAAGACTCCGGTGTGCCGGTGGCCGAGTGCGGCGACGATGGCGCCCGTGAGGGTCGCCACATCGATGATGACGTCCGGATTCTCGCGGCTCGCGGCCACGAGGCCGTCTGCGAGGACGAGCCGTCCCTCGGCGTCGGTGTTCTGGACCTCCACCGTGGTGCCGTCGAGGATGCGGATGACGTCGCCAGGGCGCAACGCACGACCCGAGGGCATGTTGTCGGTGATGCAGAGCCACGCGGTGACGTGGACGGGCAGGCCGAGTGCGGCGATCGCCCGGATCGCGGCGAGGGACGTCGCGGCGCCCGCCATGTCGAACTTCATGCCGACCATCGAGGCCGCGGGCTTCAGGGACAAGCCCCCGGTGTCGAACGTGATGCCCTTGCCGACGAGCGCGATGTGTCGCACAGCGTCAGCGGGGGAGTAGTCGAGGCGAACGAGACGCGGCGGCCGGTCGGAGCCCTGTCCCACGCCCAGGATGCCGCCGAAGCCCTGCTCGGCGAGGGCCTTCTCGTCGAAGATCTCGACCGTGACATCGAGGTCGGCGACGCTGTCAGCCGCGCTCTGAGCGAGCTGCGCGGGGCTCTGCCACTCGGCGGGCACGTTCACGAGGTCCTTGATGAGCGCGACCGCCTCGCCGATGACCTGGGCGTGCGCGACGTCTTCATCGTCGAGCGCGGCGTGCAGAGTGATCTCACCGGCGCGCGTCTTGCCCTTCTCGGTGCGGTAGCCGTCGAACTTGTGTCCACCGAGCACAGCGCCCTCTGCGGCTGCCGGGGCGAAGCCCTCGAGCCCGTCGGCGAGGGCGACCGCGACGTGCTCGAAGCCGGTCAGCGTGCGCAGCGCCGTTCCGGCCGCATTGCGCACCGTCGCGGCATCCGGCGTGCTGCCGGCGCCGACGACGGCGAACGGCAGGGAGGTCACCTCGGGGGCATACACGCGGGTGAAGGATCCGGCGGAGCCGGTGAATCCGACACCGGCCAAGGCCTCCGCGAGGCCGGGATAACCGGCCAGTGATTCCGCCGACTCGGGGAGAGCGGCGACGACGAGCACTGCGGCATCGGCAGCGCTTCCGGGGAACTGAGCGGTGGTGTGCGAGAGCACGGGAAGCGTCATGCCTCCATCCTAGGATCTCCGCCGGTGCGGGGAGTCGCGCGCCGGGTGGGTGTGTTCGCTCTCAGCGAGACGGCTCGGGGCCCGGCACCGGGACCTGCTCGTAGCATGGACACATGCCCTTCTCCGGAGAGATCCACGAACGCGTCGCGAATGCGCCGACCGTGCCGCACGGCCTGCCACTGGTGCTGCTTCTCACCGGCTTCACCGACGCGGGGAGTGCAGTCTCCGGGCTCATCGAGCACCTGCGTGAGACAGCCTCTCCTGAGCCCGTCGTGGTCTTCGACAACGATGCCCTTCTCGACTACCGCGCGCGGCGGCCGGTGATCTCTTTCGATCAGGACCATCTCACCGAGTTCAAGCCATCGCGACTCGAGCTGTCGCTCGCGACGGACGCGCTCGGTCGTCCTTTCCTGCTCCTCGCCGGCTACGAGCCTGACTTCGCCTGGAACCGCTTCGCGGACACCGTCCTCGCGCTGGCTGCGGAGTTCGAGGTCTCCGGGTTCCACTGGGTCCATTCGATCGCCATGCCGGTTCCGCACACGCGTCCCATCGGTACGACGGTCAGCGGCAATCGTCGAGAGCTCACCGTCGCGCACTCCGTCTGGCGTCCGCGCACCCAGGTGCCGGCGACGGCAGGGCACCTGCTCGAGTTCCGTTTCGTCGAGCGCGGCGACCGCGCCGTCGGTTTCGTGCTGCTGGTGCCGCATTACCTCGCCGAGACGGAGAACCCGGATGCGGTGATCGCCGCCGCCGAGCGTCTGATGGCCTCGACGGGGCTCGTGCTGATGCTGGACGAGGTGCAGGAGCGTCGCGAAGACTACGTGGCCCGTGTCGACGAACAGGTCGCCGGGAACGATGAGCTCCAGCAGATGGTCCACAACCTCGAGCGCCGATACGACGCGTACATGGCGGGTCGGAACCCCGACGACGACTCGTACGACGAGGGCGGGTTCAGCGAGCGCGATCTTCCCAGCGCCGACGAACTGGCTGCGGAACTGGAGCGCTATCTCGCCTCCCGTCCCTCCGGCGACGAGGACAAGCCCGGCCGCGCCTGAGTCCGTTCGGGGAGAACTTCGTCGGAATGCGCCTGCATCGCCACACGTGTGCGATACTAGGACTCTGACCCGTTGTCAATCGGCGTTTTCGAGCGCTGGACTTGACAAGGGTCTTACTAGTGTCCGAAATGTCCCGGGGTGAGAGATTCGCCCCGTGAAAGGCGAAACGTGACTCCTGCCACGACGAAGAACACCCGGACGAAGAAGGCTGCCGCTGAGACCGCCGTCGACGCCCAGGTCGAGGCCGAAGCGTCTGAGAAGCCCGCGCCCTTGAGCGCTGCCAAGCGCGCTGCTGCCAAGCGCGCCCCGGTCAAGAAGAAGAAGTCCGACGACGTCGTCGAAGAAGACGAGGCCCCTGTCGTCGCTGCGGAGGACGCCGACGAAGAGGACGAGGACTCCAAGCCGAAGTTCACCGAGCCGCTGCCGACCGGCGCGATCGTCATCTCGTCCAACGACGACGAAGACGTGCCGGTCTACTCGACGCAGATCACCGGCGCCACGGCTGACCCGGTCAAGGACTACCTGAAGCAGATCGGTAAGGTCGCTCTGCTGAACGCCGCCGAAGAGGTCGAGCTTGCGATGCGCATCGAAGCCGGTCTCTTCGCCGAGGAGAAGCTGTCAGCGATGACGCCGGCCGAGAAGACGAGTCAGCTCGGTCTCGACCTGCAGTGGGTCGCCCGCGACGGTCAGCGCGCGAAGAGTCACCTGCTCGGAGCGAACCTCCGACTCGTCGTCTCGCTCGCGAAGCGCTACACGGGCCGCGGCATGCAGTTCCTGGACCTGATCCAGGAGGGCAACCTCGGTCTCATCCGCGCGGTCGAGAAGTTCGACTACACCAAGGGCTTCAAGTTCTCGACGTACGCCACCTGGTGGATCCGTCAGGCGATCACGCGCGCGATGGCCGACCAGGCCCGCACGATCCGTATCCCGGTGCACATGGTCGAGGTCATCAACAAGCTCGCCCGCGTGCAGCGTCAGATGCTCCAGGACCTGGGACGCGAGCCCACCCCGGAAGAGCTCAGCCGTGAGCTCGACATGACGCCGGAGAAGGTCGTCGAGGTCCAGAAGTACGGCCGCGAGCCGATCTCGCTGCACACGCCGCTCGGTGAGGACGGCGACAGCGAGTTCGGTGATCTCATCGAAGACACCGAGGCCGTCGTGCCAGCGGATGCCGTGGGCTTCACCATGCTGCAGCGCCAGCTCGAGCAGCTCCTGGACTCGCTGTCCGAGCGCGAAGCTGGTGTGATCCGCATGCGCTTCGGCCTGGGTGACGGTCAGCCGAAGACCCTCGACCAGATCGGCGACACGTTCGGGGTGACGCGCGAGCGCATCCGTCAGATCGAGTCGAAGACCATGGCGAAGCTCCGGCACCCGAGCCGCTCGCAGTCGCTGCGGGACTACCTCGAATGAGCCAGGCGAACGACGGCAAGGCGCTCGAGACGGTCGTCGACGGCACGAGCTATGCGCGTATCCCGCTGCGCACCCGTGTGGTCATGCCCGAGGACGACCTCGACGCGATCATCACGGAGTATGCGAAGGATGCGGTGCAGCCGGGTGACCTGCTGTTCGTGACCGAGAAGATCGTGGCGATCACCCAGGGTCGGTCGTACCGTCTCGACGAGATCAAGCCGCGCAAGCTCGCGCTCTTCCTCTCGAAGTACGTCACGCGCACGCCGTACGGGATCGGACTCGGCATGCCCGAGACGATGGAGATGGCGCTCCGCGAATGCGGCACGCCCCGTATCCTGTTCGCGTCCGCCGTGGCCGCCGTCACCAAAGCGTTCGGTCGCCGTGGTGACTTCTACCGCATCGCGGGTGACAAGGCGCGTGCCATCGACGGTCCCACCAAGCACACGATCCCGCCCTACAACGAGGCGGTCGTGCTCGGACCCAAGGACCCGGATGGCGTCGCCGCTCGGCTGAAGGCGTTGATCGGTGGCCAGGCAGAGGTCGCCGTCGTCGACATCAATGACCTGGGTGGCAACATCCTCGGCTCGACGCTCGACAAGAACGGTGAGCACCGGCTCGTGAAGATCCTCGGTGACAACCCGCTCGGTCAGGGACTGGAGTCCACGCCGCTCGGGATCGTCCGCGCGGTCTGACTCGCTCAGATCTACGGAGAAGGCCCCGGATGCGCAGAGCATCCGGGGCCTTCTGCGTTTCCTCAGAAGCCGATGACCTCGCGGTAGCGCGGCTTGTGGCCGGTACGGATGCCGGTCACGCTGGGCTTGTTCTCGTACACTCCGGCTCCCCAGTTGCCTTCCACGAGCACGGGGCCGTCGGGGGAGACCACGATGTCCCAGCCCACGTACTGCACCTGCGGCACGACGCGCGCGACGTCGTCGATGAAGGCACGAACCTCCTCCATGTACGGCAGCTGGAAGTCGGCGATGCGGAAGCCGGAATCCGGATGTGTCTCGTGCACATGTCCGTGGGAGTCGTACCCGGCGCCGATCGCGTGTCCGTTCTGGTCGAGCATCGTGTAGAAGCCGCCGAAGGTCATCTGGTCGCTGACAGCGCCACGGCCGAACTTCTGCGCGATCGCGAGGATGTGCGCTTTCTCACCGTCGAAGAAGGCGGTGATGCGCGTCGTGTTCACAGTGCCGGGGCAGACGGCGGCCAGAGCGTCGTGCTGCCGGATCACCTCTTCGATGAGAAGCTCGCCGCGGTCCAGCAGTCCGCGATGGAACTCGTCCCAGTCGTCGATGTCCGCCGCGTGATAGCGATGCACACCGGTTCCCGCCTGCCCTACCGGCTCCTTCGTGACGATCGTGCCGAGGCGCTCGGTCAGCTCGCGCACCGCAGCGGCGTTGCCTTCCTCGACCGTCATCCACTCGCGTTTCAGGAAGGGGGAGAACTGCTTGTCGAACTCGACCTTGTCCTGGAAGATCCAGCGATAGTCAGGGTGGTCGAATCGCTGCGAGAGCTGGTTCGACACGGGGTGGGTCATGTAGGTCTCGCGCTCCGCCTTGGTGAGCATGGCGAAGTCGTAGTCGATGTAGTCCTGGAACCCGACGTTGTGCCGGGCCGCGGACCAGAGCATGTCGACGACGATGGCAGGGACGGCCTTGTGGTGCTGTTCCGATGCCTCCTTGGCCCGTTCCACCACCGATCCGACGTCGATGCGGCGAGCGCGTCCCAGCAGGTAGCGGATGCGGGGCGCGAGGGAAAGACGAGACATATGGCTCCAGGGTCGGGGTCCCCACCAGTCTACGGGGGACTCGGAGGTCCACCTGGGAGGCGGAAGCTAGGGTGGAGGACGTGTGTGAGACGACTTCCAGCGCCCTGCCTTTCGCGATGATCTCCCGCTCGGCGCTGGCGGCAGGGGCGTCGGCGGCAGTGCGCGCAGGAGGACGTATCGCGGATCTGCGACGCGATGCCTGGGGCCACGGAATCCTCGCCGTCGCGCAGGCGGTGACCGCAGCCGGCGCCGAACGGGTGCTGGTCGATTCCGTCGGTGAGATCGAGGCGCTGCGGCTGGAGGGAATCGTCGGGGTCACCTCGGTTGAGGCGGATATCGACCCGACTCTGCTCTACGGGCTGCCGGACGAGCGCGGAGTCCTCTCGACGCAGCCGGTGATGCGCCTCAGCGGCCGAGTGATGTCCACCAAACGCTTGCGCGCCGGGGATGCGGTGTCGTACGGATACACCTTCCGTGCGCCCGCGGAGACCACCGTGGCGTTGGTGACGGGCGGTTATGCGCAAGGGATCGTCCGTGCCCTCGGGAATCACGCGCACGTCGACGCCGCCGGGACGGCGCGACCCATCATCGGACGGGTCGCGATGGATGTCTGCGTCGTGGACCTGGAAGGCCCGGAGGTCGACATCGCGCCCGGATCGGAGGTCACCTATTTCGGTGGGTGGGGCACGGCCAAGGCCGGAGTCGCCCGATGGAGCGCGATCACCGGGCTGACGGCGGCGGAACTCGTCACGGTCGCGGGCGCGCACGCTGTGCGGGGGTGGGAGGCATGACCCGCCCGCAGCTGCGGATCAGCAGTGACGTCTTCCGCGCGAACGTCGATGCCGTCAAGGCGCGGATCGCGCCGTCGACCCTCATGCTCGTGCTCAAGGACGACGCCTACGGCCACGGGCTCGCGTGGGCGGTCGAGGCGGCGTCGAAGGCGGGCGTCGACTGGTTCGGGAGCTACGACATCGCGGGCGGCTCAGAGGTTCGGCGCGTCGTCGGAGGAGACGCGCGCATCTTTGCCTGGGCCACCTCGACGGACGCGGAGGTCGATGACGCTCTGCTGCACCGCATAGATCTCGGAGTCGGCACCGCCGAGTATCTGCGACGGATCATCGCCCGCGCGGAGGCGCTGGGCGCACGGGCGCGCGTGCACCTCAAGATCGACACGGGCCTGCACCGCAACGGCATACTCCCGGAGGACTGGGCCGACGTTGTCTCCGAGGTCAGGGCCTCGGAGGCCGCAGGACTCCTCGAATTGGAGGGGGTCTGGAGCCACATCGCTGAGGCGAGCGATGCGGAGGACGACGAGGCGCAGGCAGTGTTCCTGGACGCCGTGCGAGTGGTGGGGGAGTCGGGTCCGGTTCCGCGCGCATTGCACCTGACCGCGTCCGCGGCATCCTGGTGGCGACCGGAGCTGCGTGGCTCGGTCTCGCGCATCGGAGCGTTCTGCTACGGCATCCGATCCGCGGACGGCCCGGACCTCGAGGGTGTGCGACCTGCAGCAAGCCTCGTGGCCACGGTCGTCGAGGTCGCCGATGACGATGCCGTGATCGCTATCGGCAGCTTCGACGGTCTCCCGTCGACCTTGGGCGGAGCGAGCGTGGGGACTCCCGGTGGAGCCCGAGTGCTCACCGCCGTGGGTCAGACGACGTCGGTCGTCGACCGCTGGCCGGGAGCCCGGGTCGGCGACGAAGTGACGCTGTTCGGCGCGGGCGAATCCGGGGAGTCTTCCGCGACCACGCTCGCCGAGCGGATCGACACGGTCGGCGAAGAGATCCTCACCCGGCTCACCGCGCGAGTGCGCAGGGTCGTGATCGACTGACCCCTGGCCCGTCGAGGGTGATCAGACGGCTTCGATGAGACGCGCGGTCTCGTCGTGCCAGCTGGTGGCGACGCTGCGGAGCTTCTCTTCGTACTTGCGGCCGTGGTGGGCGCAGAACAGGAGCTCGGAGCCGTTCACCTCGGCGGCGATGTACGCCTGCGCACCGCAGGAATCACAACGATCCATGGCGGTCAGGCGGAACTCGACGGTGGAGGTGTCACGTTCGGTCGTTGCGTTCATCTCGGTGCCTCCTCGGGTGTCGGCTTCGCTTCGTGATTTGGTCAATACAACCACGCTGTACCTGTGTGCATGCCCGGTTTGCGGCGTGTTTCGCTCAGCGCGTACGCGTGCGCCTCGGACTCGCTCCGCGTGGGGAGTGTCGGCAGCCCGAGCGGAGGTGGCGAGAATAGACTCGGAGATTGTGAATGCCGAGTATTCTGCCCACCACCTCCAGGTGCTTGAGGGGCTCGAGGCTGTCCGCAAACGCCCGGGTATGTACATCGGGTCGAACGGCTCCCCGGGTCTCATGCACTGCCTCTGGGAGATCATCGACAACTCCGTCGACGAAGCGGTGGCGGGCAACGGCTCGAAGATCGACATCATCCTGCACAGCGACGGCAGTGTGGAGGTGCACGACCGCGGGCGCGGAATCCCCGTCGACGTCGAGCCCCGGACCGGTCTGAGCGGTGTCGAGGTCGTCTACACGAAGCTGCACGCGGGTGGGAAGTTCGGAGGTGGCTCGTACGCTGCGTCCGGTGGTCTGCATGGAGTCGGTGCCTCGGTGGTGAATGCGCTCTCCGAGCGGCTCGACGTCGAGGTCGACCGCGGTGGCAAGACCTATGCGATGTCCTTCCACCGCGGCGAACCGGGCATCTTCACGGACTCCGGCGAGAAGCGTCCTGACGCGCCGTTCACTCCCTTCGAGGAGAAGAGCGAGCTGCGGGTCGTCGGCAAGGCGCCACGAGGTGTCACCGGCACGCGTGTCCGTTACTGGGCGGATCGTCAGATCTTCACGAAGGACGCGGCGTTCCAACTCGCTGAGCTCGAGACCCGTGCGCGGCAGACCGCCTTCCTCGTTCCCGGTCTCGAGATCGTGGTGAAGGATGAGCGCGCCGTCCCCGTCCCCGAGCTCTCGAACGTCACCGAGGAGGAGGGCGCCGGGCCCGTCGCGGCCCCCGTGCCCGTGGAGACCTCGTACCTCTATGAGGGCGGTATCTCCGAGTTCGTCGACTACCTGGCGATCGACCCTCCGGTGACCGACACCTGGCGCATCCAGGGAGAAGGCACGTTCAAGGAGACCGTCCCGGTGCTCCAAGCGGACGGTCACATGATCGCCACCGAGGTCGAGCGTGTCTGCGCGGTCGACATCGCGCTGCGCTGGGGAACCGGCTACGACACCCGGGTCCGCTCGTTCGTCAATATCATCGCGACGCCCAAGGGCGGAACCCATCAGCAGGGCTTCGAACAGGAACTCCTCAAGGTCCTCCGGACACAGGTCGAGCAGAACGCCCGCCGCCTCAAGGTCGGCAACGACAAGCTCGAGAAGGACGACGTGCTGGCCGGACTCACCGCGGTGCTCACGGTCAACGTTCCGGAGCCGCAGTTCGAGGGCCAGACCAAAGAGGTCCTCGGGACGCCGGCCGTTCGACAGATCGTGGCGCAGGTGATCCGCAAGGATCTCGCCCAGCGCTTCACGTCGACCAAGCGCGACGACAAGAACCAGGCATCACAGCTCCTGGACAAGATCGTCTCGGAGATGAAGGCCCGTGTCTCGGCGCGCGCCCACAAGGAGACGCAGCGACGCAAGAATGCGCTCGAGTCCTCGACGCTTCCGACGAAGCTGGTCGACTGCCGCACCAACGAGGTCGATCGCAGCGAGCTGTTCATCGTCGAGGGCGACTCGGCTCTCGGCACGGCCAAGAACGCACGCAACAGCGAGTTCCAAGCCCTCCTCCCGATCCGCGGCAAGATCCTCAATGTGCAGAAGGCTTCCGTGGGGGACATGCTCTCGAACGCGGAGTGCGCATCGATCATCCAGGTGATCGGCGCCGGCTCGGGCCGGACGTTCGATCTCAGCGCGGCACGCTACGGGAAGATCATCCTGATGAGCGACGCCGACGTGGACGGCGCGCACATCCGCACACTGTTGCTCACCCTGTTCTTCCGCTACATGCGGCCGCTGATCGAGGACGGCCGTGTCTTCGCTGCCGTTCCCCCGCTGCATCGGGTGATCGTGATGAACCCGGGCTCGAAGCCCAACGAGACGATCTACACCTACAGCGAGCAGGAGATGCAGGCCTTGCTCACCAAGCTCCGCAAGGCCGGCAAGCGCTGGCACGAGCCGATCCAGCGCTACAAGGGACTCGGAGAGATGGATGCCGAGCAGCTGGCCAACACGACCATGGACCGCTCCGGGCGTCTGCTGCGCCGGGTGCGCATGGAGGATGCGGAGGCGGCAGGCCGTATGTTCGAGCTGCTGATGGGCAACGAGGTCGCCCCGCGGCGCGAGTTCATCATCGAGTCCTCCGACCGGCTCTCGCGCGAGTCGATCGACGCCTGACCTGAACTGATCTCGGGCGTCCGGGAGGCCGCCGGTGACGGAGGCCTCCCGGACGACGTCACACGATCGTGCGTCCGATGGTCCCGATCACGCCGTCGATGGGCTGGCCGGAGGCGTCGCGACGGGCACCGGACTCGGGGAGCTTGCGCACCGCACCGGTCGGGTCCACGGCCTGCGCCGGACCGGGGCCCACCCACGCGACCGTGAGCCGATCCTCGCCCTTCAAGAAGGCGTGCGCGCGCACGCCACCCGTCGCGCGCCCCTTGGCGGGGTACTCAGCGAACGACGACACCTTCGCGCGACCCGGATCCGTTCCCGGCAGGATGCTCTCGCCGCCGGAGACCGTGGCGACCACGGCATCGCTTGTCGGATCGACCACGCCGAAGAAGAGGACGGAGGTCCCGGGGCCGAGCTTGACCCCGGCCATGCCTCCGGCGGGGGCACCTTGGGGACGTACCGATGACGAAGGGAAGTGGAGCAGCCGGGCGTCGGTCGTCACGAACACCATCTCGGTGTCATCCGCTGCCTCCGCCGCACCGATGACCGTGTCGCCGGCCTTCAGGCCAATGACTTCGAGATCGGGGCGCGCGGGGAGCGAGGACGGAACGACGCGCTTCACCGTGCCCTGGGCGGTGCCGAGAGCGATCGGGATGTCGCTGTCGAAGCGCACGAAGCCGAGGACACGCTCGTTCTTGGTCGTGATGCCCAGGTAGTCGCGCAACGGCGTACCGGCCGCCAACTGCACCGAGGAGGAGGGGACGGAGGGAAGGTCGACGGGGGAGAACCGTACGACTCGGCCGAGACTCGTCAGCGCTCCGATCTCGGCGCGTACCGTGGTCTCGACCGTCGCGAGGATGGCATCGTGCTTGCTCCGACGCGCCGGAACCGTGAGCTCCTGGCCCTCTCCGAGATCGACGCGCACGGCTCTGCCGGTGGTCGAGAGGACGAGCACCGTGGGGGCATCGGCGATCTGCAGGTCGACCGCGCCCTTGGTCGCCCGGGGCTTCGGGGGAGCCGCGTTCATCAGGAGCGTCCGGCGAGGTGTGCCGTAGGCGTCGGCAGCGGCATCCAGCTCTCTCGCGACCGCCGCGCGGAGCAACACGGGGCTCCCGAGGAGTTCACGGAGCGAGGCGATCTCAGCCAGCAACGCGTCGCGCTCGCTCTCGAGCTCGATCCGCGAGAACTTCGTCAGGCGACGCAGCCGCAGCTCGAGGATGTACTCGGCCTGGAGCTCACTCAGATCGAACACCGAACGCAGCCGGGTGCGGGCCTGCTCGGAGTCGTCGGAGGAGCGGATGACCTGGATGACCTCGTCGATGTCGAGGATCGCGATGAGCAATCCCTCGACGAGGTGCAGGCGCTCCTCACGGCGCGCGAGACGGTACCGGCTGCGCCGGGTGATCACCTCCAGGCGATGTCCGACGTAGACGCTCAGCATCTCCTTGAGACCGAGCGTGCGAGGCTGGCCCTCGACGAGCGCGACGTTGTTGATGCTGAAGGAGTCTTCGAGCGGCGTCAGGCGGTACAGCTGCTCGAGGACGGCGTTCGGGTCGAAGCCCGTCTTCACGCCGATGGCGACGCGCAGTCCATGGTTGCGGTCGGTGAGGTCGGTGACATCACTGATGCCCTGCAGCTTCTTCGCCTGTACGGCATCGCGGATCTTTTCGATCAGACGCTCGGGACCGACCATGTACGGCAGTTCCGAGACGATGATGCCGGTGCGCCGCGGGCCCAGAGGTTCGATGGACGTCTTGCCCCGGACCTTGAGGGCGCCACGTCCGTTCGTGTACGCGTCCTTGACGCCGTCCAGACCCATCAGGATGCCCCCGGAGGGGAAGTCCGGCCCGGGTACGAACTCCATGAGCTCTTCGGTCGTGGCGTCCGGATTCTCCAGCAGGTGGGTCGCCGCCGCCACGACCTCGATGAGGTTGTGCGGGGCCATGTTGGTGGCCATGCCGACCGCGATGCCGCTGGCACCGTTGACGAGGAGGTTCGGGAACGCGGCCGGCAGTACGGCCGGCTGCTGGAACTGTCCGTCGTAGTTCGGGATGAAGTCGACGACATCCTCATCGAGGTTCTCGGTGAGGGCGAGTGCGGCGGCGGCCAGTCGGGCTTCGGTGTAGCGCGCGGCGGCCGGACCGTCATCCAGGGAGCCGAAGTTGCCGTGGCCGTCGACGAGCGGGACGCGCAACGCCCACTCCTGGGCGAGGCGCACGAGCGCGTCGTAGATCGCGGAGTCGCCGTGGGGGTGGAGCTTCCCCATGACCTCACCGACGACGCGAGCGCTCTTCACATGGCCGCGATCCGGGCGCAGGCCCATCTCGGCCATCTGGTAGAGGATGCGGCGCTGGACGGGCTTGAGGCCATCGCGGGCGTCGGGCAGGGCGCGCGAGTAGATCACCGAATACGCGTATTCGAGGAACGAACCCTGCATCTCCGTGGAGAGGTCGATGTCCTGGATGCGTTCCTCGACGGGCTCGGGCGGCGGGGTTTTCGGCATGGACTTCCTGAGGGCGTACGGGAGCCTGTGTCAGACTGGCTCGGATGTCCTTCATGCTACCGTCCGACTCTTCGAGCGCCCGGAGCGTCGTCGGGGTGGCGGCGGACCTGTTCGCCGCCCTGCGCGGCGAGTCCGAGGTGCTGCCCCCGGCGGAATCGGTCGTCCTCGTCGTCATCGACGGGCTCGGCGCGATCAGCCTTCGGGGACACGCCGGACACGCGCGGGCGCTGACGGCGGGCATGGCGAAGAAGGACGTCGCCCAGTCGGTGTTCCCCTCGACGACGGCCGCGGCCCTCACCAGCATCGTCACCGGAGTGTGGCCGGGCGCGCATGGCCTCGTGGGGTACCGCGTGCTCGACCCGAGTCGCGACGTACTCGTCAACCAGCTCAGCGGCTGGGAGAGCGACGGGATCGATCCGCTCGTCTGGCAGGCGGCGCCCACGATCTTCGAGCGCGCCGGACGCCGCGGTCACGAGAGCTTCGCCGTCGGTCTGGCCGCCTATGCGCACAGCGGTTTCACGAAGGCGACTCTTCGTGGCGCGGAGTTCGTCGCGGCGGACACCGCGGCATCCCGGATCGAAGCCGCCTACGCACTCGCTCAGACCCATCCTGGGGCGCTCGTCTACTGCTACCTCCCCGAGGTCGACAAAGCCGGCCACAAGCACGGGATCGCTTCGCGGGAGTGGGTTGCGGCGCTCGAGGACGTCGATGCGGCGCTCTCCGCACGCGTGCCTCCAGGGGTCGGCGTTCTCGTCACGTCCGACCACGGGATGGTCGACGTGCCGCAGAAACGTCAGATCGTCCTGGAGGAAGCGCATCTCACGGGGATCCGTCATCTGGGGGGCGAACCCCGGATGCTGCACGCCTACCTCGAGCCTGAGGTCGATGTCGCTGAGGTGATGACGCGCTGGCGTTCCGACCTCCAAGGGTCCGCCGATGTCCTCACCCGCGGAGACGCGGTGGATGCGCGCCTCTTCGGCCCGACGGTCACCGATGCCGCAGCGTCACGGATCGGTGACGTGCTGGTGATCGCGCGCGGAACCTGGGCCGTGTACGACGGCACGGCCGCCGACCAACGCGGGCGGGCGATGATCGGTCAACACGGCGCTCTCACGCCCGAGGAGCGTCAGGTTCCGCTGATCAGACTCGGGGCTTTCGCCCGCTGATCGTCGTCGGCGCGGCGACGACGATGTGGCGTCATTCATCCGTGCGAGCGCCGAAGACGATCTCGTCCCACGAGGGCATCGCGTTTCGACGGCGACGGCGCCCACCGGACTCGCCGGAATCCGTGGGTGTGGGCTGCGACGATGCGGGCGTCGATGCCTCCGGCTCCTCTTCCGGCTGATCCAGCGCGTCGAAGAGGGAGATCGGGTCGGAGCGTTCTGCGTCCTCGACGTCGTCGAGCAGCGGAGCCGTTTCGCGCTGTCCGCGACGGCGTCGAAGGGCCTCGAGCAGGTCGGCCGTCTCGGGGTTCGTGCTCGGTGTCGAGGGCGCACGCTTGATCGCGGCGTCCTGCGCCGCGAGATCGGAGCGCTCCGGGAGGGAGGGATCTTCGAACTCCGCCTCCGGAGTCGGCAGGAGACGCGGACCGAACGCCCCCGAATCGAAGCGGCTCTCATCCTTGTAGGGCGAGGTCGTGCGTTCGGCGTCGACCGCACGCAGTCGCGGGATGAGCCCCTCCGGCAGGGATCCCTGCCGTGAGAGCTGGGTCGCGTCGGCGTTCAGGGGTGACAGTGCACTGCGGCGAGGATCGAAGCTCCAGCGCGCGTCGTGTTCGACATCGTTGGCCGTGAACTCGAGTTTGATGGTCCAGCCGGAGTCCTCTTTCCAACTGGCCCAGCGCTCTGCAGTCGCCTCGATCTCGGCCAGCTTGGCGCGGACGGCGACGCCGAAGGTGGGCTGCGCATCGGGCTCGACCTCGCTGCCGATCAAGACCGGCACAGCGAGAGCCTGGCCGATGATGTGCTCTCGCTCGGCGAGGACCGGACCTTCGAACCGCGCGACGTCCTCGACGCTGATCCCGAGCAGCTCGGCGACTTCGGGAGCCGTCAGCCCGGCGCGGATCTGGGCCTGGATGTCACGAGGGCTCGCCGCAAGTTTCTGAGCGGTCGGCTCGGCCTGTCGGGTGGCGCGACGGATCTCGCGCTGCAGCATGTCGTCGATGGGCAGCGCGAACCGCTCGCCCGACTCGGTCGCGAGTACGAGGACTCCTGCTTCTGTGCCGACGATGGTGACGTTTTCCATGCGAATGCCCCTCTGGTGGGTGTCCGTTCATGGTGTCACGCGAGGGGGCTCGTGACCGGGAATAGCGTGGGCGTGCCGTGAGTTTCCTCTGTCGCACGGACGAGCATTTGCGTTATGACCTCGGGTCGTGCAAACTATGGCCGCCGAATACCCGACGGCGCACCACCCACTCGCACCATGAAAGTGGAGATCTACCGCATGGCAACCGATTACGACGCCCCCCGAAAGAGCGAAGACGACTCCGAGTCGATCGAAGCCCTGAAGGAGCGTGTGCCGGACAAGAACTCCGGCTCAAGCGGGGACGAAGACTCCGACAACCCGTCGAGCTTCGACCTTCCGGGTGCCGACCTTTCCGACCTCGAGCTCGATGTCGTCGTGCTGCCCGCGCAGCAGGACGAGTTCACATGCATGAGCTGCTTCCTCGTGAAGCACCGCTCGCAGCTCGACCACGAGGGCGCATCCGGGCCCATCTGCAAGGAGTGCGCTGCGTAGCAGCCCTTCGAGCGACGTCTCACGCGCCCCCGACCATCGTGGTCCGGGGCGCGCTGTCGTCTCCGGTCAGGCGCCGGTCTGCGCCGCGCGGATCGCTGCGGCCAGGCGGTCCGGAGTCCGCGTTGAGATGGTCCAGGCGTCGACCGGGTCGTCGACATCGAGATTCGGCACGACGACGATGCCGTCGATCCCACCGCGGATGAGATGCCAACCACGCGCCGGGAGTCCGGGCCCGCGTGCATGACGCGCATCCGCTCCGGTCAGCGCCACGGGATCGCCGAGGTGCGCGACATCGATATGTGCGCGGCCGGCGCGCAGGATGGCGCCCTCGACGGACACGACCGGCGTCGCGGCGACGAACGTCAGCACCAGGAGCGCGGAGACGGCCGCTCCGACGACGAGCGCGACCGTCGATCCGATCGGGACGAAGACGAGCGACACCATCGGCCCCGCCACCGCGACGGTGACCAGCAGCCACAGGCTGGGAGCGAGTCGTTCGCGATAGCGCGGGCGTGTGTCTGTGCCGGTGTTCTGCATTAGCCTCATGGGGTGACCGATTCCGTTGATATCCCCATTATCGCCGCGGCGGTGCCCGGATACGCGCATCCGGGTGATGCCGGCGCTGATCTGGTGGCGGCCGAGGCCGTGCATCTCGGACCGGGCGAGCGCGCGCTCGTCGGCACGGGCGTCCGTATCGCCCTTCCCGACGGTTACGCCGCGTTCGTGGTTCCGCGCAGCGGTCTCGCAGCCAAGCACGGGATCTCGATCGTGAACTCGCCCGGGACGGTCGACGCCGGATATCGGGGCGAGATCAAGGTGAGTCTGATCAACACCGATATCCACAGCGCGTACGATGTGGCGGTCGGCGATCGCATCGCACAGCTGATCATCATGCCGGTGACTCGCGCCACGTTCCTTCCGGTCGATGAGCTGCCGGAGAGCGTCCGCGGCGCCGGCGGATTCGGCTCCACCGGCTACCAGGCGGGGCACACGCAGAACGAAGCAGGGCAGGCCAATGACTGACAACAACGAGACTTC
The DNA here is from genome assembly GCF_024498615.1 of Microbacterium sp. J1-1. Taxonomy (NCBI): domain Bacteria; kingdom Bacillati; phylum Actinomycetota; class Actinomycetes; order Micrococcales; family Microbacteriaceae; genus Microbacterium; species Microbacterium sp. J1-1. Next base: position 1,951,336 of record NZ_CP089590.1, on the reverse strand, counting down.
CCCGAAGTCGGCGCCCGAGAACCGCGCCACCGAGGGGCCCTTCGACGATTCCGAGGCGAATCCGGTTCGTCCCTACATCGACCTCGGTGGGATCAAGATTCTCCCCAGGGAGGGCCTGAACCTTCGGCTCGAGGTCGAGGAGCAGACCAAGCGCATCGTCGCCGTGGGGCTCGACTACGCGGACTCCTCGCTGCAGGTGCAGCCGTTCGCCGCACCGCGATCGGGCGGTCTGTGGGACGAGACCCGTGTGCAGCTGCGCGACCAGGTCAAGGCGCAGGGCGGTCGCGTCGAAGAGCGCGAGGGTCCGCTCGGCAAGGAACTCCTCGCCGAGGTTCCCGCCACCGCGAGCGAGGGGTCCGGCCTGCGTCTCGCGCGCTTCATCGGCATCGACGGTCCGCGATGGTTCCTTCGTGGAGTCATCGGGGGAGCAGGCGCGTCGGATCCGGAAGCGGGTGCGAAGGTCGAGGATCTCTTCCGATCGATCGTCGTCGTCCGCGGCGGCTCGCCGATGCCCCCTCGCGACCTGATCCCGCTCAAGATGCCGGCGACCCCGGGATCCGCGTGAGCACCCCGGACCAGGACCCCGAGCGAGAGAAGCGCACCTCCGAGATCCTCGGTGAGGCGCTCGGCGGTGCCGCTCGTCGGGCCGGCCTCGACCCGGCGGAGAGTTCGAGCACGCACAAGGTCGTGTGGTCCGCGATGGGTGGGTGGCGCGGCATCCTCGAATCGGTGCTGCCCAGCCTCGCATTCGTCATCATCTTCACTATCCGCCCCGAACCGCTGATCCTGTCGCTCGGCGTCTCGGTCGGGCTCGCGGCGGTCTTCACGGTCGTCCGACTCCTGCAGAAGTCGCCGCCGTCGGCCGCGCTCGGCGGTCTCATCGCCGCTGTGGCTGCCGCCGCCCTCGCGCTGTGGACCGGTCGAGGGGCGGACAACTTCGTTCCCGGACTCATCACGAACGCGGTGTACGGATCGGTGATCCTGGTGTCGGCCCTGATCGGATGGTCGCTGATCGGCCTCGCGGTCGGATTCCTGATGGGGGAGGGCACGACGTGGCGCAGTGATCGCCGTAAGCGCCGTGCCTACTTCTGGCTCGGGATCGCATGGGCTGCGCTGTTCTTCGCGCGTCTCGCCGTGCAGCTGCCGCTCTATCTCGCGGGAGACGTCACCGCCCTCGGCACCCTCAAGCTCGTCATGGGGTTGCCGTTGTTCGCCCCCCTCATCGCGGTGACCTGGCTGGTCGTCCGCGCTCTCCACCCGCGAGAGCCGGCGCGCGAGGATGCCTCCGAGGCGTGATAGATTTATCTTGATATCAAGATAAATCGCAGGCTTTCGCCCGCGGGCTGCGCGGAGCAGACTGGTTAGGTCCGCCTTGCTAGCCGCAGGGGCTCGCTGGCGAGCAAGATGGAGGCGCCTGTCGCTCCCATCCGAATAGAAGGAGACGGATTCGTGTCCACGGTGAACAGCTTCGGTGCCAAGAGCACCCTGACAGTCGGCAGCACCGACTATGAGATCTTCCGCATCGACACGGTGCCCGGTTTCGAGAAGCTCCCCTTCAGTCTCAAGGTCCTCCTGGAGAACCTGCTTCGCACCGAGGATGGCGCGAACGTGACGAAGGCGCAGATCGAGGCGCTGGGATCGTGGGATGCCGCGGCAGAGCCCAGCACCGAGATCCAGTTCACGCCGGCTCGCGTGGTCATGCAGGACTTCACCGGCGTCCCCTGCATCGTCGATCTCGCCACCATGCGTGAGGCCGTCACGGCACTCGGTGGCGACGCGAACAAGATCAACCCGCTCTCGCCCGCCGAGATGGTCATCGACCACTCCGTCATCGCCGACCTGTTCGGCTCGGAGAACGCTCTCGAGCGCAACGTCGAGATCGAGTACGAGCGCAACGGGGAGCGGTACCAGTTCCTGCGCTGGGGTCAGACGGCGTTCAGCGACTTCAAGGTCGTCCCGCCGGGAACCGGCATCGTCCACCAGGTGAACATCGAGCACCTCGCCAAGGTCATCTACGACCGCGACGTCAACGGCGTGCTCCGCGCCTACCCCGACACCTGCGTCGGCACCGACTCGCACACCACCATGGTCAACGGCCTCGGCGTGCTCGGCTGGGGCGTCGGCGGTATCGAGGCCGAGGCCGCGATGCTCGGTCAGCCCGTGTCGATGCTCATCCCGCGCGTCGTCGGCTTCAAGCTGTCCGGCGAGATCCCCGCCGGCGTGACCGCGACCGACGTCGTGCTCACGATCACCGACATGCTGCGCAAGCACGGCGTGGTCGGCAAGTTCGTCGAGTTCTACGGCGAAGGCGTCGCTTCCGTTCCGCTCGCCAACCGCGCGACCATCGGCAACATGTCTCCGGAGTTCGGCTCCACCGCCGCGATCTTCCCGATCGACGACGTGACGCTCGACTACCTGCGCCTCACCGGCCGCAGCGAAGAGGCCGTCGCGCTGGTCGAGGCCTACGCCAAGGAGCAGAAGCTCTGGCACGATGCCGCGCACGAGCCGACCTTCAGCGAGTACCTCGAGCTCGACCTCGGCACGGTCGTCCCGTCGATCGCGGGTCCGAAGCGCCCGCAGGACCGCATCCTCCTCTCCGAGGCGAAGTCGCAGTTCGAGCAGGACATCCTGAGCTACGCGTCGCCGTCCACCTCGGACTCGATCGTCGACCTCGAGTCGAAGCACTCGTTCCCGGCGTCCGACCCCGGTCAGGCACCCGGCGACGAGGAGCCGTCCACGCGGCCGGTGCACATCAACAGCGGCGCTCCCGCCAATGCCTCGAAGCCCGTGCCGGTCACCACGCCGTCGGGGGAGAAGTACATCCTCGACAACGGCGCGGTCACCCTCGCGGCCATCACCTCCTGCACCAACACGTCGAACCCGTCGGTGATGATCGCCGCCGGCCTCGTCGCACGCAACGCGCTCGAGAAGGGCCTGAAGCAGAAGCCCTGGGTGAAGACCACGCTCGGTCCGGGCTCGAAGGTGGTCACCGACTACTACGAGAAGTCCGGTCTCGACAAGGACCTCGAGGGCCTCGGCTTCTACACCGTCGGCTACGGCTGCACGATCTGCATCGGCAACTCGGGTCCGCTGATCGAAGAGGTGTCGGAGGCGATCAACTCGCACGACCTCGCCGTCACGGCGGTCCTCTCCGGTAACCGCAACTTCGAGGGACGCATCAGCCCCGACGTGAAGATGAACTACCTCGCCAGCCCGCCGCTGGTGATCGCGTACGCTCTCGCCGGCTCGATGCACTTCGACTTCGAGAACGACGCGCTCGGCAAGGGCACCGACGGCGAAGACGTCTTCCTGAAGGACATCTGGCCGACACCCGACGAGGTGCAGGAGATCGTCGACTCGTCCATCTCACGAGACCAGTTCATCAAGCAGTACGCGACGGTCTTCGACGGCGACGAGCGCTGGCGCAGCCTGCCCACCCCGGATGACGCGATCTTCCAGTGGGACGAGAACTCGACCTACGTCCGCAAGGCTCCGTACTTCGACGGCATGACGATGGAGCTCACCCCGGTGAAGGACATCGAGGGCGCTCGCGTCATGGCGACGCTCGGCGACTCGGTCACCACCGACCACATCTCGCCGGCCGGAAACATCAAGCCCGGTACGCCCGCGGCCCAGTACCTCACCGAGCACGGCGTCGACCGCAAGGACTTCAACTCCTTCGGCTCGCGTCGCGGCAACCACGAGGTCATGATCCGCGGCACCTTCGCGAACATCCGTCTGAAGAACGCGATGGTCGCGGCCGTCAACGACGGACAGGTCGTCGAGGGCGGATTCACGCGTGACTTCACCCAGCCGGGTGGGCCGCAGTCGTACATCTACGACGCGAGCATGAACTACCAGGCGCAGGGCACGCCGCTCGTCATCTTCGGTGGCAAGGAGTACGGCTCGGGCTCGTCGCGTGACTGGGCGGCCAAGGGCACGAGCCTGCTGGGCGTCAAGGCGGTCATCACCGAGAGCTTCGAGCGCATCCACCGCTCGAACCTGATCGGCATGGGTGTCGTCCCGCTGCAGTTCCCCGCGGGCGAGAGCTGGGAGTCGCTGGGTCTCGACGGCACCGAGATCGTCTCGATCTCGGGTCTGGAAGAGCTCAACAACGGAGTCACGCCGAAGACGGTCAAGGTCACGGCCACCCCGAGCGAGAACTCGCCCGAGGGCAAGCGGCCGGTGGAGTTCGACGCGGTCGTCCGCATCGACACCCCCGGTGAGGCCGACTACTACCGCAACGGCGGCATCCTGCAGTACGTGCTGCGTTCGCTCGTATAGTTTCTGAACCAATGAGCGCCCCGTCCGGCACCAGCCAGGCGGGGCGCTTTGCGTTGGGATCGCTCATAGAATCACGGGATGAGCTGACGCCCTCGCAGCGTCCGCCACACAGCGAAGGCCAGCTCTGTGCTACGGCCGCAGGCGCAGAACGTCGCCTGGCTGGATGGTGCCCTGCAAGTGAACGTCGTTGAAGTAGAACAGGCCTGTCCCGAACACGCAGAAGCGGGTAGCGATTCCCTGGATCGCATCGCCCGGTGCGACGGTGTAGGTCGTCGGGATGCCGTCGACTAGGCCGACCTCGCCCACCGCGAACTCGCGCGGACCGCTGTCGACGGGTGCGTCGAGCCGCGGCTTGGCCTCCGGAGTGTTCGGGTAGTACAGCGCCTCGCAGTCGCCATGCGTGCGGTCCGTGATCGGCGCGGCAGACGTGACCGGCTCATCAGCCGGAGCGGCAGCGGGCGTATCGACCGGAGCGGCAGCGGCCGTATCGACCGGAGCGGCAGCGGCGGGCTGGTTGAACAGTGCCCAGCCGCCGACCGTTGATGCGACCGTGCCGACAGCAGGAGCAGCGACAGCGGTGAGGCCCGCGACGACGAGCACGGACACGACAGTGGCGACCTTCTGAGAGCGGTTCATCCGTCTCAGCTTGGCACCGAACCGCTGTGGATGCCAGAGCCAGTGGGCAAGGACGGGACGGGCAGTGGTTCTGGTGTGGCCGACCCCACGACGGCGACACCAGGTCCTGTTGGCTGCGCAGCGGCGCGAACGTGGCGCGTGCCCTGGCGAACCGCGGGCAATGCGCCGGGGCCGATTTCACGGCCGTGATGGAGTTGCCGCGGTTCGCGCCGACGAGTACGTACGTGAACTCGTGGACGTCGAGGTCGCGCAGCTCGTAGGCCTTGGTGCCGTTCTCGAGGGCGACCTCGGCGGCGTCGTGCACGTCATAGGCGAACGACAGCTCGCGGTTTTCCGGTGTGAAAGTTGCCCTAGTAACTCACAACTCACACCACAGTACGTGCTGCGTTCGCTGGTCTGATCGCGAGGACGATGGGGCTCGGGTCTTCGGACCCGAGCCCCATCGTCCTGTCAAGGGGGTGCTCGCTCACCCGGTTCTCCCGTGTGAGCGCGATAGGATCGGGATGGCGTCGGCGCCCTGTCCGACGCTTCCGGTGAAGCCTGTGAGGAGGCGCAGATGCCCATTCTTCCGAGCATCTCAGGACCCCGTGATCTGGATGCGCTGTCGACGGATCAGCTCGCAGAACTCGCCGCGGAGATCCGCACCTTCCTCGTCGAGAACGTGTCCCGCACCGGCGGCCATCTCGGCCCCAACCTGGGCGTCGTCGAGCTGACCATCGCTCTGCACCGGGTTTTCTCCTCGCCGGACGATCCGTTCATCTTCGACACCGGCCACCAGTCCTACGTGCACAAGCTGCTCACCGGGCGACAGGACTTCTCCGGCCTCCGGGTGCGCGGCGGGCTCGCCGGCTATCCGCAGCGCGGCGAGAGCGACCATGATGTGGTGGAGTCCTCGCACGCATCGAGTTCCCTCAGCTGGGCGGACGGCATCTCCCGGGCCCTCACAGCGACGGGGCGTGCGGATCGTTATGTCGTCGCCGTCGTCGGTGATGGCGCGCTCACCGGCGGCATGACCTGGGAGGCGCTGAACAACATCTCCGACGACAACGACCGCAACCTGGTGATCGTCGTCAACGACAACGGCCGTTCGTATGCGCCGACGATCGGCGGCATGTCGCGGTATCTCAACCGCGTGCGCACCGCTGCCGCGTACAAGGATCTCCACCGCAAGTCGGACCGACTGTTCCGCGCCTTCGGTCCGGTGGGGCGTGCCGTGTTCCGCGGTGTCCGGGGTGGCACGCACGGGTTCCTCTCCCGTTTCGCCAACAACGAGGCGCTGTACTCGAACCTCGACATCAAGTACCTCGGCCCGGTCGACGGACACGATCTTCCCGCCCTCCTCGAGACGCTCGAGCTCGCGAAGTCGTACGGCGCACCGGTCATCGTCCACACGATCACCGAGAAGGGCCGCGGCTACCAGCCGGCGCGTGATGACGAGGCGGACCAGTTCCACGCCGTCGGCAAGATCGATCCGACGACCGGTGAGACTCTGTCATCGGGTGGGCGCGGCTGGACCGACGTCTTCTCCGATGCTCTGGTCTCGGTGGGGGAGCGCCGGAACGATGTCATCGCGATGACGGCCGCGATGCTGCGACCGACGGGTCTCGCGCCGTTCGCCGAGCGGTTCCCGGATCGGGTGTACGACGTGGGCATCGCCGAACAGCACGCGGTGGCGTCGGCCGCCGGACTCGCCTTCGGTGGGCTGCACCCGGTGGTCGCGCTGTACGCCACCTTCATGGGTCGTGCTTTCGACCAGGTCCTGATGGATGTCGCGCTCCACCGCGCGGGCGTCACCTTCGTGCTCGACCGTGCCGGCGTGACCGGCCCTGACGGCCCCAGCCACCACGGCATGTGGGACCTGGCGATGCTGCAGATCGTTCCCCACATCCGCATCGCGGCTCCTCGCGACGGCGCTCGGCTGACCGAAGCGCTCGAAGAAGCCGTGGAGGTCGATGATGCGCCGACCGTCATCCGATTCCCGAAGGGGGAGGTGGCGCCAGACCTTCCGGCGATCGAGAGGCTGCATGACGGTGTCGACGTGCTCGCCCGTGGTGAATCCGAGGACGTGCTGGTCGTGGCGATCGGTCCCTTCGCCGAACTCGCGCTGGATGTCGCCGACAGGCTGCGGGCGCAGGGGATCGGGGCGACCGTCATCGATCCGCGTTGGGCCATCCCGGTGCAGCCGTCGATCGTCGAGCTGGCCGCTCACCACCGCCTCGTGATCACGTTGGAAGACGGCATCCGCGTCGGCGGGATCGGAACGCGAGTGCGGCAGGTGCTCCGCGAGGCCGGGATCGACACCGCTGTCGACGAGCTGGGCCTCCCTGACGAGTTCATCGATCACGCGTCACGGGACCAGATCCTCGGTGACGCGGGTTTGACAGCGCCGAAGATCGCCCAGGACATCGTGTCCCAGGTGCTCGGCACCCGGATCCCGAAGGCGCGTCACGCAGGGGAGACCGGGACGATCGATCTGCCTTTGCGCGAAAGCCGCTGATACGGCGTCTGATCGTTCAGCCGAGGTCGGCGAGCGTGTGCGCGACGATCGGTGCGATGATCGGTCGGCAGCGTTCGCGATCGGCGGCGACGAGACCGATGCGCGTACGGCGATCGAGCACGTCCTCGACGGTCAGCGCCCCCTCGACGCGCACCGCGAAGTCGACCTCAGCATGGGTCAGGCCGGTGGACGCGTCGATCACCTCGTCGGAACCGGCGACCACTCGGTCGACGAGCCGGAGCGAGGAGGTTCTGCTGGGCGATGCCGGCAATGCGCGAGTGCGGACGGCGACATCGACCGCATCCTCGGCCATTCTCCGATAGGTCGTCAGCTTTCCGCCGAGCACGGTGATGAAGCCGTCGTCGGCCGTCGTCACCAGGTGCTTCCGCGAGACGTCCGCTGTCGTATCGGCCCCCCTATCCACGAGGGGGCGCAGTCCTGCGAAAGCGCCGAGCACCTGTTCACGCCGGATCGGCATGGCGACGACGCGGTTGAGGCTTGCCAGAAGGAACTCGATCTCGTGCTCGGTCGGCTCGGCGACCTGAGGCACCGGACCCGGTGCGTCTTCGTCCGTGAGGCCGATGATCATGCGGCCGTGAGCCTGTGGCAGGGCGAAGACGTAGCGACTGATCGATCCCTCGTGCGGAATGGTGAGCGCGGCCGTCGGGTTTCCGAGGTCGGCGGCGTCGAGGACGATATGGGTTCCTCGGCTCGGCCGCACATGGATCGACTGGTCGAGCCCTCCCGCCCACACCCCCGTCGCATTGATGACGGCGTGCGCGCTGATCTCGAACCGCTCGCCGGTGATCGTCTCCTCCACGGATGCCCCATCGCCGCGCAGGGCGACGGCGCGGACCCGGGTGAGGATGCGGGCGCCGAGTGCTGCTGCTGTCCGGGCGACGGTCGTGACGAGCCTGGCGTCGTCGACGAGCTGGCCGTCGTAGGACAGCATGCCGCCACGGAGGCCTCGTGGATCCAGTGCGGGCACCAAGCGGGTCGCCGAGCGGGCCGACACGAACGAGGGGGCGGGGAGGACCGCGCGGGGCGTACGCGCCCGCATCCGAAGCAGGTCGCCCATTCCCATGCCCACCGCGCCCGCGACGCGCTGACGCAGCGAGATGCCCGATGCGAACGGGAGGAGTTGTCCGAGCGGGTGGATCAGATGCGGGGCGATCGTCGTCAGGAGCAGATGCCGTTCGAGCGCGCTCTCCTTCGCTGTCTCGAAGTCACCGGTGGCAAGGTAGCGCAGTCCGCCGTGTACGAGTTTCGAGCTGAAGCGGCTGGTACCGAACGCGAGATCCTCCGCCTCGATCAGGGCGACGCGAAGCCCGCGGGATGCCGCATCGAGAGCGACGCCCGCGCCGGTGATTCCGCCGCCGACCACGAGGACGTCGACCTTCTCCTCCGCGGACCGCGCCAACTCCACTCGTCTTCGCGCGACGTTCAGTGCGGACGACTCGGACATCATGGCCGGAGCAGCCCGTCGAGTGCCGCCCGCAGTTCGCGTTCCCACGCGTCCTCGGAGATCAGCTCCGACACGGTCCCATGCGACAGCACCGCGGATTGGGCCACGAGCAGGAGCATCACCGCGATCTCCGAGGGCGGCGCCGGGCGGACCAAGTCCTGAGCCTGCGCGGTGTCGATCGCGGTGGTCAGCCACTGCAGGATCAGGCGCTGGCTCGATCCCACCCGTTCGAGCGTGTATCGGGTGAAGGCTTCGGGTTCATCCGCGAGCAGGCGCGCGAAGAGCGGGTCGCGGCGGAAGAGGGCGGTGAACAGCAGGATGTCGTCGACGAGCGCCGCACGGGTGTGCACTCTGGCGGGGAGCGCGCTCAGGATGCGTTCGACCCTGCGCAGGAGCGTCGAGCGGACGACATCGTCGGCGTCAGCCCAGTTGCGGTAGATCGTGGGGCGGCTCAGCTCAGAGCGACGCGCGAGCTCTGCGATCGTGACACCTCGGACGCCGCGCCGTTCGAGGAGGTCGTCGGCGGCATCGAGGATCCGGGTCTGTGTCGCATCACTGAGAGGTTGACGTTCTTCCATGATGTGTCACACTGTAACGCATGGCGCAACGAGATGTCGTGGTCGATGCGGACCCGTCGATGAGATGGAACGGCTGGGGTGATCCGGCGAAGGCGAAGGACCTGCCGCTCGCCGTGCGAGCGTTGCTTCCGATGCTGCTCGGGCGGGTACGCAAGCCCGAGCCCGCCGTGGAGCTGGCACATGTGCAGTTGGCACCCTCACGGTTGACCGATGAGGACCATGCGGCCTTCTGCACCGCGGTCGGCCCGGAGAACGTCGATGCCGCCGCCGAGGCGCGTATCCGTCACGCCGGCGGGCGGTCGACACCGGACCTCCTCCGGCGCCGCGAGGTCCATCAGGACGCGCCGGACGCCGTCCTTCGTCCCGCGGATCATGCAGAAGTCCGAGCGTGCCTCGACGTCGCCGTCGCACGGGGGATCGCGGTGATCCCGTTCGGTGGCGGTACGAGTGTCGTCGGAGCGCTGGATCCCGAACGGGGCCCGCACCACGCTGTCGTGAGCCTCGATCTGCGACGCCTGAGCGGTCTGATCCGGCTCGATGAGATCAGCGGGGATGCGGTGCTGGCGGCGGGAACGACGGGGCCGGAGGTGGAGGCGCTGCTGTCTGCGCGCGGATTCGAGCTCGGCCACTTCCCCCAGAGCTTCCGCTACGCCACGATCGGAGGATTCGCGGCGGCGCGGTCGTCGGGGCAGAACTCCGCGGGCAACGGGCGCTTCGACACGATGGTCACCGGGATCAGGGTGGCGACACCCACGGGTGACATCGAACTCGGACGCTCTCCGGGGTCCGCGGCGGGGCCCGACCTGATCAGGATCTTCCTCGGTTCGGAGGGCATCTTCGGTGTGATCACCGAGGTACGGGTGCGTGTGCGCCCGATCCCGCACGACCGGATGTTCGAGTCGTGGTCCTTCCCCGACTTCGCGAGCGGTGCCGAGGGACTCCGCGGGGTCGCCCAGCAGGGTGGCGGCCCCACCGTCATCCGACTGTCGGATGAGGCGGAGACCGCGGTGAGTCTCGCCCAGGTCGGCAGGATCGGCAAGGCCCTCGCGAAGGGCGCGAGCGTGGTGACGGTCTACGAAGGAGAGGATATCGCCGAGCGGCGCGCCCGGACAGGAGCCCGACTCGCTGCCGCTGGAGGGGTCTCTGCGGGCGAAGGGCCGGCCGAGGAATGGCGGAAGGGCCGATTCGACGGCCCCTACCTGCGCGATTCGCTGCTCGACGCCGGAGTCTTCTGCGAGACGCTCGAGACCGCGACGACCTGGTCGAACCTGCAGGCGCTGCGTTCGGCCGTCGAATCGGCGCTCAAGGCCGGCTTCGCCGACGTCGGTGCGAAGTCTTACGTCATGTGCCATGTGTCCCACATCTACCCGAGCGGGGCGTCGCTGTACTTCACGGTGCTCGCCGCTCTCCGTGCAGAGCCGCTCCGGGTGTGGGACGCAGTGAAAGCGCGCGTCAACGATGCGATCATCGACTCGGGCGGGACCATCAGCCACCACCATGCGGTCGGCAGGGATCATGCGCCTTGGCTCCGTCAGGAGATCGGCGAGACCGGCATCCGCATCCTCTCCGCCATCAAGCGCGAACTCGACCCCGCCGGTGTCCTCAACCCCGGCGCTGTGCTCCCTCTCGAGGGGATGCACTGACGTGTCCGAGCACATCGCCGTGCTCGCGAACCCGTACGCAGGCAAAGGCCGAGGCGAGCGGGCGACCGAGATGGCCGTCCGACTCCTCCGGGAGCGCGGCGTCGACGTGCGCACCTACGCGGGCGTCTCGGCAACGGATACCGCCCGGCTCGCCGTCGCCGCGCTGGCGGATGAGCCGCGTGTCCTCGTGGTCGTGGGGGGTGACGGTACGCTCTCCGGCGTGCTCGACACGGTGTGCGACGCCGCCGTCCCCATCGTCCTCGTGCCCGCGGGCACAGGCAACGATCTCGCCCGGGCGCTCGGGCTCCCGCGCGGAGACGCCCGGGCTGCCGCCGAACTCGCCCTCACGGGCGTGCCACGAGCGATCGATGTCGGCGTGGTCCGCACCGCGGAGGGCAGCCGGAGGTTCCTGACCATCGCTGCGCTGGGCTTCGACGCGAAAGTCAGTGATCGCACCAACCGGCTCCGCTGGCCGCACGGCGCGCCGCGTTACTACCTCGCACTGCTCATCGAGCTCCTGCGACTGACGCCGATGGACTTCACGCTCGCGGTGGACGGTGAACCCGCCAGGAGGTCGCCGGGCACGCTCGTCGCGGCCGGCAGCACCTCCAGCTACGGGGGCGGGATGCCGATCTGCGCCGGGGCTGTGCCGGACGACGGGTTCCTCGACATCGTTCATGTCGCTCCGCTGGGCCGACTGCGCCTGCTGCGGCTCTTTCCGCTGCTGCTCCGCGAAACGCATCTCGCCCGCCCTGAGGTCGCGCACCGTCGCGCGCGGGCGGTCACGGTGTCGGCCCCGGGTCTCGTGGTCTACGCCGACGGCGAGCGGATCGGCGAGGATGAGTGCACGATCTCGGTGATTCCGGGAGCGCTCACGATGATGGTGCCGAAGGAGGGCGATGACTGAGTTTGACGAAGATGTCGTGGTCGTGGGTTCCGGATTCGGCGGTTCCGTCGCCGCACTGCGACTGGCGGAGAAGGGTTACCGTGTGCGCGTCTACGAAGCGGGGCGTCGCTTCGAGGACGACGACTTCGCGAAGACCAACTGGAACGTCCGCCGGTACCTGTGGGCACCGGCCCTGGGCTGCTACGGGATCCAGCGCATCCACCGACTGCCGCATGTGATGATCCTGGCCGGGGCAGGCGTGGGAGGCGGATCGCTCAACTACGCGAACACGCTTTACCAGCCCGGATCGGCCTTCTTTGCGGACCCGCAATGGCGCGGTATCGCGGAGTGGGAGACGGAGCTCGCACCGCACTACGCCACGGCGAAGAGGATGCTCGGCGTCGTCGAGCACTACCCGCATACGGGGCCTGTGGAGAGGATCATGGCCGGTGCCGCGGAGGACCTCGGCGTCGGCGACACCTTCCGGCGCGCGCCGGTCGGGGTCTGGTTCGGAAAGCCGGGGGAGCGCACACCAGACCCCTTCTTCGGCGGCGAGGGCCCCGATCGCACCGGATGCACCCTCTGCGGGAACTGCATGGTGGGTTGTCGTGTCGGCGCGAAGAACACACTGATGAAGAATTACCTCGCTCTCGCGGAACGCCGCGGGGTCGCGATCGAGGCGCTGCGCACGGTCAGCGAGGTGCGGGAACTCCCCGGCGGGGGATTCGCGGTCACGACACAGCGCAGCGGGGCGTGGCTCCGGCGCGCGCGGAGGACGGTGACCGCCAGGCAGGTGGTGCTGGCGGCCGGCACGTGGGGCACGCAGCAGCTCCTGCATCGGATGAAGGAGTCCGGCGCACTGCCGCGGATCTCGGGGTCGGTCGGCCGTCTCACTCGCACCAATTCGGAAGCGCTGGACGGCGCGGTCGCCACGGACGTCCCGGAGTCTCTCCAGCTCGCTCGCGGCGTCGCGATCACGACCTCGTTCCACATCGACGAGCGCACGCACGTCGAGAACGTCCGCTACGGGCCGGGCTCGAACCTGATGGGGGCGCTGGCGACCGTGATCGTCCCCGGAGGGCGGCCGCTGGGGGTGCGGCTGCGCAGCCTCGTCGCGCAGGTGCTCCGCTCCCCGCTGCGGCAGTTCCGTCTGGGGAGCCTCCGGCGCTGGAGTGAGCGGGGGATCATCGCGCTGGTGATGCAGACGGCGGACAACTCGCTCACCCTCTCGCTACGCCGCCGCTTCGGTCGCCTCGTGATGACGAGTGCGCAGGGTCACGGATCGCCGAACCCGAGCTACCTGCCCCAAGCTCACACCGCGGCTGCGGCGATCGCCGCGCGGGTCGAGGCCGAGGGCGGGGTGCCCGCATCTCCGCGCGGATCCTGGCCGGAGGTGTTCGGCATCCCGCTCACGGCGCACTTCCTCGGAGGTGCCGTGATCTCCGCATCGCCGGCACACGGGGTCATCGACGCGTATCACCGCGTCTGGGGGCATCCCGGGCTGCACGTCGTCGACGGTGCCGCTGTGCCCGCCAATCCCGGGGTGAACCCCTCGCTCACGATCACCGCGCTTGCGGAGAGGGCACTGTCGTACTGGCCTCGCTACGGTGAGGTCGACGGCCGACCGGTTCAGTCCGCCGGTTGAGCCTCGGCGACGGGAATCTGCGGTGCCACGTCATCGCAGAACGGACGACGAAGCGCCCCACCGGATTCGCTGGGAATCCCGTGGGGCGCGTCGCGTGATGGTGTTCGCGGTCAGCGGCTCTCGACGCCGCGGATCTGCGGAGTGTGGAACGAGCTGCCGAAGGCCCGCTCGGACGCTCCCTCACGGTCGAGGTACGGCGAGGCGCCCCCGTCGATGAACGGCCAGCCGGCGCCGAGGATGAGGCACAGATCGATGTCCTCGACCTCGGGCACGACGCCTTCGTCCAGCATCAGCTTGATCTCCTGTGCCAGGCCGTCCTGAACGCGCTGCAGGATGGTCGCTGCGGAGGCAGGGGTCTTGCCGACCGCCGGCTTCAGCACCTTTTCGGCCTGCTTGGTCCAGCCGATGACGCGTCCGCCCTTGTCCTTCTCCACGACCGCGTCGAGTTCCGCGAGCGCATGGAAGTTCTCGTTGGCGTAGAACCGGTCGGGGAAGGCGTGGACCATCGTGTCCTGCACGTGGGCGGCGACCTTCCACCCGACCAGGTCGATCAGCTGGAACGGCCCCATCGGGAGACCGAGCGGGCCGAACGCCTTCTCGACGTCGGCGATCGGCGTGCCCTCGTAGACCGCGCGGGCCGCCTCGCCCATGACCTTGGCGAGCAGTCGGTTCACGACGAAGCCTGGCGCGTCGGCGGTGAGTACCGCGTTCTTGCCGAGATTCTTCGCGACGACGAAAGCCGTCGACAGCGCGGCATCGTCCGTCGCCGGTGTCTTCACGATCTCGATCAGCGGCATCACTGCGACCGGGTTGAAGAAGTGGAAGCCCACGAGACGCTCGGGGTGCGCCAGCTTGGAGCCGATCTCCTCGACGGACAGCGACGAGGTGTTGGTCGCGAGGATCGCGTCCTCGGCGATGACCTTCTCGATCTCGCCGAACACCTGCTGCTTGACGCCGACCTCTTCGAACACGGCCTCGATCACGAAGTCGCAGTCCGCGTAGAGGCTCTTGTCGGTGGTGCCGGTGACGAGCGCGCGCAGCTTGTTGGCCGAGTCGGCGTCCAGGCGTCCCTTCGCCTCGAGCTTGCCGATCTCCTCGTGGATGTACGCGACGCCCTTGTCGACGCGCGCCTGGTCCAGGTCGGTGATGAGCACGGGCACCTGTAGCTTGCGCACGAACAACAGCGCGAACTGGCTCGCCATGAGACCGGCGCCGATGATGCCGACCTTGGTGACCTTCTTCGCGAGCTGCTTGTCCGGAGCGCCGACAGGACGCTTCGCGCGCTTCTGCACGAGGTCGAAGGCGTACATGGACGCCGCGAACTGATCGCCCGTGACGAGTTCGGCGAGCGCCTCGTCCTCGCGGGCGAAGCCCTCTGCCTTGGTTCCGGCTTTGGCCTTGTCCAGCAGGTCGAGTGCGGCATACGGCGACTTCGGCACGGTGCCGATCTTCGACTCGAGCATCCCGCGTGCCATCTTGATGGCGATCGGCCACTTGGTGAGGCGTTCGATCTTGCCGGGCTCGTTCTTGCGCTCGACCTTCTTGCCGCCGAGAACGGCGTCCGCCCACGACAGGGAGTTCTCGAGGTAGTTCGCCGCGGGGAAGATCGCGTCGAAGATGCCCAGATCGAATGCCTGCTGAGGCTTGAGCATGCGGTTCTGCTTGAGCGGGTTGGAGATGACGACCTCGAGCGCGTTCTCGATGCCGATCAGGTTCGGCAGGAGGTATGCGCCACCCCAACCGGGGATGATGCCGAGGAAGACCTCGGGCAGGGCCACCGCCGCCGCCGATGCGTCGACCGTGCGGTAGCTGGAGTTCAGAGCGATCTCCAGGCCACCGCCGAGGGCGAGGCCGTTCACGAACGCGAACGACGGCACACCGAGATCGCCGAGCTTGCCGAGCACCTTGTGGCCGAGCTGCGCGATCAGGCGGGCGTTGTCACGCGAGCCGACCTTGCTGATGTCGGACAGATCGGCGCCGGCGGCGAGGATGTACTGCTTTCCCGTGATGCCGACAGCCTGGATCTCGCCCGCGGCCGCTCGTGCCGTGAGAGCGTCGAGTGTTTCACCCAGCTGAGTGAGGGTCGCCGGACCCAGCGTGTTCGGACGCGTGTGATCACGGCCGTTGTCGAGGGTGATCAGGGCGAGCACCTTGCCGGAGGCGAGACGGATGTCGCGCACGGGCGACTGCGTGATGACCTCGCCCTCGGTGAGCGCCTGGATGGGGGAGAAGTCGATCTCGTCGTAGTTGGTCACAGTGGCGCTCACTTCTTCTTCTTGCCGTCGTAGTGCGGGTTCTCCCAGATGACCGAACCGCCCTGACCGAGGCCGACGCACATGGCGGTCAGACCGTAGCGGACATCGGGGCGCTCAGCGAACTGGGCCGCGAGCTGGATCATCAGACGCACCCCGGACGCCGCGAGCGGGTGCCCCAGCGCGATCGCGCCGCCCCACTGGTTGACGCGGGGGTCGTCGTCGGCGATGCCGAAGTGGTCGAGCAGAGAGATCACCTGGATGGCGAACGCTTCATTGAGCTCGAACAGGCCGATGTCGGCGATCGTGAGTCCGGCCTTCTTGAGGGCCTTCTCGGTCGACGGGATCGGTCCGATCCCCATGATCTCAGGCTGCACACCGGCGAAGGCGAACGAGACCATCCGCATCTTCGGCGCGAGTCCGAATTCCTTCACCGCTCCGCCCCCGGCGAGCAGCGACATCGTCGCACCGTCGGTGAGCGGGGAGGAAGTGCCGGCGGTGACGCGCCCGTGCGGGCGGAACGGTGTCTTGAGGGACGCGAGATCTTCCATCGTGGTCTGCGGGCGGCGGCCCTCGTCCTCGGTCGCGAGACCCCAGGCGCCATCCGGACCCTTGGTGGCGACCGAGACGAGGTCGGGCTGGATCTTGCCGGCGTCGTACGCTGCCTGCACCTTGTGCTGGCTGAGCATCCCGAACCGGTCCGAGCGCTCCTTCGTGAGGTGCGGGAAACGGTCGAAGATCCGCTCCGCGGTGACGCCCATGTTGAGCGCGCCGGGATCGACCATCTTCTCGGCGACGAAGCGCGGGTTCGGGTCGGCGTTGCCACCGATGGGGTGGTGGCCCATGTGCTCGACGCCGCCGGCGAGGGCGAAGTCGTACATGCCGACGCCGATCGACGCCCCCATGGTCGTCACGCTCGTCATCGCGCCTGCACACATGCGCTCCACCGCGAGACCGGGCACGGTCTGCGGAAGGCCGGCGAGGATCGCCACGGATCGCCCGAGCGTCAGCCCCTGGTCGCCGGTCTGGCTCGTCGCCGCGATCGCGACATCGTCGATGCGGTCGGCCGGCACGGCGGCGTTGCGCTCCATCAGGCCGATGGTCGCCTTGACGGCGAGGTCATCCGCGCGGGTGTTCCAGTACATGCCCTTTTCGCCGGCGCGCCCGAAAGGGGTGCGTACTCCATCGACGAAGAAGACGTCCGAGATCTCGGCCACTCTGCCTCCAAGTTAGTGCGTGGCCTCAGTCTACGAAGCCCGTGAAAACCGGGAGGAATCGGTTGGATCGAACCTACGAAGCGGTCGCGGGGGTCCCGTCGGGCGTTTGCGCGGCTTCTACAAAGGCCGCAGCGATCTTCTGTGCAGTCTGTGCAATCTGCCAGGGGCGGGCGCCCAGTGCGGCCAGTGCAGCGCCGATCTCCTCCGGAGTCTCTCCCGGCAGCTCCCAGGCCACGCGGCGCAGATACTCCGGCGTCAGGAGGTTCTCCGTCGGCATCCCCAGCTCTTCGGCCGTGGCCTCCACGACGGGTCGCGCAGCCTTGAGTCGCGCATCCGCTTCGGGGTTCCGGTCTGCCCACGCGCGGGGCGGGGGAAGGGTGTCACTCGGCACGCGCTCACGGGGGAGGTCTTCCGTCGCCCTGCCCTCGACGATGGCCTGCCACCAGCGGTCGAGCTGTGTGCGACTGGCGCGCCCCTGGAACTCCTTGACGCCGGCCAGAGCCTGCTTCGACGGCGGGTTCGCCATCACCGCGGCCACCAGGGAGCGGTCCGGCACGAGTCGTCCGGGCGAGACGTCCTGGTCCTGCGCGTATGCCTCGCGGGCTTGCCACAGAGAACGGGCGACCGCGAGGTTACGGGCACCGCGCACCTGATGCAGGCCGCTGAGTCGGCGCCACGGGTCTTCTCTCGGGGGTTTGGGTGCGCGTGTCAGGGTGGCGGCGAACTCCTCCGCCGCGATCTCCGTCTTGCCCTGCTCCTCGAGCTCCAGGACGAGGGCATCCCGGACATCGATCAGATGCAGGACGTCGAGAGCGGCATACTCCAGCCAGGAGTCCGGAAGCGGACGCGTCGACCAGTCGGCGGCGGAATGCTCCTTCTTGAGTGTGATGCCCAAGGTGTCCTCGACGACCGCCCCGAGCCCCACGCGCTCGTGACCGAGCAGGCGGGAGGCGAGTTCGGTGTCGAAGATGGTCCGCGGTTCCAGGTGGAGCTCCCGAAGGGACGGGAGGTCCTGACTCGCGGCATGCAGCACCCACTCCAGGTCGCCGATCGCGTCCTGGAGCGGAGCGAAGTCACCGATCGCCGGTGGATCGAACAGGAAGACCCCCGCGTCGCGACGGAAGACCTGCACGAGGTAGGCGCGTTGCGAGTATCGGAAGCCGGACGCGCGCTCCACGTCCACGGCCACGGGCCCGGTACCGGCGGCGAGCACGGCGCACGCCGCGCGGAACTCCCCAGCATCCGAGATCACGGAGTATTCAGTCACGTACAGCCTTTCGCGCGCCGATCACGGCGATGCCCTCGGAGCCGGGCGGAAGTCCCGCCAGCATTCCGACCAGCTCGGCCCATGCTTCGACGTGGGGTCGGAACGGGCCTTCCGGAGTCCAGGACGCCCGCAATTCTATCTGGGCTCCATCGCCCTCGATGGCGAGCCCGCCAAATCCCTTGGACAGTGTCTTGGTCGAGGTGCCCGATTCCGAGTGGTAGACGGCCTGGCGGGAGTCGAGCGCATCGACCAGCCACGACCACGTCACATCGGCCAGGAGGGGGTCGGTGCCGATCTCGGTCTCGAGCGGGGCCTGCGCGAAGATGACGATGCGCCAGGAGCCGCCCCATGCCCCTGGTTCCTCCGGATCGTGCAGCAGGACGAACCGGCCGGTGCCGTACACGGACTCGCCGTCACCCTCCGGGCGCACATCGGCGGCGAGGGCGATGGCGAAGGGCGCGAGGCCCTGCGGTGTGGCGATCTCGCGCACCGTGATGTCATCGCGGAACTCGGTCGCGCGCAGTTCGGCCACGGCGCTCTCAAAGGGCGTCCCGGCTTCGGGGGGTGCGGTCACGGCAACAGGCTAGAGTCAGGAAGCGATGAAGAGTCTCAGGCACGCCGTTACCCTCCTTGTCCCCGCCCTGTTCGCTTTCGGGGCGGCGTTCGCTCTCGTCGTGTTCGCCGTGGCTCGGCGAGTGGTCACCCCCATGCGTCGCGCGACCGACACCGAGATCCTCGCCGTCGACACCGGCGCACAGACCATCGAGCTGCAGCGCACTCTCGACACCGAGCTTCCCGGTCGCTACGGCCTGTTCACGACGGGCACCTACGGCTATGTCAAGCTCGGCGCCGTGCTCAGCGCGGACGCGGGGACGGTGCGTCGTAAGCTCCTCACACAGATCGAGCCCGGTGCTCGCGTCGACCGCGCCGCGGCCTTCAGCGGCTACTACTACTCCTCGCCGAGTGAGCTTCATCTGCGGTGGGAGAACCTGCTGATCGGTTCGCCCGCGGGGCCGTGCCCGGCCTGGTACTTCCCGGCGTCGTCGAAGACCTGGGTGGTCCAGGTGCACGGCCGTGGGGCGACACGCGCCGAGTGTCTCCGTGCGGTGCCGGTGCTGCATGCCGCCGGCCTTCCCAACCTCGTCGTGTCCTATCGCAACGACGGCGAGGCCCCGCGCACGAAGGCGGGTGCGTACGCCCTCGGTGCCTCGGAGTGGCGTGACGTCGATGCCGCGATCGCTTATGCGTTGCGGCACGGTGCCGAACGCGTCATCCTGATGGGTTGGTCGATGGGAGGTGCAGTGTCGCTGCAGGCAGCGGTCACCTCCGGGCATCGCGACCGCATCGCCGGGATCATCCTCGAATCACCGGTCGTCGACTGGCGCACGGTGCTGAGATTCCAGGCGAAGCTCGCCCGCGTGCGGGCGCCGCTTCCGGAGCTGGCCATGGGAGCGCTGCAGATGCCCCTCACCGCACGCCTCAGCGGAGCGGATGCACCGATCCCGTTCGACCGGTTGGACATGGTCGCTCGTGCGGACGAACTCACCGCGCCGGTGCTGATCCTGCACAGCGACGACGACGGATTCGTGCCGGCGGATTCCTCACATGCGTTGCAGGAGGCGCGCCCCGACCTCGTGACCATGCCGCGGTTCACGGTCGCCCGCCACACGAAGCTGTGGAACTACGATCAGGTCGGCTGGACGACCGCGATCACGGACTGGCTCGAGGCTCAGGGCCTCACCGCTTCTGAATGACCTGGTTCTTCGCGCGCATGAGCATTCCGGTCATGCCCCCGATCCGCAACGGCGACACGGCCTTGGTGAGTCCGATCGACTGCGGGTAGTCGTTCGGTATCGCGAGCACCTCATCGGTGGTGAGGCCGGTCAGGCCCTGGACCAGGATGCTCGCGAACCCACGCGTGGTCGGCGCCTCGGGCGGCGCTGAGGCGTGCATGGTGACGATGTCGTCGTCGACCTCGACGTGGATATACACCGGCGACTGGCACTCGGCGACCCGTTCGTACATCTCCGGGTGCGCCGCGACCTCTTCGGACACGTCGGGAAGCTCGTCCGAGAACTCGAGCAGCAGCAGGAGACGGTCGGCTTCGGGAATCTCCAGGAATCCGTCGCGGATGTCGGCGAGGGCCTCAGGAACGTCGCTTGTGCTCATCCCTGTCATTGTCACATGCTCAGAGCGTGCCGGGTTCGGATCCGGTGACGATGGGAACACGTACAGCGCTACCCCACTCGGTCCAGGAGCCGTCGTAGTTGCGCACGTTCTCGAAGCCCAGGAGGTGCTTGAGGACGAACCAGGTGTGGCTCGAACGCTCGCCGATGCGGCAGTAGGCGACGATCTCATCGCCCTCGTTCAGACCTGCTCCGTCGCGGTAGATCTCATCGAGCTCGGCGCGGCTGCGGAAACCGCCGTCTTCCGCGACAGCCTTCGCCCACGGCACGCTCTGCGCGGTCGGGATGTGGCCGGCACGGAGCGAACCCTCTTCGGGGTATGCGGGTGCCGTCGTGCGCTCTCCGTTGTACTCCTCGGGGGAGCGGACATCGATCAGCGGGTTGCCGATGTGGGCGAGTACGTCCTCCTTGTAGGCGCGGAGCACCGAGTCGTCGCGCTCGACCACCGGGTACTCGGTCGCTGGGCGGCTGGTCGCCTCGCGGGTGATCTCTCGGCCCTCGGCGATCCAGCGATCACGTCCGCCGTCGAGAAGGCGGACGTCTTCATGGCCGAACAGGGAGAAGACCCAGAGGGCGTAGGCCGCCCACCAGTTGTTCTTGTCGCCGTAGATCACGACGGTGTCGTCACGGGAGATGCCCTTGCGGCTCAGCAGTTCCGCGAAGCCCTCGCCGTCGACGTAGTCGCGGACGACGGGGTCGTTGAGCTCGGTGTGCCAGTCGACCTTCACCGCACCCGGGATGTGGCCCGTCTCATAGAGAAGCACGTCCTCATCCGACTCGACGACGACGAGTCCGGGCGTTCCGAGCCGCTGGGCGAGCCACTCCGTGGTCACGAGGCGACCGGGCTCGGCGTACTCGGCGAACTTGGGGGAGGAGGAATCGAACTCGATGGCCATGGGATCTCCGAAGCGTGTGAGCGGACGAGGGGGTGAGTGCGGACGGCGTAGTGTTGATCCGTCCCTTCGACGATAGATCCCCGCCGAGCACCCTGCGCCCGATTCGTAAGACTTCGACACAGGCCAGCACCCGATTCAGGACCGTGATGACCGACACGACCAGCCGCACCGTGCACCTCACCGATCGTCAGCCGATGGTCACCGGACCCGAGATGCTGGCGAGCCTGGTGCCGCCGCCCCAGTTCGACACGGCGACTTTCGACAGCTATCGCGCGGATCCTGCCTATCCTTCGCAGGAGGAGGCGAAAGAGACGTTGATGCGTTTCGCGGGCCGCGGCCCCGCGGTGAAGCGCGGCGGCCTCTTCAGCCGCGCGAAGAAGGAACCCGAGCTCAAACCCGGTGTCTACCTCGACGGCGGCTTCGGTGTCGGCAAGACCCACTTGCTCGCCTCCATCTATCACGCTATGCCGGCCCGACGGAAGTACTTCGGTTCCTTCATCGAGTACACCGCCCTGGTCGGGGCTCTCGGATACAAGAACACCGTCGAACTGCTCAAAGGCGCGGATCTACTGTGCATCGACGAGTTCGAGCTCGACGATCCGGGCGACACCATGGTCATGACCCGCCTCATCGGAGAGCTCGTTCCCACGGGGACCCGCCTGGCGGCGACCTCCAACACCCCACCGAACGCGCTCGGCGAGGGAAGATTCGCCGCACAGGACTTCCTCCGCGAGATCCACGCCATGTCCGACAGCTTCCAGACCCTGCGCATCGACGGAGTGGACTTCCGCCAGCGGGCGATCGACGGACACGCCGTGGTCCTGGATGCCGACGCCTATGAAGCGGCAGCAGCGACGGCGGACGGCACGGCGTCCGACGACCGGTTCGACGATGTGATCCGTCACCTCGCCCAGGTACACCCGTCTCGCTACATCCGATTGATCGAAGGTCTCGATCAGGTCGGGCTGCGCGACGTGCATCAGCTCACCGATCAGTCCGAGGCGCTGCGCTTCGTCGCCTTCGTCGACCGCGTGTACGACGCCCAGATCCCCGTCATCGCGACCGGGCTCGGGCTCGATTCGGTGTTCTCCGAGGAGATGCTGGCCGGCGGATACCGCAAGAAGTACCTGCGCGCCGTCTCTCGACTCAACGCCTTGACGCATTCTGCGTAACCCCGAAGTGCCGCGTAACGCGATGTTCACACCAGGAGCGGCGCTGTAACAGCGGGGAAACAAACCTCACGCATGCGCGAAACGGCGCGTCGTCACACTGAAGCTCTCAATTACTTCGGATGTGAGGTTTTCCTATGGATGCTCCCGGCAACATCTCGTGGGCGATCACCGCGACAGCGCTCGTTCTGCTCATGACGCCCGGCGTCGCCTTCTTCTACGGAGGTCTCGTCAAGGCGAAGAGCGTCGTCAGCATGATGATGATGAGCTTCGGCTCGATCGGACTTGTCGCCGTGCTGTGGATTCTCTTCGGCTTCTCGATGAGCGCCGTCGACAGCCCGACCGCCTTCGCAGGCAACCCCTTCGCCGACTTCGGGCTATCCAGCCTGGCGTCCGGTGAAGGATCGAACGTCGCGCTCCTGGGCGTCGCCTACGGCGCGACCTTCGCGATCATCACCGTCGCGCTGATCTCCGGAGCGATCGCGGATCGTGCCAAGTTCGGCAGCTGGCTGATCTTCGCCGGCATCTTCGCCACGGTCGGCTACTTCCCGGTCGCCGCGTGGGTCTGGGGTGGCGGCTGGATCATGAACCTCGGCACGACGCTCTTCGGTGAGGACAGCGGCATCGGCGTGATCGACTACGCCGGCGGTACTGCGGTCCACATCAACGCGGGTGCAGCCGCCCTGGCGCTCGCTCTGGTCCTCGGAAAGCGCATCGGTTTCCAGAAGGGCATCCTGAAGCCGCACAACGTGCCGCTGACCCTCCTCGGTGCCGCACTGCTGTGGTTCGGCTGGTTCGGTTTCAACGCCGGTGCGGAGTGGCTCGCTGAGGACATGGGCGGAGTCGGACTCATCGGACTGAACACGCTCGGCGCCACCGCGGCCGCGATCCTGGGCTGGATCCTCATCGAGCGCATCAAGGACGGCAAGGCGACTTCGGTCGGTGCAGCCTCCGGTGCCGTCGCCGGTCTCGTCGCCATCACCCCGGCCTGCGCCAACCTCACCCCGGGCTGGTCCCTCCTGCTCGGTGCCGTAGCCGGTATCGTCTGCGCCCTCGCTGTCGAGCTGAAGTTCCGTCTCGGCTTCGACGACTCGCTCGATGTGGTCGGTATCCACCTCGTCGGCGGTCTGATCGGAACCCTGTACCTCGGCTTCTTCGCCACCGACACGGGTCTGTTCGTCGGCGGCGACGCCCGCCAGCTCGCCGTGCAGGTCATCGCCGCGGTCGGCGTGCTGATCTACTCCTTCGTGGTCGCCTTCCTCATCGGCTTCGCGATCGAGAAGACGATCGGATTCCGCGTCACGAGCGAGGACGAGATCGCCGGTGTCGACCAGGTCGTCCACGGCGAGGAGGGATACGCACTCGTCGACGCCTGAACTGCGGTTAGGGTGACCGAGTGGGCAAGAGCAACAGCATCCTGACATCACTCCTGGACATCCTGCGCAAGGCAGTGGGTTCCGGCCGGGCGCCTCGGACATCAGGTCCGAGGCGCCCGGTCGCGCGTCTGCGCACCGAGGAGCAACGACCCGCGCCGTCGTCGTCGACGGTGGAGCGGGGGCGGATGAGCGGCAGCGAGACCGTTCGCGTCGATCCGGACCGGATCACCCGTCTGGAGGTCGCCTACGCGCCGCAGCGCGACGGGGCGCCGGATGCCGGGGAGATCGTCTGGACCTGGGTGCCGTATGAGGAGAACGACGGACGCGGCAAGGATCGTCCCGTTCTCGTGATCGGACGCGAGTCCGCTGAGCGCGTGTACGCCGTACGCATGACGAGCAGACCCCATGACGGCGACCGCGACTATCTCTCGATCGGCACGGGGGAGTGGGACGCGCAGAGACGCGAATCCTGGGTCGACATCGAACAGCTCTACAGCGTGCACGAGCGAGGACTCCGTCGAGAAGCCGCTGTCCTGGACCGACGCCGCTACGACCGGGTCGGTGCCGCTCTCACACGACGCTACGGATGGTCGGCCGCGGGGTGAGGGCAGGGAACGCCTGCAGCACCATGTCGACGAGTTCCCCCAGCGGGCGGGTCAGCGGATCCGTGGCGGGGAGGCCGGTGTCGATCTCGATCCCGTCGATCGCCGCTGTGAGCTGATCCGCGGAGAGGTTCTCGTGATTCACGGTCACACCGATCACACGCGTGTCGGCGAAGGCTTCGATGAGGGCGATCTCGCTGTCGACGGTCGGCATCGCGACCATCGGGAAGTCTCCGAGCACCGTGCGGCCCGGGGCATGTTGCACGATCACTCCGGCCGGCCGGCTCCCACGGAGGATGTGCGCCGACGTGATGTACGCCGGGTGGCTGAGCGCGCCTTGCCCCTCGACGATGATCACGTCCGGGTCTTCGCCCTCGAACGCCGCGACCACCTGGTTCTCAACCTCACCTGAGCAGTACTGCGGGACGAGTGCGTCGAGCGCCACGCCGTAGCGGCCGCCCTGGATGATCGTGGTCTGTCCGGTGCCGACCATGACGGCATGGATGCCGCGTTCGTTCAGCGCACGAACCAGGATCGTCGCGGTGGTGCGCTTGCCGATGGCTCCGTCGGTGCCGAGAATCGCGATGCGCGGACAGGTCACGTCGAAGATCCGCCCGGAGAACAGGTGGAGATCCTTCTTCTCGCGCGGGCGGCGGATGTCGGTGATCGTCACTCCGGCCAGCAGCGCGGCGGCCACGAACTCGGCGTCGTCGGTGAGGAACTCGTGCAGACCGTTGATGATGTGCATGCCTCGAGCGATCCCGTCCAGGAGTACGGTGCGCTGACCTGCCGAGAGGAGGCCGTCTGCCGGTGCGACGCCGCAGATCAGGTAGTCCGGGACGTGACCGGCGTGCGCGATGCCCGTGACGAGATCACTGACGATCGGGAGGCCGTTCGCGGTGCCGTCCAGCAGCATCCCGGCATCCGCACCGGCGCGGGTGCTGTCGATCACACTGAGGATCTCGTACTTCTCGGAGTGGCGGACCAGTCCGTTCGCCGTCTTGCCGTCCTGCTCCCCGAATTGGCCTTCGCAGTAGACGATCGCCGTCGAGCCGGTCGGGAGGGCGATGGGGTCGGCCCACGCGTGCGCAGGGTCTCGGAAAGCAGGGGTTGACGGGATGGGCATGACGCTCCTCGGGCTCACACAGAGGAGGCGACGGAGAACGAAATGACCGTTGAGGCCCGTTGGTCGACGAGAAGTCTTCCCTGATGTCGGCGAGTTGCCGACACTGCTCACCGTAGCAGCGCCGCCTGGGACCGAGCCGCGAACGCTCGCCCGTGACCCTTGCTGACGCCGCGGGCAATCCGATGCGAGGAGGGCTTCGAACCAGTGGTGAGTCGCGTTCAGCGGCGCCACACAAGGAGGAATCATGCGTTTCATCCCCACCAAGGTCCACGGAGCTCTCGACTACATCGTCGGCATCGCCCTGATCGCCGCGCCCTGGCTGTTCGGCTTCGCGAGCATGGGCGGACCCGCGGTCATCATCCCGATCTTCCTCGGCATCGGGCTCATCGTCTACAGCCTGTTCACGAAGTACGAGTGGGGTCCGTTCGGTTTCATCCCGATGCCCGTGCATCTCGTGTTCGACATCGTCGCCAGCCTGTTCCTCGCGCTGTCGCCCTGGATCTTCGGCTTCTCCGGAGAGGCTCTCAACGTCTGGCTGCCGCACGTCGTGGTGGGGGCAGCGGTGATCGTCGTCGTCCTCTTCTCGCAGCCGGAGCCTGCGAACGCACGAGGACGCGCAGCCACGGCCTGATCACGCGCCGATACGCGGTGCCGGGCGACTGGACTTCCCGAAGCAGTCGCCCGGCATCGTCATGTGGCGGTTCACCTGCGGTCATCGTCTCCGCGCAGCGCTGCGCTCAGCCAACGCGCGTAGAGCACCCAGGGTTCGCCCTCGTGGCGGAGCTGCGAGACGTGCGCGCGCAGAGCCGCGTTGAGGGTGAACCATTCGCCGCCCTCGCGGATGGAGGCGAAGTCGCGGTGGCGCTGCTGTTCCAGGGAACGCCCTCCTCGTTCGAAGGCGAGGAGCTCGTCGTGCCGAAGCGTGGAGAGGCGCCGTCGGGGGTTGCTGCTCGTCCCGATCTTCACGCGCTCGTCGAAGCGGATGTAGTAGACGACGTCGACGCGGGGGAGCGGGAGGTCGGCGTCCGGTACATCACCGTAGCGCCAGCCGCACGCCGCACAGCACCAGTGCTCCTCGGTGCGGATCCCTGCGCCGCCGCCGCAGAGCGCGCACGGGCCGGGGAGAGCGTGAGTCGTCGACACCGGGGCAGACTACGCGCACGGTCGGACAGAACCGACGATGCGACCGAGGAACGGCGCGCCCGGGTCTTCTGCCTGCGTGGTCGTGCGTTTAGCCTCGAGGGGAAGCGTACGGTCCGGAAGGAGCGGTGATGGAGTCGAAGGTGCGACGTGTCCTGCGCGCGTTGGGCATCGCGTCGTTGTCCTCGTTGCTTCTGAGCGCCTGCGCGCCGCTGCCGCAAAGCGTCTCTCAGCGCGAAGCCCCGGGGGAGACGTCGACGGTCGTCGAAGATCTGGCCGCGCCGTGGTCCATCGCTTTCCATGAGGGGGCCGCGCTGATCAGCGAGCGCGACACCGCGCGGGTGCTGGAGATCTTCGACGACGGGGACGTGCGTGAGGTCGCGGTGATCGACGGCGTGGAGCCACGAGGCGAAGGCGGTCTCCTGGGCATCGCCGTCCAGGGTGGATGGCTCTACGCGTACTCCACTGCGGCGGACGAGAACCGGGTGCAGCGGTTCGCGCTGTCCGGCTCCCCGGGATCGATCGAGCTCGGTGATCCCGAGATGGTTCTCTCGGGACTCGCGGCCGCGACGAATCACAACGGAGGCCGCATCGCGTTCGGTCCGGACGGCATGCTGTACGTGACCGTCGGTGACGCCGGCGATCGCGAGAGCGCACAGGATCCGAGGAGTCTTTCGGGGAAGATCCTCCGCATCGCACCGGACGGCGGCATACCCGAGGACAACCCGTTCGAGGGCTCACCCGTGTACAGCCTCGGCCACCGCAACCCGCAGGGACTCGCCTGGGACGATCGCGGCACGATGTACGCGAGCGAATTCGGCCAGGACACCTGGGATGAGCTCAACGTCATCGAGGCGGGCGGCAACTACGGGTGGCCGGAGGTCGAGGGCGTCGGAGAACGTGGAACCTTCATCGATCCGGTGCAGCAGTGGGCTCCCGATACGGCGAGTCCCAGCGGAATCGCGATCGCGGACGGTGCGATCTTCGTCGCCAACCTCCGCGGCGAGCGAGTGCGTCGGGTACCGCTGGATGACCTGTCCGCCTCCACCGAGTTCTTCCCGGGTGAGTACGGTCGGATCCGCGATGTGGCGGTGGCTCCGGATGGCGCGCTCTGGGTTCTGACCAACAACACGGATGGCCGGGGTCGGCCTGCGTCCGGCGACGACAGAGTCATCCGCATCATGCTGGAGTAGCGGCGAATCGGAGGCTATGGTGGGCGATACCGGACTCGAACCGATGACCTCTTCCGTGTGAAGGAAGCGCGCTACCAACTGCGCCAATCGCCCATACCCGCGGGGTACGTCAACCGATACTACCCGACGCTCGGGCTCCTCGCGGACCAGTCAGCGAGACACGCGCGAGATTCGCAACGGGTTTGGCGGACGGGAAATCTTCGGCTAATGTTTCATGAGTGCCCGGGACAACCGGGAACGAAATGCGGATGTAGCGCAGTTGGTAGCGCACAACCTTGCCAAGGTTGGGGTCGCGAGTTCGAGTCTCGTCATCCGCTCGAGTGCAGAGGATCTTCTTCGGAAGGTCCTTCGCACGTGGGGTCAATCCACACGGTGGCGTGGCCGAGCGGCTAGGCACCGGCCTGCAAAGCCGTTTACACGGGTTCGAATCCCGTCGCCACCTCACGGGAAAACTGAATAGCCCCAACGGGCGCGATTGGCGCAGCGGTAGCGCGCTTCCCTGACACGGAAGAGGTCACTGGTTCGATCCCAGTATCGCGCACAGACAAACCCCCGGGATTTCCGGGGGTTTTTTCGTGTCCCGTGTCCGTTGGGCAACATCTGGGGAATAAGAACCTGCGCGTCTCCCGCGACGGACTGTGGGTTCGAAACTACCCGCAGGGCGTGGCGGCTCACCCTGTCTATCACTCGCTCCCGCATGCCTCGGGGGAGGGCAGTGTAGTGGGCTACACGTGTACGCGTCTGTAGGCCGAAGAGGGGACAGCGCTCGGCGCTCATCTGTTCGTAGGCTTCAGACCATGAGCGACCTTACGATTGGCGTCAGCGCGGTAACCCTGATGGACGGTGACCAGTTGACCACCTTCAGCTACAACGATCCTGACGCGCTGATTCAGGCGCTCACCGATGCGTTCGGATCCTCGCCGAGCATCACTGAGGATCCGAACGGATACGAAGTGACTTTCTACGACTGGCAAGGCGCGCGCGTGCTGCGCCTAACTGACGCTCGTGCGAGCATTACGATCTCCGCTCCGGTTGTGGGTGGTGTGAACGCCGCAACGCTCGAGGGGATCAAAGTCGGTTCGGATCGTGCTTCGGCGCTGGCAGGTGAGGCGCGTGACGTCGGAGAGGGCGCGGACTTCCTCGGCATCACCGCCCGTGAGGCAACGAACACTCAATCGCTCACGAGGCCAGGGGAAGTGGGACTCGACTTCGTGAGGCTTCGCTTCAGCAGCGATCAGGTAACTCACATCCAAGCGCCCGCCTTCGACTACGGAGACGTATGACGGTCAAAGAAACTCACATCCTTCGAACAGCGAGATCGAGAGCATGACTGAATCGAGTGCACCTGTGTCCCCTGACATCCCGATGATGAGCGCGCACGGGATCTCGCGTCGAACGCTCCTATCGTCTGCCGGGGTTTTCGTCGCCGCATCGTCAGTCGGAGCAGACCTCTTCTCCAGACCTACGAGCGCGAGCGCAGCCTCTCTCGTGGTCAAGGCGGGCGCATGGGGCGGGCATGCGAACGGCAGGATCCCGCTGTCAGCGCTGTCCACCGTGCCGTGGAACACTGCCCGACGGTTGCGTTCGGATGCTGTGACGGCATTGATCGCCTTGAATAAGGCCTTCCGGGCCGCGTTGGGACGAGACCTGCCGCTAAGCGATGCCTACCGCGATTTCGCGGGCCAGGTTGAAGCCCGCAATTACTGGTGCGGTCAGGGGAACTGCGGGCTGGCAGCCGTGCCGGGGACATCCAACCACGGCTGGGCACTCGCGATCGATATCGGCGTCGGACGCACGGATTGGAGTAATCCCATCTACGTGTGGATGAAGGCCAATGCGCAAAAGTTCGGATGGTTCCATCCCTCCTGGGCGGAACCGAACGGAGCTCACCCAGAGGCGTGGCACTGGGAGTACTCAGGATCAACCACGCCCACACCACTACCGGAGGATGACGTGCCGATTTACCACCGCAAGCAAGGCGACTACACCGTGCCGATTGGTACGACATCGAACACTCGCCTGTACTTCTCATCGGGTGTGTTCGATATGGCCGGGGGAGCCGGAGGCGCGGGACTCTATCAGATCACCACCCATGCCTACTTCACGGGTCTTACGCCCGAAAAGACGCTCATGCTCCAGTACTACCTTCTGCACGCTAGCACTGGCGTGTACAGCGGTGGGTTCGCGGCAACATTCCCGGGCGTGACGGATGGCGTCGCACAGATCGAATTCAGCACGATCATTCCGGTGCCGGCGGGAAACTACTTGTTCGTGGCGGCGCGATCCCCGCAAGGTGGCGTCAACCAGACCCGAGTTGCCAAAATGAGCCTAAACTACGGCTCCGTCTAGAGAGCGCATCGGCGGCCCCATTCAACTTCGGTTGGGTGGGGCCGTTGCTCATTGGTGCCGGATCGGCGCGGAGGGGTCCGCATGCGGCGCCGCGGTTGGAGCGTGTTTGCGGGGTTTCTCTGACCTCCAATCCCATCGGTGACAGCAATCACAGATCGACCGAACCAATTGATTTCGCGCCTTCTCACGCTGGCTCAAGAATGCGAAAGGGCGACACGAGGATCGCGGCGCGGGCGCCGGTACGAAAGAACCTGTGCGTGCCGGAGCGCGCGTGGGGATCTCTCAACGTATCTCGCGTTCGCATGGCATGTCTGTAGGCAGAAGAGGGGACAGCGCCGCGTGCACGCCGATCGGTAGCGTGAACGTGAAACGCCCTCGGCCGCGGGTACCCATCCAACTTTAGGAACTGAAAATGAAGAGAACCCAGGCGCTTCGTCGCGCCCGAATCGGAATCATGACGGCTCTCGCGGTCGTCGTCGGTGCGCTCGTACCCTTTGCGGCACCGCCCGCTGCGCAAGCCGCATACGGCGTGATGATTCAACCGGCAACCGGATACATCGTGTCCCGCGTCGCCGATGGCTGCGGAGGCGAGCGGCCCAGCCACACTGGCATCGACATCTCGCACAACGGAGGAACGCCGATCGTGGCTGCCTACGGTGGGACGGTCAGCACTCGCACGTTTAGCAGCGGGTATGGCAATTATGTGGTGATCTCCCACCCGAGTGGATACACCACGTTGTATGCGCACATGGCGTCCCCCGGCTCAGTGAACCCTGGGCAGACGGTGACGAAGGGCCAGCAGATCGGCGTCGTGGGAAGCACCGGAAACTCAACAGGAGCTCACCTTCACTTCGAGATCTATCGCAACGGTACCAACGTCGCCAACCAGGGGTACACCTGCAAGACGAACGTCACACGAGGCGCCGCGATCCCCATGGACTTTCCGGGTCTCGGAGGCAGCAGTACCGGCGTCAATGCTGACTACAACGGGGATGGCAAGGCCGACGTGCTCGCAGTGTCGACCACCGGTCAGATGACCGCCTACAACGGCAATGGCAACGGTGGGTGGGCCACCGACACACTCGGCGGCGGCTGGGGAACGACTCGCGCTCTTATCCACGGTGACTACAACGGGGATAGCAAGGGGGACGCGATCGCTGTGCGGGACGACGGCACCCTCTGGTTCTACCGAGGCGTAGGAGGCAACTCGTTCCAGGCCTCTCAGGTTGGGCACGGCTGGGGAACCATGCGGCTAGTGACAGGGGGTGCCGACTTCAACAGCGACGGACGGGCCGACCTCGTCGCCATCGGCAATGACGCCAACCTCTATCTGTATCCGGGGAACGGCGCGGGCGGGTTCAACGCCGGAGCTATACAGATCGGAAACGGCTGGGGCAATTTCAGCACGATTCTCGCGGGAGACTTCGGGACTGACGGCAAGGGTGACATCCTTGCACGTGACACCAGCGGCAAACTTCTCCTCTATCCTGGCAACGGGTCAACGCTCAACAACCCTTACCAGGTCGGTCACGGCTGGAACACCATGACGGCGATCACGGGTGGCGTCGACTTCGGTGCGGACGGCTATGCCGACGTCCTCTCGCGTGACGAAGCAGGCGATCTCTGGCTCTACCCAGGGCTCGGTGGATCCGGCTTCGGCACTCGCATCAAGGTCGGACACGGCTGGAACATCCACCGACTGATCGCCTGACCTAGGCGTGACGAAAGACCCTCACCCGGGCGAAAGCCTAGGTGGGGGTCTCTCTCGCCGGCCGCTGCCTCGGTAGCGGATGACGACACCATGTGTTCCCACGTGAATCACGTATGGGGCATGTGAAGCCAACGTCGCCACGGAGCGCAGCGCCCAATGCCCCCACGAGTCGATCGCAAGCTGCACACCCGCGTGGGTCGACTCTCCTACGTGCGCCATGCGCTCACTCCAGAACGTCGACTCATGACAGGAGCGTCTCACCGATGAACCCGCCCTCCGCGCAACCCGGCGGGATCGCGAAGACGGCCGAGCCGATCGGGATCGTCCACTCGTTGAGCAGGTCGAGCTCGTCGAGCCTCCGCTGCATCGGGACGAACTGCGACTCGACATCGGCCTGGAAGGAGACGAAGAGCAGGCCCGACTCCGAGACGGAAGCGCCCGAAGGGCGTTCGTCGTAGTTGTACCCGCGCCGGAAGATCCGTTCGGCACCGTCGCCGCGGGCACGGCGGATGTGAGCGAACTGCGGGATCACGGGGAAGCCGAGGGATGTCTTCGCATCGAAGTCCGGTTCATCGAACTCCTCGGTGCCGGTCAGCGGCGCTCCATCGGCGAGTGTCCTCCCCACCGATGCATCGCGTCCGCTGCGGTCCAGCCGGTCCCACTTGTCGAGGTCCATGTGGATGCGTCGGAGCACCATGCCCGTCCCGCCGGCGAGCCAGCCGTGCGCACTCCACACGACCTCATCGAAGTCCGCCGTGCCGGGTTCCGGGTTGGTCGTGCCGTCCACCTGGCCGAAGAGGTTCCGCATCGTCGTGCCGGGGCGCTCGGTTCCGTACGCGCGGCGGAAGCCCTGCTGCGTCCACCGGACGTCGGCGAAGCCCCGGGCGTCCTTCAACAGCATCCGGGTCGCGTGGGCCACGGTCAGCGGGTCATCGGCGGCGATCTGCAGGAGGAGGTCGCCGTCGGAGAATTCCGCTTGCAACCGGTCCACCCCGAAAGCAGGCAAGGGGGCGAGCCACGATGGACCCACGCCGCCTGCACGCGCGACGAAGCTCGGGCCGAAGCCGAATGTCACGGTGAGCCTCGCCGGAGCGAGCGCGAGCTCCGGCTCGGAGTCGGCGAGCGCGGCGCGGCCCTGCGTCAGGCGTGCGGCGTCATCGGTCAGGAGTCCCATCAGCCGGGCCAGCCCGTCGCGATCGACGTCGTCATGCAGGTCGAGGGCGACGAAGAGCCCGTGCGCCTGCGCAGCCGTGTCTATGCCCGCTTGATGGTCGCCGAAGAACGGTACGGTCTGCTCACCGTTCATCGGGGTGGAGGCGGGTGCCGGATCAGCATCCGCGCGGTTCAGGGCGAGATCCACTCCGACGGCAGCGACCGCGCCGACACCGGCGACAGCTCCTCCGAGAAGGAACTGTCGCCGGGTCGACCCGGAGCGTCGGGAGCGGGCGCCCTCAGAGGGCGCCGACATCAGTGATCCATACCCTCGTGCTCTTCGCCGTCCTCATAGTTCTCGTTCGCGCCGGAGTAGTCCTTCACCGGGGCCGTGAACTCGTAGGTGGAGTCGTCCGAGAACGTCACGGTGAAGATGACGTCGTTGCCGGCGGTGAGCGGGGCGCTCAGATCCATCAGCATGATGTGGTTCGCTCCCGGCTCCAGCGCGAGCGTCCCTCCGGCGGGAATGACGAATCCGCCGGCCTTCTCGCGCATGACCATCTCGCCTGCCTCGTTCTCGACGGTCTCGTGCAGCTCGATCATCGGCGACGCCTCGGACGTCACCGACACGACGGTCACGTCGTCGTCTCCGCTGTTGGCGAGGGTTCCGAAGCCGGCGGACATTCCCTCTTCGGCGGACTTCACCCACGCATCCTCGATCGTGACGGTGTCACCGGCGGGACGCGTCGTGGGCTCACTCGTGGGGCTCTCAGGAGCGCACCCGGTGAGCGCGAGCAGGGAGACCGCGATCACAGCGGCGAGTCGGGGGAGGTTCTTGGTGGTGTTCACAATGGTGCCTTTCACAGGTCATCTGCTGTCGTCCGGGGACGACGAAGGAATCGAATGAGCACGAGGAGGAGGACGGCCACAGCCGCTCCGCCTGCGCCGATGAGCAGCACCCGGAGGGTGGTGCTCGAACCTGTTGCGTTCTGATCCGGTTGTTCTTCGCCTGCGGAGGATGTCGTCGCCGTGTCACCGGATGTCGGGACCTGCATCGGTTCGGCATCGCCGACCGTGAAGGGGATGACCCCGGCGATCGGGTGACCGTCTTCCGAGACCACCTGCCATCGCACCTGGTAGCCGGCAACGGGCATCCCCGCTTCGAGCCTTGCGGTGACCGTGCGCCCGGCGACCGTGACGTCGCCGGAGACCCAGTCCTTCCCCGAGGCGTCGACGACCATGACGACAGCCCCGGTCAGCGACTCATCGAGGACCAGGAGTTCACCGGAGAACGACATCGTGATCTCTTCTGGCGCGGCCGCCAACTGCTCGTCAGCGGCCGGGGAACTGGATACCAACTGGTCGTGGGCGGACGCGGGCGTGGCGATCGCGAGGGTCGCGATCGTCGCCAACGCCAACCCGGCCGCAATCCTGCGGACAGGGGACATGGGATGACCTCTCATCAGACGCCGCGTGTGCGGCGTTCATGCATGCGTTCAGAACCCGCGCGCGACGATCGCGCACGGTGTGACGCGCCTCTGGACCGTGAGGGTCCAGGGCACGGATCAGATCGCAGCGGAGAGAGGAGGAGCGCGGCCCCGGAGGGTCGCGAGAAGGATGAGGCCGCGGCTGCAGGCGAGGTCGAAGACGCCGCGCAGGCGCCGGGGCAGACGGAGCGCCGGGAGGAGCAGGACGTGATCGACACGTCGGCGCAGCCATCGGCTCAGCTGCCGGGCGAGGTCTCGCACGGCGAGGACCAGACGCTCGCCCCGGTACAGCGCGGCCACCGTCAGCAGCGCCGCGACCGTGTGGCCGAGCCACATCGAGGTGTCAGCGGCGACCGCCTCCGGGATACCGGGCCCCGCGGGGATCACGAGCGGTCCGCCGTGCACGTGCGGCGTCGAGACTCCGGAGGGTGTGACGGTGCCGAGCACGAACAGCGCATGGAACAGGAACTGACTCACCGCGACGGACACTCCGAGGCGGATGAGTGACAACGAGCGTCCGGCGAGGAGGACGCAGACCATGAACGAGAAGATCCACGGGACGAGGATGCCGAGCGCGCCGGGCACCTCCCCGCCGCCGGTCACGTGGCCGGCGAGTGCGACGAAGATCGCGAGTGACGACGCAGCGAAGCCGCGGATGACGGCTGGCTTCCTGGATTCGGTCACGCTTCCAGTCTGGCACGGACGGCGCGAACCACCGTCGCACGCCTACCGATCGCGGACGCCGTCGTTCCCCTCGCGCCGTGTCTTCGGGGTCCGCTTGACGACCTCGTACGCTGCGAGCGCAGCCTTCCGTGTCTCCGCGAGATCGACGATCGGCTCGGTCGGCGCCTTGGATGCCCAGCGCTGGATGTAGAGGCCCTGCGGGTCGAACTTCTTGGCCTGCAGCTCGGGGTTGAACACGCGGAAGTACGGCGCGGCATCCGCTCCGGACCCGGCGACCCACTGCCAGTTGAAGGGATTGCTGGCTTCGTCGGCGTCGACGAGCGTGTCCCAGAACCACTCTTCGCCGAGTCGCCAGTCGATCAGCAGATTCTTGATGAGGAACGACGCCGTCACCATCCGCACCCGGTTGTGCATGTAGCCGGTGTGCCAGAGCTCGCGCATCCCGGCGTCCACGAGCGGCACACCCGTCTCCCCGTGCTGCCAGGCATCCAGCTGCAACGGGTCGAGCGGCGGCCAGGGGAAGGCGTCGAACTCCGGCCGCAGGTTCTCGCTCGCGAGGTCGGGGGAGTGATACAGCGTATGCCAGGCGAACTCTCGCCACCCCAGCTCGGAGAGGAAGCCACCGGCGCCATCGACGCCGACCGCCTCATGCCACACAGTGAACGGACTGATCTCCCCCCAGCGCAGGTGCGGCGACAGCATCGAGGTGGCACTGGCTGACGGCTCATCGCGAGCCCGGTCATAGTCCGCGAGGTCCTCGTCGAGGAAGTGGCGCAGACGACGCCGTGCGGCGAGCTCGCCGGGTTCCCAGGTCTCGCGCAACCCGCCGGCCCAGTCCGGACGAGTCGGCAGCAGCTCCCAGTCGTCGAGGAGATCGGATGCGGGCGCACGATGCGGGCTCTCGACCGTTCGTGGTTCCGGGAGCGGAGCACGGGGCGCCGGGAGGGCCAGACAGGCCCGCCAGAACGGGGTGAAGACGGAGTACGGCGTGCCGCTGCCGGTCTTCACCGTCCACGGCTCATGCAACAGCGAGGCGGCGAAAGACGTGACTTCGAGCCCGTCTGCACGGAGGGACGACTTCAGCGCGGAGTCGATCGCACGTTCGGCGCCCCCGTACCGGCGGTTCCAGAACACGGCACCCGCTCCGACATCGGCGACCGTCTCGCGGACGACCCGGTTCGCCGGGCCACGCCGCAGCACGAGTGCGCCGCCTCGGTCGCGGAGGCGCTCGTCGAGCGATGCGAGCGAGTTGTGGAGCCACCAGCGTGCCGCGCCGCCGAAGGGACGGACCTGCGGCGATTCCTCGTCGAGCACGTACAGCGCGATCACCGGCTCATCTCGATCGAGAGCGGCTCGAAGCGCAGGGTTGTCGGCGAGGCGGAGATCATCGCGGAACCACACGAGCGAGGGGGACGTCATGGAATCATTCTCCCGGACTCCGCCGACACCGGTCGTGTCTCACCGACGACGACGGCGGAGGACGCGGCGCGGACTCTCACCGCCGGTCGACCACAGCGCCCACAGCACGAGGACCGGCTGCAGGAACAGTCTGCCGAAGCGACGAGCATCCGTGTCGAGCCCCGGCGTCGAGCGCTTGGTCTGCCACTGGTGGATGTTCCCGGGCATCACGGCGACGAAGAACGCGGCCGTCGCCCATCCGATGCGCCGGCGTTCCTTCGGAAGCGCGAGCAAGCCTGCGGCGAGCGCGACTTCCGCGGCACCGGAGGCGATGACGATCGTGTCCTTGTCGAGCCGCGTCACGCGGGTGGCCCAGTCCGGAACCACCACCCGGAATCCGCGCGTGCTGAGGAAGTGACCGACACCGATCGCGCCGAGCGCGATCCCCAGGATCCACCGTGCGACTGCTCTGTCCATCCGTTCACGTTACGTGATCGCCGGTGGACCGAACGCCGGACTCCGAGCGAGTAACCTGGGTATCGACCCAGATGGAGAGTTTCTGTGCCTGAAAACGCCCGGCCGAATGACGGCTTCGCCCTGTTCACTGACCGAAACGTCGTCGCGATGCGCGTCAACGGCGAACTCAAGGATCTCGCCACGACCCTGACCGACACCGACGAGGTCGAGCCGATCACGATCGACAGTCAGGACGGACTGAACATCCTCCGCCACTCCGCGGCCCATGTGCTGGCACAGGCGGTGCAGCGCATCAACCCGCAGGCGAACCTCGGCATCGGTCCGCCCATCACCGACGGCTTCTACTACGACTTCGGCGTCGAGACCCCGTTCACGCCCGAAGACATCAAGGCCATCACCAAGG
The DNA here is from genome assembly GCF_024498615.1 of Microbacterium sp. J1-1. Classification (NCBI taxonomy): domain Bacteria; kingdom Bacillati; phylum Actinomycetota; class Actinomycetes; order Micrococcales; family Microbacteriaceae; genus Microbacterium; species Microbacterium sp. J1-1. The sequence continues at coordinate 1,913,617 of NZ_CP089590.1, read as the reverse complement.
AGATGCAGCGCATCGTCCGCGAGGGCCAGCGCTTCGTCCGCCGGGTGGTGACGGACGACGAGGCGCGCGCCGAGCTCGCCGACGAGCCGTTCAAGCTGGAGCTCATCGGTCTCAAGGGCGGGAAGGAGGCGGCGGAGGGCGCCTCCGTCGAGGTCGGCGAGGGCGAGCTGACGATCTACGACAACACCACCCGCGACGGCGAGGTCGTCTGGAAGGACCTCTGCCGCGGCCCTCATCTGCCCAACACGCGCATGATCGGCAACGGCTGGGACCTCACCCGCATCGCCGCCGCGTATTGGCGGGGCAGCGAGAAGAACCCGCAGCTGCAGCGCATCTACGGCACGGCGTGGCCCACCAAGGATGAGCTGCGCGCATACCAGCACCGGCTGGAGGAGGCCGCCAAGCGCGACCACCGTCGCCTCGGCAAGGAACTCGACCTGTTCTCGTTCCCCGAGGAGATCGGCTCCGGCCTCTCGGTCTGGCACCCGCGCGGCGGCGTCATCCGAGGCGAGATGGAGCAGCACGCTCGCAAGCGCCACATCGAGGGCGGCTACACCTACGTCTACACACCGCACATCTCGAAGGAAGACCTGTTCCTCACGTCGAACCACCTCGTCACGTACAAGGAGGGCATGTTCCCGCCGATCGTGATGGACGAGGAGCGCGACGACGAAGGCAACATCACCAAGCAGGGCCAGGACTACTACCTGAAGCCCATGAACTGCCCGATGCACATCCTCATCTACAAGGAGCGTGCGCGCAGCTACCGTGACCTGCCGTTGCGGTTCGCCGAGAACGGCACGGTCTACCGCAACGAGCTCTCCGGCGCGCTGCACGGCCTCACCCGCGTGCGGGGCTTCACCCAGGACGATTCGCATCTGTTCGTGACGCCCGATCAGCTCGAGGCCGAGGTCGCCAAGGTCCTCGAGTTCATCCTCTCGATGCTGCGCGACTTCGGTCTGACCGATTTCGAGCTCGAGCTCTCGATGAAGGACGACGAGAAGTCGAAGTGGATCGGCACGGACGAGTTCTGGGAGTCGTCCACCGATGCACTGCGCCGCGTCGCCGTCGCCTCCGGCCTCAAGCTGACCGAGGTCCCCGGTGAGGCCGCGTTCTACGGTCCGAAGATCGACCTCAAGACGCGCGATGCGATCGGTCGCACCTGGCAGCTCTCCACCGTGCAGGTCGACCCCAACCTGCCCGAGCGCTTCGACCTCGAGTTCATGGACAAGGACGGGCAGAAGAAGCGCCCGATCATGATCCACCGCGCGCTATTCGGCTCGATCGAGCGGTTCTTCGCGATCCTGCTCGAGCACTACGCGGGCGACTTCCCGGTGTGGCTCTCGCCGGTGCAGGTCGTGGGCATCCCGGTCGCCGAAGACTTCGCCGACTACCTGGGCGAGGTCGTCGACACGCTGCGCGCCCAGGGTGTGCGCGCGGAGCTCGACACTTCGGACGACCGCATGCAGAAGAAGATCCGCACGCACACGACCGGCAAGGTGCCGCTGCTGCTGATCGCGGGGGAGAAGGACCGCGACGCCGGCACCGTCTCGTTCCGCTACCGCGACGGCGCCCAGGAGAACGGGGTTCCGATCGCGGACGCCGTGGCTCGGATCCGCGCAGCCATCGACAGCCACGCCCTGGTGCAGACAGCAGGGGACCTGGCGTGACCGAGGGGGAGCAGCCGCTGGAGGACGCCGGACGTCTGGCCGGCGTGCCCGACGAGTTCCAGCGGCTGTGGACCCCGCATCGGATGGCGTACATCCAGGCCGGGCCTGAACCCCTCCGTGAGGAATGTCCGTTCTGCGAGGCGCCGAAGTTCCCGGACACCGAGCGCCTCGTGGTCGCTCGCGGTGAGACCGCCTACGTGCTGCTGAACCTGTTCCCGTACAACTCGGGCCATCTGCTCGTATGCCCGTACCGTCACATCGCCACCTACGACCAGGCGACGCCGGAGGAGGTCGCCGAAATCGGTGCTCTCACCCAGACCGCGATGCGCGTGCTGCGGGAAGTCTCCCGGTGCGACGGCTTCAACCTCGGCATGAATCAAGGCGCGGTGGCAGGAGCCGGCGTCGATGCCCATCTGCACCAGCATGTGGTTCCGCGGTGGACGTCGGACGCGAACTTCTTCCCGATCATCGCGAAGACCAAGGCGCTGCCGCAGCTCCTCGGCGAGGTGCGTCACGCCGTGGCTGCCGCGTGGCCGCAGCCGGAAGGGCCGACCGAGAAGGTCAGCGCACCTGACGCGCCGTGAACTGCATCTGCGGGTTCGCGTAGAACTCCTGCGCCTCGACCAACTGGAGCTCACGCTCGCCGGACTCCAGCGTCGCCTTCAGCAGGTCGTACACGCTGGACGCCGTGCGTTCGAGCGCGACCTTCGCGCTCCCGGTCTCGACGTAGTGCGCGGTGAACAGTGCTGCCGTCACGTCACCGGAGCCGTTCGCCTTCATCGGAAGGTGCGGGGTCTGCACGACCCAGGCACCCTTCTCGTCGGCGGCGAGCATCTCGATCGTGCCCTCTTCGCGGTCGGGTCGTTCGACGCTCGTCACGAGGACGGTCCGCGGACCCATCGCGTGGGCGAGGTCGACCGAAGCGAGCGTGGACTCCAGCGTGTCCGGCTCGGTGTCGGTGAGGAAACCCAGTTCGAACTGGTTCGGCGTGATGATGTCGGCGACCGGCACCACGCGCTCGCGCAGGAGTACGGGGATCGCCGGGGCCACGAAGCACCCCGACTTGGCGTTGCCCATGACCGGATCGCACGCGTAGACGGCGTTCGGGTTCGCCGACTTCACCCGCGCGACGGCGTCGATGATCACGTCGCCGATGCCCTCTCCGCCCTGGTAGCCGCTGAGAATCGCGTCGATGCCCCCGAAGACGCCACGCTCTTCGATCCCGGTGATGACCTCACGCACGTCATCGGGGGCGATCAGCGGTCCGCGCCACGCGCCGTAGCCGGTGTGGTTGGAGAAGTTCACCGTGTAGACCGGCAGCACTTCGACGCCGATGCGCTGCAGCGGGAACACGGCCGCCGAGTTGCCGACGTGTCCGTAAGCGACGGCGGACTGGATGGAGAGGATCTTCATTCTCCGACCCTTTCGTTCAGGGCGGGGCGTTGCCCGCGACAGGTGGTGGTCATCGTCCTGCGGCGACGAGGTCAGCGACGAGCGTCTCCGCGTCGGCATCGGACAGGTCGTGAACGGTCAGACGCAGGTGGTGGGAGGGCTCCGCGCGTTCGTCGAGCGCGAAGTCGTCTCCAGTGCGGGCGAGCCACCCGCGTCGCATGAGTCGATCGGCAACCGTCCGCGCGGGTTGCGACAGCTCCACCCACAGGCTGAGACCGTCGGACTCGGTCGCGTCGATCCCGTGCGCGCGCAGTCTCTCGACGAACGACGCGTTCCGCTCGGCATAGTGCGCGGCCGCCGCGGCGACCTCGGTCCTGACCGTCTCGTCGGTCAGTTGCGTCAGCGCGAGGCGTTGCAAGAGGTGACTGACCCACGTGGTTCCCGGGCTCAGGCGCATCGCAAGCCGTTCCGCGGTCTCGGCATCCGTCGCCGCGATCGCGAGGCACATGTCGGGTCCGAGGAACTTCGACACCGACCGCACGAGGGCGAACCGTCTGTGCTCGGCGCCGATGAGGGACTCGTAGGGCCGCTGCGACAGCATCGAGAAGTGGTCGTCCTCGATGATCAGCACGTACGGATGGTCGGCGAGGACCGCGCGAAGCTCGGCCGCCCGGGTAGCCGTGAGGCTCGCCCCGGTCGGGTTCTGTGCGCGCGGTGTGCAGATGATGGCGCGGACGCCCGCGTCCAGCGCTGCTCGCAGTCCGTCGACGGTCATGCCTTCGCCGTCGACGGGCACGGGGACCGCCCGGTAGCCGCCCAGACGCACCGTGTGGATGCTCGCGAGGAAGCAGGGGTCTTCGAGTGCCACGGCGTCGTCGCGCATGAGTGCCTGCGCGAGCAGACGCTCGACCGCGTCGACGGCACCGCTCGTCACCGTGATCCGGAAGTCGTCGGCGCGGAGATCGGACGAGATCCACTGCCGGGACCATTCTTCGAGGCCACGATCGATCACGGGTTCGCCGTAGAGCACGGGACGGGAGGCGATCGTCATCAGTGCGGGTGCCGGGTCGGGGATGAGCCGGGGATCGGGGTTGCCCGTGCCGATGTCGCGAAGGACCGTGTCGGGCGCGTATCCCTCCTGGGCCACCGATTCGAGACCCGCCACGACGGTGCCCGCACGCCCGCGCGAGACGACGAGGCCGGCCTGGGCGAGCTGCCGGTACGCGGCCACAGCCGTGTTGCGGTTGACGCCGAGCGTGGCAGCGAGTTCGCGCACCGGGGGGAGGACAGCACCGACCCGGAGGATTCCGCGGTCGCGCAAGGAACGCACGCTGTCGGCGATGTCCGCTGCGGTCGTCCCGGTGATCTGGTCGCTCATGGTCCTCCTCTGTGATTCTAGGTCGAATCGGACAGTGCTATGTTTGACCTAGATCAAACCCGACTTCGGTGCATCCGACAGGAGTTCCCATGGCAGAGCAGACAACCACCGGATCCGCGCGCGTCAAGCGCGGCCTCGCCGAGATGCTCAAGGGCGGCGTCATCATGGACGTCGTCACGGCAGAGCAGGCGAAGATCGCCGAAGACGCGGGCGCCGTCGCCGTGATGGCTCTCGAGCGTGTGCCGGCGGACATCCGTGCGCAGGGCGGTGTCTCCCGCATGAGCGACCCCGACATGATCGACAGCATCATCGACGCCGTCTCCATCCCCGTGATGGCCAAGGCCCGCATCGGGCACTTCGTCGAGGCGCAGGTGCTGCAGGAGCTCGGTGTGGACTACATCGACGAGTCCGAGGTGCTCTCACCGGCCGACTACGTCAACCATATCGACAAGTACGGCTTCACCGTCCCGTTCGTGTGCGGTGCGACGAACCTCGGCGAGGCGCTCCGCCGCATCAATGAGGGTGCGGCGATGATCCGTTCCAAGGGAGAGGCCGGGACCGGTGACGTCTCCGAGGCGATGAAGCACATCCGCAAGATCCGCGGAGAGATCGCCGCGCTCACCGCGCTTCCCAAGGACGAGCTCTTCGTCGCGGCGAAGGAGCTGCAGGCGCCGTACGAACTCGTCGCCGAGATCGCTGAGACCGGCACGCTCCCGGTCGTGCTGTTCGTGGCCGGAGGGGTCGCGACCCCCGCCGATGCCGCGATGATGATGCAGCTCGGTGCTGACGGCGTCTTCGTCGGCTCCGGCATCTTCAAGTCGGGCAACCCGGCAGAGCGGGCCAAGGCCATCGTCAAGGCGACGACCTTCTATGACGACGCCAAGGTCATCGCCGAGGTTTCGCGTGGGCTGGGCGAGGCGATGGTCGGCATCAACGTGAGCGACCTCCCGGCACCCCACCGTCTCGCCGAGCGTGGCTGGTAGAGGCAAGGTCGGCGTCCTCGCACTGCAGGGCGACGTGCGCGAGCATGTCGCCCTGCTGACGGAACTCGGCGCCGATGCCACTCCGGTGCGTCGCCCCGACGAGCTCGCCGCGGTCGACGGACTCGTGATCCCGGGGGGCGAGTCGAGCGTGATCGACAAGCTCTCCCGGATCTTCGGCATGCAGGAGCCGATCCGCGACGCGATCGCCTCGGGCATGCCGGTGCTCGGCACCTGCGCGGGCTTGATCATGCTCGCGGATGACATCGTCGACGCGATCGACGGGCAGGAGTCGTTCGGAGGGCTCGACGTCGTCGTGCGCCGGAACGCCTTCGGTCGCCAGGTCGAGTCCTTCGAGGCGGAACTCGAGGTCCCTGCGTTCGGCGGGGGCCCAGTCTCGGCGGCCTTCATCCGTGGGCCCGTGGTCGAGTCGGTCGGTCCGCGCGCGACCGTGCTCGCGGCGCTGCCCGACGGGCGCGTGGTCGCGGTGGAGCAGGGGAATCTGCTCGGACTGAGCTTCCACCCCGAGATCACGGGGGAGCGCCGCTTTCACCAACGCTTCCTCGCACTGGTCGAGTATCGGCACCGCACGAGGGCTCCGCAGAGCGCCTAGGTCCGGCCGAGGGTCCGGGTCAGACCTGGCGCCGGTGAGAGAGGAGCCAGTCGTACAGCTCGGGGCTCTCATAGGTCTCGGTCCAGGAATCGTGACCGACGCCTGCATATCGAGTGAACCGGGCGTCGGCACCGAGGCCCCGGAGTTCGCTGACGATCTGTTCCGTGGCGGAGAACGGCACGACATCGTCGGCATCACCGTGGAAAGCCCAGACGGGGACGTCACGGAGCGGCGCAGCGCTCTGCATCCAGAGTCCTCCGCAGATCGGCGAGATCGACGCGAACCGGTCGGGATAGCGCACCGCCAGGCTCCAGGCCCCGAATCCGCCCATGCTGAGTCCTGTCACCGATATGCGGGACGCATCGATGCGGTGCGCCGCGACGACCTCGTCGAGAAGCACGGACAACGTCGAGAGCTCCGCGACCCACTGACTCGATTCGCCACACTGAGGCGTGACGAGGACGAAGGGGAACTCCTGCCCGGCATCCGCCAGACTCGGCGGACCGTGCACGGCGGCGAGCTCGACGTCGGTACCGCGCTCACCCGAACCATGCAGGAACAGGACGAGTGGCCACCGTCGGTCGGGGTCGGCGTCGTAGTCGTCCGGGAGATGGAGCAGGTACCGCAGGGAGTCGGCCGGCGTCTGCTCGCCGTTCCGCACGTCCGAAGAGCGGGAGGCAGGAGTGATGTGTCGCGATCTGCGCATGTGTCCATCCTGCGCCATGTGTGCCGGTCTTCCGAGGGAACGATGTGCGGAGCGGGCAGCCGGATGTGGAGCCCACGGTCTCGGTCAACCGGCGGGCGACCCTGCGGCGACCAGGCCGCGGATGGCTTCGACCGTGCGGACGATGTCTTCCGGGGTGGTCGCCCAGGACGACATCGAGCACCGCAGAGCCGCACGACCTTCCCATTCGGCACCCGTCATCGCGGCCGTCCCGTCGACGAGGATCGCCGCGCCGAGCGCACGCGTCGCTTCGTCGGAGCCGAGGCGGAACATCACCTGTGTGTAGTCGACGTCGTTGATGACTTCCACCGACTCCACTGTTCGGAGCCCCGCCGCCATCGCGACCGCGTTCGCATGCAGGCGGTCGATCAGGTCCGCGATGCCCGACCGACCGAGACTGCGCAGTGCGGCCCACGCGGGAACCCCGCGGGCGCGTCGAGAGAGTTCCGGGGTGACATCCCACGGGTCGAGCCCCGAATAGATCAGATAGTCGCCTCCGGTGCGGAACGCGGCGATCGAGTCGGCCGGGTCGCGCACGATCGCCATGCCGCAGTCGTACGGCACGTTGAGCGTCTTGTGCGCGTCGGTCGCCCAGGAGTCGGCGTCCGCCATGCCGGCGGTGAGGTGGCTCAGCCCGGGAGACGCCGCAGCCCACAGTCCGAACGCGCCGTCGACGTGGATCCATGCACCGTGCCGGCGGGCGAGGGGGATCAACGCCGCGAAGTCGTCGAAGGCGCCGGTGTGCACCTCTCCCGCCTGCAGGCACACGATGAGGGGTCCCTCCGCGCCGACGAGTGCCTGATCGAGCGCCTCCGGGCTCATGCGCCCTTGGCTGTCGGTCGGGACGATCGTGAGTCCCGCACGTCCGATCCCGAGGAACCGGGCGGCGCGGTCGATGGACCCGTGCCGGTGGCTGCCGACGACGAAACGCAGCGGCGGAGACCCGTGGAATCCCTGCTCGGCGATGTCCCACCCCGCGCCCGCCAGCACAGAGTGTCGCGCGGCGGCGAGGCAGGTGAAGTTGGCGAGCTGCCCGCCCGTGACGAAGCCGACGCTGGCGGTCGCGGGAGCCCGAAGGCCTCGAGCATCCATTGCCCGGCGATGCGTTCCATCGCCACAGTGGCCGGCGTGAGAGTCGACGAGCCCGAGTTCTGATCCCACGCCGAGACGAGCCAGTCCGCGGCCAGGGCTGCCGGATGGGTTCCGCCGATCACGAAACCGAAGAACCGGCCGCCGGGGATCGCGACGAGTCCGGGGTCGGCGAGCACGGACATCTCCTCCACCACTGCCGCCGCGTCCACGCCATGTTCCGGGAGCGGACCCCCGAAGGCGGTGAGCATCTCGTCGAGCGAAGCCCTCGGCCACACCGGCCGTTCGGCCACCGAGTCGAGGAAGCGGAGCGCGGTACGGTGCGCGGTCTCGAGTGCGCGGGTCCGGTCGTCGGGAGCCGTCTCTTTCATGCCTCAGGCCTACACCCGGCGGCCCGATCGCACCAGAGGTCACGCGCGGCCGGCACGGTCGCCGTGGCTGCCCGCGCGAGACCCGCGCGACTGACGGCCGTGCGGTCGGCCGCAGTGGACGCCACTCGGGCAATCGTGGCTTTTCGATAGAATGGTCGATGCCCTGGGCACGCTCCGGGGCGGATACGACGAGCGGAGACTTATGTCCGGGCATTCCAAGTGGGCGACCACGAAGCACAAGAAAGCCATCATCGACTCCAGGCGCGCGAAGTCCTGGGCCAAGCTCATCAAGAACATCGAGGTCGCGGCGAAGCTCGGCGGTCCCGATCTTGCGGGCAACCCGACGCTCTTCGACGCGGTGCAGAAGGCCAAGAAGACCTCGGTCCCCAAGGACAACATCGACCGTGCGGTGAAGCGCGGTGCGGGCATCGGCGGCGAGGCCGTCGAATACCTCTCGATCATGTACGAAGGCTATGGACCCAACGGCGTCGCCCTCATGATCGAGTGTCTGACCGACAACAAGAACCGTGCGGCCGCAGAGGTGCGTACGGCTCTCAGCCGCAACGGCGGCACTCTGGCCGATCCGGGTAGCGTCGCCTACAACTTCAGCCGCAAGGGCGTCATCGTCGTCGGCTCCGAGGGCACCACCGAGGATGACGTCATGATGGCCGCGCTCGAGGCGGGCGCCGAGGAGATCGAGCCGCACGCGGAGGGCTTCGAGATCATCACCGAGGCGACCGACCTGGTGGCCGTGCGCACCGCGCTCCAGGAAGCGGGGATCGACTACGAATCCGCTGACGTCGAGTTCGTTCCGAACCTCAAGGTCGAGATCGACGCCGATACCGCACGCAAGGTCTTCCGTCTCATCGATGCGCTCGAAGACAGTGAAGACGTGCAGAACGTCTTCACGAACTTCGACCTGAGCACCGAGGTCCAGGCCGAGCTGGAGAACGACGAGGCCTAGGCGCGCCGGACCCCCGGTGTCCGCTCCGCCGCCTAGCCTGGGGGAGTGGCTTCCTCTCTGCGCGTGCTCGGCATCGACCCGGGCCTGACCCGGTGCGGTGTCGGTGTCGTGGACGTCGACCGTTCCCGTCGGGGATCCCTCGTTCACGTGGGGGTCATCCGATCGTCGCCGGATGCGGAGATCGGTGATCGCCTCGCGATCGTCGCCGCAGGGATCCGCGCCGTGATCGCTGAGCACCGGCCCGATGCCGTCGCCGTCGAGCGGGTGTTCGCTCAGCAGAACACGCACACGGTGATGGGCACGGCGCAGGCCAGCGGGATCGCGCTGCTGATCGCGTCCGAGTCCGGGTTGCCGGCCGCCACGCATACCCCGAGCGAAGTGAAAGCGGCCGTCACCGGGTACGGCGCCGCCGACAAGCGGCAGGTGCAGACCATGATCGCGCGGATCCTGCGTCTGGATGCGCTGCCCCAGCCCGCCGACGCGGCGGATGCGCTGGCGATCGCGCTCTGTCATGCCTGGCGTCGCGGAGGACCGACCACATCCGGTCAGAGCGCGTTGACGCCCGCGCAACGCGCCTGGGCCGCGGCGGAGCGTGTCGCTCGAACATAGCTACGAGCGACACCGTAGGCTGAGACGATGATCTCCTCTCTGCACGGCGTCGTTCTGCACGCGACGTCCGATCAGGTCGTCATCGATGTGGGCGGGGTCGGGTTCGCCGTCGCCGTCCCGGCCGATGTCGCGCACACCGCCACGGTGGGGGAGAAGCTCCTCCTGCACACGAGTCTCATCGTGCGAGAGGACTCCCTGTCGCTGTTCGGCTTCGCGGACCGCGGCGAACTCGAGATCTTCGGACTCCTGATCGGGGTGACCGGAGTCGGGCCGAAGTCGGCGCTCGGCGTGCTGTCGCACCTCACCACCGATCAGATCGCGGAGGCCGTCACCGCCGAGGACGATGCACCGTTCCGGCGTGTCTCCGGGATCGGCCCGAAGACGGCCAAGCTCATCGTGCTTCAGCTCGCGGGCAAGGTGCAGGCGTTCGCCGCCCCGTCCAGGTCCGTCGCCGCGGGGAACACCGATGTCGTCACCCAGGTCTCCGCCGCCCTGGTCGGCTTGGGGTGGTCGGAGAAGATCGCCGCCGAAGCGGCAGCCCAGACGGCAGAGGAGGCCACGGAGGCGGAGCGGGCATCTGTCGCGGCGCTGCTCCGACGCACCCTCGCCCTGTTGGGCCCGGCGAAGGGAGCCCAGCCGCATGTCTGACCCTCTCGACGCATCGGAACCCTCGGACGAGACCGAACTCGCGATCGAGGGCGCACTGCGCCCCACGAGCCTCGGAGACTTCGTCGGGCAGCAGAAAGTCCGAGGACAGCTGCAGCTGCTCCTCGAAGCGGCGCGACTCCAGAGCCGGCCGGCCGATCACATCCTTCTGGCGGGCCCGCCGGGGCTCGGGAAGACGACCCTCGCGATGATCGTCGCGCACGAGAGCGAGCGGCCGCTGCGTCTCTCGAGCGGCCCCGCGATCCAGCACGCGGGCGACCTGGCGGCGCTACTGTCGAGCCTGGTCCCGGGGGAGGTGCTCTTCATCGACGAGATCCATCGCATGGCTCGCTCGGCGGAGGAGATGCTCTACCTTGCGATGGAGGACTACCGGATCGACATCATGGTCGGGAAGGGTGCGGGCGCGACCAGCATCCCGCTCGAGCTCTCGCCGTTCACTCTCGTGGGGGCGACGACCCGCTCCGGCCTGCTGCCCAATCCCCTGCGGGACCGCTTCGGGTTCACGGGGCACCTGGAGTTCTACGAGGAGTCCGAGTTGGAACAGGTCATCGCGCGTTCCGCCGCGGTGCTGGGTGTCGACCTGCCGACCGACTCGCTGTCCGAGATCGCGCGTCGTTCTCGGGGCACACCGCGTATCGCGAACCGTCTGCTCCGCCGAGTCCGGGACTATGCGCTCGTGCACGGCCACGGCGCGGCCACGATCGGCGACGTGCGGGCGGCGCTGGAGCTCTATGACGTGGACGCGATCGGCCTCGATCGGCTCGACCGGGCGGTCCTCGATGCCCTCGTGCGGCGCTTCCGTGGAGGTCCGGTCGGCCTGAGCACGCTCGCCGTGGCCGTCGGAGAAGAGGGCGAGACCGTGGAGAGCGTGGTCGAGCCGTATCTCGTGCGCATCGGCTTCCTGGGCCGGACTCCGCGCGGCCGTGTGGCGATGCCCGACGCCTACACCCACCTGGGCGTTCCGCATCCGGACGGGATGCTTAAGTTGGATGACCTATAATCACTGAAGACTTCCCGGATACCTTCGCGCGCCCAAAGGCTGGAGCGTGCACCTGAGAAAGGCGCTTCCCCCATGCCCATGGAATTCCTGCTCTTCGGCCTTCTTGCCGTCCTCCTCGTCTTCATGATCTTCAACACGCGCAAGCGCACGAAGCAGATGAAGGCCGAGCAGGAGGAGAAGGCGACCAAGACCGTTCCCGGCGCCAAGGTGCTCCTGCAGGGCGGCATCTACGGCACGATCGTCTCCTACGACCCCGAGGACCTCGACACCCCGGCGCTCGTCGAGATCGCGCCCGGCACGATCATCGACGTCCACAGCCAGGCGATCCTGCGCGTCGTCGAACCGAAGGACGCCGTCGTCGAGACGCCCGTCGACGCGGTCGAGGAGCAGGACGCGGACGAGCCGGCCGCGCCTCCGGTCGAGACCCCCGAGGAGACCCGCGCCCGCCTCGAGCGGGACGCCGACGACAAGTAAGTCCGCGGCCGACACGGCCCGCCGGATCTCCGTCCTTTCAGAAAGCTGAACACACGTGGCTTCATCCTCTCCCGTCCGTCACGCCTGGCGGGTCCTCCTCGGCCTGCTCCTCGTGACCGGTGTGCTCTTCGGCATCAACTCGCTCGGTGTGTACGTCTTCAAGGACGCTGACGGCGCGCCGGTGAGTTCGTGGACACCCGAGCTCGCGCTGGACCTCCAGGGCGGCACACAGATCGTCCTGAGCGCCGAGACGGAAGATGGAGCTGCTCCCACGCAGGAACAGCTCGACCAGGCCGCGGCGATCATCCGGCAACGCGTCGATGCGTCGGGGGTGGCTGAGGCCGACATCACGACCGAGGGCGGGCAGAACATCGTCGTCCAGATCCCGGGCGAGGCCGACGCGCAGACCCGTGAGCGGATCCAGGCGAGTGCACAGCTCGAGCTTCGGCCCGTGCTCTACACGAACGCGGCGGGCACCGAGTTCGTCGGGGAGGACGGGAACTCCACGCCGTTCCCGACGCCGGATCCCACCCTGAACGCGACGCCGACCGCGACGCCGACCGATGCGAGCGATCTCTCCTGGGTGACCGAGAAGCTCGCGGCGGAGTTCCAGGCATACGACTGCGCGAACCCCGACAACGACCCGGCCCGGGCGCCGAAGGATGAGCCGGTCATCGCCTGCTCGCCGGATGACACGCAGAAGTTCCTGCTCGGGCCGACCGAGCTCGACGGCACCGCCATCACCGACGCTTCCGCCGGTCGCGACCAGCAGTCCGGCGCCTGGATCGTCCAGCTCACCATGAATGGCGAGGGCGGAGACGCCTTCGGCAAGGTCAGCACGCGCCTGAACCAGAACCGCATCGATGGGCTCTCGCCGCGCGATCAGTTCGCCTTCGTGCTCGATGGAGACGTGATCAGCGCGCCGCGCATGAACGGCGTCATCCTCGACGGACGCCCCAGCATCTCGGGCAGCTTCACGCAGGAGACCGCGACCACGCTCGCGGATCAGCTCAAGTTCGGTGCGCTGCCGCTCAGCTTCACCGTGCAGAGCTCCGACACGATCTCCGCGACGCTCGGTACCCAGCAGCTGCAGATCGGTCTGATCGCCGGTCTCATCGGTCTCGCCCTCGTCGCGATCTACTCACTCATCGTCTATCGCGCGCTCGGATCGGTGATCATCGCCTCCATCGCGGTGATGGCGATCTTGACCTACATCATCATCTGCATCCTGGCCTGGCGCATCGGCTTCCGCCTGTCGCTCGCCGGTGTCGCGGGTCTCATCGTCTCGATCGGCTTCACGGCCGACTCGTTCATCGTCTACTTCGAACGAATACGAGATGAACTCCGCGACGGCAAGTCCATCACGGCTGCCGTGGAAGACGGCTGGGGTCGCGCGAAGCGGACGATCTACATCTCGAAGTCGATCAACGTCCTCGCCGCTGTCGTGCTGTACATCCTCGCCGACGCCACAGTGAAGGGCTTCGCGTTCACGCTCGGACTCACGACGCTGATCGACGTGTTCATCTTCGTGATCTTCACACACCCGGTGATGCAACTGCTCGCCCGCACGCGCTTCTTCGGCGGGGGACACAAGCTGTCGGGGCTCGACCCCGAAGCGCTCGGCGCCGTCTATCGGAGTCGCTCCCAGTACCGGGAGGTCTCGACGGCCTCGGCCGGGCGCGGCGCGAAGAACTCGCGGTCCCGCGGCGAAGCAGAACGTCGACAGACCATTGCCGAACGCAAACGCGCGGAAGCGCTCGCGGGCGACAGACAGACCAACGCCGGAAGTGAGGGAGACGCCTGATGCCTTCCATGAATGAGTTCGGCAACAATCTGTACTCGGGGAAGACCTCCTTCCCGTTCGTCGGCAAGCGTCGGCTCTGGTTCATCATCGCGATCGCCCTCGTGGTCGGTTCCGCGCTCGTTCCGCTGTTCCGTCCCATCCAGTTCTCGATCGAGTTCACCGGCGGGTCGCAGTTCACGGTGCAGGCGCCCGAGACGCTCGACCAGGGCGCCGCGACCGAGGCCGTGCAGTCGGTCGTACCCGGTGCTTCGACCAAGGTCGTCGTCGTGAACAACGCCGACATCCGCGTGCAGACCGACCAGATGAGCGCCGCCGAGACGCAGCAGGTCGCCGACGCACTTGCAGACGCCTACGGCGTCGAGGCCGCCAACGTCACCTCGTCGTTCATCGGTCCGGCGTGGGGCGAGAACGTCACCAAGCAGTCACTGTGGGGTCTCGCGATCTTCCTCGCACTGACCTTCCTGATCCTGGCGATCTACTTCCGCACCTGGAAGATGTCGGCCGCGGCGATCATCGGCCTGCTCGACGTGCTCGTGATCACGGTCGGCGTCTACGCCTTGGCCGGATTCGAGATCTCGCCGGCGGCGGTGATCGGCTTCCTGACGATCCTTGCCTACTCCCTGTATGACACCACCGTCGTCTTCGACAAGATTCGAGAGAATACGACGGAGGACGGGGAGAAGTCTGCCCGGTTGTTCGGTGAATCGGTGAACCTCGCGGTGAACCAGACGCTCGTGCGCTCGATCAACACGTCTGTCGTCGCCGCACTTCCGGTCGGCGCGGTGCTCTTCATCGGTGCCTTCTGGCTCGGTGCGGAATCGCTCACCGACATCTCCCTGTCGATCTTCGTCGGCATCCTGGTGGCCACCTACTCGACGCTGTTCGTGGCCGCGCCGCTCTACTCGCTGTTCCGCGAGAACGAGCCGCAGCTCAAGGAGCGGGACGCACGCATCCGCGACGCCCGCAGCAGGGCGTCCGTCGAAGCCTGATCGGCTGCCCGCAGCGGGAGCTCGGCCCGCACAGCACGCGTAGGATGAACTGATCGGGAGGTGGGTTGATGGCGGAACCGCAGACGTCGACGCAGGGTTCTAGTCTGCGACGACTGGTTCCCCGGATCTTCTCCCGCGCGTCGAGGATCAACGACCTCGACAATCTGATCCGTACGGTGCGTGTGAACCACCCCAAGGGTGACTTCTCGGTCATCGAGCGGGCCTATGCCGTCGCCAAGGAGAAGCACGAGGGGCAGAAGCGTCAGAGCGGTGAACCGTACATCACCCACCCTCTCGCGGTCGCTCAGATCCTCGCGGAGCTCGGTCTCGGTCCCCGAGCGATCGCGGCCGCCCTTCTGCACGACACGGTCGAGGACACGGGCTATGCGCTCACTGATCTGACTGCCGAGTTCGGCGACGAGGTCGCGATGCTCGTCGACGGCGTCACCAAGCTCGACAAGGTCAAGTACGGTGAGAGCGCCCAGGCGGAGACCGTCCGCAAGATGATCGTGGCGATGTCGAAAGACATCCGCGTCCTGCTGATCAAGCTCGCCGACCGCCTGCACAACGCGCGCACCTGGGGCTTCGTCCCGCCGGAGAAGGCGGCGAAGAAGGCCAAGGAGACCCTCGAGATCTACGCGCCGCTGGCGAATCGACTCGGTATCCAGGCGATCAAGTCGGAACTGGAGGATCTCTCGTTCGCGGTCCTGCACCCGAAGATCTACAACGAGATCCACAGTCTCATCGCCCAGCGCACGCCTCAGCGGGAGAAGTACCTGAACCAGGTCGTCGAGGAGATCGACGAAGACCTGCGCGACCTCCGGATCCGCGGCAAGGTCGTCGGCCGTCCGAAGCAGCTCTACTCGGTGTACCAGAAGATGGTCATCCGCGGTCGGGAGTTCGACGACATCTACGATCTGATCGGCATCCGCGTGCTCGTCGCCTCCGTGCGTGACTGCTATGCGGTCCTCGGCGCGATCCACGCACGGTGGACACCGCTGCCCGGACGGTTCAAGGACTACATCGCCACGCCGAAGTTCAACCTCTACCAGTCGCTCCACACGACGGTGATCGGTCCGTCGGGCCGAACCGTGGAGATCCAGATCCGCACCCACGAGATGCACCAGCAGGCCGAGTACGGAGTGGCCGCGCACTGGATGTACAAGGAGCGGATGAACGGCGGCGGCAAGACCG
This sequence comes from Microbacterium sp. J1-1, assembly GCF_024498615.1. Classification (NCBI taxonomy): domain Bacteria; kingdom Bacillati; phylum Actinomycetota; class Actinomycetes; order Micrococcales; family Microbacteriaceae; genus Microbacterium; species Microbacterium sp. J1-1. The sequence goes on along the minus strand of NZ_CP089590.1, from coordinate 1,897,700 downwards.
AGGTGCGCGCCTCCGACACCGACATGGCGTGGCTCGCCCACATCTCGGACTGGCAGGCGGAGACCGCCGACCCGGGCGAGTTCCTCGAGTCCCTGCGTTTCGAGATCGGCGCGAAGGAGGTGTACGTCTTCACACCGAAGGGGCGCGTGATCGGTCTCCCGTCGGGTGCCACTCCGGTCGACTTCGCGTACGCCGTCCACACCGAGATCGGCCACCGCACCATGGGGGCCAAGGTCAACGGCCGACTCGTGCCGCTGGAGTCGGAGCTCAAGAGCGGTGACGTCGTCGAGGTCTTCACGTCGAAGAACCCCGACGCCGGTCCCAGCCAGGATTGGCTCGGCTTCGTCGCGAGCACGCGCGCCCGCAACAAGATCCGTGGCTGGTTCACGAAAGAGCGCCGCGAGGAAGCGATCGAGCAGGGCAAGGAGGCCATCGCACGGGCGATGCGTCGACAGAACCTGCCGCTGCAGCGTCTGATGAGCCACGACTCTTTCGCCGAGGTGGCTCGGGGGATGCACTACGAAGACGTCTCCGCGCTCTACGCCGCCGTCGGTGAGGGTCATGTCTCGACGCAGTCGGTCCTGGAGAAGGTCACCGCCCTGGTGGCGGCGAACGACCCGACGACCGGTGCCATCGACCTGCCGGGCAGCGTACCGAGCCGGGAGCCGCGTTCCGGTGACTCGGGCGTGCTCGTCCGGGGGGCCAACGACATCCTCGTGAAGCTCGCGAAGTGCTGCACCCCGGTGCCCGGCGACCAGATCGTCGGCTTCGTCACTCGCGGCAGCGGAGTATCGGTCCACCGGGCGGACTGCGTGAACGTGAAGGCGTTGGAATCCGAGCAGGATCGTTTCGTCGAGGTGTCCTGGGCTCCGACCACGAAGAGCGTGTTCCGCGTTCAGATCCAGGTCGAGGCTCTCGACCGGTCGGGGCTCCTCTCCGACGTGACGCGTGTCCTCAGCGAACACCACGTCAACATCCTCTCTGCCACGGTGACGACGACGGACGAGCGGTTGGCACTCAGCCGATTCGTGTTCGAGATGGGCGACGCGGTGCACCTGGACCGCGTGCTCAACGCCGTCCGACGTATCGACGCCGTCTACGACGTCTATCGCGTCACCTCCTCCTGAGCGCGAGTCGCTCCAGCGCGGCCAGCCCGACACGGCTCCCCGGTACTCTCCGCAGGTCGCGCAGAACGCCAACAGCCAGCTCCGCGGTGCCGGGGACTGCGACGGCGAGTCGGTCCATCCAGACCAGGACGCGGGGGTCGCGATGGAGCGTCGTGGCGAGGTCGAGCATCGTGCGCCCCGGTGTCGAGACCGGAACGCCGCCGATCAGCTCGACATCGGCGTCAGGCAGCACGGTGTCGTGGAAGACCAGGCGCGCACTCGTGATCGGTCGGATCCGACGTTCGATACAGCGCCTCACATGATGAACGACCGGGGGAACGTCTCCGGCGCCGTGGATCCATGCGGCCGTCTGCGTGCAGGCAGCCGTGCCCGGCTGGACGAGTGCGGCCACCGAGCTCGCGCGGACGTCGGGTCCTGCGACCAGGTCGGCCGGGATGTAGGCGTCACCCACCTCGACGACATGGCCGTCGATCCGTGCGGCGCTGAGCTCGCTCTCGCTCAGACGTTCGCCGGGTAGGTAGAGGAAAGCGGGGTGCATGACGTCAGTCTGACGTCTTGCACCCCGCCTGCGCCGTGGGCGCGGAGAACTGTGGAGAAACCGATCAGCCTCCGAGAGCGCTCAGCCAGGCGCGACGAGCCTCGAGGGCGTCCGTCGCTTCCTTCGCGGCCTTCTTGTCACCGGCCTTCTCGGCTGCGGCCACCTCGGCCTCGAGCTTCTCGATGGCCTCGAGCAGCTGCGAGCTCATGTCGTTCGCGCGCGCCTTGGTCTCGGGGTTGTTCTTCTTCCAGTCGACGTCCTCGCGGGCCTTGAGTGCTTGCTCGATGGTGCGGAGCTTGTCGTCGAGAGCACGCTCCTTCTCGCGGGGGAAGATGCGACCGATCTCGTCCCACTGCCGCTGGATACGCGTGAGAAGCGCGCGAGCGCGCTTGATGTTCGACTCGTCAGCGACAGCCTTGGCCTCTTCGAGGAGGGCTTCGCGCGCTTCGATCTTCGGCGCGGACTCGGCTTCCTCGGCGGCGGACTGTTCCGCGCGGGCGGCATACAGGGCGTCGCCTGCAGCCTTGAACCGGGCCCAGAGTGCGTCGTCCGCCTTGCGTCCTGCGCGTCCGGCGGCCTTCCACTCGTCGAGCAGAGTGCGGTACGCCGGAATGCCGTCCGTTCCGCGCGGGGCGAGAGCCTCGGCGCGCTCGACAAGACGTGTCTTCGCGTCGCGAGCGAGCTTGTGTGCATCGTCGAGCTCCGAGTAGAAGGCTCGGCGCTGCTTGTCGACCACGGCGCGTGCGTCTCGGAAACGCTTCCACAGCTGCTGCGAAACGCCCTTCGACAGACGAGGGCCGTTCTGCTGCTGGGCCTGCCAGGCGTCGAACAGTTCCCCGAGCTCGGCGGTCACCTGCTTCCACTGCACCTTGCTGAGATCGCGGGCGGCGATCGCCTCCGCCTTCTCCACCAGGGCGGTGCGCTCGGCGATCGCCTGGTCGACGAGCGCCTTGGCCTGCTGCGCCTCCTGCTCGGTGGCCTCGGACAGTGAAGAGGTGAGGGCGTTCAAGCGGTCTCGGAGTCCTTCGAGGTCGCCGACCGCGGCGGCATCCGTCGCTTCATCGATCAGGTGACCCGCCTGCTTGACGAGGTCGGCGGCCGATGCGCCACCGGCCTGATGGCGCTGTTCGAGCGTGTGCACCTTGAACGCGATGTCGTCGAACTTGCGCACGAAGTAGGCGAGAGCCTCCTGCGGTGTGCCGTCGGGGTACTGTCCGACGACGCGCCAGGCGTCGCCTTCGCGGACCTCGACGGTTCCGTCGTCGGAGACGCGGCCCCATTCGGCGGATGTCGACGATGCGGCCGGCACCGAGGTGACGGGCGCGACGGCGGCCGGCGTCGGCGCCTTTCGCGGCATCGGCACGGCGGGCGGTCCGGGGACGGGGGGAGTCGGCTTCGAAGGCTCGGTGGCAGACACGTGATTCTCCTTGCGCGGTAGGGCCGCGGGAGGCGGAAAGGACGAGGCTCAGCCTAGTACGCCCGAGCACCGGGGGTGAGGCCGTGGTCCCCGATGCCGCGTCGTTACCGTTCTGTGAGCAGAAAGTTCGACGGAGGAAACATTCGACGTCACCTCCGGGAAACACGACGCTCCTATCGTCACCAGGACGACAGTCTTCCGGTCGACAGGAGCACGATGAACGGCACGGCACCCGCGGCGAGCGAGATCCTGGTCGTCGGAGCGGGTGTCGCAGCCCATCGGTTCGTCGAACAGCTGCTCCGCGATCCCGATGCGCCGGTGCGGGTGACCGTTATCGGTGACGAAGGATCGGGCCCGTACGACCGCTCGGCGCTGGTACGCGTGTTCTCGGGTGTCGGTGCGGAGGAGATCCAACTCGAGCGAAGCGTGTTCCGCGACGACCGGGTTCGGCTGATCCGCGACGACCGGGTTCTCCGGATCGACCCTTCGGGACACACTGTGCGGACGCGAGCACGGCGCACCTACGCCTACGACACGCTCGTGTTGGCGACCGGTTCCTTCGGGGCGAAGGTCGCCGTGGACGGCGCGAACCTTCCCGGGTGCTTCGGGTTCCGCACCGTCGAAGACGTCGAGGCGATCCGAGCGTTCGTGGGGTCGAGGTCCCGGCAACTCGGGCGTCCTTTGCGCGGGACCGTGGTCGGTGCGGGGTTGCACGGTCTTCAGGCCGCCGAGGCGTTGAGCGAGCTGGGGGTCGACACGACGGTGATCGAGTTCTCGGACCGCGTGATGCCCCGTCAACTCGATCGGTCGGCCTCAGCCGTGGTGCAGGGCGTCTTCCGAAAACGAGGCATACCGGTGCGCACGGGCGTTCGCACGACGCGACTCGATCCGGACGAGTCGGGCTCGGTCGCCTCGCTGGAGTTTCAGGACGGCTCGTTCCAACGCGCCGACGTGGTGGTGTTCACCGTCGGGGTGCGTGCCCGCGACGAGCTCGCCCGCAACGCCGGTCTCGGTGTGCATCCTGAAGGGGGCGTGCTCGTCGACGAAAGAGGTGAGACCTCGGTTCCGAGCATCCTCGCGATCGGAGAGGTGGCGCGGCTCGAAGGACGAGGCCCCGGGTACGTCGGCGCGGTGCGGGTCACGGCTGACGTCGCCGCAGCGCACGTTCGAGGCAGGGACGCACGTCTCCCTCGCGACCTCGAAGGCGGGAACGTCGCGGTCGCCGGGGTCGACATCGCGACGTTCGGCGATCCGCTCGCCTCGCCGGCGTCCGCGGTCGAAATCGTCACGCACGATGATCCCCAGGCGGGGATCTATCGCAAGCTCGTGGTCTCCGACGACGGACGCACAGTGGTCGGAGGGGTCTTGGTCGGCGACACGAGTGGGTATGCGGCGCTCCGGGCCCTGGCCGGAGAAGCGTGGCGGCCCGCTCACGCCGCACGCCTGCTGTCGGCGGTCGGTGGCGCGGATGCGGTGGAGATCTGCGATCACGCCACCCTGAGCGCGCAGGACCTCCTCGCTACGGTGAGTGGAGCCGTCGAGGTGACGTTCACGTCGATCCGCGACCGTTTCGGCTTCGCACGTGGCTGTCGGCGATGCACACTGGCGATCGCTCGAGTTCTCCTGCAGATCGCCGTCCAGAGGGATCTCCGGCATGCGACGGCGGCGCCCGAGGCGCAGAGGGAGGGCCACAGCCGGGTCCTGGCGGACGGAACGCACGTCGTCTCTCCGGTGATGCGCGACGATACGCTCACCCCGAAGGAGCTGCTGGCCATCGGGGAGCTCGCCGAGCGGTACGGATTGCGAGCACGGATCGCGGACGCGAGGATCGAGTTGCGAGGGGTGCGGACCGAGCACCTGCGGTCCGTGCGTGCCGGTCTGGCTGCGGCGGGACTCGCGTCGGCGTCCGGCGCCGGCGAACAAGCGGTGCTCCTCGTCGCCGAGGATCTGCCGCGGCTGGACGATCCGCGAGTGGCATCGGACGTGCAGGAGAAGGGCCTGCCGCATCAGGGGAAGCCGGGGAAAGCTCGCGCGGGCGAGGGGAGCGCCCGCCGAGTGCCGCTTCGTCGAGTGGGGAGTCCTGCCTCATGACCCCGGTGACCGGTCGACGCCCGCCACTCGCGGGATGCAGGATCATCGTGTCGGATGATGCGAGAGCTGCGGAGCCCCCGCGCGACGGCGTCGCCGACGGACGATCGGAAGGTCTCATCGGGGTGTTGACGGACGCGGGGGCGGCGGTGTTCCGCGTCACGGTGCCACGAGGGGGTGCACGGACGTCCGCCGCCCTGCGGAGCGTCGTCCAACGTGCAGCGAGAGGCGGGATCGACGCCGTGCTGTTCCTGGCCCCCACGGCGCCCTGGCTCGAGACGGCCGAGAGCACAGGAGCGCTCGAGGCCATCCGCCGAAGGTCGGATTCGGGGAGGTTGCTCCTGGGCGCACTCCACCGGGAGGATGCGGACCGTCTGCGCCTCGCCCGCCTCTCCGTGATGCGCACGGAGGGATCCAGCGTCACAGCACTCGCCCGGGGGGTGGTCGCGCACTACGACAGCGGTATGGCAGCGCTGGTCACCGACGCGGGCCGCCTCGAGGTCCGCAGCGGTGGTGTCGTCGTCGACGAGCGGTTCATCCCCCTGTCTCGCGGGGCCACGGGCGTCATGGAAGCGCTGTTCCTCGCAGGTGGTCGGGTCCTCTCGCGCGCCGAGCTCGGCCGAGGACTCCCGGGTGGGGAACGCAGCGGTCGGGCGGTGGAGGTCGCCGTGGCGCGCCTTCGCGAGTCGCTCGACGGTATCGATCTGGTGCAGACCGTCGTGAAGCGCGGCTATCGCTTGGCCGTCACCGAGCAGTGATCAGGTCGCGGAACCTACTATCCAGCCGGGGTGTCGGAGGGGAGCGGCGTGGGAGTCTCCGACGGGGCGTCCGTGGGAGGGGTCGTCGGTTCCACGGTGGGAGCGGGCGTGGGTTCCGGCTCGGGTGCGGTGACCTGTGCATGCACGACCTGGCTGCCGATCGCGGCGACGACGATGAGACTCGCGGCGACCGCGGCGATCGTGTTGTCCCGGACGCGACGACGGATCTGGCCCTCGTGCCACTGCGTGCGCGCGGCGTGCAGCCGTGCGCGCTCGGCTGACGTGCGCGACTGTGCCTTCTTGGAACCGCGTGCGGCCATGCCTCGATCTCCCATCCCGACGTCATGACACGACGTCGCCTGAGAGCCTACCGGGATGCGCGCGGTCGCCCGAAGTGTCCGAGCCCGCCGGTAGCCTGGATGGATGACGTCCCCCGCCGCGCTGCTCTCCGGGCAGACGCCCCTCGCCGTGCGCATGCGCCCGGTCTCCCTCGATGAGGTCGCGGGACAGCGTCATCTTCTGCGAGCCGGTTCCCCCATCGTGGCCCTCGCCGACCCGCAAGCGACCTCCCCGGGTGCCGTGTCGATGATCCTGTGGGGCCCACCGGGCACGGGCAAGACCACGCTCGCTCAGGCGATCGCGCGGTCCTCAGGGCGCCGCTTCGTCGAGCTCTCGGCGATCACCGCCGGTGTGAAGGACGTCCGGGAGGTGATGCAGGAGGCGATCACGCAGCGCGATCTCTACGGGCAGACGACGATCCTCTTCCTCGACGAGATCCACCGCTTCACCAAGGCGCAGCAGGACGCGCTGCTTCCCGGTGTCGAGAACGGTTGGGTCATCCTGATCGCGGCGACGACCGAGAACCCCTCCTTCTCGGTGATCTCGCCGTTGCTGTCGCGCTCCTTGCTGCTCACGCTCCAGCCCCTCACCGATGAGGACATCGGGGTGCTCGTCGATCGTGCGGTGACGGACGCGCGGGGGCTGAACGGCGCCGTGGTCCTGAGCCCCGAGGCGCGTGCATCCTTGATCCGGCTCGCGTCGGGGGATGCCCGGCGTGCCCTCACCGGTCTCGAAGCAGGCGCGGCGGTCGCCGTCTCGCACGCGGCCGACACCGGCGAAGAGGACGAGTCGGACGACGGGGCCGCAGCGGCGCATGCGTCGTCGGGTGCCGCGGAGATCACCGCCGACCACATCGCGCAAGCCGTCGACAAGGCTCTGCTGCGATACGACCGTCAGGGTGACGAGCACTACGACGTCATCAGCGCGTTCATCAAGTCGATCAGAGGATCCGACCCCGATGCCGCACTCCACTACCTCGCTCGCATGATCGAAGCAGGGGAGGACCCCCGCTTCATCGCTCGACGTCTTGTCATCTCGGCCTCGGAAGACGTGGGCCTCGCCGATCCTCAGGCTCTCGGCATCGCCGTCGCGGCGGCAGATGCGGTCGCCTTCATCGGCATGCCGGAGGGGCGCATCCCGCTCGCTGAGGCGACGGTGTATCTCGCGACCACGGCGAAGTCCAATGCGGCCTACGTGGGCATCGACGCGGCGATCGCCGACATCCGCTCCGGCGGGTTCGGACGGGTGCCGCTGCACCTGCGCGATGCCCACTACCCGGGAGCGAAGCGTCTCGGACACGGCAAGGGATACGTGTACTCCCACGACAGCGAGTACGGCGTGGTGCCGCAGCAGTACCTGCCCGACGAGCTCGACGGCAAGCACTACTACGAGCCGAAGAACCTCGGTGCCGAGCGTGACATCGCCGCGCGACTCGAGCGCATCCGCCGCATCCTCGGCGACCGCTGAGTCACCACGCGGTTGCGGAACCGCGATCTGTTAGACTTGAGCGGCTCGAAACCGAGTTTTCGGGCATCTCCTCGTTCACACCCCACCTTGGCTGGCGCCCCGGCGTGCGCTCCAAGGCAGAACGCGGACGATACGTCCGTGAGTCGTGAAAGACGCGACCACGTCATCGGAAGGAAAGCTTCGTGACCACGAAGTCCCAGGACCGTCGCAAGGTTCGTCTGAGCCGTGCCCTCGGTATCCCGCTCACCCCGAAGGCCGCCCGCTACCTCGAGAAGCGTCCCTACGCTCCCGGCGAGCACGGCCGCACCAAGCGCAAGGCAGACAGCGACTACGCCGTCCGTCTGCGTGAGAAGCAGCGTCTTCGCGAGCAGTACGGCATCCGCGAGAAGCAGATGCGCAACACGTTCAACGAGGCCCGTCGTCACGACGGCCTGACCGGTGAGAACCTGGTCGAGCTCCTCGAGATGCGTCTCGACGCTCTGGTTCTGCGCTCGGGCTTCGCCCGCACCACCGCGCAGGCTCGTCAGCTCGTCGTACACCGTCACATCCTCGTCGACGGCCAGCTCGTCGACCGCCCGTCCTTCCGCGTGAAGCCGGGTCAGCTCATCCACGTCAAGGCCAAGAGCGAGGGCACCGAGCCCTTCCAGGTGGCAGCAGCCGGCGGTCACGCCGAGGTCCTGCCCCCCGTTCCCGGCTACCTCGAGGTCGAGCTCGACAAGCTCCAGTCGCGTCTTGTCCGTCGCCCGAAGCGCGCCGAGGTCCCCGTGACCTGTGAAGTGCAGCTCGTCGTCGAGTACTACGCAGCTCGCTGATACAGCGAAAGAGCAATCAGGCAGGAGGCGTCGGGATTCCCGACGCCTCCTGTCGTTTCCGCATACGATGGTGAGACCGCGCCTTCGCGGGTCAAAGGCAAGGATGACGACATGAAGAACGTGCTGTGGTTCCTGATCGGCGTGATCGGCGGCTTCGTCGCGGCTCACTTCATGAACAAGGACCCGCGTGGTCACGACATCCTCGCCGAGGTCGACGCCCGGATCAACGGATTCACCGCGATCCTCGGCGACGCCTACCGCGAGCAGGAGGCACGGCTCACGGAGCCGGGCGACAACTGAACCACCGCAGCAGCGCCCCGGCGCGGCATCTTCACGCAAGGACACCCGGCACTCTATGAAAACTGCGGAGATCGCGCAGCGTTACCTCGACTACTTCGAGAAGAACGACCACCTCATCGTCCCCTCGGCCTCGCTCGTCAGCGACGACCCGTCGCTGCTGTTCACGGTCGCCGGCATGGTGCCGATGATCCCGTACCTCACGGGCGTCGTCCCTGCGCCGCATCCGCGGATCGCGGACGTGCAGAAGTGCATTCGCACCAACGACATCGAAGAGGTCGGTCGGACCGCCCGTCACGGCACCTTCTTCCAGATGCTGGGCAACTGGTCGTTCGGCGACTACTTCAAAGAAGGCGCGATCCGATACGCCTGGGAGCTTCTGACAGGTTCCGAGTCGGACGGGGGGCTCGGCTTCGACGAGAAGGACCTGTGGGTCACCGTCTACGAGACGGACGACGAGGCCGAGGCCATCTGGCGCGACATCATCGGTCTCAAGCCGGAGCGCATCCAGCGCCTCGGGCGCGCGGACAACTACTGGAACACAGGGCAGCCCGGACCGGGCGGTCCTGATTCCGAGATCTTCTTCGACCGCGGGCCGGCCTACGGGAAGGACGGCGGTCCCGCCGTCGACGACTCACGGTTCCTGGAGATCTGGAACCTCGTGTTCATGCAGGACTTCATCGAGAACATCCGCAGCAAGACGGAGTTCGACATCGTCGGCGAGCTGCCGATGAAGAACATCGACACCGGGATGGGACTCGAGCGTGTCGCGTTCCTCAAGCAGGGCGTCGACAACATGTACGAGTCGGATCAGGTGCGTCCGGTGCTGGATCGCGCCGTCGAGCTCTCCGGCCGCCCGTACGGCGTGCAGCATGAGGACGACGTGCGATTCCGCGTTGTCGCCGACCATGTGCGTTCCTCCCTCATGCTTCTGTCCGACGGGGTGCGTCCATCCAACGAGGGGCGTGGGTACATCCTCCGCCGTCTGATGCGCCGCACGGTCCGCTCGATGCGACTGCTCGGCGTCGATGAGCCGGTGTTCCCCGAGCTGTTCGCCGCATCGCGCGATGTGATGAAGACGACCTATCCGGAACTCGAGAGGGACTGGGCGGTACTGTCCGCGTCGGCGTTCGCCGAAGAGGAGACGTTCCGCCGGACCCTCGTGGCCGGCTCCACGATCCTCGATCTCGCCCTCGACGAGACCAGGAAGGGCGGGGGGAAGACGCTCAGCGGTCCCGAGGCGTTCCTGCTCCACGACACTTACGGCTTCCCGATCGACCTCACGCTCGAAGTCGCTGAGGAAGCGGGACTGGACGTCGATCGCGCCGCTTTCGACACGCTCATGCAGGAGCAGCGTCAGCGGGCCAAGGACGACGCCCGCAACCGCAAGCGTCAGCTCGCCGACGTATCGGTCTACCGGGAGCTGCGCTCCCTGGGCGAGACCGGTTTCGACGGATACACCGCGCTCGAGGTCGAGTCCCGTGTGCTCGGACTCCTCGTCGACGGAGTGCCTGTGCGCAGCGCATCCGAAGGGCAGATCGCCGAGGTCGTGCTCGCCGAGACGACGCTGTATGCCGAGTCCGGTGGTCAGGTGGCCGACAAGGGCACGATCGTCGGCCCGGGCTACGCGCTCGAAGTGCTCGACGTTCAGAAGCCGGTCCCCGGACTCATCAGCCACACCGTCGAAGTCACGCGCGGAAGCGTGGCCGTCGACGATGTCGCGACGTCGGTCGTGGACGCGGCGAACCGCCGTGCAGCCCGCCAGGCGCATTCGGCCACGCACCTCGTGCACGCCGCGCTCCGTGACACCCTCGGTCCCACGGCGACGCAGGCCGGTTCTTTGAATCGTGCCGGCTACATGCGCTTCGACTTCGCCTGGTCGCAGGCGCTCTCGGCGGATACGCGCAGCGAGATCGAGGAGATCACCAACCGCGCGGTGCAGGACGCCCTGGAAGTGACCACGCGCATCGTCTCGCTCGACGAGGCCAAGGAAGCCGGCGCCATGGCGCTGTTCGGCGAGAAGTACGGCGACGTCGTGCGCATGGTCGACATCGGTGGGCCGTGGTCGCGGGAACTCTGCGCCGGGACGCACGTGACCACCAGTGCCGAGATCGGGCTGGTCAGCCTGGTCGGGGAGTCCTCGGTGGGCGCCTCCAACCGTCGTATCGAAGCTCTCGTCGGCGCCGATGCTTTCCGTGAGCTCGCGGCTGAGCGGGCGATCGTCTCGCAGCTGACCAGTTCCCTCAAGACGCCGCGGGAGCAGCTGCCGGAGCGGATCGCCGACCTGACGGCCAGCCTGAAGGCTGCGGAGAAGCGCATCGCGCAGTTCGAGGCGAAGGAGAGAGCCGGACAGGTGCCGGCCATCGTCGACGCCGCGACGCGCGTCGGTGCGTTCCGACTGGCCGCGCAGAGTCTGGGCGAAGTCGCATCGGCGGATGACGTGCGAGACCTCGTCAACGGCGTGCGCGATCGGCTCGGCTCGGAGGCCGCTGTGGTGGCACTCGGGGCGGTCGTGGGCGGGCGGCCCGTCGTCGTCGTCGCGACCAATGACGCGGCACGCTTGGCGGGAGCGAAGGCCGGTGCGCTCGCGAAGCGCGCGGCAGGCGTGCTCGGCGGCGGTGGCGGCGGGCGCGATGATGTCGCGCAAGGTGGCGGCGCCGACACGGCGGCTCTGCCGGCGGCGCTCGAAGCCATCGCACAGGAGCTGCGCGGCGCGTGAGCACTTTCCGCCGCGGTGTGCGGCTCGGCATCGACGTGGGGCGCGCGCGGGTCGGTGTCGCGCGCTGCGACCCCGACGGGATGCTGGCCGTCCCCGTGGAGACGGTGCCTCGCGACGAGGCCTCGATCGCAAGGATCCTTCAGATCGCGAGCGAGTACGACCCGTTGGAGTTCGTGGTCGGTCTGCCGGTCAACATGCAGGGTGCGGATACCGCGTCGACCACGGACGCGCGGGAGTTCGCCGCCGAACTCTGCCGGCGCAGCGGCACTCCGGTGAGGCTCGTGGACGAGCGCTTGAGCACTGTGACGGCCCATGCTGCGTTGCGCAGTTCCGGGAGATCTCAGAAGAAGTCTCGTAGCATTGTGGATCAGGTCGCCGCCGTGGTGCTTCTGCAGCAGGCGATCGACATGGAGAAGAGCACCGGAAACCCGGCCGGTGCCATCATCTCGCCTGACGAGGAGCACGCCTGACGATGTCCGAACGCGACAACGAAACGCCGCGGCACGACGCAGATTCCCGCCTGGGGGATCTCTTCGAGAACCTCCCCGAGCCGACCGCGCAGATTCCCACGGTCGACAACAGCGCGCCCGTTCCGGGTTCGCGTCGGGCGGCCAGAGAAGCGGCCGCGGGGGAGTCCCGCCCCGTCACCGGTGCCGATACAGCGGCCGAGGCTTCTCCCGTGCCTGTTCGCGCTTCTGCGGACGACGCCGTCGCCGCCGCCGGTGGGGTGCCCTCGCCGACTCCGGTCCGTGCCTCCGCGGATGCCGCGGACACCCCCACCCGTGCCGTGCCCCGGATCGAGTCGCCTTCGGGTGCCGCGGCGACACCGGAGCCTGTGCTCGGCGGTGGGCTGGACGACCTCTTCGTTCCCCATGACGATCACATCGACGCCGCGCCGAAGAAGAAGCGCCGCAAGGGGTGCTTGATCGCGCTGATCATCGTCCTGGTGATCTTCGGTGGTATCGCGGCGGCCGGAGTCTGGGTGGCGAACACCTACGGCGAGAAGATCAGTGACGCGATGGGCTGGGGCGATTCGAAGGACTGGGAGCCGGGTCTGGCGACCGGCGAGGCCTTCGTCACGATCAAGGAGGGCGACACCGGCTCTCCCGTGTCGACCGCACTGTACGAGGCGGGGGTGACGAAGACCGAGAGCGTCTTCTACGACTACCTCGTCGACGAGAACATCGCCGTGATCTTCTACCCGGGCGTGTACAAGCTTCAGACGAAGATGACGGCCGAGGCCGCCCTCGCGGCACTCCGGGACGACGCGAACAAGCTCGAGAACACCGTCTCGGTCGCTGAAGGTGGAACCATCGTCTCCTCCCTCCCTGCCATGGCCGAGACCCTCGGTCTGCCGCTGGCGGACTTCGAGGCGGCCGTCAAGGATCCTTCGCAGTACGGCGTGGAAGCGCAGAGCCTCGAAGGCTGGTTGTTCCCGGCCGTCTATACGTTCGATCCCGAGGTCACGGCCACGCAGGTCATCCAGCGCATGGTCGATCGTACCCGCGAATCGCTGGCCGCTGCGGGGGTCCCCGCCGGCGACGAGGAGCGCATACTGACCATCGCCTCGATCATCCAGCGGGAAGGTCGGCTCGATGACTTCGCGAAGGTCTCGCGCGTGATCCAGAACCGTCTCGACATCAATATGAAGCTGCAGATGGACTCGACCGCGCAGTACGGCTACGGCTCGCTGCACGAGGGCGTCGTCTCGAGTTCCAAGGAAGCGCTGGAAGACGACAACGCCTGGAACACCTACGTGCGGGAGGGCCTCCCCGCGACGCCGATCGCGAGTCCGAGTGACGCCGCGATCTCGGCGGCGATGAACCCCGTCGATGGCCCGTGGCTTTACTTCGTCACGATCAACCTCAGCACGGGGGAGACGCAGTTCTCCGAGACCATGGCCGAGCACGAGCAGGGGATCGAGAAGTGGCGCGAATGGTGCCGCGCGAACCCCGACGCCGGGTGCTGACGCGGTGACGCGTACGCGACTCGCGGTCTGGGGGGACCCGATCGCGCACTCCAAATCCCCTGACCTGCATGCCGCCGCGTATCGGGTCCTCGGTCTGGAATGGGAGTACGGACGGCGTCAGGTCTCTGCGGAGGCCTTCACCGCCGTACTCGGTGGACTCGACGACACGTGGCGCGGGTTGTCGCTGACCATGCCGTTGAAGGGGGAGGGCTACCGCGCCGCTGCGACGAGGGATCGCCACGCAGAGCTCACCGGCGCCGTCAACACCCTGGTGCTCGGGGCGGCGCCCGCCGGTTTCAACACCGATGTCGGCGGGATCATCGACGCGCTGTCGGAGGCGGGGATCACCGCTGCGGAGACGGCGCGCATCATCGGTGCCGGCGCCACTGCCGCGTCCGCGCTCGTCGCCGCCTCCGAGATCGGGGTGAAGCACGTGGAGGTGCGGGCTCGACGCCCGGAGCGGGCGAAGGCACTCGTCGCCCTCGGCGACCGCTTGGGTATGCCAGTCGAAGCGCGCTCCCTCGGCGGCGGACGCGACGCGGTCGATCTGACCCTCTCGACCTTGCCCAGTGCGACCGCCCTTCCTGTCGAAACCGCGGTGGGGTTGGCCGAGACCGGCGGAGCCTTGTTCGATGCTGCCTATGCGCCCTGGCCCTCCGCCCTCGCGTCCCGCTGGAGCGACGGCACGGTGGTGTCCGGCTTGGGGATGCTGCTGCATCAGGCCGTGCGCCAGATCCGGATCTTCCGGCACGGGGATCCGGCGCTCCCGCTGCCCGCCGAAGCAGAGGTCGTCTCCGCCATGCGCGCCGCGCTCTGAGCGGACGGCGTCGAAACGCGGCGCGGCGAGGGGGCCAACCCGTGGGAGACTGGAGCAATGCTCCGCGTGCTCACGGCCGGCGAATCGCACGGCCCAGAACTCATCGCCGTCATGGAGGGCCTGCCCTCCGGCGTCCCTGTGTCCTCCGAGGCCATCCAGGCCGATCTCGCTCGTCGCAAGCTGGGCTATGGCCGTGGCTCGCGCATGAAGTTCGAGCAGGACGCGCTGACCATCTCCGGCGGTGTGCGGCACGGCAAGAGCCTCGGCAGCCCGATCGCTCTGCGCATCGGCAACACCGAGTGGCCGAAGTGGATCGAGGTCATGAACCCCGAGCCCGTGGAGCTCACCGACAAGTCCCGTGGGCGCAGCGCGCCCCTCACACGTCCACGTCCGGGGCACGCCGACCTCGTGGGCATGCAGAAGTACGACTTCGACGAGGCGCGTCCGATCCTCGAACGAGCGAGCGCGCGGGAGACGGCTGCGCGTGTCGCGCTCGGGGCGATCGCCCGATCGTTCCTCGGCGAACTCGGTATCCGCCTGGTCAGCCACACTCTGTCGATCGGCCCGGTGCGGGTGCCCGAGGGGTCTCCGCTCCCCACGCCCGACGATGTCGAGGCGCTCGATGCCGATCCGCTCCGGTGCTTCGACACCGCGACCTCCGCTCTGATGGTGGCCGAGGTCGATGACGCGAAGAAGGACGGCGACACGCTGGGCGGCATCGTCGAGGTGCTCGCATACGGCCTTCCCCCGGGACTCGGCTCCCACGTGCACTGGGACCGACGCCTCGACGCGCGTCTCGCTCAGGCGCTCATGAGCATCCAGGCGATCAAGGGCGTCGAGGTCGGCGACGGCTTCGAGACCACGCGCCGCCGAGGTTCGGCCGCCCACGATGAGCTCTTCGCCACCGCGGACGGCATCACGCGCGGCTCGGACAGGGCCGGAGGCACGGAAGGCGGCATGTCCACCGGAACCGTGTTGCGCGTCCGCGCCGGGATGAAGCCGATCGCGACCGTTCCGCATGCCCTCCGCACGATCGACACCGCCACGGGTGACGACGCCACCGCTCACCACCAGCGCTCCGACGTGTGCGCTGTGCCCGCCGCCGGAGTGGTCGCCGAGGCGATGGTCGCCGTGGAGCTCGCGAACGCCGTGCTCGAGAAGTTCGGTGGCGACAGTATCCGCGAGACCCGTCGCAACCTCGAGGGCTACCTCGAAGGCATCCCGGCGGGGCTGCGGACGACACCGGCGTCCGAGGCGGCGCTCATCGCGCATGACGAGCGCGGCTGATCCGCTGACGCTGGTGCTGGTCGGCCCGATGGCCGCAGGCAAGACCAGCGTCGGACGCCGCGTCGCTCGGCGGCTCGGCGTCGCTTTCGTCGACACGGACAAACGCATCGTGGCGGAACATGGTCCGATCCCCGGCATCTTCGCCGAGTATGGAGAGGCGCACTTCCGGGAGCTCGAACGCGCCGCGGTCGCCCAGGCCCTCGCCGACGGGGGCGTGATCTCCCTCGGTGGAGGCGCGGTCACGCAGGCGGCCACCCGCGAACTCCTGAAAGCGCATCCTGTCGTCTTCCTGACGGTGAACCCAGACGCAGTGGCGGACAGGCTCCGCGGCAGCAACCGCCCCCTCCTGTCAGGGGATGAGGATCCGGTGGAGCGCTGGAAGAAGATCTTCGAGGAACGCCGGGGGTGGTACGCCGAGGTCGCCTCGACCACCTTCGACACCTCGCGTCGTCCGATGCAGAAGATCGCGGATGACATCGTGACATGGAGGAGAGAACAGCGATGAGCACGACGACCATCAGCATCACGGGGAACGACGCCTACGACATCACCATCGGACGCGGGATACTGGATCGGGTCTCCGCCGCGCTCGCGCCGGGCGTCCGCAAGGTGCTGGTGGTGCATCCGCCCACGCTCGCGTCCCGCGCGGCCGAGCTGCGCGACAGACTTCTCGCCGACACCACCGACGGTCCGCGCGAGGTACTGCTCGCGGAGATCCCGGATGCCGAGCAGGGCAAACGGATCGAGGTCGCGGCCTTCTGCTGGCAGGTGATGGGCCAGGCGGACTTCACCCGCAGCGATGCGGTCATCGGATACGGCGGGGGAGCGGTGACCGACCTCGCCGGGTTCGTCGCCGCGACCTGGCTGCGGGGCGTGCAGCTGATCCAGGTGCCGACCACGGTGCTGGGCCTCGTCGATGCGTCCGTCGGCGGCAAGACCGGTGTCAACACCGCGGAGGGCAAGAACCTCGTGGGGGCGTTCTGGGCGCCGAGCGCCGTGATCGGCGACCTCGACGAGCTCGCCAGCCTGAGTCCCAACGAGGCGACCGCAGGATTCGCCGAGGTGGTCAAGGCCGGATTCATCTGGGCTCCGGAGATCCTGGACATCATCGAGGCCGATCCGCTCCGCGCCGTCGACACGACATCCGAGGAGTTCCGCCGCGCGGTCGAACTGGCGATCGACATGAAGGCGAAGGTCGTCTCGGATGACTTCCGCGAGGCCGGACTCCGCGAGATCCTCAACTACGGGCACACGCTCGGACACGCGATCGAGCATGCGGAACGGTACCGCTGGCGGCACGGCGCCGCGATCTCGGTCGGGATGCTCTACGCCGCCGAGCTCTCACGGCTCGCGGGTCGTCTGTCCGACTCCGCTGCCGAGCGGCACCGGACGATCCTGGAGTCGCTGGGCCTTCCGACCTCGTACCGTGCGGGGGCATGGCCGCAGTTGCTCGCCACCATGCAGCGCGACAAGAAGAGCCGCGGCGGGATGCTGCGCTTCATCCTCCTCGACGACCTCGCGAAGCCCACCGTCCTGCAGGCTCCGGACGAGTCGCTGCTGTTCGCCGCCTATCAGGAGGTCGGGGAGTGAGCCGCCGGATCCTCCTGGTCAACGGGCCGAACCTGAATCTCCTCGGTACCCGCGAGCCCGACGTGTACGGCACGGCGACTCTCGCGGACGTGGAACGGATCACCACCGAGGCCGCAGCCGCGGTCGGATTCGAGGTCCGGGCGCTGCAGAGCAACCACGAGGGCGTGCTCGTCGACGCGATCCATGCGGCACGGGAGGACTGCGCCGGGATCGTGATCAATCCGGGCGGGCTCACGCACACGTCGGTGGTGCTGCGTGACGCGCTCACCGGGGTGGCGCTGCCGTTCGCGGAGGTCCACATCTCCGATGTGCTCGCGCGTGAGGCCTTCCGCCACCATTCCTACCTGGAAGATGTGGCGGCCGTGCGGGTCGCCGGCCGTGGCGTCGACGGCTACGCAGACGCTGTGCGACAGCTCGCCGCACTCATCCCGTAGAATCGACTGTCGGTCTCGTCCGACCCCGCAGACACACGAACGGAACTCGCAGCGCATGGCATCTACCGCAGACATCAAGAACGGCGTCGTCCTCAGCATCGACGGGCAGCTCTGGAGCGTCATCGAGTTCCAGCATGTGAAGCCCGGCAAGGGTGGCGCGTTCGTGCGCACCAAGCTGAAGAACGTCGTGTCGGGCAAGGTCGTCGACCGCACCTACAACGCCGGCGCCAAGATCGAGATCGAGAACGTCGACCGCCGCGACTACACCTACCTGTACACGGACGGCGACGGCTACGTGTTCATGGACCAGACCGACTTCGACCAGATCACGGTCGGGGCCGCCACGGTCGGCGACGCGAAGAACTTCCTCCTCGAGAACCAGGCCGTCACGATCGCCCTGAACAACGGCAACCCCCTGTACCTCGACCTCCCGGCCTCCGTGATCCTGGAGATCACCTACACCGAGCCCGGCCTGCAGGGTGACCGCTCGTCGGCAGGCACCAAGCCCGCCACGCTCGAGACCGGTTACGAGATCCAGGTGCCGCTGTTCGTCGAGGCCGGCACCAAGGTCAAGGTCGACACCCGTACGGGTGACTACCTCGGCCGCGAGAAGTAAGGCGTGAGCGCCCGGACGAAGGCGCGCAAGCGCGCTCTCGACATCCTCTTCTCCTCCGATGTGCGCGGGGACGACCTCGCCGTGACCCTGGCCTCCGAGGCCAAGCGTGCCGCGAGTGAGCCCGCACGCGAGGCCTCGTGGCTCTACGCGCGCGAGATCGTCGACGGCATCATCGACACCCGCGACGAGATCGACGAGCAGATCACGACGCACAGTCGGGACTGGAAGCTGGAGCGCATGCCCGCGGTGGATCGCGCGCTGCTCCGGATCGCGGTGTGGGAGATCCTGTATAACGACGAAGTGCCGACTGCGGTCGCGATCGACGAGGCCGTCGAACTCGCGAAGGAGTTCTCCACCGACGACTCCGGGGCCTTCGTGCACGGCGTCCTCGCCCGGGTGGCTCGCGCGGCCTGACCCGTCCGACGCGTCGTACTGTCGGCGGTGGCGGAGAGGATGGAAGCATGGCTCTTCCGTTCGAACCATCCCGATCCGAGGGGCCGCCGTACGCAGACTGGCGTACGATCCTCGGTCCTTCGCGTGACGACGCGAAGACGCCCCTCGCCCTCGGTGTCGAGTTGCGGGTGCGCGACGGACGCGGGGCGAACCCCTGGGCCTCGCGACCGCAACGTACGGCCACCGCCCGCGACGTGGCGAAGCGCACGGGGGAGATCCTTCTCGGGATCCGCCCGCTCGAGCGGAGCGCCGCGACGGATGCCTGGGTGCAGGGGTCTGCGACGTGGGACGCGGTGCGGCGTTCGTCTTCGCAGTACGGGCGGGATCGATCGCGGTGGTTCGCCGACCTGCTGAGCATCGCCCGGGACACTCTCTTGTCGGGTACCGCCGGTGACTGGCTGGTCGCGGATCTGATCGAATCCGGCCTGCTGTGGGGGCACCTGCGAACCGCTGCGGACCTCGGGATACCGCTCGTCGCCACGCAGAAGAACACGAGCGTCGCCGTGGCGGAGCAGGCCACCATCGGCGCGACGATCGGACGCGCCGAGGACGGAGGGCTCGTGGTGCGCCCCGACATCACGATCGACGGCCGCGAGGTCGAGCCCCGGGACGTCCGGGCGATCGGTCGCAGCGGCGTGTACGAGATCGCGCAGCACGGCACGCGTCTGCACGTGACACTCGCCGAGGTACCGCTCAGCGAGCCCGTCCACGCCCTGATCGGTCCCGCGGCGGGTCTCGAGGTTCCGGCGGGCGACGAAGCGGCGTTCTTCCAGGATGCGTATCCGCTGCTCGGGCGTCGGATCGCCGTGCGCTCCGCCGACCGTGTCGAACTGCCTGCGCTGCCCGCACCTCATGCCGTGCTGGAGCTGTCGTTCCGTCGGGGTGACACGGTCTCCTATACCTTCGCGTGGGAGTATCGCGGATTCGGACGGGTTCCGTTCGCCGCCAGTGATCATGCGGTGCGCGACACCACGGCGGAGGCGGCGCACCGCGACGCGCTTCAGAACGTCTGGACCGAGCATCTGGGGGAGGCTCTCCAGGCCACGGGCTCGTTCCACGACGTCGCGGCAGCCGAGTTCGTCACCCGGATCGTCCCCGCTCTCGAAGCCCACGGCGTCACGGTGGTGGTCTCGGGCCGGCGCAAGAGCTATCACGAGCTGACGGGCGACCCGGAGATCACCGTGTCGACCGTGGAGAGCACGGATCCGGACTGGTTCGACCTCGGCGTGCTGGTCAAGATCGATGGGCGCACGATCCCGTTCGAACCGCTGTTCACGGCACTGAGCACTGGTCGGAAGAAGCTCCTCCTCGTCGACGGCAGCTACTTCTCGCTGAACCATCGATCCCTCGATCACCTGCGTGAGCTCATCGACGAAGCGGGCGCGCTCGACGAGTGGGAGACGGGTCCTCGGATCAGCCGGTATCAGACAGACCTCTGGGAGGAGTTCGAGGACCTCGCCGACGAGGCTCTCCCGGCCGTCACCTGGCGCGCCACCGCCGACGCTCTGCGTCGTGCTTCCTCCGTGCCCTCGGTTCCGGTGCCGCCGGCGGTGAACGCCACGCTGCGGCCGTACCAGAAGGAGGGGCTGGATTGGCTCGCATTCCTCTGGAACCACGGCCTGGGAGGAATCCTCGCCGATGACATGGGACTCGGCAAGACGCTCCAGCTCCTCGCACTCATCGCACACGCCAGGGAGGCGGGGGAGCATCGCCCGTTCCTGGTCGTCGCACCCACATCCGTGCTGGCCACCTGGCGGAGCGAGGCCGCTCGATTCACGCCCTCGCTTCGGGTGCTGCTCCGGGCGAGCACCCAGGGTCCCGGGTTGGTCGACCACCTCGGCGAGACCGATCTCGTGATCACGACCTATGCCGTCGCCCGGCTCGATGAGGCCGAGTACGCGGCTGTGGATTGGGCGGGGCTCATCCTCGACGAGGCGCAGTTCGTCAAGAACCCCGCGACGAAGCTGCACCGCGCCGTCGCTTCCTTCTCGGCCGATGTGACCTTCGCCGTCACCGGAACCCCGATGGAGAACAGCCTCAGCGAGCTATGGGCACTGTTGAAGCTCACGGCGCCCGGACTCTTCCCGTCGGCGCGGAAATTCCGCGAGCGGTACATCCAGCCGATCGAGCAGGGCAAGGTGCCGGAGAACGAGGAGGGCGGCGAGTACCGGCAACGACGCCTCGCGCAGTTGCGACGACGGATACGCCCGTTGCTGCTGCGGCGCACGAAGGAGATCGTCGCTCCGGAACTCCCTGCGAAGCAGGAGCAGATCCTCGAGGTCGAGCTCGGTGCCTCCCACCGCGCCCTGTACGAGACGGTGCTGCAGCGGGAACGTCAGAAGGTGCTGGGCCTACTCGAAGACCTCGATCGCAACCGTTTCATCGTGTTCCGCTCGCTCACCCTGATGCGGATGCTCAGCCTCGCTCCCGGTCTCATCGACCCGGAAGACGCGAAGATCGGTTCGCGCAAGCTCGACGTCCTCCTCGAGAGGGTGATCGAGCTCCAGGCCGAGGGCCACCGGGCCCTGGTGTTCAGTCAGTTCACCTCCTTCCTCGACCTGGCCGCAGCCCGTCTGGATACCGCGGGAATCCCGTACGCCCATCTGGACGGGACGACCAGGCATCGCCAGAAGGTGGTCGACGGATTCACCGGCGGGGAGCAGCCGGTGTTCCTGATCAGCTTGAAGGCAGGGGGATTCGGCCTCACGCTGACCGAAGCCGACTACGTGTTCCTCCTCGACCCGTGGTGGAATCCCGCGGCGGAGGCGCAGGCGATCGACCGCACGCACCGCATCGGACAGGACCGTCAGGTGTTCGTCTACCGGATGATCTCCACCGGGACCATCGAAGAGAAGGTGCTCGAGCTGCAGCGCCGCAAGGCCCGGTTGTTCACCGCCGTCCTCGATGAGGAAGCGCTGTTCGCACAATCGCTGACCGCCGACGACATCCGCGGCTTGTTCGAGGGGTGAGATGAATACTCCCGGCTCGGTCGACCGGCCGCACAGGGAGCCCTCGGTACAATCGAACGGTTCACTTTCGGGAGGAATGCAATGCGGATCACCGGACTCGGCCACGCCGGGATGTTCATCGAGACCGTGGGCGGGAACATCATCTGCGACCCGGTTCTCGGACCCTCCTTCTACGGATCCTGGTTCCCGTTCCCGGACAACCGGGGGCTGGATTGGGAGCGATTCGGCCGCGAAGCCGACTTCCTCTGGATCTCGCACCGCCACCGCGACCACTTCGATCCGCGTCTCCTCGAGCGCTACATCCGCAAGGACATCGAGGTGCTGCTCCCGGAGTACCCGACCGATGATCTCGAGAAGGACATCCGCGCGCTCGGCTACACGAACATCACCTACGCTCCGGCAGGTCAGGTGATCCAGCGCGGCGACCTCAAGATGATGATCACGCCGCTGCGCGCTCCCAGCGACGGACCGATCGGCGACTCCTCGTTGAGCGTAGACGACGGCACCGGTTCGGTGCTCAATCAGAACGACTCGCATCCACTCGACCTCGAGAAGCTGCTCGACTTCGGCACGCCCGACGCCTACTTCACCCAGGTCTCCGGTGCCATCTGGTGGCCCATGGTCTACGACCTGCCGCTCGACGCGAAGCAGAACTTCGCCCGCCTCAAGCGCGAAGCGCAGAACAAGCGCGCCATGTACTACATCGAGAAGGTCGATGCTCCGCACGTCTTCCCGATGGCCGGTCCGCCCATGTTCCTGCGCGACGATCTGTTCGACTTCAATGGTCTGGGCAAGAACGGCGAATCGATCTTCACGGACCAGAAGCAGTTCCTCGCGCACATGAAGGAGCTCGCTCCGCAGTACGACGGTCAGCTCTTCATCCCCGGGACCGTCGTCACGGTCGAGGGAGGTAACGTCACCTCCGAGCAGACGCTCTACAGCGACGCCGAGATCGCTCACATCTTCGACGAGAAGTGGGAGTACCTCGAGGAGCAGCGCGCGAGCCGGCAGCAGGAGATCCGCGACGAAGAGGCGTCTCGTGCCGAGATCATCCCCCCGGCCGAGATGCTCGAGGCGATCAAGACCTGGTGGGAGCCGTTGCTGAAGAAGTCCCGCACGATCCGGTTGGGCGTCGGCGGATGCGTGCGCTTCCGCATCGGCGAGCTCGACATGGTCGTCGACTTCCCTCGTGCGAAGGTCCGCGAGTACGCGGGGGAGGAGTGCGTGTACTGGTACACCATCCCCGCAGATCTCGTCTCCACGAACATCGTCGATCACGAGATCGACTGGTCGAACTCGATCTTCCTCTCGATGCAGTTCTCGGTGGGGCGCAGCGGCAAGTTCAACGAGTTCCTCACCACGTTCCTCAAGTGCCTCTCGGTCGACCGGATCGAATACGTCGAGAACTGGTATCAGGAGCAGACGGATCAGACGGAGGATGCGGAGATCGGGGACTGGGTCGTCCAGCGGCGCTGCCCGCACCTGCGCGCCGACCTCACCCGAACGGGCACCGTCGACGAGGACGGGATCCTCACCTGCAGCATGCACGACTGGAAGTGGGACCTGAAGACCGGTCGATGCCTCTCCACGGCCGGGCACCCGATCCGTTCCGCCAAGGTCGACGACGTCACCGATCCCGTGCTGCAGGAGGCGAGCTGATCGCGGAGAGCCCGCGCTCCGATAGACTGGCCTGACTAGCAACCTTTAACACCGTCCTGTGAGGCGGAGAAGGGAGCGGCCGATGAGCATGCGCACCGTGCTGCACGAAGCCGACATCTCACGCGCGCTGACCCGTATCGC
Organism: Microbacterium sp. J1-1; assembly: GCF_024498615.1. Taxonomy (NCBI): domain Bacteria; kingdom Bacillati; phylum Actinomycetota; class Actinomycetes; order Micrococcales; family Microbacteriaceae; genus Microbacterium; species Microbacterium sp. J1-1. The sequence continues at coordinate 1,874,203 of NZ_CP089590.1, read as the reverse complement.
GCACGAGATCCTCGAGTCCAATCGAGGAGCCGAGAACCTCGTCCTGCTGGGAATCCCGACCCGCGGGGTCACTCTCGCCCATCGCCTCGGCCTGCTGATCAGCGAGATCGCCCAACAGTCCGTTCCCGTCGGCGCGCTCGATGTCACCCTGTTCCGGGATGACCTCGCCAAGCACCCGACCCGTTCGCCGCAGCCCACGGAGATCCCGGTCGGAGGCATCGACGGCAAGACGGTCGTGCTCGTCGATGATGTGCTCTTCTCCGGGCGGAGCATCCGGGCCGCACTGGACGCGATCCAGTCGATCGGCCGCCCCGCTGTCGTCCGGCTGGCGATCCTGGTCGACCGCGGGCATCGTGAACTTCCGATCCGGCCGGACTTCATCGGCAAGAACATCCCCTCCGCGCGCACGGAGCGCGTCAACGTGCGCCTCTTCGAGAACGACGGGGCCGAGGAGGTGACGATCGGCGAATGAGGCATCTCCTCGACACCCGTACCCTCGATCGGGCCACCGCACTGCGCATCCTCGACGTCGCCGAAGACATGTCGGACACGCAGTCCCGCGAGGTCAAGAAACTGCCGACACTGCGCGGCAAGACCGTCGTGAACCTCTTCTTCGAGGACTCGACCCGCACGCGCATCTCGTTCGAGGCAGCCGCCAAGCGTCTCTCCGCCGATGTGATCAACTTCGCCGCGAAGGGCTCCAGCGTCTCCAAGGGCGAGAGCCTGAAAGACACGGCGCAGACGCTCGAGGCGATCGGCGCCGACGCGGTCGTGGTCCGGCACCCCGGCTCCGGAGCGCCGCAGACCCTCGCCACCAGCGGCTGGATCTCGGCCGGCGTGGTGAATGCCGGGGACGGCACCCACGAGCACCCGACGCAGGCGCTGCTCGACGCCTTCACCATCCGCAAGCGTCGCTTCGGTGGCGACAGCCGAGGACGGGACCTCAGCGGGCTGCGGGTCGTGATCGTCGGTGACGTGTTGCACTCCCGGGTCGCCCGTTCCAACGTCTGGCTGCTCACCACCTTGGGTGCCGACGTCACCCTGGTCGCACCACCCACGTTGGTGCCGCAGAACGTGTCTCTCTGGCCGGTTCGGGTCGAGTACGACCTCGATCGGGCGCTGGCGGAGGACCCAGACGCCGTGATGATGCTGCGTATCCAGCTGGAACGGATGAACGCGGCGTATTTCCCGACTGAGCGGGAGTATTCCCGCCGCTGGGGCCTGGACGCACGGCGTGTGGGAGGTCTTCCGGCAGGTAGCATTGTCATGCACCCCGGACCCATGAACCGGGGACTGGAGATCTCTTCGGAAGCTGCCGATTCCCCCCGCTCGACGGTGCTGGAACAGGTGACGAACGGGGTGTCCGTCCGCATGGCGGTGCTGTACCTGCTGCTGGCAGGAGAACGAGACGACGAACGAGGGGGAGACCTGTGAGCGAGACCCTCGTCATCACTGGCGCACAGTTGCTCGGTGCCGAGAGCGCCGACATCATCATCGAAGACGGCCGCATCGCCGACATCGGTCAGCGATTGCATCGCGCCGGTGCGCGCATCATCGACGGCGCGGGGCTCGTGGCCCTGCCCGGGCTCGTCGACCTGCACACGCATCTGCGCGAACCCGGCTACGAAGCGTCGGAGACGATCCTCACCGGGACGAGGGCCGCAGCCGCCGGTGGTTTCACCGCGGTGTTCGCGATGCCCAACACCTCTCCCGTGGCGGACACCGCCGGAGTGGTCGAGCAGGAGCTCGGCCTGGGCGAGGCAGCCGGTTATGCCACCGTGCAGCCCATCGGCGCCGTCACGGTCGGGCAGAAGGGCGAGCGTCTCGCGGAACTGGGAGCGATGGCGTCGTCCCGCGCGAAGGTGCGCGTCTTCAGCGACGACGGCTTCTGCGTGTTCGATCCGCTCATCATGCGCCGCGCGCTGGAGTATGTGAAGTCCTTCGGCGGGGTCATCGCCCAGCACGCTCAGGATCCTCGTCTCACCGAGGGTGCCCAGATGAACGAAGGCATCGTGTCGGCCGAACTCGGTCTGAGCGGCTGGCCCGCGGTGGCGGAGGAGTCGATCATCGCCCGCGACGTGCTGCTGGCCGAGCACGTGGGATCACGCCTGCACGTCTGTCACCTCTCGACGGCAGGGTCGGTGGACATCATCCGCTGGGCCAAGAAGCGCGGCATCGACGTCACCGCTGAGGTCACCCCGCACCACCTGTTGCTGACCGACGAGCTCGTGCGCGGCTACGACGCTCGCTATAAGGTCAATCCGCCGCTGCGTCGCGAAGAGGATGTGCACGCCGTGCGCGAGGGCCTCGCCGACGGAACGATCGACATCGTGGCCACCGATCACGCACCGCATCCGAGCGAGAACAAGGCGTGCGAGTGGCAGGCGGCCGCGAACGGCATGGTGGGCCTCGAGAGCGCGCTCCGCGTGGTGCATCAGTCGATGGTGCAGACCGGGCTGCTCGAATGGTCCGACGTCGCGCGCGTCATGAGTTCGACACCGGCACGCATCGGTATGCTCGCCGGCCACGGCACTCCGCTCGACGTCGGACAGCCGGCCCACCTCACGCTGTATGACGCTTCTGTCGACGGCGTCTTCACGGCGGCGGATCTCCACGGCCGGAGCGTGAACTCGCCCTACCTCGGCCGGACGCTCCCCGGACGCGTGGAGTACACCATCCACGGCGGCACCCTCACCGTCGACGGAGGACACGTCGTCGAGGAGCTCCGCGCATGAGCGCTCGGGACCTCGCCGTCGCGATCATGATCGCGGTGGCGCTCCTGATTCTGCTGGCGATGCTCTTCGCCTGGCGACGACGAATGCGCCGCGATTCCGTGTTCACGGCGCCGCTCGGAGTCCCTGAGCATGCGGAGATCGTCCGCCGCGACGAGGTGCTGTACGTGTCGACGACACGACACGAGCAGCCGCTCGAACGCCTCGCGGTGTCCCCTCTCGCGTATCGGGCACGCGGCGAGCTCGCCCTCACGGATCGCGGCATCGCCCTCTGCCTCGACGGAACCCCGACGGTCTTCCTCGCGAACGAGCGGCTCGTCACCGTCGATCGTGCCACCGTCACGATCGACCGCGTGGTCGAGCCCGGCGGCCTCGTGCGCATCGCCTGGAAGATCGCCGACGACACCGTCGTCGACAGCTACCTGCGCCTCGCCACCGGCGAGCCTCAGAACCTCATCTCCGACCTGCAGCGGCTCGTCCCCGCCGCCCCCGACACAGGAGCAAAGTCATGACTCTCTCGACACCCGCCGGGCAGGCCCCCGCGGCCCAGCTGCCCGACCCCGCCGTGCTCGTCCTGGAGGACGGCACGCGTCACGCCGGACGCGCCTACGGCGCACGCGGACGCACCCTCGGCGAAGTCGTCTTCGCGACCGGCATGTCCGGATACCAGGAGACCATCACGGACCCCTCGTACGCGGGTCAGATCGTCCTGCAGACGGCACCGCACATCGGCAACACCGGCATGAACGACGAAGACGCCGAGTCGCGCCGCATCTGGGTCTCCGGCTACATCGTGCGCGACCCTTCGCGCGTCGTCTCGAACTGGCGCGCCAACGCGTCGCTCGACGATGTGCTCGTCCAGGACGGCGTGGTGGGCATCAGCGGGGTCGACACCCGTTCGATCACGCGCCACATCCGCTCAGCCGGCTCCATGCGCGGCGGCATCTTCTCGGGCGCCGATGCGTCGCTCGACCCCGAGGAGCAGGTGCGCATCGTCCGCGAGGCACCCGAGATGGCGGGACGCAATCTGTCCGCCGAGGTCTCCGTCGACGTCGCGACCGTGACGACCGCGATGGGGGAGCGGGTCGGCAACCTCGCCGTACTCGACCTCGGTGTGAAGCAGGCGACGATCGACAATCTCGCGGCCCGCGGCTTCGAGGTGCACGTACTCCCGCAGAACGTGACCATCGATGAGATCCGAGCAGTGGACCCCGTCGCCGTCTTCTATTCGAACGGCCCCGGTGACCCCGCGGCCTCGGGCGATCACGTCGAGCTGCTGCGTGCGGTGCTCGACGACGGGCTGCCGTTCTTCGGCATCTGCTTCGGCAACCAGCTCCTGGGCCGTGCGCTGGGTCTCGGCACCTACAAGCTGCCGTTCGGCCACCGTGGCATCAACCAGCCCGTGCTCGACAAGCAGACCGGCAAGGTGGAGATCACCGCCCACAACCACGGCTTCGCCGTCGAGGCTCCGATCGAGGGGACCTTCGACAGCCCGAACGGGTACGGCAAGGTCGAGGTCAGCCATGTCGGGCTGAACGACAACGTCGTCGAGGGACTCCGCGCTCTCGACATCCCGGCCTTCTCGGTGCAGTACCACCCCGAGGCGGCAGCGGGCCCGCACGACGCCAACTATCTCTTCGACAGGTTCCGTGACCTGGTCATCGCCAGCCAGAAGGACTCCAAGTAATGCCCAAGCGCGACGACATCAACTCCGTCCTCGTCATCGGTTCCGGCCCGATCGTCATCGGCCAGGCCTGCGAGTTCGACTACTCCGGTACTCAGGCCTGTCGTGTGCTGCGCGAGGAGGGTGTCCGGGTCATCCTGGTCAACTCCAACCCCGCCACGATCATGACCGACCCCGACTTCGCCGATGCGACCTACATCGAGCCGATCACGTGGGAGGTCATCGAGACGATCATCGCCAAGGAGCGCCCCGACGCGATCCTGCCGACCCTCGGCGGACAGACCGCGCTGAACGCCGCGATCGAGCTCCACAACCACGGCATCCTCGAGAAGTACGACGTCGAGCTCATCGGCGCCAACTTCGAGGCAATCAACAAGGGCGAGGATCGCCAGATCTTCAAGCAGCTGGTCCTCGACGCCGGCGCCGACGTGGCAGACTCCCGCATCGCACACACGATGGAGGAGGTGCTGGCTGCCGCGGACGAGCTCGGCTACCCGATGGTGGTCCGTCCCAGCTTCACGATGGGGGGCCTGGGCTCTGGCTTCGCCTACGACGAGGAAGACCTCCGTCGTATCGCCGGAGCGGGCCTGCGCGACTCGCCCACCACCGAGGTGCTCCTCGAGGAGTCGATCCTCGGGTGGAAGGAGTACGAGCTCGAGCTCATGCGCGACACGGCCGACAACACGGTCGTCGTCTGCTCGATCGAGAACGTCGATCCGGTCGGCGTGCACACGGGTGACTCGATCACGGTCGCTCCGGCACTGACCCTCACCGACCGCGAGTACCAGAAGATGCGCGACATCGGCATCGACATCATCCGCGCCGTGGGCGTCGACACCGGAGGCTGCAACATCCAGTTCGCGGTCGATCCGAAGAACGGCCGGATCATCGTCATCGAGATGAACCCGCGTGTCTCGCGCTCGAGCGCCCTGGCGTCGAAGGCCACCGGCTTCCCGATCGCGAAGCTCGCAGCCAAGCTGGCCCTGGGCTACCGCCTCGATGAGATCCCGAACGACATCACCGGTGTGACGCCGGCGAGCTTCGAGCCGACGCTCGACTACGTGGTCGTCAAGGTCCCGCGCTTCGCCTTCGAGAAGTTCCCGGCTGCGGACGCGACGCTGACCACGACCATGAAGTCCGTGGGCGAGGCGATGGCGATCGGCCGCAACTACGCGACCGCCCTGCAGAAGGCGCTCCGTTCGCTGGAGAAGCGCGGTTCGAGCTTCCACTGGGGTGCGGAGGAGCGTTCCGTGGAGGAGCTGCTCGAGATCTCGAAGACGCCGACCGACGGTCGTATCGTCACGCTGCAGCAGGCATTGCGCAAGGGTGCAACGGTCGAGCAGGCCTTCGAGGCGACGGCGATGGACCCCTGGTTCCTCGACCAGATCGTGCTCATCAACGAGGTCGCGGAGATCGTGCGCACGGCGCCCGAGCTCGATGCCGCCACTCTCCGCTACGCCAAGGAGCACGGCTTCTCGGACGCTCAGCTGGCCGAGCTCCGCGGAACCTCGGAGGCGGAGTTGCGCGGGGTGCGCCATGGCCTCGGGATCCGACCGGTCTACAAGACGGTGGACACCTGTGCCGGCGAGTTCCCGGCGCTGACTCCGTACCACTACTCGAGCTATGACTTCGAGACCGAGGTCGCTCCGTCCGATCGGACCAAGGTCGTCATCATCGGCTCCGGTCCCAACCGCATCGGTCAGGGTGTCGAGTTCGACTACTCGTGCGTGCATGCCTCGTTCGCGCTGTCGGATGCGGGCTTCGAGACTGTCATGGTCAACTGCAACCCGGAGACGGTCTCGACCGACTACGACACCTCGGATCGCCTGTACTTCGAGCCGCTGACGCTCGAGGACGTGCTGGAGGTGCTGGACGCGGAGGCCGCGAGCGGGACGATCCTCGGTGTCGTCTGCCAGCTCGGCGGTCAGACGCCGCTCGGCCTCGCGAAGGGCATCGAAGCGGCGGGCTACACCGTGCTCGGCACCAGCCCCGAGGCGATCGACCTGGCGGAGGAGCGCGAGCTCTTCTCCCGCCTGCTCGACGAGGCCGGTCTGGTCGCCCCGCGCAACGGCACCGCGATCGACGTCGACGGCGCTGTGCGTATCGCCGAGGAGATCGGCTACCCGGTTCTGGTGCGTCCGAGTTTCGTGCTCGGCGGCCGCGGCATGGAGATCGTCTACGACACCGCGTCGCTCCGGGACTACTTCGTGCGCACCGCGGGTGAAGTCGTGATCGAAGAGGGCAAGCCGCTCCTGGTCGACCGATTCCTCGATGACGCGATCGAGCTCGATGTGGACGCCCTCTACGACGGCACCGACCTGTTCGTCGGTGGTGTCATGGAGCACCTCGAAGAGGCCGGGATCCACTCCGGCGACTCCAGCTGCACGTTGCCGCCCGTCTCGCTCGGCCGCACCGACGTGGACCGCGTGCGGGAGGCCACGCTCGCCATCGCGAAGGGCGTGGGCGTCCGCGGACTGCTCAACGTGCAGTTCGCCATCAGCGCCGGAGTGCTCTACGTGATCGAGGCGAACCCGCGCGCCAGCCGTACCGTGCCCTTCGTCTCGAAGGCGCTCGGCATCCCGATGGCCAAGGCGGCGAGCCGCGTGATGACCGGTTCGACGATCGCCGAGCTGCGCGCCGAAGGCATGCTTCCCGAGCAGGACGGCTCGCGGGTCCCGCTCGACGCGCCGGTGTCCGTGAAGGAAGCGGTGCTTCCGTTCAAGCGGTTCCGCACCGCCGACGGCAAGACGGTCGACTCCGTGCTCGGACCGGAGATGCGATCCACCGGGGAGGTCATGGGGATCGACCGCGACTTCCCGACCGCATTCGCGAAGAGCCAGGCCGCGGCCTACGGGGGCATGCCCACGTCGGGGACGGTGTTCATCTCGGTCGCCGACTCGGACAAGCGCGCCGTCATCCTTCCCGCGCACCGTCTGCGACAGCTCGGCTTCACGATCGTCGCGACCGAGGGGACCGCCGAGATCCTCTCGCGCAACGGCATCGCGGTCACCGTCGTCGAGAAGTACAGCTCGACGCAGGAGACGGGCGCGAAGAACATCGTCGACCTCATCAACGAGGGGGAGATCGACATCGTCGTGAACACTCCCTCCGGTGGCACAGCCCGCGCGGACGGCTACGAGATCCGTGCCGCAGCAGTCGCAGCCGACAAGGCACTGTTCACCACGATGGCGGTGCTCGGGGCGGCCGTGAGCGGAATGGACGCCGCCCATGAGGGCTTCCAGGTCAAGAGCCTCCAGGAGTACGCACTGGACCGGAAGGCGGCACTGTGAGCGCACGCTTCGGCGAGCGGGTCCGCTCCGTGCTCGGCGCACAAGGACCCCTCTGCGTCGGCATCGACCCCCACGCCGCGCTGCTCGCGTCGTGGGGACTGTCGGACGACGCGCAGGGCGTGCGGGAATTCGGCCTGCGGACCGTCGAGGCTGCCACCGGGAGAGTCGGCTTCGTGAAGCCGCAGGTGTCGTTCTTCGAGCGCTTCGGCTCCCGGGGCATCGCCGCGCTCGAAGACGTCCTCGCCGCAGCGCGCGCCGCCGGCCTCATCGTGATCGCCGACGCCAAGCGGGGCGACATCGGGTCGACCATGGATGACTACGCACGCGCCTGGCTCACGCCGGGCTCGCCGTTGGAGGCGGACGCACTCACGGTGAGTCCTTTCCTCGGTGTCGGTGCCCTCGACGGGGCCTTCGCCCTCGCCGGAGAGCACCACAAGGGACTCTTCGTCCTCGCGGCGACCAGCAACCCCCAGGCCGAGGGGCTCCAGCGGTCCATGTCATCCGACGGGGCGACCGTGTCGGCATCGATCATCTCCGAGGTCTCGGGACGCAACGCCGAGCAGGTCGGGGCAGGGGAGTGGGGGAGCTTCGGCTTCGTCATCGGCGCCACCGTGGAGTGGGCCCCAGCGGGTATCGAACCCTTCGAGCCCGTCGCCCCCATCCTGGCTCCGGGCTTCGGTGCGCAGGGTGCTGCTCCCTCCGACCTGCGGCCGCGCTTCGGTGCGCTGTCGGACGCCGTGATCGCGAGCGAGAGCCGCAGCATCCTCTCCGCAGGCCCGGTCGACCTGGCCCGGACCGTCGCCGCACGCGCGGCCGAGTATCTCGAGGTGGCCGGTGTCTGACGCCCAGCGGACCGTTCCCGAGGTCGATCGAGCTGCGGCCGCCCGCCGTGCGGTCGAACGTCGCCGTGCCAGAGCGTCCGTCAAGCGCGACCTGACGATGCGGGTGGTCACGCCGCAGGCGGTGCTGCGTCGCGCCACAGCGGACGCCGACTCCGTCGAGGGGTCGATGCGCATCACCGACTTCCTGCTGGCTCTCCCCGCCATCGGTGCGGGCAAGCGCGACCGGATCCTGGAGGAGCTCCACATCTCGCCGGTCAAACGTCTCGGAGGCCTCGGCGCACGTCAGCGGCGTGCACTGGAGACGTGGCTCGACACGCGCTTCCCGGTACCGGAGCCGCGTGGGGAGCGGAGTCGCCTGCTCGTGCTCGCCGGCCCGACGGCCGTGGGCAAGGGAACGGTGGCCGCGCATATCCGTGAGCACAACCCGGAGATCCATCTGTCGGTCTCGGCGACCACGCGGCCGCCTCGTCCGGGCGAGATCGACGGTGTCCACTACTACTTCGTGGATGACGCGGATTTCGACCGGCTGATCGCCGACGACGAGCTCCTCGAGTACGCGGTGGTCCACAATCGCTCCCGGTACGGCACCCCGCGCGCACCGATCGACGCCGCTTTGGCCGAGGGCAAGACGGTCCTCCTCGAGATCGACCTGCAGGGGGCGCGTCAGGTGCGGCGAGCGGAACCCGCCGCGACGCTCATCTTCCTGCTGCCGCCGAGCTGGGATGAGCTGGTGCATCGACTGGTCGGGCGCGGCACCGAAGAGGCCGAAGAGAGGGCCCGCCGATTGCGTACCGCGAAGGTCGAACTGGCCGCCCAGAACGAGTTCGATCACCTGATCGTGAACGAGGACGTCGCCACCGCGGCCCGCGAGGTCGTAGAATTGTCTTGAAGCTCTGCGCGCTGAGCGTCTTCGCGCGCCTTTCGCACCGTCTTCGCGACGATCCCGTCGCCTGATCAGGAGGTCTCACCATGGCCGGACACAACAACGGCATCATCGATCCCCCCATCGACAACCTGCTCGACCGCGTCGACTCCAAGTACGAGCTCGTGATCTACGCCGCAAAGCGCGCGCGCCAGATCAACGACTACTACTCGGACCTGCACGAGGGCAACCTCTTCGACAACGTGGGCCCGCTGGTCGATTCCTCCGTCGAGGACAAGCCGCTCACGATCGCGCTGCACGAGATCAACGAGGACAAGCTCCGCCTGCGTCACGCGGAGTGATATTCGAGACTGCGCCTCCCGTCTGTCGGAGGCGCAGTCCAGAATGGGTGCCACACCCCCTTCTGTCCGTCCCGTTCTGGAGAATCGATGAGCGCGCTGCGTCTGTTCACGTCCGAGTCCGTCACCGAAGGGCATCCGGACAAGATCTGCGACCAGATCTCGGACAGCATCCTCGATGGTCTGATCGCGAAGGACCGCGGTTCTCGCGTGGCCGTCGAGACGCTCGTCACGACCGGCCTCGTCCACGTTGCCGGTGAGATCCGCACCGAGGCCTACGTCGATATCCCGACGATCGTCCGCCAGGTCGTGAACGGTATCGGCTACACCTCCAGCGAGACCGGCTTCGACGGCGCGTCCTGCGGCGTGAGCGTCTCGGTGGGGGAGCAGTCCACCGACATCGCTCACGGCGTCGACAGCGCGCAGGAGCACCGCGACGGGTCGTCCGTCGATCCGCTCGACGGGCTCGGCGCCGGCGACCAGGGCATCATGTTCGGCTTCGCGACGAACGAGACGCCCCAGCTGATGCCGATGGCTGCCTGGACCGCACACCGCCTGGCGGAACGTCTCACCGAGGTCCGTCGCAGCGGAGTGCTGCCGTTCCTGCGCCCCGACGGCAAGACTCAGGTCACGCTGGGCTACGACGGCTTCACGCCGAAGACCGTCGACGCGGTCGTCGTCTCCACGCAGCACCACCCGGAGATGTCCCAGGACGAGCTGCAGGAGCAGGTGCGCCGGCACGTCATCGACCCGGTCCTCGCCACGACGGGCCTCGACCTCGACGACGTCACGCTCTACATCAACCCCGCGGGCCCGTTCGTCACGGGAGGCCCGAAGGGCGACGCCGGACTCACCGGACGCAAGATCATCATCGACACCTACGGCGGGGCAGCGCGCCACGGCGGTGGAGCGTTCAGCGGCAAAGACCCGTCGAAGGTCGACCGCTCCGGCGCCTACGCCACGCGGTGGGTGGCCAAGAACGCGGTGGCGGCAGGACTCGCCGACCGTCTCGAAGTGCAGGTGGCCTACGCGATCGGCGTCGCGCGTCCGGTCGGCCTGTACGTCGAGACCTTCGGCACCGGAAAGGTCTCGGACGAGGTGATCACCCGGGCCATCACCGATGTGTTCGACCTGCGCCCGCAGGCGATCATCGAGCAGCTCGACCTTCTGCGGCCGATCTACGCCCAGACCGCGGCCTACGGTCACTTCGGTCGAGAGCTCGCCGACTTCACCTGGGAGCGCACCGACCGCGCCGAAGAGCTTCGCCGCGCTGCCGGGCTCTGATGGGACCGCGGTCCTGATGCCTCCGGAGAGCCGGCGCATCGCGCGCGTGCTCCTCGATTCGCCGCTGCCTCAACTCGACCGGCTCTTCGACTACGCGCTTCCCGCAGAGCTCGGCGACGTACCACTCGGCGTTCGTGTCCGCGTGCCGTTGCGCACCGCGGGGCGGGTGATCGACGGATACATCGTCGAGATCGACACCGAAGACGACGCCGACCGCCCGTTGTCCGAGGTCGAGAGCGTTGTCTCGGCCGTGCCCGTCCTTCCGGAGCGCCTCTACACGCTGGCACGTCGAGTCGCCGATCGTGCCGCCGGGTCGGCCTCGGACGTGCTGCGCCTCGTGATCCCCAAGCGTCAGGTGCGGGTCGAGAAGGCCTGGACGGCGGACTCGCCCGAAATGCAGCCTGATGCCGCCGCTCGCGATATCGCGGAGGAAACCATCGCGGCCTACGACGGCCTCGGCGCCGTCCTCGATACCGGAGGACGCGCCGCGGTCGAAGCGATCCCGCAGCTCCTCGACGGCGTGCAGGGGTGGGCGAAACTCCTGGCCTCGGCTGCAGCGCGGACATTGTCGTCGGGACGGTCCTCGATCATCGTCGTTCCGGACCATCGCGATCTCGATCGTCTGCTCGCCGCGCTCGAGCCGCTCGTGCCCGCTGGCACGGTGGTGCGTCACGACTCCCGGCAGACCAACCCCGACCGCTATCGGGCTTTTCTGCGCACACTCGAGGATGCTCCCTGCATCGTCGTCGGCAATCGCTCCGCGGTCTACTCGCCTGTGGCCGCCGGGCTGGTGGCGATCTGGGACGATGGCGACCCATTGCTCGGAGAACCGCTGTCGCCGTACGTCAATTCCCGTGACGCGGCGCTCCTCCGACAAGAGCTCGAGAGCTCCGCACTGCTGTTCGCGGGGCATTCGCGTACGACCGACGTCGAGCGCCTCGTCGTCCTCGGTTGGCTGCAGGATGTCCGGGCCACGCGTCGCGTGCTTCCACGGGTCGTCCTCAGCACGGCACAGGAGATGGAGCAGCCGACGGCTCAACGCATGCCGTCATCGGCGTTCCTCGCTGCGCGCAACGCCGCGGCCGAAGGACCCGTCCTCGTGCAGGTTTCGCGCCCGGGGTTCTCCCCATCATTGGTGTGCGCCGACTGCCGAGCGCCCGCACGCTGCCCCCACTGCGGGGGACCACTCGGTGCGCGGCATCGCGGGGCCGTGCCGGTGTGCGGCTGGTGTGGGCGAGGTGCGAGCGCGTGGACGTGCCCGTCGTGCTCCTCGACGAAGCTGCGCCTCGCGTCGTCCGGGAGCGAACGCACCGCCGATGAGCTCGGACGCGCCTTTCCGGGTGTCCGCGTGATCGTCGCCGACAGTGCGCATCCGGTCGAACGCGTCACGGACAGACCCGCACTCGTGGTCGCGACCCGTGGAGCGGAGCCGATCGCCGACGGCGGCTACCGAGCGGTCGTCCTGCTGGACGGGCCGCGCATGCTCCAGGCCCCCGACCTGCGTGTCGCGGAATCGTGTCTGCGCTGGTGGTCGAACGCCGCGGCCCTCGCGGCGCCCGGAGCACCGGTCCACCTGGTCGGAGTGAACGGCGCAGCGGCCAAAGCGCTCGCGACCTGGAACCACGCGGCCCATGCGCGCGCCGAGCTGGAGAGTCGGGCGCCCCTGCACATGCCGCCCACGACGCGCGTGGCACTCGTGCAGGGGTCGGCTTCCGCCGTCGGTGACGCTCTCGCCGCGCTCAAGGAACTCGCCCTCCCCAGCGATGCCGTCCTCGGACCCGTTCCCGTCGAGTCCGACGAGGTGCCTCCCCGCGTACGTGCCCTCGTGCGTTTCGACTACAGCGCCGGCAGCCGTGTCGCCACGGCCCTGCGCGCGGCAGTGGTCGCCGAAGCCGTGAGCGGCCGCCGACGCAAGGGGCGGTCGACGAAGAGCACACTCTCGGTCCGTCTCGATATCCTCGATCCAGAGCTCTGACCCTTCCGGAGAACCTTCATGCGCCTCGTCTTCGCCGGCACACCCGCTGCGGCCGTGCCCACCCTGCGTCGTCTCGCGACCTCGCACGACATCGCCGCGGTCGTGACGCGGCCCGATGCCGCACTCGGGCGTCGGCGTGTGCTCACGCCATCTCCGGTCGCGCAGGCGGCCCTCGAACTCGGACTTCCCGTGATCAAGGCCGCTCGGCTCGACGACGCCGCGACCGCGGAGATCGCGGCCCTGGAGGTGGAACTCGGCGTGATCGTGGCCTACGGGGGCCTGGTCCGCGAGCCGCTCCTGTCCATGCCGACGAGGGGATGGATCAACCTGCACTTCTCCCTCCTTCCGGCGTGGCGCGGAGCCGCCCCGGTGCAACGAGCGCTCATCGCCGGAGACGACGTTCTCGGGGCGAGTGTCTTCCAGCTGGTCGCCGAGCTGGATGCGGGCGACGTCTATGCGACGCGGGAGATCGAGGTCGCGGAGACGGCGACCGCGGGCGAGGCGCTCGACACTCTCGCCCATGACGGTGCCGACCTCACGGCCCAGGTGGTCGACGCGATCGCTGACGGCACAGCTGACGCGCGACCGCAGGTGGGGGAGCCGAGTTTCGCGGTCAAGCTGTCACACGCCGACGGCCTCCTCGATTGGAACGCGCCGCTCGACACGGTGTTCGCACGTTTTCGAGGTGCGACTCCCGAACCCGGCGCGCACACGACGGTCGGCGGTCAGGCGCTCAAGGTGCTCGAAGCGGTGCCCGCTGCCGATGCGGAGCCCCTCGCTCCCGGACGTTTTCGTGGCACGAAGAAGGCGCTCCTCATCGGAACGGGATCGGGGGCGCTGGCGGTGACTCGCGTGCAGCCGGCAGGCAAGGGAGCGATGAACGCGGTCGACTGGTGGCGCGGGCAGCGCGGTGGCGATGAGCTGCAGGCAGGATCATGAGCGACGAAGGACGGGAGCGTCGCACCCCGAGACCGCAGGGACGACGTCCGTCCGGGCAGTCCTCCCGCGAGGGACGGGGCACGGAGCGGCGCGGTCCTGTGCGCGCTGTTCAACCCGCTCGTCGGGTCGCGTACGACGTGCTGCGCGCGGTGTCCGAGACCGATGCCTATGCGAACCTCGTGCTCCCGACCGCGATCGCCGACGCGAAGCTCACGCCGCAGGACGCGGCGCTCGCGACGGAGCTCACGTACGGAACGTTGCGAAGGCTCGGCACGTATGACGCGATCATCGCATCGGCAGCCGACCGCCCGACGGCCGGCATCGACCCTGCGGTGCTCGACGCACTGCGGCTCGCGGTGCATCAGCTGCTCGCCACCCGCGTCGCTTCGCACGCGGCTGTGAACGAATCGGTGAACCTCGTGGCGACGACATCAGGGCGTGGGGCGTCGAGCTTCGCGAACGCCGTCCTCCGTCGCATCACTCGCGACTCGGGAGAGGTCTGGCAGGCGCGCATCGAGGAGCAGGCACGCTCCGATGACGAGCGGCTGGCCCTGCGCACCGCGCATCCGGTCTGGGTAATCAGGGCGCTCCGTCGGGCCCTCGCAGCCGAAGGGCGCGGCGACGAGCTCGAGGCGCTTCTGGAGTCCGACAACATCTCGCCCGAGGTGACCCTCGTCGCGTTGCCGGGGCTTGCCGAACCTGCCGAGCCTCGTCTTCCCTACGCGCCGACCGCTTTCGCGTCTCCCGGGGGCGACCCTCGACGCTCGGTCGAAGCCTCCGGCGGCACCGTGCGCGTACAGGACGAGGGCTCCCAGCTCGTGGCCCTCGCGCTGGCGGGCGCTGCGCCCATCGTCTCGGGGGAGCGCTGGCTCGACCTCTGCGCGGGTCCGGGAGGGAAGACCGCGCTCCTCGCCGCGATCGCGCTCGAGCATGACGCCACGCTGGAGGCGAACGAGGTCGTCCCCGTCCGCGCACGACTCGTCCGCAAGGCTCTCCGGGCCGTACCGGCTGACATCGTCGTCCACGAGCAGGATGGGCGGGCTCTCGCCGCATCCCGACCGGGGGAGTTCGACCGGATCCTCGTCGATGCGCCCTGCACGGGTCTCGGCGCGCTTCGTCGCCGTCCCGAGGCACGCTGGCGGAAGTCGCCGGCGGATGTCGCCGAACTCGTCCCGCTGCAGGTCGAGTTGCTGTCCGCTGCGGTCGATGCGCTCGCTCCCGGTGGCGTCGTCGCTTATGTGACGTGCTCGCCGCATCTCGCGGAGACCACCGGCGTCGTGCAGGAAGTGCTGCGGGAGCGCACGGACATCGTGGAGCTCGATGCCCGTGCGGCGATCGCGGATGTCTCGATGTCGCCGATCGATCTCGCGGTCGAGGGCCGTTCCGGCTCCGGCAGCGCCCAGCTCTGGCCGCATCGACACGGCACCGACGCCATGTTCCTCGCGCTCCTGCAGCGCCCATCGACCGAGAACACCTCATCCGGGAAGGAAGACTAGGACCGTGGATCTGCCCCGCGCCCCGCGCATCAACCCGAGTATCCTCGCCGCCGATTTCGTGAACATGCAGGCGGATCTCGCCCGGATCGCCACCGCGGATTTCGCCCACGTCGACGTGATGGACAACCACTTCGTGCCGAACCTGACGTTCGGCCCGCAGATGGTCGAGCGGATCCAGGCGACCAGCCCCATCCCGCTCGATGTGCATCTGATGATCACGGAGCCGGAGCGGTGGGCGCCGGAGTACGCCGAGATCGGCGCCGCGAGTGTCACGTTCCATCTGGAGGCCACGTCCGACCCCGTGGCGCTCGCTCGCCGACTGCGTGACATCGGATCCCGTGCGGGTGTCGCGGTGAAGCCGGCGACGCCCGTCGACTCATTGTTCGAGATCCTCGATGAGTTCGACCAGATCCTCGTGATGACGGTCGAACCGGGCTTCGGCGGGCAGAGCTTCATGCCGGAGACGATGCCCAAGCTCGAGGCGCTTGCGGCAGAGGCGCGTCGGCGTGGCTCCCGGGTCTGGCTCCAGGTCGACGGAGGCATCTCCGACCGCACGATCGAGATCGCCGCGGCGGCCGGCGCCGACACCTTCGTCGCCGGATCGGCCGTGTACGGGGCCGATGACGTCGAGGCGGCCGTCACCCGGCTGAGAGACCTCGCCCGAGCCGCTAGCCTGGAAGCGTGAAGACTTTCGACGAGCTGTTCGCCGAGCTCAGCGTCAAGGCAGAGACCCGCCCTGAAGGATCGGGCACGGTCGCCGAGCTCGACGGCGGCGTGCACACGATCGGCAAGAAGATCGTGGAAGAAGCCGCCGAGGTGTGGATGGCGTCGGAGTACGAGTCCGACGACGCTGCCGCCGAGGAGATCTCCCAGCTGCTGTACCACGTCCAGGTGATGATGCTCGCGAAGGGGCTCAGCCTGCAGGACGTCTACCGACATCTGTGATGCGCTCCGTTCCGACCTCCTCGAACTGAAAGCCATCCATGCTGCGCATCGCTGTTCCCAACAAGGGCTCCCTTTCCGAGACCGCCGCCGAGATGCTCGCCGAAGCGGGCTACGCCGGGCGTCGTGATCCCAAGACCCTCCATGTCGTCGACGCCGAGAACGACGTCGAGTTCTTCTTCCTCCGTCCCAAGGACATCGCGACCTACGTGGGCTCCGGCGCCATCGACGTCGGCATCACCGGACGCGACCTCCTGCTCGATGCGCGGATGCCCGGCGCGCGCGAGATCGAGGCGCTCGGGTTCGCCGGCTCCACGTTCCGCTTCGCTGCACCGACGGGGCGTTACACCGACGTGTCGGAGCTTGACGGGCTGCGCGTCGCCACCTCCTACCCGGGCCTGGTGGATGCGTTCCTCGACGAGCGCGACATCGCGGTCGACCTGGTGCCGCTCGACGGCGCAGTCGAGTCCGCGGTCCGACTCGGGGTCGCCGATGCGGTCGCCGACGTCGTCGAGACCGGGACCACACTGCGTCAGGCGGGTCTCGATGTGTTCGGCCCCGTCATCCTGGAGTCGGAGGCGGTGCTCATCGCCGGACCGGTCGATGCGGACGGTGCGGAGACGCTGCTCCGCCGCCTGCGTGGCGTGATGGTCGCACGACGGTTCGTGATGATCGACTACGACCTCCCGGTGGCGCTCCTCGACGACGCCGTGAAGATCGCCGGAGGCGTGGAATCGCCGACCGTCTCCCCGCTCCGCGACCCCGAGTGGGTGGCGGTGCGCGTCATGGTCGCGCGCTCGCGCGTCAACCCCGTCATGGATGCGCTCTACGCCCTCGGCGCGCGCGCGATCCTGGTGACGGCCATCCACAACGCGAGGCTGTGATGACTCTCGCCAGTCGTGTCATCCCGTGCCTCGATGTCGCCGCCGGTCGCGTCGTCAAGGGCGTCAACTTCGAGAACCTGCGGGACATGGGTGATCCTGTCGAGCTGGCGCGGCACTATGCGGCACAGGGTGCTGACGAGATCACCTTCCTCGACGTGACCGCCACGGTCGACGCCCGGGCGACCACTTACGACGTGGTGCAGCGCACCGCCGAGCAGGTCTTCGTGCCGTTGACCGTGGGCGGGGGAGTGCGCACCGTGGAAGACGTGGCCCGACTACTCTCGGTCGGTGCCGACAAGGTGGGCGTGAACTCCGCCGCGATCTCGCGCCCAGACCTCATCGGAGAGATCGCGGACCGCTTCGGCGCCCAGGTGCTCGTCCTGTCCCTCGACGTGAAGCGCGCCCCGACCACGTCCTCCGGGTTCGTCGTCACCACGCACGGCGGCCGCACGGAGACGACGCTCGATGCACTCGACTGGGCTCGTGAAGCCGTCGATCGAGGAGCCGGGGAGCTCCTCGTGAACTCCATCGATGCCGACGGCACGCGAGACGGTTTCGATCTCGAGCTGGTGGGCTTGATGCGTGAGGTCGCGCCGGTGCCCGTGATCGCCTCGGGCGGTGCGGGCAAGGCCGCCGACTTCGCTCCGGCCATCAAAGCGGGCGCCGACGCGGTCCTGGCGGCGAGCGTGTTCCATACCGGCGCGCTCACGGTCGGCGACGTCAAGGATGCGCTCCGCGCAGAGGGAGTGGTGATCAGATGACCACCGTGGACGAGCGCATCGCGCAGGTCGACTTCAACGCGGACGGTCTCGCCCCGGTGATCGTGCAGCAGTGGGACACGCGAGAGGTCCTCATGCTCGCGTGGGTCGACGCGGAGGCCCTGCGACGCACCCTGACCTCCGGCCGCGCCACGTACTGGTCGCGTTCACGTCAGGAGTACTGGCGGAAGGGCGACACCTCGGGTCACATCCAGGTCGTGCACGAAGCGCGGCTGGACTGCGACGGGGACGCAATCCTGCTCCTCGTGGCGCAGCACGGTCCGGCCTGCCACACGGGTACCCGCACCTGTTTCGACACGACCGACCTCGAGGCCATGGTGGGGGAGGAGCAGTCGTGACACTCACGAAACGCGGTCGTTCGATCTCAGTGTCCGGCTTCCTGCTCGCCGGCGCGATCGGCATCATCTCCTCGACCCAGACCTGGTTCACGGTCGAGCGCGCGGATGCGGGAGAAGCGATCCTCGTGCCCGGCGCGTCCGCCCTCGTTCTCCTCGCCCCGCTCAGCCTTGCGGTTCTCGCCCTCGGTGCGGCGCTCTCGATCGCCGGCAAGGCGGTCCGCTTCGTCTTCGGAGTTCTGGCGGCCGTGACAGCACTGTTCCTCGGCTGGTCGACACTCCAGCTCCTGCTCACCGAGCCGTTCGGCGCCGTCGCCGCCACCGTGACCGAGGTGACGGGGCTGGCCGGCGGCGCGGCGGTCCACGAGACGGTCCTGAGCATCGTGCCTTCCGCGTGGCCGTACATCGCGCTGGTCGGCTGGACGATCCTGCTGGTCGCGTCCGTCGTCGTCCTCGTGACCTGGCGCGGATGGAAGACGGGCGGACGTCGGTACCGCACCGATCGCGTCGACGTCGCCCACGATGGGCCTGTGGATGCCGTCGATTCGTGGGATGAGCTGTCCCGCGGGACCGATCCGACTCGTTGACCCCGATAGACTGATTCCGAACTGCACGTCGTCCCCCGGAGGAGAACATGACCAACCCGATCGCCGATCCCGGCCACGGACATTCGCCTGCCGCCTGGACCGCCGTCGTCATCATGCTGGTCGGCGTCGCCGCCGCCACTGTCGCGTTCTGCTTCGAGCAGCCGGTCCTCGTGATGATCTCGATCGCTCTCGTTCCCATCGGCGCGATCATGGGCTGGGTGCTGGCCAGGGCCGGCTATGGCGTGAAGGGTCCGAAGTACGCTCCGAAGGCGCACTAATGGTCCTCGCCGACCTGACGGCCGGCGCTGTCGCAGACGCTGAGCGTCGCGCCTCGTCGCGCCCGTTGGCCGCCGTGGAGCGCGATGCGCTCGCGCGTCCCGCCGCGAAGGACGCGCTGGCGTTCCTCGCGCCGGCCGATCGTGTGAAGATCATCGCAGAGGTCAAGCGCGCGAGCCCCTCGCGCGGCGCTCTCGCGGAGATCCCCGACCCGGCGCTCCAGGCATCTCTCTACGAAGAGGGAGGCGCCTCGGCGATCAGCGTGCTGACCGAGGAACGTCGATTCGGGGGGAGCCTCGCCGACCTCGAGGCGGTCACCGCCAGGGTCTCGCTGCCGGTGCTGCGCAAGGACTTCATCGCCACCCGCTACCAGGTCCTCGAGGCCCGTGCCGCGGGCGCTGATCTCGTCCTCCTCATCGTCGCCGGTCTCGACTCCGAGGTGCTTCGAGACCTCTTCGGGTTCATCACCGAACTCGGCATGACCCCTCTCGTCGAGACGCACTCGGCCGAGGAGCTCGAAGCCGCCATCGACCTCGGTTCTCCGCTGATCGGTGTGAACGCGCGTGATCTGAAGACACTCGAACTCGACCGCGACCTGTTCGGTCGCCTGGTGGATCGGATCCCGGACACCGCGGTGAAGATCGCCGAGTCCGCAGTGCTCACCCCCGAAGACGTCGCGCACTACCGCTCCGCCGGCGCCGACGTCGTCCTGATCGGCGAGGCTCTCGTCACCGGCGACCCCGTCGCCACTCTCACGCGTTTCCTGGAGGCATAATGAGCCTGCGCGACCAGCACGGCCCCTTCTTCGGCGAATTCGGCGGGCGTTACATGCCCGAGTCGCTCATCGCCGCGATCGACGAGTTGACCGTGGCGTACGAGGCGGCGATCGTCGACCCGGATTTCCGGGCTGAGCTCGCGCACCTGCTGAGCTCGTACGCCGGGAGGCCGTCCGCGATCACCGAGGTGCCGCGGTTCGCCGAGCACGCCGGTGGGGCACGCGTCTTCCTCAAGCGGGAAGACCTCAACCACACGGGTTCGCACAAGATCAACAACGTCCTCGGACAGGCGCTGCTGACCAAGCGGCTCGGCAAGACCCGCGTGATCGCCGAGACGGGCGCCGGACAGCACGGCGTCGCGACCGCCACCGCTGCGGCGCTGTTCGGCTTGGACTGCACGATCTACATGGGTGAGGTCGACACCGAGCGTCAAGCGCTCAACGTGGCCCGCATGCGCCTGCTCGGTGCGGAGGTCGTTCCGGTGACGTCCGGTTCCCGCACGCTCAAGGACGCGATCAACGATGCCTACCGCGACTGGGTGGCGTCGGTCGAGACCACCAACTACATCTTCGGCACCGCCGCAGGACCGCACCCCTTCCCGGCGATGGTCCGCGACTTCCAGAAGATCATCGGTGAGGAGGCGCGTGCACAACTCCTCGACGAGGTCGGACGGCTCCCCGATGCGGTCCTCGCGTGCGTGGGCGGCGGGTCGAACGCGATCGGCATGTTCGATGCGTTCCTCGACGATGAGGGCGTCGCCCTCTACGGCGTGGAGGCGGCGGGTGACGGCGTCGACACCGAGAAGCACGCGGCATCGATCGAGCGTGGGCGGCCCGGAGTGCTTCACGGCGCCAAGACCTACGTGCTCCAGGATGAGGACGGCCAGACGATCGAGTCGCACTCGATCTCCGCGGGGCTCGACTATCCCGGTGTCGGCCCGGAGCACGCCTGGCTCGCGGACATCGGCCGCGCCGAGTACATCCCGGCGACCGACGACGAAGCCATGCAGGCTCTGCGTCTGCTGAGTCGGACGGAGGGGATCATCCCCGCCATCGAATCGGCTCATGCCCTCGCCGGTGCGCTGCGCATCGGGCGCGAGCTCGGCCCCGACGGACTCATCGCCGTGTGTCTCTCGGGTCGTGGCGACAAGGACATGGACACCGCAGCCCGCTACTTCGAGCTCTACGACCAGGCCGCTCTGGCCCACGAAGTCGCGGAGGAGAGCGCCGAGGAAGAGCTTGCATCGAAGGGGGAGCCCCAGCTATGAGCCGAGTCGAACAGGCGATCCAGCGCGCCCAGGACGCCGGCCGCAGCGCGTTCGTCGGCTACCTGCCCGTCGGATTCCCCGACCTCGAGACGAGCATCCAGGCGGCGATCGCCCTCGCCGAGAACGGTGTCGACATCATCGAGCTCGGCCCGCCCTACAGCGACCCGGTGATGGATGGCGCGATCATCCAGGAGGCGACCACCACAGCGTTGGCCGCGGGCTTCCGGATGGCCGACCTCTTCACGGCGATCCGCGCCATCACGGCTGCGACCGATGTGCCGGTCCTCGTCATGACGTACTGGAACCCGGTCATGCAGTACGGCGTCGACCGCTATGCGGATGACCTGCTCGCCGCGGGCGGCGCCGGACTCATCACGCCCGACATCACGCCCGATGCCGCGGGGGAGTGGATCGCCGCAAGCGAGCGGACGGGCCTCGACCGTGTGTTCCTGGCTGCGCCCACCTCCTCCGACGAGCGGCTCGACCTCGTCGTGACGTCGTCCACCGGGTTCGTGTACACCGTCTCGACGATGGGTATCACGGGCGAACGCGCCGAACTCGACCGCGCCGCACGCACCCTCGTCGGACGTCTGCGCGCGCACGGCGCCCGACGCGCGTGCGTGGGCATCGGCATCTCCACGGCCGAGCAGATCGCCGGGGTGTCGGAGTACGCCGACGGTGCCATCGTCGGCACAGCCCTCGTCCGTGCCCTGCGCGACGGCGGCGTCCCCGCCCTCGCCGAGGTCACCCGCAACCTGGCCGCCGGCACCTCGTCGGCGCGCCCCGATCACGAGAACTAGAATCGCACTCATGTCACTCGCGCTCCACAGCACCTTCACCGGTGTGCTCGCCAGCATCCCGAGCCCCCCGGTGTCCTACTTCGACCTCGGGCCCATACGGATCCACTTCTATGCGCTGTGCATCATCGCGGGCATCATCGCCGCGACGCTGCTGACCAACCACCGTCTCACCAAGCGCGGTGCGGAGCCGTGGGTCGTGATCGACATCTCGATCCTCGCGGTGCCCCTGGCGATCATCGGCGCCCGGATCTTCCACGTCCTCACCCACCCGAACGACTACTTCGGCGAGGGCATCAACACCTGGAACCCCTTCCAACCGGGCTCGGTGTGGGCCATCTGGGAGGGCGGTATCGCGATCTTCGGTGCGCTCATCGGTGGCGCGATCGGTGCGTATCTCGGCTGCCGCTGGACCGGCATCCGCTTCTGGACGTTCGCCGACGCTCTGGCGCCGGGGCTGCTGCTGGCGCAGGCCATGGGACGCTTCGGCAACTGGTTCAATCACGAACTCTTCGGCCTCCCCACCGACCTGCCGTGGGGACTGGAGATCGAGTCCACGAACTCCGCGTTCCCTCCCGGTCTTCCCGAGGGCACGCTGTTCCACCCGACCTTCCTCTACGAGGTGCTGTGGAACGGGCTGGGCGTCATCGTCCTGCTCTGGCTCGGCCGCAAGCTCTTCTTCCAGTGGGGTCGCCTGTTCGCGATGTACCTCATCTGGTACAGCGCGGGACGCATCGTCTGGGAGTCGATCCGCATCGACCCGAGCGAGATCATCCTGGGGCTGCGCAGCAACGTCCTCGCGGCCATCATCGGCGTCCTCGTGGGTCTCGCGATCCTCATCGTGCAGACGCGTCGCCACCCCGGTCTCGAGCCCTCGCCGTATCAGCCGGGCCGCGAACGGACCGACGCGGACGCTGATGTACAATCGCAGAACAATCCCTCTGACTTCGTAGACGTGAGCGAGCCTCCGACCGAAGAAGTCACCGCAGGAGCCACCGCCACAAGCACTGCTCCCACGAGCGAGGACGGCTCTCGATAACGCCGCCTCGTGGCGGGAGAACCATTGCACTGAACGAGCGGGCCGACGTCGTCCCCGGGTTTCACTCGACGATCTGAGGACGGTAACTGGTGTACTTCCAGCCCCCTTACGGCGCCTCCGGCGCATACCCCCCGAAGCAGGGCATGTACAACCCGGCGTTCGAGAAGGACGCCTGCGGCCTGGCCATGGTCGCCACGCTGCGCGGCGAAGCCGGGCACGACATCATCGCGTTGGCCCTTCAGGCTCTTCGCAATCTGGAGCACCGTGGTGCCATCGGTTCCGACGCCGGAACCGGAGACGGTGCGGGCATCCTGACGCAGATGCCCGATGCGTTCCTCCGCGCTGTGGTCGGCTTCGAGCTGCCGCCGGTGGGCGAGTATGCCGCGGGGCTGGCGTTCCTGCCTCGCGATTCGAGCGAGCGCCGTCAGCAGAAGGCCGGGATCGAGAAGATCGCCCGCTCCGAAGGACTCCGTGTCCTCGGGTGGCGCGATGTCCCCACAGCCAACGAGAACCTCGGCAAGCTCGCCGATGAGGCGCGTCCCGCCTTCGAGCAGCTCTTCGTGAGCGCCGGGGGAGCGACCCACGCCGATGCGCCCCTCACGGGCATCGCCCTCGACCGTGTCGCCTACCGCCTGCGCAAGCGTGCAGGACACGAACTCGGCGCGTACTTCGTCTCGCTCTCGGCCCGCACGCTCGGCTACAAGGGCATGGTCACGACGCTGCAGCTCGAACCGTTCTACCCCGACCTGCAGGACGAGCGTTTCGCGTCAGAGCTCGCGGTGGTGCATTCCCGGTACTCCACGAACACCTTCCCGTCATGGCCGCTCGCGCAGCCGCTGCGGATGCTCGCGCACAACGGTGAGATCAACACCGTCGGCGGGAACCGCAACTGGATGCGTGCGCGCCAGTCGCAGCTGGAATCGGAGTTGCTCGGCGACATCGATCCGCTGTTGCCGATCTGCACCGACGGCGCGAGCGACTCCGCCTCTTTCGACGAGGTGCTCGAGCTGCTCACACTCACCGGACGGAGCCTGCCGCACGCCATCATGATGATGGTTCCGGAGGCTTACGAGAAGCAGACCGACATCTCGCCGGAGCTGCGTTCGTTCTACGAGTACCACTCGAACCAGATGGAGCCGTGGGACGGTCCCGCTGCCCTCATCTTCACCGACGGCACGCTCGTCGGTGCCACACTCGACCGCAACGGTCTCCGCCCGGGACGGTGGACGGAGACGACCGACGGTCTGGTCGTGATCGGCTCCGAGACCGGTGTGCTGCAGTTCGAGCCGGAGCGCATCAAGCGTCGCGGCCGACTGCAGCCCGGAAAGATGTTCCTCGTCGACACGGCACAGCGTCGCATCGTCGAGGACAGCGAGATCAAGCGCGACCTCGCCACCATGCACCCGTGGCAGGAGTGGCTGGATGCCGGCGCCGTGCGTCTCGCCGAGCTGCCGGAGCGCGAGCACATCGTGCACCCTCCGGCCTCGATCACCCGCCGTCAGCGGACCTTCGGATACACCGAGGAAGAAGTCCGCATCCTGCTCACCCCGATGGGGCAGACCGGCGTCGAGCCCCTCGGTGCCATGGGCTCCGACACGCCTATCGCGGTGCTCAGCAAACGTCCGCGACTGCTCTTCGACTACTTCACGCAGCAGTTCGCACAGGTGACGAACCCGCCGCTCGACTCGATCCGTGAAGAGGTCGTCACGAGTCTCAAGCTGGGTCTCGGGCCCGAGAGCAATCTGCTCTCCTGGGGGCCGGAGCACACCCGCACCGTGTCGCTCGATTTCCCCGTGATCGACAACGACGAGCTCGCGAAGATCCGTCACATCGACAAGGCGATGCCCGGCCGGTCGAGTGTGACCATCCGCGGCCTCTACCATTTCGACGCGGGCCCCCAGACCCTGCAGGACCGTCTCACGGAGATGTGCGCGGAGGTCGACGAGGCGATCGAGAACGGCGCCGAGTTCATCATCCTGTCGGACCGCGACTCGAACAAGGACCTCACCCCGATCCCGTCCCTGCTGATGGTGTCGGCGATCCACCACCACCTCATCCGGCGTGAGAACCGTATGAAGGTCGGGCTCATCGTCGAAGCCGGAGACGTGCGTGAAGTGCACCACGTCGCGACGCTGATCGGTTACGGCGCATCTGCCGTGAACCCGTATCTCGCGATGGAGACGGTCGAGCACCTCGTACGCACCGGCTACATCAACGGCATCACGCCCGAGAAGGCGGTCAAGAACCTGATCTACGCCCTCGGTAAGGGCGTGCTCAAGATCATGTCGAAGATGGGCATCTCCACCGTGTCGTCCTATGCAGGCGCTCAGGTGTTCGAGGCCGTCGGCCTCAGCCAGGAGTTCATCGACGCCTACTTCACGCGCACCGAGTCCAAGCTCGGCGGCGTCGGCATCGAGGAGATCTTCGCCGAGAACCAGGCGCGTCACGACTACGCCTACCCGGAGGATGCGGCGGCGCGTGCGCACGAGCGTCTGTGGACCGGTGGCGAGTACCAGTGGCGCCGTGACGGCTCTCCGCACCTGTTCAACCCGGAGACGGTGTTCAAGCTTCAGCACTCGACCCGCACGCGTCGCTACGACATCTTCCGGGAATACACGAAGCTCGTCGACGAGCAGGCGGCGGAGCTGAAGACGCTGCGCGGGCTGTTCACGCTGCGCACCGGTACCCGCAAGCCCGTCCCGCTGGACGAGGTCGAGCCGGTGTCCGCGATCGTCAAGAGGTTCTCGACGGGGGCGATGAGCTATGGCTCGATCTCCCGGGAGGCGCACGAGACGCTCGCGATCGCCATGAACAGGATCGGCGGGAAGTCGAACACCGGTGAAGGCGGCGAGGACCCGGATCGCCTGGTCGACCCGGAACGCCGCAGCGCGATCAAGCAGGTCGCCTCCGGTCGTTTCGGTGTGACCAGCCTCTACCTCACCGAGGCGGACGACATCCAGATCAAGCTCGCTCAGGGGGCCAAGCCCGGCGAGGGAGGACAGCTGCCGCCGACCAAGGTCTACCCCTGGGTCGCCCGCACCCGTCACGCAACGGCCGGTGTCGGTCTCATCTCGCCACCGCCGCACCATGACATCTACTCGATCGAAGACCTCAAGCAGCTGATCTTCGACCTGAAGCGGGCGAACCCCGAGGCGCGTATCCATACCAAGCTGGTGAGCCAGTCGGGCATCGGTGCGGTGTCGGCGGGTGTCGCCAAGGCTCTGAGCGACGTGATCCTCGTCTCCGGCCACGACGGTGGAACAGGAGCGAGCCCGTTGAACTCGCTCAAGCACGCCGGCACGCCGTGGGAGCTCGGTCTCGCCGAGACCCAGCAGACGCTCATGCTCAACGGCATGCGGGACCGTGTCGTCGTGCAGGTCGACGGTCAGCTCAAGACCGGTCGTGACGTGATCATCGGTGCGCTGCTGGGAGCGGAGGAGTTCGGTTTCGCGACGGCGCCCCTCGTGGTCAGCGGCTGCATCATGATGCGGGTCTGTCATCTCGACACCTGCCCGGTCGGCGTCGCGACCCAGAACCCGGTGCTGCGCGAGCGCTTCACAGGAAAGCCGGAGTTCGTCGTGAACTTCATGGAGTTCATCGCCGAAGAGGTGCGCGAACTCCTCGCTGAGCTGGGATACCGCTCTCTCGACGAGGTGATCGGGCGCGCTGATCTCATCGAGGTGAACGCCGCCGTGGAGCACTGGAAGGCAGAGGGTCTCGACCTGACACCCGTGCTCGAAGGCCCGGTCTTCCCGGCGGGCGAGCCGCGTCGCAGCGGCCGCGCGCAGGATCACGAACTCGAGAAGCACTTCGACGTGCAGCTCATCGACATCGCGAAGGGGGCGCTGCTCAACGGCGAACCCGTCGTGGCGGAGCTGCCCATCGCGAACACCGAGCGTGCCGTGGGGACGATGCTGGGGCACCAGGTCACTTCGCGCCACGGTGCCGCCGGCTTGCCTGAGGGAACCATCGACGTCACACTGCACGGCACCGCGGGGCAGTCGCTCGGCGCGTTCCTGCCGCCGGGCATCGTGCTCCGACTCGAGGGCGACGCGAACGACTACGTCGGCAAGGGGCTGTCCGGTGGAGACATCACCATCCGCCCGCCGCGAGGGTCCTCCATCGCTCCGGAGGACAACGTGATCGCCGGCAACGTGATCGGCTATGGCGCGACGTCGGGGACGATGTTCATCTCCGGTGTCGTCGGTGAACGCTTCCTCGTCCGCAACTCGGGCGCGACCGCCGTCGTCGAGGGAGTGGGCGACCACGCGCTCGAGTACATGACGGGTGGCCTAGCTGTGATCCTCGGCTCGACCGGCCGCAACTTCGGCGCCGGTATGTCCGGGGGAGTGGCCTACGTGCACGCCCTCGACACCAGCAAGGTGAACGCGCAGTCGCTCGGGAGTGGAGAACTGCTGCTCGAACCACTCGATCGCGCAGATCTCGAGGTGCTGCGAAGCCTGTTGGTCGCGCATGCCGAGCGCACGGCCTCACCGCGGGCCTCCGCGCTCCTCGAGAACTTCGATGATGTCGCCGCGGAGTTCGTGAAGGTACTTCCTCGCGACTTCGCCGCGGTGCGGAGCATGCGCGAAGAAGCATTGGCCGAGGGGATCGACCCCGACGGCGACATCGTTTGGAACCGCATCCTGGAGGTGACCGGTGGCTGACCCCAAAGGCTTTCTGAAGGTGACCGAGCGGGAACTTCCCGCACGACGTCCGGTGCCTGTGCGCATCATGGACTGGAAAGAGGTCTACGAGCCGGGCGACAAGCAGGTCCTTCGTCGTCAAGCCGGACGTTGCATGGACTGCGGCGTGCCGTTCTGTCATCAGGGATGCCCGCTCGGGAACCTGATCCCCGAGTGGAACGACCTCACCTGGCGCGGTGAGGGCCGCGCGGCGATCGAGCGCCTGCACGCCACGAACAACTTCCCGGAGTTCACGGGGCGGCTGTGCCCCGCGCCCTGCGAGAGCTCGTGCGTGCTCGGCATCAACCAGCCGGCGGTCACGATCAAGCAGATCGAGGTCTCGATCATCGATGAGGCCTTCGCGAAGGGGTGGGTCGAGCCGGAGCCGCCCGAACGCCTCACGGGAAAGACGGTCGCCGTCGTCGGATCGGGCCCCGCGGGTCTCGCTGCCGCGCAGCAGCTCACCCGTGCCGGGCACACGGTCGCGGTCTTCGAGCGGGACGACCGCATCGGCGGCCTGCTGCGGTACGGCATCCCGGACTTCAAGATGGAGAAGACGCAGCTCGAATCGCGCCTTCGCCAGATGCAGGAGGAAGGCACGCGTTTCCGTGCCGGCGTGGAGATCGGCAAGGACATCTCCTGGCCCGATCTGCGTGCCCGCTACGACGCAGTCGTCATCGCGACGGGGTCCACGGTTCCGCGTGACCTCGCCATCCCCGGCCGTGACCTCGACGGGGTGCACTTCGCCATGGAGTACCTCGTCGAGTCCAACCACGCGGTCGCGGGCGACAAGGTCACCGACCAGATCAGCGCAGAGGGCAAGCACGTCATCGTCATCGGCGGTGGAGACACCGGCGCGGACTGCATCGGAACCGCGCACCGTCAGGGTGCTCTCAGCGTCACCAACCTGGCGATCGGCATGCAGCCGGGCGACGTCCGTCCGGACCACCAGCCGTGGCCGATGATGCCGACGATCTTCGAGGTGTCCTCTGCTCACGAGGAGGGTGGAGAGCGGGTGTACCTCGCGTCCACCGTCGAGTTCCTCGGCAACGACGTCGGTGAGGTGCGTGCGCTGCGCGTGGCCGAGACCGAGTACGTCGACGGCCGCCGCGTCCCCAAGAGCGGCACCGAGCGAGAGATCCCCGCGGACCTCGTCCTGATCGCGATGGGCTTCACCGGACCCGAGCAGGAGGGGTACACCGAAGACACGCTTCCGCAGGTCACCGACCGTGGCGCCTTCCGCCGCGACTCGTCGTACGAGTCAACGGTTCCCGGAGTGTTCGTCGCCGGAGACGCCGGTCGCGGTCAGTCGCTCATCGTGTGGGCCATCGCCGAGGGTCGCGCAGCTGCCGCGAACGTCGATCGCTTCCTGATGGGCACCACCGTGCTTCCCGAGCCGGTGCGACCGAGTGATGTCGCGATCGGTCTCCAGCCCGCGTAGGCTGAGGCCGGCACCGTCGCCTGATTTACATCCCCCATTTCTACCCTGGAGTATCTGTTGAGACGCGCGAAAATCGTCGCCACCTTGGGCCCCGCAACTTCCACGTATGAGACGGTGCGCGCACTGATCGATGCGGGGGTGGACGTCGCGCGACTGAACCTCAGCCACGGCGACTACTCGGTTCACGAGAACAACTACGCGAACGTGCGTCGTGCCGCAGAGGATGCCGGCCGGGCCGTCGCAATCCTCGTCGACCTGCAGGGGCCGAAGATCCGCCTCGGCAAGTTCGAGGACGGGCCGTACGAGCTCGCCAAGGGCGACATCTTCAAGATCACGACCGAAGACATCATCGGCAACAAGGAGATCTGCGGAACGACCTTCAAGGGTCTCCCGCAGGACGTCAAGCCGGGCGACTTCCTGCTGATCGACGACGGCAAGGTCCGCGTCGAGGTCGTCGAGACCGACGGCGTCACGGTGACCACCAAGGTCATCGTGGCCGGCGCCGTCTCCAACAACAAGGGCATCAACCTCCCCGGTGTCGCCGTCAACGTCCCCGCTCTCAGCGAGAAGGACGAAGACGACCTGCGTTGGGGACTGCGCATCGGGGCCGATCTGATCGCGCTGTCGTTCGTGCGCAATGCCGCCGATGTGACCCGCGTTCACGAGATCATGGCGGAAGAGGGCGTCAAGGTTCCCGTCATCGCCAAGGTCGAGAAGCCGCAGGCCGTCGATGCGCTGGAAGAGATCGTCGACGCGTTCGATGCGATCATGGTCGCCCGTGGTGACCTGGGCGTCGAGCTTCCGCTCGAGGCTGTGCCGATCGTGCAGAAGCGCGCCGTCGAGATCGCTCGCCGGATGGCCAAGCCGGTGATCGTCGCGACGCAGATGCTCGAGTCGATGATCAGCAGCCCGGTTCCCACGCGCGCCGAGACCTCGGACGTCGCGAACGCCGTCCTCGACGGTGCGGATGCCGTCATGCTCTCCGGTGAGACCAGTGTCGGTGACTACCCGGTCGTGGTCGTCGAGACCATGGCGCGGATCATCGCCTCCACGGAAGAGCACGGCTTGGAGCGCATCCTGCCGCTGACGACCAAGCCCCGCACGCAGGGAGGCGCGATCACGCTCGCTGCTCTCGAGGTGGCGGAGTTCGTCGAGGCGAAGTTCCTCTGCGTGTTCACGCAGTCCGGAGATTCCGCGCGTCGTCTGTCGCGTCTGCGTTCGCGCATCCCGATGATCGCGTTCACCCCGGAGCCGGGAATCCGTCGCCGCATGGCTCTGACCTGGGGCATCCGCTCCACCCTGGTCGACATGGTCCAGCACACCGACCTGATGTATCACCAGGTGGACGAGTATCTCCTCGGCAACGGTCTCGCACAGGAGGGGGACAAGGTCGTCGTGATCTCCGGTTCCCCTCCCGGAATCGTCGGATCGACCAACGACCTGCGCGTGCACAAGGTGGGCGATGCGATCCGCGGCGCGGCACCGATCTACAAGGCCGGCGTCTGACATCGCGCATCGAGGGGGCGGAGCTTCGGCTCCGCCCCCTCTGCCGTGCGATCCGGTAGTTTTCCCTCATGGGTCCGCATCGTCTTCCGAGGAGCACGTCATCGGCGCGCTGAGGAAGGCGGGGTGGTGGTGCGCGGACTACGCGTACGCGGGGTTCTGGCAGCTGCGCGCGATGTTCGACCGCACGGATCCTGCATCGTTCGCCTCCGGGAGCGGTGCGCGGATCGTTGTCCTTCCCGGCGTCTACGAGACCTGGAAGTTCATGCAGCCTCTCGTCGCGGCGCTGCATGAGCGAGGCCATCCGGTCCAGGTCGTCGACACCCTCCATCGCAATCGACGTCCGGTGGTGGAGATGGCGCAGAGCGTCGGGGACTTCCTGGAGCGCCATGACCTCACGGATGTGATCCTGGTCGCCCACAGCAAGGGCGGGCTCGCGGGCAAGCTGGTCATGACGGGACCGGCGGCCGGCCGTGTGCGCTCGATGCTGGCGATCGCGACACCGTTCGGCGGTTCGAGCTATGCCCGTGTGATGCTCTCGCGGACGCTGCGGGAGTTCGCCCCCGACGACCCGGGAATCATCAGCCTCACCCAGAGGCGGTCGGTGAACGATCGGATCGTCTCGATCTACGCGGAATTCGACCCGCACATCCCGGAGGGCAGCGAACTCGTCGGTGCCAAGAACGTCCGCCTCAACACCGGAGGGCATTTCCGGATCCTCGCGCATCCCCGGGTGCTCGCCGAGCTGGCTGTCCTCGCAGAGGAGCACTGAGGGCTCTCTTCATCAAACGGTGCCGGCGGTGGGACTCGAACCCACACGCCCTTTCGGACAAAGCATTTTGAGTGCTCCGCGTCTGCCATTCCGCCACGCCGGCTCGTGTGTCGCGTCTACGACTTTAGCGCAGCATGAGAGCCGGATTCTCCGCGCCGACCGCCTGGGGCCTGCGAACAGGGGCTCTCCACTAGGATGGTTGTGTGACAGAGCAAGAAGAGCAGGCTGAGCAGCCCACGTCATCCGCCCTGGATCGTGTCAGATTAGTGCCCCACGCCCGGCCGGAGTGCGGCGATGATGTCGGCGGCTTCCCCCGTTGGCGGGGTGGTCGCGGTGAGTTCGTGTCCGTCGATGGTGATCGTGACGTCACGCAGCGGGCGCAGCGCGCGGACGATACGGCGGACCGTCACGCCGGTGGTCTTGTAGAGGTGCCGGCTGATCGCGAGAGCGCAGAACACGACGGTGAGGTGCGCGTGGATCGAGTCCGCGGTCGACGCGAACATCGGTCTCGCCCGCAGGTCGGTCTTCGCCATCCGGAACGTCGCCTCGACCTGGAACAGGTCATGGTAGGCCGCCACGATCTCTGCAGCGGAAGCCGTCGCGGTGCTGAGGTTGGTGACGTACCCCTTGAGGCCGATGTATTCGCGGGCCTTCTCGACTCTTGCCCAGTTCACGCCGGGCTTGGTGCCGAGGGTGACGAACCGGTCCTTCTTCGCCGGGCGGGTGCCGGCAGCGATCTGCTCGGCGCGTTCGATCTGCTTGTTCAACGTGATGTTGTCGCGGATCTTCCGCTTGTGGGAGTACTGCCACACCACTCGCCGCTCCCGCGCGTTCACACCCGCACCCATGGTTCGGGTGGTCTCGACCGTCTCCCCATCGGTGACGATGTTCCCGACGGTCGCGTAGTGCTCGGCGAGATCGTATGGCGCGGAGGAGGTGCGGGAGCCGACGATGAACCCGAACCCGGCGTCCTCCAGCCGGTTCAGGTTCGCTGCGGACAGCATGCCGGCGTCCGCGACGACCACGACCTCGGTCGCGGAGTGACGTTCGCGGAACTGGTCGAGGACGGGCAGCAGGGTGAGGGTCTCGCCCCTGTTGCCCGCGAACTCGTGGACTTCGAGGGGGAACCCGCCCTGGTCCACGAGGAGGCCGACGAGGATCTGCGGGTCGACGCGGCGCTCTTTGCTCATCCCGACCTTGCGGAGCTTGTCTTCACGCTCCGCCTCGAAGTAGAGGGTGGTGACGTCGTAGAGCACGACGGTGAGCGGGCCAGATCGGGTCGCATGCGCGTAGGCTGCGGCGGCGATCTTCGACCGCCAGTCCTGCTCAACGCTGCGGGCGAGGGTCCGCCACACGGTCGACAGCGACGGCGCACCCGGGACACCGAGCTCGTCCCACACCCGCAGCGTGTCCGCCTTGCTGGTCGGCTCGACGACGCGGGCCAGGACCAGCTTCTTGAATGTGTCGTTGCCGACCGCGTCGAACCCGAGACGGGCGTAGGCGTCCTCGAGGACATCCCACAACAACCTGGACCTCGACCCGGTCACCGTCGGCGCGGTCGTGGCCGGCGGCGTCGCGCCCAGCCCGTCCAGATCGAACGGGACATGCCCGGCCAGCTCCGCGATCCGCTCCCGCGCGATCGCGACCAGCACCGCGAGCTGCTCATCGTCGTGCGCGGAGCCGAGGTGCTCCACGATCGTCCGCACACCACGGGTCTTCGACGCGATCTGCACCGCCGTCGCACCCGACGCGGTGCGCACCTTCCGCACGAACCACCCCACCGAGCGAGTCTAGATCGACGCCGTTAGTGCCCCGCACGAGGCACCAACACCCCCGGAAAATCAAGCCTCAACAGTCCTCAACCCGCGAAATCACCCGACGGTGACACGATCCAGGTGAGAGCCGGATTCTCCGCGCCGACCGCCTGGGGCCTGCGAACAGGGGCTCTCCACTAGGATGGTTGTGTGACAGAGCAAGAAGAGCAGGCTGAGCAGCCCACGTCATCCGCACCCCGACGCGTCGTCGTCGCTGAAGACGAGTCGCTGATCCGTCTCGACATCGTCGAGATCCTTCGCGACAACGGCTTCGATGTCGTGGGCGAGGCGGGGGATGGAGAGACCGCGGTCGCTCTGGCGACCGAGCTCCGACCGGACCTCGTCATCATGGACGTCAAGATGCCGCAGCTCGACGGCATCAGCGCCGCGGAGAAGCTGCACAAGGGCAACATCGCGCCGGTCGTCCTGCTCACAGCGTTCAGCCAGAAGGAGCTCGTCGAGCGCGCGAGCGAGGCCGGTGCGCTCGCGTACGTCGTGAAGCCGTTCACCCCGAACGACCTCCTGCCCGCGATCGAGATCGCGCTGGCTCGTCACGAGCAGATCATCACGCTCGAGGCCGAGGTCGCCGACATGGTCGAGCGCTTCGAGACCCGCAAGCTCGTCGACCGGGCCAAGGGCCTGCTCAACGAGAAGATGGGTCTGAGCGAACCTGAGGCGTTCCGCTGGATCCAGAAGGCATCCATGGACCGTCGTCTGACGATGCAGGACGTCGCCAAGGCGATCATCGAGCAGCTCGCCCCCAAGAAGTAGCGGTGAGCGCCGGCACGATCCGGCTCGATACCGAGCACATCCTGCGGCCGGTGAGGCAGGGGGATGGGGTTGCACTCGCCCGCGCGTATGTCGCGAATCGCGAACATCTTGCGCCGTGGGAGCCGGCGCGCTCGGAGGCGTTCTTCACCGTCGCCGCGCAGGAGCAGCACGCACAGCTCTGCGTGGAAGACGCGGACGCCGGGCGGAGTCTCCGCTTCGTCATCGAATCCGATGACGGGGAGATCCGCGGTCGGATGAACATCAACAACATCGTCCGGGGTGCGTTCTGGAGCGCTGACCTCGGCTACTGGGTCGATGCCACGCGGCTGCGTCGCGGCCTCGCGAGTCGCGCGGTCGCTCAGCTCATCGAGTATTCACGAACGCAGCTCCGCCTTCACCGGCTCCAGGCCGCCACCCTGCTGCACAACCTCGGTTCCCAACGCGTGCTGATCGGCAACGGCTTCGAGCGCATCGGCATGGCGCCGAAGTACCTCCGCATCGCGGGGGAGTGGCAGGACCATCTGCTGTTCCAGCGACTGCTCGAGGAACCGCTCAGTTCGCGGCGGGAAGGTCCTTGATCATGTTGGTGATGCGGATCGTGGAGCAGCGGCGTCCCTGATCGTCGGTCACCACGATCTCGTGCACGGTGATGCTCCGTCCCAGGTGCACCGGTGTGCATACGCCGGTGACGACGCCCGACGTGGCCGATCGGGTGTGCGTCGCGTTGATGTCGACGCCGACGGCGAGACGGCCGGTACCGGCATGCAGATTCGCCGCCATCGAACCGAGCGATTCGCCGAGCACCACGTACGCGCCACCGTGCATGAGGCCGACAGGCTGGGTGTTGCCTTCGACAGGCATCGTCGCGACACAACGGTCGATGCCGAACTCGACGAACTCCATGCCCATCTTCTCGGCCAGGGCACCCATTCCGCGGGCCGTGGCCCAGTCGAGTCCCTCGCTCGTCGCGACGTCGCTCATGCATCCTCCTCAGCGGGTGTCTGTCGTCCTCGTTAGGCTGACAGGGTGACGGACTCCGCAAAGCCTACCCTCATGGTCGTCGACGGCCACTCGCTCGCCTACCGTGCTTTCTTCGCGCTCCCGGTCGACAATTTCACGACCAAGGACAATCAGCACACCAACGGCATCTACGGCTTCCTCTCGATGCTGGTGAACCTCATCAAAGCCGAGCAGCCGACGCACTTGGCGATCGCCTTCGACACCTCGCGTCACTCCTTCCGCACTGAGGAGTACTCCGAGTACAAGGCCACGCGTTCCGAGTCGCCGCAGGAGTTCAAGGGTCAGATCCCGCTTCTGCAGGACTGCCTCGCCGCCATGTCGATCCCTGTCCTGACGAAGGAGGGGATCGAGGCCGACGACATCCTCGCGACGCTCGCTTCACAGGGCGCCGAGCAGGGCTTCGAGGTGCTCGTCGTCTCCGGAGACCGTGACACCATCCAGCTCGTGAACGACGACGTCACCCTGCTCTACCCGTCGGTGCAGGGCGTCTCGCAGCTCAAGCGCTATGACCCGACGACCGTGCAGGAGCGCTACGGTGTGCGTCCAGAGCAGTACCCCGACATCGCGGCCCTGGTCGGCGAGACCAGCGACAACCTGCCCGGTGTTCCGAAGGTCGGAGAGAAGACGGCGGTCAAGTGGCTCACGCAGTTCGGATCGCTCGATGAGCTGATCGCCCGTGCCGACGAGATCAAGGGAGTGGTCGGCGGCAACCTCCGCGACCACATCGACGATGTCCGACGCAACCGCAAGCTCAACCGTCTCCTCACCGATGTCGAGCTCCCGGTCGGGCCCTCCGACCTGGCCGTGGCACCGATCGATGCGCAGGCCGTGCGCGACATCTTCGCCCGGCTCGAGTTCCGCACCCTGCTACCGCGGGTGTTCGAGGCCGTCGGAGCCGGGGAGGTCGCCGACGACCCGGCGTCGGTCGTCGTGGTGCCCGCACCGGTCGAGACGTCACCCGCGGAGCTGGCGGCCTGGGCTGTCGCGCAGGACGGCGATGTCTCCCTGCGGATCATGACGCAGGGAGGTTCCCCCACACGGATCGGCGCCGCGACTCTCACCGACCTCCGCGAGTCGGATTGGACGGAGAGCGCCGCAGAGGCTCTGCGCGAATGGATCGAGTCCGACGCGCCGAAGGTGCTGCACGATGCGAAGCCGCAGGTGAAGGCCCTGATCCGTCAGGGAATCCGCCTCCGCGGTCTCGCCTATGACACGAGCCTGGCCGGGTGGCTCCTGCGGCCGAGCTTCCCGGACAAGACCCTGTCCGACCTGGTCGAGCGCTACCTCGGCGAGAAGCTGCCCGAGGCCGACCCGTCCCAGTTGGTGCCCGAGACCGAGGGAGCCACACCGTCGCAGGAGGCGTGGTTCGCGTTGCGCGTCGCCGATGCGCTGCGCGAAGACATCCCCGAGTCGGTCGCCGCTGTCCTGGTCGACATCGAACTGCCGACCCTGCTCACACTCGCCGACATGGAGGTCGCGGGCGTCGCGGTCTCGCACGAGGTGCTCTCCACGTTCTCCGGCGAGCTCGCCGCTCGCGCCGAGGGACTCGCGCAGGAGGCGTTCTCGGTCGTCGGTCGTGAGTTCAATCTCGGTTCACCCAAGCAGCTGCAGGAGGTCTTGTTCGAAGACCTGCAGTTGCCGAAGACCCGCAAAACCAAGACCGGCTACTCCACCGACGCCGCGGTACTCGCCGACCTGCAGGAGAGCAACCCGCACCCGTTCCTCAGCCTGTTGCTGCAGCACCGTGAGGCCACCAAGCTCCGGCAGATCATCGAGTCCCTCGACACGGCGATCGGCGACGACCACCGCGTGCACACGACGTATGTGCAGACGGGGAGCCAGACCGGGCGACTGTCCAGTACCGATCCCAATCTGCAGAACATCCCGGTGCGTACGGAGGAATCGCGCCGTATCCGGAGCGCATTCGAAGTCGGCGAGGGGTACGACGCTCTCTTGACGGCCGACTATTCGCAGATCGAGATGCGCATCATGGCCCATCTGTCCGGCGACGAGGGGCTGATCGAGGCTTTCAACAGTGGCGAGGACCTGCACCGGTTCGTCGGCGCCCGCGTGTTCGGGGTCGAGCCGAGCGAGGTGTCTCCGGCGATGCGCACGAAGGTGAAGGCGATGTCCTACGGACTCGTCTACGGACTCTCGGCGTTCGGGCTCTCGAAGCAGCTGCGCATCGAGCAGTCCGAGGCCAAGCAGCTGATGGTGGAGTACTTCGCACGATTCGGCGCGGTGCGCGACTATCTGCGCGCCTCGGTCATGAAGGCGAAAGAGGTCGGCTACACCGAGACGATCTTCGGGCGCCGTCGGCCGTTCCCCGACCTCGCGAGCCCGAACCGGGTACTGCGGGAGAACGCCGAGCGCGCTGCCCTCAACGCGCCGATCCAGGGGAGCGCCGCCGACATCATGAAGATCGCGCTGCTCCACATCCACGACGACCTTCGCTCCCAGCAGCTGTCCTCGCGCGTGCTGCTTCAGATCCATGACGAACTCGTCGTCGAGGTCGCCCCGGGGGAGTGGGACGCCACGGAGCAGATCGTCCGCGCTCGAATGGGTGATGCCGCACAGTTGTCGGTGCCGCTCGATGTTCAGGTCGGCCGCGGCCGTGACTGGAACGAAGCCGCGCACTGACCTCCGCCGTGGGAGGGGCCGGGGCTAGGCTGGCAGTTATGACTTCAGCTCCCCGCACCCCTTCCGCCATCGACGCCGTCGCCGATGAATGGGTCGACACGATCGCGGTTCTGGCACCCACTCTCGGCACCTACATCGGGCGCGACGAGGTGAACGACCGCTTCGGCGACCTGAGCCCCGCCGGGCATGAGGAGATCGCTGCGGCGACGCGTGCGACGTTGGACAAGCTCTCCGCGCTCGAGCCCGTGGACGCGATCGACGAGGTGACGAAGACCGACCTCGGTGCCGAGCTCCGGCTCGACCTCGAGCTGCACGACGCGAAGTGGCACCTGCGCGATCTCAACGTGATCGCTTCTGCCGCACAGGATGTGCGCGCGGCGTTCGACCTGATGCCCACGGCGACGGTGCAGGACTGGGACGTGATCGCGACCCGCCTCGCCGCGGTGCCCGATGCCCTTCGCGGCTACGTCGAGACCCTCAGGACGGGTATCGCTGAAGGCATCGTGCCGGCGCGCAGGCAGGTGACCGAGGTGGCGACGCAGGTCGACCGCTACACCGCCGATGACGGCTTCTTCGCCGCATTCGTCGCGAACGCGGACCCCGAGGAGGGGCAGCTGCCCGCGTCTCTCGCCCGCACTCTCGCCGACAATTCGGCCTCGGCCCGTGTCGCCTATGACGAGCTGCGCCGTTTCCTCGCGGAGGAGCTCGCTCCTGCCGCAGGCGACGACGACGCGGTGGGTCGTGATCTCTATGCGCTCAACTCGCGTCGCTTCCTCGGGGCGACCATCGATCTCGACGAAACCTACGAGTGGGGGCGTGAGGAACTCGCGCGCATGGTCGAGGAGCAGACCGCGATCGCGAACGAGATCCTCCCCGGTGCGTCCGTCGAGGAAGCGGTCGCCCACCTGGAAGCCGACCCCGCGCGCAAGCTCGTCGGCACCGACGCTCTCCAGAAGTGGATGCAGGAGACGAGCGACCGCGCCGTCGCTGAACTCGGTGTCTCGCATTTCGACATCCCCGAAGCCATTCGCACGCTCGAGTGCATGATCGCCCCCACGCAGGAGGGCGGGATCTACTACACCGGCCCGACCGACGACTTCTCACGTCCCGGTCGTATGTGGTGGTCCGTCCCCGAGGGCGTCACGGAGTTCGACACGTGGCGGGAGCTCACCACGGTCTTCCATGAGGGCGTCCCGGGTCACCATCTGCAGATCGCTCAGGCGGTGTACAACCGGGCCGAGCTCAACTCCTGGCGTCGGCTGCTCGCGGGAACCTCGGGTCATGCCGAGGGCTGGGCTCTGTACGCGGAGCGTCTGATGGAGCAGCTCGGCTACCTGGACGACCCCGCCGACCGGCTCGGCATGCTCGACGGACAGCGGATGCGGGCCGCCCGCGTCGTCCTCGACATCGGTGTGCACCTGGGCAAGCCGCGTCTCGACGGCACCGGAGTGTGGGACGCGGATTATGCACTCGACTTCATGCGCCAGAACGTGAACATGTCGGATCAGTTCGTGCAGTTCGAGGTGAACCGCTACCTCGGCTGGCCGGGACAGGCGCCGTCGTACAAGGTCGGCCAGCGCATCTGGGAGCAGGTGCGCGACGGAGTCCGTGCCGCCGAGGGAGATGCCTTCTCGTTCAAGGACTTCCACAAGAAGGCGCTCGACCTGGGCGGCGTCGGCCTCGACACGCTGCGCAGCGCTCTGCTTCCGCGCTGACGGGAATGGGATCCGGTCGATGAATGTTCATTCACCTGAATAGAGAGGGATGACATGGGCATCGAATTCGGACTGGACACCTTCGGCGACATCACGAGGGACGCGGGCGGGAAGCTCCTGACCGGGGCGCAGACGATCCGCAACGTCGTGGAGCAGGCTGAACTCGCAGACACGGTCGGTGTGGACTTCTTCGGGGTGGGGGAGCACCACCGCGAAGAGTTCGCGGTGTCCGCGCCGGAGATGGTGCTCGCCGCTATCGCTGCGCGCACCGAACACATCCGCCTCGGCACGGCGGTGACGGTGCTGTCTTCGGATGATCCGGTCCGCGTGTTCGAGCGCTTCTCGACCTTGGACGCCCTCTCGAACGGCCGAGCCGAGGTCGTCCTCGGCCGCGGCTCCTTCATCGAGTCCTTTCCGCTCTTCGGCTACGACCTGCGGGACTACGACGCGCTGTTCGAGCAGAAGCTCGAGCTGTTCGTCGAACTCCTCAAGGAAGAGCCCGTGACATGGTCGGGTACCATGCGCGCCTCGCTGGAGAATGCGAACGTGTTCCCCAAGACCGAGAAGGGTCTTCGTACCTGGGTGGGGGTGGGTGGCAGCCCGGAGTCCGTCGTACGGGTCGCGCGTCACGGTCTGGGTCTGATGCTCGCCATCATCGGGGGGCCGGCGGCACGGTTCAAGCCCTTCGTCGATCTGTACCACCGCTCTGTCGCGTCTTTCGGAACCACCTCGCACCCTGTCTCGGTGCATTCGCCCGGCCACATCGCCGAGACGGATGCGGAAGCCTGGGACGCGGCCTACTCCGGGTTCGAAGCGATGAACAACACCATCGGCCGGGAGCGCGGCTGGCCGGCGTACAGTCGCGCGCGCTTCCAGAATGACGTCGGACCGGAAGGCGCGATCTACGCGGGTTCACCGGACCGTGTCGCCGCGAAGATCGCAGACACGATCACGATGCTCGGTCTCGGGCGGTTCGACCTGAAGTACGCCACCGGCACCCTGTCGCATGAGTCGATGATGCGCAGCATCGAGCTGTACGGGACCGAAGTGATCCCGCGCGTGAAGCGGATCCTCGACGCGCAGGACTGACGACATCACGCGCAGGACGTCAGGCGCTCGGCTCTACGATGAAGAACATGGCCAACTCCGCCCTGCCGGGCCGCTCATCGCTGGCTGAGCGCCTGGACGTCCTGCCGTTCACACGTCGACACCTCCGCCTGCTGACAGGGTCCGGGGTCGGTTGGGCGCTGGACGCGATGGATGTCGGCCTCATCTCGTTCATCCTCGCCGCGCTCACGCAGCAGTGGGGGCTGACGAAAGGCGAGGCCGGCTGGATCGCCTCGGTCGGATTCATCGGCATGGCAGTCGGGGCCACACTCGGCGGGCTCCTCGCCGATCGTTTCGGCCGGCGGCAGGTCTTCGCCCTCACGCTGCTCGTGTACGGCATCGCGACCGGTGCCAGCGCCTTGGTGGGAGGACTGGTGGCGCTCCTGGTCCTGCGGTTCCTGGTGGGACTCGGCCTCGGCGCAGAGCTCCCGGTGGCGTCGACCTATGTGAGCGAGTTCGCACCCGCGCGGATCCGTGGCCGCCTGATCGTGGTGCTGGAGGCCTTCTGGGCGCTCGGATGGACCGCCGCCGCGGTGATCGGCTTCCTGGTCATCCCGGCTTCGGACGACGGCTGGCGCTGGGCGTTCGCGCTGGGCGCGATCCCCGCGGCGTACGCACTCTTCGTACGTTGGCGCATGCCGGAGTCACCTCGCTGGCTCGCCTCACGAGGACGCATCGCGGAGGCAGACCGCATCGTGTCGGCGTTCGAGACCGATGCCGGTGTGGAAGTCGCACCCGCGATCCGGAAGGAACCCGCCTCCCGTGCGATCGCGGTCACGGCGAGAGCGCGGCTGGCGACACTCTGGAACCCGGAGTTCCGGCTGCGCACCCTGTGCCTGTGGGTGGTGTGGCTCGGGGTGAACTTCGCCTACTACGGAGCGTTCATCTGGATCCCGAGCATCCTCGTCGACGCCGGGTTCGATCTGGTGCGTTCATTCGGTTTCACGTTGATCATCACGTTGGCGCAGCTTCCGGGCTATGCCGTCGCCGCGTGGTTGATCGAGGTGTGGGGGCGCCGTGTGACGCTGTCGGTGTTCCTTCTCGGCTCGGCGGTCGCCGCCGTGATCTTCGGCACCGCGACGACAGAGGGTGCGATCATCGCGGCGGGCATGGCGCTGTCGTTCTTCAACCTCGGTGCGTGGGGTGCGCTCTACGCCGTGACGCCCGAGATCTATCCGACGTCGCTGCGGGGGACAGGAGCGGGCTGGGCTGCCGGAGTGGGCCGTATCGCGTCGATCGTGGCTCCGCTGTCCGTTCCCGTGCTGCTGGTCGCCGGGGGAGCGCCGCTGCTGTTCGCGGTCTTCGGGGCATGCTTCCTCGGAGCTGCCGCCGCCGCCTGGGGGCTCGTCGATCGACGCGGGCGAGCGCTCGACGATCGCTGATCCCTGGTGTCGTCGACCCGCAATAAGCTGGGACGATGGCAGATGTGCGGTTCGTGGCGATCGGCGACTCCTTCACAGAGGGGGTCGGTGACGTCCTTCCGGATGGGCGGGAGCGCGGTTGGGCGGACCTCGCAGCTCAAGGATGGGCCGATGCGGCCGGACACCCGATCCAGTATGCGAACCTCGCGATCCGGGGCAAGCTGGCTTGGCCGATCGTGGAGCAGCAGTTGGAACCAGCGCTCGCGCTGCGCCCGACCCACCTCTCCTTCAACGGCGGTGGCAACGACATGCTGCGACCGCGCACCGACGTCGAGCACATCGCCGACGCCTTCAGCCGGGTGCTGCGTCGCTGCGACGAGGAGGGCGTGACCATGATCCTGCTCTCCGGTGCGAACCCGAGCGGGCAGCTGCCGATGGGTTCCCTCGTCCAGCGCAGGGGAGACCTGCTCTCCGAGGCGGTGCTCCGACGCATCGAAGGACGCCCCGACGTCATCCGGGCGCTCAACTGGCCCGATCGCGAACTCTCTCGCGGCGCGTACTGGGCCGACGATCGTCTGCACATGAACGCGGCCGGCCATCACCGTGTCGCTGCCAGGGTGCTCCACGCGCTCGGGTTCGAGCCTCCGGAGACCTGGTGGGCGCCGAGCGATCGCATGGGTGCAGGACCATCGGGCCTCGCGTACTACCGAGAGTTCGTCGGGCCCTGGGTGCGCCGACGAGTGACGCGCACCTCGTCGGGCGACGGTCGTGCGGCGAAATACCCGGCCTGGGTCGAACGGGTCCCGTCGTGATGCCGCGGAGTGACGCGGAGTGACCGACATCGAGCTCGCGCGAATCCCCGCCGGGGTCGTGACGCTCCGCGATGCGCGACGCGGCGAGCAGCGTGAGGTGACGCTTGAGCCATACGAGATCGGCGTGTACCCGGTGACCGAGGCGCAGCTCACCGAGGTACTGGGCATTCCGATGCGCCACCCGCGACGCCCCGCAGCCGACCTGAGCTGGTTGCGCGCCGTCCACTTCTGCAACGCCGCCTCCGAGTGGGAAGGGTTGGACCGGGTCTATCTGTTCGAGGGCGAGGAGGTCGCCTGGGACACGACGGCCGACGGCTACCGACTGCCCACCGAGGCGGAATGGGAGTTCGCGTGTCGCGCGGGGTCGACCGGGCCGCACTATGCGCCTCTTGCCGACGCGGCGTGGACGAGCACGGACGGCGTCTCGTCTCCGCAAGATGTCGGGGGGAAGCTCCCGAACCTCCACGGTCTCTTCGACACCCTCGGCAACGTATGGGAGTGGTGCTGGGACCTCCTGGATCCTGCCCGCTACGACGACTACCGGGTGTTCCGCGGGGGCGGATTCGCTGACGATGCGTGGAGTGTCCGCGCCTCCGTCCGCCGAGGGGGAGCGCCGCGGATGCATCACGAAGACGTCGGCCTCCGGCTTGCTCGAGGAGCGTTCAACACGCTCGAACAGGCACAGGGGTGGTCAGCCCGAGCCGACCGCGAGCGTGCTGTGCAGGACGGGCCGCTTCCGTCGGGTTGGACGCCGCGTCGACGGTGACGTCTCTCTCGCAGTCTCCGGAGTCCGCAGAGGGAAGTCTCGCCGTCCGACGGTTTGGCGGGGAGCAGCACGGGTGGAAAGCTGTTTCCATGGCATCGGAATACTCGCTCATCGTCTCCCAGGGCCGCGTCGCCGATCGTACCGATGGGGCGCTCGCGGGCGCACGACGCGTGGGTGAAGCGGTGTCGTCACTTCTCGCTGTCGACCCGCTGATCATCGGCACGCCGACACCGAGCGAGATCGATGATTGGTCCGTCGCACTTCCCGAAGCGGAGACGACGTTGAGAGGGCTGCGCACCGCGGTGAGCGACGCCATCGCGGATGGCACGACGCCTCTCCTGATCACCAACACCTGCGCGGCGAGCCTCGGCACGTTGCCGACGGCGGCCGCGCATCACCCCGAGGCCGTCGTGCTCTGGATCGACGCGCACGGCGACTTCAACACACCCGATACGACCGATTCCGGGTATCTGGGAGGTATGGTCCTGGCCGCTGCGTGTGGGCTCTGGGACAGCGGACACGGGGCGGGCCTCGATCCGAGACAGGTGGTGGTGGTCGGTGGCCGGGACATCGACACCGCTGAGCAGCAGCTGCTCGCCGATGCCGGCGTCACCGTCATCCCCCCGTCGGAGAGCACGCCCGAGCGCGTCCTCGAGTCGGTCGCGGGTCGCCCGGTGTGGATCCACGTCGATTGGGACGTCCTCGAGCCTGGCTACATCCCTGCCGCGTACCGCGTCGGGGGAGGACTGCTGCCTCACCAGATCGCCGCGATCTTCGCTGCGCTACCGCCGGACTCCGTGCGGGGGATCGAGCTCGCGGAGTTCGAAGCAGGCGATGCGGAGGTGCCGGAGCGCGTCAGCGTGGAGTTGATCGTGGAGACACTCCAGCACCTGCTCCGCTGAGCGTCCCTCAGCGCCGACGTTCCGGATCGAGGCCGATGCGGATCCGAGTGCGTTTGCGTTCGATCAGGATGAAGGTCACCCCGAGGATCCACAGCGGGATGGGCATGAGGAAGGCGATCCTGAAGGCCTCCAACGAATAAGTCTCGGGGGTCCCCGCGCCCTGCAGGTCGAGCGCGAGTCCGATGAGGAAGATCGCGATCAA
Source organism: Microbacterium sp. J1-1 (assembly GCF_024498615.1). Taxonomy (NCBI): domain Bacteria; kingdom Bacillati; phylum Actinomycetota; class Actinomycetes; order Micrococcales; family Microbacteriaceae; genus Microbacterium; species Microbacterium sp. J1-1. Next base: position 1,829,547 of record NZ_CP089590.1, on the reverse strand, counting down.
TGCGGCGATGAAGCCTCCCGCGTTCGTGACACCGGTCGCGGTGCTCAGACGATGACTCGGGTTGTGCGTCCGAGCGTGGTCGAAGGCGATCATCGAAGCGGGGCCGCCGGTGGCGAGAGCGATCGCCAGCACGTAGAGGAGCCAGATCGGCGCCGCTTCGGGGAGAGCGATGACAGCGATCCACGCTGCCATCTGCACTCCGACGGCGGGGAGCACGAGCGCGAGCGAGCGGTGATTCGGGTGTCGGCGGGAGAGGTCGCCGATGATCGGCCCGAGAAACATTCCCGCAACGACATATACGGAGATGATGCCCGCCGCGTGCGCTGTGTCGAGACCCTCGCCGGCTGTGAGGAACGGCATTCCCCACAGCAGCACGAAAGCAGTACCCGCAAAGGGAGTGGTGAAGTGCGACCAGAAGGCGAGCCTGGTGCCGGGATGAGCCCACGCCGCGCGTATGCCGACACCGGTATCTATCGCAGACGTGACGACGCGGACCACACCCGTATCCGTGTTGACGGTGACGTCCGCGCCCTGCTCCGGGGGATGGTTGCGGATGACCAGCGCCACGAGGATCGCGAACAGCAGACCGAGTCCCGCGATGCTTCCGAACGTGATGCTCCAGGTCGTCGCGTGGAGCAGCGCTGCAAGCGGGACCAGCGCGATCAGCTGGCCGGCCTGGCCGATGATTCCGGTGAACTGCACCATCAGCGGTCCACGCTGCGCGGGGAACCAGGTCGCGACGAGTCGAAGCACGGCGGGGAAGATCGCAGCGTCGCCGGCGCCGAGCAGCACACGCGCGCAGATCGCGATCCCGATGTTCGGAGACAGCGCCATCGTCAGCTGACCAGCCGCCATGAGCAGCATGCCGACCGTCATGATCGGTCGTGATCCGAAGCGATCGAGGAGCACCCCGACAGGAATCTGCATTCCGCCGTAGACGGCGAGCTGCACCACGGCGAACATTGCCAGCGTCGACGCATCCGCCTGGAACCGGTCCGCCGCTTCGACGCCGACCGCGCCGAGGGAGGTGCGATTCGTGATGGCGAGGACGTAGGCCGCGACACCGACCGACCAGATGATCCATGCGCGCAACCCCGGCGTCGACACGGGGGAGGGGGAGACCGGCGGCACGCCTCAACGCTACTCCTCTCCCACCGGGCTTCAGTGCCCGCGGAGCGTTGTCGGTGACGGTGGCTACGGTGGCGTCATGACAGGTTCATCTCTGCACCACTCACTCGACTACATCGAGCTCGTCGTCACCGATCTGGAGAAGTCCAAGGACTTCTTCCGTGAGGCGTTCGGTTGGGGCTTCCACGACTACGGCCCCGGATACGCAGGGATTGTTTCACCGCGTGACGACGGCAATGAATCCGGTGGGCTGATGCTCGCGGATGAGCCGCGGCCGGTCGGCGGTCCTCTCGTGCTCCTCTACTCCGAAGACCTCGACGCCACGCAAGCTGTGATCGAGAAGGCCGGCGGCACGATCCTCCAGGCGCCGTACGAGTTCCCCGGTGGACGACGCCTCCACTTCGCAGACCCGACGGGCAACGAGCTCGGCGTCTGGTCCACACAGTAGGAGTCCCGCCGGGGCTCTCATCTCACCGCGACCCAGGCGCTACGAGGCGTTACGCGGACGTGCTATCCGGGGAGTTCGAGCTCCCGCGCCTTTTGGAGCAACGAGCGGAACTCCGCGAGGTCAAGGTCGTCGACCGACCGGAAGGTGATCGCCGCAGCGCCGACCTTGACCTTCCCGAGCTGATGAGCGCGCGCACGCACGAGGTACTCGCCGTTCTCAGCCGCGTTCACGTAGACCGACAAGTGGCTCTTCTGCTCCGCGAGCCCCACGAGGAACCAGTCGACGCTCCCGCCCCGAGGGCGGGGCTGAGCGATCGTGCCGTAGCCCACGATCGCTTGATCCGTGCCGCCCCACATCTTGCCTCGCCACAGCACACGGTCCACCCCAGGCAGTGCTTCACGGATGATCTCGTCCAAGCGCACGAGTTCATCGGCGCGTGACGCCGCCACCAGGAACCCATACACATCATCTTTCACTCTGTCCACGATCGGAGCCTATCGCCGAGGTTCATTCGTCGATGCCGACTTCGGACTAGGCGCTCTCGCCTGTCGGGCGGTGCGGACCCCTATGCCTGAGGTTCTGCAGGATCGATGACACCAGCTCGTCGGTCGACACCTCGCGGCCCACTCGCGTCTCTTCGAACCAGGGGAGGGGCTGCCATCCGTCGTACCATGCGCGGAGCTCGTCCTCTCCGAAGGCGGTCGCGAGCGGTCTTCCCGCATGACGCCGAATCGTCTCGTCGAGGCCGACGTCGAACTGGTAGATGAGCGTGGTTCCGAGGTGATCGAGATGCAAACGTTCGAGGACGTCGGAATAGTCGCGGAGATTGAGACCCGATCGAGGATGACGTCATATCCGAAGTCCAACGCCTGTCTGGCTGCACCGATGTTCAGCGTGCTCGCGTCCCGGGATAGCCGGCGCCGATCGGGGTCGTGCAGCACCTCGCGGCGAAAGTGATCCTGAGAGATGAGAGCCACCCGACGACCGTGGAGAACCTGCCGCAGTGCCGTCGCCGTCGTCGTCTTGCCTGACGCGGCATCGCCGCGCAGGATGACGAGACACGTGGAGTCACTGCCGGCGGAAGTCATCGAACCTATCCTCGCAGTTCCTGCCGCAGCGAGAGGAGGAGAGACCTGATCGAGACTGCTGGCGATCCTGTGTCGCCGCTTTCCAACAGCTCGTAGTCACTTGGTGGCGTTTCGATGACGTCGTGCAACGCGGAGGCGGCTCGGTGGGCGCCCCGGTTCGGGAGGATCGGGAGCGTCCGCAGCCCCAGCAGCAACGCGGTGCGACGGGGAGCGCGAGGGTGATGGGCGGCTTCTCCACCTCCGCGGGGCGAACTCGTAAGATCGAGACGTGAGCACAAACGGGGCGGCGAACGTGTCAACCGCTGGCGATGAGGGCACTTCGCGGCCGGAGATCGACCTTCGGAGATTGACGATCGCTCAGTTCTTTGTGGGTGGGTTCGTCTTGTTCGTAGCGGCGGTGATCGTGGGGACCGGCATGATCGCCTCAGGGGCCGGCGGCAACGAGTATGACGGAGCGATGTCACTCATCGGAATCGTCTTCAGTGGCGTGTTGGTCGCCGTACCATCGATGGTCCTCGCAATGGTCATCGGACTGCCGATTCGACTCCTTCCGGCGCTTCGGTCTCGGTGGCTCGCGAACGGCGCGATCACGGTGGCCGGTGCGGTCGTTGGATTCATCGCTCTAATCGGAATCACCGCGGCGCTGGCCGTGAGCCCGGGGGAGGGCGGCGCGTCCGCAGCCGCGGTACTTTGGGGACTTTTGGCCATTGCTTGGGGCGTGTTCGCCCTCTCCGTTGCGCATTTCGTGTGGCCGGTCCAATGGCTACGAGGCAGGGTGAAGGCCAGCCCCTACGAGACTTAGAGGCGGTTCACGCCGAGCGGCTTCCGCTGGCTGTCGTGTGTCTCCCCATTTGAATGCTGCGGGAGCGACGGGCGTCAGGGGATGAGGGCCAGTCGTTGGGACTGATTCAGGGCCGGGATGGTTTGCGCTTAGCGGGGTGAGTGCCAGAGTTCGCGCTGACATAATGTGCATTATCGGATATCGCTCGAACTAGAGCGGGGTGCTCGATAGGCTCGCTGCGTGAACGGGAACAGCGTCGACGTCGACTGGGAATCTGCGCGGCTGGCGAACCAGGAGAACTGGGAAGATCGCGTGCCTGTGCACGAAGAAGCGTACGGTCTCGACGCGTTCGACGACCCGGCTCATCTCAGCGACGTCGTGCGCGACGATCTGGTCGCGATGAAGTCATTCCTTCCGTCGGGTTCGCTCTCCGGGCTCGACCTGTGCCATCTGCAGTGTCACATCGGCACCGACACGGTCTCGCTGGCTCGCGCGGGCGCCACGGTCACCGGTGTCGACTTCTCGCCGTCCGCGCTCCGTGCTGCCGCCCAACTCGCTGCGCGCCTTGGTATCGATGCCACCTGGGTGGAGACCGACGTTCTCGATGCGCGTGCCGCAGTCGACGGCGACTTCGATGTCGTCTACACGAGCATCGGGACGATCACCTGGCTCAGCGATCTGGACCGCTGGGCCGCCCAGATCGTGGCCCTGCTGCGCCCGGGCGGCATGTTTTTCATCCGTGACGGCCACCCCGCCCTCTACGCACTCGATGAGAACGCTGTAGAGCTCACCACACGCTATTCCTACTTCGCGACCGGGCATGCGCAGCAGTGGGACGACGACAGCACCTACGTCGGTGAGGGGCGCCTCGCTCACACGCGCACGTACGAGTGGCCGCACCCCTTGTCCGAGATCCTCGGTGCTCTGCTGCGCGCTGGTCTCCGACTCATCCACTTCGACGAAGGCCGAACCCTGCCGTGGCGCTTCAGTGACCGCATGGTAGAGGTTCCCGGCGGCTATGCCTGGCCCGATGCAGAGCGCGACAAGCTGCCGTGCACCTACACGATCATCGCTCGCCGGGACTGAGACCGCGACAAAGCGGGGCGCAACGCCGGGCGGACTGTCCCCCTGCCCGACTCACGCTCCGACGTACTCCGCGAGGTGCTCCCCCGTGAGCGTCGACTTTTGGGATACCAAATCTCTCGGCGTTCCTTCGAAGACGATCTTCCCGCCGTCATGACCGGCCCCCGGGCCGATATCGATGATCCAGTCCGCGTGCGCCATGACCGCTTGATGGTGTTCGATCACGATCACGGTCTTCCCCGCGTCGACGAGTCGATCCAGCAGGCCCAGGATCTTGTCGACATCCGCGAGGTGCAAACCTGTCGTGGGCTCGTCGAGCACGTAGACGTCGCCCTTCTCCCCCATCTGGATCGCGAGCTTGAGACGCTGGCGTTCGCCGCCTGACAGCGTCGACAGCGGTTGCCCGAGCGACAGATATCCGAGTCCCACGTCTTCCATGCGACCGAGGATTGCCGCTGCGGCGGGTAGCTTCGCCTCGCCGTCGCCGAAGAAGAGCCGGGCCTCGGCGACCGGCAGATCGAGGACCTCGGTGATGTCCTTGCCCGCGAGCTTGTACTCCAGCACGCCCGCCTGGAAGCGCTTACCTCCGCAGTCCTCGCACGGCGTCTCGATCGTGTCCATGAAACCGAGTTCGGTGATGATGACGCCCGCCCCCTTGCATGACGGACACGCGCCTTCCGAGTTCGCGCTGAACAGCGCCGGCTTCACGCCGTTCGCTTTCGCGAACGCCTTCCGGATCGGTTCGAGGAGCCCTGTGTAGGTGGCAGGGTTGCTGCGGCGGGACCCCTTGATGGCGGCCTGGTCGATCGCGACGACGCCATCCTGATTGGACACCGATCCATGGATGAGTGAGCTCTTGCCCGACCCGGCGACACCGGTCACGACGGTGAGGACTCCGGTAGGGATATCGACATCGACGTCCTGCAGATTGTTGGCCGATGCGCCGCGTACTTCGATCGTTCCCGACCCCGTTCGCACCTCGTCCTTCAACGTCGCGCGGTCTTCGAGATGATCTCCGGTCTTCGTTCCGCTCGCTTTCAGCCCCTCGACCGAGCCCTCGTAGCAGATCTCTCCGCCCGCGCTGCCGGCTCCCGGCCCCAGATCCACGACGTGATCGCCGATCGCGATGGTCTCAGGCTTGTGCTCGACGACGAGAACGGTGTTCCCCTTGTCGCGCAGTTGCAGCAGCAGGCCGTTCATCCGCTGGATGTCGTGCGGGTGCAGGCCGATCGTCGGCTCGTCGAACACGTAAGTGATGTCCGTGAGCGAAGAGCCGAGGTGCCGCAGCATCTTGATGCGTTGCGCCTCTCCCCCGGACAGCGTGCCCGACGGCCGCTCGAGGCTGAGGTATCCCAGTCCCAGCGTGACGAATGCGTCCAGGTTGGCGCTGAGCGCCTGCAACAGCGGTCCGGCGCCGGGAAGATCGAGGCCGCGCACCCACTCAGCCAGGTCGGTCACCTGCATTCGGCACGCATCCGCGATGCTGACGCCCTCGATCTTCGAAGAGCGCGCACCTTCAGTGAGCCGCGTGCCGTCGCACTCCGGGCAGACAGCGAAGGTGGCGACGCGTTCGACGAAGGCTCGGATGTGCGGCTGGAGTGCGTCGAGATCCTTCGAGAGCATCGCTTTGGTGATCTTGGGGATCAGACCTTCGTAGGTCATGTTGATCCCCGAGATCTTCACCTTCGTGACCTCGCCGTAGAGGAACAGATGCCGCTGCTTGTCCGTGAACTCCGAGATCGGTTTGTCGGACGGATAGAACCCCGACTGGGAGAAGCCCTTCACCATCCACCCGTCGGCGGTGTAGCCGGGGACCATGATGGCGCCCTCATCGAGCGACTTGGACTCGTCGACGATCTGCGTGAGATCGAGGTCCGACACCGCTCCCCTCCCCTCGCAACGCGGACACATGCCGCCCAGATAGATCGCATCCTTCACGATCTTCTTCTCGCCGCCGGGACCGGTCATGACGCCGCTGGCCTTCTGCGTCGGGATGTTGAAAGAGAAGGCCGTCGGTCCGCCGATGTAGGGCTGCCCGAGCTTGCTGAACAGGATGCGCAGCAGCGCGTTGGCATCGGTGACCGTTCCGACGGTCGAGCGCGGATTCGCGCCGAGTCGCTCCTGATCGACGATGATCGCCGTGGTCAGCCCCTCCAGGACGTCGACGTCGGGACGCGGCACCGACGGCATGAATCCCTGCACGAAAGCGCTGTACGTCTCATCGATCATCCGGCGGGATTCCGCGGCGATCGTGTCGAAGACGAGGGAGCTCTTGCCTGAACCCGATACGCCGGTGAACACGGTGAGACGTCGCTTCGGGATCTCTACGCTGACATCCTTCAGATTGTTCTCGCGCGCGCCCTGAACGCGGATCAGGTCGTGGGTGTCGGCGGGGTGCTCGGTGGTCATCAGCGTCCTTCGTCGATTCGGTGGAGGGTTCAGGCGGCCTGGTTGATACGGAGCAGGTTGCCTGCCGGATCCCGGAAAGCACAGTCGCGGACGCCGTAAGGCTGGTCCATGGGTTCCTGCACGACGTCGGCCCCTCGTTCGACGAGCCGTTCGAAGAGCCCGTCGAGGTCGTCGCTCGCGAGGGTGAGCGCGGCGTAGCTGCCCTTGGCGATCAGCTCGAGGATCGTCTGCCGCTCGGCGTCGGTGATGCCGGGGTCGGTTGCCGGTGGGTGAAGCACGATCGATGTCTCGGGCTGTCCCTCCGGTCCGACCGTGAGCCAGCGGAGACCGTCGTACCCGACGTCGTTGCGCACCTCGAAGCCGAGCGCATCTCGGTAGAACCCGAGCGCAGCTTCGGCGTCGGTGTGAGGCAGGAAGGCGTAGTGGATGCTGATGTTCATGGTTTTCACGTTAGATGGGCATCGATGCGGGGTGCTTCTTGATTCCTGATCGGTCGTGTGACCTGCTTGGCCTGGAACGAGGGAATCCCTTCGACGTGCGCTGCTCGTTCACGGTACACGCGGGGTGAGACACCGACCAGCTCGGTGAACCGGGTGCTGAACGTGCCGAGCGATGAGCAGCCGACTTCGAAGTAGACCTCGGTGACCGTGAGGTCGCCACGGCGCAGGAGTGCCATCGCCCGCTCGATCCGTCTCGTCATCAGGTACGAGTACGGCGATTCGCCGTATGCGTCCCGGAAGCACCGACTCAGGTGCCCCGCCGACATGTGCACACCCAGGGCCAGCGCCTCGACATCCAGCGGCCGGGCATACTCGCGATCGATGCGATCCCGCCCTCTTCGCATCACTGTGAGCTCGCGCAAGCGCGCATCATCCGGACCCGTCACGAAGTCGATAGTGTCATGACGCCGGGTGTCCTGGTGTGACGGAATGAAACGCGAACGGCGACTCCTCCCCATTCGGGGCTGTGAGGGCGCTACCCTGAGGAAGCATCCTCACAGGATTTTCTCAGAAAGGGGTCCCCAACCATGTCTGAACCACTCACCGAGGCGAAGTCACTGTTCAAATCGATTCGCATCTCGCTCGCCGTCGCCGGTGTTCTCGCGCTCGTCGCCGGAATCGTCCTCCTCGTCTGGCCGGTGAAGTCCGCGGTCATCGTGACGGCGATCTTCGCCTCCTACCTGGTCGTCGCCGGACTCGTCTACATCGGGCTGGGCATCTTCTCGAGCGCCAAGGGCGGATGGGCCCGCGTGGGGCACATCGTCCTCGGACTGCTCTACGTCGCGGCCGGCATCATCGCGTTCTTCAACTTGAATGCAGCTGCGGCCACGCTCGCGTTCGTGGTCGTGATCTTCATCGGCATCAGCTGGATCGTCGATGGCGTCGTGGCCCTGACGCTTCTGGGCAGCGATGGCTCGCGCGTCTGGACCGTTCTCTACGCACTCCTGAGCATCGTCGCCGGAATCATCGTCCTGTTCTCGCCGCTGATCGCCGGCTTCGCATTCTGGCTGCTGCTCGGCATCTCCCTGATCGTTCTCGGCATCATCCAGATCGTGCGTGCTTTCACGCTCGGCAAGGACGAGAAGGAGTATGTGGCCGCCGTTCAGGGAGACACGGCCAGCTGATCTCCCCCTCGAACAGAACGGCCCCGTCCTGCATCCAGCAGGACGGGGCCGTTCCGTAGGTCGGAGGTCACTCCGCGGCGAACGCGCTCACATCGCCGACCAGGCGTGTGTTGTCAGCCGGCACAGGATCGACCGTGGCCTTGGCCACCTCGGCAGCGAACTCGGAGACGTTGTAGAGCTTGCCTGCCGACTCCCGCCGCTCGGCGATCGCGCCGGGGTTCGCCCGCTCCAACAGGGTCGCAGTGATCGTTCCCTCGATCATGTCTCCGGAGACGACCGTGAAGCCGATCCCCTTCTCGGCAAGGCTCGGGATGAGCTCACGAAGCGCGTCTTCCCCGGCGCGCTTCGACAGCGCGACCGGCTCGTACTCCGGCATCGTGGGCGTGGTGCGGATGAAGTGGGCCTGGTGGCTGGTGACGAAGACCACCCGTGCACCGTCTCCGAGCAGCGGCGTCGCAGCCTCGAGCACGTTCAGCTGTGCGTCACGGTTCAACGTGAGCGCGTAGTCCTCCGCCATCCCCGACTCCATGCCACCGGACGCGTTGAGCACCAGCACGTCGAGGCGTCCGTACTCAGCGCGGACCGCCTCGAACATCTCGGCGACCGAGGCCGGATCTGTGAGATCCGCGCCGACGACCAGCGCGCGGCGACCGAGCTCGCGCAGCTGCGTGGCGAGCTTCTCTGCTCGCGGCGCCTTGTTGCGGTAGTTGATGACCACATCGGCGCCAGCCTCCGCGAGGTAGCGCACGGTGTCGGCGCCGATCCCGCGTGATGAACCGGTGACAAGCGCGACCTTGCCTTCGAGGGATCCTGCGGGAAGAACGTCGGTCACGGTGACTCCTCATGATGCGTGAAAAAGCCGTGATCGCACGGCCCTCTCACACTATCAAGCGCGCGCCGGGGCACCCGGATGGGCGGGCCTCCGCGTGGTACGTTGACCAGAAAGGAGGCCGCATGGACAACTTCACGACATTCGTCACGTTCATCGACCAATGGGCGTGGATCGGCTGGCTGGTCCTGATCGCCGTCTTCCTCGTCATCGAGATGCTCTCGCTGGACTTCACGTTCCTCATGCTCGCCTTCGGCAGCGTCGTCGGTCTCGTGACCGATCTGCTGGGTGTGCCCGTGTGGGTGCAGGTGATCATCGCAGCGGCCGCTGCGGCGGTCTTCATCCTGTTCCTCCGGCCCCCGTTGCTTAAGCGTCTGCACCGCGGGGAGGATCCGACGAAATCGAACGTCGATGCCCTTCTCGACCTGCGCGGTGTGGCCCTGAGTGAGATCACCCAGATCTCCGGGCAAGTGAAGCTCGCGAACGGCGACACCTGGACCGCGCGGACTTCGACCTCCGTTCCGATTCCCTCGGGGGCGCCGATCGCCGTGAGCGTGATCAACGGCGCCACCGCCATCGTCCGACCCGTCAACGACTAGGAGTTCCCGTGGACGACGCATCGTTCATCCCCGCAGCGATCGGATGGATCCTCGCCATCGCCGTGATCATCTTCGTGGTGGTCACCGTCGCACGGGCCATCCGCATCATTCCGCAGGCGACTGCCGGCGTGGTCGAGCGCCTCGGGCGCTACCACAAGACCCTCACTCCAGGTCTGAACATCCTGGTCCCCTTCATCGACCGTCTTCGTCCGCTCATCGACATGCGCGAGCAGGTCGTCTCGTTCCCGCCGCAACCGGTGATCACCGAGGACAACCTCGTCGTCTCGATCGACACCGTCGTGTACTTCCAGGTCACGGATGCCCGCGCCGCCACCTACGAGATCGCGAACTACCTCGGTGCCGTCGAGCAGCTGACCACCACTACCCTGCGTAACGTCGTGGGTGGGCTCAACCTCGAAGAGGCACTCACCAGTCGCGACAACATCAACGGCCAGCTGCGCGTCGTGCTGGACGAGGCGACGGGCAAGTGGGGCATCCGTGTCGGACGCGTCGAGCTGAAAGCGATCGACCCGCCCATCTCGATCCAGGACTCCATGGAGAAGCAGATGCGCGCCGAGCGTGACCGTCGCGCGGCGATCCTCACCGCCGAGGGCACCAAGCAGTCGGCGATCCTCGAAGCGGAGGGCTCCCGTCAAGCCGAGATCCTCCGGGCAGAGGGCGACAAGCAGGCTGCGGTGCTCCGTGCCCAGGGTGAAGCCGAAGCGATCCAGAACGTCTTCAGCGCCATTCATCAGGGTGCGCCGGACGACAAGCTGCTCGCCTACCAGTACCTGCAGATGCTGCCGAAGATCAGCGAAGGCCAGTCCAACAAGCTGTGGATCATCCCGAGCGAACTCACCGAGGCGCTCAAGGGCATCGGCAGCGCATTCACGCCGAAGCCGGGCCAGGGCCCGACCAACACACTGCCGGGCGCGTGACGCACCCGTACTTCTCGAAGGCACGGCATCCCCGAGTCCTCGCCCACCGCGGTCTGATCACCGCGGCCGGCGAGGACTCGGGCGTCTGGGAGAACTCGGCCGCAGCCATCGCCGCCGCCCATGCCGCCGGCGCCGAGTACGTCGAGACCGACTGCCAGGTGACCGCTGACGGTGACGTCGTGCTGTTCCACGATTCGACACTCGATCGCCTCCTGGGCGACAAGCGAGCCGTACGCGACGTTCGCACGCGCGAACTGCGCGAGATGTTCGCCGACCATGGCGGGTTGCTCACCGTCTCGGAGGCGCTCGATTCGTTCCCCGAAGTCCGTTTCAACGTCGACGTGAAGACGTCCGCCGCTGTCGAGCCACTTGGGCCGATCCTCGCCGACCACGCTCACCGCGTGCTGGTGACGAGCTTCTCTGACTCGAATCGCCGTGGCACGGTCGCGTCCGTGCTGAAGGCGGGCGCCGCGCTCCGACCGGCCACCTCCGGGGGGAGCCGCACCATCGCCGCTCTCCGAGCACTCTCCGCACTGCACCTCTCCCCCGGTCGTGTGCTCGAAGACATCGATGCGCTTCAGATCCCGGAGCGCCACGGGAAGCTGACCGTACTCACCCCGGCCCTGCTCCGCACCGCCCGCCGCCGCGGCGTCGAGATCCACGTCTGGACCGTGAACGACCCCGTCGACATGCTCCGACTCGTTACGGCCGGAGTGGACGGCATCGTGTCCGACCATGCCGACGTCGCACTGGCCACGCTCTCTGCGAAGTAGTCGCCGACGCGCCCCATAACCTCCGGCGCTGGGATTCGGCTGTGAATTCCGCCGCGAAGTCGCCCGCGTGGATGAAGCGCACAGGCTGGAGCGTTATACCTGACAGCGACGAGAGGACCACAAAATGGCAGATCGCAGCCTGCGCGGCATCCGGCTCGGCGCCCAGAGCCTACAGAGCGAAGAGGGCGTCGTTTTCATGGAGCGCCGCGAAACGACCTACACCTGTGACACGTGCGGACACGTCACGAACCTGATGTTCGCAGCGGACGCCGAGCCGCCCCAGACGTGGGAGTGCCGTGCGTGCGGCGCGGAAGCCCGTCTGAACGTCGACGGCGAGGCCGTGACGCTCGAAGCAAGCGATGAGAAGGCCGCACGCACCCACTGGGACATGCTGATGGAGCGCCGCACGCGAGCGGAGCTCGAGGAGCTCCTGGAAGAGCGCCTCGCCTTCATCCGCGCCCGTCGCGGTGCAGGAGAAGACCCGACGCGGGAGAAGATCGGGGCTTAACGCCCCCTGGCGCGCCACCACCCGAAGAGGAGCGCGCCGACACCGCCCCAGAGCAGCAGCTGCTGGATCACGGGGCCCAGGAGCACACCCGCTGTGAGGCCGGTACGAAGTTCGACATCGTCGAGCATCGCACCGGCCTCTCCTGCGTCGAGGCTCGTGACGGTCGAACCGTCCGCGCGGATGACCTGGCTGGTGCCGACCGTCGACACGTTCACGACACTGCGACCGGTCTCGATCGCTCGCATCCGTGCGAACGCGAGCTGCTGGAGGTTCTCGTCGGTGCCGCGGAAGTCCGCGTTGTTGGTCTGGAACACCAGGACCTCGGCACCGTCGTTCAGGCCTTCCCAAATGACGTCGTCATAGATGACGTCGAAGCAGATGGCCAGGCCGATCGTGACGCCGTCCACGTCGACGACCGGCGGGTTGGATCCCGGCGTGTACTCCCGTTGGATCAGACCGATCAGATCGGGCGCCAGCGCGTTGAAGAAGGGACGATCCGGAACGTACTCGCCGAACGGGACCGGATGTCTCTTGTCGTGCAGCTGCGTAGCCGTGCCGTCGGCCGTCCAGAGCATCGACGTGTTGAAGTAGACGTCGTCACGCCCCGTCGCCGCGTTGGCGAGCAGAGGCGCATCGATGCGGTTCGAGACGAGCGTCATCCGCCGGGCGATCGCGTCGTTCTGGAACGGATCGGCGTCCAAGGACCCTTCCGGCCACACGAGCAGGTCGACGTTTTCTCCGTACAGAGGTGCGGTGGCGTCCGTCTGCGCCTGGATCACGGAGAACGCTTCGCGCTCATCGAAGTATCCCGTCGGGCCGTTCCCCTGCACCGCCGCGATCCGCATCGAGCCCGAGGGCGAGGTCGGGAAGAGCGGGGTGAACAGCAGCACGAGGATGACCACGGCCGGTGCCGACAATCGGAGGGGCCACCGCCACAGGCGCAGCCGCACCACCTCCACCAGCATCGCGACCAGCAGCACCATCAGGAAGCTGAGTCCGCTGACCCCGAGCCAGGAGGACACGGGGGCGAGCGGGCTCTCGGCCTGGCTCATGCCGAGCCGGGCCCATGGGAAGCCGCCGTAGGGCCAGGAGCCGACGAAGAGCTCCCTGCCGACCCAGAGAGCGGCCACCACAGCCGGAAGCCCCAGGAGGCGCCCTGCGGCACCGGGGAAGGCACGAGGCAGCCACCGGTAGGCCAGAGCGATCGGAATGAGGGCGAACGCGGTGAGTCCGCCTTCGACGACACTGAGCGCACCCCAGGGGATCGGACCGAGGTAGCGCGACGTCCACGACACCATGAGCGCGAAGAAGAGAACTCCGTACACGAGTCCGACGAGCAGGGCGCCCCCGAAGCGACGGCCGATCAGCGCGACGAGCAGAAGCCCCACAGCGGGGAAAGCGAGAACCCAGACGGCTGCCTCCGGATACGCCAGGTCCATGAGGGCGGCGGCGACGCCCGCGGTGAGGACGGCCGCCCAGAGCGGGAGAAGGGCGCGCTGCGGAGCGGGGCGTTCGGGCATCGTGTCCACCCTCACATCGACGAGTAGGCCACGATGCCGCGGCGGACTCCGTCGAGAGCGCTCCGCGCGGTACGCGCCAGCGCGGCATCCTCCGCGACGATCGAGAGCTGATCCAGCAGATCGATGGTCTGCTTGGCCCAGCGCACGAAGTCTCCCGCTGCCATGTCGGCGTCGATCAGGACCCGGTCCAGCGCTCCCCCGCGCGCCCAGGCGTGCATGGCGCCCGCCAGACCGGCGGCGAGCGGCTCGCTGCCGGGAAGATGGTGGTCCTGTTCCAGGTCATCCAACTCAGCCCAGAGCGTGGTGGTCTTCTCGTAGGCGGTGCGGAATGCGCCACGCGGCAGGCCGCGCTCCCCCGAATTGGCTTCATCGCGTCGCGGTTCGTACACGAGGCAGCAGGCCATGGCTGCCAGCGAAGGAGCATCCAAGCCCGCCCAGAGCCCCTGTCTCAGGGACTCGGCCACCAGCAGATCCCGCTCGCCGTAGATACGGCGCATCGTGCGTCCGGCATCCGTCAGCGTCGTGTCCGCGCCATCATGCGTCACGTAGTCGAGTGTCTCCAAGACCTCGACGACGCGGTCGAACACCCGCGCGACCGTTCCGGTGCGTGTCTCGATCTGGCGCCGGATCCGGTCTGTCTGGCGCTTGAGCTTCCAATAGCGCTCCGCCCAGCGGGCATGAGCCTCGCGGTCAGGACAACGGTGGCACGGGTGGCGCTGCATCTGCGTACGCAGGGTCTGGATGCGCTTCATCCGCTTGTCCCGTGACGCTCGCGGCGCCTGGGAGTCCTGGCGGTTCTTCTTCTCGAGATCGCTCAGTTCGCGGCGGATCGCGGCGTACTCCGGGAAGCTCCCGTGTTCACAAGCCATCGCGCTCTGATAACCGGCGAGCGACTCCTCGGCTTCGCGCACCTGCCGAGCGAGGCCGACGACGGCACGATCCGCCTGGAACTGCGCGAAGGACGACTCGAGGATCTGCCGCGCTCGGGGTTTGCCGAACATGTCGATCAGATTCACGGCCATGTTGTACGTCGGACGGAAGCTCGAGTTCAGGGGGTATGTGCGTCGGGACGCGAGGGCAGCGACGGCCTGGGGATCCATCCCCTCGGTCCACTGCACGACGGCGTGGCCCTCGACGTCGATGCCACGGCGTCCGGCGCGACCGGTGAGCTGTGTGTACTCCCCCGACGTGATCGCGACGCGTGCCTCGCCGTTGAATTTCTCCATCTTCTCGAGCACGACCGTACGAGCCGGCATATTGATGCCGAGAGCCAGGGTCTCGGTCGCGAACACCACCTTGACGAGCTTGCGCTGATACAGCTCTTCCACGACCTCCTTGAAGGCGGGTAGAAGACCGGCGTGATGAGAGGCGACACCGCGTTCGAGGTTGTCCAGCCACTCCCAGTAGCCCAGGACGTCGAGGTCTTCGTCCTGGAGGGTGCGGGTGCGGTCCTCGACGATGGCCCGGATCTCAGCTCTCTCCTCCGTCGACGTCAGACGGACGCCGGAGCGACGCACCTGCTGCACGGCCGCGTCGCACCCCACGCGACTGAAGATGAAGAAGATCGCCGGGAGGAGGTTCGAGCGCTCCAGAAGGCGCACGACATCCGGACGATCCATCCGTTCGATCCGGCGCGCATTCGCGGCACGGACGGGACGGCGGCCTCCTCGGGAAGGGCGCTGCGCCTGTCGGCCCGCATGCCGATTGCTCCGATACGCCTGCGCCTGTCGGTTGTTGTCATACGTCGACGCGGTCGATGAGCGGATGCGCATCAACTCCTGGTTGACCTGGGCCGTGGCGAGGCCGGCGCGGTCATCGAACAGGGGAAGCAGGTCGTCCCGCACGAGCACGTGCTGCTCCAACGGCACCGGCCTGATCTCGGAGACGATCACTTCGGTGTCGCCGCGCACCGTGTCGAGCCAGTCCCCGAACTCCTCGGCGTTCGAGACCGTGGCGCTCAGGGAGACCAGCCGCACCTGCGCAGGCAGGTGGATGATGACCTCTTCCCAGACGGCGCCGCGGAAACGGTCAGCGAGGTAGTGGACCTCGTCCATGATCACGTAACGGAGATCCCGGAGCGCCGTGGAGTCGGCGTAGATCATGTTGCGCAGGACTTCGGTCGTCATCACCACGATGCGCGCATTGCCGTTGATGTTGGTGTCGCCGGTGAGCAGTCCCACCTGATCGGCGCCGTAGACGTCGACCAGCTCCCGGAACTTCTGATTCGACAAGGCCTTCATGGGTGTCGTGTAGAACGCCTTGTCGGTCGGCGTCTGCATCGCGAGGTGAATCGCGAATTCGCCGACGATCGTCTTTCCTGCTCCGGTCGGTGCGGCGACGAGCACGCTGCGTCCGTTCTCCAGCGCGTGGCACCCCGCCACCTGGAAGGGATCCAGCTGGAACTTCTGCAACGCGGCGAACGCGGACGACTCCGGGTGCTCGGCCGCCTGGCGCGCCCGGGCGTACTTCTCGGAAGGTGAACTCATACCGCGTCCGGCAGGAGCCCTGACGCATCGTCACGCTTCCGCTTTCGCCGATCGAAGATGAGGGACAGTCCGGCGGCGGCGAAGAACAGGACGATCAGGATTCCGGCGAGCATCAGCATGCTGACCACGTCGGCTGCCGGCGTCGCCAGGGCCGCGAACACGGTCGCGATGAGGATGGCCACACGCCATCCCTTCAGGATCGCCCGGCCCGACATGACCCCGGACAGATTCAGCGCCACCAGGAACACGGGGAGCACGAAGGAGACGCCGATCACGATCATCAGCTTGAAGACGAAGTCGTAGTACTCCTGCGCGTAGTAGAAGTTGGTTGCGCCGTCCGGGGTGAAGCTCCACATGAGCTCGATCACGTGCGGCATGATCATCACGCCGAGATAGCAGCCGGCGAAGAACAGCGGAACCGCCGCGACGACGAACCCGACGGTGTACTTGATCTCCTTGCGGGTCAGTCCGGGCATGATGAACGCCCAGATCTGCCAGAGCCACACAGGCGCCGAGATGAACAGACCGATGGAAAAGGCGATACGCATGCGCATGTCGAACGCGGACGTGACCGTACCGAAGTTCAACGCGCTGAAATTATCGCCGCGCTTCTCCGTGATGATACGGATCGGTTCCGTGATGAAGTGGATCACGGGGTCCGCCACGATGAACGCGATGACCATCCCGACCACGAGTGCCAGCGCCGCGTACATCAGACGCTTGCGCAGTTCGACGAGATGCGCGCCGAGCGACATCCGTCGATCCCGATCCGCCTTCGGCATCACGGACGGTTCGATGGCTGCCACGGCCGGTCAGGCGCGAGGCGGAGTCTCAGGGTCAGCGCCCGAGTCCTTGGCCGAGGTGGGGTCGGCGACGGTCGAATCTGCGCGGGTCGCGTCTTCTTCCTTCATCGCCTTCATCTCGCCCTTGAACACGCGAGCGGACTGGCCCATGCTCTTCGCGAGCGCCGGCAGCTTGGCGGCACCGAACAGAAGGAGGATCACGGCGAGCACGATAAGCAGGTGCCAGCCTTGCATTCCAGCGAACATGTCAGGATTCCCGTCGTCGGTGAGCGTTCGATTCAGTCTACAGATCAATTCTTCGCATCGGGCTGGTGATACAGCGCGAGTCCCGAGGCGGCCCACTCCCTGGTGGCCGTGCGTGCGACACCGGGATCGATGACCTCCATCGCCCCGCCGAAGCGCGCCGCGAGCCGCTTGATCCCGCGCGGGTCGGCGAGGTGCAGTTGCGTGGCCACGAAACCGTCTACCACCTCGAGCTCCCCCGTGGGGACGAATCCGGCCAGCAGCGGGGCGAGGCGTTCCGGCACGCGAACCGTGACCTCGCGCTCGTCGTCGAGACCGGCGAACGCCTCAGGTACGTGATCCCCGCCGTGGGTGATCGGGATCTGCGTCAGCTGGGGCGCGCTCACACGATCGAGATGGAACGTGCGCATCGCCTGACGCAGGTGGCACCACCCCTGCAGGTACCACTGCCCGTTGGTGATCAGGATCTGCATCGGGTCGACCGTGCGTGTGGTCGGGGCGGCGTCAGGGGCCTGGTAGGTGAAGGAGATCGCGACACCGTCGTGAAGACCACGCGCGACCGCTTCGCGGACCTCGTCGACCGCGCTCGGCGCGACGACGACATCTGCGGGCGCATCGGCGGCGCCACGGGACAACTTCGAGATGAGACCCGCGACGAGTCCGGAATCCGACACCGCGGGCACGGCCGCGACCATCTGGAGGCCTGCGAGCAGGGCCGCGGCTTCACGAGCGGTGAACCGAGGCACTCGCCGCAGCGCGACGTCGTTCGTGATCTCGATGACGTCCTCGAGATCGAGCAGGTCCCAGTTGATGTCGAACATCTCCTGCGGCTGCTGCCAGTACCCGGACTCCCCGGGAAGCCCGATGACGGTGAGCTTCTCCACCATCCCGCGCATCTCCTGCGGCGTGACGCCGAACTCCTCCGCCGCTTCCGCGAGCGAGACCTGGCCGTGTTCGAGGAGATAGGGGACGAGCGTCAGATAGAGCCGGACCCGTTCGGCGGCGAGAAGCGGCTTGGGCTTCGGATTCATCCTGCGTCCTCCGCATCAGCATGCGCATCGACGACTGCTTGGAGCCGGGAGATCACCGCATCGCGGAGCGGGGCGGGCTCGACCACGCGGACCTCTGGGCCGTAGGACGCGAGCTCATCCGCGAGGATGTGCAGATCGACGAAGGGAACATGGATCCCCTGCGTCGCCGGAACCGCGCGTCGTCCGAGGCGGAGCGCGGCTTCGGTGCCGGGCGTGACCTCGAGCAATGCCGAGTTCTCCGACGCGACGCGTTCGAGCCCGGCGAGAGCCCTCTCCCCCGCACCGTCGCGCAGGGACGCGTCGAAGCCCGTCGAACTCACCTTGACGTCTCCGACGATCCGGCCCAGCAGGAACGTCCGGTCCTCATCGACATCGACATCGATCCCGAACACATGCCACCGAGCCTCGTAGTCGACGAGGGCGAGCGGACGAATGCGTCGTCGCCGCGGCGCCTCCTCGCCGGGCTTCAGGTAGTCGAACGTCACGACCCGACAGCGCTCGATCGCATCCTGGAGAGGAGCGAACGCCGCGTCACGCGCCGTGATGCGTGGGGCGAAGCCGATGATCGGCTCGTCACCGTCGATCCCGAGAGCGCGGATCTTGCGCACGCCGGACTGTGCATCCCCGGAAACGGACTCCGCGCTCCAGACGCTGCCGGCGAGACGCAGCACTGCGAGTTCCGCCGGAGAGAACACGATGTCACTCGGAAGGTCGTATTCTGCCTGCGGAATACGGTAGCGGGCCTCGCGGAGATCGTTCGGATCAGCGGCGTCACCGATCGTCTCGATCGGTACGCCGAGCGTCCGCAACTCGTCCTTGTCGCGTTCGAACATCTTCTCGAGCGCGTCGGAACGCGTGCCCGCTTCCGCTCGTTGGCGGTAGCCGGAGACGTTGTCGAGGATCTGCTGCTTCGTCAGCCCGATCTCCGTGGCCATCAGCGCCACGACGAGATTCGTCAGGCGCTCCTCCGCGGGGATACGGGCGGCCATCACTGCGTCGGCGCCGCCACTGCGCCCAGGATGTCGACGACGATCGCGGTGGCGGGAGCGCTCTCTGTTGCGGGGAACACGACGAGGAGCTGCGAACCGACGGTGGCACCCACCATCTGCTCGGCGGCGACGCTCACGCTCGCGTCCTTGCCCCACGAGGACGTGGTCACGGTCTTCTCATCCCAGTCGACGCCCATGACATTGGAGACCACGATGTCACCCTCCTCGACCTTCGGACCATCGCCCTTGATCAGCGTCTGCGTGACAATCTCGGTCGGCGCCGGAACGTCGGGGACGATGATGCCGGGTGTGCCGTCGGGAGCCCGCACGACGCTGGGAAGGCCGCGCGCGTCATTGAACTGCAACGCACCGGACGCCTTCGACGGCATGACATCGAGCACATCGATGACCGCGACGATGTTCTCCCCTTCGTCGAGTCCGAACGCCTGGACGTTCTGGGCCCCGAAGTCCTCCGGAGTCAGGACGGCGAGGACACGGCTGCCACCGGTGGCGCACTCCAGCACGTCTGCAAGGCCCGCGGAACGCTGCGCCCAATAATCGATGCTGTGCACGCGGCTCGGGTCGCCGTTGAACTCGGACTTGTACAGAGCCTTGCCGCTGTCTCCGCCGAAGAAGGCGATATCGAGCACCACGGGCTGGAAGTCCGATCCGAGTGCCAGACCGTCCCCGACGGTGACGTCGGCGAACGAGGTCTCGTCCGTCTTGACCGGGCCGAAGACATCGACGTCGGGAACCGAGCCGAGGTCGCCGCTCACGTCGGCGATGTTCAAGACCTTGTCGTCGGTGCCACGATCACAGGTGGCACCGCTGTCGGGCGACGCGACGGTGCAGCCGGTCAGGGCGAGGACGGCAAGGCTGAGGGAGGCCAGAACGGCGGACGTTTTACGCACGCGCTCCAGTCTATTCCGTCGGGTGCGAGGAATCGCGCGAAGCGGCCGCCAGGCGTGCCCCCTCTGCTGCCTTCTCCGCCTCCCGCGCGCGTTTGCGCAGATTCTTGTCGCTGATCTCACGGTCGCCGACGGCTCCGGGTGTCCAGGCCTCCACGTCCTCGTCGCCGTAGCTGCTCTTGGACGCACGGCGCTTGACCGACGGAGCGATCGCTCCCGGGGCGAGTCGGCGCGCGGTGAGGAGGAAACCGGTGTGGGCGACCATCCGGTGGTCGGGGCGCACCGCGAGTCCCTCGACGTGCCATCCGCGGACCATCGTCTCCGACGCGTCCGGGTCGGTGAAGAGCCCGGTGCCCCTGATGTACTCCGCGACTCGCGAGAGCTGCGTCGCCGTCGCCACGTAGCAGAGGACCACTCCACCCGGCGTGAGCGCGTCGGCGACGGCGTCCATGCACTCCCACGGCGCGAGCATGTCGAGGACGACGCGGTCGACGGATGCCGCCGGCACCTCAATCGGCAGGGCTTCGACGAGGTCTCCCACGACGACACGCCAGGTGTCCGGGTTCTCACCGAAGAAGGTCTCGACGTTCGCGCGCGCGACATCGGCGAAGTCCTCGCGACGCTCGAACGAGATCAGTTTCCCTGCCGGACCCATCGCGCGCAGCAGCGACAGCGACAGGGCACCGGAACCGACACCTGCTTCGACCACGGTCGCCCCAGGGAAGATGTCCGCTTGCATGACGATCTGGGCGGCGTCCTTCGGGTACACGATCGCCGCGCCGCGCGGCATCGACATCGCGAAGTCACGCAGCAGAGGCCGGAGTGCCAGATAGTCGTGCCCGGAGCTGTTCGCCACGACGGAACCGTCCGGAAGCCCGATCAGGTCACGGTGGCGCAGAACACCCTGATGCGTGTGGAGCTCGCCGTCCTCGCGGAGCGTCACGGTGTGCAGGCGTCCCTTGGGTCCCGTGAGCTGGACGCGATCGCCCGCGCGGAACGGGCCGCTCGGCCGCGGCGCGGCGATATCGGTCATCGGATCGCTCCTGTCGCGGCGCTGTGGCTGTCGAACAGGTCGGTGAGATCGTCGGCGCCACGTCCGGCGAGTGTCGCCCACAGATCGTGCGCTCCGAGCCCGTCCAGCGGCACGATGTGCGGCACCGCCAGCGTCACTGCGCCCGAGGCAAGTCCCGCTCGCACCCCGGTGGGCGAGTCTTCGATGACGATGGCCTCGGCGATGTCGACGTCCAGGAGTGCCGCCCCCTGCAGATACGGCTCCGGATGCGGTTTCGGGTTCTCCACGTCATCACCGGCGACGACGATGTCGAACGCCTCGAAATCGATCAGTTCCACGACGTCCAGTGCCATCCGGCGCAGTGACATGGTCACCAGACCGGTGGGGATGCCCGCGTCCCGGAGATCACGGAGCAGTTCGCGCGCGCCAGGCCGGAACGGGACACCCTGGGTGCGAAGCGACTGCTGCACGACGTCGGTCAGGTGCGAGACGATCGCCTCGGCTTCCATCGCCACACCCGCGTTCTGCAGGATCACGGCGCTGTCGATCAGACCGCTGCCGACGAGTCGCAATGCGTCTTCGTGGCTCCATGATCCGCCGAAGGACTCGACCAGCGCCGTCTCGGCGGCCATCCAATACGGTTCGGTGTCGACGAGTGTTCCGTCCATGTCCCACAGGACTGCGCTGGGCTTTCTGCTCACCGAACCCATGCTAGCCGGGGTGCCACCCGCATCCCGCCGTCGCGGACTAGCCTGGAAGGATCACATCTGCGAACTCGAAGGGAGCCCTCGATGGATGTTCTCGGTCCGCGCATCGTCATCGCCGCCTTCGACGGCTGGAACGATGCGGGTGAAGCCGCCAGCGCTGCGATAGAGGCACTGCGCACATCGACGGAGTACGACCTCGTGCACTCGGTCGACCCCGAGCTCTACTTCGACTACCAGTACACGCGACCGTCGACTCGCATGGATGCCGAGGGCCGCCGCCAGCTCACCTGGCCGGAAGCCGGACTCTGGCGCCCACGGAACCCCGCGCCCGGCCCGGAATTCTGGCTGCTCACGGGAGCCGAACCGGCACGTACCTGGCAGGCGTTCGCCTCGGAGTTCATCGACGTCGCTCTGCGCGACGACATCACGGGATTCGTCACCCTCGGTGCGATGCTCTCGGATGTTCCGCACACCCGGCCGATCTCGATCTTCGCGTCCAGTCAGAACGAGCAGGTCCGTGAGGCGCATGGACTCGAACGCTCGCTCTATGAGGGCCCGGTCGGGATCCTCACCGTGTTCGAGCACTTCGCCGAGAACGCGGGAATCCCCACGGCCAGCCTCTGGGCCAGCGTTCCCCACTACGTTGCCTCGGCGACGCCTTCACCGAAGGTGACGCTCGCTCTCCTCGATCGGCTGGAGGAGCTCACGGGCGTCGATGTCGACCGCCAGGCGCTCCGCACCGAGGCCGCCGCCTGGGAGGCCTCGATCGACGCGGCAGCGGCCGATGACGAGGACATGGCCGAGTACATCCGCCAGCTCGAGCGCACCCGAGACACCTGGGACTCCCCCGAAGCCTCCGGTGACGCGATCGCGCAGGCTTTCGAGCGCTACCTCCGTCGCCGCGACGACGGACCGGGCGACCGCAAGCGCTGACGCCGGATCAGGCCGCGATCACACCGGTCCCGAGCAGCACGAGCAATACCGTGCCCAGCAGGATCCGGTAGATCACGAACGGCAGGAAGCTGCGCTTCGAGATCCAGCTCATGAAGAACGCGATCACTCCTAGCGCGACCACGAAGGCGATGCCGGTGGCTGCGAGAGTGTCCCCGAACGAGAAGAACGACGGCTCGTCCCAGCTCTTGAAGACCTGGTAGAAACCGCTGCCGAAGACCGCGGGAATCGCCAGGAGGAACGCATAGCGAGCGGCAGCAGCGCGCTCGTAGCCCAGGAACAGCCCCATGGTGATGGTGCCACCCGAGCGAGAGACCCCGGGGATCAGCGCCAATGCCTGAGCGAATCCGAAGGCGACGCCGTGGGGGTAGGTCAGATCGTTGAGCTTGCGACGCTTCGCACCGACGTGGTCGGCGACGCCGAGCAGGATTCCGAAAACGATGAGCATGATCGCGACGATCCACATCGACCGCAGGACGGTTTCGATCTGGTCCTGGAAGAGCAGACCCAGGACGACGATCGGGATGCTGCCGATGATGATCATCCACCCCATGCGGGCATCCGGATCGTTGCGCGGGGCCTTGCCGACGAGGGATCGGAACCACTGCGTGATGATGCGGACGATATCGCGCCAGAAGAACACGACGACAGCCGCCTCGGTGCCGATCTGGGTGATGGCGGTGAAGGCCGCGCCCGGGTCCTCCCCTGACGGAAGGAAGGTTCCGAGGATACGGAGGTGGGCGCTGGAGGAGATCGGGAGGAACTCGGTGAGTCCCTGGACGATACCCAGGATCAGTGCTTCGAGCAGGTGCATGGAGGGGCTTTCTGTGTTATCGCGGCACGGAGCGGCCGGCGCTCAGTACGTGCGCAGCAGATCGGCCAGCACACGCTGGCCGAAGACAAGCGATTCTACGGGCACTCGCTCATCGACTCCGTGGAACATCCCTGTGAAGTCGAGATCGGCGGGGAGCTTCAGCGGTGCGAATCCGTACCCCGTGATCCCGAGGTAGGCCAGCGCCTTGTTGTCGGTCCCCGCGCCGAGGAGGTACGGGATCACGGGAATGCCCGGGTCGTGACGTCCGATGCTCGCGACCATCGCCTCGACCAGTTCGCCTTCGAACGGCGTCTCCATGCCGATGTCTCGCACGACCGTCTCGATCTCCACGTCGTCCCCCACGATGCTTTGGAGCTCGGCGAGCACGTCGTCCTCGGTCCCGGGGATCACGCGGACATCGATGAGCGCCTCTGCGCGCTCGGGAATCACGTTGTGCTTGTAGCCCGCGCTGAGGACCGTGGGATTCGTCGTGGTCCGGAACGAGGAACGCAGGAACGCCTCGGCAGGTCCCGCGGCTTTCGCGAGGGCGTCGGGGTCGTCCACGCTGCGTCCACTCAGCGCGCTGAGCCCCTCGAGCAGCGCCGTCGTGGTCGGCGTCAGGCGGATCGGCCACCGGGTTCGACCGATCGCCGCCACCGCCTCGGCGAGCTTCGTGACCGCGTTGTCGTCGTGCAGGCGACTGCCGTGCCCCGCGCGCCCCTTCGCGACCAGACGGATCCAGATCAGGGCCTTCTCGCCGACTTGCAGCAGGTACGCCCGACGGTCGTCCACCGTGATCGAGTAGCCACCGACTTCGCTGATCGCCGCCGTCGCCCCGGCGAACCACTCGGGTCGGTTCTGCACGACCAGAGTCGAACCTTCGACGCCGCCGTTCTCCTCGTCAGCGAAGAAGGCCAGCACCAGATCGCGCTCCGGCCGCTCTCCGGCGCGGAGGATGTCGGCGACTGCTGTGAGGATCATCGCGTTCATGTTCTTCATGTCGACCGCGCCGCGCCCCCACAGCATGCCGTCCTGCACGATGCCGGCGAAGGGGTCGACACTCCAGTCCTCGGCCATGGCCGGCACGACGTCGAGGTGCCCATGGACGACCAGTGCAGGCTTGTCGCGGTCGCGCCCTGGCACCCGCGCCATCACGTTCGTGCGCCGCGCAACGGGTTCGTAGTACTCGACCTCGAGCCCCAACGCTTCCAGGTAGGACCCGACGTACTCCGCGGCCTCGCGTTCGCCCTTCGCGTTCCCTCCGCCGAAGTTGGATGTGTCGAAGCGGATCAGGTCGCTCGCGACGCGCGCGACCTCCGGAAGAGACGGATCGGTCATGGCTCCAGGCTATCGAAACCACGCGCCACGCCCGGGCGTATGGTTCGGTTCGAGTGCCCGCTGAGGACGTGGTAATGTCATTCTTCGGTCGGCAACGATCATCCAAAACCTGCGCGGGTGGCGGAATGGTAGACGCGCTACGTTGAGGTCGTAGTGCCCGTAAGGGCGTGGGGGTTCAAGTCCCCCTCCGCGCACAGACAGCCCCGGAGCATGACTGGTTCGCCAGGAATGCTCCGGGGCTTCTTCGTTCGTGCTCCGGTTCGATCGCGAGATACTCCATCGGAGACCCCCGGGCATCATCCATGACGAGGACGGCGCTCGGACGATCACGATCTCCTCGGCCGGATAGGTCAGACCGCCCCGACGCCGAAGAGCACGCCGAGCACGTAGGTGATCGCTGCCGCTCCGAAGCCGATCGCGAGCTGACGGAGTGCGCGCCGCAAGGGCGGTCCGCCCGAGAGTACCCCGACCATGGCGCCGGTGCTCAGCAGCGCGATGCCGACCAGCACCAGTGCGACGACGATCGCGTTCGTCCCCTCCAGCCCGAAGATCCACGGCAGCACGGGGATGATCGCGCCGGAGGCGAACAGCAGGAAGCTCGAGACCGCCGCGGTCCAATCGCTGCCGACGATCTCATGGTCGTCCGCGCGCTGGGCGTTGATCGGACCGGTCGTGGCTCCACGGACCCCGGCCTGCGCGGCGGTGACGATACGCCGCGCGCGAGCCAGCGACTCTTCCTGTTCCATGCCGCGCGCGCGATAGACGAGCGCCAGTTCGTTCTCGTCGATGTCGAGGTCTCCCGCGGACGCCGTGGCATCGTCGTTGGCGGCGGTGGCTGCGAGCAACTCGCGCTGCGACCGCACGGACACGAACTCTCCCGCGCCCATCGACAGGGCACCGGCGAGGAGGCCGGCGATGCCGCTGAACAGGACGAATCCCGAGCTGACCCCGGTCGCGCCGATACCGAGCACGAGAGCGAGATTGCTCACGAGGCCGTCGTTGGCACCGAAGACGGCAGCGCGGAACGAGCCGGAGAGGCGCCGTCGGCCTCGAGCCGCGAGTCCACGGACGACCTCATAGTGGACCTTCTCGTCGGCACGCATCGCCGGGGTCGCATACTGCTCGGAGTCATACGGCGAACGCGCTTCGGCGTTCTGCGCGAGGGCCAGCACGAAGATCGATCCGAACCGACCGGCCATCCAGCCGAGCATCCTCGACCGGACACCCGCCCGGGGGAGCTTCTCGGGCTCCGCTCCGAGCAGGTCGAGCCAGTGCTGCTCGTGTCGACGTTCCGCGTCAGCGAGGCTGAGCAGGATCTCCCGCTCCTCCCCCGTGCGTCGGGCTGCGAGCTTCTGGTAGACGGAGCCCTCAGCGCGCTCCTCGACGAGATAGCGGGCCCAGCGCCGACGGTCGGCGGGGGTCGGGGTGTCGGCAGCGGGCGCTGTCATGGATCCTCCAGAACGGGCAATGCCCGGGGCGCGGGCAACCGTTCCACGCTATCCGGA
Source organism: Microbacterium sp. J1-1 (assembly GCF_024498615.1). Lineage (NCBI taxonomy): Bacteria > Bacillati > Actinomycetota > Actinomycetes > Micrococcales > Microbacteriaceae > Microbacterium > Microbacterium sp. J1-1. The sequence continues at coordinate 1,803,032 of NZ_CP089590.1, read as the reverse complement.
CCGCCCCGCCGACACCTCGCTCAGACGCGGATTGACAGCATTTCGGGGATCCGAATCGGGCGGCACGAGGTCGCGTCCGACACGCACCGATCGCTCAGCTCAGGAGCGCACGCGCTTGCGCAGGACCTCGATGCGCGACTGCAGTTGCGTCACCGTGGCTTGTGCGACCGCGGGGCCGCCGCAGATCCGCCGGAGTTCGGCATGGACCGCGCCGTGCGGTTCGCCCTTCTGCCGGGCGTACAGGCCGACGAGGCTGTTCAACAGCTGTCGCTGCTCCTTCAGGGTGCGGTGAAGCGGCGGGGGCAGCGTCGTCGTCTCGGCAGGGCCAGCGGAGGCCTCCCGAGCCTCCCGCAACCGGGATTGCCGCGATTGTCGCTGCATGAGCAGCTCATGCACGTGCTCGGGTTCGAGGAGCCCGGGGAATCCGATGAACTCCTCTTCCTCCGGCGTACCCGGCTCGGCCAGCTGACCGAACTCCTGGCCCTCGAACACGACCCGATCGAAGTGGGCGACCGAGGAGAGCGCCTGATAGCTGAACTCCTGTGTCAGCGCGTCAGAGGTCTCCTCTTCCCGGTTCGCACTCTCGAGCAACGAATCATCGAGACCGTCTTCCTCTTTCGACTGACGGTCGAGCGCGTGATCGCGCTGTTTGTCCATCTCGTTCGCAAGGCCCATGAGCACAGGCACCTGCGGCAAGAACACACTGGCGGCCTCACCGCGACGCCGGGCTCGCACGAACCGACCGATGGCCTGCGCGAAGAACAGAGGCGTCGAGGAGGAGGTGGCATACACGCCGACTGCGAGCCGCGGCACATCGACGCCTTCCGAGACCATGCGCACGGCGACCATCCACCGGTCCGTGCTCGCGCTGAACTTCTCGATGCGTTCGGAGGCCGTGGCGTCGTCGGAGAGCACGATCGTCGGCTGTTGACGTGTGATGCTGTGGAGGATCTTCGCGTAGGCGCGCGCGACCGTCTGATCCGTGGCGAGGACGAGCCCGCCGGCATCGGGTACGTGGTGGCGGATCTCGGTGAGGCGTCGGTCCGCTGCGGACAGCACCGCGGGCATCCAGTCGCCCTCGGGATCGAGTGCCGTGCGCCAGGCCTGCGACGTCACGTCTTTCGTGTTGTCCTGACCGAGATGCGTCTCGAGCTCGTCTCCCGTGGTCGTGCGCCAACGCATCTTTCCGGCATACATGTGGAACAGCACCGGGCGCACGACGCCGTCCGCCAACGCCCGCCCGTAGCCGTAGTTGTAGTCGGTGCGTGAGACGCGCGCACCGGACTCGTCGGGATGGTACTCGACGAACGGGATCGGTGCCGTATCGCTTCGGAACGGGGTTCCCGACAACAGCAGACGTCGCTTCGCGGGGCCGTACGCATCGCGGATGGCGTCTCCCCAGCTCAACGCGTCCCCGCCGTGATGCACCTCGTCGAGGATCACGAGGGTCTTCGCGTCTTCCGTCAGATGCCGATGCACGGAGGACTTCGCCGCGACCTGCGCGTAGGTCACGACGGCACCGTGATAGTGCCGCGCCGGTGCCCAGTCGCTGTTGCGGAACCGAGGATCGAGGCGGATGTGCACCCGCGACGCGGCATCCGCCCACTGCGTCTTGAGGTGTTCCGTCGGCGCGACGACGATGATCCGATTGACCTCGCCCATGCGCATCAGCTCGACCGCGAGAGTCAAGGCGAAGGTGGTCTTGCCGGCACCGGGTGTGGCCGCGACGAGGAAGTCCCGTTGGTCGTCGCGGAAGTACTGGTCGAGCGCTTCCTGCTGCCAGGCACGCAGCTTGCTCGCGGTTCCCCATGGGGCACGCTGAGGAAAGGACGGAGAGAGCATCGACTCCACGATAATCGTTGCCGACGACACTGCGTCACCGGCGCACTCCCCCGCGCGCGCCCCGCCCATCGGTGGGTCCCTCGGGGTAGGATCTGTCACTGCGCTGCGGCCACCGCCGCTCCGCGGAACGTTCGCGAAGGAGAGCTGGATGACCGACCAGGATTCGACTCGGACCCCCTATGTACCCAACGAGACGGCGCATCCGTGGCGCCGGTTCGTGGCACTCGGCGACTCGTTCACTGAGGGGATCGGTGACCCCGATCCGGCACATCCGGGAAGCCACCGCGGCTGGGCTGACCGCGTCGCCGAAGTCCTCGCCGCCCAGGTGGACGACTTCGCCTATGCGAACCTCGCGGTGCGCGGCAAGCTGATCGCGCAGATCGTCGCCGACCAGGTCGAGCCCGCCGTGGCGCTGCGCCCGGACCTCGTGTCCATCTGCGCCGGCGGCAACGACGTGATCCGCCCCGGCACCGACCCGGACGCGATCGCCAGCCAACTCGACGACGCCGTCGCCCGCCTCGCTTCCACGGGGGCGGCAGTGCTGCTCTTCACCGGTATCGACACCGGCTTCACGCCGGTCTTCCGCGCCTTTCGTGGGAAGGTCGCGATCTACAACGAGAACGTCCGCGCGATCGCCGAGCGCCACGACTGCATCGTCGCCGACCAGTGGGCGCTCAAGGTCGTGCAGGACATGCGCTTCTTCGACGACGACCGCCTCCACTACAACGCACTCGGCCACCACGAAGTGGCCCGGATGGTGCTGCGCGCCCTCAACGTCCCGAACGATCTCGAGTCCATGCAGCCCGAGCCCCTCCCGCTGCGGACCTGGCGGGAGGCGCGGTCGGAAGACCTCGGCTGGGCACGGGAGCATCTGGTCCCGTGGGTGCTCCGTCGGCTGCGGCACCAGTCATCCGGCGACAACATCGCCGCCAAGCGGCCCGAGCCCTCGCCGGTCGTCCTGCCCGAAAGGGACTGAGCCTCAGCGCTGCATCGCCCAGAGCGCGACCGCGGCCGCCGATGCCACGTTCAGCGAGTCCACTCCCCCACTCATCGGGATCGTGACGATGTGATCGGCCGCGTCGAGCGCCGTCCGGGAGAGGCCGTCCCCCTCGGAGCCCATCACGAGTGCGACGCGCTCCGGCCGTGCAGCTGCGTATGCATCGAGCGACACGGCATCATCGCGCAAGGCGAGCGCGGCGATGTCGAACCCGGCGGCGTGGAGGTCCTCGACCGCGGAGCCCCAGTCGACGATGCGTGTCCACGGCACCTGGAACACCGTTCCCATACTGACTCGGACGCTCCGCCGGTACAACGGATCCGCGCCACCCGGCGACACCAGGACGGCATCGGCGCCCAGCCCGGCCGCCGCCCGGAAGGCCGCCCCCACGTTCGTGTGGTCGCCGATGTTCTCCAGGATGAGGACGAGCGTCGCCCCTTCCAGCACCGTGCGAACGGACGGGAGCTCCGGGCGGTGCATCGACGCGATCGTCCCGCGATGCACGGCGAACCCGGTGACGGCCTCGGCGACCTCGTCGGGGACGACGTACACCGGCACGTCGAAGTCACCGACGATCGCACGGATGTCCTCCACCCGGCGCTCCTGCACCAGGACGGAGCGCGGAAGGTGTCCGGCGGCGATCGCCCGGGCGATGACCTTCGTCGATTCCGCGATGTACAGCCCGCCCGCCGGTTCGTTCATCGCTCTGAGAGCCGTGTCCGTGAGCCCGCGGTAGTCGTCGAGGCGTGGATCGTGGACGTCGGTCACCGGGAACAGTTGCACGACTCCCACTCTGCCACCGCCGCGCTCGACGCGCGCAAGGGGCGTCTCGCGCGATCCCCCGTCGACGCCACACCGTAGACTCGCTCGAGGAGGTCCCCGTGAGCGTGTCGAACACCGCCGAGCTGTCGGCCACCGTCGCCTACGCCGCAGAGCTGCTGCACGGCAAGCGCATCGCCCTCTTGACCGGAGCAGGCATCTCCACGGACTCGGGCATCCCCGCCTACCGCGGCGAGGGAGCCCGAACGCGTAGCGACCCGATGACGATCCAGACCTATCTCGGCGACGAAGCGGCGCGGCGACGCTACTGGGTGGGCGGGCATCTGGGCTGGCGTGCCTTCGCCAGTGCCGCCCCCAACCCCGGGCACACAGCTCTTGCTCGACTCGAAGCCGCCGGCAAAGTGTCCGGGGTCATCACCCAGAACGTCGACGGACTGCATCTGCGTGCCGGAAGCTCCCACGTGATCGAGGTGCACGGCACGATGCGCCGGGTGCTCTGCCTGCACTGCGGCCAGGTCTTCGATCGCCGCGACATCGCCGTGCAGATCGAGGAACTCAATCCCTGGATCACCGTCCCCGAGAACATCGCTCTCGCGCCGGACGGCGACGTCCTCCCCGAGAGCACGGACGGCTTCATCGTCCCGGTGTGCACGGTGTGCGACGGGATGCTGAAGCCGGATGTGGTCTTCTTCGGCGAGTACGTGCCGCAGGACCGCTTCCGCGCGGCCGAGTCGCTGCTCCGCTCCAGTTCCGCCCTGATCGTCGCCGGCTCGTCGCTGGTGGTCAACTCAGGGGTGCGCCTCGTCGAGCGCGCCCGCCGCCGCAGCATCCCCCTCATCATCGTCAACCGGGAGCCGACGCGTGCAGACACCTGGGCCGATCTCACCATCGCCGCAGGTACCAGCGACGTGCTCCCCGCACTCCAGGAGCTCCTCACGTGACCTACCTCACGCTCGTCCGCCATGGCCAGACCGACTGGAACCTCGCACGGCGCATCCAGGGATCGACCGATATCCCGCTGAACGAGACCGGTCGGGAAGACGCACGTTGGGCCGCGGAGAAGCTCGCGGGGACGACCCATCACGCCGTGTACTCGAGTCCGCTGCTTCGGGCCAGGGAGACGGCGGAGATCATCGCGGACAGGCTCGGACTGGAGCTCGCCGCCGTCGTCCCGGACATCCGTGAGCGTGAATTCGGCGATGGCGAAGGGCTGCTCGTCGAGGACTACATCCGCACCTACGGAGACTGGCACGCCGAGGTGCCGGGTGCGGAGACGCTGCACGAGGTGGGTGTGCGCGCCATCGCCGCGCTCCACGCGATCGACCGCGAAGCGCGGCGCCGTTCAGCTCCGCAGGCGGAGTCCGTTCTTGTCGTCGCGCACGGCGGCGTGATCCGCGCGGTGATCGACCACGTCTCCGGCGGCACGCTCCCCCGTGAGGGCGATGTCCTGCGCAACGGCTCCGCGCACCGCTTCGTGGCGGCTCCGGGATACCTGCGCCTGCTGGAGGAGTCACCGGTCCTCTGAGTTGATCCGCGCGCGCTGTCAGCGTGCGCGGGAGACGATGGAGCGCGCGTGGCGAAGCACGGGCTCGTCGATCATGCGTCCTTCGAATCGGAACACACCGCGTTCGCTCGCGGCGGCTGCGAGCACCGCACGCGCCCAGTCGATGCGCGTGTCATCGGGCCGGTAGGCGGCACGGATGTGCTCGACCTGGCTCGGGTGGATGCAGGCGGTCGCGCGGAAACCGGAGGCGGCGGCATCCCGCGCCTCCCGCTGAAGGCCGTCTGAATCGTCGAGATCGATGTGCACGGCGTCGATGGCCGCCTTGCCGTGTGCGCCCGCCTCGAGGAGAACGCGCGCGCGAGCGTAGCGGGCGATGTCGCGATAGCCTCCGTCGGCGTTCCGTGACGAGGTCCCTCCGAGCGAGGCGACGAGGTCCTCGGCGCCCCACATCATCGCGGACACGGTCGGGTGCGCGGCGATGCGGTCCGCCGCGTGGATCCCACGGGCGGTCTCGCAGAGGGCGATCAGCGAGAAGCGCGCGTCGAATGCCGCGAGGCTCTCCGCGCTCTCCGTCTTCGCCACCATCACGGTGCGGAAGTCGGTCTGAGCCAGCGCCGAGAGGTCGGCCGTGAAGGCATCGGTGTCCGGGGCATTGACGCGCACGATCACGCGGTCAGGATCGATATCGGCGGCGATCACGTTCCGACGCGCGGCATCTTTCGCATCCGGGAGCACGGCATCCTCGAGGTCGAGGATGACGGCATCGGCTCGCTCGGAGGCCTTCTGGAAGCGCTCAGGGCGATCGGCGGGGCAGAACAGCAAAGCGGGCCCGAGGTCGAAATTCACGCCGTGGCTCCTTCCGGAAGGCAGTGCACGAGCACAGAGCGCACGGCGGTGGCGACGACCGTCCCGTCCTGGTTGCGTCCGGTGTGCGCGATCTTCACGATGCCCTGCCCCGGTCGGGATGAGGACAGCCGCTTCTCCACGATGACGCTCTCGGTATAGAGCGTGTCGCCGGCGAACAGCGGATGCGGGAATGCCACGTCACCGAAGCCGAGTTGTGCCACGAGGGTCCCCTGCGTCAACTGGGCGACCGAGGAGCCCACCATCGTCGACAGGGTCCACATCGAGTTCACCAGCCGCGCGTGGAACGGATCCTGCGCATCGGCGAACGCCGCATCGAGATGGAGCGCCTGCGTGTTCATGGTCAGTGTCGTGAAGAGAACGTTGTCGGCCTCGGTCGCCGTACGCCCCGGACGGTGCAGGTAACGGGCGTCGATCTCGAACTCCTCGTAGTACAGCCCCCGCTGGAGGATGTCGTGCGTGGTCATACCGGCCACGCTACCCGGCGAGCCCAAGACCCCGCGCGATCACGAGGAGCTGTACTTCGGTGGTGCCCTCACCGATCTCGAGGATCTTCGAGTCGCGGTAGTGACGCGCCACGGGGAACTCGTTCATGAACCCGTTCCCTCCGAAGATCTGGGTCGCATCCCTGGCATTGTCCATCGCGGCTTCGCCGCCGACGAGCTTGGCGATCGCCGCCGCTTCGGCGAAGGGCTTGCCCGCATCCCGCAGCCTGGCGGCGTGGTGCCAGGCGAGTCGGGCGGTATGCACCCGCGCACGCATCCGTGCCAGCGTGAACTGCGCGTTCTGCCGAGTGCTCAGCGCGGCGCCGAAGATGGTGCGGCTCTTGGCGTACTCGACAGCGGCCTCCAGGCACCCCTCGGCTGCACCGGTCGACAGCGCTGCGATCGCGATGCGCCCTTCGTCGAGGATGCTGAGGAAGCTGCGGAAGCCCGTTCCCCGCTCACCCAGCAGGTTCGATGCGGGCACTCGGGCACCGTCGAAGGTCAGTGGATGCGTGTCGGACGCGTTCCAGCCCACCTTGTCGTACGGTGCCTCGACCGTGAACCCCGGCGTGCCGTTGGGGACGATGATCGTGGAGATCTCCTTGCGACCGTTCTCGTTCCCCGTGACGGCGGTGACGGTCACGAAGCGCGTGATGGGCGTGCCCGAGTTGGTGATGAACTGCTTCGAGCCGTCGATGACCCATTCGTCACCGTCGAGTCGGGCCGTGGTCCTGGTGGCACCGGCATCGCTTCCCGCTTCCGGCTCGGTGAGACCGAAACCCGCCAACGCTCGTCCTGCGAGAAGATCCGGCAGCAGCTCGCGGCGCTGCTCCTCGGTGCCGAAGCGGAAGATCGGCATCGCGCCCAGGCTGACACCTGCCTCGAGCGTGATCGCGATCGACTGATCCACGCGACCGAGGGCCTCGATCGCGATGCCGAGCGCCATGTAGTCGCCGCCCTGGCCGCCGTACTCCTCCGGGAACGGCAGTCCGAACAATCCGAGATCGCCCATCTGCGCCACGACATCCATCGACAGCGTGTGCGAGCGGTCGGCCTCGTAGGCCTGCGGTGCGACGACGGTGTCGGCGAACTCCCGCACCATGGCGGCGAGCTCGCGCTCCTCCTCGGACAGATCTTCCATGTTCAGCTCTCCTCCGTCGTCACACGGGCGACCGGTTGGTCGCGCCGCACCTGGTCGCCGACCGCGACCAGCAGATGCACCACCCCGTCGTGGGGTGCCAGCACAGGGTGTTCCATCTTCATCGCCTCGATCGAGACGAGTGCATCACCGGCGGACACCGGATCCCCGTCCGCGACGTGTACCGCGACGACGCTGCCCGGCATCGGGGCGCGTCCTTCCGGTTCCGTCGCCGCAACCCCCGCGTCACGCGCGGACAGTCGTCGCAGCATCCGCTGCTTCCGGTCGAGGGGCCGGAGGCGCACGGTGCGACCGCCCTCGGCGACCCACACGGCTCCATCGCCATCCACGGCGGCACGGATCGCTTCGCGCGACCCGGTGGGAGACGTCTCCGTGAGCGCGATCTCGTCGTCGGCGTCCGTGAGTGCGACGAACGGCGCGCCTGCCACCTCTGCGGCCCCCACGCGCCACCCCGGAAGCTCATGCCACAGGGGGCTCGTCCGCACCGGCTCGGCGTGCCCGGAAACCGCCTCTCGCGCCGCGGCGAGCTGCGCCGACGAAGGCCTCTCCGCGTCGAACGGAAGCAGGGTGTCGATGAGACCCGTGTCGAGGTCGCCGGCGAGGACGCGCTCGTCCTGACAGAGGGCCCGGAGGAACGCGATGTTCGTCTCGACGCCCAACACGACCGTGCGTGCGAGCGCCTCGTCGAGACGAGCAAGTGCAGTGGCACGGTCATCTGCGAACGCGATCACCTTCGCGATCATCGGGTCGTAGTAACCCGTCACCGCGCTTCCTGTCTCGATCGCGGCGTCGACGCGGACACCGATAGGGGGCTCGAACAGCAGAACAGTCCCGGTCGAGGGGAGGAATCCGCGCTCCGGCGACTCCGCGTACACGCGGGCCTCCACGGCGTGACCACGCAGACGGGGCGCGATCGCGAGCGGAAGCCCATCCGCGGCACGGAGTTGGAGAGCGACGAGATCGAGCCCGGTGACCTCCTCGGTCACCGGGTGCTCCACCTGCAGCCGGGTGTTCATCTCGATGAAGAACACCTCATCGGGAGCATCGGCGTCGATGAGGAACTCGACTGTGCCCGCGCCGACGTACTCGACACTCTCAGCCGCGAGGACGGCCGCCGCGAGCAGCTGTTCCCGGGTATGTGCGGGAATGCCGGCGGACGGTGCCTCCTCGATGACCTTCTGGTGCCGTCGCTGCAGCGTGCATTCCCGTTCGCCGAGCGCGACGACCGTCCCGTGCGCATCTCCGAAGACCTGCACCTCGATGTGCCGTGGGCGCCTGATCAGGCGTTCGAGGATCAGAGCATCGTCCCCGAACGCCGCGGCCGCCACACGTCGTGCGGAGGCGAGCGCGACTGGAAGCCCCGTCGCGTCGACGACGACCTCCATGCCTTTGCCGCCGCCGCCGGCGCTGGGTTTCACCAGCAGCGGGTACCCGACGCGCTCCGCCTCCTCGGCGATCTCGAGATCGGACAGGCCCTTGGCATCGAAGCCGGGGACCACGGGAACGCCGTAGCGCAGGACATGGTCACGAGCGCGCGCTTTGTCCCCCATGATCTGCAGAGCCTTCACCGAGGGCCCGATGAAGACGATGCCGCTCTCCGCGCAGGCCTCCGCGAGTCCGACGCTCTCGGAGAGGAACCCGTAACCGGGGTGGATGGCCTGGGCACCGGTGCTGCGGGCGGCGGCGATCACGGCATCGATGTCGAGGTACGACTCCGCCGCCGGTGCAGGTCCGATCCGCACGGCGACGTCCGCCTCGCGCACGTGCGGTGCCGAGGCATCGGCGTCGCTGTACACCGCGACGCTGCGGATGCCGAGGGCGCGGAGGGTGCGGATCACGCGCCTGGCGATCTCGCCGCGGTTGGCGACGAGGACGGTGTGGAAGGAGATCTCGGGTGACGACGACATGGCACTCACATCCGGAAGACGCCGAAGCGCGGTTCGGGCAGCGGACTGCGGGCGACGACATCGAGGGCGAGGCCCAGGAGGTCGCGGGTCTGAGCGGGATCGACGATGCCGTCGTCCCACAGTCGAGCAGTCGCGTAGTACGGCTCTCCCTGATGCTCATACTGTTCGCGGATCGGCGACTCGAAGGCGGCGCGCTCGGCACTGCTCCAGCTCTCGCCGCGCGCGGAGAGCTGGTCTTCCTTGACGGTCGCGAGGACCGAAGCCGCTTGCGTCCCGCCCATCACGGAGATGCGGCTGGCCGGCCAGGTCCAGAGGAAGCGGGGTGAGTAGGCCCGTCCGCACATCGAGTAGTTGCCCGCCCCGAAGGATCCGCCGATGATGACCGTGAGCTTCGGCACCCTCGTGCTCGCGACAGCTGTCACCATCTTCGCGCCGTCCTTGGCGATACCACCGGCCTCGGCATCGGAGCCGACCATGAATCCCGTGATGTTCTGCAGGAAGAGCAGAGGGATACCCCGCTGATCGCACAGCTCGATGAAGTGCGCTCCCTTGAGCGCGGACTCGCTGAACAGCACCCCGTTGTTCGCGACGACACCGACGGGATGCCCGTGGAGTCGGGCGAAGCCGGTGATCAGAGTCGTGCCGTACTCGGGCTTGAACTCGAGGAAGGTGTCGCCGTCGACCAGCCGCGCGATGACCTCGTGCACGTCGTAGGCGGCGTTGACGTCGACCGGAACGGCGTCGTAGAGACTGGACGGATCCGACGGCGGCCGGCTGGTGGCAACTTCCCACGCGGGTGCTGCGGGCGGGGGAAGCGTGGCGACGATGTCACGAAGGATCTCGAGTGCGTGCTCATCGTCTTCGGCGAGATGGTCGACCACGCCGCTGCGTCGTGCGTGCAACTCACCGCCGCCGAGCTCCTCCGCGGTCACGACCTCGCCGATCGCGGCCTTCACGAGCGGTGGGCCGCCGAGGAAGATGGTGCCCTGCCCCTTGACGATCACGGTCTCGTCACTCATCGCGGGCACGTAGGCGCCACCGGCCGTGCAGGAGCCGAGCACGGCGGCGAGCTGCGGGATACCTTCCGCGGACATGCGCGCCTGATTGAAGAAGATCCGGCCGAAATGCTCCCGGTCCGGGAACACCTCGTCCTGTTTCGGCAGGAATGCCCCTCCCGAGTCGACCAGGTAGAGGCACGGCAGACGGTTCTCGAGCGCGATCTCCTGGGCCCGCAGGTGCTTCTTGACGGTGAGGGGGAAGTAGGTGCCTCCCTTCACCGTCGCGTCGTTGCAGACGACCATCACGTGACGGCCGTGGACGAGACCGATGCCGGCGATCACACCTGCTCCCGGGGCCTCTCCCCCGTACAGGCCGTCGGCCGCGAGCGGGGCCACCTCCAGGAACGGGCTGTCTTCGTCGAGGACCCGTGCGACACGGTCGCGCGGGAGGAGCTTCCCCCGGGAGACATGGCGTTCTCGGGACGCCTCCGGTCCCCCGAGCGCGGCCGTCGCGAGGCGTTCTCGCAGCTCCCGCGCGAGTGACTCCTGAGTTGCGGGCATCGTGATGTCCTCCTCGACCCACGTCCGCGCAGGCGACAGCCCTGGCGCGGTGCATGCACTTTCGGTTAGTGTTCACTAACCCGTTGCTTCAGGTTAGCGAGGATTAACTGAGATGACAAGCCCGGTCACCGCCCGAGACCGCGCGAAGGCCGAACGGTCCGATGCGATCCTGCACGCCGCCGCACGACTCTTCGCCGCGCGCGGGTACAGCGGCGTGAGCCTGGAAGACATCGGCGCAGCCGTCGGTGTCTCCGGTCCCGCCGTCTACCGCCACTTCGCGGGGAAGCAAGCCCTGCTGGGCGCTGTGCTCGTCAAGGTCAGCGAGGACCTCATCCGAGGGGGTCAGCGCGTCGCCGAGGAAGCTCCGACCGCCGACGAGCGGATGCGCGCGTTGATCCGCTTCCACGTCGACTTCGCTCTGGGCAACGCCGAGGTCATCCAGGTGCAGGATCGTGACCTGGCTTATCTGAGCGACTCCGACCGCGCCGAGGTTCGCCGATTGCAGCGCTCCTACATCGAGCTCTGGATGTCGGCGCTTTCGCCGTTGCACGCGGCTTCCGAGGGCACCGTCGACCAAGACGAGCTGCGCCTCCGTGTCCAGGCATGTTTCGGACTCATCAACTCCACCCCTCACAGCACGCGCGCCGCTGCCAGGCAGCGCTCCGCCACCGCGACCGTGCTGGTCGCGATGGCGGAGGCCGCTCTGCGCGCGACTACCTGAGGAGCATCGCTCTTCCCGGTTCCTCGAGGATGTCGGCGACGTCCTTGAGGAACCGCGCTCCTTCTGCGCCGTCCACCAAGCGGTGGTCGAAGGACAGACTGAGCGTCATGACGTCACGAAGCGCGATCTCGCCGCGGTGCTCCCACGGCTGTCGCCGAACAGCACCGATCGCCAGGATCCCGGACTGCCCCGGCGGGAGGATAGGCGTGCCTGCATCGACTCCGAAGACGCCGATGTTCGAGATCGAGAACGTGCCGCCCGCGAGCTCGGCGGGCGAGGTCTTTCCCGCGCGCGCGACCTCGGCCAGCGACTTCACCGCATCCGCCAGGCCGAGCAGCGTGAGCTGTTCCGCGTCCCTGATCATCGGGACGATGAGTCCTCGATCCGTCGCGGCGGCGATCCCGAGGTCCACGTAGTTGTGCTGGACGATCTCGCCGGCCGCCTCATCCCACCGGGAGTTCAGACCAGGAGTGCGCCCCAGCGCGAGGCAGACCGCCTTCGCCACGACGGTCAGCGGGCCGATGCGGTGCTCGGCGAGCGAACGGTCTTCGCGGAGACGGGCGAGGAGTTCCATCGTCCCGGTCACGTCCACCGTGTGGAAGACGGTGACGTGCGGCGCCGTGAACGCGCTCTGCACCATCGCCGCAGCCGTGTGTCTGCGCACACCGCGGATCGGGATGCGCGTCTCCCGCTGTTCGTCGCCGAGAGTTGCGGCACTGGACGGCACGGTCGATCCGCTCACCGCGTCTTCCTCGCCCCCTGTCCCCACGGCGCCGACCCGCTCCGCATAGGCGTCGACGTCCGCGCGGGTGACGACGCGGTCGCCCACCTCGGCTGCGACGAGCACCAGATCGATCCCGAGACGTTTCGCATGGGCGCGCACCGGTGGTGTCGATCGCGGCCGCTCGATCGGGGCCTCGACGGCGGCGGACGAGGTGGCATCATGCGGCGCCGCCTCGAGGACCGCCGTGTCGACCGCAGTCGCGGTGACGCCGACTCGCCGGGCACGTCGCGCTGGACGTCCCGCAGACGTGGGTGCCGCTCCATAACCGACGAGGTTGGGCTGGGCCTTCTCCCCCGATGCGGCGGCCGGAGTCGGCCCGCTCTCGTCGCCGACCACGTCGAAGTCGATCAGGGGTGCTCCGACGGCGACGGTCTCGCCGGCCTCGGCGTGGAGCGTCGCCACCGTTCCGGCATAGGGAGAGGGAAGTTCCACGATCGCTTTCGCGGTCTCGACCTCGGCGAGCGTCTGGTTGAGCGTGACCGTGTCGCCGGGAGAGACCAGCCAGGACACCACTTCGGCCTCGGTGAGCCCTTCCCCGAGATCGGGAAGGCGGAACTCGGCGTTCATGCGTCTGCTCCCGTCAAGCTGTTCGGCCGATCCAGCACGCGATCGACCGCGTCGAGCAGGCGATCGAGGTCGGGCAGGTGGTACTTCTCGAGCTTCGCCGGCGGATACGGGATGTCGTGTCCGGTGACGCGCAGCGGCGCCGACTCGAGGTATTCGAAGCAGCGCTCGGTGATGCTGGCGATCACCTCGGCCGCGACGCCGGCCTCGCGGGAGGCCTCGTGCGCAACGACGACTCGTCCGGTCTTCCGTACGGAGGCGGCGACCGAGTCGTAATCGACCGGCGAGAGCGAGCGCAGGTCGATGACCTCCAGGGAGATGCCCTCGTCTTCCGCAGCCTCGGCAGCCTGGAGCGCGGTGGACACCATGGCTCCGTATGTGATGAGCGTCGCGTCCGTGCCGGCGCGGACGACACGCGCCAATCCCATCGGAGGTGCGTCGGCGAGGGGTGCGTCGAGGTCGACCTCTCCCTTGTGGTGGTAGAGCCGCTTCGGCTCGAAGAAGATCACGGGATCATCTGAGGCGATCGCCTGCCGCAGGCTGCGGTACGCGTCCTCGGGGTTCGAGACCGCGATCACGCGCAATCCGGCGGTGTGGACGAAGTACGCTTCCGGAGACTCGGAGTGATGCTCCGCCGCACCGATGCCTCCAGCCCACGGGATCCGGATGGTGATGGGCATCTTGACGCGCCCTTGCGTGCGGTAGTGCAGCTTCGCGACCTGCGCCACGATCTGATCGAAGGCCGGATAGACGAAGCCGTCGAACTGGATCTCGACCACCGGTCGGTAGCCGCGGAACGCGAGCCCGACCGCTGTACCGACGATGCCGGACTCCGCCAGCGGGGTGTCGATCACGCGCGCGGCGCCGAACTCGTCCAGGAGCCCATCGGTGATGCGGAACACCCCACCGAGCTTCCCGATGTCCTCGCCGAGGAGAACGACTTTGTCGTCGTCGCGCATCGCCTGGCGGAGTCCTGCGCCGAGGGCCTTTCCGAGCGTGAGTTCGGTCATGCTCAGACCTCGCCTTCGAACGAGGCGAGGTACGCCGCGTACTCGTCGCGCTGGCGCTCGAGCCCGGTGTGCGGATCGGCGTAGACCCCATCGAACACGGCCAGCGGCGGGCGCGTCACCATGTTCAGGCACGCCGCCCGCATCTCCGACGCGATGACGTCGGCGGCCGCCTGAGTCTCGGCGAGATCCTCGTCCGTCAGGTCCCCGGTGGCGCGCAGGTGTGCCTCCAGCCGCGCGATCGGATCGCGGCGGCGCCACGACTCGAGTTCGTCCTGGTCGCGGTAACGCGTCGGATCGTCGGCCGTCGTGTGCGGACCCATGCGGTACGTGACCGCCTCGATGTAGGCCGGCCCCTTGCCGGAGCGCGCGTGATCGAGCGCCCAGCGCATGGCCGCCATGCAGGCGAGGACATCGTTTCCGTCGACGCGGACGCTGGGGATGCCGAACCCCGGCGCCCGCCCGGCGATCGGATACTGGGACTGCACCGCGACCGGCTCCGAGATGGCCCAGTGGTTGTTCTGGCAGACGAAGACGACCGGTGCCTGGTAGGACGCGGCGAAGATCATCGCCTCGTTCACATCGCCCTGGCTGGTCGCGCCGTCTCCGAAGTACGTCACCGCGACTTCGTCGGCACCGTCGTGCTGAATGCCCAGAGCGTAACCGACCGCGTGAAGCGTCTGCGCGCCGATGATGATCTGCAACGGAGCAACGCCGAGTGCAGCGGGGTCATACGCGGCCCCCTCTTCCCCGCGCCACATGCGCACGTAGTCACCGGGCTCTGCGCCGCGCGCGTAGATGACGCCGGTCTCCCGGTAGCTGGGGAACACAAAGTCGTCCTTCGCGATCGCCCGGGCAGTGCCGATCTGCGTGGCCTCCTGGCCTTGGCAGGGAGCCCAGAGACCGAGCTGGCCCTGCCGCTGGAGCGCCACGCCTTCGGCATCGATCCGGCGGAGGATGACCATGTCGCGGAGCAGGGAGCGCAGCTGTTCGGCATCGACGTCCGCGACGAACGGGTCCAACCGAGGGTTCGCGACACGGTTTCCGTCCGGGGCCAGGATGCGCTCGGAGAGCTCCAGGTCCTGGGCGGTGTCTGCGATGGGGGTGATCTGCGGTGACATCATCGTCCTCCTCGTCCTCGGCGGCCCTCGTGAGGCTCCGCGCGGTGATGCCGGCGTCATCACCGGCATGGTCCGAGAGTACGTCCGCTGAACACCTCGCTCAAGCATTCGAACCCGGCTTGAGCATGTTGCTTAATTTGCGCGGGGGCGATGCTGCTAAGGTTTGGCACTATGCCCGGACTGGACCGTATCGATCTCGAACTCCTCGCTGCTCTCGCCGACGACCCGAGGACGACGATCGTGGCGTTGGCGGAGAATCTGGGGCTGTCACGCAACACGATCCAGGCGCGGATGGCGCGGTTGGAGCAGAGCGGGATCTTCCTCTCCTACGAGCGGTCCTTCTCCCCCGACGTCCTGGGCTTCCCGCTTCAGGCGTTCGTCAGCATCGGCGTGCGACAGACGGAACTCCCCCGCATCATCAACGAACTGGCTCGGATCCCCGAGGTCGTCCAGGCGCACGGACTGAGCGGGTCGATCGATCTGCTCGCGCGGGTCGCATGCCGCGATGCACGCCATCTCTTCGACACCGACGCCCGCATCCTGTCGATCGAGGGGGTGGAACGCACCGAGACGTCGCTCGCGATGGGCGAGGTCATCCCGTTCCGCGTCGCGGGCCTCATCGGCCTCGCACGACGGGAATCCTGAGGAAGCGACGCACCGCACCCGCCGCTTCGGCAGGCGTCTCATAGTGGATGAGATGACCGACGTGAGCGATCTCGACCAATTCGGCATCCGGGAAGGTCTTCGCCAGCTTCCGCTCGGCCTCGATCGGGGTGATGTCGTCGCGCTCCGCAGCCACGAGCAGGGTCGGGACATCGATCTCGGGCGCGAACTCCCGGACGTCGTGCGAGACGCTCGCGACGAAGGCGTCGCGCAGCACGTCGCGATCTGAGAAGCGCGAGAAGTAGGTGTCGTGCTGGTCGTGGATGAACCGGCGCAGCGCGGGATCCTTCGTCTTCGCCATCGTGATGCTCATCACCCGGACGATGACGCGGTTGCGCAGCAGCGCGGTTCCGAGCCGCTCCGGAAGACGGGCACCGAGCGCGTAGTAGAGCACGGCAAGGCGCGTCATCAGACCTTTGGGGCCCTCCAGCGCCGGAGCACCGATCGGGTTCAGCAGGATCAGCCGGGGAGTGCGCAGACCTCGCGCGACGGCCGCTGCCGTCACGATCGAACCGAACGAGTGTCCGAGGATCACGGCACCCGGCGCCACCGTGGCCGCGAAGTCCATGAGCCAACCGGCGTACTCGTCCAGGTCGTGCCGCCGCCCGGGCAACGGTGCCGACTCGCCGAAACCGGGGAGGTCAGGGGCGATCACACGCACTTCGGGAAGGTAGGCCAACACCGGTTCGAGGCCGTGGTGCTCGCCGCGGAAGCCGTGCACGGCGATGACGGTGGTCTCGGCATCCTCGGGCCCGTACACCCAGTACGCGGTCGTCGCACCCCGCACCTCGACCTCGTGTCGCTGCACGGGGAGGCGACGCAGGCGGTCTGCATACGGGGAAGGCACGGTCATGATCCGAGTCTACGAGTCGACGTGCGTCTGCCTGACCCGGAAACGAGCAGACACGGTGCTATACGCTCCTGGTGATGTGCTGCCGAGTGGGATCGCAGCGCGAGGAACAAGGAGCACGGCCATGCAGTTCACATCCACCGACATCGCACAGGTGGAGTCCACGTGGCACCAGTTCGTCCCCTCGTCGTCGCTGCAGAACGCCGACCCTCGCCACTTCCGCTTCGACTGGCATTCCGAAACCCTCGACAGCGTCGCCGTCGTGAACTACCGACTCGCCGCACAGATCCACTCCCTCGCCGAACCGCAGGACCAGTTGCTGGTGTGCCGTGTCGACGCACCCGACGCCAGAGTCTGGTCCGCTCGCCACTCGCTCGACCCGGGGCGACCGTGGATCTCGGACGGCACCCGCGTCGAGGCGAGATGGGATCGCGCTGCACGAGTCCGCGCGTTCGTCATCGATCGCGCCGCCGCGGAGACCCGCGCTGCACAGATCACGGGGGTCGACGGACGAAAGCTGCGCACCACGGGATTCGCTCCCCCCTCCGCCGTCGCCGCGCAGCGCTGGGAGAGGGCTTTCTCCTATGTCGAGGGAGCCCTCGACGACGACGCCGCAGAGCCGCTCCTGATCGCCGAGCTCGAACGACACGTCCTGATGATGACCCTCGCCACCTTCCCGACGACGTTCTCCGAGTATCTCGATCGCCCTGCCCAGCGCGCCGCGGCACCGGCAGCAGTCCGGAGGGCGCTCGCGTACATCGACGAGAACGCGCATCGTGCGATCACCATCGACGATGTCGCCGCGGCGTCGTTCATCTCGACGAGGGGCCTGCAGTACGCATTCCGTCGGGCTCTCGACATCACTCCTGCGGAAGCGCTACGCCGCGCACGTCTCGACGGCGCCCGTCGCGATCTCCACGCGGGCAACGGTCGCTCCATCACGGAGATCTCCCGTCGCTGGGGCTTCAGCAACTCCTCGCGGTTCAGTGCCGCCTACCGTGAGGCGTACGGCAGCACGCCGTCGCTCACGGGGCCGTGACACGGGGCGAACAATCTCTTCGTATCCGACGGCGAGTCGATCTCCCGCCCCCGTTGCTTCGCCGCCGTGTGGTTAGAGTCCAAGTACCCGGAGCACCCTCCCGGTCTGTCGCGCACACCGTCGAGGAGTCCCCATGATCCAGATCCGCTCTGACATCGAAACCTCCGCCCGCTGATGGGCAGTCTCTACTACGGCGACGCCCAGACACCGATCCAGATCGACGACCGCGCGCTCGCGCACCTGAAGGTCGTCATTGCCACCAAACTCCGCCGCAACGAGAGCTTCACCCTCTCGTGGCGACACCCGGAAGGGGATGCACCCGGACGCTCGACCCTGTGGCTGCACCCCTCGATCCCGCTCCGGTTCGTGTTCCAGGAGCCCGAGTCCCCGGAACTGAGCCGGAAGTGGATCGAAGACCTCGCTCACTCCGCCAGCTCCAGTGGAGGGATCCTCCTCGTGGAGGAGCACCTCGAGAGCGGCTCTGCCGACTGACGGTCCCGGATAGCTCGACCACCCGGAACCGCCAGTCCACCCTCAGACCGCCTCGTCGCCACTCGAACTGACGGAGCGGCGAGTGGTCGGTTCCCCGGTCGCAGGGTCGACGAACGTGCGTGAGACGGTCTCGGTCCGACGACGACGGGCGAGGAGGATGATTCCGATCAGGAATATGACGACTCCGGCGCCCATGAGGATGTACCCGACCATGTCGAGGTCGACCCATTGGATGTCGACGTTCACCGCGAAGACGAGGATTGCTCCGATCACGAAGAGCGCGATTCCGCTGCCGATGCTCATGGTTTCTCCCGTTCTGCGACGCGATGCCGCTCCGTCGAAGAATGGCGTGGCAGAGTCACGCGCGGGAGGGGCTTGACAGCGGCGGATCGGCCCGGACACGCCCGTGTTCGTCTCACGAACGCAGGTATCTCACCTCGGGAGCGAAGAGTAGGGCGGGCGGGACTTGAACCCGCGATCGTTGGGTTATGAGCCCACTGCCTTAACCAGCTTGGCCACCGCCCCGTACGCACCTCAGCCTATCGTTCGGCGAGGTCACGCAGAGCTCACACAGAGGTCGCTGCGGAGTGCGTCTGCGAGTGCCCCCGATACACGTCGGCATTGCTGATCAGGCCCGCACGCTCCTCCTCGCTGAGCGCGCGGCGGACCTTCGCAGGCACACCGGCCACCAGTGAGCCCGCGGGGACCTCCGTCCCACCCAGGATGACCGCCCCACCGGCGATCAAGCACCCCTCGCCGATCACCGCACCACTGAGGATCACCGCCCCCATGCCGACGAGCGATCCGTCGCCGATCGTGCAGCCGTGCACCACGGCATTGTGTCCGATCGACACCTTCGAACCGACGATGACCGGGTGTCCGCCGTCCACATGGACGGAGACGTTGTCCTGCACGTTCGACCCCGGGCCGATGACGATCTCCGCCGAATCGCCACGGAGCACGGCGTTGTACCAGACACTGGATCCTGCAGCGAGCGAGACGTCTCCGATGATGCGCGCCCCCGCGGCGACGAATGCCGTGGAATCGACCGACGGCGCGCTGTTCGGCAGGGCGAGGAGGGAGGCTTCCACGGCGATGGTCATGAGGCGAGACTACCCTCAGATCCGCGGAATGACAGGGAAGTGAGCCGAGCCTCAGCTTGCTTGCGGAATGTCTGAGCCTGAGTAGCGTTGTCTTCATCAGGTAAGAGAACCGTTCCAGGAGGAGCACAGGATGAGCAAGGCACAGACCGTTTCCACCACCGCCATCGACCCGACCGTGGCTGCGGGGGCGGCCCAGTTCCTCTCCCCCGTCGTCCTCGGCCTCCAGGCCCTGACCGTCAACGGCAAGCAGGCCCACTGGCACGTCCGCGGCGCGAACTTCGTCGGCGTCCACGAGCTGCTGGACACCATCGTCGCCCACGCCGGCGACTTCGCTGACACCGCAGCCGAGCGGATCGTGGCCCTGGGTCTTCCGATCGACGCCCGTGTGAGCGCCGTCGCCGACAAGGCGGGAGCCACCTCGGTTCCGGCCGGTTTCACACAGTCCGACGAGCTGATCCGTGCGGTCATCTCCGACATCGATGCGATCCTCGTCGATGTCAAGGCCGCCGTCGAAGGCCTCGACGAGGTCGACCTCACGAGCCAGGACGTCGCCATCGAGATCCAGCGCGGCCTCGAGAAGGACCGCTGGTTCCTTCTCTCGCACATCGCCGCCTGACCCGTCATCCGGAAGGGCCGGTCCTCCGTCATCGGAGGCCGGCCCTTTCGGCGTTCGACTTCGGACTATCCGAAGTGGGTGACGTTTCCCGCCAGCAGGGTCGCGCTGATCGGCATCCGCCGCAGCGTGTCGCCGCTCGCCGTGAGCGGATCCGCACCGCACACGACGATGTCCGCCGGCTCGCCGGGGCGCAGCGCGGTCCGAACACTCGCATCGATGGCGTGCTCGACACCGAGCCGCTCCTCGGGGTGCCAGGGCGCGCGGTCGTCGTCCGTGCGGGAGACGGCCGCGGAGATCGCATGCCAGGGATCGAGAGCCGCTACCGGGGCGTCCGAGCCGAACCGCAGCTCCGCCCCGGCCGCGTGCAGCGAGGCGAGCGGATATCCGATCGCCGTCTGCTCAGCCCAATGCCGCTCCACCAGATCCCGGTCATCGACGGCATGCTGCGGCTGGAGGCTGGCGATCACTCCGAGGCGCGCGAACCGCGCCAGGTCCGCGTGACGGACCAACTGCACGTGTTCGATGGAACCGACAGCCCCGGTCGTGGTGAAGGCATCCAGGGCGTTGGTGATGGCACGATCGCCGATGGCGTGCACGGCGACAGCCAACCCCGCCCCCGTCGCACGTGTCAGCAGGGAGACCAGCTGCTCGGCCGGCACGGTCAGCATCCCGAAGTTGTCGGGATCACCGGGATAGGGGTGCGAGCACGCAGCTGTGCGCGTACCCAGCGAGCCGTCGGTGATCATCTTCAACGATCCGACATGCACGAGCCCACGCCCGCGTTCGGGGACGTCGACATCCTCACGGACGTCACCGGTACGGAGGCCCGCCTCGATGGCCCGATCGAGGTCGAAGGGATAGACGGCGAACTCGACGCGATGAGAGGCGAAGCCGTTCCGAACTCGGCGAGGCCACGCCTCCGCGCCCCACGCCATGTCGAAGTCGACGAGTCCGGTGACGCCCCGAGCGGCCGCCTGCCGTCCGGCACGCTCCATCGCCCGATCGCCGTGCTCGGCCTCAACGGCGTTGAGGCGTCGGGAGATCTCGAACGCCTCCGTCTCCCGGAGCATCCCATCAGCACTCCGGAAGCCCTCACGGGCCAAGGCCGCGCTGTTCAGCCACACGCTGTGGACGTCCGCATTGATGAGATATGTCGGCACCGCGCCGGTCTCGGCATCGAGGACTTCCTGCGTCGGCCGATCGGGCCACAGAGCATCACGGAAGCCGGTCCCCACACGGCGGCCGTCCGCCAGCGGTTCGACATCGCGCATCGCCCGCGCGGCCTCGGCAGCCGACCGGGCATGCCCGAGCGGTGCCCGCTCCGACGCCAACGCCCATTGAACGGTGTGGACGTGGTTGTCCCACAATCCCGGCAAGGCCCATGCGCCTTCGACATCGATGACCGTTCCCCCCGCACGCAAGGCTCCGGTCGGCGCGATGTCGACGATGCGCCCGTCGGCGATGAGGATGTCGACCGGTTCATCGTCGATCAGGAACTCGCGCCCCGGACCCGCGATCCGCGCGGCTCGGACGGTGCTGATCGCGGTTCCACGTTCGGTCACTGCGCTCCTCCGGGGCGTGCGTCCTGCGCGCGCCGCATCTCCGCGGCCAGAGCCGGGTTCGAGTAGGGCCCCTCCGCGTCGAGCGCGGCGATCACCGTCTCGATGGTCTCCGGAGGCTTGTTCTGGCTGAGCTTCCGCTTCGCGACGACGCGTGTCGGCACGAGCCGGAAGCCCACCGTCCCCGCGGCGAGACGTTCCACGAAAGCAGCGTCGTTCGGCCGCTCCCACATCAGCCTCGGGTCCGGCATGCGCGACTCGAATCGAGCGACCAGGCGATCGAGCACCCTGAGGTTCTCCTCGGCATCGAGGATCTCAGGAACGCCCGCGAGGTGGACCGCCGTGTAGTTCCACGTGGGAACCGCAGGCACATCGCCGTACCACCCCGGTGACACGTATCCGTGCGGCCCTTGGAAGACGAGGAGCAGCTCACGCTCCCCCATGCCGTGGATGAGATCGTCCGGCCGTCCGACATGCCCGACGATCGTCAAGTCATCGCGCCCCTCGTCGAGGAGCACCGCATAGTGGGAAGCGACGAGTCCGCCCTCACCCGCGCTCATGATCGTGGCCCACGGATGGGCGTCGATCACACGGCGGATCTCGTCGACATCCGCCAGGGTGAAGCTGGGGTTCTGTCGCATGCCAATAGCCTAGAGCCGCGACATCGGGCCACTCGCCGCGTCAGCGTCGACGGCGCCCGACCACAGGGATCGCCTGCGTCTTCCACTCCTCCCACCCCGGAGAACCGGCCATGAAGGCATCGATCTGCGCGCGATCCGCGCGCAGCTTCGGATCGTTGTCGAGGTACTTCTTGGTCTCCCTCGCCACCAGGCCGGAGAGGAGCAGGAGACCGATCAGGTTGGGCAGCGCCATCAGGCCGTTCATCGCGTCCGAGAAGGCCCACACGACGCCGAGCTGCACGGTGCACCCGATGAACACGACGAGCGAGAAGATGATCCGGAAGGGCATGACGGCGCGTCGGCCGATGAGTCGCTCGACGTTGCGCTCCCCGTAGTAGGACCATCCCAGGATGGTCGACCCGGCGAACATCACCAGCCCCAGTGTCACGATGATGTGTCCCCAGTCCCCGGGGAGTCCGTGGGAGAACGCCGCCCCGGTCATGAGAGCGGGACTCAACTGCTCGCCCGTCTCAGGGTCGATCTCCTTCCACGTGCCGGTCGAGATGATGACCAGGCCGGTGCACGTGACGACGATGATCGTGTCGATGAACGTCTGCGTCATCGACACGAGACCCTGCCGCACCGGGTGGCTGGTCTTCGCTGCCGCCGCGGCGATCGCCGCGGATCCCATTCCGGACTCGTTCGAGAAGATGCCGCGTGCGACACCGAACTGAACGGCGATGATGATCGCGGACCCCGCGAAACCGCCCACAGCGCTGGTGCCGGTGAACGCCTCGGAGAAGATCTGGGCGAACGCGGCAGGGATCGCCCCCACGTTCGCGATGAGGATGTAGAGGGCGCCGAGCACGTAGAAGATGATCATGATCGGCACCAGACCCGCTGTCACACGCCCGATGGACTTGATACCGCCCACCAGGACCACCAGGGCGAACGCGGTGAGGACGATGCCCGTCACCCAGGTCGGCACGTCGAAACTCGCCTGGAGGTTCTGCGCGATCGAGTTGCCCTGCGTCATGTTGCCGATGCCGAAGCAGGCGATCACCGCGAACACGGCGAAGGAGAGCGCCAGGACCTTGCCGAAGGGACCCCGGATACCGCGCTCGAGGTAGTACTGGGGCCCACCGGACTTCTCCCCCGCGTCGTCGGTCTTGCGGAAGCGCACGCCGAGAAACGCCTCGGAGTACTTCGACGCCATGCCGAGCAGCCCGGTGATCCACATCCAGAAGAGAGCGCCAGGACCGCCGATGCCGATCGCCGTCGCGACGCCGACGATGTTCCCCGTGCCGACCGTGGCGGCGAGGGCCGTCGTGAGGGCCTGGAACTGGGAGATGTCCCCATCGGCGCCGGGGTCGTTGCGCGTGAAGAGTCCGAGTCGCAGCGCCGAGCCGAGCCGAACGAACTGCAGGCCTCCCAATCGGATGGTGAGGTACAGACCCGTGCCCAGCAGCAACGGGATGAGGAAGAACGGTCCCCAGATGAATCCGCTCACGGTCTCGAGAACTGTCTGGAGGTTGGTGAGATCCATGTCGGCTCCTGTCGGTGTCGGCGTATTCGACGCTGTCACCATATTCACAGGAAGCGGACCGGAGCGGACCCCCACCCGCGTGTCCGGGGAACCGACCTCACGCCTGGCAGCGCGGGCACCAGTAGAGCTTGCGCGCGCCGATCTCCTCGAGAGCGATCTCGGTACCGCAGATCCGGCAGGGAAGCCCCGCCCGGTGGTACACCCAGTGCCGATCGTCGCGGTTGGCCATCGCCGCCCGATAGTCCTCGCCGGTGAGACCGTCCATGGTCATCATCTGCCCGGTCTCGACGCCGATGGCGAGCAGACGCACCCAGTCGTGCCAGAGCGCCCGGACGATCTCCTCCGGAACGTCTCGCCCCGGCGTGTGCGGATTCAACCGCTGGCGATAGAGCATCTCGGCACGGTAGACGTTGCCGATACCGCTCACGACCGACTGGTCCATCAGCAGCAGCGCGATGACCGTCGACTTCTTCCGCACGGCACGAACGAAACGCTCCTCGTTCTCCACCGGATCGCCGACCAGCGGGTCGGGACCGAGCTTCGCGATCGTGGCGAGCATCTCCTCCGGCGACTGCAGCACGCAGGCGGTCGGTCCGCGCAGGTCCGCGGCGGTGATGTCCGTCATGAGGCGCAGACGCACCTGCCCGACGACCGGAGGCGGCCATTCCAGCCCCTCGTCCGCGAGCCCCTTGGTCTGCTCCGACATGCGCACGTGGACCCGCGTGCGACGAGGTGCTCCGATCGACGCCAGCGAGTTCTCCCCCGCGTCGTCCAGGATCGGTTCATCCAGGACGGTTCCCCGCTGGTTCGTCTGCCCCATCCGACCGTTCGCCGACGCGATGGTCGGGTCGACGAGGATCTCCCCCGCGAAGTCCCAGGCCCCGTAGAGACCGAGGTGCACCCGCAGCCAGATGTCCCCCTCCGCCTCCAGGAACATCTGCTTCCCGACGGCCTGCACGCTCACCGCCGCCCGCCCGTCGAGGACCGCGGCTCCCTCGGCGAATCGTCCCTGCGGGCTCGATGCACGCAGCGTCTTGCCGACGAAATTCCGATCGAACTGCCGCGCGATCCGGTGGACGGAATGTCCCTCGGGCATGTCAGGCCCGGGGGTCCGGGAGAAGCGAGCCGTCGCGCTCGAAGTCCGCGATCTGACCGATGCGACGGACATGGCGCTCGTCACCGGAGAACGGCGTCTCGATGAACCGGTCGATGAACGACGTGACCTCCTCGTAGGAGTGCTGCCGCGCACCGATCGAGATCACGTTGGCGTCGTTGTGCTCCCGGGCGAGTTCCGCGGTCGACAGATTCCACACGAGGGCCGCGCGGATTCCACCGACCTTGTTCGCAGCGATCTGCTCCCCGTTCCCGGAGCCGCCGAACACCACGCCGAGCGCATCGACACCCGCACGCTGATCGGCGACGACCGCCTGCGCGGCGCGGATGCAGAATGCGGGGTAGTCGTCGACGGCGTCGTACTCGATCGGCCCGTGATCGACGACCTCATGGCCCGCAGCGCGCAGATGATCCTGGAGCTGGGTGGAGAAGTCGAGGCCCGCGTGGTCGGTGGCGATGTGGATGCGCATGGCTCCCATCCTAGAAGTGCCGGATCGCGATCGGGATGTCAGGGAACGAGGCCTGCGGCTGCCGGCTTGAAGCCCGCGCGCACGTTCTCGCAGCAGCCGGGACGGCACACGTCGAACGCCCCGGGAAGCGACGTCACGTGGGGTCGGTCCTCGTTGGGACGGCCCTGAAGACGCTCCTCGATCAGGTCGACGATGCCCGTGACGAAGACAGGTGACACACCCGGGGTGGGAGTGCGGGTGAACGACAGGCCCGCTTCCTCCGCAGCTTCGGCCGCCTCGGTGTCGAGGTCCCAGAGGACCTCCATGTGATCGCTCATGAAGCCGACGGGGACCACCGCGACGGCTTTGCGCCCCCGGCTCGGCAGCTCGGCGATGACGTCGCACACATCGGGCTCGAGCCACGGCTGCGAGGCGGGCCCGGACCGCGACTGGTACACGAGCTCCCACGACACGTCCTCCGCACCGGGTACCGTCTGGCGGACACGGTCCATCACCCAGGCGGCCACGGCCAGGTGCTGCGCGGCGTAGGCACCGCCCTCACCCCACTCGATGTCGCGGGCTCCGGAGCGTTCCGCGTCGGCCGTCGGGATGCTGTGGGTCGAGAACAGGATCTGGATGTCGGTGGCCGCGACGCCCTCGGCGAGGAAACCCTCGACCGCATCGCGCACTCCGGTCTCGAAGGCCTCGACGAAGCCCGGGTGATCGTAGAACGGACGGATCTTGTCGATCGTGACCGTCTCTCCCAGACCCGTCTCCTCCAGCACGCGAGCGAAGTCCTCGCGGTACTGGCGGCAGCTGGAGAAGGAGCTGTAGGCGCTCGTCGCGAAGGCGAGCAGGGAGTTGTGTCCGTTGACGGAGGCTTCGCTCACGACCTCCTCGAGATACGGAGCCCAGTTCCGGTTGCCCCAGTAGACCGGGAGATCGATGCCGCGCTCGACGAGGGCCTTCTGGAGGGCCTCCTTGAGCACGCGGTTCTGCCCGTTGATCGGGCTCACTCCACCGAAATGACGGTAGTGGTGCGCGACCTCTTCGAGCCGCTCGTCGGGGATTCCCCTTCCCCGGGTCACATTCCGCAGGAACGGGATCACGTCCTCCTGCCCCTCGGGGCCCCCGAACCCCGCGAGGAGGATCGCGTCATAGGCCACCGGCGTGGTCACGTACGGTGCGCCATCGGCGGCACCGGGCGAGGCAAAGGGAACAGCATTCGGCTCGATCGCAGTCACGACTCCATCCTTTCACCTCCGCCGCGTAGGAGCGTCCACCTCGATGCGGGTGGACATTCGCTGCTCTGGCGTAGGCTGTCATGGTTGCCGTCGGCGCCAACTGCGCCAAGCCCCGGTGACATCCCCTCACCCCTGGGAGTACAGCTGTGCCTGGAGAGAACCTTACCCGTATCGAAGCGCAGGAGCGCCGCGACGTCATCGACACGCAGTCCTATGAAGTCGCCCTCGATCTGACAAAG
Organism: Microbacterium sp. J1-1; assembly: GCF_024498615.1. NCBI lineage: Bacteria > Bacillati > Actinomycetota > Actinomycetes > Micrococcales > Microbacteriaceae > Microbacterium > Microbacterium sp. J1-1. The sequence goes on along the minus strand of NZ_CP089590.1, from coordinate 1,776,205 downwards.
GGCGCCGAGGTCTTCGGCTCTCGCAGTGTCGTGCGCTTCACCGCGACGCCCGAGAGCTTCACCTTCATCGATCTCATCGCCCGGGATGTGCGCGAGATCTCCCTCAACGGCGAGCAGCTCGACCCGAGCGAGGTCTTCGCCGACTCCCGCATCGCGCTCACGGGGCTCCAGGCGGAGAACGTCCTCGTGGTCGATGCCGATTGCCTCTACACGAACACCGGGGAGGGTCTGCACCGCTTCGTCGATCCCGTCGACGGCGAGGTCTACCTCTACTCGCAGTTCGAGGTCCCCGATTCACGTCGTGTGTTCGCGGTCTTCGAGCAGCCCGACCTCAAGGCAACCTTCCAGTTCACCGTCACCGCTCCGGCGGCGTGGAAGGTCATCTCCAACTCCCCCACGCCGGAAGCCATCGTGCACGACGACGACGTCACCGCGACCTGGGGCTTCGAGCCGACCCCTCGGATCTCGTCCTACATCACCGCCCTCGTCGCCGGGCCCTACGAGTCGACCTTCTCGGAGCTCACGAGTGCGTCCGGCCGCGTCATCCCGCTGGGCGTGTACGGCCGCAAGAGCCTGTGGCAGCATCTCGACGCCGACTACATCTTCGACAAGACCCGCGAAGGCTTCGCCTACTTCGAATCGAAGTTCGGCGTCCCGTACCCATTCGCCAAGTACGACCAGCTGTTCGTGCCGGAGTTCAACGCCGGCGCGATGGAGAACGCGGGAGCGGTCACGTTCACCGAGACCTACGTGTTCCGCAGCAAGGTGACCGACGCCGTCAAGGAGCGCCGGGTCGTCACGATCCTCCACGAACTCGCGCACATGTGGTTCGGGGACCTCGTCACCATGAAGTGGTGGAACGACCTCTGGCTCAACGAGTCCTTCGCCGAATGGGCCTCGACCATCGCGACGGCCGAGGCCACCGAGTGGACCGAGGCATGGACGACTTTCAACGCCATGGAGAAGACCTGGGCGTACCGCCAGGACCAGCTTCCTTCGACGCACCCGATCGTCGCCGAGATCAACGACCTGGAAGACGTGCAGGTCAACTTCGACGGCATCACCTACGCCAAGGGCGGCTCCGTCCTCAAGCAGCTCGCCGCCTGGGTGGGTATCGAGGCCTTCTTCGCCGGAGTATCCCAGTACTTCCAGAAGCACTCCTGGGGCAACACCGAGCTGAGCGACCTGCTGTCGGAGCTCGAAGCCACGAGCGGGCGCGATCTGAGCACGTGGTCGAAGAAGTGGCTCGAGACCGCCGGCGTCAACACGCTCGAGCCGGTCATCGCCGAGGGTGACGACGGCACGATCTCCCGCTTCGCCATCACCCAGACCGCGCCCGCGGACTACCCGACGATCCGTCCTCACCGCCTCGGTATCGGCTTCTACACGCTGACCGACGGCTCGCTCACCCGCACGCATCACCTCGAGGTCGATGTCGACGGCGACCGCACCGAAGTGCCCGAGCTGCACGGCCTCGCCCGACCGGACCTCGTCCTCCTGAACGACAACGACCTCGCTTACGCGAAGATCCGTCTCGACGAGAAGTCGCTCGCGACGGCGATTGCTCACCTGGCCGACATCCACGACCCCCTCGCGCGTTCGCTCGTGTGGGGTGCCGCCTGGGACCAGACCCGCGACGCCGAGACCGGCGCATCGGAGTACATCGACCTCGTGCTCGGCAACATCGGCCGAGAGACCGAGTCGACGACCGTGCGCACCACGCTCGCTCAGCTCCGCTCCGCCGCGACGCTGTACGTCGCGCCCGCTGATCGCGAGGCTGCCCGCCTCAAGGTCGCCGACGGCCTGTGGAGCCTCGCAGAGGCAGCGGAGCCCGGCAGCGACAGCCAGCTGCAGTTCGTCACCGCGTTCGCGAACGCCCTGGTCACCCCGGAGCACGCAGGCATCGTCGGACGACTCCGATCCGGAGAGGACACCCTGCCCGGATTGGAGGTCGACGCCGACCTGAACTGGCAGCTCCTCGTCGGCCTCGCCACGATCGGTGCCACGGATGCCGCGACGATCGATGCCGCCCTCGCTTCGGACAACACGGCCAAGGGCGGAGAGTTCGCCGCGCAGGCACGCGCTTCCCTTCCCGACTCGGCGTCGAAGAAGGCGGCGTGGTCATCGCTGATCGAGCGTGACGACGCTCCGAACACGATCGTCCGCTCTGCGGCGCTCGGGTTCACGCATCCGGCAGGTACGGCGGTGCTCGCCGAGTTCGTCCCCGCGTACTTCGACATGCTGCTTCCGGTGTGGGAGTCGCGCAGCTATCAGATCGCGCAGTACTTGATCGTCGGACTCTTCCCGACGGCGCTGGCCGACATCGCGCTGCGGGACGCGACCCGCGCCTGGCTCTCCACCCACCAGGACGCGGCGCCGGCGCTGCGCCGACTCGTGCTCGAGAACCTGGCGGATGTGGAGCGCGCGCTGGCCGCGCAGGCGCGCGACGCCGAGGACTGATCCCCGACGCATCCGAAACGGAGACCATCCGTCCCGCACTCGGCGTGTCCCTCACCGACACGGCGACAGGGGGACGGATGGTCTCCGTTTTCGTCTGGCGCGCGCACCCAGCCCACGCAGAGCCCCGATCGCTAGGATCTTCACTGATGATCCTCCCCTTCGCCGACACCGACTCACCCGCGGAGATTCCCCTCCCCGATTGGGTGAAGGCGCTCCTCGCCTGGCTGACGCAGGTAGGCATGAACGCGCTCACCGTCGCGCTCATCATCGGCAGCTGCATCGTGATCGGCCTGGTACTCCGTCTCATCATCCGACGGGTCGTGCGTCGCATCGTCGACAGCGCCAAGAACAAAGCCTCGGTCGACGACACGCAAGCTCTCGAGCGCTCTCCGCTCGCAGACATGCGACTGGTGCAGCGCACCAGAACACTCGGCACGATCCTGCAGAACATCGTCAACGTGATGCTGGTCGTCATCGCGATCGTGCTCATCGTCAATGCACTGAACTCGTCGCTCCTCGGCTCCCTGACGCTCCTCACGGCCGCCGTCGGTGCCGGATTGGGCTTCGGCGCCCAGAACATCGTGAAAGACGTGCTCAACGGCATGTTCATCGTGGCCGAAGACCAGATCGGTATCGGTGACGTGGTCGACCTCGGCCTGGCGAGCGGGGTCGTGGAGTACGTCAGCGTGCGGATCACTCAGGTGCGCGACGTCAACGGCACCCTCTGGTACGTGCGAAACGGAGAGGTCACCCGCATCGGGAACATGTCTCAGGGCTGGGCGCGATCGATCATCGACATCGGTGTTCCTGCAGACTCCGACCTCGACCTGGTCGAACACACCATGCTGGAGACGGCACAGGGACTCGCGAAAGACCCGAAGTGGCGCACCCGCATCATCGAGAAGCCCGAGCTGTGGGGCCTCGAATCCATCGACGGCGACGCGCTCGTCGTCCGCATCGTGATCAAGGCCCGAGCCAACGCGAAGGACGATGTGGCCCAAGAATTGCGCCGCCGCCTGCGCGCGGCCCTCCTCGAGAAGGAGATCAGCGTCCCGCGGATGGCCGATGTCGTCCCCACCGGCCTCGACGGCGCACGCCGGGTGCGAGGCGCGAACCCGCCCAGGACGCGCCCGAACGCCGTCACCGGCGTTCCCGTCATCCCCGATCGCGGGATCTGGCGGCGCAAGAAGCCCACCGAAGACGGGAGTGCTCCGAAGTGACGTTCTACGACGAGGTCGGGGGTCACGAGACCTTCCGCAGGATCGTCTCTGTGTTCTACCGTGAGGTCGCACTCGATCCCGTGCTGAAGCCGATGTACCCCGAGGAGGATCTGGGGCCCGCAGAGGATCGACTCCGCCTCTTCCTCGAGCAGTACTGGGGCGGACCGACGACCTATGGGGAGACCCGCGGGCATCCCCGGCTCCGGATGCGCCACATGCCGTTCCACATCGACCCGGACGCCCGGGATCGTTGGCTTCGTCATATGAGGACCGCTGTCGACGAGGCGCAGTTGTCCCCCCTGCACGAATCGACGCTGTGGGACTACCTGGAGCGCGCGGCCTATGCCATGGTGAACACATTCGAGCCGTCGGGCATCGGCGCCGCAGCCGGCGACCGTCCCACGCTCGAGACCCGCTCACGTCAGGAATCAACGGAGAACTCATGACGACAACGCCCCTGTCCACGGATGTCCTGGTGATCGGATGGGGGTTGTCCGGCCTCGTCGCCGCCGCAGAGGCGCTGGATGCGGGGCGGCGCGTGATCCTGATCGATCAGGAGCCGCGCACCAATCTGGGCGGTCAGGCCTGGTGGTCTTTCGGCGGCCTGTTCTTCATCGACTCCCCCGAGCAGAGGCGTCTCGGTATCAAGGACTCGCTCGAGCTCGCGACGCAGGACTGGTTCGGCAATGCCGCCTTCGACCGCCCGGAGGATGAATGGCCACGGCGCTGGGCCGAGGCATACCTGCAGTTCGCGGCCGGTGAGAAGCGCTCCTGGCTGCGTGAACGCGGCGTCGGCTTCTTCCCGGTCGTGGGGTGGGCGGAAAGAGGCGGATACGGCGCGATCGGCCCGGGCAACTCCGTGCCACGGTTCCACATCACGTGGGGAACCGGGCCCGGGATCGTGGCACCGTTCGCCGCTGCCGTGGAGCAGGGCGAACGTGAGGGGCGCCTGACCGTGCTTCCTCGACACCGCGTGTCGGAACTGATCGTGACGGACGGCACGGTGACGGGGGCGCGCGGCAGCATCCTCGCGTCGAGCGGTGCGGAGCGGGGTGAGCCGACCACGCGCGAGGTCATCAGGGAGTTCGAGATCTCAGCGGGTGCCACGATCGTCTCCTCGGGCGGCATCGGTGGCAACCACGACCTCGTCCGCGCCGCGTGGCCGTCGAGGCTCGGCGCGCCGCCCGCGCACATGCTCTCCGGCGTACCGGCCTACGTCGATGGATCGATGCACGGCGTGAGCGAAGCGGCGGGTGCGCGGCTGATCAACGGTGACCGGATGTGGCACTACGTCGAAGGCATCACGAACTGGGACCCGGTGTGGCCCTCTCACGGCATCCGCATCCTCCCGGGGCCCTCGTCGCTTTGGTTGGATGCCACTGGACGCCGTCTGCCGGTTCCGCTGTACCCGGGTTTCGACACCTTGGGCACCCTCGAGCATCTGCGCTCGACAGGGCACGACCACTCCTGGTTCGTCACATCGCGGCAGATCGTCGAGAAGGAGTTCGCGCTGTCCGGGAGCGAGCAGAACCCCGACCTGACGGGCAAGGATGTCGGGCTGCTGCTCCGTTCACGGCTCGCGAAGGGTCCGACGGGTCCCGTGCAGTCGTTCCTCGACGAGGGCGAGGACTTCATCGTCGAGAACGATCTCGAATCACTCCTGGAGCAGATGCAGCGCCATCCCGGCGGAGAGCTGCTCGACATCGACGCCGTGCGCAAGGAGGTGGTCGCCCGGGATCGTGAAGTGGAGAACGACTTCACCAAGGACGCGCAGATCGCGATGCTGCGGTCCATGCGGAACTATCGCGGCGACAAGCTCATCCGCACCGCCGCACCTCATCGACTGCAGGAGCGCAGCGCCGGCCCGCTCATCGCGGTGAAACTGCACGTCCTCACGCGGAAGTCGCTCGGCGGCATCAACACCGATCTCGACGGTCGCGCCTTGAACGCTCAGGGCGCACCGATCCCCGGGTTGTTCGCCGCAGGCGAGGCGAGTGGCTTCGGCGGAGGCGGGGTCCATGGCTATCGTGCACTCGAAGGCACTTTCCTGGGCGGCTGTCTCTTCAGCGGTCGTGCAGCCGGACGTGCGGCCGCAGCCGGGATCTGATCCTCGGGTCTGCCGCGCGTGTCGCTGACGACGTCTCAGCCTGCGGAGCCCGTGTCGCGGACGCCCGTGAGTCCGGAGGCGATCGGCCCTCGCACCAGGACATGACCGCGGCGGAAGGACAGCCGGGTCCACCGACCGGACCGGGTGACGGGCACCTGTTCGTCCCCGGAGATGAAACCCATGGCGTCGGCAGCGAAGGCGATGCCACGCGGCAGTCCGCCGAGGTCCTCATCCGGTTCACCCCAGATCGCTGCGCGAAGCGCCCGGACGGCCTCCTCGCCCGATCCTGCACCCGCGCCCCGAGCGACCGCGGAGATCCCCCACTGCGCGCGCTGCGCAATCGTCGAGGCCGGGAGCGCGGAGGCCTGCTCCCATCCGGAGCGGGGCGGTGCGACGCCGGCCCACGCAGGCGATAGTCCGGTGTCCGGGAACGCGAGCTGGGCCTGCTCGTCCGTCGTGGTGAGCTGATCCACGACGACATCGCAGCGGAGTTCCGGGTCAGCATGCACGATACGCATGGCGAGGATCGTCGGAGTCTGGTCGAAGAGACCGTGCGGCGCCAGCGCGGCGGTGGTCAGCGCGAGGACGCCGTTCGCTGCCTGCAGCCGCACCCCGTCGTCCGTGATCCGGGTCGCTCGACCGACGAAAGTGAGGACATCCTTCGCGGTGTCCGGGTCTGCGAGGAGGAGGTGATGCGGCACGCGTTCTAAACTACCAACGGAGCGGCGTGTGCGGTCGCGGGGAAGGAACATATGAGCGCGGAGGACCATGCCGTCCGGACCGTCGAGCGGCTGCGTGAGATCCTCGATCTCGATGCGACGCAGGCACGGACCACGGAGGATATCTTCACGGGTTCGTCGCATCCCATGCCGAGCGGACGCATCTACGGCGGTCAAGTCCTCGCGCAAGCGCTCCTCGCCGCCGAACGCACACTTCCCGAAGACCGGGCTGTGCACTCGATGCACGGCTATTTCCTGCGCCCCGGCGACGCGAGTCAGGGAATCACGATCGCCGTCGATCGGATCCACGACGGCCGTTCCTTCTCGACCCGGCGGGCGCAGGCCTATCAGAACGGTGTGCCGATCTTCTCGATGATCGCGTCGTTCCAAGACGGTGATCCCGGTGTGGAGCACGCCGAGCCGATGCCGGAGGGCATCCCTTCCCCGGAGGAGCTCACGCCGGACGAGGAGCGCGTTCACGGCCTTCCCGAGGGCACCACGCGCATGTTGAGCGAACGCGCTGCTGACATCCGGCACGTCGACTCTCCGCTGTATCTGCCGAGTGACGACCAGCGTGTCGCGCGCCAGGCGGTGTGGATGCGTCTGCGTGCACCACTCCCCGACGATCAGCGCCTGCACCGTGCCGCGCTCGCCTACCTCAGCGACATGACGATCCAGGAGTCGATCCTCCGCGCGCACGGCGTGTACTGGGCGTTGCCCGGGTTGAAGGTTGCGAGCCTGGACCACGCGATGTGGTGGCACCGGCCCGCTCGCGTGGATGAGTGGCTGCTGTATGTCCAGGAGTCCCCGAACGCCCGCGGCGGCCGAGGGCTCGCCACCGGACGGATCTACACACGCGATGGCTCTCTTGCGGCGAGCGTCGCACAGGAGATCATGATTCGCGTCCCTGAAGACGCCTCCTGACGCCGCCCCGGCCTCGCGCTGTTGCGCGGGGCCTCAGCGGTGGGAGTACTCGATCGATGGGCCCACGTAGGGCTCCCAGGCGTCGCGCATCTCCGAGGTGAGCCTGGTCGGGCGCCCGGTCTGCGCATCGACGAGCACGATGATCGCGGTCGACCGCGCGTAGATCTGACGGGGCGCGGCGGTGGGGTCGTTGTGGACTTCGTAGCAGACTTCGACGCTGGAGCCGCCGAGCTTGCCGAACCACATCTGGACTTCGAGAGGCCGGCGCTGATACGGCACCGGTGCGAGATACTCGATCTCCTGGCGGGCGATGAGGGTCAGGATGCCCTCGTCGATGCCGGAATCGAGCACCGCCGTGGACGGCGCCTCTTCGCCGGGGCCCGCCCGCCAGAATGCCCGCACGCGAGCCTCCTCGAGCAGTTTCAGCATCGAGGTGTTGTTCACGTGGTTGAAGGCGTCCAGATCCCCCCAGCGAAGGTGGATCGGGATGTGCAGGCGGGTCCCCGGCGACGTAGACATCGTGGTCTCAGTCGCGCGTCAACTTGCGGTGCGTCGACCGGTGCGGCTTCGCAGCGTCCGGTCCGAGGCGCTCGATCTTGTTCTCCTCATAGGCCTCGAAGTTGCCCTCGAACCAGTACCACTGGTCGGGCTTCTCGTCGGTGCCCTCGTACGCCAGGATGTGCGTCGCGATGCGGTCGAGGAACCACCGGTCGTGAGTGATCACCACGGCGCATCCGGGGAACTCGAGCAGAGCGTTCTCGAGCGAGCTCAGCGTCTCGACGTCGAGGTCGTTGGTCGGCTCGTCGAGCAGCAGCAGGTTGCCACCCTCCTTGAGCGTCAGAGCGAGGTTCAGACGGTTGCGCTCACCGCCGGAGAGAACGCCGGCCTTCTTCTGCTGATCGGGCCCCTTGAAGCCGAACTTCGAGACGTAGGCACGCGAAGGGATCTCCGTCTTGCCGACAGTGATGAAGTCCAGGCCGTCGGAAACGACCTCCCACAGCGTCTTGTTCGGATCGATGTTGGCGCGAGACTGGTCGACGTAGCTGATCTTGACCGTCTCACCGATCTTCAGGTCACCACCGTCGAGCGGCTCGAGTCCCACGATCGTCTTGAAGAGCGTGGTCTTTCCCACACCGTTCGGTCCGATCACGCCGACGATGCCGTTCGGCGGAAGGCTGAAGCTCAGGCCGTCGATGAGTGAACGCCCGTCAAATCCCTTCTTGAGGTTCTTCGCCTCGATGACGACGGTGCCGAGACGCGGACCCGCCGGGATCTGGATCTCCTCGAAATCGAGCTTTCTGGTGCGCTCCGCCTCCGAGGCCATCTCCTCGTAGCGAGCCAGGCGAGCCTTCGACTTGGTCTGACGGCCCTTGGCGCTGGACCGCACCCACTCCAGCTCCTCCTTGAGGCGCTTGGCGAGCTTCGCGTCCTTCTTGCCCTGGATCTCGAGGCGCTCGCCCTTCTTCTCCAGGTAAGTCGAGTAGTTGCCCTCGTAGCCGATGAGACGACCGCGGTCGACCTCGGCGATCCACTCGGCGACGTGGTCCAGGAAGTACCGGTCGTGGGTGATCGCGATCACCGCGCCCTTGTACGCCTGCAGGTGCTGCTCGAGCCAGAGCACGCTCTCCGCATCGAGGTGGTTCGTGGGCTCGTCGAGGAGCAGGAGGTCGGGCTTCTGCAGGAGCAGCTTCGCCAGCGCGACACGGCGCTTCTCACCACCGGAGAGCGGGGCGATCGCGGCGTCGGCGGGAGGAGTGCGCAGCGCATCCATGGCCTGATCGAGCTGGGAGTCGAGGTCCCACCCGTCGGCGGCATCGATCTCTTCCTGCAAGGTGCCCATCTCGGCGAGGAGGGCATCGAAGTCGGCGTCGGGCTCGGCCATCAGCGCGGAGATCTCGTTGAACCGGTCGAGCTTCGCCTTGATGGCGATCCCGTCCTGGATGTTCTCGATCACCGTCTTCGACTCGTCGAGTTCCGGCTCCTGCATCAGAATGCCCACCGAATAACCCGGAGAGAGCTTCGCCTCACCGTTCGAGGGGGTGTCGAGACCGGCCATGATCTTGAGGATCGTGGACTTTCCGGCGCCGTTCGGACCCACCATGCCGATCTTTGCTCCGGGCAGGAACGCCATGGTCACGTCGTCGAGGATGAGCTTCTCGCCCACCGCCTTGCGCGCACGCACCATCGAGTAGATGTACTCAGCCACCGAAAACCGCTCCTTCTGTTGGCGTCGAAGATCGACACCCCAGCCTACCGGCCCCTCGGCCTGTCACCAGTCGATCGGGCGCGTGGTGCCTACGAGACACCGCCCCTCGGCGAGTTGCGGCATCACGGTCGCGACGACCTGGCCCGTGGACGGTCCGACCTGTCCGACCAGGCAGGCTTCATCACCCCACCGCACGGAGAACTGAAGGCTCTCCGCCGGATTGCCTACCGTCGTCTGGTCCTGAGTCACCTGCATGGCGTAGCGATCGAAGCCGGCCTCGACCAGGGCATCCACGTATGCGCGGCCGGAACCACGCTGATCGGTCGCCCATACGCGCTCAGCGACCGCCGTGAAGACAGGAAGGTTCTCTTCTGCCGTGCCATCGGGAACCAGTGCCGGTTCGGGAACGGGCGTGGGGCCCGCCGACACCTGAGCCGTCGGAGAGGCGGAAGGCTCAGGTGTCGGCGCGCAACCGGCGAACAGGAGGACGGCAGCGACCGAAGCCACCACGCCGGCCGTGCGCGCCGGTGAGAAGACCGTTCGACGAATCACGTGCCGAGTCTACGGCCCCTGCCGAAGAGCCCCTGTGCGCCGCGGAGATCCGGCGTCGTCGCGGGAGCCGTGTGCGAGCTCACCGCACCGCTTCCGTCGTGGCGCTCGACTCCGTCCAGGAGAGACCGAGCGGAGTCATCTCCTCGCCGCCGACGGACTCATCGTCTCGAAGGCCTTCGGCCGGCGACGTGGACCGGTCGCTGTGGGTCGCGTGCAGGCCCGGCTCCGCGGTCGGGCGGGCCCGCGGTCGATACGCCGTCGTCCCCCAACGCAGATCGTGTCCGATCGCATCGGCCTCGATATCGACACTCGTGCCGTGCTTCCCGTTGCTCTCCCACTCGCGGATCTTCAATCGCCCGGTGACGATCACGCTGTCGCCGGTGCGCAGTGAGGCCCTCACGTTCTCACCGAGCTGCCGGAACGCCGCGACGGAGAACCAGTTCGTCCCGGAGTCCGTCCATTCTTGCGTCGCCGGGTCGAACCGCCGGTGGGTGCTCGCGAGACGGAAGTTCGTCACGGGCACACCGCCGCCCGTCTGCCCCTGCGTCGGATCCGTGGCGACTCTTCCCACGATGGTCAGCGTGTCGATCATGTCCTGTCCTTCCGGTGACCGGACGCGCGTCGTCCGGGTCTCCAGCCTGCGTCCGCGACCACGACTCGATAGCTCGGAATCACGCGAAACGTGCACCGATCGCGTCCCGTGCCTGTCAGTGCAGAAAGGGCCGATCAGGCCGCGTGCCGGAGCGCAGATCGAATGTCGGAGGTCGGTCATATCTTCGAAGGAGCGAAAGGAGTTCCGATGTCCGACAACCTGATCACTGCCCTCCCCGACGTTCCGTACGCAACGCCTCGGCTCTCTTCCAGCCGTGAGCACCTCGTGCGTGCCGCAGATCACCTCTGGCGCGTGCAGGATCGGAGGGAGCACGTCCTGGGGCATCTCAGGATCACTGCCGATCCGCTCGGGCTCCGGTATCGCGCCGAGCGCCTGCACCTGGCCACGGGCTCTTTTCGCGTCGTGGGCGAGTTCTGGAACGTGGACGACGCCGTTGCTGCGCTGCGCCACTCGTGAGACACGGACCACACCTGCCGACAGCTCAGGCTGACGCAGTCGAGGTGCCCCCGGCAGGATTCGAACCTGCGACCAAGAGATTAGAAGGCTCCTGCTCTATCCCCTGAGCTACGGAGGCGCACGCGTATAGAGTATCGCGGTCGTGCGGCCTTGCACGAAGCCCGCCACGTCAGCGATGTCGGGCCCGTCGATAGGATGGCCGCATGGTAACTGCGTCCGAGAACGACCGTCTCGTATGGATCGACTGCGAGATGACGGGGCTCGATCTGGCGGTCGATGAGCTCGTCGAGATAGCCGTCGTCATCACCGACTTCGAACTCAACCCTGTCGATCCCGGCTTCCAGGTGGTGATTCGCCCCAGCGCGGACGCTCTCGCGCACATGAACGACTTCGTCACGAAGATGCATGAGACCTCGGGCCTGATCAATGAGATCGCTGGCGGTGTCTCCGTGGAGGAGGCCGAATCGCAGACCCTCGCCTACATCAAGCGCTTCGTGCCGCTGGAGCGCAAAGCGCCGCTCGCCGGCAACACGATCGGGACAGACCGGATGTTCCTCGCCAAGTACATGCCACAGGTCGACCAGTGGTTGCACTACCGGAACGTCGATGTGTCCAGCGTCAAAGAGCTCTCGCGACGCTGGTACCCGCGTGTGTTCTTCCAAGCGCCGACGAAAGACGGCGGGCACCGTGCGCTCGCTGACATCCTGGAGTCGATCCGAGAGCTCCGTTACTACCGCGAAGCGGTCTTCGTCGATGAGCCGGGACCGTCCAGCGACGAAGCACGAGAGATCTCGACCCGCACGGTGTCAGAGTTCACTCCGAACATGTAATAGACTCGTATGGTTGCCCGCTCCGGTGGGCGCATGGTGGGTATAGCTCAGCTGGTAGAGCGCTGGCTTGTGGTGCCGGATGTCGCGGGTTCGAGTCCCGTTACTCACCCTCAGGAAGAAGGCCCGGGTCGAATGATCCGGGCCTTCTTCGTCCCCTCGTGAACAAGCCGGGCACGTCACCCCGAAGCTCTAGACTGACCTCGTGTCACTCGCGGTCTGGTTCTCGTTGCTGACCGCGTCCGTCGTGATCAGCCTCACGCCCGGTGCGGGCGCCATCAACACCATGTCCAACGCCATGAGCCAAGGGTGGCGGCGCTCGATCTGGGGCATCATCGGCCAGCAGATCGCTCTGGTCGTCCACGTGGCGATCGTCGCTGCCGGCGTCGGTCTCCTCGTCTCACGCTCGGAACTCCTTTTCAACGCCATCCGCTATGCCGGAGCCGCCTATCTCGTCTTCCTCGGGGTAAGGCTCCTGCTCGCCCGGCCCGCTGCGATCAACGTCGATGTCGACGCCCCGGCCCCGATCGACCTCCGTGAGAGCCACTGGTCGATGATCCGACGGGGATTCTGGGTGAACCTCTTGAACCCCAAGGCGATCGTCTTCTTCCTGGCGTTCATCCCCCAGTTCGTGCGTCTCGATGAACCGCCACTCCCCCAGTACCTCACCTTGATCGCCACCGTGGTCGTGGTCGACGTGATCGTCATGTGGGGGTTCTTCGCTGCTGCCGCACGGCCCTTCCGACGTCTGACGGCGTCCGCGCGTGGACAGCGTGTACTCAACGTGGTCTTCGGAACGCTGTTCATCGCCGTCGCCGGTGTCCTCGTCGTCGTGCACTGAGCGGGCGCCGGGCGGCTACCGCCTCTAGGCTGGATGCGATGGAAATGAACGCCGACGCCTTCGAAGAGCTCGTGATCGACGAGCTCGACCGGCTCCCCGATGACATGGTCGAGGGGCTGGAGAACATCGTGTTCGTCGTCGAAGATCGCCCGGAGGACGGCAGCCTCGATCTTCTCGGTCTCTACGACGGTCTGGCCCTCACCGAGCGCACCCAGTACGGCATGGGCGAGCTCCCCGACCGCATCGTGGTCTACCGTGACCCGCACCTGGCACAGTGCGATTCCGAAGACGAACTCCGCGATGAGATCCACACCACACTGGTGCACGAGATCGCCCACTTCTACGGCATCGACGACGAGCAGTTGCATGAGATGGGATGGGCATGACGACACCGGCTGCGCTTCCCGAGCTCGACGAGACCACCGATCTTCGCGCCGCTCCCCTCGAGCCGTGGCAGGTCGTCGTCTGGAACGACCCGGTGAATCTCATGAGCTACGTGGTGCGCGTGTTCCGGACGTACTTCGGCTACTCGATCGACCATGCCACCGCACTCATGCTCGCCGTCCACCACGAAGGCCATGCGGTGGTCGCGACCGGCCCCAGAGAGACGATGGAGGTCCATGCCCAGGCGATGCACGACTTCGGGCTCTGGGCGACAGTCCGGAAGGCGGCATCGTGACCGCTGAGCGCATCCTTCAGGAGATGACGTTGATCGAGGCGTTCCACCTCGCGCGACTGGTGGACGACTTCGTGGAACTCGTCACCGATTCCCGGGACATCGCTGACCCCGCCGTCGATCGGCTGACTCCGACCCCGTATCCGGAGGACTCGGACGCGGCGGCGGAGTTCAGCGTAGCGACGAGAGACGATCTTCTCGACCGTCGCCTCGCCGACGCCCGCATCGTACGGTCGGCTCTCGGCACACTGCCCCCGGACTCCGACGCGCTCACGGAGGACACGGCTCTCACGACGCGAGAGGTGTCCGTGTCCATAGAGAGCATCGACGCCTGGCTGCGCACGCTCACTGCCATCCGTCTCGTCATCGCCACCCGACTGGGCATCACCTCCGACGAGGACCCCGGCGGGGACGATCGCCACGGCATCTACGACTGGCTGGGTTATCGCCTGGATCTGCTGATCCACGCCGCGGATGAGGCCGAAGGACTTACGATCGACTGACCGCTACGGGACCTCGAAGATGCGCGTCGCGAGCGCGCGTGGGTCGTCTCGTTCGATGTGGCGTCGCTCCTGAGCCGCCCATCGGTCCCAATGCGGGCGGTAGGTCTCGCCATCACGGGCGAGCGCGCGCCTCTTCCGGGATTCTTCCGTCGATTCGACCCAGATCCGGACGTCGGCGAGGCCGGCGGTCGACGGCCGCAGGATCCCGCTGCCCTCGACGATCACCCCGAGAGCAGGGTCGACGGCGTGGCTCTCGGCTTCGGTCTCCGCTTCCCAGTCCCAGCGCCGCCAGGTCCCCAGGTACCCCCGCCCGTGCGGGCGCAGAATCCACTCGAGAGCGCGTTCCGAGCCCTGATCGAGCCCGTCCCAGCCCGGGTAGATCGAGTCGAGCGCCACGAGCTGCACGTGGCCGAGCACAGGCCAGCGCCGCACGAGCCGCGCAGCGAGGGAGGACTTGCCGGCACCGCTGCCGCCGTCGATGAGGACGACCGGGTTGGCCGCAGCCAGTGATCGGATGTCCTGCGCGATCAGGGTCGCCGCATGCTCGAGTGCTGCCGCGACCGGGTCGTCACTTCTTGAGGGCACGGATGATGCGTGCGAACGCTCGTCCGGCGACCCAGACGAACGGGACGGCCACGACGAGCAGCGTGACGATGTTGGGCTCGAAGCGCAGGCCCTCTTCACGCCGCACGTAGACACCGACCGGGACGGAAACACCCCCGCCTCCACCGCCTTCGGCGCCGTCCCCACTCCCGCCGCCGAATCCCGAATAGGTGAACGCGACCGGCGTGATGCTCACCCCATCCACGTCCTGCGGCTCTCCATACGCGCTCTTCACGCCGAAGGACGCAGCTTGCTTTCCGAGTTCCAGTGCAATGTTCGGCATAAGCCCACGGTAGTCGAGGAACGCCGAGCGTGTGGGATCAATCCACGCCGTGCGCCTTGGGATGTTGGGCCGCGCCTCGCCCTTCACCGCGTCCGATGTGCCGTGCGCGGCTGATCGTCGCCGAACCGAAACGGGCCATGGCTTCATCGACCGCGCCTTCGACCTTGCGCCAGTCCTCGTCGTCGTCCCAGAGTGCCATTCCCGCGCCACCGGCAGGTCGCAGATTCTCTGCCCGAACCCCCACGAGACGGACGGGGTCGCGTCGGTCGATCTGCTCGAAGAGCGTCTGTGCTGCCTCGCCGATCCGCTGTCCGACTGCCGTGGGCTCCGTCAGAGTATGGGATCTGTTCACGGTGCGGAAGTCGTCAAATCGGATCTTGATCGCGACGGTCGACGCCTCCCAGCCGGCGCGTCGAAGCCGGACCGCGACCCGGTCGGCCAGACGCAACAGTTCGGCACGGAGGAACGGCCGGTCCAGGATGTCCGTGTCGAAGGTCTCCTCATGGCCGATGCTCTTCTCCACTCGCTCCGTATCGACGGCTCGAGGGTCTTCTCCGCGGGCGAGTTGTCTGAGGCGGGCCCCGAGCGCGGCTCCGACGGCACGATCGATCATCTCCGTCGGCGCGTCGCGGACGTCCTGCACCGTGCGGATACCGCGTGCTTCGAGCGCCTCCGCAGCTTTCGGTCCCACTCCCCACATCGCACGTACCGGCCGAGGCGCGAGGAAGTCGAGCGTGTCGTCGCCTGCGACGATGAGCATCCCGTCGGGCTTGGCGATCGTCGAAGCCATCTTGGCGACATGCTTGGTCGCCGCGACGCCCACGCTGCACGTGATGCCGACCTCGTCGCGCACACGTTCTCGAATCAGCTCGGCGATGCGCGCCGGGCTCCCCACAGACGCCGCACGCCCTGCACATCGAGGAAGGCCTCGTCCACGGAAAGCGGCTCGACGAGCGGCGTGAACGACTCGAAGATCGCCATGACCTGCCGGGATACCTCCTGGTACCGAGCGAAGTGCGGCGGGACGATGCGCGCGGACGGACATAGACGCAGCGCCTGCGACACCGGCATCGCGGCGCGCACGCCGTATCGACGGGCCTCGTACGAGGCGCTCGAGACGACGGAACGGCCATCCGGTGCACCGATGATCAGCGGCAGACCCCGGAGCGTGGGGTCGTCCAGCACCTCGACGGCCGCATAGAACGCGTCCATGTCGACGTGCAGGATACGCGTGCCGGTGTCCTCCGCGCCCGAGTCGGAGACGATCCGCCCTCTGCCGTCACCGTGTCCCATGCGAGGATTCTCCCCCGAGCCTCTGACATGAGGCCCGGGGGCGCGCGCTACTGCGCCGCGCGCTCGAGGATGAGCTCACGGACGCGCGCGGCATCCGCCTGGCCCTTCATCGCCTTCATGACCGCTCCGATCACCGCTCCGGCCGCCTGCACCTTGCCGTCCTTGATCTTCGCCATCACGTCGGGCTGTGCCGCCAGAGCCTCGTCGATCGCCGCGATCAGCGCGCCGTCGTCAGACACCACCGCGAGCCCGCGAGCGTCCACGACCTCCTGCGGAGTGCCCTCACCGGCGATGACGCCTTCGAGTACCTGGCGGGCGAGCTTGTCGGTAAGCGTTCCCGCATCGACGAGCCGCTGCAGAGCCGCGACGTTCTCCGGGCTGATCAGCGCGGTGGCGTCCTGGTCCTGGGTGTTGGCGATGCGAGTGATCTCACCGGTCCACCACTTGCGTGCAGTGGCGGGTGTCGCCCCCGCGGTGATCGTCGCCTCGACGACCTCGAGCAGGCCGCCGTTGCGGACGTCCTGGAACTCCAGATCGGTGAATCCCCATTCCGTCATCAGACGACGGCGGCGAGCCACCGGCTGCTCGGGAAGAGCCGCACGCAGCTCCTCGATCAGCGCGGCGGCCGGTTCCACGGGCAGCAGGTCAGGCTCCGGGAAGTACCGGTAATCATCGGCGTCCGACTTCGGGCGCCCCGGAGAGGTGGTCCCGGTGTCCTCGTGCCAGTGACGCGTCTCCTGGGTGATCGTGCCGCCGTCGGCGAGGATCTGCGCCTGGCGCTGGATCTCGTACCGCACGGCCCGTTCCACGGAGCGCATCGAGTTGACGTTCTTCGTCTCGGTGCGGGTGCCGAGCTCGTCGGTGCCACGTCGACGCAGCGAGACGTTTGCGTCGCAACGCAGGTTGCCCCGCTCCAGTCGCGCTTCGGAGATGCCGAGGCCACGCACGATGTCGCGGATCGCCTGCACGTAGGCCTTGGCGACCTCCGGTGCACGGTGCTCGGTGCCGTAGATGATGTTCGTCACGATCTCGACCAGCGGGACACCCGCCCGGTTGTAGTCGACCAGCGAGTACTCGGCCCCCTGGATGCGTCCGGTCGCCCCACCCATGTGGGTGAGCTTGCCGGCGTCTTCCTCCATGTGCGCGCGCTCGATCGGGATCGTGATGAGCGTGCCGTCCTCGAGCTCGACCTCGACCGACCCGTCATAGGCGATCGGCTCGTCGTACTGCGAGATCTGGTAGTTCTTGCCGAGATCCGGGTAGAAGTAGTTCTTGCGGGCGAACCGGCTCGACTCCGCGATCGAGCAGCCGAGGGCGAGCCCCAGGCTGATCGAGGAGCGGATCGCCGTCTCGTTCACGACCGGCAGCGAGCCGGGGAGACCGAGATCCACGGGAGCGATGAGAGTGTTCGGTTCCGCAGCGTGGTAGGCCTCGTTGGCCGGGTTGGGCGCGTCGGAGAACATCTTCGTGTTCGTGTTGAGTTCGACGTGCACCTCGAAACCAAGGACCGGCTCGAACAGCTCGAGCGCCTTGTCGAAGTCCATGAGCTTGGCGGCGGCCATCAGCGGGTCCCTCCTGCGAGCTGGGGTGCGCGGGTGAGCAACGGAGCGCCCCACGAATCGACGAGCAACGTCTCCACCGCGGCGCCGACGCGATACAGGCGCGCGTCCTCACGCGCAGGAGCTATGAACTGGATGCCGACGGGCAACCCATCCTCGTCGGCGAGACCGCTCGGGATCGAGATGCCGGGGACGCCGGCGAGGTTGACCGGAATCGTGGTGATGTCGTTGAGGTACATCTGCAGCGGATCGTCGACCTTCTCGCCGATCTTGAACGCCGTGGTCGGAGCCGAGGGCGTCGCGATCACGTCCACCTCCGCAAACGCGTTCGCGAAGTCCTGCTGGATGAGCGTGCGGACCTTCTGCGCACTCCCGTAGTAGGCGTCGTAGTATCCGGCGGAGAGCGCGTACGTGCCGAGGATGATGCGGCGCTTCACCTCGTCGCCGAAACCGGCATCGCGCGTCGCGGACATCACATCCTCGACCGTGGGCGTGCCGTCGGGAGTCACGCGCAGGCCGAAGCGCACGGAGTCGAACTTCGCCAGGTTGCTCGATGCCTCCGCCGGCAGGATGAGGTAATAGGCGGCCACGCCGTACTCGAAGTGCGGAGCACCGATCTCGACGATCTCCGCTCCCTGAGCCTCCATCATCGCGAGTGCGCTGCGGAACGACGCTGCCACACCGGGCTGGAATCCACTGTCGGGCAGTTCACGGATGACGCCGACCTTGAGTCCCTTGAGGACGTCCCCTCGCGCGCCTTCGCGCGCTGCCTCGGCGAACGACGGCCATTCGTCACGCAGGGAGGTGGAATCCTTCGGGTCGTGCCCGGCGATCACATCGTGCAGCAGCCCCGAGTCGAGGACCGTTCTCGAGACCGGACCGACCTGGTCGAGGCTGGATGCGAGAGCGATCGCGCCGTAGCGGCTCACGCCGCCGTAGGTCGGCTTGACGCCCACGGTGCCGGTGACGTGCGCGGGCTGCCGGATCGAGCCACCGGTGTCCGAGCCCAGGGCCAGCGGTGCTTCGAAAGCCGCCACCGCCGCGGCCGAGCCGCCGCCCGAGCCGCCCGGGATGCGGTCGAGGTCCCACGGATTGCGAGTGGGGCCGTATGCCGAGTGCTCGGTGGACGATCCCATCGCGAACTCGTCCATGTTGGTCTTGCCCAGCGGCACCAGTCCCGCCGCCCGCGAACGGGCGACGACGGTCGCGTCGTACGGCGAGCGGTATCCCTCGAGGATGCGCGAACCACTGGTGGTGGGCTGATCGGTCGTGACGAGGACATCCTTGATGGCCAGCGGCACACCGGCTAGCGGGCCGAGTGTCTCACCCGCGGCACGACGGGCATCGATCGCCGCCGCGGCCTCGAGGGCACCCTCGTTGACATGCAGGAACGCGTGGACGTCGCCGTCGACCGCGGTGATGCGATCGAGATGGGCCTGCGTCGCTTCGACGCTCGACACCTCGCCCGCGACCAGCTTCGCGGCGAGATCGGCCGCGTTCAGTCCGATGATGTCGCTCACTGCTCTTCTCCCAGGATCGCGGTGACGCGGAAACGGCCGTCGGCGGCGTCGGGCGCATTCTGCAGTACCTGCTCGTGCGTGAGCGTCTGTCCGACGACGTCGGGACGGAACACGTTGCTCAGCGGGATCGGGTGGCTCGTCGCGACGATGTCAGCGGTGGCGACCTCCGACACCTTGGCGATGTTGTCGACGATGGCGTCGAGCTGGCCCGTGAGCCGCGTCACCTCGTCGTCGTTCAGCTGGATGCGCGCGAGCACGCCGAGATGGCGTACAAGATCAGGGGTGATTTCAGACACCCCTTCAGTCTAGTTGGCGCGTTCCCCGGTCCTCCGTCCCGACGAGCGACTCGACATATGCTGGGCGGGTGAGCACGTTCCAGCCCCCTCGCCCGTGGATCGCCAGCTACGCCGCAGGCGTCCCGGAAGACCTGCCTCCCGTCGACGGATCTCTCGTGGACATCGTCACCGCGTCGGCCCGCGACTACCCGGACGCACCCGCCCTCCAGTTCTTCGGGCGGGAGACGACATATGCGCAGCTGCAGACCGCGATCGACCGCGCCGCGACGGGACTGCGCGACCTGGGCGTCCGCGCCGGCGACCCGGTCGCGATCGTGCTGCCCAACTGCCCGCAGCACATCATCGCGTTCTACGCCGTCCTCCGTCTCGGTGCTGTGGTCGTCGAACATAACCCCCTCTACACGCCGCGAGAGTTGCGCAAGCAGTTCGAGGACCACGGTGCGAAGCACGCGATCGTGTGGAACAAGGTCGTCCCCACCGTGCAGGAGTTCCCCGCGGATCTTGCCGTGACGAACCTCATCGCCGTCGATGTGACGAGGGCCATGCCATTCCTCACCCGCGTCGCTCTGCGACTTCCCGTGGCGAAGGCGCGCGAATCCCGTGCAGCGTTGACCGAGAAGGTCCGCGGGGCGGTCGCCTGGGAGACGTTGCTCGCGGCGGCTCCGATCCCGGAATCGCATCCGAGACCGGGAACTGACGACCTCGCGATCATCCAGTACACGTCCGGAACCACCGGAACGCCGAAGGGCGCAGCCCTCACCCATCGCAACCTGCTCGCGAACGCTGCCCAGGCGCAAGCCTGGGTACCGTCGATCGAACGCGGGAACGGCTGCGTCGTCTACGCCGTGCTGCCGATGTTCCACGCCTACGGCCTCACCCTGTGTCTCACGTTCGCGATGTCGATGGGTGCACGACTCGTTCTCTTCCCGAAGTTCGATCCCGACCTCGTCCTCGACGTCGTCAAGAAGCACCCCGCGACCTTCCTGCCGCTCGTGCCGCCGATCGCCGACCGTCTTCTCGCTGCGGCAAAGGCGAAGGACGTGTCGCTCGACGGCATAGAGGTCGCGATCTCCGGCGCGATGGCACTGCCGCATGAGCTGGTGGTCCCCTTCGAAGAGGCGACCAACGGCTACCTCGTCGAGGGCTACGGGCTCAGCGAGTGCTCGCCCGTCCTCATGGCGAACCCGGTCGCCGACAACCGTGTGCCCGGCACCGTCGGGCTCCCCCTTCCAGGGACGGAGTGTCGCGTCGTCGACCCGGAGAACCCCCGCCACGACGTCGAAGCCGGGGCGGCCGGCGAACTCGTCGTGCGCGGGCCGCAGGTCTTCTCGGGCTACTACGGCAAGCCCGAGGAGACCGAAGCCGTCTTCGTCGACGGCTGGTACCGCACGGGCGACATCGTCACGATCGACGACGCCGGCTTCGTACGGATCGTCGATCGGATCAAGGAACTCATCATCACGGGTGGCTTCAACGTCGCTCCCACCGAGGTCGAGAACGTCCTGCGCCAGCACCCGAAGGTCGCCGATGCAGCGGTCGTAGGTCTGCCGAGCGAGCATTCGGGCGAAGAGGTCGTCGCTGCGATCGTCGTGGACCCCGGAACCGATGTCGATGTCGAGGAGATCCGTGACTTCGCGCGCAGCATCTTGACTCCGTACAAGGTGCCCCGTCGCGTCTTCGTGGTCGACGAACTGCCCAAGTCCCTGATCGGAAAGGTGCTCCGACGCCAGGTGAAGGAGCGGCTGATCTCACTGACCACCGGCGTCTGAGGCCGCCCTCACAGGCGCCGAGCATCGCGGCGCGCTACCCTTGGGAAGTGACCCCTGAAGATGCAGTGCTGACCGACGCCCCCGAGGACTCCCCCGCGACCCCCGGATTCGAGGAGCTCGGCATCACCGGGCCCGTCCTCAAAGCCATCAAGGATCTCGGCTATGAGACCCCGTCGCCCATCCAGGCGGCCACCATTCCCACGCTCCTGGCCGGACGCGATGTCGTCGGGATGGCGCAGACCGGAACCGGAAAGACCGCGGCCTTCGCGCTTCCCGTCCTCGAGCGCCTCGACGTCTCGCAGAAGACCCCGCAAGCACTCGTGCTCGCGCCCACCCGCGAACTCGCGCTCCAGGTCTGCGAGGCCTTCGAGTCCTATGCCTCCAAGATGAAGGGCGTCCACGTCCTCCCCGTCTACGGCGGACAGGGCTACGGCGTTCAGCTGTCGGCGCTGCGTCGCGGCGTCCACGTCATCGTCGGCACGCCCGGCCGCATCATGGACCACCTCGCGAAGGGCACTCTCGACCTGTCCCAGCTCCAGTACCTCGTGCTCGACGAAGCCGACGAGATGCTGAAGATGGGCTTCGCCGAAGACGTGGAGCAGATCCTCGCGCAGACTCCCGAAGAGAAGCAGGTCGCCCTGTTCTCGGCGACGATGCCCCCGCAGATCCGCCGCCTCGCGCAGAAGTATCTGCGTGAGCCGGAAGAGATCAGCATCAAGTCCAAGACCGCCACCGGCACCAACATCACCCAGCGCTACCTCGTGGTGTCTTACGCGCAGAAGGTCGACGCTCTCACCCGGATCCTCGAAGTCGAGAACTTCGACGGGATGATCGTCTTCGTCCGCACCAAGAACGAGACCGAGACGCTCGCCGAGAAACTCCGCGCCCGCGGCTACTCCGCAGCAGCGATCAACGGCGATGTCCCCCAGGTGCAGCGTGAGCGCAGCGTGAACCAGCTCAAGGACGGCAAGCTCGACATCCTCGTCGCCACCGACGTGGCTGCGCGCGGGCTCGACGTCGAGCGCATCAGCCACGTCGTGAACTTCGACATCCCCACCGACACCGAGTCGTACGTGCACCGCATCGGTCGCACGGGTCGGGCGGGACGCTCGGGCGACGCCATCAGCTTCATCACACCGCGTGAGCGCTACCTGCTCAAGCACATCGAGAAGGCGACCCGTCAGCAGCCGACCCAGATGCAGCTGCCGAGCACGGAGGACGTGAACACCACGCGTCTGAACCGCTTCGACGACGCGATCACCACCGCACTCTCGGAGACCGGACGGATCGAGGCGTTCCGCGACATCGTCGCCCACTATGTCCGCCACCACGACGTTCCGGAGGGAGACGTGGCCGCTGCCCTGGCCGTCGTCGCTCAGGGCGACAAGCCACTGCTCCTCGACCCCGCGAACGACCCTCTCTCGAAGGCGGTCGAGGCGGACAACCGTCCGCCTCGGGAGCGCACCGCCCGCGACTCGCGTGAGCCTCGCACCGAACGCCGCAGCCGCGGCGACTATGCGGCGTACCGCATCGAGGTCGGACGCCGCCACCGTGTCGAGCCCCGCCAGATCGTCGGCGCCCTCGCGAACGAAGGCGGGCTGGGTCGAGATGATTTCGGAGCCATCAACATCCGCCCCGATTTCTCGATCGTCGAGCTGCCTTCCAATCTCGACCCCGCCGTCCTGGAGAAGCTCCGCGACACGCGTATCTCCGGTCGCCTGATCGAAATCAAGCCCGATCGTGGCCCCGGCGGCGCCCGGCGCACTGCTCCGCGCGACGGTGGCAAGTTCGAACGACGCGACCACGGCGACCGTCCGGCACGCGACAACCGCGACGAGAAGCCGTACCGCAAGCCCCGCCACAAGGGCTGACGCGTCGTCGCGCGCGGTGCGGGTTAACTTGTTCCGCGCGCGAGCTGCGCCGCCACGTCGATTAACCGTTCCGGATGCTCGAGCAGTGCACGCCGTTCGGGGTGCGCGATGAGATGGGCGATCAGGCGGTGCGCCCCCGCGACGCTCGGAGCCCAGTATCCGCCGACATGATGACGACTCAACGGCACGGTGGTGTTCTCACCGTCGACCGTGAGGGTCGCGGTACCGTCTTCGGGTTCGACTCCGGGGTCGCTCAGCATCGCCGCGGTCACGGCACCGAGCACCAGCGTGCCGACCAGACCCGGCAGACGAAACCTGGTGGTCGGCACGTCGAGCGCGACTCGTTCGACGCTCGCCCACGGCAGGATGCTTCGGCTCTCGACACCCGCCCGGATCATCACCGCCTCCGGCGTCAGCCGAAGGTGATGGCGGCCGGGGTCGCCGACGGCCAGCGCATCCGGGACGACGATCAGCGGACCGTATCGCTTCACGAACCCTCGCTTGCCGGGGGAAGCGCCCCCGGTCCTTCCGTCACCAGCACGTGGAACTGGGCTGCGTCGAGAATCCGGAGTCCGAGCTCTTCGGCCTTCGCCAGCTTCGACCCGGCACCCGGCCCGGCAGCGACGAAGTCCGTCTTCTTCGAGACGCTGGATGCCGCCTTGCCCCCCGCCTTGATGATGGCCTCCTGAGCGCCCTCCCGGGTGTATCCGTCGAGCGAGCCGGTGGCGACGATGGTCAGGCCTTCCAGCACGCCGCCGGCGGGAACCGCACCACCCGGACCTGGGTGACCGGGCGTAGACCACTGCACACCGGCGTCCGCCCACTGCTGCACGATCTCCTGGTGCCAGTCGATCTCGAACCAGTCGAGGACCGAATCCGCGATGATCCCCCCGACCCCCTCCACGGCGGCGAGTTCGTCCCGCGTCGCAGCGCGGATCGCGTCGAGAGAACCGAACCACTGGGCGAGTGCGCGCGCCGCGACCGGGCCGACGTGACGGATGTTCAGCGACACGAGCAGACGCCACAAGTCCTTCGTCTTCGCCTTCTCGAGCTCAGCGAGGAGTGTCAACGCCTGCGAGGAGGGCTGCGGCCCCTCGAGACCGGACTTCCTCTCAGCCGGGGTCGGATTCCTGCGGAAGGGAGCACGCGTCTTGACGACCCCGTCGTCATCCTCCTTCGGAAGCCCGGTCTCGGCATCGCGCACGAAGAGTTCGATCGGCACGAGTTGTTCGAGGGTGAGGGCGAACAGGCCCGCCTCCGTCTCGAGAGGCGGGATCGCCGGTGAGGTCGGCTGCGTCAACGCGGCTGCGGTGACCTCACCGAGAGCTTCGACATCGAGTGCCCCGCGCGAGCCGATGTGCTCGACGCGACCGCGGACCTGTGCGGGGCAGGAACGGGCGTTCGGGCACCTCAGGTCGATGTCGCCCTCCTTCATCGCCCGAAGAGGTGTGCCGCACTCGGGGCATTCGACGGGCATCACGAACTCGCGCTCCGTGCCGTCTCGTCTCTCGACCACGGGTCCGAGAACCTCGGGGATGACATCACCGGCTTTGCGGAGCACGACGGTGTCGCCGATCAGCACGCCCTTGGCTTTGACCACGTCCTTGTTGTGCAGCGTGGCCTGACGCACCACGGAACCGGCGACGTGCGCCGGCGCCATGACGGCGAAGGGAGTCGCACGACCTGTACGACCGACCGACACCACGATGTCGAGCAGCGTGGTCTGCACCTCTTCCGGCGGGTACTTGTAGGCGATCGCCCACCTCGGCGCACGACTCGTGGCTCCGAGTTCAGCGTGCAGCTCGAGCTCGTCGACCTTGACCACGATGCCGTCGAGCTCATGCTCGATGTCATGCCGATGCTCGCCGAAGTACTCGACGAACGCGACGACGTCGTCGATCGTGCCGCAGACCTTCGTGTGCGGGCTCGTCGGCAGTCCCCATCCGGCGAGCAACTCGTACACCTCGCTCTGCGCTGCGACGGGAGGATTCGTCCACGCGCCGACACCGTGCACGTAGAGCGACAGGGACTCGATGCGCAGAAGCCCCGCTTCGAGCTCGAGCCCGTTCTTCTTGTCGATCTGCTGACGGAGCCCTCCACTGGCCGCGTTCCGTGGATTCGCGAAGGACGGGAAGCGTCGCGCGGCGGCGGTGCGCGCCTTCTCTTCGTCGAAGGGCTTCTTGACCCCGCCCCGCGCCTCCCACTTCGCGAGAGCATCGGCGTAGGCGCGATCGCGGTAGCTCGCCTGCGCGGCATTGAGACGTTCGAAGGCCGCGACCGGGATGAACACCTCACCGCGCACCTCGACGATCTCGGGGTGTCCCTCGCCGCTCAGACGATAAGGGATCTCTGGAAGGCGCAGCGCGTTCTCGGTGACGACCTCCCCCACTCGTCCATCACCACGCGTTGCCGCGGAGGTCAGGACTCCGTTCTCGTACCGGAGGTTGATCGCGAGGCCATCGATCTTCAGTTCGGTGAGCCATGCGACGCGACGGCCGGCCGCGGCTTCGGTCTTCGCCGCCCAGTCCCTCAGTTCGTCGACGGAGAACACGTTGTCGAGGCTGAGCATGCGCTCGGCGTGCTCGATGGTCGCGAGCCCTGTGGCCTCGGCGGCTCCGACCATCTGCGTGGGCGAGTCCTGTCCCTGAAGCTCGGGATGAAGCCTCTCGAGTTCTTCGAGCCGGTGCATCCACCCGTCATACGTGAAATCGTCGACGAGCGAGGTGTCTCGGCCGTAGTAGGCCTCTTTCGCATCGAGGATGCGGGTGGTCAGCTCCTCGGCTTCGGTTCGGGCGTCTTCCAGCGAGATGTTCTCCGGCACCTCGACAGTCTATGAGTGGGCACCGACACCGGAAACGTCTACGCGCCGACCGGAACCGCCGAGACCGTGGTGTCGATCGTGAACTGTCCGAGAACGCGGGTGCCGACATAGAGCACCGCCGTCTGCCCCGGTGCCACCCCGTCGAGCGGGACGTCCGGGACGACGCGGACGCCGGTGTCCGAAACCTCGGCCTGCGCGGGAACCGGTTCTGCGTGGGCGCGGATCTGGACGTGGCATTCGAACGCGGATTCGGTGGGTGCGGCGCCCGCCCAGCTGAAGCGCTCCCCCGCGATCTCCGCGATCGCCAACGCTTCCTTCGGACCGACGACGACCGTGTTCGACACCGGCCGGACCTCGAGGACGAACCGAGGCTTGCCGTCCGGGGCGGGGATGCCGAGCTTGAGTCCGCGACGCTGTCCTACTGTGAATGCGTGGGCGCCCTCGTGCGATCCGACGACCTCACCACTGCGATCGACGATCTCGCCCGTGGCGGTGCCGACCTTCTCCGCCAGCCAGCCGCGGGTGTCGCCGTCGGGGATGAAGCAGATGTCATGGCTGTCGGGCTTCTGCGCGACGCTCAGCCCACGCGACTCCGCCTCCGCGCGCACGATCGCCTTCGACGGCGTCGTGCCGAGCGGGAAGTATGTGTGAGCGAGTTGCTCGGCGGTCAAGACGCCCAGCACATACGACTGATCCTTGGCGTTGTCCGAGGCACGGTGCAGTTCCAGCCCCTGCTCGCCGTCGATGAGTGTGGCGTAGTGGCCCGTGCACACGGCGTCGAACCCGAGCTCGATGGCTCTTTCCAGAAGCGCGGCGAACTTGATCTTCTCGTTGCAACGCATGCAGGGGTTGGGTGTGCGGCCCGCCTGATACTCCGCGATGAAGTCCTCGATCACGTCGTCGCGGAAGCGCTCCGAGAAGTCCCAGACGTAGAAGGGGATGCCGAGCACGTCGGCAGCCCGGCGTGCATCGAGAGCGTCTTCGATCGTGCAGCATCCACGGCTACCGGTTCGCAGCGTGCCCCCGGCGCGGGAGAGAGCCAGATGCACACCGACGACGTCGTGTCCCGCCTCCACAGCCCTGGCGGCTGCAACGGCGGAATCGACTCCACCGCTCATCGCCGCAAGTATCCGCATGAGAACAGTCTACGAGCGTGTGCCTGTGCCGGCGCCGGATGCGCGGGCGTAGGCATCGGCGATGACGGCGAGTACCGCATCGACATCCGTGGCCGTCGACGTGCGCCCCAGGGAGAACCGCAGCACACTGCGCGCCTCCCGCTCGCTCCGCCCCATCGCCATCACGACGTGTGAGGGCTCGGCGACCCCTGCCTGACACGCGGATCCTGTGGATGCGGCGACCCCGGCCACGTCGAGAAGGAACAGCAGGCTCTCCCCCACGGCACCGGGGAAGAGCACGTGCGCGTTGCCGGGCAGACGCTCGATCGGGTCACCGAGGAGCACGGCGGAGGGCACGGCGGAGCGGATTCCCGTGATGAGGCGTTCGCGGAGTCCGGCCAATCGTGCGGCCTCCTGTTCGCGCTCGGTCTCGGCGAGTTCGACCGCGGTGGCGAACGCCGCAGCTCCGGGGACGTCTTGCGTCCCGGCCCGGAGCCCGCGTTGCTGGGCACCGCCGCGCAACAGCGCCGTGATCCGTGCGGTGCGGGCAGCGACGAGGACTCCGACTCCCACGGGCGCGCCGATCTTGTGGCCGGCCAGGCTCATCGCCACGAGTCCGACACCGTCGGCGGCATCGCCACGCATCGAGCGGAAAGACACCGGAACATGGCCGAGCGCGGCCACGGCGTCGAGGTGGAGCGGCACGCGCGCGATCGCCGCATGGTGGGCGAGCATCGCGGCCGGGTTGATCGTGCCCGCTTCGTTGTTCGCGACGAGGGCCGTCGCGAGGGCGGCACCGGGAAGGCGTGCGGCGAATTCCTCGGGGTCTATGCGCGCGTGGGCGTTGACCGGCACCCGACGCAACTCGGCGCCGTCGTCGAGGAGAGCGGAGACGGTGTCCATCGTGGCGTGGTGCTCCGCCTCCGGCATCACGACCGCCGCTGTCCCGGTCGCGCGGGATCGCCACATCCCCTGCAGTGCCAGATTGATCGATTCGGTACCACCCGAAGTGAACACGATCTCGATGGGATCGGCGCCCAACACCGCGGCGACACGCTCGCGCGACTCCTCGAGCAGACGCCGAGCGTCCTGTCCTGCCCCATGTGTCGACGACGCGTTGCCCACAGTCTCGGAGGCATCGAGCCACGCGGCGCGCGCCTCCGGGCGCAGAGGCGTGGTCGCCGCATGATCGAGATAGTGCCGCATCCCTCGATTCTCTCGCGAATCGGCCTCGGTCGGGGCGTGTGGGCGTGGAACCCGGTACGCCCGGAGATGAGACGGCGACACATCGCCTCTAGTGTGTACTCATGCCCGTGTCCCCTGCCCTCGCCGTGCCCGGCGGCTCCACTCTCGACCACCTCGGTGTCCGTCTCCATGACGGCGTCGGCACGCTGCGCGTTTGGTCGCAGAACGCCTCCTCCGTCGAGCTCGTGGTGTTCGACGCCACCGACCTCGACTGGGCGACGGATGAGCTGGAACTCGAGCGCCGCCCCGGCGGTGTCTGGGAGATCACGACGGAGCTGTTGCAGCCCGGCGTGCGATACGCCATCCGGGTCGGAGGGCCGCACGGGCCCGGGAACACCTTCAACCCGGAGACCCTCCTCCTCGACCCCTACGCCCGCGGCCTCGCTCAGGGCGACGGATACGAGGAGTGGCGCTCGGTCGTGATCGTCGACGGCTTCGACTGGGGCGACTCGCAGAAGCCCCGCGTGCCCCTGGATCGCACGGTCATCTACGAGGGCCACCTCAAAGGGCTCACCAAGCGTCACCCCGACGTTCCTCCTGCTCTGCACGGCACCTACGCCGGTCTCGCGCACCCCGCGATGATCGAGTACTTCCACTCGCTCGGGATCACGTCGATCGAGCT
This sequence comes from Microbacterium sp. J1-1, assembly GCF_024498615.1. Lineage (NCBI taxonomy): Bacteria > Bacillati > Actinomycetota > Actinomycetes > Micrococcales > Microbacteriaceae > Microbacterium > Microbacterium sp. J1-1. The sequence goes on along the minus strand of NZ_CP089590.1, from coordinate 1,747,104 downwards.
GCTGCCGGTGCATGCCTTCGTGCCGGAGCCCCGCCTGCTCGAGCGTGGCCTCACCAATTACTGGGGCTACAACACCCTGAACTTCTTCACCCCGCACACGGCCTACGCCACCGAGGAGGCCCGCAAGGAGGGCCCCGAGGCCGTGCTCGCCGAGTTCAAGGGCATGGTCAGGCTGCTGCATGAAGCCGGTCTCGAGGTGATCCTCGACGTCGTTTACAACCACACGTCGGAAGAAGGCATCGGCGGCCCCCGCTCGAGCCTGCGCGGCATCGACAACGCCTCCTACTACCGACAGGACGAGTCCGGGGTCTACATCGACACCACAGGGTGCGGAAATACTCTGAACACGGCCACCGACGCCGGTGCGAGGCTCGTTCTCGATTCCCTCCGCTACTGGGCGCAGGAGATGCAGATCGACGGCTTCCGTTTCGACCTCGCGACCGCGATCGCGCGGGACAGCACGCACACCTACACGCCCGATCATCCGCTCCTCGCTGCCATCGCGAACGACCCGATCCTGGCGGACACCAAGCTCATCGCCGAGCCGTGGGACGTCGGACTCGGCGGCTGGCAGACGGGCAACTTCCCGACCGGCTGGCAGGAATGGAACGACCGCTACCGCGACCGCGTGCGCAACTTCTGGCTGAGCGACATCGACTACGCGCGTCGCGCCTCAGCACCGGTGGGGATCGGTGGGTTCGCGACGCGGCTCGCCGGCTCCTCGAACACGTTCAGCGAGGAGCGCGGTCCCCTCGCCAGCGTGAACTTCATCACCGCGCACGACGGTTTCACCCTGCACGACCTCGTCTCCTATGACGTGAAGCACAACGAGGCCAACGGGGAGCACAACCGCGACGGCGCCGACATGAACCGCGCGTTCAACCACGGGATCGAAGGCCCGACGGACGACCCGACGATCCTGGCCGCGCGGCGCAAGGCCATGCGCAACCTCCTCGGCACCCTCCTGCTGTCCGCGGGCGTGCCGATGCTCACGGCCGGCGACGAGGTCGGGCGCACACAGCGCGGCAACAACAACGCCTACGCGCAGGACTCCGCCCTCACGTGGCTCGGGTGGGAGTTCGAACCGTGGCAGGAGGATCTGCGCGCGCATGTCTCCCGCCTGACCCGTCTGCGGCAGGAGAACCCCGCGCTCCGTCCCAGTCGCTATGCCCGACTGGGGGAACACATCCCGAACGCCTCCGTCATGGACTGGTACGACCAGAACGGCGAGACGATGGAGCAGAGCCAATGGGCGGATCCCGGCAACCGCACCCTGCAGTACGTCGCGGCATCCACTCCTGACGCCGAGGCGTACAACCGCATCCTGCTCATCGTGCACGGAACCGAGTCACCGATCGACGTGCGTCTCCCGGAGGAGATCGAGGATGCGACGCGCTTCGTCTCGTTGTGGTCGAGTGCGCAGGAGCGTCCCTCCGACGACGAGGAGGTCTTCGTCCCCGGAGACGTCCTGCCCGTATCGGGCACGTCGATGAGGTTGTTCCGGGTCGAATGACACCCGGCTCCGACGCACCCCACGGCGCGCTACCCGCGATCACGTCCGCGCGGTAGATTCGGGATGTGGCTGCACGTGCTGGTACTCGGTCCTCGGCTCTCCGGAGCCCCGCTCAGATCCCGGCGCGCGCGCCCGGGCACGTAGACCTCCCCGGTGCGTTGCGTACGACCCGGCTCCCGCTGCTCGACCCCTCGCCCGCGGTCCCCGGTGGTTTTCCCGCCAAGGCCTTCGTCGGCGAAGTCGTCCCCTTCCACGTGGTTTCCTTCCGCGAGGGCCACGACATCATCGGTGTGCATCTCCGCCTCACGTCGCCCTCCGGGGAAGAGACGCTCCACAGACTCTCCCCTCGTCACGACGGCACCGACACGTGGTCGGCAGACGTTGCGCTCGATGAGCAGGGCACCTGGCGCTACCGCTTCGAGGCGTTCGCCGATGACTTCGCGACCTGGGCCCACGCGGCGGCGTTGAAGGTCGCCGCGGGCGTCGACGTCCCCGTGATGGCGGCCCTGGGTGCCGAACTGCTCGAGCGCGCCGCCGCGGAGAAGGACCGCCCGGCCGCGCAGCGACGACGGCTGCTCACAGACGCCGAGTCACTGCGGAGCGGCGACGGCGCGGTGACCGCGGCCCTCGCCGCGGACCCCCAGCTGACGGAGATCTTCCGCGCCCGGCCTGTCACGGCGATCCGCTCCGCCACCACCGAGCAGAATCTCGTCGTCGATCGGCTCGCCGCAGGAGTCGGGGCCTGGTACGAGTTCTTCCCGCGCTCCGAAGGCGCCAAGCGGTTGAGGGACGGGACGGTGCGGAGCGGGACGTTCCGCACAGCGACGAAGCGCCTCCCGGAAGTCGCGGCGATGGGCTTCGATGTGGTCTACCTCGTACCGATCCACCCGATCGGCATCACGAACCGGAAGGGGCGCAACAACACCCTCACGGCGGAGCAGGGCGACCCGGGATCGCCGTATGCCATCGGTGCGGAAGAGGGCGGCCACGACGCGATCCACCCCGACCTCGGCACTCTCGCGGACTTCCGGGCCTTCGTCCGCGCCGCGCGGAAAGAGGGCCTCGAGATCGCGCTCGATCTCGCACTGCAGGCCTCCCCCGACCACCCCTGGGTCAGGCAGCACCCGGAGTGGTTCACCACGCTGCCCGACGGCAGCATCGCGTACGCGGAGAACCCGCCGAAGAAGTACCAGGACATCTACCCGCTCAACTTCGACAACGACCCTGCGGGGATCTCGGCGGAGATGCTCCGGGTGGTTCAGCACTGGGTCGCGCAGGGGGTGAAGATCTTCCGGGTCGACAACCCGCACACCAAGCCTCTGCAGTTCTGGGAGTGGCTGATCGCGGAGGTCAACGCGGTCGATCCGGACGTGATCTTCCTCGCGGAGGCGTTCACCCGTCCTGCGGTGATGCGCGCCCTCGCCGCTGTGGGGTTCCAGCAGAGCTACAGCTACTTCACCTGGCGGAACACGAAAGCGGAGCTCGAGGAGTTCCTCACCTCGGTCTCGCACGAGACCGCCGACTACATGCGCCCGAACCTCTTCGTGAACACCCACGACATCCTGACCGAGTATCTGCAGTTCGGCGGTCGGGCCGCCTACCGGGTCCGTGCCTGCATCGCGGCCACGGCAGGACCGATCTACGGCGTGTACGCCGGCTACGAGCTCTTCGAGAACGTCGCCCGTCCGGGTTCCGAGGAGAACATCGACAACGAGAAGTACGAGTACAAGTTCCGCGACTGGAACGGGGCCGAGGCTCGCGGGGAGTCACTCGCGCCGTTGCTGCGCAGGCTCAACGAAGTCCGCGCCGCCCACCCGGCGCTGCGTCAGCTCCGCAACTTCTCGACCCACTGGAGCGACGACGACGCCGTCCTCGTCTACAGCAAGCACCTCGCGGCGCCGTTCACCGGGAGCGGGCACGCGGACACAATCATCGTGGTCGCCAACGTCGACCCGCATTCGGTGCGGGAGACCACCGTCCACCTCGACACCACCCGGTGGGGTGTTCCCCTCGGCCACCCGTTCGAGGTCGAGGACCTACTCACCGGCGCGATCTGGACCTGGAGCGACCACAACTACGTACGACTCGACGCCTTCGCCGAGCCGGTCCACATCCTGAAGGTGAGGGAGCGATCATGAGCTACGCGGAAGACGTCGCCGCATCCATCGAATGGGAGGCGGTCTCCTCGGCCACCCACCATGATCCGCATTCCGTGCTCGGCGCACATGCCCACCAGGACGCCGCCGACCGGACGGTGACCGTCATCCGCGTCCGACGCCCGCTCGCGTCGGAGGTCGCCGCCGTCTTCGATGATGGCACCAGACTCGAGCTCTCCCACGCCGCGCACGGCATCTGGGAGGGGCAGCACGTCGGTCCCCCTCTCCCCTACCGGGTCGCGACGCGCTACGCCGATCACGCGGAAACCGTCGTGGGCGATCCCTATCGGCACCGTCCCACCCTCGGCGACCTCGACCTGCATCTGATCGCCGAGGGGCGTCACGAACGCCTCTGGGAGGCGCTGGGGGCGCACCCCCGAACCGCGGAGGGCGAGCCGGGAGTCTCCTTCGCCGTCTGGGCGCCCAACGCCACCGCGGTGCGCGTGGTGGGTGACCACAACGACTGGAACGGCGAAGCCCACGCGATGCGTTCGATGGGGGTGAGCGGAGTCTGGGAGCTCTTCATCCCGGACCTGTCGGTCGGCACCCGGTACAAGTACCAGATCCGTACGCGTGACGGGGCATGGATCCTCAAGGCCGACCCGATGGCGCTCGCCGCCGAGGTTCCTCCGGACACCGCCTCCGTGGTGACCTCCTCGTCCTATGCCTGGTCCGACGGTGCGTGGATGACCCGGCGTGCGGCAACGCATGCCGTCGCGCAGCCACTCTCGATCTACGAACTCCACGTCGGATCCTGGCGTGCCGGACTCGGGTATCGCGAGCTCGCGGGTCCGCTGATCGAGCATGTGACGGCGGCAGGGTTCACCCATGTCGAATTCATGCCCCTGGCCGAGCATCCGTTCGGCGGCTCCTGGGGCTACCAGGTGAGCGGGTACTACGCGCCGACGAGCCGGTTCGGCAGCCCTGACGATCTGCGCTACCTGATCGATCGTCTGCATCAGGCCGGTATCGGCGTCATCATGGACTGGGTGCCGGGGCACTTCCCGAAGGACGCGTTCGCCCTCGCCCGCTTCGACGGTCAGCCGCTGTACGAGCACCCTGATCCGCGCCGCGGCGAACACCAGGACTGGGGAACGCTCATCTTCGACTACGGACGCCCCGAGGTCCGAGGATTCCTGGTCGCCAACGCTCTCTACTGGCTCAGAGAGTTCCATGTCGACGGGCTGCGGGTCGACGCGGTCGCTTCGATGCTCTACCTCGACTACTCCCGCGAGGCCGGCCAATGGGAGCCCAACATCCACGGCGGACGCGAGAACCTCGAAGCGATCCGGTTCTTGCAGGAGGTCAACGCCACCGCCTACCGCCTGCATCCGGGGATCATGATGATCGCCGAGGAATCCACGAGCTTCCCGGGCGTCACCGCCCCCACCGATCACGCGGGGCTCGGGTTCGGCTTCAAGTGGAACATGGGGTGGATGAACGACTCGCTCCAGTACATCTCACGCGATCCCATGTACCGCTCGCATCATGAGGGCGAGATGACATTCTCGTTCGTCTATGCCTTCGGCGAGAACTACCTGCTGCCGATCAGCCACGACGAGGTCGTGCACGGCAAGGGGAGCCTGCTCACGAAGATGCCGGGCGATCACTGGCACAAGCTCGCCAACACCCGCGCGTACCTCGCATACATGTGGGGGCATCCGGGCAAGAAGCTCCTGTTCATGGGACAGGAGTTCGGTCAGCTCGCCGAGTGGTCGGAGAGTCGCGGACTCGATTGGTGGCTTCTCGACCAGCCCTCGCATCTGCAGTTGCAGGATTTCGTGGGCGCGATGAACCGGACCTATCGCGCACAGGCACCGCTCTGGGCGCGCGACAACGACGGGTCCTCCTTCCATCGACTCGGTGCGCCGAACTGGGATCCGTCCGTGATCGCCTTCGAGCGGCGCGACGACCACGGAGGACGCTTGGTCGTGGTCAGCAACTTCGCGGGCGTCGAGCACGCCGGCTATCGCCTCGAGCTCCCCCGGGAAGGGGTGTGGCAGGAGGTGCTCAATACAGACGCCGCCGAGTACGGCGGCCGAGGCTCGGGAAACCTCGGCATGGCCTTCGCGAGCGCGGACGAGGGCGCCGCTCCCACCGCGGCGGTGACGCTACCCGCGCTCTCGACGCTCTGGCTGCGCCATCAGCCCGAGCCGCACGTGCCCACCGTGAGTCACGGGTGACAGTGCACCCGACCGGCTCCCGTCTTCCCTAGAAGAGCAGCGAAGAGAGCCGGTTGCGGGCGGAGACCACGCGCGGGTCGGCTGCCCCGATGAGTCCGAACAACTCGACCAGGCGCTCCCTGACAGGAGTGCGCTCATCGGAGGGCAGCTGCGCGAAGAGGTCGAGCAGTCGACCGAACGCATCGTCGACGTGGCCTCCCGAAAGGTCGAGATCCGCGACGTCGAACTGCGCCTGGACATCGAGCGGACGCTCGGCGGCCGCCGCACGGGCCACCTGCAGATCGAGCCCTTGCACACGATCGAGAAGGCGCACCTGTCCCAGTCCGGCGAGAGCTTCCTCATCGCGCGGGTTCTCGGCCAGTGCCTTCTCGTACGCGCGGATCGCGGCGGCGTAGTCTCCGACCTCGATCGCGGCGAAGGCCTCGGCGTGCAGCGGCGGAAGCTCCGGCTCCTCCGGTGCACTCGGTGCGTCAGCAGCCGCCGTCTCCTCGACCGCGAGAGTGCCGGTGACACCGTTCTGTGCGGCGACCTGCAACAGCTGGGCAAAGACCTCTCGCACCTGCTGCTCCGGCACCGCACCGGTGAACATCGGCACGGGCTGCCCGGCGATCAACGCGACCACCATCGGGATCGACTGCGCCCGGAAGCTCTGCGCGAGCTGCGGGTTCGCATCGACATCGACCTTCGCCAACAGGACGCGACCGTCGAGTTCGCGGGTCACCTTCTCGATGATCGGGCTGAGCTGCTTGCACGGACCGCACCACTCCGCCCACAGGTCGACGACGACCGGCACCGTGCGCGAGAGCTCGAGGATCTGGCCGAACGTCTCATCGGTGGCGTCGACCACGACATCGACGACGCCGGGCGTAGCCGTGCTCTCGGACGGCGATGCCGGCCGATTGCGGAGGCTCGAAAGGTCCACCGCGCCACGCAGCGCGGCCGGGGAGATTTCACTCACTTGATCACCTTCACGGAGAGGAGGTCCTGGTGGACTGCCAGGAGTCGGATCTGTTCCGTCGATCCCTGTGCGGGGACCGAGAAGAACAGCTGGAACTCGTACGTCGTCTCGACGCCCTTCGCGGACTCGGTCGCCCCCGTCAGCGCCTTGGCCTCGGCGTTGTCACCGAATCGGATCACCACATCCGACGACGTCGGAGTCACGGTCTCCTTGTCGGTGAGAGACACGGCGACGATCGCACCACTGTCGAGAGTGGTCATCGAGATGGGCTCGGCGGTCGTCGGGGACATGTCGAAGGCTGCCTTCGACGTCTCTGACGCCCCCTTGTCGGCGAGGTTCTTCACGACGGCCTGCCTGCTGTCGGTGATCGAGGTCGCGAGATTCAACGCGAGGTCGTCGAACAGACCGTAGTACTCGCTCTTCTCCCCGGCATCGACGACATCGGCGAAAGCCGGAGCGAGCTCAGCCGGTGGAAGCGTCAGGAAGGCGGAATCGGACGGCACGAGAGAGGTGCCGAGCCAGGTGGCGGCGACGTCGGGGAACACAGCATCCGCCGACATCTCCGCCATGTTGCTGATCCGGTAGTTCGACCACGGGTCCGCCTGCGTCATCATGAGGAGGACCGGGGGCACGGTGTCGTCACCGGTGCTCTTCGACAGCATGAGGACCGTGCGGGGCCAGCGGTCGGTGGCCTCGGGGAGCACCACCTCGAAGTCGTCGGTCGGGATGGCTGCGGGCAGCGCCATGTCCGCGATCTTCGACCGCAGTGCATACTCCGTGGTCCGCGCGGCGAGTGCGGGGCCGTCGAGACGAGTGGTCGCGAGGTCGAGGTCGAGCGCGGAGTCCGCTTCGGCGACGGTCTCGGACGCGGACTGCAGGATGCGCTTGGCCTGCGACTCCGTCACGGCGGGCGGCTTCTGGTTCTCGGGGGCGATCACCGTCGGGCTCGGCGACGGAGACGTCGAAGCGCCGTCGAACTGGGGCCAGGAGTCCGCCGAGCATCCCCCAGCGAGGACGGCCGTCAGACCGAGTGCCGGGAGTGCCAGCATCCGACGCCGCCGCATCGGGTGCGCCGCACGCATGGCGTTCTTCGAGTCTGTTCCCTTGTGATCGTCCACGATCTCCGCATCCTCGGTCCCGCCGTCCGATGCCCCGTCGACGGAAGTCTGAGATTCCGATGTATCGTTCCCGGCTTCGAGTGCTGCGCGCTCCGCAGGTGGAAGCGCGGCGACGTCGATCGGCTCGGTCGCCGGAAGCGGGCCGGGACCCTTGCGACGAGGGCCGCGACCTCGCCGCTGATGGCGGATCCCGAGCACGTACAGGATGAGTCCGATCAGCAGCACGATGCCACCGGCGACCATCAGCGGCCCTGCCAGAGGCGTCTTCGTGTCCAACGGCCAGGAGACCGTGATCTGGTCGGGCGCGTCGAGCGTGCCGTCGTAGGCGATCAACGTGCTCGTTCCCTCGGGCAACTGGATCTTGTCGACGGTGAGGAGGTTCTCATCCTCGAAGGAGTCCAGCCACAAGTCGGACCCTCGCGGGTCGCGGCCTGCGGGTTCCTCGGTCGCCCCTTCGCCCGCGTCCTCACCGGCGTCCGTCGAGTCCGGGTCCTCGGGAGCCGTGACGTGCTCGACCGACAACTCGCCCTCGTCGTCCACCGTCACCCGGTTGTAGTCGGAGTCAGCCAGCCAGGCCTCCATGTCGGCGGTCCGGCCGTAGCTGCTGAAGATGTCTCCCTGGCCGCGGACGATCAGCTTCTGCGCACCCGGGTTCGTCCGCAGGACGTCGCCATCCAGCAGCACGAACGGTGCGGGCTCATCGATCTCGACCTGCGTCTGCTGCGAGTCGGGCCCCATGAATATGGTGCGCTGGGCGATCCCCGCCCCGATCAGCACCGCGGCCAGCACGAAGGCCACCACGGCCCATACGAAACGCACGAATAGTCTCCTCACGCATCACCGGCATCTGCCCGCGACGCAACACTCGACATTTCAGACTAGCGAAATCAGCTGTGTGTTGCCCACGAGGAGGTGCAGTGCGGGCAGGAAACGGCACGTCGCCCGCTGCTCGAGGCTCCCGCTCGGTAGCCTTGCTGCAGCCGTTTCGAGGAGTCCACAGATGAAGATCCACAATCCCTTCCGCACCGCGCTGGTGGCGACGCTCGGAGTGGGGTTGGGGATCCTGCTGATCAGCAGCGTGCAGACGCTCTCCACTGTGCTCCTGTACGTCGGCACCGCTCTCTTCCTCAGCCTGGGCCTGGATCCGCTGGTTTCGTTCCTCGAACGCCGCAAACTCCCCCGGTGGCTCGCCGTGCTGGTGACCATCGTCGCTGTCCTCGCCGTGTTCAGCGGGATCGTCCTGATCATCCTCCCCGTGCTGGTGGACCAGATCTCTCAGCTCATCGCACAGATCTCGGCGATCGTCTCACGCGGGAACCTGATCCCCGATCTCAAGGAGTGGATGCAGGCCACGTTCCCCAACCTGCTCGTCGATGACGTCTTCACCTACGTGACGGAATGGCTCACGACGAACCTGGCCGAGATCGGCGGCTCGATCGGCCAAGGGGTCCTCGTCGCGAGCGGCGCCGTCCTCAGTGGACTCTTCGGGGCGTTCATCGTGCTCATCCTGACGATCTACCTGACCGCGTCGACCCCCTCCCTCAAGCGCGCCGTCTACCAGCTCGCCCCGGCCTCGAAGCGCGATCGGTTCATCGATCTCTCCGAGCAGATCACCGACTCGGTCGGCTACTACGTGATGGGCCAGGTCTCCCAGGGTGTGCTCAACGGCGTCCTGAGCGCCATCTTCCTCTCCATCATCAATGCGCCGTTCCCCACGGTCCTCGCGATCATCGCGTTCTTCTTCTCGCTGATCCCGCTCGTCGGCACCCTGACCGGCTCGACGATCATCGTGCTCGTGTGTCTCATCCCCGGACTCGGCTCGCCGGGAATCGCGATCGCCGCTGCCATTTACTACTTGATCTACATGCAGATCGAGGCGTACGTGATCTCCCCGCGCATCATGAGTCGTGCGGTCTCCGTTCCGGGAGCTGTCGTGGTCGTCGCCGCACTCGCCGGAGGAAGCCTGCTCGGGCTGCTGGGGGCGCTCATCGCGATCCCCGTCGCCGCGAGCATCCTGATCATCTACCGTCAGGTGCTCATCCCCCGCATGAACGAGCTCTGAGGCGAGGCGAAGGGCTCAGTCGGCCTCGGGCCAGTGCGTCGCCAGCGGGAGCGCCGACGGGTTCACTGCCGCCACGATCTCGGTGAGCACGCGCCGGGTCTGCGTCTCCCCGACCCACAGATGCTTGCCGCCGTCCACGGCGATCAGATTCGCGTGCGGGATCGACGCGAACCGTTCACGTGCCTCGTCCGGACGCAGGTAGTCGTCGAGTTCCGGCACCAGGATCACCACGGGCACGTCGACCGCACCCCAGGCAGCGACTTCCGCGTCCGTCGCGCGGTGCAAGGGCGGGGAGAGCAGGATGATGCCGGCGATGTCATGGTCGCGACCGTACTTGAGGGCGAGCTCCGTACCGAACGACCATCCGACGAGCCAGGGATTCGGCAAGGCGCGGTCACGGACGAAATCCATCGCCGCCGCCACGTCGAACTGCTCGGCGGCACCGCCGTCGAACGCGCCATCGCTGGTCCCGCGCGGCGATGTCGTTCCGCGGGTGTTGAAGCGCAGGACCGCGAGGTCGGCGAGAGCAGGCAGGCGCGCCGCTGACTTACGGATGATGTGGGAGTCCATGAAGCCGCCCGCGGTGGGCAACGGGTGCAGCGTCACGAGCGTCGCCACCGGTGCGGTCTCCTGCGGCACGGCGAGCTCGCCGACGAGCGTGAGCCCGTCCGCGGTCGTCAGCTCGATGTCCTCGCGCTGCGCCGGAAGCTCCAACGGTCCTCGGATCTCCATGCTCACGCCATCCTCCAGCAGTGTGTGTGCCAATGTCTACGCGCGGCGAGGTCCGCCGCGTCGCCCAGCACTCCGTCGGCGCGCCAGGTCACGAGGTGCGCCGTGCCGATCACGATCTGTCCGCCACAGCCCGGGCACACGTACGCCTTCTGTGCCTGCACGGCAGACACCGGCTGCACGGTCCACTCCGTGCCGCGGCGCGTCTCTGTGCGCTTCCAGCCGGCGAGCAACCTGTCGAACGCGTCCTCGGGTTCCGGGCGCGCCGGAGGGCGTCTGCGTGAGCGTGGCATGGCGCCTGCTCACCACCAGTGGTTGTTGGTCCAGAAGTTGTAGGCGCCGGCCCAGCTGCCGTACCGTCCCGTGGCGTACCCCGTCGCCCACCGCAGGTTGTCGACCGGGTTGTAGCCGTTGCCCGGCACCTTGCTGCAGGGCAGTGCCTGAACCAGGCCGCACGCGCCCGACGACTGATTCGTGGCGTTGGGATTCCAACCGCTCTCACGCGAGACGATGTAGTCGACGTACTGCCAGTCGCTCTGGGCGATCCCGGCGGCAGCCATCCACTCGGCGGGTGCTCCGCCTCCCGAGTACGGGGGCAGCGACGATCCGCCGGACGACCCGCCGTTCGAGCTGGACGCGACCGTGGGAGCGGGCTTCGGCTTGGGCTTCGGCTTCACGTACACCTCGAAGGTGCCGCGCTCGATCGGCGTGATCGCCGCACCGCTCACGGTGACCGCGAGGTTCTGGGTATCGGCGAGAGCCAACGAGTAAGCCGAGTCGGGCGAGTCGGTCGGGGTGGGGTCCGCCAGTGCCACTCCGGTCGGTGCGACGAGTGCTCCGGCGAATCCGACCACAGCGAGGGCGCTGAAGACACTCACCACACCGCGTCGACGCGACCAACGGCGAGCACCCGGGCGCGCGGCTTTCACCCTGGCCGCGGGCACCGGCGAGGAGTCGCTTCGTTCGAGGTTCATGTCGTTTCGGGAGTTCACGATGAAGGACAGTCTACGCAAAGGCGCCTGAATCGACCATCAGGAACCTCAGCGGACGGCGAGAATGACGTCGATCGTCGCGTCGAGGAGAGCATCGACCTGCTCTTCGCGGTAGCCACCGCGCTGCATCCGGAAGGCTGCCGAGCGGAGTTGTTCCGCGGTGAGCGCATCGCCGTCACGCAGATAGCGGACGATCCTCGTCGACACGTGATCGACCTCGTCGATGCGATACCCGAAGGTCAGCACGCCGGTGCGAGCGAAACGATGACGACGGGGTCGGGCGAGGTGGTCGAGGATCACCTGCGCATCGGCTCTCGCCTGATCGACCCAGGCGCCGGCTCCCTGCGTGCGCACGACGCGCTCGCGCTCCCGAGCGGCGAACGCGTCTTCCACGCGACCGAGAGCTGCATCGACGTCAGCGATCACGTAGCCGCCCTTCACGAGCGGGAACGAGGCGATGCGGACGTCTTCCGCACTCAGCTCGTCACCCCCGGACTCGAAGGCACGACGAGCAGAGGCGAGGAAGGTGTCGACCGCCGCGCGATGGTAGCCGCGCTCACGCCCGGTCGTCAGCGCGAACGCCGGCGGTGTCGTCGTCGTCTGTTCTTCGAGCTGTTCGTCACTCATCACATGACCACCCAGGGAGAAAGGAGGAAATACAGGCAGAGCGCGGGGATGGTCGACGGCAGGATGCTGTCCAGCCGATCGAGCAGTCCGCCGTGACCGGGCAGCCAGGAACTCATGTCCTTGATACCGAGGTCACGCTTGAGCATGGACTCGCCGAGATCACCGAGCGTCGCGGAGAGGAGGATGGATGCGCCGAAGATCAGGCCCGCCCACCAGGGCAGCTCCAGCAGGAAGATCGCGAGCAGCACCCCTGCGATCAGGGACGCGGCGACGGCGCCACCGAACCCTTCCCACGTCTTCTTCGGACTGATCTTCGGGGCCATCGGATGACGCCCGAACGCCAGCCCCGCGGCATAAGCCCCCGTGTCGGCGGCCACGGCGATGGCGATGAAGCTGAGCACCCACCACTGACCGCCCTCCTGCTCCAGCAGGATGAGAGCGACGCCGGCGAGGAACGGCACGTAGACCTGCACGAATCCGCTGATCACGGCATCGGTCAGCACGTCACCGTAGGTACGACCGTCTTTCACCACCATCTGCGCGATCAGGCGCCAGACGACCACGAAGGCGACCGCGACGAACAGCATCACCCAGCACAGCCAGGGTTCGGCGAAGTACGCGGAGAGAACCAGGAAAGCCGCGGCGATCAGCTGGGGCACGACGTCGATCCGTCTGCCGGACGCCCGCAGCGCGCGGGAGAGCTCGTACACGCCCAACAGCGCGGCGGCGAGAGCGAACGGCACGAAGAGCGCCTTGATGAACAGCAAGGATGCGAGCAGAGCAGCGCCGAACGCAAGTCCGATCAGGATCGCGAGGATGAGGTCGCGGCCTGTGCGCTGCTTGATCCGCTCGTTGGCCTGATCCAGCTGATCCCGTGCGTGTGAGACGTGGCTGCCGAGCTCATCCCGTGCGGCTCGCCACTGTTCACGGATCGCGTTGTGGTCAGCTGTGTCCAGCGGCGCGAGGGGGACCTGCGACGTGTTCTCCGGGGTCACCGGGAGCGGCGGACGCGGCGGAATCGCGTCCGCGTCGAAGGACGGAAACGCCGCGTCCACGAGCGGGATGCCGTCGGCCGGCGCACCACCACGCGCATCCCGGCGCGTCGGTGGCGTGCCGTCATCGGCATCTCGCGTTTCGTCAGACATCCCGACTACACCTCGAGGAGTTCGGCCTCTTTGCGCTTCAGCGCGTCGTCGATGAGTTCGACGTGCTGACGCGTCAGACCGTCGAGCTCCTTCTCACCGCGGGCGATCTCGTCCTCTCCGAGTTCGCTCTTGAGCGCGTCCAGCTCGTCCTTCGCCTTACGACGGATACCGCGGACATGCACCTTCGCGTCTTCAGCCTTGGTCTTGACCAGCTTGACGTACTCCTTGCGGCGCTCAGCCGTGAGCTCGGGCATCGTGACGCGGACGAGGTTGCCGTCGTTGGTGGGATTGACGCCGAGGTTTGGCATGTCCCGGATGGCCTGCTCGATGGCCTTGAGCGCCGACTTGTCGTACGGCGTGATGATGAGGGTGCGCGCCTCCTGGTTCGCCAGCGATGCGAGCTGCGCGATGGGGGTCGGCGTGCCGTAGTAGTCCACGAGGACCTTCTGGAACATCTGCGGGTTCGCACGACCGGTGCGCACCGTGGAGAAGTCCTCCTTGGCAGCTTCGACCGCCCGGTTCATACGAGTGGTGGTTTCAGCGAGGACGTCCGCGATCACGGTGACTCCTATCGTCGGGGTGTTCTGGAAATTCTATCGGGCGGAGGCGGCTCCGCCGTGTCACACGCTCACGCGGTGACCAGGGTGCCGATGGCCTCTCCCAGCAGGGCGCGCGTCACGTTGCCCGCAGGCTCCATCCCGAACACACGCATGTCCATGCTGTTGTCCATGCACAGGCTGAATGCGGTCGAGTCGACGACCTTGAGCCCGCGCTGGAGTGCGTCACGGTAGGTGACCTGCTCGATGCGCTCGGCGTCGGCGTGCTTGTGGGGATCGGCGGTGTAGATCGCGTCCACCCCGTTCTTGGCGACGAGCACCTCATCGGCTCCGATCTCGAGCGCGCGCTGGGCCGCCACGGTATCGGTGGAGAAGTACGGGAGACCAGCGCCAGCACCGAAGATGACGACCCGCCCCTTCTCGAGGTGGCGCTCCGCGCGGCGAGGGATGTAGGGCTCGGCGACCTGGGTCATCGAGATCGCCGACTGCACGCGGGTCGCGGCTCCGGCCTGCTCGAGGAAGTCCTGCAGGGCGAGGGCGTTCATCACGGTGCCCAGCATTCCCATGTAGTCGGCACGTCCGCGGTCCATGCCGCGCTGGCTGAGCTCGGCGCCGCGGAAGAAGTTGCCGCCACCGACGACGATCGCGACCTCCACCCGGTCGACGGCCGCGGCGATGTCCCGGGCGATCTGGGACACCACATCGGGGCTGACACCCAGCTGTCCCGCTCCGAAGGCCTCGCCGGAGAGTTTGAGAAGGACGCGACGGCGTCCGGTGCGTTCAGTCATGGGTGGGTGTCCTCTCGTCCCGATTCAAGATAGTGCCTCGTGGGCATGAAGAAGGGGTTCGGATCATGACGATCCGAACCCCTTCGACGTCGCTACGCGCCGACCTTGAAGCGCGCGAAGTCCGTCACGGTGATACCGGCGTCCTTCGCCACCTGGGCGACAGAGAGCTTGTTGTCCTTCGCGTAGTCCTGCTCGAGCAGGGCGACCTGCTTGATGAAGGCGGACACGCGACCCTCGACGATCTTCGGCAGAGCCGCTTCCGGCTTGCCCTCGTTGCGGGAGATCTCGGTCACGATCTCACGCTCTTTGTCGACGGCGTCCGCCGGCACGTCCTCGCGGGACAGGTACGACGGGTTGGCGAACGAGATGTGCTGCGCGATGCTGCGCGCGGTCTCGGCGTTGTCGCCCGAGTACGCGACAACGACACCGATCTGCGGCGGCAGGTCCTTGCTGGTGCGGTGCAGGTAGACCTCGACCTTGTCGCCCGAGATCGTGCGCACGCGACGCAGTTCGACCTTCTCGCCGATGATCGCGGCTTCCTCGGAGATCAGCTGCTCGACGCTCTTGTCGCCCGCGGGGGCGGCGAGAGCTGCCTCGATCGAGTCGGCCTTGACCGCAGCGGCCGCATCGGCGACCTTGTCGGCCAGCGTGATGAAACGCTCGTTCTTGGCGACGAAGTCGGTCTCGCAGGCGAGCTCGAGCAGGGTGACGGCGCCGTCCTGCTCACGAGCGACGATCAGTCCCTCGCTGGTGGAACGGTCAGCACGCTTCGCGTTGCCCTTCGCACCCTTCAGGCGCAGGATCTCGGTGGCCTTCGCGACGTCTCCGTCGGCCTCCTCGAGCGCCTTCTTGGTGTCGACCATGCCCGTGCCGAGCTGCTCGCGCAGAGCCTTGAGGTCAGCGATGGTGAAGTTGGCCATGTGTGGTGGCTCCTTGCTTCGTTAGGTAGGTGTGTACGAGGGATTACTTGGCGTCTGCGGCCTCGGCGGCGGCGACCTCAGCGGTCTCCTCACCGGAAGCAGCGGCGATCGCCTCGTCGTGAGCCTCGGCACCGGCCTCGTCGGCTGCGGTCTCGTCGGCAGCCGGGGTCTCGACGACAGCGGCCTCGTCGGCAGCGGTCACGACCTCAGCGGCGTCAGCGGACTCCTGAACCTCCTGGGCCGGAGCTTCGAGGAGCTCCTTCTCCCAGTCGGCGAGCGGCTCAGCGTCACCCGTCTCCGGGTTGTGCTTCTGCTGCAAGCCCTCGGCCGCGGCGTCGGCGATGATGCGGGTCAGCAGCGAGACGGAACGGATCGCGTCGTCGTTGCCGGGGATCGGGTACTGGAAGTCGTCCGGGTCCGCGTTGGTGTCGAGGATGCCGATCACCGGGATGCCGAGCTTCTTGGCCTCGTCGATCGCGAGGTGCTCGCGCTTGGCGTCGATGACCCACAGAGCCGAAGGCGTCTTGGTGAGGTTGCGGATACCACCGAGCGACTTGTGCAGCTTGTCGAGCTCGCGCTTCTTGAGCAGGAGCTCCTTCTTGGTGAAGCCGCTGTTCGCCGGCGTCTCGTAGTCGAGCTCCTCGAGCTCCTTCATGCGTGCGAGACGCTTCGAGATCGTGGAGAAGTTCGTGAGGAGTCCACCGAGCCAGCGCTGGTTGACGAAGGGCTGGCCCACGCGGGTCGCCTGCTCGGCGAGGATCTCCTGCGCCTGCTTCTTCGTGCCGACGAAGAGGATGGTGCCACCGTGGGCGACCGTCTCCTTGACGAAGTCGTAGGCCTTGTCGATGTAGCCGAGCGACTGCTGAAGATCGATGATGTGGATGCCGCTGCGCTCCGTGAGGATGAAGCGCTTGACCTTCGGGTTCCACCGACGGGTCTGGTGTCCGAAGTGCACGCCGCTGTCGAGCAGCTGGCGGATGGTGACCACAGCCATGGTCGTCTCCTGGTTCTGGCACATTTCTGTACCGTTGAGGTTGTCAAGCCGATCGGATGACCGGACTTCCTGGTGCCCGGCACGCACCCTCCCCCTCGGAAGAAGGACCTGTGGGTGTCGATGCCGCGATGAGATCGCTCTGGGCACGCGTAGTCACCCCGATATCGAGGTGCTCCTCCAGCATACAGGATGCCGCGGCCTCACTGCCTCTGCACCGAGGCGGTCCCCGCTGAGTTGATCACCGTCGCCATCCATACCGCAGGAACGCCGATCACGGACCGGAATCACGCGACAGGATCCCCGCATGAGCCTTCACTCTCGCACCTGGTCCGGCTCCGTGATCGGACTCCTCCTTGTCGTCCTGCTCGCAACGCTGGGCTCGTTCGGCACTGCGGAAGCCTCGGACCTCCCTCGATGGCGATGGCCCCTCCTGGGCACGCGGGCCGTGGTCGAGCCCTTTCGCGCTCCTGCGCACGAATACGGCGCAGGGCATCGAGGCGTCGACCTGGTCTCGTCCGTCGGGGCGATCGCGGTCGCTCCGGCAGACGGGGTCATCGCGTTCCGCGGAACCGTCGTCGATCGCCCGCTGTTGACGATCACGCATGCCGACGGTCTCGTGACGACGTTCGAACCCCTGCGCTCGACGCTCGATCCCGGTGATGCGGTGTCGGCCGGCCAGGAGATCGGCACGGTCGATGTCGGCGGGCACACGCCGGCTGGGGCCCTCCACATCGGTGTGAGACGGGATGGCGCCTACATCAACCCGCTCCTACTCTTCGGGGATATCCCGCGGTCGATCCTGCTCCCCTGCTGCGCGCCGCTCTGACGCACGGAGACGATCACCTCCGTGAGCGACGATCACGCACGCGGGTGCGCGAGCCGATAGGTTGCCGTCAGACGCTCCGCAGAGACGTGCGTGTAGATCTGCGTGGTGCCGAGGCTCGCGTGACCGAGGATCTCTTGCACGGCGCGCAGATCCGCACCGCCATCGAGGAGGTGCGTCGCGGCCGTGTGACGGAGCGCGTGGGGTCCTATGGTCTCGGCACCGACGATCGGCGCCAGCACGCGTGCGACGAGCTCGTACACCGTTCGCGGTCCGACCCGAGCGCCCCGACTCCCCAGCATCACCGCGGGACTGAAGGTGCGTGCTCTGGCGACCAGGACGGGTCGCCCGCGTCGGAGGTAGGCGTCCAACGCGTCCCGCGCGGGAGCGCCGAAGGGGACGACTCGTTCCTTCGCCCCTTTGCCGAGCACCCGCGCCGTCGCTCGGTCGAGATCGAGGTCGTCGATGTCGAGCCCGCACAGCTCGGAGACCCGCATACCCGACCCGTACAGGAGCTCGAGGATCGCGTGATCTCGCAAGTCGACCGGGTCCCCTGCGGCGGCATTGTCACGATACTCATCGAGCAACGCGGTCATCGCCTCCCGCGACGCAACGGTCGGGAGAGTGCGCCCCCTCTTCGGGGTGACCAGACGAAGGCTCGGATCCTGAGAGACGAGCTCCTGTTCGTGCGCCCACCGGAAGAACGACCGTGCTGCCGCAGAACGCCGCGCGAGGGTCGAGCGCGCATCGCCGCGCTGCGTCGCGTACCAGAGCCAGTCCCGGAGCGCGTCGAGGTCGACGTCTTCGAGCTGGACACTGCCCGTGGACGCTGCGAGGTCCCGAAGGTCGGAGCGGTAGGCCTTCACGGTCGCCGGCGACAGCCGACGCACCCGTTCCAGGTGATCGACGAACGCCTCGGCGGCGGCCGTGAGTTCCATACCTCCCACTCTGCCCCGGTCGGGCGAGCGTGATCCGGAGCCTCGCCGCGGTGTCGGCCTGAGAGTCACCCGCCTCGCGGGCGTGGTGCCCGACGCCAGCCCGTTCCGTCGGCATCGACATCGCCCTCCAAGTGCAACAGCCCGAGAAGAGACCTCACCCGCTCGGCAGACAGGCCAGAGCGTCGGGCGATCTCATCGACGGAGAGCACCGACCGCGTGGTCAGCGCATCGAGTACGCGCCTCCTGTTCGGAGCCTCGAGTGCACCGACTGTCGGCACGCCGTCGAGTTGCCCCCACAGCTCCCGCACCTCCGCTGCCGAAGTGACGCACTGCGCGTCGTACTCGCGCAACAGACGATGGCATCCCGCGGACGACGCCGAGGTCACCGGCCCCGGTACGGCACCGAGCGGACGACCGAGTGTCGCGGCGTGACCCGCGGTGTTCAGAGAGCCGCTGCGCCACCCGGCCTCGACGACGACCGTCGCCTGTCCGAGTGCGGCGATGAGGCGGTTCCGTGCGAGGAAGCGCCACTTCGTCGGGGCGGTGCCGCATGGCGGCTCGCTCACCACCGCCCCGTGCTCAGAGATCTGCTGCAGCAATCGCTGATGACCGACCGGATACGCGCGGTCCACTCCCCCGGCGAGGAACGCGATGGTCGCCCCACCGACGCCGAGCGCCGCCCGATGCACCGCCCCATCGATGCCGTAGGCCCCGCCGGACACCACCACAGCCCCTGTCGAGGCGAGATCACCAGCCAGCTCAGCGGCCACCTGCTCCCCGTAACCGCTCGAGGCGCGGGCGCCGACCATCGACACACGGGGGGACGCTGTGAGCAGTTCCATGCGCCCGCGCACCCAGAGCGCGCTCGGCGCGTGGGGTCCGAGATCGTCGAGGGCATCCGGCCACTGCGGATCGCCGGGGATCACCAACCGCGCGCCGATCTCGAGTGCTCCGAGAAAGGCCGATCGCACGGCCTCCTGCTGCAGCCGAGGACGCCATCGCGCTTGGGCTTCCCGAAGCGCCCGGAAGCCTACCTCGCCGGTGTCATCGGTGAACGGCGACCTGCTTCTACCTCCCGCTGCCACGGAGAGGGCCTCCACCGCTCCGAGCGCGCCGATCAGTGCGCCTGCGACTGCATCTCCGGGTTCGGCGATCACCGTCCAGGCCGCTCGCGCCACGCAATCCGCCACCGCTTCGCCCCCGTGGATGCGGCGGGCGGCAGCCATCAGTTCGGTGTCCCCCAGCAGTAGCCGCATCATCTCGGCAATCCTCTCCGCAGGTGCAACGCACGCCCGATCTCCTCGACACCGGGTTGTTCGATCTCGGCCAGGTCCGCCATCGTCCACGCCACTCTCAGCACTCGGTCGTATCCCCTCAGGGTGAGCAGACCGCGCTCCAGCGCCCGGTCGAGCGGAGATCGCGTGGCCGCCGGAAGGCGCTGAGTGCCCTGACGCAGCCAGGTCCCCGGTACATCCGCATTGCGTCTCCACGGACTGCTCCGCCACCGATGCGCGGCACGCTCCCTGGCGGCTTGTACCCGGACCCGCGCCTGCGCCGTCGTCGTCTCCCCGCCGGCCTCACCCATCGCCCGGGATGCCGCGACACGACTGACCTGGAGATCGATGTCGACGCGGTCACGAAGCGGACCGGACAATCGCGTGGAGTACCGGCGGATCGACATCGGCGGACAGATGCACTCGGACCCTCTCACGCCATAGTTGCCGCACGGGCACGGGTTCATCGCGAGCAGCAGCTGGAACTTCGCCGGGAACCGCGCAGTGAAGCCCGCGCGGTGGACCTCGATCGCGCCTGACTCCAACGGCTGGCGCAGGGCGTCGAGCGCCACCCGCGAGAATTCCGCTGCCTCGTCGAGGAAGAGCACCCCGCCGTGCGCCCTCGCGATCGCCCCAGGTCGTGCCGTCCGCGAGCCGCCGCCGACCAGAGCAGCGACCGAGGCGCTGTGGTGCGGAGCCTCCAGCGGCGGCACGCGATCGAGTGCGCCGACGGCTTCGCCGCTGAGCGATCGGATGGACGCAACCTCGAGTGCTTCCTGTTCGTCGAGCAGCGGCATGATCCCGGGCAACCTCCGAGCGAGCATCGTCTTGCCTGCTCCCGGAGGACCACTCAGCAGCATGTGGTGTCCGCCGGCCGCCGCCACCAGGAGCGCCTCCACCGCCTCACCCTGACCGACGACGTCGCACAGATCGAGTCTCGGGTGATCGGCCACCGGCACCGACGCCGATTCGACGACGTCGACGTCCGGCACCTCGACGTCGGCGCCGTGCCAAACCGCGACCTCTGCGAGTGAGCCCGCAGCGCGCACCTCGACCCCCGGCACGAGCCTCGCCTCGGACTCGTTGCCGCGCGGGACGATCACGGTCTCGAACCCGGCGCGTGCGGCGGCGAAGACCGCGGGAAGGACGCCCGGGACGGGGCGGATCCGCCCGTCGAGTCCGAGTTCGCCGATGTGAACCGTTGCCGCGATCGACCGAAACCCGATCGCCCCTCCTGCCGCCAGCGCGGCCATGGCGATGCCGAGGTCGAAACCTGCGCCGTGCTTGGGAAGACTCGCCGGGGAGAGGTTCACGGTGAGCCGACGTCGAGGGAGATCGAGACCCGCGTTCTTGCAAGCGTTGTGGACCCGCTGCACGGCCTCGCCGAGAGACTTGTCCGGCAACCCGATGATGCGGAATTCGGGCGTCTGATTCGACAGGTCGGCCTCGACTTCGACGAGATGCCCGTCGACACCGGTGAGCGCCACCGCCCAGGTACGCGCAGTGCTCATCCGATGTCCACGAGATGCTCGAGCGTCCCGCGTGCCGGGTCGGCTCCCACGATCCCGATGACTTCGAGTCGCACGGCCCTCCCCCGTGCCGCCTCGGGATTCTCGCGGGCCCAGGCGTGCGCGAGTTGCCACAGTCGACGGCGCTTCCGTGCATCGATCGCTTCGAACGGGTGCCCGAACGCGACCGTTCGCCGCGTCTTCACCTCCACGATCGCCACGTGCTCTCCGAGCGTGGCGACGATGTCGATCTCTCCCTGCGCGCACCGCCAGTTCCTCGCGAGAACGGTGTAGCCGTTCCCCGTCAGGTGCTGCGCGGCGCGCTCTTCTCCGGCTCTGCCGAGTTCATCCTTCGCTGCCATGGACTCAGCATCACGCGGCACTCACGTCGCACGGCTCGATTCGACGTCGTCGGCGCGGGCCCTGGGGAGAATTCACCCGTGGGGTGGAGTGTGGAGAGAGTTACTCACCGTCGAGCGACAGCTCCTGCGGGAGCTCGAACTCGCGACGCTGCAGTTCCTCGACGTTCACGTCCTTGAAGGTGAGGACGCGCACGGCCTTCACGAACCGGTCGGCACGATAGATGTCCCACACCCACACGTCCGTCATCGAAATCTCGAAGTAGAAGTCGTGCTCGCTGTCGCGACGCACGACGTTGACCTCGTTCGCCAGATAGAAGCGGCGCTCGGTTTCGACGACGTACTGGAACTGCGAGACCACGTCCCGGTACTCCCGGAACAGGGCCAGCTCGAGTTCGCGGTCGTAATCGTCGAAGGCTTCCTCATCCATGATGAGTCCATCCTAGAGTCGCAGGCCGCTGGGCGCGGCATCGCACCGCTCAGAACAGCGTGGGTACGTCCGCGATCGCCCACGAGGCCCGATGGAACGGGGACAGTCCGTGGCTGCGGATGGCATCGCGGTGCTCCGGGCTCGCGTACCCCTTGTTCCGATTCCACTGGTACGCGGAATGAGTCTCGTGAAGCTCGGCCATGTACCCGTCGCGGGCGACCTTCGCGATCACGGACGCGGCGGACACCGATGCACAGTCGCGGTCCGCCTTGATCACCGGCCGGACACGCAGCGGCACGGGATGGATCCTCGAGACGTAGTCATGGTTGCCGTCAAGCAGGATGAGCGCGTCTTCGACAGTCGCGCCCTGATCGGCGATCGACTGCACCGCGCGCGAGGCGGCGAGGCCGAGGGCGGACATGATGCCGATGTCATCGACTTCCTGCGCGGTCGCCCATCCGACCGCTGATGCCTGCACCCACGCGGCCGCTCGCTCCGCCACCTCCGGACGCCTTCTCTCGGTCACGAGCTTCGAATCGCGAAGCCCCTCGGGGACACGCCGACGAGCACCTGTGGCATCCATCATGGCGGCGCCGACGGCGACCGGACCCGCGAGTGCCCCCCGACCGACCTCGTCGAGCGAGATGATCAGCTCGCACTCCCTCAGGAGCCGGCGCTCGAGAGTCAGTTTCGGGGTGATGACAGTCATTCGGGATCCGGAACCCCGGTGAAGATGTCGTGATGCCCGTCAATGGGTCCGATCCGGTTCAACGGCCACGTGGTCAGGAATGCCTTGCCCACGATGTTCTCCATGGGCACGAAGCCTCCGCTGGGAAGGTCCTGATGCGCACGGGCGTCGCGGGAACGATCACGATTGTCGCCGAGCAGCCAGACCGAATCCTCCGGCACCACGACGTCGAATGGCTCATTGGAGGCGGCGGTGTCGCCGTCGGGCAGGTTGAGATAGCTCAATTCGTCGATCGGAGCACCGTTGATCGTGATCTGACCCAGTGCGTTGCAGCAGACGACGTGATCTCCCGGAAGGCCGATCAACCGCTTCACGAGATGGTCCTGCGAGTCGGTCGCGGAGATGCCGACGAAGTTCAGCACCCAGTCGACCGCCTGGACGAGAGGAGGCTGAGCAGGCGTCTGCGGCTGGGGATCGAGCCACCCGCCCGGGTCCTTGAACACGACGACGTCACCGCGTTCGTACGCCGCCCACCGCGGGGTGAGCTCATCGACGAGGATCCGGTCCTTCACGAGGAGCGTGCGCTCCATCGACGCCGAGGGGATGTAGAAAGACCGCACGACGAACGTCTTGACCACGAACGACACCAGTGCGGCGATGACGATGATCACCAGGACGTCGCGGAGGAAGACCAGGAACCCGCGGCGACGTCTGGCCGTGCGCGCGGACGAGGATTCAGTCATCAGGTTCCTTCACGATCATGCACCGTCGTGCGGCGACGCTATCTAGGTTCGCACACCGGGGAGAGAACGAAGCACCCCGGGACATCGTGTCCCGGGGTGCTGTGGAGATGCTGCGACTCAGCGGTCGCGCTTCTCCTTGATCTTCGCCTTCTTGCCACGCAGCTGGCGGAGGTAGTAGAGCTTCGCGCGACGCACATCACCGCGGGTGACGACCTCGATGTGGTCGATCACCGGGGAGTGCACCGGGAAGGTACGCTCGACGCCGACCTGGAAGCTGATCTTGCGGACCGTGAAGGTCTCGCGCACGCTGTCGCCCTGGCGGCCGATGACGACGCCCTGGAAGACCTGGATACGGGAGCGGTTGCCCTCGGTGATGTTGACGTGCACCTTGACGGTGTCACCGGGGAAGAAGTCCGGAATGTCCGAACGGAGGGAAGCCGCGTCGACGGCGTCGAGGATCTGCATGATCGTCTCTCTCTGCACCCGCCACAGGTCGCATGCATGTATTCAAAGGAACAAGAAAAGGGATGAACTGTACGGAGCTGATGCGTCCGCGGGCTCCCCTGTGGCAGAGCCGGTCACAGCACAAACACTCATTCTGCCATGGAAGGCGTGCTCGGCCAAAACCGGACCTCAGTCGCGGCCGTCGGTCTCCCGCACCACGATGACCTCGTGCGCTCTGGTCGGAGGGACCTGCTCGTCGGCGGTCGGGATCGTCGACCAGGTGATGGTCTCGCGCAGCCGCGAGCCGCTCCCCCTGGCCTCCTGCCACAACTGCCACACCTGGAGCCAGACGAGCGCGATGCCGACGACGATCGCGCCGGTGAGCACCCACGGGAACACCCCGTCGATGAAGAAACCGACCGCGATCGTCAGACCGTGCCAGAGCGTGAAACCGCCCACATCCCACCAGGAGACCGCGCGCTCGATGCGAACGGAGGGACGCGAGCGCGTCAGGAGCGTCAGCAGGAGCTGTCCGAGGAAGACGGACGGCATCGCGATGAGCAACACCCAGAGGATCGCCCAGCCGCCCTGGAAGACTCCCCACCCGATCAGAAGCCACAGCGGCAGCAGGAACGCCGCCGGAAGAAGCCAGCGGAAGAACGCCCGTCGCAACCACATGCTCAGATCGTACGACGGGACACGTGCCCGTGACCCGATGTTCGCTGAGAGCGGTCGGAGATCCGGGGGCCTCGGATCAGGGAGAATGGAGATGACGAGAGGACAACCGATGATCGAACTGCGCACCCCTGCCGAGATCGACGAGATGCGCGCCGCAGGACGCTTCGTCGCCGAGACGCTGGCGACGCTGCGCGATGAGACCAAGGTCGGGACCAACCTCCTCTCGATCGACCGTCGCGCGCACGACATGATCCGCAAGGCAGGCGCGGAGTCCTGCTACATCGACTACCACCCGTCCTTCGGCGCGAGCCCGTTCGGCAAGGTCATCTGCACCTCGGTCAACGACGCCGTGCTGCACGGACTCCCCCATGACTATGCCCTGCGCGACGGCGACCTCGTGACCCTCGACTTCGCGGTGGCCGTCGACGGCTGGGTCGCCGACTCCGCCGTCTCCTTCGTCGTGGGCGCCGCGCGCGACGAGGATCTGCGCCTCATCGACACGACGGAGCGCGCACTGGCAGCAGCCATCGAGACCGCCACCGTCGGCAATCGCATCGGCGACATCTCGGCGGCCGTGGCGGCCGTCGCACACGGCGAGGGGCACTCGATCAACACCGACTTCGGTGGACACGGCGTGGGTCGCACCATGCACGGGGATCCGCATGTGCCGAACGACGGTCGCGCAGGCCGCGGCTTCCCCCTGCGCGCAGGACTCGTCCTCGCCTTGGAACCCTGGTTCCTCGCGACGACCGACGAGTTGGTGACCGACCCGGACGGATGGACCCTGCGCAGCGCGGACGGGTCCCGAGGTGCGCACTCCGAGCACACCATCGCGGTGACCGAGGACGGACCGATCGTGCTGACGGACAGGTCTTTCCTCGGCGTCGACTGACCGGGAGCCCGTGTGCCATCCTGAGTCCATGATTCCGCAGGATCGTCACGTCCCCGAGCGTCTCTTCCTCGCTCGGCACGGGCGGACCACCTGGAATCTCGAACACCGGCTGCAGGGACAACGGGATTCGCCGTTGACGGATGAAGGGGTGGCGCAGGCGCACGCCGTCGCCGAGCGCCTCCGGGACGCCGGAGTCCTGACAGTGTGCACGAGCCCGTTGGGACGAGCCACGCAGACCGCGGCCATCATCGCGGAGCGGATCGGCGCCGAGATGATCGAGGTCCCCGAACTCGCGGAGATCGACCACGGCGAACTCGCGGGGATGACCTGGGACGAGATCGACGAGCTCTATCCCACGCTCCGGGAGGAGCGAGCTGCGAACCGCTACGGATGGGCGTTCCCCGGTGGGGAGAGTTACGCTCAGGCGCGCGTGCGCGCCCGGAAGGCGCTCAGCTCATGCGGGTGGGCTGCCACCGGCGCGCCGCTGCTGGTGAGCCACGAGATGATCGGACGGATGCTGCGCGCGGAGTTGCGAGGACTCGACCCGACGAACGCGCTGGCACTGCGACATCCTCACGGCGTCGTCTTCGAGATCACCCGATCCTCGGAAGGCATCCTCTGACCGGGATCGACGTCAAAATGCCGAGGTCTCGTCGCGTGGCAGGAGGTCGGGTCGACGCCGGCGCGTGCGCTCCCACTGCTGCTCGCGACGCCAGGTCGCGATGGCGGCATGATTACCGCTCAGCAGGACATCGGGCACCGATCGTTCACGCCATGACGCGGGCTTCGTGTACGACGGGTACTCCAGCAGGCCGTCCTCGTGCGACTCCTCGACGAGACTCTCCGGATTGCCGACCACTCCGGGGATGAGTCGTCCCACTGCCTCGATCATCGCCATCACGGCGACCTCTCCCCCGTTCAGCACGTAATCGCCGAGGCTGATCAGACGCACCTCGCCGAGGTCCGCGGCGTACTCGAAGACGCGCTCGTCGATGCCTTCATAGCGCCCGCACCCGAACACGAGATGCTGGCGCGTCGCGAGCTGTCTGGCCGTCTTCTGTGTGAACACCTCGCCGGCAGGAGATGGGAAGATGATGGTGGGGCGCTCATCGACGTGCGATGCCGACGCAGCGGTCAGCTCATCGAGTGCGAGCCCCCACGGTTCGGGCTTCATCACCATGCCGGCGCCGCCGCCGTACGGCGTGTCATCGACGGTACGGTGCCGATCCGAAGTCCAGTCCCGCAGATCCCGAACACGGAGGTCGATGAGGCCGGACGCCTGAGCCTTGCCGAGCAGGGAGAGCGTCAGTCCGTCGAAATACGACGGGAAGATGGAAACGACATCGATGCGCACGGGTGAACCGTATCAGCGGTCACTCGGCCGCTTCGGCGCCCGAGTCCGCCTGCGGATCGGTGTCGGCGACGTCGGGAAGCTCCTCGAAGAGCCCCGCAGGAGGAGTCACGACGACACGCCCTGCGGCGACGTCGACGGTCGGCACGATCGCCGAGACGAAAGGCACCATGACCTCGCTCTCACCGGCCTTGACGATGAGGAGATCCTGGGCGGGAAAGTGCTCGACACGGACGACCCGACCGATGATGGCGTCATCACGGACGACATCGAGCCCCACGAGCTGATGGTCGAACCACGCGTCGTCCTCGACCTCGTCGACGTTCTGGTCGATCCAGAGAATCGCCTTGACGAGGCTCTCGGCCGCGTCGCGGTCGTCGACGTCTTCGAAGAAGACGACCGGGTTGCCGTTCATCACTCGATACTCACGTACGGTGATGTCCTTGCCGTGCCACGGAGATGCCTCGGGCACCTGCAACGTGAAACCGGCACCGGGGACGAATCGCCCCTCGGGGTTGTCGGTGTAGAGCTCGAGCTTGAGCCCACCCTTCAGGCCGTGCGCCTTGACGAGACGTCCGACGCGCAGCTGGTTCTTGCCCTGATTGCGGTCCTTCGACACCACGTCAGTCGTCCGCGACATCGACGCGGACCCGACGCCCGTCAGCAAGAGCGCTGACCAGCGTGCGAAGGGCCTTCGCGGTGCGGCCGCCGCGCCCGATCACGCGTCCACGGTCGTCGGGGTGCACGCGCACCTCGAGGAGATCGCCTCGCGGCGATGTGGATTCGTTGATACGGACATCCTCCGGGTGATCGACGATCCCCTTGACGATGTGTTCGAGCGCGGCGGCGAGCACGACGGATTACTCCGCGTCTGCGGCGGGAGCCTCAGCGGCCTCCGCGTCGGCGGCGGCGGGAGCCTCCTCAGCGGGAGCCTCCGCCTTCTTCTCGGCCTTGGGCTTGACGACGGACTTCTTGGATGCGTCGACCTCGAAGGGAGCCTTCGGCTCGGCGACCTTGAGCGTGGACTTCGCGTCCTTGTCGCCCTTGAACTTGCCCCAGTCGCCCGTGATCTTGAGGATGGCGGCGACCTGCTCGGTCGGCTGCGCGCCGACGGAGAGCCAGTACTGCGCACGCTCGGAGTCGACCTCGATGAACGAGGGCTCCTCGGTGGGGTGGTACTTGCCGATCTCCTCGATCACGCGACCATCGCGCTTGGTCTTCGAGTCGGCGACGACGATGCGGTAGTACGGCGCACGGATCTTGCCCAGGCGCTTGAGACGAATCTTGACAGCCACGATTCTCCTGAATTGTGTGGAAGGAAACGAACTGATCGCCTGGAGAGTGGGGTGCACACCCGGCGGAAGCTCAAATGAGTGGTACCTGCTGGATAGAGGGTCGAGCAGGTGGTCCAGCCCTCTATTCTGCCAGATGCACGCGCCTGACGCGAAACGCGACGAAACTGCTGTTGCCGTGTCGCGTCGCGCCCGTGCCAGACTGTGCGGGTGAAACTCGAGTTCGCCTCTTCGGCCCGCTCCACCGTCGGCCTCGAATGGGAGATCATGCTGGCGGACCCGGCCAGCGGTGACCTCGTCGGGCGCGCCCCGGAACTGCTCGCCGCGCTGGAGAGGGAGAGCGCGGATGAACGCCACACGGTCACGGGTGAGCTCCTCACCAACACGATCGAGGTGACGAGTGGAATCGGCGACTCCGTGGCGCACGCCGTCGACGACATCGCCAACGCGATCACCTCCGTGCGTTCGGCCACGGACCCCGCCGGGATCGAGCTGCTGTCAGCCGGAAGCCACCCGTTCGCCCAGTGGTTCGATCAGCAGGTCTCGGACAAGTCGCGGTATCACACCCTGATCGAGCGCACCCAGTGGTGGGGACGCAACATGATGATCTGGGGCATCCACGTGCACATCGGAGTCGAAGACCACCGCAAGGTCTTCCCCCTCATCAACGCACTCGCCGGCTACCTCCCGCACCTGCAGGCTCTGGCGGCGTCGAGCCCGTTCTGGGCCGGCGAACGCACGGGCTACGCGTCGAACCGTGCGCTGGTCTTCCAGCAGCTGCCCACAGCAGGACTCCCGTGGCCGTTGCACGACTGGTCGCAGTACGAGTCGTACCTCGAGGACATGGTCCGGACCGGCGTGATGGAAGATGCCACCGAGGTGCGCTGGGACATCCGCCCCGCCCCACGGTGGGGCACGATCGAGGTACGCGCCTGCGACGGCCTGTCCACCCTCCCGGAGCTGGCATCCGTCGCCGCACTCGTGCAGGTGCTCGTCGAGCACTTCTCGCGGCAACTCGACGAGGGCAGGACTCTCCCTGAACTTCCCGCCTGGTTCCACCGCGAGAACAAGTGGCGGGCGGCACGATACGGACTCGACGCCCGCGTCATCGTCGACGCCGCAGGCACCCAGCGCCCCGTACGGGAGCACCTGACCGAGACGCTCGAGTCGCTCGCCCCCGTCGCGGTGGAGTTGGGGTGCGGACGCGAATTCGGCGGCGTGGGGACGATCCTGGAGGGCGGCGCCAGCTACGCGCGGCAGCTCGCCGTCGCCGATGCCGCGGGCGGCGATCTCACCGCCGTGGTGCAGCACCTGATCCGCGAGTTCCGCTCCGGTCCGGAGTCGTCGACCGACGAGGACTGACACTCCCGGCGCCTTTCAGTCCTCCACGAGACGGCGTGCGAGACCTTCGTCGAGGACCACGTCGGTGATGAGTCCGGCCGCCAGAGCAGCCCTGAGACTCACCAACTTCGGGATACCGGAGACAACGCAGACCCGGCGAGGGACGCGGCGCAGACGATCGAGTCCGGGGCCGGTCGCCCTCGCGTTGACGCGGATGTCCCGCCAGGAACCATCTGATCGGAAGAAGACCGTGGCGACATCGCCGATCGCGTGGTCCTCGCGCAGGCTGCGGTAATCGTCACGCCCGAGGTAGCCGCCGACGTAGACACGGCTCGGCACCTCCGCCGCGGGAGAACCCAGGCTGAAGACGGCGACGTCCATCTTGGCCTGAAGGTCGAGCACACGCCGCGTGCTCCGCTCCCTCCACATCGCCTCCCGGGTCGCCGGGTCATCGAAGAAAGCGGGGACGGGGAACTGCTGCACCTGCGCGCCGAAGGCACTGCCGAACCGCTGCAGGATGTCGCTGGAGTATTCGACGCCGGTCGTCTGGGTGTTCCCGGCCCCGTTGAGCTGCACGAACGTGGTGTTGTGCGTCTCCTTCTGTGTGAGTCCACGGCTCACCGCACTGATCGTCGAGCCCCACGCGACTCCGATGACCATGTTCGAATCGACGAACTGCGACAGCAGACGACCCGCCGTGAGCGCCACACGCTCGAGACGTTCGACTTCGCTGAGGATCTCCGGCATCGGCACCACGTGCGCAGCCACACGGTGCCGGTCACGGATGCGCTGCTCGAGCATCCCGAGACGTTCCAACGGCGAATTGATGCGGATGTCGACCAGGCCGCTTTCCCTGGCGAAGCTCAACAGGCGGGACACGGAGGATCGGGAGGTGCCGAGTTCCTGCGCGATGACTTCCATCGTCTTGTCCTGCATGTAGTAGAGCTGCGCGGCGGTGAGCGCCGCGATCAGTTTGCTGTCGCGCGTTTCCGCGGCCTGACCGACCATCGTGACCTCCTCACCCCCGATCCTTGCACATATGTGCAGTGGGCTTGCGCGAGATGCCACACAGGTCGATGCTGGTTGGCAAGTAAGGAAGAGAGGGTCGACGATGATCGATTCCACACACTCGTCTGCGGAGCGCGCAGAGGTCAGCACCGTCCGTGAGTCCGGACGTACGAGCGTCCTCGTCATCGGTGGCGGGATCAACGGAATCTCCACGTTCCGTGATCTGGCACTGCAGGGAGTGGACGTCGTCCTCGTCGAGCGCGGCGACTTCGCCTCCGGCGCGTCCTCCGCATCGAGCCAGATGATCCACGGTGGGATCCGGTACCTCGAGAACGGTGAGTTCCGCCTCGTGCGCGAGTCGGTGGAAGAGCGCAACGGCCTGCTCAAGATCGCTCCGCACTACGTCAAGCCGCTGCAGACGACGATCCCGATCTACTCCACCTTCTCCGGCATCCTCTCCGCTCCCCTGCGGTTCCTCACGCACAAGAGCGGCAAGCCGCAGGAGCGCGGCGCCTTCCTCATCAAGGTTGGTCTCACGATCTATGACACGTTCTCACGCGACGGCGGAATGGTCCCGCGGCACCGCTTCCTCGGTCGGAAGAAGTCGTTGGCCGAACTGCCTTCGCTCGACCCGCGGATCAAGTACACCGCGACGTACTACGACGCCTCCATGCACGACCCGGAGCGTCTCGCTCTCGACGTGCTCCAGGACGGACGCGCAGCTCACCCGGGCGCGCATGCGCTCAACTACGTCGAAGCGATCGCCCGCGACGGCGACAAGGTGATCCTCCGCGACCGCGAGAGCGGAACCGAGTTCTCCGTGCAGGCCGATGTCGTGGTGAACGCCTCGGGCCCCTGGACGGACTTGACGAACGATGCGCTCGGCGAGGACACGAAGTATATGGGCGGCACCAAGGGGTCGCACATCGTGCTCGACCACCCCGAGCTGCTCGAGGCCACGCAGGGCCGTGAGATCTTCTTCGAGCACTCCGACGGCCGCATCGTCCTGATCTACCCGCTCAAGGGGCGGGTCCTGGTCGGCACGACCGACATCGACGCCGACCCGCGCGAGGTGCCCGTGTGCACCGAGGAGGAGGTCGACTACTTCTTCGACCTGATCCACCACGTGTTCCCGACGATCCCGGTGGCGCGCGACCAGATCGTCTACAAGTTCTCGGGTATCCGCCCACTGCCGCGTCATGAGGACACGGCACCGGGCTTCGTCTCCCGCGACTACCGCATCGAAGTCGACCAGAAGGGCGCGGTACCGCTCGTGAGCCTCGTCGGCGGCAAGTGGACGACGTTCCGCGCGCTCGGCGAGTCGCTGTCCGATGTCGTGCTCGGCCTGCTCGGCCGTACCAGGACCGTCTCGACGGCCGGGCGCGCAATCGGCGGCGGCCGCGAGTTCCCGCGTACGGAGAAGGCGAAGCGTATCTGGGTGCAGGAGAACCTCGCCGGCGCCGGCGCACGTGCCGACCGCCTGATCGCACGCTACGGCACACGCGCCGCCCAGGTCTGGGAGTATGTCGAGCAGGGTACCGACGAGCCCCTCGCGAAGGGCGACCTCTCGACCCGCGAACTCGAATGGATGGTGCACAACGAGATGGTGAGTCGCCTCGAAGACGTCGTGCTGCGGCGCACCAGCATCGCCTTCACCGGAAACGCGGACGCCGAGGTCCTCGATGAGATCGCCGACGCGCTCGCTCCGCTGCTCGGCTGGGACCGCGCGCGTCACGACGCCGAGCTCGACCAGACACGTCAGCTGCTCAACGAGCGGCACGGACTCGATATCCAGTCCCGCGCCCGCGGCTGACTGGACTTCGGACAGCCGCCCTCCTCGCGGCGCAACCCCCATAACGTGTCGGGGCAGAGGGGCCTCGACACATAAGAAAGGTCAAAGAAGACACGGCTGATGTGAATCTCGGTCTCTACTTCCTCTCGGAGTTGGTCGGCACAGCGATGCTCGTCCTCCTCGGATGTGGTGTCGTGGCCAACGTGGCCCTTGCGAAGAACAAGGGCTTCGGCGGCGGCTTCCTGATGGTCAACTGGGGATGGGGCCTCGCGGTCTTCGCCGGTGTGCTCGTCTCGGCGTACTCCGGTGCGATCCTCAACCCCGCCGTCGGCATCGGACTCTTCGTCGCCGGCAAGATCTCGTTCGTGATGTTCCTGACCGCGACGGCCGCTGAACTCGTCGGCGCGATCCTCGGTGCCATCGTCGTCTGGCTCGCCTACAAGCAGCACTTCGACGAGGAGCCGGAGGCGGCCAACAAGCTCGGCGTCTTCTCGACCGGTCCTGCGATCCGCTCCTACGGGTGGAACCTCATCACGGAGATCATCGGAACGTTCGTGCTCGTGTTCGTCATCTTCGCGTTCGCGGACTACGGCGACATCGAGGTCGGTACCCCCGGAGGCCTCGGACCGCTCACCGCACTCCCGGTCGCCCTGCTCGTGGTCGCGATCGGCGCGTCCCTCGGTGGTCCGACCGGCTACGCCATCAACCCCGCCCGTGACCTCGGCCCGCGCATCGCTCACGCGATCCTGCCGATCAAGGGCAAGGGTGCCAGCGACTGGTCCTACTCGTGGGTCCCCGTCGTCGGTCCGCTCATCGGTGGTGTGATCGCCGCACTCGCAGCGCCCGTGCTGCTCGGCCTCGCCGGCTGATCGACACCCCATCCGCACTGGAATTCAAAGGAGAGCACAAGTGGCTGACTACATCATCGCCATCGACCAGGGAACCACGTCGAGCCGCGCGATCATCTTCGACAAGAAGGGCAGCATCGTCGCGACCGGACAGAAGGAACACGAACAGATCCTTCCGAAGGCAGGCTGGGTCGAACACGACGCGGCGGAGATCTGGCGCAACGTGCAAGAGGTCATCGGCTTGGCCCTGGGCCGCGCCGACCTGACCCGCCACGACATCGCGGCCGTCGGTATCACCAACCAGCGCGAGACCGCCGTCGTGTGGGACAAGAACACCGGCAAGCCGATCTACAACGCGATCGTCTGGCAAGACACCCGCACGCAGGAGATCGTCGACCGCCTGGCGGCCGACGGCGGTGTCGAGCGGTTCAAGCCGGTCGTCGGTCTGCCCCTCGCGACGTACTTCTCGGGGACCAAGATCGCGTGGATTCTGGAGAACGTCGAGGGGGCCCGCGAAAAGGCGGAAGCAGGTGACCTGCTCTTCGGCACCACCGACTGCTGGGTTCTCTGGAACCTCACGGGTGGCGCCGACGGAGGCGTGCACGCGACCGACGTCACCAACGCGTCCCGCACGATGTTCATGGACCTCGAAACCCTCGAGTGGCGCGATGACATCCTCGAAGCGTTCGGCGTGCCGCGCTCGATGATGCCGGAGATCCGTTCCTCGTCCGAGGTGTACGGCACCGCGGAGAGCTCCTCGCTCCTGCGGGAGACGCCGATCGCCGGCATCCTCGGCGACCAGCAGGCCGCGACGTTCGGGCAGGCCGCCTTCCAGACCGGCGAGAGCAAGAACACCTACGGCACGGGCTGCTTCCTGATCTTCAACACGGGCGAAGAAGTCGTCCACTCGAAGAACGGGCTGCTCACCACCGTCGGCTACAAGCTCGGCGACGGACCGACCCACTACGCACTCGAAGGATCGATCGCCGTCACCGGGTCGCTCATCCAGTGGCTGCGCGACCAGCTCGGCATCATCTCCTCGGCCCCCGAGGTCGAGAAGCTGGCCGAGCAGGTCGAGGACAACGGCGGCGTCTACATCGTCCCCGCGTTCTCGGGACTGTTCGCCCCCTACTGGCGTCCGGACGCCCGGGGCGCGATCGTCGGCCTCACCCGGTATGCGAACAAGAACCACATCGCGCGCGCCGCACTGGAGGCCGTGGCCTTCCAGACCCGCGACGTGCTGGATGCGGTCAACGCCGATGCCGGTGTGGATCTGACGGAGCTCAAGGTCGACGGCGGCATGGTCGCCAACGACGCGCTCATGCAGTTCCAGGCGGACGTCCTCGGTGTCCCCGTCGTGCGCCCGGTCGTCGCCGAGACCACGGCTCTCGGTGCCGCCTACGCCGCCGGTCTCGCCGTCGGCTTCTGGAACGGTCTGGATGACCTCTCCGCGAACTGGCAGGAGGACAAGCGCTGGGAGCCCTCGATGGATGAAGCCGAGCGCGACCGCCAGCTCCGGTTGTGGCGCAAGGCCGTCACGAAGTCCATGGACTGGGTCGACGAAGACGTCAAGTAACGGCGTCGAGTGAAGCGAAGCGGGTCCGGAGTTCACCTCCGGACCCGCTTCTCGCATCTTCCTGCATCCTCATGAGGAGGACGAGGCTTCGGATCCGTGCTCCCCCGGAACCGCAGCCAGCACCGCGAGGAAGGCCCGGGCCACCGTCCGGGGCGCAGCCTGGTCCCAGGCGACGTACTCGACCCGCCGGGGACCGTCGAGGATGTCGATGGTCACGACATCGGCTCCCGATCGCGACACCGTCTCCGGCGCGAGAAGCGTGACCGCCAGTCCCGCCTCGACGAGCCCGAGGATGAGAGTGGCCGAGTCGGCTTCGAACGCGACATCCCTCGTCACTCCCGCGGACGTGAACGCGGCGTCGCTCTGCGCCCGGCCGGAGGTCGCAGCCGGGAAGTCCGCGAAGGTCTGATCGGCCAAGTCCTCGATCTGAATCGCTTCGGCGCCCGCAAGAGCGTGCCCGCGAGGGACCGCCGCCACGAGTCGGTCACGCGACAGGACACGTGATGCCACGCCGACCGGGTCCACGCCGTCGCGCAGGCCCAGAAGCGCCACATCGAGATCGCCGCGACGAAGCCGGGCGACGAGCGTGTCGCTGTTCCCCACCTGCAGTTCGACTCGTGCTTGCGGATGTTGTCTGCGGAACGCCACGAGGACGGCGGGGAGATCGATTGCGGTCACGGTCGGGATGACACCGATGCGGAGAGTCCCCACCACCGCGCCGTCGACGGCGGCGGCATCCTCCCGTGCCTGCTCCGCTGCCCGGACCGCGGCACGCGCGTGCCCGACGAACGCTTCGCCGGCCTCGCTCAATCGAACGCTCCGACTCGACCTGATGAACAGTCGCAGGCCGAGTTCCCGCTCCAGTGCAGCGATCTGGTGGCTGAGAGCCGATTGAGTCACGAAGCAACGCTCGGCGGCCCTGGTGAAGCTGGAGGTGGCAGCCACCTCCACCACGTACCGGAGCTGTTGGAGTTCCATGAATCCATGATCAACCCTCATGCAAGCTGTGACAAACATGCGTTGGACTCATTGGCGCACGGCGCGCACGCTGGAGGTATGAACCGCGTGATGCTCGTGCTCCTCACCGCCCTCGCACCGATCTCCTGGGGGACCACCTATCTCGTGACGACAGAACTCCTCCCGCCCGGGCACCCTCTGTTCGCCGCGCTCCTACGTTCCCTCCCCGCCGGGATTCTCGCCGTCGTCCTGAGCCGACGGCTTCCGCACGGTTCGTGGTGGTGGAAGTCGATGGCACTCGGCGCACTCAACATCGGCGCGTTCTTCCCTCTCCTGTTCCTCGCTGCCGAACGCCTCCCCGGCGGGGTGGCGGCAGCAGTTGCCGGTGCTCAACCGGTCATCGTGCTGGCTCTCGGTTCGCTCGTGCTGCAGGAGCGCATCCGACCGCTCACCGCGGCTGCCGCCGTCGTCGGAGCAGGCGGTGTCGCCCTGGTCGTCCTCGGCCCTGCGGCGGATCTCGATCTCTGGGGAGTCCTCGCCGCGCTGGGCGGTGTCACCGCGACCGGAATGGGGATGATCCTCACCAAGCGCTGGGGCAGGCCGAGCGGGGTCGGACCGGTGGCCTACGCCGGCTGGCAGCTCGGCGCTGGAGGGCTTCTGCTGCTGCCGGTCACTCTGCTCGTCGAAGGGGTACCATCGCGGATCGACGGTGAAGCCACGCTCGGGTATCTGTGGCTCGGCACGGTGGGCGGGATCGTCGCCTACTCGCTCTGGTTCCGCGGGGTCCAGCAACTGCCGGTGATCGTGCCGGGGCTCCTCGCGCTGCTCTCCCCGATCGTCGCGACCCTGCTCGGTGCGCTCGTCGCGGGCGAGTGGTTCACGCCACTCCAGGCCATCGGGTTCGTGCTGACGCTCGGCGCGTTGGTGCTGGGCCAGATCGTTGCGCGTCCGGCAGCAGGACCGGGACGTCCCGCCGCCTCGGCGGTCGCGCCCGTGCTCACCGCTCCGCGCTGACCAGGCTCAGCCCTTGCCGAAGAGCTTCTGGATCTCCGCGAGATCGGCCTCGCTGGGAGCCTGGGGGGCATTACCCAACCCGAAGCCCGACCCCGTGGGTGCGGCCGAGGAGGTGATGCCCGCGTTCTCCGCAGCGCGCTTGGCCGGGTTGCCCGAACGAGAACCGCCGGAAGACTTGCCCTTCTTGCCCTTCCCCCGCTTCGAGGAAGCACCGGGACGTCCCATGCCGGGCACCGCACCCATACCGGGGATGTTGGGCGTGCCCCCTCGGGCTACCGTCTTCATCATCTTCGCGGCCTGCTCGAACCGCTGCACGAGCTGGTTCACGTCGGTGACCGTCATGCCGGCACCACGGGCGATGCGCAGACGGCGCGAGCCGTTGAGCACCTTCGGGTTTCGCCGCTCCCCCGGCGTCATCGAACGGATGATGGCTTCGGTGCGATCGATCTCACGCTCGTCGAAGTCCTCGAGCTGCTGCTTCATCTGCCCCATGCCCGGAAGCATCCCGAGCATCTTCTTCATCGAACCCATCTTCTTCATCTGCTGAAGCTGGTCGAGGAAGTCCTCGAGGGTGAAGGCCTCGGTCGCAAGCTTCTCGGCCATCTTCATGGCCTCTTCCTCGTCGAAGGCCTGCTGGGCCTGCTCGATGAGGGTCAGGATGTCGCCGAGGTCGAGGATCCGGCTCGCCATACGGTCGGGGTGGAACGGCTCGAGGTCTTCGAGGCGCTCGCCCGTCGACGCGAAGATGATCGGACGGCCGGTCACGGAGGCCACGGAGAGAGCCGCGCCACCACGTGCGTCGCCGTCGAGCTTCGACAGCACGACGCCGGTGAAGTCGACACCCTCCTGGAACGCCTTGGCCGTGTTGACGGCATCCTGACCGATCATCGCGTCGATGACGAACAGGACCTCGTCGGGGGTGACCGCCTTGCGGATGTCGGCGGCCTGCTTCATGAGTTCGGCGTCGACGCCGAGACGGCCGGCCGTGTCGATGATCACGACATCGTGCTGCTGACGTCGCGCATACTCGACACCATCGCGCGAGACCTTCACCGGATCCCCGACGCCGTTGCCGGGCTCCGGGGCGTAGATGGTGGCGCCGGCCTGCTCCGCCACGACCTGGAGCTGGTTGACGGCGTTCGGGCGCTGAAGGTCGGCGGCGACCAGGAGGGGCGTGTGCCCTTCGCCCTCGAGCTGCTTCGCCAGCTTGCCCGCGAACGTCGTCTTACCCGAACCCTGCAGACCCGCGAGCATGATCACGGTCGGAGCGGTCTTCGCGAACTGCAGCCGACGCTGCTCGCCGCCGAGGATCTGGACGAGCTCCTCGTTGACGATCTGCACGACCTGCTGCGCGGGGTTCAGCGCCTTGTTGACCTCGTCACCGAGCGCGCGCTCACGCACTCTGGCGGTGAAGTCCTTGACGACGACGAGCGCGACGTCGGCGTCGAGCAGCGCGCGACGGATCTCCCGTACGGTGCCGTCGACGTCGGCCGCGGTGAGCTTTCCCTTCGTGCGAAGGTTGCGGAAGGTCTCGGTGAGCCGATCGGAGAGCGTGCCAAAGGTAGCCATGGTGCTGTCGATTCTACGCGAGCGGAGCCTCCACGCTCAGCGCAGCGCGGAGCTCGGTCGCCGAGCGGGGTCAGTCCGACCAGGGAAGGTCGTGGATCGTCCCCAGCGCATCGGCGAGTACGGCTTCCGGAGTACCCCGGCCGGCCCCCTGCTCGGCCCAGACCCGCAGCGACGAGAAGACGGCCGCGGCGTGCGCGGCGCCGAGGATGTCGGCACGCACCGCATCGACCCCGGAACCGCGAGCCGCGCGCGACACTCCTGCAGAGAGCTTCGCCAGACGCAGACCGGTGTCGCGAACGAGTTCATCCTCGAGCCCCATGGCGGCCGCGTTACGGAGCGCGAGAGCCAATGCATCGGGCGCGAAGTCTCGGACGACGAGCAGAAGGATGTCCCGGACGGCCTCGCCCGTCGCGCGCGTCCCGAGATCGTCGAGGGACTCGAGCGCGTCTTCGATCCGCTCGTCGACGCCGGACCACAACACGTCACTCTTCGAAGTGAAGTAGTTGAAGAAGCTCGATCGGCTCACGCCTGCGCGCTGAGTGATGTCGGCCACCGATGTGCCGTCGTACCCGCGTTCGAGGAAGAGCTCGCATGCGGCCTCCGCGAGAGTCTCGCGGGACGACGCCTTGGGGCGCCCCGCACGGCCGGTGGAACTCATGCCCTCACGCTACCGCGCGCGACCGGTATGCATCCGATGCGTCTCGTCGGGAGTATTGTTAGACCCAATCCAACTAATCGATGATGGGAGACGTTCATGCTGGACATCCTCACTCCGGGACTGGCTCCGGACCTCGTGCCGTACGCCGACGGGTGGGAACTGCAGCGCCGCGTTCACACCGAGGTGGTGGACGGAAGTCGACCGGACACGCTGATCCTGCTCGAGCATGAGGCGGTCTACACCGCCGGCAAGCGCACCGAGCCGCACGAACGCCCTCAGGACGGCACACCCGTCATCGACGTCGACCGCGGGGGAAAGATCACCTGGCACGGACCCGGCCAGCTCGTCGGGTATCCCATCGTCCGGCTCCCCGAACCGATGGACGTCGTCGCTCACGTGCGGCGGCTGGAACGCATCCTGATCGACGTGCTCCGCCCTCTGGGAGTGGACGGGTACCAGGTCGACGGACGGAGCGGCGTCTGGGTTCGCCGCCCGCTCTCGGAGGACAAGGTCGCGGCCATCGGCGTGCGAGTGCAGCAGGGCGTCACGATGCACGGCTTCGCGATCAACTGCGACAACAGCCTGGTGGGATTCCGCGGGATCATCCCGTGCGGCATCACCGATGCCGGAGTCACCACCGTGAGCGAGATCGTCGGAGCCGACGTCTCCCCCGCCGACGTCATCGATCACGTCACGACCGCCTTCCTCACCGAGTACGCAGGAGTTCCCGCATGACCGCCGCCCCCGAAGGACGCAAGCTCCTCCGATTGGAGGTCCGCAACGCCGAGACCCCCATCGAGCGCA
The DNA here is from genome assembly GCF_024498615.1 of Microbacterium sp. J1-1. Taxonomy (NCBI): domain Bacteria; kingdom Bacillati; phylum Actinomycetota; class Actinomycetes; order Micrococcales; family Microbacteriaceae; genus Microbacterium; species Microbacterium sp. J1-1. Next base: position 1,707,375 of record NZ_CP089590.1, on the reverse strand, counting down.
AGCCCGAGTGGATCAAGACCAAAGCGAAGATGGGCCCGGAATACACGGCGCTGCACTCTCTTGTGAAGAGCGAGGACCTGCACACGGTGTGTCAGGAAGCCGGCTGCCCGAACATCTACGAGTGCTGGGAGGACCGGGAGGCGACGTTCCTCATCGGGGGCTCGCAGTGCACCCGCCGCTGCGACTTCTGCCAGATCGACACGGGCAAGCCCGACGCCTACGACACCGACGAGCCCCGCCGCGTCGCCGAGAGCGTCGTGCGCATGAACCTCCGCTACGCCACGGTGACGAGCGTCGCGCGGGACGACCTCCCCGACACGGGCGCCTGGCTCAACGCCGAGACCGTCCGGAAGATCCACGAGCTCAACCCGAACACCGGCGTCGAACTGCTCGCGAACGAGCACAACGCCGATCCGGCCTTCCTCGGGCAGATCTTCGATGCCCGCCCTGAGGTGTTCGCGCACAACGTCGAGACCGTGCCCCGCATCTTCAAGCGCATCCGTCCGGCGTTCCGCTACGAGCGCTCCCTCAACGTCCTCACGCAGGCCCGCGACGCCGGTCTGATCACGAAGTCGAACCTGATCCTGGGGATGGGCGAGGAACCGGAGGAGGTCGTCCAGGCGTTGCACGACCTCCATGACGCCGGCTGCGACATCATCACGATCACGCAGTACCTGCGTCCGTCACCGCGCCATCACCCCGTCGCGCGCTGGGTGAAGCCGGCCGAGTTCGTGGAGTTCAAGGAAGAGGCCGAGCGCATCGGCTTCCTCGGCGTCCTCGCCGGCCCCCTCGTGCGCTCGTCTTACCGTGCGGGTCGTCTGTGGGCACAGTCGATGGTGTCGAAGGGACGAGAGATCCCCGAGCACCTCGCGCACATCGCAGACAGCGCGGACCTCGGTTTCGCGCAGGCCGTCTGACCTTGCCGGGTCTGAGGCGCCACCCGCGGCGGTGGCGCCTCAGTCGGCGCTCATCACCGACTGGACGGAACCGTCCGAGCCGAGGTTCACGAGCAGGACATCGTCGGACGAGCTGTCGTCCAGGGCGTACTCGAGCACGGCGAAGGGTTCCGAACCGCCGTGCTCGTCGGCCAGGATCGTCATGCTCATCAGTCGGAGCGAGCGGATGATGTCCACCGCGGCGTCGCCCGACACATCGACGAGGACGTCAGGGAGGTCATCGCCGTAGGCCTCCTGCTGCTGCAGAATGTACTCGGTCACCTCGCTGGTGCGGTCGTCCACCTCGGCCAGCATGCCGCGACGTGCCGTCCCGTCCACGTTCTCGAGGCCGGCGATGAGTCCGGCGGCGATGTCGAGCGCGTCGGCGGACACATCGTCCTGGTCCGGCGCGGTCAGATCGACGGTGACGCTCTGGTCACCGAGCTCCACGGTCTCCGACCAGAAGATCGAGCCGTCGGGGCCCGAGGACAGGAGTCCGAAGTAGTCGTGTTCGATCGCCATAACGCTATGAAACCAGCCTCGTGCTCACGGCGGTAGTCCCGTCCTCAGCCGACCAGGGATTGGACGAAGACATGAGGCGTGAAACCGGTGAGATCGTCGATCCCCTCCCCCTGGCCGAGGAGCTTCACCGGGATACCGGTGCGCTCTTGAACGGCCAGCACGAACCCGCCCTTGGCCGAGCCGTCGAGCTTGGTGAGGACGAGCCCCGTGACGCCCGCGTGCTCGAGGAAGGCCTCTGCCTGCATCACGCCGTTCTGCCCGGTGGTCGCGTCGAGGACGAGAAGGACCTCGCTGATGGGCGCCTGCTTCTCGATCACCCGCCGCACCTTGGTGAGCTCGTCCATGAGACCGCCCTTGGTGTGCAGACGCCCGGCGGTGTCGATGATCGCGATCTCGATGCCTTCGCGCTTGGCGTACTCGACAGTCTGGAAGGCGACGGAGGCGGGATCCTGACCTTCCTGCTGCGGGCGGACGATCGCTGCACCCCCGCGCTGCGCCCACGTGGCGAGCTGATCGACCGCAGCAGCACGGAACGTGTCCGCCGCACCGACCACGACACTGCGCTGGTAGCCGCGGAGGAACTTCGTGAATTTGCCGATGGTCGTGGTCTTGCCGACGCCGTTGACCCCGACGACCAGCACGACGGCGGGACGCTCGGTGAGCTTGAGGGTGGTGTCGAACTTCGCGAAGTGCTCCTCCAGGGTCTCCCGCAGCATTCGCTGCAGGTCCTGGGGATCGGTGGTGCGGTACTTGTCGACCTTCGCACGCAGTTCCTCGACGACGCGCTCACTGATGTCGGGACCGAAGTCCGCGGTGATCAGCGCTGTCTCGAGGTCCTCCCACGTGGTCTCATCGATCGTGGGTTTGACGAACATGCCGCGCAGTGCGCGACCGAGTGACCAAGACTTCTCCGCCATCCCTCCAGCCTACGGGTAGCGCAGGCGAATCGACCGCGAAGCCGACCTCGATCGGTCAGACGGCAGCGGCCGCCCTGTCGCCGACCCGCTGCCCGACGACCGCAGACACGCCGTCCTGACGCATCGAGACACCGTAGAGCGCATCCGCGATCTCCATCGTGCGCTTCTGGTGGGTGATGATGAGCAGCTGGGAGCTCTCCCGCAGCTGCTCGAACACCGTGAGCAGCCGCCCGAGGTTCGCGTCGTCCAGCGCGGCCTCGACCTCATCGAGGATGTAGAAGGGGCTCGGCCGCGCCTTGAAGATCGCCACGAGCAGCGCGACGGCAGCCAGCGAACGCTCACCGCCGGAGAGGAGCGACAGCCTCTCGATCTTCTTCCCGACCGGACGCACCGACACCTCGATGCCGGTCGTCAGCAAGTTGTCGGGATCGGTCAGCGAGATGCTCCCGGTCCCACCGGGGAAGAGCAGCGGGAAGACCTGGCCGAAGGCCTCCTTGGTGTCTTCGAAGGCGCTCGCGAAGATCGTCTCCATCCGCTCGTCGAGGTCGGCGATGATCGTCAGGAGGTCCTCCCGCGTCTGCGTCAGGTCAGCGAGCTGCTCCGTGAGGAATGCATGGCGCTGTTCGAGCGCAGCGAACTCCTCGAGCGCCAGAGGGTTCACCCGGCCGAGTTGCGCGAGCTTCCGCTCCGCCTCGGCCAGACGACGCTGCTGGATACGACGATCGAACGGGATGGCGGTGTCGTCGTGCGCGTCCTCGGCGGCCTGTTCCGTCCCCGGATCACGAGGAACCAGCTGATCGGGACCATATTCCGCAACGAGAATATCTTCGTCGAGCGACAGCTCGGACGACACCCGCTCGAGCAGGCTGCTCAGGTGCAGCTTCTTCTCGTGGATCTGCAGCTCGAGCCCGTGCACGCTCTCCGTCAGCCCGGCCAGGCGTTCCCGGAGCGACGTCTCCTGGGCACGCAGGGCGACGAGTTCCTGGTTCTGCGCCGAGCGCGCCGCCTCGGCTTCGGCGAGAGCGACACGGGCTTCCGTGACCGATCGGTCGAGCGAGTCGAGGATGCGCGGGAGTTCGTCGGCCACCCCGGAGGCAGCCTCGCGCTGAGCGCGACGGATCACGGCGCGGCGTGCGGCTTCCGCCGCGGCATCCCGCTCCTGTTCGCGTTGCCGTTCGAGACTCGCCACCCTCGCCTGGGCAGCCCGCACCCGCTCACGCAGAGTCTCGATCTCGAGACGTGACCGCAGTTCTCCCTCCCGGGCGAGTTCGAGCGCCTCCAGGAGTCCGTCGCGGGCGGAAGCGTCGAGTACCGGCCGCGGTGTGGCGATCGCCTCGTCCAGTGCGACCTTCGCATCGGTGGCCTTCGCCTCGGCGTCGGCAACCGCGGCCTGCGCCTGGGCGAGCCCCGTCTCGAGCCGTTCACACTCGGCGACCGCGGACTCGTGCCGCACCGTGACCCGGTTCAGCTGCTCCGCATGCGTGGCGAGAGCGGCGTCGTGTTCGCGGAGAGCCCGCAGCGCATCTTTCGCCTGGCGGCGGGCCGTCTCCACCGCTTCGTTTGCATCCTCCCGAGCCTCACGGAGGGAGTCGACCACGATCTGGACCTCGGCGAGTCGTTCCGCTGCGGCATCCCGCTCCGCGGCGAGTTCGAGCCGTGAGCGCTCGCCGCCGGACCCGGTTCGCAGGGTGTGCGCCGTGATCACATCGCCACCGACCGTCACGATCGTCGTGGACGTGTCGCCCGCCGTGTCGAGCGCTGTGCGCGCAGCACGAGCCGCGTCCAGGTCGTTCGCGATGAGGACATGGGACAGGATGCCGAGAACACCATCGGGGGCGGTGACGGTCTCCACCGCAGGCGTGACACCGTCGATCGGTGCGACGACCACGGACCGGGGGGCAGGCACGTCCGCGACGACGAAGTCGACCACTCCCCGGCGATGTTCGGCCGCCTGCTCGGCCTGCGCGAAGGCATCGGCGGCGGTATCGATGAGCACGCCCTCGGCGAGCGGGCCCAGCACCGCCGCGATCGCTGCTTCGAAGCCGGCGCGGACCTGCACGGAGTCACCGACGAGCCCGCGCACGCCCCGCCCACCGGCTTCGACGACCTCTGCCGCTCCACCGGACAGCGCCAGTGCGCTGCTCAGAGCGGCGGCCTTCGCCGTCAGAGCATCGACCTCACGCTCAGCGGTGTGCAGGCGCTCGCGCAGGGTCTCCCGTTCCGCTTCCGCCGCCGTGGAGGCGCGTTGGGCACTGTCGTACGCGGCGGCGTACTCGACGGCGGTGCCCTCGGGCGCCTCGGCATCGTCGATCGCCTCGAGCGCCTCCGCGGCCTCTCGACGACGCATGTTCGCCGCTTCGAGCGCATTCTCCTGCCGGAGAACGGCCCCACGCACCGCGGCGAGGGCCGAGGAGGCCGCGTCGGCCGTGCCACGCAGCGCGGAGATGCGCATGTCGTACTCGGAGACCAGTGCGCTCTGCTCGGCGATGTCCACGTCGAGCGTGTCCAGTTCTGCGCGGGCCTGCACCACTTCGCGGCTCGCCGACGCGGCCGCGTCCTGCGCATCCCCCAGCCCGGCGGAGATCACGTCGATCTCTTCCTTCGCCTCGTCGATCGTGGCCTGAGTGACGGTGACCGTGGTGACGGCGGCGTCGTCCTCCTCCGATCCGAGCAACGCGAGGCGCTGATTCGCCAGCGTGTAGAGGCCGCGCATCCGCTCCTGCACCTGCTCCAGCCCGAAGGCGACGCTGCGCGCCTCGTCGACGGCGACCGAGTTCTGCTCGTGCTCGAGGCGCGCGATGCTCGCCCGCACCGTCTCCGCCTGGTCCGACAGCACCAGGCGTTCGGTGTGGCGTTCGTGCTCGGTGCGCGTGTGGTCGGCCAGAGCGGTGCGCAGAGCGACCACGTCGTCGGCGAAGATCCTCGCCTTGGCATCACGGACCACGGCAGCGATGGTCTGCGCCTCCCGCGCGATCTCCGCCTGGCGCCCGAGGGGCTTGAGTTGGCGCCGGATCTCTCCGGCGAGGTCGCTCAGACGGGTGAGATTGGTCTGCATGGCGTCGAGCTTGCGGAGGGTCTTCTCCTTGCGTCGCCGATGCTTGAGGATTCCGGCGGCCTCCTCGATGAAGCCCCGTCGATCTTCCGGAGAGGCCTGCAACACCGTGTCCAGACGTCCTTGACCCACGATCACGTGCATCTCGCGCCCCAGACCTGAATCGCTCAAGAGCTCCTGCAGGTCGAGAAGACGGCAGCCCTCGCCGTTGATCGCATACTCGCTCGAACCGTTCCGGAACAGCGTGCGGCTGATCGTCACCTCGGCGTACTCGATCGGCAGAGCGCCGTCGGCATTGTCGATGGTGAGCTGCACCTCGGCGCGCCCGAGCGGACCGCGGGTCGAGGTGCCCGCGAAGATCACGTCCTCCATCTTGCCGCCGCGCAGGGTCTTCGCCCCCTGCTCCCCCATCACCCAGGCGAGGGCGTCGACGACATTGGACTTTCCGGAGCCGTTCGGACCGACGATGCAGGTGACACCGGGCTCGAACACGAAACTCGTCGGCTGCGCGAACGACTTGAACCCTTTGAGCGTCAGGCTCTTCAGATGCATGCGGGCACCGCTCGTCCGGGGAGAATCACGCGGCTACGCTACCGGAATTCCGGGCCGGAACGGTGATCCCGCGCGGATGCCCACGGAACCGGATAGGGTCGCGACACGCCGAGTCCGGGACCAGATGCTTGACGTCTCCGGCGCGCGTTCGCTACGGTGGCCTCCGGATCGCCACACGAAAGGAGGTTACCGATGATGATTCAGCTCAACGCACAGGCCACTGGCCTCGCCGCGCCCGCGCACTTTGCGCCGCGCCCTGCGTTCTCGGTAACCGCCGGCGTCCGCTCGAGCGCGCTCTGCTAGAACCGCACCCCGAGAATCCCGGCCCGTAGTGGGCTGTCTCCGGTCGGTCCTTCCGCGCCCCACCCTCTGATCTGCTCCAGATCACGGATCTTCCGCCGCCTTCGGCATCTGCGTCTTCGCAGGACCGAGGAGCCGCATCCCTCCGCACCGTCCCCGACTGCTTCGGCGGTCGGGCGTCGGTGCTTCCGCACCCCATCTCACCATCACTCACGAAGGAATCACCGTGAACACCACGTTGCACCGCAGCGTCTCCCACCCGCCCGATATCGAGGACCGTGAGGTCCTCCAGATCCCCCGTCCCGACGAACTGCGCCGCCTCTCGCTCGCGGATCGTCTCTCCCTCCGGATCGGCCTCTGGCTGTTCCAGAGGGCGCAGCGCCCGCAGCGACACCGCCGCGGCCTGTACATCGACCCGTCCGAGCTGTTCCTCCTCGGAGAGCAGCGCCACCGCTCCGCCGCCGAGTCGTCCGCCCTGCTGACGTTCGACATGCAGCGGGGGATGCGCTGACGGACGTCCGGCCGTGACAGCTCCCCCATCCCCCGCGCCGCATCCGCCCGTGCTCGTCACGGGCGGATGCGGGCACCCGCTCCACACACCGGCTCCCTCGGAAGCCCCACTCGAAGGAAAAGACATGACGACCATCGAACCGACGATCACCCCCCTGGTGGTGCCGGTCTCCCTGGACGATGACGACGCCGCGGATTTCCGCGCATACGGCGAACTCAACCGGCGAATCTGCGACGAGCAGGTCGGTCTGCCCGATCTCGCTCCAGACGCCGCGCAGATGCTCCCGGACTGGCAGGACGACACCGATTCACTCGACCTCGGTTTCGTCGCCCGCGTGGACGACGAGATCGTCGGGATGATCACGGTCTCCTTCGCGCAGGAGGCCGAGGCGCATGCCGCGGAGCTCGACCTGCTGGTGCCGGAAGCGCACTGGGGCCGGGGCGTCGAGGATGCTCTGCTCGCCCGCGCCGAAGTGGAAGCGCGTGCGCGTGGTCGGAGTCTTCTGCAGCTCTGGAGTCTCCACCGCCCGAAGGACGCCGACCGGATGCTCGTTCCGCGCACCGGGTGGGGTCGCATCCCGGCGACCCCACTCTCCGACCTGGCCGAGGCGAACGGGTTCGTCCTGGAGCAGGTCGAGCGCAACAGCGAGTTCGACCTCCGGAGCGACCCTGCCCCCTTGCGCACCGCGCTGGACGACGCGCTCGCAGTGGCCGGAGCCGACTATCGCGTCATCGAGTGGAACATGCCGACCCCGCCGCAGCTGCGGGACGGCTTCGCCGGGGTCCTCGCGCGGCTGTCGACGGATGCGCCGAGCGGCGACATGGACTTCCCCGAGGAGGCCTGGGACGCGGAGCGCGTCGTGCGCCGCGAAGCGCGTCTCCTCGGTGCAGGTCAGGCCGTCTCGGTCGTCGCCGTCGAACACGTGTCCACCGGAGAGCTCGTCGCCTACAACGAGCTTCTCATCGCGGCCGACCGCACCGGGGTCACGCACCAGTTCGGCACTCTGGTCAGCAAGGACCACCGGGGGCATCGTCTCGGCACGATCGTGAAGTGTGCGAATCTGCTCCGCTGGCGGGAGTTGATGCCGGATTCCACCGTGGTCTCCACCTTCAACGCGGAGGAGAACCGGCCGATGCTGAACATCAATGAGGCGATCGGCTTCGTCCCGGTGTCGTACGCCGGCGGCTGGCAGCGCGCTCTCTGAGACACGTGCGGACCCGATCTCATTCGACGGGATGACCTCGGGTCCGCATCGTCATCCGCCAGGCCGACGACCCAGGGCGGGGCGACGGAGAGGCTGGGATCATGAATGTTCCTGTGATCGAAGCCCACGCCCTCAGCAAGACCTTCGGCATGACCCGCGCACTCGCCGGTGTCGACCTCGCGATCGGTCGCGGCGAGTCCGTCGCGATCATGGGTGCCTCCGGTTCCGGCAAAACAACGCTCCTGCACGTTCTGGCAGGTATCACCGCGCCCGATGCGGGAAGTGTCGTCTTCCGTCCGGCCGAAGGCGCGCCGATCGAGGTCACCGCCCTCGGGGAGTCAGCCCGTTCCCGGCTCCGGCGCGAGCGGTTCGGCTTCGTCTTCCAGCAGGGACTCCTCATCCCAGAGCTCACGGCCGTGGAGAACGTCGCCCTCGCCTCCATGATCAACGGTGTCCGGCGACGGGATGCCGTCCCGCACGCGGCCTCCTGGCTCGCCGCGCTCGGGCTCGCCGGGATGGAAGAGCGTCGGATCGGCGAGCTGTCGGGCGGGCAGGCCCAGCGGGTGGCCATCGCCCGTGCGCAGGCCACCGGTGCAGAACTGGTCTTCGCCGACGAACCGACCGGCGCCCTCGACTCGCAGACGTCGTCCGAGGTGATGGACGCACTCCTGTGGTCGACGACAGGTCAAGGGCGGACACTCGTCGTCGTGACCCACGACCCCGATGTCGCCGCGCGCTGCACCCGGACGATCGCCGTCCGCGACGGTCGCATCATCCCCTCGGCGGTGGCCGCGTGAACGGCAATGTCCTGTCCATGCTGCTGCGCCCTGCTCCCGGGCAGAACAGCGTGCTCGCGCTCCCGGTCATCGCGTTCGGTGTCGTGACGACGCTCGTCCTGACGGTGATCGGTGGAGCCCAGTCGTTCTGGGGGTGGTCCGATGACTACGCCCCTCTGTATCAGGCGCTCGCGGCGATCGCCCTCGTGCTTCTCGTCGTCCCACTGATGTCGCTCGGCGGCGCGGCGGCACGCCTGTCGGCGCGTCGCCGTGACGAACGACTCTCGACACTTCGCCTGCTGGGGGTCACCCCCGGTGGCGTCACCGTGGTCACGGTCGCCGAGTCTGCCCTCGTCGCCGCCGCCGGAGCACTCGCCGGCGTCCTCGGGCACCTCGCGATCAGCCCTCTGATCGGGCTCATCCCCTTCCGGGGCGAACCGCTCGGATTCGGCGCGGTCATCCTTCCACCGCCACTGATCGCCCTCGTCTTCGCCGGTGTGCTCGTGCTCGCGTCCGCGAGTGCGGTCATCGGCCTCCGTCGCGTCGTGATCTCACCACTCGGTGTCCGCACCCGCACGACCGTGTCGAGCGTGCACTGGATCCGCGCCCTTCTCGCTGCCGGTGCCATCGCCATCGCCTTCGTGCTGATCTCGGTGTTCCCGTCAATCGGCGGCTTCGTCATCACCGTCGTCGTCCTCGCCGGACTGTTCGGCGCCGCCCTGGCCGTCCTCAACGTGATCGGCCCCTGGGTTCTCAAGGTCTCGGCGTCCCGCCAGCTGCGTCGTGCCGAACAGCCCGAGCGGTTGCTCGCGGCACGCATCGTTCTCGACTCGCCGAAAGCGGCCTGGCGTCAGGTCGGCGGCATCGCGATGGCGAGCTTCATGGCCGTGTTCGCAGGCACCGGCGTCGCGCTGATGAATGTGATGACGAGCGCGGATGCATCCGCCGCCGACTTCGCCCTCGCCCGTGATATCCGCACGGGTCTCATCATCACGTTGATCGGCTCATTCCTCATGGTCGCCGCCTCCGTCGGAGTCAATCAGGCATCGGACGTGCTCGACCAGCGGGAGCTGCATCGCAGCCTCCATCACCTGGGCATGCCGGTGGAGACGGTGGATCGTGCCCGCCGTCGCGCGATCATGTCTCCCCTGCTCGTCACGGCGCTCGGCTCGGCTCTGATCGCGGCACTCCTGGTGTTCCCGCTCGTGGGGATCGCGGTGATCACGGCGCCCGTGTCGGTGCTGACGATCAGCGTTGTGGTCGGTGTCGGCATCGCCCTCGTGTGGGCCAGCACCTGGGCGACCCGTCCGCTTCTGCGAAAGGCGTTCCGGACCGCGTGACGCGAAGAGTTCAGCGCCGACGCTGGCAGGACGGGCAGAAGTGCGACGAGCGGTTCATGAACGACACACGACGGATACTCGTGCCGCATCGTGCGCAGGGTTCTCCCTGTCGCCCGTAGGCGTTGAGGGAGTGAGCAAAGTAACCCGCCTGCCCGTTGACGTTGACGTACTGGGCGTCGAAACTCGTCCCGCCCTCGGCAAGTGCCTTCTCCAGCACGCTGCGCACTTCGGCCAGCAGTCTGCGCACCGACGGCGTCGACAGGCGGGCCGCGGGGGTCTCGGGGTGGATGCGCGCCGCCCAGAGGGACTCGTCGGCGTAGATGTTGCCGATACCGCTCACCACGCCCTGATCGAGGAGGACCCGCTTGATCGCGCTGCCACGCCGGGCGAGCGCCGCGCGGAAGGCGTCGTCATCGAAGCGGCGATCGAGCGGGTCGCGGGCGATGTGGACGACTTGGGTCGGAATCCTCGAGCCGCCGTCGTCTACCAGGGCGTCGACCGCGAGCGAGCCGAAGGTGCGTTGGTCTGCGAACACGATCGCGAGTTCGCCATGTTCGGGATGCTCGATGCCGATGCGCACACGTTCGTGTCGCTCCGCGGTAGCCTCCGGTGCGCGCAGGAGCATCTGCCCACTCATCCCCAGGTGCGCGATCAACGCGGAGTCGTCATCATCGAGCGGAAGCCAGAGGAACTTCCCCCGGCGAGAGGCCGCCGCGAAACGTCGCCCCTCGAGCCGGGCGACGAAGTCCTCGGCGCCGGCGGAGTGCCGCGTGAGCGCGCGTTCATCGAACACGCTCACCGAGGTGATCAGGGATCCGACAGCGGCCGGCGCGAGGCCGGCGCGGACGACCTCGACTTCAGGGAGCTCAGGCACGCGCGCTGAGCGTGCGCCAGGCGCTGAGGGCGGCCGCCATCTCCGCGGTCTTCTTGCTGCTGCCGGTGCCCGTCATGGTCACGTCACCGACGACGACGGTCGCCGTGAAACGACGGTCATGATCGGGACCGCTCGCCTCGATCGAGTACTGGGGCGGCGTCGCACCGACGCGGGCGGCGAGTTCCTGCAGACTCGTCTTGGGATCCATCGCCGCGCCATAGCGCTCCGGGTCGGCGAGCAGTGGCTTCGTGAGACGCAGGACGAGTTCCGTGGCCGCCTCCGGTCCTGCGGAGAGATAGGTGGCCCCGATCACCGCTTCCATGGTGTCGGCGAGGATCGAATCCTTATCGCGGCCACCGGTCTGCTCTTCTCCGCGTCCGAGCAACAGGTGACTGCCGAGATCGATCCCCCGCGCCACCTCTGCAAGTGCGACCGTCGAGACGACGCTCGCACGTCTCTTCGCCAGCTCGCCCTCGTCGAGGTCCGGGTGCGTGGTGAACAGCATGACGGTCACCGCCTGCCCGAGCACCGAGTCGCCGAGGAACTCCAGGCGCTCGTTGTGCGGAATCCCGCCGTGCTCATACGCGTAGGAGCGGTGGGTGAGGGCCAACCCCAGAAGCTCCGCGTCGATCTCGACGCGGAGCTTATCTGGGAGAGGTCTCGTCCCCCCGGGGACCTCCGTCACGGTTCGCGACTCAGACGTCGGCGACCTTGCGGCCCTTGTACTCCAGGAAGAGCTCGGTGCCCTGCGAGTCCGTGACGACCTTCGCCTGGTGCGGACGGCTGTAGACGACCTGACCGTTTTCGATGGTCTTGACGAGGGCGACGGGAGCCGCCTTCCACTGCGCGCGGCGCGAGCGGGTGTTCGAACGGGAAACCTTGCGCTTCGGGGGGTTACCAGCCATGACTAGCTCTCTTCTTTCTCGGCGGCGCGAGATTCTTCCGCGCCGTCTTGGTCTGTGATGTTCTGGAGCGCACTCCATCGAGGATCGATGGGAGCCACCTGCTCCGTTCCGGTGCTCACGGCCAGTCGCTCACCCGTTTTCGGGTCGAGACCCGGGCAATCCGGCTGACACACCGGCTGAAAAGGAAGCGACAATACGGCCGCATCCCTGACGAGAGTTTCAAGATCCACGTGGTCGTCTTGAACCTCGAAGTCAGTTTCTTCCTCACCAGGATACGCGAAAAGCTCCTGGAACTCGACTTCGACGGGCCGGGCGATGTCGATCAGGCATCTGCCGCAGACGCCGACGTATTCTGCATCGGCGGTTCCGGACACGAGAATCCCCTCGTGAACGGACTCCAGCCGCACGTCGAGGTCGATCTCGGAGCCGGCTTCGAACGTCACGATGCCCTCTCCCCATGCCTCTTTGAGAGCCACCGAGAACTCGTGTTCACGCATCTCCCCCGGTCGCCGGACGATGTCGCGGACGGGGAGCACGAAGGGACCGTTCATTCGAGAGCGCACTCCGCCATGCTACCCGGGTCGCCCCAGGGTCGCGCCGAGCCCGTACTCAGGAACGGCGGTCAGATTCCGCGGGCCCCCGTGTCGAGGAAGTCTGCAACCGCCGGCGGAACGAACGGTGCGACGTCGCCGCCAAGCGAAGCGACCTGACGCACCAGGGAGCTCGAGACCATCGCATGCGAGGGATCGGGCAGCAGGAACACGGTCTCGATGCCGGCGAGGTGCCGATTCACGATCGCCATCGGAGACTCGTACGCGACGTCGATCTGGGAGCGGATGCCCTTCACGAGCACACCGGCGCCGACATCGCGCGCATAGTCGACCAGTAGACCCATGGTCCATGACCCGATCACGATGTTCCCCGACATCCCGTCCTCGGCGATCGAACGCTCCAGCAGCGACAGACGCTGTGCGATCGGGAGCATCGCCTCCTTGCCCGGGTTGTGCACCACGAGCACGTGCAGCTCGTCGTACAGGGCCGCGGCCCGACGGATCACATCGAGATGACCCAGGGTCGGCGGATCGAAGGAACCCGGGACGACGGCGATCCTGCTGCTCATGCCACCAGCCTAGGGCACCTCGCGCACACCTCAGTTCTTCGCGAGCGCCGCACGGTCCTCGTCACTCACCCGGCGGGCGATGGCCTCACGCAGGCCCGGATGCGCCTCGAGAGCAGGGTCTGCCACGAGGATCGCCTCGGCCAGTTCACGCGCTCGGGTGATGAGACCCGCATCCTTCACGACACGGAGAAGCTTCAGCGAGGAACGCACGCCGGCTTGTGCCGCGCCGAGCACATCTCCCTCGCCGCGCAGTTCCAGATCGACCTCTGCCAGAGCGAAGCCGTCGAGCGTTGCCGCGACCGCGTCGACGCGTTCTCGCGCGAGGGACCCGGATTCCGCTTCCGTGACCAGCAAGCAGAGACCAGGCACGCCGCCACGGCCGACGCGCCCTCGCAGCTGATGCAACTGGGACACACCGAACCTGTCGGCATCGAGCACGATCATCGTCGATGCATTCGGCACATCGACGCCGACCTCGATGACCGTGGTCGCCAGGAGCAGATCGATGTCACCGCGCGCGAACGCCTGCATCACCGCGTCCTTCTCTTCCGACGGCATCCGGCCGTGGAGCACGGCACGACGGATCCCGCCGAGCGTCGGATGCGTCGCCAGCGCCTCATCGAGCTGCACCACCCCCCAGCGGGGGCCGGAGGCCCCATCGGGGGCGAGAGGCGGCTGCTCACCGGCCTCCGCGGTCTTCTTGGCGGTATCGATCGCGGCGCACACGGCGAAGACCTGGCGGCCCTGCGCGATCTCCTCTGCCGCGCGCTCCCAGACCCGGTTGAACCATCCCGGGTGCTCGGCCAGCGGTGCCACGAAGGACTCGATGCCTGCGCGGCCGGCCGGCATCGTCCGGATGACCGAGGTGTCGAGGTCGCCGAACACCGTCATCGCCACCGTTCGCGGGATCGGCGTCGCCGTGAGGACCAGTGCGTGCGGACTCGACCCCTTGGCGCGAAGTGCCTCACGCTGTTCGACGCCGAAGCGGTGCTGCTCATCCACCACCACGAGGCCGAGATCGGCGAAGGTGGTCTTCTCCCCCAGCAGCGCGTGCGTGCCGACCACGATGAGCGCCTGACCCGAGGCGACCCGGAGAGCGGCCTTGCGTCTCTCGGCAGCGGGAAGCTGCCCGGTCAAGAGCGTGGGCATCAGCAGCGGTGCCAGTTCCGGGCCCAGCATCTTCGCGATCGAACGCAGATGCTGGCCGGCCAGAACTTCGGTGGGGGCGATCAGAGCGGCCTGGCCTCCGCTCTCGGCGACCTGCAGCATCGCCCGCAACGCGACGAGGGTCTTGCCTGAACCGACCTCACCCTGGACGAGCCGGTTCATCGGCCAGGATCCCATCAGGTCGGCCGCGATCTGCGCGCCGACCGTCTCCTGATCGGCCGTCAGCGTGTAGGGCATCGCCGCGTCGAAGCGCGCCAGGAGTCCGCCGGGACCGGCCGGACGGGCCGTCGCCGAGAGCGCCCGGACAGCATCCCGCTGCTGCAGGAGCGCCGTCTGCAATGTGAGAGCCTCATGCATCCGGAGAGTGCGGACCGCCGGATCGATGTCGTTGCGCGTCCGCGGGCGGTGGATACGTTCGAGCGCCTCGCCGGCCGTGAGCAGCTCTTCGCTCTCGCGGATGTCCTTGGTCAGCGGGTCGGGCACCTCGGCGAGGTCGTCCAGCACCCGTCCGATGAGCCGGGCGATCTGCCAGGTCTGGATCGTCGAGGTGGCAGGATAGATCGGGATGGGAACAGCCGCACGCGCGTCTGCGCTCCGCCGCGCGGAGTCTTCATCGTCGAAGAGCTCGTACTCCGGATGCGCGAACTGCGTCACGCCGTTGAACTCTCCGACCTTTCCGGAGAACACTCCCCGTCGTCCCACGGCGAGATCTTTGGAGCGCCATTCCGCTGCCCCGACGTTCTTCGCGAAGAACGTGAGCGACATGCGTCCGATGCCGTCTCCGATCACCACGTCGACCATGGCTCCCGGGCGGTTGCGCATGCGCCGGAAGCTCGAGGAGAGCACCTCTGCCACGATGGTCACCGTCTCCCCGAGCGGCAGATCGCGGATCGGGGTCAGCTCACCCGGGTCGGCGTACCGGCGCGGGTAGTGCGCCAGGAGGTCACCGACGCTCCGCATGGCGAACGCACGACCGAGCGTCTTGGCAGACGCCGCGCCGAGCGCGTCCTCCAGCGAGGAAACGAGCGAGAGCGACATGCTCCGAGTCTAGGGAACCCGACCGACACCGGCCGCACCGCTGCTGTCGTATCGTGAACGGGTGACGAGGATCATCGCGGGCAGAGCCAGGGGCACTCGACTCGACGTACCCGGTGCGGGAACGCGCCCCACCAGCGACCGTGTGCGCGAGTCGCTCTTCGGCGCACTCGAGTCACTGAGTGCCATCGACGGAGCCCGGGTCCTCGACCTGTATGCAGGATCCGGTGCTCTCGGCCTCGAGTCGCTGAGCCGGGGCGCGGCGTCGGCGGAGTTCGTGGAGCGCGGACGGCAGGCTGCGGCGATCGTGCGCCGAAACGCCGCGGCCGTGGCGAAGGCCGGCGGCATGGCGCCGGGCCATGTGCACGAGGGCGCGGTCCGCACGTTCCTGCAGCGGGCGACCGGCCCCTTCGATCTGGTCTTCAGCGATCCGCCGTACGACCTCGACGATGCCGCGATGACAGCGGATCTCGTCGCACTCGCGCCGCTCCTGTCCCCCGATGCCGTCGTCGTGGTCGAACGTGCACGCCGATCCACGCCACCGGACTTTCCCGCCGCCGGCCTCGACCTGTTCCGGGAGAAGACCTACGGCGACACCGCCCTCTGGTGGGCCGAGCCCCGGGCGGACGACGAGCCGAAGACGTCCGACACTCAGCCCGAGACCGAGTCCCAGTCGCGATAGGGGTCCCACCCGCTGACCTCGACCGGCGAACCGTCGCACAGCAGGTCCTCCTCGCCGCGCGGAAGCACACGTCCGATCGCACGGAAGCCCGGCGGAAGCGCACCCGCGGAGAAAGTCGCGAGCAGCGCATGGTCCTCGCCACCGGCGATCGCACGCTCGGGGTCATCACCGAGCGTCTCGCGGTCGAGCGCGATGGTGACCTCGGAGGCCGCAGCCATCCGTCGGGCGTCGAGGGCGAGCCCGTCCGACACATCCATCATCGCGCTGGCGCCGGCCGATGCTGCGACCGCACCGAGTCCGATCGGCGGAGAGGGGCGCAATTGCGCGGCCACCGCCGCGCTCTCCCCTGCGGCGAGCATCGCCGGGTCGACCGCCACCGGCACGTCTCCGTCACGAAAGCGTCCGAACAGCACCGCCAGTCCGTGAGCGGCGTGACCGAGTTCTCCGGCCACCGCGACGACGTCGCCGGGACGCGCCCCGCTGCGGGTCACCGGCGCCCTGCCTTCGAGATCTCCGAGCGCCGTCACAGCGACCGTCAGCACATCCGACACCGTCAGATCCCCTCCGACGACCGCGCAACCGGGCGCGAGGGCGTCACAGGCGTCCCGGAAGCCGTCTGCGAGCCTTTCCACGAAGGAGAGTCGGAGATCGGCGGGAACGGCCAACGCGACGAGGAGTGCCGTCGGACGTGCGCCCATCGCAGCGACATCCGCCAGATTCACGGCCGCGGCCTTCCAGCCGAGGTCGTACCCGCTCGACCAGGCAAGGCGGAAGTCGGGTCCGTGCACCAGGGTATCGGTCGTCGCGACCACACTGCCCGAGGGGGTCGCGACGACCGCGGCGTCGTCCCCCGGGCCGATGAGGGCGTGCGAGGCGGAAGACGTTCGGCTCAGGATCGCATGGAGGATGCGTCCTTCGGAGACATCGCCGAGGCGTGGATCGTCGGCGTCGGGTCGGGAGGGCATGCTGTCAACGGTAGCCTGGAAGCATGCCTCGTTCCCGTCGCCTCGCTGCCCTCGCAGGCGCGGTGACCCTCTCCGCCGCCCTCTCCGGTTGCGCGACGACCGTGCACCTCGAACCCGCCGACGATGCGAACAATCCCGCATGCGCCTCGGTGTCGGTCCTGCTGCCCGACAACGTCGCCGGTCTCGACCGCGTGTGGACGGATGCCCAGGCCACCGGCGCGTGGGGTGAGCCCACCGCGGTCGCGCTGCGCTGCGGCGTCGAGCCGCCGGCTCCCTCCGCCCTCGTGTGCACCACGCTGGGGGGCGTCGATTGGCTGGTCCTTGAGCAGGAGGAGGAACGTCAGCGCCTCGTCACCTACGGCCGGGATCCCGCGGTCGAGCTGAACATCCGGCGCGGCGAGCAGATCGACTTCCAGTCGATCGTGGACTCGATCTCGCAGAGCATCCAGTCCGGGCTCGCCCCGGCCACGGCGAAGTGCACCGATCGCGTCGAGTTCCCCGCGAGCTGATCGCCACGGGGAACTCGATGCTCAGCGA
This sequence comes from Microbacterium sp. J1-1, assembly GCF_024498615.1. NCBI lineage: Bacteria > Bacillati > Actinomycetota > Actinomycetes > Micrococcales > Microbacteriaceae > Microbacterium > Microbacterium sp. J1-1. The sequence goes on along the minus strand of NZ_CP089590.1, from coordinate 1,689,981 downwards.
CGCAGGCCCGCTTCGACCAGCTCGGTGATCAGTTCGCCGTAGCTCAGCCCCGAGGCGACCCAGCATTTCGGGAACATCGAGATCGGCGTGAAGCCGGGCATCGTGTTCAGCTCGTTGACGACCAACTCGCCCGTCGGGGTCAGGAACATGTCGACCCGGGCGAGTCCCCGTCCGTCCACCGCGTCGAACGCGCGGATACCCGCCTGCTGGATCGCTGCGGTCTCGGCATCGGTCAGCTCCGCCGGGCACACGACATCGACGCCGTCGCCGCCGAGGTACTTGCCCTCGAAGTCGTAGAAGCCACGGGACGTCAGCACGATCTCACCCGGCAGAGACGCCCGGACCCCGTCGGCGCCCTCGAGGACGGCGACTTCGATCTCGCGACCGCTCACGCCGGTCTCGATCAGCACCTTGTCGTCTTCCGCGAAGGCCACGGCCAGCGCGGCGTCGAGCTCGTCCGCGGTGTCGACCTTCGACACCCCCACGCTCGAACCGGCGCGCGCCGGCTTCACGAACAGCGGCAGGCCGAGCGCGGCGGCACGGCGGCGCACGTCCGCGGCGTCGCCGTCCCAATCCCGGCGGCGCACGGTCACCCACGGAGCAACGGCGATGCCCGCGGCCTGGAGGGCGATCTTCATGAAGTGCTTGTCCATGCAGAGCGCGGAGTCGAGCACGCCGCCGCCCGCATACGGGACCTCGAGGGTATCGAAGTAGCCCTGGATCGTGCCGTCTTCGCCGTGCGGTCCATGCAGGATGGGCAGCACCACATCGATCTCGCCGAAGCCTTCGACCGAGCCGTCCGCCTGCACGACGCGCAGTGTGCGGTCACCGCCCGGCTCAGGCCACAGCACACGAGTGCCGTTGTCGACGACCTCCGGGAGATGCGCCGCATCCAGCGGGAACTTCGCGGGATCGTCGTCTTCCAGCACGAATGCACCCTCGCGGGTGATGCCCACCGGGATCACGGCATACCGGTCGCGATCAATCGCTCCCAGCACGCCCCCCGCCGTTGCGGAACTGATCGAATGCTCGCTGGAGCGCCCGCCGAAGAGCACCACCACCGTCTGCTTGTCCATGGTTGGTCCTCTCACCCTGCGGGGTGTCGTCGTCCGTCGTCAGGTGGGGTGCGATGTCCCGCGGATCCATCTTGCCGTCGAGCACCATCTTCACCTGCTCGACGATGGGCATGTCGACCTCGGCTTCGCGCGCGAGCTGCAGGATCGGAGCGACGGAGGCGAGACCTTCCGCGGTCTGCTGCATCTGCTTCACGACGTCCTGGAAGCTGTACCCCTGGCCGAGCAGGCGTCCCGCTGTGTTGTTCCTGCTCAGCGGCGACTGGCACGTGGCGATCAGGTCGCCGAGCCCGGCCAGGCCCTGGAGCGTCTCCGGATGTGCACCGTTGGCCACCGCGAAGTCCGTCATCTCGACGAGTCCGCGCGTGATGATCGATGCCTTCGTGTTCTCCCCGTACCCGACGCCGTCGACGATGCCGATGGCGACCGCGATCAGGTTCTTGAGGACGCCGCCGAACTCCGTGCCGATCACGTCGGTGTTCACGAAGGTGCGGAAATACTGATTGCGAGCCGCGCGCGCGACGACATCGGCCGTCTCTTGACTGCGGGAGGAGATCACGGCTGCGGTGGGCTGCTCACGCGCGATCTCCAGTGCGAGGTTCGGCCCCGATGCCACGGCGATGCGGTCGGGATCGCAGCGGAGTTCCTGCTGGATCACCTGGCTCATGCGCAGACCCGTGCCGCGTTCGACGCCCTTCATGAGGCTGATGACCTTGGTGTCGCTGTCGGCGAGCAACGGGCGCAGCGCCTTCAGGTTCTCGCGGAGCGACTGGCTCGGCACCGACAGATACACCTGTTCCACGCCGTCGAGCGATGTCGCGAGTTCGTGGGTGGCCGCCATCGTCCGCGGGAGGTTGATGCCCGGGAGGTAACGTGAATTGCGCTTGGCCTCGTTGATCTCCTGCGCGAGTTCTGCACGCCGGGCCCACATCGTGACGTGTGCGCCGCCGTCGGCGAGGATCTTGCCGAAGGTCGTCCCCCAGCTGCCGGCGCCGATCACCGTGACGCGCGGTCCGCTCGGAACGGTTCTCTTAGGAGTCAAGGCGCCCGGTCTCCTTCTGGCCGTGGTTCGCGGGGTTCCATCGCTCCGCCGGGGCCTTCTCGTCTCGAAGCTCCTCGAGCAGAGCAGTGATGGCGTTCATGAGTCGATCAGTGGCCTCGTTGAGGGCAGCAGGCTCGCCCGCACGTTCACGCAGATCCGCGACATCGACCGGATCGCCGATGAGCACGCGGACCGGCTTGCGCAGCGGCCAGAGGCTGAGACCCTTCTGATAACGCCCCATGATCGCCTGGGTCCCCCACTGAGCCATCGGGATCAGCGGGATGCCGTCGGCGAGTGCCAGACGCACCGCGCCCGACTTTCCGCGCATCGGCCACAGCTCGGGATCACGTGTGAGCGTGCCCTCGGGGTACACGATCACACCGCGACCGTGCTCGACGAGCTCTTCCGACTGCTTCATCGTCTGTCGAGCGGACGCGGCCGAGGACGTACGAGCGACCGGGATCATCCCGGTGCGGCGCAGGAACCAGCCGAGCACCGGCACGCTGAAGAGGCTTTCCTTGGCCATGAAGCGCGGCGCACGACCGGCACGCCAGACGGCGACGGCGACGATGAGCGGATCGAACTCCGAGTAGTGGTTCGGGGCCAGCACGAACGAGCCCTCACGCGGCAGCTTCTCGGCCCCGCGGACACGGATCTTCGCGATCAGGGAGACCGGAGGGATCACCAGCGCCGCGAGCGGCCAGAAGATGCTCGGGCGCTTCGTCTCCGATGATCGGGACGCCACTTCGGTCACCGGATGACGTCGAAGTCGGCGCCGAGCGCGTCGAGCTTGGCGAGGAACTTCTCGTAGCCGCGGCTGAGGATGTCGACGCCGGACACCTTCGACTCCCCGGTGGCGGTCAGCGCCGCGATGACGTGGCTGTAGCCGCCGCGAAGGTCGGGGACCACGATGTCAGCGCCGTGCAGCGGCGTGGGGCCGGTGACGACGGCGGCCTGCTCGAGGTCGCGACGCGGGACCCGACGCGGGCCGTCCTGGAGACCCCGGGGGTGGACGACGATGTCGGCGCCCATCTTGACCAGCGCATCGGTGAAGCCCATCCGGTTCTCGTACACGGTCTCATGCACGACCGAGCGGCCGTGTGCCTGAGTGAGCGCGACGACCAGCGGCTGCTGCCAGTCGGTCATGAAGCCGGGGTGCACATCGGTCTCGATCACGACGGGCTTGATCTCGCCGTCGCGACGGAACAGGATGCCGTCTTCCTGGATGTCGAACCAGCCGCCCGCCTTGCGGAAGACGTTGAGGAACGTCAGCATCTCCTGCTGCTTGGCGCCGCCGACGAAGATCTCGCCGTCGGTGGCCAGCGCGGCGGAGGCCCAGGATGCCGCCTCGTTGCGGTCGAAGATCGACCGGTGGTCGTAGCCGCGGAGCTTCTCGACGCCCTCGATCACGATGACGCGGTTCGGCTCGTAGGAGATGATCGCGCCCATCTTCTGCAGCACGGCGATCAGGTCCATGATCTCGGGCTCGATGGCTGCGTTGCGCAGCTCCGTGACGCCCTCGGCGCGGACGGCCGTGAGGAGAACCTGCTCGGTCGCACCGACGCTCGGGTACGGGAGGTGGATGTTGGCGCCGTGCAGACGTGTTCCCCCGGTCGAGAGGCGGATGCCGCTGGGGAGCTTCTCGACGATCGCGCCGAACTTGCGCAGTGCGTCCAGGTGGAAGTCGATGGGGCGGTCGCCGATGCGGCACCCGCCGAGGTCGGGGATGAACGCCTGTCCGAGACGGTGCAGCAACGGGCCGCAGAACAGGATCGGGATACGGGAGGCCCCCGCGTGCGCGTCGATCTCCTCGAAGTGTGCGGACTCCACGTCGCTCGGGTCGAACACGAGCGAGCCGGGCTCGTCGCCCTCGGATACACGGACACCGTGCACCTCGAGCAGCGAACGCACGACGGCGACATCGCTGATGGCGGGGACGTCGCGCAGCGTGCTGACCGTCTCGCCGAGGAGGGACGCGACCATGGCCTTCGTTGCCAGGTTCTTCGCGCCCTTGACGTCGACACGGCCGCGGAGTGGACGTCCGCCTCGAATGGCGAGGACGTCTCCGGTGAGTGCAGGGACTCCGTCCGGAAGAGCGTCGCGCACAGGTGTCGTCATTCGGAGCCTCACTTCATTTACGGATTTCGGGGGCGGGTTGCCCCTGGCTCCCCCGCCCCCACCGTCTACTGAACGGGAAGGGTCCGTGGCCGCCACGACTCGCGACGGGCCTCGAACTGCGCGATCTTGTCTTCGTTGCGCAGCGTGAGCCCGATGTCATCGAGCCCTTCGAGGAGCCGCCATCTAGTGTAATCGTCGATCCCGATGTCGGCCTGGACGTCGCCGATGGACGCAGTCCGCGCCTCGAGGTCGACGGTCATCGACACCCCGGGATTCCGGTCGATCTCGGCCCAGAAACGCTCGAGATCCTCTTCGGAGATGGTCGCCGCGAGGAGGCCCTGCTTGCCGGAATTACCGCGGAAGATGTCGGCGAAACGAGGGCTGAGCACGACCTTGAAGCCGAAGTCGCGCAGGGCCCAGACCGCGTGCTCACGGCTGGAGCCGGTGCCGAAGTCGGGTCCGGCGAGAAGCACGGACGCCCCCTGGAACGCAGGCTGGTTGAGGACGAACTCCGGGTCCTGGCGCCATCCGTGGAACAGCGCATCCTCGAAGCCGGTCTTCGTGACCCGCTTGAGGAAGACGGCGGGGATGATCTGGTCGGTGTCCACGTTCGAGCGCTTCAACGGCGCCGCGATGCCGGTGTGAGTGGTGAACTTCTCCATGATTCAGAACCCTTCGGTCAGATCGCTCGGGCTGGACAGCGTGCCACGGATCGCGGTGGCGGCGGCGACGAGCGGCGACACGAGATGTGTGCGCCCTCCCTTGCCCTGACGGCCCTCGAAGTTGCGGTTGGACGTGGAGGCGCAGCGCTCCCCCGGCGCGAGCTGGTCGGGGTTCATGCCCAAGCACATCGAGCAGCCGGCGAAGCGCCACTCCGCTCCGAAGTCCTTGATGACCTTGTCCAAGCCCTCCGCCTCGGCCTCCAGGCGCACCCGCGCGGATCCGGGGACCACCATGACGCGGACGCCGTCGGCCTTCTTCTTGCCTTCGATGACCGAGGCGAAGGCGCGCAGGTCCTCGATGCGACTGTTCGTGCACGACCCCATGAAGACCGCATCCACCGGCACTTCCTTGAGCGGCGTGCCGGGGGTCAGGTCCATGTACTCCAGCGCACGCTCCGCTGCGGCACGTTCGTTGGGATCGACGATCTGCGCCGGGTCCGGCACGGAGGCGGACAGCGAGCTTCCCTGACCGGGATTGGTCCCCCAGGTCACGAACGGTTCGAGCTCGTCAGCGTCGATGAACACCTCGGCGTCGAACGTCGCGCCCTCGTCGGTCGGCAGCGTGCGCCAGTAGGCGACCGCGTCCTCCCAATCCTGGCCCTTGGGCGCGTGCGGGCGCCCCTCGAGGTACGCGAAGGTCGTCTCGTCGGGAGCGACCATGCCTGCGCGCGCACCGGCCTCGATCGACATGTTGCAGATCGTCATGCGCCCCTCCATCGAAAGGGCGCGGATCGCGCTGCCGCGGTACTCGAGCACGTAGCCCTGTCCGCCGCCCGTGCCGATCTTCGCGATCACCGCAAGGATGATGTCCTTCGCCGTGACCCCGGGACGCAGTGTCCCGTCCACGTTGATCGCCATCGTCTTGAACGGCTTGAGCGGAAGCGTCTGCGTGGCCATGACGTGCTCGACCTCGCTCGTGCCGATGCCGAACGCCATCGCGCCGAACGCCCCGTGAGTCGAGGTGTGCGAATCTCCGCAGACCACCGTGATCCCCGGCATGGTCAGACCGAGCTGCGGCCCGACGACGTGCACGATGCCCTGCTCCGCGTCACCGAGCGAATGCAGACGCACACCGAACTCCGCCGCGTTGCGTCGCAGGGTCTCGATCTGCGTGCGGCTGGTGAGGTCGGCGATCGGCTTGTCGATCTCCCAGGTCGGCGTGTTGTGGTCCTCGGTCGCGATCGTGAGGTCGAGCCGGCGCAGCGGTCGTCCTTCGGTGCGAAGCCCATCGAAGGCCTGGGGGCTCGTCACCTCGTGCACGAGGTGCAGGTCGATGTAGATCAGGTCGGGCTCGCCGTTGTCGCCTTTGACGACCAAGTGGTCGTCCCAGACCTTCTCAGCGAGTGTCCTGCGGCGTGACGGATCAGCACTGTGTGCGGGGGTGGTCATTGCGTGTCTCCTGTGGCTGACGGTTCGGCCCACGATGGACTCCGCGACGAGGAGGGGCTCTAGATCGAGGTCTCGTCGCGGCCCATAAGAAGAAGGAGCACGGTCCGCATGACGTCAGATTACCACCGCTCGGCCGTGCTCCGATCCGACATGACACTCTGTTGAGCACCGAACGACCGAGAGGGACCGCATGACCGTCGCACGCCCCCGCTTCGCCACCCGCGCGGTCCATGCGGCGCGCGACCGGGAGACCGCCGCATCCCGCGCGACACCGATCTACCTGACGGCGGGCTTCGAGTTCGACGACTTCGATCACGCGGCCGACCACTTCCGCACCGGAGCGGGCTTCGGCTACACCCGCACCGGGAACCCGACCGTCCGCGCCGTGGAACGCCAGCTCGCCGCGCTGGAGTCGGGCGCGGACGCCGTGCTCGTCGCCAGCGGCCAGGCGGCGGTCGCCACAGCCCTGCTCACCGTCGCGGCCGCCGGCGACCACATCGTGTCGTCCACGCACATCTACGAGGGCACCCGGGGCCTGCTCCTCGACAACCTCGCGCGGCTCGACATCGAGACGACGTTCATCGACGACATCGCAGACCCGGATGCCTGGCGGAGCGCGATCCGCCCGAACACCCGCGCGCTGTTCGCCGAATCGATCGCGAACGCCCGCAACGACGTGCTCGACATCCGCGCCGTCAGCACCGTCGGGGAAGAGTTCGCGATCCCGCTGATCGTCGACAACACCCTCGCGACACCGGCGATTCTGCGCCCTCTGGAACACGGCGCCGCGATCGTGATCCACTCGGCGTCGAAGTTCCTCGCCGGACATGGTTCGGTGCTGGGTGGCGTGATCGTCGACGACGGACGCTTCGACGCCGAAGGCGCAGGCCACAACGCGCCCCATCTCGTGCTCCCCGGCCGCGGCGATGCTCCCAGCGTCTTCGCGCGCCACGGAGGCCGTGCTCGCATCGCCTATGCCCGCGAGTCGGTGGCTCCGCGATTCGGTGCCTCGCCCTCCCCGTTCAATGCGTTCCTGATCGGCCAGGGCGTGGAGACGCTCGGACTGCGCGTGGAGCGGCAGTCCCGCAACGCGCTGCAGATCGCCCGCTGGCTGGAAGCGCATCCGGAGGTGGATAGCGTCGACTACGTCGGCCTGCCGTCGCACCCTGACCACGCGACCGCGAACCGGTACCTGGAAGGCGGATTCGGTTCGGTCTTCACGTTCACGCTGCGGGGCGGCCTCCCGGCAGCACGTCGATTCGTCGAGCAGGTGCAGGTGTTCACGCACATGACCCACCTCGGCGATGTGCGTTCGCTGGTCCTGCACCCCGGGACGACGAGCCATGCTCAGCGCACCGAGCAGGAGCGCGAGGGGCTCGGCGTGCGTCCGGGCACGCTCCGGCTCTCGGTGGGCATCGAGGACCTCGACGACCTCCTCTCCGATCTGGCACAGGTGCTCGAGGGCGTGCGGGAGACGGTGGCATGAGCCGCCTTCAGCACTTCGGCTGGTTCCTCGCCCGCGGCTTCGGGCCGCAGGGCTGGGGGTACCCGTCCCTCGACTGGGATTACGACTGGACGCGTCCCGAGGTCTATCAGGAGGCGGCACGGACGCTCGAGCAGGCGGGGTTCGACCTGGTCATCATCGAGGACGCGCCGTCGCTGGGTTCGCCCTCGACGATCGACCTGCGCGTGCGCCACGCGTTCGGCGGGCCGAAGCACGATCCGCTGCTGTTGGCCCCCTACCTCTTCCAGGCGACGAGGCATCTCGGTGTGGTGCCGACCGTGAACCCCGCTGCGTACCTCCCCTATACAGCGGCGCGCCAGTTCGCGACCCTGCAGCACGCGAGCGGACATCGGCTGGGACTCAACGTGGTCACCGACACCGGCAGCGCGCGTCACTTCTCCGACGCCCCGCAGCTCGGCCACGACGAGGCGTACGACCGCGCCGAGGAATGGCTCGCCGGGATCCGCGCCCTGTGGCACAGCTGGGAGGACGGCGCCCTCATCGCCGATCGCGCGACCGACGTGTTCGCAGACGGCTCGCGACTACGCGCTGTCGAGCACCGCGGGAAGCACTTCGCCTTCGACGGCCCGCTCAACGCCCTCCCCTTCACCGACGGCGACCCTGCGATCGTCTCCCCCGGAGGTTCCGGTCGCGGGCTCGGGTTCGCGGGCGCGAACTCCGATGTGCAACTCGCCCTCGCACCGCTGAACGAGAAGTCGGTGCGCGACTACCGCTCCAGGGTGCACGCGGCTGCCGTCGCCGAAGGACGACGCCCCGAGGACGTCAAGGTCCTGTTCGCCATCCAACCCGTGATCACGCCGTCGCGCGAAGAGGCGGATCGCGTCGTGGCGGCCTCCGCGCACCCCGACCACGGAGCACTCCTGCAGATCGCCCGCAAGCAGTCCAGCGATCTCGAGACCGATCTGACCTCCCTCGATCTCGACGAACCCCTGCCTCCCTCACTCTTCGGCTCCCACGTCTCGCGCGGCAGCATTCAGCGTCTGATCGGCGACCGTGGAGAGGACGCCCCCTTGCGCGCGCACCTGACGGCGCTCGCCCGGACCGGACGGATCAGCGATCGAACGGGCTTCGTCGGAACCGCGGACGAGTTCGCCGACCTGATCGAAGAGCTCGGCGAATGGGGCAACGATGGCGTGTTGCTGTGGGGAGACTTCCATCCGGTCACGCTGCATCGCACGCTCGACGAGCTCGTGCCGATCCTGCGCCGTCGCGGCATCCTCCGCCGGGAGTACGCGCACGGGAGCCTGCAGGCGAACCTGCACGCGTTCTGACCGGCCGTCAGGCGACCGTCACCAGCCCAGCGAGCCCGGCCCGCCTTTGAAGGGGCCGACCACGGACGACGTGACCCACCCGCCGTAGAAACCGCCGGGTTGCGGCACCACGACTTCGCCGCCGACCGTGCACTCGTCCATCGGTGCGGCGTAGACGGCGACCCGATCGGCCAGCATCTCGAAGCCCGGAGAGGGATGCGGGTAGTTCCAGGCCGCCCCCTGGCGCTGGGTGTCTCCGCTGTGTACGTCGAAGTAGCGAGCGGCCCCCTTGAACTCGCAGAACGACGAGCCCGAGGCCTCGACCAGTGCGCCGGGGACGAAGTCGGCCATCGGAAGGTAATACACCGGAGGGTGGCTCGTCTCCAGCACACGCATGGCATCGCGGGTGTCAGCGATCAGGTTCCCCGCAAGGCGGATGGTGATGCGCTCGCCGACGGACTCGACGCGCGGCGGCCTCGGGTAGTCCCAGACGGACTCCTGACCGGCGGCGGGGATTTCGGGGCGAGGTCTGCGCATCTGTTCACTGTACGTCTCTCGGTGTTGACTGGTGCCATGACCGCCCTCCCGATGTTCCCGCTCGGCTCGGTGCTGTTCCCGTACACCCCGCTTCCGCTCCGCGTGTTCGAGCCGCGCTATCTCACCTTGATCGGGCGGCTTCTGGATGAGGATGACCCGCGATTCGGTGTCGTTCTCATCGAACGCGGCCAGGAGGTCGGTGGGGGCGACCAGCGCCGTCGCATCGGGACGACCGCGCGGCTGGTCAGCATCTCCACCGGCGCTGACGCGCTGGTCGCCGTCGCCGTCGGCACCGAGCGGTTCTCGGTCGACGAGTGGCTGGCTGACGAGCCGTACCCCCGAGCCGAGGTCACGCCGCTGCCGGAGCTCGACTGGAACGACCAGCTCACCCCGATGCGCACGGAAGCCGAGGCCATCGTGCGGCGCACCCTCGCGCGCGCGCCCGAGGCCCCGTGGGATTCCGGCACGGAGCTCTCGGACGATCCGATCGCCGCGGCATGGCAGCTCGCGGCGATCGCACCTCTCGGCGAGTACGACAGATACGCCCTCTTGCAGTCCGCCACGGTCGGGGCACTGCTCCGTCAGATCATCGACCTCACGCTCGAAGCCGAGGTTCTGTGGTCAGACGAGTGAGACGTCACCGACGCTGAGGGAGCTCACTCCGCCGGCGTCGCGACCCTCGCCGCTCGCTTCTCCCGCGAGGAGGCGATCAGGCTCGCGACCGTCGCGATGGTCATCGACGCCAGGATCACCCCGAGCGAGACCATGTTGCTGATGTCGGGCACCCATTCGACGTGCTCGCCGCCGTTGATGAACGGCAGCTCGTTGACGTGCAGGGCGTGGAGGATCAGCTTGACACCGATGAAGCCCAGGATGACGGCGATGCCGTAGTGCAGGTAGCGGAGACGGTCGAGCAGGTCGCCGAGCAAGAAGTAGAGCTGACGAAGACCCATGAGCGCGAAGATGTTGGCCGCGAAGACGAGGAATCCGTTGGTCGTGATCTCGAAGATCGCGGGGATGGAGTCGATCGCGAAGATCAGGTCCGTCACTCCGATGGTGATGAAGACGATGATCATCGGGGTCCACATGCGCTTGCCGTCCACCGAGGTGCGGATCTTGGACCCGTCGTACGTCTCGCTGATGTCGATCCGACGCCGCAGCAGACGGACGACGAAGTTCTCGCGCTGCACCTCACCCTCGTGGTCTCCGTCCGGCATGGCCTGACGGATCGCCGTCCAGATGAGGAACGCTCCGAAGAGGTAGAAGATCGGCGAGAAGTTCTCGACGATCGCGACGCCCGCGAGGATGAACAGGCCACGCAGGATGAGGGCGATGATGATGCCGACCATCAGCACCTGCTGCTGGAGACGTCGCGGCACCGCGAACTGGGCCATGATCAGCACGAACACGAACAGGTTGTCGATCGACAGGCTGTATTCCAGTGCCCAGCCGGTGATGAAGTCACCCGCATTCTGCCAGCCGCCGACGTTGCCGAGGAGCACAGCGAAGAGGAGCGCGAGGCCGACGTAGAACACCACCCAGAGGGTGGACTCCTTCGTGGAAGGGATGTGCGGCCGCAGCCGGATGAGCAGCAGATCGGCGATCAGGATGATCGTGAGGACGACCATCGACGTGATCTCGAACCAGACAGGGATTTCCAACGGCGCACTGCACCTTTCGCGAAGGGTCGGGAATGACTCGAAAGTCTCTCCCCCGCACAGTGGTGCGTCGCGCGCCCGGAGCAACGATGACGGTGCTCGTGATGACGTTACGCGCGGATCCGGGATACTCCCTCTCGCTCGGGCAATGCTACCGGAGTGCTGGGAGCGTGGGGAACCGCCCACGCGGCGGACATCGACGGAACAGGATCTGAGACGATGAGGACTCCGTCGACACTTCCCGGGTGAGAGACACCGAACGGAATCAGGATGCCCGTGCAGACGAGTGATCAGAAATGGGCGGCCCAGGCCGCGGCAGGCGACGAGAGCGCCTTCCGCGAGCTGTACCGCGCGCATGTCCGGCCGGTCTACTGGATCGCCCGAGGGATACTCGCATCGGCCGCGGATGCGGAGGATGTCACGCAGGAGACGTTCGTCGTCGCCTGGCGGAAGCTCCCCGCCCTCGACCTCCAGGGCGAATCGATCCTGCCGTGGTTGGCGACGATCTGCCGATTCCAGGCCGCGAACCGGCTCCGCCAGCAGCGACGTGATCAGGCACACACCGCCGAAGCCGTGGATGCGACGCTGTTGCCGGACACGATCAGTGTGGAGGAGCAGGTCATCACGGCTGAGCTCGCCGCACGGATCGCCGCCGAGGTGGGCACCCTGAACGAGCTCGACCGGGAGATCTTCCGACTCTGCGCGTCCGAGGGCTACGCCTACCACGCGGCCGCCGAAGAGTTGGGCATCACCCACGCTGTCGTCCGAAACCGTCTCTCCCGAGTGCGCACCCGACTGCGCGGTACCGTCCAGGAAGCGAGAGACGCATGAACGATCAGAACCCCCACGGCGAGTTGCCGGTCGTGTCGGACGAGACCATCGCCCGCATCGAGGAGTCGGTGTTCGCCGAGATCGCCGCCGAGCGTGCGCCGGTGAACCTGGCTGCGGCCCGCGCACGCACGCGACGACGGCGCTGGCTGACAGGCGGCGGCATCGCCGCAGCCTTCGTCATCGGCGTGCTCGTGACTCCCCCGATCCTCGGCGCGGTCGGCGGCTCCACCTCGGTCACCGCGGGCGGGTGGAGCATGTCCGGGGATGCCGCCACCGACGCTTCCTCCTCCGCGCCCGACCGCATGGCCGAGAGCGTTCCGGAGATGCTCGCCGAAGGGACCGCTGATGCGGGCGGTGCCGTCGAAGGTGCCGTCGATGGCGCTGTCGACAGTGATCGGGAGATCATCGCCACCGCACAGGCCACGGTTCAGGTACCGAGCATTCCCGAAGCCGCGACGACCATCGCCGCACTCGCCGCCGACAACGGCGGATACGTGGAGAGCACGGAGATCGGCAAGGCGGCCGCGATGGACGGTACCTCCGAGCCGGCGCCGGCCGACTCCGCGTACGGGTGGATCAGCATCCGAGTGCCGTCCGATGACCTGCCGGAGGTGATCGCCGCGCTCGGCGACGTCGGGGACGTCCTCTCCTCATCGACGTCGAAGCAGGATGTGACCTCGATCTCCATCGATCTGCAGGCGCGGATCGACTCGACCAGAGCATCGGTCGATCGTCTCACCGAGTTGATGTCGCAGTCGGGCAGCGTCTCCGAGTTGATCGAGGCGGAAGTTGCGCTGACCGATCGGCAAGCACAGCTCGAGTCGTACGAGCAGCAGCTCGAGGCACTGCAGGACCAGGTGGCGATGTCATCCCTGCAGGTGCAGCTGACACGGGAGAACTCTCCCACCACTGCTGACCCCGCGGGATTCAGCGACGGCCTCCTCGCCGGATGGAACGGCCTCGTGGTCTCGCTGAATGCGCTCGTGATCGCGGTCGGATTCATCCTCCCGTGGCTGGCGATCGCCGGAGTCGTCATCCTGATCGTGTGGCTGGTCCGCCGGTCACACCGGTCCCGTCGCGCCGCGCACGCGGCAGCCGGAGACCGTACGGACGCCGAAGAAGCCTGATTTTTCGGGGTATACAAGAAGGCTTGTGCGTCTGCACGGGCGGGATTAGCGTCTTTCCCGTGGAAGACATCTCCGTGATCACCGCCGTGCACCATCCGTTGCGCCGCCGCATCTACGACTACCTCCTCCTGTACGGGACGTCTCAGGTGACGACGCTTGCCCGCGCACTCGAGAACCAGGTCGGCAGCATCAGCCACCACCTGCGCATGCTCGAGCGAGCGGGGGTCGTCGAGCGCGTTCCCGACCCGGACGGTGACAAGCGGACCAGCTGGTGGGCTGTCGCACGGAGAGGGTTGACCTGGTCGACCGACGACTACGCGGACTCCCCCTCCGACGCCCTTCTCGCCCGAGAGGCGCAACGCCAGGGCATCCGGATGCAGATCGAGCGACTCCAGCAGTGGCACAGGCACCGACACGATCCTGCCTACGTCGGGTACGACGGCTCCAACACCGAGACCACGACCTGGGCTTCTCCCGATGAGTTGCGAGATCTTTCCGCTCGACTCCTGGCGACGATCCGCGAGTGGCAGGACGGCATCGATCTCGCGGACGACCAGTCACGCACGCCCATCTTCGTGTTCGCCCACGCCTTCCCGACGGTGCCGTGATGGCCACCCTCAGCGAGCCGACGGTGCTCCTCACTCCCCCGGAGTTCCGACGCGATCACCGCGTGCACGCATGGATCGGCGTCAAGGCCCTCTCCGACGCGGGGGATGCACTCTGGACGATCGCACTCGCCTGGACAGCCGTGCAGATCGCGTCGCCGGCCGTCGCCGGCCTGATCGTCGCAGCCGGGACCATCCCCCGGGCGGCGATCCTGCTGTTCGGCGGCGTGATCGCCGACCGTGCCGATGCGCGGCGGATCATGCTCTTCTTCACCATCCTCCGCGTGGGCGTGCTCGTCGCCGTGGCCGTGTGGGTCCTCACAACGCCCCCTTCCGTGGCGATCCTGCTGTTCGCCGCAATCGCGTTCGGGGTGTGCGACGCGTTCTACGAGCCGTCGGCGGGCACCATCGCGCGACAGCTGGTCCGACCGACGGATCTACCGTCGTACGGGGCGGCCGCGCAGACCGCGTCACGACTCGGCACCATGGGTGGCGCGGCGATCGGCGGGATCATCGTGGCGCACGCCGGCCTCGTCGGCAGTGCTTCACTGAATGCGCTGACGTTCGCGCTCGTCGCCGCCTTCATCGCGATCTGGTTGCGACCGCGGTTCCGACTCGCCCGGGCCGAGAAGGAGTCGGCGCTGCGCGGCATCGCGCGAGGATTCGCGCACCTCTCCGCGAATCCGACCACGCGCACCCTCGTGATCGCGCTGTCGGGTCTGAACCTCGCCGTGGGGCCCGCTGTCGGGATCGGCCTCGCGTTGCGCGCACACGCCGAAGGCTGGGGCGCGCAGGCGGTCGGCCTCTTCGAAGCCCTCCTCGGTCTGGGCGCGGCGATCGGAGCCGTCTCGGTCGCGAAGTGGCGACCCCGCCACGAAGCGCGCGGTGGCTTCTGGGCCCTGGTGGTCCAAGGGGCAGGGATCGTCGCCCTCGGGTTCGGGCCGGCCTGGACCGTGGCGACGGCCGCCTTCGTGATCGGAGCGACAGCCGGATACGCCTCGGTCCTGCTGAGCGCGACCTTCTCAGCCACCGTCGACACCGCCTATCTCGGCCGGATGGGATCGCTGACCCGGTTGGGAGACGACTGCCTGATGCCGTTGGCGATGGCGGGGTTCGGCGCGCTCGCCTCACTCACGAGCCTGTGGGTGCCCTTCACCCTGTTCGGCGGCGCGATGATGGCGCTGATGATCCTGCCGTTGAGCAACAGGACATTCCGCACGATGGCGCTTCGCTCGGGGCCGGCGGAATAACGGCCTCTGAAAAGCAAGAAAGCCTCCGGCGAACCGGAGGCTTTCTCGTGTTGTGTGACCCCAGCGGGATTCGAACCCGCGTTACCGCCGTGAGAGGGCAGCGTACTAGGCCGCTATACGATGGGGCCGTCTGGCGAAACGTTTCCGTCGCGCGACAACCGTTCAAGTATGCCACGGCGTTTCTCCGTCCGCAAAATCGAGGCCGCCTCCTCGTGACCCCCGGGCGTGGCGCGCGGAATCCGTTTGCCGTGGAGCAGACGAAGGAGTTGACTCATCTCATGCGCGTCACCAAGTTCGAACATGCTGCTCTCCGTCTCGATGCGAACGACAGGACCCTCCTGATCGATCCGGGGTCCTTCACGGCACCCGTGAACGATCTCAGCGATCTCGTCGGGATCGTGATCACGCACGAGCATCCCGACCACTGGACCCCTGAGCACTTCGACCGTCTGCTGCGCACGGCGCCCGGCACCCCGATCTTCGCGCCCGCCGGCGTCGCGCGCGCGGCAGAGGGCTACGACATCACCGTGGTCTCCCCCGGTGACACCGTCGAGGTCGGCGGTTTCACTCTGCGTTTCTTCGGCGGCACGCACGAGGTCATCCACTCATCTCTGCCCACCGTGGAAAACGTCGGCGTCCTCGTCAACGACGAGCTCTACTACCCCGGCGACTCCTACGCCGTCCCCGAAGGCATCTCGGTGGGCACTCTCGCCGCGCCGCTCGGCGCGCCCTGGTTGAAGATCGGCGAAGCGATGGACTACGTGCTCGCCGTCGCGCCACGCCGCGCCTTCGGCACCCACGACATGACGCTGTCGGTCATCGGCAAGAACATGCACCGACAGCGCCTGCAATGGGCCACCGAGCAGGGCGGTGGCGAGTTCTTCGTGCTGGAGCCCGGCGACACCCTCGACCTGTGACCGGCGCAGCACGCCGCCTTCTCCCCTCGCCGACCGCCCGCCTCCGCTTCCGCGAGATGAGGGAGGACGACCTCGATCAGATCGCCGAGATGCTCGGCGATCCGGAGGTCATGGCCTTCTACCCGGCCGTGAAGACGCGCGCGGAGAGCGCCGAATGGATCGCGCGGATGCAGGAGCGCTACCGGGAACACGGGCACGGGCTATGGGTGATCGAGACGCACGACGGTGAGTTCATCGGGGACTGCGGTCTGACCTGGCAGTCCGCGAACGACGCTCCGGTGCTGGAGGTCGGCTATCACGTCCGTCGCGCGAGTCAGCGCCGAGGCTACGCGACGGAAGCCGCGAGGGCATGCGTCGAACTCGTCGCCCGCGAACTCGCCCCCACCCTGCTGACGGCGATCATCCACCCCGCCAACACCGCGTCGCGCGGGGTCGCCGAGAACCTCGGCATGACGCACATCGACGACGACCGCGCCCACCCGTGGATCGTACGTACGGTCATGGGCATGCAGGTCGCCCCGGCTTAGCCCTCGGCGGACGCGTCCTGTGCGGCGCGTACCCGGAGGTCGCGTTGCAGGTGATCCCGCTGCTCGACGACCAGGCGACGAAGTGCGGCCGGCGCGGCATCGTTGTCCGCAAGCCAGGCGTCGACGGGGCCGAGGGTGTCGCTCGCAGGGAAGAACCCGAGGACCAGCCTTCGAGCGATCTCGATGCTGCGTCCGCTCCATGCCGCACCGATACGGCGGAAATACTCCTCATCGAAGCTCGCGATGAGGTCTCGGCGTCCCCCGGCGCGGAAGCCGTCGATCTCGGCATCCAAGTGGTCGTTGCTGAGCGATTCGTCATTCCACGCCGACTCCCACGCGCCGCGTCGCACGGCGGTTTCCGGGCGCGAGGCACGTGCGCGCCGCGCCGCCGTGCGTCCACTCCCCGTGTCGTCGCCTTCCTCCTCGGCCGCGATGTCTGCGAGGTCGGCATGCCCCGTCGCGACGAGTGCCGTGAGGAGCTGCCAGCGCAGGTCAGGATCGACGACGAGACCCTCGGGAACGTCCCCGTCGAGCAGGGCGCGCACCCGTTCGCTGTGCACATCGTCGAACGCGGAGGCCGTCGCCAGAGCCCGCGCCCACGAGAGCTGCGCATCGCTCCCCGCGTCCGCGGCCTGAAGCGCATTCCACACGGCTGCGGTCCAGGTGCGCTGCTCGTCGTCGCGCCGGGCGGGTGCGACGTAGTGCCGGATCGTGTGGACCGCATTGGCGAGGACGCTGGACAGGAGTCCGCTGTTCGACTCCGCCGGAGCATGCGTGCGCACGATCGCGAGGTAGCGTGTCGCGCTGAGCTCGCCGTCGCGGGTGGCGTTCCACAGCGACGACCACACCAGCGCGCGGGCCAGCGGGTCTTCGATCGACGAGAGGGACTCCTCGACGGTGCGCAGCGAGGCCCCGTCCAGTCGCGCCTTCGCATAGGTGAGATCGTCGTCGTTGAGCAGCACCAGATCGGCGTCAGCGAGCTCCACCTCGGTCCGTTCACCGAGCAGATCGAGTTCCTGCTGGTCCTTCCGGACGATGCGGCCGTCCTCGCGCCCGTAGAGCCCGATGCGGAGCCGGTGCGGGCGCGGATCCGTCTGTACGAGGAAACGGCGCCCGTCGTCGTCGGTCTCCAGCCGGATCGTCGACACGCCGGAGGTCTGCAACCACGACGCCGACCAGTCGCTCATGTCACGTCCGGACACGGCACTGAGTTGCACGAGGAAGTCGTCCAGAGTCGTGTTCCCGAAGGCATTCGCCGCGAAGTAGCGACGGGCGCCCTCGAAGAACGCCTCGTCCCCGACGAACGCGACGAGCTGCTTCAGCACCGCAGCGCCCTTGGCATAGGTGATGCCGTCGAAGTTGAGCTTCGCGGCTTCGAGATCGGTGATATCCGCGACGATCGGGTGCGTCGTCGGCAACTGATCCTGCTGGTAGGCCCACGCCTTCCGACTCGCGGCGAACTTGACCCACGCGTCATGAAAACGCGTCGCGACCGCGGACGCGTGTGCGCCCATGTAGTCGGCGAAGGACTCCTTGAGCCACAGATCGTCCCACCAAGTCATGGTCACGAGGTCGCCGAACCACATGTGGGCCATCTCGTGGAGGATCGTGTTTGCACGCGCGGCTCGCTGCGCCTCGGTGGCCGCCCCTCGGGACAGGTATGCCTCGGTGAACGTCACGAGCCCCGGGTTCTCCATCGCTCCGAGGTTGTACTCGGGGACGAAGATCTGGTCGTACTTGCCCCAGGGATACGGGTAGGCGAACGCTTCCGCGAAGAAGTCCAGCCCCTGCCGGGTCACCTCGAGGATCTCCTCGGATTCCAGATACGGGGCCAGGGAGCGGCGGGCGAAGACTCCGAGGGCGACCTGTTCCTCGCCGCGCTGCCACTCGCCGTCCACCCGGGTATAGGGGCCGGCGGCGACCGAGGTGATGTAGCTCGAGATCGGGAGAGTCGGGGCGAACTCGACGCGCTGCACGCCGACGCCGAGGTCCGTGTGCGTCGGTGACTGGTTCGAGAGCACCTCCCACCCGGACGGCGCGTCGACCACGAAGATGTAGGACGCCTTCATGTCCGGCTGCTCGAAGCACGCCATGACCCGGCGCGAGTCGGCGGGCTCGTACTGCGTGTACAGATACGTCTCGTCGTCGGCGGGATCGTGGAAACGGTGCAGTCCTTCGCCCGAACGGCTATAGGCGCCGACCGCTTCGACCCGGACGACGTTGGACGTGCCCAGCCCGACGAGGGAGATCCGTGCGCCGTCGTACACGACCTCCTGCTCGACACCGTTCAGGACGACGCGGGTGACTGCCTCACCGATGAAGTCGAGCCAGGTCGCCTCGGTGGACGCGTCGAATTCGAGCGTCGTCACCGTCGGGAACCCGGTGCGAGCCCGCTCGGGGGCGCCGGTCAGGTCGAGCTCGACGCGAATGCGGTGCACGGTGACCGCTGCGGATCGCGCTGCGGTCTCCTCGCGGGTGAGGTTGGCTGTATCCATGTATCCATCCTGTCATCCGGATCGCCGCGTCCTCTTCCGCGACGTCGCCGGTCCGCCCAGCAGTCGGCGGATGGCCGTCTCGGGCGACACGGAGAGGTCGAGGGTGCGCCCCCGCGCATACTGCGTGAACACCCTCGGATCGATGTAGCTGCCGCGTGCGACGGCGGTGGTGTTGCCGAGTGCGGTCGCCGCGGCCTGCACCGCGAGCCGCTCGGCCTGCTTGCGCTCGCTGCGACGATCGAGTTCGCCGATCCGGGCCAGGGCGTCGGCGGCGATGATCGTCCCGTGCAGAGTCCGGAAATCCTTCGCTGAGAAGGAGGAGCCGGTGACCTCGCGCAGATACGCGTTCACTTCGGCCGGGCTGATGCGCACACGGCGGCGGCCGCGCCGATAGGCCAGCAGGAAGGCTCCGGACTTCCCCGCGGCGAAATCGGTCAGGGCGTCCGCGAGCGCCTCATCGGTGATCTCTATCGATGCGGTGCGCCCGCTCTTGGCGGGGAACGACAACGCCACCTCGCTCCCGGACACGCGCACATCACGACGCCGCAGGGTCGTGAGACCACGGCTGCCGTGACGCACCAGGTACCGCTCCGAGCCGATCCGGAGTGCCGCATCGTCGAGCAGGCGGAAGGCGATCGCCAGCGCGCGCTCCTTCGTCTGTCCATCCTCGCGGAGAGCCCGTGTCACGCGTGCTCTGGCACCGGGAAGCGCAGCGGCGAGTTCGAGAGCGCGGACGAACTTCTTGCGGTCGCGGCTGACGCGCCACAGCGGGTGGTAGAGGTACTGTTTGCGGCCCGCCTCGTCGACCCCGACCGCTTGGATGTGCGCCAACGGATCCGCAGCGATCCAGACGTCGCGCCAGGCCGGCGGAATCACCAGATCGTCGATGCGTTGCCGATCAGCTTCCGGGGCGGTCTCTCCCCCGGGACCCGCATACCGGAACCCTGATCCGGATCGCCGCCTGCGGAACCCGGGGTCCTCCCCCGGAACCACGCGGTTCAGTCTCGCCATCCGCTCTCCCTCCTCGACCCTCTCGCCTCAGACGAGGATGCCGCCTCGTCACGGCCGGCGATAGGGAGTGGCGTCGCGGCCCCGTGCGTGCTATTCGTCGTCGGGGGGAGGTGCGGCGAACGCACGACGCATGTGGTCGCTCGTCAGGAAGTCGGCGATACCGATCATGATGAGGCTGAAGATGATCTGCTCGGAGACCATCCACAGCGGATACAGGCCGGGGATGGCGGCCATCACGAGCGTGATGATCGGGAAGATCTGCGCGAACAGGCGCAGGCGCTGATACGCCCAGCGCCACCCGCGCCGCGCTCGCCACGCGAAGTAGAACAGCGTGACGGTCATCGCGAGGACCACGAGCGTCCGCATCCACACCGCGAATGAAACGGGCTCTCCGTCGACCGCGAGCACCAGCGCCACGACGACCGCCCCGACACCGATCACGAGCTCGACGACGAGAAGCCAGAGGATCCACGCGAAGGCGCGCACCGTCCGGGGGTGGGTGCGATCGGCCTCGCTGATGGCGACGCCGGCGTGGCGGCCGCCCGCGATCCGATCGAGACGGAGGAAGAGGGGTTCCAAAGCCATGTCTGGAGCCTAGGCGTTGCGAATCGCGGCGTCGTCCGGCAGGCCCACCTTCGCCTTCGCCCACGACCGCCCATGCGTGTCCTTGAGGATGTCGTACTCGACATCGACGTGAGGCTCGATCGCGCTGTACTTGTCGTTCGGGGCGCCGATCACCAACTGGAAGCCGAGACCTCTCCACGCACCGATCGCGCGCTTCGTGAAATGCGCATCCGCCTTGATCAGAGCCTCGTCCATGAAGACCGGGGCGTAGCGCGGTCGAGCCGCGCCCGCGTCTCCGAGCTGGTACCGAAGAGCGGCGCCGACGATGAACGCGACGAGCTCCTGCGACTCCCCTCCGGACTTCTCGCCGATGTGATCGTAGAGCGCGACATGCGAACGCGTGGCGGCGTCCACTCTCTCCGCACTCACCCGCACATGGTTCCTCACGTCGATCAGCTCCGCGAAATCGGGGGCCGTGCGACGCATGCGTGCGATCAGCCGGCTCATCTTGCGATAGACGGTCTCACGCTCTGCATCCGTCGACGCCGCATCGATGAGTCCGCGGACCTCACGGAGCTCCCTGCGGAACCGCTTGCGCGCCTCCGTCTGGTTCTCCCGCGGGGTGATCTGCAGCCTATGGTCATCGTCGTAGAACGGGAGCTCCTCCATGATCCTGTTGATGGGATCGATCCGATCCTTGATCTCTCGGAGGGAGCGGCTGAGCGTCGAGTCGAGGCTCGTCAGATCGTTTCCGGACAGCTTGAGGAGACTGTCGCGCCACTCGGTCTCGAGCTCATGCAGCCCGTTGGTCTGGAGCGCTTCGAGGATGCTCTCGAACTCGCCGACCGAGGCATCCGGATCGGGGAGGATCGTCAGACTGTCCCAGCGTTCGAGGAACCCGGTCATGAGTCGACGCATGCTCTCCCGCTGCTGCTCGTGGGCGTCGGCGGCTTCGCGGCGCTCCTCGAGGAGGCGCTGCGCGGCGGTCCGGAGCGCTGTGTCGAGATGCGACAGTCTCTGAGCCGCCGCCGGTGTGTCCCCGGTCTCCGCATGCAGGAATCGCCCGTCCAGGAAGGCCGCGTGCCCCTCCTCCAAGACGGTCCCCGACGACGCTGCCGCATCGATCACGGTCTGGCAGGCGTCGACGTCATCGGTCACCTGCCCCCACCGCTCCTGCGTCTGGGCGAGCTCATTGCCCAGCCGCGCCTCGTCGTCGCGGAGGCGACCCGCACGGGCCCTCAACTCCTCGGCCTGGCTCTTCAGCGGCGCGATCTCGGGGCTGGCCGTCGTCACCTCGGCTTCGACCGCGAGCCAGCGCTCCTTCTCCGCTTCCACGGCGACGACATCGATCTGCTCCCAGGTGAGGTCCTCGATCTTCGCGAGCGCGGTGGACGTCGTCTCGATCCGGTCGAGCGCGGCCTCGGCCTCCTGCGCCGCCGCGGCGGCGTCCTCGTATCGCTCGGCAAGTCGGCGGAGTTGCTCGTCGAGTTCCCGCAACCGGCGTTCGTTGGTGAAGCCGAGCACATTGGCACGGCCCTGACCGCCGTGACCGCCGCGGCTTCCCTGAGATACCTGACCGCTGATCGTGAGCGCCTTCTGGTGTTCGCTCAGCTGCGAGGGGGAATCCACGCAGACGTACCCGTAACGCTCCTGCAGTCTCTGCTGCAACCAGCCGGTGAAGGGCGATGGCAGGTAGTCGAGCCGGGCGGGAAGCGACTTCGGATCGGCAGGGCGCATCTCGGACAGTCCGACGTGCACGCCTTCGTAGTTCAGGCGCTCGGGAGTGCGGACCGCGTTGATGGCGGAGCGGAACGTCGCCAAGTGCTCGGCATCGATCAGCAGCGTCCGGGCGAAACCGCCGAGAGCGAGGTTGAAAGCCTCACGCCAGGGCTCGAACTCGGTCCGCAGCTCGATGAGCTCCGCTACGAAGGGGAGCTCCGACGGGGAGAGACCCACCGCCTCGGCGAGCAGAGCCCGCGACTCGTCGAGACGCGCCGGGATGCTGCCCCGCACGCGGCTCGTCCGCTCGCGTTCCTCCCGAACACCGCGCATCTCCGTCTCCGCGGCTCTCCGAGTCGTCTCCGCGTCGGCGAACGCAGCGCGTGCCCCGCGGTTGTCGGACTTCGCCGACGCACCGCGAGCCTGGGAGACGAACGCGTCGAACTGCGCCGCGGTTTCGACCTCTGCGCCGAACTCGCGGACGATGGCGTCGAACTTCGCCCGTTCCCGGCGCACGTCCTCGAGCCGGCGTTCGGCGACGCGGAGCTCGCGCTGCGCGGTCTCGAGGCGATCGCCGCCGGACTGACGGAGGACATCGAGGAGTCCTTCGCGCTCGAGGTCGGCCGCGTCGACGAGCGCACGCTTCTCGCGGACGGCGAGGCTCAGGGCACGCGCACGGTCGCCCAGTTCGACCTCCACCTCGCGGAGCAGATCCAGACGTCGCTGCGCGTTCCATAGAGCGGCGAGCGAGGACGGATCCGTGAAGACGCCGACCTCGTCGATCACCCTGACGCGCTCGGCAGCCGCGGCGATCCGCTCCTTGATCGCCCGGATCGGTTCGAGAGCGCTCACCTGCTGCTTGGCGGTCAGCATCCGGGTGCGCGTGCTCTCGAGCTCGTCGAAGTGCGCGACGACGGCGTCTGCGGTGGCCATGGTCTCGGGCTCTTCCAGGACGAGCTTCTTGTAGAGATCGTCGACCGTCGTGATCTGCTGTCCTGCCTGGATGCGCGCCAGCAGGCTGATGGCCTTCGAGCCGGAGCCCGCGGCACCGATCCCGAGCACGGCCTGCAGCCGCGCCGAGAACTCACGGTCGGTGGCGAGCGTCTCCAGCCCGGTCCCACGCACCGCCGCATCGGACAGGCGCTGCGCGGCTGCCTGCTCCAACAGTCCCAGGTCGAAGGCGCCGCCGACCGTCGCCCGCACCCGGGTGGTGTCTTCCAGAGTGCGCGCGTCCGCCGGGATGTACCACGCACGTACCGCGGTGAACCGTGACCCGTCGTGATCCAGCCACGTCGTGGCGATCGCGCTCCAGGTGTCCTCACCGTCACCACGCAGCACGCGCAGTTTGGTGCCGTCCTCGGTTCGGGACTCGTCGATCTTCCCCCGCCCGTAGGAGAGGATGTTCCGCTGCTCCTCGCCCCGGGGGCGCCCGGTCACGCCACCGTTGGACGCGCCGTTGAACGGTGTCGTGTGCGGCATCATGAGCGCGATGTACGCGTCCATCAGCGTGGACTTCCCCGACCCCGAACCGCCGCAGAGCAGGGTCGCATCCGGGGAGAAACGCACGCGGTGAGGGCCGCCGTCATAGCCGCCCCAGTTGATCAGCTGCAGCTCCTCCGCCACCCACTGCTGTCCTCGGGACCCCGAGGGAATGAGTCCGAACAGCGTGTCGACCATCGTCATCGTTGCACCACTTCCTGCGACCGCAGCCAATCCCGGAGCTCCTTGAGCGTCTCCGCGCTCAGCACCACTTCGACGAGCGCCGTGATCCGATAGCGACCACTCGTCTCCTCCTGGATGATGCCCTCACGGTCGAGGCGGTCCATCGCGTTGCGAATCGCCTTCTGCTGTCGCGCGGTCCCTCCGTCGACATCCGTGAAGTAGCTCAGCACCGTCTGCTCGAGATCTTCGATGTCGATACGGACGGAGGCCTCACCGGCGGCGGACTCCCGCTGGTAGACGGTGCGCAGGTGCACGAGCACCAGTGTCTCCGCACGTGTGTACGGCGCATCCTTGAGGAGAACGGGCATGTCGATCTCGTCGGAGCGGAGTTGCTGCTTGTACGCGAACCCCCGGCCGTGATCGATGACCAGGCGGAGGTACAGGTCGTTCAAGCGCGACTCGATCACCTGCTGATGGTCCAGCAGCAGGGTCCACTCCCGACGGTTGCGCTCCGCAGCGATGAACCGGCGCTGAAGGATGTGCACCAGAACACGTCGGATCTCCGGATCGAGCGTTCCCCGATCACCTGCGAAGTGCTCCTCGATGTCGTCTTCCATCGGGACCGGCGCGATGAACGGCTCATCGAGCGGCGCGTCGGTCGCGAGGC
Organism: Microbacterium sp. J1-1; assembly: GCF_024498615.1. NCBI lineage: Bacteria > Bacillati > Actinomycetota > Actinomycetes > Micrococcales > Microbacteriaceae > Microbacterium > Microbacterium sp. J1-1. The sequence continues at coordinate 1,665,292 of NZ_CP089590.1, read as the reverse complement.
TCTGTTCAGGCATGTGCATCTTCCTTCGGGTTGCGCGCCGTGACGGCGCCGAACGCGAAACGTCGTGTCGAGCCGTCCGGACGCAGGGCTTCGACCACCGACACCTCGTCGCTCTCGGTCATGCCGTTGCGGTGTGCGATCTCGAGCAGACCGAGAAGGTCGACGGGGCGGCGCGTGTCGTCCGCGGCTGTCGTGAACGCCGCGGCGAGGTCGAACTCCTCACCGAGAGCGGAGACGTGTTCTTCGAGTTCGGTGTATCTCGGGCCTCCCCAGGCGCGACTGTCGACGTCGAGGAACTCGACGTCGTCGGCGTCCGCGAGGGGAGCGGGGGCGGCGGGAGGGCGGATACTGCTCACCGTTTGGCGGAGGTGTCCGAGGTCGACGAGCGGGAGGCTGCGCACCGGCGCTGCGCTCGCGCCCGTGCCGTCCCAGACGTGGAGGGCGGCGATCACATCGCGGAGCAGGTCGTCGATCTGACGGTCCCGCAGCGGATCGTGCGTCTTCACCTGCCCGGTGATGACGTGCGATGCGCGGCGCTGCGCGGCCAAGACCTCCTCGACGCCGAGTTCGACCCGGCGTCCGATGGCATCGAGATCGGCGCGCTGGTTGCTGTCGAGCTTGCGTGCGAACGGCTGCCGGAGCAGGCCGTGGAGTTGCTCGGACAGCGCGTCGATGCGCTCCGGGTCACCGATCAACCGCAGCGCCCCGGCGAACGCGCGCCCTTCGGGGGTGGAGTTCATGACGTCCTGCGCGCGCTGCAGATACTCACGGAGGACCTCGCCCGTCGGACGCTCGTCGCGACGCAGGTGGGCGACGACATCGCGCTGCATGACCTTCAGGGACTCGGCGACGCGCGTGAAGTCCGCCGGGAGCTCGCGAGCCAGATGCAGCACGTTCTCCGCCTCTTCGAAGAGCTCTTCATCATCGAGAGGATCCGCCTTGCCCGATTCCTCGATCCGGGCGATCTCCGCGTCGAGTGCCGTCCGCTCCTCGCGAAGGCGCGTGAGTCGCCGCTCCGGATCGGCCTCCGCGCTGTCCGCCAAGTGCTCCACGGCCTCGAGGAGCGTGCGCACGCGGGAGTTCGAGACGCGTGTGCGTCCACCGCCCGTCCGGCCCGCGATCTCCAGCGCCTCCACCGCATGCGCGGAGAGCCGATACACCTCGACGTCGTCATCGATCTGCTGGACCAGCCAGCCCAGGCGCACCCAGTTCCTCGAGACATCGCGTCCGGTCCCCGCCGGTGTCCGCCGCTCATCGTCATCGTCGTCCGCGCCCCTCAGCTCCTCGAGGATCTCGGAGAGCTCGGCATGGGCATCCGCGATCGGGATCGACGGCCGGTCAGCCGTGAACAGCAGAGAAAGCGAGGCGACGACGAAGGGAGCGTACCGACCGTGGAGCAGATCGAGCGTCGGAGTGCGGAAGGCGGTGACAGCGCGGGAGTATGCCGATTCCGCTCGTGTTCCTGTCACACATTCACATTAGTCGCGACGTCGGTCTTCCTCGGACGCGACGCGGGAGTATGCCGCGCGACGACCGGCCAGCTGAGCACAACCGCCCGAACACGAAGAAACCCCCGTCTGAGCGGGGGTTTTGATCTTGCTGGGGTACCTGGACTCGAACCAAGAATAACGGAACCAGAAACCGTCGTGTTGCCAATTACACCATACCCCAAGGGCGAAACCAGGGCCTCGCACCGAGAATCAAGCCTACCCGAGCGGCGGCGGAACACCAAAACCGGTGCCCTGTGCCGCCGCCCGGGCGCGTCGCGGTTCAGCCCGCGAGGAACGTGGAGAGCGACCGCAGGCGACGCAGGGACTCCTCCTTGCCCAGCAGCTCCATCGACTCGAACAGCGGTGGCGAGACCCGGCGGCCGGTGATGGCCACCCGCGGCGGGCCGTAGGCGATGCGCGGCTTGAGCTCGAGCTTCTCGACGAGTTCGGCGGCGAGGGCCTCCTGGATCTTCTCCGGCGTGAAATCCGTCACCGGTTCGAGCGCGGTGACGCAGGCGTCGAGCACCTCGGCCGCATTCGCCGGAAGGCCCTTGAGCGCGTCCTCGGCATACGAGACCTCATCCGTGAAGAGGAAGCCGACCATCCCCGGCACCTCACCCAGCAACTGCACACGCTCCTGCACGAGGGGCGCGACGCGGAACGCCATCACCAGTTGCTCATGCGTGGGCTCATCGAACAGACCCGCGGCGGCGAGGTACGGCACGGTCCGCTCGGCGAAGTCCTTCTCCCCCAGCATCCGGATGTGATCGCCGTTGATCGACTCGGCCTTCTTCTGATCGAAGCGCGCCGGGTTGGGGTTCACGTCGGTGATGTCGAACGCGGCGGTGAACTCATCGAGCGAGAAGACGTCGCGGTCGGGACCGATCGACCAGCCGAGCAGAGCCAGATAGTTGAGCAGCCCCTCGGGGATGAACCCGCGCTCCCGGTGCAGGAACAGGTCCGCCTGCGGGTCGCGCTTGGAGAGCTTCTTGTTGCCGGTCTCCCCCAGCACCAGGGGCATGTGCGCGAAGCGCGGCACGAAGGTCGTCACACCCGCATCGATCAGTGCCGCGTACAGCGAGAGCTGGCGCGCGGTCGAGGGCATGAGGTCTTCGCCACGCAGAACGTGGGTGATGCCCATCAGCGCATCGTCGACCGGGTTCACGAACGTGTACAGCGGCACGCCGTTCGGACGCACGACCACGAAGTCGGGGAACGAACCGGCGGGGAAGGTGACCTCGCCGCGGATCAGGTCGACGTACGTGAGGTCCTCATCCGGAACACGCAGGCGCAGAGCGGGCTGACGGCCCTCGGCGCGGAACGCCTCCTTCTGCTCATCGGTGAGGTCGCGGTCGAAGTTGTCGTAGCCGAGCTGCTTGGCGCGACCGGCGGCCTCGTTGCGCGCATCGATCTCCTCCGCCGTGGAGTAGCTCTCGTAGAGGGCTCCCGTGGCGATGAGCTTGTCGATCACCTCACGATAGATGTCGTGACGCTCCGACTGCCGGTAGGGCGCATGCGGACCGCCGACCTCGACGCCCTCATCCCAGTCGATCTTGAGCCAGGTCAGCGCGTCGACCAGCTGGCGGAAGCTCTCCTCGCTGTCACGCGCGGCATCGGTGTCCTCGATGCGGAACACCATCTTCCCGCCGTTGTGACGGGCATAGGCCCAGTTGTAGAGAGCCGTGCGGACCATGCCGACATGCGGCAGACCGGTCGGTGAGGGGCAGAAGCGGACGCGGACGTCGGCACCACTGACAGTCGTGGTGAGGGGGTGAGGGGTAGCCATAGCCCTTCGATTCTACGGGGACAGGGCTGGGCGCCGTCGGCGGGTCGCGGCGCTCAGCGACCGGCGCTCACCGCGATCGCCGCACGATGTTCCAGCGGCAGCGATCCGCGCACGCTCCGCTCCTCCACGACGGTGTCGAACGCGGTTCGGAAGCGCTGCCGCTCGGCCTGGTCGAGACCGGCGTAGAGAGCACCCGCACCGGCCACTCCCCCGTCGACCGAGAGCCAGAGCGAATCCGGGTCCGCGTTCCAGATCCAGTCGATCTCGGTGACCGCAAGGTGCGGGAGTCCCGCCTCCTGCAGCATCCGCCCGAATCCGTCAGCCGTCCGCTTGAAGTCCTCCGCATCCGAGAGGCGTGCGCCGACGAACGGAGCGATCCCGGCACGCTCGGTGATCTCGGCCCAGAGCCAGGAAGGCGAGAGCGTCCAGACCGTCGCGACGACGGCACTTCTGGTGACACGTCGCAATTCCGCGGCGGCTGAGCGCGGAGAATCGACGTGATTGAGCACGAAGTTCGCGACGGCCACGTCGAACTCTCCCTCCGTGAACGGCAGCGAGGGCAGGGCGCCGTCGATCGTCTCGATCCGGGGGTGCAACCGGCGGGACGCCGCGCGCATGGTGGGTTCCGGCTCACATGCCGTCACCGTCCATCCGTCGGCCGCCCACCTCGCTGCGAGCGTGCCGTCCCCCGCACCGACGTCGACCAGAGTGCGACCGTTCCCTTCGCCCAGCACCTCCCGCATCGCGGAGAAGGTTCCCGCGCAGAGCGCAGCGTAGGAAGCCGAATACGCGTCGCCGACGCCGGACCAGTCCTTCACCGTGCTCCGGAACGCGCCAGCGGAGCCAGCGCCACGATCGCGATGACCAGCACGAAGGCGGCGACCCCGAGCCCCGCGTACTGGAAGTTCGCCAGCACCACTCCCGCGAGCACCGAACCCGCCGCAGCGGACAGGCTCATCAACGAGTCGCTGCGACCCTGCCTGCGTGTGCGGAGCTCAGGCGCGGACGCCTCGGTGAGGAGCGCGGCACCGGCCACCGTCGCGGCACTCCACCCCAGACCGAGCAGGATGAGGGCGACCATCACGCCCCAGGCCTCGGTGCCCGTGAAGACCGCGAAACCCAGCGCCCCCGCGAGGAGCGCCTGACCGAGGAGGACGACCTGGAGCCGGCCCCACCTGTCGGCGAGCACCCCGAAGACGGGCGACAACGCGTACATGCCGCCGACATGGAGCGCGATCGTGATACCGACCAGCGCGGAGACATCCGCCGGGCTCGGCGCCATCCCGCCGGCGCCATGCGCCATGTGAGACAAGTGAACGGGGGTCATCGCCATGACCGATGCCATGACCACGTGAGACCCCGCGATCGCGAAGATCGCATAGCGCGCGACCCGAGGCCGGTCCGCGACCACGGTTCCGGCGACGGCGGCGGACGCCTTCGCGAGACGCTGAGCGGCCAGCAGAGGATCGGGCCGCAGCGCGACGATGTAGAGCACGAGCGCCGCGCACTGCGCCACGAACGAGAACAGATAGGAGCCCGTCTGCGGAGGCATCCCGACCGCCTGCCCGACGATCTCGCCCGGTCCGAGCAACAGCGGGCCGGCGACACCGCCGATGGTCGTCGACCAGACGACGATCGACAGGTCACGACCACGATGCTGCGGTGCGGCGAGATCGGTGGCGGCGAACCGCGACTGCAGGTTCCCCGCGTTGCCCGCCCCGATCAGCAGGATCCCGACGAGGAGCAGCGGGAAGACGCGCAGGGAGGCGGCGAGGATGACGACCGCGATACCGACGAGCGCGAAGAGGTTGCCGAGGGTGAGCGCCCGACGCCGTCCGACGTGCGCGGCGAGCCGGGCGAGCGGGATCGCGCACGCGGCCGCTCCGAGCGTCACGGAAGCCGTGGCCAGCCCGGAGAGCGCATCGTTGCCCGAGATGTCCGCGGCCAGGAGCGCGCCGAGGGAGACCGTCGCACCGAATGCGATGCCGCCAAGGACCTGTCCGAGCGACAACACCAGGACGGTTCGCCGCTGGACAGCCGTCTGCTGCGCCGCCGTCAGGGCGACGGTCGTCATGGCACGGGAACGGCGTCGCGCGCGGTGTTGCGAAGGATGCCGAGTCCGGAGATCTCGACCTCGACGACGTCACCCGCCTCGAACGTGCCGACCCCGGCCGGCGTGCCCGTCATGATCACATCGCCGGGGAGCAGGGTGAAGACGGCGGTGGCGAACTCGATGATCGCCGGCACCGAGTGGATCATGTCGGTGAGTGGGGCGTGCTGGCGCACCTCGCCGTTCACCCGCGTCTCGATCGTCGCGTTGGCCAGATCGAAGTCCGTCTCGATCACCGGTCCCAGCGGGCAGAAGGTGTCGAATCCCTTGGCCCGCGACCACTGGCCGTCCTTGCGCTGCAGGTCCCGCGCGGTCACGTCATTGCCGATCGTGTATCCGAGCACGTAGTCGAGCGCGTTCTCGGCCTTCACGTTCTTCGCGATCTTCCCGATCACCACGACGAGCTCACCCTCATACTCGGTGCGCTCCGAGAGCGAGGGACGCACGATCGCATCACCCGGTCCGATCACGGACGTGTTCGGCTTCAGGAACAGCAGCGGTTCCTCCGGGGCCACTCCCCCCATCTCGGCGGCGTGATCGTGATAGTTCTTCCCGACGCAGACGACCTTCGACCGCGGGATCACCGGAGCGAGCAGCGCGGCGTCGGCGAGGGGCACACGAGCGCCGGTCGTCTCGTACCCGGTGAACATCGGATCCCCCGCGAGGACGACGAGCTCGCGCTCGTCGATGATCCCGTACATGATGGCTTCGTCGTGGCTGAACCGGGCGATCTTCATGGTGTCCAGCCTAGCGAGCGCGGCACCTTGCACCGAGACCCCCCAACGCCGCCGAGACCCCGTCCTGCATGCGCCGAGACGACGGGGTCTCGGCGAGAGGACGGGGTCTCGGCGTCGGGTGTCCGGCGTCAGGCGTCGAGGCGCAGGAGCCAGCCGTGCTTGTCCTCACGGCGTCCGTACTGGATGTCGGTCAACTCCTCGCGCAACGAGAGAGCGAGTTCTCCCAGCGGCTGCGGCTCGTCGAAGCCGTCGCCCACGAGCGCGCCGATCGGGGTGACGACGGCGGCCGTGCCGCACGCGAACACCTCGACGATGTCACCGGAGGCCACGCCTTCACGCCACTCGTCGATCGAGATCGGACGCTTCTCGACCGTGTATCCGCGGTCCTCCGCGAGCTGCAGCAGCGAGTCACGGGTGATGCCCTCGAGGATGCTGTCCGACTCGGGGGTGACGACGCGGCCGTCCTTGAACACGAAGACCACGTTCATGCCACCGAGCTCTTCGACGTCGCGCTTCTCGTTCAGGAACACGACCTGGTCGCAGCCCTGAGCACTCGCCTCGCTCTGTGCGAGCAGGCTTGACGCGTAGTTGCCGCCGGTCTTGGCCTTGCCGGTGCCGCCCTTGCCCGCACGGGCGTACTCCTCCGAGAGCCAGATGCGCACCGGCTTCACACCGCCGGAGAAATAGGCGCCCGCGGGGCTGGCGATGACGTAGTAGGCGACCTTCTGCGCGGCGCGGACGCCGAGGAAGGCCTCCTTGGCGAACATGAACGGACGCAGGTAGAGGCTCTGGTCGGCCCCGCTGGGTACCCAGCGACCGTCGACCGCGATCAGCTCGCGCAGCGACTGGATGAAGTATTCGGTCGGAAGCTCGGGCAGCGCGAGGCGGCGGGCGCTGGCCTGGAGGCGCGCGGCATTGCGGTCGGGGCGGAAGGTGTGGATCGAGCCGTCGGCGTGGCGGTAGGCCTTGATGCCCTCGAAGATCTCCTGTGCGTAGTGCAGGACGGACGCCGCGGGGTCGAGCGGGATCGGTCCGTACGGCTGCACGCGGGGCCGGTGCCAGCCGCCCTTGACCGACCAGCAGATGTCGACCATGTGGTCGGTGAAGACCACGCCGAAGCCCGGGTTCTCCAGCACCTCGGCCAGCCGTGCGGGCGACGCGGCGGTCAGGTTCTTCGTGACGGCGAACTCCAGGGGAGCCACGGTCGCCTCGGCATCGATGGTCGTCATCTCATCATCCATTCCTCGTGGGTGGGCGCATCCTCGCGCCCGTTCAGCCTACGCCTGCGGTCAGAGTCGTGCGGTGATCGCAGAGCCGATCTCCGCGGTCGTGCGCGCCGCGCTCCGGGCGGCGATGTCGGCCTCCACCGCGGCGCTCACCCGCCCGGATTCGGTGGAGAGGCCGAGGTGGTCGAGCAGCAGCGCGATCGAGAGGATCGCCGCCGTCGGGTCGGCCTTCTGCTGACCGGCGATGTCGGGGGCGGAGCCGTGCACGGGCTCGAACATCGAGGGGAAAGCGCCATCGGGATTGATGTTGCCCGAGGCGGCGAGGCCGATGCCGCCCGTGACCGCTCCGGCGAGGTCGGTCAGGATGTCGCCGAACAGGTTGTCGGTGACGATGACGTCGAAGCGCGAGGGGTCGGTCACCAGGAAGATCGTGGCCGCGTCGACGTGCAGGTAGTCCACCGTGACCTCGGGGTGCTCGGCCGCGATCTCGTTCACGATGCGCTGCCAGATGGCTCCGGCGTGGACGAGCACATTGGTCTTGTGGACGAGCGTGAGCTTCTTGCGGCGACGCTCCGCGAGCTCGAAGGCGTAGCGCACGACCCGCTCGACACCGAATGCGGTGTTCACGGAGGTCTCGTTCGCGACCTCCTGCGGGGTGCCCTTGCGGATCGCCCCGCCGTTGCCGACGTACGGCCCCTCGGTCCCCTCGCGGACCACGACGAAGTCGATCTCCCCCGGCGCGGCCAGCGGTCCGGGAGCTCCGACGAAGAGCTTGGAGGGACGCAGGTTCACGTAGTGGTCGAGCGAGAAGCGCAACCGGAGCAGGAGTCCCCGCTCGATGTTCGCGTCTTTCAGTCGCGGGTCCCCCGGCGTTCCGCCGACGGCGCCCAGCAGGATCGCGTCGTGGGCGGCGATGGCGGCGAGGTCGTCATCGGTGAGCGTGTCGCCGGTCTCCAGGAAGCGGCCGGCGCCGAGCGAGAAGCGGGTCTTCTCGAACACGACGTCGCTCGCCGCGGTCACGGCGTCGAGCACCTTCTCCGCCTCGGCGATGACCTCGGGACCGATGCCGTCACCGGGGATGACGGCCAGCTTCACGACACGCGACATGACACTCCTTGCGCACTGCACGGGGATGGACCGGCCCAGACCTGCCGCAGGGCGGGGCGGGCCGATCCTCCCAGCGTACTGGTCAGTGCGAGGGGGCTTTGCGCAGTGTGACGGCGGCGATCACCCCGGCGACCACGACGAGCCCGGCACCGATCAGCGACGTCACCGTCACACCGGAACCGAATGCGTCGGCCGCCGCGTCCCACAGGGCCGTCCCCAGCTGCGCCGGGAGCTCCTGCGCTGCGGTGTAGGCGCCGGCGAGGGTCTCCTCCGCCGCGTGGGCGACATCGGCGGGCAGACCTGCCGGAAGCACGAGAGCGCCGCGATAGAACGCCGTGATGATGCCACCGAGCACCGCGGTGCCGAGCACCGCCCCGAGCTCGTACGCCGTCTCCGAGACCGCACTCGCCGCGCCTGCCTTGGCCGCCGGAGCGCTCGAGAGGATCAGCTCGTTGGAGATCGTCTCCGCCGCGCCGATGCCGATGCCCAGCACCACGAACGCCACCACGAGCGGCAGGACGCCGTGCTCATGCGTCGTGAACGCCACGATGAGGTAGCCGGCCACCGAGAACGCGAGCCCGGCGGGGACCACGATGTGCGGCGGCACGCGGCGCGAGACCGGCACGACGGAGAGCCCCGCCACGATCATCGCGAGCATGCCGGGGACTAGTGCGATGCCGGCCATCATCGGCGACAGGCCGAGGACGAGCTGCAGGTGCTGCGACACGAAGTACAGGAAGCCCACCAGTGCGACCACGCTGAGCAGGTTCACCAGGATCGCCCCGGAGAAGGAACCGCGCCGGAACAGCGCCATGTCGAGCATCGGGCTCTTGGCCCGCAGCTGACGACGGACGAACAGGTAGCCCATGCCGAAGCCGAGCAGAGCCCAGGCGCCGGCGGTGAGGCTCGGGCCGTCCACCGCGAGGGACTTGATCGCGTAGACCACCGGGATCATGGTCGCCATCGACAGCGCGATGCTGATCAGATCGATGCGACCCGGGTTCGGATCGCGACTCTCCGGCACCAGCAGCGGTGCGGCGATGAGCAGGGGGATGAGCACCGGGACGGCGATCAGGAAGACCGATCCCCAGGCGAAATGCTCGAGCAGGATGCCGCCCACGATCGGACCCAACGCCGACCCGGCGGAGAACGCCGATGCCCAGACCGCGATCGCCATGCGGCGCTGATCACGGTTGCGGAAGATCGAGCGGAGGAGGGAGAGCGTCGACGGCATCAGCATGGCGCCGAAGAGACCCAGGAGCGCACGGGCGGCGATCAGCAAGCCGGCCGTGGGCGCGAAGGCGGCGAGTGCGGATACGGCGGCGAAGCCGGTCGCCCCGATCAGCAGCATCTTCCGACGTCCGAACCGGTCACCCAGGGTACCCATCGTCACGAGGAGTCCCGCGAGCACCAGCGGGTACACATCGATGATCCACAGCTGCTCCGCACCGGTGGGCGCGAGCGCGATGGAGATCTCGGGGAGCGCGAAGCTCAGCACCGTGTTGTCCACCGACACCAGAAGCACCGGCAGCATGAGGACGACGAGCGCCGCCCAGCCACGGGCTCCGACACGGGGAGCATCCGTCTCTGTCGTCGGGATCGACGCAGTACGGGTCATGGAACACCTCTCAGGATCTTTATCGACGGTTAGTGAACCGTCCGGCTGGTATAGTAACAGAATTCCGACCGCTCCCCCTGTGCAGAGGACCCACGATGCCCCGACCTCCCCTCGCTCGCGAGAAGGTGCTCGACGCCTTCGAAGCGATCCTCATCGAAGACGGCGAGCGTGCCGCGACCCTCGACGCGACCGCCAAGGCGGCGGGGGTCTCCAAGGGCGGTCTGCTGTACCACTTCGGTTCGAAGGAAGAGTTGGAGATCGGCCTGGTCGAGCGCCTCGACCGCCTCACGACAGCGGACCTCGAGCGGATGACGGCGGCCGAGGAAGGGCCCGTCGCTTACTATGTGCGCACCTCGGTGATGGAAGACGACGCCCTCGACCGTGTCCTGATCGCGACGACGAGGCTCGCGCAGGGCGGCTCGGTCGCTGCGGCCGACATGCTCCGCGAAACACGGCGACGTTGGGCTGAGACGATCCGTCCGCACGTGCGCGACAACGCGAGCCTCGACCTCGTGATGCTCGTCAGCGACGGCCTGTACTTCAACAACTCCCTCGACGTGCACGGCCCCGAACGCCTGGTTCCCCGAAGTGACGAGCTCAAGGACCTGATCGCGCTGGTGCTCCGAGCCACGGCCTGACGGTCAGAGAGACGGGAGAGGGCGGGAGCATCTCGCTCCCGCCCTCTCCCGTCTGTCGCGTCGAGTGATCAGACTTCGGTGATCTCGATCTGCCGAAAGAGGTCGGCGTCGATCGCTGCGCTCACGTCTTCGAGCAGCTCCTCCGAGACCGGCGAGTCGAGCGTCAGCACGCTGAGCGCCTGCGCGCCCGCCGCCTGACGCGCGATCTGCATGCCGGCGATGTTGATGCCTGCTTCGCCGAACTTCTGCCCGTACACCGCGACGATGCCGGGGCGGTCGGTGTAGAGCATCACGACGTGGTGCTGCTCGATCGGCAGTTCGAGCGCGTGATCGTTGATGCCGACCAGCTTCTCCGTCTGCTTCGGCCCCGTCAGGGTTCCCGAGACCGACAGCTGGGTCCCGTCGGACAGTGCGCCCGTGAGCGTGATCACGTTGCGGTACTCGTCGCTCACGTCGTCCTTGATCAGACGCACGGCGATCCCGCGCTGTTCGGCGAGGAGCGGGGCGTTCACGTACGAGACGGTCTCACTCACGATGTTCGTGAACACGCCCTTGAGCGCGGCGAGCTTGAGAACGCTCACGTCGTAGTCGTTGAGCTCGCCGTGCACCTCGACGTCGAGACTCGTGAGAGGCGAGGTCGCCAGCGAGGCGAAGATCTGGCCGAGCTTCTCGACCAAGGAGATGCCGGGGCGCACGTACGGGTCGATCACGCCACCCGCGACGTTCACCGCGTCCGGCACCAGGTCTCCGCCGAGTGCGAGACGCACCGAGCGGGCGACCGAGACGCCTGCCTTCTCCTGCGCCTCCTCGGTGCTCGCGCCGAGGTGCGGCGTGACGACCACGTTGGGCAGGTCGAGCAGCGGGCGCGCGGTTCCGCCTTCCACGGGAGGCTCGGTCGTGAAGACATCGAGCCCGGCGCCGGCGATCTCGCCTGCGACGAGCGCCGCGTGGAGCGCTTCCTCATCGATCAGTCCGCCGCGAGCGACGTTGACCACGAACGCCGTCGGCTTCATGGCCTGGAACTGCGCGGCACCGATCATGCCGGTGGTCTCCGGCGTCTTCGGCATGTGGATCGTCAGGAAGTCCGACTCGGCCACGAGCTCGTCGAGGGAGAGGAGCTGCACGCCGAGCTGCTGCGCGCGGGCGGACGTGACGTAGGGGTCGTAGGCGACGACACGCATGTCGAAGGCCGCGAGGCGCGCGGCGACGAGGGCACCGATCCGGCCCAGGCCGACGATGCCGACCGTCTTCTCGAACAGCTCGGCGCCGGTGAAGGAGCTGCGCTTCCACGCGCCGCCGGAGAGCGAGGCATGTGCGGCGGGGATGCGGCGGGCGAGGCTCAGGATGTGGCCGACCGTGAGTTCCGCCGCGGAGACGATGTTGGACGTCGGCGCGTTCACGACCATGACGCCCGCTGCGGTGGCTGCCTTGATGTCGACGTTGTCGAGACCGACGCCCGCACGGGCCACGACCTTGAGCTTCGGCGCGTGCGCCAGCGCCTCCTCGTCGATGCGCGTCGCCGAACGCACCAGCACGGCGTCAGCGTCGGCGAGTGCCGCGAAGAGCGCCTCGCGATCGGTACCGTCGACGTCGCGGACGTCGAAGTCGGGGCCGAGGGCCTCGATCGTGGCGGGAGAGAGAACTTCGGCGATGAGCACGACGGGCTTCGGCACAGTGGATCCTTCGGGGCAGCGCGGCAGGCGGGAGGGGCCGATGCGCCGCACACCATGGGGGCGCGATCGCGTCAACTCTACCCGAGGGCTCGGGGCGCTCCGTGCCGTGTGACGCCCGCGACTCAGGCGCTCGGCATCGTCAGGCTGAGCGCGATCAGGCTCATCCAGAACACCGCGACGACACCGAGTCCGGCCAGGAAGACGAGGAGGAGCTCCCCCACCCGCCGACGACGGCCGATCAGGTACGCGAAGACGAAGACGATCGCGGGGAACGCGACGCCGAAGAGCAAGGTCGCCCACCCGCCGGCGGTCAGTCCCGTCTGCGCCATCGTGATCAGATGCGCGACGGCGTTCCACACCGCGTATGCGTAGAACAGTCCGGCCAGGCCGACGACCAGGCCGACGAGCCATCGCGGCGAACCGGCGGACACCGGCTCCGTGGTCGAGGATGCGCTCATGATCCGACCACCCCCACGGTGACGAAGGGCCAGGGAACCAGCAGGACGACTCCTGCGAGCAGCACGGCGACGCGGATCCACGAAGCCCTCCCCCTGGTCAGGACCCAGCTCGCGAGGAACCAGAGCGCCGGCGCAGCGATCGCCAGGACGAACCAGGGCAGGAACATCGCATCGGCGACCAGGAACGACGCCAGTGGCCGCAGACGTAGCCCGCCGACAATCCATCCGACCGTGTAGAGGAGATACACGCCGCCGACGATGCCGAGGATCAGCAGCATCGGCGTGCTCAGGCCGGCCTGTTCATCCGACCGGGCGGGAGTGATCGTTCCGTCCCCCTCGATCGTGCCGACGTCGCGACTGCCTTTCCCGACGGCGTTCCACCCAGGGGGCAACGCGGGATCCTTCGGCGCGGAAGCCTCGTCGCCATCCCAGGTGAGGGCGTCGTCGGAGTCGGAAGTCATGCCCTCTAGCGTAGGACACCCGGTCCACTATGCTCAGGGTTGCCTTGAGCCGGAACGGCGGGCATCGGAGGGGAAAGGGAGCACCGTGGCCGAGAGTGACGACACCGACGCGCGGATCGAACCGTCCGCGACGAACGCGACTCCGGAGCCGCCCTCCGGCTGGACTCCCACTGCGGAAGCAAAGGCCAGGGCCACACGCTTCCGGTGGATCGCCGCGGTCCTCTGGGCGGTCGCGATCATCGGCGAGGGTGTCGGCATCTTCTGGCTCCTCCGCCAGCGCGAGTTCGTCGGCGAGGACGGCACTCTGCTCCGCGATCCCGACACCGGCCTGTTGGAGGAACAGGGCGTCACCGCGACGTTCCCGCAGTGGGCGTTCATCGCCCTGCTGGTGCTGCTGGTCGTCATCGCGGCGCTGTCCATCACCGGATCGGTGCTGTGGAAGAAGGCGAACCGCCTCGACCCGGCACGCAAGTCCGACAAGACGCGTTTCTTCGTGCAGAACCAGCTCGGCGCGATCATCGCGGTGGTCGCGTTCCTGCCCTTGGTCATCCTGATCTTCCTCAACAAGGACATGGACAAGGGACAGAAGACCACGGCCGGCATCGTCGGCGTGGCTCTCGCGGCCCTGGCCGTGTTCATCGGCGTCGACTTCGATCCGCCGTCCGTCGAGCAGTACACGGCCGACCAGTCCGCCGTGATCCTGCTCCTCGGCAAGGACGAGGTCGTCTGGGTCGATGGCGGCAAGGTGTACCACGTGTGCGATGAGGTGTCGGCGATCCAGACCGGGAGCGAGATCCGCACGGGCACGACGGCGCAGGCGGTCGAAGCGGGGAAGATCCGGCTGACGCTCCAGTTCACGTCCGAGCTCCGGGCGTGCGGACTCCCCGTTCCCGAGAACGACGAGGAGATCACCGAGGCACTGCGCGCGATCCAGGCCGGCCAGACCGACACCGTGCTCCCCGCCCCGGAATGGACCGACCCCTCCGAGGCGCCGATCGTCGTGGAGGAAGCGCCGGCGGAGTGACGACGGGCGCGACGCTAGTCCGCGTCGAGCGCCTCGACCAGCCGCTCCTCGGCCGATGACAGGTGAGCGTCGAGGAGGACTGCTGCTCGCTCCCCGTCTCCTGAGGCGACCGCAGCCAGGATGTCGCTGTGCTGCGCCGCGATCACCGCCGCGTCGAGCAATCGTCGACCCTGCACCTGCGCCATGCACAAGCGCACTTCGTCGAGGACGCTGCGGTACATCCGAGCGGTGCGTTCACTGTCGAGCGCCTCGATGAGAGCGGTGTGGAATCGCAGGTCGGGCGCGACGGTCGCCGGGTCCGGCCCCGGCGGCATCGCGAGGAGCTCCGCGTTCGCCTCGACGGCCGCGCGTGGCACCGTCCGCGTCACCGCGAGGTCGCGAAGGGCGGCGCTCTCGAGCCGCGTCCTGGTGCGATAGACATCCCGCACCGTCGCAGAATCGATCCCGACGACGCGCGCGCTGCGATGCGCCGTGCGCACCAGGAGTCCGCTCGCGACGAGCTGCTCGATCGCCGCCTTCGCGCTGGGACGGGCCACTCCGAAGGACTGCGACACAGCCGCTTCCGTGATCGGATCCCCGGAACGGATCTCGGCACGGAGGATACGGCCGCGCAACTGAGCGGTGACGGCATCCACGACGCCGACGATCCCCAGCGTTGCGTCCGAAGCGGTGGTCATGCGGGTCAGCCTATCTAAGCATCCACGTATCGGTACACTTGTCTGACAATCTTTCGACGGAGCAGAGGAGCACCGTGCCGACCACCCTCGCCGAACCCCTGGACCCCGCTCTGCTGGGTTCCAGGACGCAGGTCCATTCCCGCTCCATCGACCGCTTCGCACGGGCCCACGACGCGTCCCACTATCTGCTCATCCCGGATGCCGTCCTCTCCCCTGCAGACGCCGAGGGCGTGGCACGCGCCTTCGGAGCAGTCCGCGCCGCCGGGCGGACGATGACGTTCCGGTCCGGAGGCACCAGCCTCTCGGGGCAGAGCGTGAGCGGCGACATCCTCGTCGACACGCGCAGCAACTTCCGAGACATCCGGGTGGAGGACGACGGGGCCTCGGTGCGGGTGGGCCCGGGTGCCACCGTACGTCAGGTCAACACACGCCTGTCGCGCTACCGCCGCAAGCTCGGCCCCGACCCCGCGAGCGAGATCGCGTGCACGATCGGTGGCGTCGTCGCGAACAACTCCAGCGGAATGGCCTGCGGGATCACCGAGAACTCGTATCAGACGATCGAGTCGATGACCGTCGTGCTCCCGAGCGGGACGATCCTCGACACCGGCCGCCCGGATGCCGGCGAGGTGCTGCGCGCGGCGGAGCCCGAGATCGTCGCGGGCCTGCTCGACCTGAGAGCACGCCTGCTCGCCGCCCCCGAGCACGTCGCCTTCCTCCGCCAGCAGTTCTCGATGAAGAACACCATGGGCTACGGGCTCAACGCGCTGCTGGACTTCGACGACCCGGTGCGCATCCTGGAGCATCTCATCATCGGGTCCGAGGGCACGCTCGCGTTCGTCGCGGAGGCTCGATTCCGCACGATCGAAGTGCGACCGTCGATCGCGACGGGACTTCTCGTGTTCGAGACGCTCTCGACGGCGATGACGGCGCTCCCCGACCTGACCCGGCTCGGTCTGGCCACCATCGAGCTCCTGGACGCCGCATCCCTGCGGGTCGCTCAGGGACTGAGCGATGTCCCCTCTGCGATCGCCGAGATCGAGGTCCAGGGTCACGCCGCTCTCCTGGTCGAGGTCCATGCCGCCGACGCGGACGCTCTCACCGCGGCGCGCACGAAGGCGCAGTCGCACTTCGAGCAGCTCCCGCTGGCCGTGCCCCCGCGCCTCACCACGGATGCGAGTGAGCGCGCCGCTCTGTGGCACGTGCGCAAGGGGCTCTACACCGCGGTCGCCGGTGCGCGCCCGTCCGGTACGACGGCGCTGCTGGAAGACATCGTGGTACCCGTCCCCCGGCTCCTCGCCACCTGCGAACGCCTGATCGAGCTGTTCGCCGAGCACGGCTACGAAGGCTCGGTCATCTTCGGGCACGCCAAGGACGGCAACGTCCACTTCCTCCTCAACGAACGGTTCGACGACCCCGACAGCGTCGCGCGCTATCGGCGGTTCACGGACGACCTGGTCGAACTCGTCCTGGCGCAGCAGGGATCGCTCAAGGCCGAACACGGCACCGGCCGCATCATGGCGCCGTTCGTGCGTCGCCAATACGGCGATGAGCTCACCGACATGATGTGGGAGATCAAGGCGCTGTTCGACCCCGACCGCATCCTGAATCCCGGAGTCGTCCTCTCCGATGACCCTGACTCGTACCTGCACGACCTCAAGCGGGTGCCGACGGTCGAGAACGAGGTCGACCGCTGCGTCGAGTGCGGCTACTGCGAACCGACCTGCCCGAGCAAGAGCATCACGCTCACGCCACGCCAGCGCATCGTGATCCGCCGCGACATGGCGTGGGCCCAGGAGCAGGGCGACACCGAGCTGCTGCGCGACCTGCAGAAGGACTACGACTACGACGGCGTCCAGACCTGCGCGGTCGACGGCATGTGCGGTGTGGCCTGCCCGGTCGACATCAACACCGGTGACCTCGTACGTCGGCTTCGAGCGGAGCAGTCGAACTCCGTCGAAGGCGCGGTGTGGGGCACCGCAGCCAAGCACTGGGGCACGGTCACGCGCGCCGGTGGAGTCGCGCTCACCGTCGCCGATGCCCTCCCTGCGCCGCTCGTGCGCGGGGTGACGCATCTCGGTCGCGCCGTCCTCGGTGCCGACACCGTGCCTCTGTACGACGGCGGGCTCCCGCACGGCGGTTCGAAGCCGCCGCGCCCGGAGTTCCCGGCCGATGCGCAGGCCGTCTTCTTCGGTGCCTGCATCGGGACGATGTTCGGCGCGGAAGGCGACGGCGAAGGCTCTCGAGACGCACTCCGGGCCCTGCTGGACCGTGCGGGTATCGCCGTCGTGATCCCCGAGGAGAACGGAGGCCTGTGCTGCGGCACACCGTGGAAGTCGAAGGGTCACCTGGACGGTTACGCCCTGATGTCGTCCCGGGTGCTGGAGTCGCTGTGGGAAGCCAGCAGGCACGGGGAGCTTCCGGTGGTGTGCGACGCGGCGTCGTGCACTGAGGGCCTGGACGTGATGCTCGCGCAGTCGGTCGCGAAGAACCCGCGCTACGCAGGCCTGCGGATCGAGGACGCCACGACGTTCGTGGCACGCGAGGTGCTGCCGAAGGTCTCGGTGCCGGCCAAGCTCCCCACGGTGGCCGTGCATCCGACTTGTTCCACGACCGCGCTCGGCGCGACCGGAGCACTGACCGCGATCGCCGCGGCCGTCGCCGACGACGTGTTCGTCCCCGAGGGATGGGGCTGCTGCGCCTTCGCGGGCGACCGCGGCATGCTGCACCCGGAACTCACGGCCAGCGCGACCGCCCAGGAGTCCGCGGAGATCGCCGAAGCCGAGAACACGCGCGGTGACTTCGACGCGTTCGTGTCGGCGAACCGTACCTGCGAGATCGGGATGACGCGCGCCACCGGCCGGCCGTACCGCCACGTGATCGAAGTCCTCGAGGAGCTCACCCGGCCCTGACACCCGGTGCACACAGCGAGGGCCCTCCCGAATCGACATCGGGAGGGCCCTCGCGTGGTCGCGATCCGGTCCGTCTCAGCCAGCGGACAGGACGGCGACAGCTTCCTCGCGCAGACCGGCCGGGATCACAGCGACCGTGCGGTCGTCCGTGGATCGCTCGGCGACGGAACCGTCGGCCCAACGCAGGTCGGAGCCCAGGAGCTCCGCGGGCAGCTCCAGCGTGCCGACGCTCGGGTCGAGCGCATGCACATGCACGGTCGCGCCCGTGGTCGTGTACCGCCGTGGCGCTCCGGTCCGCTCGCCCATCCGAACCCACGGACGGGTGCCGTAGATCGCCTCGCCGTTCGTCTCGAGCCACGCGCCCAGCTCGCGCATCGCGCGCCGCTGAAGTTCCGGGATCGACCCGTCGGCGGCGGGACCCACGTTGATCAGCAGGTTGCCGTTCTTGGCGACGACGTCGACGAGCAGCCGGATCAAGGCGGCTCCCGACAGCGAATGACGCTCATCCTCCGCCTGGTTGAACCCGAAGGAGTAACCCAGGCCTCGAGTCGACTCCCACGGCTCCGGGATGATCTCCGGAATGTCCGTGTACTCCCGCGTGAGGAAGCCGTGATACGGCACGCCCCACCGGTCGTTGACGACGCCATCCGGAACGGCCTCGAAGTATCGCTCCAGCAGCGCGGCGACCGCATACTCGTCGCGCCCCTTGCCGCCGTCGGGCCACTCGATGTCGTTCCACAGCACGTCGGGTGAGAAGCGCGTGACCAACTCGTCGAGCTGAGCTGCCGAGTACCGCGCGAAATGGGCGTCGTTGCGGCGGAACCGGAACAGATCGGTGTCGGACTCGATCGGCGGGAAGTCGCTCACATGCCAGTCGAGCGCGCCCGAGTAGTACACGCCGAACTTCGCGCCCGCGCGCCGGGTGGCATCGTGGAACTCGGAGATCAGGTCACGGCGCGGCCCGCGCGCGACTGCGTTGAAGCCGGTGGTCTCGGTGCCCCACAGACAGAAGCCCTCGTGGTGCTTCGTGGTCGGGATGATGTACCTGGCCCCGGCGCCGACGAGCTCGCCGACGAAGGCATCCGCGTCGAACGCCTCGGCGTCCCACCGATCGGCGAGGTCCTCGTAGGAGGTCCCCGGCCCGAACAGCTGCTGATGACGCTCCCAGGTCGGACTCCCCGCGATCCGCACGGTGTTGCCGTACCACTCGGCGTACTGATGCCAGGCGTACGCATCTTCGGTCGGGATGTTCACGCCCTCGCCGTGCTGCACGGCCCACGCCGGCACCGAGTAGAGCCCCCAGTGCACGAAGAAGCCGAGCTTCGCGTCGCGGTACCAGTCGGGCACGCTCTGCGTCGGGTATGTCGGAGCGTCCGCGCCGAGGTCCGGCCCGGTGCGCTTCTCGAAGTTCATCATGCGGTCGGCTCCTCTGCGACGCCGCGGCGGACGACCACGGCTTTCAGATCGGGGTTTCCCTCGGGGTCGAAGGGGTAGACACCGGGGCGTAGACGGTGGTGACCGAGACGGAGGAGGTCCTGGTCGACACCTCCGGGAGTCAACGCGAGAGTCCAGCCCGCGGCGAGTTCGTACAGCTCGGGTTCGAGATAGCCGATCTTCACCACCACGATGTCCGCGGTGGTCGGCTCGAGGCCCAGCATCCGGAAGTCGGAGAGGTGATGGAACGGCTTGCGACGCTCCGTGATGATGGCGTGGAGTCCACCCGCCGCGACCACGACCTGCGTGCCTGCGTCCGGATCTCCGTCGGTGGTCGAGAAGACGGTCCCGGTGATCGTCACAGGGCCGTGCGGGCCATCGTCGACCCGGGCACCCGCCACGATCGTGATCGTCGCCCCGACGCCCGCTTCGACCGCCTGCGCGACCGCCTCGGGATCGAAGATCGACGCCACCAGGGTCGTGCGGTCGGGTCCGGTGAGTTCGGAACGCTCGAGGAGGTGCGCAAGGGTCCACGTCACATCGCCCGCCCCGCCCGCCGTCGGATTGTCACCCGAGTCCGAGATCAAGTAGGGGTGGGGCGCTCCCGGCGCGAGTGCCTTCTCGAGCGCCTCATCGAGCGTGCCCGTCTCAGCGACGAACACGAAGTCCTCGCGAGCCTCCCAGAACATGCGCGCCACCCGCTCGGCCTCACGCGCGATCAGCTCTCGATCGTCGCCGGTGACCACGACGTACGCCTGGCAACGGGGTTCGTCGGCCCAGGCGTAGCCGATCCAGACCGAGGCATCGACGACGCCCGGAAGAGCCTCGATCTCGGGCAGCTCGGCATAGATGCTGCGTGCGGGCTCGAGCCGGGTGCTGGTCTTCTCGCCGGGGAGCAGGACCGGGACCGGCACCCACGCCACGAACGGCCGACGGCCCAGCGGGTCGGCGCCGTGCGGCCCCCGCAGCCGGGCGAGGAGGTTCCACACCGCCCGTTCCTTGGTGTTCATCCAGTCCTCGTGCGGTGCCATCCGGTAGCACGTGAGCAGGTCGACGGCGTCGCGCAGCACCTCGGAGACGTTGCCGTGCAGATCCATCGATGTCGAGACGAGCGTGTCCGGCCCCAGTGCCGCCCGCACCGCGAGCGCGAGGTCGCCTTCGGCGTCGTCGAGCCCGACGACGCTCATCGCTCCGTGGATGTCGAAGAAGAAGCCGTCGAAGGGGCCCTGCTCGCGGATGCCCTCGACGATGGCGTCTTTCATCCGACGGTAGGTCTCGGGCGCGACGGCACCACCGGGCAGCGAGCGACCATGGGTGAGGGGCACCCACTCGGCGGCCGCAGCGAGCTCGCGCCCGTCGTCGAGGAACGGGTAGTAGCTGCGCAGAGCGTTACCGGTGCGAACCGTGAAGGCTTCGTCGCCGGAGATGTGCGGGGAGAACGTGCTCGACTCGATGGAGATCCCGGCGATACCGATCCGGGGCTGCGCGAGCCCCCCGTCGGCGACGGTCGGAAGCGGACCCATCCAGATCTCGTGGGCTTCGGGACGTACGGTCACGTGATGTGCTCCTTGTCGGTGCGGGAGGTCGGGCTCAGTGTGCTCCCGCCGGGACCAGAGCCCGGCGGGCGGTCTCGATGGCGCCGAGAGCGACGGCATCGGAACCGAGGACGGCGGGGACGATGCGCAGAGGGATCCCGGACACCGGGGAATCCGTGTGCAGAGTACGCGTGATCGCGGGCTCCAGAAGATCCCAGGCCGACGTCACGCCTCCTCCGACGATGGCGCACGGCAGGTCGAGGATCGTCGCTGCGCTGGCGCAGGCGAGGGCGAGTGCGCGGCCGGCGGCGTCGAACACCGCGATCGCCTGCACATCACCCGCTCGTGCGCGATCCGCGACGACTCTCGCGTCGCGGACGATGTCGCCGGTGCGCTCCTGGTACCGCATCGCGATCGACGTACCGGACGCCAGTGTCTCGAGGTGCCCGACCTGCCCGCAGGTGCAGACCAGCTCGCTGTAGCCGGGTGTGTGCCCGATCTCTCCCGCGGCACCGTGCGGTCCGTGGTGGAGCTCACCGTCGATGAGGAGCGCGCCTCCGACCCCGGTGCCGAGCATCACACCCAGCACGTCGCGGTCCTCGCGGCCGGCGGCGGCGGCTTCGCCCAGGAGGAACGCGTTGACGTCGTTCTCCACACGCACCGGCACCCCCAGTCGCGCTTCCAGCTCCTCGGCGAGCGGGAAGCCCGCCCACCCGACGAAGGTCGCCGAGGCTGCGCGGATCGTGCCGCTCTCGTGGTCGATCACGCCGGCAGCGCCGACACCGGCTGCCGCGAGCGAGACACCGGCCTCGGCGGCGAGAGAGGCGGCGAGACCCGCGGCTGCATCGGCCATCGCCGCACCGCCCTGCGCTGCGGGGGCGCCGACGCTCCCCCGCGCCAGCACCGTCCCCTCGCTGCTCACGAGGAGCGCAGCGATCTTGGTGCCTCCGATGTCGATACCGACGACTCCCGATCCGGATGGGCTCGAACGCGTGACGGGCATGGTGGTCCCCTGTTCCTGACCGATCATGCTCAGCGGCCGCCCAGTCCTGCCATCGCGATGCCCTTGACCAGGTGCTTCTGCAGCGCGATCACGAGAATCGTCGTCGGCACCATCGAGATGATCGCCGCAGCCATCTGCAGGTCCCAGCGCGTCCCGGTGAGTCCGGCGAAGCTCGCGAGACCAACGGGGAGGGTGCCGTGCGCGTTGTAGTCGACCGTCACGATGAGCGGCCACAGGTAGCTGTTCCAGAAGGACAGGAAGGTGAACACAGCGAGCACCGCGACCGCCGACTTCGACAGCGGCAGGATGATCTGCAGGAACGAGCGCACGGGCCCGGCGCCGTCGACGCGCGCGGCCTCCTCCAGCTCATACGGGATGCCACGGAAGAACTGCCGCATCAGGAACGTGCCGAACGCACCGAACGCGAACGGGAGCACGAGCGCCTGATAGGTGTCGACCCAGTTGAACCACTGCATCACCTGGAACATCGGGATCACGAGCACCTCGGCGGGCACCATGAGGGTCGCGAGGAACAGCACGAACACGGCGTCCCGTCCCTTCCAGCGCAACCGCCCGAAGGCGTACCCGGCCGTGGTCGACACGATCAGCACGACGAGCGTGCCGAGGATCGCGACGATGAACGAGTTCATGATGTAAGTGAGGAACGGGCCGTACGCGAAGACGTCGACGAAGTTGCTCCAGCGAAGCTCCGACCCGACCAGGGTCGGCGGCATGGAGAACATCTCCGAATTCGGCTTGAGCGCCGAGAAGAACGCGTAGACGAGCGGGGAGATGAAGATCAGCGCGGCGACGTAGATCGCGACGTGCGCGAGGATCAGCCGCACACGCGACGCCGGTGTGGTCGCGGCACCACGTGCGCGCTCGCGGTCCGAGCGGCCGGCGCGGCCTGTCGGGCGGACGAGGGTCTCAGTGCTCATAGTGCACCCACTTCTTCTGCGCGGCGAACTGGAGACCGGTGATCGCGATGATGATCGCGAAGAGTATCCAGGCTGCCGCGGCGGCGAGGCCGAGGTCGCCGAAGGTGAATCCCTGCTCCCAGATGTACATGACGAGCGGCTTGGTGGCGTTGCCGGGGCCGCCGCCCGTGAGCATCTGCGGCTGTACGAACACCTGCAGGGACGTGATCATCGTCATGATGGTGGCGAAGAAGATCGAGGGCGAGATCATCGGGATGATGATGCTCCACACCCGTCGGAGTCCTCGGGCGCCGTCGATGCTCGCCGCCTCCAGCACACTCTCGGGGAGCTGCTCGAGTGCGGCCGAGAAGATCAGCATGTTGTAGCCGAGCCCTTGCCAGACGCTCATCACGACGACCATGATCATCGCCCACGCCGGGTCGGCCAGGAAGTTCGGCAGCTCGATGCCGAACCACGTCTGCGAGAGGCCGTTGAAGAGCCCCTGTGGCTGCAGCATCATCTTCCACACCAGCACGTTCGCGACCATCGGGGTCACGACCGGGATGAAGAAGAGGACGCGCAGGGCACCTCGCCCGCGGATCCGAGACCCGAGGCCGAGAGCGAGCACGAGCGAGAGAGCGACACTCAACGGCACATACAGCAGCGTGTACACCGCCGAGTTGCGCAGCGCAGGCCAGAAGTCCGGGCTGCTGGTGAACAGCTTGACGTAGTTGTCCACCCCGTTGAAGTTCCGCTCGCCGAAGGTCGGCCAGTCGAAGACGCTCATCACGATCGAAAGGCCCACGGGCACGATCGTGAACAGGGCGAGCCCGATCAGGGCGGGGCTTGCGAACCCCAGCGCCTGACCGGCCTCGACCTTGGCGAGCGATCGTCGACGTCTCGTCGTGATCGTCATCTCATATTTCTTTCTTTGTCACCACTGACGGCCGAAGCCGGATCACTCGCCGAACTGGGCCTGGGCGTTCGACAGCAGCTCGTCCATCGTCATCTGGCCGTTGTAGACGCTGACGAGGTTGGGCTGGATGTAGCTGTCGAGCTTCTGCCAGTTCTTGGTCATGTACAGCGGGACGGTGTCATCGAAGGCCGCCTCGAAGACCGACTGCACCTGCTCGCGGTACTCCTCATCGATGGACTCGAAGTACAGCGGCTGCGACGACGTGCGTGCCGGGTACGAGCGGCCGGACGATGCGATGTAGTCCTGAGCGTCCTCGCCGAGCAGCGAGCCCATGACCTTGAGCGCCGCCTCCGGGTTCTCGCAGTTCGCCGAGATGCCGTAGCCGGAGCCGAGGATCGGGCCGGGGTTGCCGTCGACACCAGCGGGCAGCGGGACCATACCGGCCGCGAAGCCGGACTCGTTGTTCAGGTAGCTGACGGCGTTCCACGTGCCGTCGACCGCCATGGCGGCGTTGCCACCCGTGTACTGGTTCTCACCCCAGCCGGTGTCGGAAGCGGATGCCACGGGGGCGGCGACCTTCTTCTCCGTCACGAGCTCGGCGTACCACGTGGACGCGTCGACGAACGCCTTGTCGTCGATGTGCAGGGTGCCGTCTTCGGAGGCCGGCTGCGTCGCGGAGTACGCGATCGGCATCGACATCCACTGGTATCCGCCCATGCCCATGCCGAAGCCGTACTTGCCGTCCTTCGTCGCGTCGGCGGCGATGGCGTCGAAGTCGTCAAACGTCCACCCGATCTCCGGCGTCGCTGCGCCGGCAGCGGTGAGCATGTCCTGGTTGTAGTAGACGAGCATCGTGGCCACGTCGAACGGCACGCCGTAGACCTTGCCTTCGAAGCTGAGGATGCCGTCGGCGCTCGGGTTGAAGTCCGCCCAATCGATGCCGGCCGTCTTCAGGTCCGCGTCGCTCAGCTCACGGAAGGCACCGGTGTAGCCACCGAGCTGCGCACCGCTCATGCCGGTGACGCAGGCCATGTTGCCGCTGGCCATGTTCGTGGTCAGCTTCGTGAAGAAGTCACTCCACGGCGAGGTCTGCAGCTTGATCTTGATGTCGGGGTTCTGCTCCTGGGCGAATGCGACCTGCGCCTCGAGGGCATCCACGTCGGACTCGCTGCCTGCCCACATGTCGACGACGATCGTGTCGCCGTCGGCGGAACCACCGTTGCCGCTGCTGCTCGCGCAGCCGGTCATCGCGACTGCGACGCCGGTGACGGCGACGACAGCCCCTACACGCAACTTCTTCATTGAATGCCTCCTGGAAGGGAACTAGTTGCTTCGCGGGTCGAAACAACCTAGTAGGATTTCGTATGAAGTTACCGTTTCACACTTCGCAAGAGGCCGCAAGCTGAACATCCGATGTTTATCGGAGCTTGATAATTCGTAACTCCCGGGAAACATGACCATCCCCTACTACGCTGACGAATGCTCCGACCAGGAAAGTGCTCCCATGCCAAATCCCGCTGACACCGCCGTCGACGACCCGCACACCCGCCGCATCCTCGACCTCGTCGCCCGCGGCGAGGCACGCTCCCGGACCGAGCTCGCCGCCGCACTCGGCGTGGCCGCCTCGACCGTGGGCCTCCGCGTACAGGCCCTGCTCGACGCCGGAGTGCTGCGCGAGGCCGGCGACGGCACGTCGCGCGGTGGACGCCGCCCGCGGGTGCTGCAGATCTCCGCGGACGGCGTCGTGCTCACCGCCGACCTCGGCGGCGGCCACGCGCGTATCGGCAGACACTCCCTCAGCGGCGCCCTCCTCGACAGTCGGTCGATCACGGTCGACGTGACCGAAGGACCGGAGGCTACGCTCGACCGCATCGGCGAGGTCTTCGACCAGCTCTCCTCCGAGTCGCGGGTCCACGCGATCGGCATCAGCCTTCCCGGGCCCGTCGACATCGCCACCGGTACGGTCGACCAACCGTCGCGCATGCCGGGATGGCCGGGCTTCCGCGTGGGCGAGCATCTCGCGACGCGCTACGGCGTGCCCGTCGCGGTCGACAACGACGCCAACCTCGCCGCGCTCGGCGAGCATCGCGAGCGCTTCGGGCACACCGGGCACAGCATCACCGTGAAGGCCGGCACCGCCATCGGAAGCGGCATCATCGTCGACGGACACGTGCACCGCGGGGCCACAGCCGCTGCAGGCGACATCACTCACACCCGTATCGACGGCAGCGGCGACATCCCGTGTTCCTGCGGCAATACGGGATGCCTCGAGACGGTGGCCAGTGGGGCGAGCCTCGTACGGCAGATGCGCGAGCGCGGCAACGAGGTGGTGCGCACCACGACCGACGTGCTCAGCCTGGCGCGCGACGCCGACCCGCTCGCGACCACTCTGGTCCGCACGGCGGGAACCCACCTCGGCCAGGCGCTGTCAGGCGTGGTGAACTTCTTCAACCCGCACGCGGTGTTCCTGACCGGCAGCATGAGCGCCTCGGAACCGTTCATCGCCGCCGTCCGCAGCCGCGTCTACGAGGCATGCCACCCCCTCGCGACCCAGCGACTGCGCATCGAGGCGGCGACGACCGGCGCCGACGCGATCCTCCACGGCGCCGCACGCCTTGCGCTCGAAGGCATGGAGATACCGGTGACGACGGCCTGAGCCGTCGCCACCGTGTGGATCATTCGTCGATGAGCGTCAGCTCGACGACCGGCACCAGCACCTCGGGACGCCGCACCGGCAGATGCACGGTGAGCGTCCCCTCCGCCTCCCCCGCCGGCGTCATCAGATCAGCCTGACGGTCCGGGTCGGACACACTGGTCTGCAGCCAGGATCCGTCGTTCAGCAGCCGCGCGTAGGAGACCTTTCCGGCGAGCTCCGGAAGGTGCACGAAGCCCATCGGCCAGCTGAACAGGCTCAGGTAGAGCTTGTTCCCGCGCCGGGTGTAGACGCCCTCGCGCGGCGGGGTGAGCGGCGCATGCCCGGCCCCGATCACGGCATCACGGTGCAGACGCATCCACTCGCCGATCTCCGCCAGGGTGCGGGCATCCCGGGGCGCGATCGCACCACGACCGTCAGGGCCGATGTTGAGCAGCATGTTCCCGCCCATCGACACCGAGTCGACGAGCATCTGCACGAGCAGCGTGGCGGACTTCTGGTCCATGTTGTCCCGGTGATAACCCCAAGAGCCGTTGAGCGTCTGGCATGCCTCCCAGGTCAGCGGTACGCCGTCGCGCACGATCGGTGCGGTGGGCTGATACTGCTCCGGCGTGACGAAGTCGGCGGGGATCCCGAGCCGATCGTTGACCAGCATGTCGGGCTGGAGCTCACGGCACAGCGCGAGCAGGGTGGTCGCATCCCAGTCCTCGGGCCCCTTGCCCGCCCACCCCTCCTTGCTCTCGGGGTAGGTGAAGTCGAAGAAGAGGTAGTCGATCTCCCCGTACTCCGTCAGGAGCTCCCGCACCTGACCGTGGAGGTAGGCGCGGTATCGGGCCATGTCACGTGCGACGTTGAGCTCGTGGGCGTTCTCGTCGTCGCGGCGCGGGTGGTTCCAGTCGACGGTGAAGTCGGGGTGATGCCAGTCGATGACCGAGTGGTACAGGCCGACCTTGATCCCTTCCGCGCGCAATGCCTCGACGTACTCACGCACGAGGTCGCGTCCGACGTTCGCCACGGAAGTGAAGTCGGTGAGCTTCGAATCCCACAGGCAAAAGCCGTCATGGTGCTTCGTCGTGAGGACGACATAGCCCATGCCCGTCTCCTTCGCGGTGCGTGCGAGGGCTGCGGCGTCGAAGAGATCCGGATCGAAGTGCTCGAAGTACGGACGGTAGTCCTCGTCCGTCAAACGCTCGTAGTTCTGCACCCATTCATGACGGGCAGCCCCGCTGTAGAGGCCGAAGTGGACGAACATCCCGAACCGGGCCCGGTCAAACCATTCCTGTCGCATGGCTCCCATCCTGACACAGACATCCGATGTCTGGCGTGATTTGGCGCAGACCGCACAAAGAACGGGCGCCCCCGGAGGGACGCCCGTTCTTTCGAGAATCGAATCAGCGTGCCGCGCTGCCGTCGACGTAGTCCTCGTCCTGCTGCTTCCAGGCGAAGAGCGAACGCAGTTCCTTGCCGGTGACCTCGATCGGGTGCTGCTCCTCCTTGGCACGCAGTGCCAGGAACTCCTCCGCCCCGTTGTCCTGGTCATCGATGAAGCGCTTCGCGAAGGCGCCGGACTGGATGTCCGCGAGGACGCCCTTCATGCTCTCCTTGACGCGCTCGTCGATCACACGCGGGCCCGAGACGTAGTCGCCGAACTCAGCGGTGTCGGAGATCGACCAGCGCTGCTTGGCGATGCCGCCCTCCCACATCAGGTCCACGATGAGCTTGAGCTCGTGCAGCACCTCGAAGTACGCGATCTGCGGCTGGTAGCCCGCTTCGGTGAGCGTTTCGAAGCCCGCCTGCACGAGGTGGCTCACGCCACCGCAGAGCACGGCCTGCTCGCCGAACAGGTCGGTCTCGGTCTCTTCGGTGAAGGTCGTCTTGATGACGCCGGCACGGGTGCCTCCGATGGCCTTCGCGTAGGAGAGGGCGAGGTCCCAGGCGTGACCCGATGCGTCGCGCTCGACCGCGATGATGTCCGGGATGCCCCGGCCGGCGACGAACTCGCGACGAACCGTGTGGCCCGGAGCCTTCGGCGCCACGAGGATCACGTCGACGCCCTCGGGCGCGTCGATGTAGCCGAAGCGGATGTTGAAGCCGTGGGCGAAGGCGAGCGTCTTGCCTGCGGTGAGGTTCGGCGCGATCGACTCGCTGTAGATGATGCGCTGGTGCTGGTCCGGCGCGAGGATCATGATGACGTCGGCCCACTCGGTGGCCTCCGCGACGGTCTTGACCGGGAAGCCCGCCTCTTCGGCCTTCGCAGCGGACTTGGAGCCCTCCTTGAGAGCGATGGCGACCTCGACGCCCGAGTCGCGCAGGTTCTGCGCATGCGCGTGGCCCTGCGAGCCATAGCCGACGATGGCGACCTTCTTGCCCTGGATCAGGGACAGGTCGGCGTCGGCGTCGTAGAAGATCTCGGTGCTCACTTTGTGTTTCTCCTTGTTCGTGACAGTGGTGCACGCCCTGCACGTCCGAGGACGGCGGGGCAGGTAGGTGTGATGGTCTGGAAGGTCAGCCGCGCAGGACGCGTTCGGTGATGCTCTTGCCGCCTCGGCCGATGGCGAGAAGACCGGACTGGGCGATCTCCTTGATCCCGAAGGGCTCGAGCGCGCGAAGCATCGCGTCGACCTTGCCCTTGTCACCGGTGACCTCGATCACGAGGGCATCGGAAGCGTAGTCGACGACGGACGCACGGAAGAGGTTCACGACCTCGATCACGTTCGACCGGGTGGCGTTGTCGGTGCGCACCTTCACGAGCATGTGCTCGCGCTGCACGGACGTGGCGAAGTCGAGCTCGACGATCTTGATCACGTTGATCAGCTTGTTGAGCTGCTTCGTGACCTGTTCGAGCGGGAGCTCATCGACGTCGACGACCACCGTGATGCGCGAGATCCCGGGGACCTCGGTCACGCCGACGGCGAGGGAGTCGATGTTGAAGCCGCGGCGGGCGAAGAGCCCCGCGACACGGGTGAGAAGACCGGGGGTGTTCTCCACCAGCAGGCTCAGCACGTGGGTCGACATGGCTCAGTCCTCCTCGTCGAATGCGGGCGCGTGCTCGCGGGCGTACTGGACATAGCTGTTGCTGACTCCCTGGGGGACCATCGGCCACACCATCGAGTCGGCGCTCACGACGAAGTCGATCACCACGGGGCGGTCGTTCGTCTCGAGTGCGAGCTGGATGGCGGCATCCACCTCTTCTTCCTTCTCCACGCGGATCGCGAGGCAGCCGTAGGCCTCGGCGAGCTTCACGAAGTCGGGGATGCGGATCGTGCCGTGCCCGGTGTTGAGGTCGGTGTTTGAGTGGCGACCGTCGTAGAACAGCGTCTGCCACTGGCGGACCATGCCCAGCGAGGAGTTGTTGATGATCGCGACCTTGATCGGGATGTTGTTGATCGCGCAGGTCGCGAGTTCCTGGTTGGTCATCTGGAAGCAGCCGTCACCGTCGATCGCCCAGACGGCGCGGTCGGGTTCGGCGACCTTCGCGCCCATCGCCGCGGGGACCGAGTAGCCCATCGTCCCGGCACCGCCGGAATTCAGCCAGGCGTTCGGGCGCTCGTACTTGATGAACTGCGCGGCCCACATCTGGTGCTGTCCGACGCCGGACGCGTAGATGCCCTCGGGTCCCGTGAGCTCACCGATCCGCTGGATGATGTGCTGCGGGGCCAGGAGCCCGTCGGTCGTCGGAGCGTAGCCGAGCGGGAACTCGGTGCGCAGGCCGTCGAGGTATGACCACCACTCCGCGATGTCGGGCTTCACGCCCGCGGTCGCTCCGCGGAAAGCCGTGTCGAGATCGGTGAGCACATCGCGCACATCACCGACGATCGGCACGTCGGCGGTTCGGATCTTGGAGATCTCCGCGGGATCGATGTCGACGTGCACGACCTTGGCGTTGGGGGCGAAGAGCGCAGCCTTGCCCGTCACGCGATCGTCGAACCGTGCACCGAGGGACACCAGGAGATCGGCCTCCTGCAGCGCCAGCACAGCGGGAACCGTGCCGTGCATGCCCGGCATCCCGAGGTGCTGCGGGTGCGAGTCGGGGAACGCACCGCGCGCCATCAGCGTGGTGACGACCGGAGCGCCCGTGGACTCCGCGAGTTCGAGCAGCTCGGCTGCCGCCCGGCCGCGGATCACGCCGCCGCCGACGTACAGGACGGGCTTCTTGGCCTCGGCGAGGAGGCTCGCAGCCGCTTGGATCTGCTTGCCGTGCGCCTTGGTGACCGGGCGGTAGCCGGGGAGGTCGATCTTGGGCGGCCACACGAACGGTGCCGTGGCCTGCTGCGCATCCTTCGTGATGTCGACGAGGACGGGTCCGGGACGACCGGTGCCCGCGATCTCGTAGGCCGCAGCGATCGCACCCGGGATGTCGGCGGCGTCCTTCACCAGGAAGGAGTGCTTCGTGATCGGCATCGTGATGCCCACGATGTCGGCCTCCTGGAACGCGTCGGTTCCCATCAACGTCGAGAACACCTGACCGGTGATGGCCAGCAGCGGCACCGAGTCCATGTAGGCGTCGGCGATCGCCGTGACCAGGTTCGTCGCTCCGGGACCGGACGTCGCGATGCACACGCCCACCTTCCCGGAGGCCGAGGCATAGCCCTCGGCGGCGTGACCGGCGCCCTGCTCGTGCCGCACCAGGATGTGGCGGAGCTCGGAGGCGTCCATGAGCGGGTCGTAGACCGGGAGGATCGCTCCTCCCGGAAGCCCGAACACGTCGGTGACACCGAGCAGCTCGAGCGAGCGCACCACGGCCTCGGCACCGGTGATCTCCGGCGCAGACGTTGGACGAGCGGGCGGCCTCGGCACGGCCGGGGCGGAATCAGCAGTCATGAGTTTCCTTCTGATGATCTCTGGAGGACGCCGGATGCCGGAGCGTCCGGGTCAGCCGGTGGTCGCTCCCTCGGCGGCGGACCGCACGAGGCGCGAGTACTTGGCAAGAACGCCTCGGGTGTAGCGCGGGGGAAGCGGCTCCCAGCCGGAACGGCGGGAGGCGAGCTCTGCGTCATCGACGAGTAGATCGAGAGTGCGAGCTGCGATATCGACCCGTATCAGATCACCATCGCGCACGAAGGCGATAGGACCTGCGTCCACCGCTTCGGGTGCTATGTGGCCGATGCACAGGCCGGTTGTGCCGCCTGAGAATCGTCCGTCCGTCAAGAGTAGTACATCTTTTCCGAGCCCCGCGCCCTTGATCGCCGCCGTGATGGCGAGCATCTCCCGCATACCCGGTCCGCCCTTGGGGCCTTCGTAGCGGATGACGATGACGGTGCCGGGCTCGATCTCCCCGTCGGCGACCGCATCCATCGCGGCGCGCTCGCGCTCGAACACACGGGCGGGCCCCTCGAACACCGCGGCGTCGAAGCCCGCGGTCTTCACGACAGCGCCCTCCGGTGCGAGCGAGCCGTGCAGGATCGTCAGGCCGCCGGTCGCGTGGATCGGGTTGTCGAACGTGTGGATGACCTCGCCGTCGATCGGCATGGGGTCGAGGTCCGCAAGGTTCTCGGCCAGCGTCTTGCCGGTGACGGTGAGAGCGTCGCCGTGCAGCAGCCCCTCATCGAGCATCGCCTTCATGATCACCGGAATGCCGCCGTGACGGTCGACGTCGTTCATGACGTACTTGCCGAACGGCTTCATGTCGGCGACGTGCGGGACCTTGTCCCCGATGCGGTTGAAGTCGTGCAGGCTCAGCTCGACGTCGGCCTCGCGGGCGATCGCGAGCAGGTGGAGCACGACGTTGGTGGAACCGCCGAGAGCCATCGCCAGCGCGATCGCGTTCTCGAACGACTCCTTGGTCAGGATGTCGCGGGTCGTGATGCCCTGGCGGAGCAGGTTGACCACGGCCTCGCCCGAGCGGTGCGCGAAGTAGTCGCGGCGACGGTCCGCGGCCGGCGGCGCGGCGGATCCGGGAAGGCTGAGACCGAGGGCTTCGGCGACCGAGGCCATCGTGTTCGCGGTGTACATGCCACCACAGGCTCCTTCACCGGGGGCGATCGCGCACTCGATGCGCTTGAGGTCCTCTTCGCTCATGAGACCGGCACGGCACGCCCCGACCGCTTCGAACGAGTCGATGATCGTGACGTCCTTCTCGGTGCCGTCCGAGAGCTTGACCCACCCCGGGGCGATCGAACCGGCATAGAGGAAGACGCTGGAGAGGTCGAGGCGTGCACTGGCCATGAGCATGCCCGGGATCGACTTGTCGCAGCCGGCGAGCAGGACGGAGCCGTCCAGACGCTCGGCCATCATGACCGTCTCGACCGAGTCGGCGATGACCTCGCGGGACACGAGCGAGAAGTGCATGCCCTCGTGGCCCATCGAGATGCCGTCCGAGACGGAGATCGTGCCGAACTGCAGCGGGTACCCGCCGCCGGAGTGCACGCCTTCCTTCGCTCCCTGAGCGAGCCTGTCGAGGCTCAGGTTGCAGGGCGTGATCTCGTTCCAGCTCGAGGCGATGCCGATCTGCGGCTTGTCCCAGTCCGCGTCCCCCATGCCGACGGCACGGAGCATACCGCGGGAGGTCGTGGCCTCGATGCCGTCGGTGACGACGCGGCTGCGGGGCTTGATGTCGATGGGCGCGCTGCTGGCAGGATCATGCGAGGACATGACGGAAGTCTATTGCCGCGCGGCGGTGCGTTCGTCCGCCAACGCCTCCAGAAGCTCGGCGATCTGTTGTGGAGTGTCCACACGCAGGGTCGCAGCGCTCTCCCCCGGGCCCACCCGCACACCGAGATCACCCGGTCCCAGCACGCGCATCGCGTCCTCATCGGTCACGTCGTCTCCCGCGAACAGGATGCCGGTGGCGTCGAAGCGCTCCCGCAAAGCGGTCATCGCGGCGTCCTTGCCCTCCGTGCGCGATGAGAACTCCAGCACACGGTGTCCTGCCCGACGGCGCCAGTGCGGGAAGCGCTCGGCGACCAGCGCATCGATCTCGGCGAAGACGCGCTCCTCCGTCTCGCGATCGGCGCGTCGGGTGTGCACACCCATACCGAACGTCTTCGGCTCGAACTCGGCACCCTCGTAGCGCGCGATGATCGGCTTCGCGGCGGCCCAGAGCTCTTCCCGGGTGCCGTCCTCGTCGAAGGCGTCATGGACGGCGTCGGGGTCATCGCCGGGGAACCAGTACTGGGCACCGTGCGAGCCTGCCAGTGCGATCGCGGAGTCATCCGTGTGCTCGGTGATCACGCGCAGATCGTGCATGCTGCGTCCGGAGACGTAGGCGACGACCGTGTCGGGCAGCGCCGCGAGTCGCTCGACCTGGACGGCGACTTCGGGGAGCGCACGCGCGGCCATCGGGTCGGGCACCAGGGGTGATGCGGTGCCGTCGAAGTCGAGGGCGACGACCAGCCGAGGCGTCGCCGCCAGCGCGCTCAGGTCTTCGTCGGCGGTTCCGGGGGTCCAAGGGCGCGTCACAGCTTCTCCAATCCGCGGGGCGTACCCCGTGTCTCCATTGCGAGGTCGATCAGCGCGCACGCACTTCGGCGAGCGCGGCCAGGAACGAGGAGGACCAGGCGTTGACGTCGTTGTCCAGGACACGCCGGCGAAGCGATCTCATGCGCCGTCCCTGGTCGGCAGGAGACATCTCCACCGCGGTCATGATCGCGTCCTTGAGGCCCTCGATGTCGTGCGGATTGACCCGCACGGCCTGTCGGAGCTCGTCCGCGGCACCGGTGAACTCGCTCAGCACCAGCACACCGCGGTCGTCCACACGGGTCGCGACGTACTCCTTCGCGACGAGGTTCATGCCGTCACGGAGAGCGGTGACCAGCATCACGTCCGCGGCGAGGTAGAGCGCGACCATCTCTTCGCGCGGGTACCCCTGGTGCAGATAGCGGATGGCGGAATGCCCGACCGTGTCGGTGTCGCCGTTGATGCGGCTGACCGCGAGCTCGATCTCATCTCGCAGGTGCACGTACGCGTCCACGCGCTCCCTGCTGGGGCTCGCGACCTGGACCAGCGTCACGTCCTCGATCTTGAGACGCCCTTCCGCGAGCAGCTCCCCGTAGGCCTTGATGCGGTGGCGAATGCCCTTGGTGTAATCGAGGCGGTCGACGCCGAGCAGGATGCGCTTCGGGTTGCCGAGGCTGGCGCGGATCTCCGCTGCACGGGCACGGATGTCCGCGCGTCCCGCGAGTTCGAGGTAGGGCGCGGTGTCGATCGAGATCGGGAAGGCCTTGGCCAGAGCCTGCCGCACGCCGTCGCCTTCGGGGACGGAGACGTTGGGCCCCTTCACCTCGTAGCGGAGCCGGCGGCGGACGGCCGTCAGGAAGTACGTGGCGTCCTGAGCGCGTTGGAACCCGATCACGTCGGCACCGAGCAGCCCACGGAGCACCTGGTCACGCCACGGCAGCTGCGCGTACAGCCCGTGAGCGGGGAAGGGAATGTGGTGGAAGTACCCGATCGTCACGTCGGGCCGGATCTCGCGCACCATCTGCGGGACGAGCTGCAGCTGGTAGTCGTGCACCCAGACCGTGCCGCCCTCGGCCACCGCGGACGCCGCCGCCTGCGCGAATCGACGGTTGACGGTGACGTAGGCCTCCCACCATTCACGGTGATACTGCGGGGGCGCGATCACGTCATGGTAGAGCGGCCAGATCGTGTCGTTCGCGAAGCCCTCGTAGTACTCCGCGACCTCCTGCGCGCTCAGGGGGACCGGGACCAGTTCGATGCCACCGGCTTCGAACGGGGCCAACTCGACATCGGCCTGACCGGCCCAGCCGACCCAGGCACCGTGCACGTTGCGCATCATCGGCTCGAGAGCGGCAACGAGTCCTCCCGGCGACGTCCGCCAGACCTCCTCGCCGTCAGGCCCCTCCACCCGATCGACGGGCAGCCGGTTGGCGACGACGACGAAATCTGCAGCTGCCAAGGGGGCTCCTCACACCAGGGGGTTGAGTCCAACTTACCCAGGTTGGCGTGACTCTGCCGCGCGGTGTCAGACCGTCACGGACAGACGACGCCGCTCACCGCTGAGAACCCAGTTGGCGGCCCCGGCCGCGAGCGTGATGAAAGCGGCGACCATCGGCAGGAGGAGAGCGGCGGAGGTGCCGATGCTCTCGGCGATCTCGCCGGTGACGGCTGCGCCGATGGACTGCCCCACGACGACGCCGGAGCCCAGCATCGTCATGACGGTCGCGGAGCGACCGAGCGGGCTGCGGGCGGCACCGAAGCTGTACTGGGTCACGAGGGTCGGGCCGATGCCGATGCCCATGATCGCGAGAGCCAGGACCATCGCGCCCGGCGAATCGACGATGCTCAGCAGGAGCGTGCCGACGAACAGGATTCCGGAGAAGACCAGCCAGCGCGCGCGCAGCGAGAACGCGGGCGGCAGCCAGGCCACGCCCAGGGCGAGCAGGGCGGAGCCGACCCCCATCACGCCGTAGAGAAGGCCGGCCTGCTCCGGAGCACCCCGATCCGCCATGAACGAGGTGAGCGAGGTGAGCATGGCTCCGAAGAACATCCCGACGCCGAGGATGCCGACGACGACGATCAGCAGCCGCGGGCGGAACAGCTCCGAGACGGCCGAGGGCGCTCTCCCGTCGGCGTCACGGTCCTGCGAGACATGGCGGCCGCTCGGGTGGAGGGCGAATGCCCCGACGAACACGACGGTGAGAACGGCGGCACCGACCAGCGGCGCCCACGGCGAGATCGCCGACGCCAGGATGCCGACCAGGAACGGGCCGAACACGAAGACGGTCTCGTCGGCGGCGGACTCGTACGCCATCGTGCCGGACACCGTGCGATCACGTCGGGCCTCCGGCATCCGGTCCCGGATGATCGTGACCAGTCGTGAGCGCGAGAGCGGAGCGACCTGCGGCGCCGTCGCACCGATGCCGACCGCGGCGAGCAGTACGAAGCCGTCCGCGGCCGTGCCGTAGACCACGAACGTGAAGAGCAGGAGCATCGCGCCGTTCGCCAGCGCGAGGATGACCAGCACCGCACGCTGGCCGAATCGGTCGGCGGCAGCCCCGAGCAGAGGCCCGAAGCACGCTGTGCCCAATCCGACGGCAGCCGACGTCAGGCCGCCGAGCGAGAGGGATCCCCGCGCGGAGACGACGACCGTCAGCACGCCGACGACCATCATCGCGAAGGGCAGCCGTGCGATGAAGGCGATGAGGAAGTACGGGAGGCCCGCGATGCGGAGGAGGCTCGGGCTCTGCGGGGCGGATTTCGGTGATGCGGGTGCGTGTGTCATGGCTCTCGCGCGTCGATGACGCGATGTCGGGTGCCGCCGCTGTCCGCCGGATTGCCGGCGGCCGGTAGATACACGGTGTGTGCGGCCGCGGGCGAGCCGCGACGCACCCAGGATAGCGGATGTGGACGAGGAAAGCCCGGGAATCGGCCGGTGCAGGATGGGTCTATCCTGGGCGGCACCCGTCTCACGCTGCCGCTCCCGAGGAGGATTCCGTTGCCCACCACCGCCCCTGTCGCCGCGGCGACCGTCCCGCTTCCCTCACGCTCGCAGCGGGCCGGAACGGCCAAGACCTCCCCGGTGCGTGATCTGCTCGCACTGACCGAGCGGCCGGAGGTCATCTCGTTCGCCGGGGGTCTCCCCGCCCCCGAGCTCTTCGACATGGACGGCATCCGTGCTGCGTTTGACGCCGTCCTGGCCGCTCCCGGTGTGCTGCAGTACTCCACGTCGGAAGGCGACCCGCGGTTGCGGGAAGAGGTCGCACGGCGCTACTCGATCGACGGACTGCCCACCGCCGCATCCGATCTGATCATCACGACGGGTTCGCAGCAGGGACTAGGACTGCTCGCGACGACACTGCTCGACGCCGGAGACACGATCCTCGTGGAGGAGCCCTGCTATCTCGCCGCCCTGCAGACGTTCGCGCTGGCGGGGGCACACGTGGTGGGCGTTCCCTCGAACGGTGATGACCTGGATCTCGAGGCGCTGGACCGACTGGCGTCAACGCACGGGCCGAAGTTCTTCTACACCGTGCCCACGTTCCAGAATCCGACGGGACGCACGCACGGGCTCGAGGCCCGCAGACGCATCGCGGAGATCGCGAGGAACCGAGGATTCCGCATCATCGAAGACGAGCCGTACCGCCAACTGAGGTATTCGGGTGAGCCCCTCCCCTCGCTGGCCGAGCTGGCACCCGAGCATGTCGTCAGCCTCGGCAGCTTCTCGAAGGTGATCGCTCCCGGCCTGCGGATCGGATGGATCCGCACGACGGCCGACATCCGCTCAACCGTGACGATCGCCAAGCAGGCAGCCGATCTGCACACCTCGACCATCGATCAAGCGGCGGCCGCCCACTACCTCGTCTCCGGTCGCAGTGAGCCCGCGCTCGACCGGATCCGCGACGCGTACGCCGCCCGCCGCGACGCGATGCTCGAGGCGCTGCCGACCGCGCTGCCCGAGGGCAGCACGTGGACTCGACCGGACGGCGGCATGTTCGTCTGGGTCCGCCTCCCGGAGGGCTCCGACGCCACGACAGCGCTCAGGAGAGCGCTGGCTCGGGACGTCGCGTTCGTCCCCGGCACGTCGTTCTCCTCCGCCACCCCGGATCCACGGACGTTGCGCCTGTCCTTCACGACCTACTCCCCTGCCAGGATCCGGGAGGGCTTGTCAAGGCTCGGTGCGACATGGGGTGCGGACGGGTAGCGTAAAGGGATGCGCTACCTCTTCAGCACCGGACTCGTCGCTGCGATCTCCGCGGGTGTCTCCCTGCTGCGCGGCACCCGCGAACAGCCCATCACCTGGCGCGCCCTTCTGTCGTGGCTGAGCTGGGGCATCACGATGGCTCTGGCGATCGGAGCCGTCGTCGACATGAACCGTGAACGTCGCGGTGTGCTCGTCGACGCCGACTCGCCGCAGTCGGTCAAGAAGGCGAAGAAGGCCCAGCGGCTCCAGTTCCGTTCGCAGAAGGCTCTCGCCGACACGCAGGACCACGCCCAGGACGCACGGCGCTGAGTCTGAGCGCCCTGGACGGACACATCAGCGTGTGAGAATCAGCGCTTCGCCCTGACCCCCTCCCCCGCAGAGTCCGACGGCAGCAGTTCCTCCGCCACGACGCACGAGTTCGTGCACCGCATGGACCACGAGACGGTTACCGGAGGCCCCGATCGGGTGGCCGATCGCGATGCCCCCTCCGTGGATGTTCACGATGCCGTCATCGAGTCCGAGCTCGGTCTGCGAGCGTGCCACGACAGCGCCGAAGGCCTCATTGATCTCCACGACGTCGAGATCCGCGGGCGTGATGCCCTGCTTCTGACAGGCGCGCTCGATCGCGCGCGCCGGCTGCGCCTGCAGCGAGTTGTCCGGCCCGGCGGTCTGACCGCTCGCCCCCACCCGTGCCAGGACGGGCCAGCCCTTCGCCTCCGCCGTGCGCCGCGTGGTGACGATCACGGCCGACGCGCCGTCGGAGATCTGGGACGAGTTCCCCGCGGTGATCGAACCGCCCTCGGCGAAGGCGGGACGCAGTCCGGCCAAGGTTTCGACCGTGGTGTCGGGGCGGACCCCCTCGTCTTTCATGACCCGCAGCGGCTCCCCCCGGCGCTGCGGCACCTCGACCGCCACGATCTCCGCATCGAAGACTCCCGCTTCCTGCGCGGCGGCCGCGCGCTGGTGCGACAGCGCGGCGACGAGATCCTGCGCCTCCCGGGTGAGCTCGAAACGGGCGTTGTGGCGTTCCGTGGACGCACCCATGCTCTCGCGGTCGTACGCATCGGTGAGACCGTCGTAGGCCATGTGGTCGAGGACCTCGACGCTCCCGTACGTCCAGCCGTCGCGCGAGCCCATGAGCATGTGCGGCGCCCGCGTCATCGATTCCATCCCCGCTGCCACGACCACGTCCGCGTCGCCCGTGGCGATCATCCGAGCCGCATCGATGATGGCCGTCAATCCGGACAGACACACCTTGTTGACCGAATGGGCCGGCACATCCCAGCCGATGCCCGCGCCGATCGCCGCCTGGCGCGCGGCGTTCTGCCCCGAGCCCGCGGCCAGCACCTGCCCCACGATCACCGCGTCGATGTCGGCCGGATCGACCGAAGCCTGCGCGAGCGCGCCACGGATCGCGAAGGATCCGAGCTGCGGCGCCGTGAAGGCGGCCAGTTGTCCCTTCAACCGACCCTGCGGCGTGCGGGCCGCGGAGACGATGACGATGTCGTTCTCGGTGTCGTTCATGGTGCAGGGGTCCTTCCCTCGAGGAGATCCGGGTGGATGGCGAGCGGGGGCTGTGTCGCGTCGACGACCTCGTCGACGGTGACGCCGGGCGCCGTCTCGACGAGGACGAGCCCCTCCTCCGTGACGTCGATCACGGCCAGGTCGGTGATGATCCGATCGACCACCGCACGACCGGTCAACGGGAGTGTGCATTCGTCGACGATCTTGGCCGAGCCGTCCTTCGCGACGTGCTCCATGAGCACGATGACGCGCGCTGCGCCGTGAACGAGATCCATGGCGCCACCCGGCCCCTTGACCATCTTGCCCGGGATCATCCAGTTCGCGAGATCACCGGCGGCAGACACCTGCATGGCGCCGAGGACGGCGGCGTCGATCTTCCCGCCGCGGATCATGCCGAAGCTCGTGGCCGAGTCGAAGAAGGCGGCGCCCGGGAGGGTCGTGACCGTCTCCTTGCCGGCGTTGATCAGGTCGGGGTCGACGGCCTCTTCCCGGGGGTAGGGCCCGACGCCGAGGATGCCGTTCTCCGACTGCAGCACGACAGTGGTCCCGGCAGGCACATGGTTGGGCACGAGCGTGGGCAGACCGATCCCGAGGTTCACGTAGGCACCGTCCGGGAGCTCGGCCGCGGCTCGGGCAGCCATCTGGTCTCGCGACAGTGCCATCTCAGGCTCCTTCCACGGCGACGGTCCGCCGTTCGATGCGCTTGGGGATATCTGTGCCGACCTCGACGATGCGGTGCACGAAGACTCCGGGGAGGTGGATGCTGTCGGGGTCGAGCTCGCCCGGCTCCACGAGTCGTTCGACCTGCGCGATGCAGATCCGGCCCGCCATCGCGGCGAGGGGGTTGAAGTTGCGTGCCGCCTTGTTGAAGACGAGGTTGCCGTGGCGATCGCCTTGCGCCGCGTGCACGAGCGCGAAGTCGGTGACGATGGCCTCTTCCAGGACGAACTCCTGGGGCACGCCGTCCACGTCGAACGCGCGGACGTCCTTGACGGGAGAGGCGACGGCGATCGAGCCGTCCGAGTTGTATCGACGAGGCAGACCGCCCTCCGCGACCTGGGTGCCCACGCCGGTCTGCGTGTAGAAGGCCGCAATGCCCGAGCCGCCTGCCCGCAGCTTCTCAGCCAGGGTCCCTTGAGGCGTGAGTTCGAGTTCGAGCTCGCCGCTCAAGAACTGGCGCTCGAACTCTTTGTTCTCCCCCACATAGGACGACGTCATCTTCCGGATGCGCTGCGCGGCCAGCAGGACCCCGAGCCCCCAGTCGTCGACGCCGCAGTTGTTGCTCACGACGCTGAGGTCCTTCGTCCCCTGTGCCAGCAGTGCCTCGATCAAGGCGATCGGATTGCCGGACAGGCCGAAGCCGCCGACGGCCAGCGAGGCGCCGTCCGGGATGTCGGAGACGGCTTCGGCCGGTGACTCCCATTGTTTGTCGATCACGTCTGCTCCTTCGAAAGCGTGCGTGTCTCCAGCTTCCCCCTCTCCCGGCGCCCGGGGGCAGTCCGTTCTTGTGATGTGGTCACATCCGGAGGTAGCGTCCACAATATGGAATCCCCCGACCGTTCCGTCCCCGGCGCACAGGCGATCGCCCGAGCGGCACGCCTCCTCCGCCTCGTGACGTCTTCCGGCGTGGACGGCGCGAGCCTGCACGACCTCGCCCACGCCGCCGACCTGTCCCGCTCGACCGCGCACCGCCTCCTGAGCGCACTGCGGGCCGAGGGACTCGTCGATCGAGACGAGGACAGCACGCTCTGGATGCCCGGCCCTGAGCTGTTCCTCATGGGGTCCGTGGCGGCGGCGCGCTACGACGTGACCGCGCTCGCACGGGACATCGTGCGCTCACTGGCCGTCAAGACCGAGGAGAGCGCGTTCTTCTCGGTGCGCCGTGCGGACGAGACGGTGTGCCTGCTGCGCGAGGAGGGTTCGTTCCCGATCCGCTCCTTCGTCCTGAGCGAAGGAGTCCGGTTCCCCCTCGGTGTGGCGAGTGCAGGGCTCGCGATCCTGGCTTTCCTTCCTGACCACGATGTGGACGCGTATCTCGGCCGGCACCCCGAGCTTGAGAGCGGGTGGGGGCGGGCACACGGCCCCTCCGCTCTGCGCACCCGCCTGACCGAGACGAAGGAGCGCGGATACTCGGTGAACCCCGGCCTGATCGTCGAGGGCAGCTGGGGCATCGGCGCGGCCGTCTTCGATCGCAGCGGGCGACCGGAGTGGGCATTGAGCTTGACGGGCGTGGAGTTCCGATTCGGTCCCGATCGTCTGGCCGAGCTCGGACGAACCCTTCTCGCGCACGCCCACCAGCTCTCCGCCCGGATCGCCGGCGCTCGACGCTAGATCCAGTTACATACCACCGGGTATATACTCTCTGGTATGAATCGCTCGGATGTCATCCCCTCACTGGTGCTCTCGGGATATGCCCTCGGACGCATCGCCGCTCAGGATGCCGGCAACGAGGCACCTGCTGCACAGTGGCGAGTGCTGAGCCTTCTGGAGCAGTCAGGATCGCGACGTGTGGGAGAGCTCGCTGCTGCCGCCCGCACGACCCAGCCCGGGATGACCCGGCTCATCGGGGGCCTGGAACGCGAGGGACTCGTCCTCCGCTCCCCCGACGCCGACGATTCCCGCGCGACCGTCGTCGACATCACGCCGCAGGGCGCCGCCGCCATCGATGCGTGGCGTGCGGAGTTCCGGGAGACGCTGGCGCCTCGGTTCGCTGCGTTGAGCGAGGAGGACTGGTCGGCTCTCACTCGTGCGGCGGAGATCCTCGCCGCACACACCGCCACAGAACGAACAGGAGAATCTCGGTGAACACCCCCACCACCTCATCGGTGTGGAAGCAGCCCGCGCAGGTCTGGGCGGTCGCGTTCGCGTGCGTGGTCGCTTTCATGGGCATCGGCCTCGTCGATCCCATCCTTCCCGCGATTGCCGATTCGCTCCAGGCGTCTCCGGTCGAGACGGAACTGCTGTTCACCAGCTACCTCCTCGTCACAGGGCTCGCGATGCTCGTCACCAGCTGGATCTCCAGCCGGATCGGCGCAAAAGCGACCCTGCTGATCGGCCTCGCGCTGATCGTGGTCTTCGCGCTCCTCTGCGCCGTGAGCGGCAGCGTCGACGCGGTCATCGGCTTCCGTGCCGGATGGGGGCTCGGAAACGCGCTGTTCATCTCGACGGCGCTTGCGACCATCGTGGGCGCGGCGTCCGGCGGGAGCAGCGCGGCGATCATCCTGTACGAAGCAGCGCTCGGCCTCGGCATCGCCGTAGGCCCTCTGCTCGGCGGCATCCTCGGCGAGCAGAGCTGGAGGGGACCGTTCTTCGGCGTCGTCGTACTGATGGCGATCGCCTTCGTCGCCGTGCTCGTGTTGCTCCGCGGTCCGGGTGAGAAGAGGGTGCCGGTGCCGTTCTCCGCTCCCTTCACCGCACTGCGTCGCCCGGCACTCGCGACCCTCGCGATCGCTGCGCTGTTCTACAACATCGGCTTCTTCGTGCTGCTGGCCTTCTCGCCGTTCCCCCTCGGCTTCGGCGCGCTCGGCATCGGTCTCACCTTCTTCGGATGGGGAGTCGCCCTCGCCGTCACGAGCGTCTGGGTGGCCCCCGTGCTGATGCGTCGGATACCGCGCACCCGCATCATCCTTCTCGTCCTCCCCTTGCTCGCGGCCGATCTGGTCGTCGCCGGGCTCGTCGTCGGGAGCGCACCGGCCCTGGTGGCGTGCATCGTCATCGGCGGCCTGCTGCTCGGAGTGATGAACACCGTGCTCACCGAGGCTGTGATGGAGGCCACGGATCTCCCGCGCTCGGTCGCGTCCTCCGCGTACTCGGCCGTGCGCTTCCTCGGAGGTGCGATGGCGCCTCCGATCGCCGCCCTGCTGTGGCACGCGTTCAACGCGACGGTGCCGTACCTCTTCGCGGCGGTGTCCGTGTTGCTCGCCGCGCTGACCGTGTTCCTCGGTCGACGCGTTCTCGCACACATCGACGACGAGCCGCAGGACACCGCCACCGAGGATGCGGCCGCGATCCTCGTCGGCGACGCCGGCTGACCAGGAGGACAGGCGGCGGAGCAGCATTGGATATCGTGGGGCGATGAGCGAAGGCACCCTCCTCCCGGAACGCAGCAGGCTCGTGCAACAGCACCTGGTCGATGCGGGCGTGGACACCACGATCCGCGTCCTTCCCGACTCGGCGCGCACGGCGGCCGAAGCGGCGGCCGCGATCGGATGTGACGTCGCG
The DNA here is from genome assembly GCF_024498615.1 of Microbacterium sp. J1-1. Classification (NCBI taxonomy): domain Bacteria; kingdom Bacillati; phylum Actinomycetota; class Actinomycetes; order Micrococcales; family Microbacteriaceae; genus Microbacterium; species Microbacterium sp. J1-1. The sequence goes on along the minus strand of NZ_CP089590.1, from coordinate 1,621,576 downwards.
GCGATCGCGAACAGCCTGGTGTTCCTCGCCGATGGCGAACCCGTCCTCATCATGACCAGCGGCGGACACCGCGCAGACTTCGCCGTCCTGACCGAGAGCATCGGGGCGGTGGAGATCTCGATGGCACCGGCGTCCGTGGTCCGCGCCGCTACCGGCCAGGCGATCGGCGGCGTGGCGCCCGTCGGACACCCCGCGCCGCTGCGCACCTTCCTCGACGAGGCGCTCCAGGATCACGATGAGCTCTGGGCTGCGGCCGGTCACCCGCACACCGTGATGCCCCTCACCTTCGACCAGCTTCGGGCGATCACGAACGGGGCCGTCATCCCCGTCGCGTAGCACGGGTCGACCGAGCTGCGTCTTACTCCTGACGTCGGCGGGCGCGTGCCCCAGCGAACACCGTCAGAGCGATGCCGAGCAGGAGCGCTGCTCCCCCGCCCCAGAGGTACCCCGCCGGCACGTCTCCACCGGTTGTGGCCAGTGATCCCTGCCCCGTCAGCGGAAGCTCGTTCGGCGGGGTGACCGCGTCGGGCGGGGTGCCCGTGTCGGGCGTGGTCGGCGGAACCACCGGCGGCGTCACTGTGGCGGTGTTCGTGAGCGTGATCGCGATGACCGCACCCCCGCCGATCGTGAACTGGGCTGACCCATCAGCCCGCCCGCTGACGCCGCTGCCGGAGAACACAGGCGTACCCCACTCGACCCCCTCGACGGCCGGAGGCGTGAGTTCCACGAGGGTGACGACGGTACCCGCAGGCAACGGAATTCGAGACGTCGCCTCTCCTGCAGCCACCGTGAGCGTCCGCTCCACCGCCGGTTCGCCGTAGCTGTAGCGGACCGTGTAGACCGCGTCGGCCGGAACCTCCGACGAGCCCGATCCTTCGAGAACCTTGGTCAGCGTGAAGTCACCCGACGCGCTGCCGTCGCCTGTGCCCCCGCCCGTGACGCGCCAGGCCAGGTCATTCCGCAGCGTGAGACCGTTCACGTCGGCCACGTTCCCGTAGGTGGCGCCGGCGGCCTGCGAACTCGGCACGGTGAAGTACTTGACGAAGTAGGTGCGCGTCGGGTCGATCGGCCCGGGGATCACGAGATCGAACCCCGTTCCCTCCGCGTTCCAGCCGCCGGTCCAGTTCGACACGTCCTTGGCGTCCTGGTCGAGTCCGTCCGTGCTCCAGACGACGAGCGCCCCATCTTCGTTGTGATGCTCCGCGAACTGGTCGTCAGCCGTGGTCAGCATGTCGTGGATGACGAGGGAATCGACGTTCTGGAACTGTGCGCCGGGAAGGACCAGCTGCCACGCGATCCTGCCGTCGGCCGTCTGCCATGACCACTTCTGCGGTTCCGTGGGCAAGGGCGACGCCGGACCGATCCCGCCACCGGGGACCTCGACGGGCGTGATCTTGCCGTCGACGACGAACTCCACCGTGCTCTCGGTCGTCTGTTCGTCAGCGCTGGCTGCGAACCACAGCGATCCGTTGACTCCCGTGCGTCCGTCCACGAAGTCTGTGAGCGTGCAGGTGACGACGGGAGCGGCGTCAGCGCTCACGGTGCATTCGGCGACGGTCTGACTCGGATCCTCGACGGACGGCACCGAGAACGTCATTCCGGCGCGTCCGAGCTGGCTCGGGAGCGTGAATCCGAACGTCTGCCCGCCGACGGCGCCGTCCGGCACCGCCCACTCGGCATCGACACGGATCTGCTGGTACTGCGTGACCGATGATCCACCGTTCATCGTCGTGACGGTGATCGATGCCGCGTCGATGGCCGCGGGATAGTCGTACTCCGCGGCTGTCGCCGCTCCGGCGCCCAAGAACGTCATGACAGCGGTGAGCGCTGTCGCGGCGATGGCCGTGATGGTCGTTCGGCGTGCGCGTGCACGTCCAGGATGTGTGTTCACGTTTCTCCCCAGTTCTCTTGACACGCCACACCCGGATCCTGCTGTCATACAGCAGCGCATCCGTACGAGGTGCGGCGTATCCCCACGGGGAGAGACGACGTCCTGCCGATTCCGTTACGCGAGTTCCCGGAAATCCGTCGGGAGATCTCCATGAACGACGAAAGGTCCTGAAACTGGCGAGAGTTTCAAGACCTTTCTGGTGCACCCCCTGGGACTTGAACCCAGAACCCACTGATTAAGAGTCAGTTGCTCTGCCGATTGAGCTAGAGGTGCGTGGCCCGGGAGAACCCCGACCGAGGAATTACATTACCAGCCGACGGACCCCATGTGAAATCGAGGTCGCCTCGGGCGCGCCGCCGCCGACTCACGCGAAAACCTGGCCGTTCGACACTCTGGCCACGCCGTCGTGACGACTATTCTGAGACCGTGACCGACTCCCCCCTCACCGACTCCCTTCGCAGCGATCTCGAACTCGCACTCCGCCTCGCCGATGCCGCCGACGCCCAGTCGCTCCCCCGCTTCGACGCCGCCGATCTGGAGATCTCGACCAAGGCTGACAACTCCCACGTGACGGATGCCGACCTCGCCACCGAGCGCGCCATCCGCCGCGTCCTGGAAGCCGAGCGCCCCGAAGACGGCATCTTCGGTGAGGAGTTCGGCGCACAGGGAAGCACCCACCGCCAGTGGATCATCGATCCGATCGACGGCACAGCGAATTTCCTCCGTGGCGTTCCGCTCTGGGGCACGATGATCGCGCTCGCGATCGACGGAGTGCCGCAGGTCGGCGTCGTGAGTATGCCCGCTCTCGGTCGCCGCTGGTGGGCGGCCATGGGTGGCGGAGCCTGGACTGCCACCGAAGGCGAGCCCCGACGGATGCAGACCTCGGCGGTGGACTCCCTCGACGACGCCAGCGTCAGTTTCCAGAGCATCGCGCAGTGGGCGGACGCCGGTCGTCTCGACACCCTGCTGAGCATCGGCGCACGAGTCTGGCGTGACCGCGCCTACGGTGACGTCTACGCGTACATGCTCCTCGCCGAGGGCCGCATCGACATGGTCGCGGAATTCGGCGTCAAGGAGTACGACATCGCCGCCGCCGTGCCGATCGTCCGAGAAGCGGGTGGCCGGATGACCGCCGTCGACGGAGACGAGACGATCTCGGCGCGCTCGACACTGGCAACCAACGGCCGTCTCCACGACGACTTCCTGACACTCATCAACGACTGATCCGGACGAAAGGGGCCCGCGATGAAGACGCGCATCATGTCCGCCACCGCGGGCGTCGTGCTGCTCATCGCTGCCCTGACTGCGTGCGCGGCACCGGAGGCCTCCCCGGCCACGCCTACTCCGGATCGAGTGACCCCGAGTCCCGCGGCGACTCCCGAGCCGGCAGCATCGACGGCGCCCGAGCCTCCTGCCGAGGAGCTCACGTGCGAGTCCATGATCTCGGCGGGGACGGTCACCGCTCTCACGGACGCCGGATGGACCGCACAGTCCAAGGAGTTCGTCGTGGGCGGCGTCGAACTCACCGACGGCCTGCTGTGCTTCTGGGCCGACTACAGCGTCGGTTCCGATCACGGTCAGCTCTACGGCTGGTCGCCGACGACATCGGAAGAAGCCGCCGACGCGCAGGCCGGTCTCCTCGCCGAAGGGTGGAAACGTGAGGACGACGCCGCGGGCGTCTACTTCACCGAGGACCCTCAGTACTCGATGGGAACCGATGCGGACGGGTATGGGATGACCTACCTGTTCGGCGACGGATGGGTGAAGTTCGCCGACACCAGGCAGGGCCTGATCCTCGTCGAGTGGACGGGCTGAAGACGTCGCTACGGCCGCGCGGCGCCCATCGAGCTCTCTCTGATGCGTCCGAATCCCCGCGCGACCGGGGGTGACCACATCAGCGTGATGAGGGTCGCAGCCACCAGCACTGTCACCGCCGCACCCCAGTCCCACCGCTCGCCGAAGACGATGACGACGGCGTTGAGCGCGATGGCGACTCCGAGGAAGATCGTGAGCATGAGCCGCGAGAGTCCACTGCCACGACGTATTCCGGCAGCGACCGCGAGCACCAGAAGGCCGAACAAGGCGATCGCCGCACCGGCGAGGGAGAACGCCGACGTGCTCACGTCCGGGTCGTAGCGACCGAGGAAGACGAGGATGCCGAAGCCCGTCGCGAGGACACCGAACGCATACGCGAGCACCACGACCACCGTCGTGATGATGCCCGCAACGACGCGAGCCGGGGGGGTCGTCGCCGTCGACGGCCGCGCGCCGACCCGCGTGGTCGAACCCTTCTTCGGGCTCAGGACGAGGCGGCGGTGAAGCAGACGCACCACCTCTATCGCGGCGACCATCACGATCGTGATCCCCGTGAGCGCGATGGCGAGGTCTTCACCCGGGTCGACCAGCACGAAGAACGCTCGGGCGAGCGGGATGGTGAAGACCGCGATCAGCAGGACGAACATCGCCCCCACGACGATCACCTTGAACCGGTTGAGCGGACGTGCGAGGACCGCCAAGATCCAGATCCCGACCACTGCGAGGATCACGGTGGCGCCGGTGCGCAGCTGTTCCTCCTGGACTCCGAGGCCTCGCGCGACGAACGTGTACCAGGTCAGGCCCAGGGCGACCACGACTCCCGAAGGGATCGCGAAGCTCAGCGAACGTCGCAGGAACCCCGGCACGTACCGGGCCGCGTTGGGCATGAGGGCGAGGAAGAAGGCGGGAATGCCGATCGTCAGACCATCGGTGATCGACAGTTGGCGCGGCAGGAAGGGGAACTCGAGCACGAGCACCCCGAACATGATCGCGAGCAGTGTCGCGTACACGGTCTTGTTCAGGAAGAGCATCGATACGCGTTCGATGTTCGCGATCACCTGACGCCCTTCCGCGACGACATCGGGCAGGTGCGAGAACTGTCCGTCGAGGAGGACGAGCCTGGCGACCGCCTTGGTGGCGGGTGATCCGGAGTTCATGGCGATGCCGATGTCCGCAGCCTTGATGGCCAGGGCATCGTTGACGCCGTCGCCCGTCATCGCGACCGTGTGCCCGTGGCTCTGCAACGCGGTGACCATGCGCTTCTTCTGCTCGGGGGTGACGCGCCCGAAGACCGAGTGCCGATCGAGGACGTCGGCGAGTTCGGCATCGCCTTCCGGCAGCCGCCGTGCGTCGTAGCCCTCAGCGACGTCGAGGCCGACTTCACGGGCGATCGCAGCCACCGTGCGCGGGTTGTCGCCGGAGATGATCCGGATGCCGACCTCCTGCCGTGTGAAGTACTCGAGGGTCTGCGCCGCGTCGGGCCTGACCTGCTCGCGGAACGTGAGGACGAGGACGGCCGTCAGCTCACTCGGAAGCTGCTCGGACTCGATATCCGTCTCGGACAGCGGCGTCTCGGAACGACCGAGGACCAGAGTGCGCCGACCGGTCTCAGCGAGGGTGGTGACCGTGCGTCCGAGCTCGGTCGCGTCCGAGGTCGCCACGTCTCCGAAGACCATCTCGGGCGCCCCCATCACCCAGGTTCCGGGGATCTCCGCGAACGTCACCGCGCTCCACTTGCGCGCCGAGGAAAACGGAACGTATCCGCGCACGACGAGGGGCTGCGTGACCGGATATGCCGTGGCCATTGATCGCGCCGTCGCGTTCGCATCTGGCGAGGCGGCGAACCAGGACAGGACCGCCGCGGCGGTGCCGGAGAGCTCCGTCGTGCTTCCGGCGAGGGGATGCGCCACGTCGAAACCGATCTCCCCGACCGTCAGGGTGCCGGTCTTGTCGAGGCACACGACATCGACGCGCGCGAGGCCCTCGACGGCGGGGAGCTCATTGACCAGCACTTGTCGACGCGCGAGTCTCGATGCCCCGACGGCGAAGGCGATGCTCGTCATCAGCACCAGGCCGAGCGGGATCATCGCGGTCAGCGCCGCGATGGTGTTCACGACCGCCTGCACCCATGCGCCGCTCGAGAACACCGTGGCGTATCCTCCACCGACGATGATCTGAGCGTTCAGCACCAGCAGCCCGACCGGGCCGATCACCCAGCTCACCCATTTCAGAACGCGGTCGACCGAAGCGCGGAGCTCGCTCGAGACGAGGGAGAAGCGCTTGGCCTCGCCGGCGAAGCGGTTCGCGTACGAGTCCGCCCCCACTCGGGTCGCCTGAGCAGTCCCTTCGCCGCCGACGACGACAGCACCCGAGAGAGCATCGTCGCCCGGTTGCTTCTCCACCGGATCCGACTCGCCCGTGAGCATCGACTCGTCGATCTGGAGTCCATGCGACGTGAGGATGCGGGCATCAGCCGGCACCTGTTCACCGGCGCGCAGGATGAGCACATCGTCCAGGACCACTTCGCCGGGTGCGACCTCGGCTTGCACGCCCTCTCGGAGCACCAATGCTCGTGGCGCATTCATCAACGCGAGGCGGTCGAGCGCGGACTTCGCGCGGAACTCCTGCACGCATCCGATGATCGCGTTCGCGAAGGCAGCGAGTCCGAACAGCGCATCCTGCCAGCGCCCCACGAGGAACAGCACGAGGAAACAGGCGAAGACGATGCCGTTGAAGAGCGTGAACACATTCGCCCGCACGATGCTCCACGCGCTTCGGCTCGTATCCGCCGAGAACGCGTTCGTCTTCCCGGACGCGACACGCTCTGCGACCTCCGCGCGCGTCAGACCGTTCGTGTCAGTTTCGGTCGTCGACTCCACAGACCTCAATATAGGTCCCTGCCCCGCCATCCACAGCGGCCGGGTCTCGCTGACCGGCTACTCGTCTCTGCTATCGTCTTCCAGGCGCCGAGGCCTCAGCTGTCGGGCCGCTCCACCCGTACCGAAGGATGCCCCGTGCCCGAACAGAGCCCCGTCCCCGCGCGCTCAGCGCTTTCTCGCCGCACCGTGATCGGCGCCGCGGCCTGGGCTGTGCCCGTCGTCGCCGTGACTGTCGCCGCCCCCGCGCACGCGGCGAGCGGAGGAGCCCTCGACGCGAGCGGCGTCGTCCTCACGTTCACCGGTCCGCAGTGGAGCTCGGAGTTCACGCTCACCGGGCAGCTCGCTCTCTCCCCGGCCGCACCGGCTCCGACCGACGTGACCATGACGATCACGTGGCAGGGCACGGGGGCCAACGCCGGCGCGCAGGGCCTCTACATCTACGGAGGCGGCACGCCACCCATCGAGGCCGGAGTCACGGGTTGGACCTACCTGCAGGGGGCACCGGACAATCAGCTTCACACGACCGTCATCCTCAGCGCCTCCGCCCCAGCTGGTACGACTTCGATCCCGACTGTCTCCATCTACGACGGCGACACGTCGCTGCCGATCATGTACGGCGCGGAGACGCCCAACGGCGGGAGTTCCTTCTGGGACGGCATCATCACGATCCGCTTCGCCGCCCCCGGCTACGTCGACGCGGTCATGACGGTGCCCTACACCCAAGTGGTGTGAGGCAATCGTCTCGGGTCTGCACGTCAATCGGACCGCGCTGGCGGATGAGAAGCCGGACAAACAGCGAAGCCCGCCTCCCTCGTGGCTACGAGGGAGGCGGGCTTCAATTCCTGTGACAACGACGTGGTGGAGCTGGGGGGAATCGAACCCCCGTCCAACGCTGAGTCTCCACGCCTTCTCCGGGCGCAGTCTGTGAAGACGTTCTGCTCGGCTCCGACCTTTGTCACAGACACCTAAGTCGACGAGCCCAGCCTGGGAAGAGTCCCACGTGACGTCCAGACGCCATCACGCAGCAAGATTCCTAGATGACGCCAGGATCCGTATCGGAATCACATACGGCCTGACGGACTATCGGGCTCGCTTATGCAGCGAGGGCGAAGTCGTTGCGCTTGGTTTCGGCAACTATTTTTTTGCAGAGAGCGTTTACGAGATAACTCTGCATCCTCGGCCCGCTTCTCGTGGATTCACAGGCGCTGTCGAAACCGATCAGCCCCGTGGTCCTTCTCTCGAAGGAGCCGTTGTCACACTATGGAATTGCCAACCCGGATGACGAACACCCGAGCATCTCAGACTACAACGTTCGACGGCTCTCCGCCATTCCCCAGGGCGTGATGAGCTGGCGTAGAGTCGGCCCATGAGTGAAGTCACCGTCACCGTCCGCGGCGAGCACGAGAGGCGCGTCGCACCGGAGAGAGCAACCATCCGCGTGAGCGTCCGCAGCGAGGGGCCGGAGCGGACGGTCGTCGTCGAGCACGTGATGCGGCTGGCCGACCCTGTGCGACGCAGCATCACCGAGCGAGCCGACACGGGCAGCATCGTGGACTGGACCAGCACTCGTCTCTCGGTGCGTGCGGAGCGGCCGTGGAGCAACGAAGGCAAGCGCCTCGCACCCGTGTTCTACGCCAGCGTCGACTTCACCGCGACCTTCGCGGAAGCATCCGAGCTTTCGATCTGGGCCTCCGACATCTCGCCGTGGGACGGCGTCGAGGTGGGCGGGGTCGAGTGGCACCTGACCCCCGACACCCGGACGCAGATCGAACAAGAGGTCGCTGCGGAGGCCGTCGGCGTCGCCGTCACACGGGCTCAGGCGTACGCCGGGGCGCTCGGACTGGCGCAGGTCACTCCCCTCGAGATCGCTGACGCGGGCCTGATCTCGAAGGGTCAGGGCTCCGCAGAGGCGCCGCTGATGAAGGCGCGCGGAGGTATCGCTTTCGCTGCCGACGCCGGCCCCGCGATGGAGTACGAACCGGACGAGATCGTCATCTCGGCGACCGTCGAGGCCCGCTTCCTCGCCCGCTGACCCGGATCACTCCGGCGTCGCGAAGGGAGCGAGTTCCGCCGCGAGACGCTCGGACACCCGAGCATGAACGGCGGTACCCTCCTCCCGATGATCCACGGCGAGCAACATCCCGGACTCGTGGATCGCGGCGACCAGGTCGCCGCGATCGTAGGGGATCACCGCGTGGACCTCGACTGCCGGCTTGGGGAGTGCGTCCTCGATGGCGGCACGCAGCTCCGCGATTCCCTCGCCGGACCGTGAAGACACGAAGTGCGCGTGCGGCTGAAGGCCGCGGAGCACCAGACGCTCGTCCTCGTCGATCAGATCCGCCTTGTTGAAGACCACGATCTCGGGCAGATCCCGTACGCCGACATCACCGAGCACGTCGCGCACGGTCTGAAGCTGACCCGCCGGGTCGGGGTGCGAGCCGTCGACGACGTGGAGCACGACGTCGGCTTCCCCGACCTCTTCCAGCGTCGAACGGAAGGCCTCGACGAGCTGATGCGGCAGGTCACGGACGAAACCGACGGTGTCGGTCAACGTGTACACGCGTCCGTCCTCCGTCTCGGATCGCCGCACCGTGGCATCGAGCGTCGCGAACAGCGCGTTCTCGACCAGCACTCCGGCGCTCGTGAGCGCATTGAGCAGACTCGACTTGCCGGCGTTCGTGTACCCCGCGATCGCGACCGACGGGATCGTGTTGCGCTTGCGCTCGGCGCGCTTCGCCTCACGAGCCGGACCGAAGTCTCGGATCTGACGCCGCAGCAGAGCCATCTTGGTCCGGATCCGCCGACGGTCGAGTTCGATCTTGGTCTCACCGGGACCGCGCGAGCCCATGCCCGCGCCGCCGGCGCCCACCTGCCCACCGGCCTGACGACTCATCGAGTCACCCCATCCGCGCAGACGCGGAAGCAGGTATTCCAGCTGCGCGAGTTCGACCTGGGCCTTGCCCTCACGGCTCTTCGCGTGCTGGCTGAAGATGTCGAGGATCACCGTGGTGCGGTCGATGACCTTGACCTTGACGACGTCTTCGAGTGCACGACGCTGGCTCGGCGCGAGCTCCGCGTCGGCGATCACCGTGTCAGCGCCCACGGCGGCGACGATGTCTTTGAGTTCCTGCGCCTTGCCGCGACCGAGATATGTGGCGGCATCGGGATGCGGCCGGCGCTGAAGCACGCCATCGAGCACCACGGCACCGGCGGTCTCCGCCAACGCCGCGAGTTCACGGAGCGAGTTCTCGGCATCCTCCTGCGCGCCCTGCGGGTACACGCCGACGAGGACGACGTTCTCCAGACGCAGCTGCCGGTACTCGACCTCGGTGACGTCCTCGAGCTCTGTCGAAAGCCCGCCGACGCGACGAAGCGCGTGACGGTCTTCGAGGTCCCACTGCGCACCATCGGTGCTTCCGTGGGAGGCCGTCGATTCATCCTGCAGCGCCTGTGCTGCGCCGAACACGTGCACGTCGGAACGCTTCTCTGCGCTCGCGAGTACGCGATCGACGGTGTGGTCGTCGGTGGAGGGGGTGGTGGTCTCCGTCATCCGTTCCTTGTCTCTGCGTTTCGTAGCGAGCCTTAACCTTAGCCCGCGCTGTCCGGTACGCTCGCCCTATGGGGTCCGATCACTACTTCACTGCGGCCCCGGCAAGCCCCGAGAACCTTCGTAAGATCCGCGTATCGCTCGCAGGTCGAGAGCTCGAACTCACCACCGCCGGTGGTGTCTTCAGCCCGGATCGTCTCGACGCCGGCACTGCAGTGCTCCTCGCCAACACGCCTCCGGTTCCCCCGGGCGGCGACCTTCTCGACCTCGGGAGCGGTTGGGGTCCTGTCACGATCTCGATGGCCCTCGCCTCTCCCCATGCGACGGTGTGGGCCGTCGACGTGAATGAGCGCGCCCTGGATCTCGTCCGCCGCAACGCGGCTGCTCTCGGGCTCACCAATGTCAACGCATCTCTGCCCGACGATGTTCCCGCGCACGTGTCGTTCCGCACGATCCGCTCGAATCCGCCCATCCGCGTCGGCAAGAACGAGCTCCACGGGCTGTTGGAACGGTGGATCCCGCGACTCGACGAGCGCAGCGACGCGTGGCTCGTGGTGCAGCGCAACCTCGGGGCCGACTCGCTGCAGCGCTGGATCGGCGCGACGTTCCATCCGGGCTACAGCGTCTTCCGAACCGCCACCGGCAAGGGGTACCGGATCCTGAAGGTCCGTAAGCACGGCACGCTCCCGACGGAGCCGATCGCACTCTCCGAGTAGTGACTGTCGCCGTCGTCTTGGACGACGGTCAGACGAGGTCGACCTCGCCCTGGAACACCAGCTGGGCCGGGCCTGAGAGCGCGACGTGCTCCCCGTCCTCGGCCGGGAACATGCGTACGCCGAGGGTGCCGCCCGGCACTTCCACCTGCCAGTTGTTCGGCGCCTTCTCCCCCGCCCAGTAGCGTACGGCCAGCGCTGTCGCGGCGACGCCGGTACCGCAGCTGAGGGTCTCGCCCACACCCCGCTCATGGACGCGCATGCTCACGTGTCCGACGCCATCGCGCACGAGCGGCTCCCCTGGCACGACGAACTCGACGTTCGCCCCCTCGGGAAGCGAAGGATCGAGATCAGGTGCGCGGTGCAGCTCGAGGCCGGCGAGCTCGGCTTCCGAGGCGAGCGCCACGACGACGTGCGGATTGCCGACATCGATCCCGAGGCCGGGACGCGTGACGGGGAGCCCGTCGACACGCACGAGCGGGTCGTCGCCCGAGAGCTTCCAGCGGCCGAGGTCGACCTGGTATCCGGTCGCGCTTCGAGTCACGTCGCGCACACCGGCCCGCGTACCGATGGGCAGGGTGGATCCGTGCTCGATGGTCGCGAGACCGGAGCGAACCAGGTAGTGCGCGAACACCCGGATGCCGTTACCGCACATCTCGGCGAGCGAACCGTCGGCGTTGCGGTAGTCCATGAACCACTCGGCAGCAGGTTCCTCCGCCAGCGCGGCCTCGCCATCGGCGATCGCCTCGGATCGGACGACGCGGAGGATGCCGTCCGCACCGATACCGAAGTGGCGGTCGCAGAGGACGGTGACCTGTTCCACCGTCAGATCGAGTGCCCCGTCGGGGTCAGCGATGATGATGAAGTCGTTGCCCGTGCCGTGCCCTTTGGTGAATGCGACCATGCCCCCAGTCTAGAGAGCGGGGCTAGGCGTCGGAGACGAGACGCTTTCCCGTGTTGGCCACGGTGAACCGCTCGTACCCGAGGGCATCGTAGAAGCCGAGGACGTGTTCATTGCCCTCTCGGACCATCAGTTGCACCTTCGGACATCCCATCGCTTCGAGCACGCGCTCGGCCTCCGCCACCAGTGCTCGCGCGATTCCGAGGCCACGGTGAGACGCTGCCGTCGCGAGGTAGTAGAGCCACCCTCGATGACCGTCATACCCGGCCATCACCGATCCGATCACCTCGTCGTCCTTCGTCACCGCGACGAGGAACCCTTCGGGCTGCATGGCGAGCTTGCGCTCGATGTCGACACGCGGATCATTCCACGGCCGCGTGAGCCCGGCTTCTTCCCAGAGAGCGACGACGGCGTCCATATGAACGCGTTCGAACCGACGGACGGCCCAGTCCGCCGCACCGTAGGTCGGCGACTCGTTCGACACGCTCACGCGGACACCACGGAATAGCGTCCACACAGGAAGTTCCGATTGCGCGCGACCTCCAGGAGCTCGAGGTCGAGCCTGCGCGGGAGCAAAGGTGCGCCGGAGCCCAGCGTCACGGGCGCATACTGCACCCAGACCTCGTCCAGCAGCCCCGCATCGGCGAACTGACCCGCGAGGTCTCCCCCGCCGACGATCCAGATGTCCTGATCGCCCGCCGCCGCCGACATCTCGGCATGAACGCTCTGCACGTCCTGCTGGGTCAGCCGCACATCGGCGTTCTTCGGGAGTTGGAGTTCACGGTGGGAGAACACCCAGGTCGGCTGGCTGTAGCCCCATCGACCCTCTTCGTGGCGCATGACCCACTCGTACGTCGATGACCCCATGGCCAGGGCGCCGACGTTCTTCTCGAACGCGTTGTACCCCATCGGACCATCGGGATCGACATCCTGCGTCAGCAACCAATCGAGCGAATGCTCGTCTGTCGCGATGAACCCATCGAGGCTGGAGGCGGTGAAGAAATGGGTGACCATGCCCTCAGCCTCCCACCACTCACCGACATCGAAGGCGGTCGGTCACGACGACGCGGTCTCGGCTCCGAGGAGCGCCTCCGCGTCCGCGGGTGCGGTCCACCACTCCAGCTCCGGGTACCGCTTGAACCACGAGACCTGCCGACGCGCGTAACGGCGGGTCAAGGCTTGCGTCTGAGCGATGGCGGCGGCTTCGTTCAGACTCCCGTCGAGCTGGGCCAAGGCCTGCGCATAGCCGATGGCTCGCGGAGCGGTGACACCACGTTCGAGGCCGTGCTCCCGCAGGCCTGCGACCTCTGCGACGAGACCGGCCTCCCACATCCGCTCGACGCGGGCATCGAGGCGAGGCACCAGGTCGGCGCGATCGACGTGCAGGCCGATCACCCGTGTTCGCGGGTGCCACAGCACGGGCCTTTCAGGCAAGGCGGCGCCGTGTGTACTGCCCCCCTGCTCGAGGACTTCGAGGGCTCGGATGACGCGGCGGCTGTTTCGCGGGTCGACCTTCGCCGCCGCCGCAGGATCCTGGGAACGGAGACGCTCGAGCAGTCCGGCGAGGCCCGCGGACTCCAACTCGCGCTCGAGGCGCTCACGGATCGCAGGGTCGCGCGGCGGGAAGTGGAACTCGTAGACGACGCTCGACACGTACAAGCCGGATCCACCCACGAGGATCGCGTCCCCGCCGCGCTGATGGATCGCACCGATCGCCTCTCGCGCCACCGGCTGATACCAGGCCACCGCCGCTTCTTCGGCGACCTCACGCACGTCGAACAGGTGGTGCGGGATGCCGCGCCGCTCTGCCACGGGCAGCTTCGCGGTTCCGATGTCCATGCCCCGGTAGAGCTGCATGGCGTCGGCGTTCACGATCTCGGCCGGGTTGCCCCGAGCACGCAACGCCTCCGCGAGATCGAGCGCAAGCTCGCTCTTCCCGGTGCCGGTCGCCCCGACGATCGCCCAGAGGCGCGGGTCGCTCACACTCCGACGCGTAGCGTGGGAAGGCCGAGCGAGACCGGTCGCGGGCCGCCCTCTGCCGCGGGCGTCGGGACCGCGCAGGACTCGGCCTGCCCGCGATCCCACGCGTCGCCGCCGCGGGTCCGACGGATGCGCAGCGGAGCGCCGGTCGGGTCATCCGCGAGCAGGTGGAACGGTGCCGCATGGGTCACCGTGACCGTCACGACGTCGCCCGGCCGCGGAAGAGCCGAACCGTCGGTCACCTCGAAATGCACCAGCCGGTTGTCTTCGGCGCGGCCAGTGAGCCGGTGGGTCTCCGCGTCCTTTTTGCCTTCGCCGGTCGAGACCAGCACCTCGACCTCGCGACCGACCTGCTTCTGGTTCTCTTCCAGGGAAATGCGCTCCTGCAGGGCGATCAGTCGGTTGTACCGCTCCTGCACGATCTCCTTGGGCACCTGGTCCTCCATCGTGGCGGCAGGGGTGCCCTCGCGGATCGAATACTGGAAGGTGAACGCGGCAGAGAATCGTGCCTGTTCGACGACGCGCAGTGTGTCTTCGAAGTCCTCGTCCGTCTCGCCCGGGAATCCGACGATGATGTCGGTGGTGATCGCCGCGTTCGGGATTCGTTCGCGGACCCGATCGAGGATTCCGAGGAAACGCTCGCTGCGGTACGAACGACGCATGGCTTTGAGGATGCGATCGCTTCCGGACTGGAGCGGCATGTGCAGCTGCGGCATCACGTTCGGCGTCTCGGCCATCGCATCGATCACGTCGTCGGTGAATGCCGCGGGGTGCGGACTGGTGAACCGGATCCGCTCGAGTCCGTCGATCTCGCCCGCCGCGCGGAGAAGCTTGCCGAACGCCTGACGATCGCCGAACTCGACCCCGTAGGAGTTCACGTTCTGCCCGAGCAGAGTGACCTCGATCGCGCCGTCATCCACGAGGAGACGGATCTCGTTCAAGATGTCGCCAGGACGACGATCTTTCTCCTTCCCGCGCAGGCTGGGGACGATGCAGAAAGTGCAGGTGTTGTTGCAGCCCACGGAGATGGATACCCAGCCGCTGTGCGCGGAGTCGCGCTTCGTCGGCAGCGTGGACGGGAAGACCTCGAGCGACTCGAGGATCTCGAGCTCGGCATCACCGTTGTGGCGTGCGCGCTCGAGGAGGCCGGGCAATGAGCCCATGTTGTGGGTTCCGAACACGACGTCGACCCACGGAGCCTTGTCGAGGACGGCCTGCTTGTCCATCTGCGCCAGACACCCGCCCACCGCGATCTGCATGCCGTGCTTGCGTCGCTTCACCGAGGCGAGGTGCCCCAGCGTGCCGTACAGCTTGCCGGCGGCGTTGTCTCGCACGGCACAGGTGTTGATGATCACCACATCGGCTTCGGCACCGTCGAGCGCACGCACATAGCCGGCGCTCTCCAACGAGCCGGAGAGCCGTTCAGAGTCATGCACGTTCATCTGACACCCGAAGGTGCGGACTTCGTAGGATCGCTGTCGCCCGTCGTCGTCGACGGCCGCCGACGACGCACTGATGATCGTCGGTTCACTGCGCGGAATAGTCATGATCAACCCATTGTACGAGCCGATTCCACGCGTGTGCCGCGTCGGGATCTCAGTCCGAGTCGACGAATCGGACGCCCGAGGTCCCCCTGCCGAACGTCGCCTCCTGCAATGCCGTCTTCGCCGCCTTCATCGCTGTCGATCCGTTGTAGCCGCGACGCGAGAGCTGCCCCATCAGACGCCGAAGCGCCGTGTCGTGGTCCAACCGGGCGAGCGAACGAGCCTTGCTCCGAGCGAACTCGAGAGCGCGTTCGTCGTCATCGTCGGGTAGCTCATCGAGCGTGAGGTCGATAACCTCGCGCGGGATGCCCCGCTGGGCCAGCGCCCGGGAGAGTGCGACTCGCCCCTGCCCCTTCCGCTCCACTCCCGACGTCACCAGAACCTCGGCGAGAGCGGCATCGTCGAGGTAGCCTCGGCGTCCGAAGTCTTCGATCACCTCGTCGATCGTGGCGCTGTCGAGCTCGTGTCCCCGCAACATCTGACGCGCTTCGGAAACCGACAGCGAGCGGGCTCGCAGCTTCCGTACGAGCGACTCTTCGGCCGCGGTACGGGCCTCGTCCGGATCAACCTCGTCGCCACCCGACGCCTCGTTGGATGTGTCGAGCGCATGGAGACGGGGCCCAGAGCTCGCCTCGCCTGCTCGCCCGGCTCCCGGTCTCGCAGATGCTCCTCGGGCGGGATGGCGGTCACTGGGCGTGCCCGCATCGGACGTCGTCCCGAGCGCGGATCCGCGAGACGGAGTGTCCCACGTCGATCGCCACGCTCCGGCGTCGTTCGTGTGGCCGGGCTCGGCTTCCGAGACGACGTCGCTTCGTGCCGCAGCACTCCGGCCAGGGTCAGCCTGAGGGCGAGCACTGCTGAAGAGAGGAATGATGGGGGCGATCCGCTCGGAATCGCCCCCACGTGTGTCATTCATCAAGCCGGACGACGCTCGGCGAGCTCGTCAGCGGCGTCAGGAGCGACGAGCTGCGCACCGATACCGAGCTTCTGCTTGATCTGCGTCTCGATCGCGAGAGCGATATCGGGGTTGTTCAGCAGGAACGTACGGGCGTTCTCCTTGCCCTGCCCGAGCTGGTCGCCGTCGTAGGTGTACCACGAGCCCGACTTCTTGACGATGGCATGCTCGACGCCGAAATCGATCAGGCTGCCTTCGCGTGAGATGCCGACGCCGTAGAGGATGTCGAACTCCGCCTGCTTGAAAGGCGGAGCCATCTTGTTCTTCACGACCTTGACCCTGGTGCGGTTACCGACAGCATCGGTCCCGTCTTTCAGCGTCTCGATACGACGGATGTCCATCCGGACGGACGCGTAGAACTTCAATGCCTTACCACCGGCCGTGGTCTCGGGCGAGCCGAAGAAGACACCGATCTTCTCGCGGAGCTGGTTGATGAAGATCATCGTGGTGTTCGTCTGGTTCAGGCCACCGGTCAGCTTGCGAAGCGCCTGCGACATGAGTCGAGCCTGCAGACCAACATGCGAATCACCCATCTCTCCCTCGATCTCGGCGCGCGGCACGAGCGCGGCGACGGAGTCGATGACGATCAGGTCGATCGCCCCGGATCGAACGAGCATGTCGGCGATCTCGAGCGCCTGCTCACCGGTGTCGGGCTGCGACACCAGGAGCGCGTCGATGTCGACACCGAGCTTCGCTGCGTAGTCGGGGTCGAGAGCGTGCTCCGCGTCGATGAAGGCCGCGATACCGCCGGCGCGCTGTGCGTTCGCGATCGCATGCAGCGTCAGCGTGGTCTTACCCGAGGACTCCGGTCCGTAGATCTCGACGATTCGACCACGCGGGAGTCCGCCGACGCCGAGGGCGACGTCGAGCGCGATGGAGCCGGTCGGGATGACCGCAACGGGGGCGCGCTCATCACTGCCCAGCCGCATGACCGAGCCCTTTCCGAACTGACGGTCGATCTGGGCGAGGGCGGTCTCGAGGGACTTCTCGCGGTCTGCGGGTGATGGCATGATGTGCTCCTTCTGCGCGCGTGGTGCCGCCTGTAGGCTGTCGCGGCCCTCCCGGTTGGGAGTGACTCTCCGACAAGGCGTATGGCTCTTCGGCTTGTTCTCCACCGTACGAGGGGCCACCGACATCGTCTCGGCAAACTCACGTTCGGTGGACAATCACAGCTCTGAACCACCTGTGCAGAAGACTACGCTCTCTTCGAACGAATATTCGACGACACGCCGCCGATCGCACACCGTGTGCCGTAACCCGCGGACATCGCCGACGGAGTCAGTGCCCGCGCGGCTCCAGACGGCCGACACCGTGACGCCGGTTCTCCGGGACGTCCATCTCCACGCACAGCGCGAGCCAGATCTCACGGGGCGGTGTCCCGTCGGCCAACGCCTCGAGCGCCGTGCGACCACGAAGAGCCGAGAGTCCGAGATCGTTCACCAATGACGATGCTCGTGCCTGGAACTCGGTGTCGACCGCGCGCAGAAACTCGCTACGACGCATCGTTCACTCCGGCACCCTGCTCAGTGCAACGAGAGCTGAGGCTCGACCGACGCCACGAGGTCGTCCGGAACGACGTCCGGGAAGACCTGGATGCCCTCGAGAACCGAGATGCGGTCCCCGACCTCGCGCATGATCGTCGAGATGGGCACATCGAGAGCATCGGCGACGGATGCGAGGATCTCGCTCGACGCTTCCTTCTGCCCACGCTCGACCTCACTGAGGTAGCCGAGCGCAACCGACGCCTTGCTTGCAACCTGCCGGAGCGTGCGCCCCTTCTGCAGGCGGAAGTCCCTCAGCACATCGCCGATTTCCTGTCGTACAAGAATCATCGGAACCTCCTCCCCGTGTGGTCGTTCGGGGTCTCCCCCGATAGGACAGCCAGTCTAGTACGCCTGGCCTGCACGAAATCTACCCCTGCACTCTGTGGTTTGAATGTGAGCACATCATTGATAACCAGACCGGGGCGGACACTATTCCGCGACCAGGTCGAGCAGTGCTTCGAGCGCCGCAGCCACCGTCTGCGCCCGGATCGAATCCCGGTCGCCGCGGAAGCGGAATTCTCTCGCCTGCGCCCCGTTCGGCGTCACGATACCGATGTGCACGGTACCGACGGGCTGCCCGTCCGGCGAATCCGGTCCCGCGATCCCAGTGGTGGACACCCCGACATCCGCAGGCCGATCGTCTACGCTCACCACTCGCCGCACACCCCCGGCCATCTCCAGCGCGACCCGGGGGTGCACCGGACCGCGCATGGCGAGAAGCTCGGCGTCGACGCCGAGCACCGTCGCCTTGACGGAGGTCGCATAGGCCACGACACCGCCGAGGAGAACGGCGGAGGCTCCGGGGATGGAGACGATTTCTGCGCACAGCGCCCCGCCGGTGAGGGACTCCGCCACTCCCAGTGTCCACCCGCGTTCGTCGAGCGCCGACAGAACGGCGGCGGCGCTCGTCTCGCTCATGCCCTCTTCTGCCGCGATCCGCGCACCTGCGCCACGATGTAGTCGATCCCACTCGCCACGGTCAGCAGCAAGACGATGATCATCAGGATGAACGTCACCAGTGTCCATGCTTCGAGACCGATGAGGACGTGCAGGGGAAGCAACGCCCATCCCAGGGCCACGCCCTGGAACGCCGTCTTGATCTTGCCCATCCACGCGGCCGCGACCACATGCTCGCTCGCGACCATCAGACGATGGATGGTGATCCCCCACTCGCGCACGAGAATGATCGCGACGATCCACCAGCTGACCTCGTCGAGGATCGCGAGACCGATGAACCCCGCCCCGGTGAGGAGCTTGTCGGCGATCGGGTCCCAGAGCTTCCCGAAATCGCTGACGATGTCGTATTTGCGAGCCAGGTAGCCGTCGACCCAGTCGGTGGAGATGCCGACGATGAAGATGATCGCAGCGGCCCAGCGCAGTCCGGGCTCAGCCAGGCCGTAGGTTCCTCCGAACAGCAGCAGGACGAAGAACACGACGGCGAGAGGGATCCGCGCGACCGTGATGGCATTGGGCAGTTGCCGGGGGATGGCCATCAGTCACGCCCCGTCAGGCCCCAGGCGTCTTCGTCGCCCTCGGCCTCCACCTCGGGAAGACCCTCGTACTGGGCCGCGATCGGATCATGGGCCGGAGGCATCGGCGGGACCGGCGGGGCGGCAGGTGCCGTCGGCGCGGCGGAGGCGGCAGGAACGTCCTCGCCGCGCAGCTTCGCCATCACCTGCGGCAGCTGCTCAGCCGTGGCCAGCACGTCCCGCGCCTTCGAACCCTCCGAAGGCCCGACGATCTCGCGGGATTCCAGCAGGTCCATCAGGCGACCGGCCTTCGCGAAACCGACACGCAACTTGCGCTGGAGCATCGACGTCGACCCGAACTGCGACGAAACGATGAGCTCGGCCGCGGCGAGCAACAGCTCCAGATCGTCGCCGATGTCCTCGTCGACCTCTTTCTTCTTGGTCGGCTCCATCGCCTCCTGCACGTCGGCACGATAGTCCGGGCGCGCCTGGCGGGTGACGTGCTTGACGACGGCGTCGATCTCCTTCTCGTCGACCCACGCGCCCTGCAGTCGGAACGGCTTGGAAGAACCCATCGGCGAGAACAGCGCGTCACCCTGACCGATGAGTTTGTCGGCTCCCGGGCTGTCGAGGATGACCCGGCTGTCGGTGACG
The DNA here is from genome assembly GCF_024498615.1 of Microbacterium sp. J1-1. NCBI lineage: Bacteria > Bacillati > Actinomycetota > Actinomycetes > Micrococcales > Microbacteriaceae > Microbacterium > Microbacterium sp. J1-1. The sequence goes on along the minus strand of NZ_CP089590.1, from coordinate 1,601,684 downwards.
CTGGTGACCGCGAACGCGAGACGCGACGGCACGTTGGCCTTGATCAGACCGGTGACGACGTCGACGCTCGGACGCTGGGTCGCGAGGACGAGGTGGATACCGGAAGCGCGCGCGAGCTGAGTGATGCGGACGATCGAGTCCTCCACGTCGCGCGGGGCGACCATCATGAGGTCTGCGAGCTCATCGACCACGACCAGGAGGTACGGGTACGGCTTGAGGACGCGTTCACTGCCCACCGGCAGCTCGACCTCACCGGCCCTGACGGCACGGTTGAAGTCATCGATGTGACGGAAGCCGAACGACGCGAGGTCGTCGTACCGCATGTCCATCTCCTTCACGACCCACTGCAGCGCTTCGGCCGCCTTCTTCGGGTTCGTGATGATGGGCGTGATCAGATGCGGAACGCCGGCATAACTGGTGAGCTCCACGCGCTTCGGGTCGATCAGGACCATGCGCACGTCGGCGGGACGCGCCCGCATGAGCAGACTGGTGATCATGGAGTTCACGAAGCTGGACTTACCGGAGCCGGTCGAGCCGGCGACCAAGAGGTGGGGCATCTTGGCGAGATTCGCGATCACGATGTTGCCGCCGACGTCCTTGCCGACGCCGATCGTCATCGGGTGCGTGCTCTTCTGCGCGGCGGGCGAGCGCAGAACGTCGCCGAGCGCGACCATCTCCTTGTCGGCGTTCGGGATCTCGATCCCGATCGCGCTCTTGCCCGGGATCGGCGAGAGGATGCGGACGTCGTTCGAGGCGACCGCATAGGCGAAGTTGTTGCTCAGCTGCAGGATCTTCTCGACCTTGACGCCGTGCCCGACCTCGACCTCGTACTGCGTGACCGTCGGGCCGCGCGAGAATCCGGTGACCTTCGCGTCGACCTTGAACTGCGACAGCACGCTCGTGATCTGCTCGATCACCTTGTCGGTCGCCTCGGAGCGCATCACGGGAGGCGGCCCTTCGACCAGCAGACCCGGAGACGGCAGGACGTACGGGGTGACGGGAGCCTGAGGACCACGATCCCCCGGGCCCGCGGTCCCGAATCCGTCCAGGCCGGGGAGCTCGGGGACCTCGCCGGTGTCGGACGCATCATCCAGCAGCGCTGTGTTCTGCTGCTCGGCGAGGGAATCCGCAACGGAGCGCACGTCCGAGAGAACCTCGGTGGCGGCGTCATAAGGATTCTCGACGACGACCGCCTGGTCGTACGCCGGGGTCGGCTCGGACGTCGTCAGCAGCGCGGTGATGTCGTCGGAACCGAGGGTCCCCTCGTCGGGGTCTTCTTCGCGCCCGGACTTGTTCCGCCGCCACCAGGGCAGCACGTCGGGGTTGTCGACCTTGTCGGCGTCGTCGATCGCCGCATCCTTCGCCGGCTTCTCCGGGCGCTCGGCGTCGAACATCCACGCGTAGAGGTCGCCGAGTCGGGAGCCGATGCGGTTGGGAGGGGTCTTGGTGAGGATCAGGATGCTCAGCGCGGCGAGCAGCGACAGGACGATGTAGGCGGGAATGTCGGTGAGGTAGCTGAGCGGCTGACCGAGCATCCAGCCGAAGAGGCCGCCGGATTCGCTCAGGGCGAGCATCCCCTCCCTGGGCTGAGGACCGTCGCCGGCCACGTGGCAGAAGCCGGCTAGCGTCAGGATGAAGAGCCCGAACCCGATACCGATGCGACCGTTGTCATGCACGGACGACGGGTGGCGGAACAGCCATCCGGCCAGCAGAAGCAGAAGCACGGGCATCACGAAGGCGACGCGTCCGATCAGCCCGCCGACGGAGTACGCGCTGATGTTCGCGGCGACCTCGTTGCCGATGAAGAACCACTCGTTGACCGCTCCGAGGACGGCGAGCACGACCAGGAAGAACGGGAATCCGTCGCGGCGATCGTCTTTCTCGAGCGTCTCCGGCCCGAACGCGCGGAAGAGTCCGCCGACACCGTGTGCCAATCCGACCCAGGCACGGACGACGATCGGAGGCTTCTCGGCCTCGTCGATGTACTTCTTCGGAGCGGGCTGGGCCTTGGGAGCCGTCTGCCGCTTGGGGCGCGACGGTGCGCTGGTCGACGCGCGCTCTGTCTTCGTGGAACTCCTGGCCATGCTCTCACGTTACGTCCAACAGCCGACATCCCCGCGTAATGACGCGGCTTTCCGCGGATCCGAGAGGGCATCGACTAGGTGGTGGCACGGACCATCGTGTCGCGCGCCGAGCCCTGCCCGACCACGACGAAGCCCTCCGCGCGATAGAGGTTGCGTGCGAAGTTGTCCCGTTCCACGCTCAAGCTGATCCGCGAGTGACCTTGGGACCCCGCGAGTTCCACGACACCGCGCAACAAGGTGCGCCCGACACCGCGTGCCCGCCACAGCGGATGCACCCCGATGATCAGCTCCGGGACGGCGACACCCACGAAACCGAATCCGGGCGCGTTCTGCGGAAGCACGCGATACCAGGCTGCGCCCACGGGCACGTCGTCCTCACCGGTGGCCACCAGTCCGTCGTCGGCCGACCTCTTCCACCCTGCGAGATAGCGCCGGTGCTCAGCCGACGTCAAGACCTCGTGCCGCGGACGCACTCCCCCGGCACGCCAGTTGGCGGCCTCGACGAGCATGTCGCCGAGGAACATCGCATCCGTCTGCGCCGCCCTGCGGAGGGAGAAACCCCTGTACATGACGTGAGCCTAGGGCGCCGGTGTTACATCGGGATGACGGTCAGCCGTGAGTGGGGAGACGACTCCCCTCCACTCACGCTTCGATGACGAGCGGCACGATCATCGGACGACGACGCAGCCGCTGGTTGACCCAACGACCGATCGTGCGTCGCACGACCTGCGACAACGCGTGGGTGTCACGGACGCCGTTGCCCGACGCTTCCTTGAGCGCCGCGACGATCTTCGGCGTGACGTCGTCGAACACCGAGTCATCCTCGGCGACACCGCGCGCGTGGATCTCCGGACCGGAGATGATGCGCCCCGTGCCGGCGTCCACGACGACGATGACGGAGATGAAGCCCTCCTCGCCGAGGATCCGACGATCCTTGAGGTCGGCATCGGTGATCTCGCCGACGGTGGAGCCGTCGACGTACACGAATCCGAGGTCGAGCTGACCGGCGACCTTCGCGACGCCGTCCTTCAGGTCGATCACGGTGCCGTTCGAGGCGATGATCGTGTTCTCCTCTGCGATGCCGGTGTCCTGCGCGAGCTTGGCGTTCGCGATCAGGTGCCGGTACTCCCCGTGCACGGGGAGGACGTTCTTCGGCTTGAGGATGTTGTAGCAATAGATCAGTTCGCCGGCGGCGGCGTGTCCGGAGACATGCACCTTCGCATTCGCCTTGTGGACGACGTTCGCACCGAGCTTGGTGAGTCCGTCGATCACACGGTAGACGGCGTTCTCGTTGCCCGGAATGAGGCTGGAGGCGAGGATGACGGTGTCGCCCTCGCTGATCTCGATCGCGTGGTCCAGATTCGCCATGCGGCTCAGCACCGCCATGGGCTCACCCTGGGAGCCCGTGGACATGTAGACGATCTGCTCGTCGGGCAGGTCGCGCGCCTTCTTGAAGTCGATGAGCACCCCGTCCGGCACCTTCAGATAGCCGAGCTGCTCGGCGATCGTCATGTTGCGAACCATGCTGCGGCCGAGGAAAGCGACACGGCGGCCGTTGGCGTACGCCGCGTCGATCACCTGCTGCACGCGATGGACGTGGCTGGAGAAGCTCGCGACGATGACGCGACGAGGTGCCTTCGCGATCACCTGGTCGAGCACGGGGCCGATCGAGCGCTCCGTCGGCGTGAACCCGGGGACATCGGCGTTGGTCGAGTCGACGAGGAACAGGTCGACACCCTCTTCGCCGAGGCGCGCGAAAGCCCGGAGGTCGGTGATGCGACCGTCCAGCGGCAGCTGATCCATCTTGAAGTCACCGGTGGCGAGCACCATTCCCGCCGGGGTGCGGATCGCCACGGCCAGCGCGTCGGGAATCGAGTGATTCACGGCGACGAACTCGAGGTCGAACGGGCCGACCCGCTCCTGCTGACCTTCCTTCACCGTGAGCGTGAAGGCCTTGATGCGGTGCTCCTTGAGCTTCGCCTCGACCAGTGCAAGGGTGAGGCCCGAACCGATCAGGGGGATGTCGCTCTTGAGCCGAAGCAGATAGGGAACGGCGCCGATGTGGTCTTCGTGGCCGTGCGTGAGCACCACGCCCACGATGTCGTCCAGGCGGTCACGGATGGGCTCGAAGTCCGGAAGGATCAGGTCGACGCCAGGCTGGTGCTCCTCGGGGAAGAGCACACCGCAATCGACGATCAGGATCTTGCCGTCGTACTCGAACATGGTCATGTTGCGACCGATCTCGCCGAGTCCGCCGATCGGGATGACCCGAAGCGTTCCTTCGTCGAGAGCGGTCGGTTCTACCAGGGGAATGGACATGCTGTCTCCTCAGTCGGACACTCCGCGCGTCCGTTCGTTCGTGGCGACGCGACTCAGCGCGTCGTGCCGTGCACCTTCGGCAGGGCACCACCCGCAGCCGCATTGCGGTCGGGTCGGAAGTTCGAGAAGTCCGCACCGGGAACGTTCTGCACGAGGTCGAGCTCATCCTCGATGAGCGCGGCCTCCCATTCCTCGGGGCCGACCAGGGGAAGGCGGACGCGCGGGCTCGAGATGCGACCGAGTCCGTGCAGGATGTACTTCGCCGCGACCGTTCCCGGCACGTGGGTCATCACGGCACGCACGAGCGGCTCCAGGCGCTTGTGCTCCGCGGTCGCCGTGGCGAGGTCACCCGCGTTCACCGCATCGATGATCGTGCGGTACGGGGCCGCCGCGACGTTGGCCGTCACGCCGATGAGGCCCGTGGCACCGATCGCGAGGTGCGGCAGCACGTTCGCGTCGTCGCCGGAGAAGTACATCAGGTCGGTCTGGTTGAGCACGCGGCTCACCTCGGAGAAGTCGCCCTTGGCGTCCTTCACAGCGAGGATGTTCGGGTGCTTCGCGAGACGCAGAATCGTCTCGTACTTGATCGGCACACCCGTGCGCCCCGGAATGTCGTAGAGGATCACCGGCAGATCGGTCGCGTCGGCGACCAGCCGGAAGTGCGTGAGGATTCCGGCCTGCGTCGGCTTGTTGTAGTAGGGCGTGACGATCATGATGCCGTCGGCGCCGGCCTTCTCGCTGGCCTTGTAGAGCTCGATCGCGTGGGCCGTCTCGTTGGAACCACCGCCGGTGATGATCTTCGCGCGCCCGCCCGAAACGGACTTGCCGACCTCGACGAGCTTGAGCTTCTCCGGGTCTGTCAGGGTCGAGGTCTCGCCGGTCGTTCCCGTCACGACGATGCCGTCCGCGCCTGCGGTGATCACGTCATCGATGTGCTTCTCGACAGCGGGCCAATCGACTTCACCGTCGGCCGTCATCGGAGTGACGAGCGCGACGAGAACCTGTCCGAAAGGGTTGCCCGAGTGCGTCATAAGCCCAGCGTATAGGTTCGACCGGTGGTCCCGCGGACGCGGTGATGCAGATGCACCTCTCCTCGGGGCGCACGGGTCCGAGCGCGTCCCCCGGGCCTGCGCACGTCTCTCGTCGACTCCTGTCGGCCTCAGACGCGACCGCGCCGAGCGACGCCGGACGTGAACGAGCGGGGCAGGACACGCGTCAGCGCCACGATCGCCTTGTACCGAAGTGACGGAACGGATACTGCTCTGCCGCGCGCCGCATCACGCAGACCGGTACGGACGACATCGCGCGCATTCAGCCACATGATCGCGGGCACACCCTCCTCCCCCACGGCCAGACCCATCCGCTCATGGAAGGACGTGTGCGTGAATCCGGGGCAGAGCGCGGTTACACTCACTCCGTCTCGTGCGTACTCCGCATTCGCCCAGCCGCTGAAGCCGATCAGCCAGGACTTGCATGCCGAATAGGTCGACCGGGAGATGAACCCGGCGACGGAGGCGACGTTGATGATGCGACCACCGCGCCCGCGCATCGTCTGCAGCGCCGCGTGCATCAGTCGCATCGACGCCTCGACGTGCACGCGGAGGTGTCGCACCTCGTCGTCGATGTCGTTGTCCGCGAACTGCAGCGGCAGACCGAACCCGGCGTTGTTGATCAGGAGGTCGACCGGGTCGGAGGTGTCGCGCAATCGGGCGGCGACGCGCTCGACCTCGCTCTCCACCGCGAGGTCGGCGACGAGGATCTCGACCGCGACACCGTACTCCGTGCGCAGCTCCGTGCCCAGCGCCTCCAGCGTCTCGGGTGTCCGCGCCACCAGGATGAGGTCAGCTCGACGCCGTGCCAGCTGGCGCGCGAACTCGGCTCCCAGCCCCGCGCTGGCTCCGGTGATCAATGCGGTGGGCATCAGCGCTCGTACCCGAGGAAGCGGTAGCGGATGCCGGTGCGCGATGTCTGCCACTCGCCCTCGTCGACGAGTCGCCAGCCGGTCGTGGCGGGCGCATAGGCGTCTCCGGCGACGTCGATGTCGAGCTCGGTGACCTCGAGGCGATCGGCGTCGCCGATGACCTGACGGAAGATCTCGGCGCCTCCGATGATCCACGCCTTGTCCAGCCCGCGGACTGCTTCGGCGACGGTCGCCGCCCGTCGCGCGCCCTCGTGGCGCCAGTCCTGTTGGCGCGTGATCACGATGTTGTCGCGCCCGGAGAGCGGGCGGAATCGCTCCGGAAGGGAGTCCCACGTCTTCCGGCCCATCACCACCGGTGCCCCGAGCGTGACGTCCTTGAAGTGAGCGAGATCCTCCGGAACGTGCCAGGGCATCCCGCCCTCCGCTCCGATCACGCCGCCGCGCGCCTCAGCCCAGATCAGCCCGACCCACGTCATACGGCCACCGCCGCCCGGATCGGCGCGTGATGCTGGTAGTCCTCGACGATGAAGTCCTCGTACCGGTAGTCGAAGATCGACTCCGGCTTCCTCGCCAGTCGCAGGGTCGGGTACGCGTAGGGCTCGCGGCTGAGCTGCTCGCGCACCTGCTCCACGTGATTGTCGTAGACGTGGCAGTCACCGCCGGTCCACACGAAGTCCCCGGGCTCCAGGCCGACCTGCTGCGCGATCATCAGGGTGAGCAGCGCATACGAGGCGATGTTGAACGGCACACCGAGGAACATGTCGGCGCTGCGCTGATACAGCTGACAGGAGAGCTTTCCATCCGCGACGTAGAACTGGAAGAGCGCATGACACGGCGCGAGGGCCATGTCGGGGATGTCTGCAGGATTCCACGCCGAGACGATCAGACGACGGGAATCGGGCGAGCGCCGGATCTGCTCGATGACCTCGGAGAGCTGGTCGATGCTGCCGCCGTCGGGAGTCGGCCAGGAGCGCCACTGCACCCCGTACACCGGGCCGAGATCGCCCGACTCATCCGCCCACTCGTCCCAGATCGTCACGCCGTTGTCGCGCAGCCATCCGACGTTGGAATCCCCTCGGAGGAACCAGAGCAGCTCGTACGCGATCGACTTGAAGTGCACGCGCTTCGTCGTGATGAGTGGGAAGCCCTTCGCGAGGTCGAAGCGGATCTGCCGCCCGAAGACGCTCGTCGTGCCGGTACCCGTCCGATCCGACTTGTGCGTGCCGGTCTCCACGACATCGCGGAGCAGATCTTCATAGGGGGTCGGAACGGCGGCGCTCATGACAGCCACGATACCTTCCCGCTCCCGTCACGGGGCGGATCCTGCACCGCGGAAAGCCCGTTCGTCATCATCGGAAACATCGACTCCCGATCCCATGAGGGCGGCGTACTCTCGACGCATGTCGCCCGCGCTCGCCCTCGTGATCGTCCTCGGTCTCCTCGTGCTCGCCACGGCGGTCGGGGTCGTGGTTCGTCGGCGCGACGGGCGGCGGCGCGACGGGGGCAGGCTCCGGTTCGATGCCACGGACATCCCCTCGGCAGCACTCGGCTCCCGCGCGACACTGGTGCAGTTCAGCACCGAGACCTGTGCCCGTTGCCCGCAGGTGCGACGGTTGCTGCACTCCTACGCGTCGGGCGACGACGGGCTCGCGCACATCGAGGTCGATCTGACGCACCGCCCCGACCTTTCGGCACGGTACAAGGTGCTGCAGACGCCGACGACCTTCGTCATCGACGGCTCGGGCACCGTCCACGCACGATTCCACGGTGTCCCCCACCGTCATGCACTCACCGAAGCGGTCGCGGCCGTCTGAGGCGCGAAGACTGGAGCACACATGACCACGCCCGCACGCATAGACCCCCGCGGTCCGCGATTCGCGGCCACGATCACCGCGGCACTGCTGCTCGTGGCCACGTTTCTGGCGTTGACGGGGATATCCACCGCCCAGGCGGGCGCGGCGACGTTCGGCTGGTACGCCTATCAGCCGTCGACCGGCGCGACCTTCATCCCCGGCGGATGGGCCGTGTCCGGAACGCCCCTCGTTCACCGTGCCCTGGACCCGGGATTCCTGCTCACGGTGATCATCGCCCTGCTGTTCCTGTGGGCCCTGGTCTCGCCGAGGACGGCCCCCTGGAGTGTCCTGTTCCGCACGGTCGTGCGTCCTCGGCTCGCGCCGCCTGCGGAGCTTGAAGATCCGCGACCGCCTCGGTTCTCTCAGGGGGTCGGCCTCTTCGTGGTCGGTGTCGGTCTCGTTCTGCACCTCATCGGGGTCCCCTGGGCGTTGCCGATCGCCACCGCTGCCGCCTTCGTCGCCGCCTTCCTCAACGCGGCGTTCGGCTTCTGCCTCGGATGCCAGATGTACCTGCTGCTCCAGCGGGTCGGCGTGATCGGCCGGACAGCCCCCGCAGCGTGATTCCGGTTCCCTCCGAACCGAACCGTCGATAGGCTGGCCGCGACGTGACCCCTCATCCCTCGGGGCACGAGAACCGGAGGAACCATGCCCGTCACCAGCGAAGCCGCCAGCACCTGGACAGGATCGCTCATGGAGGGGTCGGGCACCGTGGCGTTCTCTTCGTCGAAGCTCGGCACCTTCCCGATCAACTGGAAGGCCCGCAGCGAAGGCAGCGACACCACGACCACGCCGGAAGAGCTCATCGCTGCCGCTCACGCCTCGTGCTTCAGCATGGCGCTCTCCCACGCCCTGGCCGAGAACGGCACGCCTCCCGAGCGAGTCGACGCGAGCGCGTCCGTCACCTTCAAGCCCGGTGTCGGCATCACCGGCAGCCACCTCAACGTCAACGCGACCGTCCCGAACCTCACTCCGGAGGCATTCCAGGAGATCGCGAACGGAGCGAAGACCGGGTGCCCGGTGTCTCAGGCGCTCGCGGGCATCGAGATCACGCTCGAGGCGACGCTCGCCTGATCGTCGAACCCGACGTCAGGGCCGACGGAAGAGGCGGATCGCCTCGCGGATGCTGGCTCTGGCGTCTTTCCGGCGTCCGGCGGCGTCTTGCACGACGCCCAGGCGGTACCGTGCACGCCAGTCATCGTGCGCCGCGTCCGCTTCCGCTGCGTACCGTGCGATGAGGGGGTCTGCGTCGGCGCGCGCGATACGCCCGCTCGGTGTCAGCTCGGTCTCCACCGGAGGCATCCCTCCCTCCGCGTCGAGCAGTCGCCCCAGGCGGTCCGCGCCGAAGCCGAACATCATCTCCCGGACGAGCGCCCAGGCACCGATCGGAGCCAGCACGAGGAGCGTGATGCCCATGCCGATCGAAATCGGAGTGCCGACCGAGATGAACATCACGGCGAGCCAGACCGCGACCGCAAGGTAGACGAGCAGCGCCGCCGCCATCAGCGCGACGCCGATCCGCGACATCACGAGCGGATGCCGATGTCGATCATGTGCTCGAGGCCGACGACCACACCGGCGGCGCTTCGCGCGAAGGGGACCGCGATGCGGATCCCCGGTGCGTAGGCGAGCGCCGAGTCCGTGGTGTCATGGGTGAACGTCAGCGATTCCCCCGGTCCGGACAGGATGACCTCCTGCTTGGCGACGACACCGGGGCGACGCAGCGAGTGGATCGGGACACTGCCGACCTGCTGCCCCCGAGCGCGCTGATCCGCGTGCGGAGCGCTGACCGGCCCCTGCTCGGCGCGCGCGGCCGCGATCAGCTCTGCGGTACGCACGGCCGTGCCGCTGGGCGAATCTATCTTGGTCTCGCGATGCGCCTCGATGATCTCCGCGGAGCCGAAGAACGGGGCCGCCGCCGCCGCGAGGGCTGACCCGAGCACCGATCCGAGCGAGAAGTTGGGGATGAAGACCGCGCCGGTCCCGGCCGCCTCGACGAGGGGGCGCACCAGCGCGATCCGCTCGGCCGACCAGCCCGAGGTCGCGACGAGCACATTGATCCCCCGCTCGACGGCGGCGCGGACGACATCGACGCTCACCTGCGGCGTCGATGCATCGATGACGAGGCCGGCGCCGTCCAGCTCGGAGAGTTCACTCGACGAGGTCAGCACACGGCTCACCTCGAACCCCTCGAGCTCGTCGACCACCGCATGGATGATCTGTCCGAGCTTCCCGGTGCCGCCGACGAGTGCTACCTGCGTGGTCATGCGTCCAGTCTATTTCGCGGACATCGCCCGCCTCGCGGGGCGCGCGGGACCGCATCGCACCCGATTCGGGGAGCGCTGGACCTCACACGAGCAGTGCGTCGGGAATTCCGGTGCGCAGCTCCACCGGCAGGTGACCGGTGTCGTTGTGCGTGAGCAGCGTCCACGGCCGTCCCTGCTTTTGCGCGATCACCGTCAGGCCGCAGTGCGACTGGTTCAAGGTCATCCAGCGCCACTCCGGCGCGGCGAGCACCTCGCGGACGAACCACGAGATCACGAAGTTGTGGGTGATGAGCACCTCGTGGACATCGCCGGTCTTGCGAACGAGGAACTCGTTGACGGCATCCGACATCTGTGCCCGCCCCGCCTCGATCTCCGCCTCGGTCACCGACCCGAAGAACGGTTCGAACGCAGACGGAGTGTCCTCGGTCATCCCGGTCGGCACGCAGTCGAAGAGCAGTGCCGTCGGCGCGGGGTCGACCGAGGGCAGTCGCGCGGCGATCGCCCGCGCCGTCTCGTTGGCCCGCAAGAGCGGGGAATGCCACACAGCATCGAGCGGAAGGCCGGACAACCGGTCGGCGATCAGCTCCGCCTGACGCTGCCCCCGCGGGGAGAGGGGTCCGTCGGCGAGACCATGTTCTGCGTCCTGATGTTCACCGTGTCTAACCAGATATATGTAGTGCGTCACAACTCGCTCGCTTCATTGCCAGCATCCGCCGGGCGTTCATTCCACCCTATGTCAACGGCGGACGATACTCAGTTGCCGGCCCGCGTGAGCTCGGCGAGGTGGCTCCGTGACAGCGAGACGCCGGCACCCTGCATGAGCTCATCGACATGATCCGTCGCGAAAGCGTTCACGATCGGCGCGGCGACGGTGCGCTGCGCGAGAAGCCAGGCGATCGACACCGCCGCCACGGGAACGCCGAGCTCTTCGGCGACCTGATCGAGCGCGCGCAACACCTTGATGCCTCGTCGATTCAGGTGCCCACGCAACTGCTCGCCGCGCACGCCGCGCGAGGTGAGCGCCTTGTTGCGGTGCCGACCGGACAAGAACCCGTGCTCGAGCGCATGGGACGGCGTGACCGCCAGGTTCTGCGCGCCGGCCACGAGGCGCAGATCGCCTTCGAACGGCAGACGCCGGACCAGGTTGTATGGTGCGTCGATGACCTGCACCCGCGGGTAGCCGGCAGAGGCGAGGATTCGCGCCTCGACCAGCCGCTCCGGCGCGAGCCCGTAGGCGCCGAGCGCGCCGACCTTGCCCGCGTCCGACAGCCATTCGACGGTCGCCAGGGTGTCTTCGAGGTTGGTCGTCGCGTCGAGCGTGGCGTCGAGGTACAGCACGTCGATCCGCTCGACACCGAGTCTGGTGAGCGAGCCCTCGACCGCGCGCACGAGGTTCACGGAGCCGAGCCCGGGGTTGTCGGCATGAGCGCCGACGCGCACACTCAGGACGGCACGCTCGCTCTGTCCGCGCGAACGCAGCCACTGGCCGATGATGTGCTCGCTCCGGCCACCGGAGAATCCGTCCGCGGTGTGGATCGCGTTGCCACCGAACTCGACGTAGCGATCGAGGATGCCGTGGCTGGTCTCGAGGTCGACGTTCCAGCCGAACTCTGCCGCGCCGAGCATCAGCGGGAAGGTCTCGAAGCCGGTCTCGCCGAGTGGCACCCGGATGGATTCCCCTATCCCCGGACCGACGATGGGAATGGGCGCGGAGGGATGCTCGGCTGCGGCCGCGTGGTCGCGTTCCGCTGACGCTCCTGCGCCTACGCCGAACAACCGCATACTCTCTCACCCCCGCGTCGATCGGTGCGTCCCGACCTGCGTACCTGCTGGATCTGCACCCCCCGGTGCGTACTTCCGAGGGTAGGCGAATTCACACAACGTCCTGACCAATCCGGGGAACGTCGGGGAAACGCCCGATAACGATTTGGTCACACCGGACACGACGGAACCCGGGCCCGTCCAGCGCGGACGGACCCGGGTTCCTGTTCGAGCTCTGGGCCTACTCCGCGGCAGCGGCCTCGGCAGGAGCTGCCTCAGCGGCCGGAGCGTCGTCGAGCACGGGCTCGAGCGAGAGCTTGCCGCGGTCATCGATCTTCGTGATTTTCACGAGGATCTTCTGACCGACCGACAGGACGTCATCGACGTTCTCGACCCGCTTGCCACCGGCGAGCTTGCGCACCTCGGTGACGTGCAGGAGGCCGTCCTTGCCCGGCAGCAGCGAGATGAACGCACCGAACGTGGCGATCTTCACGACGGTGCCGAGGAACTGCTCTCCGACCTCCGGGTTCGTGGGGTTCGCGATCGCGTTGACCTGAGCACGGGCAGCCTCGGCCGAGGGGCCGTCGGTCGCGCCGATGTAGACGGTACCGTCCTCCTCGATGGAGATCTGCGCGCCCGTCTCGTCCTGGATCGCGTTGATCGTCTTGCCCTTCGGGCCGATCAGCTCACCGATCTTGTCGACCGGGATCTGCACGCTGATGACGCGCGGAGCCGTGGGCGCCATCTCGTCCGGAGCATCGATCGCCGCGTTCAGGACGTTAAGGATCGTCAGACGAGCCTCGCGGGCCTGGGTGAGCGCACCGGCGAGCACCGACGACGGGATGCCGTCGAGCTTCGTGTCGAGCTGGATCGCCGTGACGAACTCGCTGGTACCGGCGACCTTGAAGTCCATGTCGCCGAGAGCGTCTTCGGCGCCGAGGATGTCGGTCAGTGCCGCGTAGCGGGTCTCGCCGTCGACCTCATCGGAGACGAGACCCATCGCGATACCGGCGACGGGGGCGCGCAGCGGCACACCCGCGTTCAGCAGCGACAGGGTCGACGCGCACACGGAGCCCATCGAGGTGGAGCCGTTGGAGCTCAGCGCCTCGGACACCTGACGGATCGCGTACGGGAACTCCTCGCGGCTCGGCAGCACCGGCACGAGGGCGCGCTCGGCGAGGAAGCCGTGCCCGATCTCGCGACGCTTCGGCGAACCGACACGGCCGGTCTCACCGGTCGAGTAGGGCGGGAAGTTGTAGTGGTGCATGTACCGCTTGCTCGTCGTGGGCGACAGCGAGTCGATCTGCTGCTCCATCTTGAGCATGTTCAGCGTGGTGACACCCATGATCTGGGTCTCGCCGCGCTGGAAGATCGCGGAGCCGTGCACGCGCGGAATGACCTGCACCTCGGCGTCGAGCGGACGGATGTCCGCCAGGCCACGGCCGTCGATGCGAGCGCCCTCGGTGAGGATGCGTCCACGGACGATCTTCTTCGTGACGGACTTGTACGCGGCGGAGAACTCCAGCGGAGCCGCGGCCGGCAGCGAGCCCGCCTCGGTGGCCTCGATGAGCTCGGCCTTGACGCGGTCCTTGATCGCGTCGTCAGCGGTCTGACGCTCGACCTTGTCGGCGATCTGGTAGACGTCGCTGAGCTCGGAGAAAACGCGCTCGGAGACGAAGCTGTAGACCTCGTCGCTGTACGCGGGGAAGACCGGGTACACGCCCGGCTCCTTCGACGCGGTGGCGGCGAGCTCGGCCTGAGCCTTGACGAGCTGGGCGATGAAGGGCTTCGAGGCCTCGAGGCCCTGCGCGACGATCTCCTCGTTCGGCTTCGTGGCGCCGGCCTTGATCAGGTTCCAGCTGTCCTCGGTGGCCTCGGCCTCGACCATCATGATGGCGACGTCTTCCGTGCCATCGGCCTTGGTGACCACGCGGCCGGCGACGATCAGGTCGAACACGGCCTCCGAGACCTGCTCGGCCGTCGGGAACGCGACCCACTGGTCCGCGTGCTGGCCGTTGCCGGGGATGAACGCGAGGCGCACACCGGCGACGGGGCCCGAGAAAGGCAGACCCGAGATCTGGGTCGACGCCGATGCCGCGTTGATCGCGAGAGCGTCGTAGAACTCGCCCGGTGCGATCGACAGGACGGTGATGACGATCTGGACCTCGTTGCGCAGGCCGTCGACGAACGACGGACGCAGCGGACGGTCGATCAGACGGCAGACGAGGATCGCCTCGGTGGAGGGACGACCCTCACGACGGAAGAACGAGCCGGGGATCTTGCCTGCGGCGTAGGAGCGCTCCTCGACGTCGACCGTCAACGGGAAGAAGTCGAAGCCCTCGCGCGGGTGCTTGCCTGCGCTGGTGGCCGAGAGGAGCATGGTCTCGCCGTCGAGGTACGCGGCGACTGCGCCCTGAGCCTGCTGCGCGAGGCGGCCGGTCTCGAAGCGGATGGTGCGGGTGCCGAAGCGGCCGTTGTCGAGAACGGCCTCGGTGGCGGTGATTTCAGGACCTTCCAAGAGGTCTCTCCTTCTTTGTTTAGACTCGCGAGTCCATGTGACGCGCGAGCGTGTTCAAAGGAGCGGAACGGAAGGGTTCGGGCGCGCGGGCACTCCCGCGAATCTCGCCTGCGCTGGCCACCAGTAGAAAGCCACCCGACACGTGCCGAGGAACCCACCACAGGGGACCAGCTTCTCCGCCGATCGCTCCATGAGTCAGTGTGAAGTTGTGCAGTTGACACACGTCAACCTCATCCACCCTACCAGCGCACACCTCGAATCTTGGTGTCGCTCCGAGCTTCGCGGATCCGACACGTGACGGTCAGATGCTGTTCATCCGCAGGATCCCGCGGCGCGACGAGGATCCGCTCTGCTGAGATCATGCGCATGTCAGTGATCGGCTGCGGGTACCTCGGTGCCGTGCATGCCGCGGCGATGGCCTCCCTCGGACACGATGTCACGGGTATCGACGTCGACGAGGAGAAGATCGCCGCCCTCATCGCGGGGAAGGCACCGTTCTTCGAGCCTCGACTCCCGGAGATGCTCGAAGAAGGCCTCGCTTCCGGACACCTGCGATTCAGCAGCCGGATGGCGGATGCCGCGGGCGCGGACGTCCACTTCCTCGCGGTCGGAACGCCTCAGATTCCCGGAGGTCACGCCGCGGATCTCCGCTACGTGGATGCGGCGATCGACGCGCTGCTCCCCCACTTGCGCCGCGGGGACGTCGTCGCGGGCAAGTCGACCGTGCCCGTCGGGACCGCCGGGCGACTGGCACCGCTCATCGCCGCGTCGGGAGCGACCCTGGTCTGGAACCCCGAATTCCTCCGCGAAGGGTGGGCGGTGCACGACACCCTGACCCCGGATCGTCTCGTGGTCGGTGCGGAACAGGATGGGGACGGCACGCGCGCCGTCGCCACCCTGCGCGAGGCGTACGCGGCGGCCGTCGACGCCGGAACACCCTTCCTGGTCACCGACCTCGCCACGGCCGAGCTGGTCAAGGGGGCGTCGAACGCCTTCCTCGCCACCAAGATCTCCTTCATCAACGCGATGGCGGAGATCGCCGAAGCCTCCGAGGCGGACATCACGCTGCTCGCCGATGCCCTCGGGCTGGACAGCCGTATCGGACGACGGTACCTCGGCGCAGGTATCGGCTTCGGTGGCGGGTGCCTGCCGAAGGACATCCGCGCCTTCGCCGCACGCGCAGATGAGCTCGGTCGCGGCGAAGCGGTCGGCTTCCTGCGCGAAGTGGACATGATCAACCTGCGACGCCGCGACCGGGCCGTGCGCCTGGTGGTCGATGCGCTCGGCGGACTCGTGTTCGGGCGCCGGATCGCGGTTCTCGGAGCGGCGTTCAAACCGTTCAGCGATGACATCCGTGATTCTCCGGCTCTGGATGTCGCCGTTCGCCTGCGAGGTCTCGGAGCAGACGTCGTCGTGACCGACCCTGCGGCGATCGACAACGCCATCGCCGCGCACCCGCAACTGGGATATGCCCGCGAGCGCGACGACGCGCTGCGCGACGCCGATGCCGTGGTGATCGTGACCGAATGGGACGAGTACCGGCGTGAGCTCTCGCCCGAGCACGCGGGCGGACTGGTCCGCGGGCGGATCGTCATCGATGGACGCAACTGTCTCGACGCGGCGGCGTGGCGCGCCGCCGGCTGGCAATATCACGGCATGGGTCGACGCTGACCCCCCATCCTGAGGGGACTCAGCCGACGAACGCGGATCGGGGAGCCGACGATCCTCCGAGGCGGACGTAGTCATCGTGCTTCGCCGTCCGCCCGTCGCCCGCAACGCGACCGTGCAGACGACGCCAGACCCAGGGCAATGCGTGGCGTCGCCACCACGCCCCCACGCCGAGGGGCTCGTGCTCGTGCAGTGCGGCATCGAGCGCTCCGAGAGCGTCGGCGTCCGGTACCCCGAGGAGCTCACCCGCCCGATACGCGAGGAAGCGATGCCCCCGGCTGCTCAGATGAACCAGGTCTTCGCCCCAGTTCGGGTGTTCGGCCAGCTGAGGGTGCAGATCCGTGTCGATCAGCATGGCCCCGGTGCGCGCAGCGATCCCGGTCAGAGCCGTCGCGTAGGCGGAGAACCTGCGGGTGTAGATCCACGCCGCACGGCGACCGGGGAGGAACGGCGTCACGAGGAGCACGTCGGCACCGATCGCCCGCAGCCGCCGCACCGCGACCTCGAGCTCTGCGGCGAGCGCGGAGACATCGACACGGCGCTTCACGAGGTCGTTGGCTCCGATCAAGATCGACACGAGGTCCGGGCGAAGCTCGAGTGCCCTGGTCAGCTGGACGCCGGCGACGTCGTGCACTCGCTGGGAGCGGACGGCGAGGTTCGCGTAGTTCAGGTCGCCCCGGGCGGCGAGCAGCAGGGCGAGGCGATCGGCCCAGCCGCGGAGGGTCCCGTCGGGGGCCGGATCGCACAGTCCCTCCGTGAGTGAGTCGCCGAGCGCGACATAGCGGTGCCACTTCCGAACGGTGACCGGTGCGGGCGGCTCCGGTCGCACGCGCCTGCGCGCGCGGGCGCGGGAATCCGCGTGGTGCAGCGCCTGCGCCTCGTCGAAGTACTCGAGGAGCCGGTCACACACGCCGGTCCAGCTGCGGCTCTGCACGGCGTCGCGTCCGGCTTCCCCGAACGCCCGGCGTTTGCGGGTGTCGCCGGCGAGATCGGCCACGCGCGCACGGAGGTCGTCGAGGTCCCCCGGGCGGTACAGCCACCCGTCGATGCCCATGCGCACCAGGTCCAGGGGTCCGCCACGCCCGGTCGCGATGACGGGGACACCGCTGGCATGAGCCTCTTGGAGTGTCTGCCCGAAGGTCTCGCTCTCCCCCGGGTGCACGAACAGGTCGAACGACGCGATCGCTGCGGCGAGCGCGTCACCGTCGAGGTGTCCGAGGAAAAGGGCATCCGGGAGCACGGTCTCGAGCTGCGCTCTGCTGGGCCCGTCCCCGACGATCACGAGCCGGGAGCCCGGGATGTCGCGGAGGACGACGAGGTCCTCGACCTGTTTCTCGGGGGCGAGCCGACCGACGTAGCCGATCACGACGTCGGCGCCCCAGGTCGCACGGAGCGCGGGGTCGCGTCGCGTGGGTTGGAAGCGCTCGGCATCGACCCCTCTCCCCCAGCGGCGGACACGGTCCACACCGAGTGCGGCGAGCTGCTGCGCCGCATCGTCGGAGGGCGCGAGGGTCATCGTCGCCCGCCGGTGCAGTCGTGCGATGTGCGTCTGAGCGATCCCCGTGGTCGCCGCCATCCGGTACCTCTCGGTGTAGGCGGCGACGTCCGTCTGATACGCGGCGACGCTCGCGACGTCGAGCCGCTCGGCGGCGAGCACGCCCCGCCAGCCGAGAGCGAACGGGGAGGCGAGATGGACGACGTTGGGCGCGAAGCGTCGCAGGGAGGAAGCGATGCGTTGCGCACCCGACGTTCCCACCCTGACGTCGGGGTAGCCAGGCAGTCCGAGACTCGGGATCGCCTCGATCGGGGCTCCGTCGACCTGTTCGGGGACGCCGACGGCGGCCGGAGCCACGACATGTGCCTGGTGACCTCTCTGCTCGAGGTGGCGCAGGATCTGGAGGACGGAGCCGGTGACGCCGTTCATGTGCGGAAGGAAGGATTCTGTGACGATCGCTACTCTCACATCCCCAGAATGACGGCACTCGACGGCCGCATCGTCGGAAGGCGGCACTCGGCACCGGATGTTCACCGGATGCTGGTCGACGGGTCACCGGCTATCCGATCTCCGGTTCCCGAGTCGGTCGATCCGGCGACCGACTCGGGCCCGCTGCTCGCCGGGTGCGCGATCGAGAGAGGGTGACCCGTTGCACCGGGTGCTCTAGGCTCAGGTCATGAGCACCGAAGAAGGCGCCTCCTCGTCTGAGGAGATGAAGCGCAAGTTCAAGGAAGCGCTCGAGAAGAAGAACGCGCACCAGCGGCAGGGCGAGGCACACCTCGACGGCGATTCCGCCGTCCACGGCGCGCACGCCCCGCAGACCCGGCGCGAGTTCCGACGCAAGAGCGGTTGACCGCGCGGATGCGGGAGTCCGTTCCTCGGACTCCCGCATCCCTCTCTCTCGGTCAGGCGCCTCCGGCCCGCATCCGCGCCCGCTCCTCCTTCGCCGCCATCTCCGTGAGAGCCGCCTCGCGCAGGTCCTGGACATCGGCCCCTTGCGACCCGCCCGATGTCGCGTGCGCGTCCACTCCATCGAGCAGCGACTCGTCGAACGGCAGCTCGCCGCCGAGGACCCGGCGCACGCGCGCCCGGTCGATCTGCTTCGTCCAGGTGCCGATCAGGAGCGTAGCCACGGCGTTGCCGGTGAAGTTCGTGAGGGCGCGACCCTCGCACATGAACCGGTCGATGCCCACGATCACCCCGACGCCGTCGACGAGATCGGGACGATAGGCCTGCAGACCACCGGCGAGCGTCGCGAGCCCTGCGCCGGTGACCCCGGCTGCGCCCTTGCTCGCGATGATCATGAACACCAGCAGTCCGATCTGCTCGCCGATCGACATCGGCTGCCCCATTCCGGTGGCGATGAACAGCGATGCCATGGTCAGGTAGATCGCCGTGCCGTCGAGATTGAACGAGTATCCCGTCGGAACCGTGATGCCGACCACCGGCTTGGAGACGCCGACGAACTCCATCTTCGCGATCAGTCGCGGGAGCGCGGACTCCGAGGAAGAGGTACCGACGATCAGGAGGTACTCCCGTCCCAGGTACTTCATGAGCGAGAAGATGTTCACCCGGGCCACCGTCCAGAGCAGCGCTCCCAAGACCACGACGATGAACAGGATGCACGTGATGTAGAACGCACCCATCAGGATGCCCAGGCTCCAGATCGCTGCGATCCCGGTCTTGCCCACCACCGCCGCGATCGCACCGAACGCCCCGATCGGCGCCAGCCACAGGATCATCCCGAGAATGCGGAACACGAGCTTCTGGAGTTGCTTGACCGCCTCCATGATGGGCGCCCCGCGCTCACCGAGCCCCTGCAGCGCGAAGCCGACGAGGAGCGCGATGAACAGCACCTGCAGCACACTCTCACCGGTGAAGGCCGAGAAGAACGTGGTCGGGATGATGCCCAGGATGAACTCCTGCGTCGTCTTCGCCTCCGTGTCGGCCGCGTCATAGGTCGCGGAGGCCATGTCCAGTCCGGCGCCGGGGTGGATGACGTTGCCCACGAGCAGTCCGATCGCGAGTGCGAACGTCGACATCACCATGAAGTAGAGCAGTGCCAGCCCGCCGATCTTGCCCACGGTCGCGGCCTTGGCGATGGAGCCGACCCCGACGACGATCGTGCAGAAGATGATCGGCGCGATCATCATCTTGATCAGCGCGACGAAGCCCTTGCCGAGAGTTTCGAACCCCTGGCCGATCTCCGGCCAGACCAGACCCACCACGGCACCGAGCACCACGGCGATCAGGACGGACACGTAGAGCCACGTATGCCTGTCCCACGCGTGCTTCCCCCGTCGCCAGTTGAACTTCGGGAGTGCGAATCCTGTCGTGAGCGCCATGCGTCCTCCTTGATCGTCGACGTCGTCGTCCGGTGGCGGCTGCGGTGCCGCCGATCGGGTCTCAGAGTCGCCGACTTCGCGGCGCAGCACGATTTGTGGTCGTATTGGTCTCGGCACGGACCATCGACGATCGGAGGCACGCGATGACGCGCACCTCCCCCGGGCGCAGCACCGCCTCTCGCGTGTTCTTCGTGTTGCTCGGCGCGACCGTCGTGATCGGCGTGCTGGTGGCCGGTTTCCTCGTCGTGGAGACCCAACGGGCGCTCCGGACCGAGGCGGAGCGGGTCACGGCTGCCACCGCGGAGGCTCTGGCGGTCTCGCCGGTGGTCGTGGCCGGGCTCGCCGGCACGGACGCCCAGGCAGCCACCGAGGTGCTCGAGCCCTACACGCTGGACGTGATCGCGCGCGCGGACCTCGACTTCATCACGATCATGACGCCCGACGGCATCCGGATCACGCACCCCGATCCGGCCCAGATCGGCAAACGGTACCTCGGAACGATCCCCACCGCCGCCCGCAGCCTCACAGAGGTCTTCACCGGCACGCTCGGACCGTCCGTGCGGACGATCGTGCCCGTGACCGCCGCAGACGGAGAGGCGGTCGGGTGGGTCTCGGCCGGCGTCACGACCGAGACCATCAGCGACACCCTGATCCGCCGACTACCCCTCACCCTCGGCATCACCGCCGGGCTGATCGCACTCGGCGCGGCCGGGGCCGTGATCGCGCGGCGGGCGACGCGGCGCATCACGGGAGACCTTCCGCCGGGGCAGTTGCGCGATGCGGTCTCTTCGTACGAGTCGATCCGTACGCTCGGCGATGCCCTCCGCGCCCAGACCCATGAACACGGGAACCGGATGCATGCCGCCGTCGCCTTGCTCGAGCTGGGTCGCAGCGCCGAAGCCATCGAGATCCTGACCGAGACGTCTCGCCAGAGTCAATCTCTCGTCGATCAGGTCACGGCGCGGCGTCACGGTGACCCGGCCGTCGGTGCGCTGCTCCTCGGGAAAGCATCGCAGGCCAAAGAGCGTGGCATCGACTGGCGCGTGCACATCGAGCCGGAGACTCCGCGTACCCCGCTCTCGCCGGTCGACGCCGTCTCCGTGCTCGGCAACCTCGTGGACAACGCGATGGATGCGGCCGCAGAGTCCGAGGATCGCTGGGTGCGGGTGTCCCTGCGCTCCGGGGAGGAAGGTGAGGTGGTGCTCGAGGTCTCCGACAGCGGCCCGGGTATCCCGCGAGCCCAGCAGGACCGGATCTTCGAACAGGGCTACTCGACCAAGCCCGCGGACGCCCAGGGACGCGGCGTCGGCTTGGCACTCGTGCGGTCCGTGGTCACTGGAGCAGGCGGCACGGTCTCGATCAGTGACGGACCGACGACGTTCCGCGTCGTCCTGCCCGCAGCGACCGGGCCGCGGAGGTCACGCCCATGATCCGCACGCTGCTCGTCGACGACGATGCCCTCACGCTCGAACTCCACCGCGACTACCTGGCCCGCCTCGACGGGTTCATCGTCGCCGGTGAGTGCAGCAGCGCCCGCGCAGCCTTGAACGCGGTTCTCGATCGGCCCGGCGCCGCTGCCTTCGACCTCGTCCTGCTCGACATCACCATGCCGGACGGGTCGGGGATCGATGTGCTGCGGACGCTGCGTGCTCGGGCGGAAGCCACCGACGTCATCGCGATCACCGGGGTGCGCGACGCAGAGACCGTCCGTCAGATGGCGGCCCTCGGCGTCTACCACTACCTGATCAAGCCGTTCCCGTTCGCCGTTTTCCAGGAGCGGATGGACGGCTACCGCGCCCATCGGGAGCAGGCCACGACGACCGCAGGCGAAGCGACCCAGGCGGAGATCGACGCCCTCCTCGGCCGTGCCACGGGCACGGTCTCCGTGCCGAAGGGCCTGTCCGTCGCGTCGCTCGAGAAGATCAGCGCCGTGTTGCGGACCTCCGGCCCGCTGTCGGCACGGGAGGCCGCCGAACGGCTCGGGATGTCCCGGGTCGCCGCGCGTCGGTACCTCGAGCACCTCGTGGCGGAGGGCGTGCTCACGCGGGCGGCGCGCTACGGGACGCGCGGACGCCCGGAGACCGAGTACGACTGGAAGCGGCGGACCGGACCCGCCTGACCGTCACCCGTCAGGGTCGAGTCGCGCTCCGGCTCACTCGCCTGCCAGCCCGCCCAGCATGTGCCCGAACGAGCGCCCCTCGCCCAGGTACGTGGCGGGGTCGTACGGGTCTTCGACCGTCGTCTCCTCCCGACGGATGATCGCCTCTGCGAGCTCTCTGGCTCCCCGCTCCACACGCTTGCCGAGCGGAGCCACATCGTCGCCGGAACCACCCCAGTCGCTCGACGCGGCGAACACCCCGGTCGAGACGGCATCGGCGTGGAGGTAGGCGAAGAGCGGCCGGATGGCGTAATCGATCGCCAGAGAGTGTCGCGCGGTGCCGGCGTTCGCACCGATCAGCACGGGCTTGCCCCGGAGGGAGTCCGGGTCGAGCACATCGATGAACGACTTGAAGAGCCCCGAGTAGCTCGTCGAGAAGATCGGGGTCACCGCGATGAGAGCGTCGGCCGAGACCACGGTGTTGATCGCGGTCTCGAGCGCAGGCGGTGCGAAGCCGGTGAGCATGTTGTTGGTGATGTCGTGTGCGTAGTCACGAAGCTCGATGACGTCGACACTCGCCTGGATGTCCTGCTCGGCGAGCGCGTTGACGGTCTCGGTCGCGAGCCGGTCGGCGAGCATCCGCGTGGAGGACGGGTTCGACAGGCCGGCGGAGACGACGGCGATACGACGCATGGTCATCTCACGCCTCCGTCCGGCCGAGCCCGAATGCCGCGCCGGCGGGGGCAGGAGAGTCCTGATACGGCGAGTCGCCGGTCAGGTTGTCGCCGCGGTTGGCGCCGGGACGGGCCTGACGGGTCGGCCCGTCCCCGAACTCGGCCTTGACGCGTGCCGCGTGGGTCGGCGCGTCGGGCACCGCAGCAGGACGGTCGTTCGCGAGTTCCTTGCGGAGCACGGGCACGACCTCGGAGCCGAGGATGTCGAGCTGCTCCAGCACTGTCTTCAGCGGCAGGCCCGCGTGATCGATCAGGAACAGCTGTCGCTGGTAGTCGCCGTAGTGCTCCCGCATGGCGGCGTAGCGGTCGATGACCTGCTGCGGGGAGCCGACGGTCAACGGAGTCATCTCGGTGAAGTCCTCCATGCTCGGCCCGTGGCCGTAGACCGGCGCGTTGTCGAAGTACGGACGGAACCGGTTGACCGCGTCCTGCGAGTTCGCAGCCATGAACACCTGTCCGCCCAGACCCACGATGGCCTGCTCCCTGGTCCCGTGGCCGTAGTGCTCGAAGCGCTGCCGGTACAGCTCGATCAGGCGCTGGTAGTGCTCCTTCGGCCAGAAGATGTTGTTCGCGAAGAAGCCATCACCGTAGTAGGCGGCCTGCTCCGCGATCTCCGGGGTGCGGATGGACCCGTGCCAGACGAACGGCGGGATGCCGTCGAGCGGACGAGGCGTCGAGGTGAAGCCCTGCAGCGGAGTGCGGAACTTCCCCTCCCAGTCGACCACGTCCTCACGCCACAGCTTGTGCAGCAGCGCGTAGTTCTCGATCGCGAGCGGGAGTCCCTGCCGGATGTCCTGCCCGAACCAGGGATACACCGGTCCGGTGTTGCCGCGGCCGAGCATGAGGTCCATGCGGCCGTCGGACACGTGCTGGAGCATCGCGTACTCCTCGGCGATGCGCACGGGGTCGTTCGTGGTGATGAGCGTCGTCGACGTGGAGACGATGAGGCGCTCGGTCTGCGCGGCCAGTGCCGCCAGGAAGGTCGTGGGGCTGGAGGACCAGAACGGCGGGTTGTGGTGCTCGCCGATGGCGAAGACGTCGAGTCCGACCTCTTCCGCGTGGACGGCGATGGCCGTCGTCGCCTTGATGCGCTCCTGCTCGCTGGGGGTGATGCCCGTGAGGGGGTCGCGGGTGATGTCGCTGACCGACATGATGCCGAACTGCATCGCCTGCGCGCCTGACTGCTCGCTCATGATTGCTCCGTGCTCTCCGAACCGGATGACTCGCATCCCGTTCTATTCATTTGAATGTAACTGTGTCAACGCGCTCACAGCAACTTTATTCCCGGGCTGTAATCTCGGACGATGAGCAGTACCGGCGCCGACCTCACAGGGCCCACCACAGGTTCGATCCCGCGACGAAGACGGCGCGTGCCGTTCTGGGACAACGCGCGGTACTTGTGCATCGTGCTCGTCGTCCTCGGACACGCGATACAACGCCTCACCTACGACTCCGACATCGCGTTCGCCCTCTACCTCGCGCTGTACGCGTTCCACATGCCGGCGTTCGCGATCATCTCCGGGTACTTCTCCAAGTCCGGCTCCCCCACCAAGACGCAGATGGCCCGGGTGATCACGGACATCATCCTCCCCTACGTGATCTTCGAGACGCTCTGGACCCTCACCAAGTGGGCCGTGGAAGGCGAGGCATCGCCCAACTTCACGAAGCCGAGCTGGACGCTCTGGTTCCTCCTCGCCCTCGGCATCTTCCGCCTGGTCCTCCCCTATCTCGCGCTGCTGCGCTGGCCGTTGCTGTGGACCGTCCTGATCTCGATCGGCTCGGGCTATCTCCCGAACGTCGACAGCACCTTCTCCCTGTCCCGCACGCTCGGACTCCTCCCGTTCTTCGCGCTCGGCTGGTGGCTCCGCGAGCATGACATCGTCGATCGACTGCGGTTGCTCGACTTCCGCCCGTGGTGGATCCGCGCCGCCGCGGCCGCCGTCATCGCCGCAACGGGCTGGGCGGCCTGGAACTGGCTGCCGCTCTGGCAGGCCATCGACCTTCGACACTGGCTGTTCTATGAGGACGCCTACTCCGATCTGGGCGGCGACCAGTGGTGGGCGGGCGGGATCCGGATCGCCCTGATGCTGCTGGCCGTCGTGCTGTGCGCGGCGTTCTTCCTCCTGATCCCCCGCGGCTCGTATTGGTGGACGTCCTTCGGTCAGTACACGATGTACGTCTACCTGCTGCACTCCTTCGTGCTTTATCCGTTCCGCGAGACAGGCGTCCTCCGAGACCTCGAACCCACCTGGCTCTGGCTGCCTCTGGTCACCGCACTCTCGGTGCTCGTCGCACTTCTGCTCGCGACCCGGCCGGTGCGCTGGGTCTTCCGCCCGCTGATTGAACCGCGCCCGGGGTGGCTCTTCGCCGACCCCGAACTCACCCGACGGGAAGGGCGCCGCAACGATCCCACCGGTTCGCGGCGTCCGCGTCCGACCTCGTGACGGCCATGAGCGTGGCGCACACCGTGCGGGACAGCATCGTGGAGGCAGCCACACTCTCCGGCTTCGGCGCACACGGACTTCACGTGCGCATCGGCGACGCCGAGGCCGAGCACCGGTGGACCGCCGACGTCCGGGAAGACGTGCACTCCGTCGCGAAGGGCGTCTGCGTCCTGGGCACTGCCCTCGCCGCCGACGAGGGGCTGGTCGACGTCGACGAACCGGTGGTCTTCTCTCTTCCCGACTTCGCGCACGGTGACGGGGTCGAAGAGGTGACGCTGCGCCATCTCCTGACGATGTCGAGCGGGATCGATCTCCCCTGGTCGGAGACCCTGATGACGGATTGGCCCGACCTGGCGCGCGAGTTCCTCCGACGCCCATCACGCGGGCGCGTCTTCCAGTACTCCAACGCGAGCACCTACACCGCGATGACGGCTCTCGCGGCGCGAGTGGGCGACGTGGGCGAGTATCTGGATGCGCGGCTCTTCGCTCCGCTCGGCATCACCGACGTCGCCTGGGCACGCTGCCCGAACGGACGCATCGAAGCCGGCGGCGGTCTCCCTCTCCGTACGAACGAGATGGCGCGCATCGGGCTGCTGATTCGAGACCGCGGGAAGTGGCGAGGCAGACGGCTGGTGTCGCCGGAGTGGATCGACGCGATGCATGAGGATGCCGTCGTCGCCGGCGAGAACCCCGGATACGACAGCTATGGGCTCGCGGGATGGGGCGGCCCAGGCAGTGCGTGGCGGCTGCACGGAGCCTACGGTCAGCTCCTGATCTTCCTCGACGACGCGGTCGTGACGATCAGCGCGAACGACCATGCCGGTGCCGACGCGATGGCGGCCTCGGTGGTCGCGATCCTCGAGGACGCCCTGCCGACGCCCTGAGGTCAGGCGAAGAGATCGGCTCCGACGTACGACCCCGGCTTCAC
The DNA here is from genome assembly GCF_024498615.1 of Microbacterium sp. J1-1. Classification (NCBI taxonomy): domain Bacteria; kingdom Bacillati; phylum Actinomycetota; class Actinomycetes; order Micrococcales; family Microbacteriaceae; genus Microbacterium; species Microbacterium sp. J1-1. The sequence goes on along the minus strand of NZ_CP089590.1, from coordinate 1,575,252 downwards.
CCCGGCAGGAACCGCCCAGATCCCTGAACCGACGTGCCGGATGTACTCGTTCATCCGATCGGTCGAGAGTCGCCGCTGCAGGGAGACGAACTGCGCCGGATCGCGCTGGTAGGAGAGGAAGAACAGCCCGGCGTCGAGTCGTCCGAGATCGTTGTTGCCGTCGACGTAGTTGTATCCACGACGAAGGATCCGGATGCCGTCGTTGTGCTCGGGATGCGCGAGGCTCACATGACTGTTCTCATCGATCGCGGTGCCCTGGAAGTCGGGCGCGGTGAACTCGTCACCCCCGGAGAGAGGAGCCCCCTCCCCCTTGTCCCGCCCGATGATCGCATCCTGCTCGGACAGGCGCACCCGGTCCCAGGTCTCGATCAGCATCGCAATCTTGCGGGCGACGAGGTACGAACCGCCGGCGAGCCACACGGGCTCATCCTGGGTCGAGACCCAGACATGATCCCTGAGCGCGGCGGCATCATCGGCGAGGATGTTCGCCGTACCGTCTTTGAAACCGAACAGGTTGCGCGGCGTCGCCTGCGCCGTCGTGGTGCGCGACGTCTTGCCGAACCCCAGCTGCGACCAGCGCAAGCGCGCGCGTCCGAAAGCGATGCGGCTGAGGTTGCGGATCGCGTGCACGGCCACCTGCGGATCATCCGCACACGCCTGGATGCACAGGTCTCCGTGGGATGCCTGCGGGTCGAGGTCGTCCCCGAGGAACGCCGGCAAGCGCTCCAGTCCCGCCGGCCGCTGCGCAGCGATCCCGTAGCGGTCGCCTTCCTCGTTCTCGAACAGTCCCGGACCGAAACCGAAGGTGAGGGTGAGTCCCGAGGCAGGAAGGCCCAGGGCCTCACCCGTGTCGTCCGGAGGCGCTTCGGCCGACCCTCCGACGGCACCCGTCGCGCTGACCTCGAGGCCCTGCGCCATCCGCGAGGCCGCATACGACCAATCCTGCAGCAGCGAGATCAGGTCCTCCCGGTCCGTGCGCGGCATCATGTCGAAGCTCGCGAAGTGGAGGTGATCCTGCACCGGGGTGGTGATGCCGGCCTGGTGCTCGCCGAAGAAGCCGTACGCCGAGTCCGCGTCCTCCGCCGCTCGCGCGCGACCCAGCGCCACACCTCCGGCGAGCCCGGCGCCCGCTCCGACGGCGAGCCCCGCCACACTTCCGCCGATCGCCAGACCGAGGAGCCCTCGTCGGCTCAATCCACCGGAGGCGGATGCATCGCGCGTCGCCGCCTCGTCGGGTGCGGCGCCCTCTTCAGGTTCGTTCACGTCCGTGATGGTATCCGGTCGGGGCACGCGGCTGATCAGTCGAGAACCGTGCTGGTGAGCTGCGAGAGCGGCTCGGCGAGGGCGTTGATCAGATCGGTGAACTCCCGCTTGTCGCCTTCCGTCAGATCGGAGTATCCAACGAACCCGTCCGTCAGCGAACCGTGTGCGGCGAGCGAATCGTCGAGGGACGCGTAACCCGCTTCGATCTCGCCGACGAGCGCCTCCCCGTCCTCGCCCTGCGCGACGGCGAAGTCCTTCACAAGCGAGAACGCCATCTTGGACCCCTCGACGTTCGCCGCGAAGTCGTAGAGGTCGGTCCCGGACCACCAGTCCTCCTCGCCGGAGATCTTTCCCGTCGCGACCTCGTCGAGCAACGCGATGGCGCCGTTGGAGATCCCGCCGATGCCCTGGTCATCGAGAGCCGTCGTGAAGTCGTCCGAGTGCACGTATTCGCACAGCTCCTGGACGTCGGCGAGAAGCAGGTCACCGTAGTCGGCGCGCTCCTGGGGTGTCGACGGTGCCCAGTCCTGCCAGGCTGACGTCTCGCCGTCGGCGTTCAGCGCGTCCTGCGCCGGCACCCACAAGTCCTTCTCGATGCGGTGGAAGCCTGTCCAGTCCAGCCCCTCCGCGACGGCGTCGACCTCACGGTAATCGATGCGTGGGTCGAGGTCGCCCAGTGCCTCGGCGACCGGCTCGATGCGCTCATAGAACGCGCGGGTCTGCGGGAAGAGCTCCCGTGCGGTGGCGTCATCGCCGGATTCGTACGCGGAGACGAAGTCCTCGACGGCCGGGACGAGCTGGCCGACCTGGTCCTTCACGAACGCGGCGTAGAGGTCGACCGCCTGCTGCTTCTGCTCGGCGTCGGGTCCTTCGACCGCCACCCGATCGCCCGTGACGGTGAAGGCGGCCTTACCGACTCCGTCACCGATCATGCCCGGCTTGCAGAGCGTGAAGTACTCTCCCGGCTGCGCCACGACCGTGAGGGTGCGGGATGCCGCGGGGGCGATGTTCTCGACCTCGCCGACGATGCGGAGACCGTCTTCGGCCAGGAGGTAGAACTCGGAGACCTGATCGGTGTCGTTCTTGACGTCGAAGGTGAGCGTCCCGCTCTTGGCCGTGGCCGCCGACACGGCGCAGTCGGTAGCGGTCGAGGATACGGCGAAGGCGGCATCCGCGGCGACGTCGCTCTTCGCGACGCACCCGCTCAGGACGAGCACTGCGGCACCCGCGGCCGCCAGGGTCCCCAGGACACGGTGAGAGGTGGTCATGCTGCTCCTTGTTGTGTGAGAGAAGTGGGTGGCGGCCCGGACTCGGGCTGCGGCGCGTCGTGTGACCGCACCGGACGCGGAGACCGCAGGCCCCGCACGTACAGTGATCCGACGACGAGGATGTAGAGGGTCCACGCGATGACCTGGACCCACGTCATCGCGGGCATGAAGCCGACCGTGGCCTGCAGCACCGCGGCCAGCGGACCACTCGGCGCGATGACGGCCGACACGTCGAAGGCCCAGCCGAACGGGAACCCCGCTCCGCCGACGGCGACCGCGCCCGCCACGGGGTCGAGCGGTGCAGCGGCGGTGAACGGCCCGGGGAGGGCACCCGCCTCCTGCAGATCCATCAGCGCGTAAGCGAGCACGCCGGCCGCGACGATGACCAGGAAACCACCGGTCCACGCGAAGAAGCGGCGCAGGTCGAGCTTCACGGCTCCGCGGGAGATGAGCCAGCCGACGATGACGGCGGCGGCGAGGCCGAGCAGCGCACCGAGCAGAGCGGAGGGAGCGTCGCCGAAGGCCTGCACCATCGACCACAGCAGGAGAGTCGTCTCGATACCTTCACGAGCGACGGAGACGAAACCGATCGCGACCAGCGCCCAGAGCCCGCCGGTGGTGAGCGCACGATCGAGACCGCCCTCCAGCGTCGCCTTCATCGTGCGTCCGGCGCGCTGCATCCAGAAGATCATCCACGTGACCATGCCCACGGCCAGGAGCGAGAGCCCGCCGCCGATCAGCTCCTGCGCCTCGAACGTGAGCTCGTAGGCACCGAAGGTGAGCACGGCTCCGATGCCGAGGGCGAGGGCGATCGCGAGTCCCACTCCGGCCCACATCTTCGGGAGCGCATCCTGACGGCCGAGGCGACGGAGATACGCGACGAGGATGCCGACGACCAGCGCGGCTTCCAGACCTTCACGGAGGCCGATGAGAAATGTGGCGAGCACGGGAGAACTCTCTTGCGATGACTGAGGTAAGGCATCCCTTACCTCCAGGACTCTAGCATCCCCTCGACGCGATATCGGAACAGGATGCGTCGGGCTGGACGAACGTGCGCGGTAACGCGACGCAACAGTCGCCCTCACTCCGGGACGGCCGACGTACCCTCGGTCCATGGCTGAACTCTCGCTCCCGATCCTCGACCTGTCCCAGCTCGATCAAGGCCCCGAGGCCGCGGCACGCTTCTGTGAGAGCCTCCGGACGGCGACGCACGACGTCGGCTTCTTCTATCTCACGGGCACGGGCATCTCCCCGGAGCTGGAATCACGTCTGCACCGCGCTGCGCGCGACTTCTTCGCCCTCCCCGAGGAGGACAAGCTCGCGATCGAGAACGTGAACAGTCCGCACTTCCGTGGCTACACCCGCATCGGCGGCGAGCGCACCCGGGGCGAGGTCGATTGGCGTGAGCAGATCGACATCGGGCCCGAGCGCGAGCCTCTGGACGACGGCCCCGCGTTCAACCGCCTGATCGGGCCGAACCTCTGGCCGGCTGCACAACCGGAGTTGGAGCAGGTCGTGGCTGAGTGGCACGAAGCCCTCTCGGAGGTCTCGCGCACACTGTTGCGCGCCTGGGCGCTGGCGCTCGGTGCCGACGAGACGTACTTCGACGAGCACTTCGGGGAGCCGTCGACCCTCATCAAGATCGTGCGCTACCCGGGCACCCATGAGCCGGAGCCGCAGCAGGGTGTCGGGGCGCACAAGGACTCCGGTGTGCTCACGCTGCTGTGGGTCGAACCCGGCAAAGGGGGACTGCAGGTCGAACGCGACGGCGTCTGGGTGGACGCTCCCCCGGTGTCCGGGGCCTTCGTCGTGAACATCGGGGAGCTGCTCGAGTATGCGACCGGCGGATACCTCAAGGCGACGAACCATCGTGTCGTCTCGCCGCAGGCACCGGACGACCGCATCTCGATCCCGTTCTTCTTCAACCCCGCGCTCGACAAGCGACTGCCGTTGATCGAGCTCCCTGCGGAACTCGCGGCGGAGGCGAACGGGGTGACGAACGACCCGGACAACCCGATTCACGCCCTCTACGGCGAGAACGCGCTGAAGTCACGCCTGCGCGCCCACCCGGACGTCGCAGCGATCCACCATGCCGACCTCGTCGGCGCGCGGGTCTGAGCGGGAGCGCCCACCTGTCGCGTGCCTCCGCGACTGCGTGACCCGCCACACATGACGAAGGCCGCCCCACACCGTGGGGCGGCCTTCTCAAGAATGTTCTGCGCGATTGAACGCTGGCGGAATCTGCCTTATCGGCGAAGACCCAGGCGCGCGATCAGCGAGCGGTAGCGCTCGATGTCGACGCTCTGGAGGTAGCCGAGCAGACGACGGCGCTGACCCACGAGCAGGAAGAGGCCACGACGCGAGTGGTGGTCGTGCTTGTGCTCCTTCAGGTGCTCGGTGAGGTCCTTGATGCGCTGCGTCAGCATCGCCGCCTGCACCTCGGGGGATCCGGTGTCACCGGGGTGCGTCGCGTACTCTTCGATGATCGCCTTCTTGACGTCTGCTTCCAGTGCCATAGATTCGATCCCCTCTCTGCTTGTTGCGCGGCGCCCGACGCCTGATACGTGGGCTCTCTTTATCCGCGGCCGATCGAACGGCAACCTGAAGAGTCTACCAGCCGAGCGCTCCCCCGTGTGACACGGGCGGATGCCGCCCACCCCGGTGCAACTAGGCTCGAACGGTGCAGAAGAAGTTCCACCGGTGAGCGCGCGCCGCGGTCATCTGATCGACCTCACCCCACTGAGGACCAGTCCCGCCTTCGCGCGGATGTGGATCGGTTCGACCCTGGCCGGTATCGGCGGGCAACTGACGATCGTCACGGTGATGCTGCACGTGTTCGTACTGACCGGGAGCACCTTCGCGGTGTCGATGATCGCGGTCGCCGGACTCGTGCCGATGATCCTCGCCGGACTGTACGGCGGGATGCTCGCGGACGCATTCGACCGGCGGCGGGTGGCGCTGATCGCGGCCACGATCACGTTCGTCTCGACCGCACTCCTCGCCGCCCTCACCTGGACGGGCAGTGAGACCATCTGGTGGCTCTATGCGTTGAGCATGATCAACTCGGCGGCGAACTCCGTCGGGATGGCCACCCGCACAGCCATCGTCCCTCGACTCATCCCCCGCACGCAGCTCGCCGCGGCATCCGCATTGAACGGCGTCGCGTTCGGGCTCACCGTGATGGCGGGCCCCGCACTCGCCGGGCTCCTGGTGGCGCTCACCGGCTACGGCTGGACCTACACGATCGACGTCGTGCTCATGCTCTCGATGTTCCTCGGGCTGTGGACCCTCCCGGTGCTGCGCCCGGAAGGGGATGTCGTGCGACCAGGCTTGGCATCCCTCGTCGACGGGTGGCGATTCCTCCGCAGGGCCGGCAACATCCGGATGCAGTACATCATCGACATCATCGCCATGACCTTCGGTCAGCCCCTCGTGCTCTTCCCGGCGTTGGGCACGGTCCTCCTCGGTGGAGGCGCCATCACCACCGGAATCCTGACCGCGGCCGTCGCCGTCGGCACCTTCGCCTCGAGCCTCTTCTCCGGACGCGTCGTCCAATATCGCTGGCACGGCCGCGGGATCGCGAGGGCGGTCGAGGCATACGGGGCGTCGATCCTGCTGTTCGGTCTGGTGCTGCTGATCGGAGCCCTCTCGGGTTCCGTGTCGGAGGACGCACCGAACGTCGGACTGATCGTCGCCGCCTGCGCAGCACTCGCCCTCTCCGGGGCATCGGACAATGTCAGCTCCATCTACCGCAACACGATGATGCAGGCGGCCGTCCCGGACGCCATGCGTGGCCGACTGCAGGGGCTGTTCGTGGTCGTCGTCGCCGGCGGACCACGAGTGGGCGCCCTCTACGCCGGAACCCTCGCGACCCTGACGACGCTCTGGTTCCCTCCCCTGCTGGGCGGCGTCCTGGTGATCGCCCTGGTCGCGATGCTCTCCCGCCGGAATCGCCGTTTCCTCGACTACGACGCAGAAGACCCCGAGCCCTGAGGGCCCGGGGTCCTGGATGCTGCGCGCAGCGCGATCAGTCCTGCTGCAGGGCGCCCTGAAGGTCCAGGTTGATCGTGATGTCCTTGCCCACGAGCACGCCGCCGGTCTCCAGTGCCGCGTTCCAGGTGAGGCCGAAGTCCTCGCGGTTGATCACGGCCTTCGCAGAGGCACCCGCCTTGTAGTTGCCGTACGGGTCGGTGCCGAAGCCACCGAAGTCGAGTTCGAAGCTGACCGGCTTGGTGACGCCGCGGATCGTGAGGTCGCCATCGACGACGAGATCGTCACCCTTGACGCGGGTCCCCGTGGAGACGAACTCCATGGTCGGGAAGTTCTCGGTGTCGAAGAAGTCTGCCGAACGGAGGTGTGCGTCGCGGCCCTCGTCGTTCGTGTCGACGGAGGTCACGTCGACGGTCGCCTCGACCTTGGCCTCGAGCGGGTTCTCGGGAGCGATCAGCGTCGCGTTCTTGACGCCGAACGTGCCCCTCACCTTGGAGATCATCATGTGGCGGACGCTGAACGTCACCTCGCTGTGCGAAGGGTCGAGCACCCAGGTGCCGGGACGGTAGCCGGGAATGTCGATGCTGGTCATGGTTTCTCCTTCGGAGACATCGGCCGCGGTTGCGGCGTCGGACAGGGGCCGCAGTGACGCGACCCTCGTGACAACTTACATTCACTCGAATGTATTCCCGCGAATGAAGATCTCGTGCCCGCACAGCACGAGACGCTCCTCTTCAGACGAAGAGGAGCGTCTCGCAGGAACGTCGACGGGGTCAGACCGCGATCAGATCGATGATGAAGATCAACGTCTTCCCCGAGAGGAAGTGTCCGCCACCGGCCGGACCGTAGGCGAGGTGCGGAGGGACGATGAGCTCTCGACGACCGCCGACCTTCATGCCGGGGATTCCTTCTTGCCACCCCTGGACGAGTGCGGCGAGAGGGAACTGGATGGTCTCACCACGACCCCAGGAGGAGTCGAACTCTTCACCGGACTCGTACTCGACACCGGCGTAGTGGACAGTCACGGTGTCGCCGCGCTTAGCCTCCGCGCCGTCTCCTTCGATGATGTCGCGGATGACGAGTTCCGCAGGAGCGGGACCGGTGGGAGCGTCGAACTCTGGCTTTGTGCGATCAGTCATGCTTCCATCAAACCGAGCATCGTGGACGAGGTCAACGCGATCGCACTTGCTCACAGCGAACAGCGAGATCAGGCGTCGACACAAAACCCTCTTGACACTCGGCGAGAGCCGGTGCACCCTGTTTACAGATCAACTCAGCGCCCGGGAGACTCGCAGGCATCGCCGCAGCACCGGGCGCTGAGTCTTGCCACGGGGTCCGTCAGCGCCCGACTCAGTACGCCAGCAACGCCGCCCTGGCTGCGCGCGTGCGGATCAGCAAGGCGCGCTCGTCATCCACCGCGAGGGGATCGCGCCCGGTGATCGCACGCTGGCGGACAGCGGCCAGCGCCGTCGCGTCCTTGATAAATTCGCGCATGAGTGGCCTCCGGTCGCCTCGGAGCCCGCGTGCCCAGGCGAGGCCAGCCTTGCGACCGCTCGACGTGGCAAGCATCGTGACCTCTTCCGGGGTGAACCACCCCGCGCTCGCATACTCGGCGAGGCGGGCCCGGGTGAGGCGCGCCTCCTCGCGGCGCAGCGCGATGATCCCGAGGATGAAGCCGATGAAGAGCGGCACCTGCAGCGTGAAGTAGAGACCGAAGAAGTCGGCGAACGTCGCTGACCCGTTCCACAGTCCGTGCAGCAGCACGGCCCCGAGCCCTCCCAGCAGTCCGGCGCCCAGCGCCGAGCCCGCCGAGCCGTGTCGACGCGCCACGAGGCCGATCGCGAAACCGGTGACGGCGGTGAACATCGCGTGCGCGAAGGGCGAGAGGATGGCGCGCACCGCGAACGTCACGGTCAGCTGCTCGCCACCACCCTCGATCAGGCTGATAGCGAAGTACTGGATGTTCTCGGTGAACGCGAAACCGGCTCCCACGAGCGCCCCGTACACGACGCCGTCGACCGGACCGTCGAAGGCCCGGCGGGCCAGAAGGAAGATCAGGAAGACGCCCAGTCCCTTCCAGAACTCCTCGACGATCGGGGCCTGCACCACCGCGGTGAAGGCTTCGGAGGTGGGACCGATCAGGATCGTCAGGCCGACGTCGACGAGAAGCGTGAGCCCGACAGCAGCCACGGCTCCCCAGGCGATCGCGAAGAAGATCAGTCGCTTGGGTTCGGGCTCCCAGCGGTCGATCATGCGCACACCGAGGAACACGATGGTCAGAGGGATCAGCGCGAGGACCAGGCCGACCACCGAGGCGAATGCGCCCAGCGCCCAGCCGAAGTAGCCGATCAGAGCCAGGAGCAGGAAGCCCAGGAAGCCGAACAACCACAGCGAGATCGTCCGCCCCTTGCGCGTCGGTACCGGCAGCGCCGGAAGCGACTCCGCGGGCGAGGGTGCGACCGGGGCCGGCGGCGTGTACGGCGTCGGCTGGGCCAGTGCCGACGCGTAGCCCGACTGCCGAAACGCTGCCGTGGCCGGCGGAGGCGTGTAGGGCGACGGTTGCTGCGGCGGGGGTGGTCCTCCGAAACTCATAGCCAAAGCCTAAGGGGCACAAGAGAGACGGCCTCGGTATGGCTGTGTCCTCCATCCGCGGACCGGCCGCCACCCGGTAGCGTAGGAGCATGCGGTTCGCTCATCTGCGCCGTCCTGACTCCCCTCGCGCGGTTCTCGCCGTGGTCCAGGACTCGGACGCCATCCTCGTCTCTGATCTCCTGACCGACGCCCCTGCCACGCTGCAGCAGCTCATCGAAGGTGGGGATGCCCTTCTCGAGGCTCTGCGCGTGGCGCTGGCCGCAGGTGCCGCCGTCCGTCATCCGCTCGGTGACTGGTCGTTCGATTCCGCGGTGCTCGCACCCCCGGCCGTCCTTGCCGTGGGGCTGAACTATGCCGCCCACTCGAGCGAGCTCGGCCTGAAGACCGACGCCGCACCCACCGTGTTCACCCTGTGGCCGAACTCGCTCACCGGCCACGATCAGACGACCTCCTGGCCGCGTGACCTCAGCGAGGCCGTGGACTACGAGGCAGAGCTCGGCGTCCTCATCGGCACCCCCGCGAAAGACGTCAGCGAGCAGGACGCCCTCACGCACGTCTGGGGTTACACCGTGGTCAACGACATCACCGCGCGGAACATCCAGTTCTCCGAGGCCCAGTGGTCCCGATGCAAGTCCTTCGACGGGTTCACACCGACCGGGCCCTTCGCGGTGACCGCGGACGAGATCCCCGATCCGCAGGACCTCCACATCTGGACCGTCGTGGACGGGCACACCGTGCAGGACGCGAGCACCGGACAGATGGTGCGCTCCGTCGCGAAGCTGATCGCCCACCTGTCGCAGTCCCTCACGCTGCTGCCCGGCACCCTCATCTCGACGGGCAGCCCCGGAGGCGCCGGGTACTCACGCGACCCGCAGATCTTCCTCCGCGACCACTCGACCGTGACCGTGGGTATCGACGGCATCGGCGAACTCACGACCCACTGCCGCATCACGGACTGAAACGGATCGAACGCACGAGGGGACGGACGCCGTAGCGTCCGTCCCCTCGTGCGTTCCCGCGCTGTCAGATCTCGATCAGATCCTCCGGCGCGACGACCGGGATCGCAGCGGTGACCGTCTCCAGACCCGACAGGCGTGCCGGCGACAGCTGCTTGACGACCTCGTCACGCGACATCAGACCTGCCTCGACGACGAGATCGGCGACATTCCGATTGGTCAGCAGCGCGGTCTTCGCGAGCGCCGCTGCGGCCGCGTAACCGATGAACGGCGTCAGCGCGGTGATGACGCCGACCGACGCACCGACCATAGCCCCGAGGCGGTCGCGGTTCGCGGTGATGCCGTCGACGCAGTTGACACGCAGGGTCCACATCGCCTGGCGCATCCAGGTGATGGACTGGAAGATCGAGTGCGCGATCACCGGCTCGAAGGCGTTCAGCTGCAGCTGCCCGGCCTCTGCCGCCATCGTGACCGTCATGTCGGCACCGGCGACGGCGAAGGCCACCTGGTTCACGACCTCCGGGATCACGGGGTTCACCTTGCCCGGCATGATGCTGGACCCCGCCTGCATCGCGGGAAGGTTGATCTCCCCCAGCCCGGCCTGCGGTCCCGACGACAGGAGACGCAGGTCGTTGCAGATCTTCGAGAGCTTCATCGCGTTGCGCTTGAGCGTCGAGGAGAACGACATGAACGAACCGGTGTCGCTGGTGGCCTCGACGAGGTCTCCCGCGGTGCGCAGGTCGAGCCCGGTGATCTCCCGCAGGTGCTTCAGCACGGCCGGGGCGTAAGCCCGATGTGTCGTGATGCCGGTGCCGATCGCGGTCGCCCCCATGTTGATCTCGAACATCAGCGAAGCGTTCTCGGTCAGGCGGGTGTGGTCGTAGCCGAGCGTCGTGGCGAAGCCGTTGAACTCCTGTCCGAGCGTCATCGGCACGGCATCCTGCAGCTGGGTACGACCGACCTTCAGGACGTCGTGGAACTCCCGCGACTTGCCCAGGAAGGACAGTCGGAGCAGATCCAGCTCCTCGAGCAGGGACCGCAACGTCAGCGAGAGACCGATCTTCACGGCCGTCGGGTAGACGTCGTTGGTGGACTGACTGCGGTTCGTGTGGTCGATCGGCGAGAGGAACGCGTAGTCGCCCTTCTCCCGGCCGGCGAGTTCGAGCGCGATGTTGGTGATGACCTCGTTCGCGTTCATGTTGGTCGAGGTACCGGCACCGCCCTGGATGACGCCCACCGTGAACTGCTCGTGGAACTCGCCGTCGATCACACGCTGCGCAGCACGATCGATCAGGTCGGCACGCTCGGCGTCGAGCACCCCGATCTCACGATTCGCGCGGGCACTCGCCTGCTTGACCATCGCCAGGCCGACCACGAGATCGGGGTACACCGAGATCGGCCGCTTCGTGATCGGGAAGTTCGCGTCGGCGCGGGCGGTGTGGATCCCCCAGTACGCGTCGACGGGAATCTCCATGCTCCCGAGCGAATCGGTCTCGGTGCGGGTCAGGGTAGGCGCGGCAGAAGCCATGTCACATCCTCGTGGGTCGTGGCGGGTGAGAAGAGTGGGGGATGTGCCCAGTCTACGCCGCTCAGCGCCCGGGTTTGCGGGAGAAGGCCTCGAGTCGCCCTTCCGGTGAGAGCTTCGACATCCGCTCCACCCAGGCCTCCGAGAAGTAGTCGCCCGTCACCGCGTCGGTCACCGGGACGACGGTGTGGGTGATCGTGTCGGGATACACGTGGACCATCTGGAATGCCTGCGCGGCGTCCATGCCATTCACCTCGGCCGCAGGACGTGCCACGTTCATCGTGTAGCAGGTGGCCGACGCGACGCTGACCGGGACCCCGGCGAACATCCCGTGTGACGAATAGTGCAGATGTCCGGCGAGGATGCCCCGGACATCGCTGCCGCGGATGACGTCGGCGAGTTCGTCCTGATGGCGCAGTTCCAGGATGTCGAAGAGCGGCAGATGGCTCGGGAGCGGCGGATGATGCATCGCGAGCAACGTCCCGTGCGGCGCAGGCTGGGCGAGCTGATCCGCGAGCCAGGAGAGTTGACCGGCATCGAGATCGCCGTGGTGCCAGCCGGGGACGCTGGTGTCGAGGGCGACGAGACGCAGCCCGCCGAGGTCCCAGACCCCGGTGACGGGCTCTTCGGTCGGCTCGAGGTCCAGGAGTCCTGCGCGCAGGGCGGGACGCTCATCATGGTTGCCCGCCACCCAGACGATCGGAGCACCGAGCTCCTCGGCGACCGGTTCGACGGACGCGCGCAGACGACGATAGGCGTCCGGCTCCCCCAGATCGGCGAGATCCCCGGTCACGACGATCGCCGTCGGGTGCGAGTGCACCGCACCGATCGCCTCCAGCGTGCGCGCGAAGTTCGCCTCGACGTCGTACCGCCCGCCCAGCGATGCGCCCCCGGCGAGGAAGTGCGGGTCGCTGACGTGGATCAGGACATGCGACGCCGGAGCGTGCCGGCCGAAGGTGTACGCGTCACCGATTGCTGCGGACATGCCCTCAGCCTAGGCGTCTGGTCAGTACTGCAGGTGTAGTGATCAGATAGGATGCGGTGGTGGCACGCAACGAAGGCAGACGACAGGCGATCGCGGATGCGGGGCTCACCGTGCTCGCTCGCGAGGGCTCCCGTGGGCTGACCCACCGTTCCGTCGATGTCGCGGCCGGCGTGCCGACCGGCACCACGTCGAACTACTTCCGCAGCCGCGATGCGCTGGTGGCCGGGCTGGTCGAACGCATCGGTGAGCGCCTCTCCCCCACACCGGAAGAGCTGGAGCGCCGTTCCGCGGGCGAACCCGGCCCTGCGCTGTTCGCCGACTACGTGCGCGACATCGTCCGCCGACTCACCGATGACCGGGAAGTGACGCTCGCGCTCTTCGAACTGCGGCTCGAGAGCAGCCGCCGCCCCGAAGTGGCCGCGGTGCTCGGCGCCTGGCAACGCGCAGGGCTCGAGGGGGACGTCGCCTTCAATACGAGGGCGGGCCTCCCGGGGGGACGGCGCGAGATCGCGCTGTTCCACTACGCGATCGACGGTCTCCTGCTCGACCGACTGACCACACCGATCGACCCGGAGTCACCGACCGATGACATCATCGACGACCTGGTGGAGGGCCTGCTGCGATGATCCGAGGGCGCGCCGTGCGGATCAGTGTCCGATGACGAGCATGAGGATGCCGGCGACGACAGCCGCAGCGCAGAGCGCGAAGCACGCATAGGCGCCGACGAGAGCCGTCGTCTTCTGCCCCTCGCTGAGCGGGCTCTTCTTCGCCGCCTTCGCCGCCTGCTTCTCGGCGCGACGAAGCTCCTTCTCGGTGATCACGGTGATCGCGTCGGTGAACTCCGCGGGGCTCACGACCGGAGCACGCCCGCTGCGCACCAGCAGCCGGAGACCGAGCGCGTAGAAGGTGACGATCGCAGCCGCACCGATCAGCGCCGCCAGGAACACCTGGAGGAACGCGAGCCAGTCGATCACGATGTTCATTCGGACTCCTCCTTGCGCGCCGCATCCGCACTCTTCGACACGGCCCCGGCCTTCGCCGCCTTGCCGTCGGACTTTGCCTGAGCCTTCTTCTTGGCCTTGTCAGCCGCGTCCTTCTTGGCCTGCGCCTTCGCCTTGTCACGCGCTTCCGCACGCGCCTTCGCCTCCGCCTTCGCCTCGGCGATGCGCTGCTGGCGTCGCGTGGGCGGTGGCGTGTCGGGGAGCTCGACCGCGCGTCCCGACTCAGCGACGTCGCTCATGGCATTCGCGGGTGTCACGGCGTTACGGCGCGAGCGCATGAAGAGCCCGAGGATGATCGCGAGTGCGAGGACCGCGTCGATCGCGACTCCCCAGTTGCCGAGCCAGACCACCAGGAGCGCGGCCAGCGCGCCGACACCGCCCGCTGCGGGCAGCGTGAGGATCCAGCCCACGCCGATCCGACCCGCGGTCCGCCAGCGGACCGTGGAGCCGCGGCGCCCGAGTCCCGAGCCGATCACGGACCCCGAGGCGACCTGGGTCGTGGAGAGCGCGAAGCCGAGGGCGCTGGAGGCGAGGATGGTCGCCGCGGTCGAGCTCTCGGCGGCGAATCCCTGCGCGGGTTTCACATCGGTGAGTCCCTTGCCGAGCGTGCGGATGATGCGCCAACCGCCTAGGTACGTGCCGAGCGCGATCGTGAAGGCACACGCGACGATCACCCAGAGCTCCGGCTCGTGATGCGCCCCCGACTGCCAGCCGATCGTGATCATCGCGAGAGTGATGACGCCCATGGTCTTCTGCGCGTCGTTGGTGCCGTGTGCGAGCGCGACCAGGGAGGACGTGAAGATCTGCCCCCACCGGAACCCGTCACGGCCATCCGGCTTTCCGTCGTAGCGACGGGTGATCGAGTACGCGATCTTCGTCGCGGCGAAAGCGATCAGGCCGGCGGTGACGGGTGCGATCAGCGCCGGAAGCACGATCTTCGAGAGCACCATGCCGAAGTCGATGCCCCCCACGCCCGCGCCGACGATCGTCGCACCGATGAGCCCGCCGAAGAGCGCATGGGACGAGCTCGAGGGCAGTCCGAGGAGCCAGGTGAGCATGTTCCACGTGATCGCGCCGATCAGGCCGGCGAAGATCAGCGAGAGGAAGAGGTCAGCCCCCGCGGAGAGGATCGCGTCCTCCCGGATGATGCCGCCGGAGATGGTCTTCGAGACCTCGGTGGACAGGAACGCCCCGATGAGGTTCAAGACGGCGGCGAGGAGGACGGCGGTCTTGGGCTTCAGCGCGCCGGTGGCGATCGGCGTCGCCATGGCATTCGCGGTGTCGTGAAAACCGTTGGTGAAGTCGAAGAAGAGTGCCAGCGCGATGACGAGCACGACGATGAGGGCTGCGGTTTCCACCGTTCGCTTTCGGTCGTTGAGGAAGAAGGAGTTGTCGACGATATCGACGTGCTGAACGAAGAGTTCACCGTGGGTTTGACTTCCGTTAACCGGCCCCGGTAAATCCTCCCACCCTCCCCCGCGCCGGTCAACTCGACCTGGGATAGCGTGGAACGGTGACTGACGCCCCGCTCGCTGCCCGCCGTTCCACCCTCCGCACTCATCATGGCGACACGTTCGACGACCCGTATGAGTGGATGCGGGCGAAGGACTCCGAGGAGGTCATCGCACACCTCGAGGCCGAGAACGCCTACACGGATGCGCAGACCGCCCACCTCGCCGCGCTTCGGACGAAACTGTTCGAGGAGATCAAGGCCCGCGTGCAGGAGACCGATCTCTCGGTACCCACCCGCCGAGGCGACTGGTGGTACTACAGCCGGACCGAGGAGGGAGCGCAGTACGGTATCCACTGCCGCGCTGCTGCCGACGCCGGCGAGTGGACTCCGCCCGTGCTCGAGCCGGGCGTCCCTGTTCCGGGTGAAGTGGTCCTCCTCGACGGGAACATCGAGGCCGAAGGGCATGAGTTCTTCTCGCTCGGCGCGTTCGACACGTCCGACGACGCCACGAAGCTGTTGTGGTCGACCGATTTCGAGGGCGACGAGCTCTACACGGTGCACGTGCGCGATCTGACGACCGGAGCGACCCTCGACGACGAGATCCCGAACACGGGCGGCGCCTTCTTCACGCCGGACGGCACCGGAGTCCTCTACACGACCCGGGACGACGCATGGCGGCCCGACACCCTGTGGCTGCATCGCCTGGGCACACCCGTCGCGGACGACGTCCGACTGTTCCACGAACCCGATGAGAAGTTCTGGCTCGGTGCGGGGATCACACGAAGCCGGCGGTACCTCGTGATCGGCGTCGGCTCGAGCATCACGAGCGAGGAGTACCTGGTCGATCTGACCGGCGATCTCACCGCCGAACCGCGACTGGTCTGGCCGCGCCGCGAAGGGGTGGAGTATTCGATCGATCATGCGGTGGTGGACGGCGAGGACCGGCTGTTCATCCTCCACAACGACGGCGCCCTGGACTTCGAGCTGGTCTCCGTCGCGGCCTCCGATCCCCAGGGAGAGCGGCTCCCGGTCGTCGCGCACGAGGCAGGAAGACGGCTGCTCGGCATGGACGCGTTCCGTGACTTCGCCACCGTCGAGTACCGACGCGAAGGACTCGAGCGCGTCGGTCTGCTCGACTACCCCACGAACACCCTCGACGAGATCCCCTTCGACGAACCGCTCTACTCCGCGGGCGTCAGCGGCAACCCGGAATGGCACTCGCCGTTCCTGCGCCTCGGATACACGTCGTTCGTCACCCCGGGGACGGTGTACGACCTCGATCTCTCGAATCGCGACCTGATCCTGCGCAAGCAGGTCTCCGTCCTGGGCGGCTATGACCCCGCGGAGTACGGCCAGCGGCGTGAATGGGCGACGGCCCCCGACGGCGTGCGCGTTCCCATCTCGCTCGTGTGGAAGCGCTCGTTCGGCGAACCCGGCACGGAGGCGCGACCGCTGCACCTGTACGGGTACGGATCGTACGAGCACTCGATCGACCCCGGCTTCTCGGTCGCCCGGTTGTCCGAACTCGACCGCGGGGTGATCTTCGCCGTGGCCCACGTGCGCGGTGGTGGGGAGATGGGCCGTCAGTGGTACGAGGACGGCAAGCTCCTGCACAAGCGCAACACCTTCACGGACTTCGTCGCCTGCGCCGAGCACCTGGTCGCGACGGGTGTGACGACACCGAAGCGCCTGGTCGCCGAGGGCGGGAGCGCGGGTGGTCTGCTGATGGGAGCGGTCGCCAATCTCGCTCCCGAGCTCTTCGCAGGCATCCTCGCCGGTGTGCCGTTCGTGGACGCCCTGACGACGATCCTGGATCCGTCCCTGCCGCTCACCGTGATCGAGTGGGACGAGTGGGGCGACCCGCTGCACGGCTCGGACGTCTACGACTACATGAAGTCGTACTCGCCCTACGAGAACGTGAGAGACGGCGTCGAGTATCCGCGGATCCTCGCCGTGACCTCCCTCAACGACACGCGTGTCCTGTATGTGGAACCCGCGAAGTGGGTCGCACGTCTGCGAGAAGCCGGCGCCTCGGACGTCCTCCTCAAGTGCGAGATGGTCGCGGGGCACGGCGGCGTGAGCGGACGCTACAACTCCTGGAGGGAGCGCGCGTTCGAACTCGCCTGGCTGCTCGACACCCTCGGGCTCGCCGAGGACTGAACCGCCGTGGTGGGCGCCCCGCGCGGGGGCGCTCCCCGCTCCGCGTCCTCAGCCGAAGAGGGCAGCGGCCTCGTCGTAGCGGTAGCGCGGCACCGTGTTCAGCTCGCCGAGAGCATCGGCGAAGGGCACCCGCACGATGTCGGTACCCTGCATGGCGACCATCTGACCCCAGGCGCCGTCGACGAGCGCATCCGCCGCGTGCAGACCGAGTCGTGTCGCGAGCACCCGATCGAACGCCGACGGCGATCCACCGCGCTGGATGTGACCGAGGATCGTCGCCCGGGTCTCGATGCCGGTGATGCGCTCGATCTCGGGAGCGAGCATGTCGCCGATGCCGCCGAGCCGGGGACGGTTGAAAGCGTCGAGACCCTTGTCGCTGTAGGCCTCTTCCATGCCGAGGAGCTTGAATCCCTCGGAGACGACCACCAGAGGTGCGCGACCACGGTCGTGGGCACTGGTCACCAGCTCGGTGATGTCGTCGATCGACATCGGAACCTCGGGGATGCAGATGACGTGCGCACCGGCGGCCATGCCCGCGTGCAGCGCGATCCAGCCGACGTGGCGGCCCATGACCTCGGCGACCATGCAGCGCTGGTGGGAATCGCCGGTCGTGCGGAGGCGGTCCATCGCGTCGGTGGCGATGTTCACCGCCGTGTCGAAACCGAAGGAGTAGTCCGTGGCCTGCAGGTCGTTGTCGATCGTCTTGGGGACGCCGATGACCTTGATCCCGTCTTTCGCCAGACGGTCCGCAGCGGCGAGCGTCCCCTCGCCGCCGATCGCCACGATGCCGTCGATCTTGTGGCCGTACAGGGTCTTGGCGATGTTCTCGGCGCCTCCGCGCTCCCCCTCGTAGGGGTTCGTGCGGCTGGTGCCGAGGATGGTCCCACCGACCTTCGAGAGCCCCTTCACCTCGTGGCGTGTGAGCGGCATGAAGTCGCCGTCGACGAGGCCACGCCACCCGTCCCGGATGCCGACGAACTCCAGGTCGTACGTGGTGGTGCCCTTGAGCACGATGCCGCGGATGACCGCGTTGAGGCCGGGGCAGTCGCCGCCGCTCGTCAGGATGCCGATCTTCATGCTGGTGCCTTCAGACGTTCGGGTGATGGGGGAACAGGCGACGCTGCCTTCGATCGACACTAGTGCCCCCGCGCACTCGCGCGCCATTCGACGTCGACGAAAATCCCCGATCTTGACGTGGACGATCGAGGATATCGACGGACTTCTCGGAGATGCCCGATATTCAGCGCCGAAATGACGTTAAGAACAGCCGTTCTTGACGCCTACGCCGCACCGAGTGCCTGCCGCAGCAGGTGCATGAGTGCTGCCAGCTGCACCGGCTCCGCGGCCGACTCCTCCACGGCCTCGCCGTCGAGCGCCCGCGCCGCGAGGCCCTGCTTCTGGTCGATCAGCTCCGCGATCTTGGTGTCGATCGTGTGCGCCGCGATGATTCGCCAGGCGGTGACCGGCTCGTCCTGCCCGATACGGTGCACGCGGTCGATCGCCTGCGTCTGCTCGGCGGCGGTCCAGGACAACTCGGCGAGCACGACGTTCGAGGCCGCTTGCAGGTTGAGCCCGACCCCGGCCGCAGTGAGCGAGCAGACCGCGATGCCCACGGAGGGGTCACCGTTGAAGTCGTCGATCGCCTGCTGTCGCGTGGTCGACGACTGGTCGCCCCGGATCGACACCGCCCGGATGCCCGCGGCGGCGAAGTGCGCCTCCGCCTGATCCATCACGTCGATGTGCTTGGCGAAGAAGACCACCTTGCCGACCGAGCGCTGAAGCTGCGCCGCGTAGTCCGCTGCGAGGGGCGCCTTGGCCTGGCCGATGCGCCTGACCATGGTGAAGACGTTGTCTCCCCCGGTGCCGGCGGCCTTCGACTCCTCGAGTTCGTTCTGAGCGACGAGACGCACGATGTCCTCGTCGATCTCCCCGGGGACGAGTCCGCGATCGCCCCGCGCCTCGATGATGCGACGGTAGCGTGCGGCGAGCCGCTCCCCCAGCTCGCGCTCGGCCTGACGGATGCCGCGTCCGAACTCATCGTCGAGCTGCACGGGCAGGTCGGCGATCAGCTTGTCCGGGAGGTCGGCGGCGACATCCTTCTTCTTGCGGCGCACGATGCCCATCGAGATGACGGCATCCCGTGCCTCGGGGTAGAACGCCTTGTCGGCCGGAGTGAACCCGGTCGCGTCCAGCTTCTCCATGAGCTCGGGGCCCGGCTTCTCGCCGGTCGTCCAGCCCAGGAACCGCCAGATCGCGTCGAAGTCCTCGACGTCGTTGATCAGCGGGGTTCCGGTGAGCGCCAGCATGAGCGGATCGTGCCCCGGGGTGCGCTCGCGCACCTGGGCGGCGAGCGACAAGACGTTCTGCGACCGTTGTGAGGACAGGTTCTTGATGAAGTGCGCCTCGTCGACGACCATGCCGCGCAGACCGATGGAGGCGAGCCACGACATGTGCCGGTCGAGGATCTCGTAGTTCACGATGAACACGTCGGCGAACGCATCGATGTCGTCGCCGTCTCCCTGGATCACCGTCGCACGGCGCTGCGGAGTCCAGCGTTCGACCTCGCGCGCCCAGTTCATCTTCACGACGTTGGGCACGACGACGAGCAGCGGATACGCACCCGCGACGGACGCGGCGAGCACCGACTGCGCCGTCTTGCCGAGGCCCGGCTCATCAGCGAGCAGGAAGCTGCGGTGCCCCGCCTTGACCGCCTCGAGGAATCGGGACTGGTGCACCATGACCTCGAGGCCCTTGGGCGAGATGTGGTCGAACTCCGGCGCAGGCGGGAGATCCATCGATGCGGCGGATCCGCCCGCACCCGTCTCGAATGCCTTGTACAGCGGGCCCATGAGCTCCCAGCCGTCGAGACGACGACGCGGGGTCGCCGCCGCACGCGGCGTCAGGTCGGGAGCGAGGAACGGGTTTGCCAGCTGACGCGCCTCCACCGAGGGCGGGGTGACCTGTCGCTCCGCGATCGCCGCGGGCACGACGGAGACCTGCACGGGGGCCGCATCGGCGATGATCAGGTCTTCGGGAGCGAGCTCAGCACCGGATTCGAGCAGCCAGTCGCGGCGCATGCGCTTGGCCACCGGCGACGTCGCCTGGTCGGCTTCCAGCAACTGGATGAGCGACGTGTCGCGCGCAGCGGTCTTCGCGAGGATCGTGGCGACACCGTCGAGCCGCTTGAGCAGCTCGGCGCGCGCGGGATCCCCGATCTCAGCGTCGGCCTTCACCCGCGCACGTTCTTCGCGCACGAGGAAGGCGATCACCTGGAACTTCACCCGGTTCGTCGGACCGAGCTTCCCCCGCTGAGACTTGGCCTCGATCTCACGCACCTTGCGCGCGAGGATCGGGATGAGGGGTGCCTCGTCGTCACGACGGGACGTCTTCTTTCGCCGCGTGGCGGCGGTTGCCGTGGTCGGCATGCTCCTCCTGAGCGTGAAGGCTCCGGCTTCCCCAGGAAACCATGGGCCGTTCTCGTTGTCCGCGTGTGGCGTGAGCCAGGACCGTACGAACAGTGGATCTTCTTCCCGTCGAGGCACGCGAGAAGCGTGAGAATCGGCGGGAGCCGTTTCCCATTCTATGTCATGGCGCTCGCGTCGCGGAGATTTCGGACGATCAGGAAGTCACGTCGAGCGCGCGGGCGGCATCGGTGACGTCGGCGGCCATCTGCTCCATGAGCTTCTCGATCCCCTCGAACGCGACCATTCCCCGCAGTCGCTCGACGAACTCGACGCTGACATCGTGTCCGTAGAGATCCAGCCCGGTCTCGCCGAGCACGTGCGCCTCCACCTGCCGTACGAGGACATCGTCGAAAGTGGGATTGGTCCCGACGGAGATCGCGGAGGGGTGCCGGATACCGGTGTCATGATCCACGAGCCACCCCGCGTACACGCCGTCGGCCGGGACGAAAGCATCGACGATCGTCGAGAGGTTCGCGGTCGGGAACCCCAGCTCTCGCCCGCGCTTGAGTCCGTGGACGACCTCGCCCCGCACATCCGGGTAGCGTCCGAGCACGGTCGTCGCCGTCGCGACATCGCCCTCCATCAGCAACTCTCGGATCCAGCTCGACGACACGCGCCGCGCGGAGCCGGGGAGGTACACGTCGTCGACGACCTCGACGGAGAAGCCGTGCTCGGGCCCGAGCTCGCGCAGGAGGTCCGGCGTGCCCGCTCCCCTGTTCCCGAACCGGAAGTCCTCGCCGACGAGGACCGTGGAGACTTCGAGCGCACCGACGAGGATGTCGGTGACGAAGTCATGAGCGCTGCGGGCGGCGAGTTCCTCGTCGAAGGTGAGCACCAGAGTCGCATCGATGCCCATCTCGCCGAGCAGTTCGAGTTTGCGTTCGACCGTGACGACGTTTTCCGGGCATCGGTCCGGACGAAGGATGGCCAGGGGGTTGCGGTCGAACGTGACCACGACGGCGCGGCTGCCGCTGGCTGCAGCGGCTTCGTTCAGTCGGGCGATCACCGCTCGGTGGCCGGCATGGACGCCGTCGAACTTTCCGATGGCGACCGCACTCGGTCCGAAGCCGTCCGGGATCTCCTCCGGACTGCGGAACACGATCACGCGTGGACCTCGACCGATCGCGGGGCGTCGACAGGTCGGTGCGTGCGCAACCACCAGACGCCGAAGATCGGGAGCACCAACGGGACGAAGAGGTACCCGCGCCCGAACAGCGACCACACCGTCTCATGTTGGAACAGCGCCGGCATCAGGACGCTGAGCAGACCCACCACGAGCACCCCGGTCAGTTCGAAGACGATCGCGATCCAGGCCACCGTGTACCAGCCGCGACGTCGGGCGAGGACGAGCGCGAGGGTCGCGAGGATGTACACGACGGCGGCGAGTGCGGACAGCGAGTACGCGAGAGGTGCCTCGTCGAAGCGGCGGACGATCTGCACGAAGCTGCGTCCGGTGGCGGCCAGCGCCATCACGGCGTAGACGATCACGAGGACGCGACCGATGCCGGTCATCCGAGTGGGGGGTGCGGTGGAGCTCATAGCGCATTCCATCCTAGAGCCGCGGGAGGCGGCCGGACTCTGCCCGAGGTCTCAGCTCATGCGATCTGGACGGACCAGATGACCTGCATGCGCCACAGCATGATCGCGATGGCGAACGCCGCGACCCCGAGGATCACGGTGCTCCACCGGCTGCGCTCCATGAGCGCCCACAGCACGGCTCCTACGGGAAGCAGTGCGGCCGACACGAGGTAGACCCAGTACTCGAGCAGGTCTCCCGTCGGCGGGTTGCCGGCGAGGGGTGCGACGATCGCGACGATCACCTGGACGACCAGGAGGATCTCGACCAAGGCGAGTGCACCGACGCTGAAGTCGCTCGGCCGGCGCCCGATGAGCCCCGCGATGAGGCAGAAGACACCCGCCGCGACGGCCACGATGACCTGGGCGATCGTGAACCACAGGATCATCGCACGGCCTCCGGCATGTTCATCGCACTCTTCAGGTCGGCTCCCCGCTTCTCGACGATGCCGACGAGGAGCCCGTCCTCGTCGATGGCGGCGGCGATCGGTCCGTTCAGGCGCGCGGCGTGGCCGGTGAGACGTTTGCCGTGCCGCAGGTCGCGCGCTTCCTCGGCCGTCATGTCCAGGACCGGGAGGATGCGCCGGGCCGCCTGCGCCGCGGTGAGAGTGGACGCCCCCTCGAGCGCGTCGACATCGACGGCGTCGCTCACATCGAACGGGCCGACCCGCGTGCGCCGTAGCGCGGTGAGGTGCCCGCCGACGCCGAGGGCCTGCCCGAGGTCGCGAGCGAGCGAGCGGATGTAGGTGCCGGACGAGCAGTCGACGATCACATCGAGGTCGAGCGCGCCGTCGCTCCGCCGGCTCGCGATGAGGTCGAACCGGGAGACGACGACTTCTCGGGCTGCCAGGACGACCTCTTCCCCGGCACGGACGCGATCGTAGGCTCGACGCCCGTCGACCTTGATGGCGGAGACGGCGCTGGGCACTTGCGAGATCTCTCCGGTGAGGGCAGCGATCCCCGCGGCGACCGCATCGTCCGTCACAGCGTCCCACGCCTCCGCAGCGGCGGTCGTGAGGATCTCGCCCTCCGCGTCATCGGTGCCGGTGGTCTGGCCCAGTCGGATCGTCGCCGTGTAGGTCTTGTCCGCGCCCACGATGTAGGTCAGGAGCCTGGTCGCTCCCTCGATCCCGATGACCAGCAGCCCGGTCGCCATCGGATCGAGCGTTCCCGCGTGACCGACCTTCCTCGTTCCGAACGCACGGCGCGTGCGCGCGACGACGTCGTGACTGGTCAGCCCAGCGGGCTTGTCGACGAGGAGGATGCCGGGCGAGACCATCCCCCCAGCCTACCGAGGCCACAGCGGTCGACCGTTCGCGAACCTCGGTCGACGGTGTCGTTCCGGGCACGGCTGCGCGCTCCCGTAGGCTGAGGGGATGCCCGGATCGCAGGCCCTGCCCGACATCGTGTCGCGCCTGTCGGACTGGTATCGGGACGCAGCGCGTGACCTGCCGTGGCGCCGATCCGCGTTTCATGACGAGTTCGGCGCCTGGGGAGTCCTCGTGAGCGAGTTCATGCTGCAGCAGACCCCCGTCTCGCGGGTCATCCCCCACCTCGAGGCCTGGCTGGCGCGGTGGCCGACCCCGGAGGCGATGGCCGCGGCATCCACGGCGGACGTCGTGCAGCAGTGGGCGAACCTGGGCTATCCGCGACGGGCGCTCTGGCTGCACCGTGCCGCGGTGGAGATCACGGAGCGGCACGACGGCATCGTTCCCCGCGATGTCGACGCGCTCCTCGCGCTCTCCGGCATCGGCGACTACACCGCCCGAGCGGTCGCCGTGTTCTCCTATGGAGACCGGCACCCCGTGGTCGACACGAACACGCGGCGCGTTCTGGCGAGGGCGATCGACGGCCGAGCCCACCCCGCGCCGCCGTCTCGTCGTGACCTCGCACTGATGGAATCCCTGCTCCCGGCTTCGGTGCCCGAGTCCGTGGTCTTCAACGCCGCGGCGATGGAACTGGGCGCCACGGTCTGCACGGCGCGAGCTCCGCGCTGCGAGCAGTGCCCTCTCTCCGCGACCTGCGCCTGGCTCGTCGCGGGCCGCCCCGACACCGGGGATGACCGACGACGCCAGGCATCGTACGAGGGATCGGACCGTCAGGCCCGCGGCCTCGTACTGCGCCTTCTGCGGCAGGCGGCCCCCGACCCGGTGCCGCTGGTCGCCGTCCTCCCCGACTGGCCGGACTCGCCTCAGCGCGATCGCGCGATCGACTCGCTCATCGCCGACGGGCTCGCCGAAGCCGACGGCGAAGCCCTCTCGCTGCCTCGGTGACGACGCTTCAGAGGTGATGATCGGTGCGGTGTGCGAGCACCGTGAGCTCGACGCGGCTGCGGACGTCGAACTTCGTGAAGATCCGCCCGAGGTGCACTTCGACCGTACGGACCGACACGTTCAGCATCTCGGCGATGTCCCTGTTCGGGGATCCACCGACGGCGAGCATCGCCACCTCGAGCTCCCGTGCTGTGAGCGCGAGCGACCATGCGGCGCGACACGCGGAGAGCGGATCGGCCGCCGGAACGATGCTCCCCTCCCTGGCGTCGAGCCGGTCGATGCGGTCGCGGATGGACCGTGCCCACGCGGTCGCCCCCGAGACCTCGAACAGACGCTCGGCACGGTGGAGGTGCACCCTTGCCGCGGCATGATCATCGTGGATCGCGTGCTGGGTTCCGAGCATGGTCTCCACTCTGGCTCGCGTGAACGGAGAGGCGAGCGTGCGTGCAGCCTCCGTCACGGCATCACGCTCCGAACGCCACCGAGCGTCCCCGGCCGTCGCGATGCGCACGCGCAGCCGCTGCGCGAGCGCGATCTCCGGCGGCTCGATCGAGCCGACCGTCATCGGGCGCGCCTCCACCGTGAGAGCGAGTTCGTCGAGCGCCGGCACCGACATCGCGGTCCGCGGTGACCCGAGCTCGGCCCAGAGTCGAACCGTGGCGGCGGCATCGTGGAAAGCGCCGGCGAGAAGCGACTGGATGCCCCGATCGACGAGCACATCGATCCGTGCCCCGTTCGGCAGGGCTGCCGTGAGTGAAAGCGAGAAGGGACCGAGTTCGCCGAGCACGGCGAGATCGAGACGGCGCGCGAGGACCACGCCCAATCCCGCGAACGGCAAGGCGACCGGCAGCACGAGCGCGGCCTGGATCAGTCGTTCCCGCGCGAGGCCGATGTCGCCTCGCCACGCGAGCAGCAGGACGTCGACGATCCGGCGGTACGCCTGGATGATCGGGCTGTGCTCGTAGCCGGGAACCAGAGGGTCCGGCGCGGAGCCGATCGCCGAGTCGTCTTTGGCGAGGAGACGTCGCGCTCGATCGATGTCACCGTGCAACGCTGCGCGCAGGGCGCTCAGCATCCCGCCACTCACCGGACCGGAACCCGCGACCTCATCGACGTCGCGCTCACCAGCGATGAGCCAGCTGAGGGCGATCGCCGGATCCCGCAGTTCACGTTCCGCGCCGGTGCGAGCTGCCCCCTCGCGGAGCGCATCGAGCCACACCCGCATCCCCCGCCGGTCACCTCGCTCAGCGCACATCACTGCCACGAGTGCGCTCGCGCGTGTCCAATGTCGCCAGTCCCCCGGGTCATCCGTCTCCGGACGCAGCGAACTCGGATCGATCTCGGGCACCGCCCCCTGCGCGAGCGTCTGGGCGACGAGGAGTGCGCCGAGGCCTCGCGAACGCCGAGGGTCGGAAGTCTCGGAGTACAGCGCGTTCAACCATGCCGAGGCCTCGGATACGAAGCCGGCTGCGAGCGCCGACGTGCCTGCGACCAGACGCGCGTCGTCTCGGTCGCTTGCGGTGGCGTGGTCCGAGGCCTCGCGAGCGAGCAGCAATGCGCGCTCGGGATGGCCCGCGTCACTGAGTTGCCCGGCGATGTCGATGAGCTCGGGAGCAGCCGCAGGGTCGCCTTCGAGGGACGCCCGCGCATGATGCCAGTTCGCGCGCACCTGGTCGCCGCGCGCGCGGAAGACAGTGCTCAGCCGCTCGTGGACCACCGCCGTGGTCGCGGCTGAGGATGTGGCTCTGATCCAGATCGACAGGCGGGCATCGACGAAACGAACACGACCGGCATGCACGCGGAGGCGGTCGCCCACCGGAGCGGCCGCGACCTCTGATGCGGTTCTCCCGTCGAACGCGAGCAGAGGTTCGAGGTCATCCTCCAGGGACACCGAGAGTGCGAGGAGCAATTGCCGGTCACGCGATTCGAGTTCCATGGTGTCGAACCTGCGGGCGATCGACGGGACCAACGGGAGCGGTGACGGCAATGGACGGTGTCCGTGTCTTTGCTCGGGCGTCAGACTCTCGACGACTTCGCGGACCGTAGGAGCATGCGCGTCGAGATCGACGGCGAGACCGGCAAGCACATGCGGTGCGCATGCGAGGTCCCGTTCGAGAAGCTCCTCGAGGATGATTCCCACCACCGCGGGCGCGACGAATCGCCCCCGCGCCATGCTCCGACCCACGATGCCGCCCCCCAGCTTCGCGGGATCTGGTCCCGCGAAGCTGAGCGTATCAAACGGCGATCACTCCGCGTCGTCGTCCGTGCGGTACGGGTCGGCGTCGCCGGCATGCGATGCCGAGGACGCGAGCTTCGCGACGTCCGCATCCCGCTGCTGGGCTTCGCGGAGCAGCGCACCGATGTGATCCGCGTTCTCCGGAAGCGCGTCGGGGATGAATTCGAGCGTCGGCACGAGCCTGGTGCTGAGCTGCCGCCCGACTTCGCTGCGCAGCATTCCGGTGGCCGAGGTGAGCGCGGCACCGCTGGAGATGCGCTCTTCCTCCGTGCCGAGCACCGTGTAGAACACCGACGCGTGCTGAAGGTCTCCGCTCACGCGGACGTCGGTGATCGTGACGAAGCCGAGGCGCGGGTCACGCAGCCCCTTCTCCAGTCGTTCAGCGAGGATGACGCGGATGCGATCCGCGAGCCGAGCCTGTCGTTCGCCTGCCATTGTTCTCTCCCTGTACGGAAACCTCAGGGCGTCCCCCGCTCCGCTCCCCGAGGGGAGCGGAGCGACGGACGCCCGAGAGGTTGTTCGAATCGATCAGCCGCGAGGCTTCTCGACGAGCTCGGTCGTCTCGATCTCATCACCGATCTGGATGTCGTTGTACTTGCCGAGGCCGATACCGGCCTCGTAGTCCGTACGGACTTCGGTGACGTCGTCCTTGAACCGGCGCAGCGACTCGATGGCGAGTCCATCGGCGACCACGACGCCGTCGCGGATGACGCGAGCCTTGGCGTTGCGGGTGATCGTTCCCGATCGCACGATGACACCGGCGATGTTGCCGAACTTGGAGGAGCGGAACACCTCGCGGATCTCGGCCACACCCGACTGGACCTCTTCGAACTCCGGCTTGAGCATGCCCTTGAGCGAGCTCTCGATCTCGTCGATCGCGTTGTAGATGACGGAGTAGAAGCGGATGTCCACACCCTCACGGGAGGCACGCTCGCGCGCCTTCGTGTCGGGGCGGACGTTGAAGCCCACGATGATCGCGTTGTCGATCGTCGCCAGGTTCACGTCGGACTCGGTGATCGCACCGACACCGCGGTGGATGATGCGCAGCTGCACCGAGTCGTCGACCTCGATCTTGAGCAACGATTCCTCGAGCGCCTCGACGGCACCGGAGACGTCACCCTTGATGATGAGGTTGAGCGACTCGACCTTGCCCTCTTCGAGAGCACGGGTGAAGTCTTCGAGCGAGATGCGCTTACGGGCCTTGGCCAGCTGGGCGTTGCGCTCGACCGCTTCACGCTTCTCCGCGATCTGGCGAGCCATGCGGTCTTCCTCGGTCACGATGAAGACGTCACCGGCACGCGGCACGGAGTTCAGACCCTGCACCTGCACCGGACGCGACGGGTAGGCCTCGAGGACCTGCTCGCCGTTCTCGTCCGCCATGGCACGCACACGGCCGTACGCCGTACCTGCGACGATCGCGTCGCCGACCCGGAGCGTTCCGGACTGGATGAGCACTGTGGCGACCGAACCGCGGCCCTTGTCGAGCTTCGCCTCGATCGCGACACCACGAGCGGCCTTGTTCGGGTTGGCGGTCAGGTCGAGACCGGCGTCTGCGGTGAGCAGCACGGCGTCCAGGAGTTCCTGGATACCGGTACCGGCACGTGCGGACACATCGACGAACATGACATCGCCACCGAACTCCTCGGCGACCAGGCCGTACTCGGTCAGCTGCTGACGCACCTTGGAGGGGTTGGCGTCGGGCTTGTCGACCTTGTTCACCGCGACCACGATCGGCACGTTCGCCGCCTGCGCGTGGTTCAGCGCCTCGACCGTCTGCGGCATGATGCCGTCGTCGGCTGCGACCACGAGGATCGCGAGGTCGGTGACCTGCGCACCACGGGCACGCATGGCGGTGAACGCCTCGTGACCCGGGGTGTCGATGAAGGTGATCGCGCGCTCGATGTTCTCGTGCTCGGTCCAGACCTGGTAGGCACCGATGTGCTGGGTGATGCCACCGGCTTCACCCTCGATGACGTTGGTCTGACGGATCGCATCGAGCAGTCGCGTCTTACCGTGGTCGACGTGACCCATGACGGTGACCACCGGCGGACGGATCTCGAGGTCGTCCTCGCTCTCCGCCTCCAGCTCGGCCTCGAGGTCGAGACCGAAGCCCTCGAGGAGCTCCTTGTCCTCGTCCTCGGGCGAGACCATCTGGATCTTGTAGCCGAGCTCGGCACCCAGGACCTCGAAGGTCGCCTCATCCAGGGACTCGGTGGCCGTGGCCATCTCGCCGAGGTTGAAGAGGATGGTGACGAGGGTTCCCGGCTGGACCGTGTAACCGGTCAGCGTCTCGATCTTGTCGGCGAAGTCCGCGATCGACGCGCCGCGGCGCATGCGGATGGTCTCTCCGTTGCCGCGGGTGACGTTGACGCCACCGACGACCGGAGCACTCCGCATCTCGAACTCTTGCCGCTTCGCCCGCCGCGACTTGCGCTGCTTGCTCTTTCCGCCGCCCTTACCGAAGGCACCTGCGGTGCCGCCACCGGGACCACGGCCTCGGCCGCCGCCCCCACCGGGACGACCGGCGAAACCGCCGCCGGGACGCGCGCCGGGACCACCGGCACCGCCGGGTCCGCCGCCGCCGGGACGACCGGGACCGCCGGAGCGCTGCTGGAACGGAGCACCCGGACGACCACCCTGACCGCCACGAGGAGCGCCGGGACGCGGCGAACCGGGACGCGGGGCACCCGGACGGGGTGCGCCGGGACGCGGCGCCTGCGGACGCGGGATGTTGCCCGGGGTCGGGCGCTGTCCCATGCCCTGAGCGGATGCGAAGGGGTTGTTGCCCGGACGGGGTCCGGCGGGGCGCTGACCCATCCCCTGCGCAGAGGAGAACGGGTTGTTGCCGGGGCGCGGAGCCCCGGGAGTCGGTGCGCCGCCCTCAGCAGGCTTCGCCGCCTCGGGAGTCGCTGCAGCCGGAGCCTCTGCCGCGGGGGCAGGCGCCGGAGCGGAGGGCGCGGGAGCCGCGGGGGCCGGGGCCTCCGGGGCAGGCTTGGGACCGGGCTTGGGACCCGGGGTCGGTGCCGGCTTGGCACCGGGCTTGGCACCGGGCTTGGCGCCGGGCTTCGCCGCAGCGGGCTTCGCGGCGGGAGCGGCGTCAGCCGCAGCCTTGAGCGAACCGTCGGCCTCGATCGCCGCACGCAGCTTGCGCGCCACCGGCGGTTCGATGGTCGAAGACGGGCTCTTCACGAACTCGCCGAGTTCCTTGAGCTTTGCAAGTGCGACCTTGCTGTCGACGCCGAGTTCGGCGGCGATCTCATGTACGCGTGGTTTACCAGCCACAATTCTCCTGTCTGAGTCGGTCCACCCAGACAGGGCAGACCACTAGTCGCGGACGGGTCTCATTTCGAGCCGTTCACTTTGTTTCCATAGCTGTTCAGCCTTTGTTTCTTGGTGGATGCTGTTCGAAGTTCCGCGTGTCCAGCTGAGTGGTCACGCGCAGTGCTCGTCCGAATGCGCGGCGCCGCAGAGCGGCATCCATGCATTCGCGTGTCGGATGGACCCACGCGCCTCGCCCTGGCAGGACAGCACTCTCATCGACGATGAGGGTGTCGTTCTGGGACACCACCCTGAGGAGGGCGGAGCGGGGAGCACGCGTGCGACAACCGACGCACGTTCGTACGGGTTCCATCTTACACCTGCGTTTCGCCCCGCCCTGCCCGTACGCGGGGCGAGCCGGGAGTCCGGAGCCGTTCAGTCGAGGATGCTGTCCGGCTGGATGTCGATCTTCGCCCCCGTGAGCTTGGCGGCCAGACGCGCGTTCTGACCCTCCTTGCCGATCGCGAGCGACAACTGATAGTCGGGGACCAGCGCACGGACGGCCTTGGTTCCCGCGTCGAGCACGAACGAGCTCGTGACCTTCGCCGGCGAGAGCGCATGGGCGACGAAGACCGGAAGATCGGCGTCGTAGTCGACGATGTCGATCTTCTCCCCCGCGAGCTCCTCGGTGACCGCGCGTACGCGCCGTCCGAGCTCGCCGATGCACGCACCCTTGGCGTTGATCGACGGATCATTCGCCTTCACCGCGATCTTGGTGCGGTGTCCGGCTTCACGGGCCAGAGCCACGATCTCGACGAGACCGGCCGCGATCTCCGGAACCTCGAGGGCGAAGAGCTTGCGCACGAGTCCCGGATGCGTGCGCGAGACCGTGATCTGCGGGCCCTTGAGCCCCTTGGCGACGCTCGTGACGTACACACGCAGGCGCGACCCGTGCGTGTACTCCTCGCCCGGGACCTGCTCCTCGGGGGGCAGGATGGCTTCGACGGCACCGAGATCGATGTGGATCATGCGCGGGTTCGGACCCTGCTGCACCACGCCGGCGACGATGTCGCCTTCCTTGTCCTTGAAGTCACCGAGCACCACGTCGTCGGCGATGTCCCGCAGACGCTGGCTGATGACCTGCTTCGCCGCGAAGGCCGCGATGCGTCCGAAGTCGTCGGGGGTGGCGTCTTCCTCGCCGATGACGGCGCCTTCCTCATCCCGGACGACCTGGAGGACGGCGACGTGCCCGGTCTTGCGGTCCAGGTCGACGCGGACGCCCTCGGGGGTCACACCGTCCTCGGACACGTGCTTGGAGTATGCGGTCAGGATCGCCTGCTCGATGATCGCGACGAGTTCGTCGAAGGGGATCGCCTTCTCCTTCTCGATCCCTCGCAGAAGACTCAGTTCGATGTCCATGACGGCCTCTCTATTCAGCTCTCGTCGCGCCTGTTCGCACGCGCGACATCCGTACCACGATACCCTGTGCCGACCGGCCCCTGCCACGGCGGCAGCGGAGGCGGCCGCGGACCGGCCCGAGGAGGACCACGTGAGCGCATTCGACACCATCGTCATCGGTGCAGGCATGTCGGGGCTGACGAGCGCCCGCATGCTCGCAGACGCCGGCCAGCGCGTCGTCGTCCTCGAAGCACGGGACCGCATCGGCGGACGGATGCACACCGATCGGAGCGCGGGGTTCCCCGTCGACCTCGGCGCGTCATGGATCCACGGGATCGACGGCTCTCCCCTGTGGGACCTCGTCCAGGCCCTTGGTGTCCCGACCATCGAGTACACGGTGGGCAGCTTCCAGGTCGGCGGGCGACCGATCGAGAACTTCGACGGCGAAGGGCGGGCGATGGATGACACCGCCACCGCCCAGTGGATCGCGGATGTCGATGAGGCCGATCGCCTGCTCGTCGAGGAGATCGCGGCATCCTCCTCGGGTGACACGTACCTCGACGTCACCGAGCGGGCCCTCGATCGTTCCGGGTTCTCGCCCGAGCGCATCGATGAGATCCGTGAGTTCTTCCGCCACCGGGTGGAGGAGCAGTGCGGCGCCTGGATCGGCGACCTGGATGCGCACGGCCTCGACGAGGATGCCATCGAGGGCGACGAGGTGATCTTCCCGCGCGGGTACGACGAACTCCCCCGGCGCATCGGTGCCGGGCTCGATGTCCGCACCGAGACGCCGGCCTCACGCGTCGCCCGCTCGACGACCGGCGTGGTCGTGCAGGCAGGCGACACGGAGTACACCGCTGACCGCGTGATCGTGACCGTGCCCCTCGGCGTGCTGAAGGCGGGAACGATCGAGTTCGAACCGGCGCTGCCGGACGCGGTCGCAGGCCCGATCGACCGGCTCGGCATGGGGGTCTTCAACAAGATCTTCCTGCAGTTCCCCGCACGTTTCTGGAACGACGAGAGCTACGTCATCCGCGCTCTGGGCGAGGCCGGGGAGCACTGGCACTCCTGGTACGACGTCTCCGCCGTCAGCGGACTGCCCACGCTGCTGACCTTCGCGGCCGGCCCCTTCGGGCGGCACATGCAGGAGCTGCCGGACGAGGAGGTGGTCGCTGACGTCCTGCGCGCCCTCCGCAGCCTGTACGGCGACGCGGTCGGCGAACCCCGCGCCCACTGGATCACGCACTGGGGGCCTGATGCGTTCTCGAACGGCTCCTACTCGCACCTGGCGGTGGGATCGACGCATCACGACCACGATGCCCTGGCCGGTCCGGTGGACGACGTGCTGCATTTCGCGGGCGAGGCCACCTGGGGCGACGAACCCGCGACGGTCGGCGCCGCCTTCTACTCCGGGCACCGAGCGGCGGAACGGATCCTCGGCCGCACCGTCGACCTCGGCGAGTTCGCCGCCGGCATCACCGCGCGGGAGCAGAAGGCAGGGCGTTGATCGCCCCGATCAAGCGGAACAGGTTTCCGACGTGGCGTTGATCCAAGTGGAGCGCCAGTCGCGGCAGTTCGAGTCGGTCGTCGTCGGCGACCTCGGGCTGCCGTGGATTCGTCCTCTCGATGCGACCCGAAGCCAGCATCGTGGCGAACTGCTCGTTTAGCGCTTCGACCTCGGCACCCGTCGGCTCTTCCCGCAGGCGCAGGATCAGCGCGTCGCCGACCCACCGCAGCGAGTCGTAGTTGTGCCAGAAGCCGGTGATCTCCGCGCGCGCCTCCTCCACGGAGTCGGTGATCACGACACGGTCGAAGTCCCCCTCCGAGATCACGCCGGTCGGAGCGAGGTGGTCGTCGATGAAGCTGCGCAGCCCCTGCCAGAACGTCCCGCCCGGCTGATCGAGGAGCACGATGGGCGTGGGCTCCGCCTTACCGGTCTGCTGAAGGGTGAGCAGCTCGAACATCTCGTCGAGGGTGCCGAAACCGCCGGGGAGGCAGATGAACCCCAGCGACTCCTTGATGAGCATCAGCTTGCGCGTGAAGAAGTACTTCATCGCGACCACGTGATCCTGACCGGCGACGAAGCCGTTCGGCTTCTCCTCGAAGGGCAGTCGGATCGACACACCGAGCGAGAGCGCGGGCCCAGCCCCCTCGGACGCTGCCTGCATGATCCCGGGACCGGCGCCGGTGACGACCATCCAGCCATCACCGGCCAGTGCCGCGGCGACATCACGGGCCGTCAGGTACAGCGGGTCATCCTGCCTCGTGCGCGCCGAACCGAAGACGGTGACCTTGGGCACGCCGCGGAACGGGGCGAACAGCCGGAAGGCGTCGCGCATCTCCGCCAGCGCCGCGGAGGCGATCTTCAGGTCGAGTCGGTCGGCACCGTCCTCGCCCAGCAGGATCGCGGTCCGCAGCATCCGCATCACCAGTCGTCGATCGGCGTGCACGCCCGCGTCGTCGAGGACGGTATTGATCTCGGCACTGAGCGCTTCCGGCAGAGGTTCGTCGTTCATGCCCCCAGCGTGTCACGCGGCGCGAGGAGTGGGGGCCGCAACGCCGGGCACCGGACCGACACGGTCAGTCATCCCCTGAGCACGACACCGCGGCGGTGTCAATGCCCGTGACCACCATCCCGGCAGCGGGCACGCTGATGCCATGACGGAGATCACAGGACCCGAAGCCCTCGCCCGCGTCGCCGAGCTCGTGCAGGACATCGACATCACGATGCTGACCACCACGGATGACGAGGGCAACCTCGTCAGCCGGCCGATGTCGACCCGGCAGATGGACGATGCCGGGGACATCTGGTTCTTCACGGCTGAGGACACCGAGAAGGTGGACGAGGCTCGACAGAACCACGACGTCGGGCTCGCATACTGCGATGCCAAGGGAATGCGGTACGTGTCCGTCGCCGGGACAGCTGAGATCGTGCACGACCGCGCCAAGATGGAGGAGCTCTACTCCGCGTCTCTGGAGATCTGGTTCGCCGACGGCCTCGACACACCGGGAATCGCGCTGCTCAAGGTGACACCGAAGGTGGCGGAGTTCTGGGAGCCCGCCAAGGGCAAACTCGCTCTCGCCGCGGGGGCACTCAAGTCCCTCGTCACCCGCGATACACCGGATGACGACATCATGAACCACGGCCGCATCGTCTGCTGACGACGCGGCCGCGGGTCTCACCGCGAGGCCGTGAGACGCTCGACGACCTCGTCGACCGAGATGGCGTCGCGGGCACCGGTCGCCCGGTCCCACAGCTCGACCTGCCCCTCGGCCGCGCCGCGTCCGACGATCACGATCTTCGGCACGCCGACGAGCTCGGCATCGCCGAACTTCACTCCCGGCGACACCTTGGGGCGGTCGTCGTAGAGCACGTCGAACCCGGCGGTCTCGAGCTGAGCGGAGAGGCCCTCAGCGACGTCGAACGCGACCTGGTCACGACCGGCTGCGACGACCTGCACGTCGAACGGTGCGATCGAGGCCGGCCAGATGAGACCCTTGTCGTCGTTGTTGAGCTCGGCGATGATCGCCAGGATGCGGGTCACACCGATTCCGTAGGAGCCCATCGTGACGGTGACGAGCTTGCCGTTCTCGTTCAGCACCTTCAGGCCCAGCGCCTCGGCGTACTTGCGGCCGAGCTGGAACACATGACCGATCTCCATGCCGCGCGCGAGCTCGACGGGGCCGGATCCGTCGGGAGCCGGGTCTCCGGCACGCACGTTCGCGATCTCGACGATGCCGTCGGCGGCGAAGTCTCGTCCGGCGACGACGGAGTGAGCATGCTTCTGGTCGATGTTCGCCCCGGTGATCCAGGTCGTCCCCTCGCTCACACGCGGGTCGACGAGGTAGCGGATGCCGGTCGCGGACTCCTCGCCCAACACTGCGCCGGTGGGTGACCACGGGCCGATGTAGCCCCGCACGAGGAGCGGGTTCTTCTCGAAGTCCTCGGCCGTGGCGGTCTCGACCTCAGCGGGAGCGAACGCCACCTCCGCACGCTTCTCGTCGACGTCGCGGTCGCCGGGGATGCCCACGACGACCAGCTCACGGGTCCCGTCGAGATGGGTGAGAGCCAGAACCACGTTCTTGAGGGTGTCCTCCGCCGTGTAGTCGCCGTCGAGTTCGCGGTTGCTGTGCGCCACCAGCGTCTCGATGGTCGGGGTGTCGGGTGAGTCGAAGATGACCGGCTCTGCGTCCGGGTCGAATTCGATCCCTTCGGGCACCGCGGTCGTGAACGCCTCGACGTTGGCGGCGTATCCGCCCGCGCTGCGCACGAACGTGTCCTCTCCGACCGGCGTCGGGTGCAGGAACTCCTCGCTGCGGGAGCCCCCCATCGCGCCGGCATCCGCCTGGACGATGGCGTACTCGAGACCGAGACGCTGGAAGATGCGCTCATAGGCATCGCGCTGCGCCTGGTAACTGACGTCCAGACCCTCGTCGGAGGAATCGAACGAGTAGGCGTCCTTCATCGTGAACTCGCGGCCACGGAGCAGGCCGGCCCGCGGACGCGCCTCGTCACGATACTTGTCCTGGATCTGGTAGATCGTGAGCGGAAGGTCCTTGTACGACGAGTACAGGTCCTTCACGAGCAGCGTGAACGCCTCCTCGTGGGTCGGAGCGAGGAGATAGTCGCCACCCTTGCGATCCTGGAGTCGGAAGAGCAGGTCGCCGTACTCCTCCCAGCGACCGGTCGCCTCATACGCCTCGCGCGGCATCAGTGCGGGGAAGTGGACCTCCTGCGCACCGGCCGCGGCCATCTCCTCGCGCACCACGGACTCGATCTTCGCCTTGACGCGCAGACCGAGTGGCAGCCACGCGAAGATCCCGGCGGCCTGCGGCCGGATGTACCCGGCCCGGATCAGCAGCCGGTGGCTGGCGACCTCTGCGCCTGCAGGGTCTTCGCGGAGCGTGCGGAGGAAGAAATTCGAAAGACGAGTGACCACGGAGCAAGTCTAGTGAGCCGTGGTCACTCGTCTCGCGTCAGTTGAGCGCGGGGAGGTTCGCGGGGACGACCCCACCGGCGTACAGGTCGGCCGCGAGTTCCTGCAGGGCGGTGAGAGCGACCCGCTGCGGAAGAGGACCGTAGGAGATGCGAGCGACGCCGAGCTTCTCGTACTCCGAGGCGGCGAGCGCTCCCGGAAGACCGATGACGCTGACCTTGCGCTCGCCGATGCCCTCGACGAGCTGACGGGTGACGTTCATGTCGAGGATGCCGGGGACGAAGACCGCCGTCGCACCGGCGTCGAGGTAGGCACGACCGCGCTGGACGGCATCGGCGACGCTCTCCTTCACGGAACGCCCACCGGCACGGACGAAGGCGTCGGTGCGCGCATTGAGGGCGAAGGGCACTCCTTCGCCCTCTGCCGCCTTGACGATCGCCTCGACGGCGGCGACGGACTCGTCGAGCGGCTTGAGCCGATCCTCGACGTTGGCACCGACGACACCGGCAGCGATGGCGAGACGCGCGGTCTCCCCCGCGTCCCCGTAGCCGTCATCGAGGTCGGCGGTGACGGGAACCTGCACAGCGGCGGCGATCCGCCCGACCATGTCGATCATCACCTCCCGCGGCGTGGCTCCGTCCTCGTAACCGAACGAGGCGGCGATGCCGTGCCCCGCGGTGGCGAGCGCCTTCGTCTCCGGGAGCGCGGCGACGGCCTTCGCGGAGACGACGTCCCACACATTCACGACGCGGAGGATCTCCGGAGCGTCATAGAGTCCGACAAGAGTCTGGGCCTTGGCTGCAGTGGTCATGTAACCACGGTAACGCGACCCGCAGACGGTCGGGTCGGCTCCAGCGGATCCGGCATCGATGAGGGAGCCCGCATAGTGTGGAGCCATGCCGCAGCGCCGATCGCATGTGTCCTCCTCCGCCACTCGGAGCGAGCTCGCGGCCGCCCTGGCCGCGCTCCGGGAGTCTTCGGAGGCGCCGCTCGAATTCCCACCCGAGGCGCTCGCCGAAGCAGAGACCAGCACCGCGACCGCCCCGGAGCTCGACCTCCGGGACGTGCCGTTCGCGACGCTGGATCCGGCGGGTTCCCGCGACCTCGACCAGGCATTCCACCTGGCTCGTGCGGGCACCGGCTACACGGTGCGCTACGCGATCGCCGACGTTCCGGGATTCGTCGTGCCGGGCGGAGCGGTGGACACCGAGGCTCGACGCCGCGGACAGACGCTGTACGCGACGGACGGGTCGATCCCGCTGCATCCTCGAGCACTGAGCGAGGATCGCGCCTCACTGCTCGCAAACGTCGACCGCCCTGCGCTGGTCTGGACCTTCGACCTCGACGAGGCGGCCTCGGTGCAGGACTTCCGCCTCGAACGCGCACTCATCCGCTCTCGCGCCCAGCTCGAGTACGTGACCACGCAGCAGGTGTTGGACCGTGGCGACGACGGACCCGCGGCTCTGCTGCCGGAGATCGGAGCGCGGCGCCTCGAACAGGAACGGTCACGGGGCGGGGCGAGCCTCAACCTCCCCGATGAGGAGGTCGTCCAGGGCGCGGACGGCGCGTATTCGATCGAACGCCGCAGTCCTCTCCCCGTCGAGGAGTGGAACGCTCAACTGTCCCTCATGACGGGGATGGCGGCGGCGTCGCTCATGCTCGACGCCGGGATCGGTGTCCTCCGCACCATGCCGGAACCCGACGACGCGGCCTTCACCACGTTCCGGCACCAGACGGTGGCCCTCGGGCGACCGTGGACGTCAGGAACCTACGGGGAGTACCTGCGCCAGTTGGATCGCGCCGACCCCGTCACCCTCCCGGTGCTCGAAGCCGCAGCATCGCTTTTTCGCGGCGCAGGGTATGTCGTCTTCGACGGAGCGCCCCCGACGGACACGGTGCAGGCCGCGATCGGCGCTCCCTACGCGCACGCGACCGCTCCCCTGCGCCGACTCGTCGACCGCTGGACCCTCGTCATCTGCCTTGCGGCATCGAGTGGCGCTCCGGTACCGGAGTGGGCCCGCGCGTCGCTTCCCGAACTCCCTGCTCTCATGCAGGAGTCCGGTCAGCGCGCGTCGCGGCTGAACTCGACGACGATCAACACCGTCGAAGCCGCGCTGCTCGTTCCGCTGATCGGCACGACGATCGAGGCGACGGTCATCGAGTTGCGCGGTGAGCGCGCGAGCGTGCAGATCGCCGACCCCGCGGTGACGGCGACAGCGCCCGTTCCCGCCGATGTGAAGCCGGGAGACATCGTGCGCCTGCAGGTCGTCCGCGCGGACATCGCCGCGGCCGAGGTCGAGTTCGCCGTCTGAACGAGCCTTGAAGTGTGTCATCACACTGGTACATAATGTATCAGCGCAATGACACACTGACGGAGGCGACGATGATCCTGTTCCTGCTTCTCATCTGGGGGCCCAGCGTGCTCGGCGCAGTGATCGCGCTCGCCCTCCGGCTGACTCTCCTGCGCGGAGCCCCACGGCTCTCAACCAGAG
Organism: Microbacterium sp. J1-1; assembly: GCF_024498615.1. Classification (NCBI taxonomy): domain Bacteria; kingdom Bacillati; phylum Actinomycetota; class Actinomycetes; order Micrococcales; family Microbacteriaceae; genus Microbacterium; species Microbacterium sp. J1-1. The sequence continues at coordinate 1,536,426 of NZ_CP089590.1, read as the reverse complement.
ATGCGGTGATCACCGCGGTCGCGGGTGGAGTGCCGGTGATCGTATTCCTCGCTCCCCTCGCCGGAGATTTCGGTTTCGGCCCCCAGCTCTGGTGGGACCTCGGGAGCCGGACGGCACTTCCGTTGATACTGGGTATCGTCAGCGTGATCCTGCTCTGCTTCCCCTCGCGGTCGACGCAGATGGACGCCTCGGCGCAGCTCGTCCCGCGTACGGTCCGGACGTTCCTCCGCCCAAGACAGCCCATCCTCCTCGGGGTCCTCGCAACCGTCGCCGTCGCGCTCGCTCTTGCCGCCGGAGCCGCATCGGAGACGGATGAGCGGGGAGAGTACACACGATTCTCGATCACCCTGGGGTCCTCGGGCACTTCGGCCTCGACCGGCATCTACGGCTGGCACTACTCGCTGCCGTCGCTGGCGCTGCTCGGCGTGCTCCTCCTCGCCACCGCGATCGGCTGGCTCCTGATCCCGCGTCCTGCCTGGAGCTACGACATCGACCGCGACACCGCGATCCGGCGACTACGTGCCGCCAACATCGCCCGGATCGCGTGCGGGGCCGTACTGCTCCATCTCGCCGTGGTGTTCAGCTCGCTGCGAGGCACCGCATCGATGATGCTGTCGGCACAGGCGGGCCCTCTCGGCATGGTGTCCCTCGGCACCCCGTTCGCCGCGATGGAGCCCGCACTGTTCGTTGCGTGGGCCCTCTCCACCACGGCAGGGATCGCGCTCTGGCTGCTCACCGCCCTCAGTGGTGTGCCGATGGGCGCTCGGACACCGAGTCAGGTGCGCACGTCATGATCATCACGATCCGCCGTGATACCGGAGAGTCGCCTGCAGAACAGGTCCACGATCAGATCCGAGGGTTGATCACGACCGGTCGGCTCCTCGCCGGCGACCGCCTTCCGTCCGTGCGTCAACTCGCCTCGGACCTGTCGATCGCCCCCGGAACCGTGGCGAAGGCGTATCGCCTGCTCGAGGAAGACGGGCTCGCGACCTCGCGCATCGGCTCCGGCACGCGGGTGAGCGACTCGGCCAGCCCCGTCGCGGGCGGCATCGCCGATGCCGCCCACGCGCTCGCCACCGTCGCCCGGGCGGAGGGCCTCACGCTCGCAGACACGCAGCGGGTCCTCCGCGCGATCTGGTGACCGCTCGCCGAGGCGAGGCCACCGGGCGCGAACGACATCGGCGGATACTCTGACGGCATGGATCATGCCGAACGCGCCGAGCGGTTCATCGCCGAAACCTACCCCCGCGCGCGGATCGCGATCGTCGCCGGAAGCACAGCCCGTGAGGAGCGCACGGCAACCAGCGACACCGACCTCCTGCTCATCGGCGATCCGCTCTTCGACGACCCGACGCAGTCGAGCGAGGCAGCCACCCACGAGTTCGAAGGAGAGATCTTCGAGGTGTTCGCCTACACTCCGGACGGCTTCGCCGAGTGGGCGGATCGCGGTCTCGACAACCACCGCCCCGTCATCGTCCACATGCTCGTGGAAGGAATGCCGATCCGGGATGACGGGTCGCTGGATGAGTTCCGTGCGCACTGGAGCAGACTCCTGGCCGCAGGGCCGACACTCACCGCTGAAGAGTCCGCATTCCGTCGTTACGTGATCACCGACCTCCTCGATGACCTCCACGACGCGGAGGATCCCCTGGAACAACGGGTCGTGGCGAACCTGCTGTTCGAACGCATCGCAGAATTGATGCTCCTGTCCGAGGGCCACTGGGTCGCGACGGGAAAATGGCTTCCCCGTCGACTGCGTTCCCTGAGCCCCGAGCGCGCCGGCCTTCTGGGCGACCCGCTGCTCGCCGGAGACATCGTGCTCTTCGCCGCACGCGTCGAGACCGAACTGCGGCGAGCGGGTGGCCGCGTTCAGGCGGGATTCGTCCGCTGAGGTCAGACCGCCGGGGTCGCGGTCGTGGTCATCACCAGGAGCTGCGGGTCGCTCAGATCGAGCTCGACCACAATCGCGGAGAACTCCGTGAGACTGTCGACATGGGTGCCGCCGCAGAGGATCGCCGCGTGGCCCTCCGGCAGGTCGCAGTGCCACCGTCGGCGGTCGACGATCGTGGGCCCCTCCGTCCGGATGAAGCTCGCTGCGCCCGACGCCACCCACGCGGCGAGCCGGCTGTTGATCTGCTCCTCACGATCGGCGAGCGTCGCGGCGAAGGTCTCGGTGTCGAATCCAGCTCTGCGCAAGCTCTTGCCGAGACGGTACTCGTCGACGGCGCCGTTCTCGTGGATACGGCTGGACTGGTTCGCACGGCCTTCGAAGTCGGGATTCCCGAGCGCATCCGCTCCCGGGTCCTTACGCCACAGGTCGGAGACGGCGAGGTCGAGCGCGAGGGAGGCCAGGTGGCAGGCCGTGTGACCACGACTGAGTCCGGCTCTGCGCGTCTCGTCGACGGACAGGCGGACGCGGGCGCCCTCCACCAGCCCGTCGGGCACCTCGGCGTCGATACGGTGCCCGACCAGCCACGTCCACCCCTCCGCGCCACGCTTGACGGGGATGTCGCTGCCCACGGCGAAGGCACCCTCCGCGGAGGCAGCGGCCATCACGGCCTCCGCGACCCGGAGAACCTGCCCGCCCGACGTGATCGTTCCGCTGTCGCCCGGCTGATCCGGCCAGGTGTGGTCGACGGGGTGGAAAGGAGTCGCGTCGACCACGACCACCGTCCCGTGCGGGCCCTGCTCGATGCGGGTGACGACGCCGTCACCGTCTACAGCGCCTTCGGCGAAGGTCACGATGGTGGGCGTCGACATGGATCTCCTCGGATTCGACGGTGCTGCCGGAGTGCGGTCGGCGGCCTGCGGCGGCGGGGTCAGTGCGACGGCGGGATGGTGAAGCTGGCCAGCTTGTCGCCCTCGATCACGAAGATCCCCTCGGACTCGCCGTTGAAGACCCTGCTCGACCAGGCGAAGCGGATGCGTGTCGTGTCGCCGTCCGTCGTCGCCGAGAGCACCGTCATCTGCGCGCCCGCTCCGATCGCGTCACTGTCCGCCCACGCGCGCACGCCGTCGGGGCCGGCCTTGACGGTGCCCCAATCATCGACGAATCCTGCCGGTGTGAACGCGCGGACGAATGCTTCCGTATCCGCGGCATTGATCGCATCGACCATCGCCTGAACGGGGGCGGGAAGAGCGGCTTCGGACATGTTCGTGCTCCTCAGGACTCAGGCAGTGACGACCTGCGCGGTGCCGAGGGGCGCTTCCGGGCCCATCTCGGCGGCGATCCGGGTGGCCTCTTCGATCAGGGTCGCGACGATCTCCGCCTCCGGCACGGTCTTGATGACCTCGCCCTTGACGAAGATCTGCCCCTTGCCGTTGCCCGATGCCACGCCGAGGTCGGCTTCACGGGCCTCGCCCGGACCGTTGACGACACAGCCCATGACGGCGACGCGCAACGGCACCGTCATGTCCTTGAGCCCCTCGGTGACGTTCTCGGCGAGTGTGTAGACGTCGACCTGAGCGCGCCCGCACGACGGGCACGAGACGATCTCGAGCTTGCGTTCACGGAGGTTGAGCGACTGCAGGATCTGGTGTCCGACCTTCACCTCTTCCGCCGGCGGCGCCGAGAGCGAGACGCGAATGGTGTCGCCGATCCCCTCGCCGAGCAGGATGCCGAATGCCGTGGCGCTCTTGATCGTGCCTTGGAACGCCGGCCCCGCCTCGGTCACCCCGAGGTGCAAGGGCCAGTCGCCGCGCTCGGCGAGCTGACGGTATGCCTTGACCATGACGATGGGATCGTTGTGCTTGACGGAGATCTTGAAGTCGTGGAAGTCGTGCTCCTCGAACAGCGACGCCTCCCAGACGGCGCTCTCGACCAGAGCCTCGGCCGTCGCCTTGCCGTACTTGGTGAGGATGCGACGGTCCAACGATCCGGCATTGACGCCGATGCGCAGCGAGACGCCGGCGGCCTTGGCTGCCTCGGCGATCTTGCCGACGTTGCCGTCGAACTCCCGGATGTTGCCGGGATTGACGCGGACGGCCCCGCACCCCGCATCGATGGCCGTGTAGATGTAGCGCGGCTGGAAGTGGATGTCGGCGATCACGGGGATCTGGCTCTTCATCGCGATGATCTTGAGCGCATCGGCATCGTCCTGATGCGGCACGGCGACGCGCACGATCTCGCAACCGGACGCCGTGAGCTCGGCGATCTGCTGAAGGGTCCCGTTGATGTCGGTGGTCTTCGTGGTCGTCATCGACTGCACACTGACGGGAGCATCGCCGCCCACGAGCACCTTGCCCACTTTGATCTGCCGAGACTTCCGGCGCGGGGCGAGGACTTCGGGGATCTTCGGCATTCCGAGGTTCACTGCTGGCACCCCACCAGCCTACGCCGCCCGGATGCGAGAGGGCTGGACGGACGCACCTACGCTGGTCGCATGGCGGTCATCCTCCTCACCGGCTTCGAGCCCTTCGACGGCGCCGCCCGCAACCCCTCGGCGGACGCCGTCCACGCGGTGGCGGCAGACTACGACGGCCCGCACGATCTCGTCATCGCGACGCTGCCCGTCGCCTTCGATGCCTCGGCGCTCCGCCTTCGTGACCTGATCGCGACGCACTCCCCCGATGCCGTGATCGCCACCGGGCTCGCCGGAGGCAGCCAGCGGATCGCGGTCGAGCGCATCGGCGTGAACCTGATCGACGCACGGATCCCTGACAACGACGGCGCGCAGCCGTTCGATGCTCCCAGCGAGATCGGCGGCCCCGCCGCTCGTTTCGCCAGCCTCCCGACCAAGCGTCTGTTTCAGGTGCTGACTGAGGAGGGGCTGCCTGCGCACCTCTCGCTGTCGGCGGGGACCTACGTCTGCAATCACGTGCTCTACACAGCCCTCGGCGCTGTTCGGGCGGACGCGCGAGCCGGATTCGTGCATCTGCCCTGGTCCACCGGCACCGCACCGGTCGGCGCAGCGCACCTCGCCGACAAGGATCTCGCACGCGCCGTGCGCCTCGTCGTCGATCACGCCCTCGATGCCGAGGTGCCCCAGCCCGGCGGCAGTCTCTGGTGAGGCCCTGCCGCTCAGACGGGCACGGGCGATGTGGTAGTTTCAGGCCCATGCTCGCGAACTTCACCTGGTGGCCCGCCTTCTAGGCGGTGTGTTCGCGTTCCCACGAATCCAGACCGCCTCCGGGGCGGTCTTTTCGTTGCGCCGAGCCGGAGCACTGCACAGGAGACATCGATGACCCTCTCACGACTCGCCGAGCTCAGCGCCGACCCGACGGCATCCTTCGTGCTGATCGCCCGCGACGGTGCCGACACCGTCGAGCTGCTCAGCGGCGACGTGGTCGATGTCGACCTGCTCGCCGACATCCCGCTCACGCTCGACGGCACCCCGCGCGAGATCTTCGCCCTGGTCCCCTACCGCCAGGTGCGTGAGCGTGGTTTCGTCGCACAGGACGACGGCGCACCGCTGCGGTGCGTGATCGTCGACGAGCACCTCCACCTTCCGACTCCCGTTCTCCTCGAGCAGCTCCCGAACACTCCGGTGCCTCTCCGCGACGACGGCTTCGACATCGCGGACGACGAGTATGCGGCCATCGTGGAGAAGGTCATCGCAGACGAGATCGGGCGCGGCGAAGGCGCGAACTTCGTGATCCGCCGCGACTTCACCGCGAACATCGATGTCGACGACCGCACCGCGGCGCTCACCTGGTTCCGCGCCCTTCTCACGCATGAGCGCGGCGCGTACTGGACGTTCGCCGTCTTCACGCCGGGGCACATCGCGGTCGGCGCGAGCCCGGAAGCACACGTCGTCGCGCGTGAGGGCGTCGTCACGATGAACCCGATCTCCGGAACGTTCCGCCACCCTGCAGGGGGCGCGACCAAGGACACGCTGATCGATTTCCTCGCCTCCGCCAAGGAGACCGAGGAGCTGTTCATGGTCGTGGACGAGGAGCTCAAGATGATGAGCGCGGTCTGCTCCGACGGCGGGCGCATCACCGGCCCGCACCTCAAGGAGATGTCGCGGCTCACGCACACCGAGTACATGCTCCGCGGACGCAGTGCCCTCGATCCGCGCGACATCCTGCGGGAGACGATGTTCGCACCGACCGTCACCGGATCACCCATGCAGAACGCCTGCGCTGTGATCCGCCGTCATGAGCGCCAGCCGCGAGGCTACTACTCCGGCGTGGCCGCGCTGTTCACCCCGAACGCGGACGGCGGACATGACCTGGATGCCCCCATCCTCATCCGCACCGTGTACCTCCAGGACGGCACGCTGCGCGTTCCCGTCGGTGCGACACTGGTCCGCCACTCCGATCCTCTGGGCGAGGTGTCGGAGACGCACGGCAAGGCGGCCGGCGTGCTCGGCGCGATCGGTGCGATCGATCGCGATCGTGTGGCGGAGGCCCGGAGCGATGCCGATGCGCCGGGTGGGGAACGCGCCCTCGCCGACGACCCGGCGATCGCCGCACTGCTGTCTTCGCGCAACGCACGCCTGGCCGAATTCTGGCTCAACCCGCAGGGCGAGGACTTCACCGGACCTTTCGCGGGGCACACGGCTGTCGTCGTGGACGCCGAGGATCGCTTCACGACGATGCTCGCCCACCAATTGCGACACCTCGGTCTCGCCGTGACGATCGCGCCGTGGGACGAGGTGACGGACGCCGACATCGACGCCGCGGACCTCGTCGTCGCCGGCCCCGGCCCCGGCGACCCGCGGGACGCCACGAGCACTCGCATCTCGCGGATGCGCGAGATCGTGGGACGCCGCCTCGATGCCGAAGCTCCGCTGCTCGCGGTCTGCCTCAGCCATCAGATCCTCGCCGACCGGCTGGGTATCGCGCTGACGCCGCTCGCGGCGCCGCACCAAGGCCTGCAGAAGGCGGTCCCGGTGTTCGGAGAGGACGCATCGATCGGCTTCTACAACACGTTCACGGCGCGAGTGGCACCGGGGACGACGACCGTCGCATCGGCCGAGGTGTCCGCAGACGACGCGTCGGGCGACGTCTACGCCCTGCGCGGCGCGCACTTCGCCTCGGTGCAGGGACATCTCGAATCGATCCTGTCGCGCGACGGCATCCACACCCTCGAACGCCTCGTCTCCCACGCCCTCAGCTGAGCGGACGCCCAGTCGGATTCCGATGCGGTCGCCGCTCGAACCGGCTGCGACTCAGCACCGCCGTCGACGATCATCTCGGTGTCAACCGAGAAGATTCACCGGATTGAAGAGATCGGCGATCAGGAGCAGTGCGCCCATCGCGATCAGCAGGACCGCGACCACCACGGTCAGCGGCACCAGCTTGGTCGCATCGACCGGTGCAGGAGGGGGCCGCCGGAAGAGCTTCGCCCAGGCCCGCTTGATCCCATCCCACAGGGCGACCACGATGTGCCCTCCGTCGAGCGGGAGCAACGGGATCAGGTTGAACACGAACAGGGCGACGTTGAGCGAACCGAGCAGTCCGAGCAGGATCGCGAAGCGATTGAGGACGGGGGCATCCGTCGCCGCGACCTCACCCGCCAGGCGCCCGACACCGACCACGCTCAGGGGGCCGTTCGGATCCCGCTCACCCCCGGTCACCAGGGAGACGCCGATGTCCCAGAGCCGCACGGGGAGCGTGACGAGCAACGAGCCGACCCTGGCGACGTTCTCGGCCGCCATCTGCGGTCCCGCACTCAGCGGCTGCTGCACGTATCCCATCTGCGATCCCATGCCGACATAGCCGACCTCCTTGACGACGGGATCACCGGCGTCGTCCAGGATGGGCTGGCCCGAGGCATCCGTGATCGTGCGCTCGGCGGCCACCGGGGTGATGCTCAGGCTCTGCTCGGTGCCGTCCCGCAGGACCACCAGGTCGAGCGTCTCACCGGGCGCCGCCTGCACGATCGCCGTCGCCTCCGCGAAGTCCGACACCGGCTGGCCGTCGACGGAGACGAGCACGTCCCCCGGCTTGATCCCGGCTTCCGCAGCGGGCGACTTCGGGTCGTCCGCGGTGCACTCGGTCTGGGTGGATCCTGCGGGGACGACGCACTCGGTGACCGAAGCGATCGTCGTCGTCCCTTGCTGGACGCCGATACCGGACACCAGCACCGTGAAGATGACGGTCGCCAGGATCAGGTTCATCAGCGGACCGCCGAACATCACGATGACACGCTTCCACACGGGCAGACGGTAGAAGACTCGGTCCTCTGCGCCTTCCGCGATGGTCTCGTCGTTGGCGGAGCGCGCGTCCTGGATCAACGACCGGAACACGCCGGATGCGGGACCGGTGCTCTTCGACGGCGGGTACATCCCGGACATCGAGATGAAGCCACCGAGCGGCAGCGCCTTGAACCCGTACTCGGTCTCCCCGATCCGCTTCGACCACAGACGCGGCCCGAAGCCGATCATGTACTGGCCGACGCGCACGCCGAAGAGCTTCGCGGGGACGAGATGGCCGACCTCATGCAGGCCGATCGACAGGCCGAGGCCGATCAGCATGAAGAGGATGCCGCCCAGATAGAGCAGTAATTCCACGTGCCAACGCTACTGCCCCGAGCTAGGAATCCGCCCGGCACGCTCGTCCCGGCTAGGCTGTGAGCGTGAATGCCCGGCAGCTGCGACTCGTACGCGCCGCCGCCGTCTCCTCCATCGCGACGCTGCTCGCCGGTGTCTCCCACACGCTCGGCGGAGGTTCCGCCCCTCATCCGCTGCTGATCCTCGCAGTCGCCACACTCGTCACGCCGCTTTCCGCTCTGCTCATCGGTGCCCGCCCCTCGCGTGGCCGGGTCGCGGTCACCGTCCTTCTCGCACAGGCGGCCTTCCACGTGCTGTTCCAGGTGCTGGGCTCCCCGGTCGCGACATCGTCACCCGGCGGGCTCGGCCACGTGCACCACCTCGATCTCGCGCTGCTCGCCTCCACACCGTCCGCATCGGCCGCCGGTGCCCCCATGCTCGTCGCCCACGTCGTCGCCGCCATCCTCACCATGCTCCTGATCTGGCACGGCGAAGCGGTCGTGCGAGCGGTGGCCCGTTGGGTCGAGGCCCTTCTCCGGCGTTCCGTCACGACCACCCCGACCGACCACCGCAGGCCGCCCGGACTGCGTTCCCTCGATCTTCCTGTCCTCGAAGTCGCTTTCGCGGCCGCCGTGACGCGACGGGGTCCACCCGCGCTCATCCGCGACTGATCCGCACCGATCCGTCGCACGGAGTCCGCTGCTCGTTCCCGAGCGGCCTCACCCTTTCGCGGATTCGCGCCGTCCGGCGCGCCCGCACATCGAGCACCAGGAGATACATCATGTCCCGCAACACCCCCTCTCGCACGCGCCGCACCGTCCTCGCCACCACCGGCCTCCTCAGCGGTGCGCTCCTCGCCCTCGCGGTTCCCGCCATGGCCAGCGCCCATGTGGGCGTCAGCCCCGATGAACTCGTCGCCGGAGACCACGGCGTCCTGACCTTCTCGTTCTCGCACGGCTGCGAGAATTCGCCGACCACCGCCCTGCGCATCACGATGCCCGAGGGTCTCGCCTCCGTCGCGCCGACGATGGACGGCGACTGGAACATCGGAGTGGAGCGCGGCGACGACGGACTCGTCAGCGCGGTGACCTACACCGCTGTCACGCCGGTGCCGAACGACCTCCGCGGTGCGGTGAGCATGTCGGTCGGGCTCGACGAGAGCACCCCCGACACTCTGGCGTTCCCCGTCGTGCAGGAGTGCGTCGAGGGGTCGACCGAGTGGACGCAGCTCGCCGAGAGCGGGGAGGACCCGCACAGCCTCGACGCACCGGCGCCGGTCGTGTCCGTCACGGAGGCCGCAACCTCGGGTCACGGTGACCACGAGGCTGCCGATGACCACGAGGCTGCTGAGACGACGGAGGAGAGCACCCAGGCCGCTGCGAGCGACCCCGTGGGCATCGCCCTCGGCGCCGGCGGGCTCGTGGCCGGTGTCGCGGCTCTCGTCGTCGCGGTCCTCGCCTACCGCCGAAAGGCCTGACGCCGCGCACGACTCCTCGCGCGCTGTGTTCCGGGCGTGCGGGGAGTCGTGCCGCAGGAGGGTTCGCCGCGCCGTCATGAGATCATGGATGCGACATGTCGATTGAACAACAACCGAGCCTGCCTCCCGTGCTCCGCCCCGCGAACCCGCCCCGGCGTGAGCTGTCCGAACTCGCTTCCCGTTTCGCCCGTTCCGTACGCGGCGACATCGACGGGATCACCCTCTCCGGCATCACCTTGGCCACGGCGGACCTCCGTCCGGGTGAGGCCTTCGTGGCGATTCAGGGGGTCAACCGTCACGGCGCGGACTTCGCGCTCGCTGCTGCCGAGAAGGGCGCCGTAGCCGTCATCACGGACGAGCCGGGTGCGGCCATCGCGGAGTCCGCAGGGCTGCCGATCATCGTGGTCGACGACCCCCGCGCCGTCCTCGGCGACCTGAGCGCCTGGGTGTACGGCACGGGCGCTGATGATCCGTTGCCGTTGCTGTTCGCGACGACGGGGACCAACGGGAAGACCAGCGTCTCGCACCTCCTCGAGGGGATCCTCGACCAGCTCGGGGTCGTGACCGGGCTCTCCTCCACGGCAGAGCGCCACATCGCCGGGGAGGTCATCGTCTCCCGACTGACGACGCCCGAGGCATCCGAGATGCATGCCCTCCTCGCCCTCATGCGAGAACGAGCGGTCGAAGCGGTGGCCGTCGAGGTCAGCGCTCAGGCACTGTCCCGGCACCGCGTCGACGGTCTCCGTTTCGACGTCGCCGGCTTCACCAACCTCAGCCATGATCACCTCGACGACTACGCCGACATGGAGGAGTACTTCGAGGCCAAGCTGCCGCTGTTCCGACCCGACCGTGCGAAACGCGGTGTCATCTGCCTCGACTCGCCATCCGGGGCGGTCGTGGTCGAACGCGCCGAGATCCCCGTGGTGACCGTCGGAACGCCGTCGATCTCAGCCGACCCCGCTGCGGCCTCCGCGGCGGACTGGGTCGTCGTGATCGACGACGAGCGAGCGGCCGGCACCACGTTCACCATGACCGGACCCTCCGGTTCACTCACGACGACGGTCCCCGTCATCGGTCCGCACATGGCCGCCAACGCCGCGCTCGCGATCGTCATGCTCCTGGAGGGCGGCTACGCGTGGGACCGCATCGTCACGGCGCTCGCTCAGGACGACGGCATCCGCGCGTATCTCCCCGGCCGCACGCAACTCGTGTCCGGCGAGCGGGGTCCCGCCGTGTTCGTCGACTTCGGGCACTCCCCCGACGCATTCGAGAAGACGCTCGCCGCCGTCCGTCGGGTGACACCGGGCCGAGTGCTGATGCTGTTCGGCGCCGACGGAGACCGCGATGCGAGCAAGCGGTTCGACATGGCACGCACGGCGGTCGAAGGCAGCGACATCCTCGTGGTGACCGATCACCATCCGCGGTTCGAGGATCCGGCATCCATCCGCGCCACGCTCATCGCCGGCGCGCGGCAGGCACGGCCCGACGCGGAGATCCACGAAGCCTCACCGCCCGAGAACGCGATCATCACCGCTGTCGGACTGGTCGGCGACGGCGACGCGATCCTCTGGGCTGGCCCCGGCCACCAGGACTACCGCGACATCCGCGGCGTCCGCACGCCCTACTCCGCCCGTGAACTCGCCCGTCGCGCATTGCGTGCGGCGGGATGGCCGGTTCCGGAGCCGCGCTGGCCCGTTCCCTACCCCGCCGAGGACTGACCTCGTCGGGGCGGCGCCGGTCGCTCCGACCCCGGGCTCAGCCCGCCGCGATGATCCGATCGGCCGTTTCGCGCGCCCAGGTCTCGGCCGCCGCGAGCGTCTCGACGGTCAAGGCGTCGGGAGCGTCATGAGCGTCGATGACTCGGGCGATCGTGTCGACGATGCCGAGGAACGACAGCCGTCCCTCGTGGAAGGCGTCGACGGCCTGTTCGTTGGCGGCGTTGTAGACCGCGGGGAACGTCCCGCCGGCGCGACCGACCGCCTTCGCCAGGGCGACGGAGGGAAAAGCCTCGCTGTCGAGTGGTTCGAACGTCCACGACGTCGCTTGCGTCCAGTCCAACGGCCGTCCGACGCCCCCGACACGGTGCGGCCAATCCAGCCCCAGGGAGATGGGCAGGCGCATGTCGGGCGGTGACGCCTGCGCGATGGTCGAACCGTCGATGAACTCGACCATCGAGTGCACGATCGACTGCGGATGCACGACGACCTCGATGTCGTCGTAGGCGATGTCGAACAGCAGGTGCGCCTCGATCACCTCGAGCCCCTTGTTCACCAAGGTCGCCGAGTTCGTCGTGACCATGCGCCCCATGTCCCAGGTCGGGTGCGCCAGAGCCTCGGCGGGGGTCACCTCGGTGAGTTCTGCGCGGGAGCGCCCTCGGAACGGGCCGCCGGATGCAGTCACCACGAGGCGCCGAACCTCGGCGTGGGTGCCGGCGAGCAGCGCCTGCGCCAACGCCGAGTGCTCGGAGTCGACCGGGACGATCTGCCCCGGCGCGGCAGCGGCCAGGACGAGGTCACCGCCGACGATCAAGGATTCCTTGTTCGCCAGCGCGAGAGTGCGCCCCGCGTGCAGCGCGGCCAGCGTCGAGCCGAGACCGATCGAACCCGTGATGGCGTTGAGAACGACGTCGGCCTCGACATCGCGCACGAGCTGCTCGGCGTCGACGGCTCCGAGCGCCGTGTGCTCGACGCGGAATTCCTCAGCCTGCGCCTCCAGCATCTCGCGGTTCGATCCTGCGGCGAGACCGACGAGTTCGAATCGCCGGGGGTTGGCGCGGATGACATCCAGCGCCTGGGTGCCGATGGAGCCGGTGGAGCCGAGGACGATGATGCGACGCATGACGCCAGCCTAGGACACGTCCTGGATACCGCCCCTGCTACTGCTGGACGGGCGTGGTGGCGAGGATGTCCACGACGAAGACGAGGCTCTCCTTCTGGAGCTCGTGACCTTCACTCGCGCCGTAGCCGTCGGACGGCGGCATCACGACGATGACCTGCGAGCCGACCTTCTGCCCTTCGAGAGCCTTCTGGAAGCCCGCGACGACGCCGGTGGTCTGGAACTGTGCCGGTGCAGCGTCGCGGCTCCAGCTCGAGTCGAACTCCTCACCGTCCGACCACTTGACGCCCAGATACTGCACGACGACGAGGTCGCCGGCTCCGACGGTCGGTCCGTCGCCCTGCGTGAGGACAGCAACCTTGGTCTCGCTCGGTGCGTCACCCTCGGGGATCTTGATCGAGGGCTTGCCGGCATCATCGAGCGTGACGGTCGGCATGCCGGGGGTCGGGTCGACGGGGGTCCCGGTGGCGATTTCGGGCAACTGCTCGACGGCCTGTGCGTAGACGACCACGTTGTTCGCGCCCTCGCCCAGCGCACTGCCGGGCAGCGAGAGCACGACGCGTGAGCCGACCGGCTCGCACTCGAGAGCGGCGACGAAGAGCGAGGATTGGTTGGTGTCGAGGAGCACGGGCAGCACGCCTCCCTCGCCGCGAGCGGAAGAATCGAGCACCTCGTTGGTCGTCGCATCCACGATCTGGTACTGGACCGAGACCAGGTCGTTGACGAGCACGTCGTCCCCGTCGCCCGCAGAGACGACCGTCCGCTCGACGCCCGCGAAAGCCGCGTCGGACGGGACGGTCACCTTCGTGTCGGCACCCTCTCCCTCGACGACGACGGCATCAGAGGTCTCACCCGGCTGCGCGTCCAGAGCACACGTGCTCGAAGCCGACGGGTCGGGCGTGCCGGAGCTCGACGGCGCGGAACTGCCGGAACAGCCCGCCAGCAGCAGGGTCGCCGCGGCGACGGTAGACAGGACGATGAGCGGACGCTTGCGCACAGTGGGACCTCGGGATCGCGGGCGGGACACCCCATCCTCCCCCATACCCCTTTGCCCCGGCTGGGAGGCGCGGCGGAACTCTTCATTCCCACACGAGCATGGATCCGGGAGTAACCTGCTCTGATGACCTCTGAGCAGTTCGTCGAGCCCGAATCGTCGCCCGCAGAGGGATCCTCGCCCGCTGAGACCGCGAAACCACGCCATGCCGGCTTCGCGTACACCCTCGGCCGCAGCCTCATCACCCCGCTCGCCCGCCTCGTGTACCGGCCGCGTATCGAAGGTCGCGATCGGGTGCCGCTGACCGGGCCCGTCATCTTCGCGAGCAATCACCTCTCGTTCATCGACTCGATCGCGATCCCCGTCGCCGCGCCCCGTCCGGTGCACTTCCTCGCGAAGTCCGCCTACTTCGAGGGCACCGGCTTCCAAGGCTGGATGAGCAAGACGTTCTTCGAGTCCATAGGAGCCATCCCGGTGCGACGCGGGGCCGGCCAAGCAGCACTGGACGCGCTGGATCTGCAGCGGCAGCTCCTCGATGAGGGCCTCGCGGTGGCGCTGTATCCAGAAGGCACGCGCTCCGCGGACGGTCGACTCTACAAGGGCCGCACCGGCGTCGCCTTCCTCGCCTTGCAGACGGGCGCGCCCGTCGTCCCGGTCGGGCTGATCGGCACGGACAAGGTGATGCCCGTCGGGGCCAAGGTCCCGACGCTCTCGGAGCGCATCACGGTCCGCTTCGGCGAGCCACTCGATCTGTCTCCGCACGGTCCCGCGACGAGCGGACGGGCGCGCCGCCTCGCCACCGATGAGATCATGGCCGCGATCCACGGATTGTCGGGCCAGGAGCTCGCGGGAGCCTACAACGAGGCACCGGCGCAGAGCACCATCGAGAAGATCAAGCAGGCACTCCCCCACGAACGTCGCTGACGGTCCGCCGCATCTCTACGCGAGCGCGCTGACCTTCGCCTCGTGGCGCACGGGGAAGTTCATCGAGTTGGCGATGAAGCACCATTGGTTCGCCAACTCGTGCGCCCGCTCTGCGGCTTCGATCATCGACGCCTCCGCGACCACGACATCGGGGCGGAGCATCACCTCCATGAAGGCCCCTCCCCCTTTTCCGTCCTCGCGCATCATCCCGCTGGCGTCGTCGCTGTAGGAGACGACGACCACACCCAGCGTCACGCAGGCATGCAGGTACGACAGCAGGTGGCACTCGGAGAGAGATGCCAGCAGCAGATCTTCCGGATTCCACCGTGCAGGGTCCCCGCGGAACGGCTTGTCGGCGGAGGCGAGGAGCTCCGGCTTCCCGCTGACTTCGATGGTCACGTCACGGCGGTAGTCGCGGTAGCCGGAAGTGCCTGTTCCGAGATTGCCGGTCCACGTCGCGGTGAGTGCGTAGTGGTGTTCGCCGAGGGCGCGGGAAGTCGACTGTGCCATATCGCCAGTCTGCCAGCCCCGTGCGACGGAGGCGGAGAGCGACCAGGCGTGCGGCGATAGAGTTGACGGGTGCTGGAGACTCTCACCATTCAGGATTCCGTGGAACTCGCCGTCGTCGAGCGGAGCGGTTTCGTCGAATCGCGTCACGTAGGAGCCGCGGTCGTGCTGACCTCCGACGGTGATGTCATCGCCCGCCACGGCAACGTCGACGCCCTGATCCTCCCTCGTTCGAGTCTCAAGCCCCTGCAGGCCGTCGCCTGCATCACCGCCGGTGCCGTCTTGGAGGGCGAGCAGCTCGCCATCTCCACCGCGAGCCACGTCGGCACCGATCGGCACGCGTCCGTGGTGCGCGACATGCTCACCGAAGGCGGGCTGACCGAAGACCACCTCGGTTGCCCGGCGTCGTGGCCGACCGACTCCGCCAGCCGAGACGAACTCGTCCGCGAGCACGGCGAACCCTCGCGGGTACGGATGCCCTGTTCGGGAAAGCACGCCGCGATGCTGCGCGCCTGCGTGGCGACCGGCTGGCCGACGGACGGTTACCTCGACCCCGCCCATCCTCTCCAGGCGCACATCCGCGACGTCGTCGAGCGCCTGACGGGCGAGAAGGTGGCGCACACGGCGATCGACGGCTGCGGCGCCCCCGTGCACGCGATCACGCTCACGGGCCTGGCGCGTTCGATCCATCGCATCGGCACGGCATCCGACCGTTCGCCTTTCGCCCTCCATCGGGTGGCGGGTTCTCTGGTCCGCGCAGTGCGGGAGAACCCCTGGGCGATCGAGGGCCCTGGTCGGCCCGACACCATCGCGATCGAGAAGCTCGGAGTGTTCGCCAAGTTCGGAGCCGAAGGCATCATGGTGATGGTCGCCCCGAACGGCACGACGGTGGCGCTGAAGGTCCTGGACGGAGCGACCCGCGCAGCGACGATCGTGGCCGCCACGCTGCTCGCCCGCTCAGGCGGCCTGAGTGACACCGACGTCGCGACGCTGGCGGAGGCTCTGCCCCTGGGCGTGTCCGGCGGTGGCTCGATCGTCGGGACCATCCGCCCGAGCGCCGCCATCTGAGGCGCGAGCGGTCGGCTCACGGGCTCTCGAGGATCCGCTGGTCCTCACGGCGTCAGCTCCGCGAGGACCACTCGGCGCGGCGGCTCCGCTCCCCGAACGGACCAGGCGCGTCCTGCATGCGACCGTGCAAAGGGCGGGAGTTCGCGGACCCCCGCGAGCTGCCGCAGGTCCGCCGGCTGCTCCGCTCGGATCACGACCTCTCCTTCGGCGCGGATGCGCTGCCACGACGACCAGTTGCGTTGCCAGGTCTCGGCATCGGCGACCAGGATGCGGTGACCGTCCGGCAGGGTCGGCTCTGCACCGACGAGAACCACTTCGAAGCCGGCGTGCGCATGGCGTAACCGCGACGCTGTCGCCCTCGCGCCGGCGCTGACGATCGCGGTGACGGCACACGACGGCGACCACGTCGTCATGGCGGGCGGCTCGATCGGCTCGATCGGCTCGCCGACGCCGTCGTCGTCGTCGACCCAGGCGAGCTGGACCTCCCGGTCACCGATCCACGCGCGCCCGGGGCTGCGGTCGCGGAGGAACGCGGATGCCTCGCCTCCGGCCGCGAGGTGCTCGACCCGAGTCGCCATGCGCAGGAGCGCGCGGCGCGGAAGTGCATCGAGCACGCGTCCCACCGCTCCCGTCGATCGGCCGGCGGTCACGGCGAAAGTCGTCCCCGCGCCGGAGCGCAGCAGGTGTTCCCAGCGTTGGGCGAACTGCTGGCCGTAGTCCGGCGGGAAGCCCGCGACGAGCGCGTCGAGGTCGTCGCAGAGCACGAGAGCGGGGACCCGCTCCTCTCCCGAGCTCCATGCGTCGACGAGATCCCATGCGCCCTCGAGGTCCCGCGGCACCCAGACGGTGTCCGTGCCGGAGCGCTGCGCCGCGAGAACTCGCAGGGCCGTTGTGCGTCCCGATCCCGACGCCCCGAGGAACACCAGCCCCCGCTCCTGCCCGCAGTGCAACGTCTCCAGCGGTTGCATCTGCTGTGCCGGTTCGTCTGCCCGGCCGAGGATCACCGCGTCACCCGACGCGCGGTCAGGCGCCGTGAGCAGATCGCCGAGCAGAAGCCGCGAGGGAAGCGCGGGAAGCCACGGGCTGCGTGGTGGCGCGGTCTCCGCCCAGCGCAATCCGATGCCGCGCAACTCGGTGGCTCCGGTGAGCGCGACTCGCACGGCGATCGGATCCGAGTCTGAGGGTCGCCGCACGAGCCCGACCCCGCGGGAAGCAGCACCGCCGGGAAGCTCGGCCGCAGCATCGGTGCCGATCATCGCCCTGCTGTCGGCCGCGTCACCCACACGCAGACTGAAACGAAGCGGACAATTGGCGGCGAGTGCGTCTCGCACCACACCGGTCGCACGCTGCGTACCGAGGATGAGATGCATGCCCAAAGCGCGTCCTCGGGCCGCCACATCGACGAACACCGCCCCGAGATCGGGGTGCTCGGCCAACAGCGCCGCGAACTCGTCCACGACGATGACCAACCGCGGAATCCCGACCTCACGCACATCCCGGGCCCCTGCGGCTGCCAAGAGCGCCTCGCGCCGACGGAGCTCCGCTGTGAGGCTCGAGACGCCGCGCCGTGCGCCTTCCTCATCGAGGTCCGTGATCACCGCCGCGACCTGTCGCAGCGCCCTCAGCGGCTCGAAGGCCGTGCCACCCTTGAAGTCAGCCAGGAGGAAGGTTACCCTGTCGGGGCCGTGGTGCGCAGCGATCGCGGTGACCCAGCTGACGAGCAACTCGCTCTTGCCCGTCCCCGTGGTGCCGGTGACGATGGCATGCGGACCGTCCTCGACGATGTCGAGCATGACATCGCCGTACGCGCTCCGTCCGATCGCCGCGGGCAGACCTTCGCCGGCGGGCGGCTGTTCCAGCTCGCGCAAGGAGACCACGTCCGGGAGCACGTCGGCGCCGTCGCTCCGCGCTGCGTGTTCTTCGGCGACCTGACCCAATTGGGCGAGCGACAGGCACTCGACCGCAAGCGTCGACGTCCCGTTCGGCGTACGGAGGTTCGCCCGTCCCGGCTCGATGACGTCGATCACGGTGGTGATCCCCTCGGGTACCTCGGCATCGGCGGGGACGAGCCAGATCAGTGCATCCGCCTCCACGCGACCGCAATCAGGCGTCCCGACACCGAGGCGAAAGCCGCTTCGACGCGAACGTCGCGCATGCGGCAGCGCGGCGAGGCCGCAATCGTCGAGAGCGGTGCCCACCAACGACAGCTGTGCGGCACCGAAACGCAGACCGAGCTGCACCACCAATGCCCGCGCGACGGCGAAGATCACCGGTCGCGCCCCGCGTATGCAGACGCCCCCACCCAGCCGGACCACGATCGGCGCGTCTTCGAGGACGCCGGAACGTTGACGGAACTCGCGGCCACGGCTGTCGTCTCCCCCGCTGCAACGGACCCCGCTCGCGACGCTGCCGGTGCCCACGACGAGGGAGGTCTCCGCATCGGGAGGCTGTGCCCCGCGGAGGGGCGGCTGCGTGAGGCAGACGGAAGCGTCGGGCAGACGGAGCCACAGCGCTTCACGCTCAGCCCGATGGCGGCGGATCAGGTCTGCGTCGGCCGCGGCCCAGTTCCGCTCCGCATCAGCCTCACTCTGCCGACGTTCGCGGCGGCGGTTTCGTGCCGCATCGAGGAACGATGCCGCCATCATCAGCGGGCCCAGTGCCGCGAAGCAGAGCGCGAACAGCGAACCGGTGATCAGCCACATCGCCACACCCCCGACCACCGGGACGACGGCCACCAGAAACGGCATCGGAGCGCGGCGAGAGGCCGCGGGGGCCGCCGGGAGAATGATCGGAAGAGATTCCATGCCACCCAGTGGACCGCACGGACGTCAGAGGAACGGCGCTCTCCACAGCGCTGAGCGACTATTCCGAGGTGTCTTCGGGTGGGGAGGAGGAGTCGTTGTCGTCCTCGATCTGGACGATGATGAGCGTCACGTTGTCACGCCCGCCGTTCTCCAAGGCGGCCGCGAGCATGGCATCGACGCCTGCCGCTGGATCGCTGTTGGCCCGGAGGAAGTGCTGGATCCCGTAGTCGGTGAGCTCCTTCGTGAGCCCGTCGGAGCAGATCACGAACCGATCCCCCGCGCGCACGTCCACGGTGACGTAGTCCGGTGCGGTGAGTTCGCTGGCCCCCACCGCCCGTGTGATCACGTTGCTGTACGGATGCCCTTCCGCCTCCTCGGGGCTGAGCTTGCCTGCCGCGATCAGCTCCTGGACCACGGAGTGATCCGTCGTCACCTGCACGAGCCGGTCATCGCGGAGCAGATACACCCGCGAGTCCCCGATGTTCAACGCCACCCAGTGCGCATCTTCCCCGTCACCGACCAGGAAGACACCCGTGAGCGTCGTCCCGGTGCCTTCGTCGGTCGTCTCCGGGTGGTCGGCGATGTCAGCCACGGCCAACTCGAGTGCTTTCTCGATCGCAGGCCCGTTGACCTCACCGGCAGCGACCACGGCTTGGAGCCGCGCGACGGTGCTGCTGCTCGCGATCTCGCCGCCGGCATGGCCCCCCATGCCGTCCGCGACGATGAAGAGCGGGTACTCGGCGAGGAACGCGTCCTGATTGATCTCGCGGCGGCGACCGAGGTCGGTGGCCCCTGCCCAGGACAGCAGCAGAGGGCGCTGCGCAACCGTGACGCGATGCGTCTTCGTCTCAGCCACGTACTGCCTCCGATGGGCCTGCGACGGATCGGGCGACCGCAGGATACTCACACATCGTAGTAGAACTCCCCCGCACTGCGATCACACTCGTGCACCCGGGTCAGCGGGCAGCGGGAACAGACGGTCGATGGTCTCGAGGTCGGCAGCGTCCGGACGCCAGGCATCACCCGCTGCCGCGTTGGCTTCGACCTGCTCCGCCGATGTCGCTCCGGCGATGACACTGGAGACCGTCGGGTGCGCGAGGAGCCACCCGAAAGCCGCCTGCAGCATCGTGATGCCGCGTTCGTCGCAGAACCGCCGGAAGTCCTCGAGCTCCTCCCACGGAGCGTCCTCCCAGACATGCCTTCGTGCGGACATGATCCTGCTCGACGCAGGCCCACCGTCACGCGTGAACTTTCCGGTGAGGAGACCGTTGTGCAGCGGGAAGTAGGGGAAGAAACCCAACTGGTACCGCTCGACGGCGGGGAGGACTTCGCGCTCGGCGGCACGCGCCAGCAGCGAAAAGTGGTTCTGCGCGGAGATGAACCGTCCGGAGGAACGCGCACGGGTCGTGAACTCCGCCTCGGCGATCTCCCATCCGCGGAAGTTCGAGTGCCCGAAGTAGCGGATCTTCCCTTCGCGCACGAGTTCGTCGAGCGCGTCGGTGGTTTCCGCGATCGGCGTCTCCGGGTCAGGCAGGTGCAGTTGGTAGAGATCGATCCAGTCGGTACGCAGGCGACGCAGCGACTCCTCGACGGCGCGGCGGATGTACCGACGGGAGCCGCGGGCGGCGGGGAACGCGTACCCCATGTCCCGCTCGTGGCCGAACTTGGTCGCGAGCACGACGCGATCGCGCCGCCCTTCGAGCGCTTCGCCCATCAGCGTCTCGCTCGCGCCGGCCACCGCACCATACATGTCGGCCGTGTCGAAGAAGGTGATGCCGTTCGCGAGCGCCGCGTCGATCACCTCTCGCGTTCCGGCAAGGGTCTCGGTGGCCGTCCCCGCGCGCCCGAAGTTGTTGCAGCCGAGGCCGGTCGCGGAGACGAGAAGACCGGATGCGCCGACTCGGCGCTGCGTCAAGACCATGTCTCCACGTTAGCGTCCGCTCGGGACCGGAGACGATCACACACAGCAGAGAGCCCCCGACCGAAGTCGGGGGCTCTCTGTCAGACGGTCACGCCGGAGGCTGCGTGGGATCGTTCGGCGATGCGGGCGGAGCCGCAGGAGGTGCCGGCGGAGCTGCGGGCGGAGCCGCAGGAGGTGCCGGCGGAGCTGCGGGCGGTGCCGGCGGAGCTGCCGGCGGTGCCGCGGGAGGTGCCGGAGGCGTCGTCGGGGGAACCGGGGGAACCGGGGCTCCGGTCGCGGGCGCCGCAGGGCCTGCCGGCGGTGCGTACCCGGGCTGGGCCGGCGGCACATAGCCCGGCTGCGCGGGCGGAGCGTATCCCTGCGGCGCACCGTAGCCAGGCTGCGGGGCTGCAGCGGCAGGCTGGACGGGCACGCCGTTCCAGACCGTCCGGTCGCCGAGGAAGCCGTTCGAAGCCCACGATGCCGGCTGGATGTTCGGGTTCCAGCGAGACTTGTCGAACGCGTTGATACCGAGCCACACGATGCTCAGGAACACGTAGAGGACGACCCAGACGGCGTCCTTCTGAAGCTTGAGGCCGATGCGCCAGGCCGCGATCGCGGAGAAGACTCCGAGAGCGAGCGAGAACGCGTAGCCGATGCCGATCCAGCTGAGCAGCGCGGCACCAGCGATTCCGTAGAGGACGAGCCACGGGCTCAGGTCACCGAGCTTGAAGAAGATCATCGCGTTGTAGACGGGAACCCACGCACGCCACTTGCCCTCGACACCTGCTTTGTCGAAGATCTTCATCAAGAAGAGAGAGCCCAGCACGTATCCGGCAAGACCGATGATGACGCTGAAGATGACGATGCCGAAAACTACGGCGAGGTATCCCGAGTCGTAATAGGAGTCCATGATCCCCTCCGGATCTGAATTTACGGACGCGATTGACGCCGCGACACCACACTAGCGGTGCGCGCGATCCCCGGGCAACGAGGTCTGCGGAAGCGCGTCAGCGCCCGAAAGCGCCCGCTACTCCGTGACGACGAGTTCGATGGTGCCCCGGTGATCGGTGTCGCGGAGCGTGATCCCCCGCGACTGCGCCCACGTCCGGAAGCCACGAAGAGAGGTGCTTCGGGGCCGATCCTCGGCGAGGGCGCGGACGAGCAGCCCCTTCGACTTCTTGTTGAAGTGGTTCAATGCCCTGCCGTGCTCGGTCACGACCCGCACGTACGCCGACGGCACGCTGTCCGGAACCGGCCCCAGAGCGACATACGCCTCGCTGCGAAGATCGAGCACGAACGACGCAGCGGTATCCACGAACGCCGCAGAGGTCGCATCGGCCCAATGGCGCCGCAGCGCGGGAAGGCCGGGGAGCGACGTTCCTGCAGCGAGACGATAGGTCGGTATCGGATCGAGGGCGCCGACCGGACCGAACGGTGCGCTGTGGATCCAGACATGGTCGCCCAACCACCGGCGGGACGCCGTCGAGAGAGACGGGGCGTCGAGCGCGTCGAACAGGACGCCCGTGTACCGATCGACGGCAGGCATCGTCGGTGCCGTCCACACTCGCCGGTTGTGGGCGATATCACCGGCCTGACGCTCACTCAGCTTCAGCACACGCCGCGACTCCTGCTCGTCGGCTGCGAGGTCGACGAGCGCATCCAGCACGGCGGCGCGGTGCGTGGCCAGACCGGGCAGCGCGAGCGACGGCAGGTCAAGCGGGACGTCGACGCCCCCTTCGCGCTTCGTCTCGGACGGAGGGAGCAGGATCTTCATGAAACCTCGGTGGATGCAGACGCGTCCGCCTCGGGACCCGAGCGGGTACCGAGGCGGACGCGTCGAAAGGAGAAAGCTAGGCGATGAGAGCCGCGTTGCCGGCCACGATCGTCAGGGTGTCGCCCTCCATCGAGAGGAAGCCGTCCTGCGCGTTGGCCAGCACCTTGGTGCCATCCGACTGCGTGATGCGAACCTGACCCTCGGCGAGGATGGCCAGCACCGGCTCGTGGCCGCTCATGAAGCCGATCTCACCCTCGACGGTCTTGGCGACGACGAGGCTCGCCTCTCCCGTCCAGACCTCCGCATCCGCGGAGACGAGGCTGACATGCAGCGCCATGGTCAGCCGTTCTCCTTCTGGATCTTCGCCCACTGCTCTTCGACGTCGGAGATACCACCGACGTTGAAGAAGGCCTGCTCGGCGACGTGGTCGAAGTCACCGCGGGTGATCGCATCGAACGACTCGATGGTCTCCTTGAGCGGGACGGTCGAACCCTCGACACCCGTGAACTTCTTGGCCATGTAGGTGTTCTGCGAGAGGAACTGCTGGATACGACGTGCGCGCGACACGACGATCTTGTCTTCCTCGGAGAGCTCGTCGACACCGAGGATCGCGATGATCTCCTGCAGCTCCTTGTTCTTCTGGAGGATCTGCTTGACGGTCGTCGCGACGCGGTAGTGGTCCTCGCCCAAGTAGCGGGGGTCCATGATGCGCGACGTCGAGGTCAGCGGGTCGATGGCGGGGTACAGACCCTTCGAGGCGATCTCACGAGACAGCTCGGTCGTGGCGTCGAGGTGGGCGAAGGTGGTCGCCGGAGCCGGGTCGGTGTAGTCATCGGCCGGCACGTAGATCGCCTGCAGCGAGGTGATCGAGTGACCACGCGTCGAGGTGATGCGCTCCTGGAGCACGCCCATCTCATCGGCGAGGTTCGGCTGGTAACCCACGGCCGAGGGCATGCGGCCCAGCAGCGTCGAGACCTCGGAACCGGCCTGCGTGAAGCGGAAGATGTTGTCGATGAAGAGCAGCACGTCCTGCTTCTGCACGTCACGGAAGTACTCCGCCATCGTCAGAGCCGACAGCGCGACGCGCAGACGCGTCCCCGGCGGCTCGTCCATCTGGCCGAAGACGAGGGCGGTCTTGTCGAAGACGCCCGCCTCCTCCATCTCGTGGATCAGGTCGTTACCCTCACGGGTACGCTCACCGACACCGGCGAACACCGACACACCACCGTGGTCCTGCGCGACGCGCTGGATCATCTCCTGGATGAGCACGGTCTTGCCGACACCGGCACCACCGAACAGGCCGATCTTTCCACCGAGCACATACGGCGTGAGGAGGTCGATCGACTTGATGCCGGTCTCGAACATCTGAGTCTTGGACTCGAGCTGGTCGAAGTTCGGAGCCTGGCGGTGGATGGGCCAGCGCTCGGTGACCTCGAAGGTCTCGCCGGGCTCGAGGTTCAGCACCTCGCCGATGACGTTGAAGACCTTGCCCTTGGTCACGTCACCGACGGGAACCGAGATGGCCTCACCGGTGTCGCGAACCTCCTGACCGCGGACGATACCGTCGGTCGGGTTCAGGGCGATGGCGCGGACGAGGTCGTCGCCGAGGTGCTGAGCGACCTCGAGCGTGATCTCGGTGGACTCTTCGCCCATCTCGATCGTCGTCTTCAGGGCGTTGTAGATGTCGGGGATCGAGTCGTGCGGGAACTCGATGTCGACAACCGGACCGTTGACGCGTGCGACGCGCCCGACGACCGCGGTCGCCGGCTGGTCAGCCGGAGCGGTGAGGGTCATTTTCGTCTCTTTCCTGATGGTCTATTTGCTCGAGAGGGCGTCGGCGCCGCCGACGATCTCCGCGATCTGCTGCGTGATCTCCGCCTGGCGCGCATTGTTGCGCAGACGGGTGTAGTCGGTGATGAGCTTGTCGGCGTTGTCGCTGGCCGACTTCATCGCCTTCTGCGTCGCTGCCTGCTTCGCGGCGGACGACTGGAGAAGTGCGTTGAAGACGCGGCTCTGGATGTACACCGGCAGGATGGCGTCGAGGACGGTCTCGGCATCCGGCTCGAACTCGTACAGCGGGTAAACGGTGTTGCCCGCCTCCGACTCATCGGCTTCCGTGATCTCCAGCGGGAGCAGACGCACGGACTCCGGCGACTGCGTCATCATGCTGACGAAACGGTTGTACACGAGGTGGATCTCGTCGACGCCGCCGTCCTGTCCCCCGCGGGCGAAGGCTTCGAGCAGCGAGGCGGAGATCTCCTCGGCGGTGTGGAACGACGGGGTGTCGGTGTCACCGGTCCACTCCGCAGCGGCCGCGAGGCGTCGGAACTGGAAGTATCCGACCGCCTTGCGTCCGATGAGGTAGAAGACCGGCTCCTTGCCCTGCTCGCGCAGGAGCTCCGCGACCTCGAGACCCTCACGGAGGATCTGCGAGTTGAAGGCTCCGGCGAGACCGCGGTCCGAGGAGAAGATCACGACCGCGGAGCGGGTGATGTTCTCGGACTCGCGGGTCAGCGGGTGATCCACGTTCGAGTGCGTCGCGACGGCCGATACGGCCCTCGTCACGGCTCGCGCGAAGGGGGTGGACGCTTTGACGCGTGCCATCGCCTTCTGGATGCGCGAAGCCGCGATGAGTTCCATCGCCTTCGTGATCTTCTTGGTCGTCTGAGCAGAAGAGATCTTCTGCTTGTAGACCCTGAGTTGAGCGCCCATATGTCAGTACCTCACGCGGTTACGCGCGACGACCCTTGACGATCTTCTCCTGGTTGACGTCCTCAGCCTCGGCCGCAGCGTATTCCTCGTGACCGGGGGCGCCGATGGCGTGACCCTTGCCACCCTGGAATTCCAGGACGAAGGCATCCGTCTGCTTCTCGAGCTCGGCGACTGTGGCGTCATCGAGGACATTCGTGTCGCGCAGAGTGTCGAGGACCTTGGTGTTGCGACGCAGGTAATCCAGGAGTTCGCGTTCGAAGCGCAGGACGTCTTCGACCTCGATCGTGTCGAGCTTGCCGTTGGTACCGGCCCAGATCGAGACGACCTGCTCTTCGACGGGGTACGGCGAGTACTGCGGCTGCTTGAGCAGCTCGGTCAGACGCGCACCGCGGGAGAGCTGACGACGCGAAGCCGCGTCGAGGTCGGACGCGAACATCGCGAACGCCTCGAGGGAGCGGTACTGCGCGAGCTCCAGCTTCAACGTTCCCGAAACCTTCTTGATCGACTTGACCTGCGCGTCACCACCGACTCGCGAGACCGAGATACCCACGTCGACCGCCGGACGCTGGTTGGCGTTGAAGAGGTCGGACTGGAGGAAGATCTGGCCGTCCGTGATGGAGATCACGTTGGTGGGGATGTACGCGGAGACGTCGTTCGCCTTGGTCTCGATGATCGGAAGACCCGTCATGGAACCGGCACCGAGCTCGTCGGAGAGCTTCGCGCAACGCTCGAGCAGACGGGAGTGCAGGTAGAACACGTCACCGGGGTATGCCTCGCGGCCCGGCGGGCGGCGGAGGAGGAGGGAGACGGCTCGGTAGGCCTCGGCCTGCTTGGACAGGTCATCGAAGATGATCAGCACGTGCTTGCCGCCGTACATCCAGTGCTGGCCGATGGCCGAACCGGTGTAGGGCGCGAGGTACTTGAAGCCTGCGGGGTCGGAAGCCGGAGCGGCCACGATCGTGGTGTACTCCAGCGCGCCGGCCTCTTCGAGCGCGCCCTTCACCGAAGCGATGGTCGAACCCTTCTGGCCGATGGCGACGTAGATGCAGCGAACCTGCTTGCTGACGTCGCCCGACTCCCAGTTGGCCTTCTGGTTGATGATCGTGTCGATCGCGATCGCCGTCTTGCCGGTCTGGCGGTCGCCGATGATGAGCTGACGCTGACCACGGCCGACGGGGATCATCGCGTCGATGGCCTTGATGCCGGTCTGCATCGGCTCGTGCACCGACTTGCGCTGCATGACGCCCGGAGCCTGGAGCTCGAGGGCACGGACGCCCTCGGTCTCGATGGCGCCGAGGCCGTCGATCGGGTTGCCGAGCGGGTCGACCACACGGCCCAGGTAGCCATCGCCGACCGGAACCGAGAGGACCTCTCCGGTGCGGGTGACTTCCTGTCCGGCTTCGACACCGGTGAACTCGCCGAGGACGACGACACCGATCTCGTGCTCGTTGAGGCTCTGCGCGAGGCCCTTGGTGCCGTCCGCGAAGATGACGAGCTCGTTCGCCATGACGCCGGGCAGTCCCTCGACGTGCGCGATGCCGTCTGCGGCGTCGATGACGGTGCCGACCTCGGTCGCCCCGGCCCCGGAGGGCTCGTATGCGGCGGCGAAGTCCTTCAGCGCGTCACGGATGACGTCGGGGCTGATCGATAGTTCTGCCATTGTCTTCCCTTTGTATCTGGGTGCGCGGTTCCCCGCGCGAAGTCGTGTTAGCCCGCGAGCTTCTGGCGAAGGTCGGCGAGTCGTGCGGAGATGCTGCCGTCGATGACGTCATCGGCGATCTGCACGCGCAGACCTCCGACGACGGCAGGGTCGATGACGACGTTGAGCGAGACCTGACCGTCATAGCGACGCGAGAGCGAGTCGCTGAGACGGGTGCGCTGCGCGTCGCTGAGAGGTGCCGCGGTGTGCACCGTGGCGACCACGCGACCGCGCTGACTCGAGACGATGCTCATCGCCCGGTTCAGCAGTCGCCGGATCCGGCGTCCGCGCGGCTCGCGCACGAACGAGGTGATGATCAGCGTCGAGGCGGCGCTCGTGGAGCCCTCGGCCAGGAGACGCTCGATGAGCGCGCTCTTGGCATCTTCTCCGCCGACGCGGCTGCCCAGAGCGAGTTCGAGCTCGGGGTTGGCGGCGATCACCCGGGAGAAGCCGAACAGCTCCCCCTCGATGTCGACGCCCGGCTCCGCGATCGCTGCCGCGCGGATCGCGAGCTCTTCGACACCGTCGACGAGCTCACCCGCGTTCGACCAGCGCTCAGCGACGACGGTCTTCAGAACGTCCTGAGCACCTGCGGAGAACCCGCCGAACACCGCGGTCACGACGTTCTGTCGTGCCACGGCGGGAGCGGAAGGGTCAGCAAGCGCGCCGCTCAGCTGGGACGACTCGCTCACTGCACGCGCGGCAGCCAGCAGCTCCCGTGCGGTGTCGAGAGAGAGGTCCTTCGCTGCGGCAAGCGTCTTGATGGATGCCGCGAGTGCCTGAGTGGTCGCGCTGCCCATTACTGAGCCGCCTTCTCGGATGACTCGAGCTCGGCGAGGAAGCGGTCGACGACGGCCGTCGCACGTGCATCGTCGGAGAGCGTCTCACCGACCACGCCACCGGCGAGGTCGATGGCGAGCGTTCCGACCTCGCTGCGGAGCGAGACGAGAGCGGTCTGCCGCTCGGCCTCGATCTGCGTGTGCGCGGTGGCGGTGATGCGAGCGGCCTCGGAAGCCGCAGCTTCCTTCGCCTCGGCGACGATCTTCTTGCCGTCCTCACGGGCGGCCTCACGGATCTCGCCGGCCTCGGTGCGCGCCTCAGCGAGCTGACGCGTGTACTCCTCGAGCGCAGCTTCAGCCTGCTTCTGAGCCTCGTCGGCCTTCGCGATGTTTCCCTCGATCGCGGCGGACCGCTTGTCGAGCATCGCCGTCAGACGCGGAAGCGCGAACTTCCAGACGACGAAGAGGATGACGATGAACCAGAGGCCCGACCAGATGATGTCGTACCACGCAGGGATGAGAGGGTTGTTCGGCTCACCCTCTGCTGCGAGGTTCGTGACAAGAGCGTTCAGCATCCTGTCTCCTTCAGAAGTCGGTGAGGATTACGGGAAGGGGATGAATGCGACGGCGATGCCGACGAACGCAAGCGCCTCGGTGAAGGCGATACCGATCCACATGAGGACCTGGAGACGACCGGCCAGCTCGGGCTGACGGGCGACACCCTCGATGGTCTTGCCGACGACGATGCCGACGCCGATGGCCGGGCCGATGGCTGCGAGGCCGTAGCCGACCGCTCCGAGGTGACCGTTGATTTCAGCGAGAACCGTAGTAGCGTCCACGGGTTTTTCCTTTCGTTGGGTGGGAAGGCTGATGCCTGCCCGCTCAGTGCTCTTCTGCGACCGCGAGCTGGATGTAGACCGCGGTGAGGACGGTGAAGACGTATGCCTGGAGGACGGCGACCAGAATCTCGAAGAGAGTGAAGGCGCCTCCGAAGGCGAGGGTTCCGACACCGAGCGCGGCCCAGCCGCCGCCTGCGGTGAAGAAGAAGAACTGGGTCGCGGAGAACGCGAGGACCAGGATCATGTGCCCCACGACGAGGTTCATGAGAAGACGCAGCGTCAGCGTGACGGGGCGGAGGATGAACGTCGAGATGAGTTCGATGACCGCGACGATCGGCATCGCGGCGACCGGCACACCCTGCGGGAACAGGGAGTTCTTGAAGAACTTGAAGCCATGGCGCTTGATGCCGGCGTAGATGAAGGTCACATAGCTGACCACCGCGAGCGTGAGCGGAACCGCGATGATGGCGGTGCCCGGCATGTTCAGGAACGGGATGATTCCCGTGATGTTCATGAACAGCACCATGAAGAAGATCGTGGTGAGGATCGGCAGGAACCGATCGCCGTCCTTGCGCCCGAGCATGTCGTGGGCGACGTTGGTGCGGACGAAGCCGAGGCCCATCTCCACCAGGCTCTGGAAGCGTCCGGGGACGACCTTCATGCGGCGGGTTCCGAGCCAGAGGATCAGCACCACGGCGATCACCGCGAGCAACTGGACCAGGTGGATCCGGTTCACGGGGACGGGGCCGACGTAGAAGAGGATCTCCGGGAAGAAATCGTCGATCGAAGGGCCGTGGAACTCACCGTCGGAGGCAAGTCGGGGGGTCAGGGTCGCAGCAAGATTAAACAGCGCGGGCTCCAGCTTCGGGGCACCGGTCTAAACCGGGGCGACGATGGTCGGTGTGCTACACAGCGCAAGCGCTCGCGGGCGAGCGGCGGGCACGGTTCAACAGTATCAGAATCTGAGGGGACCCTAAGACCGTGGGGCCTCGTCGACGGGCCCTTCTCCGATGTCGTTGGCCCTTCCGGGGGCACGGTCCTCCGGCACCTCCGTCGGAAGCGATATATCGCTTACGTTCGGCAACCGCATGCGGGTGAGGACGATGACGTCGATCGCGAGCGACATCAGCACGCCGGCGACGATCGAGAGGAAGAAGACCATCGGGTGCAGCCACGGCTGCCCCGCGAGCAGGATCATCGCCACCACGAACAGACCCAGCTTGAGCAGCCACCCCCCGAGGACGATGGCGAAGAACAGCTGCACGTAGATCGGATCGCCGTACCAGCGGTTGGCGATGAGGATGCTGATCCCGGTGATGGCCAGGAAGAGTGCGGCGAGCAGCACGCCCAGCAGTCCGCTGACCAGCCCCTCCCCCTGCGCCACGAGGTAGCCGACGCCACCGGCGATGATCGCGAGCACGGCGGTGGCCACGCCCGATGCGATGAGTGTGCGCCGGAGGATCGGCGTGCTGGAAACGGGGCTCGGGCTCATCAGGACTCCACGGGTGTCGGGTCGGTTTCGGCGGCCGCGGGGTTCTTCCTGCGGCGGGTGGGGCTCAGCGTGACGACGAGGCAGGCGGCGATGCCCACGATGCCGAAGCCGACACCCGGGAGGTACTGTCCCGGCCAGTCCTCTCGCGCACCGACGTACATCAGGAGGACGGCGATCGAGATGACGGCCGTCCACGCGTAGAAGATGAGGACTGCGTCGCGGTCCCGGTGCCCGAGGTCGAGCATCCGGTGATGCAGGTGCTTGCGATCGGGCGAGAACGGCGAACGCCCCGCACTCATGCGACGGAGCACCGCGAGACCGAAGTCGAGCAGCGGCAGCAGGACGACGAGCAGGGGCAGCAGGATCGGCAGGAAGGCACCGACGAGCTGCGAACGTCCGAGACGCTCGGGGTCCAAGGCGGACGGGTCCATCTGTCCGGTGATGGCGATCGCCGAGGTCGCCATCAGCAGCCCGATCACCAGAGCACCGGAGTCGCCCATGAAGAGCTTCGCCGGGCTCCAGTTCAGCGGGAGGAAGCCCAGGCAGGCACCGATCAGCACGGCGGCGAGGAAGGTCGACAGATTGAAGTAGCTGGAGGCGCCGGAGTCACGCGTGAAGATGTAGGAGTAAGCGAAGAAGACACCGTTGGAGATGAGGCACACGCCCGCGACGAGACCGTCGAGCCCATCGATGAAGTTCACCGCGTTCATGACGATGACGATCGCGAACATCGTGATCGTGATGCTCAACCAGCTCGAGACCACGATGAGATCGCCGAAGGGCAGGGACAGGATCTGCAGCCCCCCGCCGACCGTGATGAGGCCGGCGGCCAGGAACTGCGCACCGAGCTTGATCATCCAGTCGATGTCCCAGAGGTCGTCCACGACCCCGATGATCGCGATCAGCAGCGAAGCACCGAGGATCGACCACATCGTCTGCGGGGGGATCCAGATGCTCTGGAAGAACGGATTGATGGCGGAGAACCCGAAGGCGGCCGCAATGCCGAGGAAGATCGCCACACCGCCGAGTCGCGGCGTGGGCGTGGTGTGCACATCACGCTCACGGATGCCGGGATACAGCTTGAAGCGAAGGCTCAGTCGCCAGACCGCCCAGGTCAGCGCGAAGGTGATCGCTGCCGTGAGGATGACCGTGGCGAGATACTGCTTCACGAATCCGCGTCCTGCTGCTCCTCCGCGTGCTCGTGCCCCTCGTGCTGCTCCTCCGGCTCGAGGAGGTCACCCAGCACGTCGTGCAGCTGTTCACGCGTCACCGCACCATCGCGGAGGATGCGCACCGTTCCGGAATCCGCATCCGCACCCCGGCGCACGAGGGAAGTGGCATCGACGATCGTGGAGGCGATGCCGTCCTTGCTCAGTCCATCGGCGAGATACACGGCGACGCTGTCGCCCAGCATCTTCTCCGCATCGAGCGCCGAGATCGCCGCCGCCCGTCCGGTGAGGTTCGCGCTGGACACCGCGAGCGGACCGGTCTCGGCCAGGAGCTCCAAAGCCACGCGGCCTTCCGGCATGCGGACGGCGACGGTCCCCTGGGTCTCGCCGAGGTCCCACACCAACGAGGGCTGTGCGGGGAGCACGATCGTGAGCCCACCGGGCCAGAACGCCTCCACCAGCCGCTCAACGGGTTCCGGCACGGACTCGGCGAGAGCGGCGAGCGTCTCCTTCGTGCCGATGAGAACGGGCGGCGGCTGATCGCGACCCCTCCCCTTCGCATCGAGGAGCCGCTGCACGGCGGCCGGCGAGAAGGCGTCGGCAGCGACGCCGTAGACGGTATCGGTGGGCATCACGATGAGGTCGCCACGGCCGATCGCCTGGCGCGCATGGCGCATGCCGGCGAGCAGCTGCGATTCGTCGCGGCAGTCGAAGATGGTGGACATGACGGTTCGATTCTATGCGTCGCGGCTATGTCGGATGCTCGGAGGCTGCTGATCAGGGTCTGAGCGCCGTGGTGGTGCGGTCGCGCAGGGTGAGATCGCGATGCGTCGCCGTCGCCCGCCATCCGTCCGCAGCCAGGATGTCGCGGATCGACTCCCCCTGCAGCTCTCCGTGCTCGATGACCAGAAGTCCCCCGGGATGCAGCAGACGCAGCGCGCGGGAGCTGAGCGCCCGCACCACATCGAGGCCGTCCTGTCCCCCGTAGAGCGCCAGCGCGGGATCGAAGAGCCGCACCTCGGGGTCGCGCGGGATCGCCTCATCAGGAACGTACGGCGGATTCGAGATCACGACCGTCGCCGTGCCGTCCAACTCGGGGAAGGACTCTCTCAGATCGGAGAGCACGAGCGTCAGATTCTCGACGCCCGCGACGTTGCGCCGCGCCCACTCGTGCGCATCCTCGGAGAGCTCCGCAGCGAAGATCCGCGCATGCGGCACCTCGGTCGCCATCGCCAGCGCGATCGCGCCGCTCCCGGTCCCGAGGTCGACGCCGATCGGTGCCGACTCCGGGGAGTTCAGGAGCGCATCGATCGCGTACTGCACGACGGTCTCCGTCTCCGGACGCGGCACGAAGACACCGGGGCCGACGGCCAGTTCGAGGTGGCGGAAAGGCGCCGAGCCCGTGATGTGCTGCAACGGCTCGCGTGTGGCACGGCGGGTCACCAGAGCATCCAGCACCGCCGCCCGCTCCTCGTCGAGGCCGTCTCCGCGGACGATACCGGCCTGCACCTCGCCACGTCGACGGCCGAGGACATGACCTGCGAGCAGTTCGGCGTCGACCAGAGGATCCGGGACGCCGGCGTCGGTCAGGCGCTGGGCTGCGGCACGGACGTGCGCCGCCAGAGAGGTGTCGGACATGCCTTCCAGCGTAGAGTGCACGCGCCTGTCACATAGGCGCCGTCCACTCCCCTCTCCCCTAGGCTGGTCCGGCAGCGATCCCGCACAGGAAGGCTCCTCATGCCCGGCATCCACTCCGACATCACGACCGCGTTCGGCAACACGCCGCTCGTTCGTCTGAACCGCGTGACCGAAGGCCTGGGAGCCACCGTGCTCGCCAAGCTCGAGTATTACAACCCCGCGTCCAGCGTGAAGGACCGCATCGGCATCGCGATGATCAACGCCGCCGAAGCCTCGGGCGAGCTGAAGCCGGGTGGCACGATCGTCGAGTCGACCAGTGGCAACACGGGCATCGCCCTCGCGATGGTCGGAGCAGCACGCGGCTACCGCGTCATCCTCACGATGCCGGCCTCCATGTCGAAGGAGCGCCGGGTCCTGCTCAAGGCGTTCGGCGCCGAGATCGTGCT
The DNA here is from genome assembly GCF_024498615.1 of Microbacterium sp. J1-1. NCBI lineage: Bacteria > Bacillati > Actinomycetota > Actinomycetes > Micrococcales > Microbacteriaceae > Microbacterium > Microbacterium sp. J1-1. The sequence continues at coordinate 1,502,928 of NZ_CP089590.1, read as the reverse complement.
CACGGACCCCACCAAGGGCATGAGCGGTGCGATCGAGGAGACGAAGCGCATCGTGGCCGAGACGCCGGGCGCTATCTGGATCCGTCAGTTCGAGAACCCGGCCAACCCGCAGATCCACCGCGAGACCACGGCGCAGGAGATCCTCCGCGACACAGACGGCGCGATCGACATCTTCGTCGCCGGGGTCGGAACCGGCGGAACCGTCACCGGCACCGGCCAGGCACTCAAGGCCGCGAAGCCCGGTGTGCAGGTCATCGCCGTCGAACCCAAGGACTCCCCCGTCCTCAGCGAAGGACACCCCGGCCCTCACAAGATCCAGGGCATCGGTCCGAACTTCGTCCCGGACGTGCTCGACCGCGACGTGATCGACGAGATCATCACCGCCGAGTTCGACGAGTCCCTGCGCGTCGCCCGCGACCTCGCCGCCACGGAGGGTCTGCTCGTGGGCATGTCCTCCGGTGCCGCCGTGTCCGCGGCGCTGAAGGTGGCGGCCCGCGCCGAGAACGCGGGCAAGACGATCGTCGTGGTGATCCCGGACACCGGTGAGCGCTACCTCTCCACCGCGCTGTTCGAGGACCTGCGCGAAGACTGAGATCTCCGATGGGCATCATCGGGCGAATGCGCGAAGACATCGCGGCAGCCCGTCTCCGTGATCCGGCCGCACGCAGCGCCGTCGAGGTGGCACTCCTGTACCCGGGACTCCACGCGATCTGGGCGCACCGCGTCTCGCACGCGCTCTGGCGACGGCGACTCCGACTGCTCGCGCGCGCCGGATCGCAGCTGTCACGCTGGATGACCGGGATAGAGATCCACCCGGGCGCGAAGATCGGGCGTCGCTTCTTCATCGACCACGGAATGGGCGTGGTCATCGGCGAGACCAGCGAGATCGGTGACGACGTGATGCTGTATCACGGCGTCACCCTCGGCGGACGGACTCGCACCGCAGGGAAACGCCATCCGACTCTCGAGGACGGCGTGGCCGTGGGCGCCGGCGCGAAGATCCTCGGCCCCGTGACGATCGGGGCCGGCTCCGTGGTCGGCGCGAACGCCGTGGTGACGCGCGATGCGCCCGCCGACAGCGTGTTGGTCGGCATTCCCGCGAAACCACGACAGCGCAGCGCCGGTGAGGACACCCGCGCGCTGCTCACCGCTCCGGACTACGCGATCTGAGCGTCGGGCGTCGCTGCACGACTCAGCGTCGTGCGCCCTTGACGGACTCGACCTTCTTGCGCAGGAAGATCAGCGGCAGCAGGACACTGCCCAGCGCGGTGATCAACCACACGATCACCGATCCGAGAAGCCAGCCGGTGAGATCGGTGATGCGGAGTCCGCCGATGGGAAGCAGCACCACGATGATCAGCGAGATCAGGGTCGAGAAGATGCCGATGCCGCCCATGAGCACGGGCGCGTAGCGGTTCGCCATCTTGCCGACCCACGGTGCCAGGACGCTCTGCAGGATCGCGAAGATCAGGATGCAGATGACGAAGCCCCACCACTTGTCCCATTCGATCTGGAACCCTTCGAGAGCGAGATCGGCGACGATCAAGCCGAGGCCGGCCGATATCACGTACATCAGACCGCGGAACAGGAGTGTGATCACGGCCCGAGCCTAGCGCTCAGCGTGGTTTCGCGCCTCAGGATTCGGCGCCGAGTGCGGCGAGCCGTGCTTCCTCATCCGCGGTGATCGCGCTCTCGATCAGCGGGTCCAGCGCGCCGTCCATCACCTGATCGAGGTTGTAGGCCTTGAAGCCGGTGCGGTGGTCCGCGATCCGATTCTCCGGGAAGTTGTACGTGCGGATGCGCTCGGAGCGGTCCATCCCGCGGATCTGCGAACGGCGCGCGTCGGACGCGGCCGCGTCGAGCTCCTCCTGCTGCCTCGCGAGCAGTCGGGCTCGAAGCACGCGCATTCCGGCCTCGCGGTTCTGCAACTGCGACTTCTCGTTCTGCATCGACACGACGATGCCCGTGGGGACGTGGGTGATGCGCACGGCGGAATCCGTCGTGTTCACCGACTGCCCGCCGGGGCCGGACGAGCGGAAGACATCGATCTTGAGATCGTTCTGATCGATGTGGATCTCCTCCGGCTCATCCACCTCGGGGAAGACCAGCACGCCCGTCGTCGAGGTGTGGATGCGTCCCTGCGACTCGGTGGCCGGCACACGCTGCACGCGATGCACGCCCCCCTCGTACTTGAGATGCGCCCACACACCCTGCGCGGGGTCGGACGAGGAGCCCTTGATCGCGACCTGCACGTCCTTGTAGCCGCCCAGGTCGGACTCGTTGCGCTCCAGGAGCTCCGTCTTCCAGCCCTTGGAGGCGGCGTACTGGATGTACATGCGCAGCAGGTCGGCTGCGAACAGTGCGGACTCCGCACCGCCCTCACCGGCCTTGATCTCCATGATCACGTCACGCGCATCGTCCGGGTCACGCGGGATGAGCAGACGACGCAGACGTTCCTGGGACTCCTGCAGCTCCTCCTCCATCGCGGGGATCTCCGCCGCGATGGACTCGTCTTCCCGAGCGAACTCGCGAGCCGTCTCCAGATCATCGGTCGCAGCGACCCATGCCTCGTAGGCGGCGACGATGCGCGACAACTCGGCATAGCGACGGTTGACACGCTTCGCGCGGGCGGCGTCGGCGTGCACCGCCGGGTCGGAGAGCTCCTCCTGCACCCGGCGATGCTCGTCGATCAGAGTCTGGACGGACTCGAACACGGCTCAGCCGCTCAGCGGATGTTGTTGTCGTGCCCGTGCGCGCCCGAGGGGAGCGTGGGGATCGACTTCTGCATCTGCACGAGGAACTCGACGTTCGAGTTGGTCTCCTTGAGCTTGCCGAGGACGACCTCGAGGGCCTGCTGCTGGTCGAGGCCGGCGAGGGCGCGACGCAGCTTCCACGTGATCTTGACCTCGTCGGCCGACAGCAGCATCTCCTCGCGGCGGGTGCTCGACGCGTTCACGTCGACCGCCGGGAAGATGCGCTTGTCCGCGAGCGCACGCGACAGGCGCAGCTCGCTGTTGCCGGTGCCCTTGAACTCCTCGAAGATGACCTCGTCCATCTTCGACCCGGTCTCGACCAGGGCGGTGGCGAGGATCGTGAGGGATCCACCGTTCTCGATGTTGCGCGCGGCTCCGAAGAAGCGCTTGGGCGGGTAGAGCGCGGAGGCGTCGACACCACCGGTGAGCACACGGCCCGAGGCCGGAGCTGCCAGGTTGTAGGCACGGCCGAGGCGCGTTATGGAGTCGAGTAGCACGACGACGTCGCGGCCGAGCTCGACCAGACGCTTCGCACGCTCGATCGCGAGCTCCGCCACGGTGGTGTGGTCTTCGGCCGGGCGGTCGAACGTGGAGGCGATGACTTCGCCCTTGACCGAGCGCTCCATGTCGGTGACCTCTTCGGGGCGCTCGTCGACGAGCACGACCATGAGGTGGACCTCAGGGTTGTTCTGCGCGATCGCGTTCGCGATCTGCTGCAGCACGATCGTCTTGCCGGCCTTGGGCGGAGCGACGATGAGGCCGCGCTGTCCCTTGCCGACCGGGGCGACCAGGTCGATGATGCGCTGGGTCAGCTTCTCGGGAGCCGTCTCCAGACGCAGACGCTCCTGCGGGTAGAGCGGAGTGAGCTTGCCGAACTCCACACGCGTGGCGGCGTCATCGATCGACAGACCGTTGATGGAGTCGACCTTGACCAGCGCGTTGTACTTCTGACGGCCCTGCTGCTCGCCTTCGCGCGGCTGCTTGATCGAGCCGACGACGGCGTCACCCTTGCGCAGGTTGTACTTCTTGACCTGTCCGAGCGAAACGTACACGTCGCTCGGACCCGCGAGGTAGCCGGTGGTGCGGACGAACGCGTAGTTGTCGAGGACGTCGAGGATGCCGGCGATCGGGATCAGGACATCGTCCTCGCCGATCTCCGTGTCGAACTCGTCGGTCGGAGCGCCGTTGCGGCGCTTGTTGCGCTGGCGGTTGCGGTTGCTGCCGCCCGACTGCTCGTCATCCCCGGCCGGCTGAGCCTGCTGGTCCTGCCCGGAGCTGTTCTGCCCGCGTCCTCGGTTGCGGCTGCGGTTGCGGTTGCGACCACGCCCGCCCTGCTCCTCACCACTGTCGGAGTCGGAGCCGGAGTCGCCGTTCTGAGGTGCGTCGGCGGGAGCGGCGTCTGCTGCCGTGTCCTTCACCGGCGCGGAGGCGTCGGCGTCGGGCGTCGACTTCTGCGCACCGCGGCGACCGCGTCCCGTGGACTTCGGTGCGGATTCCGCAGCGGCTTCGGCCGGGGCGGCGTCTGCAGCCGGAGCCTCCGGGGAAGCGGTATCCGCGGCGGGAGCCTCGGCGTCCGCCTTCTTCGCGCGGCTCCGACGCGGTGTCTTCGCCTTCGGCGCCGCCTCGGGCGACTCGGCGGACGCCTCCGCAGATGCGGGCTCGCTCGTCGTGGCGGCAGCCGCCTTCGTCGTCTTCGCCTTCGTCGTCTTCGGCTTCGCGGGCTTCTCGGCGCTCTCGACCTTTTCCGCGTTCTCGGCCTTCTCGGCCATCTCCGCGGTCGTGGCGGTGCTCGCACGACGCGGTGCGCGCTTGCGCGCCGGCGCCGTCTCGGTGGTCGCTGCAGCAGCTTCCGCGGCCGGTGCCGACGAATCGTTCTGGGTCTCGGAGAGGTTCTCCACGAGTACTCCCTTATATGTCATGGGGAATGAGCGTTGAACGCGCACAACGGGTGCTGCGCACGATCGCACGGGCCGGCGCTCAGCGCCAGCCAGCCTCGGCACTTGTGCCTCAAGGGTTTGCGTGCGGGTCTTGCAAGAGTTGCAATGGGGCCAGATTCACGTCGTTACGTGGAGCCCTCCGCTCGAGTCCCCACTGTACCACCACGAACGTCGACTGCGAGCAGGAGCGCCTCCCACGGGGTGTCGGTGACCTGGTCGGCCAGCTCCACCGCGTCTTGACGACTCCCCGGTCCGTCCGCGAGGACGAGAACGCTCGGCCCGGCACCGGAGACGACCGCCGCGAAGCCCGCCTTGCGCAGCGCCTGCACGAGTCGCTGGGTCTCCGGCATGGCCCCGGCCCGGTAGTCCTGATGGAGCCGATCGGCAGTCGCATCGAGGAGCAGTTCCGGGCTCTGCATGAGGGCGGCGATCAACAGCGCCGAGCGGGAGACGTTGAACACCGCATCCGCTGTGGACACATGGGGCGGCTGCAGCGATCGCGCCTGCGAGGTGGACATCGTGTAGGCCGGGACGAGGACGAGCGGCGAGACACCGCGGTGCACCAGCAGCTTCTTGTGCTGCGGGCCGCGCTCTCCCATCCAGGCGATCGTCAATCCGCCGAAGAGCGCAGGAGCGACGTTGTCGGGGTGGCCCTCGATCTCGGTGGCCAGGCGCAGCAGATCGGTGTCGCCGATCTCGACGTCGCCCGCGAGGAGCCCCTTCGCCGCGAGCACCCCCGCGGCGACGGCCGCCCCCGAGGATCCGAGGCCACGGCCGTGCGGCACGCCGTTCTCGGCGACGATGCGCAGTCCGGGCACCGGTCGGCCCGCGTCCGCGAAGACGTATGCGATCGTCCGGACGATGAGGTTCGAGGCGTCGCGCGGAATCTCGGCCGCACCGGAACCGGTGACCTCGATGTCGAGTTCACCCGCCGGCAGCGCGGTGACCTGGAGCGTGTCGTAGATGCTGAGGGCCAGGCCGAGCGTGTCGAATCCCGGACCGAGGTTCGCACTGGTCGCGGGCACCCGCACCTCGACGGTGCGCCACTCGGCGGATGCCCCGTCGACCGGGGGCAGCGCTGTCGCCACCGTCACTCGCCTTCCACGCGGAGCACCGACACGACCCGCGCCACGACGGTGCTGTCGGCGAGGGCGCCGACGGTGGCGCTGAGTGCCTGCTCCGTCGCACGGTGGGTTCCGATGATCAACCGTGCGGTCGGCTCGTCCTCGCCTTCGACGGTCTGCACGACGGTCGCGACGGAGACTCCTCCGTCGCTGAGGATGCCCGCGACCGTGGCGAGCACTCCGGGCGCATCCGAGACCTCGAGCGTGATCTGGTAGCGCGTGGTGACGTGTCCGATCGGGACGACCGGAAGATTCGCGCGAGTCGATTCGCCCACGCCGACGCCGCCGGCGATGTGGCGACGGGCCGCCGAGACCACGTCTCCGAGCACGGCGGACGCGGTCTGGACGCCACCGGCACCCGCACCGTAGAACATCAGGGATCCGGCGGCCTCCGCCTCGACGAACACCGCGTTGTTGGCACCGTGCACCGAAGCGAGGGGGTGGGAGTTCGGGACCAGCGCCGGGTACACGCGCACCGAGATCGACTCGGCGCCGTTCGCCTCGATCCGCTCGCACACGGCGAGCAGCTTGATCACGAAGCCCGCTGCGCGCGCCTCCTCGATCATCGACGGAGTGATCGACGTGATCCCCTCGCGGTACACGGCATCGAGCGGTACCGCGGTGTGGAAGGCGAGGCTCGCGAGGATCGCGGCCTTCTGCGCGGCGTCATAGCCCTCGACATCGGCGGTCGGGTCGGCCTCGGCGTACCCGAGGCGCTGCGCGTCGGCGAGCACATCGGCGAAGTCCGCGCCCTCGCTGTCCATCCGATCGAGGATGTAGTTCGTGGTGCCGTTCACGATGCCCATGATGCGTACCACCCGGTCGCCCGCCAGCGAGTCGCGCAGGGGGCGGATGATCGGGATCGCACCCGCAGCCGCGGCTTCGTAGTACACGGAGGCACCGACGCGGTCGGCCGCTTCGAACAGCTCGGGGCCGTGGGTCGCCAGCAGCGCCTTGTTGGCCGTGACCACGTCCGCACCGGCGCCGATCGCCTGCAGGATGGTGCTGCGGGCCGGCTCGATGCCGCCGATGAGTTCGATCACGATGTCCGCGCCGAGGACCAGCGATTCCGCATCGGTGGTGAAGAGCTCTGCGGGGAGATCGACGTCGCGGGGCGCGTTCACATCGCGCACCGCGATGCCGGCGAGCTCCAGTTCGGCGCCCGCCCGGTCGGCCAGCTCGTCACCGTGGCGCAGCAGGAGCGCCGCGACCTGGGAGCCGACCGCTCCCGCACCCAGCAGTGCCACACGAAGTCGTCGGTAGTCAGTCATGGTTACTCCTTCGGAGGTGGGTCATTTGTCTCGATCGGCGGCCGGCGCCCCGTCGATGCCCGTGTCACGGGCCAGCACATCGTCGAGGGTCTCGCCACGGACGATGACCGTCGACCGGCCTTCGCGCACGGCGACGACCGGTGGACGCGGAACGTGGTTGTAGTTGCTTGCCAACGAGACGCAGTACGCTCCGGTCGCCGGTACCGCCAAGAGGTCTCCGGGCACGAGATCGTCGGGCAGATACTCTTGATCGACCACGATGTCGCCCGATTCGCAGTGCTTGCCCACGACGCGGCTGAGGCGGGGCTCGCCCGCACCGACGCGCGAAGCAAGGCGTGCGGAGAATTGCGCGCCGTACAGAGCGGGGCGCGCGTTGTCGCTCATTCCGCCATCGACGCTGACGTAGCGGCGCACGGCACCCGACTCCACCGTCACGTCCTTGGTGGTGCCGACCTCATAGATGGTGACGCCTGCGGTACCGACGATCGCACGGCCGGGTTCGAACGACAGGGCAGGCATCGGGATTCCGCGCGCGGCACACCCCTCCGCCACCGCGTCGACGATCTCACCGGCGAGGTCCTCGATCGGCGTCGGGTCGTCCACGCGCGTGTAGGCGATGCCGAAGCCGCCGCCGAGGTTGAGCTGCGGCACCGGGCCGTCCTGGAGCAGGGTCGCATGCAGGTCGAGCACGCGCGACGCCGACTCGCGGAATCCTGCGACGCCGAAGATCTGTGAGCCGATGTGGCAGTGCAGGCCCGCGAACACCAGCCCGGGCGTCTCCCGGATCCGCGAGACGGCGTGCTCGGCGTCCGGCAGCGGGAAGCCGAACTTCTGATCCTCGTGGGCCGTGGCGAGGAAGTCGTGGGTCTCGGCGTGCACACCGCTGATCACACGCACCAGGACGCGCTGTGTGGCGCCGGTGCGGGCGGTGATGGCCGCGAGCCGCTCGATCTCGATCGCGCTGTCCACGATGATCGTGCCGACTCCGACCTCGACGGCACGCTCCAGCTCGGCGACCGACTTGTTGTTGCCGTGGAAACCGAGGGACGCCGGGGCGACACCGGCAGCGAGCGCGACCGCGAGCTCCCCTCCGGTGCAGACGTCGATGCGGAGCCCCTCGTCGACCACCCAGCGCGCCACGGTCGTGCACAGGAACGCCTTGCCGGCGTAGTAGACCTGCGCCGTCGTCCCGTTCTCGGCCGCTGCACGATCGAACGCGACACGGAATCGTCGAGCACGACCCCGCACCTCATCCTCGTCCAGGACCAGCAGCGGCGAGCCGTAAGTACGGGTGAGCGAGGGGGCGCTGACGCCGGCGATGAGGAGCGCGCCGTCGTCGTCGCGCGCGGCGGACTCGGGCCAGACGCCGTCGGCGAGATCGTTCGCGTCGTCGGGGACGACGAGCCATTCCGGAGCGAGCGAATCGGCAGGGGGAAGCACTGATCACCAATCGTGGGAAGGATCTCGGGCGAGCGGGCGCACATCGAGGTTGTCCCGATTCTAGGGCACCGGCCCCGCCACCCTGGTCAGAGTGACACTCGACGTCAAGCCCCCTGTGATGAGCAGTTCACGCCTCCTAGGGTGGGGACGTGGCGAACACCGAAACACCGACAGACTCCCCCGCGCGCCCCGGACTGGTCGCGCGCATCACGGGCCCGCTCATCGCATGGGCTCTGGCACGGCGCCCGGTGCGCGCGGCATTGCTGTACACCGAGCGACGCGGGCCGATGCTCGCCGACAGCGTCACCTACCGCGCGTTGTTCAGCGTCTTCGCCGGCGTATTGCTCGGCTTCTCGATCGCCGCGCTCTGGCTCGCGGGGAATCCGGCAGCGTTGCAGGCGATCATCGATGCCGTCGAGGCGGCCGTGCCGGGACTGATCGGAGAGGAGGGGGTGATCGATCCGGACGCCCTCCGGGCACCCGCATCCTTCTCCATCGCCGGCATCATCTCCCTGATCGCACTCGTGGGTGCCGCGCTGGGTGCCATCGGCTCATTGCGCACGGCGGTGCGGGTCCTCGCCGGCACCCTGCAGGACGACATCCTATGGATCTGGGTCATCCTGCGCAATCTCGCTCTCGCGCTCGGCATCGGTCTGGCGTTCGTCGTCTCGGCAGGACTAACGTTCGTCGGTCAGCTCGGCGTGACGTGGATCGCCGACATCCTGGGCCTCCCGTCCGATTCCCCTGCGGTGACGTGGGGCGTGCGTCTGCTCTCACTCCTGGTCGTGTTCGCCCTCGACACGGCACTCATCATCGGCGTCTTCCGCGTGCTCTCGGGAGTGCGCCCGGCCGCGCGCTCCCTGTGGCCCGGCGCACTACTCGGCGCCTTCGGCCTTCTGGTCCTGCAGGAACTGTCCGGCCTGTTCGTGGGCGGCGCGACGAGCAACCCGCTCCTCGCCTCCTTCGCGACCCTGCTCGCGCTGCTCATCTGGTTGAACTTCTCCGCGCAGGTGATGCTGTTCGCCTGCGCGTACATCGTCACGGCCGAGGAGGAGGCCTCGGACCGCGTGCACGCACGCTATGCCGCGACCACCTTCCCTCAGCGGCGCCTGCAGCGGGCCGAGGTCGACGTGCGGATCGCGACGGCGGAGCTGCGTGCCGCGCAGGAGGCAGCAGCGGACACGTCTTCCTAGCGTCACCGCAACCCCGTTACGTCACCACACCCTTCGTTGTGACCGTTCTGCATATACTGGTCACAACGAGAGGAAGCCATGCACGCTCGACGACGGCGGATCGACCTCCCCCACGCCACGGTCTCCGCGCTGGAGTGGCGGCCGTCGACGGAGTCCGGGCGGCCGGTGCTGCTGTTGCACGGTGGAGGCGCCGACAGTGCCGCTCTCTCCTGGGGCGAGGTCGGCTCCGCCCTCGCCGACGCCGGACACCGCGTCTTCGCCCCCGATCATCCCGGCTTCGGACAGAGCCCAAGCGCCGCGTGGACCCTCACGCAGGAGAACCTCGTCCGCCACGTCGGCGAGCTCGTCGACTCCCTCGAGCTGAGCGACTACGCGATCGCCGGCCTCTCCCTCGGCGGCGGGATGACGATCGGGCATCTGCTCGACCGCCCCGCCGGGGCGCGCACTGCTGTCCTCCTCGGATGCTACGGAGTGATGCCCCGCCTCGCCGACGGCCCGCTCGGTCGGGTGACCCATCTGGCCTCCTTCCTCCTTCTGCGCTCGGGCCTGCTGGCTGCGATGACCCGCTCGTACGCGCGCAACGCCTCGGCGATGGAGCGCGGTCTGCGCGACCTGGTCCGCGATCCGCGTGCGCGCACACCGGAACTCGTGGACGCCGTGGCCGTCGAAGCGGCGAACGGAACAGGCTTGGCGACCTTCGGTCAGTGGCAGCGCGACCAAGTGCAGTGGAATCGGTTGCGCACGGTCTACACGGAACGGCTGCCGTCGATCCGCACCCCGACGCTGTTCGTACACGGAACCCGGGACTCGGGCGTTCCGCTCGCACGCATCGAGAAGGCCTCGGAGCTGCTGCCGGATGCAGCCCTGCTCACGGTCCCCGAAGCCGGGCACTGGGTCCAACGCGACCGGCCCGATCTCGTGATCCCCGCGATGATCGAACACCTGCGAAGGAGCGACGATGCCGCGACCGCGCGTCCCTGACCGGAGAGAACGCATCCTCGATGCCGCAGAAGAGCTCGTGCTCGCTCAGGGCTTCGACCACATGAGTGTCGCGTCCGTCGCCGCACGTGCAGGCATCGGCAAGGGCGCCGTGTATCTGGAGTTCGCCGGCAAACGCGACGTCCTCGATGCCCTGCTGATGCGAGGGAACACGCGCATGGCCGATCGCGTCCACCGCGAGCTGGGAGACCACCCTCGTCTCGGCGATGCCTGCCGGGCGACTGCGCGAGCGCTGCTGGATGATCCGCTGATGACTGCGGCCTTCCTGGATGACCGGGGCGTGCTCGGCTCCCACGTGATGGAGGTGACCGACGATCGCTACCGGACACGCCATCACCGAGTGGTCGAGTGGTTCCGGGAACTGCAGGATCGCCACCTCATCATCGCCGACGTCGATCCCCGCTCGCTCGCCCTGGCCCTGTCGAGCACGACGATCGGGCTCCTCTCTGCGGCGCGTCTGCTCGGTCCGCTCGATCGGTCCCTGCTGGAGGACACGATCGACACCATCGGCCGGATGGCCGCGACCTTCGAAACGGAGCGATGATGCAACGGGAATCCTCCGCTCCGGCCCACGACGGCCCGGTGCTGCTCCTCCACGGCGGGGGCGTGGCCGGATGGATGTGGGATCCGCTGCGTTCCCACCTCACCGCGGAGCATCGCCTCCTCGTTCCGGATCTCCCGGGCCACGGCCGCAACGCCGCCGATCCGTATGTGTCGCACGCAGAGACCACCGCCGCACTCGCGCAGCTCCTCGAGGAGGAGGGAGGTTCTGCGACGGTCGTCGGGTTCTCGCTCGGCGCGCAACTGGCCGTCAGACTCGCCGCGGAACGGCCCGACCTCGTGGGCCGCGTGGTCGTCATCAGCGCGCAGGCCACGCCGATGCGAGGTACCGCCGCGACGCTCGCGGTGCTCGGCGCCCTGTCGGGGCTCGCGCGGCAGAGGTGGTTCGCGAAGCTGCAGGCGCGTCAGCTGTACATCCCCGATGAACTCCTCCCCGAGTACATCCGGACCTCCGCAGGCATATCCCGAGAGACCCTCCTGCGCTCCGTCGAAGAGAATCTCCGGTTCGTTCCCCCCACGGCGTGGGGAGCCTTTCCCGGCGACGCGTTGATCCTGGTCGGCGCCGCGGAGAAAGCACTCATGAAACGCTCTGCCGCCGCACTCGACGCGGCCCTCCCACAGAGCACGCTCGAGGTCGTGGACGGATGCGGCCACGGAATCCCGTTGCAACGTCCGGCCTGGCTGGCACAGCGGATCGAGGACTGGCTCGCCCGCACCGCCGAACGCCCCTAGCGACGCTCCCGTCAGCTCGGGCAGACGCCCTTGTCCTGCAACGACGTGTCCGTGACGATCGCCCCATCGACGTCGACGTCGATCACCGCCGCGCCATCGACGATCTCGAGCCCGGTGAGGGTGAGTCCGGCGGGGAGCTGATCGGCGATGCACACCCGCTGCGGTTTCGTGACCTCCTGACCGAGCGAGCCGAGCGTCGAACCGACCTGATCGAGGTCGATGTCGAGCCCGCCGATGCTGGCGGCCACCGGTGTGAGTTCGAGGTCGCCGTCGACGACTCCGGGGGTGACGGTCAAGGAGAGTGGCACGGACGCGCCGAACACGGTGATCGATCCGCTCACGGTGGCGTTCGGAGCCTCGAGCTCGACGGATTCGATGGGAAGGTCTGTGCCGGCGAGCAGGGAGGTGAACTGCCCCTGATCGATGTGGATCGTCCCGGAGGCGCCGCCGAGCTCACCGCCGCGCAGCGGGACGTCGGTCGCCGTGACCTCCGCCGCACCCGTGACGCCTTCGAGGGTGACCGAATCGGTCGTCAGACGCAGGGACTCCAGGTTTCCGCCAATGAGTTGCGGAAGCACCAGGCCCTGCGTCTCGACATCGAGCTGCTGATCGGCGGGCAGATCGAGCTGCTCCACGACGATCGACCGCACGATGCCCGGCAGTACGGCGCGCGCCACGAACTCGGCGGCGACGACGAGCGCTGCCAGAACGATCACCACGACCAGCAGCACCCAGGGCCAGCGACGTCTCCGGTTCGCGCCCTCGGGTGACTGCTCAGGCGAAGAACCGGGGATCACGAGCGTCGGATGCTCAGCACCGGCCTCCGGATACGGGAGGGTGTGGTTGTCGTCGCTCATGACGCGACCATCACATGCGCTCGGGGGCGCTGACCCCGAGGAGGTCGAGGCCGTTGCGGAACACCTGACCGGCGGCATCGTTCAGCCACAGGCGCGTGCGGTGGACCGTCTCGACCGGGTCATCGCCCTGAGGGATGACACGGCAGTTGTCGTACCAGCGGTGGTACAGCCCCGCGAGCTCCTCGAGGTACCGCGCGACACGGTGGGGCTCACGCACCTGGGCGGCGAACGCAACGATGCGCGGGAACTCCTGCAGAGCTCCGAGAAGGGCGGCCTCGGATTCGTGCGTGAGGGTCTCCGGGGCGAACTCGGAGCGGTCGACGCCGGAGTCGGCGGCGTTGCGGGCGACGTTGTGGGTCCGGGCGTGGGCATACTGCACGTAGAACACCGGGTTGTCATTGGTGCGCTTCTGCAGCAGCTCGGGATCGAGATCGAGCGGGGAGTCCGCAGGCGAGCGCTCCAGGGAATACCGGAGCGCGTCGGTGCCGAGCCAATCGAGCAGGTCGTCCATCTCGATGATGTTGCCGGCGCGCTTGCTGAGGCGGGCGCCGTTGATCGACACCATCTGTCCGATCAGCACCTCGACGTTCTTCTCCGGATCCTCACCCGCCGCTCCCGCGACGGCCTTGAGCCGGTGCACGTAACCGTGGTGGTCGGCGCCGAGAAGGTAGATCTTGTTCTGGAACCCGCGGTCTCCCTTGTTCAGGTAGTAGGCGGCATCGGCGGCGAAGTAGGTGTACTCGCCGTTCGAACGGCGGATGACACGGTCCTTGTCGTCGCCGAAGTCGGTGGTGCGCACCCAGACCGCACCGTCTTCGTCGAAGACGTGACCCTGCTCGCGCAGACGGTCGACGGCCTGATCGATCAGGCTCGACCCCGATGCGTCCTTCGCGTGCAGCGTGCGCTCGGAGAACCACACGTCGAAGGGCACGTTGAAGCGGCCGAGGGAGGACCGGATCTCGGCGAGCTGGAACTCGTAGGCGAGCTCAAGCGCCACCTCCGACTGCTCGTCGTCGGGCAGCTGGAGCAGATCCGGACGCGCTTCGAGAACACGACCGGCGAGCGTCGTGATGTACTCCCCCGGATAGCCGCCCTCGGGGGTGGGCTCGCCCTTCGCCGCAGCGAGAACCGAAAGGGCGAAACGCTCCATCTGCGCGCCGGCATCGTTGATGTAGTACTCCCGGACGGCGTTCGCGCCGCTCGCGAGGAGGAGGCGGACGATCGAGTCGCCGAGAGCGGCCCACCGCGTGTGTGCGATGTGCAACGGCCCCGTCGGGTTCGCAGAGACGAACTCCACGTTGACGCTGACGCCTTCCTGCGACGTGTTCGTGCCGTAGGCGGAGCCCGCGTCGACGATGACCTTCGCCAGGGCACCGGCGGCGGCCGCATCGAGCCGGATGTTGATGAAGCCCGGACCGGCGACCTCGGCGCTCGCGATCCCCTCGACCCCACCGAGACCGTCGGCGATCTGCTGGGCGAGCTCCCGCGGGTTCGTGCCGAAGGGCTTGGCCAGGCGCATGGCGATGTTCGTTGCCCAGTCGCCGTGGTCGCGGTTGCGCGGACGCTCCAGCACGATGTCGGCGGCGGTGAGTTCCAGAGGCTCGCCGGGGCGTCGTTCCTCGGCGATGGGTGCGAGGACGGCGAGGACGGCGGCGGCGAGCGATTCGGGGTTCATAGCCTTCTCAGTTTACGGGGCGCCACGTCGGCATCCGACGGCACGGGACGTGCGGAATTCGCAATCCGCTCGTGGTGATCTACTCTCGTCCCATGAAGGCCACCGTCCCGCGCCGTCGACTGCACCGCGCAGGAGTGGCCATCGCCCTCCTCCTCGCCGTGACTGCCGGCGTTCTCGGAGTATGGCGACCGTGGATCCCCCTTCCCGCGGCGGCACCGATGGGCGCCGCGATCGAGGGTGCAGACGCCGCGTCCGAGGCGCTCGCCCCTGCTCCCCTCACCCTGCCCGCGCACCCGACCGTGCTGGTCTTCGGTGACTCCTGGACCTACGGCTCTGCGGCGACGGTACCGACCCTCGGCTACGCCTACGTCCTGGCGAGCCTGATCGACGGCCAGACGATCGTGAACGGCGTCCGAGGGAGCGGGTACCTCAAGTCCGGTCTCGACGGCCCGGCCTTCGGCGAGCGCATCGCCGCACTCGACCCCGCCCTCTCCCCCGACCTCGTGATCATGCAGGGATCCATCAACGACCGGAAGCAGGGCGTCGCAGGCTACCGCGAGGCCGTCGCCGCAGCCTGGGACGCGATGGCTGCGAAGTATCCGGAGGCGGCGATCGTCGTGCTCGGCCCGGCACCGCACGAACTCCCCGTGGGCGCGACGACCGCTCGCATCGACACGGATCTGGGTGAGCTCGCCGCGGCACGGGGCTGGTGGTACCTCTCCCCCATCGCCCAGGGATGGATCACCGCGCAGAACTATCTCGATGTGATCGACGTCGATCTGGGACGCAAGCACCCTTCGACCGACGGACACCGCTACCTGGCCGAAAAGGTCTCTGCCGCCCTCGACGAGATGCGCGCCGCGCCGGTCACCGAGGCGGGTGGGTCGGAGACGACCCCCGACGAGTGATATTGTCGATCGGTACGCCTCCGTAGCTCAGTGGATAGAGCGCCGGTTTCCGGTACCGTAGGTCGCAGGTTCGACTCCTGTCGGGGGCACATCGGGTTGTACGCGGATAATATGTGAATACGTATGCGTAACCCCCAAGTACGAGAAGAGCCGCCTGGTTTCAGGCGGCTCTTCTCGTTGGGGATGCATCGGTGCGCGATGCCTGAACTCCGGCCTCGTCGTCGCCTGCGCGAGCAAGACGCAGTGGCGGAATCGGGTGCTCCCACTCCAGATCACGCCTCTCACCGGAAGCAGCCAATGAAGTTCATCGAGATCCCCGTGCTCCCGATAGTCGTTCCGCTGGGGATCGTGACCTTCCTCGTGCTGATCCGCGTCCTTCGCTCTCGCGGTCGCGTCACGTTCGCCCGCGCATCGGTCGCCGGTGCTCTCGCGATCTACGCGGGAGGAGTGCTCGCCAACACGGTATTCCCGATCTTCCTGCGCATCGGGACGGGGTTCTATGACGGACCGCGCCCGTTGCCGCTCTACCTCGTACCCTTCGTGGACTACGGGCTCGAGGACGCGCTCATCAACATCGTGGTGTTCATTCCGCTCGGAGGACTCATTCCACTGTTGTCCACGCGTCCGAGGTGGTGGAACGTGCTGGCAATCGTTGCCGGTGCGAGCCTCGCGATCGAGCTGGCCCAGATGGCTATCGCTCGACTCGCCATGGGTGGTCACCTCGCAGACATCAACGACTGGATGACGAATGTCCTGGGCGGCATGATCGGCTACGGCCTCTTCAGCCTCCTCACGCGCTCGAGCAGGATCGCCACATTCTTTGACCGCTTTCGATGGCCGCCACGGCAGCGGCCTGCTCACGTCGAGGCTGGGGCGAGAAGCACTACTCGGTCGACCGCGACCCCGTCACGATCACGTATGACGTGATGCCCCCCTTGGACAACCCTCCTCATCGTGCGAGGGTGGAGCGATGGGCACTTCACGCGGCGGCGAGCGACGGGCGACGGGCCTCGGAGTGTTCTGCGCCGCGTACTCGACGTTCGTCGCCATCCTGATCCTCTCCGGAATCGCTGCTCCGACGCTGTGGTGGACGGTCGTTGGTGTCGGACTCACGGGCGCAGCATGTCTCGGAAACGCGTCTCGGCTCCGACACGAACGGTTGCGCGCGCAGGCGCCATCCGAGAAGAACTCGGGCTCATAGCAAGCGAGGTCGGGACCGTCAGACCTTCTCTTCTTCCGGACGGCTGCGCACCGCTGTCGATCCGAGGGACACGGTGGCGAACAGTCCGAGGGCAAGGAAGCCCGCCGCCGTCCATGCCGCATATCGAGTCCCTTCGGAGAAGGCGACCTTCGCATCCTCCGCGGCACTCGCGGTTGCGGGGTTCGACTCGAGCCCACTGATCGCCGCCCCGGCGCTGTCGACCACGGCGGACACGATCTGGTCCCGCTGCGCGGCGGGGATCCCTCGCTCGTCGAGCGACGAGGCGAGGATGCCCGCGGTACTGCTGAAGAGCACGGTGCCGAGCACCGCCACACCGAGCGCGGCACCGATCTGCCGGGATGTGGACTGCGTGCCCGATGCGGCCCCGCTATCCGCGACCGGCACGTCGGCGAGCACGACCCCGGTCAACTGGGCGGTGGCGAGCCCCACCCCGAGCCCGTAAACGAACAGGAACGGGACGAGCGGTCCCCACGTGGCGTCGGGTCCGATCACGAAACCCACCCCGGCGACACCGACGATCTCCGCGAGGAGTCCGACGCGCACGACCCACACGGGCGCGATCCTCCCGCTCGACGCACCTGCCACGCCGCTGGCCAGGAACGATCCGCCCGCCAGCGCGAGCAGGAGCAGTCCGGTCTGCACGGCCTCGAACCCGAGGACGAACTGCAGCCAGAGCGGGAGCGCGAGGATGATGCCGAACTCACCCAAGGACACGACGGCGGCCGCGATGTTCCCGTTGCGGAAAGAGGGGATGGAGAACAGCCGCAAAGCCAGGAGCGTCGAGCGTCCCGTGCGTTCGCGGTATCGGCCCCACAGGATGAACGCGACCACGGCGAGCACGGCCATGGCGAAGAACAGCGGAATCGGCGACAACTCCCACGGCCAGACCCACTCGCCCACCTGCGGCCGGGTGTCGACGAGCCACCACCCGTAGGAGCGCCCCTCGATGAGACCGAACACGAGGCTGCCCATCGCCACGATCGACAACAGCGCGCCGACGACATCGATCTTTGCGACGCGATCCCCCCGGGACTCCGCCACCGTCAGCAGCACGCCGATCACGATGATGACGCCGAGGGGGATGTTGATGCCGAACGCCCAACGCCACGAGTAGGCGGTCGTCAGCCATCCTCCCAGGAGAGGACCGACGGCTGCCATGCCTCCGATCGTCGACCCCCAGACGGCGAACGCGATGCCTCGTTCCTTCCCGCGGAACGTCGCATTGATGATCGAGAGCGTGGTCGGCAGGATCATCGCCCCACCGACGCCCTGCACCAGACGGGAGAGAATCAGGATCCCACCGCCCGGTGACAGGGCGGCGAACACCGACGCGGTCGCGAAGACCACGACCCCGATGATCATCATCCGACGCCGTCCGAAGCGATCGGCGAGACTGCCGAACACGAGCAGCAACGACGCGAACACGAGGGTGTACGACTCCTGCACCCACTGCACCTCGGTCGAGGTGATACCGAGATCCTCGACGATCGCGGGAATGGCCACGTTGACGATCGTCGAGTCGACGATGATCAGCGAGACCGCGATGCTGATGAAGACGAGTCCGAGCCAGCGCCAGCGCGCGTATCGATCCATAATCGCTAGCTTAGTTAGCTAAATCGTTCCTCGCGACGCCGAGCCCTCGACATGAATCCATCAGTGGCACCGCGCAGCGATTCGCGGGAAGCTGAGGCATGAGGTTTCTCCCCCTGCTGTGGCGCTATCCGGCCATCACGATCACCGTCCTCGTGTTCGTCGGCGTGCTGGTCCTCCACGCGAGCGGAACGGCGGACCTCGGCCGATGGATCGCGACGGGCTATGTGGCGGTGTTCGTCGCCTGGACGCTGGTCGGGATGGTGCGCGACGTGCTCCGCGGTCACGTCGGACTCGACATCCTGGCGGTGGTCGCGATGGTCGCCACGCTCGCGGTCGGCGAGTACATCGCCTCCCTCATCATCGTGCTGATGCTCTCGGGAGGAGAGGCTCTCGAGGACTTCGCCGGACGCCGCGCGAAACGCGACCTGTCCGCGCTGCTGGATCGCTCCCCGCGCATCGCCCACGTGCTCGTGAATCCGGAGACCACGGAATCGGATGATGTCCGGGATGTTCCCGTGGATCAGGTCTCCGTAGACGACGTCCTCCTGGTGCGACCGTCCGAGATCGTCCCGGTCGACGGCACCCTCCTGACCACAACGGGGACCTTCGATGAGTCCTCGCTGACCGGCGAGAGCATGCCCGTGACCCGCGAGGCCGGCGGAGAGGTGCTCTCCGGGGCGATCAACGGAACCCGAGCTGTGCGCATTCAAGCCGTTCGCACGAGCGCGGACAGCCAGTACCAGCAGATCGTCGCACTCGTGCACGAAGCGGAGGCGTCCCATGCTCCGGTCGTGCGTTTGGCCGACCGCTTCGCGATCCCGTTCACGGCGGTGTCGCTCGTGCTCGCCGGCACCGCATGGGCGATCTCCGGCGACTCGACACGGTTCGCCGAGGTGCTCGTGCTCGCCACGCCGTGCCCGCTCCTGATCGCGGCTCCCGTCGCCTTCCTCGGCGGACTGTCGCGCGCGGCGAAGGCCGGAGTCATCATGAAGGGCGGTGCCGTCCTCGAACAGATCGCGCGCGTGCGGTCGGCCGCTTTCGACAAGACGGGCACCCTCACGCAGGGCAGACCGGAGCTCGTCGACGTGCGCCCGACGAACGGCTTCGATGCGGACGAACTCCTGCAGCTCGCCGCCTCGGCGGAGCAGTACTCGACACATGTCCTCGCCGAGGGCATCCGACGGGCGGCCGAGCAGCGCAGTCTCCCCCTCCATTCCGCCGACGAAGCGCGCGAGGAGGCGACGAACGGTGTGGTCGCCCGTATCGGCGGGCGGGTGGTGGTGGTCGGCAAACCGGCCTACGTCTCCTCCCACGCGCCCGATACGGTGCGCGCGACGCTCGACGTGAGCCAGGCCGCCGCGTATGTGTGCGTCGACGGTCGCTTCGCCGGCGTCCTCGTGCTCGCCGACCATCCGCGACCGGAGGCGGGATCGGTCGTCTCCTGGCTGCGCGGGAACAGCGTCGACCGGATCGTGATGCTCACCGGGGACGTGGGTCCGACGGCGGAATCCGTCGCCCATCAGGTGGGGATATCCGAGGTCCACGCGGAGCTGCTTCCTCCGGAGAAGGTGCGTCTGGCCGCCGAACTCCACCCGCGGCCGGTGATGATGGTCGGCGACGGGGTCAACGACGCGCCCGTGCTCGCCGCCGCCGACATCGGCATCGCCATGGGAGCGAAAGGAGCGACGGCCGCCGGCGACGCCGCCGATGTCGTGATCCTCGTCGATTCTCTGGCGAAAGTCGTGGACGCGCTCTCCATCGGCCGCCACACCCTGCGCGTCGCGCTCACGGCGATCTGGATCGGCATCGGACTGAGCGTCGGGCTCATGCTCGTCGCGATGACGGGCGTGATTCCAGCGGTGGCCGGGGCTCTGGTCCAGGAACTCGTCGACCTCGCGACCATCCTGTACGCGCTCCGCGCGCTCAGCGGTCCGACCTCATCCCTTCCGCCCACGACAGTGCAGGAGACTCCCGCTGCACCGCCGAGTCTCACCCGACAGGGGTGACCGGCAGCCTCTTCACGCTTTCGCGGGATGCCAGCATGGAGCCGTCGAACCGCCGATCGATCGAGACGTGAGGATCCGAGATGACAGAGAACGCCGCCCTGCCGTCGTGGCGCGACACCCGCACACGGCGCGAGATCGAGGCGTTCGTCGCCTCCGTCGCCGACGGCCCGGGGGCGGTGCCGGTCGAGGAACGGGTCGCCGTGTTCGACAACGACGGCACCCTGTGGTCCGAGAAGCCGATGATCACGCAACTGCACTACGTGGTGGAACAGTGGCGCGCCGCCGCTGAGCGCGATCCCGAGTTGGCCGCGCGGCAGCCGTACCTCGCTGCGGTGAGCGGCGACTTCGGTTGGTTGGGCACGGCGATCGACAAGCACTACGGAGGAGACGACTCCGACCTGAAGGTCATCATCCAGGCTCTCGTCGGACTCACCGATGGGATGAGCGTCGAGGACTACGCCCGATCGGTCGCCGAGTTCTACGAGGTCGCACAGCACCCGACCCTGAAGCGTCCCTACGCCGAGACCGTCTATCAGCCGATGGTCGAACTGCTCCGCTACCTCGAGCAGCACGGCTTCACGTGCTACATCGTGTCGGGCGGCGAGCGTGACTTCATGCGCCCGATGACGCAGGCGAACTACGGCATCCCACCGGAACGCGTCGTCGGATCGGCGTTCGGCCTCGCCTGGGACGACACGGACGCGACCGTTCGTTACTCGCCGTCCCTGGCCTTCTTCGATGACGGCCCGGAGAAGCCCATCCGGATCTGGACCCGTATCGGTCGGCGCCCCCTGTTCGTCGGCGGAAACTCCAACGGCGACGCCGCGATGATGGACTTCGCGCGCCGCGGACCGCGGCCCGGATTCGCGCTCCTTGTCCACCACGACGACCCGGAACGCGGCGACACGCCCTACGACACCGGTGCCGAGAGGGTGCTCGCGGACGCTGCGGACAAGGGCTACACCGTGGTCAGCGTGAAGGACGACTGGGAGACCGTGTTCCCCTCGTCGACGAGCGACCCGCAGGCATCCTGAGCCTGCGGGCCGAACTCTCGGTGGGGTTGTTCAGGGGGTCGTCGAGACGGTGGCATCCGGTGCGGCCACTTCCTCGTCGATGCCCTCTGCCCCGAGAACGTCCGTCGCGGTGGAGGGACGACGCAGCAGCTCGACCAGGATGAGGAAGACCACGAGACCGACCGATACTCCGACCACCGAACCGAACGAGACCGGTCTCGTCATGATGAGGATGAGCAGCGCGACGGCCATGCCGGCGATCACGATCGGCCCGTGGAATCGGTCGATCGCAAGGCCGAAGCGTCCCGTGGACACGCCTCGCCGTTCCCAGGTGTTCCGTACCGCGGCGAACCCGCTCGCCGACGCGCCCCGAAGCGCGACGGCACTGCGGCTCGACCCGGCGATCCAGGCCCACACGGCTACCAGGACGCCGACCAAGGCCAGCGCAGCGATCGTCGAACTGAGCAAGGACGTCACCTGATCGAAGAGGGACTCGGCCGCGGCAGCCGTCATGATCGACGGACTGACCGCACCGATGAAGAACACCCGGCCGATCCCCATGCCCGCGGACAGGAGCAGGAACGCCACGGCGAGCGCCGCGCTGGTCCAGAACAACGCACGCGGGCGGTTCCGGGCGATCAGGATCCCCCCGACCACCAGGCCGAGCACGACCCACGGCAGCCAGAAGCCCGCGGCGACCGCGATCTGGTAGACCGTCCGCACCAGCACCAGAGCATCGGCCTGCGCGATGGGGATCGAGCGATCGATCTGCGGGATCAGGTCCGCGAATCCGACGCCGCGTTCCGTCAGCACCGCCTTGACGCGCTCGACCACGAGACCGAGATCGATCGACAGCACGCCGTCGTCTGCGAGCTGAAGCGCGGTGTCCGGACTGTTCTGCATGATCGCCACGGCACGCTCATGACTGAAACGCAGCGACTGCGCCCAGATGTCGGCGAACTGGTCGGAGGCGACCACGTCATGGATCACGTTGTCGACGAGGGACGTGAGCCCGCTGGCCGCCGGCGCCTCCAGGAGACTGAGGGCGGAGGACGCGCGAGGGGGAAGGTCCAGCTCCCGCAAGCCGTCGAAGACCTCGCCCACGACCGCGTCGAGGTCGACCTGCTCGTGGATGGCGGCACTGACCTGGTCGGCGACGAAATCCTGAACGTCGGGATCCTCGGCCAGAGGCGCGAACGTCGCCACGAACCTGTCGGCATCGACGAGCTGGAGGCGCGCCCACGTGCCCATCGCCGCGATCGGTGCCATCAACACGGCGACGGCGAGCACGATCCCCGCGACGATGCTTCTCGCCACCGGGCGCCGGCGCTGCTTCTCCGCCGGCGATTTCTTGAGCGCCTCGTTCTCCTGCTCAAGCAGAAAAACGCGGGCGCGCAGATCCTCCAGTTCGCTCACGCGGCGTCCTCCTCCGTGTCGCCCCTTCGTGTGCCGGGTCCGGCGCACGCCCCGATCGTCAGCTCAGCAGCTTCTGCTTCGCCGCGACGAACTCCTCCTGCGAGAGGACACCCGAGTCCTTGAGCGCTGCCAGCTGCTGCAGCTTCGCGACCATGTCGTCGGGCGCCGCCGCCGGGGGTGCCGCTGCTGCAGGTGCAGGTGCAGGTGCAGGTGCAGCGGCGTACTGTGCGGCGGCGTTCTGCGCAGCCGCATCGATCTGCGCCTGTTGCTGGGCGGCTTCGTACTGCTGCTGCTCGTACTGTCCCTGGGCCCGCTGCTGCTGGTTCCGAGACATGGCACCGCCCACGGCCGACGCCGTTCCTGCCACGACGGCTGTCCTGGCTGCCAGCCCGATCAGTCCGGGGCGGCCGAATCTTCTCATTGGCATGTCTTAACCTTCCTGATCGAGGATGTCCATCATGGCGTTCACGACCGGAGCGGGGACGCGCTCGCTCCGGAGCACCTGCCCGCCTGCGGCCGCGAGGCTCTGCGCCAGAGCGCGGGCGAACGTGAGTTCCAGGACGACGACGGCGGCGGACTGCCCCGGATCGAGGGCGGCAGCGAGCGCCTCCACGTCCTCCTCACCGGCGAGGCCTGCGGCGATCGGCTGGAAGTCGTCCAGCCCGAGATCGCCGTCATCGTCGTCGAGCTCGACGATCTCGACCTCACCACTCGCCGACTTCGACAACACGACGAAGTCGAGCAACCGGACGACACCGCTGTCGATGAGGTCGGTCAGTGCCCGGAACGTCGCCGGGTCGGGACGCTCTCCTTCGAACCCGACGAGGTAGAACTCGGCGGGGCCGAATCGGAAGTCATTCATGGATTGTCCTTTCTCACGGTGACGAACCGGACCGTGCGCTCATGCTCGCATCGCTGTCGAGGCGGAGGTCCGCTTTCTCACCCCAACCGGGTGAGCGCTCAGCCGTCCGGCGGCTCGGTCTGACTGTTCTGGCGCGGGATCCACACCTTGCGGACGATGATCAGGATCGACGCGGTCAGCGGGATCGCCACGAGCGCGCCGAGCAGTCCGAGGAGGGTGGCGCCGATCATCGCGCCGATGATCACGAGCACCCCGGGCACCGCGGCCGCCTTGCCCATGACACGTGGCGTGACGACGTAGGCCTCCACCTGGATGTAGACGAGGTACGCGATCGCGAAGATCAGCGCGGCCAGCGGGCTGACGAACAGCGTCGCGACGCTGCCGATGACCAGGAAGACCAGAGACCCGATCATCGGGACCAGCGTGACGAAGAACGCGACGATCGCCATCACCGCGGGGATGGACGAGCCGACCGCGAACTGGATCACGAGCACGACCAGCGCGTTGATGATCGAGAGCGTCACGCCGCCGGCGACCACTCCCCCGACCGACCGCGTGATCTCCTCCAGCACGTCGGCGAATCGAGCCCGCCGGTACAGCGGGACCAGGGAGACGACGGCGCCCTTGATGCTCTGCAAGGAGGACACGAAGTACAGCGTGAGGACGACCACCATGATGAAGCTCGACACCGCTCCGATCACGCCGAAACCCGCTTTCAGCACCCCTCCGGAGATCGCGAGGAAGGAGGACAGCGTGGTGATCGAGTGGATGCCCTCGGCGACGACGGCCGAGAGGTCGACACCGAGGTTCGCCTCCAGTGCCAGATACCACTCGCTCTGCTGCATTGCCGCGATGGTTTCGGGTGCCGCCTCGATCGCCGCGGAGACCTGTCGGATCGTCATCGGAACGAGGACGAGGAGGATCACGGCGACGACGGCCAGGAACACGGCGGCGACCACCGCGACACCGGCCGCACGGCTCATCCTCCGGCGTTCGAGAGCGCGCACGGCCGGATCCAGTCCGAGCGCGAGGAACATCCCCAGGAAGATCGAGATGAGAACGGTGGAGGCGCCGGCGATCGTCGCCGCCAGGGCGATCGCGAGCAGGACCCCCACGGCGACGGTGAACCCCGACAGCAACGGCTTCGCCGGGAGCATGAGCTGCAGGCGGGACAGGGGGCGACCCCTCTCCCGCTCCGTGCGCGTCACCGGCTCCGTCTCGTCCACACGGTGCACGTTACGCGCGAGGTTCCGACGGAGCGCCCACCGCCTAACCCGTTCCTGGTGACCGTGCGAGGGTCGCCCGCTAGGGGTGAGCGAGCTCCCCGCCCTCCCGGTCGCGCTGTCACTATCGCGGTACGCAGTAACTCAACGAAAGGGGTCCGAAGTGTCGATTTGGACAAGCTTCTGGGACATCATCTGGTGGTTCTTCTGGGTCTTCGTGTTCATCTCCTACCTGATGGTGCTCTTCAACATCGTGGCGGACCTGTTCCGGGACCACGCCCTGAACGGCTGGTGGAAGGCCGTCTGGATCATCTTCCTCATCTTCGTCCCCTTCCTGACGGCCCTCGTCTACCTGATCGCGCGCGGCAGGGGCATGGGCGAACGCAGCGCTTCGGCGTACAAGGAGCAGCAGCAGGCTGCCGACTCCTACATCCGCAGCGTCGCCGGTTCCAGTCCCAGCGATGAGATCGACAAAGCGTCGAAGCTCCTCGCCGCCGGCACCATCACCCCCGACGAGTTCGCTGCCATCAAGGCACGCGCACTGAGCTGAAATCGTGCCTGAGGCGGTCGGTGTGACCCTGGAGGCGCTCGGCGACGTCGAGTTCGTCGTCGTGCGCCTCGAGGACGGCCGCCTCAGCCCGAACATCCTGGAGGCTCTGCTTCGACAGGTGGAGAGCGGAGCCATCCGCCTTCTGGACTTCCTGATCCTCAATCGACTGCATGGAGACGAGTGGCGGCTGATCGAGATCGACGCCGACGAGTTCGCGCTCGCCGGCCTCGGACTCGACACCCCCGGCCTGATCGGCGACGACGATGCGCGGCACTTCGCCTCGCACCTTCCCGTCGGCACCGTCGCGGCGCTGATGCTCATCGAGCCGACGTGGAGCGAGCGCTTCTCCCGCGACGTCGATCGACGAGGGAACAGCATCCTGGCGATGCAACCGATTCCGGCCGCGATCGCGAACACGATTCTCGCCACGGCTCTGCAGCACCACTGAGCGTCCCGCGTCGCCGGGTGCGTGGGAGCTCAGACCGTGGTGCGCACGGCCTCGCGCCGCGAGGACACCCCGAGCTTGCGATAGATCGCCCTCTGGTGCGTCTTGACCGTGTTGATCGACACCGCCAGCTCGCGAGCGATCTCGTGCAGCGTCCGCGCGGTCTGCAGCTGCTGGAAGACATCCCGCTCCCGCTCCGAGAGCGTCTCCACCAGCGAACCGGCGGCATCGTTCGCGAGGCAGCGTCCGATGAAATCCTCGAACTGCGTGCCGAAGTGGACGTGTTCGCCCAGCAGTTTGCGCACCGCCGTCTCGCGAGGCCCGAAGGGAAGCCGGATGTTCTCGCCGGAGGCGACGGCGACCGCCGCCTCGCACAGATCGTGCGCCTCGTCGTGATGACCACCCTGCCGGCGCAGCACCGCAGCCGTGATCAGTGTCGCCGACTTCACGTAGGAGATCTCGCTGAACTGCCGAAGCGAGCGCAGCATCTCCAGCGCCGCGGAGTATTCACCGGCCCGACGCAAGACCCCCGCGAGCGCGACGTTGACGACGGGGAGATCCGGGCACTGGATGTACTTCCTGGCGATCCGCATCGCTCGATCCTGACGCCCGACCGTCTCCTCCAGCAGCGCGACCGACGACTCCCGGAATGCCGGCCAGGAGATGCCGTGGATCACCTCGAGAGGAATGTCCTGGATGCCGATCGCCGCGCGACGGCACGCAGCGACGTCGCCCGTCTCCGCCGCAGCGTATGCGGTCATCATGCGCGCGACGCTCGTGAAGGATCGGTCGGAACCCCCGTTGGCGATCACCGTGCCGAACTCCCGGATCGCCTCGGCGAACTCGCCCGACCAGTACGCGACATAGCCTGAGGCCGTCGCTGCACTCCCTCCGGCATAGGTGCTCCAGGGAAGGGTGGCGTCTTCAACGTCGTACGCGGCGGCGAGGGACACCCGTGCGTCGGTGAAACGGCCGGCCCACGTCTGACCGAATGCGAGATGCCCGAGCGAACGCTTCGCCAGTTCGCGGTCACCGGAGGTCTGCGCCTCCCTGGCGGCGACCGAGAAGTACTCCAGCGGAATCATCGGGTTGCCGCGATGACGAATCTCGGTCCAGCCGAGGAGATAGTTGAGCGCCGCGCGATCGCCGAGTTCGGTCGAATCCCCCTCGAGGAGCATCCGGCGCACTCTGGCGCTCGCCTCCGCGACCTCGGTGCGTTCATCCGCGATGAACAGCCGGGCGATGAGCAGGACCGGGGGTTCCGCTCCCTCGCACGTCCGGGCCACCGTCGCCTCGGCGCGGCGGAACAGCTCGCGGGCCACACGATGGTCACCCAACACGTCACTCGCGCAGGCGCGGACGAGGAGGACCTGCGCGTCGTCGGGGGTTCGATGCAGCATCTCCACCGACGTGCGCTCGACCTCGGCGGCACTCGTCCCCACGACGAGACCGAGCCAATGGCGCAGCAACGTTTCTCTCGCCGTCACGGACTCCCCGGCACGAAGCGAATGCGCGACCGACGCGATGGGATCGGTCGCCTCGAGCGCGCTCGCTGCACGGCGATGACAGGCGGCGGCGCGTGCGGCATCGAGCCGTACGATCTCCGCGCACTGTCGTGCGAACGAGGTGTGCCAGCGGTACACGACCCCGTGCGAACCGTCGAACCGGTCGAGGAAGAGACCGAGCCGCACGCATGTCTCGAGAAGTTCGGCCGCGTCGGGACGCTCCGTGACCGCAGCGGCCAGCTCCGGGGTCAGCTCTCCGCAGACACTCGCGTCGAGCACGAAGTCGGCCACGCCCGGTGGCAATGCGCCGAGCACATGTTCGCGGACGTAGGCGCCGAGGAAGCCGGACGCGCTCTGCGCCACGGAGTCCGGTCGAGCTCCACCGATCATCATCAGGCGGACGGCAATCGGCCAGCCCCTGGTCTCCTCGAAGATCGTGTCGGCGGCGAGACCGTTCGCCACCGACGCCTGCAGACGCTCCACCTCCGGCTCCGTGAAGCTGAGGGTCTCCGCGCCCACGAAGGCGTCCGGATGCGTGATCCGATGCCGGGAGAGCGTGACCTCGAGCAGCGTCGTGCCGACGAGGATGATCCGCAGGTTGTCCGGCCCCTGCTCCGCAAGCATGCCGAGGAGACCCCGACGCCAGTCCTCCCCCGCGCGCTGCGCGTCGTCGATGATCAGGTGCACGCGGTCGTCGACGCCCTCGAAGGCGCTGCAGATCTCCTGGTAGGCGTGACTCGGGTCGTCCAGGTCCCGAGAGATGGCGAGCGACCGCCCTGCTCTCTCGGCCCCGACCAGCAGGGCGTGCACGACTCCCTGCGTCAGCCGCGACGGATCGCAGTCGAACGAGCTGAGGCCCAACCAGGCGACCTGCTCGAGCCCGGAAGCCCAGTCAGCGACGGCAGTGGTCTTGCCGAATCCGCTGGGGGCACTGACCACGACAAGCGAGTCCGCCGCCGCTGCCGCCTCGAGCGCGTCGCTCACGCGTTCGCGACGGATGGCGCCTGGTTGCGGTGCCGGCGGTCGGAAACGCACCGTCGGTCCCGGCGTCGTCGAGCGTACGGGGGGCGACATGGCACCAAGGTACTGGCGTATCGGTTAGCCCTTCAAGGTGACTTTCGTCGAGTGTCGCCGTCCGAAGCCTCTCGCTCCGCGTCGCGCTTGAGCGCATCCGCCGTACGGATGAACAGGATGATCCAGCTGAAGACGACCGTCCCCGCCACCAGCTCGACCGCGGTGAGCGTGTAGTAGCCGACGGCGAAGAACACCGAGAGCAGCAGGATCAGCAGGATGAACACGTAGCCGAGGATGACGAACGTGCGGGAGACACCGGGGATCCATCGCCGGATGGCGACCACGAGCACGGCGTACGCGACGACCATGCCCGAGGCCACGCCCGTGTGCAGCGCGAAGTGCTGATCGACGGGGAACACGCCGACGAGGCCGAGGAAGATTCCCACGATGACGAGGCACGTCCGCACGGCGACCACTCCGCGTGGATGCGTGGTCGGGATGCCCCGCGTGGCGTAGCGGGCCAGCGTCGTCACGAGGATGCCGGCGACGATCAACGTCAGATTGAAGGCGCGCGCCGAAAGATCGTCGGTCATGCCGAGGGCACTCAGATTCTCCTTCCACCACTGCGGATCGCTCGCGGTGAGCATGCTCGCAAGGACTCCGAGCACGAGGAACACGGCGAGCACCGTCGCCAACAGCTGCAGATCGAGGTGGGTCGCGGAGTAGTAGGTCACGTACGCGGTGAGCGCCGCGGCGGCTCCGGCCAGCATCAGCACGGGTATCGGATACACCACGGCTCCGAGGAGTCCCTGCTCCATGATCGTCGCCGCGAGCGTCCATCCGAGCAGCGCGATCATGGCGTGGGCGAACGCGAAAGCCGCGATGTCGATGATGTCGAGCACGCCGAGCCGCTTCTCCCGCGCGGGATCGGCCGCGATGATCCGCCCCAGCACGAAGACGACGATCGCCGTGACCGCCGACATCAGTGCGGCGAACTGGCCGAGCGAGTCAGGGCCGGAGATCGGCGCCGAACGCAGACCGAAGACGGGGAGGGCGACGAGTGCCGCGAGGATGAAGGCGAAGATCGAGATCTGGAGCCCGATGGCCTCCCGCGCACGCTCCCTCGTCGCTCCGCGCGAGCGTGCGGCCGTCAGCAGATCCGGTGTCGGCGGAGTCGTGGACATGGGCCCAGTGTCCTGGCGGTCGCACGCCACCGCACCGACGGGCTCACCCGCGCGGGGTGACCGCGGCGCACGCGCTGCGACCGGGTCGGCGCATCCTTGTCGCATGAGGCGGACGACCCGGACGAGCCTGAAGGAGCCGCGATCGTGACCTGGGAGGACCTTTTCCCCGACGGCCTCTCCGCCCTGCAGATCGGGCTGGCGGTGCTGTCGGTGCTCGTCGGGTGGCTGCTGTCACGGTTCGCGCGCAAAGGCGTTCTCAAACTCACGACCCGGACACCGGGCATCTCGGACTCCGTGGCGCAGCTCGCCGCGCGATTCACCCAGTACGCACTGCTCCTGGTCGGCATCGGGGTCGGCCTGGCCTTCCTCGGCGCGAACGTGCAGCCGCTGCTGGCGATGACGGCCATCGCGGTCGTCGTCCTGATCCTGGTACTGCGAGGTGTCGCGGACAACTTCGCCGCGGGCGTCCTGATCCAGTCCCGCCAGTCGGTGAAGATCGGCGAGGAGATCGCGATCGACGGCCCGGACGGGGAGATCCGCGGCAAGGTGCAGGAGCTCAACGGACGCGCGGTGATCCTCACCACGGTGGACGGGCGCACGGTGCACGTGCCGAATGCCGCGCTGCTCACCGGCGTGCTCGTGAACAACTCCCGACACGGGGCGCGTCGAAGCGCGCTGGACGTCAGGATCGCGCGGTCCGACGACCTCGACCTGGACGAGGTGATCGGGGTCATCACCGACGCGGCGGCCACCGTCGACGGTGTGCACACGCGCGAGCGCCCAGGCGTGCGCATCAGCTCAGTCTCCCCGACCCGATGGATGTTGGAGCTCCAGATCTGGCATCACCCCCTGCACGGCGCCACGGTCGTCTCCGACACCGTGCGCGCAGTGGCCGAGGCACTGGAAGCGGCTGGCCTGCGCAGCGTGGTGGCACCGGAGCAGAGCACGCCGCCCCTCGTCCCTCCCGAGCCGTACTGAGCGCCGGCATCCGTCGGCGGTGCCATCCGCGAGGCGAGCGCGATCACCCGCGAGCGACGGCTACGCTGGCCGCGTGACCACCTCATCACCGCCCGGGGGCTCCGCCGATCGGATGCTCTCCCCCAGTCTTCGAGTGCTCCTGGTACTCGCGGCGAGCGTGGTCACGCTGGCGGGCGTGTACTTCGTGCGCGACATCTTCGGACCGCTGGCTCTCGCGATCGTGATCGTGATCATCTGCGAACCGCTCCGTCGCCCGCTCGACCGCCGCGGATGGCCACGGTGGGCGAGCACGACCGTCGTCATCGTCGTCGCCTACCTGATCCTTCTGGCGATGGGCGCCCTGCTCTGGCTCGCCGGTACGCAGTTCGCACGGCTGGTCGGCGATCTCGTCTCGGAAGGAGGCCTGGCGAACACCGCCGACGAGTTCATCGCCTGGCTGCAGGCCCTGGGCTTGGACGAGCAGGCCTCGGATGCGGCAGCCTCCGTGCTGGATCCCACCACTCTGCTCGGCCTCGTGCGCAGCATCGGCGGCACCGTGCTCAGCGTCGCGACCGCGCTGTTCTTCGTCTGCGCCTACATCATCTTCATGGCGGCCGACGCGGCACGATACCGGCAGGCGCCCGAACTCTTCGGCGCTTCGAAGGGTGCGGTGATCGCGCGCATCACCCACCTCAGTTCCGGAATCCGTCGCTACTACATCGTCAACGCCACCTTCGGCGCCATCGTCGCGGTCATCGATGGCCTGGCGCTGTGGTGGATGGGCGTTCCCGCACCCGTCGTCTGGGCGATCCTCGCGTTCGTGACGAACTTCATCCCGAACATCGGATTCGTCCTCGGACTCGTCCCCCCGGCGATCCTCGCGTACGCGGTCGGCGGCTGGCCGCTCCTCCTCGGTGTGGTCGTCGTGTACTGCGTCGTGAACGTGGTGCTCCAGGTTCTCGTGCAGCCGAAGTTCGTCAGCGACGCGGTCGACCTCAGCCTCACGCTCAGTTTCTTCTCGGTGATCTTCTGGACGTTCATCATCGGGCCCCTCGGCGCGATCCTCTCGATCCCGCTCACCCTGCTGGCACGCGCACTGGTGCTCGAAGGCGATCCGGGGACCACCTGGGTGCGCTGGCTCTCCGGGGATCGCACGGCCGTGCCCGCGGCTTCCGAGCCGGAGCCGGCACCCCAGCCCCGAGGCCGTCTGCGGCGACGGGTTCGACGCAGCGTGTGACCTCCCGCACCCCGATCCGCTCCGACGGGGTATCACCCGGGGGAGGTTAGGGCCTGGTTGTGGCCGCCGTCTTCCCGGGCTGGGATGGGGGACGCGAACGCGCTCGACCGGGTGCGGCTGAGGGAGGCGACGTGCAACGACCACTCGCGGGGCTCACCGGGCGGAACTTCGTGACCGAGCTGACGGCGGGTGTGACACTGCTCGCGATCGCCATCCCTCTGAACATCGGCTACGCACAGATCGCCGGTCTCCCGCCGACCGCGGGGCTCTACGCCCTCGTGGTGCCGACGATCGTGTATGCCCTGGTCGTCTCCTCACGCCAGCTCGTCGCGTCTCCGGATGCCGCGGCCGCCGCGCTCGTCGCCTCGTCGATCGGTGGTCTCGCCGCCGCGGGCAGCGCCGACTACGCCACCCTGGCACTCGCGCAGGCGATCATCTGCGGGGTGATGTTCGTGCTTCTGGCCGTGTTCAAGCTCGGCTTCCTGGCGAACTTCCTGTCGAAGCCGATCCTCGTCGGCTTCGTGGGCGGCCTCGCGCTCGACATCATGGTGAGCCAGGTCGCGAAGATGCTGGGCGTCAAGATCGACTCCGGGAAGGAGTTCACCGGCAAGATCGCCGATCTCGTGGGAGGCTTCACGACCCTCAACGGCTGGGCCGTCCTGATCTCCGTCTGCTCGGTGGCCGTCCTGCTGCTGGGGCGCCGCTTCCTGCGTGCGGTCCCCTGGGCGCTGATCGTGCTGGTCGTGACCACGCTCGTGGTCGTCCTGACCGGGCTCGATCAGCGAGGGGTGGATGTGCTCGGTGAGGTTCCCGCGGGGCCGCCGGTGCTGACCTGGCCCATGATCGACTGGTCGCTGTGGCTCGCGCTGGTGCCCTCCGCGATCGCGCTCACACTGGTGACGACAGCGGAGGGTCTGCTCGTCTCCCGCTCCTACTCCGAGAAACACGGCTATCCGTTCCGCGCGAACCGCGACCTGTTCGCGTTCGGCATCTCCAATGTCGCCGCGGGGGCGCAGGGCAGCTTCGCGGTGGGCTCCTCGACCTCCCGCACCGCGGCGATGGATCAGGCCGGATCCCGCACACAGTTCCCCGCTCTGATCCTCGCGGCGGGAACCCTGCTGCTCCTCCTGTTCGGCACGGCACTGTTGGCCGACATCCCCTCCCCCGCGATCGGCGCGATCGTGGGCGTGGCCATCATCCCGCTTCTCGGCGTGCGCGACTTCATCGATCTGTGGCGCAAGGATCGGTTCGAGTTCCTCATCGGGGCGACCTGCTTCCTCACCACGCTCTTCGTCGGTTCGATCGCCGGCATCCTGGTGGCCTTCATGCTCGCGCTCATCAACCTCGCCAAGCGCGCCTCGCATCCGGCGATCGATGTCCTGGAATCCAGCGGCGACCCCGGCGAGTCCCTGCTCGAGGACGCCCCCGCCGGGAACGTCACCGCCCCGGGCGTGATCGTGATCCGTCTCGCGGCCCCCCTGTTCTTCGCGAACGGCGCCGTCTTCTCCACCGCGGTGAAGGAGGCGATCCGCTCGGCCGGAACGGGCTCGGTCCACCACCTCGTCGTCGACATGGAGGCCGTGACCGATGTGGACGTCACCGGAGCGGAGTCCTTCACCGCGCTCAAGGAATGGCTCGCGTCGCAATCCATCTCGCTCGCGTACAGCCGAGTCCGCCCCAAGACGCTGCACCGTCTCACCAGTCTCGGGTTGCTCGACACGGAAGAGGTCTTCTCGACCAACCGCGCCGCGATCAGCCGACTGGCCCCGTCGTCGGCGGAGCCCACGTCCTCAAGGAAAGCAGGTCACTGATGGGCACCGTCATCGGAGAGATCCTCCCGCTCGCCCTCGGCGTGGCGATCAGCCCGATCCCGATCATCGCGGCGATCCTGATGCTGCTCTCGCCGAAGGCGCGCGTCACGAGTGTGGGCTTCCTGCTCGGGTGGGTGATCGGCATCGTCGTGGCGGTGACGGTCTTCACGCTGCTGTTCTCCATCCTCCCGGAGGAGGACCCGGACGCTTCCCGTCCGATCCGCGGCGTCGTGCAGCTCCTGCTCGGGGTGCTCCTCTTCGTGCTCGCCTTCGGACAGTGGCGCAAACGTCCGAAAGCGGGCGAAGAGGCGGCCCTGCCGAAGTGGATGAAGGCGATCGACACGGTCACCTTCCCGGTCGCCTTCGGACTCGGCTTCCTGCTTTCCGCAGTCAATCCGAAGAATCTCATCATGGCGGCCGGTTCCGGCACCGACATCGGCGCTGCGGCTCTTCCCGTCGGCTCGACGGTCCTCGTGGTGGTCGTCTACACGCTCATCGCGGCCTCGACGGTGCTCGTTCCGGTGATCGGCTACCTCATCGCGGCAGACCGGCTTCGAGCGCCTCTGAACGCCCTGCGCGGCTGGCTCGCCACCGAGAACACGGTCATCATGGCGGTGCTGCTCCTGGTGATCGGGATGTCGATGGTCGGAAAAGGCATCGGCAGTTTCTGACCGATGTCCCGCACCCGGCGAACGTGAGACCGATGGTCAGCGTGGTTCGTCGGGTTCGGGATGCACGGCGTCGAGCGCGGCATCCGTGTGCGTCGCGGCGATCGACCCGATCCCGTCTCGTACGGAGACATGCACCCGCCTAGCGGCGGAGAGCCGCAGGAACCAGGGCGTGTGCTCCGCGACCGCCGTCGCCGGTTCCGGAAGCGCAGCCAGGTGCAGGAAGACACCGCGCTGCGCCAACTCGCGATCAAGATCTTCGAGGGCGTCGAGCACCGTGATCGTCATGACTTCCTGCTGTCGCAGCCCGAGCACGAGCGCGCGGATGGGCTCGCTCTCGCGATCGACGAGCTCGAGCACGCGGCGCTCGTTGACCAGCGCGTTGGCGGTGTAGAGCCCCCGTTCGAGGTCGACACCGAGCACCCCGTCGTTCCTGCCCACCACGCGCACCTTCGGCACGTTCAACTCGCGCAGCACGAGGATCAGGGTGACGACGACTCCGACCGCGACGGCCGGGAGGAGCCCTGCCGTGAGCCCGAGGACAGCAACGGACAGGGCGACCCAGAAGTCCACCCGACTGATCCGTGCCCACCGCACCAGCTCGGGGATGTCGATGAGTCCTGCGACCGCCACGAAGACCATCGCCGCCAGGGTCGCCTCCGGCAACAGACTCAGCACGGGGCCGAGGAACAACGACACGAGGAGGGCGAGCGCGACCGTCACCACCGTCGCCAGCTGCGACGCGGCGCCCGCGCTCCGATTGACGGCGCTCTGCGAGAACCCTCCCGCCGCCGGCATGGTGCCGAAGAACGCGCCGACCGTGTTCGCCGCCCCGGTCGCGAGAAGCTCCTGGTCGCTGTCGACCTGACGATCGGTCGCCGCGCGGAGGCTCCGAGCCACCGCTGCGGACTCGAGGAAGGCCATGACCGCGATGGCGAGAGCACCCGGGAGCAACGCGGGGAGCCGTGCGAGGTCGGGGATGCCGGGAACGGGGAGCCCACTCGGGACGGGCGCGATCAGGCGGACGCCGAGCTCATCGATGCCCCCGAGCCCGACGAGGAGGATGCCGCCGACCACGACGACGAGTGTTCCGGGGATCTTTGGGGCGACGAGCTTCAGGACGAGCAGCGCGGCGATCGAACCGACCGACAGGGCCAGTGTCGGCCAGTTCACGCTGTCGAGAGCGTGCCCGACGACCGCGAGCGACCGGAAGAAGCCATGTCCGGAGAAGTCCTCGCTCTGGCCCAGCAGCTTGGGCAGTTGCCCGACGGCGACCGTTGCGCCGACGCCGATCTTGAGCCCCAGCACCGTCGCACCGCTGATGTTCTCCACGAGCGACCCGAGTCGACACAACCGAGCGAGGAGAAGGGTCACTCCGACGAGAAGCGTCAGCATCATGAGGGAGCTGATGGCGTCATCGGCACCGGCGGCCACGCCCGCGGTGACGAGAGTCGTCGCGGTAAGAGTCGCGATCGTCGACGTCGTCGAGACGCTCATCGCCCGGCTGCCGCCGAGGAACGCGTAGACGAGCATCGGCAGGATGCACGTGTACAGACCGACCTGGACGGGGAGATCGGCGATCGTCGCGTAGGCCATCGCCTGCGGGATCACGACAGCCCCCGCCGACAGTCCCGCGATGACGTCGCGCGCGATCCAGCGGTGCTGGTAGCCCTCGAGCGTGCTGAAGAACCACGACGGTCTTCTCACTGCGCTCACCTGCCTCCGGCGGTCCGATGACCCGAGCGTACTGCGACCGACCGTGGTCGACTCGAGGATCCTCACCCGCCGCGGGTGGGGCGGTGCACCGATTAAGTTGTGCACAACTGACTTGTGTGCAAGCATATACCATATGGCCATGACCGATGAGATGGTGTGCTTCTCGCTGTACTCCGCTGCCCGCGCCACCACTCAGGCGTATCGGGCGCTGCTCGCGCCCTGGGGACTCACCTACCCGCAGTACCTCGTGCTCGCGGCGCTGTGGCTCGACGGCGAGCAGACCATCGGATCGCTCGGCGAGGTGATGCGCCTCGACTCGGGCACGCTCTCGCCACTCGTGCGACGCCTCGAACAGGCCGGTCTCGTCGAGCGATCCCGCAGCCGGACCGATGAGCGTGTCGTGACGGTGCAGCTCACCGCGAGAGGGAGCGAGCTTCGTGCGGAGGTGGCGCCCATTCATGCCGCCGTCGCCGAAGCCGCCGGTCTCCGCGACGACGATCACCGCCGCGCGCTCATCACCGAACTGCGCGACATCACCGACCGACTCCAGCGGGTGACCGCCGGCCTCGCCACGTCCGTCGACACGGACGACCCTCGTTGAATTCACTCACACAGGAACGGAACCCCATGCGCGCACTCATCCACCAGACGTTCGGCGATCCCGAGCAGGTCCTCCGGATCGAAGACCGCCCCCTCCCGGAACCGGGCGCGGGCCAGGTCCGCCTCCGGACGGTGCTCTCCCCCATCCACAACCACGATCTGTGGACGGTCCGCGGCACCTACGGCTTCACGCCCGAGCTCCCCGCGGCGTCCGGCACCGAGGCGCTCGGCGTCGTCGACGCGATCGGGGACGGCGTCGACAACCTCGTCATCGGTCAGCGGGTCGCCACCGGCGGCACATTCGGCGCCTGGTCGGAGTACTTCCTCGCGAACGCGGCCGGCCTGATCGCGGTTCCCGATTCGCTCTCGGACGAGAGCGCCGCGCAGCTCGTCTCGATGCCGTTCAGCACGATCGCCCTGCTGCGGTTCCTCGACGTGGAGCCGGGCCAGTGGATCGTGCAGAACGCGGCGAACGGCGCCGTCGGTCGGATGCTCGCGCAGCTCGGAGCCGCACGAGGCGTCCGCGTCCTCGGCCTCGTCCGCCGCGGAGCAGGGGTCGAGGAGCTGCGGGCGCAGGGCATCGAGGGCGTGGTCGCCACTGATCAGGATGACTGGCGCGAGCAGGTCGCGCACATCACCGGTGGAGCACCCATCGTCGCCGGTGTGGACTCGGTCGGCGGGTCCTCCGCGGGAGACGTCCTCTCGCTCCTTGCCGAGGGAGGCACTCTCGTCGCCTTCGGGGCGATGAACTCTCCGACCATGGAGATCGCTTCCTCCGACGTGATCTTCAAGCAGGCGACGGTGAAGGGCTTCTGGGGCAGCAAGGTGATCCCGCAGCTCGACCCGAGCGTGCGCGGCGAGCTGTTCGGTGAGCTGATCCAGCGGGTCGGCGACGGCAGCCTGACGCTTCCCGTGGCGGGAACCTTCGACGCGGGAGACATCCGCGCGGCGGTGC
Organism: Microbacterium sp. J1-1; assembly: GCF_024498615.1. Lineage (NCBI taxonomy): Bacteria > Bacillati > Actinomycetota > Actinomycetes > Micrococcales > Microbacteriaceae > Microbacterium > Microbacterium sp. J1-1. Next base: position 1,465,501 of record NZ_CP089590.1, on the reverse strand, counting down.
AGGCGAGCAACACCCCGGGGCGCGTCGGCAAGGTGCTGTTGCGCTTCTGATCCCGCGATCCGAGGGCGGGGCCGGCAATGTCGGTTCCCCGAGGCAGAGTGTGACCATGGAGATCACCCTCATGCAGCCCGAAGGGCTCGTCGCCAGCCCCGCCTTCAGTCACGTCGCCGTCGTGCCGCCGGGTGCGACCACGATCTACGTCGGTGGCCAGAACGGTGTGGATACGACCGGCGCGGTCGTATCCACGGATGCCGCGGAGCAGTCTCTCCGCGCCGTCGAGAACGCCCGCATCGCCCTCGAATCGGCGGGCGCCGGACTCGCCGACGTCATCAGCTGGACCGTGCTGATCCGTCAGGATGCGGATCTCCGCGCGGCCTACGGCGCCGTCGCGTCGAGGCTCGCCAGAGACGGCGCCCCGCCCCTGGTCACCGCGGCCCTCGTCGCGGGCCTCGGTGTCCCCGGGGCTCTCATCGAGGTGAGCGCGGTCGCCGCGGTCATCCGCGACTGACCCGGAGTCCGTCGATCGGAGCCGCCGTACCCGGAGGAGGAGTCAGATCCTTCCGCGGACCGGCGTACGCCCCGTGTCGTCCGCGGCATCGGGCATCGTCATCTCCGCGCGCACACCGAGAAGACGGACCTCGCGCTCGGCGTCGAGGGTCGCCGCCAGCGCGAGAGCCGCCGCCACGAACTCCTCACGATCCTCGGTCGCACCCGGCAGCTTCCGACCGAGCGTCTTCGTCTCGAAGGGCGCGTAACGAACCTTCAGATGAACACGCACGACCGGCCTGCCCTCGGCGGCGCAGTCGTCGAAAGCCTGGACGGCGAGCTCGCGAACGGCCCGCTCGATCTGGTCCGGTGTCGTGAGGTTCTGCTGGTAGGTCGTCTCCCGGCTGTGACTGCGAGCGACCCACGGCGTGTCATCGACGACGGCAGGCCCCTGACCGGATCCGAGTCCGTGATACCAGACCCCCATCCGCGGGCCGAACTCCTCGACGAGAATCGCCTCCTCGGCGTCCGCGAGTTCCCGGACGGTCGAGATGCCACGTGCAGCCAGACGCTTCTGCACCTTCGAGCCGACGCCCCAGAGATCGCGTGTCGGTCTGTCGCCCATGACGTCGAACCAGTTCGCTTCGGTGAGCCGGAAGACCCCTCGGGGTTTGCCGAACTCCGTCGCGATCTTGGCCCGCACCTTGTTGTCGCCGATGCCGACCGAGCAGTGCAGCTCCGTCGCCTCACGCACGGCCTCCTGCGCAGCCCGCGCCACGCTCTCGGGGTCGTCCGTGTTCACACCGAGGAAGCACTCGTCCCATCCGACGACCTCCACCACGACCTCCGGCAGCGCACGAAGCGCAGCCATCACGTCCGCGGAGGTGATCTCGTATGCCTGGTGATCGACCGGGAGGAACACGGCGTCCTCCGGGGCCTTGCGTGCCGCGATCTTCAGCGGCATCCCCGAGCCGATGCCGAAGGCACGTGCTTCGTACGACGCGGTCGACACGACGGCTCGCTCGGTGGGATCCCCCCGTCCGCCCACGATCACCGGGCGTCCGGCGAGCTCGGGTCGCCGCAGCACCTCGACCGCGGCGATGAACTGATCCATGTCCACGTGCAGCACCCAGTCGGCCATGACACGAGTGTGCCGGGTGAGAGAGCGTCTGTCACCCCGTCTCCCGGGCGGCCCCGGGCGCGCGTCAGGAGATCGAGACGCCGATCGCAGTCACGATCACGGCGAGCAGAGGCAGCGCCCCCTGCATCGTCGCGGCGCGAGCCTTCGTGCGGTCCGCGAGCACCAAGACGAGTGCGGCGGCGAGCATCATGGCCGTGCCCGCGAACACCAGGGTCAGACCGACCGTCGCGGCTCCCACGATCACGAGACCGATGCCGAGCAACGTGGTCAGGGCCAGGAAGAGGTTGTAGAACCCCTGGTTGAAGGCGAGCTGCTTCATCGTGACGGCGTCCGCCTCGCTGGCGACGCCGAAGATCTTCCTGGTCTCGGGTTCGGTCCACCTCAGCGACTCGAGCGCGAAGATGAACACATGGAACGCAGCGGCAGCTGCGGCGAGGACGAGACCGACGATGAGCATGGGCTGATTCTCTCGTCCGAGAGCTCACCCAGCAAGCCCGCGAGGTCTCCGCGCGTGCTCAGACCAGGAAGATCGGCAGCAGCCCCGGGTTGTGCGCGTGGACGAGCACCGCGAACACGACGGCGTCGAACAGCAGATGCACGGTGACCACGTACGCGAGCGAATGGGTGCGCAGGAAGATGTATCCCTGCAGGAGCGCGAACGGGATCGTGAGCAGCGGACCCCACTCCCGGTACCCCAGCTCCCACAGGAACGAGACGAACACGACGGCCTGGAGCAGGTTCGCGATCACGTTCGGAAAATGGCGACGGAGCAGGGCGAACACCGTGCAGATGAAGAACAGTTCGTCCCAGATGCCGACGGCGCCCACTCCGACGAAGAGCCGCGCGATGAGGTCGGGAGTGTCGACCACGGGCCAGTTCTGGTAGACGCCGCTCGTGATGAAGTAGAAGGGGAGGATCAGCCAGCCGAGGACGAGCACCGCCACCAGCCATCCCCATTGGAGCCTCCCCCATCGACGATGGGTCCGCCACGGGAAACTGATCGCACGGTCGCGGTACACGAAACGCGAGATGACGTAGGGCACGGCCACCGCGCCGCCGAGAGCCAGCGTGAACCGCAGCATCGCGAGATTGTCCAACTCGGCGGCCAACGGGATGATGCTGACGATCAGCAGACCGACCGCGATCAGGGAGAGGTCGCGGACGAGCGACGGGGGCCGTTGCTCTCCCCCGCTGACGATCCTGCTCTCGGACGGCCGACGGCGTTCGATCACCCAGGCGGCACCGAGGCCCAGAGCGAGCAGCACCCAGCCGAGCCACGGGATCTCCGCCACGAAGAAGGCAGGAGCTGCGGCGCAGACGAGCCCCGCGGGAACGATACCGGGCCACGTCGCCGCCGCGGTCCGTGCCTCGGTCATGGCCGGGTCCGGCGCCGGTAGACGAGATCGCGGATATCGCGCCCTTTAGCGATGCCTTTGCGCTCGAAGGCGGTCATGACGCGACCGTCGAAACGCTCGGCCCACTCGCCGTCGAACGCGCGCTCGAACAGCGGTTCAGCATCGAGCACCTCGCGCATCTGCAGCGCGTAGTCCTCCCAGTCGGTCGCAAGCCGCAGCAGACCGCCATCACGCAGCGCTCTCGCCGCGGTGTCACCGAAGCCCGACCGCACGAGCCGACGCTTGGTGTGCCGCTTCTTGTGCCAGGGGTCAGGGAAGAAGATCCACACCTCTCGTGCCGCCCCCTCGGGCAGGTACGACGACAGCACCTCGGGCGCGTTCGCCTCGACGACACGGAGATTGCGTGCGCCCTCACGGTCGGCATCGAGCATGGTCCGGGCGAGCCCCGCGCGGAACACCTCGACGGCGAGGAAGTCATCCTGCGGGCGCGACAACGCCGCCGCGACGATCGCGTGCCCTTGCCCTGAGCCGATCTCGACGTACAGGTCGGAGTCGCGACCGTACTCCGCCGCAGGATCGAGACGCGCCTCCGGGTGCACCGAGGTCCAGGCGACGTCGCGCGGGACGTCGAGCAGGTAGTGCGGTCCGAGCTCGGTGAAGGCGCGCTCCTGCGCCTCGGACATCCGACCGCTGCGGCGTACGAACGACACCGGTTCATCTCGGAAGGTACGGGGTTCGGGCATGATTCCAGGGTAGTCGCCGTGCTCGGGTCCGCCGGCGCACGCGGACCGCACCTCTGTCACTCTGCGGGGGCGGTGACGAAGTCGATGAGTTCTTCCACGCGACCGAGCAGCGCGGGCTCCAGATCCCGATACGTCGTGACCTTGGAGAGGATGTACTGCCACGCGCGTCCGGTGTCGCCCGGCGCCTCGTACGGCCAGCCGAGAGCACGGCAGATCCCCGTCTTCCAATCGGTGCCGCGCGGGATCTCGGGCCACTTCGCGATACCGAGGGCACGCGGTGTCACGCACTGCCAGACATCGACGAAGGGATGCCCGACGATCCGGAGGTGCCGCCCGTGCGGGCCGCGCGCGATCGCCTCGGCGACCCTGGTCTCCTTCGATCCCGGCACGAGGTGGTCGACCAGCACGCCATAGCGCCGCGTCGCCGTCGGCGGCTCGGCGGCGAGCAGATCGTCGAGGAGGTCGATCCCCTGGAGGAACTCGACGGCGACACCCTCGACGCGCAGGTCTGCGCCCCAGACCTTCTCGACCAGTTCAGCGTCATGCTTGCCCTCGACGAGGATGCGACTCGGCAAGGCGACACGCGCCCGCTGATCGGCGACGACGAAGGAGCCAGACGCCGTCCGACGGCGGCCCTGTGCGGGGGCGGACGGGCTGATGAGCCGCACGGGGGCACCGTCGATCAGGAATCCTCCGCCGAGCGGGAAGAGCCTGCGTCGTCCGCGTCGGTCCTCCAATTCGACGTTTCCCGCCTGCACGCGTGTCACGGCGCCGCAGAACCCGTCATCGGCGACCTCGACGACCAGATCAGCCTCCGCCGCGACCTGTGGCACCTGCTTCGCGCCGCGGTCGCGCCAGCCGGTCGCCAGCACATCCGAACCGTACATGTCGTCCATGCCTTCCAGCGTATGTGCCTCCGCTGACGGCGAACGGCGAACCGCTCTCCAGTGCTGTCGCGTGTCGTAGTCAGTGCATAGACTCGACGCATGGGGCTCGGCTGCCGGTCGGAGGGAACACGATGACGAAACGGTGGCTCATGCTGACCGGACTCGTGCTGGCGATCGTCGCAGGGGCACTCGCCCCGTCGGCTGCGTCCGCCACCGATCCGATCACGCTCGACGCCGGGTTCGTCACGGACCAGGCCGGCGTGCTCAGCGCCGACGAAGAGGCGACGGTCGAGGCACGGCTCAAGGAACTGAGCGAGAACTCGAGCGCCGACCTGTTCGTCGTGCTCGTCGACGAGTTCACCAACCCCACAGACGATGCGCAGTGGGCAGACACCGTCGCCGAGGCCAACAACCTCGGCACCGAGCAGTATCTCCTCGCCATCGCCGTCGACGGCCGCAGCCTCTACATCTCCGCGGCAGCCGACGGACCGCTGAGCTTCGGCCAGCTCGACAGCATCGAAGACAAGATGGTCCCGTTCGCCGCCGACGGCGACTGGATGGGAGCGATCACCCTCGCCGCCGATGAGATACAGGGAGACGGAGGTGCCGGAGCGCTCCGCATCGGCGTGATCGTCGCCGCCGTCGTCGTGGTGGCCCTGCTCGTCTGGCTCGTCGTCGCGCTGGTGCGCCGTGCGCGCCGCAGGGCCGAGATCCGCGAACGCGGCGCGATGCCGGAGACGCCCGATCCCGCCGACCCGTTCTCCACGCTCACCGATCAGCAGGTCGAGACGCAGGCCGCGCTCGCCCTCGTTCAGGCCGACGACGCCATCACCTCGAGCAGAGAAGAGCTCGGCTTCGCGATCGCGCAGTTCGGGGAGGGTGCCACGGAGGAGTTCACCCGGGTGGTCGACGCCGCCAAGGCCAAGATCGCCGAAGCATTCGACCTGAAGCAGAAGCTCGACGACGAGATCGAGGACACGATCCACGATCGCCGCGCCTGGCACATCCGCATCATCCGGATCGCCGAGGAGATCGACGATGTACTCGATGACAACACCGAAGCGTTCGACGCGCTCCGCAAGCTCGAGCAGAACGCCCCGCAGGAACTCGAGAGGGTCCGCGGCGAACGCGCGGCTCTGGCCCCCGCACTCGCTGCCGCCGCACCCGCGCTCGCGGCGCTCGCAGAGACCTACGACGCGGAAGCGCTCCGCACCATCGCCGACAACCCGGCCCAGGCGCACGAGCGCGCCGAGCTGGCGGATCGATCGATCGACGCCGCCGCACAGGCGATCGCGGCGGGCAGATCCGGTGAAGCAGCCTTCGCGATCCGCACGGCCGAACAATCCGTGGCGCAGGCGGCGCAGCTCGCCCAGGCGGTGACGGCCCTGGGGTCCGAACTGTCCGCACTCGAGACGAAGTCGCGTGCTCTGGTGGCCGAACTGCAGGGGGACCTCGTCGCGGCCCGGCAGCTGCCCGATGCGGACGGAACGATCGCCGCCGCGACCTCGGCGACCGCAGAGCAGTTGCAGCGCGCACAGGTCGACCTCGCCGGGTCCGCCCGCAACCCGCAGCGAGCGCTGGAGGCGCTCACCGCCGCGAACACCCAGATCGACGGCGCCATCGCTCACGGGCAGGAGAGCGTCGAACGCGCGCGCCGCGTGCAGCAGATGCTCGAGCAGACCCTCGCACAGGCGACCTCCGAGATCCGCGCGACTCGGGATTTCATCGAGACCCGTCGCGGCACCGTGGGCTCCACCGCCCGCACACGGCTCGCGAACGCGGAGGCGAGCCTGACGCACGCTCTGAACCTGCGGGCCACCGAGCCGGATGCCGCACTGGCCGAGGCGAATCGTGCCCTCTCCCTCGCGAGGCAGGCGACGGCAGCCGCACAGTCGGATGTCCAGGCATACGCCCCTTCCTCCGACCAGGGCGGCTTCGGTGGCCTCTTCGGAGGCTACGGGTCGTCGGCGGGCGGCGGCTCGGGCATCGGAGGAGACATCCTCGGCGGCATCATCGGCGGCCTGATCGCCGGCGGGGGCGGCCGATCCACGAGCCGCGGCAGCCGCAGTGGCTGGCGCTCCTCCGGGGGCGGCGGTTTCCGCAGCTCCGGCTTCGGCGGCGGCGGGGGTTCCCGCGGCGGCGGCCGTAGCGGCCGATCCGGAGGTAGACGCTTCTGATCCGCCACACAGATTTTTACGCCAAGCTCTCGAAGACGCCCTCTGAAAGGAACCACGCATGACCAAGCAGTCCATCTTCGGACGTATCTCGACCCTCGTCCGCGCGAACATCAACTCTCTGCTGGACTCTGCGGAAGACCCGCAGAAGATGATCGACCAGCTCGTCCGCGACTACACGAACAGCATCGCCGACGCTGAGTCCGCGATCGCGGAGACCATCGGCAACCTGCGCCTGCTGGAACGCGACCACGAAGAGGACGTCCAGGCGGCCACCGAATGGGGCAACAAGGCTCTCGCCGCCAGCCGCAAGGCCGACGAGATGCGCGCCAGCGGTGATGCCGCCGACGCCGACAAGTTCGACAACCTCGCCAAGATCGCGCTCCAGCGTCAGATCAGCGCGGAGCGCGAGGCCACCGGCGCCGAGCCGCAGATCGCCGCGCAGACCGAGATCGTCGACAAGCTCAAGAGCGGCCTGAACGGCATGAAGGACAAGCTCGTCGAGCTCAAGAACAAGCGCAGCGAACTGCTCGCCCGCGCCAAGGTCGCCGAGGCGCAGACCAAGGTGCAGGACGCGGTCGGCTCGATCAACGTGCTCGACCCCACCAGCGAGCTGGGCCGGTTCGAGGACAAGGTCCGCCGTCAGGAGGCTCTCGCGCAGGGCAAGATCGAACTTGCTGCGTCCAGCCTCGACGCGCAGTTCGAAAGCCTGGAAGACCTCGGCGAGCTCACCGAGGTCGAGGCTCGTCTCGCCGAGCTCAAGGCCGGTGGCAGCGCCCCCCGTCAGGCCCTCGAAGGCTCCTGACACGACCAGCGGATGCCCCGGACCTCGTGTTCGGGGCATCCGCGTTCTCCCTCGGAGGCACCCATGGTGCGATTCCTGGTCATCCCGCAGTGGCAGGGCTCACCCGCGCCACGGGCGATGCTCCTCGTCGACGGCGCGTCCGCGATCGCCGGCGATCTGCCCCGCGCGGCCACGACGGTGTTGGACGTGCCGGTCGAGGCCGGTGAAGCGCTCGGCACGGGCGTCCGCCGGCTGAGTGCGCTGCTCCGGACTCGTGAGCTCGTGCACGGCCATATCGACGCCGACACCGTGGTGATCGGCGGCGACTGCAGCGTCACCGTCGCCGCCCTCGATGCACTCCCGGGCGGCACTGAGGATCTGGCCGTCGTGTGGTGCGATGCACACGCAGATCTGCACACACCCGAGACGTCCCCCTCGGGCGCCTTCTCCGGCATGGCACTGCGCGCATTGCTCGGCGAGGGCGAGGAGCAACTGGCTCTCTCCCCCGCAATCCCTGCCGACCGTGTCGTGACCGTCGGCATGCGTACGCTCGATGACGCGGAGATCGCGCCACTCGCGCCGCTGACGAATCTCTCGGTCGCCGATCTCGAGCGCCCGGAGGCTCTGCTCGATGCGGTGCGTTCGATGGGCGCCTCACGCGTGTGGGTCCACATCGACGTCGATGTACTCGATCCCTCGGACTTCGCGGGCGTCTCGTCGTCCGTGCCGTTCGGCCTCTCCCCTGCCGCGCTGAGCACCGCCGTCCGAACCCTGCGCGGAGAGATCCCGCTCGCCGGAGCCACCATCGCCGGATTCGCTCCGCGGTCCCCGGCCGACGCCGTCGATGATCTCGGCGCGCTGCTGCGACTGATCGGAGCGGTGGCATGACGCCGGACTCGGAGTGGCGCGCAACGGCCGACGAGGTGCTCGCGCGCGGGCGCCGCTTCGACAGACGGATCCCCTCCTTCCTGCTGCGCTCCCCGATCAGCCGACTCGGCTACGCGTGGGGCACCTCCGTGGGCTGGATGTGGGGCGCGCTGTGGAGCACCGGCCCGGTGGAGAGACGCTCCGGGCTCTGGGTCTTCCGGGGCATGCCGAAATGGACCTTTCGCCGCGGCGGGGTCTGCGTCGGTGGCTGCTTCCTGACCGGTGACGCGCGTCCGACCGAAGCCGTGCTGCGCCACGAGGCCGTGCACAAGGCCCAGTGGCTCCGCTACGGCTTCCTGATGCCCGTGCTCTACCTGTTCGCCGGGCGCGATCCGTTGCGCAACCGCTTCGAGATCGAAGCGGGTCTCGAAGACGGGAACTACGTGCGGCGCACCCGCTGAGGGCTACGCCTCAGCGCTGCGCGGGCAGCAGGCCGAAACGCTCGGGCGTGCGGATCTGTGCCGGGGAGATCGCCAGGGAGCCGGTGAGGTGCTCGACGATGTCGGCCGTCCCCAGGTAGCCACCCAGAAGCGTGACGTGCGTCTCGATCTCGTCGTCGCACATCATCTCATCGGCCCACGCGCAGGTCGCCCGCGCCAGAGCCTGTCCCGGCGCGCAGGAGCGACCGCTGCCGGGCGCACCGGTGCGCTGCTCGCGGGCGAGCCAAGTCACCGTCATACGGCCCGGGGCGTCGATCATGCCGATGTCCGCGGCCTCGGGCACCTCGATGAAGATCCGCCCGGAAGCACACAGAGGCAGCGTGGTCAGGAACACCTCGAGCTCGGCGAGCGACTGCTCGTCGGCCGTGACCAGGTGGTGCGCGCGCTGACGTGCGGCGCGACGTTCCGCGCGCGTGCTGCGAGTCTCGAGCGAGGTGTTCATGATGACTTCATCGTACACCAAGTGAAGGCTTGCCTAACCTTGCTCCCGCTGGGAGAAAACGTGCGCACGCACTACTCGGCCGGCTCGACGAGCGCCTGCGCCAGCGCCGCGAGCTCCCCCTCGGTCATCCCGTTGGCGCGCAGGTACCCGGCGACGGAACCCCAGCGCTCATCCACCTGCTCGAGAAGACGTCGCATCACCGGCGCGGGCGACTGCGTCGCGAGCGCGACGGCATGCACGGCGTCCGGGTGCTGAGACCGCAGGTACTCGGCGATGCGCCGCGTACGCTGAGCGGGAAGCTGCGATTCGGTGAGCGCGTAGTCGGCGATCACGGCTTCCCTCTCGGCACCGACGGCGGAGAGCGCCAGAGCGACGGTCACCCCGGTGCGATCCTTGCCGACGGTGCAGTGCACGAGGGTGCGCTCGCCCGCGGCGATGATGCGGAGGGCCGCCACCAGTCGATCGCCGCTCTCCTCGAGGAGGTGCAGGTACAACCCCTCGAGGCTGATGTCGGTTTCGAAGAATGACCGCACCGACCCCAGGAACAGGGGAAGGTGCGTGGTCTCCGGCCCGTCGATCTCCGTCGGCTCCGCTGCGACCTCCTCGCCGTCTCGAAGGTCGACGATGCGCTGCACGCGCTCACGGAGGAGGGCCGCCCCGGCGGGGGTCGCACCGGACAGCTGCCCCGCCCGCAGGAGGACACCGGCGCGGATACGACCGCCTGCTGCCGGGATGCCACCGACGTCGCGGATGTTCGCCACCCCATCGACGCGGAGAACGGTCATGCCTGCTCCTGCGACGCACGCGGGGGCACCGGGTAGCGGCCGGCGATCACGATGCGGTTGAACGCGTTGATGGAAACACACGCCCAGCTCAGAGCGGCGTATTCCTTCTCGGTGAACACGCTGCCGACGCGGTCGTACACGTCATCCGAGACGCCGTCCTCGGAGATGAAGGTGAAGGCCTCGGCGAGTTCGAGTGCAGCCCGCTCCCGGTCGCTGAAAACACCGCTTTCGCGCCACGTGGAGATCTGGGTGAGCACATCGGTGTCGACGCCGGCCGCGACCGCACGGTCGACATGGATCCGCACGCAGTACGCGCAGCCGTTGAGCTGGGAGCAATGGATCATCACGATCTCCTTGAGACGATCGTCGATGCCGTTCGCCGCGCAGATCTGGCCCACCGTCTTCGAGAACGCATCGAGCGCCTGGTACGCGGCAGGCTCGGTCTTGGACAGGTGCACACGCGTCTCACTCATGACTCCATGATATTCGTCGCCCGCCCGCTGGCCCCCCGCTCGCCCCGAGAGGTCGAAATGCAGACTGCCAATCTTGTCTCGGCTAAGATCGCCATAACGACAAGTAACCTCTGCGTCATATTTAGCGTTTTGCTCTCGCATTTCTCCGTCTCCGGGCGCAGGGAGCAGAATGTGGAGGTGGCGATCGACATCAGCGAGTTCAGCTATCTTCCCGCACAGGCCGATGCGCTCGGCGTTCCGCTCCCTCCGGTGGAGCGTGTCACCCTCCCCCTCGACGACGGGCGCGTACTCAGCGCGCTGCGGTTCGGGACCGGCGCGCCTCGGGTCACCCTGCTGCACGGTGCCGGTCTGAACGCGCACACGTGGGACACGACGGTCCTGGCGCTTCAGGAGCCCGTGCTGGCGATCGACCTCGCCGGACACGGCGACTCCTCCTGGCGTGACGATGCCGACTACACCCCGCGCACGCTCGCCCGAGACGTCGCGGCGGCCTTCGACGCGTGGGCGGTCCCGCCTCAGATCGTCGTCGGCCAGTCCCTCGGCGGACTCACCGGAGCTGCACTCGCCGCCGCGCGCCCGGATCTCGTGTCCGAGCTCGTCGTCGTCGACATCACCCCGGGCATCGACGTCACCGCCGGTCCGGCCGCGCTACGCGAGTTCTATGCCGGTCCGACCGATTTCGCCTCCCGAGATGAGCTGGTCGACAAGGCGATGTCGCTCGGTTTCGGGGGCAGTCGCGCCGAGACCGAGCGCGGTGTCTTCCTCAACACCCGCGTGCGCGAGGACGACCGCGTCGAGTGGAAGCACCACTTCGCGCACCTCGCCGCCCAGGCGCTCGCGGCCCACGACCCGGGCTCAGTGGCCGCGCCGTCCGTGCTCCACGAGACCGGGTGGGAGGATCTCTCCGCCGTCCGCGCACCGATCACCCTGGTCCGCGCGCAGCGCGGCTTCGTCAGCGAAGCGGACGCCGCCGAGCTGCAACGTCGCGTGCCCACCGCCCGCCTGGTCACGCTGGACGCGACACACAACGTCCAAGAGACCGCCCCGACCGCTCTCGCCGCCCTCATCGCGTCCCCCGCCGTCTCCCACGGAATATGACGCTTCGTTCCATACCTGACCCGCACCATCCCACGCATCTCTAGGCTCGATCCAACGGCACACAGCAACTGCCGCACCGAGAGGAAACGCCCATGTTCCGACGTACCCGACGTCTCTCGCTGATCGCCGCGCTCGCGGCGACCGCCGTCATGCTCAGCGCCTGCGCCGGCTCCCCCGAGCCGACCGTCACCACAGACACCGGCACGCCCGACCCCGACGCGACCCTGCACGTCGGCCTGGTCCTCGAACCGACCAACCTCGACATCCGCCACACCAGTGGCGCCGCGCTCGAGCAGATCCTCATCGACAACATCTACGAGGGACTGGTCAGCCGGACGCAGGAGAACGAGATCGAGGGGCGTCTCGCCTCGGACTACACCGTTTCCGACGACGGCCTCACGTACACTTTCACCCTCAACGAGGGCATCCAGTTCCACGACGGCACGGCGCTCACCTCCGCGGACGTCGTCTCCTCCTACGAGACCGTGCGCACCGATGCCACCGTGCAGGGCAACGCCGAGTTCGCGAAGGTCTCCTCGATCACCGCACCCGACGCGACCACGGTGGAGATCGTGCTCACGGAGCCGGACCAGAACTTCCTGTTCACGCTGACGGGCCCCGCCGGGCTGGTCTTCAAAACCGGGGACACGACCGACCTGAAGTCGGCGGAGAACGGCACCGGTCCCTTCACCCTGACCCGGTGGAACAAGGGCAGCACCATCACCTTCGCGCGCAATGACGACTATTGGGGCGAGAAGGCAGGCGTCGCCCAGGTGGAGTTCCAGTACATCCCCGACTTCACCGCGGGTGTGAACGCCGCGCTCGCCGGCGACGTCGACGTGCTCACCGCCGTGGACCCGAACCTCGCCCCGCAGCTCGAGGACTCCGGCGAGTTCGCTCTCACGAAGGGCCGGACGACCGACAAGGCGACGCTGGCGTTCAACAACCAGAAGGCCCCTCTGGACGATGTCCGGGTGCGCGAGGCGCTGCGACTCGCGATCGACCACGACGCGCTCGTCGAAGCCGTCGGCGCGGGAACGACCCTGTACGGTCCCATCCCCGAACTCGACCCGGGCTACGAGGATCTGTCCGATGTGATCTCCTACGACCCGGAGAAGGCGAAGTCCCTGTTGGCCGAAGCCGGCCAGGAGGACCTGGAGCTCACCCTTACCATCCCCGCCTTCTACGGGACCACGGTGCCTAAGGTGCTGATCTCCGACTTCAAGAAGGTCGGCGTCTCCCTCGAGGTGAACTCGGTGGAGTTCCCGACCTGGCTGGAAGACGTGTACACCAACCACGACTACGACCTCAGCTTCGTGCTGCACGTCGAGCCGCGCGACTTCGGCAACTTCGCCGACCCGGACTACTACTTCGGCTACGACAACACCGAGGTGCAGCGTCTGTACGCCGAAGCCCTCGCCGAGGTCGACCCCGACAAGTCCGCCGAGCTGCTCGCGCAGGCCGCGCGCATCGTGTCGGAGGATCACGCCGCGGACTGGCTGTACAACGGCGAGACCATCACGGCAGTGAGTCCGATCGTCGCGGGCTTCCCGGAGGACTCGATCAACTCGCGCATCGACCTCGCCGGCGTCACCGTCTCCACCGACGGGTAGCGGGCGGCCACCCCTCCGTGATCCGATACGCACTCACACGAGGAGCCCTGCTCATCGCAGGGCTCCTCGTGTCGAGCGTGCTCATCTTCCTCACTCTGCGCGTGTTCCCGGGAGACGTCGCGCAACTCATCGCCGGCACCCAGGCCTCACCCACCGAAATCGACGCGTTGCGTGAATCCCTCGGCCTGAACCGCCCGTTGGTCGCCCAATACACCGAGTGGATCGGCGGCATCTTCCGCGGCGACCTGGGGACCTCCCTGCTCTCCGGTGCCTCGGTCGGTGAGGAGCTTCTGCTCAAGGCGCAGGTCACCGTGCCCCTCGGCATCATGTCGCTCCTGATCGCCGTGCTGATCGCCGTGCCGTTCGGCATCCTCGCCGCACTCCTGCGCGGTCGCCGCGGAGGCACGGCTCTCAGCGTCGGCGCCCAGGCGCTGGCCGCCGTCCCCGTCGTCTGGGCCGGCATGATGCTCATCGTCGTGTTCTCGGTCTGGCTGGGCTGGTTGCCTCCGCAGGGCTTCCCGCGCACCGGATGGTCGACACCGTGGCGGGCGATCGAGTCGCTGCTGCTCCCCGCGTTGACGATCGGCATCGTGGAAGGCGCGATGCTGATGCGTTTCGTGCGCAGCGCCACGCTCCAAGCGGCCGGACAGGACTTCGTACGCACGGCCGCCGCGAAAGGCCTCACTCGCACGCGAGCACTCATCCAACACGGCATCCCGGCCGTCGGGCTCTCGATCGTCACCGTCCTCGGGCTCCAGGTCGCCGGGATCATCGTCGGATCGGTCGTGATCGAGCAGCTCTTCACCCTCCCCGGCATCGGACGGATGCTGGTCGCCGATGTCGGAACGCGCGACCTCATCAAGGTGCAGAGCGAACTCCTCGTCCTCACCGGCTTCGTGCTGGTCGTGGGCTTCGTGGTCGACCTCGTGCACCGCGCGATCGATCCCCGCCAACGGGAGGCCGCATGACTCCCCGATGGCTCGCCCGCCTCTGGAGCACCCCGACCGGGCGCTTCGGGCTCGTCGTCGTGGCCGTGGTCGCGGGCACGGCGCTCGTCGCCCTGTGGTGGACCCCGTTCGACCCTCAGGCGTCGGACATCGGAGAGCGGTGGCTCCCCCCGGGATGGCCGCACCTGCTCGGCACCGATGACACCGGCCGTGACATCCTCAGCCTGCTGATGGCGGGAGCGCGCACGACCGTGTTCGTGAGCGTCGGCGCCGGCGTCGTGGCGACGGTCGTGGGAGTCTCCCTCGCCGCGCTCGGTGCCCTCACCGCTCGCTGGATGCGGGAGACCGTCGCGGTGCTCGTCGACATCCTGATCGCCTTCCCCGTCCTCCTGATCGCCATGATGATCTCCTCGGTCTGGGGCGGCTCGCTCTGGGTCGTGATCTGGGCCGTGGGGATCGGGTTCGGCGTGAACATCGCCCGCGTGACGCGACCGGAACTGCGCCGTGTGCAGCAGAGCGACTTCGTGCTGGCCGGTCGAGCCGCGGGGCTGACTCCGTCGCAGAGCCTGGTCCGCCACCTGCTGCCGAACGTCGCACCGGTCTTCATCGTGCAGCTCTCGTGGTCGATGGCCGTCGCCGTCCTCGCCGAGGCAGGACTGTCGTACCTCGGCTTCGGTGCCTCCGTGGTCGAGCCGAGCTGGGGGTTGTTGCTCGCCGACCTCCAGCGCTACATCGGGGTGCATCCGCTCTCGGTGATCTGGCCCGGTCTCGCGATCACGATCACCGTGCTCGCGCTGAACCTCCTCGGTGACGGCCTGCGCGAGGCGACCGACCCGACCCTGCGACACCGTGCCGCCGAAGTCCATACCCCGGGGGTGGTCTCATGAGTCTCTCCGTGGAAGACCTCGTGATCGAGATCGACGGGCGCCGCGTCGTCGACGGCATCTCGTTCGAGGTTCCGGACGGTGCGCGCCTGGGTCTGATCGGCGAGTCCGGTTCCGGCAAGTCGCTCACCGCTCTCGCTGTGCTCGGCCTCCTCCCCGACGGTGCGAGCGCGTCCGGCAGTATCCGCTGGAACGGCGTAGAACTGATCGGAATGCCCGATCGCGAGCTGGCCCGCCTGCGCGGCGACGACATCGGCATCGTGTTCCAAGAGCCCCGCACGGCGCTGAACCCCATCCGCACCGTCGGGCGACAGATCGCGGAATCGATCCGCATCCACGAGGGAGTCGGTCGCCGCGAGGGCCGAGAGCGCGCGATCGCCGAGGCCGCGCGCGTGCGTCTGCCGGATCCGGAGTCGATCGTCGACCGGTATCCGCACCAGCTCTCGGGCGGTCAGCGGCAGCGCGTCGCGATCGCCATGGCTCTCGCCTGCCGTCCGCGCCTGCTCATCGCCGACGAACCGACGACCGCACTCGATGTCACGATCCAGGCCGAGATCCTGTCGCTGCTGCTCGCCCTCGTCGCCGAAGAGGGCATGTCCCTCGTCTTCATCACCCACGATCTCGCCGTGCTCGCTCAGGTCGCGACCGCGGGCGTCGTGCTCGAGCGCGGGCGCGTCGCGGAGTCGGGGGCGGTGTCGACTCTCCTCTCGGCCCCCTCCTCCCCGATCACACAGGGGCTGCTGCGGGACGCGACAGCGACCCTGTGGCGCCCGGACGGCGGTGTCTCGTGACCCTGATCGAAGCGCGGGGACTCGGACGAGATCACCGCCTCCCGAAGCGCTCCCTGTTCGAGCGTCCCCGAACGCAGACCGCGCTGTTTCCGACCGACCTGGAGGTCGCCGAGGGCTCATCCGTGGGGATCATCGGCGAATCGGGGTCGGGGAAATCGACCCTGGTCCGACTCCTCCTGGGGCTCGATCGAGCGTCGTCCGGCATCGTCACCATCGACGGACGCCCCGTGGACGCCACCGCATCCGCCAAGTCTCTGCATTGGCTGCGACGCGAGACCGGGATGGTGTTCCAGGACCCGTTCGCCTCGCTCGATCCGCGCATGACGGCCGGGCAGATCATCCGCGAACCCCTCTGGGCGCTCGGCATCGACGGCGATCACCGAGCGAGGGTCCGCGAGGTCCTCGCACAGGTCGGCCTGGAGCCCGAGATGGGCGATCGCTACCCGCACGAGTTCTCCGGTGGTCAACGCCAGCGGATCGCGCTCGCCCGGGCGATCGTGCATCGACCTCGCATCCTCGTGGGTGATGAGCCCCTCTCCGCCCTCGACGTGACGGTGCGCGCGCAGATCCTGGATCTGCTGATGGAGCTTCGCCGGACGACGGACCTCACGCTCCTTCTGGTGTCGCACGACATCGGTGTGGTGCAGAACCTGTGCGACAGCGTCGCGGTGATGAAGGACGGCCGCATCGTCGAACGGGGATCGACGGAGGAGGTCCTCCTGCACCCCGCACAGGAGTACACGAAGTCCCTGCTGGCGGCGATCCCGGTGATCCCGCGCTCCGGGGACGTCTGAGCGCACATCGTCACCGCCGGTCGCCCTGCTCAGCGACGTGCCCCGAAGAGGCTTCCGCGCCGCCGTCCCGTCGGCTTGAGCACGCGCCGCATGTACACGGTGCCGAGATCGCGGCCGAACTTGTACCCGACGCGCCCCATGCGCCCGGCCTCGACGAAACCGAGCTTCTCGTGAAGCCGTATCGACGCCTCTGCGCCGCGATCACTGATGACGGCGACCATCTCTCGAAGCCCGATCTGCTCACACGCATCGATCAGTGCCCGCAGCAGTGCGGCTCCGAGCCCCTTCCCGCCGGCCCCCGGGCCCAGGTAGATCGAGTCCTCGACGGTGTACTTGTAGGCGTTCTTCCCCGCCCACGGTTGGGCGAGCGCGTATCCCATCACGACGCCGCCCGGCGACACGGCGACGAGGAAGGGCAGCTCCAACCGCGTGAGCAGCGCGTACTTCTCGCGCCAGTACGGGATGCTGCTGCGTCGCTCATCGAGTGTGACCGCGGAATTGCTCACGAAGTGGTTGTAGATCTCTCGCACGTGAGGCAGGTCAGCCGGGCGGGCCGGCCGGATCGTGTAAGAGAAGATCTCGGGCGCGGCCTGCGGGCGAAGGTGGCGCGGGAGGACACGGCGACGGTCCCCCGGTTCGAACTGCATGCGCTCAGCTTAGAGACGGAGCGGCTTCGCCTTCCACCCTCCAGTCCACGGCTTCGGCCCCCTGTTCCGCGAGCAGGGCATTCGCACGCGAGAACGGCCGGGATCCGAAGAACCCGCGGCTCGCCGACAGCGGGGAGGGATGGGCCGAGACGATCACCGGCGTGTCACCGAGCATCGGCTGCAGATTCGCCGCGTCCCTGCCCCAGAGCACGGCTACGAGAGGCTGATTCCGGGCGACGAGGGTTCTGATCGCGAGTTCGGTGACCTTCTCCCACCCCCAGCCTCGGTGCGAGGCGGCCGCCCCCGGACGGACGGTCAGGACGCGGTTGAGCAAGAGCACGCCCTGATCGCTCCAGGCGGTGAGATCACCGTGCGGCGCCGGCGGTAGGCCGAGGTCGCTCTCCCGCTCCTTGTAGATGTTCGTGAGGC
This sequence comes from Microbacterium sp. J1-1, assembly GCF_024498615.1. Taxonomy (NCBI): domain Bacteria; kingdom Bacillati; phylum Actinomycetota; class Actinomycetes; order Micrococcales; family Microbacteriaceae; genus Microbacterium; species Microbacterium sp. J1-1. The sequence continues at coordinate 1,447,661 of NZ_CP089590.1, read as the reverse complement.
TGCGCGGCAGCGGCCGTACCTCACGGTCCACCGCGAACGACAGGCCGATGGGGTGACCGGGCGTCGGATACGGGTCCTGCCCCGTGATCAGCACGCGCACGTCCGCGAGGGGCCGTCGGAACGCCCGAAGGACGTCCTCCCCGGCAGGCAGGTACCCGTGCCCGGCATCCTGTTCCGCCCGGAGCCTCTCCCCGAGTCCGGTTATCGTCTCCTGGACCGGGGCGAGTGCTTCCGCCCAGCCCGCGTCGATGAGGCCGTCCGCAGCGAGTTCGGCCAGCGTCCGCGCCATCGTCAGTCGATCGAGCGCACACGCAGCGGCCCGCGGGCGAGCAGGTGCTGTGCGGATTGGGCCACCGGACGCATCGTGACGAGGTCGAGGTTCACATGCCCCGGCGCCTCCAGCGCATAGGTGATGACATCCGCGACATCCTCCGCGAGGAGCGGTGCGTCGACGCCGGCGTACACGGCCTCTGCGGCCACGGCGTCGCCGCCCAGTCGGTTCAGCGTGAACTCCTCGGTGTGCACCATGCCGGGCGCGACCTCGACCACCCGGATCGGCTCGCCGTTCAACTCCTGGCGGAGCACCTTGACCAGCATGCTCTCGGCGGCCTTCGCCGCGTTGTACCCGGCTCCCCCCGCATACGCCGATTGGGCGGCCGTGGAGGTGACGAAGACCGTGTCCGCGTGCCCGTCCGCGTCGGCAGCTCGGCGCAGCAGCGGGAGCAGTCCCGCCACGAGCCGCTGCGTCGCGAGCACGTTCGCATCGAACATCCACTGCCAGTCCTCGACCGCGGCGTCTTCGATGCGATCGGTACCGCGCGCACCGCCGGCCACCTGCACGAGCGCGTGCACCGGGCCCGACTCCGCGAGCGTGGAGACGAGGGCGTCGACGGCAGCCGGGTCGGTCAGATCGCAGGCGATCACGGAGGCTCCGGTCTCCGCGGCGAGCGCGGACAGACGGTCCTTGCGCCTGGCGACCCCGACCACATCCCATCCCCGCGACCGGAGTGCGCGGACCGTCGCCGCGCCGATCCCCGAACTCGCACCTGTCACCACTGCACGTCTGTTGGCCATGCCTCCACCGTACGATGTTCGCCCCGGATTGCGGAGTCCCGCGCGGGCTGTCGAGGATCCCTCGCTCGCGCGACAGCGGGCACCGCTCTGTTACGTCACATTTCTCCCTCACTGTTGACACCGAGCGATATTCCGTACTCTCGCAGCAACGGCATCCGCCATCCGACCTTCCGACCACTCCTGGGGGAATCACATGTCCGCACCTGAGTCCTGGCGCTTCGAGACCAAGCAGATCCACTCCGGCGCCGCCCCCGACCCGGTCACGAAGGCGCGCGCCACGCCGATCTATCAGACCACCTCGTATGTCTTCGACAGCGCGGATCACGCGGCCAACCTCTTCGCCCTGGCGGAGTTCGGCAACATCTACACCCGCATCCAGAACCCGACCCAGGACGTGCTGGAGCAGCGGCTCGCCGCACTCGAAGGCGGCACCGGCGCGCTCGTGCTCGCCAGCGGACAGGCGGCCTCGACCTTCGCCATCCTGAACATCGCGCAGGCCGGAGACCACTTCGTCGCCTCGAGCTCGATCTACGGCGGCACCTACAACCTCTTCAAGTACACCCTCGCGAAGCTCGGCATCGAGGTCACGTTCGTCGAGAACCAGGACGACCCCGAGGAATGGCGCCGCGCCGTCCGTCCGAACACGAAGCTGTTCTTCGCAGAGACGATCGGCAACCCGCAGATCAACATCCTCGACATCCGTACCGTCGCCGACGTCGCGCACGAGAACGGCGTGCCGCTGATCGTCGACAACACCATCGCCACCCCGTACCTGATCCGTCCGTTCGAGTTCGGTGCCGACATCGTCGTGCACTCGGTCACGAAGTTCCTCGGCGGCCACGGCACGACCATCGGCGGAGTCATCATCGACGGCGGCACGTTCGAGTGGTCGAAGAACGTCGACAAGTTCCCCGGCCTCACGGTCCCGGACCCCTCGTACCACGGCGCCAGCTACACCGCCGCCGTCGGCGACCCCCTCGCGTACATCATCAAGGCCCGTGTGCAGCTGCTGCGCGACCTCGGCTCCGCTATCGCGCCGCAGAGTGCGTGGAACCTCATCCAGGGCGTCGAGACGCTGTCGCTGCGCATCGAGCGTCACGTGCAGAACGCCCAGGAGATCGCCGAGTGGCTCGACGGCCGTGACGATGTCGCGACGGTCAACTACTCGGGGCTGCCCTCCTCGCCCTGGTACGCCAAGGCGAACGAGTACGCTCCCAAGGGTGTCGGTGCCGTGCTGTCGTTCGAGCTGAAGGGCGGCGTGGAGGCCGGGCGCGAGTTCGTGAACAGCCTGTCTCTGTTCAGCCACCTCGCCAACATCGGCGACGTCCGCTCGCTCGTCATCCACCCGGCGTCGACCACCCATGCACAGCTCACCCCCGAGCAGCAGCTCACGGCCGGTGTCACGCCGGGCCTCGTGCGCCTCTCGGTCGGCATCGAGAACATCGAGGACCTCAAGGCCGACCTGGATCAGGCTCTCGCCGCGGCACGCGCCGTGTCGGAGGCCGCCCGCGCCTGACCCCCGCTGTTCCGGTCGACACCCCGTCTGACCGTCGACGCCCCTCCTGAATCACGTCTCTCAGGAGGGGCGTCGACGCTGTGCGGGGGCGTCGACCGGAATTGGGGGGCGCGAGAGATCGGGGCGTAACCTGCCGCCGATGTGCGCCGGGTCACGCGACAATGGAGGGATGGACTGGCAGACGACCTCCGAGGACACGGTGCCGTCGGCACCCGTGACGGAGGCCGACGTCCGTCTCCTCCGCGCCCGCCCCCCGGCGACCGGGGCCTGGCGTGACGGTGACCCGGTCGGCGGCAGGCGCTTCGCCGCCTTCGGAGCCTTCGCCACGGAGAGCGGTGCGGAGCTGCCCGGCATCCGGATCGCCTACGAGTCCTGGGGTGAGCTGAACGCCGCCCGCGACAACGCGATCCTCGTCCTCCATGCGCTCACGGGCGACAGCCATCTGCGTGGCCCCGCAGGAGCGGGCCATCCGACCGCGGGCTGGTGGGAGGACATCACGGGCCCCGGCGCCCCCCTCGACACCGATCGCTGGTTCGTGATCGCGCCGAACATGCTGGGCGGCTGCCAGGGATCCACGGGCCCGGCGAGTGTCGCCCCGGACGGCTACGAGTGGGCATCGCGATTCCCCTACCTGACGATCCGCGATCAGGTGGCGGCGCAGGTGCGGCTCGCTGATGCGCTGGGAATCGACACGTGGGCCGCGGTCATCGGCGGCTCGATGGGGGGCATGCATGCCCTGGAGTGGGCCGCCACCCACCCCGAGCGCGTGCAGCGTCTCGCGGTCCTCTCCTCTCCGCCGGTGACGACGGCCGACCAGATCGCGCTGAACACCGTGCAGCTGGAGACCATCCGGATGGATCCGCGGTTCCAGGGCGGCGAGTACTACGACCTGTCCGACGGCGACGGCCCCCACCGCGGTCTCGCCCTGGCGCGGCGCATGGCTCTGCTGAACTACCGCAGCCCGATCGAGCTCAACCAGCGCTTCCAACGGTCATGGCAGTCGGAGGTATCGCCGCTCGGGCACGGCGGGCGCTTCGCGGTCGAGTCGTACCTGGACTTCCACGGCAACAAGTTCACCCGCCGCTTCGACGCCAACAGCTACATCACCCTCGTGGAGGCCATGAACTCGCATGACGTCGGGCGGGAGCGCGGGGGTGTCGAAGAAGCTCTGCGGGCGGTCACGGCGACCACGCTGGTCCTCGGGATCGACAGCGATCGGCTGTTCCCCGTCGACGGGCAGCAGCGCATCGCCCGCAGCATTCCGCACGTGATCGACGACGAGGCCGTGGTGCTCACCAGCGACTTCGGCCACGACGGGTTCCTGATCGAGACCGAAGCCGTCGGGTCCCACCTCCGCCGGCTCCTCGACAGCTGAGCCTCCCGAACGCCTCAGCCTGCGACGAACCTCCACGGCAGCACACTGGCTTCGAGGCGCCCTTGCTCCCAGGAGAAGTCCCGACCGGTCTCGGTATCGAGAACACGCGTCTGGAAGAGTTCCGCTGCACCGCCGGACGACAGTGCCGCAGCGGCATCCGAGAACGCGGACAGGCGGTGCAGCGTGACCCACGTCGGCGGGTACAGCATCCACTCCCCCGCCCCGTGGCGCGCCAGTGCTTCCAATGGCCGCGCCCAGGCCAACTCGGCGACCTCGTCCTCAGCAGGTGACGGCACCGCGTCCGATGCCGCGGCGAGGAAGAACCAGGTGCGGATGCGGGTGGGAGCCTCGATCGGCGGCTGCCATTCGGAGAGGACGACGAGATCGTCGACCACCAGCCCCACTTCCTCGAAGGTCTCCCGGATCGCGGCCCGGCGCGCGTCCTCGACGTCTCCTTCGCCGTCACGTCGGTCCTCCGGCTCGACCTTGCCGCCCGGGAACACCCAGGCGCCTGGGAAGGATCCACGATCCGGTCGACGCAGCAGCAGCACCTCGAACCCGGGTTCCGCGGACCGCAGCAGGACGACGGTGCCGGCGACGGGCAGGGAATCCTCGGGCGCACTCATCCCGACACTCTACGACGCGACGAGTTCCGAGACCTCGGGGCGGCGCACTTCGATGCGGTACGACAGCACGGCGATCAGGAGCCCGGCAACGGCGAGCGCTGCTCCGGTCCAAGCCGGCGCGGTGAAACCCCATCCGACGGCGATCACGACACCGCCCAGGAAGGCGCCGAGGCTGTTCCCGATGTTGAGCGCCGAGTGGTTCATCGCCGCCGCGATCGACTGGTTGTCACCGGCCACGTCCATGAGACGCGTCTGGATGGTCGGGCTCAGCACCGAAGAGACGAATCCGACCACGAGCACCGTCAGCCCGAGGCTCACGATCAAGAACGAGAGGAAGGCGAGCAGGGCGAACACGATCGCCATCGCCGCGAGTCCCCACAGCAGGGTGCGGCGCAGATCGATGTCGGCGAGGTGGCCGCCCACGAGGTTTCCGGCGGTCATGCCGAGCCCCATCAGCACGAGCACGATCGGGACCGCCCACTCGGGTGACCCCGCCACGTCCGTCACCAACGGCGCGATGTAGCTGTACACCGCGAAGAACCCGCCGAAGCCGATCGCGCCGATGCCGAGTGTGAACCACACCTGTGCCCGGCGGAACACCCGGAGCTCCTGACGCATCGTCCGCCCCGGATCGCCCGGATGCTCGGGGACGAACAGCGCGATGCACAGCGTTGCGAGCGCGAACACCAGCGCCACGACGGCGAACGCCGCCCGCCACCCCCACTCCTGCCCGAGGAAGGTCCCCAGCGGCACCCCGATGACGTTGGCGACCGTGAGGCCGGTGAGGATGAAGGCCACGCCCTTGGCACGGTTTCCCGGACCCATGACATCGGCGGCGACGAGGGCTCCGATGCCGAAGTACGCACCGTGCGGCAACCCGGCGAGGAATCGCGAGGCGGCGACGAGCTCGAAGGTCGGCAGCACCACCGTGAGGGCATTGAACACCGTGAGCGCGAGAGCGAGCACGATCATCACTCGATGACGCGGGTAGCGCGCGACGAAGCCCGCGATGGTCGGGGCGCCGATGACGACACCCAGCGCGTACAACGAGATCAGCCACCCCGTCTGACTCAGCGCTTCTTCCGGACGGGTCGCCCAGAGCGCAGGCAGCAGGTCAGCGGCGATGTTGGGCAGCAGGCCCATGACCACGAACTCGGTCATGCCGATGCCGAAACTGCCGATGGCGAGAGAGAGGAGCGCCCACTTCGCCGCACCCCTCGATTGCGTCGAGGGATTCACCGGATCAGCTTAGCGGCCGTCGGGGTGCACGACCGCCGGGACGCCTCGTTCTCGCGTCATGAACACGTCCACGTCGTCCTGCGAGTCGACGGTGAACCCGTGACGCTCGTAGAGGCTGCGCGCCGGACTGCCCTGGAGCACGTTGAGCCGGTACCGCCCGTCGTCGTCGAGGATCATCGCCAGGACCCGAGTGCCGACGCCCCTCCCGTGGTGCGAGGCGTCGAGGTAGAGGTGCTCCAGCCACGTGATGTCGCCGTCTGGACGGAGGGCGACAGACCCGACATCCACAGCGTCCACCACGATGATCCGCGTGTACGCCGGCTCGAACGCATCGCGGAAGCGTTGTCGGACACGCGTCGGGTCGTAGCGCCCCAGCCGCTCCAGGTCGGCGCGGAGCACGTCGGCGCGCAGCTCGGCGATCCACTCGGCGTCCTCGGCGAGCGCCGTCCGGAGAACGACCGATGCGAGCGGACGCGGATCAGTCACGGGGCTCCGCGGCAGCCGCCTCCCCGATCGCCGACTCCAACCGTTCGATCTTCGCGTCGAGCTCTCCGGAGTACCCGGGACGGATGTCGGCCTTGAGCACGAGCGAGACCCGTGACCCGAACGGCATCACCGCTTCGGTCGCGCGCTTGACGACGGCCATGACCGTGTCCCAGTCCGGACCTTCGATCTCGGTGAACATGCTCGTCGTCCGGTGCGGCAGCCCCGATTCGCGCACGACACGCACGGCTGCCGCCACGGCGTCGTGCACGGAGGCGTCGGTGCGCTGCGCACCGTCGGCGGGGGTGCCACTCGGGGCGACGGAGAAGGCGATCAGCATGGGTTCACTCCTGGGGTTTCGGACGACGGGCGGGCACACGTGAGAGAGCACGGATGCTCAGGATGAGCAGGACGAGGAGAAGGACGTTGCGCACCGTGAGGACGGCGACGGCGAGGGCATCGGCCCGCAGGAGTGCGTCGTAGCCGATCGGGTAGACGAGGCAGGTGAGCAGGCAGAGCGCGAGGACGATCACGGCGGGAACGCGCGCTCTGACCCGATCGAGCACGAGCCAGAGGATCACCGGGGCGATCAGCCAGGTCTGGAACTGCGGCGAACCGACCTTGTTGGTGACGATCAGCAGCGTGACGAGCGTGAGGGCGAGCGGAGGGAACAGCCGGGGGAAGGTCGCACCGCGCGCCGCTTTCCGCGCGCCCACCACCGTCACCGCGAGGACCGAGAGCGCCATCAGGGGTGTGAGCGCGGCGGCGACGGCGTCGACCCCGGGGGCCGTGATCTGGAAGGTGAGGATCTCGAAGCTGTACTCGATACGTGCGGCTCCGGCGACCGCGAGCCAGAGGAACGGCGTGGCGGCCACGGCCTCGATCTGCAGCCCCCGCCCGGTCTGCTCCGTCAGGAACCCGAAGATCTCGGTGTCCGCGCCGAGCAGGAACAGCGTCGCGACGACCCCGGTGGTGACGACCGCGGCAGCGAGCAGCACCCGCATCCTCGCGCGGAGCGCCACGACGGCCGCCAGGACCAGCGCCCCGGGCCAGATCTTGATCCAGGCGCCGATCGTGAGGAGGGCGGCACCGATCGTCGGCCGCGACACGAGCCAGAGCCCACCGATCACGGCGATCGGCACCGTGATCGCGTCGATCCGGTAGAGCGCGATGGGACCGAGCAGAAGGAGCGCAGCACACCAGAACCAGGCAGCCACACGACGTGCACGCGACGGCGAACGGCCGACGAGCACACCGAAGGCGACGGCATCGAGGATGATCACGAGCGTCGCCCACCCGACCAGATACGCATTGGAGACGCCGAGCAGGAGCACGAGCGGCGCCGACACGGCCGCGGCGATGAGCATCGGCACGAGGGCGAGCTGCGGGTAGACCCAGGTCTCGTCGATTCCGACGATCGGTCCCCCGCTGAGCGCCGACGTCGCCCAGGGCTCGTACACGAGCACGACATCACCCATCGGCTGACTCGGATACACCCACCCGAGCCACGCTGTGAGCAGGTGCACGAGCAGGAAGACGGCCCATAGCACGACCACCCTGCTGTTCGACGCGCGCCTCACGCGAGGACGTCCGCGATCGCGGGCGGCAGCGCCGCGGCGACATCCAGCGCGACGATCGGATGCCCCGGGCTGCCGGCGGTCACGTCTGCGGCGATCCGTGCCGCGTGGCCGTGCACCCAGGCCCCCGCGGCGGCGATCTCTGCGAGCGGGGCATCGGGATTCGCGGCGGTCACCGCGCCGAGCACGCCGGCGAGCACGTCTCCGGTTCCCGCCGTCGCCAACCAGCCCGTCCCGGCCTCGATCGCGAACGTCGTCCCGTCCGGGGCTGCGACCAGCGTGCGAGCGCCCTTGAGGAGCACGGTTCCGCCGATCTTCGCGGCGACCTGTCGGGCCCCTTCGGCGCGTCCGCCGCCTGGTTGCAGGCGCAGACGCTCCTGGAGCCTGGCGAACTCGCGTGCGTGCGGGGTGATGAGGAAGGGGGCGCGGGCGCCGGGGGCGAGATCCAGCGCTCCGGCATCGACGACGACCGGCACGGTCCCCGCGAGGATCTCCCGGAGCGCGACGCTCTCCGCGTCCGTCCGAAGGGCCGGATCCGTGCCGGATCCGATCACCCAGGCATCCACGCGGGAACGACCAGGGTCCGCTCCGACCACCGTCTCCGGGCGCCGGGCGAGCACGGCATCGGCCGCCCGCTCCTCCCCCACGTAACGCACGAATCCTGCACCGGTCCGCCACGCGGCCTCGACACCGAGCACCGCAGCACCGGGATAAGCGGCCGATCCGGTGCGGAGCGCCACCACCCCGCGCGTGTACTTGTCGTCCTCTGCGGCGGGCGCGCGGAAGTACCGGGACGTATCGTTGCGTGTCCACTCGCGCACCTCGACCATGACTCCACGTTAGTGCGACGCTCCGCGAGGCGCGTCGTCGCGGTAGCGTCGAACGGTGAGTCTTCTCTTCTCCCCGCTGAGCATCCGTTCCGTCACGTTCCGCAATCGCCTCTGGGTCTCGCCGATGTGCATGTACAGCGCCGTCGACGGCCTGGTGCAGGAATGGCATCACACGCACCTCGCGCAGTTCGCTTCGGGCGGCGCCGGACTGATCGTCGCGGAGGCGACCGCGGTGGTACCCGAGGGCCGTATCTCGCCGCGCGATGCGGGTCTCTGGAGCGACGAGCAGCGCGACGCCTGGGCGCCGATCGTCCGCGCTATCCACGACCGTGGGGCGTCCGCCGGGATCCAGCTCGCGCACGCGGGACGGAAGGCATCGACGTGGTGGCCGTGGGCACGTGAGCGGGGGTCGGTGCCGGCTGCCGAGGGAGGCTGGACGACAGTTGCGCCGTCGGCGATCGCCTTCGACGGTTTCGACGCGCCGGTCGCCCTCGACCTCGCCGGGATCGACCGCGTGGTCGAGGCCTTCGCCGACGCCGCGCGACGCGCTCTCGAGGCGGGCTTCGACGTGCTGGAGATCCACGGTGCGCACGGCTACCTGCTGCACCAGTTCCTGTCCCCGCTCTCGAACCGGCGAGACGACGAGTACGGCGGCTCGCTCGAGAACCGCGCGCGGCTCCTGCTGCGCGTCGTGGACGCTGTGCGCGAGGCTGCGGGTCCCGAGGTGCCGGTCTTCGTGCGGATCTCGGCCACCGACCACGCCGAAGGCGGTTTCACCCCCGATGAGGCGTCCACCGTCGCCGACTGGGCCACGCAGCGCGGAGCGGACCTGATCGACGTCTCGAGCGGCGGCCTCGTGGCCCATCAGCGGATCGAGGTGTTCCCCGGATACCAGGTCTCTCTCGCCGAGACCGTCCGCCGCGGAGGCCGCATCCCGGTGTCGGCGGTCGGACTGATCACCGCATCCGCCCAGGCCGAGCAGGTGCTCGCCGACGGCGCGGCGGATGCGGTCTTCGCCGGCCGGGAGTGGCTTCGCGACCCGCACTTCGCGCTCCGCGCCGCACATGAACTCGGCGCCGAGGTCGCATGGCCACCCCAGTACGAACGCGCGCACTGGCGCTGAGGCCGGACGGAGACATGAAGGCCGCCGACTCCTCGGGGAGCCGGCGGCCTTCGTGCGTGTGATCGGGGTCAGCGTCCGCGGAAACGACGAGTCGCGTCCTGCACCTCTCCCACGAGCTCTTCGAGGATGTCCTCCAGGAACAGCACCGCGGTGGTGTTCCCCCGCGCGTCACGCACCTTCGCCAGGTGACGACCGGCGCGGCGCATGACCGCGAGGGCGTCCTCGAGATCCGTGTCCTCCTGGACGGGCACCATGTGGTGGATGCGCTTCGCCGGGACCGGCTCGATCATCTTGACCTCGGCATCGGGGCCTTCCGAGGCCCGGAGGATGTCCTTCAAGTGCACGTAGCCGATCGGCACGGACTCGTCGTCGACGATCACGTAGCGCGAGAACCCGTAGCGGGCGACCGCCTTCTCGATGTCGTCCGGCGTGGTCGACTGCGGAAGCGTGACCAGATCGCTCAGGGGCACGGCCACGTCTCGCGCCTTCTTGTCGGTGAACTCGACGGCGGCCGCGACCGTTCCCGCGGTGTCCATGAGCAGACCCTCGCGCCGCGACTGGCTGACGATGGTGGCAACCTCATCGAGGGTGAAGGTCGATGCCGCCTCGTTCTTCGGCTCCACGCGGAACAGCCGCAGCACGCCGTTGGCCGTCGCGTTGAGCACCCAGATCACGGGCATGAACACCTTCGACACCCACACGAGGGGCGGGGCGAGGATGAGCACGGCACGGTCCGGCACCGAGAACGCGAGGTTCTTCGGCACCATCTCGCCGAACACCACATGAAGGAACGACACGATCAGCAGCGCGATGGCGAACGACACCGCGTCGACAGCGCCGTCCGGCCAGCCGAGGGCATGCAGCGGCACGGCCAGCAGGTGGTGGATCGCGGGCTCGGAGACGTTCAGGATGAGCAGCGAACAGATCGTGATGCCGAGCTGCGAGGTCGCGAGCATCAGCGTCGCATGCTCCATCGCGTACAGCGCCGTCTTGGCCGCGCGCGATCCCTGATCGGCGCGGGGCTCGATCTGCGACCGCCGCGCGGAGATCACGGCGAACTCGCCGCCGACGAAGAAGGCGTTCGCGACGAGAAGCACGACGAGCCAGGCGAGTCCTGCCCAATCGTTCATCGGGTGGCCCCCTCTCCCTCGCCGAGCGGACTCGGCACGTAGCGGACGCGATCGACGCGTCGGCCGTCCATGCGCACGACCCGGAGCGTGCCGCTGTCGAGCGGAACCTCGTCACCGACCGAGGGCACGCGCTCGAGCACGCTCATGACGTACCCGCCGACGGTGTCGTAGACGTCGCCCTCCGGAACCTCGACCCCGGCGCGACGACGCAGCTCATCGGGCCGCAACTCGCCGGGGAAGGTGATGCCCTCGCGGTTGCGGATCACTCCGGCCCGAGTGCGGTCGTGCTCATCGGCGACCTCGCCCACCAGCTCCTCGACGAGGTCCTCGAGCGTCACGAGCCCTGCCGTTCCGCCGTACTCGTCGACGACGACGGCCAGTTGGTAGCCGCGTGCGCGGAGCTCGGAGATCAGGGCGTCGACGTGGACCGTCTCCGGAACACGGAGGGGCTCGGTCGCCAGCGCGCCGACAGGCACCTCCGCACGGCGCTCGCGCGGCACGGAGATGGCAGCTTTCAGATGCACGACGCCCATGATGTCGTCGAGGTCGTCGTCGTAGACCGGGAACCGACTGTGCCCGGTGCGGCGGGCGAGCTGGATGACATCGTCGGTGGAGTCACCGGCGGCGATCGCGTGCATGCTCGGGCGGGCGGTCATCACATCGGCGGCGGTGAGTCGGGAGAACGTCAGAGTGCGGTCGAGGAGCGTGGCCGTGTCGGCCTCGAGCATGCCCGCGCTGGCGGAGCGCCGGACCAGCGAGGAGAGCTCCTCCGCACTCCGGGCGCCGGAGAGCTCCTCTTTCGGCTCGATCCCCATGCTGCGCAGCACGCCGTTGGCGCTGCCGTTGAGCACGACCACGGCCGGCTTGAAGACCGTGGTGAATGCGATCTGGAAAGGGACCACCAGCTTCGCGGTGGCGAGGGGAAGAGCGAGCGCGAAGTTCTTCGGCACCAGCTCACCGAGGATCATCGAGAGCACGGTGGCGATGAACATCGCCACGATGGTCGCGATGGGCGAGACGGCTGCTTCCGGAATGCGCCAGGCCAGAAGCGTCGGCCGGAGGAGGTTCGACAGCGCCGGTTCCATCGTGTAACCGGTCAGCAGCGTCGTCAGCGTGATACCGAGCTGTGCCGCCGAAAGGTGGGTCGACGTGTGCTTGAGGGCACTGATCGTGAGCGAGAGCCGGGACTCCCCCCGAGCCTGACGCGCTTCGAGGTCGGCGCGGTCGAGATTGACCAGCGCGAACTCGCTCGCGACGAAGAGGCCGGTGCCGACCGTGAGCAGGAGCCCCACGCCCAACATGATGTAGTCCATCAGAGGTTCCTCTCCGAGGAGAGAGGCGGACAGTGGGGCGATGTTCTACAACTGGGAGGGTCGTCCATTATGGGGACGATTGTATCGAATGAGGACGCGCTCGCGCTCGCGCTCACCAACTGACCGGCAGCGCCTTGCCCTCTTCGTATCCCGCTGCCGACTGAAGGCCGACGAGCGCACGGTCGTGGAACTCGGACACGGTCGACGCTCCCGCGTAGGTGAACGACGAACGTACGCCCGAGGTGATCATGTCCAGCAGGTCCTCCACGCCGGGACGCAGGGGGTCGAGGTAGATCTTCGACGAGGAGATGCCCTCGGCGAAGAGTTCCTTGCGCGCACGCTCGTACGCGTCGAGCCGGCCGAACCGCGCCTGCACCGCCTTGGTCGACGCCATGCCCCAGGACTCCTTGAAGAGACGCCCGTCGCCCTCGTGCTGCAGCTCCCCCGGAGCCTCGATGGTTCCCGCGAACCAGGAGCCGACCATGACGGAGGCCGCACCGGCGGCAAGCGCCAGAGCGACGTCGCGGGGGTACCGCACCCCGCCGTCGGCCCAGACGTGTGCGCCGAGCTCCCGCGCGGCCTGCGCGGTCTCGAGGACCGCCGAGAACTGCGGTCGACCGACCGCCGTCATCATTCGGGTCGTGCACATGGCCCCGGGCCCAACACCGACCTTGAGGATCGAGGCGCCCGCGTCGACCAGGTCGGCGACGCCGTCGGCGGTGACGATGTTCCCCGCCACGATCGGGAGCCCCAGGTCGAGATCGGCGACCGCGCGAAGCGCCCTCAGCATGCCTTCCTGGTGTCCGTGTGCCGTGTCGACGACGAGCACGTCGACGCCTGCTCCGGCGAGCGCCTTCGCCTTGGCGGCGACGTCGCCGTTGATGCCGACCGCCGCGGCCACCGCCAGTCGACCGTCAGCGTCGAGCGCCGGCCGGTAGAGCGTGGACCGCAAGGCGCTGCGTGCGCTCAGAGTGCCCACGAGGTGACCGTGGTGGATTACCGTCACCATCTCGACCCCGGCGTCGGTGATGACATCGAACGCGTGCCGCTCCGAACCGATGTCATCGGCATCGATCGACGGCGTACCCCGGTAGACGAGGTCGCCCAGTTGCGCATCCGGCAGCGCCGTGGCGAGTCGGACTGCGGGGAGGATGCCGACGATGCGCTCCACGTCGATCGGTGCGTCGCCGCGGGCCACGACGATCCCGTGTCCGCTGGTCGCCGGAAGCAGGCGGAGCGCGTCGGCGACGGACGCTTCTGGTGGCAGCACGATCGGGGTGTCCCAGAGGACCGGCTGCGCCTTCACCTCGCGAATCGCGGAGTCGAGATCCTGCAACGGCAGGTCCTGCGGAAGAACACCGAGAGCGCCGCGTCGCGCGAGCACCGCCGCGATGCGCGGACCCGTCACGGAGTTCATGTTGGCGGCGACGATCGGCAGGGTCGCGGGGGTGCCGTCGAGGGGCGCCAGATCGACCTGGAGGCGGCTGCTCACCGCGGATCGGCGCGGCACGAGGAAGACGTCCGAATAGGTCAGATCGACGGCCGGCTGCGCTCCTGAGAATTCCATGTCTCCACGGTACCCAGATCCCCTCGCCACGGGCGCATGGCTTCGACGAATCCCCGAGCGAAACACGTTAGGCTTGTTGGTCGAGAGCGTGCGGGCCCGAACGCATCCTGCGACGACGTCCGCACCAGAGAGCTTCAGCGATGAAAGAGGGCGATCGAGCGTGTCGAACCAGGTGACCGGCGTCAACGGCGACGGGGGGTTCGGAGCCAATTCCTGGCTCGTTGAAGAGCTCTACGAGCAGTTCAAGGTGGACCGCGACTCCGTCGACAAGGAGTGGTGGCCGATCCTGGAGAAGTACCACTCCGACGCGGCGTCCTCAGCTCCTTCCACGGGCACGGCTGCTGCGCAGGCACATCCCGTCACCGCCCCGATCCCCGTGATCGGCTCGCAGCCGGTGGCACGTACCACGGCCAAGCCGGCTGCGACGGCGCCGATCCCCGCCCAGGCTCCCAAGCCCGCGCCGAAGCCCGAGGCGAAGGACACCACGGACGTCGTCGAAGAGGACAAGGTCACTCCACTGCGCGGCCTGCCGAAGACGTTGGCCGCCAACATGGACGAGTCCCTGACCGTCCCGACCGCGACCAGCGTGCGCACCGTGCCGGCGAAGCTGATGATCGACAACCGCATCGTCATCAACAACCACATGTCACGCACCCGTGGCGGCAAGATCAGCTTCACCCACCTCATCGGCTGGGCTCTCATCCGCACGCTCGACGAGTTCCGCAGCCAGAACGTGTTCTACGCCGAGGTCGACGGCAAGCCCTCCGTCGTCGCCCCGGCCCACGTCAACCTCGGCATCGCGATCGACCTGCCCAAGCCCGACGGCACGCGCGCTCTCATGGTGCCCAGCATCAAGCGCGCCGACACCATGTCGTTCACCGAATACCTCTCCGCCTATGAAGACCTGGTCACGCGCGCCCGCGGGAACAAGCTGACCGCCGGCGACTTCCAGGGCACCACGGTCTCCCTCACCAACCCCGGCGGTATCGGTACCGTGCACTCCGTGCCTCGCCTGATGAAGGGCCAGGGCTGCATCATCGGAGCCGGTGCCCTCGAGTACCCGGCTGAGTTCCAGGGCGCCAGCGAGAAGACCCTCAACGAGCTCGCGATCGGCAAGACCATCACGCTCACCAGCACCTACGACCACCGCGTCATCCAGGGTGCCGGTTCCGGCGAGTTCCTCAAGAAGGTGCACGAGCTGCTCATCGGCCAGCGCGGCTTCTACGACGACATCTTCGCCGCGCTGCGCATCCCCTACGCGCCGATCCGCTGGAACCCCGACATCGCGGTGGACCTCGCCGAGCGCGTCGACAAGCAGTCCCGCGTGCAGGAGCTGATCAACTCGTTCCGCGTGCGCGGTCATCTGATGGCCGACATCGACCCGCTCGAATACGTGCAGCGCTCGCACCCCGACCTCGAGATCGAGAGCCACGGCCTCACGTTCTGGGATCTGGACCGCGAGTTCGTCACCGGAGGGTTCGGCGGTCGCCGCGTCGCGAAGCTCCGCGACATCCTCGGTGTGCTCCGCGACTCGTACTGCCGCACCCTCGGCATCGAGTACATGCACATCCAGGATCCGGAGCAGCGCCGCTGGTTCCAGGAGAAGGTCGAGGTCAAGTACCAGAAGCCCGGCCACGACGAGCAGCTGCGGGTTCTCCGCAAGCTCAACGAGGCCGAAGCGTTCGAGACCTTCCTGCAGACGAAGTTCGTGGGTCAGAAGCGCTTCTCCCTCGAGGGCGGGGAGTCTCTGATCCCGCTCCTCGACGAGATCCTCCAGGGCGCAGCCACCGCCGGGCTCGAGGGCGCGGCCATCGGCATGGCCCACCGTGGCCGACTCAACGTGCTCACGAACATCGCCGGCAAGACGTACGGTCAGGTGTTCCGTGAGTTCGAAGGCACGCAGACCCCCGGCAACCAGCGCGGCTCCGGCGATGTGAAGTACCACCTCGGCACCGAGGGCACCTTCGTCGCCGATGACGAGTCCGAGCTTCCGGTCTACCTCGCCGCCAACCCGTCGCACCTCGAGACGGTCGACGGGGTGTTGGAGGGCATCGTCCGCGCCAAGCAGGACCGCAAGCCGATCGGCACCTTCGCGTGGCTGCCGATCCTCGTGCACGGCGACGCCGCCTTCGCGGGCCAGGGCGTCGTGGTCGAGACACTGCAGATGTCGCAGCTGCGCGGCTACCGCACGGGTGGCACGATCCACGTCGTCGTGAACAACCAGGTCGGCTTCACCACCACCCCGAACGACGGTCGCACCTCGATCTACTCGACCGATGTGGCCAAGACGATTCAGGCGCCGGTGTTCCATGTGAACGGCGATGACCCCGAGGCCGTCATCCACGTCGCCCAGCTCGCGTTCGAGTATCGCGAGCGTTTCCACCGCGACGTCGTGATCGACCTCGTCTGCTACCGCCGACGCGGCCACAACGAGGGTGACGACCCCTCGATGACGCAGCCGCTCATGACCGACCTCATCCAGGCCAAGCGCTCGGTGCGCCGCCTGTACACGGAGTCGCTCGTCGGTCGTGGCGACATCACGGAGCAGGAGTACGACGAGGCCAAGGCCGACTTCCAGAACCGTCTGGAGATCGCCTTCGCCGAGACGCACGCGGCCGAGACCGGCGCCCTGGACGTGACCCCGGACGCCCCGCCCGTCGATGACACAGTCGGTGCTCCGGACGTGACGGGTGTGCCGGCCGAGGTCATCCAGCTGATCGGTGACGCGTTCGTGAACAAGCCCGGCGGCTTCACGGTGCACCCGAAGATCCAGCAACTGCTGGAGAAGCGTCTCGACATGAGCCGCAACGGAGGCATCGACTGGGGCTTCGGAGAGCTGTTGGCCTTCGGCTCCCTGCTCGTCGAGGGCACTCCGGTGCGACTCGCGGGCCAGGATGCGCGCCGCGGCACCTTCGTGCAGCGGCATGCGACCCTGCATGACCGCGCGAACGGCCAGGAGTGGCTGCCGCTGTCGAACCTGTCAGACGCCCAGGGCCGCTTCTTCGTCTACGACTCGCTGCTGAGCGAGTACGCCGCCCTCGGGTTCGAGTACGGCTACTCGGTGGAGGCGCCGGAAGCCCTCGTCCTGTGGGAAGCACAGTTCGGCGACTTCGTGAACGGTGCGCAGTCGGTCATCGACGAGTACATCTCGGCAGCCGAGCAGAAGTGGGGCCAGCAGTCCAGCGTGACCCTGCTCCTCCCCCACGGCTACGAGGGCCAGGGCCCCGACCACTCCTCGGCGCGGATCGAGCGTTTCCTGCAGCTGTGCGCGCAGGAGAACATGATCGTCTCGCGTCCGTCGACGCCCGCGTCGTACTTCCACCTCCTGCGGCGCCAGGCGTACGCCCGTCCGCGCAAGCCGCTGATCGTCTTCACTCCGAAGGCGATGCTGCGCCTGCGGGGCGCGACGAGCCCGGTCGAGGCCTTCACCCAGGGTCGGTTCGAACCGGTCATCGACGACGACCGCGGTCTCGACCGCGCTGCCGTCAAGCGCGTGCTCGTGCACTCGGGCAAGGTGCACTGGGATCTGCGCGCCGAGCTCGAGAAGAACCCGAACCCCGAGGTCGCGCTCGTCCGGCTCGAGCAGCTGTACCCGACGCCGATCGACGAGCTCAAGGCGATCACCGACTCCTACCCCGGCGCCGAGCTCGTGTGGGTCCAGGAGGAGCCGGAGAACCAGGGTGCCTGGCCGTTCCTCGCGCTCGCCTTCGCGGACGTCCCGGGAGACCGGTCGTTCCGTCCCGTCTCGCGCCCCGCGTCCGCCTCGCCGGCGACGGGCTCGTCGAAGGTGCACGCGGCCGAGCAGGCCGAACTGATCCACGCGGCCGTCACACTCGACTGATCCGCAGACGAGGACGGGCGCCGCGACTTCGGTCGCGGCGCCCGTTCTCGTTTCCGTCCAGCTCCGGTCAGTACCAGATGTCGAGCGAGGGCGACGGGAACGCGACCAGCGCCTTGTCGAAGGCGTCGATCGCGGCACGATCCCCGGTGAGACGGCCGGCGCCGTGCAACGAGGACGCCCGAACCCCACCGGCGTAGAGCGACGACAGCGCCGAGACGTCGAGCTCGATATCGGCGGAGCCTCCGTGCGCCTCCTCGACGGTCGCGATGCCCGACTCGTCCACGCGCAGCCGCCAGTCGCCGGCGGTGAATCCCAACGGGTCCTCGACACGCAGGACCGTGTCGAGCGGTGCCGAATAGCCCCGCGCAGTGAGGGCGGCCGGGAGGTCGAGGATGCGCAACCAGCCGTGGTCGTGCACCTCCTGCTTCACGCCACGCGGATCGGCGACGAGCCACGGCAGCGGGTCATCCAGCGGACGGAGGTCGGCGACGACCTCGTCGACCAGATCGTGCTGCAGCACGAAGCGCCAGAGCGCGGTGCGTGCATCGGCCGTCTCGGCGACGAGCAGACGCACGTCCATCCGGAACCGGAAGGTACCGCTCGCCTCGCTCACCGTGTACGCCAGGACGCCGCGGAGCACTCCGTCTTCGTCGAGGTAGCGCACTCCCCTGGCCTGGTCCCGATCCGGTGTCGGCGCGACTCCCGAGTACCCTTCCCATCGGCCCTGCCAGCCCGGGATCTGCCCGGGGACCTGTCGACGCGCACGCTCGTGCACGGTCCCGAGGTCGGCGGCCAGCGTGTCGCGATCGACGTACTCGAGGCGCCCCGGGGGCGTCGCACCGCCCCATCCCGCACGCCGCGTGTTCACGGTCAACCGCGCGACCGGTATCGCGGAGCCGAAGCCGTAGCGACCGTAGATCGTCGCCTCGGAGACGGTGAGGCCCGCGACGGGAACGCCGGCCGATGCTGCGGCTCGCAACTCGCCCTCCAGCAGAGCCCGCGCGATCCCGCGGCGCCGGTGCGTCGCCGCGACGGTGACCACGCTGATCGCCCACATGTCGATCTCGCCGCCGCCCGGGAGCGTGAGCGGCGTGATCCAGGCGTTCGTGGTCGCGATCGGAAGCGTCGCATCCGTCGCGTAGGGCTCGAACACGCCGATGTTGCGCCGAGCCGCGAAGGTCTTGGTGACCTGGGCGATCATGTCGCCCGTCGGCTCGGCTCCTAGGAACCCGCGGTCCACCGCGCGTTGGAATGCCGCCGAATGGGTGTCGTCCGACAGATCGACGACCCGGTATTCGAGCCCGGAGGTCGCCAGGCGTTCAGTCGAAGTGGGGTCTGCGGTCACGTCCCGCGCATCGATGGAGCTCATCCATCCACACTACCGAGGCGGTCGGACGCGACGTCAGTGCTGCGCGGCCTGAGCCTCACGCAGACGCGCGAACACCTGATCGCGCAGCTGCTCCGGAGCCGTCTCCTTGCAGGCGCGGGCGATGACCTCGGTGAGGGTCGTCGCCACCAGCGCCTCGTCACGGCACGAGGGGCAGTTCTCCAGATGCTCGCGGATCTCGGTGTGCTCGGTCTTGCACACCTCGTTGCGGAGGTACTCTTCCAGATCCTGACGCGCTTTTTCGCAGCCGCAGTCGCTCATCCCTTGCTCCTCGTGTCAGCCGCGGCGATGCCCCGCTCGGCGGCGTAGTCTGCCAACAGCTCCCGCAGCATCCGCCTGCCACGGTGCAGGCGGCTCATCACGGTGCCGATGGGCGTCTTCATGATGTCCGCGATCTCCTGGTACGCGAATCCCTCGACGTCAGCGAGGTACACCGCGAGTCGGAAGTCCTCCGGGACGGCCTGCAGAGCGTCTTTGACGACCGAAGCCGGCATCCGGTCGATCGCCTCCGCCTCTGCCGAACGACTGTGCGACGCGGTGGTCGACTCCGCACCGCCGAGCTGCCAGTCCTCGAGCTCGTCGATCGTGCCCTGGAACGGCTCGCGCTGCCGCTTGCGGTAGATGTTGATGTACGTGTTCGTGAGGATGCGGTACAGCCACGCCTTGAGATTCGTCCCCTGCGAGAACGTCGACCAGGAGCCGTACGCCTTCACGAACGTCTCCTGCACGAGGTCTGCGGCGTCCGCCGGATTGCGCGTCATGCGCATCGCGGCGGCATAGAGCTGATCCATGAAAGGGATCGCCTGCTCCTCGAACTCGCGCCGAGGGTCGCTGACGGTGTCTGCGGTTGCGGTGTCGTCCATCACCGGCCAGTCTAGGCCGCTGAGGTCGATCACCTCGCGCTCCAACGTCGCCGGCATTCTCTCTCCTTCACCTCGGGAGCCTCGTCTGTCGCGCCGAAGCTCCCTGCGTTTACTAAGGTGAGAACCGATGAGCGCCAACAGGTATTCCCCCATCCGCGTGCAGGGTGCCTTTCCTGCGCCCGCCACCGATGTGCCCGTGCATGCCGAGCTCACGATCCCCGGCTCGAAATCGCTGACGAACCGCGAGCTGATGATCGCCGCGATCGCAGACGGCCCCGGCCGGCTGATCGCGCCGCTGCACTCCGACGACTCCGCCCGTATGGTCGATGCGCTGCGCGCGCTCGGCGTCGGTATCGAGGAGGTGGAGGCCGGTCACGAGTTCGGTCCCGACCTGGTCGTCACCCCGGCGAAGCTCAGCGGCGGCACGACGATCGACTGCGGACAAGCCGGTACCGTGATGCGCTTCATCGCTCCGCTCGCGGGGCTCGCCGAGCACGACGTGCACCTCACCGCCCACGAGACGGCCCTGCACCGACCGATGGGCGGACTCATCAGCGCCCTCCGCGACCTGGGCGTCGACATCGACGATGAAGGCACCTGGTCCCTCCCGTTCACCATTCGCGGTCACGGACGCATCCGTGGCGGCCGCGTCGAGGTCGACGCCTCCGCATCGAGCCAGTTCGTCTCCGGTCTCCTGCTCGCCGCTCCCCGGTTCGATGTCGGGCTGCACCTCGTGCACACCGGCGAACACCTCCCGAGCCTGCCCCACATCGACATGACCATCGAGGCGCTGAGCCGTCGCGGCATCCGCATCGAGCGTCCCGCCGTCGGTGAGTGGCTCGTCGAGGCCGGCGTGCCGCGCGCCAAGGAGCTCGCGATCGAACCCGATCTCTCGAACGCGGCGCCGTTCCTCGCCGCGGCACTCGTCACCGGCGGTTCGGTGGCTGTCACCGGTTGGCCCGCGCACTCCACCCAGCCGGGCGCGATGCTGCCGGACATCCTGCAGGCTTTCGGTGCCCATGTCGGACGCCACGGCGGCACGCTCACGGTGCGAGCCGGCTCGAGCATCCGCGGCCTCGATCTCGACCTCTCGGCAGCGAGCGAACTCACCCCGACGCTCGTCGGTCTCGCCGCCTTCGCCGAGACCCCCACCACGATTCGCGGCATCGGCCACATCCGCCTTCACGAGACGGATCGGATCGCCGCGTTGATCGGCAACCTCCGCGCGCTCGGCGGGGAGGCCGAGGAACTCCCGGATGGGCTGCGGATCATCCCGCGCCCGCTGCACGGAGGAGAGTGGGCGGCGCACCACGACCACCGCATGGCCACGACCGGCGCACTCATCGGGCTGCGTGTCCCCGGCGTCGTGATCGACGACATCGGCACGACCGCCAAGACCCTCCCGGAGTTCACGATGCTCTGGGAGCGGATGCTGCGGGGCTGACGGTGAGCTGGCTCGACGACACCGACGATCTCGACGACGACTTCGAGGACTACGACGAGAGCACCATCCGCACCCGTCCCAACCCGAAGGCCAACCGCCCCAGGACCAAGCGTCGCCCTGCGCATGAGGATGCCGAAGTCGGCAGGGTGCTCGGCGTGGACCGCGGTCGCTACTCCGTGCTCGTCGGCGAAGACACCCCCGACGAACGCATGATCACCACGACCAGGGCACGGGAGCTGCGTCGCATGCCCATCGTCACCGGCGATCAGGCGCGCGTGGTCGGCGACACCTCCGGTGACGAGGGAACGCTCGCCCGCATCGTCGGCATCGTGGAGCGTACGTCCCTCCTCCGGCGCAGCGCCGACGACACGGACCAGGTGGAGCGGGTGATCGTCGCGAACGCCGACCAGATGCTCGTCGTCGTGGCGGCTGCCGACCCGGAGCCGCGTGCGCGTCTCGTCGACCGGTACCTGGTCGCGGCGCTCGATGCCGGGATCCGCCCCCTCCTCGTCGTGACGAAGACGGACATCGCGGACCCGACGGAGTTCCTCACCCATTTCGACGGCCTCGACCTGCGGGTGTTCACGAGCGCACAGGACGAGATGCCGGTGGACGAGATCGGCGCCGCCCTGGTCGGGCACTCGACCGTCTTCGTCGGGCACTCCGGCGTCGGCAAGTCCACCCTCGTCAACGCGCTCGTCCCGACGGCAGGACGCGCCACGGGCCATGTGAACCAGGTCACCGGACGGGGGCGACACACCTCGTCGTCCACGGTGTCGCTCCGGTACCAGGGCGCCGAAGGGACCGGCTGGGTGATCGACACCCCCGGCGTCCGCTCCTTCGGTCTCGGTCACGTGGATCCGGCGAACATCCTCGCGGCCTTCACCGAACTCGCCGAGATCGCGGAGAACTGCCCGCGTGGCTGCACGCACCTGGCGGACGCTCCCGATTGCGCGCTCATCGAAGCCGCCGATCGGGGCGAGCTGGGCGAGACCGGGCGCGCGCGCCTCGACTCGCTCCAACGACTGCTGCAGACCTTCGCCGACAAGGCGGAGCAGGCCCCCGGCCGTTAGGCTGGAGGCGTGACCCAGCGCCTGGAACCCGGTACCGCAGCCCCCGACTTCTCTCTCCTCGACCAGGACGGGAACCTCGTCCGTCTGGCAGACCTGCGCGGCGAGAAGACCGTGCTGTACTTCTATCCGGCGGCGATGACGCCCGGATGCACCACCCAAGCCTGCGACTTCCGCGACAGCATCTCCTCGCTCCAGGGCGCCGGCTACCGCGTCATCGGCATCTCCCGCGACGAGCCGGCGACCTTGGCGAAGTTCCGCGAGCGGGACGCCCTCACGTTCCCCCTCCTCAGCGACCCCGACCACTCGGTCCATGTCGCCTACGGCGCCTGGGGCGAGAAGATGAACTACGGCAAGGTCGTCGAAGGAGTCATCCGCTCCACGTTCGTCCTCGATGAGGACGGGAAGATCGACATCGCCCTCTACAACGTCAAGGCCACCGGCCACGTGGCGCGGCTGCGCAAGCAACTCGGCATCGACGCCTGACCCGGTTGGCGGCGGCGCGGCCGCGGCGTCGACACGGGCACCGCACGGAGCTCACTCCGGCGCGCGCTGCGCGCCTTCTCGTCGTGCGCTCGTGATGAGCAGGGCGAACCCGAGCAGAGCCGGAAGTCCGACGCCGAGGGTGAACGTCCAGGAGACCGGTTGAACCGTCAGGGACGCGAGGGCGAGCGCGACGGCCAGCACCTGGAGCACCACCCCTCCGGAACGCGCCCACGACTTGCCGGCGCGCGTTCCGAACGCGAATGCCGCGAGAGCGGCCGCACCGATCAGCGTGAGAACGATGAGCGCGATGGCGGTCGGCAGCGACGACGCGTCGCCCGCTCCGAGACCCGCGAGTTCGATGATCGCGAACACCAGGAGCGCCACCGCTTCGAGGGCAAGGACCCCTGCGGCCGCGAGGGCGATTCCGGGTGCGCGCACAGTGTCTCCCAAGGATCGAAAGAGGAGAAAACCCTTGATTTCAGGGTATTCATGTAACAGAATAGAGAAAGTCATGTGCTCCCACAGCGGCGTGGGGCGGGCGTTCACGCCCGCATCACAATTCGCGGCATTCCGTCCGCATCTCAACAGGGTAGCCGAACCCGAACAGCTACCCGAATCCGAGAAATCGCACCGCGACATCTCTTGAAATCCACACCGAGGAGCCCCCATGGACTGGCGCGATAAGGCCGCCTGCCTGACTGTCGACCCCGAGCTTTTCTTCCCCGTGGGGAACACCGGCCCGGCCGTCGACCAGATCGAGAAGGCGAAGACCGTCTGCGCCACCTGCACGGTCACCGAGATCTGCCTGCAGTACGCCCTCGAGACCAGTCAGGACTCGGGCGTCTGGGGCGGCCTCTCCGAAGACGAGCGCCGAGCACTGAAGCGCCGCGCCGCTCGCGCCCGCCGCGCCTCCTGAACTTCCGAAAGCGGCCCGAGATCGACTCTCGGGCCGCTTTCGCGTGTGCCGGGAGCGCTGATCCTCAGCGGTCGAGCCAGCGGAGCGGAATGTCGATGACCACCTCGGTGCCCTCGCCGTCGCTCCCCCGCCACTCGATCGTGCCGCCGAGCTCGCCCTGGATGAGTGTGCGGATGATCTGCGTCCCGAGCCCCTGGCCGATCCGGCCTTCGGGCAGGCCCAGACCGGTATCGCGCACCGTCACGCGGAGGTTCTCCTCCGTGCGCTTGGCGTCGATGGTCACGATGCCCTCTTGGCCTGCCAGACCGTGCTCGACCGCGTTGGTCACGACCTCGGTGAGCGCGAGAGCGAGCGGTGTCGCATACTCGCTCGGAAGCACACCGAAGCGACCGGTCGATTGCGTTCGCGCGCGGGTGCTCGGCGCCGATGCCACCTCCGCCACGAGCTTGAGCACGCGGTGGAAGACCTCGTCGAAATCGACCTTCTGCGTGAGTCCCTGCGCGAGCGTGTCATGCACCACCGCGATGGCGTCGACACGGCGCATGGCCTGCGTGAGCGCGTCTCTGGCCTCATCGGAGTGCGTGCGGCGGGCTTGGATCCGCAGCAGCGAGGCCACCGTCTGCAGATTGTTCTTCACCCGGTGGTGGATCTCGCGGATCGTCGCATCCTTGGTGATGAGCTCCTGCTCCTGGTGACGGAGTTCCGACACATCGCGGCACAGCACGATCGCCCCGATGCGGGTGCCGTGGTCCTTCAGCGGGATCGCACGCAAGGACACCGTGACACCCCGCGCCTCGATGTCGGTCCGCCAGGGGGCGCGCCCTGTGACGACGACCGGGAGTGACTCGTCGACCTGCCGCGAAGGCGGCACCAAACGCGTGGTGACTTCGGCGAGGGACTCCCCCTCGAGTTCGTCGTCGAAGCCCATCCTGTTGAAGGCGGACAGAGCGTTCGGACTCGCGAACGTGCTGATCCCGTCCACGTCGATGCGGATCAGGCCGTCCGACGCGCGAGGGGCGCCTCGGCGCGGCGAGGTCGGTGCTGCGAGGTCGGGGAAGCTCCCGTCCGCGATCATCCGGAACAGGTCGTTCGCGCACTCGTCGAAGGTGATCTGCTGGCGAGACGGCGTCCGCAGCTCACCCAGGTTGGTGTGTCTGGTGACCACGCCGATCGCTGTGGGGGCTGTGCCTGTATCCCGGCGTTCGGGCACGATCGGCACGGCTCGGACCCGCGTCGGCGTCTCCTCGAACCAGTCCGGCGATGAGGAATCCACGATCTCGGCCGACTCGAAAGCGCCCTGCACCTGCGTACGCCACTGAGGCCGCACCCGCTCCCCGACGATGTCACGATAGAAGAGCGTGGCCGCACCACTCGGGCGTGCGTGCGCGACCGCGATGAAGGAGCCGTCCTCGGTCTGGATCCAGATGACGATGTCGGCGGACGCGAGATCGGCGAGGAGCTGTCCGTCTCCGGCGAGACGATGGAGCCACTCCACGTCGCTGTCGGTCAGGAGGCCCTGGGCATGGGCGAGATCGCTGAGGGTTGACACCCTTCCAGCCTACGGTCAGATCGGTCAGAGAATCGCCAGGGAGGTCGCGCGCCAGCGTCGATCGATCCCATCCAGTCTCACCGCGACCGCCCGCGTGCGCCCCGGTCCGGCGACCACGACGACCGCTTCGATGACCCCGTCGATCGGAGCCGTCACCCGCAGGGACCGGATCTCGAACGTCGGGCGAGCGGGAGCGACCCCGCGCGCGCTGCGCGCCCTCGCCGACAGGTTCGCCCGGGTGACCAGGCTGCGGAACGCGTCTTCGCTGAACCACCGCGCGAGCTGATCGACCTCACGGACGCCGGCGAGCACTTCGAGCACACCGTGGGTGAGACTGCGCAGGAGCGGTGCGGGATCGGGCAGTTCGCTGGTCGGTGTCGGCTGCGGAGCGAAGTACTCGTGAGGCGTCATGTCGATCTCTCGGTCGGGAAGGTCTGCGAGGTCGTCAGTACAGCACCGACCGTCGGGCTCCCGAACGCTGATCGAGGAAGTATGTGGATAACTCGTACGTCCGAAATCGGCGTCGCCTACGCTCGGTCGGGTGCACTGGGACCGACTGTTCGAAGACCTCGAGGGCCAACTGGCGTCCGAGTGGGAGGCCGAACGCGCCGCACTCGATGCGGAGTCGGAGAGGCTGCGCATCGCCCGGTTGGATCTGCGTGCGCGGCTGCGGGCTCTCTGCGGCTCCGACACGGACGCCCTGATAGACCTCGTGAGCGGTCAACGCCTTCCGGTCACGGTGCGCACCCTCGGGGCCGACTGGATGGCCGTCGAATCGCGTGGCACCGGGGATGCCGTCCGTGCCACGACCGCCGCTCTGCTCGTCCCGCTGCACGCGATCGCCGGCATCAGCACGGACCACGGCATGATCCTGGCGAGCCTGGAGGAGGCTCCTGTCACCGAGCACGCGCTCCGGGAGAGGATGACACTGGGCTTCGTGCTGCGTGATCTCGCGCGGCGCCGCGTCCCCGTACACCTCACCACCCGGGAGGGTGAGGTGCACGGCACGATCGATCGCGCTGCCGCGGATCACCTGGACCTGGCGGTGCACGACCCGGGGCAGGCGCGTCTCGCCGGTGCGGTGCAGGGCTTCCGCATCGTCCCGTTCTCCGCACTGGTCACGGTGCGTACCGCGGGAGATCAGTTGCCGTGAGCCGACGAGATGCCCCAGACCTCGGGGAAGCTCGCCACCTGTGATTGCCTCCACAGCGCCATACGGCGAGACGTCTCCGATTCCTCGGCCAGATAGCCTTCCAGGCTCGACTCCTCCACGCGCCAGCGCGGCGGCGATCCGAGCTGCGCTCCTCGCAGTCTGCCCTCGTGCACGAGCTCGATCACCTCGCCCACTCCGATGCTCAGCAGCTCGGCGACCTGCGCGGGGGCGAGGAATCGCGGCGCGCGCGAGGACGGGGCTGACATGTCCCCATTCTCCCTGACACGTTCCCCCGGATCGGGTCGGACGGAACCCTGTGGATAACCGAGGAGGTCCCGTGTCGATCTCTGTGACGATAGCGCCATGCCTTTCCTCTCCCGACCTCGGCGCGCGTTCTGGGGCGACCTGCGGTTCCTCATCGGGATCGCTCTCGTCGCGCTCTCGATCACCGCCGTGTGGCTCATCATCGATGCGGCAGACGACGCGGAACCGGTACTCCGAGCCGACCACACCATCGTCGAGGGCGAGACCCTCACCGCGGACGACTTCCAGGTCGTCGAGGTGGGACTCGGGTTGCTGAGCGACGACTACCTCGGGCCCGAAGACCTGCGATCGGGGCAGATCGCGGCACGGACGATCGAGAAGGGCGAGATCGTGCCCTTGTCGTCTCTCACCGACGCGGACCGGAGCCGGAAGACCACGATCGTGATCGAGAGCAACACCGGCATCCCGGAGGAGGTGGCGCCCGGCACCGTCGTCGAGGTCTGGCACGCTCCGCCGATCGATGACGGGCGCTCGCACGAGGCGCCCCGTATCCTCGTCGCCGACGTGATCGTGCGCGACGTGATCGAGCCGGACGGGGTCCTGGCTTCGGCGGGCACCCGGCTCGAGCTCGTGATCGACCGATCCGACGCGGCGGAGGTCCTCGCCGCGGTCACCGGCGGGTCCGCCCTTTCGGTGCTGCCTGTCGGAGGCGCCTCATGACCGCGGTGGTCTTGGCAATCGCGGAGCCACGCGCGAGCGCACTGGCCGCCGAACTGGAATTGGAGGGGATCCGCGTGCTCGCGGTCCTGACGGCCGGCACTCCGGTCGTCGATCTGCCTCCCGGCACCGAAGCGCTCATCGTTCCGGCGACCCGGGCCGTGCTGACCACCGAGCTGATCTCGACGTGTGATCGTGCGGGAGTGCGCGTCCTCGCCCTCGGCGGAGCGGACAGCCGCCTGCGCGGACGACTCGGGTTGTCTGCACCACTGCCCACCGAAGCCACCGGCTGGGAGGTCGCCGCGGCGCTGGGCACCGAGACCGTCGACGCGCCACTGCCTCAGGACCCCGAGCCCCACCGCGTCATCGCCGTCTGGGGACCGCACGGCGCCCCTGGACGCTCGACCGTCGCGATCCAACTCGCGGTCGAACTCGCCCGGGCCGGCCGCCGCACGGCTCTGATCGACGCCGACACCGTCGCGCCGTCGATCGCCCTGCTGCTCGGGCTCAGCGACGACGCTCCCGGAATCGCTGCCGCCTGTCGTCGAGCCGAACGAGGTGCCCTCGACGACGACGAACTGTCCCGCTTGTCCACCCGAATCCTGAGCGGAGGTCAGGACGTCGAGGTTCTGGCGGGGATCAATCGCCCGAGCCGCTGGCCGGAACTGGCATCAGCCCGTCTCCGCACCACGCTGCAGGCCTGTCGGGCGTGGAGCGAGGAGACGGTCGTGGATGTGGCCGCAGCCTTCGACGCGGACGACGAGGTCACGTACGACCTCGCCGGGCCCCGTCGACACGCGGCGACCTCCGCGACGCTGATCGAGGCGGACCTGATCGTGGCCGTCGCGGCGGCGGATCCTCTCAGCATCAGCCGGTTCCTGCGTGACCACGCCGAACTGCGCCGCCTCACGGCCCCGACGCCCCTCGCCGTGGTCGTCAATCAGGTCAGGCAGGGTCCGCTCGGCATCGATGCGCGCAGGCAGGTCCGGCGCACCCTCGAGCGATTCGCGGGCATCACCGAGGTCACGTTCCTGCCCTTCGATCAGCGCGCTGCCGATGCCGCACTGCTGCACGCCCGGCCGATGACCGACGTCACGCCCCGTTCACAGTTGGTCGCCGGTGTGAGGAGGCTGGCCGCGACCCTGTCTCCCACACGTCCGGAGCTTCCTACTGGCGGTAGCTCGAGAGGAAGTTCCCCAGTCGTTCGACGGCTTCGCTCAGCACTCGCGGCTCGGGCAGCGTCACCAGTCGCAGGTGGTCCGGGGTCGGCCAGTTGAAGCCGGTGCCCTGCACCAGGAGGATGTGCTCGGAGACGAGGAGGTCGTAGACCAGGCGGGCGTCGTCCCTGATCTCGTGCACGTTCGGATCGAGACGCGGGAATGCGTAGAGCGCACCCTGAGGCTTGACGCAAGACACCCCGGGAATCGACTCCAGCCCTTCCCAGGCGATGTCTCGCTGCTCGCGTAGACGCCCGGTGGGAGCGATCAGCGCCTCGATGGACTGCACGCCCGACAGCGCGGCCTGGACGGCGTGCTGCGCAGGGACGTTCGGGCACAACCGCGTCGACGCCAGCAGCGTGATCCCCTCCAGGAAGCCCTTGGCGTGCCCCTGCGGGCCGGTGATGACCATCCACCCCGAGCGGTATCCCGCCACCCGATAGGTCTTGGACAAACCGTTGAACGTGAGGCAGAGCAGGTCGGGAGCGAGTGTCGCGGTCGGAATGTGGACCGCGTCGTCGAACAGGATCCGGTCGTAGATCTCGTCGGACAGGAGGAGCAGCTGGTGCTCCCGCGCGATCTGCACGAGACCTTCCAGGATTTCACGCGAATAGACGACACCCGTCGGGTTGTTC
The DNA here is from genome assembly GCF_024498615.1 of Microbacterium sp. J1-1. Taxonomy (NCBI): domain Bacteria; kingdom Bacillati; phylum Actinomycetota; class Actinomycetes; order Micrococcales; family Microbacteriaceae; genus Microbacterium; species Microbacterium sp. J1-1. Next base: position 1,418,266 of record NZ_CP089590.1, on the reverse strand, counting down.
GGGTTGATGATGACCAGAGCCTTGGTGCGAGGCGTGATCTTCGAGCGGATGTCCTCGAGATCCGGCTGCCACTCGTCGTCCTCGTCGCAGAGGTAATGCACGGGCGTGCCTCCCGCGAGACTGGTCATCGCGGTCCACAGCGGATAGTCGGGGGCGGGGATCAGAACCTCGTCGCCCTCGTCGAGCAGAGCCTGCATCGTCATCGTGATGAGTTCGGACACGCCGTTGCCGAGGTAGACGTCATCGGGGTCGAACCGGGGGAAGCCCTCGATCTGCTCGTACCGGCTCACGACCGCGCGACGGGCGGAGATGATGCCCTTGCTGTCGCTGTAACCGTGCGCCGTGGGCATCGCGGCGAGCATGTCGTGCACGATCTGGTGCGGTGCATCGAAGCCGAAGATGGCCGGATTGCCGGTGTTCAGCTTGAGGATCTTGTGACCCTCCGCTTCCAAGCGCGCCGCCTCGACGAGGGCGTTTCCGCGAATCTCGTACAGGACGTTCTTGAGCTTCGACGACTGGTCGAAGTTGCGCGTTGGGGTCATCGACCAAGCTTACAGCGACGAAAGGAGGGCCAATCCACCCGGACTGGCCCTCCTCCTCACCGAACGCTACTTCTTCTTCTTGCTCTGCGCACGACGCTGTTCACGGTTACCGGCGGCCGGTGCGTCGCCGTCCGTGCGCTGCCCGAAAGCACCGCGGGGTGCCTCCTCGGGCTCGGTCTGCGGAGCCTGCGCGCGCACGGCGGCCTGACGGACGCGATCCGTCGCCGCCTGCTGAACCTGGCCGCGGTCGTTGCGCACCTCGACCTCACCCGCATCGTTCGCGGCGGAGTACTCGAGACGCTGCTCGCCTGCGCCCGCGGCGAGGCCCTTGGCTTCGACCTCGGTGCTGTCCGAGTCGGCGGCACGGCGCACCTCGACCTCGAGGTTGTAGAGGTAGCCGACCGACTCCTCCTTGATCTGCCCCATCATCGACTGGAACATCGCGTAGCCCTCACGCTGATACTCGATCAGCGGGTCGCGCTGCGCCATGGCTCGCAGGCCGATGCCGTCCTTGAGGTAGTCCATCTCGTAGAGGTGGTCCCGCCAGCGGCGATCGAGCACCTGCAGCACGACGCGTCGCTCGAGTTCGCGGGTCGCGGCCTCGCCCAGCGACTCCTCGCGGGCTTCGTAGGCGATCTTTGCGTCGGAGAGCAACTCGCGTGTGAGGCCTTCCGCGGTGATGCCGCCCTTGCGCCCTGCAGCCTCCGAGACGACCTCGTCGATGGTGACCCCGACCGGATAGAGCGTCTTGAGCTCCGTCCACAGCGCATCGAAGTCCCAGCTCTCGTTGTGGCCCTCGCCGGTGTGGTCGCGGACGACTCCGGCGATCGCGTCCTCGATGAAGTGCTGCACCCTGTCGGCGATGTCGTCGCCCTGCAGGATGTGACGGCGGTCGGCGTAGATCGCCTCGCGCTGACGGTTCAGGACGTCGTCGTACTTGAGCACGTTCTTGCGCATCTCGGCGTTGCGCGACTCGACCTGCGACTGCGCGCTGCGGATGGCGCGAGAGACGAGGCCGGACTCGATCGGCACGTCGTCCGGGAAGTTGGTGCGCGCCAGGATGGCCTCGGCGGCACCGGACTGGAACAGTCGCATCAGGTCATCGGTGAGGCTCAGGTAGAAGCGACTCTCACCGGGGTCACCCTGACGGCCCGAGCGACCGCGGAGCTGGTTGTCGATACGGCGCGACTCGTGACGCTCGGTGCCGAGCACGTAGAGCCCGCCGGCCTCGATGACCTTCTCGGCCTCCTCGGCCACGACGCTCTTCATCGCCTCGTAGGTCTCGTCCCAGGCGGTCTCGTACTCCTCGGGGGTCTCGACCGGATCGAGGCCCTTGGCCTTGAGATCCTGCACCGCGAGGAACTCGGCGTTCCCGCCGAGCATGATGTCGGTGCCTCGACCTGCCATGTTCGTGGCGACGGTGACCGCACCCAGGCGACCCGCGCGGGCGACGATCTCGGCCTCACGCGCGTGGTTCTTCGCGTTGAGGACCTCGTGCTTGATGCCCTTCTTCGCGAGCAGGCGGGACAGGTACTCGCTCTTCTCGACGCTGACGGTTCCGACCAGCACCGGCTGACCCTCGGCATGACGCTCGGCGATGTCCTCGACGACCTGCGCGAACTTGGCGGTCTCGTTCTTGTAGACGAGGTCCGACTGGTCCTTGCGGATCATGGGACGGTTCGTCGGGATCGGGATCACGCCGAGCTTGTACGTCGACATGAACTCAGCCGCTTCGGTCTCGGCGGTACCGGTCATGCCGGCGAGCTTGTCGTAGAGGCGGAAGTAGTTCTGCAGCGTGACGGTCGCGAGCGTCTGGTTCTCAGCCTTGACCGGCACGCCCTCCTTGGCCTCGATCGCCTGGTGGATGCCCTCGTTGTAGCGGCGTCCGACCAGGATGCGGCCGGTGTGCTCATCGACGATCATGACCTCGTCGTTCATCACGACGTAGTCGGTGTCCTTCTTGAACAGCGCCAGTGCCTTGATCGAATTGTTCAGGAACGAGATCAGCGGAGTGTTCGCGGACTCGTACAGGTTGTCGATGCCGAGGTAGTCCTCGACCTTCTCGATCCCGGGCTCGAGCACGCCCACGGTGCGCTTCTTCTCGTCGACTTCGTAGTCCTCCCCCACCTCGAGGGTGCGGGCGATCTTCGCGAACTCGGCGAACCAGCGGTTGGCCTCGCCGGAGGACGGTCCGGAGATGATGAGCGGTGTACGGGCCTCGTCGATGAGGATCGAGTCGACCTCGTCGACGATCGCGAAGAAGTGCTCGCGCTGGACGAGGTCTTCCTTCCGCCACGCCATGTTGTCGCGCAGGTAGTCGAACCCGAATTCGTTGTTCGTGCCGTAGGTGATGTCTGCAGCGTACTGCTCACGGCGGATCGCCGGCGTCTGACCGGAGACGATGATGCCGGTGGTCATGCCCAGGGCACGGAACACGCGCCCCATGAGTTCCGCCTGATAGCTCGCGAGGAAGTCGTTGACGGTGATGACGTGGACGCCCTTGCCGGCGATCGCGTTCAGGTACGCGGGGAGGGTGGCGACGAGGGTCTTGCCCTCACCGGTCTTCATCTCCGCGATGTTCCCGAGGTGCAGCGCCGCGCCACCCATGATCTGCACGTCGTAGGCGCGCATACCGAGCGTGCGCTTGGCGGCTTCGCGCACCGCGGCGAACGCCTCGGGCATCAGCTGGTCAAGCGTCTCACCCTTCTCGTACCGCGCCCGCAGCTCCGTCGTCTCGTTGCGCAGTTCGTCGTCGGTGAGCTTGGAGATGTCCTCTTCCAGCGCTCCCACTGCTTTGACGACCTGATTCAGGCGGCGGATGACCCGCCCCTCGCCCGCACGCAGCAGCTTCTCAAGAGGATTGGCCACGGATGTCATCTCCCTGTCAGTGGGTAAATCGCCGGCCATCGGTGGACCCGACGCCAGGCATACTTCGCCATGTTACCGGGCCGTGACCTCCACGTCGCCTGCACGTCGCCGCACGGCGACACCGCGCGTCTCGGCGAGAGCATGCCTGGTAACCATATACTCGGTATCGCATTCGGCCCGATCGCACGAGGAGACGACGATGTCCGTACGCCAGAGCATGCTCGCCATCCTCGCCCAGGGACCCTGCTACGGATACCAGCTCCGGCACGAGTTCGACCGACGCACCGGTTCGGTCTGGCCGTTGAACGTCGGCCAGATCTACAACACCCTCGAACGACTCGAACGGGACGGCCTCGTGCAGCGCGGCCACACCGATGAGCAGGGGCATGTGTACTGGCGGATCACCCGCGCCGGAGTGGCGGAGGTCGCACGGTGGCTCGCCTCCCCCCTCGCGCGTGCCAAGGGAGCCCGTGATGAGCTGGCGATCAAGCTCGCCGTCGCCGCGACCCTCCCCGGTGTCGACGCCGCGGCCACGATCCACGCCCAGCGCGCGGCATCCCTGGCGCATCTCGAGACGTTGCGGCAGGCCAGACGGACGAAGCGCGGTGAGGACGGCCCCGAGGGACTCGCCTGGTCACTGGTGGTCGACTCGATGATCTTCTCCGCCGAAGCCGAGGTGCGCTGGCTCGACCACGCTGCCGAGCGCCTCACCGGACACCCGCAGCACGCGATGGCGCTCGAACTCACGGAGGAGCGCCCCAAACGAGGACGCCCTGCGAAATCCGGCGCCGCGATCACCGATGCCGAGATCACCGGCGCCGAGATCACCGAGACCGCGCCTGCAGCCTGAGCGAATCCTGTCGCGACGACCACAGGGCCGCTCGGCCGAACTTCCCCGTTCGCCCGGAGCGGATGCTCAGCCGGCTCATGCGCCGGGGAAACTAGGATCGACCCATGGCTGGTTTTTGGGGCAAGCGCAAACGCGAACAGGAAGAGCTCGCCGCTCGGGACGCCGATCTGGCTCGGCGTGCGGAGCAGGCCCTCGTCGGAGCGGATGAGCGGATCCGCACCACGGCCGACGAGCTCTCCTTCGCCGAGGCCGAACTCGGCGAAGGCCTGACCGCCGACCTGCGAACGGCACTCGCCGCGGTGCGCACCCATCTGCGCGAGGCGTTCCAGCTCCACCAGCTGAATCACGATGAGATCCCCGACACGGACGAAGAGCTGCGCACCCGCAATGCACGCATCCTGCAGCTGTGCGACTGGGCGCAGGACCTCCTCGACGAGAAGACCTCCGAGCTCGCGGAGTCCGTCTCCACGGTTCGACGCGCGCCCGAGATCATCGCACGAGTGCGCGCGGAGGCTGAGGCGCTCAGCGCCCGCATCCCGCAGACCAACGAGGCTGTCGCACGTCTCTCCGCACGCTACGCCGATTCCGCGATGCACCAGATCACGGCCAGCGCCGCCGAAGCGGAGCAGCTCATCAGCTTCGCAACCCACAGCGCCGACGTGTCGGAGCGCCGTCGAGCGGCGAAACAGAACGAAGAGGCGAACGTCGCGCTCGAGACCGCGACCGAAGCGACCCGGCGAGCATCCGCGCTCCTCGACGCCGTCGAGGACTTCGAGATCGAAGCGTTGCGCGCCGAATCCACGCTCGCCGAAGTCGTGGCCGACTCCCGTAACGACCTCATCGCCGCACGCAACGCTCCCGCGGTACCGGCGGTGGCGTCAGCCGTCGCAGACCTCCAGGCCGCGCTCTCGGCGCTGACGCCGTCGGGACAACCCAACGATCCGTTCGCGGAGCTCTCCCGCTTGCGTGACGCCAACTCCGCGCTGGACGACGCCATCGCGAAGGCACGCCACCGCGCCGAGAACCCGCTCCCGAGCATCGCCCAGGTGCAGCACGCGATCGACGACGCCGACCGGCAGCTGGGTGTGGCACGCGGCTTGATCGCCGGTCATCGCGGCTGGATCGGCGCGGACGCCCGCACACGCCTCGCCGAGGCGGAACGACTTCGTGTCGACCTCTCCGACCTCCTCCCGGCCGAAGAGACCCGCGAAGCCGCGCTCGTGCAGGCACGACGGGTCGCACACCTCGCCTCCGAGGCGCTGCAGCTCGCCCAGCGCGACATCGATTCGTCCCGCCCGCAGGACGAGGGCTGGGGCGGCGGCGGATGGGGAGGCGGCGGCGGACGACGCGGTGGCGGCGGTGACCTCGCATCCGGCATCCTCGGTGGACTCGTGATCGGCAGCCTGCTCGACGGCATCTTCGACTGACCCGAGCCCTCACGCCTCTCGGACGTCGAAACGGCCCGGTCCCTTTCTCGGGGCCGGGCCGTTTCGCAACGTCGATCAGGAGGCGAGGGCCTCGGACGGCGGAGCCTGGGTGCTCAACGCGATCACGCCGTAGTCCCAGCCCTTGCGCCGGTAGACGACACTCGGGTGGTCGGTGCGGACGTCCACGAAGAGGAAGAAGTCGTGTCCGACCAGTTCCATCCGGTCGACGGCCTCCTCGACGGTCATCCACTCGGCGTCGAAGCTCTTCGTGCGGATGACGACGGGCGAGTACTCCTCCTCTTCCGTCTGCTGCACCGGCACGTTGCCGGTGGCGACGGCATGCAGGACATCCGCCGAGGCCGGCTGGACGTCGATGCCCGTGAGAGCTCCGCTCTCCTTCTCGAAGTGAGCGCCGCGCGGGTGCTGTCGTCCATCGACCCGCTTCTCCTTCGCGCGACGCAGCTGCTCGGACATCTTGTCCACCGCGAGATCGAGAGCGACGAACTTGTCTCCATCGGTCGCTTCGGCTCGGACGACCGGTCCCTTCCCGATCAGCGTGAGCTCGACGGTCTCATCGGGCACATGACCGTTGCGATACACGCGATGGGTGACCTTCACATCCAGCCGCTGCGCGCGAGACGCGAGCATCTGGATCTTGGCGATCTTCTCTTCGACAACGGTTCGGAAGCGATCGGTGATACCCACTCCGACGCCAACGATGCTTGTTTCCATTGCTGCCTCCTTGTCCCGGTCCTCCCGGCCAAGGGCGGACCGTGGTCGCCTTGTGTCCCCCCACCGTAGTCCGCCCGTCGACGGATGTCACGAGCTGGTTCTCCTGTGTCTCCGGTGGGTTGTCGATGAGGTTCATGCGAATCCGCCACGAAGCGGCGTGGCGGCGAGCGCGACGGCCGCGACGACTCGGAACCCGGCCACCGTGAGGGCGCGCGCTGCCTCGTCGAATGTCGCCCCGGTCGTGATCACGTCGTCGACGATGACCGCCTCGGCTCCCTCCCCTCGGTGCCGGGCACGCATCGCTCCGCGGACGTTCGTCTGGCGCGCGCGAGCGCCCAGCCCGCGCTGATCCGGGCGCGCTCCCTCGACGGCGAGCACGGCCTGCGGATCCGCATGCGCACGGCGGACCAGCAGGTCCGGGACACGGTAGCCCCGACGTCGGAAAGCGGCCCGGCTCGTCGGAACGGGCACGATCCACGTCGCCGATGTCACCAGCGGGGTGAGGACGCTCGCCAGTGCCGCACCGAGCGGGCGCGCGATGAGCGTGTCCCCCTCCCCCTTGAGCCGCCGGATGCAGCGCGCCGCCACCCCGTCGAACTCCAGGGCGGACCAGACGGGCAGCCCCGCCGGTGTCACCGACTCCTGCGCCCGCGGCGCCAAGGCACTCCGACAGCCTGGGCACAGCAGGAGGCCGGGCTCACCGCAGCCCGCGCAGTTCGCGGCGAGCAGGAACGCGGCGACCTCGGCGCCGATCCGAAGGAGACGGGATTCTTCCTGCATCCGACGATTCTGCGACTCCTGGCATCGGTCACACCGCCGAGCCGCCGGCCTTCCTGCACAAGCCTCGTGCGGGACCGTGTCGTGCAGGAAGTGTCATTCGCCTGCGCGGGTGGCGAGGACGGAGATCCCGGACGCGACTTCACGCCAGGCCGTCCCCGCATGTGCGAACAGCTGTCCGCCCGCACCGAGGATGCGCACTCCCGCGGTCGTCCGCGCACCGGCGGCGGAGATCGCATCGCCCGGAGCGGCCTCCGAGGTACCCGGTCCCCCGACCATCTGAGTGATGAGTTTCGGACTGCTCGGGTCCATCAGCACACCCAGCTGGTCGGCACCCAACCACACCAGGCCCGTCGCCGGCTCGGAGAGCTGGATCAGCTGCTTGGCATCGCTGAGCTCGATCGGAACACCCGCGGCGTCGCGGACGATGCCGGCCACGACCACCCAGTACTGCCTGCCGACCGTGATGACCGCGGCAACCCGACTGCCGTCCGCGGCGACCCGGAGGTCCGAGATCGCGGAAGCATTCGGCCAGGCGTTCCCCACCGTCTGCGGAACCACCTCAGCGTCCCAGGCGCGTAGGGCGGAAGGATCCCCTCGCGGCACCGACCAGGTGTACCCGTACGGGTCGAGCGAAGGATCGATGAGCCCGGTACGCGAATCCAGCTCGACGCGGCTGCCGTCGCGGACGAGGTAGACATGACCGTCTCCGAGTCGCGCCGCGACCTGGGACTCGTCCGCCGCCACATCGAGGGAGAGGATGGGTTGAGCGATCGCGTCGATCTCGGCGCTGATGCCGGGTAGGGGCGAGATCTCATCTCCCACGATCTTGCCGAAGACCCCGTCCTTCAGGACGAGCGTGCCGATCTCGGTCGAGGGTTCGATCACGTCGACCACGCCGGCATCGAGGTCACGGCCGTCCACGGTGAACTGCACGCGCGTGACTGCGACGCCTGCGGCCCTCAGCGTCGCCTGCAACTGGGTGCGCATCCGCGCGAGCGTCGTCTCGTCGAGCGCGACCGCCGGACGGGTGAGCGCGACTTCGGCCACCTGCCCGGTGATCGGAACCGCGTCCTGGGCCAGCTGGACGTCGGCGGGGAACGAGTTCTGCACGACGGGATCCAGCCAGGCGCTGGGCACACCGCCGATCAGTGCCCGCGTCACCGTCGTCGCCGGGCTCTGGCGCCGAGGGAACCACCTCATGTCGGGGACGAGTCGCGACCAGCTGACGTCGAAGTACTGCAGCGGATAGGCGTCGTACACCTTGTCGAACCGCGGGTCGTCGATCACGACCCCGTCGAGCGCTTCCGTGATGCGCCATTCGCCGTCGTCCATCCGCTCGAGGGCGAACGGCATGGTCGAGGCCCCGGGCGCATCCGCGTAGGCACCGGATTCGTCGACGCTCGCGACCAGGTCCAGCTCGACCTGCACCTCCGCCGTATCCGCCTCCTCGACCAGCTCTTCGGGGACCGTCGAGGTGAGGGTGCGGGATTCCGGGCCCGCGTCGACGGACACGCCGGACGCGGGTCGCCAGGTCCGCTGCAACGCAGGCGAAAGGAACTCGCGCGCTGTGGCCCAGTTGTCGGCGGTGGTGATGCCGGCCTCCAGGAAGCCCTCCACGATCCGCTCGGGGCCGGCCCCCTTGACCGGGCCCGAAGCGACCGGGAAGAAGTCGATGTCCTGCGACGATTCGCCGAGCTTGAGGCCGACTGTCACGTCGCCGCTGGTCGGAAGCCCTGCACACGCCGGCAGCAGCAGCGCGGCGAGCGCCAGCGCCGCACCACGCAATCGTCTCTTCGATCGTGCGCGGATCATGGCCCCTCCCCCTCGTCGAACAGCTCGATGCGACTCTCGGCGAGCGAGATCGGCTGTGTCGCGTCGCCCAGCTCCGCCAACGGCTCCTGCGGCTCGACGGGGACCGGGCTCGGTCCGTCCAGCGTCCCCTCGTGCCGAGGAATGGTCAGCACGAAGTTCGTCCCGACACCGAGTTCCGACCAGACCGCCAGCGTTCCGCCGTGCAGGGTGGCGTCGCCGAGAGCGATCGACAGCCCGAGCCCCGTGCCGCCGATGGTGCGCTGTCGAGACGGATCCGCCCGCCAGAACCGGTCGAACACCCGCTCGGCGTCGCCCGGCTCCATCCCGAGACCGAAGTCCCGGACGCCGGCGGCGACCGCGTGCTGGTTGCTGTCGACCGTGATGACGACCGGACGGCCCTCGCCGTGCTCGATCGCGTTGCCGATCAGATTGCGCAGCACCCGGCGCACCCGGCGGGGGTCCATGTCCACGGGCGAGTAGCCGCCTGGCGCCACCAAGCGCAATTCGGTGCCGTGGCCGTCCGCGAGCGGTCTCATCTGTTCGATGATGTCCTCGGCCAGGTGCGCGAGACTCGTGGCCTCGAGCTCGAGCTGCACCGATCCCGCATCGTAGCGACTGATCTCGAGCAGGTCGGAGAGCAGCGTCTCGAACCGCTGCACCTGCGCGTGCAGCAGTTCCGCTGCGCGCGCCGTGGTCGGCTCGAACTCCGCACGCTGGTCGTTCAGCATGTCCGCGGCGAGTCGGATAGTGGTCAGCGGTGTACGCAACTCGTGCGAGACATCGGAGACGAAGCGCTGCTGCACCATCGACAGCTCGCCGAGTTCCTTGATCTGCGCCTCGATGCTGTCGGCCATGGCGTTGAACGAACGCCCGAGGACGGCCAGCTCGTCCTCGCCGTGCACATCGATCCGCACCCCCAGATCGCCCGCGGCGAGTCGCGCACTCGTCTCGGCGGCCTGGACGATCGGTGTCGACACAGCTCGCAGGACGATCCAGGAGATCGCCGCCACGATCGCCACGAGCCCGATCCCGGCGATCCAGAGCGTGCGCTGCACGAACAGGAGCGTCTGATCGGCATCGCCCAGGTCATAGGCGAAGTAGATCTCGAACGGCCCCGCTTCCGGGACCTGGAGCTGCTGTCCCACGATGATCCCGGGGACCACCCCGCCGTTCTCGACCGGGAGCGCGACGGACTGCCACTCCTGGCGGTCATCGAGTTCGACCACGCGCCTGCGCAGTTCCGGGCTCAACAGGCTCTCGTTCAGCCCGGCCTCGAACCCGTTCAACGGCGAGGTGTCGGCGCCCGTCTCGATCTTGTATCCCGCGAGCTGGTCGGTGCTCGACGTCCGTGCCAGCGTGTCCCTGATGCCGTCCCAGAGAGTGCTGAGCGCAGCCGGGTCGTCTCCCACCTCGGCCACATCGAGGATCCGCTGCGCCTGGTCGACTGCTCGGCGCGCGTCTTCGAGGGCGACGTTCTTCCGTGAGATGAAGAGGTCGTTCTGGATCGCGAGAGCCATCGTCACGCACGTGATGAAGATCGCCAACGAGGTCGCGAGCAGCGTGATCGAGAGGGTGCGGAACCGGAGGGACCGTCTCCACAGGAGGCCGAGCATCGTCGGCCAGCCTCGCCAGTCGCGCAGGACGGCGACCGTCGTCGTGGTCGCTGTCGTCGCAGCCATCGTGCTCCTAGCCCACGCTCCCGGCACGGTAGCCCACACCGCGCACCGTCATCACGATCTTGGGGTTGTCCGGGTCGAGCTCGACCTTGGCGCGAAGACGCTGCACATGCACGTTCACGAGTCGCGTGTCGGCCTTGTAGTGGTATCCCCACACCTGTTCCAGGAGCATCTCCCGGGAGAAGACCTGCTGAGGCTTCGAGGCGAGAGCGACGAGCAGCTGGAACTCCAAAGGCGTGAGTGCGATCGGGTCCGTCCCTCGACGCACCTCATGCGCGTCCACGTCGACGGTGAGGTCACCGACCCGCAGCTGTTCGCTGGTGGCCTGCGGCGTCGGACGGAGACGAGTACGGATCCGCGCCACGAGTTCCTTGGGGTTGAACGGCTTGACCATGTAGTCGTCCGCGCCCACCTCGAGCCCACGGACGACGTCGGCTGTGTCGCTGCGTGCCGTGAGCATGATGATCGGCACCCCGGATTCGGCGCGGATGCGCGTGCAGATCTCTATCCCGTCCATCCCGGGGAGCATGAGGTCGAGCAGCACCAGATCGGGCCGCTGCGTGCGCCACTCCTCGACGGCTCGCGCTCCGTCCGCGCAGAAGACCGGCTCGAAACCCTCGGTGCGCAGCACGATTCCGATCATCTCGGCGAGTGCTGTGTCATCGTCGACCACGAGAATGCGTGAGGTCATAACTGTTACCTTATGGCACCCAGTCCCAGAGGCCCCAGGTCTGCGCACCACGTCGTGGATATGACACGATGGGACCGCACGATGGAGGGAGTGCCTTTTGAGTGGCCAGACATGGACGCCCGCCCCGAAGAAGGGGATCATCCCTCTTCATCCGCTGACATTCGGAATGCTGCTGGGGAAGGCCTTCGCGGCGCTCCGGCACAACCCGAAGGTGCTGTTCGGGTTCGCCGTCGTCATCCAGCTCGTCGTCGTGTTCGTCACCGCGGGCGTGATGGGGGTCGTGTTCTTCACGACGTTCTCCCGGTTGGAGACGGTCTCCCCCTCGTCACCGGACTTCGAGGCGGTGCTGGCCGGGACGGTCGGGATCAACCTCATCGCCGGAATCGCCGTGGGCCTCGCGACGATCGCGTTCACCGCGGTCATGCAGGGCGTCGTCGCCGCCGAGATCGGCTACGCAGCCGTCGGCGTGAAGGCCACGCTCCGGATGCTCTGGCGCAGGATGGCGCCGTCGTTCTGGCGGCTCGCCGGCTTCGCGTCGCTGACTGTGGCCGCGGTCTTCGGACTCTTCGCGATCGTCGCGGCGATCATCGCCGCGTTCGTGGCGGGCGGCCTGGGTGGTAGTGCCGAGCTCATCGGGGTCGTCGTGCTCACGGTGATCCTCATCGTGCTCGCCGCCATCCCGCTGTTCGTGTGGCTGACGACGAAGCTGCTGCTGGTGCCGTCGATCCTCGTCCTCGAACGTGCACGCTTCCGCGACGCACTCGTCCGGTCCTGGCGCCTCACCCGGGGCCGCTTCTGGGTCGCCTTCGGGGTCGTGTTCCTCATCAACCTCATCATGGGCGTGGCGATGCAGGTCGTGAGCATCCCCTCGACGCTGCTGAGCACGCTCCTCACTCCCGTGATCGCGCCCACCGGCGCTCTGGAACCTGCGGCCGTCGTCGGTTTCGTCCTCGCGATCCTCGCGCCGCAGATCCTGATCCTCGTGATCCAGGCGATCGCGGCGGTGGTCCAGAGCACGGGTGCCGCACTCATCTACGTCGACTGCAGGATGCGGTACGAGGGCCTGGATCAGACACTCATCGCGTATGTGGAACGCCGGGACCTCGGCTGGACGGACGAGCAGCAGGGTGACCCGTTCCGGGTGGACCCCGCCCGTGCCGTCAGCTCCGCACCACCGCCCCGACAGGTTCCCGAGCACGTGCAGATGACCCAGGGCTACGCCTCTGCTCCGTACGGCACCGCACCGGGCGCTCCCTCCTCCCCCTACCCGGCAGCGCAGCCCTACCCGGGACAGCCTTCGCCCCCGCCCCCGGCGCAGCCCTCCGCACCCCCGGTGCCGACACCATCGCCGGGGAGCACGGGATCGATGGGGGCCGCGCCGACGGGGTTCCCGCCCCCGCCTCCGCCCGCACCGACCGCACCGACCGCCCCGCGGGAGACCGGTTGGGCTGCGCCCGGCGGCGATGACACGGCATGATCCGACCGTTCGACGACCTGTTCGTCCCCGACGGCGACGAGGCGCGACGCTGGGCCGAGGAGGAACTCTCCAACCCGCGCTATGCCGACGCGAAGCCGACGTGGTTCGACCTCTTCGCCCGTGACGTGGGCCGTTTCCTCGCCGATCTGTTCAACGCCGACAACAGTGCGAATGTGGGGCCGGCCGCCCTCATCATCGTGATCACGCTCATCGTCGCCGCGTTGATCGCGGCCCTCATCATCTGGGGTCGGCCTCGAAGGTCCCGCACCGTCCGACGCGGTCGCGCGGATCTCCTGGGCGCGGCCGATGATCGCTCGGCGTCACAACTGCGCAGCGACGCCGAGCGCCGAGCACGCGAAGGCGATTGGAGCACGGCGACGATCCTCCGGTACCGCGCCATCGCCCGGAGCCTGCTGGAGCGGGATCTGATCGATCCCGCTCCCGGCGCCACCGCGCAGTCCATCGCGCGCGACGCGATCCGGGTGTTCGAGCAGGAGGCGGAGGCGATGCGCCGCGCGGCCACCGCGTTCGACGACGTCCGCTACCTCGGGCACGCCGCGACGGAGCAGACCTATCGAGAGCTCGCCGCGACCGACGCCCGACTGCTGTCGCTTCGTCCCGAGGAGGTGCCGGCGTGAGCATGACCGCTCAAACCCCGTCGGTCCCGTCGACCGCCGAGCACCGACCGCGCAAGACGAAGGCGATCGTGGGCTGGCTGATCGTGGTGGCGCTCCTGCTGATCGTCGCTTTCGTCGCGCTCCGTGTCAGTGTGACACCGCCGGGAGCACGGGGAGCGCTCGATCCGGAGGGCCGGGACGACGCGGGCGCGCTCGCCCTCGCCGAGATCCTTCGCGACCGAGGAGTCGACGTCGACGTCGAGCGTTCCCGGACGGCCGCGCGCGCGGCGATCGGCGACGACACGACCCTCGTGATGGCGAATCCGTACACGTTGACGGACGACGCCTTGGAGACGCTGATGGAACCGGCGGACCGCATCGTGTTCCTCTCCGCAGGCACCCATCTCCTGAGCGCACTCGACATCGGTGAGAACGCCCCGGGGACGCTTCCTGCGGTGTCCGCCGAGTGCGATGTCGCCGAGTTCGCCCGAGTGGGGACGATCCGCGCGGACAGACTCTTCTCCCCCACGAGTGGGGTGGTGCCCTGCTTCGGCGATGCGAACGGCGCCGCGGTGCTCGTGGACGACCGCACGGACGACCGCCGCATCGTCGTGGAGGGCTCGAGGCTTTTCGCAAACGCCTCCCTCGCGGAGAACGGCAACGCCGCGCTGGCCCTCGCCCTACTCGGGCAGACGGACCACGTCGTCTGGTACGTCCCGAGTTTCGCGGACTCCGACATCGAGGGCGAGTCGATCGACACGCTCGGAACCTTGACACCGCCCTGGGTCACCCCGGTGATCCTCCTGCTGCTCCTCACAGGGATCGCCGCGGCCGTCTGGCGCGGTCAGCGCTTCGGCCCGCTGGTGGCCGAGACTCTGCCCGTGACCGTCCGCGCCTCCGAGACGATGCACGGGCGCGCGCGTCTGACGGCCAGGGCCGCGGACTCGGCACACGCCGCGGAAGCTCTCCGCGACGGCGCCCAGCGCCGACTCGCACGACGACTCGGGCTCGCCGCACACGCCGGCGCGGACGAGGTCGCTGACGCGGCCTCCGACCGACTTCGGATCCCGCGCGGCACCCTGCAAGCCCTGCTGGCCGGGCCCCTGCCCACCGACGACACAGCCCTGATCGATCTCGCACGACGACTCGATGACCTCGAGGCCGCAGTGGAGTCGAGCAGGCACAGTGCGAGGCATGACGAATGATCGAACGAGCCGACCCTTCCATCCACCCAGAGAACCCGAGGGAACCCCGTGACCGTTGAGAATCTCCCCGCCGACGACGCCGCGCTTCGTCAGGCCATGCATCGGGTCCGCACCGAGGTCGACAAGGCCGTCGTCGGGCAGGCCGGCACCGTCACCGGACTCCTGGTGTCCCTGCTCGCCCGGGGCCACGTCCTCCTCGAGGGCGTGCCCGGGGTCGCGAAGACGCTGGTGGTCCGGTCCTTCGCTCGAGCGCTCGGCCTCGACACGAAGCGCGTCCAGTTCACGCCCGACCTCATGCCGGGCGATGTCACCGGTTCGCTCGTATACGACGCTCGCACCGGCGAGTTCGATTTCCGGGCCGGGCCCGTGTTCACCAACATCCTGCTCGCGGACGAGATCAACCGCACGCCTCCGAAGACGCAGGCAGCCCTTCTCGAGGCGATGGAGGAGCGCCAGGTGTCGGCCGACGGTGTCAGTCGTCCTCTGCCGGACCCGTTCCTCGTCGCTGCGACCCAGAACCCGATCGAGCACGAGGGCACCTACTCGCTGCCCGAGGCACAGCTGGACCGCTTCCTGATGAAGCTCGTCGTCGGCATGCCCGAACGCGATGCCGAGCTCTCGGTGCTGCGCCGCCACGCGGACGGCTTCTCCCCCCGCGAACTCACGGGTATCGATCCGGTGGTCTCGCCGGACGAGATCCGTGCCGCCCAGGAGCGCGCGGCGGCGGTCGAGGTCACCGACGACGTCCTCGGCTACGTCGTCGACCTCGCGCGCGCGACACGCCAGTCCCCCTCGGTCGAGCTCGGTGCCAGCCCCCGCGCCTCGACGGGACTGCTCGCGGCAGCCAAAGCCTGGGCTTGGCTCAATGCCTCCTCCGCGGTGACCCCCGACCACGTGCAGACCATGCTGGTTCCGGCCTGGCGCCACCGGCTCCAGTTGCGGCCGGATGCCCAGATGGAAGGCGTGTCGGCCGACGCGGTCCTCACTTCCGTGGTGCAGCAGACCCGGGTGCCGATCTAGGTGTTCATCACCGGCCGGCTCACCATCGCCCTCGCCGTGGGCGTCCTCCCGCTCGTCCTCATCGGACTGGCGGGCTATCCGGCGTACCCCGCCCTCGGGGCCTGGATCGGCCTGTGCGTGCTGCTGGTCGCCCTGGATGTCACACTCGCTGCGAACCCCCGATCGGTGACCGTGAGCCGCCGGGTGCCCCAGCGAGCTCGTCTGGGCGAGCAGGTCCCGGTGAGCGTCGCCGTCCACAACCACGGCACCAGGACACTGAACGCCGTGATCCGCGACGCCTGGCAGCCCACGGCAGGGGCTCCCGCCGAACGCCAGCACCTGCGTGTGGCTCGGGGGGAACGCGCCCGTGTCTCGATCACCCTCCGCCCCCGGCGACGTGGGGAACTGGTGAGCGACTTCGTGATGATCCGCTCGCGCGGCCCCCTCGGCCTCGCCGGACGACAAGCACGACACGTCGTCCGCGGCGCGATCCGGGTGCTGCCGGCTTTCTCCTCGCGAAAGCACCTGCCCTCACGCCTCGCGCGGTTGCGCGAACTGGACGGCAACACCAGCATCCAGGTGCGCGGTCAGGGAACCGAGTTCGATTCGCTGCGCGAGTACGTACGGGGTGATGACGTGCGCTCGATCGACTGGCGGGCCACGGCTCGAGCCGGAACGACGATGCTTCGCACGTGGCGTCCTGAGCGCGACAGGCACGTGGTCATCATCATCGACACGGGCCGCACAGCCGCTGCCCGAGTCGGGGACGGCACCCGTGTCGATGCCTCCCTCGAGGCCGCCCTCCTCCTCGCCGCGCTCGCCTCCCGCGCCGGCGATCACGTGCACCTGCTCCTGTACGACCGCGTCGTCCGTGGCAGGGTGACCGGTGTCGACGGCACCGCACTGCTCCCGGCAATGACCGACGCGATGGCCCCGGTGCACGCACGCCTGGTCGACACCGACTGGCACGGTGCCTTCGCTGCGGTCCGCTCGCTCACCACACGACCGTCGCTGATCGTCGCGCTGACCGCGCAGGATGCCGCAGAATCGGCGCGCGGCTTCCTCGGGGCCTTCCCGCGGGCGTCACGGGCGACGACGGTCCTCGTCGGTTCGGTGACGGACGACGGCATCAGTGCTCTCGCCCGAGAACGAGGTTCCCGGGAAGAGGTGTACCTCGCTGCCGCGGCCGAACGCACCCTCCGTGACGCGGAGAACGTCGCCGACGCGATCCGCAGAGCCGGTGGAGAGGCGATCGCCGCCGACCCGGAGGAACTCCCCCCTCGCATCGCGGATCGCTACCTCGAGCTGAAGGCCGCAGGACGCCTCTGACCTGTGCCGTGCCCGTGCACTGAGGGCGATCAGCCGGAGATGAGCCGCGGAGTCCCTGCCTCGTACTCGACGAGGTCGCCGGTCTCCCCCGCCCGGTGCGCACGCCCTCCGATGACGAGCATGTAGATCAGGAACACCGCGAGAGCGGCCGCACCGATCCCGATCTTCACCGGCCACGGGAGGCCCCAGCCGGTCACGAAGCCCTCGACGAGCCCCGACAGGAACAGCGCGAAGATGAGTCCGATCGCGACCGTGGCGAGTGCCCTCCCCTCCTCGGCGAGAGCCTCCCCGCGGGTGCGGTGGCCGGGAGCGACCCAGGCCCAGAAGATGTGCAGCCCCGCGGCACCGGCGACGAAGATGCAGGTCATCTCGAGCATGCCGTGCGGGAGGATGTAGAGCACCATCAGATCGGCCTTGTCGTGCGCCGCCATGATCGCGCCGGCGGTGCCGATCCCCATCGCGTTCTGCACGAGCATGTAGACGGGCCAGATCCCGGTGACGCCGAACAGCACGCACTGCATCGCGATCCAGGCGTTGTTCGTCCACACCATGCCCATGAACGTGGCCGCGGCGTTCTCGGTGTAGTAGCCCGTGAAGCTCTCGTCCGCGTACTGCTCGAGGGCGTCGGGCGGACCGAGGGTCGCGATCAGCGCCGGGTCGCTCGCGATCCATGCGGCTGTGCCGACCGCGACGGCGATGAAGGCGACCGCGATCACCAGAGTGGTCCATCGCAGGCGATAGAGAGCGGCAGGAAGCTGCAGTCGGAAGAACCGTGCCGTCTGGGTGAGGATGCTGTCGGACGCGCCGGTGAGGCGGAGCCGGGCTCTCACGAGGATCGTGGACAGATACGCGCCCTGCGGCGAGTCGCCGACCGAGGTCTTCAGTTCGGCGAGGTCGGCCGATGCGGCGCGGTAGCGGACGATCAGCTCATCCACTCCGGCACCGTCGAGTCGGGCGCGGCTGAGCTCGTCGAGCCGTTCCCACTCGGCACGGCGTGCATCGGTCAACGCGTCGGCATCCACCTGATTTACTGTACTCATGTCCACCCCGATCGACGTCTCCGACGAGGTGCTCTCCGGCGAAGCCGTCGCCATCGATGTGCAGCCGGTCGGCTTCCTGCTGCGAGCGCTCGGTGCCGCCATCGACATGCTCCTCGGATACGCCGTCTTCGCGCTGTGGCTCTTCCTGCGCATCTGGCTGCTGAACGCCGGCGTGCTCGACGACGCCACCGACCGCATCGCGACGGTCGCGGCGATCGTGGTCAGCTTCGTGGTGCTGCCGATCACCATGGAGGTCGCGCTCAAGGGCCGCAGTCTGGGCAAGCTCGCGATCGGCGGACGCATCGTCCGTGTGGACGGAGGCGCCGCCGGATTCCGCCATGCCTTCATCCGCGCGCTCATCGGCGTGCTGGAGATCTACATCACGTTCGGCGGCATCGCCGTGCTCACGGGCGCCTTCACGGCGCGGTCCCAGCGGTTGGGCGACCTCGTCGCGGGGACCTACAGCCAGCGGGTCCGCACTCCGGCCCTCATCTCGCACGCCCCCGTGCTGCCCCCGGCGCTGGCCGGATGGGCGCAGATCGCCGACGTCGCGCGAATGCCCGACCGGCTGGCTCGGCGCATCTCACAGTTCCTGGTGAGCGCTCCGCGGATGATCCCCGCCGCGCGGGCCCGCGTCGCGCAGGAGCTGCTGGCGGAAGCGACACCGTTCGTGTCGCCGGTGCCGCCCGTGTCACCCGAGCAGGTTCTCGTCGGCATCACCGTGCTGCGCCGCGAACGGGAGCGCCGAGCGCTGGAGAACGCCGACCGCCGCGCCGAACGGCTCACCGGACGTCACGTCGGCGTCTGAGTCCCGCCGGAGGACGACCTCCGACGCAGACGAGCTCCGACGCGGACGCGTTCAGTAGCGGTAGTGCTCGAGCTTGTACGGCCCCTCGACCGGCACGCCGATGTATGCGGCCTGCGCGTCGCTGAGCGTGGTCAGCTGCACCCCCAACGCGTCGAGATGGAGGCGGGCCACCTTCTCGTCCAGGGACTTGGGGAGCACGTACACGCCGATCGGGTACGCCTCGATGTTCGTGTAGAGCTCGAGCTGGGCCAGCACCTGGTTCGTGAAGGACGCACTCATCACGAAGGACGGGTGGCCGGTGGCGTTGCCGAGGTTCATCAAGCGGCCCTCGCTGAGCACGAGCACACTGCGCCCGTGGGGCAGACGCCACTCGTGGACCTGCGGCTTGATCTCGATCTTCTCCGCGCCGTCGAGGGCTTCCAGACCCGCCATGTCGATCTCGTTGTCGAAGTGCCCGACGTTGGCGACGATCGCCAGGTGCTTCAGCGCCAGCATGTGCTCGGTCGTGACGACATCGCGGTTGCCGGTCCCGGTCACGACGATGTCGACCTCGCCCGCGACGTCGAGCAGACGCGCCACCTGGAAGCCGTCCATGGCGGCCTGGAGCGCGCAGATCGGATCGACTTCACTGACGATGACCCTGGCTCCCTGTCCACGGAGGGCTTCTGCCGCCCCCTTGCCGACGTCGCCGTACCCGCAGACGAAGGCCACCTTGCCGCCGATGAGCACGTCGGTCGCGCGGTTGAGCCCATCGGGGAGGGAGTGGCGGATTCCGTACTTGTTGTCGAACTTGCTCTTGGTCACCGAGTCGTTGACGTTGATGGCCGGGAACAGCAGATCCTCGGAGGCGGCGAGCTCATAGAGACGATGCACGCCCGTCGTGGTCTCTTCCGTGACTCCGATCAGCCCTGCGGCGAGCGCCGTCCAGCGGTCGCTCGACTCCGCGAGGGAGCGGCGCAGGAGGTCGAGGATGATCGAGTATTCCTGTGAATCGGTCTCGGTCGGTGCAGGTATTGCTCCGGCCTTCTCGAACTCGACGCCCTTGTGCACGAGCAGAGTCGCATCGCCGCCGTCGTCGAGGATCAGGTTGGGTCCGTCGAACCCGCTCGACGACCAGTCGAAGATCCGCGCCGTACAGGCCCAGTACTCCTCGAGGGTCTCCCCCTTCCAGGCGAAGACGGGCACGCCTGCCGGGGCGTCGACGGTGCCTTCGGGACCCACGACGACGGCGGCGGCCGCCTCGTCCTGCGTCGAGAAGATGTTGCAGCTCGCCCACCGGGCCTCGGCGCCGAGGGCCACGAGCGTCTCGATGAGGACCGCGGTCTGCACCGTCATGTGGAGCGAGCCCGCTACCCTGGCGCCCTTCAGCGGCTGAGCACCGCCGAACTCCTCCCGGAGTGCCATGAGTCCGGGCATCTCGTTCTCCGCGAGCCGCAGCTGGTGACGGCCGGCTTCGGCGAGGGACAGGTCGGCCACACGGTACTCGAGCTCAGGCATGCGCTCATTCTTCCATCCTGTCGGCCCCTCACGACCGTGTGTGTCAGAAGCGGATCGCGTCGATCACCTTCACCCGTAGCGCGACGAGCGCGGGGATGAACCCCGACACGGCGCCCACGACGACCGAGGCGATGAGTCCGACCAGCGCCGCCCTCATCGGGAACGGCGGGACATCCTGGATCCCGTAGAACATCGTGGTCACGATCCAGTCCGATCGCAGGACGGCGACGACGATCGCGATCCCGATGACTCCGGCGACGGTCGTCGCGACGAGGCTCTCGAGGAAGACCGAGAAGAAGACCCGGCCCGAACTGGCGCCGAAGGCGCGGCGCACGCCGATCTCCCGCACGCGCTGCCGCATCGCCACGAGCTGGATGTTGATCAGGCTGAGAGCACCGAGGGCGAGGATCAGCGAGGCGATTCCTCCCGTGATCATCTCGAAGGTCGCCTGGACGTCCAGGGCTCCCGGCTGCGCCGCCCAGTCGGTGCGACTCACCGAGATCGTCTCCCCCTCGGGCAGCCCCGCGCGTAGATCCATCGCCAGCACCGGGCCGATCTGATCGGCCTGGTCGACACCGACCCACACCTCGTACTGCGTCGAGACTTCCGCGGGCAGAGCGTCCACTCTGTCGCGATAGTCGTCGTACAGCAGATCGACCCGCAACTCCTCGTCCCCGAAGCCCTGCCGGGGAGCGATGCCGATCACCTGATAGGTGCCGCCTGCCGCGCCGCCGAACTCGACGGTGGGGTGCTGAGACAGCGGCACCCTCCCCAGACGGTCCCAGAGCGCCTCCGTGATCACGACCGGAGGTGCCATCGCCTCCGGGTCGGAGTCGAGGAACCAGCGCCCCTCCAGGAGCTTCTCGCGATGGATCTGTGGGAATGCCGGGTCCATGATGCGCGCGGGGACCGGGGTGATGCCCTCGGGAAGATGCACATCCAGCATGACCCCCTGCGCGATCCGCGTGGTGTGACTGAAACCGAACCGATCGGACACCCGGGTGAAGCGATCGTCGAATTCGTCGGCGTCGATCGGCGTGCCGTCGGCCGTGCTCGCCGAGACGGCGATGGTCGCGGCGCGTCCGCCCCACCGGTCGGACTGCTCCGCCTGGAACTGGCGCTGATACTCCGAGATCGCCACGACCGCGGTGAGCGCGCCGACCGAGACGGCGATGCCGATCAAGCTCAGCAGCACCCGCAGCTTGTGGACGCGGATCTCCGCCCAGGCGTCGGAGAGCGCGCCGAGGAACCCGGTCACGAGACGGGCTCCGCCACCGCGGGTGTCCCCTCCGACGGCACGGACGCCGCGAGCGTCGAGGCCTCGAAGGCGCGGCCCAGGTCCACCGGCTCCAGGCGTCCGGCGTCCAGGCGGTAGTGCCTGCGTGCGCGCGCGGCGACGTGCAGGTCATGCGTGATGGTGACGAGCGCCGCATCGGTCTCGGTGGCGACCTCGTCGAGAAGGGACATCACGGAGGCCCCGGTATCGATGTCGAGGGCGCCCGTCGGCTCATCCGCGAGGATCAGGACGGGCTTCCGCACCAGCGCCCTGGCGATCGCGACCCGCTGCTGTTCACCCCCGGAGAGCTTGTCGGCGATCTGGTCGACGCGATGGCCGAGGCCGACACGCTCGAGCATGTCCGCGGCGATCTGTCTGCGGTTCCAGAACATCCGGCCCTTCGCATGTCCGAGAGGCATCGTCACGTTGTCGAGCGCGGTGCGCCCGGGGAGCAGATTGAACTGCTGGAAGACGAAGCCCACGTTGTCGCCACGCAGCCGATCGAGGCGTCCCGACCGCATCCGGCGCACTTCACGCCCTTCGAAGGAGACGGAACCGGAGGTCGGCGCATCCAGCATCCCGAGGATGTTGAGCAGCGTCGACTTGCCGGAACCCGAGCGCCCGACGATCGACACGTGGTCCCCGGCGCCGACTTCCAAGGTGATGCCGCGAAGGATCTCGAGCCGCGAGTCGTCCGGGAGGAGAACGCTCTTCGCGACGTCCTCGAGTGCGACGAGGCTCACCAGCTCATCCCGCTGTCGCACTGTTCGACCCCCGGCGACACTTCGTAGCAGAACTCCTCGACGGGGGCGACGAAACCGGGCACGAACTCGCGGATGCTGTCGCCTTCCGCCAGTCCCTCCGTGACCTCGACGATCACCCCGTCGTTGACCCCGAGCGTCACCGTGCGCTCCTCCGGCTCGGAGCCGTCAGCCGCGTCGACCCAGACCGTGCCTGATCCGGCACCGCCCTGCACCGCGGTGACCGGGACCACGAGTGCGTCGTCGACCTGGCCGAGGGCGAGGTCGAGGGTCGCGGGAAGCCCGGCGAAGACCGTCTGGTCCTTCGGGATGGCGCACCGCACGCTGGCTGTCCCCTCTGCCGAGACCTGGACGCGCACGCCGGTGCACGCGAACGGGGCCGGTCCGCCCGTGATGGTGATCGTGGCCTCGCTCGGCGCGTTCACGAGACGATACAGCTGGACCGGGTCGACGGTCGCCAGCAGGTGGTAGCGCGCGGGCGTGAGCTTGTACGTCTCGGTACCGACGGACGTCATCTGCCCCTTCACGAGAGCGATCTCCGACACGTCGCCGGCTTCGGGGGCGAGCACGTCGATGTCCTTCCGGGGATACTCCTGACGAACGGTGAAGAGCTTCTGACCGGCGCTCACCGCCGCGCCTTCGCTCACGTGGACGGCCGTGACCGTCCCGTCGAGTTCGCTGCGCACCCCGAAGGTCTCGTCGCGAGCGATGTTGCCGGTCAGGGTCAGAGCATTGACGACCGAACCACGTTCCACGGCGATGATCGGGTCGGTGATCCCGGCATCAGGGCTGACGATGGTCTCGGCCCTGTCGGGGAAGAAGGCGATCTTGACGAGCGCGGCGGCGCACGCACCGAAGACCACGACGAGAAGCAGGGGGAAGATCCAGCGACGCCAGACGATCACGAGTGCCTTTCCGGCTGCGCCGCCCTGGCACGCCTCGGGACAGCGTATCCAGGCGCAAGCGTTCTCCTGGGGCGGCTGACACCGCGTGTCCGGCCCGAAGGGGCGCCGTCAGACGCGGAGGGCTTCGTGGCGGACGACGAGCCAGCCGGCCGGGACCGAGAGTCGATCCGCGTGCGGCGAGCAGAGGTCGTGGGCCTGAGGGTCGTTCGCGGCACCGAGCGGTCCGAGCGCCGCCATCTGGTCGCCATAGTCATAGGTGAGGGTGGCCACGGCTTCTCGCACGCAGCCGACCTTCGAGCACAGTCGTCCGTCCATCTCCGCCAGCGTACGGCTGCCGTCCGTCGACGCTCGGGATGCCGCGCCGCAGACGCGGACACCACCTAGACTTTCGTCATGCCCCGTCGTCGCACTGCCCACGCCTCCGCCGCCCCTCGGCGCGGTGCCCGGCACGGACGTCACGGACGTCTGGGCCGCAGCGAGGTCGTACGGCCTCCCCTCGCGCCCCTCGACGGACGCCTGGACCGCTTCGACCTCACGGTCGGCACGGCGGTCGAGTTCCTCCGTGGAACCTGGCCGGAGCTGCAGGAGGTGCGATTCGAGATCGGCGCGATCCCGGGTTTCGACGCGACCGACGAGGTTCCACGCTGGTACCTCGACCGTGAGAACCGACGCATCGTGCTGTTCCGCCTGCCCATCGAACGGTTGCTTCCCCCGGGTCACGACGACGCGCCGCATCGGCGGATGGCGATCGAGAGCGCCGTGTTCCGCGCCGCCGCCGAGTACGTCGGTCGCGAGCCGTGGGATCTGGGCCACGAGCACTGACCTTTCCCCGCGGGAGATCAGGGGTAGACCGTTATCGCCTTCTCCACGCCGGCGCTGGCCTGCACGGGTGACACGGCGATCGCTCCCGGGGCGGTGAGGGTCAGGGCGGCGCGAATCGAGCCGTCCGTCGTCATCCGATAGGTGGCGCCGGGATCGACTTCCACGCCGAGCGACTCTCCTGCGGCGATGACCATCTCCTCGGGCAGACCCCCGTCCGACGACTCGAGGGTCACGGTCACATCCTGATCCGACGTGTTCGCCAGCTGGACCCGGGGCGCCGGCCCCGACGGCACGGCGAACAGGACATCGCCCTCGATCTCCGGCGCCGGGGTGATCCAGGCGAAGTCGGAGTCGCGACCGAAGCCGTCCTGCTCCCGGAGCGCGGCCACGACCGGAGCGTCCGAAACGACGTCGACCGTGTACGAACCCGGTGCCAGGCCCGTGAGCGCGACCTGCGCGGGCAGGTCGGCTTCGACGGGGACCGAGAACTCATCGACCACGGCGGACGATCCCTCGGCCCGCACCCGGACCTGCACCCGAGCATCCACTCCCGGTGACAGCACTCGGAGGACGGCCATCTCGGCATCGTCCCCTGCGGACGCGAAGACTTGGACCCCGGCCAGCACGAGGTTCTCCTGCGGGCCCGCGACGGCGTCCTGCAGGTCGATACCCGCCGGGTCGAGGACCTGCACGAGGGAGGATTGGAGGACGGCACGGACGGGTGCCCCCACCGCCCCGACACGAACCACCGGCGTGGTGTTCCCCGCCGCGATCGACGTCAGTGGGACCGCGGTCTGCGTGCGAGCGGGCACGATCACGGTGCGCGCGCTCCTCGTCTCCCCATAGACCGAGAGCGTGACGGTCGACGGCACCTCGGCCGCGTTCGTCAGGATCACGATGTCTTCGGTGCCGGTCGCGGTGCTGCCGCCCACGAGCCACGAGTCCAGCTTCGGAACACCGCAGGGGGCGGCCGCGTATCCGGCGAGATCCTCCGTCGCGATGCTGATCGACTCGGCGGCGGCGATCAACGGAGCGGTGCGTCCTTCCACGGTGCCGGTCAGTACGCGGACCTCGCCGGCATCCGGCACATCTTTCACGGCGAGACCCTCGGACGCGGGGTCTCCCGAAGTTCCACCGAGGGTCACGCTCGGCCGCGCGGCGGACGACATGCTGAGCGGATCGATCGCGTCGCGACCGAGCGCGCGGAGGTCCCCGTTGCAGACGAGCACGCTGTCGCCGGGAAGGGGCGTGACCTGCATCTGGGCCGCGTCGTGGCTGATGCTCGGCCAGGGCGCATGCACGGCCGCAGCGATCCCTGCCACACAGGCGACGATGACCACGCCTCCCGTGACCAGGCGCGCGCTGGTGGCGGCGACGCGGATTGCGCGTGAGCGGCTCATCGATCTCCCTCCACGGACCTGTCGGGGCCGTCCTCATCAGCGCCTGCCGGTGGGGACGCGTCGTCCGCTGCGGCAGCCTGATCGCCGCTCGGCTCGGGGTCGGGCTCAGGTTCAGCAATCGGCACCAGCGCCTCGTCGTTCAGGGCAGCGGCATCCTGCGGCTCTTCGAGAGCGCCGACCGGGGGCTGCTCCTCGAGATCGTGACGGTCCTCCGCATGCCGAGGAAGCACCAGAGGCTCATCCGGAGCGCGCCCGACGATCCGGGACTGCGCGCGCGCCGCGCGGCGCGAGGCGCGCGTGGGGATCGACAACAGCAATGCGGCGAGCACCGCCATCAGCTGGAGCGTGAGGACGAGCCTGACCGTCCCCTGCTGAGCGGCGCTGAGGGCAGGAGAGGCCGCAGCCTCCGCTTCCAGCCGCCAGAGCACCCCGCGATCCGTGCGGCCCGCATGCACGAGCCCGGGACGCTGATCGATCGAGGCGATGGCCATGGCACGGAGGGCACGCGCCTTGTCTCCGTCGCTGCCGGTGCCCTGAGCGACCAGCACGTAGCTGATCCCCTTCGCCGCCAGCTCACCCGGCGCATCGAACTCGCGAGCAGACAGCAGGTCCACCGCGAGGGTGGAGACGTCCGCCCCCTGCGGTTCCGTCGCCGTCGAGGTCATGGTCGTCTGCGACCCCAAGGTCTCACTCGCCCCCCGGACGACCTCGACCGCGAGTCCGCCGTCGTTCTTCGGGGTGAGGACGAGCGTCGCGACGTCGCGATCACCCGCTGCCTGGGCTGCGACGTAGGCGGGCAGAGTGGATTCGGGACCGTTCGTCAGGAGGGAGCGATCCGTGTGGAAGGCCGTGAGCGCCGGGACCGCGCAGACCGCCAGGGACAGGGCCGCGACGGTCGCCGCGACACCTCTCAGGCGCGGCGCCGTGATGGCCGTGTCCAGCGTGACGAGCGCAGCGCCGAGCATCCCGATCCAGGCCAGACTGAGGCCTGCCCCCGGCCAGATCGCCACTCCAGCGCCCTGGTCGAAGCTCACGGTGACGCCCACGGCGAAGAAGGCCGTGGCGAGGCCGGTGACCGCGACGACGAGGAGAGTGATCCCCGCTCGCCACCGCGGCGCCAGAGCGGAACCCAGAGCGAGGAGCGCGGTCGGGGCAGAGAGGACCCAGACCCAGGGTGTGATCGCTTCGGGCGCGAACGATGCCCACCCGGCGAGGTCCGTGGTCGGGAAGCCCATCGCGAGGGCCAACCTGCCCGCGGCGTCGGCTGAGGCCTGCGAGCCCGCCCAGATCAGACCGGGGTCGCCCAGGACACCCCACGGCGTCCCGTGCGCGAACTGCCAGAAGACGAGGGGGGCGAACAGCGCCACCGTCGGCACCGGCAGCCAGAGCAGACGCGCGGCCCCCCGGAACTGCGCCGTGCCGAGCACGATGCCGAGCGCCATGACCCACAGCAGGACCAGCGCGGGCGCCAGCGAGGGCGCGCACGCAAGGACGGCCGCGAGCAGCAGCGACGCGCTGCCGGCGGCTCCCCACGATCGGTGGGCGACCACGGCGGTATGGAAGAGCCAGGGAAGGAGGAGATGTACGAGGACGGCGCTCGGACGCCCCTCGACGAGCGCCGTGAGGAACGGAGGGGTGAGCGCCCATGCGACGCCGGCGAAGATGCGCAAGCCCGATCGGTCGGTCACCCGCGTCGCGGCGAACCATCCCCCGAGGACGGCGAGCGGGAGGGCGAGGATCCACAGGAGCACCATCGCGAACGACGGACCAGCAGGCCACAGGGTACCGAGCACCGCCACGATCGCTGCGAACGGATCGGCAGGTCCGATGAGGTCGACGGCGGTGCCCCGAATGCCCCAGGCCGCGTCGCTCCACAGCGCGGCGACGGTCTGACGGAGCGGGAGCAGTCCGCCGCCGCCGAGTGCCGGCCACGCCAGGAGGGTGGTGAACGAGGCGATGCTGACGACGAGCGCCCCGAGCACGGCCCATGCTCCCCCGCCGGAGAAGAAGCGCAGTTCGCTGACCGCGCCGCCCTCGCTGCCATGCCCGTCGTCGAGGTGCCGACGCAGATCCGAGGAGGTGATGCGCAGAGGCGCGATGCTCGCCCACGTCGACGTTCGGAAAGCGCGGATGCGCGACCTCGATCGCGCGATCGCTCCGAGGCGGATCATCGCGGTGAGCGCTGCCCCCCATTCGGGGAGCACGGCCTCGGGCCGCTTGCCGATGAGGTGGGTGAGGGAGCGCCACAGCGCGAGAGGAAGCAGGCTCAGCCAGTGCAGCGGCACCGCCGCGGCGGGAGCGTAGGCCAGGCGTCGATGCAATTGGGCGAGCCGCGTGACGTACGCCCGGCGCGACCGCCCGGACGGCAGCGCCGCAGGACCACCGGGAGCAGCCGAGATTCGTGCGCTCGGTGCGAGTACGACGCGTCCGCCGCCCAGGCGTGCCCGCACCCCGAGGTCGAGTCCCTCATCGGCGCCGGCGAGGGCGGGGTCGAGACGCAGAGCATCGCGGACTTCGCCACGGATGAGGATGCCCCGCACATCGGACCCGAGAGCGTCATCCATGCGATCGTGCTGGCCCTGGTCGAGCTCGCCGGCCGCGAGCTCGACCGAGCGGCCGAGAGCGGTCATCGTCACCCCGAGGGAGACGATCTCGCGGTCGTTGTCGGTCGCGACGAGCTTGGGCGCGATGATCGCCGCGGAGGGCGAGCGTTCCAGCGTTCCGCGAAGACGTTCCAGTGCGCGCGGGTGCGGGGCCGTGTCCTGGGCGAGCAGCCAGATCGCTGAGCCGTCGAGCACCCGCGGCCGAGCGAGGTCGACCGCCTCGGCGAAGGAGGTGCTGGCGCGCGCCTCGATGATGCCCTCTACCGTCGCGGCGACCGCTTCGCTCTCCCGCATCGAAGACGAATCCCCGCAGACGACGAGCGTCACGGCGTCCGCGGGTGCGGTCTGGGATCGCACGGCGTCGAGAGTGCGGAGGAGCTGCGCGCGGGAGGCGGATCCGGGGCGCGCGACGATGATGGCGTGAACTCGGGCTGGCATGTCCTCGTCAGCCTATGCGCGGGTCAGGCGGCGCTGGAGCAGCCCGTGCGGCGCGCCCGCGAAGCCGTGCCACGCGGAGACGATGCGGACGATCAGCTGGCGCGACGCTTGAGCTTGCGGCGTTCGCGCTCCGAGAGACCGCCCCAGATACCGAAGCGCTCGTCGTTGTTGAGCGCGTATTCGAGGCACTCGCTGCGGACGTCGCACGTCGTGCAGATGCGCTTGGCGTCTCTGGTGGATCCACCCTTCTCAGGGAAGAATGCCTCCGGGTCCGTCTGCGAGCAGAGTGCGTCGCTCTGCCAGGCGAGGGCGTTGTCATCGTCGGATGCTTCGGTCCGTCGAACCCCGGGAACACCGAGGTTGATCGGATCGACGAACCAGTTCTCCGGTACGTCGGAACGGTATCCCGTCATCTCGATCTCCAACCCTGTCTCCGCCCCCCGGCGGGCCGTGCTCATGACTAATTACACCCGTGTCATTCGCTCCGGTCAAGTCGCGGATCGTAAACCCTCAAGCCGCTCTTTAAGGTTCTTGGGGGTCGATCGGCGTGTCGCGCGCCCGGGGTCGGCTCAGCGCCCGGGGCTCGCGATGAAGACCTCGCCGACGCCGGAAACGGTGAGGGTGCCTTCGTCGGCACTCGCGAACGCCGCCGCACCGACCACGACGTCGATTCGCTCGCCGTCCGCAGAAGCGACGGCGACCTGCCCGTCCGTCGCGAGCACCATCGTCGGCCCGGACACGTCGAGGGCGACGGGGGTTCCGTCGAGCTCGATCCTCGTGAGCGCGAAGTCGGGCACCGGAACCGGATACGCCGTGACCCCGCCGTCACCGTGGGGGCGCAGCACCGGAACCTCACCGGGAGTGGCGTCGAGGATCGCGAGCAGTTCGGGGACATCGATGCGTTTCGGGGTGAGCCCGCCCCGCAGCACGTTGTCGCTCGCCGCCATGATCTCCACGCCGAGTCCGGACAGGTACGCATGGAGCAGACCCGCGCGCAAGAACACGGCCTCGCCGCGACGCAGGACGACGTGGTTCATGAGCAGAGCGACCACGACGCCGGGATCCCCCGGGTAGTTCTCGGCGACGCTCGCGATCGCACGGAGCGTCGTCCCCCACTCCCCCGTGTCACCGTCTCCACGCACGGACGATGCCACGACGGCCGAGATGATGTCCTCGACCGCAGCGTTCGCTCCGCCCCCGAGCAGCCAGCCGATCGTGTCCCGAAGGGAATCGTCGCCCGCGCCGAGTCGGTCGCGCAACTGAACGACGCCCTCGCTGTCGTCGAGCAGCCCCAGCAGCGCGAGTGTCTCGTCGACCGGACGAAGACCGCTCAGCGACTCGAACCGCTCGCTGAGGGCGACGATGAGCTCGGGCTTGTGGTTGTCGTCGCGGTAGTTGCGCCGCGGATCGTCCGCGGCGAGTTCGCTCTCGCGCTCCCAGCCCGCGCGTGCCTGCGCGATCGTCGGGTGCACCTGGATCGAGAGCGGACGCCCGGCCGCGAGGAGCTTGAGCAGGTACGGCAGGGTCCCCCCGGTGACCTGATCGAGGGTTCCCCCTCCGGCGACATCGGCCGGATCCCCGGGGTGGTCCCCGAACCACACCTCGGCCTCCGGCGCGCCTGTCGGCGTGCGCCCTTCGAGTCCGGCGAGGAGGGAGTCGGATCCCCACGCGTAGTCGCGGGGAGCATTCGTGAGGCTCAGCAGCATGGTCCCAGCGTAGGGTGCACTGCGGCGTTCAGCGACGCGCCGAGCGCGGCGCGGTAGCCTGAACGCGATGGCCCAGTACACCAAGCACCCGGTGGCAGCCCCGCCGACACCGCCGGAGCGCGAGTCGACGGGGCATTTGATGCTGCGCGGCTACGTGATCCTCGTGTTGATCGTGACGTTCGCGCACACCGCGGTGTACAACCTCGTCGGCATGGAGGGGGCCGGTGCCACTCTCGTCGCCTTCACGCTCGCGACGCTGGCCATCGGCGTCCCTATGCTGGCCCGCAATCACCCGCAGCCGTTCCGCTGGCGGCGCCTGCCCTGGACGGCGATCGGCTACACGGCGTTCGCCCTCCTCTCCGTCGCCTGGTCGCAATGGCGGGGGCCGACTCTGATCACCTGGTTCCTCCTCGCCGCGGTGACCGTCAACGGCCTCTTCATCGCGCACGTGCTCACCTGGCATGAGATCGTGCGGGCCCTCTCCTCCGCGTTCAAGTGGATCCTCGGCCTCTCGCTCGCCCTTGAGCTGTGGGTCTCACTCGTCCTGCACGGTCCGCTCCTGCCGAATTTCGCGACGTTGCCGGACGGCCGGATCGACCCGCAGCTCTACTGGGTGCGCGACAACCTCTTCGACGGCGGCAGGATCCAGGGGATCGTCGGCAATGCGAACGTGCTCGCGATCATCTCGCTGTTCTCGATCATCACTTTCGGGGTGCTGTTCGTCGCCCGCGCGCGCTGGCGCACCACGCTCGCGCTCTGGATGCTCCTCGCGGCATACTTCCTGTTCCGCACGTCCTCCGTGACCGCCTTCATCTGCGCAGCCGCGACCGCGGTCGTCCTCGTGGTCGCACTCCTCATGCGTCGCGCCCGCACCCCCGGCGCACGAACGCGCATCTACGTCGTCGCCATCGGCGGGACGGCTCTGGCCACGGTCGTGGTCTGGCTGCTTCGAGAGCCACTCCTCGGCCTCGTCGGCCGCACGTCCGACCTCACCGGACGCTCCGACCTGATCTGGGCGAAGGTCCTGGAGCGGGTCCGCGAGCACCCGGTTCTCGGCAACGGCTTCTCCAGCCCCTGGATCCCCACCGACCCGTCGTTCGATCACTGGATCACCGATCACGGCATCACCGTCTTCCACGCGCACAACATGTGGCTCGATGTCCTGTTCCAGCTCGGCGTCGTCGGCGTCATCCTGATGGGCGTGGCGTACCTGAGCCTGTTGTGGCGCTCCTGGTTCTTCGCCGTCGATCGCCCCCGGTGGGACCTCGATTCCGCGCGCCCCTTCTCTCCGCTGACTCTGCTGCCCAGCCTGTTCACCGTGGTCCTCCTCGTCCAGGGGTTCGCCGAGTCGACGCCGATCATGCTGTGGGGCTGGATGCTCGTGGTGCTCCTGTCGTTCAAGCTGAAGTCCGTACCGCTGGTCGGGGTCGGCGAGCGCGACCTCGTGTTCGAGCGCGGTGCCCGGCAACGGCGGGTTCCGTGACGTCGTCGCGCCCCCTGGTGCGGCTGCTCGGATCGGTCGAGCTGGCTCGCGCCTTCGCCCTCGCCACTCTGACCACGGTCTTCGCCTCGTACGCGATCGAGCGGATGACGTCGAAGGTCACGCTGGCCACCATCATCACGGTGCTCTGCCTCCTGGGCGCGGCGATCCTGTGGGTCCGACGGGATGAGCTGTCCCTTCTCCGGATCGCCCCGTCGTCGCTCATCGCCTTCCTCGGCTGGGCTCTGGTGAGCCTGGTGTGGACGACGGACCGCTCGGACACGCTGTTCGGCTGGATGTCACTGTTCGGCTACGCGTTCCTCGCGATCACGATCGGCCACATCCGTGACACGCTCCAGACCGTTCGCGCGATCGGCGACACCCTGCGCGCCCTCCTCGCCGTCTCGCTGGGACTCGAGATCCTGTCCGGCATCCTCCTCGATCTCCCGTTCACCTTCCTCGCGATCCAGGGAAACCTGGCGGAAGGCGGTCCGATCCAGGGCCTGTTCGGCAGCCGCAACATGCTCGGGTTCATCGCGGTCATCGCCCTCATCACGTTCGTCATCGAGTGGCGCACACAGTCCGTGAACCCGCCGCTCGCCGTGCTCTCGATCGGCCTCGCCGGTTCCCTGGCCTTCCTCTCGGCATCGCCGACCGTGCTCGTTCTCGCCGTCGCCGTGGGCACCGTCACGCTCGCGCTGACGATCGTGCGACACACGTCACCCGCGCGGCGCAACATCGTGCAGCTCGTCCTCGGCATCCTCGTGACCCTGACGCTCGCGATCGCGTTCGCACTGCGCCACCAGATCATCGCGCTGCTGGATGCCGGATCGGACTTCTCGATCCGCGCGTCTCTGTGGAACACGATCCTCGACTTCGTCGCCGTCAGACCGATCAACGGGTGGGGATGGTTCGGTGAGTGGGCCCGTGGCGAATATCCGTTCACCTTCATCAACTTCCAGCTGGACGACCATCATGAGAGCGCACTGAACGCGTTCTTCGACGTGCTGCTCCAGCTCGGTGCGGCCGGTCTGGTTCTGTTCCTCCTGCTGGGCGGCGTCGCACTGATCCGCTCCTGGCTGGTGGCCAGCGTGCGACGTTCCGTCGTCTACGCCTGGACGCCGATCATGCTGGTGACGTTGGCCGTCGACTCGATGTTCGAGAGCTTCACGCTGGTCGGCGCCGGGTGGTTCATGCTGGTGCTCTGCGCGCTGCGCGCCGGACAATCGCGGTCCTGGCGCGAGAACATCGACGCTGTGCACACGGGCGCTATCCCGACGCTCCGCCCACAGGAGTGACCACCCGCAGGGGTGACTGAGGGCGCCGCAGCGCACTCAGCTCAGCGAGCGCAGCTTCTCGGCCCAGGCGATCGCGTCGCGCACACCATCGTCGACCGAGCGTTCGGCACGCCAGTCCAGCACCTCGGCCGCACGGTCGACGATCGCGAAGGCACCCGCCTGGTCACCGGGGCGACGATCGGTCTCGATCACCGCGAGAGGTTCGCCGGTGACGCGTTCGAACGCGGCCACGAGCTCTCGGACCGTCACACCGTCGCCGGTGCCGAGGTTGATCACCTGGTACGGCTCACCGTGGGTGGCGACGTCGTCGAACTTCTGAACCGCCGCAACATGTGCCAGAGCGAGATCCCAGACGTGGATGTAGTCGCGGAGACCCGAGCCGTCGCGTGTGGCCCAGTCGGTTCCGGTGATCGTGAAGGGCTCTCCGGACGCTCTGGCCTGCATGATCTTTCCCAGCGCGTGCGAAGGAGTCGGATTCTGCAGGCCGGTGCGCAGCTGCGGGTCGGCCCCGATCGGGTTGAAGTACCGCAGCGCGATCGCGCGGAAGTCGCCGGCGTTCGCTGCATCGTCGAGGATCTGCTCGACCATCGCCTTGCTCGTGGCGTACGGGCTCGCCGGCGCCAGTCGGCCGGCCTCATCCACGCCGTCGCCGCCCTCCCCGGCGTACACGGCCGCCGAGGAGCTGAACACGATGCGAGGGATGCCCGCGTCCCGTAAGCGCTGGAGAAGCACGATCGTCTTCCCGACGTTCGCCTCGTAGTACCCGAGCGGGTCGGCGACGGATTCCGGGACGACGATGCGCGCGGCGCAGTGGATGACCGCATCGATGTCAGGGTGATCGGCCAGAAGTCGGTCGACCACGGCGATGTCGGCGATGTCGCCGACGTACAGATCGCGCCCCTCACCGAAGGACCGGAGACCGCGGGAGAGGTCGTCGAGGAGGACCACATCGAGACCCACCTCGATGCACGCCGTCGCAATGGTCGAGCCAATGTAGCCGGCGCCGCCGGTGATCAGTACCTTCATCGCGGTCAGTCTAGTCAGTGCACCTGGAGTCCCGAAGGGAGACTCTCCGCAGATGCAGAGGTCATCGACGGTAGGCTACTCACTGCTCGTCGAGTCCCGCGCTGTCCGCTGACAGCGGCCTGCGGCATCAACATCGGAGAACCTCCCTGTGGCCCACGTCCTTCAGAACGTCGTCTTCCCACTTGATCGCGACCCCGACCTCCTTCCGCTGTATGCCGATCCGGAGACATGGTCCGTGATCGAGGACGAACCCGTCCGCGTCTCGAACCGCGCCCACCTGGGGAACATCCTCGGTCGGAACCGTGCCCGCATCGTGGCCGGACGTCGCGTATCGATGGGGACATATTTCAACGCCTTCCCCGCGTCCTACTGGCAGCACTGGACCAGCGTCCGCGATGTGCGGCTCACGGTGCGCACCACTGGCCCGGCGACGATCCTGGTGTACCGCTCCAACGGGTCGGGCGTGCGTCAGCGCGTCGCCACCCGCGAAGTGACCGGCGAGGCGTCGACCTCTTTCGACCTCGAGCTCACGCAGTACAGCGACGGCGGATGGATCTGGTTCGACATCGTCGCGGACGAGAAGCCGGCGGTGCTCGAAGGCGCGGAGTGGACCACCGAGCAGGAGCCCGCCCGTGGGGGCAAAGCCTCTCTCGGCATCACGACCTACAACAAACCTGACTACTGCGTCGAGACTCTGCGCGCACTGGCCGCGTCGCCGGACGCACTGGAGTTCATCGACCGCATCTTCCTGGTCGATCAGGGCACGCAGCTCGTCTCCGAACAGGACGGTTACGACGATGTCGCAGCGAACCTCGGGGAAACACTCCAGGTGATCCGCCAGGACAACTTGGGAGGCTCCGGCGGGTTCGCCCGTGCGATGCACGAGACGCTGCAGCGCCCGGAGAGCGATTTCGTGCAGCTGCTCGACGACGATATCCGTCTCGAGCCGGAGTCGCTGCGCCGGTCCATCGTCTTCGGCCGGTATGCCACCACCCCGGTCCTGGTCGGCGGCCACATGTTCGATCTGCTCGACCGCCCGAAACTGCACGGATGGGCGGAGGTCGTCGACGAGGCCCCGTTCATGTGGCGGAATCTCTATCAGGAGAAGATGCCGCACGACTTCGGCGTCTCCAACCTCCGCCAATCGACTCTTCTGCACATGCGCATGGATGCGGACTACAACGGCTGGTGGATGTGTCTTATCCCCCTCGACGCCATCAGGAAGGTGGGATTGTCGCTGCCCGCCTTCATCAAGTGGGACGACGCCGAGTTCTGCCTCCGTGCAGGTGAAGCTGGTTTCCCCACCGTGTCGATGCCCGGGATCGCGCTCTGGCACGTCTCGTGGGTGAACAAGGACGACTCGATCGACTGGCAAGCCTACTTCCATGCACGCAACCGCCTCGTGGCCGGGCTTCTCCACTCCGACGCCCCGCGCGGCGGACGGTTGATCCGTCACAGCCGACGCGTCGACCTGAAGCACCTCATGATGATGCAGTACTACCCCGTGGCACTCCGTGCGCAAGCCCTGCGCGATGTGCTCTCCGGCCCGGACCACATGCGGCAGAACCTGGCGACGGCGATGCCCGCGGCCCGCGCCCTCGCCGCCGACTACCCAGAGACGGTCGTTCATCGGGACCCAACCACGGTCCTCCACTCTCGACGCGGTCGCCAGGTGTACAAGAAGCTGTCGAAGAACGACTTCGACAGCCCGAAGGGCCTGATGCTGCGCTGGTTCACGCTGTCGACCCTCGTTTCCCATTGGATGCACCGGCCGGCCACGGCGAACATCGCGCAGCCCGAGGTCGAGTTCGGTAAGGAGGACGCGCACTGGTGGCGCGTCCCCGCATTCGACAGTGCCCTGGTGAGCGCGGCCGACGGTTCCGGGAAGAACATCTACACCCGCGACCGCGCGAAGTACCGGCGCATGCTTCGAGACACGATGCGACTGCACTCCGAGCTCACCCGACGCTGGCCGGAGCTCCAGAAGCAGTACCGGGAGGCGCTGCCCGACCTCGTCTCCCCCCAGTCCTGGCAGAACATCTTCGAGGAGAAGGCATGACCGCGGCGCCCGCTGCATTCGACCCGAAGGCCGCCGCGATCGTCATCGTCACCTTCAACCGTTCGCACCTTCTCTCCGGCCTGCTCACCAGCATCACCGCGATGGACCCGAAGCCCGGTCACGTCGTCATCATCGACAATGCGTCGGTGGACGACACGACCGATGTCGTCGAGTCGTTCCGCGATGACATCGGCACCGAGATCGTGTACCGCCGGCTGGAGACGAACACCGGCGGCTCAGGGGGCTTCAGCGAGGGCATGCGCACCGCATACGATCTCGGTTCCGAGTGGATCTGGCTGATGGACGACGATGTCGAGGTCCTCCCCGAGGGGCTCGCGAGGATGGGAGCCTGGAGCAGCCGGTTCAAGAGCATCCAGGGCCGTCGATTCGACTACGACGGCAGCGAGTTCTATTGGCAATACCGCATCGCCGAGCGCATGGGCATCCCGATTCCGTTCGCCCCTTCCGCCTTCGACGAGAGCGGATACAAGGAGATGAACAGCGGTTGCTTCGAGGGCATGTTCATCCACCGCTCGCTGGTTCAGCAGATCGGTCTGCCCGACCCGCGCTTCTTCATCTATTGGGACGACCAGATGTACGGCTGGTTGGCATCGCGTCTGACCACCGCGGTCATCGTCGATGAGTTCGTGCTGCGCCGCACGCGTGAGATCAAGCAGTGGGACATGGGCATCCGCCACATGAACGCCTCGAGCAACGCCTACCGCTACTACATCATGCGCAACCGCGGCTTCATCAAGCAGTACTACCGGGTCCACGGCGTCTACAACCCGCTCCTCTTCGGCCTCGGCACCACGGCGACGTTCTTCAAGGAACTCATCCGCCTCGTCTTCGTCGAGCGGACCGTACGCGGCACGAGCAACCTCTTCCGCGGCATCCGTGACGGCGGCAAGGTCGGACGAGACCGCAGCTGGCAGCCGATGCCCCCGTTGGAGGCGTGACGATGGACGAACCGCAGCCCGAGCTCCGCTGGGCCCCGCTGGCCCCGCAGCCGAAGAAGACCGGAAAGGTCTGGCTGATCGTCGGGCTCGTCGTCGCTGCACTCGCCATCGTCGGGGCACTGTTGTTCTTGTTCCTCCCGCGCGGGGACGCGCCGGCACCGCCGGATTCCGCCTCGCCGTCCCCCTCGGCCACCTCAACCCCGACTGCGACTCCGACGCCGACCTCCTCCCCCACGCCCGAACCGGTGCAGACGCCGCAGGTCACAACGCCGCCGGTCGCTGACCCCTCGATCGAGGTCTTCCGCGAACGGGTCAGCGGATGGCTGGGCGACGCCCCCCGCGGGCTCGACATCATCGCCGGTGCGAGCGGCCAGGACGCATTGCCGGTCCTCGACACGCTGCAGCAGGACGCGCAACGACTGTCGGACGCGCTCCCTCCGTCCTCGATCGAGCAGCAATGGCGCGAAGGGGTGTCGACCTACGCCACCCGACTCACTCAGCTGCGCAGCGCGATCACCGAGGGCTCAGGCGTCGCTGCAGCCGTCGAGGCTGCCCGGTCGTCGGTGCAGCAGCTGCGGAGCGTGGCCGGGCTCTGAGCGATAGTCACACCGCGTAGTCGGCGTTGTACCGGTCCAACACCTCGTTGATCGGTGCGTCGAGAGCGAGCTCCCCCTTGTCGAGATAGAGACCTCGCGTGCAGAACCGGCGCAGATCGCGTTCGTTGTGGCTGACGAAGAAGAGCGTGCGTCCGTCGGCGAGCAGCTCATCGATGCGCTTGTAGCACTTGTCCCGGAACGCCTTGTCGCCGACCGCCAGCACCTCGTCGACGAGCAGGATGGGCTCGTCGAGCTGCGATACCACGGAGAAGGCCAGACGGACCTTCATACCGTTCGAGAGGTGCTTGTAGGGCGTTTCCTCGAACCCCGCCAACTCGGCGAACGCGATGATGTCGTCGTAACGACGCGACACCTCGTCACGGGACATCCCGTGCAGGCCCGCCGTGAGACGGACGTTCTCGCGCACGGTGAGGTCACCCACGAAACCCCCGGTGATCTCGATCAACGGAGCGACGCCCCCGTTGACGCTGACCGTCCCCTCATCGGGGAGAAGCACCTTCGCGACCAGGCGGAGCAGCGTGGACTTGCCCTGACCGTTGCGTCCGACGACGCCGATCGACTCACCGGGCTGCACGGTGAAGGAGACGTTGCGCAGCGCCCAGAACTCTCCTGGCCGAGACCTGCGGGAGGCCCCGGCGAAGAGATCCTTGAAGCTCCGGCGCCCGCGCCGGTTCCGTCGGAAGTGCACACCGAGGTTCGTGACTTCGATCGCCGCGGCCATCACAGCTCCTTCAGCACGGGGCGCTCCAGGCGTCCGAACGTCCACATCCCGAGCGCGAGGATTCCCACGCACATCACCGCGCTGATCAGGATCGGCATCGGATCCCAGAGGTCGGCGAAGAAGCCCACGCGGTAGAGGGTGAAGATCCCGGCGAGCGGGTTGAAGGCGCCGATCACGTCGAACGGCGCCGGCAGGTCCCGGAAGCTGTAGATCACCGGGGAGGCGTAGAACAGGGCCCGCAGAATGAGCGCCGTCGTCCGCTC
Source organism: Microbacterium sp. J1-1 (assembly GCF_024498615.1). NCBI lineage: Bacteria > Bacillati > Actinomycetota > Actinomycetes > Micrococcales > Microbacteriaceae > Microbacterium > Microbacterium sp. J1-1. Next base: position 1,379,582 of record NZ_CP089590.1, on the reverse strand, counting down.
CAGGTCGGTGTAGAGCGCGCAGAGCGGCGCGACGAGGAGTCCGAGCCCGACCAGAAGCATCGCCTGCAGGAGGACCGCCACCGGGAACCAGAGCAGCAACCAGTTCACGTGCGCACCGCTGAACACGGCGAAGAGCACGAGGACCGGCATCGAGAAGAGGAACTCGATGCCCTTGCTCAGCACGATGCGATTGACCCAGATCGAGCGCGGGATCGCCGTCGAACGGACGAGCCGGGCATCCTTCTTGAACGCTCGGGTGAAGTCGGACACCGAGGTGTTGAACCATACCCACGGCAGCAGCGCCACGATGAGGAAGACGATGTAGGGGTCTTCCCCCACGTCACGGTTGAACACCTGCGTGAACACGAACCAGTAGATCGCGCTCATCACCAGAGGGTCGAGGATCGACCAGAGGTACCCAAGGGAGCTCGTGGCGTAGCGGACCTTGAGGTCGCGAGCCGAGAGCAGCCACAGCGAATGCAGATAACGCCGGGGCGTCCCGGGCGCCCCGACAGCAGCGTGACTCACGATGTCGAGTCTAGGAGAGAGTGTTGTTCCACAGCGACAGCGCCGAGCCGATGGCCATGTGCATGTCGAGGTACTGGTATGTGCCGAGGCGCCCGCCGAAGTGCACGCCGTCCTCCCCCTTTGCAAGCTCGCGATAGGCCAGAAGCCCCTCACGGTCGCTCGGGGTGTTGACCGGGTAGTACGGCTCGTCCTCGCGCTCGGCGAACCGCGAGAACTCCCGCATGATGACCGTCTTGTCCGAGTCGTACACGTCCTTGCGCTCCGGGTGGAAGTGCTTGAACTCGTGGATGCGCGTGTAGGGCACGTCCATGTCGGGGTAGTTCATGACGCTGGTGCCCTGGAAGTCGCCGACGTTCAGCACCTCCTGCTCGAAATCGAGCGTGCGCCAGCTGAGCGCCCCCTCCGCGTAGTCGAAGTAGCGATCGACCGGGCCGGTGTAGACGACCGGGACCTGTCCGACGGTCGCCTTCTTGCTGAGCGAGTGGGTGTCGTCGAAGTAATCGACGTTCAGCTTCACCTCGATGTTCGGGTGATCCGCCATGCGCTCCAGCCACGCGGTGTAGCCGTCCGTGGGAAGCCCCTCCCACGTGTCGTTGAAGTAGCGGTTGTCATACGTGTAGCGCACCGGCAGGCGGCTGATGATGTCGCCCGAGAGCTTCTGCGGGTCGGTCTGCCACTGCTTCGCGGTGTAGTCGCGGAAGAACGCCTCGAACAACGGGCGCCCCACGAGGGCGATGCCCTTCTCCTCGAAGTTCGAAGCCGTCTTCACGTCGAACTCCCCCGCCTGCTCCTTCACGAGCGCGCGGGCCTGGTCGGGTGTGTACGCCGACTGGAAAAACTGATTGATGGTGCCGAGGTTGACCGGCATGGGGAAGACCGTGCCCTTGTGCGTCGTGTAGACGCGGTGCACGTAGTTCGTGAAGCTCGTGAAGCGGTTGACGTACTCCCACACCGTCGCGTTCGAGGTGTGGAACAGATGCGCACCGTAGCGGTGGACCTCGATCCCGGTCTCGGGCTCCGCCTCACTGTAGGCGTTTCCGCCGATGTGGTGGCGGCGGTCGATGACTGTCACCTTGCGGCCTGCTTCGGCGGCGCGCTCGGCGATGGTGAGGCCGAAGAACCCCGACCCGACGACAAGAAGATCCATGTCGTCCATCGTATCGGCGTCTGGCTGGGAGCTTCAGCCAGCGACCCCCATTGCCTGGGCGAGCGGCGGCGCCAACCGACGGACGTAGTCCAGATTGAGGTGATCGGCGTCGTAGTAGACAGACACTCCACCGATCACGGCGTAGCACGCGTCCGAGTCGCAGAAGTAGGGATCTGCATCGAAGGCGCGGATCGCCGGCGACGCCGACTGCGCGGCCGCGACGAGATAGGGGTCGCTGGGCTGCGCCTCCGATCTCGGCACGGCGCAGGCGCCAGGGTTGCCGGCGTTCACCACCACGCAGTCGGGAGAGCGCACCTCTCCGTTGAACGGCACGCCGCCGAGGGGGATGACGGTGATGCCCGCATCCGCCCACTCCGTCCAAGTGCGCACGAGCCCGTCGGAGAACTGGACGTCCTGCGGACGACCCGACCCGTCGTCGACGAGTTGGACGCGGCCGGCGGAGGAGGTCAGCACGAAATCGGGCTTCGACTCGACGACGGCTGCGCGCACGGCCGTCGACCAGTCCCGACACCTTTGCTGATCGGCTCCGGGTGCCGCCTTGCGAAAGCCGACGAACGGGACATCGATGACCGGGCATCCGCCCCCGAAACTCGTCATCACCGACCAGTGGTTCTGACGCGCGAGATCGAACACGGTCCCCTGCCACTGCTGCGCGTGCGAATCGCCGACGAGCCAGACTGTGGTCGGATCCTCGACACCACCGCTGAAGTCGCATTCCACCGTGGCTGTCTTGTCGCCGAACGGCAGCAGGTCTGGACGGGCGACGCACTCTGCCGGGACGTGGAAGTACGAGTTCCGGGGCCCCATGACTGTCTCCGCGGCTGGAGCGAAGCGGTCGTCGCAGCTCACCGACTGCGGCATTGCCTGCGGTCCGACACACTCCTGGATGGTCACGGAGATCGGCGGCACGTCCGCTGCCACGCGGAGGTTGCCCGCCAGCATCAGGGCGCCTCCGGCGACGATCACAGTTGCCATGCCTGCCAGCATGGCAAGGAAGGTACGCCGATTCGACACGGCCACCAGGCGCCAGCGTTGCCCGGGACGCTCCACCAGCCGATACGTCAGCCAAGCCAGGACGAAGGCGACACCGAGGATGCCGACCTTCATCATCGTCGTCATCGTGCTCGCCAAGGCCGACGGGACAAGGACGATCAGCGGCCAGTGCCACAGATAGAGGGAGTACGACACGTCCCCGAGCCATTGCACGGGGCGCAGGGAAGTGAGCCGCGAGTGCCACAGTCGCTGCGTGACAGTGCCCGCAGCGATTACCGCTCCCGCGCCGAGTACGGGGAGGAGCGCATACGCGCCAGGGAAGGGAGTCTCCGGTCCGAACGCCACGGCCGACACGGCAATCACGACGAACCCGATGATCGCGAGGACGTTGGCGGCGAGCCGTGGCAGTCGTCGGAACGTGACGAGAGACAGGAGGCCGCCGATGCCGAACTCCCACGCACGCGTGTACGTGACGAAGTATGCCTGACTCGGCATCCCCGCGGTCGCGAGCATGCTGATCGCGATGCCCAGCGTGACGACGACGCCGAGCGTGATCGCGGCCACGAGGCGCGGACGCCACGCCTTCTTCGCCGCCCACCACCAAGTGGCGAGGAGGAGAAGTGGCCAAACGAGGTAGAACTGTTCCTCGACCGACAGAGACCAATAGTGCTGCGCCACGGTTGCCTGGTCGTTGAGAGCCGAGTAGTCGACCGACATCGCGGCGAGGAACCAGTTCTCGACGTAACCGGCACTCGCCATGATCTCGGCTCCGCCGCGCGTCCATCGCGGGTAGGGCAGGACCAGGAGGGTTCCGACCGCGCTCACGAGGAGTACGAGGAGCGCGGCCGGGAGCAGTCTCCGCACGCGCCGAGCGTAGAACGACGCGAGTGCGATACGTCCGCTCGAGGTCGCGTCGCGGACCAGATGACTCGTGATGAGGAATCCGGAGATCACGAAGAACACATCGACACCGATGTATCCACCGGTCAAGCGAGTCGGCCACAGATGGTTCAAGACCACCGCGAGGATCGCGATGGCGCGTAGCGCTTGGATGTCAGGGCGGAAGCCCCTCCTGACAGACGACGGGGCTTCCGGCGTCTGGATCAGCGTCAGCGTCAGGCCTCGGTGTGCGCAGTGCCGACGACGATGCGCGGCGTACCGGCCCAGCGCGTCGCATCTGTCGCTGCTCGTCCGTCGACGAGCAGCTTGATGCCCGTCAGCTGCGCAGGCGTGAGCTCCCTGTAGTCGGCGTGATCGGTCTGCAGGATCGCGAGGTCGACAACGCCGCCGATCGCGTACGGCTCGAAGCCGAGGCCGCGCAACTCATCGTCGGTGTACAGCGGGTCGTGCACGAGGACCTCGGCGCCGCGATCCTCGAGGGCCTTCACCGTCGGGAAGACGCCGGAGAACGCCGTCTCCTTGACGCCACCGCGATAGGCCGCGCCGAGCACGACCGCGCGCTGCCCACTCAGGTCGCCCAGGATGCTTTCTGCCTGCGCGACGAGCCGCTCCGGCATGGACGCGTTCAGCTGACGCGCCACACGGACGATGTCGGCATCGGGGTCCGTCGACAGGTACAGACGCGGGTAGACGGGGATGCAGTGGCCGCCGACGGCGATGCCGGGTCGGTGGATGTGGCTGTAGGGCTGCGAGTTGCAGGCTTCGATGACCTTGTAGACATCGATTCCGTGCGAGGCGGCGAAGAGCCCGAACTGATTCGCGAGGCCGATGTTCACGTCGCGATAGGTCGTCTCGGCGAGCTTGGCCATTTCGGAGGCTTCTGTCGTGCCGAGGTCCCAGACTCCGTTCGGGCGAGGAAGGTCGGGGCGCTCATCGAACTGCAGCACCGCCTCGTAGAACTCGCGTGCGCGACGGTTGCCCTCGTCCGAGAGCGCGCCGATGAGCTTCGGGTACTTGCGGAGGTCCGCGAACACACGACCGGTGAGCACCCGCTCGGGCGAGTATGCCAGGAAGAAGTCCTCACCCTCGACAAGCCCGGAGCCCTCCTCGAGCATCGGCTTCCAGCGGCTGCGGGTGGTCCCCACAGGGAGCGTCGTCTCATAGGAGACGAGGGTCCCAGGGGTCAGGTGCTCGGAGAGCGAGCGGGTCGCCGCATCCATGTACTTGAAGTCGGGTTCCCAGGTCTCGTCATTCACGAAAACGGGAGCGACGAGCACCACGGCATCCGCACCGGGGATCGCCTCGGCGTAGTCCGTCGTCGCGCGCAGACGACCGGACGGGATGAGCTCGGACAGACGCTCCTGGAGCTCGGCCTCCCCGGGGAAGGGCTCCTGTGCGGCGTTGATCGTGTCGACGGCCTTCTGGTTCACGTCGACGCCGATCACGTCGTGACCGGAAGAGGCGAACTGGACGGCGAGGGGAAGCCCGATCTTTCCGAGGGCGACGACGGCGATACGCATGGTCTTCATTCTACGGTGCGAGGACCACGTGAACGCCATCCACGCTCCCGGCGTCAGCACGTCCGGTCAATGCTCAGGCGAGTCTCAGGCAGAATCGAAAGGTGGATTCCCTCATTGGGCGCCGGATCGCGCTCGTCTCGCGCATCTTCGCGCCCGAACCCGGCGCTGCCTCTCTGCGTTTGCGAGCGCTCGCCCGCCGTCTGCACGACGGAGGAGCGAACGTCGCAGTCTTCACGAGCACGCCTCCACGGGGCACCCCGTCCGCCGACCCCCCCGAGCACTACTCCGTCTCCCGCGCGCCGGTGCTGCGCGATCGCGCCGGCTATGTCCGCGGGTATCTCCAGTATTTGAGCTTCGATGTGCCCGCACTCTTCCGGGTGCTCTTCGCGCGCCGATTCGACGCGCTCATCGTTGAACCCCCGCCGACCACAGGCGTCATGATGCGCGTCGCCGCTTGGGCGCGCCGCACGCCGTATCACTTCTACGCGGCCGACGTGTGGTCAGAGGCAGCCGCTGTCGCCGGCGCGCCTGCTTTCGTCGTTCGAGTGGTCCGCTCGTTCGAGCGTTTCGCCTATGTAGGTGCGCGCTCGGTGCTCGCTGTCTCGGAGTCCGTCGCTGAGCGCGTTCTAGCGGTGTGTGAAACCGCTACGGTCACCGTCGTCGGGAACGGTTTCGACACCGAGGTCTTCCACCCCGACGGCACCATGATCGTCTCCGAGCGACCGTACCTTCTTTACGCCGGCACGGCTTCCGAGGTTCATGGAGCGATCATCTTCATCCAGGCCCTGCCTCTCGTTCTCAGTGAGCTTCCGGATGCGCGAATCGTGTTCATCGGACAGGGTTCGGAGAGAGACGCGATCTCCGAGGCAGCCGAAGCGCTTGCACCGGGTGCCGTCGAATTCATGTCACGCATGAGTGCTGAAGAGACGGCGATGTGGATCCGCGGAGCCCGCGCTACCTTGGCGAGCATGCTCCCGCACGGCTACGACGCGTTCCCGACGAAGATGTACGCATCCGCTGGTTGCGGCGTCCCTGTGGTCTACGCGGGTGACAATGCTGACCAGGAGTTCTTCGATCAACCGGGATCCGGATGGACCGCGGACTACGAACCTGCAGCAGTAGCGAACGCGATGCTCGAGGCGCTTCGGCACGAGCGCGACGAGCAGGAAACCCGACAGCGGGCACAGTGGGCAGAGGCGAACTGGTCACTCAGGGCCGTGGCCGATCGCATCGTCGACCGGCTGAACCCCGAAGCGAAACCCCGCCCAAGCCAAGAAAGAGATGCCACAGAATGAGCAACGAGCGGCCACGCATCCTGTGCATATCCCTCTCCCCTCTGCGCAGCGACGCGCGCGTCCTCCGACAGATCTCGCTTCTGAGCGAGATCGGTGATGTCACCACGGTGGGCTTCGGCGCGGCTCCCGACAACGTGTTCGCGCATCACCAAGTTCCGGACGGCCTCTCAACCCTGCCTCAGACGCCGCTCGGAATCGTGCGCCTCGCATTACGAATGCACAGGTCGGCTGAGATCTCCGCGCCGGCTGTTCGTTGGACAGCGAACCGCGTCGGCGGGCAGACTTTCGACTTGGTCGTCGCGAACGAGGCACGAGCGCTGGGTGTGGCTCACCGCATAGCCGACGGAGCTCCTGTCTGGGCGGACATGCATGAATGGGCCCCCGAAGAACGCACGCATATTCTCAGTTGGCGCTTGCTCGTCGCCCCGTTCATGGTGCATCTATGCAGGACGTATCTGCCGCCGTCGGCGCTCGTGACCACCGTCGGAGACGGCATTGCCGCCCTCTACCGGCAGCAGTTCGATGTGCCCGCCTTGGTCATGCGCAATGCCGGCGGTTTCCGCGCCCTCAAGCCTTCGCCAGTGAGCGACGAACAGATAAGGCTCGTCCACAGCGGAGCAGCGATTCACGGGCGACGGCTCGAACTCATGATCGAGACGATGAAGCTGCTTGATGCGCGCTTTACTCTAGATCTCTATCTCATGCCCGGCGGCGACGGAGGAGCCTACCTACGCGAGCTCCGTGCGTCAGCCGCGCCGGACAGCCGGATCACCTTCCACCCGCCAGTCCCGCCGGATGACCTTCCCCAGGTCCTCAATGCGTACGACGTCGGGGTGTTCTGGATCCCCCCCACTCACACGAACGCACGCCTGACCTTGCCCAACAAGTTCTTCGATTTCGTACAGGCGCGTCTGATGGTGGCAGTCGGGCCGTCGTCGGAAATGGCCGAGTTGGTCACGCGCCACGACCTGGGTGTGATCAGCCATGACTTCACACCGGAATCGTGCGCACAATCGCTAACGTCACTCGACATGGAATCCGTAAGATCCGCAAAGGCCGCCTCGGATGCGGCAGCGCAGGAGCTCAGCTTCGAAAACGACGCGGCTCACATCCGCGCAGTCATCGAGGGCATCCTGGGTACGCCGTCCGGCGGCGAAATCCCCCAACAGGAGGAGAACGCGTGAAGATCGCTCTGAACCTCTATCGCGAGCTCCTGCAGGCGCTTCCCACGGACGCACGTCGTTTCCTCAACGTCTACGCCACACTCCTCGCGTCACTTGCCGTGTTCGACGCTGCTGCCTTGGCTCTGCTGGCCGTCGTGATCGGTCCACTTTCCGTCGGCAATGCGGTGACCCTTCCGCTCGTCGGCACTCTCGACAGCGCAGGTGTCGTCGTCGCGATTCTCGTCATCTGCGCGCTGATGATCACGAAAGGCGCTCTTTCCGCGCTCGTGATGCGCTGGGGATCGCAGCGCATCGCCAACTACGAGGTCGCTCTCGGGGATCGACTGTTCCGGGCCTACCTCGGCGCATCCTGGCAGGAACGTCTCACGAAGAACTCCACAGACATGCTCCGTTTCACCGACGGCGGTGTCGACGCCGCAGTGAACTCGTTCATTCGGCCCGGAGCAACACTGCTCGGCGAGGTAGTGAGCATGGTTGTGATGGTGGGCACCATAGCCATCGTGCAGCCGCTGATCGCTCTGGTGACTCTCGTCTATCTGCTCGCGCTGGCAGCCGTGCTCTATCTGTGGATCGCTCGCCACTCTCGCCGCGCCGGCGAGATCAACGTCGAATCAACGATCCGCACCTCCCGCCTCATCCTTGAGGTGATGTCTGCCCTGAAGGAGGTCACCCTCCGTCGAAAAGAGCCCGAGGTGGCCGAGGTCGTCGAGCGGAGCCGAACACGCAGCGCACGGGCACGGGCGAACATCTACTTCCTGGGTCAGGTGCCTCGCTACGTTTTGGAATCAGGAATCATCGGCGGCTTCATCGTCGTCGGCGGTGCCGGGTTCCTGATCGGCGGACAGGAGCAGGCGATTACCGCCGTGGCGCTCTTCGCCCTCGCAGGGTTCCGCATGGCACCCTCCGTGATCCGGTTTCAAGCGGCAATCTCGCAGATGCTGGCTGCTTCGATCTACCCCCGGCGTGTCATCGACGAGCTCACAGCTGCGGAGCACCACATCGCTTCGGTCAACGAACGACCGACCGTGCCTCTGCCCTCGCCGATCCACAGGATCAGCTTCCGTGACGTCACCTTCGGCTACGACGCGACTGCGGACCCCGCGGTCGAAGGTGTCTCGTTCGACATCGATATCGGAACATCGGTGGCGTTCGTCGGCTCTTCGGGCTCGGGGAAATCCACCCTGGTCGATCTCCTCCTCGGACTTCTCGAACCGCAGTCTGGACGCATCGAGATCGACGGGCTGGATGTGCAGCATGTCGCGAGGGCATGGCGAGATCACGTCGCATATGTACCGCAAGAAGTCGCACTCTTCGACGCGAGCCTTGCGCAGAATGTTGCTCTCACCTGGACGGATGACTACGACGAACAACGTGTCATCGAGGCACTACAGAGCGCCCACGTTTGGGACATCGTCGCGAGCCGCCGAGATGGAATCCGGGGATCTGTGGGAGAGCGGGGCATGGCATTGTCGGGTGGGCAGCGACAGCGCATCGGGATTGCCCGGGCGTTGTACTCCGATCCCCTCGTTCTCGTCATGGACGAGGCAACCAGTGCGCTCGACACGCAGACTGAGGCCGCAGTGAGCGATTCCATCCGCGCCATGACCGGCGAACGCACCATCGTCACCGTGGCGCATCGGTTGGCAACCGTTAAGCACGCCGATCAGATCTTCTTCATGAAGGGCGGCCGTCTTGTGCACTCGGGAACATTCGATGAAGTCGTCGCGGCCGTGCCAGATTTCGCGCGGCAAGCGGCGCTTGCAGGTCTTGCGCCCATGCCCGCTGAGGGAATCGGCGGCGCTCAGCCTTCAGGACCGCACGAAGTGTAATCTTGACGAAGAATTTCTGTCGCGCGCACGCGACGAAGAACCGTCCCCACGACGAACCTCGGCGTCACCGAGGGATCAAGGAGCAACAGGTTGGCAATCGTAAACGGAGAATCCGTCCAGACTCCTGACGAGTCTCGGCCGTATCAGCGGTGTGTGCGAACCATCATGGACACCACCGATCCGGAAATCTGGTTCGACGAGCAGGGCGTCTCCTCTCATGCGCTCCGCTTCGATGAAATGATGCGGGCTGACGTTGAGGCAGCGCAGAGCGGACAGCGAGTTGGCGAACTCGACGAGCTTGTTGCAGAGATCAAACGCGCCGGCCAAGGCAAGCCCTATGACTGTATCGTCGGCGTCTCCGGCGGGGTCGACAGCACCTTCCTCATTCTTCAGGCGGTCAAGCTCGGCCTCCGCCCTCTTGCCGTGCATTTCGACAGCGGCTGGAACTCAGAGCTCGCCGTCGACAACATCCACAACATCGTCTCCCGCCTCGATCTCGACCTCTACACCCACGTCGTCGACTGGCGGGAAATGAAGGACCTGCAGCTGTCCTTCTTCAAGGCGTCAGTGGCTAACTGCGATATCCCCACCGATCACGCCTTCGGCTGGGTCGCCTACCAGCAGGCCGTCAAATACGGAATCAAGTACATCCTCTCGGGCGCAAACCTCGCGAGCGAGTCGATCTTGCCTCAGTCCTGGGGGTACAACGCCTCCGATGCCAAGCACGTCAAAGGGATCCAGAAGCGGTTCGGCTCCGTCAAACTCAAGACCTATCCGCTGATGGGGCTCTTCAAGCGCCACATCTGGTACCCCTACTTCCGCGGTGTGAAGACCGTCAAGCCGCTCAACCTCATGCCTTATCGCTACAAAGATGCGAAGCGGGAGATCACCGAGGAACTCGGGTGGCGAGACTACGGAGGTAAGCATTACGAGTCTGTGTTCACGCGCTACTTCCAGGGTTACTACCTCCCCATGAAGTTCGGATTCGACAAGCGCATCGCTCATTACTCCTCGCTGATCCTGTCCGATCAGATGACTCGCGAGGAAGCGCTCGAACTCATGGAGACGGAGAACTACCCCGAGGGACTCCGGAAACAGGATCACGAGTTCATCGCCAAGAAGCTGGGCGTCAGCGTCGACGAACTCGAGCGCATCTATGCGCAGCCGCCGAAGGACTACAGCGAGTATCCGAACGCGAAGAAGCAATGGGAACTCGCAATGGCACTCGTTCGTGTTCCCATGAAGGTGCTCAGGGCGCTCGGGATTCGCAAATGACTGTTTCCCTCGTCGACTACGGTCTGGGAAATCTCGGGTCTGTCGCGAACATGCTCAAACGCGTCGGCGTCCAGAGTAGGCGTGTGACGACCCCGGAAGAGGTTCTCGACAGCGAGCGGGTACTTCTCCCGGGGGTCGGAGCGTTCGACGCCGGGGTCCGCCTCCTCAAGGAGAGCGGTCTCCATGAGGGACTGCAACAGTTCGCACGCACGGGGCGCCCGCTCTTGGGTATCTGCCTCGGGATGCAGTTGCTAGTCGACACGAGCGCCGAGGGAAGCGAACACGGCCTCGGCCTGATCCCCGGGCATTGCCAGCGCTTCGTTGAGAGCCCCCGGCTCCGCGTTCCCCACATGGGGTGGAATCACGCACGAGCTTTGCGCTCGGACTCCCTCCTCCACGGTGTCATGGAGGACAGCCGCTATTACTTCGTGCACAGCTACCATGTCGTCCCCTCGGCGACGGAAGATGCGCTCGCGGAGACTGAATACGGCAACATCTTCGTCTCGATGGTCCGCCGCGAAAATGTCATGGGCGCCCAGTTTCACCCCGAGAAGAGCCACACCTTCGGCATGACCATTCTGAGGAACTTCGCGAACATATGAGTGCATTCCCCCGTGTCATCCCCGTCCTCCTCGTCAGCGACGGCTATCTTGTGAAGCCGGTCAAGTTCCACGGCGACAAGTACATCGGGGATCCGATCAACGCCGTACGCATCTTCAACGAAAAGCAAGTCGACGAGCTTGTTATTTGTGACATCGACTCGTCCGTCAAAGGCGCAGGGGTGAACTACTCGCTCATCGAGGAGATCGCCAGCGAGGCCTTCATGCCCGTCGGTTACGGCGGCGGAGTGTCATCCGCCGCCGAAGCTCAGCGCATCACCGGTATCGGTATCGAGAAGGTGATCTTGAACTCTGCTGCTTTCAACAGACCCGAGGCAATCGGCGAGATCTCGGCTGCGCTCGGCTCTTCGAGCACGGTGGTGAGTGTCGATGCGAAGAAGCGCCTTACGGGGGGCTGGGATACGTACTCGCAACGGGGGAAGAAGAAGCTCGGGATGACGCCCGCGGAGGCCGCGCGCCTGGCCCAAGAGCACGGAGCAGGTGAGATCATCGTCTCTGCAATCGACCGGGAGTCGACGTTCTCTGGCTATGACCTCAAGCTCGTCACTGCCGTCTCAGAGGCAGTAACGGTGCCGGTGATCGCGCTTGGAGGCGCCTCCGGGTACGCAGACTTCGCGCCGGCTCTGGAAGCAGGTGCGTCCGCCGTTGCTGCAGGCAGCATGTTCGTCCTGAACGGCAAGCACCGCGCCGTGCTGATCACCTATCCGACGCCGGATCAGATACGCGCGTTGAAGTCCTGAGCGCGCCCGCCCCTTCCGTCGATCGAGGAGCTTCCTTGTGACCGTCCGTCGAAAAATTCTCGTCCTGACTTACACGCCCATCGCGAGGGAACCGCGAGCGCTCAAGCAAATTCGATTCCTCCGGCAGCATCATGACGTCACGACCGCTGGATTCGGGCCGGCTCCTTTCGATGATCTACCCCATATCGAACTGCACGATAGCCGACCGTATCGCGGAGGAGTGGTCGGGCGCGCCCTCTACCTGGCCCTGCTGCTTCTGCGTCTCTACCCGTTGGTCACGTCGCTCAGTCCTCGCGACGACGCGGCACGCTCGCGACTGGCAGGCACGCAATGGGACGCGATCATCGCACACGATCCACAGACAAGTGCCCTCGCGAACTCTCTGACGACGACGCACGGAGTGATCGCAGACCTGCACGAATACTCGCCTCGGCAGAATGAGCATTCGCGGCTCTGGCGTATCCTCATCGCTCCCTACGTGCGGTGGCTGTGTCGCACGTACGTGGCCAAATCTGCCGCGATCGTGACCGTTGGGCAGGGCATCGCCGACGAGTACTACCGAAACTTCGGCATCGTGTCCACGGTCGTGATCAACGCGACGCCTTTCCACGACCTGAAGCCCGGTGCAGTCAAGCAACCGATCAAGCTCGTCCATTCAGGCGTCCCCGGCGTCCAGCGCAAACTCGAGATCATGATCGACGCCGTCCTACAGACTCAGGCAGACGTCACCCTGGACTTCTTCCTTGTCGACGATGGTTCTGCCTACTTGCAGTCCCTGAAGGAACGCGCTGGCGGTGATGAGCGGATCCGGTTCAACGACGCGGTTCCGTATGCCCAGCTCGTGCCCACGCTCAATCGCTACGACATCGGTCTGAGCATCTTCGCTCCGACCACCTTCAATCTTGCCTGGTGCCTCCCCAACAAGTTCTTCGACTTCATCCAGGCCCGCCTGGGAGTCATCGTCGGACCGTCGCCAGAGATGAAACGCATCGTCACGAGGAACGGTATCGGCCGGGTAATGCCCGACTTCGAGGCGTCTTCTCTCGCTGCTCTTCTGAGCGAGATCACGGTCGACGACGTGGAATCCTGGAAGAACGCCTCTTCCGCGCGCGCCGTCGAGCTTTCGAGCGAGAAGCAGTCGGAGATTTGGGGCGACATCATGGAATCGGTGTTCGGAGACGACGAGCAGACGCGATGACCCCCTCAACGGGCCTGCCCTACAGCCGATCGGTTCGCCTACTTCTCGACGTCGAGGATTCCGAGCCCTCGGAGCTCCTGGAACCGCTCCCCGGGACAGCGTTACCGCTCTGGCCTCGGGTGCGCATGTTCTTTGCGGGCGCCCTCGCCGCCGTGGAACTCGGCGAAACCGGGGTGCCCCAACGGCAATCTCGGGCGAAGACCTATCGCAGACTCGCACGGTCGTTCCTCCCTTCCAGGCATGACGCAGCGTGGCTTCGGGGGCGCTCCCCCGTTGTCATGGTCGCGAGCGGCGTCACGACCTCCCGGGAGCGCGGGTACGAACGCAACTGGCTCGTCGGCGATCTCGCGGAAGCCCTCGGCCCGGAGGCAACGCTGCTCCAGTGGAGCCCGCCGCACCCCGGAATCAAGCCAGCCTTCCCGCGCACGCGCAGCCTGGACGCGATCAACGCACGCACGGATCTACGTACGTATCGAAAAGACCTGTCCACGGAGAGGGCAACAGCGATCGATGTCCTCGTGCACCGCTATGCGGCGCTCTTCTCTGGTGCGATCTCCGCTGAGCAAGAGCGGACGATCGCAGCGTCGGTTCGCTACCAGGAACGGCGAGCACCTCTCCTGCAGGACGCATTTCTCACGGTCATCGATCGTCTCGACCCCCACACCGTTGTTCTGGAGGACGCGTCCTACGGTCACCGCGGCGGACTCATCCAGGCGATGAAAAAAGATGGCCGACATGTCGCAGAACCTCAGCACGGGTGGATCGGCCCTTCCCACGCTGCCTACAACTATGGCAGCATCTTCCGCCATGAGGGCCTGCATTCGCAGATCCCGGACGAGCTGCTTCTCTTCGGCGAGTACTGGGGCCGCAGTATCCGGCATCCTGCAACGCTGACGACTATCGGCAAACCGCATCTGCAACGGGCGATGGCGTCGGCACCACCGGTCGCAGACCGCGAGAACATCGCCTTGATCGCCAGCAGCATCACTGACCCCGATGCAACGACGAGTCTCATATTGGCCCTACGCAAGAAATTGCCGGACTGGCGGCTACGCTTCCGTCCGCACCCCTCCGAGCGCGCGACTCTCGCCGAGCGCTATCCCTCTCTGATCGACGTCGTCGGGGTGGAGATCGACCCCCACGACGACCTCTACGAGTCGCTCGCCGACTGCCGCGCGGTGGTCGGCGTAGCCAGCACCGTCCTCTTCGAAGCGGCCAGCTTCGGTTGCGACGTCCTGGTCCGTCGCAGCCCTTTCACCGAGTACTACGTGGGCGAGATGTTCGGACCCGCCTACGATGATGTTCGAGACGTCGAGGCCATGGCAGCTCGTCTGCGCGCGGGTAACACGCCCGTCGATGTGGAATCGTTCTGGGCGTCAAACAGTCTCGATCTGGTCCGACGTTGGGCCCTATCGACAGGAACGGCAGAATAGAGTTCCCCAGTGCGCTCAGGCCGCTTCACTCGACTACCGCGGATGGACGATGCAACAGCCCGTCGGCGGCCATCCTTTCAGCAATCTGCACCACTTTGGCCCCCTCGTCGAGCGTCACGATACCTTTCGCCGCCCCGTTGATCACCGAATCGCGAAAAGCCTCGTGTTCGGCGAGTAGCGGTTCACGGCGCTCGAGCGCGAAACGGGTGACATCACCTTCGACGACACCACGGAACGTCGAGACCTGCTCCCATTCGCTGCGGATCGTCCCGTTCTTGAAATACGTCAGGTCAGCCGTCAGCGTGTCTGCGACGAGCGAGCCCTTCTCGCCCGTGATCACGGTCGTGCGTTCTTTGAAGGGCGTCAACCAGTTCACCGTGTGCGACGTGATCGTTCCCGAAGAAAGCGTCCCCACCGCCAGCACCATGTCCTCATGCGGACGACCACTGCGGAACGTGGTGCGTGCATTGACAGACACGTACTGCTGTTGTGTCACCCACGCCGTCAGGTCGATGTCATGAGTCGCCAAGTCCTTGATCACCCCGACATCGGCGATGCGCCCGGGGAACGGACCTTGACGCCGCGTAGTCACCTGATAGATGTCGCCCAGAAGGCCGGCCTCGATCCGCTGACGCGCGGCCTGCAACGCAGGATTGTATCGTTCGATGTGGCCGACACCGCCGATCAGCCCCTTCGAGTCGAAGAGATCCCGCAAGGCGCGAGCATCCTCGCTCGTGGAAGCCACCGGCTTCTCGATCAACGCGTGAATGCCGCTCTCCGCCAAACGCGTACCCATCTCGAGATGGTAGACAGTCGGAGCGGCGACGACCACGTATGAGAGGTCTTGGGCGAGGAACTCGTCGAGGTCGCGGAACACGGGGCGGTCGTGAACGAAATCCGGTGTGGATTCCGCCGGGTCAAAGACACCAACGAACTCGACTCCCGCGAGCGCGGCAAGAATTCGCGCATGATTGCGCCCCATCACTCCCAGCCCCATCACGCCCGCGCGCAGAGCCATCAGGCGCCCGCCTTCGCGACGGCGTTCACCGCGGCGACGATGCGCTCGAGGTCGTCACCACTCAGCGAGGGGTGCACCGGCAGCGATGCGACCTCGCGCGCGGCACGCTCCGTCTCCGGGAGGTCGAGTCCCGGCGCGAAGTGTGTCAGCGAGGGCAAGCGGTGGTTCGGGATCGGGTAATAGACCCCGGCGCCCACGTTGTACTCGCTCTTGAGCGCAGCGACGAAGCCGTCGCGGTCCTCGGGGACGCGGATCGTGTACTGGTGGTACACGTGCACCGCTCCATCGGCGACCGGCGGGACGACGACGCCCTCCAGGTTCGCGTCGAGGAACGCGGCGTTGGACTGCCGGGTCTTCGTCCAGGCGTCGACCTTGGTCAGCTGCACGCGGCCGATCGCGGCGTGGATGTCGGTCATGCGTGCGTTGAAGCCGATGATCTCGTTCTCGTACTGGCGCTCCATGCCCTGGTTGCGCAGGAGCTTGACCTGGCGCGCGAGCTCGTCCGTCGCGGTCGTCACCATGCCCCCCTCGCCGCTGGTCATGTTCTTCGTCGGGTAAAGGCTGAACATCGCGAACTCACCGAAGGAGCCGACCGGGCGCCCGTCGAGGGACGCCCCGTGCGCCTGCGCCGCGTCCTCATAGAGAGCGACGCCGCGTTCCGCCGCCAACGCCTCGAGCTCACGCATCCGCGCGGGGTGCCCGTATAGGTGCACCGGGAGGATCCCCTTCGTCTTCGGGGTGATCGCGGCTGCGACCGCCGCAGGGTCGAGAGTGAACGTCTCCGGTTCGATATCGACGAACACCGGCGTTCCGCCCGTGAGCGCGACCGAGTTGCCGGTCGCGGCGAAGGTGAACGAGGGCACGATGACCTCGTCGCCCGGTCCGACCCCGGCTGCCAGGAGGCCGAGGTGGAGGCCCGCCGTGCCCGAATTCACCGCGACGGACGGTCGACCGGGCACGAAATGCGCCGAGAACTCCTGCTCGAAGGCGGCGACCTCCGGCCCCTGCGCGACCATGCCGCTGCGCAGCACGCGGTCGACGGCCTCGCGCTCCTCGTCGCCGATGAGGGGCTTTGCCGGGGGAATGAACTCGCTCACACGATCTCCTTGGTCAGTGTTCCGTCAGTCTCGATGTAGCGCGCGCCCGTCGAAGGGCACACCCAGGTGTTCTCGTCATCGCCGGCGACGAGCGGTACACCCGACTCCCCCACCCAGCCGATGCGCTTGGCGGGGACGCCCGCGACGAGGGCGAATGCGGGGACGTCCTTGACGACGACGGCGCCGGCAGCGACCGTCGCCCAGGCGCCGATGGTCACCGGCGCCACGCAGGTGGCCCTCGCACCGATGGCCGCTCCACGCTCGATCGTCACGCCAACGGGCTCCCAGTCGTGCGCGCTCTTGATCGTGCCGTCCTGATTGATCGCCCGAGGGTACGTATCGTTGGTGAGCACGACGGCGGGGCCGATGAAGACACCGTCGCCCAAGCGGGCCGGCTCATACACGAGCGCGTAATTCTGCACCTTGCAGTTGTCGCCCATGACGACGCCCGTCCCGATGTACGCGCCTCGACCGATGATGCAATTCTCGCCGAGCCGAGCCTGCTCGCGCACCTGGGCGAGATGCCAGATGGACGAGCCGTCTCCCACACTCGCGTCCGGGGACACATCGGCGGAATCGACAATCCGGACGGGAGTAGGGTGGGTCACTTCGCACGCTTCCTGCGCCACCGTGACATGGCAGTCGCACTCTCTAGTCTATCGGCTGCGGGTGCGACACCTGGTGAATGGCCGAAAGGACGCACCCGCCCTGTCAGAATGGTTGCATGAGCGAAACACCGATCGGCTCCGAAGCCGACAGCACCGCATGGATCGTGATACCGCTCTACAACGAAGCGAGCGTCATCGGAGACGTCATCACGAGCCTCCTGCCACATTTCCCCCACGTGGTCTGCGTCGATGATGGGTCGACCGACGGCTCTGCCGAGGTCGCAGCGCGAAAGGGCGCACATCTTGTGAAGCACCCCGTCAATCTCGGACAGGGGGCCGCGCTCCAGACCGGGATCGAGTACGCTCTGGCCCACGGTTCCTGCGAGTACATCGTCACATTCGATGCGGACGGTCAGCATCGGATCGAAGACGCGATCGAAATGCTCGAGTTCGCCCGGACTGAAGACGTCGCCATCGTGTTCGGATCGCGATTCCTCGACGATCGGACGAACCCGGGTTGGATCAAGAAAGTCGTGTTGAAGACAGCCATCCGCGTCACGAACCTCACGACCGGCATGAAGTTGACCGACGCGCACAACGGGCTCCGTGTGATCAGGCGCGACGCCGCCGCAAAGATCGACCTCAAGCAAGACAGAATGGCGCACGCCACGGAGATCGTCCTCGAACTCGGGCGCACGGGCCTCCCGTGGCGTGAGCACCCGGTCGAACTCCTGTATACCGACTATTCCAAGAGCAAAGGGCAGAGCGTGCTCAACTCCGTCAACATCCTCGTCGATCTGGTGGTGCGCTGAGCATGTGGATCCAGTTCCTCCTCATCGCCGCGATCATCGTTCTCGGACTGATCGTGATGCGTCGAACAGGTGCCGACAGTCACCTCGCTATCCGCCGCCTACTCATGATGCTGTTCATCCTCGCGGCGATACTTTCCGTGCTGTTCCCTCAGTGGCTCACATGGATCGCTACGCTCATCGGTGTCGGACGAGGCACAGACTTACTTCTCTACGCCCTTGTCCTGATGTTCCTCACCTTCGTCTACACGCAGTATCGAAGGAACCTGCAGCTACAACGACAGCTGACGTTGCTGGCACGGAAGATCGCTTTGCTCGACGCGGAAGAAGACGAGGACCGCACTACCCGCAGCCAGTGACCTCATAGAGAACGGCGTCGCCAACGCGATCGACCTCGCTGAGCAAGGGCGAATCGGCAAGGTGGTGCAGACCATCGAACGTGGTCCAGTGATTCTCAAACAGCTGGCGATCCCCGAAGTCGAGCACGAAGGTCACTCCAAGCCGCCCGGCCGCATCACACACGACCTCGCCTCCTTCAGAGAAGCTGCGTGCCAGCAGCTCAGCGTCGGCTCCATAGCGGCCGGTGACGTGAGGGAAGACCACACGGTGCCCGGTGTACGCGAAGAGGAGTCCGGCCCCGGTCAAGGGGTCGCCGAGCACGATGTCTTCACTGTTCAGCCGCCCGGCGATCTTCTCGAACAGGGCCGCTTCATCAGACGAAAGACCCTGCGAGTCCGGAGTGAACGCGAAACTCGAATTCCTCATGTAGGAGAGGTCATTGACGGCCGCAGGAATGTGGGTCGCAGCGCCGAGCACCAAGAGCCCTGAGATCGCGCCTGCGAGAAGGCGGGATCCATTACGCCAGCGGTCACCCACCCAGGAGACGACCACCGCGGCTCCGAGTCCGGCCAACGGGATGCCCCACATCGCGAGAAGCGCTCCCACCCGGGTCGTGTCGTCATACCAGACGCCGACGGCAAGGCTTCGGAGCGACAGCACAGGGAACCACGCCGAAGCGAGATAAAAGGCGATGCTCACACCATACGAGTACAGGATCCACCACTGACGATCCTTCACAACCCGCCAGATGCCGATCGCGGCGAGAGGACCGAGAAGGAGACCCGCAGTGCGCCCGACCGGGCTCAGGAACGCCACCTCACCGAATGCCTGGCTCATGGTTTCGTTCGGCAGCCATTCATGAGTCGTCACATTCGCGGCGAGCCAGACCGCGATCAGCAGTCCGCCGCCGAGCAACAGCGATGCGACAAGCACCACACGACGCGTCGTGCCGCCCGTCGGCCAGAGCCGAAGCGCTCTCCACACCACGAACGGCACGCTGAGGGCCACGCCCGCGAGAAGAGATGACGGATGGGCAGCAGCGACCGCTGCGGCGGTTGCCGCTGCGGTGAGGATCCACAGGGCCTTCCCTGCTCTTCCGTCGCCGGGCTCGAAGCATCGCACGATGAAGGAAAGAAGAAGAGGGAGAAGCAGGTTGCCTAGGAGGTTCGGATACAGCACGCCCCAGGTCAGGAAGCCGAGCGGAAAGACACTGAAGCCGAAAGCGACCAACGGCGCCCACACCGCCGCCGACGGGCGTGCAGGGAAGAGGACAGATGCCAGACAAGCCATCGCGAGCGGCCAGATCACGGCGATCACCGCCACCGTCACAGTGTTCGTCGCGGTGACCACGCCTCCTGAGACAGGCACGACCAGGGCGACGAGCGCATGCCACAGCGTGGGATACGTGCCCGTCGCGGCGCCAGGCGTCACCATCGTCATGTGGAGGGGCGACGCGTCACCGGTCTGGGTGATGAACTCGACCGCGTTCAGATGGAACAGTCCGTCGTAGAGCTGGCTAGGGTGCGTCGGATCGGCAATACCGAGCGCCACGACCACGACCCAGCCGGTGAATGCGGCACCGAGCGCGCCCCAGACAGCAGGTGTCCGCGAACCACCGAGCCCAGGAACGCCCCGCCCTGTCCAGCGCAGCCACGACGCGATAGCAGTGACGATCGATGCGACGATGGCTACGGGCAGCGGAGACCATGCGAGGCCGACGACGGGCGCGATCACGGTTGCCGTGGCAACGATCCCGAGCGAAAGCGCGACGGCGGCTCCCACCCGCAGCAATGGGCTAGCCCTCAGGCACATCGCGGCTGGCAGGCCAGGCAACACGATGACCGCTATGGCGACGAGGAGCGCGGGAACTTGCCCGGCCCACGACAGCATCAGGCGTCCACCAGGGCGATCGCACCCTCGACGTCACCGTCGTAAACGACTTCACCTCGGTTGATCACAATGCCTCTGGTGCAGAGTTCCCGAACCATCTCCATGTCGTGACTCACGATCACGAGCGTCTTGCCCTGAGCAATCAACTCCTCGAACTTCAGACGACACTTCTCTCGGAACGGAGCATCGCCGACAGAAAGGATCTCGTCCACCAACAGCACGTCGAGTTCTACGTGAATGGCGACGGAGAAGGCCAGACGCATGAACATACCCGACGAATAGTGCTTGACTTCCTGATCGATGAACTGTTCGATCTCGCTGAACGCCACGATCTCGTCATAGCGCCCCTCGATCTCATGCTTCTTCATTCCGAGGATCGCGGCGTTGAGGAAGACGTTCTCCCGGCCGGACAATTCCGGGTGGAAACCCGCACCGACCTCGATGAGTCCAGCCACGCGCCCCCGAGTCAACACCTGCCCTTCATCAGGTTCCATCACGCCGGAGATCAGCTTGAGCAGCGTCGACTTCCCCGAGCCGTTGAACCCGAGGATGGCGACTGACTGCCCCTCGCCGATACTGATGTCCACGCCCTTGAGCGCTTCGAACTGGCTCGTGAGCTTGCGCCGCTTGAACCAAGATACGACGGTGTCCTTGAGCGAAAAAGCGTGATTGAGCGTGAAGTGCTTCTTCACGCCGTCGATGATGATGCTGGGACGAAGTGTCTGCGTCGTGCTCATAGATCCTGGGCGAACTTTCCCTCGAGGCGGCGGAAGACGAACTGGCCGATCAACAGTGTCCCGATCGCGATGATGAACGTCCAAAGCGTGTTCAACGCAAGGCCGGGCGGGAGAGCATCCATGGGAAGTCCGGCGTAGCCGGGGGCTGAGGTCATCGCCTCCGTCGCAGGACGCCAGAACGCGAAATGGAAGAGCTCGACGCCTTGCGTGAGCGGATTTAGTAGGTAGACCTCGACGAGCCACTGCGGCCAACCCAGGGTCTTCACGACGGCGTCCTGAACCATGACCCACGAATACAAGACCGGCGATGCCCATGTCGCAAGCAACAAGAACAACTCGACGATGTTCTCAGCGTCCCGAAACCGCACGTTCGCAGCACCGAAGAGCAGGCCCAGGCCGAGCGCGAACACCATCACGATGATCATCGCGGCCACGATCGCGAGCACCGCGAGAACGGACACGTGCGCGAACCAGCCCAGGAGAGCGCACACGATGAGGAGAAGCCCTACTTGCGGGAGGAAGTGCACGAAGGCCACGATCACGGCGGATACGGCAAAAAGCTGCCGAGGGAGGAACACCTTGCGTACAAGAGGCGCGTTGCCCACGATCGAAGTCGTCGCGTTCTTGAATGCCTCGGAGAAGAGGTTGATGACTACGATTCCGGAGAAGAGGTAGACAGCGTAGTTCGGGATGCCTTTGTCGAGGTTCATGAAGAGCCCGAGAACGATCCAGAAGACGAGGAACTGCGCTGCAGGTCGCACGTACGACCAGGTCCATCCCAACACGGAGTTGCGATAGCGCGTGGTCACGCCTGTTCGCACCAGAAGGCTCAGAAGATAGCGCCAGCGCACGACATCGATCAGCCCGCGGCTTTTTCCCGGGGTATCGAACTCGGAACGCGGGACGGCGGCAAAAAGATCTCGGGTTTCAGTCACTGGCCCACTCATTCGGACGCGACGGCGGGTGCCGTCGCAAGCCCGAGTAGTCTATCCCCTGGCCCGACGAGGCAACTGAACGACGCAGAGATCACCCTTGATCGGACTCGCGCCGAACCAGCTCCGGGTTCTCCTCGAGCAGCGCAAGCACCTCCGCCTGGCCGAACGCCGGCTGCTGATCGTAGAGACGCTTGTAGATTCCACGAGCAAACTCCAGATCTGCCGGATAGTCCACGGTCCACCGAAGATCTGATCGATCCTGCGGCTGCGTGACGGAGTGCAGTGCGAAGACGTCAGGACGCCGATAAATGCCTAGAGTGACATGTTCGCGTTCGTCCGGCGCCTTCGAGATCCGATCCGCTTCCCGGAGAGCGGCTGCACGGATCACCTCGACGTCGAGCCCCCTGGGATACGAACGCTCCAGCGTGTTCGCCGTGTAGTCGGCCCCGCTTCGCTCATGCGCGTCGATCACATCGTCGATCACCGAAGGATCGCAGAGTGCGTTGTCTCCGGTGAGGCGCACGATCGCCTCGGAATCGTCCTCACCGGAGATCACTTGGATGAATCGGGTGAGCACGTCGTCGAGCGGTCCACGGTGCACCCGATACCCCGCGTCTACGACAACTTCCGCAAGCAGATCGTCACTCCGATCCGTGGACGTTGCAAGAACGATCGCATCGATACGCTGGGATCGGGCGATGCGCTCAAGAGCACGAAGGATCAGCGGAACCCCGAGAATGGGTGATAGGACCTTGCCAGGAAGCCGTGCAGAGCTTGTTCGGGCCTGGAGGATCGCGAGCACCATGTCCCTAGTGTATTCGGGACGACGGTTAGGATGATCACCGTGATCATCATCCGCGCCGTAACGCCCGGGGACGCTGGTCTCCTCCTGTCCTGGCGGAATGATCCCGAGACGCGTGTCGCCTCATTGAGTTCCGCGAGCGTCGACTGGGAGACCCACGTCGCCTGGCTGACACGTACACTCAGCGATCCTCTCCGCACGCTGTACATCGGCGAGCTGGGTGGGACAGCGATCGGAACGGTTCGCTTCGATCAGGACGAGGCGGGCGCCGCCGAGGTCAGCATCACGGTTGCACCGGCCCAACGAGGAAGACGGCTGTCTTTGCCACTTCTTCGGGCGGGGATGGCCACCTACGCAGCTGCGCACCCCTCGACGAAGAGCGTCATGGCGCGGGTCAGGGAAGAGAACACCGCGAGTCGATCTCTGTTCGCTGCGGGCGGGTTCACGGAGATGGACCGGTCAGCGGATGGCGTTATCAGGATGACATCGGCTCCAGCAACGCCCACGGAACTCAGCGGAGAAGGTCCCAACTGACCGGAGTTCCCTTTGCCGCCGGCCTGGCGAAAGTTCGCTCCAGCACGCGCGGCAGGTCCGAAGGTGGCAGGCCGCCCGCAGGCCTCACGCTGCGAACGTTGTGGGTAGTCACGGCATCACCTGCCTCTACATCTGCAGCGACGTAAAGCGACGGGCGGAGCCGGAGAGACTCGGACTCCGCGCCCGTAGCCCACACGTTTGCACTACCAAGCGCGCGCACAGCCGCATCGCAGCCCTCGACCAGCAGTCGAAGCTCCTCCGGTTCCAGAGAGAATGCCGAATCCACTCCCCCGTCCGCGCGACGCAGGGTGACGTGCTTCTCGATCACTGTGGCCCCCAGCGCGACAGCCGCGATCGACACCCCGACGCCCATCGTGTGATCGGAAAGACCGACGTCGACGCCGAACATCTCCTTCATCACCGGAATCCGCCGCAGGTTGGCGTCGTCCGGCTCCGCAGGATACGAGCTCGTGCACGCCAAGAGCGTCAGATTTTCACATCCGCCCCGCCGGGCGGCCTCCACCGCTTGCGCCACCTCAGCGATCGAGGCGGTCCCCACGGAGAGGATCACGGGCTTGCCGGTCGACGCGACCTGCTCGATCAGCGGCAGATCGACGATCTCCAGCGAGGCGATCTTATACATCGGTACGTCGAGGCTCTCCAGGAACTCGACGGCCGATTCATCGAACGGCGTGCTGAAGGCCAGCATCCCGAGCTCCTGCGCCAGAGCGAAGATCGGGGCGTGCCATTCCCAGGGTGTGTGCGCCTCCTCATAGAGGGAGTGGAGCGTTCGCGCGCCCCAGAGGGAATGGTCGTCGCTGACACGAAACGCTGGCGTGTCGACATCTAGGGTTATCGTGTCCGCCGTATAAGTCTGGATCTTTATGGCGTGCGCACCGGCCTTCGCCGCTGACCTGACGATCTCCAGCGCTCGCTCGAGTGATCCGTTGTGGTTACCCGAAATCTCGGCGATGATCAGGGGGCGCTGTTTCGTATCGTTCACAATGTCTCCTCAAGCGAGAATCGAACGCAGAGCTTCGATCACGCGGTCCTGGTCGCTTGCGTCGAGATGCGCGTACATGGGCAAGGAGATCTCTTCGCTGTAGTATCGCTCCGCGACGGGGCACAGCCCCCGACGATACCCGAGGTCCTCGTAATAGGGATGCCAGTACACAGGCATGTAGTTGACCTGGACGAGAATGCCCTCCTCGCGCAGGCGCTCGAAAACCTCGCGGCGACGACCATCATGCACGCGCACAGGGAACAGATGCCACATGGGGTCCACGTCGCTGCGCTTCGTGGGAAGGGTGAGTCCGTCGAGGTCGCCGAGTCCGTCCTGGTACCGCTCGAACACCGTGGTCCGTGACGCCTTGAACTCGGCGAGCCGGCGGATCTGGTTGATTCCGAGCGCGCAGAGGACATCGGGGAGTCGATAGTTGAGCCCGAGCTTGTGGATCTCCTGATGCCACGGGCCCTCATTCGGATACCGCTGCTCACCTCGGTCGCGGACGAGTCCATGCCCCCGGAATCCCCGAGAGGCCGCGATCAGAGCTTCGGAGTTAGAGACGACGGCGCCCCCTTCCGCCGTCGTCATGTTCTTGGTCGGGAAGAACGAGAACGTCGTGAGATCGGCGAGGGAACCAACCGGGCGCTCTCGGAGAGTCGAGCCGATGGAGTGCGCCGCGTCCTCCAAGACCAAGGCCCCAGCCGCGCGGGCGATCGGCAGCAGCACATCGACATCAGCCGGATGACCCGCGTAGTCAACGGCCGAGATGACGGCCGTCCGCTCTGTAGCGAGGGCCGCGACCGACTCAGGGTCGATGTTGCCGGTGTCTTCCTCCACATCGGCGAAGACGATCTCCGCGCCGAGCAGCGATGCGGTCGACGCCGTCGCGGCGAATGTCAGAGCCGGCACAATGACCTGGTCCCCGGAAGTGACTCCGGCGGCCGCGTAAGCGACGTGGAGCGCAGCGGTTCCGCTCGTCACCACCACAGCATCGTCCGTCCCGGCGATCGCGGCGATCTCAGCCTCGAATGCGGCGACCGTGGGACCTGTGGTCAGCCACTCGCCTCGTAGTGCGGCGGCGACAGCGGCGACATCCGATTCATCGATGGACTGATGACCGTAGGGGATCGGCTGTGCCACTAGTCCAAGGTTTCCAGGATCTCGCGGATTCCCTGGGCATCGAGCCACAGGTCGTTGCTGTCGGACTGGTACGCGAATCCATCCGGGAGATCCTCACCCTGTGGCGGATTGAATCCCCAGTTGGCGATCGTCGGCAGAACGACGAATCGATCGCCCAATCGAAGCGTTCGTCGCGCGTCGTCGAGGCTGATCATCTCTTCGTGCAGCTTCTCGCCTGGACGGATCCCGATCTCGTATGTCTCGGCTCCGGGCGCGATCGCTTCGACGAGATCCGTGATCTTCATGCTGGGGATTCGCGGCACGTACAACTCGCCGCCCTGCATCTGATCGAACGAGTCGACGACGAACTCCACGGCCTGAGGGAGCGTGATCCAGAAGCGTGTCATCCGACTGTCAGTGATCGGCAGCGGCTTCCCCTCGGCCGCGAGCTTGCGGAAGAAGGGAACGACTGAGCCGCGGCTTCCCATCACATTCCCGTACCGCACCACGCTGAATCGAGTCACGTAGCTCGCAGCATAGTGATTCGCCGACTGGAAGAGCTTATCGGCGGCGAGCTTCGTTGCACCGTAGAGGTTGAGAGGGCTCGAGGCCTTGTCGGTCGACAACGCGACGACCTTCTTCACACCGGCGTCGATCGAGGCTTCGACGACGTTCTGCGAGCCGACGATGTTGGTCTTCACGTACTCGAAGGGGTTGTACTCAGCGGTGTCGACCTGCTTGAGTGCCGCTGCATGCACGACATAGTCGACCTCATGCATAGCCCTGCGCAGTCGATCCTGGTCGCGGATGTCCCCGATGAACCAGCGCAGACGCGGGTCATCGGCGAACATCTGACGGGCCTCGTACTGCTTCAGCTCATCCCTCGAGTAGATCACGATTCGACGGGGACCGAGGTTGTCCAATGCGTAGCGAATGAACGCCTTCCCGAACGAGCCAGTGCCCCCCGTGACGAGAATCGACGAGTCCTGCAAGATGGTAATGATGATCCTCCAAGTCCGGGAACGACGGTCGTACTCTGAGAATCACGTTGACCGCCGACTGTCTAGGATATTACCCGTGAGGTGCCTGATCCGCGCAGACGCGACGTTCGAGACCGGCACGGGCCACGTCATGCGGTGCCTGACGCTCGCCGAAGAGCTGCGCGCACGCGGTCATGAAGTTCTTCTCCGCGGGGAGCTCGGCGGAATCACCTGGCTGATCGAGCGTGTGTCAGAGGCGGGCGTACGACACGAGCATGTGCATGCACACGACCTCGCCTGGGCCGATGAGGATGCGTATTCCTTCGACGTGGTCGTCGTGGATTCCTACGTGATCGACGTCGATAGCGTGAACGCGATGGCTCGCGTGACGCCGACGCTCGCCATCGTCGATGCAGACCACCGTGGTCTCATCGTGGATCTGTACCTGGATCAGAACCTCGGCGCCGCGGACTTCCCGTGGGAGCACTCTCTCATCGGGGCTCCTTTCGCGCTCGTGCGGGCCGACATCGTGCGCCTCAAGCGGGACCGGCTTCGTCCCCTGACGTCGCCTCCGCGAATCCTGTCCTTCATGGGAGGAAGCGACCCGACCGGAGCGATCGTGACCGTCACGCGCGAGCTGCTGTCGTTGCCGATGCCGGTCGAGGTGACTCTCGTCGTGTCCCCGCGTTGGCAGGACGACGTAGACGCACTGATCGCCGACCGGCCCGGCTTCCGCTCATTGGCTCCGACACCGGCTCTCCCCGAGCTTCTCGCTGGCGCCGACGTCGTGGTGTCGGCGACGGGGACAAGCGCCTGGGAGGTCTGCACGATCGGCGTTCCCTCAATGTTCATCGCGGTCGTGGACAACCAGAGACCGGGCCTGCGCGCATTGGTCGAGGGTGGGCTCTCGTTGGGCATCGATCTGACCGACCTTCCGGCGTACCCGGGGACCGCGCCGGAGATCGCACACGGGGTCGAGCGGCTCATCGCAGAAGAGTCGCTTCGTGAGCGGCTCTTCTCCGCGTGTAATCACGTATTCGACGGACAGGGAGCGCGTCGCGTGGCCGCAGCGCTCGAAGACATCGCACGCTCGGGACGTTAGCGGGCGATCGTCACCTTCCCCGTGCCATCCACATTGATCGTCCCGTTCTGGAACGACTGCGAGCAGCCACCATTCGGCAAACCACACGCCTGCGCCGCCGTCGGCCATCCCAACGGACCTCCCACGCCACCGGCCTTGCCATGCGCATCCCGGATCGCGCCCGTCATCAAGAACGCCCCAGCCGGCCCCGCATTCACCAGACCATTCGTGAAAGCCTGCGCAACACCGCCACCGTTCGCCGAAACCGGAATCGTGTCACTCACCGGATAACCCAACGCACCCGCCGGACCACCATTGGACTGATAGAACGTCGCAACCGGACCCTTCGACACGACCCGAGCCACACCACCGACGACATAGATCGTCCCGTTCTGGAACGACTGCGAGCAGCCACCATTCGGCAAACCACACGCCTGCGCCGCCGTCGGCCATCCCAACGGACCTCCCACGCCACCGGCCTTGCCATGCGCATCCCGGATCGCGCCCGTCATCAAGAACGCCCCAGCCGGCCCCGCATTCACCAGACCATTCGTGAAAGCCTGCGCAACACCGCCACCGTTCGCCGAAACCGGAATCGTGTCACTCACCGGATAACCCAACGCACCCGCCGGACCACCATTGGACTGATAGAACGTCGCAACCGGACCCTTCGACACGACCCGAGCCACACCACCGACGACATAGATCGTCCCGTTCTGGAACGACTGCGAGCAGCCACCATTCGGCAAACCACACGCCTGCGCCGCCGTCGGCCATCCCAACGGACCTCCCACGCCACCGGCCTTGCCATGCGCATCCCGGATCGCGCCCGTCATCAAGAACGCCCCAGCCGGCCCCGCATTCACCAGACCATTCGTGAAAGCCTGCGCAACACCGCCACCGTTCGCCGAAACCGGAATCGTGTCACTCACCGGATAACCCAACGCACCCGCCGGACCACCATTGGACTGATAGAACGTCGCAACCGGACCCTTCGACACGACCCGAGCCACACCACCGACGACATAGATCGTCCCGTTCTGGAACGACTGCGAGCAGCCACCATTCGGCAAACCACACGCCTGCGCCGCCGTCGGCCATCCCAACGGACCTCCCACGCCACCGGCCTTGCCATGCGCATCCCGGATCGCGCCCGTCATCAAGAACGCCCCAGCCGGCCCCGCATTCACCAGACCATTCGTGAAAGCCTGCGCAACACCGCCACCGTTCGCCGAAACCGGAATCGTGTCACTCACCGGATAACCCAACGCACCCGCCGGACCACCATTGGACTGATAGAACGTCGCAACCGGACCCGCGACGAAGAAGGCCGTGGCACCGGTCTGAACGACCGAACCCTTTTGGTATGTCTGCACACAGGCTCCCTTCGGAAGGTTGCAGACGCTGTCGCTCGTGACCCAACCGAGTTGGCCGCTCACACCGCCGGCTCTGCTATGAGCGACACGGATCTCTCCGGTCATGGAGAACACGCCTGCAGATGTCTTGCCGATCGCGCCTCCGACAAAGGCCTGTTCCTGTCCGCCCCCGCTCGCACTGGAGGAAACGAGGTCACTCGTCGGGATCCCCAGACGCCCCTTGGGCCCCCCTTGCGCGATGTACTTGGAAAGCACCGTCGGTTCCGCAACCGCATAGGCGTGACCCCCGACTTCGGAGATGACGGCTTTCTGAAAGCTTTGAACGCAGTAGTCGGTGCTCTTCGAGCACGTCTTCGCGGAAGTCGGCCATCCAGTGGCCTGACGCACTCCGCCGAGCTCGCCATGGGCTGTGCGGGTGAGGCCGCTGACAGCGAAGATCCCGCTCGGACCCGCGTTCACAAGCACCTTCGTGAACGACTGGGCGACACCACCGCCGTTCTCGGTGACAGAAACGGGAGCTGAATCGGGGTATCCCGTCGTGGCGACCCCCTGCGAGCGCACCCACAGCGCAATGGATCCCGTCGCCAGAATCACCCCTTTCCCGGGTTGCCAGTAGGCGATCGCCTTCTCGAAGACATGACCGCACGGTACCGATCCCGAGCACGCGGGCGCGTCGAGGCGATTGCCCCACGATCCGGACTTCCCGCCAGCCGCCGCCCAAGCAGCGCTGATCGCCTGAGACCCCTCTCCGAGAGCGTTCGACTGCGTGGATCCGAACCAGTCGGTGAAGTAGTTGTAGAAGTTGCGGTTGCCGTACGCCGAGCACCCGTCGCCCTCGCCGTAGCCCGCGCGCAGGGCGGCAGCATTGGGCTGGTACGGCGTGTAGTAGTAGAGCGCCGAGGTCGCCTTGTTCGCGACGTAGACCGGGGCGGACCCACAGGACGCCTTCGGGTTGTAGAGGATGTTCCAGGTCTTGCCCGGCGCGTACCACTGGAACCACTTGCCCTCCATGTAGATCTGCATCTGACGCGCGGCGCCGTAGATCTGGTGGAAGAAGCCGATGTAGTTCGGGTCACAGGGCGCCGTGTCGGGACACCCCTGCCCCAGAGCGATCCGGTAGCGCCACGCGCTCGGCCAGACGTGGGTGATCAGCCCCTGCTCCTTCTGCAGCATGACGATCAACACCTGTGGGTTGATGTTGCAGGCCTGGGAGACGCGATAGATGATGCGGGCCGCGGACTCGTTCGCGGCGCCGGAGTAGCCGGAGCAGTACGCGTCCGCGGGACGCGTGACGGTGTTCATCCGGAAGTCTTTGAGGCAGACGATCGGCTCGTTGTTCTCATCCCGACCGCCGAGGCATCGTGAGACCTTGCTGTTGAAGAAGGTCTGGATCTGCGCCTCGGTCATCGTGCTCTTGTTCGTGAACACGGCGTCGCTGATGATGTTCCCCGGCGTGAAGCCGACGAGCGTGCTCTTCGCGATCCCGGTCGCCGCCGGATCGGCCACGGCGCTCGAGACGCTGACCGTGGGCGCAGAGACGGAGGCCTGGGCAGCGGCGGCGGGGACCACCGTTCCGATCACCAGGGCGGAGACAGCGAGGAAACAGGTGAGGAGCGGGTGGGTCCTCAGGGTGTTTCGCGAGCGTGGGGCACGTCGAGACATGTGACCAGTGTGACGGAAGTTGCGCGATGATGCCACTGTTGCGCCGTTCACGACGCAAGTTTTCGGCGTGTCGCCCTGATGCGCAGGTGGTTCTCAGCGGCTTACAGGTCGGCGTGCAGACCCCAGAGGCGCTCCCCCGAGCTGGCCCAGGAGAACGCCCTCGATCGGTCGGACGCGAGAATCCGGAGCCGCTCGGCCGCCGAGCCCGCTGCCTGCTCGATCGCATCGGCGATCTCGTCCACCGCCACGAGCGTGCCGCCGTCCGCGATGACGTCACGATGGGAGCCGGTGTCGACAGCCACGACAGGGACTCCGAGGGCCATCGCCTCGACGGCCCGCCACGGCCAGCCAGCGAAGTCGCCGGTCGCAGCGAAGACCGACGCACCGGCGAGCACGGCCGCACGATCCTCGACTGCCAGCGCACCCCGCACATGGGCGCGACGCTCTGGGAGGCCAGCTGCGGATGCGATCTCGACGTAGCGAGGCTCCGCCCCGTCCGGAGCATCGAGCACGACAGCCTCGATCCCCGCCGCCACGGCCCCGCGGAAACCGTCCCGCAAGGACGGCTCCGACCCGGTGAGCACCACGTACTCGTCCGGCAGCGACAGCGCATTCCGGCGACGATCGGGGTCATCCGGGACGACGAACCCCCGAGGCGGCGCCCCCGCGATCACGCGCACACGATCACCCAGACGCGCGAGTTCGGAGAGCCGCGCAGCGACCGCGTGGGAGGGCACCACGACGGCATCGGCATGTTTGACGGCCCGGCGAAGCATCCCTCGCTGCCAGGAGACCTGGTTCTTCGGCAGCAGCTCGGGCGCATCCCACGCGCGCAGGTCCCACAGGGTGACCGTCGTCTGGTCATCGTCGTGGACGCGATCGTGTTTCACGAGAGGAGCGAACAGGCTCGGCGAATGGATCATGCCACCACCGACCCCGGGAGCGATGCCGAGCTGCCAGGAGGCCGCCAGTTCACGACGCGCCAGACCGAGGGTGCGCACCTCTCCCACGCCGCGGATCGTCGCCTCGGAGCCCGCCGGAACGATGAGGTCCACCGTGCAACCGGAGGGTGCTGTCGCGACCACACCGTGGGCCAGATCCACTGCAGCAGACGCGAGATCGGGGTCGACGATCTGGCCGAGTTGATCCAGAACGAAACGCAGCCGAGCTCCCATGCGCTCAGGCTATCCTCGGGCCGCGACGCCCCCGTGGAGCGCACCACCCGTGGCGCGTGAATATCAGCGTTCCCACAGTTTCCGGCCACCACCGGCACCACCGTTCATGCTTGAATGCTCGGGTGAGCGATGGCCGGCTTCCCGTCAGACGCCGATGGATCGGGTGGACCATCGGCGCGTTCCTCGCGTTTCTCCTCATCGCGATCGGGTGGGTCACCGTTCGGGGGATCGGCGCGGTGAACGACCTGCAGGACGTCGCAGACGGGGCGACGCAGCTGAAGAAGACGATCGCGGCGGGAGACCTCGACAGCGCGGAGCCGGTCGCCCGGAGCGTCGCACGCAGCGCAGCGTCGGCCGCCGACCTGACCTCGGACCCGGTGTGGCAGGCGTTCGCGCTCGTCCCCTGGCTCGGTCCGAACTTCCGTGCCGTGAGCGAGATCGCCGACATCGCCGACAGCGTCTCGACGGATGCTCTCGCCCCTCTGCTGGAGGTGGCGGACGGCCTCGATCTCGCAAGCCTCGGGTTCGTGGGCGGCACCATCGACCTCGCCCCGTTCGCCGAGATCGAGAAGCCGCTCGGCACGGCGAGCACCGCGCTCGGAACTGCGGAGCTGCAGGCCAGACGCATCGACGCCGACGCCACCCTCCCGCCGCTCGCAGAGGCCATCGATCAGATGCGGTCCGCCGTCACCGAGGCCGCCACCGCGGTCGGTGCACTCCACGGCGCCGCCGTCCTCCTGCCGACGATGCTCGGAGGGGAAGGCCCACGCAACTACGTGCTGGCGATGCAGAACAACGCAGAGCTGCGCTCGTCCGGCGGGATCATCGGCTCAGTCGCTCTGCTCCACGCGGAGAACGGGAAGATCACCCTCCAGAAGCAGGCTTCGACACGGGACTTCCCCGCCCTCGACACCCCCCTGCCGCTCAGCGATTCGACGGTCGCCCTGTTCGAGGATCGGCCGGGCCGCTTTCTCCAGAACATCACCAGCATCCCGGACTTCACCGAGGCCGGAGAGACCATCGCCGCACGCTGGACGGGACGATTCGGTGGAACGGTCGATGGCGTCATCGCCGTCGACGCCATCGTCGCGGAGAACCTGATGGCCGTGACGGGAGATCTCACGTTCGGGCCGTTCACCGCGACCGCCGAGAACATCACCGGCATCCTGCTCTCGGAGATCTACGCGGCCGTCCCCGACCCTGCCGCACAGGATGAGATCTTCGCCCAAGCGGCCGGTGCGCTCTTCAGCGCAGCCTTGTCCGGTGGGGACCCGAAGGCGCTGATCGGAGCCCTGGCCGAATCCGCCGAGGAGGGCCGGATCCGCATCTGGAGTGCGCACGAGGACGAGGAGGAGTTCCTCGCCTCATCCGCGCTGGGAGGGACGATCCCCGAGGACGATGCGGACGCCACCTACGTGGGCGTACTGATCAACGACAGCACCGGCGGGAAGATGGACTACTACGCCCGCGGCGCCTTCTCGACTTCCGTGGGCACCTGCAACGGCGCGCCGACGACTCAGGTGCAAGTGACGTGGACCAACGCCGCGCCCGCGGACGCCGCGACGTCCCTCCCCGCCTACGTCACCGGGGACGGCTACTACGGGGTCCCGGCCGGCACGGTGCGCACACTCATCGCGGTCTACGGCCCTGCCGGCGCGACGCCCTCCCACATCGACAGGGACGGCGAAGAGGAGGGCGTGCAGACCGCCATGCTCGATGGCCGCTCCGTGGTGCAGCACGAGGTCTCGCTCGCGCCGGGCGAGTCGACGACGATCACCGTGGAGTACCAGGGAACCGGCGCCGGAGAGCGGCTCACGCAGATCCTGCACACGCCGCTGGTCGACGAGCCCGATGCGACACGCAAACCACTGACCTGCGCATCGTGACATTCCCCGCTCGATAGGGTACTGTCGACTCACTGGGGAATATCTGGAGTCTGCAAACCTGCCGTGGGGGCAGGGAGGCTTCACGCAGTCGGATGCAGGGGTGTATCCGGAGGCGATTCCGCGTGAAATTCTGGGGAGAAATCATGCTGAAGAAACTGGCTGCCATCAGCCTCACCGCTGGCGCGCTCGTACTCGCTGCGCCGGCCGTAGCGACGGCGGCGCCGACGCTCGCTCCGACCGCGTCGTCCAACGACTACCCGACGCCTCCGGGAGTCAAGGTCAGCGACCCGATCATCGACACCTGCGAGGTCTCGACCATCGTCTTCGGAGCAGGGTACTTCCTGCCTTCCGAGAACGTGAGCGTCTCCATCTCCGGACTCGAGGCCGCTCGGGCCGCGGGTTCGGGCAGCACCGCTGGTGCAGACGGCGGACTGACCTACACGTTCCGACCCCCGGCCGATGGTGAGGGCTCGTACGCCGTCTCCTTCAACGGATCGCGTTCGTACACCGCCACCATCACGGTGTCGCACGGCCACGACGCGGCCACGTCCTGCGACCACGATCCTGGTGTGGCTCCGGCGGGTACCGAGCTGCCGCTCACGGGCGGAGACAACGCGGCGTCTGCCGGCGGGTTCGAACTCGCCCTCACCGGCGGCAGCGTTTCGCCGTGGGTCCTCGGCGGTGGCGCCGCAGCGCTGGTCGCCGGTGGCGCCCTGGTCGCCGTCGGAGCATCTCGCCGCAAGCGCGCCTAGGTCCGGCTGCCGCCTCGCGCGGTGGTCGACTGGACGACGGTGATCCCTCCCCCTCCGATCACCGTCGTCTGGTGCGTCCGGCCGGCGCACCGCCAGCCCACGGCTCCTCCTCCTCGGAGGTGGTGACCGTGGGCTTCGTCGTGCACCCGGTGCCCGGCTCGCCGGTTCCCGCCGTGACTGAGTGCACCCGATGAGCGGAAGGCACCGCGTCAGGGCGCGGGGGTCGGCGTCTCCGTCGGGGGGTGCAACGTCTGCCGGATCAGATCGTGGATGTACGCGTAGTCCGGCTGGTGCTCATCCACTCCGGAATCAGGGGTGAGCTCGATCGTCGTGACAGGCTGTTCCTTCGCCTTGAGCATCAGATCGAAGAACTCCGGCAGCTTGTCCGACGGGAGATCCGTGCTGATCAGAGCCGTCCCCGCAGCCGCCACCTCGTTGAACCTCGTGAGCACCGTCTGCGGGGTGAACTGCGCGAGGATCGCCTCCTGCAGCTCCCGCTGACGCTTCATCCGATCCCAGTCACTCGTCGTGTAGCGCGAACGGGCGTACCACTGGGCGGTGTCACCGTCCATCCGCTGCTCCCCCGGCTCGATCCAGCCGATAGCCCACTCGTTCACATCGGTACCGGTCCAGCCCTCCGGCGGTCCGCCCTTGGGCAGACGCTCGGTGACGTTGATCTGCACTCCACCGAGGGCATCGACGAGCTCGGCGAACCCGTGCATGTCGACGAAGACGTAGTAGGGGATCTCGATTCCGAGAACACCCTCCGCCGCGTCCTTCGTCGCTTCGATACCCGGCTCGGAGCCGTTGGCCTTCGCGTCAGGGTAGAGCCCGGTGCCGCCGTCTTCCCGACACACCTCCGCGGCGTTGCGGATGTGGTTCATCCATCCGTTCCACCCGCAGGTGGAAGATCCGTGCCCTTCGAAGCCGTTCGGGTAGAGCTCCTGCATCGGGCTCCCCTCGCTGAACGGCGCGTTCGGGAGTTCACGCGGGATGCCGGTGATCGTCACGGCCCCGGTATCGGCGTTCACCGAGACGACCGAGATGCTGTCGAAGCGCATCGAGTCACGCCCGTCGCCGCTGTCTGCGCCGAGGAGCAGGATGTTGTAGTAACCGTCGCTCGGCTCGACGCTCGGTCCGCTCTGCCCGAAGATCGCCCCGATCGTGCTGCGCACCGACCCCACCGCGGTCGCGGCATACCCGACGCCACCGCTCACGAGCCCCAACAGCACCAGCGCGACGACCGGGATGGCGAGGCGAGAGGGTCCGGGGACCTTCACGAGTCGCACCAGCCGCAGGGCATCGAAAGTCAACACGACCCAGAGCACGATGTAACCGACGAGAAGCACCTGGACGACGGTGAGGATCGCAGCGGAGAACAGCCCGCCTCCGATCGTGAGCCACAGCAGGGCCGGGCGGGCGAAGAGGGCGAGACCGAGCGCCACCACCACGAGCAGCCACGCCAGCAGAGTCGCGCCGAGCCCGAAGCGGCCGAGCCTGCGGTTGCCCGACAGTACCTGCGCAGATCCGGGGACCAGGAGATTGAGGGCTATGAGCCACCACCCGCGCTTGGCCATCATCCCCGGGTCAGCGACATCCGGGTGCCGCAGAGGGCGTGTCTCGATGAGCGGGCGCCGTGTTGCGCGCGGAGGCGCAAGGGTCACAGCGACCCCTTCAACCGTTCGTTCTTCTCCTCGACCTGTGTCTCGAGATCTCGGGCGTACGCGTCCACCCGGTCGGCGAGATCCGCATCCGCCGTCCCCAGGATGCGGGCTGCCAGGAGCCCCGCGTTGCGGGCGCCGCCGATGGACACGGTCGCGACGGGGATGCCGGCGGGCATCTGCACGATCGAGAGCAGGGAGTCCATGCCGTCGAGGTAGGCGAGCGGCACGGGAACGCCGACCACGGGCAGCGGCGTCATCGAGGCGAGCATGCCCGGAAGGTGGGCCGCTCCCCCGGCGCCGGCGATGATCACGCGGATACCGCGGGACCGTGCCTCCCGCGCATACGACATGAGCTTGTCCGGTGTGCGGTGGGCCGAGACGACCTCGACCTCATGCGGGATGCCGAAGTCGGTGAGCGCCTGAGACGCATCGCTCATCACGCGCCAATCGGAATCGGATCCCATCACGACGCCGACCAGAGGGGCAGCGGAGGAGTGCAGTGGCTCAGTCACCAGATCAGGCTACGGTCTACCGCTGTGAGAAACCCCGAACGGCGCGCGTCTTGTCCCGCATGTCCGACCGTGAGAGGTGCGCCGGCGTACAGGATTCAGACGAAATGTGCGGCGGCCGCACGCGCGACGTACACGGCATCGTCGAGATCGTCATCCGCGACGTTCACGTGACCGACCTTGCGACCGGGTCGTGGCGCTTTGCCGTACGTGTGGATCTTCGCCTGCGGGTGCTCGACCATCGCCGCGGGGAAGCGCTCCTCGAGCGTGCCCTCCGCCGGACCGCCGAGGATGTTCACCATCACCGACCAGGCTGCACGAGGAGCCGTGCTCCCCAACGGCAGATCGGCGACCGCGCGCAGATGCTGCTCGAACTGTCCGGTGACGGCGCCGTCCTGGCTCCAGTGACCGCTGTTGTGCGGTCGCATGGCCAGCTCGTTGACGAGGATCCGCTCATCGTCGGTCTCGAACAGCTCCACGGCGAGCATGCCCGTCACACCGAGTCCCTCCGCGATCGTGCGTCCGATCTCCTCAGCGACCTGCACGAGGCGCTCGGCTGCCGCGGGTGCCGGGGCGATGACCTCTGCGCACACGCCGTCGCGCTGCACCGTCTCCACCACGGGGTACGCGGCAGTGTCGCCGCTGGGGCGACGCGCCACCTGCTGGGCGAGCTCGCGGACGAAGGGGACGAGTTCCTCCACGAGGAGTGCATCGTCTTCGGCCAGCGCATCGAGCCAGTCCTGTGCCTCTTCCGCCGCGCGGACGACGCGCACACCCTTGCCGTCGTAGCCGCCCCGAGGCGTCTTCACGACACCGGCGCCCGCGTGGGCATCGAGGAACGCCTGCAGCTCAGCGACGTCGCGCACCGCGGCCCAGTCCGGCTGAGGGACGCCGAGCTCGGCGAGGCGGGCGCGCATGACCAGCTTGTCCTGGGCGAACTGGAGGGCGTCGGGGCCCGGGTGCACGACCACACCATCGGCGACGAGGGCACGCAGCACGGACTGCGGCACGTGCTCGTGGTCGAACGTGACGACGTCGACTCCTGCGGCGAACGCACGCACCACGTCGATATCGCGATAGTCGCCGACCGCCGTCGCGGCGAGTCCGGCGGACATCCCTTCGTCTTCGGCGAGCACCCGGATCTCCAGCCCGAGTTCGACCGCCGGAGCGATCATCATCCGGGCCAGCTGCCCTCCACCGATCACGCCAACACGCAAAGCCATGTGCCGTCTCCCTTCGTCCGACCCCATTCTCCCGCACCTGCACAGGAGGATCGGACACGTCTCACCTGCGCGATCGTCGATCGCCGGCAGGACGGGTCTGGTCACGCCGTGTCGAACTCGTCTCCGCCCGCCTGCGCGTCGCGATGCGCCAGGATCTGCCCGACCTCGATCTGGTCGGCGAGAGTCTCATGGACCAGCGTCACGTTCGGTACGTTCGCGAGACGCATCGGCGCGTCGACGCCGTTCGACAGGGTGATCGTGCCCGCACCCCACAAGCGCTGCAGCGGCCCGCGTCGGACGGCGATCGTGTAGCCGCGAGCGTGGGACATCTCCCGGCGTCGACGGGCACCGACGCCGTGGTGGGCGATGACACGTCTCGTCGTGACCGTCGTGCTCCGCGAGTACCAGACGATGAACGGCAGCACCACGGCGAGAAGCACCAGCGCACCCGCCGCAGAGAGCAGCATCCAGTCCTCATACCCCGCCGGGAGGTTGCCGTAGAAGTAGGCCGTCGCGCCGAATGTCGCGATGAGGACGAGTGCAGACCAGAACAGTCGACGGGCATGGCCCCGGAAGCGTGCGATCAGCAACTCCTCCGAAGGCGTGCCGGGCGGCGGCATCAGAGGCCGTCCGCCGAGCGTCACAGGCTGGGTCACCCCACCATTGTGCCTGTGATCCCCGACAAGCCCGTGTGTGCCTCGGCGTGTCAGCTTCCCGCAGGACGCACGTGCACGACGTCACCCGCGGATATCGCGTGCTCCACGCCTTCGGAGACGACCAGCAGCCGCCCTTCCGCATCGAGGCCGATGGCCGTGCCTTCCTGCGTGCGATCGCCCGGCATCGACACCCGGATCGCCTGCCCGACAGTCGCGCATCGTTCGGTGACGGCACCGTGGGCGCCGCTCGCGACGGCGTCTCCGGCGGCGGCGACGAGGTCCGTGAGCCGGGTGTCGAGCGCCGTCACGTAGGTCGCGAGCAGCTGATCCTCGTCGACGTCGACGCCCTGCGCCGCGAACGATGTCGCCGTGGCGACGGGGAGCTGCTCCACCGTCATCGCCGTGTTCACTCCGGCGCCGACGATGATGGCGTCCGACGCCGCCTCAGCGAGGATTCCGCAGATCTTCCGACCATCGACGAGCACGTCGTTCGGCCACTTCACCGCGACCTCCTCGTCCGGGAGCTGCGCGGCCACGGCCTCCGCCATCGCCAGTCCCGCGAGCAGTGGTATCCAGCCCCGCGACGCCGGTTCCGCCGGAAGAGCGCGCAACAGCACGGAAACCGCAAGGGCTGAACCATCCGGCGCCACCCAGGTCCGATCGAGCCGCCCCCGACCCGCGGTCTGGTCGTGGGTCGCCAGGATCGACAGGTGCGGCCAGCCGTCCGCGTCGTGCGCATGCCCGCGAAGGTCCGCGTTGGTCGACCCCGTTCGCGCCACCAGATCCAGGCGCGGCACGATCGCGGTGGAGCGCGGGAAGCCGATGCTCATGCGTCCTCTTCGTCGGCTTCTTCGTCGTCGTCATCCTCGTCTTCGCGGACCGCCCCGACCTCGTGGGCCTGCCATCGTTCCCACTCCTGCATGAGCCCGTCCACGGCGGCATGGAACTTCGCGGTCGCCACCCCCTGTGTGGTGTCACCGAAGTAGTGCTGCACCCACATCCGCAGTCGGGCGATCGCCGCCTCATCGACCCGCACGCGCTCGATCTCGGCGACGACGTCCGCCGCCGACTCGGCGGTCAGCCACTCGCAGTCGGACAGATAGCCCTGCGTGTCGACAGAGGCCTGATCATCCGTGGGGCGCGTGATCATCAGCGGCTTCCCCGCAGCGAGCCGGTCGTAGACCATGGCGGAGATGTCGACGATCGCGACGTCCGCGGCGGTGAGCTGCCATCCGAGCTCGGGGCCGTCGTCGTAGACGTGCTGGGCGCGCGGGTCCGCGGCGTTCGCCGCAGCGATAGCCGCGATGATCCGTCGATGCGCGGCGCCGTAGGCCTCATCGACGACGCCACTGCGGGGATGCGGACGATAGATCACCCGGTGCTGTCCGGTGGCGAGCAGGCGTGCCACGAGGGTTTCGCCGTGCGATGCGATCGATCCGTAGTGCGCGCTGGGCCTGTCGCCCTCCCACGTGGGGGCGTACAGCACGACCGTACGGTCATCGGGGACGAAGGGCAGCGTGCCGGAGTAGTGATCGGCCTGAGGGCGCCCGATCTCGATCGTGCGGCGATCCACGTCGTAGTCCCAGAGCGTCCGCGAGAGGCGGTCCCGCGCGGCCTGGCCGGCCACGAACGCATAGTCGTACGCCTTGTACTGGTTCGTGGTCATGTACATCTTGTCGGACTCGCCGTGGTTGATGAACACGTGCCACCGCCGCCCGTAACGGAACATCTGGAAGTTGCGGGTGTTCTGGTTGACGTACAGCACGATGCGGATGTCCTGCGTCGCGATGAAGCGCTCGAGATCGCGGACCTTCGGCACGAATGCGACCGGAGGCGAGGCCTCGTCCAGGAGCTTCTCGGTGCCCGTCGCCTGCCGCGAGAGCACGACGACCGGCCAGCGGCGGGCGAGCTCCGCGAGCGGACGATACCACTGCCGCATCTGGTACATGTTGACCGCACCGTCGGCGAAGTACACCGCCACTTTGAAGTGCCCCGTCGGATACGGCTCAGTTTCGGCGAGGCGACGACGCACCCGCTGGACGGCGGTCCGGGATGCGAGCGCCCGCTTCAGCAGACGGTACGCCTTCTTCGCGTCAGACAGTGCACCCATCCCTCCAGAGTAGTTCGTCCGCGCGGCGAGCCCCGGCCGGTGAACGATCCGGGCTGCGACGCGCATGACGGCTTCCCCTCAGGCAAAGCCGGAAGCCGCCGTGACATGATCGTCATGTGCCAGCCGACGAGTCAGCCGCTCCCCTGCCCGGGGTGTCCTTCGTGATGCCGGTGCTCAACGAACACGCCTACCTGGAGCACGCGGTCGAGTCCGTGCTCGCTCAAGACGTCGATGTGCCCACGGAGCTCGTGCTGGCTCTCGGCCCCTCCACCGATGGGACGACGGAGCTGGCCCAGCGGCTCGCAGAGACGGACGAGCGCATCCGGCTCGTCGGCAACCCGGCTGCGCACATCCCCGTGGGGCTGAACGCCGCCATCCGCGCCAGCCGCTACGCGACGATCGTCCGCGTCGACGCACACTCCGAACTCTCCCCCGGCTACGCCGCCCGAGCGCTGGCCACGCTGGAACGCACGGCGTCGGCCAACGTCGGCGGTGTCATGCACGCCGAGGGGCGTACGCCGTTCCAGAAGTCCGTTGCACGCCTCTACAACTCCCCCGTCGGACTCGGCGGAGGCGCCTACCACGGAAGCTCGCAGGAGGGCGAGGCCGAGTCGGCCTACCTCGGCGTCATGCGCCGCGAGGTTCTCGATGAGGTGGGTCTCTTCGACGAGACGATCCGGCGCGGCGAGGACTGGGAGCTCAACCTCCGCATCCGACAGGCCGGCCACCGCGTCTGGTTCGATCCCGACCTGTCCGTCACCTACTGGCCCCGGGAGAGCTGGACGCGGCTGGCGCGGCAGTTCCGCGCGACGGGCGCCTGGCGGGGTGAGCTGGTGCGACGCTTCGGGCGACGCAACGGCCTCCGCTATTTCGCTCCCCCCGCGCTCGTGCTCGTGGCCGCGCTCGCCCTCGTCCTGGGAGCGCTCCAGCTGGCAGGAGTCATCACCGGCGCGGTCTCCTGGGTCGCCTCGATCCTCGTCTACGGGCCACTCGCCCTGTACGTGTTGCTGGTGATGGGCGTCGCTCTCGCGCCCGGCGGCGGCGGTGCTCGCCAACGGCTGTGGACTCTGCTCGTCCTGCCCACGATGCACCTCTCGTGGGGCATCGGGTTCCTCGGCGGCGTGCTCCGAGGCGCTCGGGACACCGTGGATGCTTCGCGCTTGGGCACCCGGAACACGCCACTCCCCTGAGACGCGTGAGCGGCCGGATCAGGGTGTGACGAAACCGAGGTCGAGGATGCGATCGACCACCCGCTCGGCAGCACGGCCGTCGTCGCGGGAGTTGAACTGTCGTCGCCACGCCGTATAGCGCTCGGCGAACGCGGCTTCGTGCTCCGGGTCTTCGAGCGCCGCGGCCAGCTCCTCCTGCGTACGCACCAGCGGACCCGGGGCCCGCTCCGCGAGGTCGAAGTAGAAACCTCGCAGCTGACCGCGATAGTGGTCGAGATCCGGTACCAGGAAGTACATCGGCTTGCCCGTGACGCTGAAGTCGAACATCACCGAGGAGTAGTCGGTGATCAGCGCGTCCGCAGCGAGCAGCAGACGCGCGGTCTCCGGGTAGCCTGTCACGTCGATCACGCGCGCTCCGGCACGGTCTCGTCCTTGTTCCAGCGTCCGCGAGTGCCCACGCACGAGCACCACGGCATTCGCCTCTCGGGCGAGACGCTCCGCATCCACGAAGTCGACCATCTCCGCGCGATCGTCACGCCAGGTCGGGGCATAGAGAAGCACCCGCTCCTCGGGCTCGATGCCCAGATCCTTGCGGATCGCGGCGGGGTCCCCCGTGATCAGCGCGTCGTTCCGGGGGTACCCCTCCACCCAGATCGGTCGTCCGAAGAACGCATATGCCTTGCGGAGTATGCGCTCGGAGTACGTGTTCTGAGCCAGCAGCACGTCCCATCGACGCGATTCCTTCACGACGGCGGCCATCCGACGCGGATCGAAACCGGGACGGTGCAGCGCGAGACGCTTCAACGGCGTCCCGTGCCAGGTCTGCACGACCTTCTGTCCGGGTTTGCGGGCGAAACGACGGCGCAGCCAGTCGTTCACGACGAGGAGCCGGGCAGCGCCCCGCGCGTGCCACCACTGCGGGCTTCCTTCGACGACCGCGATCGCCCCGTCCGGCACCTCGACGGAGAGGTCGACGACGCTCCAGTAGCGCCGCACACCGGGCGCCCTCGCTGCGAGCTCCCGGTCGATCGCTCGCGGATTGCAGCCCACGCTGCGGCCGTAGAAGCTCTCGAAGAAGACCGCGTTCTCGGTGCCGCCGGACTGCGCGACGTAACGCTCCTCGAGGGTCGATCGTCCCTCGGCGGTCTCGTATACGGGGTCGATCGGCGGTGCGATGCGGACAGCGCTCCCGGTGACGGCGACGCGTACTCCGCGGAGGACGACGGGATCGATGCGCAGAGCGTCGAGGTCGACGTCTGCGATCCGCAGTTCATACGCGCCGGCGGGAAGCGGAAGCGAGGGCCCGCCCCAGCGCGAGGCCTGCAACGCGAACGTGGCCTTCCAGGTCTTGCCGCCTCCGCTGACGCGAGCCTCCACCCGCGCCCGCGGTCCGACGAGCGTCGCCGTGGCCGGACGCTGACCGGTCCCTGCGATGACCAGCGTCTCTGCCACGTCATCGATGCGGGCCGTTGTCATACTGCTCCCTTCGGCGCGGGGATCCCCCGTGCGCGGATCACGCGGTACACGCGCTCCGTGTTGCGACCGTCCCGATGCGCATGCATCGTCGCGCTGAGCGTAGCGGAACGTGCCGACGCCGCGTCGTACGAGTCGGCATCGGACAGGAGGTGCTCGAGTTGCGTGAGAAGCGACGGCCAGTCCGCGGCTGTCGCGGAGCCGGCTACCTCCTCGAACCGACCGTAGAAGCCTCGAGTCCGCGCGTACTCCGCCGCGTCCGGGGCCAGGAAGAGCACCGGCATCCTCAGCAGTCCGACGTCGTAAGCGAGCGAGGAGTAGTCGGTGACCAGCACATCCACGGCGGCGAGCGCAGGCGTCACATCGGCCAGGACGGACGCGCCGAGCGCGCGGACCCTCCGGCTCGGCAGCGGTGGCACATAGCCCCCCGCTCCCAGAGGGTGCGACCTCACGAGCAGCACCGCGTTCTGCTCTTCGAGGAGGCGGAGGATGGAGATCCACTCCGTAGCGGACGGTACCGCCGGATCGGGCGCTCCGTCACGCCAGGTCGGCGCATAGAGGATCGTCCGCGCCCCCTCCGGGATCTCCCCGACGACGCGGTGGAGAAGCGCGGAGGCTGCGTTCCGACGTTCCTCACCCGAGCCGGCGGAGAGCACATCGACGCGCGGCTCACCGGTCACGACCACCCGATCGTCCCCGAGACCAAATGCCGATTCCAGTCGCCCCCTGGCACGGGTCGAAGCCGCCGGCAGCACGCGGATCCGCTGGGC
Source organism: Microbacterium sp. J1-1 (assembly GCF_024498615.1). NCBI lineage: Bacteria > Bacillati > Actinomycetota > Actinomycetes > Micrococcales > Microbacteriaceae > Microbacterium > Microbacterium sp. J1-1. The sequence continues at coordinate 1,335,519 of NZ_CP089590.1, read as the reverse complement.
GGTCGCACGGTACAGGAGGGCGATCACCCGGCGTAGAAGGGGCGCTCCGGGAACCTTCGGCACCTGCGTCGTGGCCGGCGAATCCAGTCCGATCCTCTTCAGCGGGATCCCGTGCCAGAGCTGGACGACGAAAGCGCCGCCGACGGCGTAGCGGTTGACGTCGCCGAGACCGTGCGTCACGACGAGGACACCCGCTCCGGCTGTCGCCCACCAGCCGCGCAGACCGTTCTTCCGGACGAACCGGAGGCCAAGGGCGGTAGCCTCCCGCTCCTCGCGCGCGGACCCGGTGAGCCACAGGGTCTCGTGGCCGAGCGAAGAAGCGTGGTGGTACAGGGCGAGGGCTCCGTCGCCGATGCCTGCGCCGCAGCCGAACACCCAGCGTCGCCCACGCGGGACGAGGAAGGTGCCGAGGCGCCCGACGGCGTACAACGGGATCCGGAGCAGCTTGGCCGCGTTGCCGGAGCCGAAAGAGAAGGACGCCACCTCGCGAGCCTATCGCGGGGCGGCGCCCTTCTCTGTGAGACCGGGGACTCAGCCGGCGAGTTCGCCGAGCGTCACCTCGATGTCGTAGGACTTGCCGCCACGGACGTAGGTGACCTGGGCATCGCTGCCGGCCGCCGCCGCGCGGACCTGCGCCGTGAGGTCGGTCGCGCTGGTGATCGGAACCCCGTTGAACGAGGTGACGATGTCACCCTTCTCGATGCCGGCTGCCGCCGCAGCGCCGCCGTCGCTCGCCTCGGCGATGTATGCGCCGGCGACGGTCGCGCCCTCGACGTTCGAGGCGTCCTGGACGGAGGCGCCGAGGAGGCCGTGCGTCGCTGCGCCATCGGCGATGATCTCGTCGGAGACCCGCTTGGCGATGTTCGACGGGATGGCGAAGCCGATGCCGATGGAACCGGAGTCCTCGGAGTTGCCCGAACTCGCGATCGCCACGTTGATGCCGATCAACTCGCCCTTGCTGTTGACGAGCGCACCCCCGGAGTTGCCGTGGTTGATGGCGGCATCGGTCTGGATCACGGCGATCGAGATGGAATCGGACGTCTGCTGACCAGAGTTTCCGGGGATGTCGAACTGGAAGGGCCCCTGGCCCTGATCGGGCGACTGCTGCTCAGGAGCATCCTCGGAGGACGAGTCCGGCAGTGCCGACGACGCGATCTGGATGCTCCGGTTGAGTGCGCTGACGATGCCGGTGGTGACCGAGTTCGCCAGGCCGAGCGGGGCGCCGAGCGCGACCGTGGTGTCGCCGACGTTGAGCTTCGACGAATCGGCGAACTTCATGGGCGTGAGCCCCTTGGCGTCCTTCAGTTTGATCACGGCGAGGTCGTAGATCGGGTCGGTGCCCACGATCGTGGCCTCGTAGAGCTTCCCATCCGAGGCGGTCACCCGGATCGTGGGATCGGCGACGGCTCCGCCCAGCGTCACCACGTGGGTATTCGTGAGCACGTAGCCGTCATCGCTGATGATGACACCGGAACCGCTTCCGGCCTCCTGGGAGCCCGCGACCTCGATGGTGACCACGGAGGGGAGGGCCGACGTCGCGACGGCGGTGGTCTCGTTGACCGACCCGGGGTTGTTGACCGTGACGGTCTGCGGCCCCGAGGCCGTGCCGGAGGACGGCGGGTTCTGAAGACCGTTCAGCAGTGCGCCGCCACCGAACCCGGCGACACCGCCGACGAGCGCGGCCGCGACGATGAATGCCGCGATCTTCGCGCCGCCTCGGGACTTCTGGTCTTTGGCCTTCGCCTCGCCGGGAAGCGTGTCCGCACCGAGGGGCTGCGTGGGCTGCGTGTGGGACGCGGCGGTGGGGATGCCGAACGCGGCACCAGGGGCCGTTGCCGTCGCGGAGTTCGCGGGGGCGGCGAAGACGTGCGGCACGGGCTCGACCACGGGCGCCGCCGGCACCTGCGAGGTGAAGGTCGGCGGTACGACGTGTCCCTGGACGGGGGCGACGGGAGCCGGCGCGGAGGGACCCGGCGAAACGGCGGACGGCGCGGTGGTGTCAGCGGCGGCCTCCGTCGCCGGCTGAGCGGCGACCTCTGCTGCCTCGGTGGACGGCACGGCGTCGTTCGACGCGGGTACCGAGTGGTCCTGTGTGTTGTCTTCGTTCATGGTGTGTGCTCCTTCAACGACCACTTCAGAATGACGCCTGTGTCTGTGCGTTCCTTATGTCGAAGATGAGTTTCAGCTATGGCCTTAGCCTGTTCTTCATGAGTGTCATCCCCGGCGCATGGCGTCGCACGGCGGCGGGCGCCGGTCTGCTCGCCGCAGACGGAACCGTCGCGCCCACCATCTTCGCAGAGATGTCCGCTGCCGCGGCCCGAACCGGGGCGATCAATCTCGGACAGGGATTCCCCGACGAGGACGGCCCTCCGGAGGTGCTCGAAGCCGCTCGGGCCGCGATCGCCCACGGGGCGAACCAGTACCCGCCGGGTCGCGGCGTACCCGACCTGCTCCAGGCGATCAGCGAGCATCAACGCCGGTTCTACGGGCTCGATGTCGACCCCGGTACCGAGGTGATCGTGACGGCAGGGGCGACCGAGGCGCTCACGGCTACGCTGCTCGCACTGATCGACGGTCCCGACGACGAGGTGGTCGTCTTCGAGCCGTACTACGACTCCTACGCCGCAGCGGTCGCTCTGGCGGGAGCGCGCCTGCGCACGGTTCCGCTCCGCGCCCGACTTCCAGCCCGATCTGGACCAGCTCGCGGCCACCGTGAATGATCGCACGCGGATCATCCTCGTCAACGACCCGCACAATCCGACGGGTGCGGTCTTCGGACACGACGTCCTCACCGAGGTGGTGCGGCTCGCTGCGCGGCACGACGCCGTCATCGTGACTGACGAGGTGTACGAGCACCTCTCCTTCGAGGCTCCCCACACGCCGATCGCGACACTGCCCGGCGCCGCCGAGCGCACCCTGACGATCTCTTCCGCCGGCAAGACCTTCTCGGTCACCGGATGGAAGATCGGCTGGGTGCACGGACCCGCCGCTCTCATCACGGCGGTGCTCACGGTGAAGCAGTACCTCACATACGTGAACGGATCCCCCTTCCAGCCCGCCGTCGCCACGGGGCTCCGACTCTCCGACTCCACCTTCGCCGATGCCTCATCCGCGCTCGCCCACAAGCACGGGATCCTCGGCGACGGACTGCGCGCGGCCGGGTTCACGGTGCACACGCCACAGGGCGGTTACTTCACGGTGGCCGATGCGACCGCGCTCGGCGGCACGGACGCCGCGGCGTTCTGCCGAGCCCTGCCGGAACGTGTCGGAGTCGTCGCCATCCCGTTGACCGCGTTCGTGTCGGAACCGCATCGACAGGAGTACGCGGGACTCGTGCGCTTCGCCGCGTGCAAGCGAGTGGATGTCTTGGAGGAGGCGGCGTCCCGCCTAGCCGATTTCACCGCCTGAGCGTTCGAGGGACCGGATCGTTCCCTCAGCGCGGCACGACGGCGTACCGCCGCACACGGAGCGAGGGGTTCACGGCGCGCACCCGGTCGATCGCAGAGCGTTCCACGACCGCCACCGCGATTCCGGGCGCGGTACCGACCCCGGCGAGGACGACACCCTGCGGATCGATGATCTGCGAATGCCCGACGCCGATCGGCGTGGGGTGGTCCGCCGCGACCACGTACACGGTGTTCTCGATCGCACGCGCGGCGAGCAGCGTGGTCCAGTGGTGCTCCTTGAGCGGACCTCGCACCCACTCCGCAGGCACGACCAGCGCATCGGTCCCCGCGTCGACCAGCGACCTGGCGACCTCCGGGAAACGCAGGTCGTAACAGGTCATGAGCCCGAACCGCAGACCGGCGAGCTCGAACGTCGACGCCTCCCCCACGTCGCCGGCCTCGATCCAGTCGGACTCCGCCTGTCCGAACGCGTCGTAGAGGTGCTGCTTGCGATAGACCGCGAGGATGCCGTCACCCCGCACCGCGACGAGCGTGTTCCGGACGCGGCGGTCGTCCGACGCGCGCTCCACCAGCCCTGCGACGATCACGACCGCATGATCGGCGGCGAGCGCGGTGAGCGTCGTGACGAAGTCCCCGTCGAGGTCTTCCGCGTTCGCCGCGAGGCTCTCGTCCATCGGGTCGACGAAGTAGCTCGAGTACTCGGGGAAGACGATCAGCCTGGCCCCGCGAGCCGCTGCCTCCGCCGTCAACTCCGCGATCCTCTCGCGGTTCTCCGAACGGGAAGCGGTCGGCGCGAACTGACACACGGCGACGGGGACGGCTGCTGTCTCGGACATGCATCCATCCTCCCGCATCGACACGCCCGGGGCGTCATCCCCGGGCGCCTCGATTCGCCGAGGTCCGCATTCCGTGATAAGTTACTTCTTGTGCCGCGGGGTGGAGCAGTTCGGTAGCTCGCCGGGCTCATAACCCGGAGGTCGCAGGTTCAAATCCTGTCCCCGCAACAAATGAAAGGCCCTCTGATCTAGAGAAATCCAGATCAGAGGGCCTTTCGCCTTTCCTGCAGGAGCACGTGCGCGTGGACGTCGCCCGCGGGCGCGAAGCCGGCCGAATCACGAGATCTCCACGGTTCGGATGAATCGCGGAACGAGCCGGACGAAGACCACCATCACGATCAGCTCGACGATCGTCTGCGTCACCACCACCAACGGTGCGAGAGCGAAGCATGCCGGAAGCGCGAGCGCCAGCGGAAGGACAACGAGCGAGTTGCGTGTCGCGCCGGAGAAGACGATCGCACGTCGAGCGGGGACGCCGAGCTTCGAGACACGACCGGCGACTGCGCCGAGAGGGAGCATCAGGGCGGCGAACCCGAGGAAGATCGGCACGGCGACCCAGAGGTCCGCCAGGCGCGCACTCACGCCGTGCACTTGGGAGGCGACGACGACGGCGAGCGTCAGCATCATCAGCGGCACCATCGCAGCGGCCGCCACCGCCTCGACGCTCCGCCCCCACCGCGACCGAGACGCCGCGTACTGCACTGCCCCCGCGGCCGCGAGGGGCAGGAGGATCACCCAGACGAAGGCCTCGATGAACGGGGTGAGCTCGACGGTTCGAACCAGGTCCACGCCGACGAACCACCACAGAAAGAGCGGGAGCAGCAGCATCTGTCCGAGCATCAGGATCGGTGCTGCCGCGAGCAGCCGTTCCTTCGCCCCTCCCCCGAGCCCGGTGAACACGATCACATAGTCGACGCAGGGGGTCAGCAGCACCAGGAGGACGCCGGCCAGCAACGCCGCGTCATGCGCCACGAAACGCGAGAGCCCGAACACCACCACGGGCACGATCACGAAGTTCACCGCGAGGAGGACGGCGAGGAACCGCCCGTCGCGAAACGCCCGGCCGATCGCCGGGAAGGGCACTCCGAGGAAGGTGGCGAAGAGGAGCACACCGAGCACCGGGGTGATCGCGAGTTCGAGCGGACGCGCTGCAGAGGGCACCAGCAGTCCCAGCACGCCACCCGCGGCGATCGCCGCGAGATAGAGGGCGACCTGGTGACGCTCACCCCAGACGATCACGCTTCGCATGCCACCAGCATGTCCTGCCTCACGACCACTCGCGAGTCGGAGCCGCGCCGGTGGAACAGAAATGGGCGCCCCCTCACGGGGGCGCCCATTCACTGCGGTGCGGGACGACTCACTCCTCGGCGGCGGCGTCCAGCTCCAGGAGCTTCTCGACGGCCGCGGTGAGGCGCTCATCGGCCTCCGCGAACTTCGTGAGGTCGCCCGACTGCAGCGCCGTCTCACGGTCGACCAATGCCTGCTGCGCGGCAGCCAGGGCGTCGGCCTGCGCATCCGGCGGCTGCGTGGGCTCGGTCGGCGTCTCGCCGGCGTCCGGGTTCTCCGTCTCCGGGTCACTCGGCTCGACCGTGTCGTCACCACCGGTGGCACCGGAATCACCGCCGAAGAGCGTGTCCAGAGCCTCGGTCAGCGTGTTCTCGAAAGCGACGCGATCACCGAACGCGACCAGCACCTTCTGCAGACGCGGCAGCTGCGTGCCCTCCGAGGACTGCACGTACACCGGCTGCACATAGAGCAGACCGCCACCGACGGGCAACGTCAGCAGGTTGCCGTAGATGACCTCCGACTCTCCCTGTTGCAGCAGGTTGAGCTGAGGCACGACGGACGTGTCGGAGTTGTAGGTGTTCTGCACCTGGCCGGGGCCCGGCACCGTCGTGTCCGTGTCGATCTCGAGCATCCGCAGCTGGCCGTAGCCCTCTGCCTTCACGCCCTTCTCCGAACCGGCGTCCGAGTCCACCGCGAGGTAGCCCATGAGCACGTCGCGGCTGCCGCCCGAGCCCTGCGAGTTCGGGATGAACGTCGAGAACATCGAGAACCGCGGGGACTCCTGGCCGGGCATCTGCATCGTCAGGTAGTACGGCGGCTGCAGCATCGACTCGCTGCGCGGGTCGTTCGGCGTCTGCCACCGGTTGTCCTGCTGTGCGAAGGAGCCGGCCTTGTCGACGTGGTAGACGCCGAGGATGTCGCGCTGCACCTTGAACAGATCCGTCGGGTAGCGCACGTGGCTCATCAACTCACCCGACATCTCGCTGATCGGCTTCAGCGTCGACGGGTAGATCTTCTGCCAGGTCTTGAGGACCGGGTCCTCATCGTCCCAGGCGTACAGCGTCACGGAGCCGTCGTAGGCGTCGACCGTGGCCTTGACCGAGTTGCGGATGTAGTTGATGTCGTCGATGGCCAGCGTCGGCGACGTGACGTTGGAGTCGGCGATCGCGTCCGACAGGCTCACGCTCGTCGAGTACGGGTAGGTCTGGCTCGTCGTGTAGCCGTCGACGATCCAGACGATACGACCGTCCACCACACTCGGGTACGGATCGCTGTCGAGCTCGAGGTAGGGCGCGACCTTCTGCACACGGGTCTTCGGGTCGCGGTCGTAGAGGATCTGCGACTCCTCGTTCACGAGGTTCGAGAACAGGATCTGCTCCGACTGGAACTTCAGCGCGTACAAGAGCTTCGTGAACGTGTCGCCGATCTTGGGCCCGCCGTCACCGGAGAACGTCGTCTTGGTCTCGCTCGAGCCGTCCTTGCCCCGGGGGTAGTCGATCTCGGCCGGCTCGGCGCCTTCGGGCGCTCCGACGATCGAGTACTCGGGCGACTTCTCGCCGAAGTAGACACGAGGCTCGAAATTCTCCCGGTCCGTCAGGAACCCGGAGGACGGGATGCCGCGCTCGAGGAACACCGGCTCGCCGTCCGAGGTCCGCTGGTTACCCGCGGCGGCCACGAGACCGTAGCCGTGCGTGTAGACCGCCACACGGTTGTTCCAGTTGTCACCGTCGCCGAGACCCGACATGTCGAGGTCACGCACGGACACCACGGTGTCCTGCATCTGGCCATCGATCTCGTAGCGGTCGACATCCATGGTCGTCTGGAACTGGTAGTAGCCGCGGTACTGCTCGAGCTGACGCACCGTGGGCGGGATGACCTTGGGGTCCATGATGCGGGTTGACGCCGTGGTCTCGGCATCGGCGCGCAGCTGACCGGCCTCGGCGTCCGTCTTGGCGGCGAACGGCGTGGTCTCGAGGTCTGCGACGCCGTAGGCCTCCTTCGTGCCGTCGATGTTCCGCTGGTAGTACTCCGCCTGGTAGGCGTTCTGGTTCGGCTTCACCTGGAAGGTGGTGACGACCCAGGGGTAGCCGACCCCGACCACGAGGGCGGCGACGATCAGGAGCGCCGTGGCAGCGAGCGGGAAGCGCCAGCGGCCGATGACCGCGGTGACGAAGAACAGGATCGCCACGACGGCGGCGATGATGGCGAGGATCGCGAGGCCCGGGATCGTCGCGTTGACACCCGTGTACGCCGCACCCGTGATGCGGTCATCGGGCTCCACGAGGGTCTTGTACTGGTCGAGCCACAGGCTCGCCGCCTGCACGAGCAGGTAAAGACCCGCGATGACCGCGAGCTGGATACGCGCAGGCTTGGAGATGCGCAGCTCTCCCTGACCCACACGAACCGATCCGTACAGGTAGGAGACGAGCGCGGTGACCAGGAGCGCGAGGAGCAGGACCGCCGACACGAACGCGAGCAGGATCGAGTAGAACGGCATCGCGAACATGTAGAACCCGGTGTCGATGCCGAACTGCGGGTCGACACTGGACGTGGCGACACCGTTGGCCCAGAGCCACACCGTCTTCCACTGCCCTGCGGCGGCGAATCCGGCGAACAGCCCGAAGAAGATCGGCATGCCCCACATCGCAAGTCGACGAAGCGGCTCGATGACCTCCTGGTAGCGGTCCAGTTGAGAGCTGAGCCGCACGTACACCGGGCGCAGCCGGTACGCGAGCTGGATGGCGACGAACAGCGGCACCGCCATACCGAGGAAGCCCACCACGAACATCACCGCCGTGGCGATCCACTGCGTGGTGAGGACACCGGTGAAGCCCAGCTGGTCGAACCAGAGGAATTCGGTGTAGAGGGAGGCGAACACGAAGAACACCGCGATCAGGGCGGCGATGATCACCAGAGAGATGCCGAGAATACGTCGGGACGTTCGAGGCGTGGCCGGAGTCGGAGCTGAGGTCGAGGTCACCCCTCCATCCTAGGCATCGCTCACTGTGCGCAGGCTGTCATCCCGGTCACGGCGAGGTCACGGTGCCCGGTCGGGGATCAGCTGCCGGCGGTCTCGCACGTCGGCAGCGCGGCGACGTCGCCGTCGTCGGCGATCACCTCGAGCGCGGCGAGCGACTCGTCGAGCGTCGCGGTGCGGATCACCTGGAGTCCGTCCGGGACGTGCCCGACGACCTCGTCGCAGTTCGACGCGGGCGCGAGGAAGAACTCCGCGCCGGCATCGCGCGCACCGTACAGCTTCTGCCGGATCCCGCCGATCGGACCCACGGTGCCCGCGGCATCGATGGTCCCGGTGCCGGCGATGTTCTCCCCACCGTTGAGCTCCCCCTCCGTGAGGGTGTCGATGATCCCCAGCGCGAACATCATCCCTGCACTGGGCCCGCCGACGTTGTCCAACTGGATGGTGACATCGATCTCGAAGTCGTAGTCCGTGCGGAGCGTGACGCCGATGAGCCAGGTCGTGACCCCGCCCTCCACGTGCTCCACCGGTGTCACCTCGACCGTCTGCTCCTCGCCATCACGCAGCACGGTGAGCGTCACGGGATCGCCCGCCGCCACCTGGATCGCCTCTCGCAGCTGCGTCGCCGAGGCCACCGGTGCGCCGTCGATCGCGGTGATCACGTCGTCGGCCTCGAGCACCCCCTGTGCCGGCGAGTCGGCGACGGCGTCGACCACCACGACCTGCGCGCCGGTGTCGTACCCGAGCTCGTTCAACGCGGCTGCGGTGGCCTCGTGCTGTGAGTCGATCATCAGCGTGGCGTTGCGCTCGTCGCGCTGCTCGGTCGTCACGCCTTCGGGGAAGACGGAGTCCAGCGGCACGACGGCGCGCGAGGAGTCCATCCAGGCCAGGGCCAGCTCGAACCAGCTCGGGGTTCGCTCACGGTTCCCCACGACCTGCACGGTGGTCAGATCCAGCGTGCCGGCCGTCTCGAACGTCTCGGCGCCGTCGACCTTGATCAGCGGAACCTCGTCGCCGTCCTTGTCGGTCGCGGTGCCGAGCGTGTCGTAGACCGGACCGGGCCGTTGGATCACATAGGGCGACGGCAGGAACGTCAGTACGACGAGGGCGACGAGCGCGACGATCAGCGCCCAGACTCCGAGTCCAGGCTTTCCAGACCGCGTTCGATCCACAGCATTCCTCCGTCGTTCGCGAGCGGCGTACACCGATCTGCCCGCATCGGGGTCGCGCGCAGAAACCTGTGACTAGCGTAGATGCCACGGCAAGAGATGTGCTGAGAGGCGAGCGACATGGCAGACAACGACCCGACCCCCGAGGACTTCCAGGAGTTCCTCCGACGGATGCTCGCGAACCAGGGCGGTGGCGACATCGACCCCGAGGCACTGCGCGGCGCGTTCGAAGGAATGGACGGCTTCAGCCTCGACCCCGCGATGATGCAGACGATCATGTCGCAGCTCCAGGGCGCGTTCGGCGGCGACCCCTGGGAGAACGCCCTGCGTCAGGCCCTGTTCATCGCCAACCGCGACGGGCAGGGCATCAGCGACGGATCACGCACCTCACTCGCCGATTCCTTCTCTCTCGCCAACCTCTGGCTGGGCGAGGCGACCACGATCTCGGAGCTCGCCGAATCCCCGATCGCGATGACGCGCGGCGAGTGGGTCGAGAAGACCCTTCCGGTGTGGAAGGAGATCGCCGATCCGGTGTCGACCAGCATCGCCGATGCACTGACCTCCGCACTGGACACGCAGGTCCCCGAGGAGATGCGCGGCGTCGTCCAGGGCGCCGGAAAGCTGATGCGGGGTCTGGGCGGATCCGTGTTCGCGGCGCAGTTCGGGCAGGTCCTGGGGAACCTCTCGCTCGAGGTCGTCTCCGGTGGCGACGTGGGAATCCCCGTGCTCCCCGCCGGCACGGCGGCCGTGATCCCGCAGAACCTCACCGCTTTCGGCGAGGGCCTCGAGATTCCGGAAGACCAGATCGCGCTCTACCTCGCGACCCGGGAGCTCGCGTATGCGCGTCTCTACCGGCACGCGAAATGGCTGCACCTGCACGTGATGGCGCAGATCACGGACTTCGCCCGCGGCGTCACGGTCGACGTGGATGCCCTGGAAGACGTCGCGAGCCGGCTCGACCCCTCCGACCCGGAGGAGTTGCGTGCGGCCATCGAGGGCGGCGCACTGCTTCCTGTGCAGAGCGAAGCCCAGCGCGAAGCGCTGACCCGGCTGGAGAACCTCATCGCGACGATCGACGGGTGGGTCGACGTGGTGACCGCACAGGCGACCTCGCGGCTCCCCGACGGTGCGCGCATCGCGGAAGCAGCCCGCCGGAGACGCGCGGTGGGCGGCCCCGCGGAGGACGCACTCGGCGCACTCGTCGGGCTCAAGCTTCGTCCGCGGCGGATGCGGGAGGCGTCGGCGATGTGGCAGGCCGTGACGGACGCCGTGGGTATCGGTGCACGGGACTCGCTGTGGGACTACCCGGACCTGATGCCGACCGCCGACGACATCGACGACCCCCGGGCGATCGTGGCGCGACTGCAGGCCGCGGAGCGCGGTGAGCAGCCGGTCGCCGACGAGTTCGACGAGGCGCTGGCGCGGCTGCTCGACGGCGAAGACTTCGCGGAGGAGAAGCCCGAAGACGGCGACGACGACGCTGCCCCGGAAGGCGACCGACCCGTCTGACCGACGCGTCGCGGACGGAACGGGGAAGCCGCACTTCTCCTCCCCCATCGTGCCAATTGCGGGAAGTTCTCCACCGAAGCGGCGGAGTGGCGTCCGCCGTGCGCGTGCCCCCTCCAGAATCGGAGGGATGCCGCTCACTCCCCCGATCCTCACGCGCGTGGACCCGAACGCGCCACTGCTGTGGCGCGACGAATGCACGCTCCAGCTCGGCTACGACAGTGCCCTGAGCTTCGATGCGGTCGCCCCCTGGGTGGAGCGCCTCCTCAGCCGCCTGCGCTCGTCCTTCCGCCGGGGATCGTTCGACGTGATCGCCCATGCCGCCGGCGCCCCGCGCGAAGAGGCTCGCGCCCTGCTCGCCCGGGTGGAGCCGCTCCTGGTCGATGAGCCAGCCGCGGCCCGCCCCGCCTGGGTCGAGAGCATCGGCATCTCCGACGGCAGGTGCGAATACCGCGTGCGGGAGTCGCTCGTGGACGAGGGCATCACCCTCGTCGATCCTGCTCAGCCACCCGCCGTCGCCGTCGTGCTCGTGCGAGGTGCCGCCGCCGCTCTGCCATTCGCCCGCTTCCTCCGTGACGACATCCCGCACCTTCCCGTGTCGTTCGAACCGGGACGCGTGACGGTCGGCCCCCTCGTCATCCCCGGAGCGTCCGCGTGCCTCGCCTGCCGGGACGCACACGCCACGGATCTCGACCCGGCCTGGCCCCTGCTGCACGCACAGCTGATCGGTCGCGATCCCGGGCCGATCCGCGCGGTGCAGGTCGCCGAGGCCGGACGGATCGCCGCAGTGCTCCTGGGGGAACATCCGGCTTCGGAGAGCCGCATCGCGCAGGTCAGCGCCGACGGCTCGATCGGGTGGCATTCGGTGAGGTTTCACGAAGAATGCCGGTGCCGCGAGCCGTGGTCCCCATCTCAGCGAGGAACCTCGACGGAGCCCGCTCTCCCCGCCCCGCCGTTCTCGCCCACGACAGCGACAGCGTCCGCGCGGCGCGCGTGACACCGACGTAGGCCAGGCGCCGCTCCTCATCGACCGATTCGAAGCTCGTCGCGTAGGAGATCGGCAACGACCCCTCGGCCCACCCGGCGAGGTGCACGTGGGGCCACTCGAGTCCCTTCGCCGCATGCAGGGTCGACAGGGTCACCGTGCGCATCGTGGGCTCATGCTGGTCTTTCGCGCGGGCCATGAGCGCGTCGCTGAAGCTGCGCAGATCCGCCTCGGGACCGGCATCCTCCGCGAGGCGCAGGATGGCACGACGCGCCTCCCATCCGCCGCGCTGCGCACCGCCCGCGGCCGGCGGCTCCTCCGTGAGACCGAGCTCGCGCAGGACCCGCTGGACCGCGGGGAGGAACCCGTGCTCGGAGGGAGCCACGGCGGCCGCGCGGAGCGCCAGGATGGCCTGACGCACCTCCGGCATCGCGAAGAAACGAGTACCACCCAGCACCGTCGTCGCGATGCCCTCGGCCGCGAGCGCCTGCTGCAGGACCGCGGACTGGGCGTGCGCGCGGTAGAGGACCGCGATCTCCGAGGGCGATGCCCCTGCGGCGAGCTGAGCCGAGATCGAGGCCGCTATCCCCGCGGCCTCCTCGCTCTCGGAGTCGTACGCGGTCACGGTGGGTGCATCGGCCGTGAACTGCTCGCGCGCGGGCACGAGCTCGAGCGCACCGGGGCGTCCGTGCATCAGCGCGTTCGCCACGGTCAGGATCGGCGCCTGGGAACGATAGTTCGTCTCCAACCGCACCACCGTGGCGTCGGGGTGGCGACGCTCGAACTCGAGCAGGAAGCGCTGGTCGGCGCCGGCGAAGGAATAGATCGTCTGACTGGCGTCTCCGACGACACAGATGTCGTGCCGATCTCCCAGCCAGAGTTCGAGCAGCCGGTTCTGCAGCGGCGAGACGTCTTGGAACTCGTCGACCGTGAAGTGCCGGTACTGCTCGTGGACGGATGCGGCGACCCGCGGCTCCGTCTCCAGCATCCCCGCGCAGGCGAGGAGCACGTCTTCGAAATCGAGCTGACGGCGGTCATCCTTCAATGCCTCGTACCCGCGCATCAGTTCGATGAGCTGACCGGTGTCCACTCCGCTGATCGGACGGTCGAGCGCCGCGTACTGGTCGATCGAGAGCATCGAGACCTTGCGCCACTCGATCTCGGAGGCGATGTCGCGGAGAGTCGCCGTGCTGGGCCGCAACCGGATCGCATCGGCCGCCTGCCCCAGCATCCGTACCTTGTTGTCGATGATCGACGGAGCGGGCGAACCCGCGAGCGTCGGCCAGAAGAAATTCAGTTGCGCGAGCGCGGTCGCGTGAAACGTCCGAGCGGCGACTCCCTCGACACCGAGCGCCCGCAGACGCCCCCTCAGCTCGCCAGCGGCCTTGGCCGTGAACGTGACCGCCATGACGCGGGAGGGCGAATAGGCCCCGGTATCGACGCCGTGGGCGATGCGATGCGTGATGACGCGCGTCTTCCCCGTGCCTGCGCCCGCGAGCACGGCCACAGGTCCGCGCAGGACCGATGCTGCCGCTCGCTGCCGCTCGTCGAGGGCATCGAGTGCGCTCACGCGCGCTCCTCGTACCAGTCGACGATCAACGCGCGGGCGATCGACGCGGGCCCGGGAAGGCCCACCGGCCCCCGCCCGAGCAGCGCGGAGCCGATCTCCGCACGGGAGAACCAGCGCACGTCGATGATCTCCTCACCATCGGCGAGCGCAGCGGACTCCTCGTCCACGACGGCCCGGAAGCCGACCATGAGGGAACGCGGGAACGGCCAAGCCTGCGAGGAGACATACCGCAGCGACGACAGCCGCACGCCCGACTCCTCCTCGATCTCCCGGTGCACGGTCGACTCGAGCGACTCCCCTGCCTCGGTGAACCCGGCGAAACAGGAGTACATGCGACCGCCCCAGTTCGCGTTCGCTCCGAGCAGCAGCCGCTCGCCGTCACGGCTCTCGACCGCGACGATCACCGCCGGGTCGGTGCGGGGGAAGTGCTCGCGAGCGCACACCAGGCACCGTCGTGACCATCCCGCCTGCCGCAGCTCCGTCCCACCCCCGCATGTCGGGCAGAACGGCGCATCGCGGAGCCAGCCGGCGAGGGCGATGGCGCCGATGAGGAGTTCCGACTCCTGATCGTCGATACGGCCGCCGAGGTCGCGGAGCCCGAGCCAGATCTCGTCCGGCGCCGCGTCGAGGGAATCGGTCTCCGGAGGGGCTGCGGCGAGGAGCACCACGGCACCGTCGGAATCCCGTCCGAGCAGAGCCCAGGTGGCTTCGACGACGGCCGAGGGAGGAACCCGCAGCAACGTCGAATCGACCACCCGGACGCGCCCTTCACGGACGACGATCACGCGGGTGGCGAGGTCTTCTCGGAGGCGTTCGAGGACGTCCGCCTCATCGCGGAGTTCGGCTGCACGGTCGAGAGACGGGCGCTGACTGGTCATCGACTCCCTCTTTCACGGGCGTGGCGGAGGCGGGACCGCCCCTGAGCCGACCTACCCTGGGGGCATGGGACGCTCTCCTTTCACTCTAGCCGCGGCAGTGACCGCTGCACTGCCCGGGGCGGAGGTCACGGGGGCGCGCCGTCTGAGCGCCGATGGCGATGGACGGTTCGACTCGGCGATCGCCACTCTCACCGACGGCCGTGAGCTCGCGATCCGCGTCGCCGACGATGACGAGACAGCGCGGGAACTGGCTGCCGAAGCGCTCGCCCTGCGCGCGCTGACCGACGGGGCACGCGCCATGCTCCCCTTCCGTGCCCCGGCCTACATCGGCGAGACTCGGCTCGGCGAAGGACGTGCTCTCGTCACCGAACTCCTCCCCGGATTCCAGATCGAGGCGGCCATGGTGCCCGCCGGTCGCGGCGCCGCGGAGTCCATGGGCGCCTCGATCGCCGCCGTCCATGGCCTGCCTACCTCGGTCGTGCGCGGTGCCGGTCTCGCCACGCGCAGCGCCGAGGAGAGCCGCGCAGAGCTGGAGCGCCTGGTCGACACCGCGGCCGCCACCGGTCGCGTCCCCGCGCGCCTCACCGTGCGGTGGCGTGACGCCATCGCCGACGATGAGCTGTGGCGCTTCGAATCCACCGTCATCCTGGGCGGCGTGCAGGCGACCTCCTTCCTGTTCGACGATCACCCCGAGCGCGGCCCCGAGGTGGTCGGCGTGGTCGGCTGGCACGGCCTCGCGGTGGGAGACCCTGCCCTCGACCTCTCCTGGTTGTCCGCTGCACCGGAGGCCGCTGAAGACGTCCAGCGCGCGTATTCTGACGCGATCGACCGGGCGCCGGACGCCGGCCTCGAGGTGCGCGCCCGCCTTCTCGCCGAGCTGGAGTTCGCCCGCTGGCTCGTGCACGGCGACGCGATGCATCGGCCCGACATCGTCGACGATGCGGCGTCCCTGCTGGAGGCACTCGCCGAGGGACTGCGCACCGACGACCTCGCCATCATCGACGCGCGAGGTGTCGGCGTCGACTCCGCACTCGATGCTCTCGACCGCGTGCCGAAGGACGCCGTCGCCGAGGTCGACACGTCGATGCACACCGATGCGTACAACCCCGAGGAGCTGTGGGCGGACTCGGCGGAGAGGGAAGAAGGGGAAGCCACGGGGACCGCGTCCTCCACCGAACCGACCGCGACCGTGCCCGGCGAGCGCGTCGACGACGCCGACCGTCGTGCCGGGATGCTGGATATCGAGACCGAAGACCTCTCCGGGGTCGCGAGCCTGTTCGCCGGGACGAGCGGTCCGGCCGACGCGCGCGAGGACTCCCACCCGCGTCCCCCGCGGTCCGACGACGAGTACGGCGATTTCGACGAGAACGACTCGGACGAGGCTCAGCGAGCGGCGCGCGCGGCACTCCAGCGCTGGAAGAGCTCTTCCTCGGAGTAGACCCGGTCGCCGCGGATGATCAGGTCGTCCGCCACGTAATACAGCGCGACGTCGATCGCCTCCAGAGGTACGTCGTACCGTCGGTGGTATGCGAGTCGATAGAGCGCGAGCTGCAGCATCCGCTCGTCGCGCTCCTTCGCCGTACGCGGAGCCCTGCCCGTCTTCCAGTCGACGATCTCGATGCGGTCACCGCGATCGGCCCGCCGGTACACGGCATCGAGCTTGCAGATGACGATGTGCGCCGATCCCGCATCGACGTCCGGCAACCCGGCGCCGAGGGCGAAGTCGATCTCGATCTCCACCGCGATCGGTCGCAGCGGGCCCCACTCACTGCGCTCGAACGTCGCCTGGAGGACCGCGAGATCAGCAGCATCCGCCGATGCCCCCGGCGCGTCGAGCGCCGCCGTCGCTCCGACCGCGAACTCTGGGGCGACGTCGTCTTCGTCCACCTCCCAAAGCGCCTCGTCCACACGCGTGCCGACGCCGACGAGTTCGGATCTCTGTTCCACCCACGCATGGAAGAGGGTGCCGAGGCGGGTCTGTCGGTACGGTCTCTCCGGCATCGGGCGGACGATCGACGATAGGGTGCCGGAGAAATCCGTCACGTAGTCCTTGAACCGCGATGCCGGCACACGGGTCGGGGCCTCGGCATCGTTCCCGCGTTGCCGGGCGGCACGTTCGGCCAACAACCGCGTGAGCTCGATCGACGGCTCGGCGACACCGACACGGACCGCATCGTCGACGGCCCTCGCTGCCGCCGAGACGGTCGCGCGCCGGGCACCCAGCGGGTCGAGCGGCCAATGCAGGGTCGATCCGGGACCGTCGTAAGGGTTGTCATCGGGATCCACCGGGGCGATCGGCTCGACTCCCACCACTTCCATCGCCTCGACCAGGTACGGGCTCGGCGTCCGTGGCGCCTTCTGGCCCGCCCAATGTGCGCCGCTGAGCAGGAGATCGGTCCGCGCACGTGTCACTGCGACATAGGCGAGACGCCGCTCCTCCTGCTGCTGATACGCCCGGTACGCGTCCTTGAAGCGCTTGAGCGCGCCGCCCAGCGGATTCGCCTTCGTCGCGCCGCCTGACAATGAAGCCTGCGCGAGCTTCTGCCTCTTCTGCGGATCCGTCTCCTCCCCCATCGCCTCGACGGGGTCCCACTCGAAGCGAGGGAGCGCATCCCGATCACCGCGGAGGGCGAACGGAACCACGCCGAAGCCGAACCACCCCGAGGTGTCGGAGACACGGCTGGGGAGCTCGTCGACCACGAGACGCACGACGGCGACCGCATCCCATTCCAGGCCCTTCGAGCCGTGAATGGTCAGCAGCTGCACGACACCCGGCTCCGGAGGCTCAGGACGCGGCATCAGCTCGTCGGTGCTCTCGGCCTTGTCGAGCCACGCCAACAGGCTCCCGATGCTCCCCCGCTCGTCGGCCGCGAGGAAGGCCCGCACCTCGTCCGTGAACGCCCGCAGTTGCGTGGCGGCGATGCGGGCCGGGCCTCGTGTCTCGTTGGCGGCCAGTTCGATGTCGAGTCGGAGCTCGAGTTCGATGAGACGGATCAGTTCCGGGATCGGTTGCGACGCTGCCCGCCGGAGCCGTTCCAGCATCTCCCCTGCGGCACGGACGCGTGCACGTCCGTCCGGGCTGATCGTCTCGAGCAGACGGTAGTCATCACGCACAGCGCGCACCACGTCGACCGCATCGACGATGGATACCGCCTCATCGGCACCGCGCGAGGAACGCAACCGCGCGCGCACCTCTTCCGGCAGCGGTGCCAACGCGGTGTCCCGCTCCGAGAGCGCGCGACCGAGGTCGTAGAGGGCGGCCATGTCGGCGACCCCCACCCCGAAGCGGGGTCCCGTGAGGAGGCGGATCAGGGCGGACCCCGCCGTGGGGTCGTGCACGACCCGGAGTGTCGAGACGACATCGACCACCTCGGGAGTCGCGAGCAGCCCGCCCAGGCCGAGGATGCGGTGCGGGATGCCGCGAGCGGCGAGCGCAGCCGCGAAGGTCTGCATGTGACGCTTCGACCGGAACAGGATCGCACCGGTGTGCGGACGCAGACTCTGCGCAGCGCCGACCCCGCGCGCCTCATGCTCCTCCCTCCGCGCGGCGAACCAATCCGCGACGGCGGAGGCCTCGTCATCGACCGTGAACGCGTACTCGACGGACACCGAGCCGTCCCCCGCTCCGGGACGAGGCTCGAGGGGCGGCACGTCGAGTCCCGGCCGCCGCAGGGGCTCGAGCACACGGTTGGCGATGCCGAGGATGCCGCGGTCGTTGCGCCAGCTCGTCATGAGGCTGTAGGTCTGCGCCGTTCCGGTGCTCGAGAACGTCCTCGAGAAGGCGTAGAGGTTGTCGGCGCTCGCACCGCGCCAGCCGTAGATGGACTGGTGGGGGTCGCCGACCGCCATCACCGCGGAGTCCCGGAAGAGTTCGGCGAGGAAGCGGGTCTGGATGACCGACGTGTCCTGGTACTCGTCGAGCAGCACGACACGATGCTGCTCCCGAAGCTCGTCGCGCACGTCGGGCGCGGACTCGACGATGTCGTATGCACCGCCCACCTGATCGGCGAAGTCGAGCACGCCGCGGCGCTCCTTCTCGGCGATGTAGTCACGCACCAGACGGGCGAGCGTCGGCAGGCTGAGCAGGTTCACAGCCGCCTTCTCCACGTCGGCATTGCCCCGGTAGGGCGCGAAGGCGAGTGCCTGGTCCCGCGCGATCCGTTCTGCCACCTCCAGGTCCACTCGATGGTCGAGGGCGTCGCCGGCGAGGCGCTGGACCGCGTCGATGATCGTGCCGAGCGCGAAGTCGATGTTCTCCAGCTCAGGAAGATCGCTGCGGAGCACGACCTCACGGGCGAGCATCCAGGAGGCGGCCTGGCTGAGCATGGCCACGTCGGGATCACGGCCGATGCGCGCAGCGTGTTCGCGGACGATCCCGTCGGCGAAGGCGTTGTACGTCGACACCCGCGGACGGATCATCACGTCTTCCGCCGCACGGGGGATGACGGGGTCCCACCCGGTGCCGTGATGAGCGGCGAGCTCGTCGAGGACATGCCTGCGCACCACCTCGCGCTGCCGGCCCTCAGCGGCCTCCTCGACCCGGCGAAGGGAGCCGTCGGCCACGATCTGCGCCAGATGGGGCAGCAGGCCCCGGTGGCCGTACTCGTCGATGACCGCCAAGCGGTGGCCTATCCGTTCCGCGAGTTCTCCCGCGGCCTTGCGGGTGAACGTGAGTCCGAGGATCTCGTCACGTCGTACGTGCCCGTTCGCGACGAGCCACACCACTCGCCCGGACATGGTCTCGGTCTTGCCGCTGCCTGCTCCGGCGACGACGAGCGCCGGCTCCGGGGGCGCCTCGATCACCCGCTGCTGCGCGGGTGTGGGCGGAGGCTGTCCGAGCGCGGCCGCGATGTCGGCCGCCGAGATCCTCTCGCCGCCGCTCCACCCGGTCATGCGCTCACCGCCGGGACGGTGTGGATGCGACACGGATGCACGCGGCGCTGGGTGTCGGCGCAGTGCGACTCGACCTGCGCCGTGAAGCTCGACGCCGACATGCCGCGGGCGGCATCCGAGACGCGGCGCAGGAAGGCCGCCCGTGATTCGTCGCTGAGCGTGTGCTGATGCGCGATGCGGTACTCGCTCTTGGCAAGCGTCTTGGAGACGATCACGAGACGCGCCCCGGCCAACGACCCCGGCGGAGCGTCCTCCACCAGGCCCTGCTGGACGGCGACCTGATAGGCCGCGAGCTGCGCGTGCTCGCGCACACCGGGATCCGACTCGGGGTCGTTCTTCCCGGTCTTCAGATCGACCACCACGATGCGGCCGTCCGGGCCGCCAGACATCCGTTCCCAGCCGCGTCCGCGTGCGGCGCCGTGCTCGCCTGCATCCGGCGGATACGCCTCGACGCGATCGATGTACCCGTGGATGATCGCCTGGTTCGCGCGGTCCTCCCCGACGGGATGCACGGCGGGCACCGCGTGCGCATCGCCCTCAGCCGCCACGTCGACGGCGAAACGGAACTCCACCTCGCTGCCGAGGACCCGCCCGCCTTCGCGGCGCACCTCGCCGAGGTACGCGTGCAGGCGCCCCACGAGCAGATCGGCGCGTCGACGCTCCTTGCGGCCGATCCACTCGGTCTCGAAGTCGAGTTCCGGCCATCGCTCGGCGACGATCGCACGCATCTGCTCGACATCGCCGTCGGGCACCCGCTCCATCGCCTCGTGCACGATCGTGCCGATCCCCGCCGTCGGCGGCATCACCGTGTCTCCGCCGAGAGCCGAGACGACCCAGTTGAGTCCGCACTCCTCGAAGGACTCCATCTTCGAGGGCGAGACCCGCGCGCCGTCGACGGCGAGATCGCGCAGCGGCGCCTGCGTGGAGGGGGCCGTGACGCCGTACCACTCGGCGGGGTCGGCGCCCGGCACGCCTTCTCGGGCGAGGACGGCGAGCTGGCCTGCCGCGTCACGTCTGAGCGAATCCGAGTGCGCCGTGGTCAGCGTCCGTCGGTACCGGGCGACCAGCCCCCGCAAAGTGAGCGGATGCTCGGCCGATGCGTGGCGCTCCGGCGGGTGCGGGGCGGGCAGGAAGGCGAAGAACGGGCTCGGAGTGAGGTCGTCGTCATCGACCGCGGTGATCAGGAGTCGCTTCCGTGCCCGCGATACGGCTCGCACGAACAGGCGGAGCTCGTCATGCAACGCTGCCCGCCGGCGGTCCAGCACCCCGGGCGGTTCGATGCTCACGCCGGTGCGAGCGGCTTCGAGCGCATCGGCCAGACGCCAGGTCTGCAGCAGACCGCCGCGGAGACGGACGTTGGGCCAGACGCCGTCCTGCACCCCGGCGACGACGACGGCGTCGAACTCCGTGCCGAGCGCCGTGGCCGGAGTCAGCAACGTGACCTTGCCAGGACGGTCCGGGGTCGACAGGGAATCCTCGGGGACCTCGCTGTCGAGGACGTCGCGCACGAAGGCCTCGGGCTTCTCGTTCGGAGTGCGCTCGACGAAGCGCTTCGCCGCGTCGAAGAGCGAGACGAGCGCGTCGAGCGAACGGGCCGTCTCCGCTCCGGTGGGCAGCAGGGAGATCTCGCGCCACGCCACCTGCAGACGCCGACCGTCGACGGCACGAGCCTGCTCCCACACCCGCCACAGCAGATCGTGGATCGTCTCCCCCTGGTCGGCGGCACGCGCCACCGCCTCGATCGTCTCCGCGAAGCGCTCGGCGGAGCGGGATTCCGGCGAGTCGATGAGCGTCAGGTGGCTGTGGTTCGCCATCGCCTGGCGCAGCAGCTCGCGCGCAGGCGTCGACCCGCCCTGTGCGAGTTCGATGTGCCGGAGGCGGGCGCGGAGACGGCGGAGCCCGATCGCGTCCATCCCCCCGAACGGGGTGCGCAGTGCCTCCTCCAGCGCCTCCGGGGTGCGCTCCTCGACGGGCGTCAACGCGAGGCGCACGATGCCGACGATGTCACGCACGATCCCTTCGCTCCCGAGCGGACGCTGCACACCGGCGGCGCGCGTGGGGACCTCCCTGGCCGCGAGCTCGGTCTCCAGCGTGGTCACCTGACGGGTGTCGTGAGCGATGACGGCCATCCGATCCCAGCGGATTCCCTCGGACAGATGCCAGTCGCGCATCACACCGGCGATGCGGTCCAGCTCTTCGTAGGGAGACGGGGCGACGAAGGTCGACACGTGCGCATCGACCACCTCCGGGTCGACGGGCACCGGTGCGCGGCGATGCTCGACGCGTCCGGAGACTCCGATCGCCTGTGTGACGGTGCGAGTCAAGGCGGTGAGCGCCAGATGCTGCCGGTGCGCGCCGTCGAGCACATGCACCTCGCCGACGGCACCGGCGAGCTGCGCGAAGAGCTCCGGGCTCGCGCCACGGAACGACCCGGATGAGATATCGGGATCGCCGAACGCCAGCACCGCGATGCCCCGCCCCCGCAACGCTCTGACGACATCGATCCCTCCGCGGGTGAGCTCCTGTGCGTCATCGATCAGCACGACGCGCAATGGCGCGAGCGGGCCGAGCGTCGCCGCCTCGGCCGAGCGCAGGATGGCAGCTGCCTCGCTGAGCAGGTCCGCGGCGTCGCGGTGCGCGGAACGCAGAGCGTCGAGTACCGTCCGGTACTCGACGAGGAACTCCGCGGCTGCCACCCACACATCGTTCCCCGATGCGCGGAGCTCGTCCGGCCGGGCCCCGATCTCGGTGCACTCCGCGAGGAACGCGCGGAGCTCCGAACGGAATCCCTTCGACGCGCGCACCGAACCGCTGAGCGCGTCCGGCCAGGGGATGCGACCGTCTTCGGTGTCACCGGCGAGCAGATCCGCGATGATGCGGTCCTGGTCGGCTCCGGTGAGCAGCGCAGGCGGCTCCGCTCCCTCGCGCACCATCGCCCCCCGGACCAGCTGGAAGGCGAAGGAGCCGAGCGACCGCGCCAACGGCCCCGGGGTCGCCTGCCCGATGCGGACACCGATCCGGTCACGCAGTGCGGTTGCGGCCTGGCGGCTCGGCGTGAGTGCCAGCACCTGCTCGGGTCGCAGATCGGCCGCATCGAGCAGGTGCACGACGCGGTCGACGAGCGTTCGCGTCTTCCCTGTTCCCGGCGCCCCGATGATGACACCGGAGGCGAACGGCTCGGCGGCGATCACAGCTCGCTGCGCGGCATCCGGTGTCATGCCCTCCACGCTATCCGGACGCGGGGACATCGTCGTGCGCGCATGCACGCGACACCCTCGCGACCCGCCACCCCCGGCCTGTGCGCTCACGGCGAAACCCACGCCGGGTGCCGATCCCGCCCGATGCCCGCGGGGTAGAGTTGGGCCAGTCCCCGAACTTCAAGGAGCACGCGTGGAAATCCGCATCGGCATCATCAACACCGGCCGCGAACTGAGCTTCGACACCGGCGTGAGCGCAGACGAGGTCCGCACCCAGGTCACCACGGCGCTGGAGCAGAACGCCACGCACGTGAGCTTCGCCGATGTGAAGGGCAACTCCTACATCGTCCCGACGGCGAACCTCGCCTACATCGAACTGGGCACCGAGGAATCGCGTCGCGTCGGCTTCGTCGCCTGAGCAGACGATGTACATCCTGCTCGCACTGATCGGCGCGTGTGCCCTGGGCATCGCGGTGCATTTCCTGATCTCCGGGCGCGAGCTGCGCGGAGTGGCGCTCGCGCCCGCCGTGGCGACAGCGGTCTCAGCGATCACCTACACGGGTCTGCAGTGGGCCGGCGTCGGTGAGGACAGCATCTGGCTGTGGCTCGCGAGCGTGCTCGGTGCTCCCGTCGTCGCCGCGCTGGTGACGGTGGCGATCACCGGGATGCGCAAGCGGTCCGATGCAGATGCCAAGGCGGCACTCGGCATCTGACGGGCAACCTAGGACGCGAGGCCCATCGCATCCATCCGGCGCGCGTGAGCTCCCATGAGTTCGGTGTAGACCGGCTCGACGCGCTCGTCGTCGACCTGGAGCAGCTCCGGCCGCAGCGCGGAACGGCAGACCAGGATGGTGTCACCGACGAGGCGCCGCGCCCACATCGACAGCAGGGACCGCCACTCCTCATCGCTCTCGATCGTCTCCTGGATGATCGCGACGATCTCATGGCCGGCATCGTCTTCGCGGAGGATCTCCGCCACCCGACGACCGGTCTCGCCGTAGCTCGATGCGAGCGCGAGGTAGAAGTCGTCGAGCATCCCGGCGGTGATGTACACGGCGAGGAGCGTCTCCCGGGGTCGCGCACCGATCGTCTTGCGTCGGAACGCGTCGAGGTTCTCGCGGAACGGCAGCATCACCTGCGTCGGGTCGCCACCGCGCTCGGCGATGACCTCCACGATCCCGCGATGCTTCGTCAACGCCGCCCCGGCCGCACGCGACAGGGACTCCTTCTCGGAAAGCTCGGGGGTCGCCCGGATGAGCCTGGTGAGCGTCTCGAAGTAGCCGAGTTGCAGGTACGCGGCCTGACCGAGGAACCGATCGAGCTCGGGGGCGAGTTCGGCGAAGTCGACCCTCGTCGCATCGCTCTGCTCGCCTCGGCTGCGCAGGGTGAGGATTCGCCGTGGCGCGTCATCGCGCTGCCAGAACCACTTAACCACGAGGTCTTCCTCCCGAGTCCACCACGAGATTCACAATACCCGCGCGGGGCCCTCCTTCCTGGTCCGCACCACCCCTCCGGTAGGCTGGGCGTGTCCCCGCCGTCGGAGCGGGGCCCCGCGCCTGTGGCACAAGAGACGGCGTGGATCCGTTTACGTGGCGGTCCCCCAGGGTCGCCGGACAGGCAATCTGAATAAAGTGACAACTTTCGCCGATCTCGGCATCGATCAGGACATCGTCGACGCACTCGCGGCCAAGGGCATCATCGATGCCTTCCCGATCCAGGAGCAGACCATCCCCCTCGGCCTTCCGGGGCAGGACATCATCGGCCAGGCGAAGACCGGGACGGGAAAGACCTTCGGGTTCGGCATCCCCGTCGTGCAGCGCCTCGGCAAGGACCCGGAGCACGGCGTCAAAGCACTCATCGTCGTCCCGACCCGCGAGCTCGCCGTGCAGGTCTACGAAGACATCGACCTGCTCACCAGCAACCGCTCCACCAGCGTCGTCGCCATCTACGGAGGCAAGGCGTACGAGGGTCAGATCGACCAGCTCAAGGCGGGCGCGCAGATCGTGGTCGGCACTCCCGGCCGCCTGATCGACCTCGCGGGCCAGCGCCTGCTCGACCTCTCCAACGCGACGGAGGTCGTGCTCGACGAGGCCGACAAGATGCTCGACCTCGGCTTCCTCGCCGACATCGAGAAGATCTTCCAGAAGGTCCCGGCCGTCCGCCACACGCAGCTGTTCTCGGCGACCATGCCCGGCCCGATCGTGGCCCTCGCCCGCCGCTTCATGTCGAACCCGATCCACATCCGCGCCAACGACCCCGACGAGGGCCTCACCCAGGCCAACATCAAGCACCTCGTCTACCGCGCGCACTCGATGGACAAGGACGAGATCATCGCTCGCATCCTCCAGGCCGAGGGCCGCGGCAAGACCGTGATCTTCACGCGCACCAAGCGCGCGGCACAGCGCCTCGTCGACGAGCTCAACGACCGCGGCTTCAACGTCGGCGGCGTGCACGGCGACATGGGGCAGGACCAGCGCGAGCGCTCGATGGCCGCGTTCAAGGCGGGTAAGCGTGACGTTCTCGTCGCGACCGACGTGGCCGCCCGCGGCATCGACGTCGACGACGTGACGCACGTCATCAACCACACCATCCCCGACGAGGACAAGACGTACCTGCACCGCGCCGGCCGCACGGGGCGTGCAGGCAAGACCGGCATCGCGGTCACATTCGTCGACTGGGAGGACCTGCACAAGTGGGCCCTCATCAACCGCGCGCTCGAGTTCGGTCAGCCGGAGCCCGTCGAGACCTACTCGTCGAGCCCTCACCTGTACGAAGACCTGGACATCCCGCAGGGCACGAAGGGCCGCCTCGTGTCCGCGCCGAAGACCGAATCCGTGAAGACCGAGCGCACCCGTCGGCCAGAGCGCGCCGCGGACGCCGCCGCGGAAGGCACCGACGAGACCGGGACGCGGCGCCGTCGCCGCCGTCGCAACAGCGCGACTCCGGTCGGCTCGACCTTCACCGAAGGTGCGTCGGGGGCCACCACGGGCGAAGGACAGTCCGCTCCGGCCGCAGACCGCAGCGCCGAGGGCGCCGGCACCCACGACGGGGCGGGCAAGGAGCACCACGACGGCAAGCCCGCGCCGGCGCGCCGTCGCCGTCGCCGCCGTGGAGGTTCCGGCGCAGGCGCAGCTCCGGTCACCGGAGCCTGACACCTCGACCTCTCAGAAGGGCGCGTGCCGCGGACGAAGTCCGCAGCACGCGCCCTTCTGCGTCGCCGCCGCTCAGCGCAGAGAGGCCGCCCGCTCCCCGTGGAGTATCGCCGCAGGAACCTGCGGCGGATAGACCCACGCGACCAGCACGACCGAGATGATCATGAGCAGGAACCACGAACTCAGCTTGCTCGGAGAGACCGGCTGCCATCCCGCCGCCTGATCCGGGTATGCCCATGCTCCTGCCCAGGTGCCGATGTTCTCCGCCAGGTAGATGAAGACGGCGACTCCGACGAACACGACGAGCAGCGGGATCCGGATCGTCCGACGCCAGATCCGCGCGTGCATCACCGTCGGCAGCCACAGCACGATGACCGCAGCCAGCAGGATCCACCGCGCATCCCACAACCAATGGTGTGCAAAGAAGTTCACATAGATCGCGATCGCGAGGATCGCGGTCATCCACCGCTGGGGGTATCGCGTGAAGCCGAGGTCGAAGAGCCGGTAGACGCGCACCATGTAAGAACCGACAGCGGCATACATGAACCCGCTGAACAGCGGCACTCCACCGATGCGCAGGAAGCCGTCCGCGGCATACGCCCAGGAGCCGACATCGGTCTTGAACAGTTCCATCACGGTTCCGGTGAGGTGGAACAGGACGATCACCCACAGCTCTCGTCCGCTCTCCCAGCGGAACACGAGCATGGCCACCTGGATGAGCACGGCGGCGATGGTGAGGGCATCGTTGCGCGCGAGCGCCGCATCCGGCGGGTACCAGAACCGCGCCGCGACGATCACGAGCAACAGCGTGGCCCCGAACACGCACGCCCATGCCTGCTTGACCACGAACACCGCGAACTCGATCAGGCCGGCGCGGAAGCCGCTCTTCGGGGCGCCGAGCAGCAGGCGGTGGGCCCACGCATCGACACGGCGTTCCACGGACGTCGCTCGTTGCATGCTCGGAATGTAGCGCTCCCGGTCGACAGGTCACCGGGAGTATCCCGACAGTATCCCGACCGTCAGGGGAAGCGCGGGGCGATGCCGGTGCCCTGCGCCAGGAGGCGGGCGACCATCTCGTCGGACGTCGTGTTCTCCCCCGGACGGTTCGGCTTGCCGCTGCCGTGATAGTCGCTGGACCCCGTGACGATGAGGTCGTGCTTCTGCGCCAGCTCGCGCAGCATCCGCTTGCCCGCTTCGGTGTTCTCGCGGTGATCGACCTCGAAGCCGCCGAGTCCGGCCGCGATCAGCCGCTCGATGTACGGGATGGGCATCATCCGGTCGCGACCCGCGGTGACCGGGTGGGCGATGATCGCCACTCCCCCGGCTTGCGTGATCAGTCGCACCGCGGTCAGCGGATCCGGGGCGTAGTGCGGCTCGTAGTATCCCTCGCGCGGATGCAGGATCCCGTCGAACGCCTCCGTGCGATCGCGCACGATGCCCCTCGCCACGAGAGCGTCCGCGATGTGAGGGCGCCCGACCGTCGCATCCAGAGCCGTCTGCGCGACCACGTCATCCCAGTGCAGGTCGTAGTCCCGTCCGATGTTGCGCACGATCCGCTCCGCGCGCCCGATCCGATCCCCGCGGATGCGATCGGTCTCGGCCTGCAGAGCCGGGTCTCCGGGATCGAAGAGGTAGCCGAGCACGTGCACGCTGCGCCACTCGTGCTTCGCCGACAGCTCCATCCCGGGGATGAAGGTCATGCCGAGCGCGACGGCGGCGTCACCGGCCTCATCCCAGCCGGTGGAGCGATCGTGATCGGTGAGCGCCACGGTGCGGATCCCGTGCGCGTGCGCCTGCCTGATCACCTCGGCCGGCGCCTCCGTCCCGTCGGACTGGTTGGAGTGCAGGTGCAGGTCGGCGGGACCGGCGAACCCGGCGGACGGAGAGGCCATCCTCCGAGCGTACCGAGGGCGACGGCCAGTGGGCGCGGAGGCACACGGAAGCGGATGTCGGGGCAGGGACTTCACAGGCGGCGCTCCTAGGCTTGAGGGGATGTTTCGACTACTGGGGATCCTCTTCACCGTCCTGCTCGCGATCGCGACGGCGATCGTCGTGTGGCCGCAGTTCTTCCGTCTCGAGCAGACCTATCCGTTCGCGCAGCTGGTGTCCGCGCGCGGCCTGGTCCTCGGCGGATTCCTGGTGATCGCTGTGCTCGCGCTCCTGCTGCTCTTCGCTCGTCCTCTGCGCGGATTCGCCGCGTCGGTCCTCATCGTCGCGCTGCTGGGTGCGGGGGCCACCGGCGTCATCGGAGCGACCCGCGGCTTCGGCACCACCGAGCTCCCCCAGAAGACGGAGAGCAGCATCCGGGTGCTGACCTGGAACACGGCGGGCGAAGCCGTGTCCGCCGAGGTGATCGCCCAGCAGATCCTCGCTCAGGGCGCCGATGTCGTGGCCCTGCCGGAGACGACCGAGGACGTCGGCGAGCGCATCGCGATCATGTTGCGCGAGCAGGGGCATCCGATGTGGGTGCACCACGTGCAGTTCCGCCCCGATGTCCCCAACGGCCCCCAGTCCTGGCACACCACGGTGCTGGTGGCCCCCGACCTCGGCGAGTACTCGGTGATCGAATCCTCGAAGGACGGCAGCAGCAACACGGGCTCCGTGCCGAGTGTCGTGCTGATGCCGGTCGACGGCTCCGGACCCACGATCGTCGCCGTGCATGCCGTCGCTCCCCGTGTGGAGGAGATGCAGCAGTGGCAGAGCGATCTGCAGTGGATCGCCGATCAGTGTCCGCAGGGCGACTTCATCCTGGCCGGAGACTTCAATGCGACGATCGATCACATGGCGCCTCTCGGAGTGGACGGTGGTGACATCGGATACTGCCGCGATGTCGCGTCGCGCACCGGCAACGGTCTCGCGGGAACGTGGCCGAGCTCGCTCCCGCCCCTCGCCGGGGCGCCGATCGATCACGTGATGGCCTCGCCGAACTGGACACCGACGGGCTCGGTCGTCCTCGGCGATGCCGGGGGCAGCGACCACCGCGCGCTCGTCGTCCAGCTGGAGCCGGCCGGCTGAACTCCCGAAACACGCCCTGCAGGTGACAGACTGGAGGGATGAGCACCGGAGAACGCGACACGATCGCAGAGCCCACCGTCGAAGCGTCTGTCGAGAACAGCAACACGAACCGCAAGCAGCCCTTCCCGCAGGGGTTCCTCGACACCATCTCGACGGGATGGGCCGAGCGTCCGGAAACCCTTCCCGCTCCGCGTGCGCAGGCACCGTACGCCGCCGCCCGTCGAGCCGCGGTCTCTGCCGCCTTCCCCGGGAAGCGTCTCGTCATCCCCGCAGGATCGCTCAAGCAGCGCAGCAACGACACCGACTACGTCTTCCGGGCACACTCCGCCTTCGCCCACCTCACGGGGTGGGCCGCGGATGCCGAGCCCGACTCGGTCCTGGTCTTCGCGCCGACCGACACGGGTCACGACGTCACCCTCTTCTTCCGCGAGCGCGCCGACCGCACCACGACGGAGTTCTACGCCGACGCCACGATCGGTGAGTTCTGGATCGGCCCACGCCCGTCCCTGGACGGTGTCGCGGCCGACCTGGAGATCGCGACCGCCCATCTCCACGAGCTCGAGGCCGTGGAGGGAGAGCTCGTGCTCGACGAGGACGAGACCCTCACCCGTTTCGTGTCCGAGCTGCGCCTCATCAAGGACGAGTTCGAGATCGCCGAGATGCGCCGTGCCGTCGAGATCACCGCGAACGGCTTCGACGACATCGTCCGCGAGCTTCCGTCCGCCGTCGCGCACGCCCGCGGCGAACGTGTCGTGGAGGGTGTCTTCCACCGCCGCGCCCGTGAAGACGGCAACGGCGAGGGCTACGACACGATCGCGGCGTCCGGTCCGCACGCCTGCTACCTGCACTGGACCCGCAACGACGGCACCGTGGCCCCGGGCGATCTGATCCTCGTCGACGCCGGTGTCGAAGCCGACAGCCTGTACACGGCAGACATCACCCGTACGCTGCCCGTCTCGGGAACCTTCACCGAGGTGCAGCGCCGGGTGTACGAGACCGTCCGCGAGGCCGCCGACGCCGCATTCGCCGCTGCACGGGTGGGCGTCCGTTTCCGCGACGTGCACGCGGCCGCCATGAAGGTCATCGCTGCACGCACCGCGGAGTGGGGTCTGCTGCCGGTGACCGCCGACGAGGCGATCGACGCGGACAAGGGAGGCCAGCACCGTCGGTACATGGTGCACGGCACCTCCCACCACCTCGGCATCGACGTGCATGACTGCGCCCAGGCGCGCCGCGAGATGTACTACGACGGCGTCCTGACACCCGGCATGGTGTTCACGATCGAGCCCGGGCTGTACTTCCAGATCGACGACCTGACGGTGCCCGCAGAGCTCCGCGGCATCGGCGTGCGGATCGAGGACGACATCCTGATGACCGAGGACGGCCCCGTGAACCTCTCGGCCGGCATCCCCCGCACGGCCGACGAGGTCGAAGCATGGATCGCCCGGCTCCAGAGCTGACCTCGGCGGATGCACGACGGTGAGCTCGCGCTCGAGACCGAGGTCGCGGCACGGCTGATCACGCGCCGCTTCCCCGAGCTGCGCCGAGAGGAGCTGCGACCGGTCTCGTCCACCGGGACGGTCAACAGGATCATCCGGGTGGGCGACGGCCTTGTCGCCCGCTTCCCGCGCCTCGCGGCATCGGAGCCCACTCTCGCGCGTGAGGCCGCGGCGCTCGATGAGTTGGCCGCAGCAAGTCCTTTCCCCGCCCCGCGCTCCTACGGGATCGCTGCCGCGTCGGAAGAGTTCGACTCGGCCTGGGCCGTCCAGTCCTGGATCGACGGCGAGCCGCCGGGCCCCGTGCGTGCTGCCGCGTCGGAAGCCTTCGCTCACGATCTGGTCGTCCTCATCCGTGCACTGCGCTCGGTCGACGTGCGCGGACGGGTGTTCGACGGGAACGGCCGCGGCGGAAGACTCGGCGACCACGATGAGTGGGTCTCGGAGTGTCTGTCGCGGAGCGCACACCTGATCGACGTGGCACGCACCGCGAAGCTCTGGGCGGCCCTGCGCGCGCTTCCGCCCGCCGACGCTCCGCTGATGTGCCACCGCGACCTCACGCCGTTCAACCTCCTGGTCATCGAGCGCGACGACGAGGTCCGGCTGGCGGGCGTGCTCGACGGCGGGGACTTCGGACCTGCGGACCCTGCGCTCGACCTCGTCGCCGCCTGGCACCT
This sequence comes from Microbacterium sp. J1-1, assembly GCF_024498615.1. Lineage (NCBI taxonomy): Bacteria > Bacillati > Actinomycetota > Actinomycetes > Micrococcales > Microbacteriaceae > Microbacterium > Microbacterium sp. J1-1. The sequence goes on along the minus strand of NZ_CP089590.1, from coordinate 1,304,474 downwards.
CCTCGATGCCCCGACACGACGCCTCGTCCGCGACGGTGTCTCCGCCGGCGAGGCCGAGTGGCAGCGGGGTGCCGGGTGGGCCCTGCAACAGGCGCTGGGCCTCGGGTGGTACTACGAGAACTCGAACCCGCAGATGAGCGCGCTGGGGATCTCCACCGTCCGCCGCGTGCTCGCGGACCCCGAGCTGTCGATGCTCGTCGGCTGAAAGTCAGGCGACAGCACCTCCGAGGGCGAAGTCGGCCACGATCGGGGCGAGCGACGCACCGATCTGCTCTGCGGGGAGCTTGCGCCCCTTCACCTCGAATGTGTGCCCGCCGCCCTCGATCCAGACGATCCGGGCTTCTCGACAGGCCGCGACAGCCTGTTCGAACTGCGAGATCGGCTGGATGAAGGGATCGTTCGTCCCCTCCACGAAGAGCTGTGGCACGGTGATCGCCGGCAGGTGCTCGACCCGCGGTTTCTCCGGCCGACCTGGCGGATGAAGGGGATAGCCGAGATAGACGAGTCCGTCCACCCGTAGGCCCTCCGCGACCGCCATCGATGCCATGCGTCCGCCGTAGGACTTCCCCGTCGCCCAGACGGTCGCCGCGGGGTCTGCTGTGCGCGCGAACGTCGTGACCGCGTTCCAGGTGGCGATCGCATGCGCGGCCGGCCCTGGCATCCGCCGCCCCTGCTGCACGTACGGGAAGTTGAAGCGCAGCGTCGAGAAGCCGATCGCGCGGAGTGCCTCGACGTAGCCGGTGAGGAAAGGATGGTCCTTTCCCGTTCCCGCGCCGTGGGCGACGATCACCGTCGCCCCGTTGTCACCGCGCGTCCAGTCGGCCGACACGACGGTGGTTCCGTTCGGCAGCGCGACCTGGATCTCGACCATCAGAAGGAACGTCCGGGGATCGTCGTCACGCCCGCTCGCCCGGGGCGCCTTCTGCACCCGGCGTCGCGTCGGGCTCGATCGGTGCGGGCGTCCCGGGTTCCGGTGCGGGCGCACCCGGCTCCGGATCGGCAGCCGGCTCGGCAACGGGGTCTGCCGGCCGCGGCGGGATAACGGGCTCCTCGGGTGCCGGCGCCGTCGCGCCAGGCGTGATCCGTTCTCCGTATCGCGGCGGCTCGTCGAGGTTCACGGGAGGCCGGACCGGAGCGACGCGCGTCGCTCCGAGAACGTCGCGAGCCTTGGCGAGCGAGGCGGACTGGACGGTGACCTCGTAGTGATCCGCCGCGAACTGCGTGACGCTCGCGAAGTCGCGACGACGCCGGACGATCGCGTAGGTCACGAGACTCAGGAGCATCCCGACCGCGACGCCGATGAGGACGAAGCCGACGAAGAGCTGGATCGGGACCTCGGGGTTGCCGAGCACGAGGATCGCGGAGAGGAACAGGCCGATCAGGACTCCGTTGATGGCGCCGGAGCGGGCGGCCGCGGCGTATCCGAGCTTGCCGGTCACGCGCTCGACCGTCCGCACGCTCTGCCCGACGATCGCGATGTCCCGTGCCGGGACCTCCCCGGCGATCAGCTTCGAGACGGTCTTCTGTGCGTTCTCGTAGTCGCGCGTGGAAGCGACGATCTCGCCGGTCTCCGAGCTGTTCGCGGGGCGGTTCAGCATACTCATCCGACTATTCTTCCACGCGCACCGTCAGACCGCCCGAGGCGCGGCCATCCCGCCGATGACCGGGCCCGCCGACTACTCTGGAGGGGTGAGCACACAACGGGTTTTCGCCGCGCGCCTGGCCGGGTGCGCCGTCTTCGATCCCGTCGGCGACCGGCTCGGCAAGGTCCGGGACGTCGTCGTGGTGTATCGAAGTACCGCGGCACCCCGCGTGATCGGTCTCGTGGTCGAGATCCCGGGACGCCGGCACGTGTTCCTCTCGATCGGCCGCGTCACGTCGATCCGCTCCGGTCAGGTCATCACCACCGGACTCATCAACGTGCGACGCTTCTCTCCGCGTGCCGGCGAGGTGCGGGTGCTCGCGGAGATGCTCGGAAGACGAGTGAGCTTCGCCGACGGCAGCGGTACCGCCGTGATCGAGGACGTGGCGATCGAGCCCAACCGCCTCGGCGAATGGGCCATCAGCCAGCTCTTCCTGCGCCGACCGAAGACCAGTGCCTCACCCTTCGCGAAGGGGCCGACGACGTTCGCCGCGTGGAACGAGGTCGCCGAGGAACGTGCGCCGGGCGAGTCCCAGTCCGCCGAGCAGCTCGTCGCCTCATACTCCGAGCTGCATGCCGCCGACCTCGCCAACACGCTTCTCGATCTGCCGCAGCAGCGCATGATCGAGGTCGCCGAGGAGCTCTCGGACGATCGCCTCGCCGATGCCCTCGAGGAGATGCCCGAGGACGAGCAGGTGCACATCCTCGACCGGCTCGGCGACGAACGCGCGGCCGACATCCTCGACCAGATGGAGCCGGATGATGCCGCCGACCTGCTCGCCCAGCTCACCCCGGACCGCCTGGAGCAGCTCCTCGAACTGATGGAGCCCGAGGAGGCTGAGGACGTCAGGATGCTGCTGCGCTACGGCCCGGACACCGCCGGCGGTCTGATGACCCCGGAACCCATCATCCTGTCGGCCGATGCGACCGTCGCCGAGGCACTGGCTCTGATCCGGCGCCACGAGCTGCACCCGGCGCTGGCCGCGGCCGTGTTCGTGACCCTCCCCCCGTTCGAGACGCCCACCGGTCGCCTGCTCGGGCTCGTGCACTTCCAGCGGATGCTGCGCTATCCCCCGCATGAACGACTCGGCGCGATCCTCGATGACAGCCTCGAGCCCGTTCCCGTCACCGCGTCAGCGGCGGAGGTGGCGCGTCTGCTGGCGAGCTACGACCTCGTCTCGTTGCCGGTGATCGACGCAGCCCATCGGCTCGTCGGCGCCATCAGCATCGACGACGTGCTCGACTATCTCCTCCCCGATGACTGGCGTTCACAGGACAGCGACGACATCGCCGCCGCCGCGAAGGAGACGAGCTGATGGCCCGCGAGTCGCGTCTGGACGCGCCGGGACGCAGCACGGCCCGCCCGCGCACCACCTCTCGCGACCGCTTCGGACGGTTCACCGAGTGGGTCGCGCGGGCGATGGGGACGCCGGCGTTCCTCGTGATCCTCAGCCTGTTCTGCGTGGTCTGGATCGTCTGGAACACCCTGATGCCCGAGCATCTGCGTTTCGATGACGCCGCGCTCGGGTTCACGGCCCTGACGCTCATGCTCTCGTTGCAGGCCTCCTATGCCGCACCGCTGATCCTGCTCGCGCAGAACCGCCAGGACGACCGCGACCGGGTGCAGATCGAGCAGGACCGCCAGCGCGCCGAGCGCAACCTCGCCGACACCGAATACCTGGCCCGCGAGATCGTGGCACTGCGCATGGCGCTCGAGGAGCGCAACTCGCAGACCGTGACCCGAGACGTGCTGCGCCAGGAGTTGAAGACCCTGCTCGCCGAACTCGAGGACACCGGCGACAGGGCATCGGGGGGCGCCGCATCGTGACCGAGGCCGACCTCGTCCGCACCGCGGTCTCCGCCGTGACGGACCCGGAGTTGCGTCGACCGATCGGCGACCTCGACATGGTGCGCGACATCTCCGTCGACGGTGCCCACGCCCAGGTCGGCATCGTGCTGACGATCGTGGGCTGCCCCGCAGCGGCCCGAATCGAAGCCGACGTGCGACAGGCCGCGGCGTCCGTCCCCGGCATCACGGACGTCGACGTCGAGGTGGGCGTGATGACCCCCGCCGAACGCAAGGCGCTGACCGAGAAGCTGCGCGACGGTCGCCCGGCACGGCACATGCCGTTCGGCCCCGACTCCCTCACCCGCGTGATCCTCGTCTCGAGCGGCAAGGGCGGAGTGGGCAAGTCGACGGTCACCGCCAACCTCGCGGTCGCCCTCGCCGACCAGGGACTCTCGGTCGGACTCGTCGATGCCGACGTGCACGGCTTCTCCATCCCCGGCCTCCTCGGGATCCCGGCCGGGACGCAGCCGACCCGCATCGATGACCTGATGCTGCCACCGGTGGCTCACGGCGTGAAGACGATCTCAATCGGGATGTTCCTGCGTGACGGCGAGTCCGTCGTGGCCTGGCGGGGGCCGATGCTGCATCGCACCGTGTCCCAGTTCCTCACCGACGTCTTCTTCGGCGACCTCGATGTGCTCCTCATCGACATGCCGCCCGGCACGGGCGACATCGCCATCTCGATCGGACAGCTGCTCCCGCACGCCGAGGTCCTCGTCGTGACGACTCCGCAGACCGCTGCCTCCGACGTGGCGATCCGCAGCGGTCTCGTGGCACGGCAGACCGGTCAGCAGGTGATCGGCGTCGTCGAGAACATGGCCGCGTACACGCTCCCCGACGGAACCGTGCTGGACCTGTTCGGGTCGGGCGGAGGAGCGGCCGTCGCCGATGCGCTCTCCGAACCGGACGAGGTCGTCCCGCTGCTGGCCTCGATCCCCCTGAGCCCTGCGCTGCGCCAGAGCGGAGACGCCGGCGCGCCCCTCGTGTCGGGGGCAGCCACGGATGCCGCGGCCACCGCGATCCACGACCTCGCTCGCGCGCTCACCCGGCGGGGACGCGGCCTCTCCGGCCGTTCGCTGCCGATGACCGTAAGCGGACCACGCAAGGAAGAGTGACCGATGCCTCCCCGCTCCCTGACGATCGACGAGGGGCTGCTGCAGCGGATGGCTCGCGATGCGGCGGTCTACTCGCTGACCCGGCCGGCCGCCATCATCATGTGGGTCGCACTCGCCGGCGCGCTGACGCTCAGCATCCTGAATCTGAGCCCCCCCCTGCCCGCGGGCGCAGAACCGCCGTTCGGCGCGGGCTGGATGCCGCTGCTGATCATCGGTCTCGCAGTGTTCGCCGTCGTGATGTCGGTGTCATCCGCCCGCCAGGCCGTGCGGACGGCGATGCCCGTCGAGACCGTGGTGTGGGCACAGCTCGAAGACGACGTGCTGAGGCTGGGCAGCGGCAGGAGACAGTCGGAGATCGCCTACGGGACGTTCCAGAGCATGCGCGTGGGCAGGGACGCGGTGCTGCTCAAGGTGCGTGGGACGAGCGCGGCGACCGCCATCCCCCGTGCCCTGCTCAGCGACGCGGACATCGCGACCCTGCGCTCACGGATCTCCTGAGAGCCCCTTCGCGCCTGAAGGTCAGGTGGCCTCGGGATCGAACGGGGGACGGTTCGTCGCGCTGAATTCCTGCGGGGCGGCGCGGGGGGCGATGGGCTCGGCGATCGTCTCCTTGGCCTGTACCGGCGTCGCCGGCTGCGGCTCCTCGAACAGGGCGTCGCGGATGATCCGACGCGGGTCGTACTGACGGGGGTCGAGCTTTCGCCAGTCGACGTCGTCGATCTCGGGCCCCATCTCCTGGCGCATCCGACTCTTGGTGTCGCGAAGGTACTCGCCGGCCTTGCGGACCATGCGGGAGAAGCTCTCGGCGGCCCGTGGAAGACGCTCAGGACCGATGATCAGCACCGCGATGAGGCCGATCAACAGCATCTTCTCGAAGGTGAGCCCGAACGTCATCTCTACAGGCTACCGCCGCGCCTGCGGTCCCCGCGCGCGACGAGCGAATACGCTGGAGGGAATCACCGGGCAGGCAGGGAGAACAGGCCATGAGCGAGCACGACGCGAACGCGCGTTTCCTTCGCGAGTCCATCGTGGAGCCGGACTCCATCGCCCGTGCTCGGGCACATGCGGTCGAGCTGGGCGCGATGCCGGTCAGCACGGTCGTCGGCTCCCAGATCGCCGTGCTCGCCGCCGCGACGGGTGCGCGATCGATCGTCGAGATCGGCACCGGTGCCGGTGTCTCCGGCCTCTGGCTCCTGCGCGGTGTCCCCCACGCCGTGCTCACCACGATCGACAACGAGCCCGAGCACCTCGCAGCCGCACGTCAGGCGTTCGCCGATGCGAGGGTCCCCTCCACGAGGGTCCGTTTCATCACGGGACGCGCCATCGACGTGCTGCCTCGGATGAACGAGGCTTCCTATGACATCGTGCTGGTCGACGCCGACCCCGAGCACATCATCGAGTACGTCGAACACGGGCTTCGTCTCGCCCGCACCGGCGGCCTGGTGCTGGTCCCCCGCGTCCTCGCCGGCGGCCGCGTCGCCGATCCCGTCCAGCGCGACGAGATCACGTCCGCCTACCGTTCCCTGGTGCAGGAGACGCAGGAATCGTCGGCAGTGCTCGCGACCGTATCCCCTGCCGCCGAAGGCCTGCTGCAGCTCATCAGCCTCCCCGAGCGCGACTGAGCCCTCCGCACGGATCGCTCCCGAAGAGCCCGGAATCGACGAAGGGCGGTGGATCCGAGGATCCACCGCCCTTCCGGATCCGCGGACGCGGATCCGAGATCGATCAGGCCGGTGCCACGACGGCGGCCAGCACGTCGTGAAGCTCCTTGGCCTCTGCGTCGTTCACGGAGACGACCAGTCGGCCGCCGCCTTCGAGTGGAACACGCACGATGATGAGTCGTCCTTCTTTCACGGCCTCCATGGGTCCGTCTCCGGTCCTCGGCTTCATCGCTGCCATCGTGGCTCCCTTTCCTCCGGTGGTATGGGATGAGTTTATCGGGTGTCACCGGGACCTGGAGGTCACCGAGCAACAATTGGGTCGAGCTTCACGATCACGGCACCTGCCAGAACGTGTTCCCGAGCGCATACATGTGGTAGATCCAGAACCACTGACCGACGAGACACACCGCGAGGATCCCGAGCCTCCAACGCCGTGAGCGCGGGACGGCGACCGCACCCCACATCGGGCTGAGCGGCAGGAGCAGACGGAAGGTGCTCGACTGGGGGAAGAACACCGCGAGCAGGTAGAGCAGGTAACTCGCGCTCCACAGCCGCAGGTCTCCGCCGAGGGCACGGACCTGCGGGGAGTACAGCAGCATGGCCGCGAGCCCGACGACCAGCAGCGCCAGTGCGATCGGCCCCCACCACTGCGGAAGCCCCCAGAAACCGAACCAGAACTGCGCTGCCTGGACCCAGCCTTCGAACGGGACGAAACCGTCGACACCACCGACGATCCAGTGGCGACGCCATGCGAGTTCGGTGGCGAGGTACGCGCCGGGGTCGCCGGTGACGATGCCGGCGATCACCTGCCAGGCGAAGCCGGTCACGCTCGCCAGCGCACCCAGTGCGAGGATGTGCGCGATCTCGCGACCGGACAGCGGATCCTCCTTCCGACGAACCCATCGCATGATCCCGTGCAGCCCCAGGTAGAGGGCGAAGGCGAGTACACCGGGGCGGGTGAAGGCCATCACCGGGATGAGCACGTAGAGCCAGGAGTAGCGGTGCGCGGCGGTCGCGTCGAGTGCGAGGAACAGCAGCAGGAGGAAAAGAGTCTCGGCGTAGCCGACCTGGAACATGGCCGCGATGGGCCCGGCGGCGAAGAAGACGACCGCCCAGGTCGCCGCGCCGCTTCCGATGCGGTCGCGGAGCAGGCGGTGCAGGGCGAGGCAGGCGAGGTACCCGGCGACGAACGAGATCACGAGAGCGCCGACGCCCCACGAGCCGAACAGGAACCCGACCGTCTTGGCCGCATAGGCGAACACCGGCATGAACGCCCAGGCGTTCTCGGCGACCTCCCCGGAGTCGGTCAGAGGGAGGTCGGTCGGATACCCGTTCTCGGCGACGAGCCAATACCACTGGGCGTCCCAACCGAGGATGAAGTCGACGACGCCCGCGTCTGCACCGAACCGAGAGGCCCCGGTCGACAGGGAGCCCGCCACGAGGAAGAAGGCGGTGGTGACCACCCGCGCACCGAGATAGATGACGGCGATGCGCAGTGCGAGCGGTGTCTGCGCCCACCGGCGAGCCGCACTCAGTGCGAAGCGAGCCATACGCGCAGGCCCCGCTCCACGGCGTCGATCTGCGCGAGCGGCACGCGCTCCTCGTCGTGGTGCGCGAGGTGCGGGTCGCCCGGGCCGTAGTTCACCGCGGGGATGCCGAGGGCCGAGAACCGGGCGACATCCGTCCATCCGTACTTCGGTCGCGGCTCCGCGCCGACAGCAGCCACGAACTGCTTCGCGATCTCGGCGTCGAGCCCGGGGCGCGCACCCTCGGCGGCATCCGTGATCTCGATGTCGAAGCCCGCGAGAACCCCGCGGAGATGGGACTCGGCGTCCGCAGCCGACTTGTTGGGAGCGAAACGGTAGTTGACCTCGACCTCGCAGGCATCGGGGATGACGTTCCCCGCGACGCCACCCGCGATGCGCACGGCGCTCAGGCTCTCACGGTAGAGCAACCCTTCGACCAGCACCTCCTTGGCGCGATACTCCGCCAGCCGGGTGAGGATGGGCGCGGCACTGTGGATCGCGTTCTCGCCGATCCAGGCGCGGGCACTGTGTGCTCGCACGCCGGTCGTCCGGACGAGCGCTCGGAGGGTGCCGTTGCAGCCCCCCTCCACCTCGCCGTTGGACGGCTCTCCGAGGATCGCGAAGTCCGCCTGGAACAGATCGGGACGAACGGCCGCGAGCAGCCCGAGACCGTTCTTGGAGGCTTCGATCTCCTCGTTGTCGTACCACATCCAGGTGATGTCGACGGCGGGAGCGGTGAGCTCGGCCGCGAGTTTCAGCTGCACGGCGGTGCCGGCCTTCATGTCGACCGTGCCGCGTCCCCACAGGTAGGGCACTCCGTCGATCTCGATGTCCCGCGTCGGGAGGTTCGCATTGATCGGCACGGTGTCGATGTGACCGGCGATCGCGACGCGCTGCGCACGGCCGAGGTCGGTGCGGGCGACGATCGTGTTCCCGTGCCGGAAGACCTCGAGATGGGTCAACGGCGAGATCGCGGCCTCGATCGCATCGGCCAGCGTCTTCTCGTCGCCGGAGACGCTCGGGATGTCGCAGATCGCACGAGTGAGTTCGACGGAGGACGCGGTCAGATCGAGCACCATGCGTCCAGCCTACTTTCCCCGTCATGCGTGAAGTCGTCGCCGGCCGGGCGCGATAGCGTGGAGGGATGAGCGACGCACGCACGGTATGGGGTATCGGACTGACCACGATCGCCGGGGACGGCACGGTTCTCGATGCCTGGTACCCGGAGGTGCGACGCGGGGAGCTCGTCGCGGATGAGGCGGGCGTCGCCGCACTCGAACCCCTCGTCGGACGCGACGAGCGACGAGACGTCACGGTCGAGGTCGTGCAGCTGCAGATCGACCTCGACGAGGCTCCCGCCTCCACCGCCGACGCGTATCTGCGTCTGCACGCGCTCTCGCACCTCGTGGCGCGTCCCAACGAGCTGAACCTCGACGGCATTTTCGGGCACCTGCCCAACGTCGCCTGGACGAACGCCGGACCGGTGCACCCCGACGTCGCGGCGCGTCGTCGTCCGCACCTCCAGCGCGCGGGCATCCAGGTGCAGGGGCTGGACAAGTTCCCCCGTCTGACCGACTACGTCCAGCCGTCCGGCGTGCGCATCGCCGACGCGTCCCGCGTGCGCCTCGGCGCCTACCTCTCCCCCGGCACGACGGTGATGCACGAGGGCTTCGTCAACTTCAACGCCGGCACTCTCGGTGCCTCGATGGTCGAAGGGCGCATCTCGCAGGGCGTCGTCGTCGGGGACGGCAGCGACATCGGCGGTGGCTCCTCCATCATGGGCACCCTCTCGGGCGGCGGCACGCACCGGGTGTCGATCGGAGCGCGCACGCTCCTCGGCGCCAACGCCGGCATCGGCATCTCGCTCGGCGATGACTGCATCGTCGAAGCGGGCCTCTACGTGACAGCCGGCACCAAGGTCGTGCTCGCCGACGGTCCCGCGACGCCGGATGGCGGGCGGCGGACGGTGAAGGGTGCGGAACTCTCGGGCCAGGACGGACTGCTGTTCCGCCGCAACTCGCTCAGCGGGGCGGTCGAGGCTGTGCGACGGGCGGGCGTCGGAGTGACGCTGAACGAGGCGCTGCACGCCTGATCCGCCGTCGACGACTCGCGCACGCAGCGGGCATGCAGCTGACGGCATGCCCGCGCTGATAGACTGACCTCGTTGCACGGACCGCCGGTCCCACAACATCGTCGTCGTCACGGGGTCTCCGAGGACCGAAGCGAGCGGAACTGCTCCCATCACCAGCATCAGCTGGCCTTTCGAACGGCGAATCGATGCGCAATTCCTGCGCCGTCGCCCACCTCACCCCTTATCTTGCGCCGTTCACTCGTGCGCTGACGGAGTTTCTGCATGTCTACTTTCCTTGAACTCGGCGTTCCCGCCGAGCTCGCCGCCGTTCTCGCCGACTCCGGCAAGACCGAAGCGTTCGCCATTCAGCGCGACACGCTCCCCGACTCCCTTGCCGGACGCGACCTCCTGGGCCGCGGACGCACGGGCAGCGGCAAGACCATCGCCTTCGCGCTCCCGCTCGTCGCGCGACTCGCCGCGTCCGGGGGGCAGCGCCGCGCAGGCCTGCCGCGCGGACTCGTCCTCGCTCCGACCCGAGAGCTCGCAACCCAGATCGCTACGACGATCGCTCCTCTCGCCGAGGCCGCGGGCCTGCGCGTCACGACCGTCTTCGGCGGCGTCAGCCAGCGTCCGCAGGAGCAGGCGCTGCGTGGCGGCGTCGACATCGTGGTCGCCTGCCCCGGTCGACTCGAAGACCTCATGAAGCAGCAGGTCGTGCGCCTGAGCGCGATCGAGGTCACCGTGCTGGACGAGGCCGACCACATGGCAGACCTCGGCTTCCTCCCCGGTGTCACCCGCATCCTCACGGCGACCCCGGCCGGCGGTCAGCGCCTGCTGTTCAGCGCGACGCTCGACCGCGGCATCGACACCCTGGCCCGCCGCTTCCTCTCGAACGCGGTCAGCCACGAGGTCGACGAGGAGAGCGTGCCCGTCGGCGAGATGACCCACCGTGTGCTCGTGGTCGACTCGACCGACAACAAGACCGCGCTCGTGCGCGACCTCGCATCGGGCACCGGGCGCCGCATCCTCTTCACCCGTACCAAGCACCAGGCGAAGAAGCTCGCGAAGCAGCTCACCGCTGCAGGCATCCCCGCGGTCGACCTGCACGGAAACCTCTCGCAGAACGCTCGCGAGCGCAACCTCGGCGCGTTCTCGGCGGCGCCGGAGGACGGCGGCGTGCGCGTGCTCGTCGCGACCGACGTCGCTGCGCGCGGAGTGCACGTGGACAACGTGGACCTCGTGGTGCACGTCGACCCGCCCGTGGAGCACAAGGCGTACCTGCACCGTTCCGGTCGCACGGCGCGCGCCGGAGCCGCCGGTACGGTCGTGACCGTCGTGCTGCCCGAGCAGCGTCGTGACGTCAAGGATCTGCTGCGCAAGGCCGCCATCAGCGCTCCGCTGGAGGATGTGACCACGGCGGCCGTCACCGCTCTCGTCCCCGAGCGCGCACCGCACGTGCGCCCGGCCCCGGTGCAGGCGCCGCAGCAGCAGCGTCAGTCTTCGAAGCAGCGTCCCGCGGGCGGCGAGCGGAACGGGGCGGCGAACCCGCCTTCCCGTCGTCGTCGCCGTCCCCGCTCCGGCGCATCCGGTGCCGGCCAGGGCGGAGGCTACTCCACGCAGAGCGGCCAGTCCCGTCAGGGCGGCGGCCGGGGGCGCTGACGCGTCCCGCCCCACTCCTTTTCACGTCGAGGCCCCCTCAGCGCGTCGACGCCCCCTCTGACAGTCGTCAGTGTGAGGGGGCGTCGGCGGGCAGAGGGGGCCTCGACTGCTTACGGCCGGGCGCGGCCGAGACTCAGCGGGTCGGGAAAGAGCGCTCCGAGGATCCGGTGTACAGCTGCTGCGGGCGGCCGATCTTGGTCTGCGGGTCGAGCTGCAGCTCACGCCACTGCGCGAGCCAGCCGGGCAGCCGTCCGATCGCGAAGAGCACGGTGAACATCCGCGTGGGGAAGCCCATCGCCTTGTAGATCACACCCGTGTAGAAGTCGACGTTCGGGTACAGGCGACGCTCACGGAAGTAGTCGTCGGCGAGCGCGAGCTCCTCGAGCTCCTTGGCCAGGTCGAGGAGGGGGTCAGTGACGCCCAGCGAGGAGAGCACCTCGTCGGCCGCGTCCTTGACGAGCTTGGCGCGCGGATCGTAGTTCTTGTAGACCCGGTGCCCGAAGCCCATCAGCTTCACGCCCTCTTCCTTGTTCTTCACCCGCTCGACGAAGCGCGAAACGCTCTGACCGGAGTCACGGATCTGCCCGAGCATGGTCAGCACAGCCTCGTTCGCACCGCCGTGAAGGGGGCCGGAGAGAGCCTGGATGCCGGCGGAGATCGACGCGAACTGGTTCGCACCGGTGGAGCCCACGAGGCGGACGGTCGAGGTCGAGGCGTTCTGCTCGTGGTCTTCGTGCAGGATGAGGAGCAGCTCGAGAGCCTTCGACATCACCGGGTTGACCTCGTACTCCTCGCTGTGCACACCGAAGTTCAGCTTCAGGAAGTTGTCCACGAAGCTCAGCGAGTTGTCGGGGTAGAGGAAGGCCTGGCCGACGCTCTTCTTGTGCGCGTACGCCGCGATCACCGGAAGCTTGGCGAGCATGCGCACCATGTTGAGTTCGACGTGCTCGGGGTTGTGCGGATCGGTCTGACCTTCGTAGTAGGTCGAGAGCGCCGCGACCGCCGACGACAGCACCGACATCGGGTGCGCCGTGTGCGGCAGGGCGGAGAAGAAGCGCTTGAGGTCTTCGTGCAGCAGCGTGTGGCGGCGGATCTTCTCGTCGAACTCCGCGAGCTCGGATGCCGAGGGCAGTTCGCCGTAGATCAGGAGCCAAGCGACCTCGAGATAGCTGGTCGATCCCGCCAGCTGTTCGATCGGGTATCCGCGATAGCGCAGGATGCCCTTGTCGCCGTCGATGAAGGTGATCTCGGACTTCGTCGACGCGGTGTTCACGAAGCCGTAGTCGAGACCGGTGTAGCCGGTCTGACGGGTCAGCGTCGAGAAGTCGATGCTGTCGTGCCCCGCCGTGCCGCGCAGTACCGGGAATTCGGCGGTCGTCTCACCGATCGTCAGCTTCGCCGTCTGGTCTGCCGCTGCACTCACGCGGACCTCCTCCTGGTGTCCGCCCCCGCTCGTCGCGGTGGAGTCGGACATGATCTTGATCAAGTCGGAACTGGCGATCTCACGGCGCTGAGGCACCAGGTCGGGTCACGACCGAATCGCTTTTACAGCCTAGTAGGCACTCCGGCCTACTGTGACATCCGCCAAACAGACGGCCACTTCAAGGGGATAACCTACAGAGCTTCGACAGTGAGGCGTCGCGCCGCCTCGAGAATGCGCTCGGTCGGGGCGGTGAGGGCGAGCCGGACATGCTGCGCGGCGTCAGCACCGTAGAACGGCCCCGGGCCCGCGAGGATGCCGAGCTCAGCGAGCCTCGCCATCGAATCCCAGGCATCCCGTCCCTCCGTCGCCCACAGGTACAGCCCGGCTTCTGAACCATCGATACGGAAGCCGGCGGCTGCGAGCGCAGGATGCAGCGCATCCCGCCGAGCCCGATAGAGCTCCTTCTGCGCCGCGACGTGCGCGTCGTCGCCGAGCGCCACCGCCATGGCGTGCTGCACCGGAGCGGGCGGCATCAGGCCGAGATGCTTGCGCGCCGTGAGGAGGTCGCCGACCACGCGCGCACAACCTGCGACGAACGCGGCGCGGTAGCCGGCGAGGTTCGACTGCTTGCTCAGGGAGTACACGCTGAGCAGATTCGCACGGCTACCACCGGTCACCCGCGGGTCGAGGATCGACGGAATCGGCGAGGTGGCCCATTCGCCATCCCACCCGAGTTCGGCATAGCACTCGTCGCTCGCGAGCACGGCGCCGAGTTCACGGGCGCGACGCACGGCGGCGGCGAGCTCGTCCACCGTCCAGGTGCGGCCGTCCGGGTTGCCGGGGGTGTTGATCCAGATGAGCTTCGTGCCCTCCGGCCAGTCCGCGGGGTCGTCGGCGGGGAGCGGTGTCGCGCCGACGACGCGGGCACCGACATCGTAGGTCGGGTACGCCACTCGGGGGTGCACGACGATGTCGCCCTCTCCCAGCCCGAGCAGCGTGGGCAGCAGCGCGACGAACTCCTTGGAGCCGATCGTGGGCAGGACGTTGTCGACGCGGAGGTCGGGCACACCGCGGCGGCGCGCGTACCAGTCGACGATCGCCTCACGCAGGGTCGGCGTGCCGACCGTCTGCGGATAGGCGTGGGCGTCGGTCGCCTCGGCGAGAGCGCGCCGGATGATGTCGGGAGTCGGATCCACCGGCGAGCCGATGGAGAGATCCACGATCCCTTCCGGATGTCGGGCCGCACGCTCGCGGAACGGGACGACGGCGTCCCAGGGGTAGTCGTCGAGGTCTCGGACGCTCACAGCGCGCGCCTACTCGCCCTGCGGCGGGAGCGCGGCGACGATCGGGTGATCGAACGCGTAGACGCCGACCTTCGCCGCGCCTCCGGGAGATCCGATCTCATCGAAGAACTCGACATTGGCCTTGTAGTAGTCCTGCCACTCGTCGGGCAGGTCATCCTCGTAGTAGATGGCTTCCACCGGGCACACCGGCTCACAGGCGCCGCAGTCCACACACTCGTCGGGATGGATGTACAGCGAGCGTTCGCCCTCGTAGATGCAGTCAACGGGGCACTCGTCGATGCAGGCTCGGTCCTTGACATCGACGCACGGGAGGGCGATCACATACGTCACCGCTCCAGTCTACGACTCGCGCGCCTCGGATTCCTGCGCGGCGGGTGCCTCCGTGCGCACCGGGACCCGCGAGAAGGACGGCCAGGCGACGACCAGGAGCACGATTCCCGCGACCACGTACGTCCAGATCTGACCGCTCAGCGAGTCCGGCACGACCACAGACCCGCCGGGACCCACGCCGGAGATCAGCACCAGCATCCCGATCATCCCCAGTCCGGCGGCGACCGCCGCCCCTCGGTCGTGGGTGAGCGCGCGCACGGCGACGAGGATCGCTGCGCACGCGATCGCAGCGACGATCAGTCCGATCGGGATGGGCCCCCACATCACACTGTGGGCGATGGTGCCCGCCACGCCGTAGACGCCGCCCACCAGGGCTGCAGCCACCCAGGACAGCACTCTCGACAACCAGCTCACGCGCACCCGTTGAGCTTACCGGCGCCGGCGGTGTGCCGACGAGATCCGGGGTTCACGATGCGAGGCCGAAGATGCGCAGCAGGGCCGCCACCAGTGCAGCAGCCACCACGACGACGAGGAACGACTGCCGCAACCATAGGAGTCCCCCGGCGACCAGCAGAGCGGGCACACGCGCATCCACCATGATGGCCTGTCCGTCACCGAGGGTCTGCACGGCGACAAGCGCCGCGAGGAGGGCCACGGTCAGCAGATCGGAGATCCGGGCGACGCGGGGCTCTTCGAGCACCGATGACGGCACGAGATAGCCGGCCGCCTTCATGGCGAGACAGATCACCGCCGCGAGGAGGATCGCGCTCCAGAGGCTCATGAGGGGGCCTCCGCGCCATCCAGCGGCTCGTCGGCCGGCGACACGGGTCGTCCGAGCCAATTGAACCAGCCGACGGCGATCGCGACCACGGCCGCGACGAGCACCGGAAGGCCCGGCATGAGGAACGGTGTGAACGCGGCAGCGACCACGGCGGCCGCCACCCCCACCGCGACGGCCTGACGTTGCCGGAGCCGCGGCCACAGCAGCGCGAGGAACGCTGCGGCGGCTGCAGCGTCCAGCCCCCACGTCTTCGGATCGCCCAGCACGTCACCCACGAGCGCGCCGACGAGGGTGGTGATGTTCCAGCCGACGAAGATACCGACGCCGGTCACCCAGAAGCCGATCTGCCGCAGCCGCGGGTCGCTCTGCGAGATCGCCACCGCCGTCGATTCGTCGATCGTGAAGTGCGCCGCCATCGCTTTGCGCCCGGGCCCTCCCCCGACGATCGGCGACATCCGCATTCCATAGGCGACATTGCGCACCCCGAGAAGGGCCGCCGACGCGATGGCCGAGGGCAGGGCAGCGAGACCACCGGCCGTGAAGACGCCGACGAACGCGAACTGCGAGCCGCCGGTGAACATCAGGAGACTCAGGACGCAGGTCTGCCAGACATCCAGGCCGGAGGCCACGGCCAACGCACCGAAGGAGACCCCATAGGCACTGGTCGCGAGCACGACACCGAGCGCCTCGCGCCAGACCTCACGCTCCGCGGTCATGGCGCCGATCGCATCCAGGTGTTCGCTTCAGTGAACGCATGACCATCATTCTGAACATTTCTGAATGCATAGTCAAGCGAACGATCGTTTGACATGATGAACACATGGAGGATCTCCGCACACGTCTCGCTCGAACCCTGCGCCGCGAAAGGGAGGCCGCGAGCCTGTCGGTCTCCGAGCTCGCCCGGCGAGCCGGGGTGTCCAAGGCCACTGTCTCGCAGCTCGAGAGCGGCTCTGGGAACCCCAGCGTCGAGACGCTGTGGGCACTCGGAGTGGCACTCGGCGTGCCATTCGCGGTGCTCGTCGACCAGCAGGCCAACGCCCCGACCCTGATCCGTGCCGACGACCTGGCCGGTGTGCCCTCCTCCGCCGCGGCCTACAGTGCGACCCTGCTCTCTGCCAGCCCTCCGGGAGCGCGCCGCGATGTGTACCTGATCCAGGCCGACCCGGGCGATCCCCGCCTGTCGGACCCTCACCACCCGGGCACGATCGAACACGTGATCCTGGTCGCCGGCGAGGCGCGGGTCGGGCCCGCGGGCGAACCCGTGCTCCTCCACCCCGGCGACTACCTCACCTATGCCGGCGATGCCGCGCACATCTTCGAGGCGACGAAGCCGAACACGAGCGCCGTGCTCATCTCCGAATTGCGCTGAACGCGGGGCGACCGCGCCGGGTCAATACCAGTTCACGGCCTGGGAATGCGCCCACGCGCTGCACGGGGTGCCGTACACCGACGAGATGTACCCGAGCCCCCAGGCGACCTGGGTGGCGGCGTTGGTCTGCCAATCGGAACCGGCCGACGCCATCTTGCTACCGGGGAGCGCCTGCGGGATCCCGGTGGCGCCGCTCGGGTTGTACGCCTGGTAGTTCCACCCGGATTCCTTGTTCCACAGGGAGTCCAGGCAGGAGAACTGGTCGCCACCCCATCCGTAGGTGCTCGACATGAGCTGCCGTGCGGTGGCCTTGGCACCCTCCGGCGTGTTGGCTGCGGCCAGGGCGGCCGCCGCCTGCTTCTCCGCCGCGGCCCGCGCGGCTGCCTTCTCTGCGGCGATCCTGGCCGCCTCTTCCGCCGCGCGCTTCCGCTCTGCTGCGTCGAGGGCACTGCGCAGCTCTGCGGTCTCGGCGACGACATCCGCCGTCTCCTGCTTCGCCTCCTCCGCGACGGGGACGACCAGGAGCACCGGAGTCACATCGAGCTCTTCGAGCCTATCGATGTCGCTCTCCAGATCGGAGGTGTCGACGGACGACGTGGTCTCGAGGTCGAGGCCTGAGCTGACGACCTCGCCGTTCAGCGTCTCCGCCGCGACGACCGCGACCTTCGCCTGCGTCAGCGTCGCGGACGCGACCTTCGTGATCTGCGCCAGGGGCTCTGCACCGGAACGGACAGCCGAGGTGACGACGGAGGGGATGTCCACCGCACCCGACGCGGGCACGGACGCGAGACCGACGCTCACGGTGATGCCGACGAGAGCGGCCGCCGCCACTCCGAGGACGGACAGGGGACGGTGGATCGCTGTGCGGGCTGAGGCCGCTGCGGAGGCGCGCCGAAGCGCACGAGTCTTCTGAAGCATGGGGTCGACTTTCGGGTTGTCGTACGCCGTTGCAGGAGACTCATCGGGAGCTCGTCCCCGGCGCAGTGAACCACCCTGACTCACGAACCTGAACGAAAACCATCCCTCACCTGGGATTTACATGAGAAGAGGGTCCCGCATGCGCCATCCGGCGGTGCGAGACCCTCTCACTCGGATCGTGTCCGAGGCTGGTGTCAGACGTTCGCGTCCTGGCGCTTCAGGCGAGCCGTCTCCCGAGCACGGGTGTTCGCATCGAGGTTCACCTTGCGGATGCGGACGACCTCCGGGGTCACCTCGACGCACTCGTCATCGCGGGCGAACTCCAGGCTCTCCTCGAGCGTCAGCTGACGCGGGGGCGTCATCGACTCGAACGTGTCGGAGCTGGCCGCACGCATGTTGGTGAGCTTCTTCTCCTTGGTGATGTTCACGTCCATGTCGTCGGCGCGCGAGTTCTCGCCGATGACCATGCCCTCGTAGACCTCCTGCGTGGGCTGCACGAAGAACGACATGCGCTCCTGCAGGGCGATCATCGCGAATGGGGTGACGACGCCCTGACGATCGGCGACGATCGAGCCGTTCTGACGCGTCGTGATGGAGCCCGCCCACGGCTCGTAGCCGTGCGAGATCGCGTTCGCGATGCCAGTGCCGCGCGTGGTGGTGAGGAACTCGCTGCGGAACCCGATCAGGCCGCGCGACGGGACGATGAACTCCATGCGCACCCAGCCGGTGCCGTGGTTGGTCATGTTCTCCATGCGACCCTTGCGGTTCGCGAGCAGCTGCGTGATCGCACCGAGGTGCTCTTCCGGGGTGTCGATGGTGAGGTGCTCGAAAGGCTCGTAGGTCTTGCCGTCGATCTTCTTCGTGACCACCTGCGGCTTGCCGACCGTGAGCTCGAAGCCCTCGCGACGCATGTTCTCGACGAGGATGGCAAGGGCCAGCTCTCCACGGCCCTGCACCTCCCAGGCGTCCGGGCGTCCGATGTCGACGACCTTGAGCGAGACGTTACCGATCAGCTCCTTGTCGAGACGGTCCTTGACCATGCGAGCGGTGAGCTTGTGGCCCTTGACCTTGCCCATGAGCGGCGAGGTGTTGGTGCCGATCGTCATCGAGATGGCGGGGTCGTCGACCGTGATGGCCGGCAGCGGACGCACATCCTCGGGGTCGGCGATGGTCTCGCCGATCGTGATGTTCTCGAATCCGGCGATGGCGACGATGTCGCCGGGGCCGGCGGAGTCGGCCGGGTAGCGCTCGAGAGCGCGGGTCTTCAGGAGCTCCGTGATGCGCGCGTTGCTGGTGGTGCCGTCGGCACGGACCCAGGCCACGGTCTGGCCCTTCTTCAGCGTGCCGTTGAAGACGCGGAGCAGAGCGAGACGACCGAGGAAGGGGCTGGAGTCGAGGTTCGTGACCCAGGCCTGCAGCGGGTGCTCGTCGTCGTACTCCGGAGCGGGAACGTGCTCGAGGATCGCCTCGAACAGCGGCTCGAGGTCGTCGTTGTCCGGCAGCGAGCCGTCGGCGGGACGATTCTGCGATGCGGCACCGGCGCGACCGGAAGCGTAGACGACAGGCACGTCGAGCAGTGCGTCGACATCGAGGTCCGGCACGTCGTCGACCAGGTCGGAGGCGAGACCCAGGAGCAGGTCGTGTGCCTCCTCTTCGACCTCCGCGATACGGGCGTCGGGACGATCGGTCTTGTTGACCAGGAGGATCACGGGGAGCTTGGCCTCGAGCGCCTTGCGCAGCACGAAACGCGTCTGCGGCAGCGGACCCTCACTCGCGTCGACGAGCAGCACGACACCGTCAACCATGGACAGGCCGCGCTCGACCTCGCCCCCGAAGTCGGCGTGACCGGGGGTGTCGATCACGTTGATCGTGATCTCCTCGCCGCCTGCGTGCTTGCCCTTGTACGTGATCGCCGTGTTCTTGGCGAGGATCGTGATGCCCTTCTCACGTTCCAGATCGTTCGAGTCCATGGCGCGCTCATCGACGTGGGCGTGTTCACCGAAGGAGCCCGTCTGACGCAACATGGCGTCGACGAGAGTGGTCTTGCCGTGGTCGACGTGCGCGACGATCGCGACGTTGCGGAGGTCAGAGCGAAGGGCGTGCGCCATGCAGGTGTCCTAAAAGATGTGGGGTTTTGCCGGGAAGCCGACGTTCCAGGATAACGCAAGCACGGAGCTTGTTCCTGAAAGCAGGTCGTAGCATCGAGATCGTGACCAGACCGCAGGCTCCGTGTGACCTCCCCGACCTCTCCCCCGCCCCGTCCCGTGCGCGACTGTGGTGGGAGATCGCGATCGTCCTGGCGCTCGGCCTCGGACAGTCCGCCGTGTATGCGATCGTGCAGCTCGTCTACCGGCTCACGGATGAAGTCCCGATCGCCGACCAGGTCGCGAAGCTGAACCCCTCCCGGAGCGACCGCGAGATCTTCGACCTCATCTACCAGGTGCTCGCGATCGGGTTCTCCCTGATCCCGGTGGTGCTGGTGTGCTTCCTGCTCTGGCAGTCACGGCGCCCGCATCTGGCACGGCTGGGTCTGGACGGCACCAGGTCAGGACGCGATGTCGGTCGCGGAATCCTGCTCGTCCTCGCGATCGGCATCCCCGGCCTCGGTCTCTACCTCGCCGGTCGCGCTCTGGGACTCACCGTGGCCATCGACCCCGCGGGGATCGACGCGTATTGGTGGACCGTTCCCGTCCTGCTGCTGGCCGCGGCCCGCGCATCGCTGCAGGAGGAGCTCGTCCTGCTCGGCTATCTCTTCACCCGGCTCCGCCAACTCGGCTGGAGTCCGTGGACGATCATCGTCTCCACGTCGGTGCTGCGGGCGAGCTACCACCTCTATCAGGGGTATCCGGCGTTCCTCGGCAACCTGGCGATGGGCCTGCTCTTCGGCTGGCTGTATCAGCGCAGCGGACGCCTCCTACCGTTCCTGGTCGCACACTTCGTGATCGACGCCGCCGCATTCGTGGGGTACCCCTGGGCGGCGGCGATGTGGCCCGCACTGTTCGGGCTTCCCGGCTGAGTCGATCAGACCGAAGCGGAACCGGCGAGGAGGATCGCGACGACCGCCCAGATCACGATCACCACGAGTGCGATGACCGCCGGCCGATCCCACTCGCGTCGGATCGGCGCATCGGACACGGGCGCGGCGTCCCAGAGGTCGCGGATGTCCGTGAGTGCATGAAGGCCGGATGACGGCTTGGGCTCGGAGTCCTCCCCGCGACCGGGGCGGGGTGGCCGGGCGCGGGCGGGGCCGCCGTAACAGCTGACCTCGCGCCCGTCGTCCAGGGAGAACAGCAGCTGCCACCGCAGGTCGATGTCGCGCACGCGACTCCAGTCGAAGCGCGTGCGGCGGAGCATGTTCTGGACGACGACACCGTGGGCATCCACGCGGACATGCGAGACGTAGCTGATCTCGTACACGATCCAGAGGGCGAGCAGCACCCACGGAGCGACGAGCAGCATCTGCTCCCAGCTTCCCCGAACGGCGGTGTCACCGAGCAGGAACAAAGCCAGGAGGGCGCTGAAGACGAGGACGACCACGCCCGAGGGCGCGCGGTATGTGCGCGCGCCCTCGGGTTGTTGCGATGAGGTCACGCTCCGGCGCCTCCGAGCGTGAGGGACACGCCCGGGATCGCCTGGAGGAGGCGCTCCGTGTACTCCTCCTGCGGGTTCGCGAAGATCTCGTCGACGGTGCCCTGCTCGACGATCTTCCCCTTCTCCATGACGCAGACGAGATCGCTCGACACGCGGACGACGGCGAGGTCATGCGTGATGAACAGGTACGTCAGGCCCAACTCGGACTGGAGGTCCGCCAGGAGGTTCAGCACCTGGTCCTGCACCAGCACGTCGAGCGCCGAGACCGCCTCGTCGAGGACGATGATGTCCGGCTTGAGCGCCAACGCCCGGGCGATCGCGACGCGCTGCCGCTGTCCGCCCGAGAGTTCGCTCGGATATCTGCTCGCCAGAGCCTGAGGGAGAGCAACCTGTTCCAGCAACTCGTTGACTCGCTCACGCTGCGACGCGCGGTCACCGACGCCGTGGATCTGCAACGGCTCGGCGATCGTATTGCCGATATTGCGCAGCGGGTCGAGTGATCCGTACGGGTCCTGGAAGACCGGCTGCATCCGACGGCGGAGACCGAAGGACTGCGCGCGCGACAGGTTCGACACGTCGCGGCCGTCGATCTCGATCGTGCCGCTGGTGGGATCCTCCAGCTTGAGCACCATCTTCGCCACGGTCGACTTGCCCGAACCGGACTCACCCACCAGGGCGAGGGTCTTGCCGCGCGGGATCTCGAAGGACACGTCGTCCACTGCACGGAAGGCTTCACTGCGGAAGTTCCCCTGGCGGATCTTGTAGTCCTTGGTCAGCCCCGCGACACGAACGGTCGGCGGGATCGCGGCGAGGTCTTCACGCGTCTCGATGCCGCGGTCCGCGACCACGGCCTGGATCCGCTTCGACGCCACGCTCGGTGCCGCCGCGACCAGCCGTTTCGTGTACGGGTGCTGCGGATCCTCGAGGATCTGTCGGCTCGGGCCCGCCTCGACGATGTTGCCGCCGTTCATCACGATGATCTTCTCGGCGCGTTCCGCGGCGAGTCCCAGATCGTGGGTGATCAGCAGCACCGAGGTGCCCTTGTCCCGCGTGAGCGTTGCCATGTGGTCCAGGATCACGCGCTGCACCGTGACATCGAGAGCCGATGTCGGCTCATCGGCGATCAGCAGCTTCGGATTGGCCGCGAGCCCGATCCCGATCAGCGCCCGCTGGCGCATGCCGCCGGAGAACTGATGCGGATACTGGTGCAGTCGGCGCTCAGCATCTGCGAGCCCCGCCTGCTGCAGCACCTCGACGGTCCGCGCCTTGACCGCGGCACGGCCCTGGGCGATGCCGTTGGCTCGGACGGCCTCCTTCACCTGGAAACCGATGCTCCACACCGGGTTCAGGCTCGACATCGGGTCCTGCGGCACGAATCCGATGTCGCGACCGCGGACTGCTTCCATCTCTTTACGGCCGAGAGTGGTGAGCTCACGACCGTCGAGAGTGATGGAACCGCCCGTCACCTGCCCCGTACCGGCCAACAGGTCGATGATCGCCGTGGCGGTCGTGGATTTGCCGGAACCCGACTCCCCCACGATCGCGACGGTCTCACCCGGAAGCACGTCGAAGCTGACACCGTGGAGGACTTCACGAAGCCCCTCCTGCGTGCGGAAGGCGACCTTCAGGTCGCGAACGCTCAGCAGGGGCACCTGGTCGGGAATGCGTTCGCTCATCGGCGGGCCCTCGCCTTCGGGTCGAGGGCGTCTCGGATGAGCTCACCCAGAGTCACGAACGCGAGCACCGCCAGGGTGAGCGCGATCGACGGATAGATGAGAGCCATAGGTGCGACGCGCAGAGAAGCCTGCGCCTTGGCGATGTCGAGGCCCCACGACATCGTGTCGCTGCCCAGACCGACGCCGAGGAACGACAGCGTCGCCTCCGCGACGATCGCCGCCGCGAGTGCCAGCGTCGAGATCACCAGCAGCGGCGCGAGCGCATTCGGGACGACGTGGTTCACGAGGATCCGGAATTTCGACTGACCGAGCGCTTGCGATGCCATGACGAAGTCGGCCTGCCGGACCCTCAGCACTTCTGCGCGGACCACACGCGCCGTCGACGCCCAGGCGAACCCACCGATCGCGAAGGCGAGCGTCCACACGGACCGGGAGTCCTTGAAGACGGTCATCACGACCACGGCGGCGAGGATGTAGGGAATCGCGAAGAAGATGTCGCCGACGCGCGAGAGCACCGAGTCGAGCCATCCTCCGTAGAACCCCGCGAGTGCACCCATGATGAGTCCGAGGATCGAGGAGATCAGGGTGGCGATCAGACCGACCGCCAGCGAGGTCTGCGACCCCCAGACGATTCGGGAATAGATATCGCAGCCCTGGAAGGTGAAACCGAGCGGATGGCCCTCGGTCGGACCGCCGTTGCTGTTCGACAGCAGACAGTTGCTGTTCGGCGGTGTCTGCGTGAACAGCGTGGGCCACAGCGCCATCAAGAGGAAGAAGAGCGCCAGGACCACCGAGAACCAGAACAGCGGACGACGACGCAGGTCACGCCAGGCGTCGCGCCACAGGTTGCTGGGCTTGTCGGAGATCCTGACCGCATCGACATGGATCGACTCGGTGTCGACAGGAGCGACGTAGTGCTTCTGAGAGGTGGGATCAGGCATAGCGAATCCTCGGGTCGAGCAGACCGTAGAGCAGGTCGATGAGCAGGTTCACCAGTACGTAGAGGATGACGAACACCGTCACGAAGGAGACGACGGTGGGTCCTTCACCACGACGGATGGCTTCGAAAAGGGTGTTTCCGACGCCGGGGACGTTGAAGATGCCCTCCGTGACTGTCGCACCCACGAGCAGTACGCCGAAGTTCGTCGCTGAGTTGGTGATGACGGGGATCAGGGAGTTGCGCAGCACGTGCACCGGGAGCACGCGGCTGCGTGACAGACCCTTGCTGTACGCCGTGCGCACCCAGTCTTGGTTCAGCGTGTCGAGGACGGAGCTGCGCATCAGACGCATGCTCACGGCGTAGAGGCTGAATCCGAGGACGATCGCAGGCAGCCAGAGACCGCCCCAGTCGTTGTCCGCGCCCACCGTGGGTTTGAACCAGCCGAGTTGGATCGCGAGGAAGTACTGAGCGAGGAACGCCAACACGAAGATGGGGATCGCGATCGCGACGAGTGCCACGACGAGCGACACGTTGTCGAACAGCTTCC
The DNA here is from genome assembly GCF_024498615.1 of Microbacterium sp. J1-1. Lineage (NCBI taxonomy): Bacteria > Bacillati > Actinomycetota > Actinomycetes > Micrococcales > Microbacteriaceae > Microbacterium > Microbacterium sp. J1-1. The sequence continues at coordinate 1,280,072 of NZ_CP089590.1, read as the reverse complement.
CCTTGCGCAGCGCCGAGAGGGTACCGATGAGGATCGCCAGCACGAACTCGATTCCGATCGCCATGACCGCGAGACGCCCTGTGACGGGCAGTGTCGCGGCGAGCACCGAGGAGACGGAGCGGCCGGAGTAGGTGTTCCCGAGATCACCCTGGAGAACACCGGTGATGTAGTACCAGTACTGCACGATGAACGGGTCGTTCAGGTGGTACTGCTCGCGAAGCTGTTCGATGACTGCCGGGTTCGGGGTCTTGTCACCGAACAGGGCGAGGACCGGATCGCCGGGCATGGCGAACACGAGGAAATAGATGAGCAGGGTGGCTCCGAAGAAGACCGGGATCACCTGCAGAAGACGTCTCAGAATGTAACCGAGCATCCGCTTGTCCCTTCTTGAGGGCAAAGAAAGCGAGGCGAACACAGCCCATGAGGCGGTGACGAAGAATCGTCACCGCCTCATGGGTGAAGTGCCGTCAGACTTTACTCGCCGGCCTTCGTGATCTGGTAGTACAGCGGGACCGAGTTCCAGCCGAACGTCACGTTGTCGACGTTCTCGCTGAACCCACCGGTCACGTTCGAGTACCACAGCGGGATCGCAGGCAGATCCTGGAACAGGATCTCCTGTGCCTTGGTGAAGTCCTCGAGCTGCGCGTCGGGGTCGGGGTTGCTGATGCCCGCCGAGATGAGGTCGTCGAACTCGGGGTTCGAGTAGTCACCGTCGTTGGAACCGGCGCCCGTCGCGTAGAGCGGTCCGAGGAAGTTGTACAGACCCGGGTAGTCGGCCTGCCAGCCCGAACGTGCCGCCGTGGTGATGGTGCGGTCGTTGATCTTGGTGCGCAGGTCCTGGAAGGTCGGGTACGGGTCGCCCGATGCCTCGATGCCGAGCGTGTTCTTGATGCTGTTGCTCACTGCGTCGACCCAGGCGTCGTGTCCGCCGTCGGAGTTGTAGGCGATCTTGAAGTCGCCCTCCCACGGAGCGATGGCGTCAGCCTCGGCCCAGAGTTCCTTGGCCTTCTCGGGGTCGTAGCTGAGGACCTCGTTGCCGGGGATCGAGTCGGACCAGCCGGCGATGACCGGGGACGTGAAGTCCGCCGCCGGGGTGCGGGTGCCGGAGAAGATCGTCTCGGTGATCTCCTCGCGGTTGATCGCCATCGACAGCGCCTGACGACGCAGCTTGCCCTCTTCGCCGCTGAAGTGCGGGAGGAACTGGCCGATGGTGAACGACTGGAAGACAGCCGAGGGCTGGTTGACGGCCCGGTCCTCGAGCTCGTCCTGGAAGACGGGCAGCGAGCTGGTCGGGATCTGGTCGATCACATCGACCTCATTGCCCTGCAGGTCAGCGTAGGAGGCTTCCTGCGTGGCGTAGAACTTGATCGTCAGACCGCCGTTGGCCGGCTTGCGCCCACCCTCGTAGTCGTCGTTGCGGACGAGGTCGATCTGCACGTCGTGCTGCCATGCGTCTTCGCCGTCGATCATGTACGGGCCGTTGCCGATGGGGTTCTGGCCGAACGCGTCCATGTCCTCGAAAGCGACATCGGGAAGCGGGTAGTAGGCCGAGTAGCCGAGACGCAGCGCGAAGTCCGAGGCCGGCTTGTTGAGCGCGATCGTGAACGTGTAGTCGTCCACCTGCTCCAGGCCGGTGAGCTCGGAGTCCTCGTCGTAGCTGAAGCCCTCGATGTCCTCGAAGAAGTAGCTGGAGAGGTGTGCGTTGGAGGCCTTCGCGCCCTCGTTCCACGCCTTGATGAAGTTGTCGGCGGTGACTTCTTCACCGTTGGTGAACGTCTGCCCCTCCTTCAGCTTCACGGTGAGGTGCTGAGGGTCTTCGGTGGTGATCTCCTCGGCCATGTCGTTGACCGGCTCGCCATCGGCGTCGTAGTAGACCAGACCCGCGAAGATCTCGTCGAGGATCTTGCCTCCGCCGACCTCGTTGGTGTTGGTCGGGATCAACGGGTTCTCGGGCTCGGAGCCGTTCGTGGTGATGATGGCGTCGGGATCGGCGTTCGAGCCGTTGCCACCGTCACCGTTGTTGCCGGATCCGCTTGCGCAGCCCGCGAGCGACAGAGCGCCGACCGCGAACAGCGCGACGCCCGCGAGGGCGATCTTGTTGCGCTTCACTTTGTGTCCTCCTGTGGACGTGGGAATTCTGCGCACTCACCATCGAGCGAGCAGGGATACCTGAGCGTAACCCGCACCTTCGCCCCCGCCGCGCTCAGCTAACGAACCGTTACTGAGTGGTGACCATCCGTAATCTCGCCGAAACACGCGCAGACACGAAGACGGTGCCGCACCCCACGGAGGTGCGGCACCGTCTGCTCACATGAGCACGAGAACTCAGGCGAACGCCTCCACCGGCGGGCACGCGCACACGAGATTGCGGTCACCGTAGGCCTGGTCGATCCGGCGCACGGGCGGCCAGTACTTGCCTGCGACGAGGGCAGGCACGGGATAGGCCGCCTCCTCTCGCGTGTAGGCGTGGTCCCACTCCCCCGCGATCAGCGAGACCGCGGTGTGGGGTGCACGCACGAGCGGGTTGTCGTCGGCGGGCCAGCGTCCTGCGGCCACGGCGTCCGCTTCCGCCTTGATCAGGATCATCGCCTCGATGAAGCGCTCAATCTCGTCCAGGTCCTCCGACTCGGTCGGCTCGACCATGAGTGTGCCGGCGACCGGGAACGACATGGTCGGCGCGTGGAAGCCGTAGTCGATGAGGCGTTTGGCGACGTCGTCGACCGTGATGCCGGTCGCCTCCTTGAGTGGACGCAGATCGAGGATGCACTCGTGCGCGACCCGGTCGTTCTCACCCGTGTACAGGACGGGGAAGTGGGCCGAGAGGCGCTCCGCGATGTAGTTGGCCGAGAGCACGGCTGCCGCGGTCGCCCGTCGCAGCCCGTCAGCGCCCATCATGCGCACGTACGCCCAGGAGATCGGCAGGATGCCGGCGGAGCCGTAGGGAGCAGCCGAGATCACCCCGCCGTCGAAGGTGAAGCCGCCGAAGTGCTCGGCGCGCTGCGCGAGAGGGTGCGAGGGGAGGAACGGCGCGAGGTGGGACTTCGCCGCCACCGGTCCGATGCCGGGTCCACCGCCGCCGTGCGGGATGGCGAACGTCTTGTGCAGGTTGAGGTGCGAGACGTCGCCGCCCAGATCACCGAAGCGCGCATAGCCGAGCAGCGCGTTGAGGTTCGCACCGTCGACGTACACCTGCCCGCCCGCGTCGTGCACGGCGGCCGTGATCTCGACGACCTGCTCCTCGTAGACACCGTGTGTGGAGGGGTAGGTGATCATCAGGGCCGAGAGGGAGTCGGCGTGCAGGGCGATCTTCGCGCGCAGATCGTCGAGGTCGACGTTGCCGAGCTCATCGGTCGCGACGACGACGACCTTCATACCCGCGAGCACGGCCGAGGCCGCATTCGTCCCGTGGGCGGACGACGGGATGAGGCACACCGTGCGGTGCTGGTCGCCGTTCGCGTGGTGGTAACCGCGGATCGCCAGCAGACCGGCGAGCTCACCCTGCGAACCGGCGTTCGGCTGCAGCGAGACGGCGTCGTATCCGGTGACCTCGGCGAGCCAGCCCTCGAGCTGCTCGATGAGCTCGAGGTAGCCCTGCACGTCGGAGGCCGGCGCGAACGGGTGGATTCCGGCGAACTCGGGCCACGTGATCGCCGCCATCTCGGTCGCCGCGTTGAGCTTCATCGTGCACGAGCCCAGCGGGATCATGCCTCGATCGAGCGCGTAGTCGCGATCGGCCAGGCTCTTGAGGTACCGCATCATGGCGGTCTCCGAACGGTGCGAGTGGAACACGGGGTGCGTGAGGTACTCGTCCTGACGGAGCAGGTCGACCGGAAGCGCCCGCAGCTTCTCGGCGCCGAAATTCCCGAAAGCCCGCTCGTTCTTGCCACCGAAGACGCGGGTGACCTGGTGCAGCTCGCCGAGGGTCGTGGTCTCATCGACCGCGATCCCGACCGTGTCGGCGTCTGCGACATGGAGCAGGATGCCGTAGCCGTCGTGCGCCTGCGCGGCGTACTCGGCTGCACGTCCGGGGACCCGCACCTGCAGGGTGTCGAAGAACTGGGCATGCACGATGTCGACGCCCGCCTCAGTCAGCCAGTCGCGCAGCAATGCGGCCTTCGCGGCCGTCTGCGTCGCGATCTCGCGAAGCCCGTCCGGACCGTGATAGACCGCATACATCGACGCCATGACGGCCAGCAGCACCTGGGCCGTGCAGATGTTCGACGTCGCCTTCTCGCGACGGATGTGCTGCTCGCGCGTCTGCAACGAGAGGCGGTAGGCAGGCTTGCCGTCGGCATCCACGGACACCCCGACGAGTCGGCCGGGCAGCTGACGCTCCAGACCGGCGCGAACCGCCATGTAGCCCGCGTGCGGCCCGCCGAACCCCATCGGCACGCCGAAGCGCTGGGTCGTGCCGACCGCGACGTCGGCGCCGAGCGAGCCCGGCGATGCGATCAGGGTGAGGGCGAGCAGGTCGGCCGCGGCGACCGCGAGTCCGCCCGCGAGGTGCGCAGCATCGAACACGGCGGTCGGATCCCAGAGCCGACCCGATGCTCCCGGGTACTGGACGAACACGCCGAACAGCTCGGCGGGCAGCTCGTCCCCCGCGGCGAAGTCGACGAAGACGAGCTCGATTCCGAGGGCTTCGGCGCGCGTCGCGAGCATCGCCTTGGTCTGCGGAAGCGCGTCCGCGTCGACGGCGAACACCGTGGAGGTCGACTTCGAGGCGCGCCGCGCGAGCAGCATCCCCTCGACGACGGCCGTGGACTCGTCGAGCATCGACGCGTTGGCCGTCGTGAGCCCGGTGAGTTCGGCGACCATCGTCTGGAAGTTGATGAGAGCTTCCAGGCGCCCCTGGGAGATCTCCGGCTGATAGGGCGTGTACGCCGTGTACCAGGAGGGGTTCTCGAACACGTTGCGCTGGATCACCTGCGGCGTGATGGTGCCGTAGTAGCCCAGGCCGATCATCGGACGGTTCACCGTGTTGCGCGAGGCGAGGTCCCGCAGCTCGGCGAGCGCCTCGGTCTCGCTCGCGGCAGCAGGGATCCGCGACGTCGCGCTCCCGGCGTCGGACGACGGGCCGGTGTAGATCGACGCGGGGACGGCCTGACGCATCAGCGTCTCGACCGGACTCAGAGCGTCGTCCGCTCCGGAGATGTCCAGACCGAGAGCGCTGAGCATGGTGTGCTGCGCGGCATCCGTCGGTCCGATGTGACGATCGGCGAAAGTGACCACTGCGCGATCAGCCCTCCGTCAGTGCGACGTAGGCGTCGCGGTCGAGCAGTCCGTCCAGCGCGCCGGCAGCGACGGACACCTTGAGCAGCCAGCCGCCCTCGAACGGCGCCGCATTGACGAGCGAGGGATCGTCGACGGCCGCATCGTTGATCTCGACGACCGTTCCCGAGACCGGCGCGTACAGCTCGCCGACCGACTTGGTGGATTCGATCTCACCGACGACCGCGCCCGCGGTGACCTCGGTGCCGACCGCGGGAAGCTCGACGAACACGACGTCACCCAGCTTCTCTGCGGCGTAATCGGTGATGCCGATGGTCACGGTGTCGCCGTCAGCGGCGATCCACTCGTGTTCTTCGGTGTAGTGGAGTGCGGCGAGGTCGGTCATTTGGTCCTCCGGTAGAAAGGCAGGGCGGTCACGGTCGCGGGGATTCTGGTCCCCCGCACATCAAGGAATACTGCGGTTCCCGCGTCAGCGGAAGAAGGGTGCACATAGGCCATCGCGATCGGATGTCCGAGTGTCGGGCTGAGGGCCCCGCTGGTGATCTCGCCGAGCGTGGTCCCGTCGCCGTCGACCACGGCGTATCCGGCTCGCCCGGCACGTTTGCCCTCGGCGACGAGGCCGACCAGCACCGGTGCATCGGATGTCTCGTCCTGCTCAGCGGCGAGGAGTGCCTCCTTGCCCACGAACCGCTCCTTCGCCGTCACGACGACGCGACCGAGGCCGGCCTGCGCCGGACGGGTCTCGAGGCTCAGCTCGTGGCCGTAGAGCGGCATGCCCGCTTCGAGGCGCAGCGTGTCGCGCGCCGCGAGTCCGGCGGGAACGAGTCCGTGCGGAGCGCCCGCTGCGAGCAGGGCGTCCCAGAGGGCGACCGCGTCGTCGGCTGCGACGAGCAGCTCGAAGCCGTCCTCGCCGGTATAGCCGGTGCGCGCGAGGAGAACGGGCTTGCCGGCGTATCCGGCCGACGCCCAGGAGTAGTACTTCTGCTCGTCCCAGGGTGTGCTGACATCGGTGAGGTCGGTGGTCGCCGCGAGGACGGCCTCCGCGTGCGGGCCCTGCACGGCGATGAGGGCGTAGTCGTCGGACACGTCCTGCACGACGACCCCGAAGCCCTCGGTGCGAGCGCTCAACGCAGCGGACACGGCGTCTCGGTTGCCCGCGTTCGAGATGATGAGGTAGTCGTCATCGGCCAGGCGGTAGACGATCACGTCGTCGATGATCCCGCCGGACTCGGTGAGGAGCAGCGAGTACTTGGCCTTGCCGACCGCCAGCGCCGACAGACGACCGGCGAGCGCATGGTCGAGGAACGCCCCGGCTCCGTCGCCACGCACGGTGAACTCGGCCATGTGCGAGATGTCGAACATCCCCGCGCTCTGGCGCACCGCATGATGCTCGGCGAGGTCGGACGTGTAGCGGACCGGCATCTGCCAGCCGCCGAAGTCGGTGAACGAGGCGCCGAGCGCTTCGTGGCGTTCACGCAACGGGGTGTAGCGAGGTTCGGACATGGAGTTCTCCCGGGCTGTGTCGGGCGGAACGGCGGCGGGCCGTCCCTCGGAACTCCCCCTCTGTCATAGGCCTGAGAGTTTCACCCGTGCACAGAGGCGGGGCTTTCACCGTCGGCGGATCCGCACGGTCGCGGGATCGCTTTTCAGAGTGGCCGGACCCGCGCGGTACGCATACCTGAGAGATTGGCGGGGAGGCTTGCTCCTTCGGTGCCCGGCTGCGTTCGCCGGGGCTCTCCCGCGTGGGTCATACGGCCTGTCTTCAGTTGTGGGTCCAGTCTAGCCGGGACTAGTCAATGCGCGATGCCGAGTTCGCGGCGGACCTCGTCACGGAGACGTCCGAGGTTGTCCGGCTCGGGCGCCGCGCCCAGGAGGGTCTTGGTGTACTCGTGCTGCGGGTTCAGGATGACCTCGTCCGCCGGGCCCCGTTCGACGACATCGCCCTTGTAGAGCACCATGATCTCGTCGGAGAAGTGCCTCGCCGTCGCCAGGTCGTGCGTGATGTAGAGCACTCCCAGGTTCTCCTCGCGCTGCAGTTCCGCCAGCAGGTTCAGGACCCCGAGGCGGATCGACACGTCCAGCATCGAGACCGGTTCGTCCGCCACGATGAACCGTGCCCCGGGCGCGAGAGCCCGCGCGATCGCGACGCGCTGCCGCTGTCCCCCGGACAGCTCATGCGGACGACGCTCGGCGAAACTCTCCCCCGGCGTCAACCGCACACGCTCGAGGAGCTCCACCGCGCGCTGCCGCACCTGCGTGCGCGACAGCTCCGGGTGGTGCAGGCGCAGCGGCCGCTCCAGGTGGTGCACGATCGTGTGGAACGGGTTCAGCGAGGCGAATGGGTCCTGGAAGACCATCTGCACATCCGAGCGATAGGCCTCCAGCGCCCGACCTCCGCTCCCCGACGGCTTCCCGTCGAGGAGGATCTCCCCGCTGGTGGGAGTCTCCAGCTTCATGAGCACCCGCGCGATCGTCGACTTCCCCGACCCGGACTCCCCCACCAGAGCAACCGTCTTGCCCGCTTCGATCGTGAAGGACACATCCTTCACCGCATGCAGGACGCTCGATCGGAACCCCGAACGCAGATGGAAGTCCTTCACCAGGTTCCGCGCCTCCAACGTCGCCGTCCCCCCGGCGCCGGTCGCGGCCTCTGTGGTGGTGTTCGCGTTCATCGCACGCCCTCCTGGCTGACGCCGGTGCGGACGAAGTCGCCCCGCTCGCCCTTGAGCGACGGGAAGCTCGACAGCAACCGCCGCGTGTATTCGTGCTGCGGGGTGCGGTAGATCTCTTCCGCCGTCCCCTCCTCGACGATCTGCCCCTGCAGCATGATCGCGATCCGGTCACTGATCTCGATCAGCATCGGGAGGTCATGCGTGATGAAGATCACCGCGAACCCCAGCTTCTCGCGAAGACGCATGATCTCCCGGATGATGCCGCGCTGCACGACCACGTCGAGCGCGGTGGTCGGCTCATCCATGATCATGACCTGCGGGTCGAGTGCCAGGGCCATCGCGATCATCATGCGCTGCCGCATACCGCCCGAGAGTTCATGCGGGAAGCTCGTGAGCCGACTCGGATCGACGCCGACCAGCGTCAGCAGTTCCTCGGCGCGCTCCTGCTTGGCCTTCTTGCTCATGCCAGGGCGGTGCGTGTCGAAGATGTCGAAGATCTGCGCCTTGACGCTGATCACCGGGTTCAAGGAGTTCATCGCTCCTTGGAAGACCATGGAGATCTTGTCCCAGCGGAAGGCTCTGAGCCCTTCGCCATCGAGCCCGACGACGTCGATGTCCTGACCGTCTCGGTCGTGGAACACGATCTCCCCGGCCGTCATCAGCGCGGGTGCCTTGAGAAGGCGGTTCATCCCGTACGCCAGCGTCGTCTTCCCGCATCCCGACTCCCCGGCGAGGCCGAGGATCTCCCCGCGGTTCAGGGTGAGCGAGACATCACGCACCGCCTTCACCGGCGGATCGACTTCGTACTCGATCGACACGTTCCGTGCCGTCAGCACCGGCTCGCTCATGCGGTGACTCCCTTGGTCTTGGCGGCCTTGCGCACACGACGCGCGGCCTCCGGCGCATTGCGCAGCTTCGGGTTGATGACCTCGTCGATCGCGAAGTTGATGAGCGACAGCCCGGCGCCGAGCAACGCGATCATGAGTCCGGGCGGCACGAACCACCACCACGCTCCGCGACCGAGAGCCTGCCCCGACTGGGCGTCGTTCAGGATCGATCCCCACGTGATCGACGAATTGGGGCCCAGGCCGAGATAGGACAGACCCGCCTCACCGAGGATCGCGAAGATGATGGCGAAGAGGAACTGTGCCGCGAGCAGAGGGAGCAGGTTCGGCATGATCTCCACGAGGATCACGCGGAAGGAGCGCTCCCCCGCGACCTTCGAGGCGTAGACGTAGTCCCTCGTGCGCAGCGACCTCGTCTGCAGCCGCAGAACGTAGGCGGCGCCGGCCCATGACGTGATACCGAGCACGAAAGCGACGAGCTGCCAGCTGCGCTGTGGCACGAAGGAGGCGATCACCATCACGAGCGGCAACCCGGGGATCACGATCATCACGTTGGTGAGGAGCGCGAGTCCGTCTTCCCGCCATCCGCCCAGGTAGCCCGCCAGGACACCGAACAAGAGGGAGAGGATGATCGCGATACCTCCGGCGGTGACGCCGATGAGCAGGGATCCCTGAGCACCGATCGCGAGCTGGGCGAACATGTCGTTGCCGAGCTTGGTCGTACCGAGCCAGTGCTCCGCGGAGGGCGGCTGGAGCGCGGGGTTCGCGGTGTTGCGCGGATCCTGCGTGAAGAAGGGCGCGATGATCGCGAAGAGCACGATCGCGACCACGATGCTCGCGCCGACGATGAACTTGGGTGAGGTGCTGGGCAGGATACGGCGCCGCTTGCGTCCTTGCTGTGTGGCCAAGGAGATCGTGCTGGCCGGTGCCGTGATCGGCGGCTCCTGCGTCAGGAGCGGGTTCTTCGTGTCAGACATTCTGGCGAGCCCTCGGGTCGATGAAGCCATAGACGAGGTCCATGATGAAGTTGGCGGCGAGCACCGTCAGGGTGATGACGAGGAACAGTCCCTGCATCAGCGCGTAGTCGTTGTTGGTAACGGCCTGGAACATCAGCTTGCCGATGCCGGGGTAGGTGAACACCTGCTCCATGACGATGGAACCGGCGACCACGAAGCCGAGTGTGATCGAGAACCCCGCGATCGAGGGGATCGCCGCGTTGCGAGCCGCGTACGTCGTCATGATGCGTCGCGGACGAAGCCCCTTGGCCTCCGCCGTGAGCACGTAGTCCTCGGCGAGGGTCGACACCATCATGTTGCGCATGCCGAACATCCAGCCACCGACCGAACTGATCACGATCGTGATCGCCGGGAGAATCGCATGCGCCACGGCATCCGTGAAGAACGCCCACGTCGGTTCGGGGCCGTCCGGATAGTCGAACACGTCGTAGCCGCCGAAGATCGGGAACCAGCCGAGGCCGACCGCGAACACGGCGACCAGGATCAGGGCCATCCAGAAGTACGGGATCGACTGGAGGACGGTGGTGGCGGGGATCAGGTGGTCGACCCAGGTGCCGCGCTTCCATCCGGCCCAGGCGCCGAGCACGACGCCGAGGACGAAGGAGATGACGGTCGCGGTGCCGACCAGGACGAGCGTCCACGGAAGAGCGCCGGCGATGAGCTCCGTCACCGGAGTGGGGAACTTCGTGACCGAGACACCGAGGTCGCCCTGGAACATGCGTCCCCAGTACGCCAGGTACTGCTCCCACAGGGAGGAGTCGTCGCCGCCGAGCAGGAGCTTGATGTTGCGGATGGCCGTCTCGGAGACCTCGCCGCCGGCCCGCTGCATCTTGGCGATCATGATGTCGGCCGGGTTCCCCGGCATGAGCCGGGGAAGAAGGAAGTTGATGGAGATCGCGGCCCAGAGCGTGAACGCGTAGAACCCGATTCTTCGTGCATAGAACTTCATGTCACTGTTTCCTGACTTCCTTCTTCCCCGACTCCTCTCGGTTACTTGACCGGCTGCAGCTGCGTCAGGACGTAGCCTGCCGCGATCGCACCCCAGGACGGCGGGAAGGCGTAGAGGTCTTCCTCGGTCGGCCAGCCCGTGAAGTCCTTCGTGTTGTAGAAGGTCTGCGTCGCGTTGATGACGAGCGGGATGTAGGGCAGGTCACGCACGATCTCGGTCTGGATCGTGCCGTAGAGCTCCTTCTTCTCCGCCTCGTCGTTCGTGCTGATGGCCGACTGGATCGCCTCGTCGACGACGGGGTTGTTGTAGCGGCTGAAGTTCCAGCGTGTCGCCGGGATCTCCTCGCCGACCGGTCCCGTGGAGCCGACGGTGGTGCCGCCGAACCAGTCGCGGTAGATCTGGAACGGGTCCGCCACGGAGGTGCCGATGACACCACCGACGATCAGCTGGAACTCGCCACTCTGCCGGGCGTCGGAGAACTCCTGCCACTGCACCGTCGACGCGGTGATCTTGATCCCGGCGGCCTCGGCCTGCTCGGCGATCAGCTTCGCGGCGTCGTTGTAGTCCGTCCACCCGTCGACCGAGGTGAGGGTCAGCTCGAGGGGCACGCCGTCCTTCTCGTAGATGCCGCTCGAACCCTTGGTGTAGCCCGCCGCCTCGAGGATCTCCCCCGCCTCGGCGACGTTCGCCTCCTGCGGGCTCACCTCGTTGGCGGGGTCCGCGACCCACTTCTCGTCGCGCGGCAGCAGGGCGAACGTCGGCGAGATGTCACCGGTCAGACCGACGAACGCCTTGTCCTTGATGGTGGCGCGGTCGATCGCGACGTTGAGCGCCTGGCGCACGGCGACGTCGGTCTGCGGACCGGTGCAGCCGAGGTCGGCGTTCGAGCAGGTGTACAGGACGGTCGGGTCCTGCGGGGTGTTGATCCAGTCGATCTTCCCGTTGCCGGTCACGTCGTCCGGGTTCGGGATGAACATGCCCGTCCAGTCGAGCTTGCCGGCCGCCAGCAGGTCCTGAGCGGTCTGGTTGTTGTCGACGGCGATGTACTGGACCTTCTTGACGCCGAGCTTGTCGGCATCGCGGAAGTTCTCGTTCGCGACGAGGGTGTACGACTCGCTCGTGGTCTTGTCGACGACGTAGGCCCCGGAGCCGACGGGCTCCTCGTTCGTGAAGTTCGCGAAGTCGGTGATGTCCGCCCAGATGTGCTCCGGGAGGATGTAGGTCGAGCCCAGACGCTGGAACTCGGTCGTGTACTGCGCCGAGGAGTAGGTCAGCACGACGGTGGTGTCGTCCGTGGCCTCGGCGGAGACCAGGCCGTTGCCCTCGGGGTTGTTGGCCTCGTACTTGAAGGAGAACGCGACGTCCTCCGCGGTGAGCGGCTCGCCGTCGCTCCACTTGAGGTCGGGCTTGATGGTGATCGTGATCGCCGTGCCGTCCTCGTTGTACTCGAACGTGTCGCCGATGAGTCCGACGGGCTCGGAGTCAGCCGTCTTGTTGAAGAAGAACAGCGGCTCGTAGATCGGCCCGAGCGCACCATGGAGCACGGTCGGTGCGAACGGGTTGTAGTTTGTGGGGATCGGTGTCTGGCTGCCGGCCCAGACACGAAGGGCGCGGTCGCTGTCGGCGTTGTCATCGCCGCTGCCGCCGGTGCCACAGGCGGTGAGGCCCAGGGCGAGGACGGATGCTCCGGCGATGGCGGTGAGCGCGAGCTTGCGCTTTCCGTTTCGGATCATTTCTCTTGTTTCCTCTCGGTGCTGCACTGCAGGAGGGATCGCTCCGGATGGAGCAGAACCCCGGGTCTGGGGTTCGCGGGCCCCGGGAGGCGACCGGCTGGCCACCACGAAGGGGTTTGTTAGGACAGTAACCTAACAAACCCGTATGCCGATAAACAAGGGTCCTTGCGCTCGCCGGATAACGTTTCGGACTCGGCGACGGATCGCGTCACACGTGCGCACTAAGGGTCCGCATGACACTAAGATCGTTCTCGGAGGTTAAGGTGTCTATGACTCAAAGCAGCGACATCCGGGTCGCCGTCTCGACGGTGATCCTGACGCTGCGGCGCACGGATGACGGGCGGGCGCGGCTCGCGCTGCCGCTCGTGCTGCGCACCCGCGAGCCCTTCGCACAGCAGTGGGCGCTTCCCGGCGGCTGGCTGACCGTGGCCGAGTCCCCCGTTGATGCGGCAGCGCGCACACTCGCGGAGACCACCGGCCTCGCGCCGAGCTACCTGGAGCAGCTCTACGCCTTCGGTGCGGTCGACCGCTCCCCCACCCGTGTCGTCTCGATCGTGTACTGGGCGCTGCTCCGCCAGGACGACGTGACCGCCCAGATCGCGGCGCACCAGGCTTCCGGCCGCGCCCCCGAGAACGTGCGCTGGTTCGATGTGGATCAGCTGCCCCGACTGGCTTTCGATCACTCCGAGATCGTCGAATACGCGCTGTGGCGACTCCGCAACAAGGTCGGATACAGCCGGGTCGCCCAAGGCTTCCTCCCCGAGGAGTTCACGCTCGCCGAGCTCCGGGAGGCCTACGAGTCGATCCTCGGCCGGACCCTCGACCCGGCGAACTTCCGCCGCCAGGTCGAGGCCGCCGGAAACCTCCTCCCCACCGACCGCTTCCGCACCGGAAGCCATCGTCCTGCACGTCTGTACCGCGACAACACCGATGTCGAGCTGGCCGACCGCGGCCCGCTCGGTCCCGAAGAAACGAGCACCCGATGAGCATCACCTTCGTACCCGCTCCCGCCGTTCCACCGCTGGACCCCTCGGTGGACCATGCGATCCAGGCGATCGTCACCGGCGCGTCGACCGACGCCACCTGCACCACGGACCTCGCCGCCGGCCCCTGGGACTTCGACGCGCGCCCCGGATACGGTCCCGGTTCCTCGATGGGCGACGTCATCCCGACCGGAGCCCCGCGGCAGGGCGAGCTGCCCGCCGAGTACCGGGAGGCATCCGAGGAAGAGCTCGACGGACGGATCCGCGCGGCCAAGGAGACGCTCGGCGACCGGGTCGTCATCCTCGGTCACTTCTATCAGCGCGAAGAGGTCGTCCAGCACGCGGACTACGTCGGCGACTCCTTCCAGCTCGCCACCGCCGCCAAAGGCCGAGTTGACGCCGAGGCGATCGTGTTCTGCGGGGTGCACTTCATGGCCGAGACCGCCGACCTGCTCTCCCAGCCCGACCAGGCCGTGATCCTCCCGAACCTCGCCGCCGGCTGCTCGATGGCCGACATGGCCGACATCGACCAGGTCGAGGAGTGTTGGGAACAGCTCGAGGAGGTTTTCGGCGACCTCGAGGCCACAGACGCCGAAGGCCGGGTACCGGTGATCCCGGTGACCTACATGAACTCCTCCGCCGCGATCAAGGGCTTCGTCGGGCGTCACGGCGGGATCGTCTGCACGTCGTCGAACGCCCAGACCGTGCTCGAGTGGGCCTTCGAGCGCGGCCGTCGCGTGCTGTTCTTCCCCGACCAGCATCTGGGGCGCAACACCGCCAAGGCGATGGGCGTGCCGCTCGAGCAGATGCCGATGTGGAACCCGCGGCGAGCGCTCGGTGGTTCGTCCGCCGAGCAGCTCCTCGACTCCCGGGTGATCCTGTGGCACGGCTTCTGCTCGGTGCACCGGCGCTTCACCGTCGGCCAGATCGAGCAGGCCCGTGCCGAACACCCCGGCGTGCGCGTGATCGTGCACCCCGAATGCCCGATGGAGGTCGTCGACGCCGCCGACGAGGCCGGCTCGACCGAGTACATCCGGCGGGCGATCGACTCGGCGACCGAGCCTTCCGTCTTCGCGATCGGCACCGAGATCAACCTCGTCCGACGACTCGCGGCGCAGTATCCGCAGCATGAGATCTTCTGTCTCGACCCCGTCGTGTGCCCCTGTTCGACGATGTACCGCATCCACCCCGGCTACCTGGCCTGGGTACTGGAGGAACTCGTGGCGGGCCGCACCCCGAACCGGATCACGGTCTCCGGCGACGTCGCCGATCCCGCGCGAGTGGCGCTGGGGCGGATGCTCGCCGCCAAGCCACCGGTGTCCGCAGGCGTGCGATGAACGTCGTCGTCGTCGGATCGGGCATCGCGGGCCTCACCGCTGCGCTCCACGCCGAGGAGGCCGGTCACTCGGTGACGGTGGTCACCAAGGGTGCGCTCGGAGACGGATGCACCGCGCTCGCGCAGGGCGGTGTGGCCGGGATCTACGGGCCCGGAGACTCGGCAGAGCAGCACGCGGACGACACGATGGACGCGGGTGCAGGACTCGCCGACCCGGCTGCGGTGCGGGCGCTCGTCGCCGACGCGGCAGAGCGGATCGCGGAGCTGATCAGCCGAGGTGTCGCCTTCGACAGGACGGCAGACGGCGAGCTGCAGCTGGGGCGGGAGGCCGCGCACGGCCACGCCCGCATCGTGCACGCGGGCGGAGACGCCACCGGAGCCGCGATCTCCGCAGCGCTCGTCGCCGCTGCCCGCCGGGCGTCCATGAGCATCGTGGAGCACGCGCTCCTGACCGAGGTGATCGTCGCGGATCACGCCGCGCGCGGTGTCGTCCTCCTCATCGGCGGGGAAACCGTCGAGCTCCTCGCCGATGCCGTGATCCTCGCGACCGGCGGCGCCGGGCATCTCTACGCGCACACGACGAACCCCCGCGGCGCGACGGGCGACGGCATCGCCGCGGCCCTGCGCGCGGGAGCCGCCGTCGCCGATCTGGAGTTCGTCCAGTTCCATCCGACGATCCTGGCGTCGGGACCGGCATTCCTCATCTCGGAGGCTGTGCGCGGGGAGGGAGCGACACTGGTCGATGACCGCGGCCGTCGTTTCACCTTCGACAGTCACCCGGACGGTGAACTCGCTCCGCGGGATGTCGTGTCGCGCGCCATCGCGAGGCACGCAGCGATCCAGGCGACACCCGTGCGTCTCGACGCCACCATGCTGGACGCCGAGAAGCTGGCGGCGCGGTTCCCGACCATCGATCGCGTGACGAGGGAACGCGGATACGACTGGTCACGCGAGCCCATCCCCGTCACTCCGGCCGCCCACTACCTGATGGGCGGCATCGTCACCGACCTCGATGGCCGCACCACGATCCCCGGGCTCTATGCGGTCGGCGAGGTCGCACGCACCGGCGTCCACGGCGCGAATCGACTCGCCTCCAACTCCCTGTTGGAAGGGGCCGTGTTCGGGGCCCGAGCCGCGGCCGCGCTCGGGACTCCCTGGCGCCCGATCTCCCCGGAACCGTCTCCCGCGGCGGTCCACGAGCCCGCGCCCCTTTCGCCTGCGCCGCCCGCCTTCACCCGCACCGCCTTGCAGCAGCTGATGTGGGAGGACGTCGGGTTGCTGCGCTCCGGCGCGCAACTCGCCCGAGCCTGGGCCACCGTGCGTGCATGGGCCGCCGCCGTCCCCGCTCCGGCCACGGCCACGGAGCACGAAGACGCGAACCTGCTGCTGCTCGCCGAGGCCACTGCTGCCGCCGCCCTCGCCCGCACCGACTCGGTGGGGGCACACCATCGCGTCGACGCCCCCACCCCTGAAGCGCTCCCGTCGTCCCGCGACCGCTCATCGATCCTGGAGACCGTCTGATGCTCACCCGCGCCACCATCACCCGCGTCGTCGGAGCAGCCCTCGAAGAAGACGCCCCCTGGGGAGACCTCACCAGCACCACCCTGCTCCCGGCGGAGGCGACGGCCACGGCTGATCTCGTGGCCCGCGAACCCGGCGTGTTCAGCGGTGGCGCGGTCTTCGCGGCCGCCTTCGCCCTCACCGATGACGAGCTCATCGTCGACGTGCACGTCGGCGACGGCGACGAGTTCGCCGCGGGCGATGTCCTCGCTTCGGTGTCGGGCTCGGCACGCAGCATCCTGACGGCCGAACGGGTGGCGCTGAACTTCGCGCAGCGGATGAGCGGCATCGCGAGCCTCACCGCGGCGTACGTCAGCGCGATCGAGGGCACAGCTGCGCGCATCGCCGACACACGCAAGACCACGCCGGGGCTGCGCGCCTTCGAGCGACACGCAGTCGAATCGGGCGGCGGCCGCAACCACCGCTACTCCCTGTCGGACGCGGTGATGGCGAAGGACAACCACCTGGCCGTGCTCACCCGATCGGGTCTCGACCTCGCGACCGCGCTGCGTCAGGCACTGTCGCGGCTTCCGCACACCACGCACGTCGTCGTCGAAGTCGACCGTCTCGACCAGATCCCGGCGGTCCTCGACGGCGGTGCCCACACGGTACTGCTCGACAACTTCTCCCTCGACGATCTGCGTGCGGGCGTCGCCCTGATCGACGGGCGAGCGACGGTCGAAGCCTCCGGTGGGGTGAACCTCGACACCGTCGGCGACATCGCCCGCACCGGGGTGGACGTCATCTCAGTCGGGGCTCTGACCCACTCGGCCCGCGCCCTCGACCTCGGCCTGGATCTGCGGATCGACTGAACATCGTGCTCTACCTCGACCATGCAGCGACCTCTCCGGTGCGTCCGGAGGTGCTCGACGCGATGCGTCCGTACCTCACCGGAGTGTTCGGCAATCCCTCGAGCCATCACACGGCAGGCGAAGCGGCGGCGAGGGCACTCGACGATGCCCGTGCCCGGGTCGCGCGGGTGCTGGGAATGCGAACCGGCGATGTGGTCTTCACCGCGGGCGGGACGGAAGCGAACAACCTCGCAGTGAAGGGCATCACGCTCGCGACCCTCGAGACCGGGAAGCGGCATCTCGTCATCTCCCCGATCGAACACGAGTCGATCCTGGAATCCGCCGCGTATCTGCGACGCTTCCACGGGGTCGAGGTGACGATGCTTCCCGTCGACGACGCCGGTCGGATCGCAGCGGATGCGCTCGCGTCGGCGATCAGAGACGACACGGCACTGATCTCGGTCGGCCACGCGAACAACGAGGTGGGCACGGTCCAGGACGCGACGGCGCTGGCGTCGGTGGCCCGGGCTTCTCGGGTGCCCCTCCATCTGGATGCGGTGCAATCGGCGGGATGGCTTCCGCTTGACGGGCTCGGCGCCGACGCCGTCTCCATCGCCGGTCACAAGTTCGGTGCCCCCAAGGGCATCGGCGCTCTGGCCGTGCGAGGTCGCATACCCCTGGAACCGGTGCTGCACGGTGGCGGTCAGGAACGCGGGCGTCGGTCGGGCACGGAGAACGTCGCCGGAGCCGTTGCACTGGCGACCGCACTGGAACTCGCGGAGAACGAGCGGGAGGTCCTGGCACCCCGTGTCGCGGCGACCACGGCACGGTTCATCTCCCTCGTGCTCTCCGGCATCCCTGAAGCTTCACTCACCGGCGATCCCGCGCACCGCCTGCCCGGCACAGCGAGCTTCACCTTCGCGGGCACCAGCGGCGAATCGGTGCTGCTCGAGCTTGAACGCCGGGGGATCATCTCCTCGAGCGGCTCGGCCTGCGCGGCGGGCAGCGACGACCCCTCGCACGTCCTCCTCGCGTGCGGCGTGCCCCCCGAGGTGGCGCAGACCTCGGTCCGATTCACCTTCGGCAGGGAGGCACTGCCCGATGACGCACCGGAACGACTCGCGGAACTCGTCATCAACTCCGTGCACGCGGCCCGAGGCTGATGCCCGGCCATAGACTCAGCTGGTGACTGCCTCCGACCCGATCGTGACGCTGGTCGTCCCCGGACGCGATATCGCCGCCTTCGCCCCTGCAGCCCTCGACTCCCTGCGTGCGCAGACCGAGCGCCGGTGGCGGGCGATCCTCATCGACGACGGTTCCACCGACGACACGGGAGCGATCTTCGATGCGGCTGCGGCCGCGGACCGACGCTTCACGGCGATCCACCACCCGGCCTCCCGCGGCCTCGGAGCCGCGCGCAACCTCGGACTCGACCGCGTCGACACCCGATACCTCGGATTCCTCGACGGCGACGATGAGCTCCTCCCCGATGCGCTCGCCCGGATGACCCGCACGCTCGACCACACCGGAAGCGACTTCGTGGCCGGTGCGTACGTGCGTTCCCGCCCGGAGGGGTCCGGCTACGTCGCAGGGCGGGTGCAGCCCTGGGTGGCGGCCGCGACCTCTCCGGAGCGACTCGGCACGACCCTCACCGCGCACCCGCAGGCGGTGTCGAACATCGTCGCGTGGTCGAAGGTGAGCCGCACCGCCTTCTGGCGGGACCTCCGGTTCCCCGAGGGTGTCGCGTACGAAGATCAGGTGGTCGCGCAGCTGATGTACACCCGGGCGCGCGCCTTCGACGTGATCCCCGACGTCGTCGTGCGATGGCGCCTCCGCGCCGACGGCACGTCGATCACGCAGAGCAAGTCGCAGCTGTCCGTCCTGCGCGACTACCTCGCGGCGTTGCGTGGCGGCATCCGCGTCCTGCACGACGCGGGTGCCCGCGCATCCGTCACCGCCCGCCTCGACCTGATCCTCGCGATGGACATCGCACCCCTGCTCGAGATCGCGAGCACCCACCCCGACCCGGCCTACGCGGCCGAGGTCGATGCGTTCATCGCGGAACTCCGGGCACTCCCCGAGTTCGCCGACGCCGCGCCCGACCCCGCCATCGCCGCCGCGCTCGCGTGGTGACGCACGCCCTCCGACCGAACAGGTACCCACGACATGCACGACTACCTCTCCTCTCTCTTCTCCCTCGACGGCCGCACGGCGGTCGTGACGGGCGGCAGCTCCGGGATCGGCCGGGGCATCGTCACCGCGCTCGCCCGCGCCGGTGCCGCGACCGTCATCGTCGCCCGCGGTGAGGCGCGCATCGACGAGACGGTCGAAGAGCTCCGCGCGCACGGATGCCGCGCCGCGGGGGTCGTCGGTGATCTCCGCACCCGTGCGGGCATCCACGCGGTCGCGGAGGCGGCCACCGAGCCGTTCGGCGAACCGGACATCCTCGTCAACTCCGCCGGGATCAACATCCGCCCTCCGTTCCCGGAGATCACCGAGGATGACTGGGATGCAACGATGACGGTCAACGCACTCGCGCCCTTCCTCCTCGGACAGCGATACGCACCCGGCATGGCGGAACGCGGCTACGGCCGACTCCTCCACATCAGTTCCCAGCAGGCCCACCGCGCCTTCGTCGGCAGCGGGATCTACGGTGCGTCCAAGGGAGCTGTGGAGTCGCTCATGCGTTCTGAGGCGGAGGCATGGGGCGGCACCGGCGTGACCAGCAACACCCTGGTGCCCGGGTTCGTGCTCACACCACTGAACGCCCGCCTTCAGGAGGATCCTGCGAAGATCGCCGAGCTCGCGGCACGCACCATGATCGGCCGCAACGGTCTTCCGAGCGACTTCGCCGGTGCTGCCGTCTTCCTCGCCGGCGCAGGCTCGGCCTACGTGACCGGACACTCGCTGTTCGTCGACGGAGGCCTCTCGGTGCACTGAGGCCGAACACAGCGTCTCAGGACTCCGGCGGGTAGATCGGCTCATCGGGCCGAGGCTCCGCGAGCAACGGCACCGCCGCCGTGATCGTCGCGACCGCATCGGCACCCGCAGAGTCGGCGGGTGCCCTGTCCGCACGACGATCGGCGAGCGGGGCGGGGGCTCCGCCGGTCACGGCCTGTTCGACTGCGGCCTCGGTATCGAGCACGCGGGACGCCGCGACCTGTTCCGCTGCGAGCTCGGCATAGAGACCGCCGAGCGCGAGGAGCTCGGTGTGCGTGCCGGACTCGACGATGCGCCCGGCTTCGAGGACGTGGATCACATCCGCCCCCATCACAGTCGACAGTCGATGTGCGATCGACAGCGTGGTCCGTCCCTTCGCGGCCTCATCCAGCGCCTCCTGCACGACACGTTCCGAGACGGTGTCGAGAGCGGAGGTCGCCTCGTCGAGGAGCAGGACCGGCGGATCCTTGAGCAGCACGCGGGCGATCGCGATGCGTTGCTTCTCGCCACCGGAGAGCCGGTACCCGCGCTCGCCCACGACGGTGTCGTACCCCTGCTCGAACCCGGCGATGATGTGGTGGATGTTGGCGGCCGTGCAGGCCGCGATCAGTTCGTCCTCGGTCGCATCCGGCTTGGCATAGCGAAGGTTCTCGCGGATGGTGGCGTGGAAGAGATACGTCTCCTGCGACACGATGCCCACGTGGTCGATGATCGACTCCTGGGAGAGTTCCCGGACATCGGCACCGGCGAACAGCACGGCGCCGCCCTTGGCTTCGTACAGACGCGGAGCCAGGTAGAGGATCGTGGTCTTGCCCGCACCGGACGGGCCGACGAAGGCGACGTGCTGTCCCGGTTCCGCGACGAACGAGACCCCGTCCAAGGTCGCACGGGCCTCGGCGGACGCGTCCGGGTAACGGAAGACGACGTCGACGAATTCGAGCCTTCCGCGCGGACCCGGAGCCTGGTCGACTGTGATCGCGTCGGGGGCATCCTGGATCTCGGGCACCAGGTCGAGGTACTCGAAGATGCGCGCGAACAATGCCGAAGAGGTCTGCACGTCGAGGGAGACGCGCATCAGTCCCATCAACGGCATGAGCAGTCGCGCCTGCACCGTGGTGAACGCGACCACGGTTCCTGCGGTGATGGCCCCGGTTCCGCCCGCGATCAGATACCCCGAGACGAGGTAGATGACGGCGGGGACGCTGGCCATGAGCACCTGCACCACCGCGAAGAAGCCCTGACCGCTCATCGCCCTCCGCACCTGCAGGACGACCTGATTGCGGTTCTCCGCCTGATAGCGCTCGGACTCCGTGCGCTGGCGGTTGAAGGCCTTCGACAGCAGCATCCCCGACACGCTCAGCGTCTCCTGCGTGATCGAGGTCAGTTCGGAGAGGGATTCCTGCGTCTCGCCGGCGATCCGCGCGCGCACCTGGCCCACCCGGCGCTGGACGAAGATGAGGAACGGCATCATGACGACCGCGATGAGCGTCAGACGCCAATCGATCAGGATCATGGCGACGAGCGAGGCGATCACGGTGACGACGTTGCCCAGGATGCTGGTGACGGTGTTGGTCAGCACGCCCGAGACCCCGCCGACGTCGTTCTGCAGCCGGGACTGGATGACACCCGTCTTGGTGCGGGTGAAGAAGCCGAGCTCCATCGCTTGCAGGTGCTCGAAGAGTTTGACCCGCAGATCGCCCGTCACGTTGTTGCCGACCGTGGACGTCAGCCAGGTCTGGGCGACACCGAGCACCGCGGAGAGCAGGAATAGGCCGACCATCGCGGCGACGAGCCAGGCCAGCAACTCCAGGTGCGGGCCTCCCCCGGCGACGGGGAACAGCGCATCGTCGAAGATGCGCTGCACGATCAGGGGCGGGACGACGGCGATCGCGGCGCCGACGATGACGAGGATCCCCGTGAAGAAGATGCGCCAGCGATAGGCGCTGAAGAGCGAGACCACCCGCGAACCCAGCCCGGCGATCCGTGGCGCCTCGGCGTTCAGCTTCCGCTGCGCCTCTTCGTCGACTCCGCGGAACCCACCGCGGTGTCCGCCGCCCATGCCGCCGCCCATGCTCATGGCGCCAGCGTACCCACGCGCGGGGACATCACGGCCCGCGCACCCGTCCTCCATGGATATCTGTGAGTTCGGAATGAAATGTCGGCGATTGCCGTTACGCTGATTGACTCTTGCGAACTCTCGCGAACTCCGTTTCTTCTTCGCCCTGGAGGCCGCCCATGTCTGCCGTCGATACCGGCTCCATCTCGACGACCCCCGCGACGGCAGGGGGCGAGATCTCCCGCACCGACATGCGCGTGATCTGGCTGCTGCTCGTCGCCGCCTTCGTCGCGATCCTCAACGAGACCACGATGGGGATCGCGATCCCCCACCTGAACACCGACCTGGGCATCCCGCCCGAGCTCGGCCAGTGGCTCACGAGCGCGTTCATGCTCACGATGGCAGTCGTGATCCCGACCACGGGCTTCATCCTGCAGCGGTTCACCACGCGCCAGGTCTTCATCGCCGCGATGACCGCGTTCTCGCTCGGCACCCTCGTGGCCCTCGTCGCGCCCGGCTTCACCGTGCTGCTGGTCGGTCGCGTGATCCAGGCCGCCGGCACCGGCATCATGATGCCGCTGCTGATGACGACGATCATGAACGTCGTGCCACCGCAGTCGCGTGGCCGCATGATGG
Organism: Microbacterium sp. J1-1; assembly: GCF_024498615.1. Classification (NCBI taxonomy): domain Bacteria; kingdom Bacillati; phylum Actinomycetota; class Actinomycetes; order Micrococcales; family Microbacteriaceae; genus Microbacterium; species Microbacterium sp. J1-1. The sequence continues at coordinate 1,257,323 of NZ_CP089590.1, read as the reverse complement.
GCCGTGTCGGCCTCGTGATCTCGCTCGCTCCGGCGATCGGTCCGACCCTCGCCGGTGCCGTGCTCGAGTTCGCCAGCTGGCGCGCACTCTTCGGGATCATCCTCCCGATCTCGCTGATCGCCCTCCTCATGGGCGTGAAGTGGATGACGAACCTCGGTGAGACCCGGTCCGTCCCGCTCGACATCCTCTCGATCCCGCTCGCAGCGCTCGGCTTCGGCGGCGTCGTGTTCGGGCTCAGCCAGTTCGGTGCCGAGGGCGGATCAGGTGAGACCGCCGGCATCATCTCGCTGATCGTCGGTGCACTGTCGCTGGGGCTGTTCGTCTGGCGTCAGCTCCTGCTGCAGCGCATCGATGACGCACTGCTCGATCTGCGCGTCTTCCGCTCCCGCAACTTCACGCTGTCCGTGATCATCATGTCGATCCTGGCGCTGTCGATGTTCGGCACTCTGACGCTCCTGCCGCAGTACCTGCAGAACGTCGCGGGGCTCAACCCGCTCCAGTCCGGCCTGATCCTCCTCCCCGGTTCCCTGCTGATGGGACTGCTCGGACCGATCATGGGCCGTGTCTACGATGCGCGCGGCACTCGCCCGCTGCTCATCCCCGGCACGATCCTGGTCTCGTCGTCGCTGTTCTTCTACTCGACGGTCGGCGAACACACCATCTGGTGGGCGCTCATCATCGTCCAGGCGGCCATGTCGGTCGGGCTCGCGATGTCGTTCACGCCGCTGTTCTCCGCCTCGCTGGGTTCGCTGCGGCGCTCCCTGTACTCCCACGGTTCCGCGGTGTTGAACACCCTGCAGCAGGTTGCCGGGGCCACGGGAGTCGCCCTGCTACTGGTGACCTACTCCACGATCCTGCATGCCGGAGAGCAGGAGGGCCTGTCGACCGCGGTTGCGGGTGCTCCCGGTGCTCGCACGGCGTTCCTGATCGCGGCGTTCATCTCGCTCGCGGCCGTGGCGCTGAGCCCGTTCGTCCGCAAGCCTTCCGACGATGCCGGCGAGGCACTCCCCGGCGGACACTGACCGTTCGGAGGCTGCCCGCGATGGCGTCTGTCGCTTACTCGCTCTTCGGCGCGGGGAACTGGCAGACGCCATTGCTGCAGTAGCCCGCAGCTTCGCCCTCGAGGAGGTTCAGGGAATCCAGGAGCGGTTGCAGCCCGGCGGGCTCGTCCTGCTGCACGGAATCCTGCCGCGTGTTCTTCATCCCTCGATGCTACGCCTGTCGGGAAGGGGTGGCGCCGGATCCGCACGGTCGGACATGCCCGCAGATCGACCGCGGTTCTCCCGTACGGTTGAGGGATGGTCAAACGACTCCTCGCGCGCATGTTCTGGGCGTTCAGCAGATGGACGCTCGTGAGCGAGGCAGCGCCGACGCGGCCGACCGTTCTGGTCGGCGCTCCGCATACGTCCAACTGGGACTTCGTGCTGATGCTGGCGATCGCCTGGCGACTCGGCATCGACGTGCATTGGCTCGGCAAGAAGAGCCTCTTCCGTGGATGGCGCGGTCCGATCATGCGTGGGCTCGGCGGAATCCCCGTCGACCGCACCGACCCCGCGAGGGTGGTCAACGACGTCGTGGGCCAGGTGCACGCGGGTACCGTCTTCGGGCTCGTCGTGACACCTGATGGCACCCGAGGCGGCAACGAGTACTGGAAGTCGGGGTTCTATCGGATTGCTCGCGAGACAGGTATGCCGGTGACGCTCGGCTTCGTGGATCGCACGACCATGACGAGCGGGCTCGGTCCGACCATCGATCTGACCGGTGATGTGGCGGCCGACATGGATCGGATCCGAGCGTTCTACGCGGACAAGGCCGGCGCGCGGCCCGAACGTCGCACCGAACCGCGGCTGCGCGAGGAAGGCGCCGAGCCGGCAGATCCCCACGAGACCTCGTCGGGTCGCTGAGCCGCGGCCTGCGGCTCACCCGATCGCGTCAGTGGGCGACGATCTCGGGCACTGACCACGTGGCGAGGTCGTTGAGGCGCGGCCGATAGAGACGGACGAGCAGGTTCCATCCCGCAGGAAGCGAGATGCGATTCGGGGTGCCGTCTGGCCAATCGCCGAGACGAACGGTGATCGACCCGTCGGCGTCCTTCGCTCCGAAGACCGAGTTCACATTCGTGACAGTGCTCGCATCGGGCTCGAAGTAGCCGTCCCCGTTGTACACGCTGAGAGACCAGAACGCGTCTGCGGGCACCTCGGGGCCGAATGTCATCGTGTACCGCGCCTGCGGCCGACGTGGGTCGATGTTGATGTAGCGGGCTTCGGTGTCGGGCAATCCGCCCCACGCCGAGGCGGTCGCGACCAGATGGTGGACGGGATCGACCTGCGCGGCCGTGCCGAAGCATCCGTCCAGTCCGCTCATGGTCCTCCCGAGCACGAGGAGGGCGTCGCGGACTGCCGCGTGGCTGGCGGCGTCGTAGTCGGGGTAGCGGAACTCTCGCTGGTCGCCCGCGGTGATCGTCAGAGCGTCCTGCAGACGGTGCACTTCGGCGAGATCGGACTCGTCGGCGGGGTCGAAGAGGATGCGTGCCGCGACGACGACGTAGTCCGTGTCGAAGTCGTCCGTCGTGAGCGTGTACGCGCCGGCCTCGTGGAAGACGCGATTGATGTAGTGGTCCTGATTGATGACCATCACGGAGATGTACCGGTCGCCGGCCTCGGGAATGCTCAGCGTCGCGCCGCCATGAGCGATGTCGGCGATCGCCACCGAGTACAACGTGTCACGGTTCTGCCGGATCACCGGCTGCTGACTGAGCGGGGCGAGCTCACGGTCATGGTGGAAGACGCCGACTCCTCCGATAATCGGAAGCATCTTCAGGATCATGGTGTCTGTCTCGACCCGTGTGAAGTTGTCGAGCGTGACGGGAATGGTCATGGAAGGATCCTCGCTGTGGGGCATTCGTGGGGACGCAGGTTCAGTCTGCCTCAGCGACGTGCGTACGGGCGTATTCGAGATCCTCGTCACTCAAGGACTCCACCATCCCGACGACCGCACCGGTGATCACGCGGATCTCCTCGCGCACCGCCGCGTCGAGGTGCGGGCTGTCGGCGTCGAGCACGGTGCGTCGCCCGTCTTCGGAGAGTTCAGGCCACCAGTCGCGGATCGGTGGGAGCGTCATCATGCCTTCTTTCGTTCCACGGATGCAAGCGTCTGGACAGCGGCCGAGCGGGGAAACCACACTGAGACCATGACATCAGATCCTTCGGGTGGTGGGAACGGTCTCGATGGCCGTGACGAGACCGCGAACGAGCGGGCCGATCGCAACTGGGAAGAGCTTCTTCAGGAGCTTCGCGTCATGCAGACGGGGACCCAGATCCTCACCGGCTTCCTCCTTGCGGTCGCCTTCCAGCCACGCTTCACCGACATGGACGCGCTCCAGCGCGACCTCTACGTCGCGCTCGTCGCGCTCGCGGCGGTGGCGACGATTCTCGCCCTCGCACCCGTGGGGATGCACCGGGCACTGTTCGGTCGGCGTCGCAAGCCGGAGCTGGTGCGGATCGCGGCGCGGATCGTCCGCATCGACCTCGTCGTGATCGGCGCGCTGACCATCGGCGTGACGACGCTGATCATCGACTTCACGGTCAACCGCGTCGCCGGCATCATCGCGCTCATCGCGGCGCTGGTCCTCGTGACGGCGCTGTGGGCGGCGCTTCCGCGGATCATGCGCGGCAGCGCCCACGCCCGCGGAGCCGCCGCCGAGTGACGGCCCCGCGGTACCCGCAGTCAGCGTCCTGCCGGGCTCCGGTTCTCTGCGCTGACCATCCATGCGAACTGCTCGAGCCGTTCGATGATGGCGTGCAAGAGGTCCGCAGAGGTCGGGTCCTCCTCGTCGACGGCGTCATGCACGTCTCGTGCTGTTCCGACCGCCGCCTCCAGTCGCTCCGTGACGAGGTCGATCGTCTCGGTGGTCGAGACCTCGCCGGCGGGGAACTCGGGAAGCGAGCTCGTCTTCGCGATGGTCGCACTGCGCCCGTCGGGGACAGCATGCAAGGCCCGCATGCGCTCCGCGATCGTGTCGCTGAAGGTGCGTGCATCATCGATGATCTCGTCGAGCTGGCGGTGCGTGTCGCGGAAGTTGCGCCCCACGACGTTCCAGTGCGCCTGCTTTCCCTGGATCGCGAGATCGAGCAGATCGACGAGCACGGCCTGCAGGTTGTCCGCAAGGGTCTTCGAGGCTGTGAAGCCCTTCTCCGCGTTCTGCTGTCTGGTCGTCTTCGCCGCGTGCTTCGTCGAGTCGCCGGCCTTCTTGGTGGTCGTGCTTTTCGCCATGATGTACCTCCTGTGGCTGACGCTAATCCGGCGCGCAGCCGAGAGCGAGGGGGTTGACACCGCGGGGGCGGAACCCGGAATCTGACACGCGTGAGTGACGCGGACATCGTGAACGAAGACCAGGAAAAGACGCAATCGGAGATCGTCATCTCCCCGATCAGCGATGAGGACGCCGGCGAGGTGCTGACGGTGCAACGCGCTGCCTTCGTCTCGGAAGCCGCCATCTACGGCAGTGTCGACATGCCACCCCTGACACAGACGCTCTCCGAGTTGGAAGCAGAGCTGCGCTCCGAGTCGGGACTGACCGCGCGCATCGACGGGCGCCTCGTCGGCGCCATCCGCTACGTCGAGAGAGACGGTCTGTTGCTGATCGGCAGGATCGCGATCGCACCGGACGTGCAGGGCGAGGGAATCGGCAGACTACTGCTCGAGAGCGCCGAGAGGGCGTCCGGAGCGGACGTCGCGGAGCTGTTCACCGGGAGCTTGAGCGAGGCGAACATCCGCCTCTACCGATCGTGCGGGTATGAGGAGCACGAGCGCGTTCCCGACGGCGACGGCACCGCACAGGTGTTCCTCCGCAAGAACCTGCGAGCAGGGTAAGAGTCTCCTCCGAGGACGCGCAAGGGGGTTGAGAGCATTCCCGACGTCGGGCATCGTAGCCAGGACATGTCGCGACCGCGGCATGCCCCAACCGGAAGGAGAGTCTCGTGCTCACCCTCACCGACAACGCCTCCGCAATCGTGACGACTCTCGTCAGCCGTCAGACGGACGCCCCGGACGCCGGGCTCCGCATCCACTCGACCGAGGCCCAGGGGCCGGAGGGCAGTGCACGTCTCGCCGTGCTCGTCGCCACCGACCCGGAGCCGCAGGACCAGGTCGTGGAGGTCGCCGGTACCCGGCTGTTCCTCGACGAGTCCGCTGTCGCCGCCCTCGACGACAAGATCCTCGATGCCGGCGTCGACGACGAAGGCTCCGTGTCGTTCGCCGTCACACCGCAGGTCGCCTGACCGAAGGATTCCGGATGCCGCGGCCGACTCGGCCGCGGCATCCGTCTGTCTGCACCGCGTAACCTGGAGCGAGCCCGCACGACCGTGTGCGCAGTCGAAAGGCCACCGTGAAGATCTCTCTGCTCCGCCGCTTCGTCGTCCTCGCGGACGAACTGCACTTCCCGCGCGCGGCGGAGAAGCTCGGCATCCCGCTGGCTTCTCTCTACACTTCGATCGACAAACTCGAAGCCGAGGTGGGTCACCCGATCGTCCATCGCGACGGGCCCACGCGATTGACGCCCGTCGGCGAGCTTCTGCTGGTGGAGGCGCGGGCCGAGGTGGCCGCCGCACCGGAGCCCGTGCGCAACGCCCCTGCCCCGGCCGGAGGCAAGGCCAAAGCCTCGAAGGGCAAGGGCCGGGCGCCCGCTGTGAAGGGGCAGCCGAAGCCGTACAAGAAGCGTCAGGGGCGCTGAGCGCCCGTCAGGGGCTCAATCCCAGTCGAGGTACTCCTCGATGACGACCGCGGTCTCGATCGGGTGCGTCATCGGGAACAGGTGATCAGCGCCGTCGATGCTCTTGACGCTCGCGCGCTCGGGTGCCGTGGACTGCAGCTGCTCACCGTTGGCGAACCGATTGGCGAGGTCCTTGGTGCCCTGGATGATCAGCACGGGCATCACCGGCGCAAGGGGCAGGTCGTTCTCTTCGACGCCCAGCAGTGCGAGACCGTTCACCCGGTCGGCGTGCGCCAAGGCGAAGGCCCGTGCGACCGTGCCGCCGAAGCCGTGCCCGCCGATCCAGGTATCACCCAACCCGACGTGGTCGATCACGGCGAGGGCGTCCTCGACCCGATCGTCGAGGGAGACCTCTTCGCTCTTGGTCTCGGCACGATGACCGATGCGCAGCACGTGGAACCCCGCTTCCTCGGCGAGGTAGTGTGCCACGACACCGAGGACGTCGGCTGCCAGATCGCGCTCCTGGATCAGGACGAGCTTGACAGGGCCGTCGCCTTCATCGACGAACGGGATCGCGCGACCGTCGGGCTCGAAGATCTGGGTGTCGGTCATCGGCGTGAATCTCCTCGTGCCGTCGGTGTCAGGAACTCAGGCGAGACGTCCACGGCGGACGCCAGCGACCGGACCGCGGCCGGAGCCGCCGTCCTCCAGCCTAGCCGCATGTGCTCTCCGGCCGACGCTGCCGCTCAGACCTCGACGACCTGCCCGGCCTCCACCCGCCAGTGCCGGTCGGTCTTCACGGTCGCGAGCATCCGACGGTCATGGGTGACGAGCAACAGAGTGCCCTCGTAGGACTCGAGCGCCTGTTCGAGCTGCTCGATCGCGGGCAGGTCGAGGTGGTTCGTCGGCTCGTCGAGCACGAGCAGGTTGACGCCCCGCGCCTGCAGCAGAGCCAGTCCTGCGCGGGTGCGTTCCCCGGGCGAGAGCTCATCGACGGCGCGCATCACGTGATCGGCTTTGAGACCGAACTTCGCGAGGAGCGTGCGCACCTCCCCGGACGCCATCTCCGGCACGAGCTCCTCGAAGGCGCCGGCGAGCGGCTGCGTGCCGACGAGCTGCGCACGGGCCTGGTCGATCTCGCCGATCTGCACGCTCACACCGAGGCTCGCCGTTCCCTCATCGGGGAGTTGCCGCCCGAGCAGCCCGCGCAGCAGCGTCGACTTCCCGGCGCCGTTCGGGCCGGTGATGCCGATCCGCTCCCCCGCGTTCACCTGGAGCGACACCGGGCCGAGCTGGAAAGATCCCTGTCGGAAGACGGCGGAACTCAGCGTGGATACCACCGAGCTTGAACGCGGCGCCGAACCGATCGTGAACTCCAGCTGCCATTCCTTGCGCGGCTCCTCGACCTCTTCGAGCCGAGCGATCCTGCTCTCCATCTGACGCACCTTCTGCGCCTGCTTCTCACTCGACTCCGCGGAGGCCTTGCGTTTGATCTTGTCGTTGTCGGGCGCCTTCTTCATCGCGTTGCGAACGCCCTGGCTCGACCACTCACGCTGCGTGCGGGCTCGGGCGACGAGGTCGGCCTTCTTGTCCGCGAACTCGTCGTACTTCTCGCGCTGGTGTCGACGGATCGTCGCCCGCTCCTCCAGGTACGAGTCGTAGCCGCCGCCGAACACGCGGTTTCTCCCCTGCGCGAGGTCGAGCTCCAGGACGCGGGTGACACATCGGGCGAGGAACTCGCGATCGTGGCTGACCACGACGACACCCCCGCGGAGGCCGCGCACGAACGCCTCCAGCCGCTCGATGCCGTCGAGGTCGAGATCGTTCGTCGGCTCGTCCAGCAGCGCGATGTCGAAGCGCGACAGCAGCAGTGCGGCCAGACCGACGCGCGCCGCTTGTCCGCCCGACAGCGATGTCATCAGCGTGTGGGCCGGGTCCTCGCCCAGATCGAGGCCGAGGTCGGCGAGCACTGCCGGAAGCCGCTCCTCGAGATCGGCCGCCCCGCTGGCCAGCCAACGATCCAGCGCGGCCGAGTACGTATCGGCGGGGTCTGTGCCAGGCGCAGCGAGAGTCGGGTCCCCGAGGGCCGCTGCGGCAGCATCCATGTCTCTGGTCGCCGCCGCACACCCGGTCCGACGTCCGATGTAGTCGACCACGCTCTCACCCGCGACGCGCTCGTGTTCCTGCGGGAGCCATCCGACGAAGGCATCCGCCGGCGAGAGTCGAATCGTCCCGGCCTGCGGTTCGTCGACACCGGCCAGCAGCTTCAGGAGGGTCGACTTTCCTGCACCGTTGGCTCCGACGAGGCCCACGACATCACCCGCGGTGACGGTCAGGTCGAGGGAGTCGAACAGGGTGCGGTGGCCGTACCCGCCGGCCAGCCCTTGGGCCACGAGTGTTGCGGTCATCCGTCAATCCTGTCACCCGTGCGGATCGTGCACGGACGCGGTTCCTCCGACAGCGGCGACGACATTCGATCTCTCGAGTCGTCGCGTCAGCACGAGTGCGATCGTGAGAGGCACCGCAGCCACGACCCCGAAGGAGATGTCGATGAGCTGCCAGCCGATCGGCAGCCCACGGATGGCTCCGGCGATCACCGCCAGCGGGACGATACCCGCGCACATGATGAGGCCCCAGACGGTCACCCACACGTTGCGCACCGGATCGATGAGCGGACCGATGAACGCCACCGCGATGGCCAAGTGCGCGAACGCCAGCCAGTCCGTGCCATAGGCCAGGAACGGATACTCGTTCCCGGTGACGTCGAGCCCTTCCGCTACCCGCTGCACCCAGAAGGCGACGTCGGGGTAGGTCGCGCTGAGGCCCGTGTTGTTCAGGATGTCGCGCCCGAGCGACAACTCTTCGCGGAGCGGGAAGGCGGTGACCCCACTCACCACGAGCCCGACGATGACGATGACCAGGCAGGCGCGGATGACTGATCTCCACCATCGTGTCTCGGTAGTCTCGGGCGGTTCAGCGTTAGCCGCTTCCATCGCTGCCTCCTGAGGGCGCTCGGTCCTCGAAGCGTAGCGCTCGCTTCCGCCCTCACGCGCATTGCCTCGATCCGCCGTGGCGCGGATCGAGGCGATGCGAGTGCTGATCAGTCGATCACGGAGCGGACGATGTCCGCGATCCGCTCCTGCGTGGTGGAGTCGACGTGATCTTGTCGATCACCTGGGCCAGGTTCTTCTCATCCTTCGACGACATCTCATGTCCTTTCTCCTGCCGAGGCGGGATCGGCGAAATGAAGTCGGCACAAAGCTGTGCCGCACCCCATCCGGACATGTCCTGAAAGCGATCAGGCCTCTCCGGAGATGATTCATGTGATCTGTCACATGGAAGCGAAACGGTGGCATACCACCGCGATCAGGCCAACAGAACCTGTCACTGTCACGCCGGTGTCGAAATGAGCCGCGCCCGTTCGTGGTCCTGATAGCCGGATGCAACGATTCCGGCCCGACCAGGAAGGGCCTCCTCCATGTATATGGATCCGATGTTGACGATCATCTATCACCAGGCCGAGACCCGGCGGGCCATGGTTGAGGCGGAGCGACGTCGCGTTGCCGCTGAACGCAGCGCGGCCGCCAAGGCCGAGGGCCCGCGGCGAAAGCCTTCCGACCGCACACCGATCCGGCGGCTTTTCCGGAAGACTGTCGCAAGCTGAACGGCGCGCTCGGAGTATATGTAGCGAGGAGATGATGACGATGCCGGAATCTCGGGACGACACTCGGGATGTCGCGACGGTGATCACGCGCACGCATCGGGAGGAGTGGGCGCGGATCGTCGCGGGACTCACACGGCGGTTCGGAGACCTCGACCTGGCCGAGGAGATGACCGCGGAGGCGTTCGCGACCGCTGTCGAGCATTGGCCAGCACACGGCATACCCCCGAACCCTGCCGGGTGGGTGACCACGACAGCGAATCGCAAGGCGATCGACCGGCTGCGGCGTGAGGCGCGTCGAGACGAGAAGCACTGGGAGGCGCTGCGGCTGCACGATCCGGAACCCGCCGCCCCGACCGGCGCCATCGAGGATGATCGGCTTCGGCTGCTGTTCATCTGCTGCCATCCGGCGCTCTCGCTCGACGCGCGCGTCGCGCTGACCTTGAGGATCGTCGGCGGGCTCACCGTCGCCGAGATCGCCCACGCGTTCCTCGTGCAGGACACGACCATGGGTCAGCGGATCAGCCGGGCTAAAGCGAAGCTCAAGGCGGCCGGCGTCCCCTTCGCGATCCCCACGGCGGTGGACCTCCCCGAGCGCATCGATGCCGTCCTCGTGGTGCTGTACCTCGTCTTCAACGAGGGATACCTCGCTTCCGGTCCCGACACGCCCGCGATCCGGCGCGAACTGACCGCCGAGGGGATCCGACTCACCCGGCTCGCACATGGACTCCGTCCTGACGATGCCGAGGTGGTCGGTCTGCTCGCGTTGATGCTGCTCACCGACGCCCGCTCTCAGGCCCGCGTCTCGGTCGACGGTGAGCTGGTGCGGCTCGATGAGCAGGATCGGGGGTCCTGGGATCGAGAGTTGATCGCTGAGGGTCTGCAATTGCTCGGATCGCGGGAGGCTGATGAGCCCTCCGGCAGATACCGGCTACTCGCGGAGATCAATGCCGCCCACGTCACCGCCCCGCATCCGCGTGACACCGACTGGGCGCGCATCGCGAGCCTCTACTCCCGGCTCGAGGAGATCGACCCGAGTCCACTCGTCACCCTCAACAAGGCCATCGCGATCTCCGAACACGACTCACCCGACCTCGCCCTCACGATCATCGACCGACTCGCCGACACGCTCGACGGCCACCACGCCTTCCACGTCACCCGTGCTGAGCTGCTGCGCGCGACCGGCCGCTCCGCCGACGCCCGAGCGGCCTATGACCGCGCAATCGGTCTGGCCAGGAACACCGCCGAGACCACTCACCTCATACGCCGACGGAATCAGCTCGCACCATCGAATGGAGAACCCTCATGAGCAGCAAGTACCTCGTCATCCACATGTCCGACCCCACCGGCACCGATCTGACCCAATCCGAGGACCAGGCGATGCTCGAACGCTGGGCTGCCGAGGGCGAAGCGGCGGGACGTCTGGGCGAGGGGGCACCGGTCGCGGGTCCCGAGCAGGCGAAGTCCGTCGTCGTCCGTGACGGCCGCGCCCTGATCACCGACGGCCCGTTCCCCGAGTTCAAGGAGTGGTTCGCCGGCTACGACCTCATCACCGCCGCTTCGATCGACGAAGCCGCCGAGTACATGACGAGGCATCCGGTCGCGACCCTCGGCCGCATCTACATCCTGCCGCAGGTGAGACTGCCGTGGGATCAGGAGTGATCGTCAACAAGAATGACGCTAGTTGTTGAAGCGGAACTCCACGACGTCGCCGTCCTGCATGACGTAGTCCTTACCCTCGAGGCGAGCCTTGCCCTTGGCGCGGGCTTCCACGACGGAGCCCGTCTCGACCAGGTCGTCGAACGAGACGATCTCCGCCTTGATGAAGCCCTTCTCGAAGTCGGTGTGGATGACACCGGCCGCCTGCGGCGCCTTCGAACCCTTGGGGATCGTCCACGCACGAGCCTCCTTCGGACCAGCCGTGAGGTAGGTCTGCAGGCCGAGGGTGTCGAAGCCGATGCGGGCGAGCTGGTCCAGGCCCGACTCGTCCTGGCCGGTCGACGCGAGCAGTTCTGCCGCATCCTCGGGATCGAGGTCGATGAGCTCGGACTCGATCTTCGCGTCGAGGAAGATCGCCTTCGCGGGAGCGACGAGAGCGGCGAGCTCCGCCTTGCGCGCATCGTCGGTCAGCACGGCCTCGTCGACGTTGAACACGAAGATGACGGGCTTCGAGGTGAGCAGACCGAGTTCCCGGATCGGCGTCAGATCGATGCCGGCAACCGACAGCAGCACGCCACGCTCCAGAGCGTCCTTCGCTGCCTTCGCGGTCTCGAGCACGACGGGCTCGATCTTCTTGCCGCGGACTTCCTTCTCGTACCGGGTGATCGCCTTGTCGACGGTCTCCAGGTCGGCGAGCATGAGCTCGGCGTTGATCGTCTCCATGTCGGACGCGGGATTCACCGTGCCGTCGACGTGGACGACGTCGTCGTCGGCGAACCCACGGACGACCTGCGCGATGGCATCGGCCTCGCGGATGTTCGCCAGGAACTTGTTGCCGAGTCCCTCTCCCTCGCTCGCGCCGCGCACGATGCCGGCGATGTCGACGAACGACACCGCAGCCGGGAGGATCCGCTCGCTGCCGAAGATCTCGGCGAGCTTCTCCAGACGCGGGTCGGGCAGGTTCACCACGCCGACGTTGGGCTCGATCGTCGCGAACGGATAGTTCGCCGCGAGCACGTCGTTCTTGGTGAGTGCATTGAAGAGAGTGGACTTGCCGACGTTGGGCAGGCCGACGATGCCGATAGTGAGAGCCACGGGGCATGAGTCTACCTCGCCCCGCCTGACGGGATCGCCGGAACCAAACGCTTCCGTCGCGAGCGGCTCAGTCCCGGATCGCTCGGAACGCCCTGGTCACATAGGGCAGATCGATCGTGCTCTCGCCGTCGAGTCCGAGTTCGTCGAAGAGGCCGTCCATCTCTCGCCGGATCCGCGCCTTCTCCTCGGCGGGGGCGGTGATGACGAAGCTGCGCGAGGACGCCATCCGGTGCAGGTGGTCGCGCGAGATCGGACGCACCCACTCCCACGACTCCTCCTCCAACGGCCCGAACGGCGCGGCGACCTCGGGCCCGCCGTCGGCCAGCATGACCTCGGCATTGCTGCCGTGCATGATCTCGGTGAGGCGCCGCACCCAAGAGACGCGCTCGTCGCGGATGTTCCAGATCAAGCCGAGCACTCCCCCACTGCGCACCGTGCGACCGATCTCGGCCGAGCCGGTGACCGGATCCACCCAGTGCCAGGCCTGCCCGAGCACCACGGCGTCCAGGCTGGAATCAGGGAGCGGAAGGGATTCCGCCGTGCCCGCGAACGTCGGAACACCGGGCACAGCGAGCCGAAGCGCGGCGAGCATCTTCGGATCCGGATCGATCGCGACGATCTCCGCGTCCGGCGCCCCGGCCAGGACCCTGGTGAGTTTCCCCGTGCCCGCGCCGACGTCGGCGATCCGCCGCGAGCCGACCGGCATCTTCTCCAGCATCCACGCGACCGCATCGAAAGGGTATTCAGGCCGTCCGACCTCGTAGTCCCCGGCCTGTGCTCCGAACGACGTCGCCATCTCCTCAGCCATGCCGCCAGCCTACGGCGAGTCTGCGTGCCGCTCGGCTCGCTCGGAGGGAGAGTGGTTGTGTGCCCTTGGACTTCACTGCGATCGACTTCGAGACCGCGAACTCCAGTCCTGCCTCGGCCTGCTCCGTCGGACTCGTCCGTGTGCGCGGAGGCGAGGTCGTCGCCACCACGGGATGGCTGATCCAGCCGCCTCCCGGGCACGACGAGTTCCAGGAGTGGAACGTTCGCATCCACGGCATCCAGCCCGAGGATGTGCTTTCGGCCGCCACGTGGGTCGACCAGTTCGACCGCCTGTGCGCGTTCGCCGGAGCCGACGTGCTGGTCGCCCACAACGCCGGGTTCGACCTCAACGTCCTGCGCCGCGCCTCCGAGGCCACGGGACAGAATTGCCCGCCTTATCGTTCACTGTGCAGCCTTCAGGTCGCTCGCAAGACGTACGAGCTCGAGTCCTATCGCCTGCCCGTGGCCGCAGCCGCCGCCGGCTTCGCGGAGTTCGCACATCACGACGCTCTCGCAGACGCCCGCGCATGCGCGCAGATCGTGATCGACGCGGCAGCCCGAGCGGGCGTCGCCGACGTCTTCGCCCTCGCCGATGCCCTGAGTCTGCGCGTGACCGCCCCTGTCCCCCCTGTCGCACCCGTACTGGAGCGCGCGGTCGCCTGATCCAGCGCTCACCCCTATGCGCGTCGACCGCGGAATGTCGGACGCCGGGAGCATCATGAACACATGGATGCACTCTCTGTCGTTCTCGTCCTCGTCGCCCTCGCGGCGGGCGTCACGGTGGGCTGGTTGCTGCGGGCCGGCCGCGGAGCCGCGGAGCTCGCCCGTGCGCAGGCCGAACTCGCGGCTGCGCGCGACGACCGTGACCGCCAATACGACCTCTACCGCGACGCCGTCGAGCATGCCAGGACCGAGCAGCGCGCCGAAGCCCAGAGAGTCCAGCAGCAGAATGCCGTCCTGACCGCCCTCGCGCCGGTGCGGGAGAGTCTGCAGCAGATGCAGACCAAGGTCGCCGCGATCGAGCGGGAGCGTCACGCGCAGTTCGGCACGCTCGAGGAGCAGCTGCGTCGTGCTCAGGAGTCCGACGAGGCGCTGCGGGCAACCACGGAATCACTCGCGGGAGCCCTGCGCTCGACCGCCACCCGCGGCGTCTGGGGCGAGACGCAGCTCCGCCGTGTGGTCGAAGCCGCCGGCCTCACTCGGCACATCGACTTCGACCTGCAGGCGACGATCTCCTCCGACCGCGGACAGGGGCGACCCGACATGGTCATCCGTCTCGCGGGCGGCAGCTCGATCGCCGTCGATGCCAAGGTGCCCCTCGACGCCTATCTCGAGGCCTCCGCACTTCCGCAGGGAGACGCACACGAATCACAGCGCCGCGCGCACATGCAGAAGCACGTCAAGGCAGTCCGCGCGCACATCGACGCGCTGGCGAAGAAGGCGTACTGGACCGGCCTCGACGCGAGCCCGGAGTTCGTGATCTGCTTCCTGCCGAGCGAGTCGCTTCTGGCTGCCGCCATCGATGAGGATCCGACGCTGCTCGACTACGCATTCAGCCGCCGCGTCGCACTCGCGTCACCCGTCAACCTGTGGGCGGTCCTGAAGACGGTGGCCTTCACCTGGACGCAACAGGAAGTGTCCACCGAGGCCCGCACCCTGCTCGCGCTCGGCACGCAGCTGTACGACCGCCTGGGAACCCTCGCCGGGCACGCCGACGATCTGCGCCGCGCTCTGGAGCGGACGGTCGACAGCTACAACCGCTTCGCCGGCTCCCTCGAGACGCGTGTGCTGGTCACGGCCCGACAGTTCCCGGGGGTCGACGAAACCGCGCTCGCCTCCGTGCCCCCGTCGACCGCGGCGAGCGCACGCCGCTTCACGGCTCCCGAGCTGCTCGCCGCAGACGATCTTCCCGAGAGCGCCGATGTCACAGTGGACCGCGTGAGCGCCTCGGCAGTCACCGCTGACGTCGGCGACGTGCGAGCGCGCCTGGCAGGCGACGAGACGTCGACGCCATGACCGAGCGCGTCGGGGGTGCGACAGAAGAGGTCAGGCGATGCCGGGGACGCCGCTGAGAAGCAGGATGACCAGACCGCTGGTCGCGAGGAAGGCTCCGATCATCCACCACGCGCTGATCTCGTGACCCTCGTCGCGGCGGACCCGGAACAGGACGTCAGCGCGACGCGCGGGATCCACCAGAGCTGCGGGTGGAGGTGTCACGGGAGGAGTGACACCGAGGCCGGGTTCGGCATCGGCACTCACCCGGAGAATACGCCCCGTGTTCGTGGTGACTATCTTCGTCGCGGCGGCCTTCGAGCCGCTCGTGTGCTGCGTTGTCATCCGTTCGCCCTCCTGTGCCTGCGGTGCCTTGCGGCTCCGTCCACGGCGACAAACCCAGTGACAATTGTGACACGGCGCTCCCGAAAGCGTGGCTCACGCCACTCGGAACCGATACCGGCTCGATAACGATGCCCCGATGCGCCGCGCGGCCGTCACCGCGAGGCCGCGGCCTCAGACCGGGCGGAAACCGGGGACACGCAAGCTCAGAGCCACTTCGAGACGAGGTGCTCCGAGGCGATACGACGCAGTGTTCCGGAGGCACCGCGAAGCACGACGCTCTCGGTGTACACGTAGCCCCGCTCACGCCGTACCCCGGCGACGAGCTGCCCGTCTGTGACTCCGGTCGCGACGAAGATCGTGTTGCTCCCCTGCACCAGATCATCGGCCTCGTAGACCTTGTCCATGTCGAGGCCGGCGTCGATCCCCCGCTGGCGCTCCTCGTCGTCGCGCGGCCAGAGGCGTCCCTGGATGTGTCCACCCAGGGCCTTGATGGCGCACGCGGTGACGATCCCCTCCGGGCTCCCCCCGACGCCGACGCACATGTCGGTGCGGGCATCGTGCCGAGCTGCGTTGATCCCGCCGGCGACGTCGCCGTCGCTCATCAGGCGGGTACCGGCCCCGGCATCGCGGATCTCCTGGATCAACCGCTCGTGACGCGGACGGTTGAGCACGGAGACGACGATCTCATCGACGGGCTTGTCGAGCGCACCGGCCAGCTTGCGGATGTTCTCGCCGATCGGAAGGCGGATGTCGACGACTCCGACGCCGGCGGGTCCCGTGACCAGCTTGTCCATGTAGAAGACGGAGGAGGCGTCCAGCATCGTCCCCCGGTCGGAGACCGCGATCACGGAGAGTGCGTTCTGCCGACCGGCTGCGGTCAGCGAGGTGCCGTCGATGGGATCCACGGCGATGTCGCACAGCGGGCCGCGGCCGGTCCCGACGACCTCGCCGTTGAAGAGCATGGGCGCGTTGTCCTTCTCGCCCTCACCGATCACGACGCGGCCCTGGAAGTCGACGGTGCCGAGGAACGCGCGCATCGCATCGACGGCGGCACCGTCCGCGGCTTCCTTCGCACCCCGCCCGATGAAGGGGACCGCGCGGATGGCTGCGGCCTCGGTCGCACGGACCAACTCCATCGCGAGGTTTCGATCGGGACGAAGAGGGCTCAGATCCGCTGTCAGACTCACCATGCGGTCAGCCTAGCGACCGAAGAAGCGGAACTACCCGGTTTTCCTGCCCGTGACAACGAAGGAATCTCGATTCTTAACGTCACCGCAGAAGCTGGGCCGCCCGCGCCCCGTCACGTCGGCGGCAAGTCCGTATGCGCCCCGATAGAGTGGCACCTGTCCCGGCTTCACCTACCGCAGGAGTTCATATGCCCGTCGCCACCCCGGATCAGTACGCCGAAATGCTCGACCGCGCGAAGGCCGGCGGCTTCGCATACCCCGCTTTCAACGTCTCGAGCTCGCAGACGATCAACGCCGTCCTCCAGGGGCTGACCGAGGCCGGCTCCGACGGCATCATCCAGGTCACCACCGGCGGTGCCGACTACTTCGCCGGCCACACCGTCAAGGCCCGCGCCACCGGTGCGCTCGCGTTCGCCCGATACGCCACCGAGGTGGCGAAGAACTACCCGGTCACGGTGGCTCTGCACACGGACCACTGCCCGAAAGACGCTCTGGCCGGCTTCGTGGAGCCGCTGATCGCCGCCTCCGAGGAAGAGGTCAAGGCAGGACGCAACCCGATCTTCCAGTCGCACATGTGGGACGGTTCGGCGGTTCCCCTCGCGGAGAACATCGAGATCGCGAAGGACCTCCTCCCCCGCATGAAGAACATCAACGCCATCCTCGAGGTCGAGATCGGCGTCGTGGGCGGCGAAGAGGACGGTGTGCAGCACGAGGGCTCGAACGAAGCCCTCTACACCACGTTCGCCGACGTCGACCAGGCTGTGCAGGCGCTCGGCCTCGGCGAGCAGGGCCGGTACATCGCCGCCCTCACGTTCGGCAACGTGCACGGTGTGTACAAGCCGGGTGGCGTGAAGCTTCGCCCGGAGCTCCTCGGTGAGATCCAGGCGCAGGTCGCGGCGAAGTACAACACGGGCGCGAAGCCGCTCGACCTGGTCTTCCACGGCGGATCCGGCTCCACCGATGACGAGATCGCGCTGGCTGTCGCCAACGGCGTGATCAAGATGAACATCGACACCGACACGCAGTACGCATACACGCGCGCGATCGCCGACTACATGTTCAAGAACTACGACGGCGTGCTCAAGGTCGACGGCGAGGTCGGAAACAAGAAGCAGTACGACCCGCGTGCCTGGGGCAAGATCGCGGAGACGGCGATGGCCGCCCGCGTGGTGGAGTCGACCCGTCAGCTCGGCTCGTACGGTCAGTCCCAGAGCTGACCTTTCGCGTGGAGAGAGATGCCCCGGCCGCGACGGCCGGGGCATCTCTCGTCTGGGTGCCGGTCCGGCTGCCGGAAGACCTATCCCTGGCGTCCGCGACGGATGCGTGTGATCCAGATCGCGACATCGATCAGCGCGTCCACCACGAGCAGGACGCCGAATGACCTGCCGCGTCCGCGCGTCCGTGAGGTCAGCCACATTCCGGCCGTGAACTCCGCCAGTGCCAGCGCGAGCCCGACCACCGGCCGCCGCCGAATCGCTTCTCCGAGGCGCGCGAGGGGTCGGTCCCGACGGGTCAGAGCCGTGAACTCTCCGACGCCGGCGATGGCCGTCTCCCGCACCGTCGCCCACGGCCCCAGAGGAAGGAACCGTCGGTTCGGACGCGCAGTCTGACCGCCGAACGCCGCATCGATCAGGTCGGGCGCGATCCCGAACGCTGCCAGGAACGCACGCTGACGAGCTTCGGTACCGACCACTCCCCCCAGCGACTCCGGCATCAGCGCGCGATGGGCCGCATCCACATCGAGCCGCACCATCGCGGCGAGCTCGAGGAGTTCATCACGGCTTCCGTCCCCCTCAGCGAGCAGCCGTCGGCAGATCTCCGCCGTCTCGGGGATACGGATGGCTTCGATGTCGAGAACGGGTCGGGTGCCGCGCTCGGCATCGATCCAGAACGGGATCGGGCCTCCCTTCGGTGGCGTCACTTCGATCCAGGCGTCGGAGTCGACGCGGTTCAGCTCGATCACGGGCAGCTCCGCCCGGGAGGTGGTCCAGTCTCCCGTCGGCTCCGAGGTCTCGAACTGCTGGAGAGACCATTCCCCGGACTCCTGGTGATCCACCACCGTCCGACGAATCGACGAGAGCAGGCGCGCGACGGCGGGACCACGATGCGAGAACGCGCAGACCTGCACGGTGGGGAGGGTGAAGGGCGAGGTATTCGAGTCGAGCTCCTCGTCTTCCAGATCGTCCTCGTCTTCCTCGTCTCCCACGTCTTCGGGGTCTTCGGCGTCGATTCCGTCGTCGTCAGGCTCGGTGCCGTCCTCCAGCCAGAGCGTGAGACCCTGAGATCGGAAGGCCTCACGCAGGTCGGCGACAGAGAGCGTCGACGCGATCCGGTCCTCCTCGGTGAGCGTCAGCACGTGCCCATCGTCCGTCACCGGGATCGCGAGCAGGGCGGCGGAGTGGTCATCCCACTCGTCCTCCGCATCCCGCACGCCCGCGGGGACCCGCAGTCCGGCCAGGATGTCGTGCGCGAGCGACCGAGGGTCGGAGCCATCGCCGCGATCGACGGACGCAGAAGAGATGTGGACGCCGAAGCTGTTCTGAAGCATCCTTCGACAGTACCGGGGCGTCGGCAGCCGCTACGGCCCGACCGACGTGAGGTAGGCCGTGAACGCCGGGTCACTCATCATCGGGACGGCGATGCACAGCGAGACGATGATCCCCGTCACGATCGCGCCCACGATCGGCAGCCACCATGTGAGACGCCCGCGACGCAGGCGACGGATGGAGAGTGCAGCCGTGATCGCCCACCCGACGGCCAGGACGATCGCACCGATCGTGCCCCACGTGCGTCCCTGCGCGAAGTTCGTGAATTCCCCGTCGATGCCGAGGATCCTCATGGTCTCGTTCATCACGTTCGGAAGGTCGAGATACGACAGTCCCGTGACGATGACGTTCACCAAGCCGTACGCGAGAAGCGCGATCGTCACGAGCCGATCCACGGAGCGCCGACGCGGGGTCGGGCCATCACCCGGTGCCGCGGACGCAGCGGCGGCGGTCGGTGCGACGGGAGGCGTCGGCGGCGCGACGGCGACCTCGTCCAGCGGCGGCAAGCCGGCGGCTCGGCGCTGCTCCTCCGGCGTTGCGAGTTCGCCGTACTGCGGACGTTGATCGGTCATCCCGCCATGCTAACCGTCCCGGCTTCGCACAGCTCACAGCGAAGCGGCCGGACGGCGTGACACCGCATCACACCCGGAGACGATAGCGGCCCCGGAGAAGTGGGGACTCCTCGGGGCCGCGGACGTGAAGCGCTGGGGACGCTTCTCATCCATAGTGACCGCCTGCGCTGGGGACGCTCGGACGATCAGTAGCGATCTCGTATGGCGCTACTCCCCTGATCATAGGAAAACGCATGCCGCGGCACCAGAGGTCTCTGTTCAGATAGTGAACTCCGGGCCTGCATCGCCATCGAGAGAAGCGGCGCCGAGCTGCAGGGACAGTCGCCGCGCCTCGCGCTGCAGCGTCGTGACGAGCGCGCGGTCGACCACGGCGCGGTCCGTGGGCAGGGAGATCGCCAAGGAAGCGGTGACCCCGGGCGCGATCACCGGCACGGCCACACACGTCGCGCCGATCGCGTACTCCTCCTGATCCACCGTCCACCCCGGGGAGTGCTCCAGCTGCGTCAAGAGGGTCCGGCGATCGCTGATCGTGCGCGGTGTGAGCTCCTCCAGGCGATGTCGCGACAGGTAGTCGAGCCTCTCGTCATCCGGGAGGTCCGCGAGGATCTGCTTGCCCAGCGCCGTCGCGTGGGCACTGGACTGCAAACCCACCCACAGCTCGACCCGCGGGTTGCGGACCGCATCGACGATGTCGACGAGGTGCATCTCACCGTCGTGGAAACGGGAGAGGTAGGCGGTGGCTCCCACGACCTCCGTCACGTCGCGAAGAGCCGCACGGACGCGTGCGAGGAAGACGCCCCGCGAATCGACCTGCTGCTGGAAGGCGGGGAATCGCGCACCGAGCACGAGCCCGTCCGGTTCGGCGTTCAGATAGCCCTCATGGACCAGGGTGCGCACGAGGTTGTAGGTCGTGCCCGGCGTCAGCCCCGTGATCGCCGCGAGCATCTTGGCAGGCAGCGGACGGGGAGAGTTCGCGACGATGTCGATCAACCGCAGAGCGCGCTGCACCGACCCGATGAGGGTGGGCTCCGCCTCCGCGGCGCTCAACGCTACGCGCCTCCTCCAGCTGTGCGACCGCCGAGCGCCCGCTCGTCGCGTTTGCCCGCGGCGTCCTGACGCAGCTCCTTGGGGAGGGAGAACATCAGATCCTCTTCGGCCGTCTTCACCTCTTCGACGTCACGGTAGCCGGCGTCGCCGATCGCGTCGAGGACTTCGCGCACGAGCACCTCGGGGACGGACGCCCCGCTGGTCACCCCGATGGTCTCGACCCCGTCGAGCCACTCCTGCTGGATCTCCTCGGCGTAGTCCACCCGGTACGCGGCCTTGGCGCCGTATTCGAGGGCCACCTCGACCAGGCGCACGCTGTTGGACGAGTTGGACGACCCGACGACGATCACCAGGTCGGCGCCCGCAGCGACCTTCTTGATGGCCACCTGGCGGTTCTGCGTGGCGTAGCAGATGTCATCGGACGGCGGATTGTGCAGTTCGGGGAAGCGCGTGCGCAGACGGTTGACCGTCTCCATGGTCTCGTCGACCGAGAGAGTCGTCTGCGAGAGCCAGACGACCTTGTTCGGATCCTTCACGACAACCGTGTCGGCCTCTTCGGGTGAGTTCACGACCGTGACGTGCTCGGGAGCCTCTCCCGCCGTACCCTCGACCTCTTCGTGCCCGTCATGGCCGATGAGCAGGATCTCGAAATCGTCCCGTGCGAAGCGCACGGCCTCACGGTGCACCTTGGTGACCAGGGGGCAGGTGGCGTCGATCGCGTGCAGGCCGCGGTCGGATGCTGCGTTCACGACCGCCGGGGAGACACCGTGGGCGCTGAACACGACGTGTGCGCCCTCGGGGACCTCGTCGACCTCTTCGACGAAGATCGCGCCCTTCTCCTCGAGTTCCGTCACCACGTGGATGTTGTGGACGATCTGCTTGCGCACGTACACAGGCGCTCCGTAGCGCTCCAGCGCCTTCTCGACGGCCACCACGGCGCGGTCGACACCGGCGCAATAGCCGCGCGGTGCGGCGAGCAGAACCCGCTTGCGTCCGACCACCGGGTTATCCTGAAGCCGCCCGGCCGCCGCCCGCACTCGAGGGAGACGGGGAATGGGAAGATGAACGGCAGTCGAAGTCACCCCTGAATTCTACCGCCGCACAGCTGTGCGGGGCCGGGGAGACTCCAGACGGGAGCGGGAGCGGATGACAGTCTTCGAAGCGACGACGGGACAGGGCGAGACTCCGCCCGCCGACTCCGTCGCCCCGCGCGACTCCACGGCCGACGCACCCACCTCGGTCACCCGCCTCAACTCGACCATCCGCGACTTCATCGCGCGCTGGAACACGGTCTGGGTCGAAGGGGAGATCACCTCCTGGAATGTGCGTGCCGGCAACGTCTTCGCGCGCCTGAAGGACACCCGGTCCGACGCCCAGATCTCGATCCGTGTGTGGTCGAGCGTTCGCGGGCGCATCCCCTCCGACATCGGCATCGGCGATCACGTCGTGGCCGCGGTGAAAGCCGACTACTTCGTCAAGGCAGGAGACTTCAGCTTCACAGTCTCGGCGATGAAGCACGTGGGCTTGGGCGATCAGCTCGAACGCCTCGAGAAGCTCCGCGTCCAGCTGCGCCAGGAGGGCCTGTTCGACCCCGCCCGCAAGCAGCGCCTGCCCTTCCTCCCCCACGTCATCGGGCTGATCACGGGTGAGCGGTCGGACGCCGAGAAGGACGTGCACCGCAACGCCGAGCTCCGCTGGCCCCAGGTCCGGTTCCGGACCGAATACGCCGCGGTGCAGGGCGACCGGTGCGTGCCGGACACCCTCGCCGCGCTCGCACGGCTCGACGCCGACCCGGACGTCGACGTGATCATCATCGCTCGGGGCGGCGGCGACCCGCAGACCCTCCTCGGCTTCAGCGACGAGCGACTCATCCGCGCCGTCGCCGCTGCCTCCACCCCGGTCGTCAGCGCGATCGGACACGAGAACGACCATCCCCTGCTCGACGACGTCGCCGACCTGCGCGCATCGACGCCGACCGATGCGGCGAAACGCGTCGTGCCGGACGTGGGTGAGCAACGTGCCCTCATCGCCCAGCTGCGCTCGCGCGCGACGACGCGCCTCACCCAGCGCCTCTCGCACGACATCGCGCAACTGGAGCAGCTCCGCTCGCGCCCTGTCCTGCGCTCCCCCGATCCGATCATCGACGCCCGCTCCCAAGAGCTGTGGCTGCTGCTCTCGCGCGGGCGCGACACCGTGACCCGGGAGATCGATTCCGCCGGTCGGCGGACCGGGGAGCTGCGTGCCTCCCTCCGCGCGCTCTCCCCCGCGGCCACGCTCGCGCGCGGTTACGCGATCGCCCACCTCGACGGCGGCGTGATTCTGCGCGACGCCGCCGATGCCCCGGCAGGCAGCGCCCTCACGATCACCGTCGATCGCGGCTCCGTCGCTGCGCGTTCGGAGGGCGAGATCCCGGAGTCCCCCTGAGCCGGAGCGCCACGCCCCACGACGTAGGATGGAGGAGTGAGCGCCCTCAACGACACCCCCGTGGACACGCTGTCGTTCGAGGCAGCCCGTGACGAGCTCGTCAAGGTCGTCGCCGAACTCGAACAGGGGTCACCGACCCTCGAGCACTCGCTCGCGCTCTGGGAGCGTGGCGAGGCGCTGGCCGCCCGGTGCGAGGAATGGCTCCTGGGCGCGAAGCGCCGTCTGGAAGAAGCCAGGGCCGCATCATCCACCACCGAGACCTCGGGCGCGGAGTCATGAGCAAGCAGACCAAGCAGCCGCCCATCATCGCGGAGCTGGGTCGCCCGGAGACGCCGGACGAGACCGCAGCGCGCAAAGCCGCCTCCAGCAAGGCGTATCGCTCGAGTCAGACGTTCCGGAACCTCATCGCAGCCCTCCTCGTGACGGTCGCCGTGGTCGCCGTGATCATCCTCGCCGTCCCCCGTGGTGAGCCGGTCGAGCCCGAGCCGATCGACGTCGCCGGCATCGCCGCGGGTGTGGAATCCACGATGGACAGCCCCGTGCTCGTTCCCGAACTGGGCGACTTCTGGCGGGCGAACAGCGCGAAGCTGCTCGGCGGTGCCACCGTCGTCTGGGAGGTCACGCTGGCCCCGTCCGCCGATGACGAACGCGGGTTCATCAAGGTCGCTCAGGCCTTCGACGCCGATGCGTCCTGGGCTCCGCAGCGCCTGAACGGCATCGCCCCCACGGACACGGTCCGCATCGGCGGCCTCGATTGGGACGTCTACGAGCCGGGCAACGCCGATTCGAACGCCAACGTCACCTACGCCATCGGCACCCAGGCCGGCGACGACTACATCCTGCTCTACGGCTCGCGCTCGCCCGATTCCACGGCAGAGCTCGCGGAGTCGCTGATCCCACAGATCCGTTCACTCTCGGAGGCCTCATGACGCACCCCTTGACTCCTTCCGCAGCCTGGCAGCAGATGCTGGACGGCAACCGTCGATTCGTCGCGGACGAGCCCCGGCACCCGAACCAGGACGTGGTACGGCGCAAGGATCTCGCCGCGGCGCAGCACCCCGTGGCGACGCTCTTCGGCTGCTCGGATTCCCGCCTGGCGGCCGAGATCATCTTCGACCTCGGTCTCGGCGACCTGTTCGTCGTGCGCAACGCCGGTCAGGTCATGGGCGAGTCGATCGTCGCGAGCCTCGAGTACGCGGTCGCCGTCCTCGAGGTTCCGCTGATCGTGGTCCTCGCGCACGATTCGTGCGGAGCGGTCCGCGCCGCGATCGACGGGACGGCGATCGATGCCGCTCCTCTCCCGCCGCACATCTGGAAGCTCGTCGCGCCGATCGTGCCCGCCGCGCGGAAGGTCCTCGCCGAGAGCGGCGGCGGCACGGTCGCCGACATCGACTCGGAGCTCGTCGGACGCGAGCACCTCCGCAACACCGTGAACGACCTGCTGCAGTCCTCCGAGATCATCAGCAACGCCGTCGCCGAAGGTCGTCTCGGCCTCGTCGGCGCGAACTACCGTCTGGCCGAGGGCACCGCGACGCCGGTGATCACGGTCGGCATCGACACCGAGGGGAACAGCCCCGTGACCAAGGAGGGTTCGGAATGACCGACAACGACCAGCGCAGCGGCGAGAGCTCGCAGGGCTACCGGATCGAGCACGACACCATGGGTGAGGTGCGGGTGCCCGTCAACGCGCTCTACGGGGCGCAGACGCAGCGGGCCGTGGAGAACTTCCCGATCTCGGGCAAGGGTCTGGAGTCGACGCAGATCGCCGCGCTCGCCCGGATCAAGAAAGCCGCCGCCCTTGCCAACAAGGAGCTGGGCACGCTCGACGGTGCCATCGCCGACGCGATCGCCCAGGCTGCCGACCAGGTGGCTTCGGGTGCCCACGACGGTGAGTTCCCGGTCGACACCTACCAGACCGGGTCCGGCACCTCGTCGAACATGAACATGAACGAGGTGCTGGCGACTCTCGCGACCCGCATCCTCGGTGCGACCGTGCATCCCAACGACCACGTGAACGCTTCCCAGTCGTCGAACGACGTGTTCCCGACCTCGGTGCACATCGCCGTGACTCAGGCGCTCATCGACACGCTCATCCCCGCGCTCGACCACCTCGCCGTCGCGCTGGAGGCGAAGGCGGAGCTGTGGAAGGACGCCGTCAAGTCCGGCCGCACGCACCTCATGGATGCGACGCCTGTGACCCTCGGCCAGGAGTTCGGCGGCTACGCCCGCCAGGTGCGCCTCGGCATCGAGCGCGTGCAGTCCGCCCTCCCCCGCGTCGCCGAGGTTCCCCTGGGCGGCACGGCTGTCGGCACCGGCATCAACACCCCGCTCGGCTTCCCGCAGAAGGTCATCGCGCTGCTCGCGTCTGAGACGGAGTTGCCGATCACCGAGGCGAAGGACCACTTCGAGGCACAGGCCAACCGCGATGGTCTGGTCGAGGCGTCCGGCGCGCTGCGCACGATCGCCGTCTCGCTCACGAAGATCAACAACGATCTCCGCTGGATGGGCTCCGGCCCCAACACGGGTCTCGGCGAACTGCACATCCCCGACCTGCAGCCCGGCTCCTCGATCATGCCTGGCAAGGTCAACCCCGTGGTCCCCGAGGCCGTCCTCATGGTGTGCGCCCGAGTGATCGGCAACGACGCGACCGTGGCCTGGGCCGGGGCCTCCGGGTCTTTCGAGCTCAACGTCGCGATCCCGGTCATGGGCACGGCGGTGCTCGAGTCCATCCGCCTGCTCTCGAACGCCTCCCGGGTGCTCGCCGACAAGACCATCGACGGCCTGCAGGCGAACGTCGAGCGTGCCGCCGCCTTCGCCGGCATGAGCCCGTCGATCGTCACCCCCCTCAACAAGCTCATCGGCTACGAGGCGGCGGCGAAGATCGCCAAGCACTCGGTCGCGAAGGGCATCACGGTGCGCGACGCCGTGATCGATCTCGGCTACGTCGAGCGGGGCGACCTCACCCTCGAGCAGCTCGACGAGAAGCTCGACCTCCTCTCGATGACCCACCCGGGCTGATCCGAGCGATTTCCGGATGCCGCGAGGACACGTTCCTCGCGGCATCCGTGGTTTGCGGACACCGTTTCGGGCTTCTGCTCCGGGGCTCCGGCCCTCCGTCCCTGGTTCCCGGTACGGGTGCATGAGCCGCCGTCACATGCATGAGCATCCGGCGCTGCTGGTCATGCATCTGCTCGCACCTCATGCAGGTGAGCGGAATTCACGCCCGCGCTCGCGCCAAGGCAGCCAGAACCGCGGCCGCGACCACGTCCCACGAGTGCAGGATCATCGCATAGTCGAAACGGAGCGTCTCGAAGCCGAGGTCGGAGGCCCTCGCGTCTCTTAAGAGATCTCGATGACGGTGCGCGGATCCGGCGTGGTTCTCGCGTCCGTCCGCTTCGAGGATGACCCGGCCCTCGATCACGAAGTCCACCCGCCCCACGCCGGTGATGGCGACCTGGACATGCACCTCGATGCCCATCAGGTGGAGCCGCAGCCGAATCAGGGACTCCAGACCGCTCTCGGCATCGGGGCGCGCGAAATCGACGAGCCAACGTGCTGTCAGTGGGAGCCGGGCGCGGATGCTCGCTCGCGCGGCAGCACTCAACATCCTCTTGTTCCACGCCGACTCGTACGCGGCGAAGAAGAACTCCGCTCCGTAGCAGGTGAAGGCGTGCACCAGCGCCACGTCGATCGGAGCGACGCCGAGATCCATACGACCGGGGGTGAAATGTGCGATGCAACCGCATGACGGCGGGTGATGTCGCCGACCGCCGACCCCCATCCAGACATGCACCTGGGTCGGCTCCTCCAGCGTCCACACATCTCTCGCACGCAGCGCACTCCCGCAGGTGAGGGCACCGCCGTGAGCCGCCGCCGTGATCGCCTGGTCGGACGCCTCCCCCGACGCGAACACTCCCGGTCGCACGCGGCTTATGCGGCCTGATCTGCACTCCGCGGAGAGCCGTGAACGCGAACACCCGAATCCCTGGAGCGTGGTTCCGCGCGCGACTCCCCCGAGGTGCTTGAGGATGAACACAACGTCGATCATCGAGTCATCCTCACCCCGGCGGACGACGCCTCTCGTCCACCATCCCGAGGGCGGTGGGACGCGGCGCGAGGTCGGCAACTGTGCAGGAAAGGACTCCGCGGAAGCACGAGCTCTTCGAGAGCTCAGACGCCGGAGGATCGCACACCCGCATGACCTCACTCAGGCGAACAGTCATGCATCCGGAAATCCGTCATGCAACCGTCCCTCCCCCACCCCCACCCGGTCCCCGCACACACGACAGCGGATGCCGCGGGGCAGTCCGCGCGGCATCCGCTGTCGCCCGTCGTCAGCTGAGCTCTCCACCCTCCAGGAGCTCGGTGACGAGGGCTGCGATCGCCGAACGCTCGGAGCGTGTCAGGGTCACATGCCCGAAGAGGTCATGTCCCTTCAGCGTCTCGATCACGCTGGCGATGCCGTCGTGCCGGCCGACGCGGAGGTTGTCGCGCTGGCCCACATCGTGGGTGAGGATGACTCGCGAGTTCTGGCCCATCCGGCTCAGCACCGTGAGGAGGACGTTGCGTTCGAGCGACTGCGCTTCATCGACGATCACGAATGCGTCGTGAAGGGAACGACCGCGGATGTGGGTGAGCGGCAGCACCTCCAGCAATCCGCGTTCGATGACCTCTTCGATGACGTTGCCGGAGACGACCGAGCCGAGCGTGTCGAACACCGCCTGCCCCCACGGTCCCATCTTCTCGCCCTGGTCCCCGGGGAGGTAGCCGAGCTCCTGCCCGCCCACGGCGAACAGCGGCCGGAACACGATGATCTTCTTCTGCTGCTGCCTCTCCAGCACCGCTTCGAGACCCGCGCACAGCGCGAGTGCCGATTTGCCGGTGCCGGCCCGACCGCCGAGAGAGACGATGCCGACTTCCTGGTCGAGGAGCAGGTCGATCGCGATCCGCTGTTCGGCCGAGCGACCGTGCATCCCGAAGATGTCGCGGTCGCCGCGCACCAGTCGGTATTCGCCGTCCCCGGTGACGCGTCCGAGCGCGGAGCCGCGTTCGGAGTGGATGATCAGGCCCGTGTTGACCGGAAGGCCCCGCGCCTCCTCGCTGATGCCGACCTCGCTCTCGTACAGGTCGCTGATGTCGTCGCCGGAGAGGTCGAGCGTCGAGATGCCGGTCCAGCCGGAGTCCACGGCCTGCTCGGCGAGGTACTCCTCGGCGCGCAGCCCCAGCGACGCCGCCTTCACGCGCATCGGGAGGTCCTTGGAGACGATCGTGACGTCCTGCCCGTCCTGCGCGAGGTGCATGGCGACGGACAGGATCCGCGTGTCGTTGTCGCTGAGCCGGATGCCTGCCGGGAGGACCGAGGAGTCGGTGTTCGCGAGCTCCACGCGAAGCGTGCCACCTTCACCGACCTCGACCGGGAAGTCCAGTCGCCCGTGCTCGATGCGCAGGTCGTCGAGGTGTCGCAGCGCCTGGCGTGCGAAGTACCCGATCTCCGGGTCGTGACGTTTGCCCTCGAGTTCTGTGATCACGACGACCGGAAGGACGACCGAGTGTTCGGCGAACCGGAAGAACGCCTGCGGATCACTCAGCAGGACCGAGGTGTCGAGGACATACGTCCGCAGATCCTGATCAGGCTCCGCGGATGATGCGCGTCTCGTCGTCTTACGGGTGGACTGCTGCGCGGTGCTGGTGGCCTGCTGCGCTGTACGTGTGGTCACGACCCACTCCCGACCCGGGGAATCCCGGCTATTCGAACGAGTCGACCAGGGGGTCACGAGTCGTCAACCTGAGGCCGACCCGACCGGGCGCCTTGCCCGATGCCTAGAACGTACGACCGTGAGCGCGCGTACCCGACACCGACACGCCAGTGGATTTCGTTACGTGCTGGTGAACGTCTCGTTGCCGAATGCGTGCAACGCCTCATCGAGGAGCTCGAAAGTGGCCGCATCGGTTCCCGCGTGCGGCGCGAGACGCACCGAGGAGCCGCGTGCCGTCACCACGAGACCGGCGTTCGCGAGAGCAGCGGCGAGACGCGCCGGTTCGTCCGGCTCGAGGGCGACGATACCCGCCCGCTCTCCCCGCTCCCGCGGCGAGCTCACCTCGATGCCGTGACGATCGGCGATCTCGATCACGGTGTCGACGTGCTCGGCGAGACGCGCCTCGATCGCGGCGACGCCGGCATCCCGCACATCCCGGACACCGATCGCGAGTCGGCCGGCGGCGAGCGTGTCCGGTTGACTGACCGTGTACGCCCGCGCCGATGCCGCCGGCGCCGGGAGCTCGTCGACGAACAATCCGGTCGCGGTGGTCCCGGTGATCCCGGAGAGCACGGGCGTGATCCGCTCCCGCGCTCGCGGCGAGAACCACGCGAAGGCACTGCCCCTCCCGGCGCGCAGCCACTTGTAGCCGTGGCCCACCACGACATCGGCCGGGCCGTAGTCGACGTCCATGATGCCGAAGGACTGGACGGCATCGACGATGAGCAGGCGATCGGGGCCGATGAGCTCACGAAGTGCCGCGAGATCCACCCGATAGCCCGTTCGGAAGTCGACGTGGCTCACGGCGAGCGCGACCACGTCGTCGTCCAGCGCCTCGGCGACGGCGTCGGTGGTCACGCGTCCGTCTGCGGGGGTGATCCATCGCGGCGTCACGGCGCGGTCCGACGCCGCTGCGGCCCGCTCGACGGTCAGACTGACACTGGGGAACTCCGCCGTACTCGCGATGACGGCGCCCTTGAGCCCGTACAGGGCGTGCATGAGCCCGTGGGTCGACGAGGGCTGGAGCGTGACGTCATCCGACTCGCCGCCGAGGAGTTCTGCGACGAGCTCCTGTGCCTGGCCGATCCGCTCGGCGACGAGCGACAGCGAAGACGGGCGGCCGCTGCCGAGAAGGTCGGCGTCGGCGAAGACCTCTTCGCGCACGGAGGGCGACAGCGGGCCGAAGGCGGCCCAGTTCAGATAGCCGGACTCATTGTCGAAGGTGTCGACGTAGTCCTGGAAAGTGCTCACTGCGTCATTGTGGCACGGCGCCGTGCATCGCGCGGACGGTCACCGGCCGTATCTGCGGTCGCGGTCGGCATAGTCGCGGATGGCACGGAGGAAGTCCACCTGCCGGAGATCGGGCCCCAGCGCTTCCACGAAGTAGAACTCGCTGTGCGCGCTCTGCCAGAGCAGGAAGTCGCTGAGCCGCTGCTCGCCGCTCGTCCGGATCACCAGATCGGGATCGGGCTGTCCTCCGGTGTAGAGGTGCTCGCCGATCATCTCCGGGGTGAGCTGGGCGGCGAGGTCTTCCAGCGTGCCGCCCGAGGCCTCGTGCTTGGTGATGATGCTCCGCACCGCGTCGACGATCTCGTTGCGTGAGCCGTACCCGACCGCGAGGTTCACGTGGAGTCCGCTGTGACCCTTCGTCCGCTCCTCCGCTTCTGCGAGCACGCGCGCGAGCTCCGGCGGCAGGAGGTCGGATCGTCCGACGTGCTTGACGCGCCAGTTCCCCTCCTGCGACAGAGCTTCCGCCAGCTCGGCGATGATCTCGATGAGGTCGGCGAGCTCGGCGGAGTCCCGCTTTCGCAGGTTGTCGCTGGAGAGCAGATACAGCGAGACGACACGCACGCCGAGTTCGTCACACCAGCCGAGGAACTCGTGCATCTTCGCCGCGCCCGCCCGATATCCCTCGGCAGGTGTGGCGTACCCGAGCTGACGCGCCCAGCGCCGGTTGCCGTCGATCATCATCGCGACATGATGCGGCACCGATGCAGGATCGAGATCGCGACGCAGCCGACTGGTGTAGAGCCGATACAGCGGTCCCCGCACCGGATTCTCGCGTGATATCACCCCGCTACACTATCGTGCCGACCTCTCGGCCACCGTGTGCGGATGCTGAGGATATGTGCCCTGCAGGGAATGCCACGCGGCTTAGAGTGAGCACGTGAGCACACCCGAGCAGTCCGGTCCCGATGTCCCCCAGCTGCCGCTTCTCGAAGCCGCCGCCGTGGATGCTGCGGTCGATATCAAGCCGACCTGGCGCGGCTGGATCCACGCCGCCACTTTCCCGGTGGCCATCGCCGCGGGCATCGTCCTGATCATCGTGGCCGACGGTGCCCCGGCGAAATGGGCGTCCGCCGTGTTCATGCTCACGTCGTTGCTGCTGTTCGGCAATTCCGCCCTCTACCACCGGTTCGACTGGTCCCCCCGGGTGAAGGTCGTCCTGAAGCGGATCGACCATGCCAACATCCTGCTGCTGATCGCCGGGACCTACACTCCCCTGGCGACACTGGCGCTGCCCCCGGACAAGGGCCTGCTGCTGCTCTGCGTGGTCTGGGGCGGAACTCTGGTGGGCATCCTCTTCCGCGTGTTCTGGATCAACGCCCCGCGCTGGCTCTACGTCGCCCTCTACCTGCTGCTCGGCTGGGCAGCGGTGATGTACATCGTCGACCTCATGAACGCGAACTTCGCGATGATGGTGCTGGTGATCGTCGGCGGCCTCCTCTACACGGGCGGCGCCGTCGTCTACGCGCTGAAGAGGCCCAATCCGTGGCCCGGCCATTTCGGCTTCCACGAGATCTTCCATGTGTGCACGGTGCTCGCGTTCCTCTGCCACTGGACCGCGTGTCTGCTCATCACCCTCGCCCCGCTGTCGCCCTCGCTGGGCGCGCCGTAGCCTCTGCGTGGTGCGGCTCCCCCATCCGCCACGCAGGGTCTCTCAGCGCGTCGGGGGGTGGTCGTCCCCGTCGCGGGTGCTCGTCCCATCGGGTGAGGGCGAATCCGGAGCGGACGTGCCGCCCTCCCCTGCGGCCGCGGCTCGCGCGGCTTCCTCGGCGTCGAGCTCTTCCCGCACCTCGTCGCGGTAACGGACCCGGCGGATGCGACGATTCATGTCCCAGATCAGCAAGATCACCGCGATCACGACGACGACGATCGCGGCGAAGCCGATGAAGCCCGGCGTGACGGCCTCCGGAGCCACGGTCATGGATGGCGTCGGCATCGGGGTCTCGGTCAGAGCGAGCATGAATCGGCCTTTCGTGCGCAGGTCGCATAACCTGGTAACACCAGCCTAACGACCGGGAAGACCCACCAGTGACGACCGCACAGCAGCTCGACGAACGCTATGGCCGAACGCGACGGCGTCGGCTGCCGTGGATCATCGGTGGCGCTGTCGCGCTCGTGGTCATCGGTGCCTTCAGCTGGATGACCGTATCGCAGTCGATCGCCTCGGTGGACGCCGACGACCTCGGCTTCACCCTCGTCGATGAGTACTCCGTCGATGTGAGCTTCCAGGTCACCGGCGTGCAGGGCAAGGACGTGGTGTGCGCCCTCGAAGCACTCGACGAGGAGTTCGGTGTGGTGGGCTGGAAGATCGTCGAGATCGCCGCCGGAGACAGCCACTCCCAGGCCGTCTCGGTCACCATCCCGACCGTCGCGCAGGCCACGACAGGTTTGGTGAACACCTGCTGGGTCGCTTAGACTCTTGCCAGACAGACGACGCCCCGGCACCGTGCCGGGGCGTCTTGGCATATCCCCCGCAGCATGTCGGTGGGATCCCGAAAGAAGGAGCTTCGCCATGTCCACCGATGCTCAGGTCCCCTTTCTCACGCAGGAGGCGTATGACCGGCTCGTCGCCGAGCTGGAGCACCTGTCGACCGTCGGTCGCGATGAGATCGCCAAGCGCATCGAGGCGGCCCGCGAAGAAGGCGACCTCAAGGAGAACGGCGGGTACCACGCCGCCAAAGACGAGCAGGGAAAGCAAGAAGCCCGCATCCGCACCCTCGAGGGCCTGTTGAAGACCGCCAAGGTCGGTGAAGCTCCGGCCAGCCGCGGGATCGTCGAGCCCGGCACCGTCGTCACGGCGCTCGTGGCCGGCGGCGAAGAGGTCTTCCTCCTCGGCAGCCGCGAGATCGCTTCCGGCGGCGACCTCGACGTCTACAGCGAGGCCAGCCCGCTGGGCCAGGCGATCCTCGGCCTCAAGGTCGGCGAGAAGTCGTCGTACGAGGCACCGAACGGACGCAGCATCGACGTCGAGATCGTGAACGTCGAGACCTACACGGGCTGACGCACCGTCGAAGAGCGCCCCCGCATCCTCTCGGACGCGGGGGCGCTTCTGCGTGGGGGGGCGCGGAGGATCCGGGCCCTCGTGCTCAATCCGGGACGAGGATGGGCGCGAACCCGGCGCGACGCAGCGTGTCGAGCGTGTGCTCCGAATGCTCGGGTCCCCGTGTCTCGACGCTGAGCTCCAGGATCACGTCGCTGATCTGGAGTCCGTGGCCGTGCCGCGTGTGCATGGCTTCGATGACGTTCGCCCCGGCTTCGGCGATGAGCTCCGACACTCGAGCGAGCTGCCCCGGCCGGTCGGGGAGCGGAATCCGGATCGTCAGGTACCGGCCGGAGGCCGCGAGGCCGTGAGAGACCACACGCTGCAACAGGAGCGGGTCGATGTTGCCGCCGGAGAGCACCGCCATCGTCGTTCCCGTTCCGGAGACCTTGCCGGCCAGGATCGCCGCCACACCTGCGGCACCGGCGGGTTCGACCACCACCTTCGCCTGCTCTAGCAGGATGAGGATAGCCCGCGCGAGATCATCGTCGGAGACGGTGACCACCTCATCGACGAGGTCTTTGATGATCTCGAACGGGACGGCTCCCGGACGGGCGACGAGGATGCCGTCGGCGATGGTCGGACGAGTGACGATGTCGACCGGCTCCCCCGCCGCGAGCGACGGCGGCACGGCGGCGGCGTTCTCCGCCTGGACACCGATGATGCGGACTGTCCGCCCGAGCTCGGCGGCTCGGGCCTTCACGGCCGCGGCGACACCCGCGATGAGACCGCCTCCCCCGATGCCGAGGACGACCGTGTCGACGTCCGGCGCATCCTCCAGCAGTTCAAGGCCGAGCGTTCCCTGTCCGATCACGACGTCGCGGTGGTCGAACGGGTGGATCAGCACGGCCCCGGTGCGCTCGGAGAATTCCGCCGCCAGTCGCAGCGAGGTCGCGACGGTCTCCCCCTCCAGCACGACCTCTGCGCCGTACCCGCGGGTGGCGAGGAGCTTGGGCACGGGAACGCCGAGCGGCATGAAGATCGTGGCCGGGATCCCGAGGGCCTGGGCGGCGAGGGCGACACCCTGGGCATGGTTGCCCGCGGAGGCGGCGACGACACCGCGGGAGCGCTCCTCAGCGCTCAGCCGCGACAGCCGGTACGCGGCGCCGCGGATCTTGAAGGAACCCGTGCGCTGAAGATTCTCCATCTTGAGCAGGACCGTGCTGCCGTGGATGTCCGACAGCGCTCGCGACGGCAGCGTCGGCGTGTGCGAGATCACCTCAGCCAGACTCTGAGCTGCGTGCTCGAACTCGGTCAGGCTGGGGACTTCGCTCATCGATTCCTCCGTCTCCGCTCGCGCGGTACTGTGCTCCAGATAAGGTCTCCGCTCGGGCCCGCGCCGGTGCGCCAGGATCCCGTGCTGATGGTCACCGCCGCGACGTTGACGAAAGCCGCCAACGGGAC
This sequence comes from Microbacterium sp. J1-1, assembly GCF_024498615.1. Classification (NCBI taxonomy): domain Bacteria; kingdom Bacillati; phylum Actinomycetota; class Actinomycetes; order Micrococcales; family Microbacteriaceae; genus Microbacterium; species Microbacterium sp. J1-1. The sequence continues at coordinate 1,222,791 of NZ_CP089590.1, read as the reverse complement.
GGCGAAGAGGGCTCCGGGGATTCCCGCGATCATCGCGCCGCCCGCGACCACGAGGACGACGGCGAGAGGGTGCACCTTGACCGCCGAGCCCATCATGATCGGCTGCAGGATGTGCCCCTCGATCTGCTGGACGGCCAGCACGACCACGAGCATCCACAGCGCGATCCAGGGACCGTTGTAGACGAGCGCGAGGAAGACGGCGACGGCGCCGGTCACGACGGCACCGACGATCGGGATGAAGGAGCCGAGGAACACCAGGACGGCGACGGGAAGGGCGAGGGGCACCTGGAGCAGGAAGGCTCCGAGCCCGATGCCGATCGCATCGATGGTCGCCACGAACAACTGGGTGCGGGCGTAGTTCACGATCGTGGCCCAGCCGTTGCGCGCAGCTCCATCGACCGCCGGCCGTGCCTTGCGCGGGAAGATCTTGACCGTCCACCGCCAGATGCCCGCACCGTCGGCGAGCAGGCAGATGAGGATGAACAGCGACAGCAGTGCGCCGGTGGCGACGTGCCCGACGGTCGTGCCGATGGCGAGAGCGCCCGTCCAGAGGGCCTGGGTCTGCTCGGTGAGGAAATCGAGTCCCTGCTGCAGGTAGTCGGCGATCTGCGTGTCGGAGAGCTTCAGCGGACCTTCGTGAAGCCAGACCTGGAACTGATCGAACGCCTCGGTCGATCGCGCCTGGACGTCAGGGAGCTGAGCGCGCACCTGCCAGACCACCAGCCACATCAGCCCCGTGACGACGGCGGCTGTGCCGATGAGGGAGAGCGTGATCGCCAACCAGCGCGGGACGCCGTGACGCAGCATCCAGGAGAACGCCGGCCAGAGCAGAGCGGTGATGAGGATGCCGACCATGAGCGGGATGACCAGGAGCTTGAGCAGCATGACCAGCCAGATGAAGACGCCGATCGCCGCCGCGATGAGCAGCAGACGCCACGCGTAGCTCGCCGTGATCCGCAGTGGCAGCGGTACCGCCTCGTCGGCCTCGGTCGTCACGGTGCGGTCCGTGGAGACCGGGCGCGGACGGAAGAGATCTCGCAGCCGGGGTCGCTGATCCTCACTCATCGCCCAAGTCTACGGTCATGCCGTATGCCGTTGGACGCATCCTTCACCGCCGGGACCGCGATGTCGGACGCCGGCGATACGCTGACGACGTGACCGAATCCCTCAGCGCCACCCAGGCGCGCCGCATCGCGCTGGCCGCTCAGGGCTTCACGCGAGCACGACCCGCGTCGGTCGCTGCGCGCCACGTGCATCGGGTGATGGATCGTCTCGGCGTGCTGCAGATCGACTCCGTGAACGTGTTCGCGCGCTCCCACTACCTGCCGCTGTTCTCCCGTCTCGGCGACTACGACCCCACTCTCCTGGACCGGGTCTTCCTCTCCCGCACCACGCACTACGTGGAGTACCTGGCGCACGAGGCGACGTTCATCCCGATCGCGGACTGGCCGCTCTGGCGTTTTCGCATGGAGGACTTCCGTCGGCGTTGGGCGGACGAAGACTCCTGGCCGAGTCGCAACGCCCGCACCGTGGCGTGGGTGCAAGACGAACTGCGCTCCCGAGGTCCGCTGCGCCCCGCCGACCTCCGCGCGGACGCGCCCCGCGAACGAGGCACCTGGTGGGACTGGGACGAGGTCAAGCTGGCGCTCGAGCACCTCTGGCGCACAGGTGACGTCGCCGTCAGTGGGCGCAAGGGCTTCGAGCGGACGTACGCCCTTGCCGAGCAGGTCATCCCCGACCCGATCCGTTCGCAGGAGGTCTCGCGCGCCGACGCGATCCTCGAGCTGACGCGCCGTGCCGCCCGCTCGAGCGGCGTCGCGACGCAGTCCGACCTCGCCGACTACTACCGGATCCGCGATCGCGCGACCATCGCGCGATCGATCGCCGCGTTGGTCGACGAGGGCGAGCTGATCCCGGTGCACGTCCGCGGATGGGAACGAGGCGGACGCCCGCTCCCCGCCTGGCGACACCGTGACGCCGTGCTCCCTCGCAGAGTCGACGCGGCCGCCCTGCTGACTCCGTTCGATCCGGTGGTCTGGTTCCGCGAGCGCGCTCTTCGCATCTTCGACCTCGACTACCGGATCGAGATCTACGTGCCCGCCGAGAAGCGTCGGTTCGGCTACTACTCGCTCCCGGTCCTCGTGGGCGACCGCATCGTCGCGCGCGTCGATCTCAAGGCCGATCGCGCCACCTCCACCCTTCAGGTGCAGTCCGCCTGGTGGGAACCCCACGCCCGTCCCGAGGATGCCGATGCGATCGCCGCCGAACTGATGCTCGCCGCGCACTGGCAGGGTCTCGAGCACGTGTCGGTGTCGGGCTGGGGCGACGCCACCGCCGAGGTGCACGGCGCATTGGTCGGGGCCGGTGGCTCCGTCGGGCGGCACGCACATGTCAGGGAGGGCGCGACGTGAGTCGGGCTCGGTGGTGGATGATCGGCGGAGCCGCAGGAGTCGTGCTCGTGGCTGCCGCCGTCTGGATCTGGCAGTCGACCTCAGGTTCCCCGACGCCGGCGGATGCCGCCATCAGCTATCTCCGGGCGCTCGAATCCGGTGATCCCGATGCCGTCGAGGCGACGGGAGTCGACGTCTCCACCGAGGCTCTCACCGCGTTCGCCGCCGCGACCGGTGTCATCGAAGACGCCGCGGTGACATCTGCGAGCGACGACCGACGCGCCCGCGACGGTGAAGAAGCGACCGTGGGGATCTCGTTCGTGCTCGACGGTGAGGAACACACAGCAGAGCTGTCTCTGACGGCTGTCGGCGGACGCTGGACCGTCGACGCGTCCGGCCTGGGCACGGTGACACCCACGACCACGATCGGCTCCTTCGTCGCGGTCGGCGAGCAGGCCCTGCCCGCCGCAGAGAAGGCGTCCCTGCTCCCTGCCGCCTACTCCGTCGCCCCCGCGCCGGTCGCACTGCTCGACGGCCGCAGCGCGCTGGTGGTGCTCCCCGGCGAAGAGTCGGAGCTCGCCGTGGAGGCAACGCTCCGACCGGAGGCGACGGTCGCGGCGCAGAAGCAACTCGACGACTACCTCACGGCGTGCACGACGTCGTCGGACGCGGCACCCGAGGGGTGCGGAATCCGGATCCCGTGGGGCACCGAGTTTCGCGCGGTGTCGGAGTTCCGCTACCGCGTGGAAGAACTGCCGGATGTGACGCTCGACGGCACCGGGTTCCGCGCCGACGGCGGGGCACTCGTCGCCACGCTGGTCGGCACCGGTCAGGACGGCACGGCGCGCACCACGACGTACCGGACGGATTCCTGGGGCGTGCGCGGAGACGTGACCTTCACCGACGAGGGCCTGGTGCTGTCCGTCTGGTGAGTGCGCTCTCCGTCAGAACTGCACGCGAGGTCAGAACTGTACGCGAGGTCAGAACTGCACGCGAGGCGGCTCTGAGATCGCGCTGCTGTCGGCGACCTCGAAGAACTCGCGCTCGGTGAAGCCCAGCCCCTTCGCGAACAGGTTGTTCGGGAAAACCTTGATCTTGGTGTTGAGCTCGCGCACACCGCCGTTGTAGAACCGGCGCGCGGCTTGGATCTTGTCCTCGGTGTCGACGAGTGCCTGCTGCACCTGGAGGAAGTTGGTGCTGGCCTGCAACTGCGGGTATGCCTCGGCGACCGCGAACAGACTGCGCAGGGCCTGTTGCAGGTGCCCCTCCGCGATGCCCGCCTCGCCGGGTCCACCGGCCGAGAGCGTCTCGGCGCGCGCACGGGTGACGTTCTCGAAGACCGCCTTCTCATGGGAGGCGTAGCCCTTGACGGTCTCGATCAGGTTCGGGATGAGGTCGGCTCGTCGCTTCAACTGCACCGTGATCCCGCTCCACGCCTCATCGACGCGCACCTTGAGCTGCACCAACGAGTTGTACGTGGCCCACAGATAGATGCCGGCGAGCAGGATCACTCCGACAACGATCAGTACCGGCACGAGCCATTCCATCAGAGGCCCACCCTTCCTCGTGTTTCTCCCATCCTAGACGCGCACCCTGCACGTGGACTGGGCGCCGACGCACTCTCCACGGACGTCGGATCAGCTCCCGAGGACTCGCTCCAGGTAACGGTTCCCGAACCGGCGCTCCGGGTCGAGGCGGTCGCGCAACGCGACGAAGTCCTCGAAGCGCGGGTAGCGCAACCGCAGCGTCTCTTCGGTCAGCGTGTGGAGTTTGCCCCAGTGCGGACGACCGCCGAACTCGAGCATGATCTCCTCCACCGCGCCGAAGTACTCGGTCGGGTCAGCCCGCCAGTACCGGTGCACGGCGATGTACGCCGTCGCCCGCCCGTGCGCCGTCGACAGCCAGCGGTCGTCGCTCGCGGCGAAGCGCACCTCGATCGGGAACTCGATCCGCCACCCGCGTCGGGCGATGAGAGCACGCACCGCGTGGAACGCCGGCACCACGTTCTCTGCGGGGAGCGCATACTCCATCTCGCGGAACCGCACGGTGCGACTCTGGATCAGCACTCGGTGCGAGAGCTCGGTGTACTCGCGATTCCCCGTGAGCCTGACCGCGAGCCGGCTGAAGGGCGGGGTGATCGCGGGAACCGCTTGTCCCGCGGCACACACCACCCGATACACACCGTTGGACAGGAGCGTCTCGTCGATCCACCTCCCCACGACAGGGAGCGGATGGCGCACGGTCGACTCAGGCAGGCGGGTCTGACGCTTGGTCAGGGCGACATCGGTGTGGGGGAACCAGTAGAACTCGAAATGATCGGACGCCGCCACCCGCTCCTCGAGCGTCTCGAGCACATCGTCGAGCGGAGCCGGTTCATCGATCGCATGCATCACGAAGGCCGGCACGCACTGGAGCGTGACTTCGACGATGATCCCGAGCGCGCCGAGGCCGAGCGCGACGGCCGGGAGCAGCTCACTCTCGCGCTCGTCATCGATGCGGAGGAACTCGCCGTCCGCCGTGACCATCGTGACTCCGACGACCTGGGTCGCGAGCCCGCCGAACCCGGCGCCGGTGCCGTGGGTTCCGGTCGAGATGGCACCCGCGATCGACTGGCGGTCGATGTCCCCCAAGTTCTCCATCGCGAGCCCGAAGGGTGCGAGCAAGCGCGGGATCCGATGCAGCCGGGTTCCTGCGAGAAGCGTCACCCGGCCGGTTGCGGCATCCGCCGAGACGAGTCCCTGCAGATCGTCGAGCTCGAGCAGGACTCCCGGCGCCACGGCGATGCCCGTGAAACTGTGTCCGGCGCCCACCGCCTTGATGCTGAGCCCCTGCTTCACCGCAGCCAGAACCGCCCGCTGCACACCCTCCGGGCTGCGCGGACGCTCCACACGCACGGGCCGCACCGAGGCCGAGCGGCCCCAGTTCTGCCAGGATCCGCCGATTCTCGTCACAGGAACGCCTTTCCCTCGCCGCGATAGGTCGGCAACTCGTCAATGATCTCCTCACCCGAGACCAGGTGGTATCCGTCGATGCGCTCCGCCGGCTCCCCGCTCTTGGCGTGGCGGAACCAGACCCGATCCCCCACTCCGAGTGACCTGGCGGCAGGACCCTGCAGCGGTGTCTGCACCTCACCCGCCGCTTCGCGGGAGAGCGTGTGGAGTCCCTGCGGCCAGACGGCTCGCGGCTGGCGCGAGGCGACGGCGGGCCCGGAGGCGATCCATCCGCCGCCGAGCACGGTGGCGATGTCCGGGGCCGGGCGTCGGACGACGTCGAACGCGAATGCGGAAGCCGGCGCGGGACGGAAGGAGCGGTAGCCGTCGAACAGGTGTCCTCCGAGCAGGCCGCTGCCGGCGCTCGCCTCGGTGAGGGACTCATCGCTCCCGGTGAACTCGAGCGAACCCGTCCCCCCGCCGTTGAGGATCTCCAGAGACGCGATCGCTCCGACCGCGGCCACGATGTCCGCCCGACGCTCCCGCAGTTCGTTGCGGGAGCGCGCCTGCACCATCCGGATAAGGGGCGCGTCGGGGCCGGCGTCGTCGCCCTGCCCGGCGATCTGCGCGTCGTACATCTGCAGTCCGACCAGCCGGAAGCCCGGGCGCGCGATGACCTTTCGGGCGAAAGCAGCCACCTCTCCCGCCGAGAACAGAGCCGAGCGACGCACACCGATGTGTCCGAGGAGCGAGGAGCGCCACGAGGCGTCGACGTCGATCGCCACTCGGATCTCCGGACGGGATCCCGGTCCGGCGACACTGTCGATCACATCGAGGTGGACGAGGTCATCGACCATCAGCGTGATCCGCTGCGCCGCCTGCTCGTCGGCGAAGAGCTTCTCCAGCCCCGCGCGGTCCACGGTCGGGTAGCCGAGCATGATGTCGTCATGCGTCTCAGCGAGCCAGAGCGCCTCCTCGAGCGTGAACGCGAGGATGCCCCGGAACCCGGGGAGTTTCAGCACCGCATCGAGCACGGCACGCACACGCACCGACTTCGACGCCACGCGGATCGGAAGACCACCGGCGCGGACCAGGAGATCCATGGCGTTGTAGCGGAGCGCTTCCCGGTCGATCACCGCGACAGGCGCCGGCAGATGGCCCGTCACGGCGGAGAGGCGCGGCCAATAGCGGGCCGGATCCTCCCATTCGGGGGCGACCGCGAGCGCGCCGGGGGCCGGGCTCAGTTCGTCGATGAGGTCGAGCACTCCCCCACCCTACGGCCTCCTCGTACTCCGGATCACCCCCGACGGCACCGGGTCGCATCCGCTGACCGGGCTAGGCTGACGAGCAGGCCCCCGTAGCCCAATGGCAGAGGCAGGCGACTTAAAATCGCTTCAGTCTGGGTTCGAGTCCCAGCGGGGGCACCGCTTTCAGTCCTGTGCGCGTGCGAGCTTCTTCCGCTCACCCGCCGCCTCACGTATCCGACGCACGACCAGCACGACGAGGGCGATCGCGATCGCCGTGTAGACGGCGTAGTCGAGATAGCCGAGATATTGCTCCAGCTGCTCGTGCTGTGTGCCGAGGGCCGCGCCGACCCCCAGGAGCAGCGTGTTCCAGAGCCCGCTGCCGATGATCGTGAAGAGGCTGAAGGTCACCAGGTTCATGCGAGCAGCACCGGCGGGGATCGAGATGAGGCTGCGCACGCCGGGCACCATGCGCCCGACCAGCACCGTCCACGCGCCGCTGCGCACGAACCACTCGGATCCGCGCTCCAGGTCCGAGCGGCTCACCAGACGCGTCGCCGCGAGCAGACGCACCGCCCGGTGCATCCCGATCGCTGCGCCGAGGCCGTAGAGCAGGAGCGCACCGATCCACGATGCCAGCGTGCTCCAGAAGATGAGCCAGCCCAGGTTCAGCTGGCCGCTCTGGCTCAGGTACCCCGCGAACGGAAGGATCACCTCGCTCGGGATCGGCGGAATCAGCACTTCGAGGAAGACCAGAAGGCCGACGCCGAAGTCGCCGAGAGCGATGAGCACATCGGCTGCGAACCCGGTGAGGCCGGTGAAGCCGTGATCGGTGTCGATGGACAGAAGCATCAGTGGGCGAGCCTTCCCATGGTGGTCCCTTCGTGGGGCAGACCACCGGGCATCCCCACGTCGGAGAAGACGGCAGGGGTTTCTCGGCGGCCCGCGATACGGGTGCCAAGGTCTCCTCCACCCTCGCGGGCCAGCGGGCCGGAGCACATTCTCGTGCTCGTAATGACGACGACGCTGCAGACGGGAGTACTCCCCTTCGCGGTGACGACACTATCGGAGCACGCCTGAGCAACGCCTCGGAAACGCACAGGTGCCGAGAAAACGAGGAACGGCCCCGGCGCTGAGCGCACGGGGCCGTTCCGGAGACGCGAGAGCGTCCGACTACTTCGCCGAAGCCTCGACGGGTTCAGCGGCCTTCTTCGCGGGAGCCTTCTTGGCGGGAGCCTTCTTGGTCGCCGGCTTCTTCGCCTCCGCCTCACCCTCCGCGTCGGAAACCTTGGCCGCAGACTTCTTGACGGGAGGCTCGGACTTCGCGGCCGGAGCCGTGTCCGCAGCCGGCGCCGCGGGAGCGGCCGGACGCGGGCGGGCAGCGAACTCCTCGAACACGTAACGCGGGTTCTGCACGGTCTCGAGGTTCACCAGGTCGCGGCCCAGCCACAGGTTGTTCCACCAGCCCCAGATCACGCGGAACTTGCGCTCCCAGGTCGGCATCGCGAGGCCGTGGTAGCCACGGTGCGCGACCCAGGCCACGAAGCCCTTGAGGGCGATCTTGCCGGACTGGAAGACACCGTTGTAGAGGCCGAGGCCGGCGACGGCGCCCAGGTTCTTGTGGAAGTACTCCTTGGGGTTCTCTCCGCGCAGGACGGCGACGAGGTTCTTGGCGAGGAGCTTCGCCTGACGGACCGCGTGCTGAGCGTTCGGCACGCAGAAGCCGCCGACTCCCCCGCCGGAGAGGTCGGGCACGGCGGACACGTCACCCGCGGCCCAGGCACCCTCGACGAACGCCTCGGGGGTACCGACGCGCAGATCGGCGCGGGTCTGGATGCGACCGCGCTCCTCGACGGGAAGGTCTCCGCCCCGCACCACCGTCGGGTTGGCCATGACACCGGCGGTCCACACGATGACGTCGGTCGGGATGACCTCGCCCGTGGAGAGCTCGACGTTGCCGTCGATCGCCCCGGTGACCTGGGTGTCGAGGTGCACGTTGGCACCACGCTTGGCGAGGTCCTTCAGCACCCACTCGCTGGTCTTCAGCGAGACCTCGGGCATGATGCGCCCCATGGCCTCGATGAGGTGGAAGTGCGTGTCCTCGAAGCTCAGCTGCGGGTACTTGCCGACGAGCGAGGAGGCGAGCGAGCGCAGCTCCGCGAACACCTCGATGCCGGCGAAGCCACCACCGACGACGACGACGGAGAGCAGACGGTCGCGCTCGGGGCCGGCCGGCAGCGACGCCGCCTTGTCGAAGTTCGACATCACCTTGTCGCGGATCGCGACGGCTTCCTCGATCGTCTTCAGCCCGATCGCGTTGTCGGCGATCCCGGGAATCGGGAACGTGCGCGACACCGCTCCGGCGGTGACGACGATCTGGTCGTACGCGAACTCGTACGGCTCGCCCACGGGCGGCGTGATCGTCGCGACCTTCTGCGCGTGGTTGATGTTCGTCACCTTCGCGGTGAGGACGTGCGTGCGCTTGAGGTGACGACGGTGGGCGACCACCGAGTGCCGCGCCTCGATCGAACCGGCGGCGACCTCGGGGAGGAACGGCTGGTAGGTCATGTACGGCAGCGGGTCGACCATCGTGACGTCGGCCTCACCCTTGCGCAGGTGCTTCTCGAGCTTCCACGCAGTGTAAAAACCTGCGTACCCTCCGCCGACGATCAGAATCTTGGGCACAGTGCTGTTCTGAGGCACAGAAGAACTACTCCTCGGAGTCGGGGATTTGGCGTACGGGAACGCGCGCCGATCGGATGCGCCGGGCAGCTGCGGTGACGCCAAGCGCTATCAGGATACCAGGGACCGTGAGCGCAATGAGCGGCAGGGTACCGTAACGCAGCGAATCAGCGCTGGGAAGCAACGGTGAACCGGCCTCGCTGGGCGCGTCCGCGGCCGGGAGAGGCGGCACGGCGACCGGTGTGACGGACGCCTCGGGTTCCGGTTTCGCCTCCGCGCGGCGGAACCACCGGATCCACTCGGCGAGATCGCCCATCGGGTTCTCGGTCACCGGCGCGATGTCCGCGGAGATCGCCGCCGCCGCATCCACGAGCCCGTAGCCGTAGAGCGGATCCCGCGGCTTGACGGCATCCGGAACCGGGATGGCCGTCTGGATGATCCGGTTGATCACGTCGATCGCCTTGATGTCGGGGTGCGCCGAACGGATCAGAGCTGCGACGCCGGCGACGATGGGGGCCGCGCCGCTCGTTCCGCGCCAGGGCTGGATCGTCCCGTCGGCCGAGACGCCGATCAAGCCCTCGCTGGGCGCCGAGATGCCGATCGTGATGCCCTGCGTGGAGGCCTCGACACTCGCCGTGCCCGTCTGGTCCACCCCGCCGACCGTGAGCACACCGGGGATCGTGGCTGGGGCGCCGATGATGTTCGTCCCGCTCCCCCTGTTCCCTGCAGCGACGACCACCACGACGTCGTGCTCGAAGGCGTACAGGAACGCATCGTCCCAGCTCTCGTCCCAATCCAGCGTATTCGTCGTGAAGGAGAGGTTGATGATGTCGGCGCCGTTGTCGACGGCCCAGCGCATGCCCTTCGCGACCTGCTCCGTGAACGGGACGGCCGCCGCCGCACCGAACCCCACGGAGATCGACAGCAGGTTCGCCTCTGGTGCCACACCGATCATGCCGGTGCCGTCCGCCGCGCCCCGCCCCGCCGCGAGCGACGCCACCCAGGAGCCGTGGTTGCCGTCGACCGCGCCCAGCGGTGTGCGTCCGTCCGGAGTTCCCGCGCCGGAAACGTCGGTCCCGCCCACCACGGCATCGCCGAACACCTGTGGCACCTTGCCGATGCCCGTGTCGATCACGGCGATCGTCACGCCCTCGCCCCGTGTGGTCTGCCAGGCCTCGCGGATCCGCGCTCCGTCGAGCCAGTACTCAGACGCACGCGTCGGGTCGGCCGGATCATCCGGGATCGGCGGCGGGGTCGCGGAGGCTCCGAGGAGCAGGACGGAGGCCGCGACCACCACGACGGCGGCAGCGCTGCGGAACGTCCGACGCACGGTCATTCCGGGAGAGCCGCCTCTTCACGCGTGGCGGCGCCGGGGTCCTCACACCGGCAGACCGTCGGGGACCACGAGGAGCGCGACAGCGCGGCGTCGCCGATGGGGTTCACTCCAGGGCCCGCCGCGAGAGCGTGTCCGGCGAGCGCATGGAGGCACTTCACGCGCGTCGGCATGCCCCCGGCGGAGATGCCGTCGATCTCGGGGACCTCTCCGAACCTCGTGCGGTCGGCGAGGTAGGCCTGATGGGCGGCGAGGTAGGCCGCGGCCACCTCCTCGTCGTCGACGAGCAGGGCGGCGAGCTCCGGCATCACCTGCGTGGCTTCGAGCGTCGACATGGCCGCGGTCGCTGCCGGGTGGGTCAGGTAATAGAAGGTCGGGAACGGAGTGCCGTCCGGAAGACGGGGGGTCGTGGCGACCACCGTCGGGTTGCCGCAGGCGCACCGGGCGGCGATGCCCACCACACCCCGAGCGGGACGGCCGAGCTGGGCCGATACGACGGCGAGTTCGGCGGGAGTGGGGGCGGGGAACGGCGGCGTGGTCACCTCTCCAGCGTACGGGAGCCGCCCGAGAAGATGCTCGACGCGACCCCTCAGCGAGCCACCGCCGCCGTGTCGCTCAGGCCCGTCGAGACGAGCGTGCGCAACAGGTGCGGCATCCAGTCCGCGGGCTTCTCCTGGATGGTGTCGCTGACCGGCGCCTGCTCACGAGGCAGCGCGGAGGGATCGAGATCGTTGTCGATCAGGTACACGACCTCCCCCGGCTTCACGTAGTACAACCGTTCCCGGGCCTGGGTGGTGATGTAGGCGGGGTCGCTCCAGCGGTCCCGCTCCGCGATGAGCGCCGAGATCTCGTCCTCGCTCACCTGCACGGAGGCCTCGAGCGCCGCGATCTTCTGGCGCTGATCGATGAAGGTGCCGAGCGTGGGCACGAGGACCCACGCGCCGAGCACCACCAGCGAGAGCATGATGACGGAGAAGGCGGACAGACGGATACCCGCCGCCCATTCGCGGACGTCGACACGCGGAGCGGAGCCACGCGTCGACCTCGATGCGGACGCGGGCTTCGGCTTCGTGGCCGACTTCCCCGTCGTCCGCGGAGTCTTCGGCGCGGGAGACGCCGAAGGAGGAGCCGGTCGTCGTACCACGGCTCCTCCTTCGTCGTGCTGCCCGGCGGGTCGTTCGTGCATCCTCCGCCGGGCGAGATGTCTCGCTGTCTCGGCTGCGCTCAGGCCTGGTAGCGCGGGAACGCCGATCGACCGGCGAAGACCGCGGCATCTCCCAGCTCTTCTTCGATGCGCAGAAGCTGATTGTACTTCGCCACGCGCTCGCTGCGGGCAGGCGCACCCGCCTTGATCTGACCGGCGTTCGTCGCGACGACGAGGTCGGCGATCGTGGTGTCCTCGGTCTCGCCCGAGCGGTGCGAGAGCATCGCCGTGTAGCCCGAGCGCTGAGCGAGGCTGACCGCGTCGAACGTCTCGGTCAGCGTCCCGATCTGGTTCACCTTGACGAGCAGGGAATTCGCGACACCGCGCGTGATGCCGTCGGCCAGACGTGCCGGGTTCGTGACGAACAGGTCATCGCCGACCAGCTGCACCTTGGAGCCGAGGACGTCGGTGAGGTGCTTCCAGTTGTCCCAGTCGTCCTCGGCCAGCGCGTCCTCGATCGTGACGATCGGGAAGTCGTTGACGAGTCCGACGTAGTACTCGGTGAGCGCGGCGGCGTCCCAGTCCTTGTTGTCGAGACGGTAGACACCGTCCTTGAAGAACTCGGTGGCGGCGACGTCGAGGCCGAGCGCGATGTCGGTACCGGGGGTGAAGCCGGCCTTCTCGATCGCCTTCACCAGGAAGTCCAGTCCCTCGCGGTTGCTGGGCAGGTCGGGGGCGAAGCCGCCCTCGTCGCCGAGGCCGGTCGCGTAACCCGCGGCCTTCAGCTCCGCGCGCAGCACGTGGTAGGTTTCGACGCCCCAGCGGAGGGCTTCGGAGTAGGTCTCCGCACCGATCGGGGCGAGGAAGAACTCCTGCATGTCGATGCCGTTGTCGGCGTGCTCGCCGCCGTTGATGACGTTGAACAGGGGAACGGGCAGCACGTGCGCGTTCGGGCCGCCGAGGTAGCGGAACAGCGGCAGATCGGCCGAGTCGGCGGCAGCCTTGGCGACCGCGAGGCTCACGCCGAGGATGGCGTTGGCGCCGACGCGCTTCTTGTTCTCGGTGCCGTCGACCTCGTTGAGGATCTCGTCGACGATGCGCTGCTCGCTCGCCTCGACACCTTCGATCGCCGGGCCGAGCTCATCGATGATGGCCTCGACGGCCTTGAGCACGCCCTTGCCGCCGTAGCGGTCCTTGTCGCCGTCGCGGAGCTCGTACGCCTCGAACGCGCCGGTGGATGCGCCGGACGGGACAGCCGCCCGCTGCACGATGCCGTCGTCGAGGAGGACCTCCACCTCGACGGTCGGGTTTCCGCGCGAGTCGAGAATCTCGCGTGCGCCTACAGCCTCGATCAGTGCCACTGATGTGCTCCTTGCTCAGGGGGAAAACGTGGTGTGGAGCGTCGTCGATCCGCGCCCAGTCTAGCCCGCGCTCCCGACCGGCTCAGGGACTCTTTCCTCCCGGTACGCGCAGTCAGACCACGACCGCGATCGCGAAGCCGTCCCAGCCCTTGACCCCGACGGTCTGCAGCGCCGTGGCGTCGAAGCGCGGATCCTCCCCGAGCATCCGGAGTCCGTCACGGGTGCCGACCACCTTCGGGTCGACGGCGTCCTCACTCACGATCTCCCCCTCGCGCCCGATGTTGTCCAGCACGATCACGGTCCCCGCGTGCCCGAGCTTCGCCGCCCAGTCGAGGTAGATCGTGTTGGACTCCTTGTCGGCGTCGATGAACACCAGATCGAAACCGCCGACCAGGCTCGGGAGCACGTCCGCTCCCCTGCCCACCCGGATGTCGACACGATCGCCGACGCCCGCCGCGTCGATGCTCGCCCGGGCGACGGCGGCGTTGTCCGGCTCCGCCTCGACCGTCACCACCCGCCCCTCGGGCCCGACGGCGCGAGCAAGCCAGATCGTGGAGTAGCCGCCGAGCGTGCCGATCTCGAGCACCCGCCGCGCGCCGCTGATCCGGACGAGGAGGTTCAGCAGCTTGCCCGCCACGGGGGCGACCTCGATCTCGGGCAGACCCGCTGCCCGCTGGGCCGTGAGCGCCGCCTCGAGGTGGGCATCGGAGCCGATCAGGGTATCGGCGAGGAACGAATCGGTCTGCGACCATGCCGCGGGAGTGGATTCCATGCCCTCAGCCAACCCCCGACGCCTCGGCCCGTCAAGGCTGCGGTGGAGAGAGCCGGGGTGCCGGAGCGGCGAGTTCCGGCTGCGTGCGGAACTGCCCGGTCAGCGCGAGCACGACCGCGACGAGGAGGAGCACGATCCACCCGGCGAGCCCGAGCGGCCCGGCGAGAGCCATGTCCGGCTGCGAGGCGGCGAAGATCAGCACGAGTCCGGCGGCGGCATTGAGCGATCCGTGCGCGATCACGGCAGGCCACACCGACCCCGAGCGCAGACGCAGCCACCCGAACAGGACACCCCAGGCGACGCATCCGCCGATCATGAGCACCACGCCCAGGATGTCGGTACGCCCGAAGTTGTACCCGAGCAGGATGATCGGGCTGTGCCAGGCGCCCCAGATCACACCGCTCAGGATCAGGGCGGGCCAGGTCCCGAGCGGGCGCAGCGCCGGCAGCAGCCAGCCCCGCCAGCCGAGCTCCTCACCGAACGCGAAGAAGCTGTTGATCAACGCGCCCACCGGGATCGCGGCGAGCTGCGCGAACACGAGGATTCCGACCGGGGGCAACGGCGTGCCGGCCGGCACGGCCTTCTCGAGTTCGGCGGCGAAGGCGGGGAAGGTCGGGTCGAACTGCACGAAGCCGAACGCCGCCGCCACGAGGAGGCTCGCTCCGACCAGGAGGGGCGGAACCAGCCATCCGACGACGATGAGCCATACGACGCGCTTCGCGGGACGCAGCGGCCAGAGTCCGAGGAACCGGGCGCGCCCACCCCGAGCAGGAACCCCCATCGCGAAGGTGACGATGACCGCGGCGACCGCCGGAGTACACATCATCAGCGGGAGCAGCACGACGGTCAGCGGTTCGGCGAGTCCGTCACCGAGCCACAGCGGCAGCGCCACCAGCCACGCCAGGGCGAAGGCCACGACGACGAAGAGAAGGACGGCGGCCCAGGGCACGCGCCGCAGCTGTGGAGTGGAGTCGATCATGACGTCGCCTTTCCGGTGTCGGTGGGCATCGTGCCCGATGTTCGCGTGCGGTCGACATACGCCTGCAGCAGTGCGGCCGCCTCTTCTGCGCCGTCGATCGTCACGAGGAAGGGACGTCGACCGCGGCGCGAGACCTCGATCGCCGGCCCACGGCGCAGGACGATGCCCGAACGGCCGTCGACGGAGACGCGCCATCCCCATCCGCCGAACTCACCGAACGGCGAGATGTCGACGGCGCGCGCCGACTCGACCTCGTCGAGCGGGACACGGACCCGCGGCCACCCCAGGAGCGCCCGCGCAGCGAAGCCCTCCGGCGTGATCATGACGCGGAAGGAGGCCGTGGCCGCCAGCGAGATGCCCACGACCAGCACCACGAGAGCGACGAGCGCTCCTCCCTCGGTTCCGGTCCCGAGCAGGTACGCGGCGAGCGCGACGAGTCCGAGCAGCACGACGAGGAGGAAGGCGACCACACCGCGGGGCATGCTCGTCGTGGCGATCCACACGACGCGTTCCCCCTTCTCGATGTGCACGGCGTAGCGCGGCTCGAGCGTGCGCCCCCGGGGAGCGCGGACGCGAGGCTGCACGGCCCAGGCCGCTCCGGCGACGACGAGGAGCGCGACGAAGGAAACGGCGACGACACCGCCGATGCCGGGAATTTCGGAGGACTCGGACAGATCGCGCTGGATCGCGAGCGACCCGACGCTCGTCACGGCGGCGAAGGCCGCCATCCCGGCGGCGAGCGCACCCATCAGCCGCGCTGCGCCGCCCCAGTGCGACCCGACCGCGACGAGTGTCGTGACGACCATCAGTGCGGGGATCCCGAGGCCCACCCCGAGCAGGAGCCAGAGATACGTGGCCGCGGATCCGAACCCGTCGGCGCCGTCGACACCCCAGTGGGTCGCGACCTGCTCCGGAAGCGACGGCAACCAGGAGAGCAGCACCACCAGCGCGACCGTCGTGATCACGATCGGCACGAGCACGGCGACGAGGAAGAACATCCGTCGGGCGCGCTTCAGGAGCGGCGGTGGCGTGCGGGTGAGGTCGTAGGTGGTCATGGCGAGTCCTCCTCGCGACGGTCGGAGTGGTCGAGGTCGGAGCGGACCTCTCGATGGGAGCGCACGATGCCCGCGAGCGTATCGGCGGAGACACCGAGCGCAGCGGCGCGGCGCACCAGGTCGTCGATGTCATGGGCGAGTTCGGCGAGCGGTGCCGCCGACGCTGCGATGACCGCCCCTCGGCCCCGGCGGAGGTCGACGAGCCCTTCGTCGCGCAGCCGTTGGTAGGCGTGGAGCACGGTGTGCTGATTGATCGACAGCGCTTCGGCGACATCGCGCGCCGCGGGGAGCCGGTCCCCGGGAGCCAGGACGCCGGCGAGGATGTCGGAGCGGACGGAGGTCGCCACCTGGTCGTACAGCGCACGCGGGCTGTCGACATCGACACGGATGAGCATGTGGCCCCCTCTCCTCGAATCTCTAGTTATTCTATGTGAACTAGAACAACTGTCACAATCCTCCACACGTCTTTGTCGCTCTCGGAGCGGTACTCCACACTGACCTCATGCGCATCACTCCCCGCCGTCTCGCGATCGGTATGAGCCTGTGGATCCCCAATCTCTTCAGCGGAATCCGCATCCGCCGCTTCAGTGAGGACTGGACGCACGCCACCGTGGAACTGCACGTCAACGTCTTCACCCGCAACTACGTCGAGACCGCGTTCGGCGGCTCGATGTCGGCGATGACCGACCCGTACTTCTTCATGCTGGTGATGCACCAGCTCGGCCGCGACCATGTCGTGTGGGACACGCGCGGCGAGATCGAGTTCCTCAAGCCAGGACGAGGCGTGCTCACGGCCGAGTTCGAGGTGTCGAAGGAGAAGGCCGAGGAGATCCGCGAGCGTGCGCGGGGCGGGGCCAAGGTGCTCGAGTGGTTCGAGACGGTCATCACCGACCGCGAAGGCGACGTCGTCGCGAAGGTGCGCCGCGAGGTCTACATCCGCGAGAAGAGGCGGGTCACCGCCGCACGGAGCTGACCGCCGTCACCCGCCGTTCACCGTCGCATGCCACGATGACGGGATGCCCCTCGCTCGTCGCCTGACGCTCACGGACGCCGTCGCCATCGGCCTGGGTTCCATGATCGGTGCCGGCGTGTTCGCGGTGTGGGCACCGGCGATCGGCGTCGCGGGAAGCGGAGTCTTCGTCGCACTCGCCATCGCCGCCGTCGTCGCGTACTGCAATGCCACATCATCGGCGCAACTCGCCGCGGCCCATCCTGTCGCCGGCGGGACCTACGCCTACGCACGCGCGGAGATCGGCCCCTGGTGGGGCTTCGTCGCCGGCTGGAGCTTCGTGATCGGCAAGATCGCCAGCTGCGCCGCTATGGCGATGACGTTCGCCGCCTATGCCGCCCCCGAAGGTTGGACCGTTCCGGTGGCGGTCGCCGCGGTCGCCGCGCTCGCGATCGTGAACTGCCTCGGCGTCACGCGCACCGCGATGCTCACCCGCGTGCTGGTCGTCTGCTCGCTCCTCGGGATCGCGGTCGCGGTCGGGTTCGGGTTCGGCGCCGGCGCGATCACCAGCGCGGCTCCGCTGCCCGATGCCACGGCGTACGGCGTGTTGCAGGGGGCTGGCCTGCTGTTCTTCGCCTTCGCCGGTTACGCCCGCATCGCGACGATGGGCGAAGAGGTGGTCGACCCCGCGCGCACCATCCCCCGTGCCATCGTGGTCGCGCTGGGCGGTGCCGTCGTCGTCTACCTGCTCGTGGCAGTCGTCGTGGTCGTCGTGCTCGGCGCCGACGCGGCGGAGTCGACCGCTCCCCTCGTCGACGTGCTCGTGGCGACCGGATGGCCCGCGCTCACGCCGATCGTGCGCGTGGCCGCCGCGGCCGCCTCACTCGGAGCCCTCCTCGCGCTGCTGACCGGTATCGGACGCACCACGCTGGCCATGGCACGGGAGAGCGACGTGCCGAGGTTCCTGGCGAAGATCGATCAGCGCCATCAGGTGCCGCAGCGCGCAGAGATCGTGATCGCGATCGCCGTGATCGCGATCGTCCTCGTCGCTGATCTCCGCGATGCCATCGGGTTCTCGTCGTTCGGAGTGCTCCTGTACTACCTCATCGCGAATGCGGCCGCCTTCCGACAGGCCGGAAGCGCTCGCCGCTACCCCCGCGCGCTGCAGGTGCTCGGAGCACTCGGCTGCCTCCTGTTGGTGAACACGCTTCCTGTGCTCGCCTCGCTCATCGGAGCAGCAGTGGTCCTCCTCGGCGTCGCCTATCGGCTGGTGCGTCTGCGCGTCTCCCGATCCTGATCTCAGAGGCTCGACTCGGCGCGGTACACCCGCGGCGCGATGCCCAGGACCGACTGGAAGTCGCGGGTGAGATGGGCATGGTCGGAGTACCCGAGGTCGGCCGCGATCGAGGCGAGGTCGACGCCCGGCTGATCCCGGACGCGCTGTGCCGCCTCCTGCAGACGCCGTCGCCGGATCATCGCGGCCGGCGAGATGCCCACATGACGATGCGTCATCCGCTGCAGGGTCCGCACGGAGACCCCCATGCGCGTCGCCGCCTCCTCCGGCGTGAGCACCGCCGCGTCGTCCATCAGCACGTCCGTCAACGCGTTCGCCTGCCGGTCGGGCTCGCTCACCGCCCCGACCCGATCCGCGAGCCACCGTGCGAAGACCTCCACCGCTCGTTCCCGGCGCCCGTCGCCCGAGGCCATCGCGGCCACCACGTCGTGGCGGAGCGCGGCCACCGCGGTCTCGGGTGCGGTCAGTGCGCGCTCGCCGTCGATCAACGCAGCCGGGTCGTCGATCAGCGCGGCCACCGCGGCGGGGCGCAGCAGGGCACCGACCGCCCAGCCTCGCCCTCGCAGGTCGCGGTGGGAGACGCGGGTCGTGACACCGGACAGCATCACGGCATCGGCATCCACGACGAGGTTGAGTGCGGGGTAGGCCACCATCTCTTGCCGCGATGAGCGCCCGGCGGCGATGTCCCACTCCGGGATCCAGAACCACACGACCAGCTCCGCGACCTCCGCCGGCGCGGGCAGCCGATGGAATTCCGGGAGCCGCGCCGGATAGAGCACGCCACGAGTCGGATTCACCATGGGGCCAGGGTAGGCGCTGCCACCGACGTGCGGAGGTTGTCGCGGATCTTCAAGCCGTGGTCCGCCCGCGCGACGTACCGTGGCGACATGAGCGACGACACCTCCACGACAGCCACCCCGACCACCGGTGCCACCGGCACCCACACCACCGACGGCCGCCCGCACGGGGCCACCTCCCTCACCCCGTTCCTGGCGATCCGAGGCGCGAAGCAGGCGATCGACTTCTATCGCGACGTGTTCGGCGCGCGGGTCGTCGACGTCACCGAGTTCGGCGGCGTCGTCGTGCACGCCGACCTCGACTTCGGGCTGGGCCGTCTCCAGCTGGGCGAACCGAATCCGGAGTACCACCTCGTCCGCGCACCCGAGGGCGATGACGACTGCTACTCGATGGGTCTCTACGTCTCCGACGTCGACACCGTCGTCGAGAAGGCCGTGGTCGCCGGAGCCACCGTGCGCGAGGCACCGGCCCTCTTCGTCTCCGGCGATCGGTTCGCCAGCATCCGCGATCCGTTCGGCGTGCGCTGGTCCGTCATGACGCGCGTCGAGGACATCTCCGAGGAAGAGAGCAGCCGACGGGTCGCGGAATGGGCGGCATCGTTCAGCGAGGCTCCCGCCGACGCGAGCTGAGCGACCGCTCCGCCGCCCGGCACACGGCGGGTGTCAGGGCCTCGGCCGTACGGCGGTAACCCAGGGCACTCGGGTGGAACCGGTCCGGGCTGAACATCGTCTCCGGCTCGTCGAAGAACATCGGCCCCACCGCGCGACGCAGATCGACCGCCTCCGCGCCTGCCTGTCGCGCCGTCTCGTCCTGGATCTCGGCGAGACGACGCGACAGGCTCGACGCGATCCGACGGAGAGGCTGCGGCACCGGGCGCAACGCCCCGAGGTCGGGGCACGTGCCCACGACGACCTCGACCCCGAGCGCGCTCAGCCTGCGGATCGTCTCCTGCAGGTGCTGCGCCGACAGCGCCACGGGCAGCCGATGCGTCACATCGTTGCCGCCCACCACGATCACCGCGACGTGCGGACGGTACCCGGCGGGGAGGGCATCGAGCTGAGCAGTCAGGTCGGGTGACTCCGAGCCGACGACCGCCGCCGTACGCAGCCGCACCGGACGGTGCATCCGGCGTCCGATCGCCTTCGCCAGACGCCCGCCGAGCGTCTCCTTGCGACGCTCGGCCCCGAGACCGGCGGCGATGGAGTCGCCGAGCATCAGCAGATCGAGCGGTTCCCCGTCGAGCGCGCCACGCCAGACGCGATCCGCATCGAGCGACTCCTCCCCCAACGGCTTGCCGATGCGCTTCCGCGCGAGCGCAGCCTGCTGCACGAGCACCAGACGGAGGGACGCCGCGACCGTCACGGCGATCAGCGCCGTGAGCATCACGAGACGGAACCGGCCCATGACCCGATTCGACCCGATCACCGTGAACACGGCGTGAACGGCCCGACGCCGCTCACGTGCCCCGGGCCGGAATCAGGAGAGCGGCTTGACCTCCAGGTCGCCCCCGCCTGCCGTGACCATCGCGAAAGCCGTGTAGCCGTCAGCCGCCGACCGCTCGAGCAGCGCCTTGACGTTCTTCGTCCGTCGCTCCAGCCGTACGCGGGTGCCCTCGGCGATCAGCGCGGCCTTCTGCCGGACCAGCTCCTGCACCGGGACATCCGCATCGTGGATCAGGACCACGGCCTGCGCCACGGTGTCCTTCTCCTCGGCGATCAGGTCGACGAGACGCTCGAACCCGAGCGAGAATCCGACCGCCGGAACCTGCTGGCCGAGGAACCGCCCGATCATGCCGTCGTAGCGCCCGCCGCCGCCGAGCGAGTATGGGACGGAGGGGTGCGCGAGCTCGAAGATCGTGCCCGTGTAGTAGCCCATGCCACGCACGAGGAACGGGTCGAACACGAGCGGGATGTCGGACTGCCCACGCCCGGCTGCGACCGCCTCGCCGATGCCGACCAGGTGCTCGACGAGCTCGACGGGTGCTCCCTCGGGCAGCGCCTTGCGGATCTGCCGCTCCCCGAACGGGTGGTACTCCATCGTCTGCGGGCGCTGCAGGAAAGCATCGAAGGCGTCGGCGGCGGCTGCGGAAGCGCTGCGCTCGCGCAGCTCCGCGGCGACGCCCTCCGGTCCGATCTTGTCGAGCTTGTCGATCGTGATGAGCACCCCGGGGCGCTCCTCGGCCGTGAAGCCGAAGCTGTCCAGCATCCAGTCCAGCACCCGGCGGTCATTGATCCGCACGGTCGCGCCGTCGAGTCCGAGCGCGTCGACGGCGTCGAGGGAGGCGACCATCAGCTCCGCCTCGGCCCGCGAGGAGTCGTCACCCATGATGTCGATGTCGCACTGGACGAACTGCCGATAGCGCCCCTTCTGCGGCCGCTCGGCGCGCCACACCGGGCCGATCTGGATCGACCGGAAGACGGTGGGGAGCTGGCCGCGGTTGCTCGCGTAGAAGCGCGCGAGCGGCACGGTCAGGTCGTAGCGGAGACCGAGGTCCGAGAGCGCGGCGGGGTCGTCGGCCGCGGCCCGGATCGCGTCTGCATCGAGGCCGCGACGGAGGATGTTGTACGAGAGCTTCTCGTTATCGCCGCCGATCCCGGCATGGAGGCGATCGTAGTCCTCGACGACGGGCGTCTCGATCTCGTCGAAGCCGTGCGCGAGGTAGCGCTCGCGAATGACGGAGAGGACCCGCTCACGGCGGGCCTTGTCGGCGGGGAGGATGTCGCGCATACCGCGCGGCGGGTTCACAGTAGCCACGGGTCCATCTTCCCAGGTCGGCCCGAGGGTCCGTGCGCCCGGACGATCAGGAGGCCGCTTCGGCCGCTCTCACGTCGTCCTCGAGCACGCGCAGGCGCTCGCGGAGTGCGCGCTCCGCATCCCACCCCGCGACGCGGGCCGTCGCCACCAGCGCGAGCAATGCGTCACCGAGCTCGGCTTCCGATGCCGGAACGTCGGCCTCGTCGCCGGGTTCGACCGCCACCTCCACCTGAGCGGCGCGGCCGACCAGTTTCTGGGCGAGGGCGAGTGCCGGCATCCCCCGCGGCACGCCGTCGAGCACGCTGCCGCGGGTGCGCTTCTCCGCGGCCTTCGCCGCGTTCCAGTGCACGAGCACCTGCTCCGGGGTCTCGGCGACCTCACCGGCGAAGACATGCGGATGCCGGCGCACCATCTTCTCGGTGAGTGTCCGTGCCACGTCGTCGATGTCGAACGGATCCTCGGGATCCTGCGCGGCGATCGCCGCGTGGAACAGCACCTGCCAGAGCAGATCGCCCAGCTCCTCACGCAGATCGTCCCGGGTGCCGGTCTCGACCGCGTCGATCACCTCATGCGATTCCTCGATCAGATACGGCACCAGGTCCTGGTGCGTGATGCGCTGCGACCAGACGCAGCGCGCACGCACCTCCCGCATGGTCTCGGCAGCGGCGCGGAGCGGATCGTCCACCCCGGCACCGGGCTCAGGATGAGAGCTCATGCGTCCTCCTTCGAACAGAGCGGAACCGGCTCCGCGCTCAGGACGAGGCGGATGCGGTGCGACGGTACCAGCGCGCACGCAAAGACACGATGAGCGCAGAAAGCAGAAGGGCGATCAACGACCCGACGAGCACGCCGAGGATCGCCTGGTCCCGGATACCGCGATCATCGGCGAAGGCGAGATTCGCCAACAGCAGCGACACCGTGAACCCGATCCCGCCGAGCGCCCCGGCCGCGAGGATGTCGGCGAACGGCAGCGCCGGATCCGAGCCCTTCGGACGGATGTGCATCGCAAGCCAGCCGAACAGCGAGATCCCGATGATCTTGCCGACCGGCAACGCGACCACGATCCCCCAGAAGGCCGGAGAGAGCTGCGTGGGCGAGAGGGCGGGGATCACCACGAACGCCGCGACGAAGGCGAAGATCGGGAGGATCACCCCGTTCACGGTCGGCTCGAGCGCGTGACGCGTGCGGGCAGCGGGAACCGGAGCCATGACGAGACCCAGCAGCACACCGGCGATCGTGGCGTGGATGCCCGACGAAGCCACGAGACCCCAGGTCACGACACCGACCACCACCATCGCGACGGCGATCAGCGGGTGCCCCTTCGCATGCAGGAAGCGGCTGAGGGCCCAGAACACGGCGACCCCCACGACCGCGAGGCCGAGCAGCAGCCACTGCACGTCGCCGGCGAAGAGGACCGCGATGAAGATGATGCCGATGATGTCATCGAGGATCGCGAGGGCGAGCAGGAAGACGCGCACACGAGACGGCAGACCCTTCCCGAACATCGCCAGCACACCGAGGGCGAAAGCGATGTCGGTCGCGGTCGGAATGGGCCACCCCGAAGACGTCGAGCTGTCTCCCCCGGCGATCAGCAGGTACACCGCGATCGGGACCAGGACACCGCCGGTCGCCGCGATCGCGGGCTGCACGGCCTTGCGCAGCGAATCGAGCTCGCCGTGGGTGAGTTCGTGGCGCAGCTCGATGGCGACCACGAGGAAGAAGACCGCGAGGAGTCCGTCCGACACCCAGTGCTCGATCGACAGGTCGAGGTCCGTCCCCGGCACCGCGATGTGGAAGTCGAGGAAGGCGGCCAACGGATCGTGCGTGGGCAGGTTCGCGAGCAACAAGCCGAGACCGGCCGCGAGGAGGAGGAGGACGGCGGGGAACTGCTGCCCGCGGAGGGGGTTCGCTGAGATGCGCATCCGTCCCATCGTATGGTCCCGGCTCACTCCGCGGTCCCCGTGCCTTCCGCGATCCGCGCTCCGCGGTCAGGCGTCCGTCCCGCGTCCGTCATGCGTGCAGAACACCCTCGGCGTGCGGGATACTCTCGAAGTGTGACCCCCGCACACTCCTTCTCCGAACCCACGAACACCGAGGCGATCCGCGTGATCGGCCGTTTCGAAGCCGGCCGCGGCATCCCCGATGCCATGCGCACCGACGTCAGGATGCTCGGGCAGCTGCTCGGGCAGGTACTGCGCGAAGCCGGCGGCGACGGACTCTTCGAAGACGTCGAACGCCTCCGGCTCGCCACGATCCAGGCCTACGACCAGGAGACCCCCGATGCGTTCGAACGCGCCGCGGCGATCGCCGAGTCGTTCACGGTCGCCCGCGCCGACGAGGTCGCGCGCGCGTTCACCTGCTACTTCCACCTGGTGAACCTCGCCGAGGAGCACCAACGCGTGCGCGTGCTGCGCGAGCGCGCAGGACAGCCAGGACGCGAGGATGCCGCCGACACCGTCGCGACCGCATACGCGCGACTGCGGACCGAGGTCGGCGACGACGAGGCGCGCCGCCGCCTCGAAGGCCTGCGCTTCCACCCGGTCTTCACCGCGCATCCGACGGAGGCCCGCCGCCGCGCGGTCTCGTCGAGCATCCGTCGCCTGTCCGAGCTCCTCACGCAGCACGACGCAGCGAGCGAGGGCGGCTCGGAGGAGCACCGTGCTCGCCGACGCATGCTGGAGGAGATCGACACGCTCTGGCGCACGGCTCCCCTGCGGTCGCAGAAGCCGTCCCCGACCGACGAGGTCCGCACCGTGATGGGCGTGTTCGACGAGACGCTGTTCACGACCGTGCCGCACGTCTATCGCCGCATCGATGACGCCCTCCGCGGCGAGGAATCCGGCGCCAGTGCCCCGGTCGTGCCCGCGTTCGTGCGGATCGGCTCGTGGGTGGGCGGCGATCGGGACGGCAACCCGTTCGTCACCGCCTCCGTGACCCGCGAGGCCTCGCAGATCGCCGCCGACCATGTGCTGCGCGGCCTCGAGCGCGCGCTCGAGCGGATCGGTCGTGCACTCACGCTCTCGGCGGACGACACCCCGCCGAGCGCCGACGTCACGGCCGTGTGGGACCGATTCGCGGCTGGAGACCCCGAGCTGGCCGCGGAACTCGCGACCCGCTCGCCGGACGAGCCCCACCGTCGCGTGCTGCTGGTGATGGCGCGCCGCATCGCCGCCACCCGTCAGGGCGATGGTGCACGGGCCTACGCCCGCCCCGAAGAGCTGCTCGCCGATCTGCGGGCCGTGCAGTCGTCGCTCGCGGATGCCGGCGCGAAGCGTCACGCATTCGGCGGCGTGCAGCACCTGATCTGGCAGGTCGAGACCTACGGCTTCCACCTGACCGAGCTCGAGGTGCGTCAGCACTCGCAGGTGCACGCGAAGGCGCTGGCCGAGCTGGACGCCGGCGAGGCTCTCAGCGCCCAGACCGAGGAGGTGCTGGAGGTCTTCCGCGCGATCGCGGACATCCAGCGCGATCGCGGTGTGCGGGCCGCAGGGCGCTACGTCGTCTCGTTCACCCAGGCCGCCTCTGATCTCGCCAACGTGCATCGCCTCGCGCGGTACGCCCTGGGCGACGACGCCCCGGTGCTCGACGTGGTCCCGCTGTTCGAGACGTTCGCCGACCTTCAGGCCGCGCCGGGCATCCTCGCCGAAGTCGTGACGTTCCCGGAGTTCCGCGAACGCATGGCCGCCACGGGCAACCGCCTCGAAGTCATGCTCGGCTACTCGGACTCGTCCAAGGACGTCGGTCCGGTCGCCGCGAACCTGGCCCTGTACGAGGCGCAGGAGAAGATCGCCCGCTGGGCGCAGGAATCCGGCATCGTCCTGACGCTCTTCCACGGTCGCGGCGGCGCCCTCGGCCGTGGTGGCGGGCCTGCGAACTCCGCCATCCTCGCGCAGCCGCCGCACTCGGTGGACGGTCGGTTCAAGCTCACCGAGCAGGGCGAGGTCATCTTCGCGCGCTACGGCGAGCCCGCCATCGCGATGCGGCACATCGACCAGGTCGCCGCCGCGACGTTGCTGGCGTCCTCCCCCACGGAGGAAGCGCGCACCAGCCGCGCCGCCGAGCGCTACGCCGAGATCGCCTCGATCATGGACGCCGCCTCCCGGGAGCGCTTCTTCTCACTCGTGAAGGCGGAGGGCTTCGCCCCGTGGTTCGCCACCGTGACGCCGCTCGAGGAGATCGGCCTGCTCGCACTCGGGTCCCGCCCCGCACGCCGAGGACTCTCGGTCGAGTCGCTGGAAGATCTGCGGGCGATCCCGTGGGTGTTCGCGTGGACGCAGGCGCGCATCAACCTCGCGGGCTGGTTCGGGCTCGGCACCGCACTGGATGCCGTCGGCGATGAGGAGCTCCTTGCCGAGGCGTACCGCGAGTGGCCGCTGCTGCACACGATGATCGACAACGTGGCGATGAGCCTGGCCAAGACGGATGAGCGCATCGCCCGGGAGTACCTGGCCCTCGGCGACCGTGACGACCTCGCTCAGCTCGTCCTCGATGAGCTGGCGACCACGCGGCGCTGGGTGATCCGGCTCACCGGCGGCGACAGCCTCCTGGAGAACAAGCCGGTCCTGCAACGCGCCGTGCAGCTGCGCAGTCCCTACGTGGATGCGCTCTCGCTCCTGCAGTTGCGTGCACTGCGCGCGCTGCGCTCCGCGGACGAGGAGCCGACGGGCTCGGGAGCCGACGCCGAACAGCAGCGGCTGCTCCTGCTCTCGGTGAGTGGAGTCGCCGCGGGCCTGCAGAACACCGGGTGACCGGCGGGCCGCCTGCCGCGTGCGTCGCCCACGATGGACCGCCGCTAGAGTGAAATCTCGCGCCGGATCCGGCGAAGCCTCACGCGACACGATCGCCTGCACCACCATCCCCCACCAGAAAGCCCCTTCCGCGTGACCGCTACGACTCCCGTCGACTTCCACCCGCTCGCCCCCGCCGTGCAGCCCGTCTTCGACACGGTGCTCGCCCGCAGCCCGCATGAGCCGGAGTTCCAGCAGGCCGTCCACGAAGTGCTGCACTCGATCGCGCCGGTCCTGGAGCAGCACCCGGAGTACGTCGAGGGCGGCATCCTGGAACGGCTCGTCGAACCCGAGCGCCAGATCCTGTTCCGCGTACCGTGGGTCGACGACTCCGGAAAGCTCCAGGTCAACCGGGGCTACCGCGTGCAGTTCTCCTCGGTGCTCGGCCCGTACAAGGGTGGGCTGCGCTTCCACCCCTCGGTCGACCTGTCGATCATCAAGTTCCTCGGATTCGAGCAGATCTTCAAGAACGCGCTCACCGGTCAGGGCATCGGCGGCGGCAAGGGCGGATCCGACTTCGATCCGCACGGCAAGTCCGACGCCGAGGTCATGCGCTTCTGCCAGTCGTTCATGAACGAGCTCTACCGTCACCTCGGAGAGCACACTGACGTCCCCGCCGGCGACATCGGGGTGGGCGGCCGCGAGATCGGCTACCTGTTCGGCCAGTACCGCAAGATCACCAACCGCCACGAGTCGGGCATGTTCACCGGCAAGGGCACCGGGTGGGGCGGCGCGGAGGTGCGCACAGAGGCGACCGGATACGGCGCGGTGTTCTTCGCCCAGGAGATGCTCGCTGTGCACGACGACTCCCTCGCCGGCAAGCGCGTGGGCATCTCGGGCTCCGGCAACGTCGCGATCTACGCGATCCAGAAGGCCACGCAGCTCGGCGCGACCCCGGTGACCGCCTCCGACTCCTCCGGCTACGTCGTCGACGACGCCGGCATCGACGTCGACCTGCTCCGTCAGCTCAAGGAGGTCGAGCGCGCCCGCATCGTCGAGTACGCCAACCGTCGCCCGAGCGCACGCTTCATCGAGGGCGGCAGCGTCTGGGAGGTCCCGGTCGACATCGCGGTGCCCTCGGCCACGCAGAACGAGGTCAGCCTGTCCGACGCCGAAGCGCTGATCGCCAACGGCGTGCGCGTGGTGTCGGAAGGCGCGAACATGCCATGTGTGCCGGATGCCGTCGACGCGTTCCAGAAGGCGGGCGTGCTGTTCGCCCCCGGGAAGGCCGCCAACGCGGGCGGTGTCGCGACCTCGGCCCTCGAGATGAGCCAGAACGCGTCGCGCCAGCGCTGGAGCTTCGGGGACAGCGAGAACAAGCTGCGCGAGATCATGGCGGACATCCACGATGCCGCGTTCGACGCCGCGGAGCGTCATGGTGTCGCGGGTGACTACGTGGCCGGTGCCAACATCGCGGGATTCGAGCGCGTCGCCGCCGCGATGCTCGCCCAGGGCGTCATCTGATCCCTCGCCTGATCCGTTCCGGTCGCGATATGTCACCGTTTCGGCTGATTTCGGCTGACATATCGCGACGGGAAGGGCTCGTGAGGGACCGCGCCGGCGGTCAGGAGCGGTGCGGGCGGCGGTGTGCGTCGTCGAGATGCACGTCCTGCGCATGCCGCGCGAGGGAGCTGCCGTAGCGCTCGGTGAGCTGCACCATCAGGTCGGGGGTGTCCCGGTCGACGCCGAAGACGTGCCCGGGGAAGTCGAGGTCGGGCTGGGCGGCCGCGATGTCGTCCTCACGGTCCGGCGAGAAGAGCTGCACCGGATCACCGACCGCCACCCAGCCGATCGGGACCACCGTACCTTCGGGCAGGACGGCGCGACGGAGGACGATCGCGTTGACGCGTACCTCGCAGCGCGCCCCCACCAGGGAACCGTTGAACAGACGCGACCCCGAGGCGAGGAACGTCTCCTCACCCACGGTCGCGCCCGCGATGCTCGACAGTGTGCCGATCAGGGTGTGCGCGCCGATGTGCACCGCGTTTGCGGCGGTCGCCCGGATGAGCGCGTTCTCCATCACGATCACGTGCTCGCCGAGGGTGATCGCTCCTCCTTCGGCCGTGATCACGGCGCCGTGCAGCACCTGGCAGCCCGGCCCGATCTCCACGTCGCCCGAGACGACGGCGGTGGGGGCGATGACGGCGGTGTCATGGATGCGGGGCCGAGCCCCGAGGTGCTCGTACAACATGCGGCCAGACTAGTACCGTCGCCGGTCGCCGCGCGCTACTCGGCCGCGACCGGCTCGGGGAAGATCGCGGTGAACAGCTGTCCGACCCACTCGAGCAACTGTGCATCGGGCAGCGGCTCGAGACCGACGCCGACCGCTGCGGGAACCATGGGCATCGGCACGACCAGCGCCTCTCCCCCGGCCACGAGCTTCGCCTTCGGATACAGCCGCTGCAACCGCACCTTGATCGAGTCTTCGAGGCGTGCGGGCGCGATGCGCAGGTTCGACCCCATCACGACCACATCCGTGAGCCCGGCGCGGGCGGCACGGCGCCGCAGACGCGAGACCGCGACCAGGCCCTCCACCTCTTCCGGCGGTGTGCCGTAGCGGTCGACGAGCTCCTCGATCACGAGGTCGATGGCCTCGTCCTTCGCCGTCGCCGCCGAGGCAGCCGAGAGCTTCTGATAGGCCTCGAGTCGCAGACGCTCGCTGTCGATGTAGTACTCGGGGATGCGCGCATCGAGCGGCAACTCCAGTCGCAGCTCCTGTCCGGTCTCGACCTCGTCGCCGCGGAAGGTCGCCACGGCCTCGCCGATCATGCGCAGGTACAGGTCGAATCCGACGCCGGCGATGTGTCCGGCCTGCTCGGCACCGAGGAGGTTGCCCGCCCCACGCAGTTCGAGGTCTTTCAGCGCGACCTGCATGCCGGAGCCGAGGTCGTTGTTGACCGCGATCGTCTGCAGACGGTCTGCCGCGGTCTCGGAGAGCGGCTTGGTCTCGTCGTAGAGGAAGTACGCGTACGCGCGCTCGCGCCCTCGTCCGACACGACCTCGAAGCTGGTGCAGCTGGCTGAGCCCGTACTTGTCGGCGCGGTCGATGATGATCGTGTTCGCGTTGGCGATGTCGAGGCCGGTCTCGATGATGGTCGTCGAGACGAGGACGTCGAACTTGCGCTCCCAGAAGTCGTCGACGACCTGTTCGAGCTGGTGCTCGCCCATCTGTCCGTGGGCGACGGCGATGCGGGCCTCCGGCACGAGTTCGGCGAGCTCGCTCGCCACGCGCTGGATGGACTGCACGCGGTTGTGCACGAAGAAGATCTGCCCCTCGCGCAGGATCTCACGTCGGATCGCGGCGGCCATCTGCTTGTCGCTGCGGGGACCGACGAAGGAGAGGATCGGATGACGGTCCTCGGGCGGAGTCGCCAGCGTCGACATCTCCCGGATGCCCGTGACCGCCATCTCGAGCGTGCGCGGGATGGGAGTGGCACTCATGGCGAGGATGTCGACGTTGGTCTTCATCTTCTTGAGCGAGTCCTTGTGCTCGACCCCGAACCGCTGCTCCTCGTCGATGATCATGAGGCCGAGATCCTTGAACATCACCTGATCGGTGAGGATGCGGTGGGTGCCGATCACCATGTCGACCGAGCCCTCCAACAGCCCCTGGAGGGTGAGCCGGGCTTCCTTGTCGGTCTGGAAGCGCGACAACGGCCGCACCTTGACCGGGAACCCGGCGAAGCGCTCGGTGAAGGTCTCGAGGTGCTGCTTCACGAGAAGCGTCGTGGGCACGAGCATCGCGACCTGCTTGCCGTCCTGGATCGCCTTGAACGCGGCACGGACGGCGACCTCGGTCTTGCCGAAGCCGACATCCCCCGAGAGCAGTCGGTCCATCGGGATCGGCCGCTCCATGTCGGCCTTGATCTCGTCGATGGTCTGCAGCTGGTCCTGGGTCTCGGCGAACGGGAACGCCTCCTCCAGCTCGCGCTGCCACGGCGTGTCCGGACCGAAGGCGTGTCCCTTGGCGCTCATGCGCGCGGAGTAGAGCTTCACGAGCTCCACGGCGATGTCGCGAACCGCCTTGCGCGCCTTGCCCTTGGCCTGCGACCAGTCGCTTCCGCCCATCTTCGAGAGCGTGGGCGCTTCGCCGCCGACGTACTTCGAGAGCAGGTCGAGCTGGTCGGTCGGCACGAAGAGCTTGTCGCCCGGGTAGCCGCGTTTGGACGGTGCGTACTCGAGCACGAGGTAGTCGCGGACCGACTTGGCGGCATTGCGTCCCCCGGTCGACACCTCCCGCTGCGTCATCTCGACGAACCGGCCGATGCCGTGCGTGGCGTGCACGACGAAGTCGCCCTGCTTGAGCTGGAGCGGATCGACGACGTTCTTGCGGCGGGAGGCGAGCTTCTTGACGACGCGCTGGTCGCCGCCGATCGTGCGGCCGTAGAACTCGTTGTCGGTGAGGACCGCGAGCTTCGCCTCCTCGATCTGGAAGCCCGCTTCGACCGAACCGGTGACGAGTGTCGCGACACCGGGCTCCGGCGCCTCGTCGAGCGTCTCGAGCACGCGAGCGGCCAGGCCCCGGTCTGCGAGGACGTCGCGTGCACGATCGACCAGTCCGTGACCGGCGGCGATCACGACCACACGCCATCCGTCGGTCACCTTCGCCTCGACGAAGGAGATGGCACCGTCGACGTTGCCGTGGAAGGAGGGGATGACGGCGGCGCCGAGGTTGGTCGCCTCCACCTCGCCCTCGCCGAGGCCGGCGCCGAACGGGCTGAGCCGCCACCACACGCCGCCGCGGTCGCGCACGACCTCCCGGAGCTCGGCGATCGTCAGGAAATCCCCGGCCCCCAGATCGATGGGCGCGGAAGCACCGGAGGTGGCCGCGCTCCAAGCGGCGTCGAGGAACTCGCGGTTCGTGTCGCCCAGGGTGATGGCACGTGCGCTCGCGCGCTCGGGATCGATGACCGCCGTCGCGCTGCCGGCCGGCAGGTACTCGGCCAACGACTTCAAGGGTCCGGCGACCGCGGGGAGTAGCGACTCCATCCCCTCGACCGGGATCCCCTCGGCCATCTTCTCGAGCATGCCGGAGATCGCGGGGAAACCACCGATCAGCGCGCGGGCGCGTTCGCGGACGTCTGCTGTGAGCAGCAGTTCACGGGTCGGAGGAAGGTCGACGCTCGGGACATCGCCCGGAAGCGAACGCTGGTCGGCCACCGAGAAGGCACGGATCTGATCGATCTCGTCGCCGAAGAACTCCACGCGGTAGGGATGCTCGGACGTCGGCGGGAACACGTCGAGGATGCCCCCGCGCACCGCGAACTCCCCGCGCCGCGACACCATGTCGACGCGCGAGTACGCCCGCTCGACGAGCTGCTCCACCACGCGGTCGAGTTCGTGACCCCGACTGCCGACCAGGAGCTCGAGCGGCGCGATCTCGCCGAGGTTGCCCGCGATCGGCTGCAGCGCGGCGCGGACGGACGCGACCACGATCAACGGGTGGTCGCCCGACCACTCCGCAATCCGACGCAGCGTCTGCAGCCGCTGACCCACCGTGTCGGGGCTCGGACTGAGGCGCTCGTGCGGGAGCGTCTCCCACGCGGGGAACGTGAGGATGTCGGCATCGGGCGTGTAGGCGTGCATCGCCAGCGCCAGACTCTCCGCCCGCCGACCGGTGGGCACGACCGCGAGAAGAGCGGCCGGATGTCCCGCCGCGGTCCGTCGAGCCAGCAAGCCGGCCAGAGTCGGCGCGTCGAGCCCGTCGACCAGGCCGAGGTCGGCGTCGGTGCGCGCCCAGCTGAGGGCGTCGCGGTACAGAGACGCCTCTTCCAAGGCGCGCAGAATCCCCGGAACAGTCACCGGACAAGACTAGTCGCGCCCACGGACACTCCCGCCGCCGTCCGACGACGAGCGCTCACCTGCGTAGGCTGTCGGGATGGAATCCGTCGTGCTGACCACCGAACGTCTCGTCCTTCATGCTCCGACGGATGCCGACGTCGATGCCATCACCGACGCGTGCCAGGACCCCGAACTCCCCCGCTGGACCACGGTGCCGAGCCCGTACTCGCGCGAGGATGCGGAGGCCTTCGTGCGCCTGGTGACCGAGCACTGGAACGCGGGAACAGAGGCCGTCTGGGGCGTCTACGCGGACGGCAGGCTCGTGGGCATGATCGGTCTCCACAACAGGACCGAGCACTTCACGGGCGCGACGGCCGAACTCGGCTACTGGGTCGAGGCCTCCGCGCGCGGCAAGGGCTACCTCGTCGAAGCGGCCCATGCCGTGATCGACTGGGGGTTCACCGACCTCGGCCTCGCCCGCATCCGGTGGCAGGCCGTGGTGGGGAACGTCCCTTCCGCACGGGCCGCGCGCGCTCTCGGCTTCCGCTACGAAGGTCTGCAGCGCCAGGCGCTGACCAGCCAGCGCGGCCGTGACGACGGGTGGATCGCGGGGCTGCTGCCCGACGACGACCGCACCCCGGTGGACTGGCCGGTGCTCTGAGGGCGACCCGCCGGGTGACAGTGTCGGCGGCCGGTGACAGGATGAACGCATGCCGGAGATGCCGGAAGTCCAGG
Source organism: Microbacterium sp. J1-1 (assembly GCF_024498615.1). Classification (NCBI taxonomy): domain Bacteria; kingdom Bacillati; phylum Actinomycetota; class Actinomycetes; order Micrococcales; family Microbacteriaceae; genus Microbacterium; species Microbacterium sp. J1-1. The sequence goes on along the minus strand of NZ_CP089590.1, from coordinate 1,189,803 downwards.
GCCTGACCACCTTCCTCGACGAGCGCGCCGTGGGGCGAACGATCACGCGGGCGACCGTGGCCGCCATCGCCGCGCTCAAGACCTACGACCCACCGATCACTGCGCTGCAGGGACGCGCGATCACGGCCTGCGCTCGCCTCGGAAAATTCGTGGTTCTTTCGTGCGGCGACGACCTGCACCTCGTGTTCCACCTCGCGAAGGCGGGATGGCTCCGGTGGTACGACGCGCTGCCGACCACGCTCCTCAAGCCGGGCAAGTCCCCCATCGCGCTGCGCATCGCACTCGACGACGGCAGCGGCTTCGATCTCACGGAGGCCGGGACGAAGAAGTCACTCGCCGTCTACGTGGTCCGCGACCCGCAGGAGGTCCCCGGCATCGCGCGGCTCGGGCCCGACCCGCTCGACCCCGCGTTCACCAGAGAGGCGTTCGCGGCGTTGCTGGATGAGCGCCGGATGCAGATCAAGGGGCTGCTGCGCGACCAAGCGGTGATCGCGGGCATCGGCAACGCGTACTCCGACGAGATCCTGCACGCCGCTCGCATGTCGCCGTATGCGATCGCCGGAAAGTTGGACGATGCCGAGATCGACCGCTTGTTCGCCGCCCTGCGCGAGACGCTGACGGAAGCGATCGCCGAAGCCTCCGGCAAACCGCCGGCCGATCTGAAAGACGCCAAGCGCCGCGGGATGCAGGTGCACGCCCGCCGCGGAGAGGCCTGCCCGGTATGCGGCGACACGGTGCGCAGCGTCTTCTTCGCCGACCGTTCGCTCGAGTACTGCCCCACCTGCCAGACCGGCGGCAAAGTGCTCGCCGACCGGCGGCTCTCGCGGCTGCTCAAGTGACGGCGGTGGCGAGCGGCAGGCGCAAGGTCCCTGTCGTGGAATGAAATGCGTGCAGGCGCGTTGAGTACACTCAGAGCAACAACGTGCTCCGGGGTCGGTGAGAATCCGAACCGGCGGTGACAGTCCGCGAGCGTCTCGAGAGATCGGGATGCCGATCCGGTGGAACTCCGGGACCGACGGTGATGCGAGGGAGACTTCGCTAGTCCGGAAGGGAGGCAGCACGAGACGCATCCGTGCGTCCGTTCCGCCATCCCTCCGACCCCCGGAGCCTCAGAGGAGGACGACGGATGGCAGTGAACGCGGCAGAGCGCGACGCGATGGTTCGCGCGCTCCACCTCGCCGCCCGCGGACCACGAGGGGCGAACCCGCAGGTGGGCGCGGTCATCCTCTCCCCCGAAGGCAGGGTGCTCGCCGAGGGGTGGCACCAGGGCGCCGGCACCCCGCACGCCGAGGTCGACGCGCTCTCGAAGCTCGACCCCCTCGAGGCCCGCGGCGCCACGGCCGTCGTCACCCTGGAACCCTGCAACCACACCGGCCGCACGGGTCCGTGCGCCGTCGCGCTGATCGAGGCCGGCATCGCCCGCGTCGTGTACGCGCTCGACGACCCGGGCGCCGTCTCCGGCGGCGGGGCCGATCGGCTGCGTGCGTCCGGGGTCGACGTCGAGTCGGGAGAACAGGCCGAGGCCGCGCACGCCGTGATCGACGGGTGGCTCACCGCGCAGCGGCTGGGACGCCCGCACGTCACGGTCAAGTGGGCGCAGAGTCTGGACGGGCGCGCTGCTGCGGACGACGGTTCGAGCATGTGGATCACGGGCCCGGAGGCGCGCGCCGACGTGCACCGACGCCGCGCAGAGGCCGACGCCATCGCGGTCGGCACCGGCACCGTCCTCGCCGACGACCCCTCCCTCACCGCCCGCGACGGCGACGCGCTGCTGCCCCACCAGCCGATCCCGGTGGTCATCGGCGCGCGGGCCACTCCGGACGATGCCATGGTGCGTCGGCATCCCCACACGCCGCTGTTCTTCGACACCCATGATCTGCACGCGGTCCTGGCCGATCTGCACTCCCGTGGTGTGCAGAGCCTGTTCGTCGAAGGCGGTCCGACCCTCGCCAGCGCTTTCCTCGCGGCCGGGCTCGCCGACCGCATCCTCGCGTACGTCGCGCCCGTGCTGCTCGGCGGCCGGCGACTCGCGCTGACCGACATCGGGGTCGGTTCCCTCACCGAGGCCCGGCGCCTCACCATCCACGAGTGGGTGCCCCTCGGGGGCGACCTCCTCGCCATCGCACACCCCGCGGAAGAGACCGACCCGCAGCACGAAGGAGCCGCCTGATGTTCACCGGAATCATCGAGGAGATGGGCGAGATCACCGCGATCGCCCCGTCCGGAGACGGCTGGCGCCTGACCGTGCGCGCCCCCCGAGCCGCCGCGGATGCCGTCCACGGCGAGTCGATCGCCGTCTCGGGAGTCTGCCTGACCGTGGTCGGCTCGACAGCCGACACCTTCGACGCCGACGTGATGAAGCAGACGCTCGACGTCTCGGCCATCGGGTCGGCGACGGTCGGCACCCGGGTGAACATCGAGAAGGCCATGCCCGTCGGCGCCCGGCTCGGCGGTCACATCGTCCAGGGCCATGTCGACGGCACCGGCGACGTGCTCGCGGTGCGCCCGGGGGTCGAGTGGAGCGTGCTGCGCATCAGCCTCCCCGCCGACCTCGCGCCGCTGGTCGTCGACAAGGGGTCGATCTCGGTCGACGGCACTTCGTTGACCGTGAGCGCCGTCAGCGCCCCCGCCGACCCCTCCCCGTGGTTCGAGATCTCACTGATCCCGGAGACCCTGGCCGCGACGACCCTCGGCGTCCGCGCCGTCGGGGACCGCGTGAACCTGGAGACCGACATCCTCGCCCGGCACGTCGAGCGCTTGCTCGCGTTCCGCGCCGCACCGGAGGGAGGCTCACGATGAGCCTTTCCACGATCGCCGAGGCCCTGGACGCACTGCGCGCCGGGCGACCCGTCCTCGTCGCCGACGACGAGAACCGTGAGAACGAAGGCGATGTCATCCTCTCGGCAGAGCTCGCGACCCCCGAGTGGGTGGCGTGGACCGTGCGCTGGTCGTCCGGATTCATCTGCGCCCCGATGCCCGCCGACCTCGCCGATCACCTGAACCTGCCACCGATGGTCGCCGCCAGCGAAGACGCCCGCTCCACCGCGTACACCGTGAGCGTCGACGCCGCCCAGGGCGTCACGACCGGCATCAGCGCGCATGATCGCGCACACACCCTGAACGTGCTGTCGGATCCGGAGTCGACGTCGACCAGCATCATCCGCCCCGGACACGTCCTGCCGCTCCGCGCCGTGGACGGCGGCGTGCGCGAGCGCAGCGGGCACACCGAGGCCGCTGTCGAGCTGATGAAGCTGGCCGGGCTCCGCCCCGTCGGAGCGATCGCCGAGGTCGTCGCGGAGGACGGCAGCATGATGCGCCTTCCGGGCCTGATCGAACTCGGCGCCCGCGACGGGGTGCCGGTCATCACGATCGAACAGCTCATCGACCACCTGAACGAGATCGACCCCGACGGCGCGACGCCGAGCGCGCACCGCGGTCGTCGCGTGAGCCTGCGCGCCGACGCCACGGTGCCGACGACCCACGGCAGCTTCCGATTCCTGGCGTACAAGGACCGCATCACCGGCACCGATCACATCGCCGTCGTCTCCGGTGAGCCCGGCGAGACGGCGCTCGTGCGGGTGCACTCCGAATGCCTGACGGGTGAGGCGTTCGGGTCTCTGAAGTGCGAGTGCGGTCCGCAGCTCGACTCCGCCCTGGACGCGATCGAGAAGGAGAGCGGCGTCGTCATCTACATGCGCGGGCACGAGGGACGCGGGATCGGGCTCATCAACAAGCTGCGCGCGTACAGCCTGCAGGAAGAGGGGCTCGACACGGTCGACGCCAACCTCGCGCTGGGTCTGCCCGCCGACGCCCGTGACTACGCGGCAGCGGCCGGGATCCTCGCCGACCTGGGTGTGTCGAAGGTGCGCCTCCTGACGAACAACACCGACAAGGTCGCACAGTTGCGTGAACTCGGCCTCGACGTCGTCGAGCAGGTACCGCTGATCGTCGGCGTCGGACCCAACAACCACCAGTACCTGGAGACCAAGCGTGACCGGATGGGTCACATCATCGGCGAAGCAGAGCTCGCAGAAGCTCTCGCCAAGGGAGAGGACGAGAAATGAGCGGCGCAGGAGCACCCGAGACCGGCAACATCGACGGGCGGGGACTGAATGTCGTGATCGTGGCCGGCACCTGGCACGAGACGATCTCGAACGGCCTGATCGCCGGAGCCGAGCGTGTGCTGTCGGCGGCGCAGGCCACGCACCGACTGGTACGCGTGCCCGGATCCTTCGAGCTCGCGATCGCTGCGCAGGCGGCCTTCGCCGGTGGTGCGGATGCGGTCGTCGCGCTGGGCGTCATCATCCGCGGCGGGACCCCTCACTTCGAGTACGTGTCGGCCGCGACCACCGACGGCCTCACCCGGGTCGCGCTCGATGCCGGCAAGCCGGTCGGGTTCGGTGTGCTGACCCTCGACGACGAGCAGCAGGGACTCGACCGCGCGGGCCTCGACGGCTCGAAGGAGGACAAGGGCGCCGAAGCTGCGGACGCTGCCCTGCGCACCGCCCTCGTGACCCGGGAGCTGCGCGGCTGAGGCGGGCGCGTGCACCTGTCGGGAGAGTGACCGGGCGCAGGGGCGAGACCGAGGTTTCCGCCCGACATCCGTGCAATCTCCCGACAGGTGAACACAGGCGCACGTCGATAGCCCGTGCCTGAGGTCAGCCTGGCCTTGCTAGCGCAGACCGCCCGCACCTCGTACGGTGAAGGCATGGAGACCCTCCGCCACATCGTGCTGTTCGTCCACCTCATCGGATTCGCCGTGCTCTTCGGCGCCTGGGCGGCGCAGGCATTCGGGGGCAAGCGCCAGATCACGAAGATCATGGACTACGGCCTCGCCATCGCCGGTGTCGCCGGGCTCGCCCTCGCCGCTCCGTGGGGACTCCCCGACGGCTACGACCCCAACTACGTCAAGATCGGCGTCAAGCTGGTCGTGCTGCTGATCATCGGCGCCCTGCTCGGCATCGGCTCCGCCCGCCAGAAGCGCGGTGCCGCCGTGCCGCCCGCCGTGTTCTGGCTGATCGGCATCCTGGCGCTCCTGAACGCGGGTCTCGCCGTCCTCTGGCGCTGACCGGCGTCAATCCTCAGCGCTTCTGCGGAGGTGACGTGCTCGCGCGCACGATGAGTTCGCAGCTCACGAGCGGCGTCTGCTGGCGTCCGGTGCCGTCGAGCTCGGCGAGCAGCGCGTCCACCGCGAGAGCTCCCACGCGCTCCGGATGCTGCTGCACGGTGGTCAGGGGCGGCCACAGCTGTGCAGCGTCGGGCAGGCCGTCGAAACCGACGATGCTGACGTCGCCCGGCACCTCGCGGCCGACCTCGCGAAAGGCCCTCAGCACGCCGATCGCCATCTGGTCGTTCGCGGCGAAGACGGCAGTGACCTCGCCGCGCTCGCGCAGTTCGACACCGGCTTCGTAACCCGAAGCGGCGGACCAGTCCCCCGGCAGCGGCTCCGGCACGCGACGCCCGTGCTGCTCCAGCGTCTCCCTCCAGGCCTCCCTGCGTCGCTCCGCGGAGTAGGAGCGGGCGGGTCCGGCGACATGCCAGACGGTGTCGTGGCCGAGTTCGAGAAGGTGCTCGGTCGCCAAGCGGGCTCCCTGCGCCTGATCCGTGTCGACGAACGGATGGGTCTCACCGCGGTTCGAGTCGACGAACACGACGGGGAGGGCCTCGGGGATCTCGATGTCGGCCTCGTCGAGCTGGTGCGCCTCGATCACGATGATGATGCCGTCGACGGCATGCTCCTCGAGCCTCCGGAAGGCGCCGGCCACGGTCTCGCCCGCGCTCGACTCCACCGGGATGAGGGTGAGGGCGTAGCCGAGCTGGGCGGCGCGCACCGCGATCGCGTCGAGCGTGCGCTGGTTTCCGTACGAGCTGAACGAGAACATCACGACGCCGATGGTGCGGAAGCGTCCTGATCGCAGAGCACGCGCCGCGCTGTTGGGTCGGTAGCCGAGACGATGCATCGCGGCTTCGACGCGCTCACGGGTGGTCGCGCCGACGTAGCCCCGGGCGTTCACGACACGGGACACGGTCTGGCCTGAGACTCCGGCCTCCCGGGCGACGTCCTCCATGGAGGGCTCACGACGACGCGTCGACGTCTCGGTCGGATGCTCTGGGCTCACGATCACCCATCCCCTCATGTGTTGACGTTGACACACTAGCAGTCCATCGAATATGTTGACGTTGACACACGGCGCAGCAAGCGCCCGGATCGTAAGAAGGACTCGTCGATGACGACTGAAATCCCCGCACCCCTGGGCGCCCCCGGCGTCCGACGGCGCGACAGGCGCGACTGGAAGGGCTGGTCCTTCGTCGGCCCGTTCATGGTCGTGTTCGCCCTGGTGTTCCTGACACCGCTCGCCTACGCGCTGTATCTCAGCTTCTTCCAGGAGAAGCTGATCGGCGGAACCGCCTTCGTCGGCTTGGACAACTACGTCCGCGCGCTCACCGACCCGCAGTTCTGGGAGGCGTTCGGCCGCGTGCTCATCTTCCTGGTGGTGCAGGTGCCGATCATGCTCCTCCTCGCGCTCGGCGCCGCCCTCGCGCTGGACAGCGCACGCCTGCGCGGAGCGTCGTTCTTCCGCATCCTGATCTTCCTCCCCTACGCGGTTCCCGCCGTCGTCGCGGTCCTCATGTGGGGCTACATCTACGGCGACCAGTTCGGGCTCACCAGCAACATCAACGACTTCCTCGGCATCGACGCGATCACGCCGTTCGCCAAGGAATGGATGCTCGTCTCGATCGGAAACATCGTCACCTGGGAGTTCGTCGGCTACAACATGCTGATCTTCTACTCCTCGCTCAAGACCATCCCGACCGACATGTACGAGGCGGCCGCCCTGGACGGCGCGGGCGCCTGGCGCACGATCTTCTCCATCAAGATCCCCTCCGTGCGCGGGGCGCTCGTGATCGCGACGATCTTCTCGATCATCGGCAGCTTCCAGCTGTTCAACGAGCCCAACATCCTGCGCCCGCTGGCTCCGAACGTGATCACCACGTTCTTCACCCCGAACATGTACGCGTACAACCTGTCGTTCGCCGGTCAGCAGTTCAACTACGCCGCGACGATCGCCATCATCATGGGCGTGATCACGGCCGTCATCGCCTACGTCGTGCAGCTGCGCGGCTCGACATCGGAGGTGCGCTGACATGGCACTCCCCCTCGCCCGCCCCTCGCGCCGACGCGACGATCCGCTGAAGCCCCGCAAGTCCAACACGCTGCTGATCGTGATGGTCGTCTACGCGCTGTACACGCTCGTCCCGCTGGTGTGGCTGCTCTTCAGCTCGACCAAGACGCAGGCCGGACTCTTCAGCTCCTTCGGCCTCTGGTTCGCCGACGACTTCGCATTCTTCGACAACCTCGTCGCCACGTTCTCCTACCGCGACGGCATCTTCCTCCGCTGGCTGGGCAACACCCTGCTCTACGTGGTGGTCGGCGCCGGCGGTGCGACACTGCTCGCCACGATGGCCGGCTACGGACTCGCGAAGTTCCGCTTCCTCGGGCGGCGCGCGGTGTTCGCCGTGGTCCTCGGCGCCGTGGCGGTGCCGGGTACGGCACTGGCCGTGCCGACCTTCCTGCTCTTCAGCGAGCTCGGGCTCACGAACACGCCCTGGGCCGTGATCATCCCCTCGCTCATCAGCCCGTTCGGGCTGTACCTGATCTGGGTGTTCGCCTCCGAATCGGTGCCGACCGAACTCCTCGAGGCCGCGCGCATCGACGGAGCCGGCGAGTTCCGGACGTTCTTCACGATCTCGATGCGGCTTCTCGCCCCGGGCATCGTCACGGTCGCGCTCTTCACGGTCGTCGCCACCTGGAACAACTACTTCCTGCCGCTGATCATGCTGTCGGACCCCGCCTGGTACCCCCTGACCGTCGGCCTGAACCAATGGAGCGCTCAGGCCATCGGCGCGGGATCCCAGCCGATCTACAACCTCGTGATCATGGGCTCGCTCCTCACGATCATCCCGATCGTCATCGCCTTCCTGCTGCTGCAGCGCTTCTGGCAGTCAGGTCTCACCGCGGGAAGCGTCAAGCAATAGCTCCCCGCATCTTCTGCAACACCCCCGCGATCCGACGCTGGACCGCACCTCCCGAAAGGACACAGCAATGAAGCACCTTCCCTCACCGACCCGGCGCAGCCTCGCCGTGCTCGCCGCCGGAACCGTGGCAGCACTGGCGCTGGCCGGCTGCAGCACCGGCGGCACGACCGACTCCGGTTCCGGCACCGATGCGGGCTCCGGTTCCTTCGACGCCGTCGAAGCCGCGCTCGAGAAGGGCGGCGAGATCACGTACTGGTCGTGGACCCCGTCCGCCGAAGCGCAGGTCGAGGCCTTCCAGAAGGAGTACCCCAACGTCACCGTCAACCTGGTCAACGCCGGGACGAACAACGAGGAATACACCAAGCTGCAGAACGCGATCAAGGCGGGCTCCGGCGCCCCCGACGTCGTGCAGATCGAGTACTACGCCTTCCCGCAGTTCGCCCTCACCGACGCCTTCGCCGACCTCTCGGCCTACGGGTTCGCCGACTTCGAGGACGACTACACCGCCTCGACCTGGAACTCCGTCACGAACGGGGACGCGATCTACGGTCTGCCGCAGGACTCCGGCCCCATGGCCCTGTTCTACAACAAGACCGTGTTCGACGCCGCGGGTGTCGCGGTGCCCACCACGTGGGACGAGTACTACGAGGCCGCCAAGAAGATCCACGCGGCGAACCCCGACGCATACATCACCAACGACGCCGGGGACGCGGGCTTCGCGACCTCGATGATCTGGCAGGCCGGCGGAAAGCCGTTCGAGACCTCGGGCACCGACGTCACGATCGACCTGCAGGACGCGGGCTCGAAGAAGTGGACCGAGAACTGGAACCGCCTCGTCGAGGAAGACCTGATCGCGCCCTACGGCAGCTGGAGCGACGAGTGGTTCCGTGCCCTCGGCGACGGCAGCCTCGCCAGCCTCGTGATCGGCGCCTGGATGCCCGGAAACCTCATCTCGGGCGCACCCGACGGCTCAGGCGACTGGCGCGTCGCCCCCATGCCGACGTATGACGGCACCCCGGCGAGCGCGGAGAACGGCGGTGGCGGCCAGGCCGTCACGACGCAGAGCGAGAACCCCGAGCTGGCGGCCGGCTTCCTGTGGTGGCTGAACAACTCCGAGGAGAGCATCTCGATCTTCCTCGAGAGCGGCGGGTTCCCGTCCACGACCGCCGAGCTGTCCAGCGAGGAGTTCCTCTCCGACGCTCCCGAGTACTTCGGCGGCCAGAAGATCAACGAGGTGCTCGCCGCCGCGGCCGATGACGTCGTCGAAGGCTGGAGCTACCTGCCCTACCAGGTGTACGCGAACAGCATCTTCGGCGACACCGTCGGCCAGTCGTACCAGAACGGCAGCGATCTGAACGACGGCCTGACCGCCTGGCAGGACGCGCTGGTCGAGTACGGCAACGCGCAGGGCTTCACCGTCAACAAGTAATACCCGCGAGCTGTGCCGGTCCCGGATCCCCCGTCACGGGATCGGCACAGCTCGCCTCATCGAAAGCACCACGACTCGTGACCTCCTTCTCCCTCGGCGACACCGACTTCCTCCGCGACGGACGACCGCACCAGGTCATCTCCGGCGCGATCCACTACTTCCGCGTGCACCCGGATCAGTGGCAGGACCGCATCCGCAAAGCCCGACTGATGGGGTTGAACACGATCGAGACGTACGTGGCCTGGAACGCGCACGAACCTCGACGCGGCGAGTGGGACGCGAGCGGATGGAACGATCTCGGGCGCTTCCTCGACCTGATCCACGCGGAGGGTCTGGACGCGATCGTCCGCCCCGGTCCGTACATCTGCGCGGAGTGGCACAACGGCGGGCTGCCGGTCTGGCTCACCGGTGGCACGGGTGGGCTGCGTTCCTCGGCGCCGGAGTACCTCGTGGAGGTGAGCGCGTACCTCCGCCGCGTCTACGACATCGTCGCACCGCGCCAGATCGATCGCGGCGGACCGGTCGTGCTCGTGCAGATCGAGAACGAGTACGGAGCCTACGGCTCCGACGCGGCGTATCTCGAGACACTCGTCACGGTCACCCGCGAGGCCGGGATCACGGTGCCGCTGACGACCGTCGACCAGCCGGTCGACCGGATGCTGACGAACGGGAGTCTCCCCGGGCTGCACAAGACCGGATCCTTCGGCTCGCGCAGCACCGAGCGCCTCGCAACGCTGCGCCGGCATCAGCCCACCGGCCCCCTGATGTGCTCGGAGTTCTGGGACGGATGGTTCGACTGGTGGGGCGGCGTGCACCACACGACGGACGTCGCGACCGCGGCCGCCGACCTGGATGCGCTCCTGGCCGCCGGCGCCTCGGTCAACATCTACATGTTCCACGGCGGCACGAACTTCGCACTCACGAACGGCGCGAACGACAAGGGACGCTATCTCCCGCTCGTGACCTCCTACGACTACGACGCCCCGCTCGACGAGGCGGGCAACCCGACGGAGAAGTTCTTCGCCTTCCGCGACGTGATCGCGCGCCATGCGCCCGTGCCGGACGAGCTGCCCGCGAGCGCGACCCCCGCCCCCGCGCTCGAGGTCCCCCTCGTCGCCAAAGGTGCCTGGACGACGACCGCGGGATCGGCGGAACCGACGGCCGACCCCGAGACCTTCGACGCGCTCGGACACCAGAGCGCGTTGATGCGCTACGACGTCGACCTCCCCCACCGCAACGGCGGAGTGCTCCTCGTCGATGAACTCCGGGACCTCGGCTGGGTCAGCGTCGACGGGCGCGCGGTCGGCGCGATCTCCCGCACCCGCCACGACCGCGCGATCCGGATCCCCGGTGGCCGCACCCTGAGCATCCTGGTGGAGGACCAGGGGCGGGTGAACTACGACCACCGGCTCGGCGAGGAGAAGGGACTCATCGGGGCGGTCACCCTCGACGGGGCACCGCTGAGCGGATGGCGCTGCACGCCGTTGGACGTCGCCGCCATCGCCGCGGGGATCGGGACGGACGCTGTCGCGGACGCCGAGGCAACAACTTCCGGAGACGGTCCGACCGCATGGACCGCCGAGTTCGAGCTGGATGCCCGCGCCGATCTCTTCCTCGACACCGCGAGCTGGAGCAAGGGCTACGCGTTCGTGAACGGGTTCTTCCTCGGCCGCTACTGGCGCAACGGACCGCAGCGCACGCTCTACGTGCCCGCCCCCGCCACCGTCGCCGGGACGAATCGCCTCGTCGTCCTGGAGCTCGAGCAGCTCATCGAGCGCCGGGCCGCTTTCGTTCCTTCCCCGTCGCTCGGCGCCACGGAGGAGTGACCCTCGAATCGCGCAGACGGCTGCATCCGGTACGCAGATGCAGCCGTCTGCGCGACTCGAACGGGTCGCGGCGCACACAGGCAACACTCAGGAAGGCGTAAACTCGCCCAGGTCCCCGGGCAGACCGGGGCTGATCGGAGAAGCGTCATGAGTACTGCCACTGCGCCCGCGAATCCCCGCTCGCGCGTCATCACCGCGAGCCTGGTCGGCACCACGATCGAGTTCTACGACTTCTACGCGTATGCCACGGCGGCCGTGCTCGTCTTCCCGGTGCTGTTCTTCCCCACGGGCAACGACACCACCTCGCTCCTCTCCTCGTTCGCGGTCTTCGGCGCCGCGATGGTGGCCCGCCCGATCGGCGCCGTGGTCTTCGGGCACTTCGGCGACAAGTTCGGCCGCAAGGCCACGCTGGTGGCGTCGCTGCTGACGATGGGCATCGCCACCTTCGTAATCGGACTGCTGCCGACCTTCCAGCAGATCGGCTGGTGGGCGGCGCTCCTGCTGCTCATCCTGCGTCTGGCGCAGGGCTTCGCACTCGGCGGCGAGTGGTCCGGCGCGGCGCTGGTGGCAACGGAGAACGCCCCGAAGGGCAAGCGCGCCTGGTACGGCACCTTCCCTCAGCTGGGCGCCCCGCTCGGCTTCATCATCGCCAACTTCCTCTTCCTCACGATCAACTGGCTGCTGCCACACTCCGAGAACCCGGCCCTGAAGTCCGAGGCGTTCCTGGCGTGGGGCTGGCGCATCCCGTTCCTGTTCTCCGCGGTGATGGTCATCATCGGCCTGTGGGTGCGGCTCAAGCTCGTCGAATCCGACACCTTCAAGAAGGCCGAGACGAAGGGCGCGATCCGCAAGCTTCCCCTCGCGACCGTGTTCCGTCACCACTGGAAGCAGCTCATCCTCGGCACGTTCATCATGTTGGCGACGTATGTGCTCTTCTACCTGATGACCAACTTCACGCTCGCGTACGGCACCAAGCCCGCGTCGCTGGAGACCGCCTCGGCCGCGGCGAAGGCAGCAGCGGAGGCGACCGGCGCCCCCTTCGACCCGAGCGAGTTCGCGGCGCAGTTCTACCCGGGACTCGGCTTCGGATACACCGACTTCGTGCTGATGCAGATCATCGGCGTGGTGTTCTTCGGCATCTTCACGCTCCTGTCCGGCCCGATCGCCGATGCGGTCGGACGCCGGAAGCTGCTGCTGTGGGTGACCGGGGCGATCATCGTCTTCGGCTTCACCTTCAACACGTTCCTCCTCCCCGCGGTCGACCCGAAGTTCACCGGTGCGCTCGCCCAGGCGTTCCTCGTGTTCGGGTTCCTGCTCATGGGGGCCACGTTCGGCCCGATGGGCGCGCTGCTGCCGGAGCTCTTCCCGACCAACGTGCGGTACACGGGCTCGGCGATCGCCTACAACGTGTCCTCCATCCTCGGTGCGGCCGTGGCCCCATTGATCGCCCTGTGGCTGTGGGCGCTCGGCGACGGCGCCCCGTGGCTGGTCGGCCTGTACCTGTCGGCCATGGGCGTCCTGACCTTCATCGCGCTGCTGTTGAGCCCGGAGACGAAGGACCACGACTACGACGGCGACCTCGGCGTCGCCGCCGCCGTCGAGCTCTGATCAGTACGCGGCGGTGATCGTGCGCGCAGCGCCGTCCACGATCATCGTCCCGCCGTAGGGCAGGATCCACTGCGGTCGGGTGTGCCCGAACGGCGGGCCGACGCAGATGACGGCGTCGGGGTTGTAGTGCGTCACGACGTCGAACACTGCATCCCGCTGCGCCGCACGAAGCGCAGCAGCCTCGGCAGGAGACGGCTGGAACTCGAAGTCGCTCACGGGTGGGCGGGCGACGACCACGGCTGCCGCAGCCGCGAGGATGCCGCGCTCCCCCAGTCCGCGCAACCACCGGGCCACCCAGCCCGCGGACGGCCGCTCCTCGCTGGTCTCGAGCAGCAGGACAACTCCGTCCAGGTCCGCCGCGCGCGGCAGCCGGTCGGCGAAGGCCAGGCCGTCGATCACCTCGAGACAGCCGCCCCAGGTCACGCCTTCCACCCGTGATGCGGGCCCTGCCCAGGCCCACGGCTCGGTCGGGACGCGGTCGCCGAACTCGAGGAGCGCCCGGGGGTCGTGCCACCGTCGCCCGACGTCTTCCGACTCGCCCGGCTCGGTGATGTCGAGCACACCACCGGTCAGGAGCAGGGCACGCAGGGAGCGCAGGTGGATGTCGTCGACGAACGGTCCGGGCCCGAGATGCACGGCGGTCGAGCCGCCGTAGTAGCCCCGAACCCCGAGGCCCCAGAGCCAGTTGAGGATGTTCGTGTTGTCGCTGTACCCGACGAACGGCTTGGGGTCGGCCACGGGCAGCGCCGGGTCGAGGTGCGGGACGACGAGGAGCTGGTCGTCTCCGCCGATCGTGGCGAGGATCGCACGGATGCTCGGGTCGGCGAACGCCGCGTTCACGTCGGCGGCGCGGGCCTGTGGACTCGCGCCGAGCTCACGCGTGGTCGGATACTCGATCGGGATCAGCCCCGTGAGGTCCTCGAGCCGGTGCATCGCCTGCGCATGCAGGTCCGGTGCGACGGCCGGAGCAGCGAATGACGGGGAAAGGACCGCGACACGGTCTCCCGGGGTGAGGCGGGGTGCGGACAGCATCCGCCCAGTCTGGCACGTCAACAGACATTGACAGCGCGTACCGCGTCAACGACGATTGACGCAGGAGGACATCATGACAATGCCGACCGCGATCGCACAGGACGACGGAAGCGAGCCGCTGGCCGCCCTGCACAGACTCGCCGAGCTGCGCACGGAAATCGCCCGCGCCGAGGAGGCCAACGTGCGTCGCGCACGGAACCTCGGATACTCCTGGCAGGCGATCGCCAGCGCCCTCGGCGTGAGCAAGCAGGCCGCGCATCGGCGATTCGGCCGCTCCTGATCCGCATACAGCCCCTCCATAGGATTCGTCCACGCACGAAGTACGGTCGAAGTACCATCTCCAGATAGAGGTCCCGCATGTCCGGTTCGGCGACAGCACGCCGCCGCGGACGGGGCGCGCAGCCCGAAGGCCCGCGCGCCACCTTCCGCCAGCTCCTCCCCTTCCTGTTCGAGCACAAGCGCACGCTGATCGTGGTCGCGGTGCTCAGCGTCGTCGGTGCCGCGACCTCGCTCGTGCAACCTCTGCTCGTGGGACAGGTCATCGAAGCGGTGCAGTCCGACGCCGGCATCGGGATCCTCGTGTGGCTGCTGGTCGGGTTCGTGATCGTGTCGTCGATCATCTCCGGTTTCCAGCACTATCTGCTGCAGCGCACGGGAACCGCGGTCGTGTACTCGAGCCGGCGCAAGCTCATCGCGCGCATCCTGCATCTGCCCACCTCCGAGTTCGACGCCCGCCGGACCGGCGACCTCGTCTCGCGCGTGGGCACCGACACGACTCTGCTCTACGCCGTCCTCACCCAGGGTCTCGCGGACGCCGTCGGCAGTGCCGTCCTGTTCCTGGGCGCCCTGATCGCGATGCTCGTGATCGACCCCGTGCTGTTGCTGATGATCGTGCTCGTGATCGGCCTCTCGGTCACGGTCGTCGTGCTGCTGAGCGGCCGGATCCGCACGGCCTCGACCGCCCAGCAGATGAAGGTCGGCGAGCTGGCGTCCGGCGTGGAGCGGGCGATCGGCTCGATCCGCACCATCCGCGCCTCGGGAGCGACCGAGCGCGAAGCGGACACCGTCACGAAGCTCGCCTCCGAGACCTACGGCATCGGCGTGCGCATCGCCAAGATCTCCTCACTGGTGGTCCCGGTCTCCGGCATCGCTCTGCAGCTCTCGCTTCTGGTGGTCCTCGGCGTGGGCGGGTTCCGCGTCGCCGCCGGTGCCATCACGATCGCGTCGCTGATCTCGTTCATCATGTTCCTCTTCCTGCTCGTGATGCCGTTGGCGACCACTTTCGGGGCGATCACCTCGGTGAACCAAGCGCTCGGCGCGCTCGGCCGCATCCAGGAAGTGCTCGATCTTCCCACCGAGTCGCAGGACGACGAGAAGATCGCCACCTCGTTGCCGCGTGAGCCCGCAGCGGCGGATGCGCCGGCGATCGAGTTCCGTGACGTGCGCTTCCACTACCCCGCAAACGTGGTGGCCGCCCGCCAGGCGGCGGCGAAGGAGGCGCGATCCCTGCTCGCGGACGCCCACGTGGAACCCACCGAAGATGCTGCCGATGCCCCGCAGGATCACGAGGTTCTCCGCGGCGTGTCGTTCGCCGTCCCGCACGGCTCCCGCGTCGCGCTGGTCGGCCCCAGTGGCGCGGGCAAGAGCACGATCCTGTCGCTGATCGAGCGGTTCTACGACCCGACTGGAGGGTCGATCCGCGTGCACGGCCATGATGCCCGCACCTACCCGCGCGACGACCTGCGCGCCCACTTCGGCTACGTCGAGCAGGACGCCCCGACGCTGGCGGGCACGCTCGCCGAGAATCTGCGACTCGCATCCCCCGACGCGACCGATGCCGACTGCGAACGCGTGCTGCGCGCCGTGAACCTGGGCGATGTGCTCGAACGCAATCCGCTCGGCATCGAGGCCCCCGTGGGCGAGGACGGCGTGATGCTGTCGGGCGGCGAGCGCCAGCGCCTCGCGATCGCCCGCGCACTGCTCACGGACGCTCCGATCCTGTTGCTCGACGAGTCGACATCCTCCCTCGACGGCGTGAACGAGCAGAGGATGCGCGAGGCCATCGACGCCGTGTCGACGGACCGCACGCTCATCGTGATCGCACACCGCCTCTCGACGGTGGTGGACAGCGACCTGATCGTGGTGCTGCAGGACGGCGTCGTGGTCGGCCAGGGAACGCATGCGGAGCTCGTGGAGTCGACGCCCCTCTACCGCGACCTCGCCCGCCACCAGCTGCTCGCCTGACCGGCACCCCGCCCCGACCCCGGTTTCCGCGTCCACGCCCAGCGCCGACGCCCCCGTCCAGCGTCCACGCCCCCGTTTCGTGGCGTTCCTGCGGAGGGGTGTCGACGAGCAGGCGGGGTGTCGACGAGAAGGAGGGGCGGACGACACGAAGGCGGGACGTCGGAGACCACTCAGCCATGGGTTCGTCTCTGATGTCCCGCCTTCGCGGGTCTGCAGGGCACGAGGCCCTGAGGGTGCCGGCTCCCCCGAACCGGCACCGGTCTGGGGGCTACGCCTTGTCGAGGCGGTAGCGGAGCGAGGCGAGTTCCGCGCGCAGCGCCGCGGGGACCTTGTCGCCGAAGGTGTCGTAGAACGCCTCCGTCAGGTCGGCCTCGGTCTTCCAGGCCTCGGCGTCGACGGAGAACAGCTCATCGAGGTCTGCGGCCGGGATGTCGAGGCCGTCGAGGTTGAGGTCCTCCACGCGCGGCAGGCGTCCGATCGGGCTGTCGACCGCCGGGACGTCGCCCGCGATGCGCCGGATGATCCAGTCCACGACGCGAGAGTTGTCGCCGAACCCGGGCCACAGGAAGCGGCCGTCCTCCCCGCGACGGAACCAGTTCACCTGGAAGATGCGCGGTGCGCGGTCGAAGCGCAGGCCACGGCCGACCTTCAGCCAGTGCCCGAAGTAGTCGGCCATGTTGTATCCGCAGAACGGCAGCATCGCGAACGGGTCGCGGCGCAGCTCCCCGACCGTGCCCTCGGCGGCAGCGGTGCGCTCCGACGAGATGTTCGAGCCGAGGAAGACGCCGTGCGTCCAGTCGGTGGCCTCGACCACGAGCGGCACGTTGCTGGCGCGGCGCCCACCGAAGAGGATGACGTCGAGCGGGACGGCCTCTTCCCAGTCCTCGGAGATCTGCGGGCACTGCGCCGCCGACACCGTGAAGCGGGAGTTCGGGTGCGCTGCGGGTCGGCCGGACTCGGGCGTCCAGTCGTTGCCCTCCCAGTCGGTCAGGTTCGCGGGCGGCGCGTCGGTCAGGCCTTCCCACCACACATCGCCATCGGGGCGGAGCGCGACGTTCGTGAAGATCGTGTTGCCCCACAACGTCTCGACGGCCGTGACGTTGGTCGACTCGCCGGTTCCGGGCGCGACCCCGAAGAAGCCGGCCTCGGGGTTGATCGCCCACATGCGACCGTCTTCTCCCGGACGGATCCACGCGATGTCGTCACCGAGGGTCTCGACCCGCCACCCGGGGATGGTCGGCCGCAGCATGGCGAGGTTCGTCTTGCCGCACGCCGAGGGGAACGCGGCGGCGACATGGTAGGCCTTGCCCTGCGGGTCGATCACGCGGATCAGCAGCATGTGCTCGGCGAGCCACCCCTCGTCGCGGGCGATGACGGAGGCGATACGCAGGGCGAAGCACTTCTTCGCCAGGATCGCATTACCGCCGTATCCCGAACCGTAGGAGTAGACCTCGAGGGTCTCCGGGAAGTGCACGATGTACTTGTCGTCGTTGCAGGGCCACTCGACGTCCTGCTCCCCCGGAGCGAGGGGCGCGCCGACCGAGTGCACGGTCTTGACCCACGGGGCCCCCTCGGCGATCTGACGGGTCACCGCATCGCCGACCCGGGTCATGATGCCGATCGAGGCGACGGCGTAGGCGCTGTCGGTGATCTGGACGCCGATGTGCGAGAGGGGACCGCCGACGCGTCCCAGCGAGAACGGCACGACGTACATCGTGCGGCCGCGCATCGAGCCCGCGAAGATCTCGTTCATCTTCGCGTGCATCTCGACCGGAGCGGCCCAGTTGTTCGTGGGACCGGCATCCTCCTCGCGCTCGGAGGCGATGAAGGTGCGTCCCTCGGTGCGTGCGACGTCGCTGGGGTGCGAACGCGCGAGGTAGGAGCCGGGACGCCACTCGGGGTTGAGCTTGATCAGCTTGCCCTCGTCGACGAGATCGCGCAGGAGCCGGTCGTTCTCGGCCCGCGAACCGTCGACCCAGTGCACGGCGTCGGGCTGGGTGAGCTCGCGGATCTCCTCGACCCAGGCGGCCAGCTCGGCCATGGCAGGGGTGTCATACGTCGGGGCCTCGCCGAACGTACGCGCCGCGGAGACGGGAGACGTGCGGGGGGTGAAGACTTCGGCGATGGCCATGACGTGTGCTCCTTCGAAGTGGGGGCGTTGCACCTATCTTCTTCCGGTTCGGACGCAACTTTCGGGCAAATCAAGCGATAAGAAACGCAATTCTTTCGCTACACTCAAGGAATGGCGTCCTCCGGCATCCACCTCACCACCCTCGGCCACCGCATCCGACACCACCGGCTGGAGAACGGCTTCACGCTCGATGAGCTCGGTGCGCTCGTCGGTGTCGCCGGCTCACAGCTGAGCCTGATCGAGAACGGCAAGCGCGAGCCGAAGCTGTCCCTCCTCCAGGCGATCGCGCAGGCCACGAGCACGGAGGTCACCGACCTGATCTCCGGCGAACCGCCGAACCGACGAGCGGCTCTCGAGATCGAGCTCGAGCGCGCACAGGAGAGCCCCGTCTTCCGGCAGCTCGGCGTCGCTCCCGTGCGCGTGACCAAAGGCATGAGCGATGAGACGATCGAGTCGGTCCTCGGTCTGCACCGCGAGCTCGAGCGTCGCGAGCGTGAGGCGATCGCGACACCGGAAGAAGCGCGTCGTGCGAACACCGAACTGCGGCTGCGGATGCGCGCGCAGAACAACTATCTCCCCGAGATCGAGAAGCTCGCCGAGAAGCACCTCAAGGCGGCCGGTCACGTCCAGGGCGCACTCACGCACCGCACCGTGAGCATCATGGCCGAGAAGCTCGGGTTCGAGCTGATCTACGCCAACGACCTCCCCCACTCCACTCGTTCGGTCACCGACCTCGAGAACGGACGGATCTACCTGCCGCCGGCCTCCATCCCCGGCGGCCACGGACTGCGCTCGATGGCTCTGCAGGCCATGGCGCACCGCCTGCTCGGACACACGCCGCCGACCGACTACGCCGACTTCCTCCAGCAGCGCCTGGAGATCAACTACTTCGCCGCGTGCTGCCTGATGCCCGAGACCGCCGCCGTGGCCTTCCTGCAGCAGGCCAAGAAGGACCGCAACCTCGCGGTCGAGGACTTCCGGGACGGCTTCGGCGTGACGCACGAGGCCGCGGGCATGCGCATGACCAACCTGCTGACCCAGCATCTCGGGATGGCGCTGCACTTCCTGCGCGTCGACTCCACCGGGGCGATCACCCGGGTCTACGAGAACGATGACCTGCCGTTGCCGATGGACGTGACCGGCGCGGTGGAGGGCCAGCGGGTGTGCCGCAAGTTCCAGGCGCGCGCGGCGTTCACGCAGCAGAACCGTACGGTCGAGCACCACCAGTACACCGACACACCCTCCGGCACGTTCTGGTGCTCGACCCAGACCGGATCGTCGAGCGACGGCGAGTTCTCGGTGACCGTCGGAGTGCCGTTCGACGATGCCCGGTGGTGGCGTGGCCGGGAGACCAACGACCGGGCCGTCTCCACCTGCCCGGACGAGTCGTGCTGCCGCCGCCCGTCGGCCGAGCTGAGCGAGCGCTGGAGCGGACGGGCGTGGCCGAGTGCACGCGTGCACACGCACATGTTCTCGCCACTCCCCCGCGGCGCCTTCCCCGGCGTGGACGACAACGAGGTGTACAGCTTCCTCGCACGGCACGCCGGAGAGTGATCGCGACCGTCCTCGCGGCGAGCGGGGTCAGTCGTCGAGGAACCGTGCGAATCGCCCCAGAGCGGCGGTCACCCCTGCGGGATCGGCCGGGTCCGCGAAGAACTCGGGAGGTGCGTCACGCGTCGCGGTGGCGTGCGACCAGGTTCCGATCACGCGGCCCTGCTCGACGAGCGTCGCGCGCACCATCCCGTTCTTCCCCGGACCGACAGCCGCCAGATGCTCCGGGGCGCACACGTCCGTGCGGTCGGCGTAGGAGATGTAGTACTCGTCGAAGGCACCGAGCGCGTGGACGGCGGACGCATCCATCGTCCGTCGTGGTCGCCGGACTGCCGTGAACAGTCCCTCCTCGACCTCGACGACGCGCTCTGCCGCGCGCGCGGCGGCCTCGCGGGACTGCCCGAGCGTGAGTCCGGACCACCAGGAGAAGTCCGCGACACCCGCCGGACCGTGGCCGTCGATGTAGCGCACGAACAGCTCCGCGAGTGGGTCGTCGGGGCGCGCCGGGTCGGGGATGTGGTCCTCGACGAGGACGAACCGCTGCTCCCGCGTCACGCCGGCGCGCGGGGCGACGGGTCCCTGGCAGATGAGCCCGTCGATCGTGAGGGTGAAGAGCAGGTGGCTCCCCCGTTGCCCCGCGGGGTCGATGCCGATTCCCTCGAGGATCTCGAAGAGCTCGGCGCGGGTGCGGCCGCCGTCGCGCAGCGCCGGTGTCACCGCCCGCACGACCGCGCCGATCATGTCGTCGTCGATGCCGAGCTGTCGATGACGCGTCGCCGCCTGCTGGCGCTGCCGTGCGGCCGTGACCTCCAGCATCCAGCCGAGGTCACGCGCCGGAACCGTGTGCAGCGTGCCGCGCATGGTCCAGCCCCGCACGAGATCACCGCGATCGAAGGCGCGATCGACGTCGCGCAGGGTCACGTCTCCGCGGGTGCGCACCGCGAGGGCCCACCGACCGGCGGTGAAGTCCTGACTCTGTACGGCCAGCAGGTGATGCGCGGCGTCTTCCACCGTCGGCGTCGGCGCGGTGAGGCGATGCGAGCGGAGGCGCTCGGCGAGCAGGGTCGCGGACTTCATGACCCCATCATGCCGGGCGCCTCCGACGCCGCGCACGCGCCACGTCAGCCCTGCAGCGTCACCTCACGGCGCTCCGGGAGCACGATCGGGTGCGAGCCCGCCATGACCTCGAGCACGCGGATCACCTGGCAGGAGTAGCCGAACTCGTTGTCGTACCAGACGTAGAGGATGAGGGTGTCCTCGTCGGCGATCGTGGCGAGTCCGTCGACGATGCCGGCCCGGTGCGACCCGACGAAGTCGGTGGAGACCACGTCGGGGCTCTCGACGTAGTCGATCTGCTGACGCAGCTTCGAGTGCAGGGAGACGCGGCGCAGGTAGTCGTTGACCTGGTCCTTGGTCGCCGGACGCTCGATCGTCAGATGCAGCACCGCGAGCGAGACATCGGGGGTGGGGACGCGGATCGAGCTGCCCGTGAGCTTGCCCTCGAGCTGCGGGAGCGCCTTCGCGACGGCCTTCGCCGCACCGGTCTCGGTGATGACCATGTTGAGCACCGCCGAACGCCCGCGCCGGTCGCCCTTGTGGAAGTTGTCGATCAGGTTCTGATCGTTCGTGAACGAGTGCACCGTCTCGACGTGCCCCTTGACCACGCCGTAGGCCTCGTCGATCGCCGCGAGCACCGGTGTGATGGCGTTCGTCGTGCACGAGGCCGCGGAGACGATGCGGTCGGAGTCGGTGATGGTGTCGTCGTTGATCCCGTGCACGATGTTCTTGAGCGGGCTCTTGCCCGGAGCGGTGAGCAGGACCCGGGCGACCCCCTTCGACCGCAGATGCTGCGAGAGCCCCGCCTCGTCGCGCCAGCGGCCCGTGTTGTCGACCACGATGGCGTCGTCGATCCCGTGGGCGGTGTAATCGATGGTGGCGGGATCGTCGGAGTAGATCACCTGGATGCGGGTGCCGTTCGCGATGATCTGCTCGGCCTCCTCGTCGACCGTGACGGATCCGGCGAAGCGGCCGTGCACGGAATCGCGCAGCAGCAGCGATGCCCGCTTGACGAGGTCGTTCTCGGAGCCGCGCCGCACCACGATCGCGCGCAGCCGCAGACCGCTGCCGCCACCGGTGTGGGCGATGAGGATGCGGGCCAGCAGACGGCCGATGCGTCCGAAGCCGTAGAGCACGACGTCGGTGGGTTCGGCGGCGACGGCACCCATCGCGGGTGCCAGCACGTCGGCGAGGTAGGTCTCCAAGGACTCGCCGCTGGAGGCATGCCCGGCCACGAGACGGGCGACATCGAGCGAGGAGGCGCCGGGCGCGAGCGCGTGGATCGCTTCCAGCACGGCCAGGCTGTCTTCGATCGGGAGGCGCTCGTGTCCGAGCTGGGCCACGCGCTCGTGCACCTCGACGAGCCCGGTCGCCGACAGGCCGAGCAGGCGGTGCCCGTGGAGGGAGGTGACCACGTCGTGCTCCCGTCGAAGCGCCCCGATGAGCGGGATCATCCGCTCCGCCAGTTCTTCGCTCGCCGTCCAGTCTTCGCGGTGTGCCGCGGAATCGTTCATCTGCGTCCTTGCATGTGTGAGCGCGCACCGAGGTCACCGGCGCGCGGGTTGCCGGGTGATCGGGGGATGACTCCAGCGTACAAGCCCCGGAACCGCGCGCCGAATCCAGGTCTTCCCGGTCTCACCGCGGGTCCCGCTTTACGTCTACACTGGTGGAATAATGAGTGAGACACTGCCCGGCGACGACGCCGACCTGATCATCCGCGGCGGCCGCATCCACACCCTCGACGGGACGGACTCCATCGCCCACACCCTCGCCGTGCGAAACGGCGTGATCGTCGCCGTGGACGAAGCCGTCGCACCGCTCCGAGCGCGCACCACCCTCGAACTCGACGGGCGCACCGCGATCCCCGGCATCAACGACGCCCATCTGCACGCCGCCTGGCTCGGCGCGCGCTGGCCGCACCTGTTCTTCTCCGACACGTCATCCGCGGAGCAGCCGTCCGGGCGTCTCGTATCGAGCCGGGAAGAGCGGCGCACCGCCCTTCTCCGCGCGTGGGGCCTCCTCGCCGAACGCGGCATCACGAGCTACACCGAGCCCGGGATCGGCCCGGGAGAGGACGCCGGCGAGACCGGCTGCTTCGGCACGGCCATGCTCGACACTTACGGCGAGCTGCACCACGAAGGCGCCCAGACCTCGCGCGTGACCCTGCTCCGGCTGTTCGGCACGATCGACGGCGAGAGCACACTGGAGGACTTCGAGCGCGGGATCCGCACCCCTGCGCCGACACACGACCCCCGGTGGCTCGCGATCCCCGGGGTCAAGATCTTCGCCGACGGCATCCCGCCGATGGCCACCGCCTGGGTCGAGGAGCCCTACACGGACGGCAGCACCGGCGCCCTGCTCACGCGGGGCGGGGATGATCCGCTCTCCGCGTTCCAGCGCATGGTGGAGCTCGCCGCCTCCCGCGGCATGCAGATCGCCGTGCACGCGACCGGTGACCGCTCGATCGCGGAGTTCCTCGCCGTCCTGGAACGCCTCTCCGACGCACCCCGGCCGCCCGCGCCCCACTACGTCGTCCACGGAGACCTGGCCACTCCCGAGCAGATCGCCCGGATGGGCAGGGTCGACGCCGGATTCGCCGTGCAGCCGCTGATCGCCGCGCACACGCACTCCTGGGCAGCGCTCCAGCTCGGCGCAGCACGCCTCGCCACCGCCTGGCCCCTGGCGGCGATGCTCACCTCGGACACACTCACGACGGTGACCAGCGACTCGCCGATCGCGAGCCCGGACTGGCGGCTCGGCCTCGACGCCTCGCTCGGCCTGCTCGGCGATGCCGGCGTCGCCGATGACGCACGATCGCGCCGCCGCCTGCTGCGTTCGATGACGGTGGATGCCGCGCGACAGGACGGCGCGTCCGCCTGGAAGGGAACGCTCGAGATCGGGAAGGTCGCCGATCTGACGATCCTCGATGAGGATCCCCTGACTCCCGGGCGTCCGTTCTCCTCCCTCGAGGTCGAGCGCACGATGGTCGACGGCCGCACGGTGTTCACCCGCGAGTGAGCTCTCGCACGACCGAACGCGGGTGCGCACGGAAACGGCGGGCGGCATGTTCACGCATGCCGCCCGCCTCTGATCCCCCTCGGACCAGTCCATGAACCCCGGCGCCGGTCCCCCGACGCCGGGGTGGCCTCACACCGCGGTCGCCACGAGCACCCGGGGACTCCCCGGCAGAGCGACCTTCTCGCGCACCTCCCAGCCGGCATCACTCAGCCAGCCGCGCACCTGGGCTTCCGGATACACGACGGTCCCGTCGATCACGAGGTACTCCCCCGCATGCAGGGCGTCGAGTCCGCGCTGCGCCGGATCGTCGTCGAGGAAGAAGTCGAGCACGGTCAGGGTCGCCCCCGGTGCCGCCGCCGCTCGCAGATTGCGGAAGATCCGGGCGTTCTCCTCGGCACCGAAGCGGTGGATGACGTGGTTCGCGAAGATCGCGTCGTAGGCGCCCTCCGGCGCGGCGGTCGCGGTGTCGGCGACCTCCACCACGGCACGATCGGCGACCCCGGCCGCCTCGACGGCCTCGGCGATCCCGTCTTCGAAGCCGGGTGCGTACAGGAACGTCGTCCGCAGCTCGGGATTGCGCGCCATCACCGACAGCGCGAAGTCGGCCGACAGGCCGCCGAAGTCGAGCGCGTGGGTGGCACCGGAGAGGTCGAGGTGACGGCCGAACTCCTGTGCGTGCAGGCGGTTGTACGTCATCACCCCCGCCATGAACGTCGCCCAGCGGGCATCGTCCATCTGCAGATCGCCGGGCTCGGTGGTGTCGACCGTGTGCGCGAACTGGAGCCAGTGCGGGTAGCTGATCTCATCGAGGAACGTCAGGAAGGGCGCGAGGTCGATCGCGGCATCGGCACCGGTCAGATACGCGGCAGCATCCGGGGCGACGGCGTAGCGCCCGTCCGTGCGCACCAGGAGGCCCTTGGCGGCCATCGCATCGGCGAGCAGACGGGCGATGCGCTCGCCCACTCCGCACGTCTCGGCGATCGCCGCCACCGTGTCCGCTCCGCCGTCGACGGCACGGAAGAGGCCGATGCGGCTGGCGTGGAAGAGCTGCTTGGACGCCATGTACCCCGTGGCGATGTCGAGGATCCGTGCCGCATCCGCGGTGGGGGTGTCGGTCATGTGTGGGCCTTTCCTTATATTTCTACGATTGTTGGAATTAAACGGCAGAGGTGTTCCCGGTCGCGATTGCGGCTCAGTCCGCCAGGAAGTCGCGCACGGCAGCACGGAACTCCGCCGTGTGCAGGGCGGAGAGGTGATCGCCGGGGACGTGCTGCACACGGGCGCTCGGGAGCAGCCGCGCGAGGTCGTCGATCTCGGCCGCCATCGGATCGTCGGTGCCGCCCAGCAGCAGCACGGGCACGGCGATGCCCTCGGCCCGTGGCGCGAACGGCTCTGCGGCGAGACCCTCGATCAGGCCGATCAGGTCGTGCGGACGGTTGCCGGGCGACGACGCCATGTGCACGATCATGCCCGTGAGGGGATCCGTCGGCATGGCGCCACCGTCGACCGCGTCGCGTGCGGCGGCGAGGTCGACCTGCGTGAACGGCTCCCCCGCGCTGAGACCGCCGAGCACGAGGCGTCGCACGGCGACGCGCGGATGCGCCGCCAGATCCCACGCGAGGCGAGCCCCCAGCGAGTATCCGACCAGGTCGATCTCGTCGCTGCCGACGGCCGAGGCGAGTGCGTCCAGCACTGCGGTCGTGGGCGCCGTGCCGAGTGCCGGGCTCTCACCGTGCGCGGGGAGGTCGACCACCAGGCGGGAACGGTCGCCGACGACGCCGGCCCACTCGTGATCCGGCCAGTCCTGCGCTCCGCGCGACGCGAGGCCGTGCAGGAACACGACAGGACGCCCGGTGCCCTGGTGGCGCTCGAGGAACAGGGATGAGGTCATGACGCGCCGTCCTCTCGGACCCGGCGCGCCGTGCTCAGCGCAGGCGTGCCAGGAACTGGTCGATGTAGGTCTCGTAGTCGGCGATCCGCTCGCCGTCGGGATACATGAGGTTGATGACGGTCGCACCGACCGCCGCCGAGATGTACTCGTTCGCGAGCGGGCCGTAGTCCTGATCGCGGATCGACCCCTCGTCCCGCGCGGCCTCCATCCGCTCGATGAGAGAAGCACGCCAGGACGCCAGGTGTCCGCGATACAGCTCGGCCAGCGACTCGTTCGCCATGGCGTACTCCCACAGCGCGAGCAGCACCCGCCCCGCGGCGATCTGCTCCTGATCGCGAGGGATCGTCGCCTGCAGGAAGCCCCGCAGCGCGGCATCCGCGGACGTCGGCTCCTCGCCGGCGGCCTGCACGCCTTCGGACATCTGCTGGAGGATCGTCTCGAACGTCGCCGCGACGATGCTCTCCTTGCCCGGGAAGTAGTGCTTCAGCGCACCGTTCGCGAAGCCGGCCTCCGCCGCGATGCTGCGCATGGTCGCGGCCTCGAAGCCACCCTTCAGGATGATGCTCTTGGCGACCTCGACGATGTCCCGTCGACGCTGGTCGTGATCGATGATCTTCGGCATGAGGTCCTTCCGGCCGATTCCGAGGCGTGGGGTGATCGGGCCTGGAGCTACCGTACCGCCGCATCGCGCACCTCCCGCAGAGCGAGCCACTGGGCACGTCGCTGACGCTGCGCGACCGGGTCGGCGACGGGCGAGGCGAGGCGCAGCCGCTCGGAGTAGGGATGCTGCGGGGCACGGGTGACCTGCTCCCCCTCCCCGACCTCGACGAGCTCCCCGCGATACATGACCGCCACGCGGTGACAGACACGGCGCACGACACCGAGGTCATGAGAGACGAAGAGGTAGGCCACGCCGGTGTCGCGCTGCAGCTCGATGAACAGATCGAGGATCGTCGCCTGCGTGGTGAGGTCGAGGGCGCTGACGGGCTCGTCGCACACGATGAGGCGCGGCCCGCGGACGAGGGCTCGGGCGATCGCGATGCGCTGACGCTGGCCGCCCGAGAACTCACTGGGATAGCGATCCATGGCCGACTCCGGCAAGCGCACGCGGTCGAGCATCTCGCGCACCTTCGTCTCGGCGGCTCTCGTGCCGATACCGGTGGTGAGCAGCGGTTCGGCGAGGATGTCGCCGATCGTCATCGCGGGGTTGAGCGATCCGTACGGGTCTTGGAAGACGACCTGCACGTCATCCGCGAGCGCACGCCGGGCACGGCCGCCGAGCCTGCTGATCTCCTTGCCGTCGAAGCGGATGCTCCCGCCCGTGACGGGTGCGAGGCCGAGGATCGCCTTGCCGAGCGTCGACTTCCCCGAGCCGGATTCTCCGACGAGGCCCAGGCACTCACCCGGCGCGATGTCGAGGGATACGCCGTGCAGCGCGCGGAAGGCGTGTCGGCCACGGCCGTACTCCACGATCAGGTCGTCGACTTCGAGCAGGGCGCTCATGCGGTCACCTCCGTTCCGGTGCGGTCGAGTTCGGCGCGGCCCTCCGCATCGTCCAGCGACGCGGCGATCAGTTCGCGTGTGTATTCCTCGGCGGGTGACGCGAACAGCGAGTCGACCGGTCCTGTCTCGACGACGTCACCGCCGCGCATCACGATCACCCGGTCGCAGATGTCGGCCACGACGCCGAAGTTGTGGGTCACGATCAGCAGGGCCATGCCGTATTCGGCCTGCAGCTCTCGCAGGAGCTCGAGCACCTCGGCCTGCACCGTGACGTCGAGCGCCGTGGTCGGCTCGTCGGCCACGAGCAGAGACGGCTTGCCCGCGATCGCGCCGGCGATGAGCACGCGCTGCGCCATACCGCCCGAGACCTGGTGGGGGTAGCTGCGCATGACACGGTCGGGGTCGGTGAGGCCGACGCGCACGAGCATCGCTCGCGCCCGCTCCCTGGCCTCCGCCTTGCGGAGCCCGTGGGTGCGGCGCAGCGGCTCGATGAGCTGGTGGCCGATCGTGTACGACGGGTCGAGGTTGCTCATCGGTTCCTGGGGCACGTAGCCGATCTCACGTCCGAGCAGAGCGTGTCGCTGCTTCGGCGTCGCTTTCGTCACGTCGGCCCCGCCCACCCAGATGGCGTCGGCGGTCGCGCGCCCGCTGGACGGCAGCAGGTCGAGCACCGAGAACACGGTCTGTGACTTGCCGGAACCCGACTCGCCCACGATGCCGACGACCTCGCCTGGTGCCACGTCGAGGGTGACGCCGTGCACGACCTCGGTCTCGCCGGTCGGGGTGGCGTGCACGACCCGCAGGTTCTCGACGCGCAGCGCGGACTCCTCTGCGGTGTGCTGCGCGCTTCCGGTCGCGGGGGCGAGCGGCGTCGCGGTCCTGGCGGTGGTCCCGGCAGCCGTGC
This sequence comes from Microbacterium sp. J1-1, assembly GCF_024498615.1. Lineage (NCBI taxonomy): Bacteria > Bacillati > Actinomycetota > Actinomycetes > Micrococcales > Microbacteriaceae > Microbacterium > Microbacterium sp. J1-1. The sequence continues at coordinate 1,161,573 of NZ_CP089590.1, read as the reverse complement.
CTGCACCGGTACCGGCAGCCGTGCTGGCGGCGGTGCCGGACCGGCGGGAGACGCGCGGCGTGCGCACCTGTACCAGCTCGGCGAGCGTGGATCCCATGATCGCGAGCACCGCGATCGTGAGTCCGAGGGCGGCCGAGGGCCACAGCAGCATGAGCGGGTACGTGAGCATCAGGCGGAAGCCCTCGAGCATCATCGCGCCCCAGCTGGGCACGTTGGAGTCGCCGATGCCGAGGAACTGGAGACCGGCCTGCATGCCCATCGCGATGCCGGCGGTGAGGGCGGTCTGGATGATGACCGGCGGATACACGGCCTTGATGACGTGGCGGAAGATGATGCGCCCGTCGGACAGGCCTGACACGCGAGCGGCGTCGATGTAGGGCTCGCTGCGCACGGCCAGGGTCTGAGAGCGCGCGATGCGGAAGTAGCCGGGAACCATGAACACACCGACGGTGGCCATGAGCAGCTCGAAGTTGTTGCGGCTGCCCGCGGCGACCACGAGCAGGATGATCATTCCGGGGATCGACTGGAGAGCATCGCTGATCCAGGTGGCGATGCGGTCGAACGTGCCGCCGAAGTAGCCGGCCGCGACTCCGGACGGCACACCGATCACGAGCGCGGTGACGATCGTGATGAGCGCGCCCCACAGGGTCGTGCGCGTGCCGTAGATGAGTCGGCTCAGGATGTCCCGGCCGGTCGAGTCGCCGCCCAGGAGGTGCTCGGGCCCGGGAGGCGCCTTGGCCGCGGCGAGGTCGACGAAGTTCGGGTCCATCGGCGCGAGCAGGGGTGCGAAGACCCCGACGAGCACGATGAGCAGGAAGATCGCCAGCGGGATGTATCCGCCGGGGTGACGGAGAAAGCGACGGAAGAGGCTCGAGCGTCGCTTCTGCGCCGCTCGGTCGAAGGCGACCCGGATGTCTGTGGTGGTCATGCGACGCGCACCTTCGGGTTGATCCAGCCGAGCACGAGATCGAGCAGGAGGTTGATGAGGACGACGAAGACGATCGAGATGACCGTGATGCCGAGGAGCATCGGGATGTCGCCGTTCTGAGAGGACTGGTTGGTGAGCTGTCCGAGACCGGGGAGGCTGAAGATCTGCTCGACCACGATCGCGCCGGACAGCAGCCCCACGAACATCAGGGCGATGACGGTGAGGGCGGCGGGCGAGGCGTTGCGGAGGATGTGCAGGTTGACCCTGGTGGCGGAGAGACCCCGGCTGCGAAGCGTGCGCACCCAGTCCTGGCGGCTCTGCGCGATCACGGCGTTGCGCAGCTGCTCGGCGACGGCAACGATGCCGCCGAGGGCGAGCGAGATCGCCGGGAGGGTGATGGAGCGCAGCCATCCGTCCACGGATTGCGTCGGCGGCACGTAGCCGACGGCCGGGAACCACTTCAGCTGCACCGCGAGCCACATGACCAGCACGAGGCTCACCCAGAAGCCGGGGAGAGCGAAGAGCACGACCGAGATGCCCTTGATCACGCGGTCGAACCAGGTGCCGGGGCGGAGTCCGGTGACCATCCCGAACGTGACGCCGACGACCGCAGTGATCAGCGTCGCGAACGTCACCACCGACAGGGTCACGGGGACCTTGATCGCGAGCTGTGCGCTGACGGGCTGGAAGTTGCGCCAGGAGACGCCGAAGTCGAGCAGAGCCGCGTGCGAGAGCCAGTCCCAGAACTGCACGAGGAGCGGACGGTCGAGGCCGATCTTCTCGGCGAGCGCCGCCTGCTGAGCCGGACTCGCCGTGGTGCCCAGAAGCGAGGCCGTCGGGTCGCTGATGGCGAGATGGGCCAGGAAGAAGGTGCCGATCGAGACCGCGACGAGCAGGAGGATGCCGGACAGCACCCGCTTCGCCGTGAACAGGAACATGGGGGCCTCTCGGAGGATGGAGTCGGAGGGGGAAGGAAGCCGGGGCGGCCGGTGTCGCGGCCGCCCCGGCGGGCGTCAGCCCTGGGTGATGTAGCGGAGCGTCGGGAACATCATCCCCACGACGGGCTGCAGCTGGATGCCGGGCGCCGTGTAGTAGATGTTGTTCGCCTGGTACCAGACCGACCACCATGCCTGGTCGACGAGAGCCTTGTTGAGCTCCTTGACGGCGTCGGTCTGCGCGTCGCCGCGCTCGGTCTGGACCTTCTCGACGAGGGGAGCGATGACCTCGTTCTCCGCATAGTCGGGCGCGGGGTTGAACCACTGCACGCTGGTCACCTGGCGGGCGACGGTGGCGACGTCGTTGCCGTCCATCGCGAGGAACGAGATGAACATCGGGTAGTTCGGCGCGTTCAACTGGTAGTCGGGCATCTGCATGTTGTCCCACGTGACCTTCACGCCGAGCTCGTTGAGCGCCTGCTCGGCAGAGGGCTTCCACATCTCGAAGATGGGCGACATCGGCATCGAGATCTCGAAGCCGTCGGGGTAGCCGGCGTCCGCCAGCAATTGCTTGGCCTTGTCCATGTTGTAGGCGTAGGTGTCGTTGAGCGACGGATCGTTGATGGGGCCGCCGTCGGGGAACACCTGGTTGGTGGCGACGCCCGCTCCGCTGCCGACCGCGGCGAGGACCGCCGCTCCGTCGAACGCGTAGTTCAGCGCCTGCCGCACCTCGAGCTTGCCGAGCGGCTCGCTCTTCACGCCGGTGTGGTCGGTGATAACGAGGCCCGCCCATCCGGACACGCGTTCCGCGGTGTTCCACCCCTGCTGCTTCGCCTGCTCGAGGTTGGCGACGTCGCCGTACTGCACGTTGATCTGGCCGCTGAGCATGGCGTTGTGACGGGCGGTGGCATCGGTGATCGGGAAGATCGCGAGCTCGGAGAAGGGGTACGCGTCGGCGTCCCAGTGGTCGGCGGTCTTGGTGAAGTGGTACTCCGCACCGGCGACGCTCGTCGTGCTGTCGAGGACGTAGGGGCCGGAGCCGATGGGCTCGCTGCCCAGCGTGCCCGCTTCGATGGCGGCCGGGGAGGCGACGTAGCTGCGTCCGAGACCCATGAAGTAGAGGATCGTGTCGTCGCGCTGCGTGAGGGCGATGCGGACGGTGTCGTCGTCGACCTTCTCGAAGGAGGCGACGTTGACATAGGCCTCACCCGAGCGGGCACCCGCCTTGAGGTACTCGAGGCTCGTGATCACGGCGTCGACATCGACCGGGGTGCCGTCGCTGAACACGGCGTCGGTGCGGATGTCGAGGTCGATGCTGAGGTCGTCGTCGGCGACGGTCCATTCGGTGGCGAGTGAGGGGATCGGATCGCCCTCGGCGTCGAGGGCGATCAGAGCGTCGTAGACGGCGGAGAGATACGGGCCGTCGAAGCCGATGTCGGCGAGCGAGGGATCCCACGACGTGACGTCGAGGAAGTTCCCGATGTTGAGGGCGTCGGGGCTGTCGACCCCGCTGCCGTCGGACGGCGAGGGCGAGGCGCCGCCGCTGCAGCTGGTGAGGGCGAGCGTCACGGCGACAGCCGCGGCGAGCGCGAGGGGCATTCGTTTCATGATTCCTTCTCTCGGGTGCAGGGGGTGGTGAAGAAGGGTCGAGGTGCCGCTGATCGGAAGCCGGGTCCGACGTCACTTCGATGTGTCGTGCTGGTTAGTCTACATGCGTGGAAAAAGAGCGCAAGGGCGATTCCCCCCCGCGCTGCGCCGGATCATGCCCGGGGGCGCACCGGGCTTGACCGAGCGCGCAGGCATGAGCGCATGGACATGGGCGCGCGGGCATGAGCGCGCGCCCATCAGCAGACCAGCACATCCCGAGCCGCACACGCAGGCACCGGCATCAGACGTCGATGTCAGCCGTCGATGTCAGGCACCGGCATCAGACGTCGAGGTCAGGCGGCGATGCCAGGCACCGATGTCAGGCGGCGAGGTCAGGCGGCGATGTCGAAGCGCGCTCGACCGCCGAGGCGCGGGCTGCGCGCAGGGTCGACCGAGGCGGGAGGGATGAACCATACCCGCCCCACCGGACCGCCCCCATCGATACGGATCTCCCACCCGTTGTCATGCACTCGGTGGTGGCAGGTCTCACACAGCAGCACGCCGTTCGACAGATCCGTCGGCCCGCGGTCACGACTCCACCACCGGATGTGATGCGCCTTCGTCATATCCGGCGGCAACCCGCACATGGCGCAGCCCCCGTCGCGCTCCACCAGCGCCAACCGTTGCGATCGCGTGAACAGGCGCTTCTCGCGCCCCCAGTCGAGCACTTCACTCGCGGCGCCGAGCACGCACGGAATCACACCCCCGCCGGCGGCCATCCGTCGCGCGGCTCCGATACTGATCGGCTGCTCGACCCCGTCGATCTCCGCAGAGCCGGTGCCGACCTCGAGATCATCGAGGCTCATTCTCACCACGATCGTCGCCCCTGCTAGCGGCACCCTGGCTTCGCAGCCGAGCACGTGGGCGGCGAACACAGAGAGCGCATCAGCCTGCAGCATCGGCACGGTGCGACGGTCGGCGTCAGGCGCGTCGGGAGCGGCCGCATCCTTCCGGGCGGCGAACGCGGCCGTCACGTAGCCGCGGATCGCGGTCATGACAGGGGCGGCCGTCTCGGCATCGAGGACCGCATTCAGATGCACCATCCCCTCACGCTCGTGGATGGTGAGGGATCGACGGGAACGCTGCTCCTCGAGTCGCGGCTCCACCCCATCCGGGTCCAGCCACGCCTCCGCCCGCACCACTAGCTTCCGCACATCGTCCAGCGCGAGCCCGAACGCTTTCTCCACCAGCACACGCTCTGCCTCGGCGACGCGCGTCAGACCCACCACGACGCGACATCGATCGAGCAATGAGATGATTACCGCCGCCGACTGAGCGCTCAGCATTCCCGCGCCGAGCGCCTCCCGCACGACCGGGTATCTCGCCGGCAGCGGCGCCCCCAGGAGGTCTGCACGCGGAGCAACGGCCTCCCCCACCTTCACGAGCCGCGTCGCATCACCGCGTGACACACCCACGGTCGCCGCGATCATCGTCGCCGGATTGCGGAACCCCTGCTGCTTCGCGAGACTCTCGGCACCGAGTTCGGGGCGGGACTCGCGAGAGATGCACGCGGCCACCTCGACGTGCACGACGTCCAGCCGCCGCTGGAGCACCCCGAGGGACGCGCTGACCGCGATGAGCTGCTCCCGCGACAACTCACCCGAGTCGTCGGCATCAGCCCACGCCGCGTCGAGACGGGACATCGCCTCATGCAACACGGCCAACTTCGACATACCCAGATTCTACCGAAGAGTCGCCCGACTTTCGAAGATTTGTTCGAATGAATGCCAGCATATCGCAGACCACCCAGGGGGCCCTCCAGGCAATCCCAGAGCCACCCCCCGCCCCGTCACGGAAGGTGCGCGGCGAAGCCGGATCCTCAGTCGTCGCGAAGGGCTCTCTTCACTCGGAGCAATTCGGCCGCCGATTCGATCTCCGCTTCGCGCGGGCCTCGCATACCGGACCCGTTGGTCGGTGTGAGGATGAAGGAGAGCAATCCTCCGCGCACGGTGATGTCAAGCCGCCCATACGACACGCTCGTCTCGTTGCGCCGTGATACCGAAACGATGTCGCGAAGAGCGTAATCCTGCCTCTCGACTGAATGGCGCGGCCTCGCCAGCCCTGCGTGGATGCACACCGTCAGGCGGTCCGGGTGAACCAGCAACCACCCGGCGCTCACACGATCCGCGGGGGTGCCATCCACGTCGAGATCGGCCCGCGAAAACGCGAAGCCAGCCAATGCTCCGGCACCCTGCACGTCGCGCGCGGCGGCTCGAACGAGCCACCGCCACCGAAGCGCGTTCCATCCAGCGGCAGCGATCAAAGCGAGTCCGGCGGCGGCGAACAGCATCACACTGCCGATCGATGCCCCTTGCAGCGCCGGGAGCACGAGAACGACGACGCCGAGGAGAACCGCACCGCACATCGAGATGTTGCGGCCGAGCGTCGTCAACGGCCCCTCGGGGGCGAGGCGAAGAAGCTCCACTCGAGAGAAGCTTCCCTCTTCGCTAGGCGACCCCGCACCCATCATCGACTCACTCCCCCTCCGCATCGGACGCACCACGCACCGCCTTCTTCGCGGCCTCAACGAGCTGCGCATATTCGGGGCGGAACGTCTCGACCAGCTCCGACTCGAGCTTGGCCTCCAAGTCCCACAGCACACGCCGTTCTGCCTCATCGATGCCTGCCGCTCCCCCGTCATGCACAGAGGCCAGCCAATCGAAGAGGACCAGCGCCTCGGCCCGGGTCACTCGCAGCTCCACGTCTTCAGCGTGGGCTTCAGCGTCGCCAGGCTTCGCATCGGTCAAGCCACCGTCTTGCTCGGCAGCCCGGCGTCTCGCATGAGCGCGTCTGTCGAGAATCAGATACCAGCCGACGAAGAAGACCACCAGAAAGAGGAATCCGCCGAAGACCACGGCCATGAGCAGTGTGGGCTCCGGGCTCATCTCATCTCCACTCCCCCGACATCCACGGCGGATCTCGGCGCGCCTCATGTTCCCACACCGGCAGCACGCAGCCCCAGAACCTCCGGCCCTCCTCACCACGCCCCGTCGGCGCGCACCTCCCGGTCGACCCAGCAGTCGGCGAGCGCAGCCCGCACCTCGGCCCCCTGGTCTCGCGCGAGGGCGAGCGCCGCATGGTTCGCCTCGAGTTGCGCGAGACGCGAGGCACCGAACAGCACGTTCGCGGTGGCGGGGTTCGACAGGCAGAAGGCGATGCCGAGCGCGGCCGGCGTGACCCCGAACTCTCCCGCAACCCGCGCGACCTCGGGGTACACGGCGACGATCTGCTCCCGGATGCCTCCCACGTCGGCACCGATCTTCCGTTCGGGCATGCGTCCGGTGGCGAGGATTCCACCCTCGAACACGTCCGACGCCTGGAGCGCGAGAGCCCCCTCGGCGAACAGGGGGCCGTAGGCGTCCCCCTCCGCCATCGAGCGCCGAGCGATCCCGTACTTCAGCTGCGCGAACGCCGGGCCAGCCATGCCCTGCGCCGCGGCGACGGCGAGCGCCTCCCTCGTGTGCTCGATCCGCCAGTTGTTGATGCCCCAGGAGCCCACAAGCCCCTCGGCGATCAGCTCGTTCACGTCGGCGACGAGGCGCGGCAGGTCCGGAGCGTCGAGGTAGTCGCCCACGACGAGGGTGTCGAACCGGTCGAGGCCCGCTCGCTCCAGGGACTCGACCAGTTGTGCGCGAAAGCCCTGGTTCGGCCAGTCCCACAGCCAGAGCTTGCCGCACAGCACGATGTCATCGCGGTCGACGCCGCTCGCTCTCAGAGCCTGCCCGAAGAGGATGTCGGTCTTCGAGTTCTCGGAGTGCGGACCCATGTTGTAGTACGCGACGTCGAAGAAGCCGGCGTCCAGCTCGACCGCCCGGCGGATCAGCGCCACCGCGTCGTCGGGCGCCATCCGATCCCAGGTGTTCCAGGATCCGAGCGCCAGCGGGGGCACCGGGGCGCCCGGGGAATCCAGAGGCTTCCAGGGATATGTCGTTTCGGGCATGAAGGCTCCTTCGCCGTCTCGAGACACGGGGTTGTGTTTTTCTATGTTTGTAGAATATAACGGAGACATCCCGTCAGAACCGCCGTCAGTGAGGACGAACATGACCGTATCCCCCCGCCGCATCCTGGTCACCGGCGGCGCGTCCGGCCTCGGCCTTGGCATCGCCACCGCGTTCCGCGACCGTGGAGACGAGGTCTTCATCGGCGATGTGAACGCGGACGCCGCCACGGCGATCGCCGCCGAGATCGGCGCCACGGCGCTCACCCTCGACATCGGCGACGAGTCCTCCGTGCGCGCCGCAGCCGAACGGCTCACTGCCGACGGCGGCATCGATGTCCTGGTCAACAACGCGGGCATCGTCGCCGGCGGCGGCACCCTGCAGGACGTCCCGGTCGACGTCGTCGACGCAGCCCTGCGGGTCAACGTGCGCGGAACCTTCCTCATGCTCCGGATCTTCGGCGCGCTGCTCGCCGACGCAGGACGCGGCGCGATCGTCAACATCTCGTCCATCGGCGCACGGCAGCCCACCCCCGGACTGGGGCACTACGAGGCGACGAAGGCCGCGGTCGACGCCCTCACCCGCACCGCTGCGATCGAGCTCGCCGCCTCGGGCGTCCGGGTCAACGCGGTGGCGCCCGGCCCCGTGCTCACGCCTCTCACCGCGGACTTCGCCTCGAACCCGCAAGCCCGTGCGGCGTGGGAGTCCCGCATCCCGCTCGGCTCCATCGCCGAGGTCGACCAGATCACCCCGCTCGTGCTGTTCCTCGCGAGCGACGCCGCCAGCCACATCACCGGAATCTCCGTCCCCGTCGACGGCGGACAGCTCCTGGTCTGACGCGGGATCGATTCCGCGTCTTCCCGTCACCTCCGAGGCCCCTTTCTGATCCGCCACCCGCCCCGCTGATCCGCCACCCGCCCCGCTGACCCGCCACCCGCCCCGCTGACCCGCCACCCGCGCGCGACTGGAGAACCGCATGCCCCTCCCCACCCGCACCAAGGCCGCCGTGCTCACCGCGCACGGCGAGCCGCTCACCCTGCAGGACCTGCCTCTCCCCGCCGAGATCGAAGCGGGCGCCGCGCTCGTGCGCATCGCGTGCACCACGCTGTGCGGCACCGACATCGAGATCTGGGAGGGACGGATGACCTTCCCCGGCATGCTCCCGATGGTGCTCGGGCACGAGATGGTCGGCGAGATCGTCGCCACCGGCCCCGACACGAAGGATGCCCTGGGCCACCCCCTCTCCCCCGGAGATCGCATCGGCTGGTCCGAGTCGACCTGCGGCGAGTGCTACGGCTGTGTGGTGCTGCGCGAGCCCGTCGCCTGCTCACGCCGCGGATACGGCTTCCTGCAGCGTGCGGACGTGCCACCGTTCGCCACCGCGGGACTCTCGGAGTACGCCTACGTGACCCCGGGGGCGGCCAAGCTGCTGCTCCCGTCATCCGTCAAGGACACCTGGGCCTCGATGGCCGGATGCGCGGCCAAGACCGTGTTGCGGGCCTTCGAGCGGGCAGGGCGCATCCGCCCCGGCTCGACCGTGGTCGTGCAGGGCGCCGGAGCGCTCGGCATCTTCGCCACAGCCGTCGCGAAGATCTCCGGTGCAGGCCAGGTCATCACGGTGGGCGCCCCCGCCTCCCGACTCGAACTCGCCGGCCGCTTCGGCGCCGATGCGGTCGTCGACTTCCGCGACGGCCCGGTGGTCGATCAGGTGATGGCGCTCACGGGAGGCCGCGGCGCCGACCACGTGTTCGACTTCGCGGGTGCGCCCAGCGTCGGCCCTGACGCGATCGCGATGGCCGCTCAGCGCGGGACCGTCACGATCGTCGGCTCGACCGGTCCCGCGGGCGACGGCTTCCCGCTCAGCACCATCATGGGCAAGGAGCTCACGGTGGTCGGCTCACTCAACGGCGACATCTCCGACTACTCCCGTGCGATCGACTTCTTCACCGCGTTCGCGGATCGCTACCCCTGGGACAACCTCTTCAGTGCCCCGGTCGGCCTCGCCGACGCCTCCGCGAAGATCGCCCACATGCACGACCTCGATGAGGTCAAAGCCGTCATCGACCCGAGACTGTGAGGACTCCATGACCACTCCCCTCCTGCCCCGACGCGAGATCGGCCGCAGCGGCATCGACGCCTCACTGTTCTCTCTCGGCTCCTGGCACACCTACGACCGGATGGACTTCGCCGACGCGGTCGCAATGCTCCGCGAGGCCGTGGACCGCGGCGTGAACCTCTTCGACGTGGGCGTGTACTCCGCGCCGGGAGCGCCACCGGTCTTCACCGACGTGATCTTCTCGGCGATGGTGCGCGCTGCAGGCCTCCGGCGCGACGACTGGCTGCTCTCGTCGAAGCTGTGGCTCGAGGCCTTCGGCGACGACGGCTTCCGCCCCCAGCTCGAGAACGCGCTGATGCGGGTCGGCGTCGAGCACGCAGACCTCGTGATCCTCGGAGACCTGCGGCGCGACGACCTCGACCTGCGTGACCTCGTGCTCGACCTCGCCCGCCTCGCGGAGGCCGGCCTCATCCGCACCTGGGGTGTGAACAACTGGTCGGCATCGAGCATCCAGTCCCTGATCGACATCGCCGCGGCGGAGGGCGTGGCCGGACCGCAGATCGCGCAGTTGAAGTACAGCGTCTCCCGGCGCTCGATCCCCGACGGCAGCCCCTTCGCCCGCCTGTGGGAACAGGGGCTCACTTTGCAGGCCTCCGACTGCCTCGAGGGCGGCGTGCTCGCCGGCAAGATCAACGGCGACCGGCAGATCGGCCGCGACCCCGGCGACATCCGGGAGCGGATCATCCAGGATGTGCCCGCCTTCACCGAGGTCGCCGCATCCCTCGACGTCTCACCCGCGCAGCTCGGGATCGCGTTCACCCTCACCCATCCGGCCCTCACCACGACGCTGTTCGGCGCCTCGAGCGCGGAACAGCTGCGCGCCAACCTCGACGCCGCAGCCCTGGTCGACCGGGTCGGCGGCGATGAGCTGCGCCGCCTGGTCGAACCGTTCTGGGCCGATCGCGGGGTCGTCGACCCCGAAGGCCCCTGACCCGCCGCTTCGCCCTTCCATCCAAGGAGAACCATGACCGCCACCGCCGCCGGACGCCCGACCGTCACCCCCGTGCCCTTCGACCCCGAGGTGCAGGCCGTGCTCGACGAGATCGCGAAGAACCCACAGCCGGCGCTCACCCGCGACACCCTTCCGCGTGACGGTGTCGACCGGATTTTCCCCGACAACGACTCCGTGATCGCCGGGCGCGACATCGAGTGGGAGGACCGCGTCATCCCCGGTCCCGCCGGAGCACCCGACCTCGAGATCACGGTGTTCCGCCCCGCCGGCGTCCACGGGGAGGTGCTCCCCGGTTTCGTGAACATCCACGGCGGCGGCATGATCGTCGGCCACCGTTCGTGGGAGACCGGCCGCGTGGTCGACATCGTCGACGAACACCGGGTCGTCGCCGTGAACGTCGAGTATCGCCTCGCTCCGGAGAACCCCTACCCCGCGGGCGTCGAGGACTGCTACGCCGCCTTCGTGTGGGTTCATGAGCACGCCGCGGAACTCGGCATCGACCCGGAGCGCCTGATCGTCGGAGGCGGCAGTGCGGGCGGAGGGCTGACAGCCGCTGTCGCCCTGATGGCGCGCGACCGACAGGGGCCCGTCATGGCCGGGCAGCTCTTGCTGTGCCCGATGATCGACAACACGAACACCACCGTCGCGAGCCGCCAGTACGACGGCATCGGCACATGGCAGCGCGAGATGAACCTGCTGGCGTGGTCGTGTGTGCTGGGCGACGACCTCGCCTTCCACCCGGACGCTCCCGCCTACGCCGCCCCCAGCCGCGCGACCGATGTGTCGGGACTCCCGCCCGCCTTCATCGAAGTCGGCGAGGCCGAGGCCTTCCGCGATGAGGACACGGAGTACGCGCTGCGCATCTGGGCCACCGGAGGACAGGCCGAACTGCATGTCTGGGGCGGCGGAGCGCACGGCTTCGACATGTACATGCCGGAGGCTGAGATCTCCCGAGCCGCTCTCGCCGCTCGCGCCTCGTGGTTGCGTCGCATCTGGCGGGCGGACCGATGACCGCGCCGCTGCCGGTCCCGTATGACCCGGAGCTCGTCGCCGGCCTCGACGCGTTCGTCGGAATGGTGGAGATCATCCCGCTGCGTGCCGACACGATCCATGCCAACCGCGACCACTTCGCGACGATCATCCCGCCCATAGCCGCACAGGCCGCGGGTCGGGAGGCCGTCTGGGAGGACCGTGTCATCCCCGGACCGCACGGGGCACCGGACATCGAGATCACGATCGTCCGCCCCGCCCGCGCGACTTCCGTGCCCGCCCCCGCGGTCCTGTCGATCCACGGCGGCGGGATGGTGCTCGGCACCCGGTTCTTCGGCACCGCGGAGCTCATCGACCTCGCCGAGCGGCACGGCGTCGTCGGAGTGGCCGTCGAATACCGGCTGGCACCCGAGCATCCCGGTCCCGCGCAGGCGGAGGACTGCTACGCCGCGCTGGAGTGGATGGCCGCCCACGCCGACGAGCTCGGCATCGATCCCGCCCGCATCATCGCCTCGGGGATGAGCGCCGGCGGGGGCCTGTCGGCTGCCGTCGCGCTGATCGCCCGGGATCGCGGCGGTCCACACCTGGCCGGCCAGCTGCTCGGCTGTCCGATGCTCGACGACCGCAACGAGACCGCCTCCAGTCGGCAGTACGACGGCTTCGGCGCGTGGGATCGGAACAACAACGACACCGCGTGGGATGCCATCGCCGGGGACGACCGGTTCACCGACCGCGTCTCCGCGTACACGGCACCCGCCCGCGCCACGGACCTCGCCGGGCTCGCACCCGCCTTCATCGAGGTGGGCGCTGCCGAGACGTTCCGCGACGAAGCCGTCGACTACGCCCTGCGCATCTGGGCGACCGGCGGACACGCCGAGCTGCACGTGTGGGCCGGCGGATACCACGGCTTCTCCGGGTTCTCGCCCGAGGCCGAGGTCTCGAAGGCCGCCGTCGCCGCGCGGGAGAGCTGGCTGCGCCGCATCCTGCGCCTGGGCGGATGAGCCTGCCCCTTCCCGAGGAGCCGGCTCGCCCGCGCATGAGCACCCTGCGGGCGATGCTGGTGCTCGGGATGCTGGAGGCTTTCGGGCCGTTGTCGATGGACCTGTATCTGCCACAGTTGCCGCAGCTCGCCGCGTCGCTCGGCACGACCGAGGCTCTGGCGCAGGTGACGATGTCGGCGTGCATGATCGGTCTCGGGCTCGGACAGCTCATCGCGGGACCGCTGAGCGATCGACTCGGAAGGCGACTGCCGCTGATGGTCGGAGTCTCGGCCTTCGCGGTGCTGTCGCTGGTGTGCGCCCTCGCGCCGAACATCGAGCTGCTGCTGCTCGCCCGTTTCCTGCAGGGGCTCGCGGGCTCGGCGGGGATCGTGATCTGCCTGGCGATCGCACGAGACCAGTTCGAGGGTGTCGAGCTGTCGCGGATGCTGTCGCTGCTGTTCCTCGTCTCCGGGACCGCACCGATCATCGCGCCGGTCGTCGGTGGGCAACTCGCGCGGGTCATGGACTGGCGGGGTATCTTCGGCGTGCTCAGCGCCGTCGGGGTCGTGCTGCTCCTCATCGTCGTGTTCGCCCTGCCCGAGACGCTGCCCGCCTCGGCGCGGCACGGCGGCGGCCTCGTGGTGCTGCGGCATCATGCCCGTGCCGTGATCCGCGACCGGCTGTTCGTCGCGGTGCTGTGCGCGGCGGCGGGAGGCGGCGTCGCGTTCTTCACCTACCTGTCGATGTCATCGTTCGTCCTGCAAGACCAGTTCGGTCTCACCCCGCAGACCTTCAGTCTCGCGTTCGCGGCGGGGGCGCTGGCGAGCATCGTCGGCAGCCAGACCAGCAGGCTCGTCGTGCGGCGGTGGGGACCGTTGCGCGTCTATCTGGGTGGCATCACGGCGACGCTGCTCGCCACGACGACGTTCCTCGTGCTGACGCTGACCGGCACCGGCGTCTACGGAGTGATCGCTGCGCTGATCGGGTTCATGCTCTGCTCGGGAGTGGGTGGCCCGAACGGTCAGACCCTCGCCCTCGCGCACCACGGCAGCCGCGCGGGCACAGCCTCCGCCCTGCTCGGCATGGCGACCTTCCTGTTCGGGCCCGTCGTGGCGCCGATCGCGGCCGGATTGGGTGGCACGAACGCGGTCACGATGGCCGTCACCATGACGCTCGCAGCGGCCGCCGCCGCGGTCGCGGCGTGGGTGTTCGTGCGGCCGGCCGCAGCGCCTCAGTAGCCGCAGCGCTCAGTAGCGACACCCCCGCCGGAACCGGTCCACGACTGCCTGGGGCACATACTCGTTCGTCGGCAGCCAAGAGATCGACACGGTAGCTGCGCTGACCCCTAGTCAGGCGATGCCTCCAGAGGCGTCGAATCGCCCATCCGCTTGGCGAGCTCGTGAAGTTCATGTGCGCGCTCGGTTTCGCCCTTCTCCAGCAACATCACCGCAAGGTTGTGTGCACTATGGCCATCCCCGCTAGAAATGCCCGCCCAGTAGGCCGCCTCAGCTGCGTCAAGCTCTCCTGGTTCCTCGGCAAGGAGGTTTCCGAGCAAGAGTGCGGCACCGTAGACGTCGGCAGCAACTGCTCGTGCGAGAAACTCTCGAGCCTCGGACGTCCTTCCTTGACGGAGCAAAAAGTGTGCCAACGGCACTCCGAACTCCTCCGAGTCTTCTAGCCCCTTCTTGAGCAGATCCTCCGCTTCGTGGAGATCTGTAGACGTTCCCGCGCTTACGAGGCTCTCCCCAAGAAGGCCAGCGAGTCGAGCGGGGTTACCGGCCTCCGCGGCGATCGCTTTCCTCAACCACACCTCCGCTTCTTCGTTGTGCCCCATCCAGCTGAGACTCTCGCCGAGTGCTGCGAGCGCTGCGCTTGAGCCGCCATCGGCAGCTTCGCGAAACATCGAAATCGCCAGACGCTCGTCGACGTCCCATACAGCAGCTGCAAGCTCGAACAGGGTGCTTGGTGTCGCCCCTGCTCCGAAATCGACAGAATCCAGGTCGACGGTGGGAATCATTCGGCTGATGGCAGCTCGGTCACACGCGCCATCCCGTCCGCACGCCGCCCGCAAAAAGTCCAAGTATTGCCCCGCGACAAACGCATCCTCCGCGGCACGTCGATCCGGTTTCACCGGCGCCTCCTCAGGCGATTTCGGTCAGCGGTGCAGATTGATGCGCTCTCGTTCGGCCTAGGGCTTGCCATCCTAGCCGATCGTGTCCCTGGCCTCTCGTACGCGCTCGGAATAGTCCGCGTCAAAATTCATCGGCAATCGGGACTCGAGTTGCGATTCGAGATCCCCCAGGACCCTCTGTTCGGCTGACTCAACAGCTTGAGCCTCAGAGTCGTTGATTCTCGCTATCCGGTCGTACAACACGAGCGCTTCCTCCATGCTCAATGCGAGCATCACACTGTCAGCCACCGACAACCCTTCCTGTTGTCAGCGAGTTCTCGATCTGCGCCGAAGTCAGCTTCCATCCCTACAAAGAAGTCGTCCCGTGGAGCATGACGTCGGCCTGCCTGGCGGAGTTGTTGTGCTCGCCTCATCGGCTCCTACCATTCCTTCTCGTGAGCAGTCGCAAGCCAATCGTAGAAAACCAGAGCTTCGCTTGAACTCGAATCGAGCACGATTCTGTCGTCCACCACCCAGCCTCCCTGTCGTCATTTGACGATGAAGCCGCGTTTGGTGGAGAGTCCACGCAGCAGGGATCACGCGGCCGGTAGGAACCATTAGACACCTCTTCGACGAGAGAGGGCTCCCCTCGGCGACCGAGTCCGAACGCGCGGTGTAACATCCGGCTCCGAAAAGATCCCCAGCCTGTGATTCAAGGATCGAGCGACTTCGTTCGCCGTGCGCCGACTACACACAGTCCCCCCCCCCCCCCCCCAGACGCACCGCACTCCCGTCTTTGAATTCAGCACGCAACTCACCGCTCTCAAAGGGGCCGGAATCAATTGCCCATGCCAGGTAGTAGAAGGGGCCCCCATACGGTTGCACTCGAAACCGCTCTAGATCCCCGCGCTTGAACACTCTGCGCGACCACCAGCCGCGCACGCGCACATCGTCGCCCTTGATTGCCACGCCTGTGAAAGGAAGTCGAACCCAAAGCCATACCGTAAGCAGGAGTAGCGCGACGGCGAGGAATCGAAGCGGGCCGAGTGCATCTCTTGCTGATGGACTCGCAAGGATCAGCGCTGGAAGCAGGCCGCTGTAGACAGAAGCCACCGCAAGTCTCCCCGCGCGCCCAAGTCGTCCCGAACGGCCCTCATCGCTATGACGAGACATGGAAGCGTCCGACTTTGAAGCCCCCGCCCGGTGCGAGCGGACGGTTGGTTCGGAGTGGCTTGAGAAGACTCTGCACACTGTTTGACGACACGACCTCAGCTCCCGTCCGCGATGATCGAATGCCGCATAGGAAACAAATAGCGGATGCTGAGGTCTCACCGCGAGCGGCACCGCATCACGAATTCATAACTTCCTTCGAATTATGGGGATGATCACCCGCGACCGCGGCCCCGCCGCGCCCGATCAGCCCTCGACGCCCGCCGCGCCCCCTCAGTAGCGAGCCGAGAACGCCCCGTCCGACTGGAGCAGCTGACCGGAGATCCAGCGCCCCTCATCCGACACGAGGAATTCCACGACCGCGGCGACATCCGCCGGACGCCCCAGGCGCCCCAGAGGGGTCATCGCTTCGAGCGAGGCCCGCGTCTCGTCGTCCATCCAGCCGGTGTCGATCGGTCCCGGGTTCAGCACGTTCGCGGAGATCCCACGAGGACCGAGCTCACGAGCGGCCGAGATCACGAGCCGGTCGAGTGCGCCCTTCGATGCACCGTAGGGCAGGTTCCCGGTCACGTGGTCGCTGGTGAGTGCCACGATCACTCCCCCGTCGTCGCCGACCTGACGCGCGAAGGCCGCGATCAGCAGCAGACTCGCCCGCGCGTTCACGGCGACGTGCCTGTCGAAACTCTCCGCGGTGGTGTCGAGGATGCCGGACTCGACGTCGTGGGCGTGGCTCAGGATGAGCGCGGTGATGGGTCCGTGCGCGGCGACGACCGCATCCACGAGTGCGCCGGGGCCGTCGGGGGTCGCGAGGTCGGCGAGGTGGTCGGCGTCGTGGAGATCGCTGGTCACGACCGTCCATCCGGCCGCACGCAGACGAGGGACGATGCCGGCGGCGATGCTGTTCGCCCGGGCAGCGCCGGTGATCAGAGCGAGGGGCATCCGGCCACCGTACCGGAACGCACACGCGTCCCGCTGCCCTCAGAACCCCACGCACATGATCACGACGCCCGCTGCCATGGCCCACGATTCCGTCGCCAGCAACCGTGCCGTCCTGCCACGATGCACGGAGGGAAGGAACCACTCCGAGACGACGGTCCACACGACGACCCCGGCCACCCCGACCAGCATCAGAACGGAGAGGACGCCGTTCATCCCGTGCCCGCCGTGTCCTGAGACCGCGACCTCCGCGCCCGCACCGGCGGACTCCGCCGCGCGCGTCGAGGCGCTCTGGAACGCGCAGACGGCCATCACGAGCGACCCGAGCGCCCGGTGACAGCACGCGGCGGCGGCCGAAGTGCCGCGAACGCCCATCGTTCCGAGCATCGCCGAGAACAGCAGCAGCACCCCGAGCAGGAGTCCCGCGAGCGCGTCGCCGGGTGAGACCGCGAGCGCCAGCATCGCCGCCGCCATGATCAGTGCCGTCTGCCGCCCCTGCCACGGCACCGCACGCCACGCACCGATGCAGGCGACCGCAGCGACGATCGCCGCCACAGCCATCAGCCACGGTGCTGCGGGAAGGAGGAGCTCCATCCGGGAAGTATATTGATCGATCGCTCAATAACGCTAGACCTAGGTCGGATGCGACAAGATGGGCACGTGCCCCGCATCGTCGACCATGATGAGCGCCGCCGGCAGATCGCCGAGGCGCTGCTCGCCGTCGCCGCCCGCGATGGACACGAAAGCGTCTCCTCGCGCGCCGTCGCCAAGGAGCTCGGCGTCGCGACCGGCTCGCTCTGGCACTACTTCGACGGATTCGACGAGGTCGTGCGCGCCGCCGCCGCCGAGGTGACACGCCGCACCGACGCGCGCATCGCCGCCGCCACCGACGGCCTCCGGGGGCTGGACCGGCTGCACGCACTGATGCGCGAGGTCCTTCCGATCGACGACGACACCCGCACGGAAGCGCACGTGGTCGTCGGCTTCTGGGGGCGCCTGGCCGCCCTCGCGCCGACTCCCGACGCGGGCGCCCCGACCCTCGCGACCTGGCAGGACAGCATCCGTCTCGCCCTGGCCGAGGCCGTGGACGACGGAGAGCTGCGCGCCGACACCCCCGCCGACGCCGTGATGGCCTTGCTGCGCTCGATCACGTACGGACAGCAGATCGTCGAGGTCACCGAACCTCAGCCCGCGGCGGCGCATCTCGCCGTCCTGGACAGCATCCTCGCCCCCTGGCGCGCCTGAGCCCCGCGAAAACGGTGCTTGTGGACCTGCGACGAGCCGTCGTATCATCATCGCAACCCGTTTATTGAGCATCTGCTCGAAAATAGTGAGGTCGATGATGTCCCACCACGCACCGCAGCCCGTCTCCCTCGACAAGATCGCGGCCCCGCACCCGCACGATCCGCTCTCGGGCGAGGAGATCGCCGCCGCCCGAGCCATCCTCGACGCGGCCGGGCTCCTGACCGAGACCACCCGCGTGCCGATGCTGCTGCCCGATGAGCCCACGAAACAGGAATTCGACGCCTGGACCCCTGGCTCCCCCATCGACCGCCGCGTCGACGTGACACTGCTCGACACGGCGACCGGCGTCGCGACCGAAGCCATCGTGTCGATCACCCGCGGCGAGGTCCTGCGCACCGAACGCGTGCCGAATGACGCCCCGCCCTACGGCCAGCCGCAGTACCTGTTCGAGGAGTACGAACGCGCCGAGGCGATCGCGAAGGCCTCCCCCGAGTGGCAGGCGGCCATGACGCGCCGCGGCCTCGCCGACCACATGGACCTCGCGTTCTGCGGACCGCTCGCCCCGGGCTACACCGGTCGTGCCGATGAAGTCGGTCGCCGCGTGATCCGCTCCCTGACGTTCCTCAAGTACGACGAGCAGGACTCCCCGTGGGCGCACCCCGTCGAAGGACTCGTCGTGCACATCGACCTCACCTCGAACAGCGTCATCCGCGTCGAGGACCACGGCGACGTGCCCGTGCCCGCCGGCCACGGAAACTACTACCCCGAGGTGCAGGGCGAGGCGCGCACCTCGCTCAAGCCGATCGAGATCACGCAGCCGGAGGGACCGAGCTTCACCGTCACCGGCTCGCTCGTCGAGTGGGAGGGCTGGTCGATGCGTGTCGACTTCAACGCCCGCGAAGGCCTCGTGCTGCACGACGTCACCTTCCAGGACCGCTCCGTGCTCAGCCGCGCCAGCGTTCCCGAGATGGTGGTCCCCTACGGCGACACCGCCCCCGGCCGCTTCTGGATCAGCTACTTCGATGCCGGCGAATATCTCCTCGGCAAGAACGCCAACCACCTCGAACTCGGCTGCGACTGCCTGGGCGTGATCCGCTACCTCGACGGCTACGTGGCCGACGACCACGGCAACCCGGTGCGCATCCCGAACGTGGTCTGCATGCACGAGGAGGACGACGGGATCCTCTGGAAGCACACCGACCTCGCGGGCCGCGCCGACGTGCGCCGCTCCCGCCGGTTCGTGGTCTCGTACTTCTCCACGATCGGCAACTACGACTACGGCTTCTACTGGTACTTCGGCCTGGACGGTTCGATCGAGGTCGTCGCCAAGGCCACCGGCATCGTGTTCGTGGGCGGCGGCGAGCCCGGCATCCGGCAGCGCCACGCGACCGAACTCGCCCCGGGCGTCTTCGCGCCCGTGCACCAGCACCTGTTCTGCGCGCGACTCGACGTCGCCATCGACGGCGACCGGAATCGGCTCGTCGAGGTCGACGCACAGCGCGTGCCGATGGGGCCGGACAACCCGTTCGGCAACGCGTTCAGCTGGTCCGAGACCCCGCTCACGACCGAGACCGCCGCGCAGCGTGACGCAGACTCCTCCGTCGCGCGCGTCTGGGAGGTGCAGAGCACGTCCCGCACGAATCACGTCGGACGGCCGACCGCTTACCACCTCGTCCCGGAGCCCACCGCGCTGCTCATGGCCGATCCGGAGTCCTCGGTCGCCGCGCGCGCCGCGTTCGCCACCAAGCACCTCTGGGCGACACGCTACGAACACGGTCAGATCTGGCCTGCGGGGCGGTATCCCAACGCACACCAGGGCGGCGGCGGACTCCCCGCCTACACGGCAGGCGACCGGTCGATCGACGGCGAGGACATGGTGCTCTGGCACACGTTCGGCCTCACGCACTTCCCGCGCACGGAGGACTGGCCGATCATGCCCGTCGACACGGCTGGGTTCCGGTTCAAGCCCAATGGCTTCCTCGACCAGAACCCCGCGATGGATGTGCCCGAATCCTCGCAGGCACACGCGGTCTCATCCGGCAGCTGCTGCGGCGGAGACACCTGCACCTGCGAGCACTGACCCCCGACCCCGTTCCGGTCGCGAACTCCACACTCCGGTCGCAGAACCGACGTTCCGGTCGCAAAATGGTCGCGAACTCGCGCGAATAGGATGCGAATTCGCGACCGGAGCGAACCGGGAGGTGCGAGTTCGCGACCGGAGCGGACGGGCCGGCGCAGGGAGGGTCAGGCGAGCGCGGCGATGGCGTCGCGGAGGATGCCGTCGGCACCCTCGAGAGCCGAGGCCGCGGACTGCGGCGACGCACCGCTGGCGAGCATCAGCAGGGCGAGCTTGACGGAGCCGTCCGCCCCCTCCAGAGCGGCGGCGGCTTCGTCGATCCCGACGCCGGCGAGCTGCGAGACCGTGCGGATCGACCGCGCACGCAGCTTCTCGTTGGTCGCGAGCAGGTCGACCATCACTCCGCGGTAGGTCTTGCCGAGGTTGATCATCGAGAGCGTCGTGAGCATGTTGACCACGAGCTTCTGCGCGGTCCCGGATTTCAGGCGCGTGGAGCCGGAGATGAACTCGGGCCCGGTGACGACTTCGATCGCGATCTCCGCGACGGCACCGATCTCGGATGCGGCGTTGGACGCGATCGCGACCGTGAGCGCCCCGACACTGCGGGCGTACTCCAGGCCACCGACGACGTAGGGCGTGCGTCCGGAGGCGGAGATGCCCACGACGGTGTCGCTCTCCGACAGGTCAAGCTCGCGCAAAGAGACACCCGCTGCGTCGGCGTCGTCCTCGGCATTCTCGACGGCCGAGCGGATCGCGGTCTCGCCGCCAGCGATCAGGCCGACGACCAGCGAAGGATCCGTGCCGAACGTGGGCGGGCACTCGCTCGCGTCGAGCACGCCGATGCGCCCCGCGGTCCCGGCTCCGATGTAGATGAGTCGCCCCCCGCGCCGGAACCGCGCGGTGATGCCGTCGACGGCGGCGGCGATCTCCTCGGCGCGCTCGGCGACGGCTTCGGGTACGCGGCGGTCCTCGGCGTTCATCCTCCGCACGAGCTCGGCGGTGCCGAGGAGGTCCAGGTCGCCGCGCTCGGTCGTGGAGGCCTCGGTGTCGAGGTTCTCCAGCACCGAGAGGAGAGCGGCGAGGCGGGGGGCGTCATTCGGCACGGTGCACGAACCTTTCATGGGGGAGGTCAGCACGGCGCGCGAGCAACTGCGCGCCGTCGAGGGCGTCGCCCGCAGCCGGTACGACACGGCGACCGGCGGCGAGGAGGGCGGATCCGAGGGCGGCGCGGAACCAGGAGTGTTCGGCGAGCCCTCCGTGCACCACCACGTCGCAGGTCACGGCTGAGGCGGCGACCGCGGTCGCGGTGAGCAGCCGGACCCCCTCGGTCACGATGCCCGAGGCGACCGGGTCGCCCGCTTCCGCCGTGTCGAGGACGAGAGGCGCCAGCGTGGCGAGATGGCGGGCCAGCGGCGCGCTCCGGGCGAGCCAGCCCTGGATGTCGGAGGCAGCGCCGACCGGATCCGCGAGCGCGGCGGTGAGCGCGGTCGCCGGGCCGAGTCCGTCGTCCGCACGCAGCACGGCGCGAAGCCCCTCGCGGCCGAGCCACGATCCACTGCCGAGATCTCCGAGCTCGGGACCCCAGCCGTCGACGAGTCTGACGCCATCGGCGTCGATCCCGAGTGCCGCGGCACCGGTGCCGGCGATCAGGAGCACACCGGGCGCCCCCTCGAGGGCACCGGCATGGGCGGTGACGACATCGGAGGCGACGGCGACCCGCGCCGCGGTCGCCGCGGCCAGGCGCCCCGCGAGTTCCCGGGCGGCTTCCGGGGCAAGCCAGCCCCCAGCGGCACCGACCCCGATGCTGTCGAGGACCGGTGCATCGGCGAGCAGCGGGAGGATCGCATCGAGGGCGGCATCGACGCCGCCTGCCGCGGCGAGCCCGGGCGCTCCCGTCCCCGAGCGCTCGATACGCGTAGCGTCGTGGATGACGACTCGGCACCGTGACTTGCCGAGATCGACGGATGCGGTCGACTGCGCGGTCATCGGCTCTCCTCGGGACTTGGTCGGGACGTAACGAAAAGAGACTACACGCGACATAGACTCTCTGAAAAGAATTTACCATCCTTGTCGTGAGCCCCATCACGACATACTGAGAATCCCACACCCTCGGAGGACTGATTGAGCATCCAGTCGACGATCGAAGCCGCCGCCTCGACCCTGCCGCCGTCGCTCGCACGCATCGCCGCGGTGGTCCGAGAGAACCCCTCGATCGTCATCGACAAGACCATCAACGAACTGGCGGACGAGTGCCGGACCTCGGTCGCCTCCGTGGTGCGGTTCTGCCGGGCGATCGGATTCAGCGGCTACGCCCCGCTGCGCATGGCGCTGGCGACCGAGCTCGGCAAGGAAGCGGCCCAGTTCTCCGCCCGCGGGGCCTTCGGATCGGAGATCTCCGATGAGGACACCCTGCAGGAGGCGGTGTCGAAGCTCGCCGCACTCGAACTGCTGGCCATCGAGGAGACCGTCGCGAAGCTCGACTTCGACGTGCTCGAAGCGGCGATCGACGCGATCGACAGCGCCGACCGCATCCTGCTCTACGGCATCGGGGCGAGCCAGTTCGTGGCCGAAGACCTCGCACACAAGCTTCTGCGCGTCGGACGCAATGCGCATGTGCTCTCCGACTCCCACGAGGCGGTGGCCGCCAGCGTCCTGCAGTCAGCGCCCACCGTCGCGATCGGGTTCTCCCACGCGGGATCGACGATCGAGACCGTCCGCTTCCTCGAGACCGCCCGCGCCAACGGCTCCGCCACGGTGGCGGTGACGTCGGCGAAGGACTCCCCCCTCGCGCGTGCGGCCGACCACGCCCTGTTCACCGAGGTGCGCGAATCGACCTTCCGCGCCGGCGCGATGGTCAGCAGGATCGCACAGCTCGCCCTCGTCGACTGCCTGTTCATCGGTGTGGCGAAGCGACGGTTCGCCGAGACCGTCGACGCTCTGCAGCGCACCCGCGAGGCGACGCGCGCGCTCCGCGACTGAGGCCGGACGACCGACCGCTCACGTGGTCGCGCGCGCTCCGATCGAGCCTGCGGTGCGCAGGAACACGATGATCCAGCTGAAGATCAGCACGGCCGCGATCAGCTCGACGGCGGTGAGGTTGTAGTAGCCGACGGCGAAGAAGGCGGCGAGCAGGATGATCACGAGCACGTAGGCCCACCCCAGACCCACGAAGACCCGCGGGATCGTGCGGAGGAACCAGGGCAGACCCACCACGATGACCGCGAACACCACGCACATCCCGGTCGCCACGGTGTTGTGCAGCAGGAAGAACTCGTCGACGGGGAAGAGGCCGACGCAGGCGAGCAGGATCCCGAGCAGGATCAGGCCTCCCCTCACCATGAACCGCCCGCGGCGATCCACCGGATCCTCCGCGGGCAGACCCGCCGTCGCGTAGCGGGAGATCGTCGTCACCATGATCCCGGCGATGACCAGCGTGGTGTTGAACGCGATCGAGGAGCTGTTGCTGCTCATGCCCAGCGCCGAGAGGTTGTCGCGCCACCAGTGCACATCGCTGGAGGCGAGCATGCTCGCGAACGCCCCCACGACCAGGAACACCGCGAGCACGAGGGAGAGCACCATCGGCGTGAGAGCGACCGCGCTCAGGAACGAGACGTATCCGGTCAGCGCGAACGCCACGGCCACCAGCACGGCACCGGGGAACGCGTAGACCGGGGCGTCCGTGAAGCTCCGCTCGAGGAGCTCGGCGACCCCGAGCCATCCCAGGTACGCGATCGCCGCGTGCGCGAAGGCGATGGCGGCCAGGTCGTACCAGCGCAGCCGATCACCCGGAACGCTGAAGCCGTCGCGCGCAGCCCCGGGATCGACCTCCTCCGGACGGACGGCGAGGCGTCCGAGCGCGAAGGCGATCGCTGCGGCGAGCGCGCCCCCGAAGGCGGCGAAGACGCCGATCGAACCGGAACCGCTGATCGCCAGCTCGTGACCCCAGAACACCGGCAGTGCCACCAGGAAACCGATCACGAGGAAGGCACTGCCCACGATCAGGGCCGTGGCCTCGAACACCGCATCGGAGGCGTCCGGCCCGCGGACCTGTCGCAGCACCTGCAGCACACGGTCGGCGAGCGTCTTCATCGGTCGTTCGGTCACGGTCCACATCCTAGAAGTCGCCCACGCGGGCGGAGCCGGTGATACCATCGCGGAACGGATCGTATACAACGTCGTCGTTCCACCATCCCGAGGTGATCAGTCATGAACGGTGCACCCGCCGCCACCGCCGAATCGGTTTCCACGCTCGTCGCGCGCAACATCAGCGACTTCCGCGCGGCCGTCTCCGAGTCGTTCGTCCCGTTGCAGGTCACGACCGAGGGCCCCGACCACTTCCGCGGGGTGATCCGCGGCGCCTCCGTGGACGAGGTGCACGTGAGCGACGTGCGCGCGACCTCGCACATCGTCGAGCGCACCCCCGAGCTCATCGCCCGTGGCGACCGCTCGTACTTCAAGGTCAGCCTGATGCTCGCCGGCACCGGTCTGCTGATCCAAGACGACCGCGAGGCCGTGCTGCAGGCCGGCGACCTCGCCGTGTACGACACGGACCGACCGTACTCCCTGGTGTTCGACGAGGACTTCCGCACCATGGTCGTGATGTTCCCGAAGCATCTCATCAGCCTCCCCGCGGACATGGTCGGGCAGCTCACCGCGGTGCGGATCTCCGGCCACGAAGGCCTCGGCGGCATGGTCGTGCCGTATCTCACGCAGCTCGCCGGCAACCTGGATCAGCTCGCCGGCACCACCGGCGCACGCCTCGCGCACAGCGGGCTCGACCTCGTGACCACCGTCTTCACCCGCGAACTCGGACTCGACCAGGTGTCGGCCGACCCGCACCGCGCTCTCGTCCAGCGCATCCGCGCCCACATCGACCGCAATCTGGCCTCGACGGACCTCGGCCCCGCATCGATCGCGGCCGCGCACTTCATCTCCACGCGCCACCTGCACGGGCTCTTCCAGGAGCAGGGAGTCACCGTCTCGACCTGGATCCGCACCCGCCGCCTCGAACAGTGCCGCCGGGATCTGCTCGACCCGATGCTCGCCGACCGTCCCGTCGCGGCGATCGCCGCCCGGTGGGGCTTCGTCGACGCCGCGCACTTCAGCCGGGCGTTCAAGTCGACCTTCGGGGTCTCCCCCAGCGAATACCGCGCCGGCCACTGAGCCCCGGCCCCGCTGCGGGATCGATAACGCTCCTCGGCGAGCGCCGTGGCGCACGTTTTCGATCCCGCACCGCGCTTGCCCCGGAGGGCACGCCGGTTGACTCTCGGCGCGCGATGGCGGCTGCGACCTTGAGGGGATGACGGGCGCGGACACAGCATGAGGCAAGCGCACCGCGATGAGGCGGTGCCCGGGGCGATGCGGCCCCGCCGCGTGCGACGTCAGGACCCCGATGACCGACATCTCCGCCGACCCCGCCCTCGACCAGTGGCGCACCTATGACGAGTTCGCCGCGGGAATCGACACGTTCCGGCTGCCGAACACGACGCTCACCGGAACCGACCTCGCCCTCACGCTCGACGACGGATCGGCGCTGACCCTGCGGTTCGCCGACGACACCGTCTCCTGGAACGGCCTCGAGGCATCCGGGACCGACCCGTACGATGCCGTGCGGGTGCGGGAGGACGTGGTGTTCGTCAACGTCCCGCTGCAGAGCCGCCCCCGTGAAGCGATCACCGTCGTGTTCTCGACCGGCACGAACCGGGCCACCGTCATCCGCTCCCGGATCGCCGCCGAACCCGTCGAGGGGATGCCTCAGGTCGGCCAGGATTTCTGGGCGGCGACGATCGACGGGGCTCCCGTGAGCGGGGAAACCCCCGGCCCGAGCCGCGACCTCATCGGCAAGCGCAACCTCTACCGCTACAGCCCGCACCATCTGTACGAGCACGTGTACATCTCCAGCCAGCGCTACGCCTGGCAGTGCGTGGAGGGCGTGCAGCGGGGCCACGGAGACATGGACCTGTCGACCGTGTG
This sequence comes from Microbacterium sp. J1-1, assembly GCF_024498615.1. Taxonomy (NCBI): domain Bacteria; kingdom Bacillati; phylum Actinomycetota; class Actinomycetes; order Micrococcales; family Microbacteriaceae; genus Microbacterium; species Microbacterium sp. J1-1. The sequence goes on along the minus strand of NZ_CP089590.1, from coordinate 1,135,576 downwards.
GAAGTTCGCCGACGGCCTGTACCTGTTCTGCTTCCGCGAGTTCCGCATCGCCGTGGCCAGCGTGTGGTTGCACGACCTCGGCTATCAGCTCATGACCACGGGGATCTTCCTCGGACTCAACGGGGACGGCGACGCCGAGCACTCCCGTGGTGGCGGCCACATCTATCCGCTGGGCTCCGTCGTCTACCCCGACGCACAGCCCGTCTGACCTCCGGCATCCGAGGAGACCCCATGAGCAACGCAGACCTGATCCGAGAGCACTACGCCGCCAACGACCGCGGTGACCTCGACGGGATGCTGGCCCCTTTCGCCGCCGACATCCAGTGGACGGAGGCCGCCGGCTTCCCGTACGCCGGCACCTACATCGGTCCAGACGCCGTGGCCCGGAACGTGTTCGGCCGCATCCAGGAGGAGTGGGACGACTACACCGTCGCGATCGATGAGGTCGTCGACGGCGGCGATGTCGTCGTGGGCATCGGCACCTACTCCGGCACGTACAGGCAGACCGGCCGGTTCTTCGCCGCGCGCGTCGCACACGTGTGGCGGGTCTCCGGCGGCCAGGTCGTCGCCTTCGAGCAGTTCACCGACACGGAACTCGTCAACCGCGCGCTGCGCACCTGAACACCGCACCATCCCCACACCGCACCATCCCCACACCGCACCACCTGACACAGCACCACCTGACACGAGAGGCAGGAAGCACATGAACACACGAGCATCCGGCACCGCGGCGCTCCTCGCCGTGGCCGCCCTCACCCTCGCCGGCTGCGCCGGTGGAGACGGCGGCGCAGGCGGAGGCGGGGGCGACCCGATCGTCGTCGGCTCCGTCAACACCATCAGCGGCCCGGCGACCTTCCCGGAGGCCTCTCAAGCTGCTGCGGCCGTGTTCGACGCGTTCAACGACGCGGGCGGGCTCGACGGACGCACGATCGACTACAAGATGCTGGACGACAAGGGCGACCCGGCCACGGCCACGGCCTCCGCCCGGGAACTGGTCGGCAGTGACGGCGCGGTCGCGCTCGTCGGCTCCGCCAGCCTGATCGAGTGCGAGATCAACGCCAAGTACTACGAGCAGGAGGGCATCCTCTCGATGCCCGGCATCGGGGTGGACACGGGCTGCTTCGCCAGTGACAACATCTCTCCGGCGAACGTCGGACCGTTCAACGACATGACCCTCACGCTGCAGTACGGCTCCGAGGTGCTCGGCATGGACGACATCTGCATCCTGCTCGAGATCGCCGGCTCGACTCGTCCGACCTACCAGGCCGCGATCGACAAGTGGACCGAGATCACCGGCAAGGAACCGAAGTACGTCGACGACACCGTCCCGTACGGCGCTTCCGACTACACGCCCTACATCGTCAAGGCGCGGGACCAGGGCTGCAAGGCGCTGGCGATCAACCCGGTGGAGCCCGACGCGATCGGCCAGGTCAAAGCCGCGAACGCCCAGGGCTGGGATGACGTGACCTGGCTGTACCTCACCAGCGTCTACAGCGAGAACTTCGCCGACGCGATCGACAACGCGGGCGCTGGCATCTACGTCCCGGCCGAGTTCTACCCGTTCACCGACGACGACGAGATCAATGCCGACTGGCGCGAGCTGATGGAGGCCAACGACATCCCGCTCACCTCGTTCAGTCAGGGCGGCTACCTGGCCGCGAAGTACTTCATCGAGGTGCTCGAGGGCATGGACGGCGACATCACCCGCGAAACCGTCTCCGAGGCGCTGAAGAGCATGGAGCCGATCGAGAACCCGATGGTCGGGACGCCCTACGCGTTCGGCACGCAGAACACCGCGGGCTGGCCCATCGTGCTCGAATCCGGCACCAACGCCTGGGAGAAGGTCGCCGACGACTGGCTCCGCATCGGCGAGTAGCCACCTCTCGCCTGCCGCCGGGCGCATTCCCGGCGGCAGGCCCCCACTCCCCTCGGAACAGAAAGGACGCCTCATGCTGCAAGGCGCCATCGCCGGTCTCGCCGCCGGCGGCCTCTACGCCGTCCTCGGCGTGTGCCTGACGTTGATGTCACGCCTCGTGCGGGTGGTGAACTTCGCTCAGGCCGCGACCGGGATGTTCGGCGCCTTCACGGCGGTGTGGTTCGTGCGCGAGCTCGGCCTGCCGATCTGGCTGGGATCCGTCCTGGGAGTCCTTGTCGCCGGGGTCCTCGCCGCGGCGATCGGCTTCATCGCTGCGACCTGGCTCTCCGAGGCGTCGACCACCACGCGCTCGGCGATGACCGTGAGCCCGCTCCTCCTGCTCATCTCGATGTCGTTCATCCTGTTCGGCAACAAGCCGCAGCCGTTCACACCGATCATCGCGGGCCCGGCCTTCTCGTTCGGCGGCGTCGTGATCAGCCAGGTCACGGTCGCGACCGTGGCGATGGCGATCGTCACGGCCATCGTCGTCCACATCGTCCTGCGCCGCACGAGGGTCGGCACCCAGCTGCGGGCGCTCTCGGAGCGCCCGACCACCGCCGAGCTCCTCGGCATCCGCTCACGCCCGTTGTCGATCGCGGTCTGGTTCGTCACGGGCGTCATCAGCGCGATCGCGATCATCATCGTCGCCCCCTCGCAGTCCAACGACGCGACCAGCCTGTCGATGCTCATCGTCCCCGCCGCGGCGGCCGCCCTGCTCGGCGGCTTCCGCCGACTCGACCTCGCCGTCGTCGGCGGCATCGTCCTGGGCGTCTTGGGCGGCCTCGTCGCCCAGATCGACGAAGTGGCGCTGGTGCGCAACTTCCTCCCGTTCCTGTTCATCGTCGTCCTGTTGCTCTGGACGCAGCGCAAGGAGGTGTGGGATGCCGCTCGCTGACCGTCCCTGGTTCCGGACCACCTGGCCGTTCGCGGTCGCCCTCGCCGGCATCGGCGTGGGCGCGATCCTCAGCGCCGCCCTGCCGGGGTACTTCGTCTTCCTCGCGATCAGCGCCGTCACCGCCGCGATCGCCATCCTCGGCCTCGGCATCGTCACCGGCTCGGCCGGGATGATCGCGCTCTGCCAGCTCACCTTCGCCGCCGTCGGGGCCTGGGTCGTCTCGTTGCTGAACGTCATGCAGGCTCCGGGCGGGTTCATCGTCTGGCTCATCCTCGGGGGGATCGCGGCGGGCCTGGTCGGCATCCTCGTCGGCCTCCCGGCACTGCGGTTGCGCGGCGTGAACCTCGCCGTCGTCACCCTGGGCTTCGCGGCGGCGGCCGGCGTGACCCTCGTGCAGATCCAGTTCCCCGGCTCGGCCGACGGCATCGCGGTCGAACGCCCCGAGATGTTCTCCAACGACCGGCAGTTCTTCTTCCTCTCGATCATCGTCCTCGCCGTCTGCGCGCTCGGCGCCTTCTTCCTGCAGCGGGGCCGCTGGGGGTCGAGCTGGAAGGCCGTCGCATTCTCCGAGCGCGGTACGGCCGCAGCGGGGCAGAGCGTGCGCACCGCGAAGCTCACCGCCTTCGCGGTCTCGGCCGCGCTCGGCGGCATCTCGGGCGGGCTGCTCGCCGGCCAGGTGCAGCTTCCGTTCGCGTCGAGCTTCACCCCGTTGCAGTCGCTCGCGCTCTACGTGCTCGCGATCATGTCCGGCGCCCATCTGATCGACATGGCGATCTTCGGCGGGATCCTCTGGGTGCTGGTCCCCGAGCTCCTCAAGCGCTGGGGCGTCCCCCAGGACTGGGCCTTCGTCGTCTTCGGCGTGCTCGGCGTCCAGGCGCTCACCAGCGGCACGAACCTCGGACAGGGCATCCGCAACCTGATCTGGCGTCGCGCGGACCGCAAGACGGCCGCAGCCGCACTGTCGGCGCTTCCTCCGGATGCCGGTCCGGACGCCACGGAGATCACCACCACGACCACGGCGACCGTCGACGAAGCGATGCTCGACGGCGCACCCGTGCTGACCGTCGAGGGCCTGACCGTGCAGTTCGGTGCCCTCAAAGCCCTGGACGACGTCTCCTTCCAGGTTCCGCCCGCCTCGATCATGGGACTCATCGGTCCCAACGGTGCGGGGAAGTCGACCTTCGTCGATGCGATCAGCGGTTTCCTCCCGAAGCACGGCGGACGCGTTCTGCTCGGGGACCGCGACCTCGCCGGCCTGTCCCCCACCCGACGCGCCCGCCTGGGTCTGCGCCGCACGTTCCAGCAGGACCGGGTGCCTCCCTCCCTCACGGTCGGCGCGTACGTGAGGTTCGTGGCCCGGCGCCGACTCGCGGCCGCCGACATCGACGAGGTGCTCGAGTTCTTCGGCTGCCCGCCCGCGCGAGCGCGGCTGTCGAGCGTCGACGTCGGCACGCGGAGGCTCGTGGAGGTCGCCGCGAACGTGGTCTCCCGCCCCCGGCTGCTGATCCTCGACGAGCCGGCCGCCGGCCTGTCCCACGAAGAGCATCTGGCGCTCGCGGCGCGGTTGCGGGAACTGCCGGCGCGCTACGGTGTGGCGCTGATCATCATCGAGCACGATCTCGATCTCGTCCGCTCCGTCTGCCCCACCCTCACGGTGCTCGATTTCGGCCGCGTGCTGGCGAGCGGACCGCAGGCCGAGGTCCTCGCGAACCCCGACGTCGTCAAGGCGTACATGGGAGAGACGGAGCTGCTGAAATGAGCGAACTCGTCCTGGACTCCGTGACCGTCCGCCGCGGCGCCGGGCCCGTGATCTCCGACGTCTCGTTGCGGGTCGCCGGCGGCGAGGTGCTGGCCCTCGTGGGTCCGAACGGCGCGGGCAAGACCAGCCTGATCGAGTCGGTGTCGGGCGTCACCGCCCACTCGGCAGGCACGATGACCCTCGACGGCGAACCGATCGACAAACTGTCGCGCGTCACGCGAGCCCGCCGTGGGATCGTCCACATCGAGCAGGGGCGCGCCGTGTTCCCCTCGCTGACCGTGCGCGAAAACATCTCCCTCACCGCACGGACCGCCGGTGAACTCGACGCCGCGCTCACGCCGTTCCCCGAACTCCAGAAGCGCATCGATGCACCGACCGCCCTGCTCTCCGGGGGCGAGCAGCAGATGGTGGTATTGGCGCGCGCCTTCGCCGCGAAGCCGCGCATCCTGTTGATCGACGAGATGTCTCTCGGCCTCGCGCCCGTGGTGTTCATGCGGCTGATGCCGATCGTCAAGTCGATCGCGGACTCCGGGGTGGGCGTGCTGCTGGTCGAGCAGTTCACCCAGCTCGCGCTCGGCCTTGCGCAGGAAGCGGTGGTCGTCGCCGGCGGCCGGGTCTCGTTCCAGGGGACCTCCGAGGCCCTGCAGGCGGATCCGGAGCTGCTGCACCGCGCCTACCTCGGCGGCTGACCCGGCACTCGCGGAGCCTTCGGGCATTAGCCTGAAGAGGTGACCCAGACGATCTCCGCCCGCGCCGCCCTCCTCGACATGGACGGCACCCTCGTCGACTCCACCGCGGTGGTGGAACGGCTGTGGCTCGCGTGGGCCGAGCCGCACGGGATCGCCCCGGAGACCGTGCTCAGCGTGGTCCACGGCCGACAGGGTCACCAGAGCATGGCGATCCTGCTGCCGGAGCGCGACCACGAGATCAACCTCCGCGAGAACGACGTGATGCTCGCCACCGAGGCCGACGACGTCGACGGCGTGATCCGGATCGCCGGCGCCGACGCCCTGCTCGATTCCCTGCGCCCCCACCCGCACGCGATCGTCACCTCCGCGAACGTGGCCCTGATGACCGCGCGCATGGGAGAGGCCGGACTCACGATCCCCGACCTCACCGTGACCGCCGAGAACGTCACGGCGTCGAAGCCGGATCCCGAGGGCTTCCTCCGCGCGGCGGAGCTGCTGGGAATCGAGCCCGCCGACTGCGTCGTGTTCGAAGACTCCGGCGCGGGGATCCAGGCCGGTCTCGCGGCCGGCATGCGGGTGATCGGGGTGGGCAGACACGCCGCCGCCCACGAGCCCACCTACCGCGTGGACGACCTCACCGCGGTGACCGTCGTCCCGACCGCCCAGGGCTTCGACCTCACGATCGACTGATCTCGCGCCGGGTCACATCCCGGCATGGTCGAAAGCGATCGTGGGCACATCGACCACGTGCGAACCCCCGTCGGCGACGATCACCGCACCGGTGATGTACGACGACTCGCCCGAGCCGAGGAACCGGACTACCGACGCGATCTCGGCAGGGCGTGCCGGTCGACGCAGCGGAACGTCCGCGGTGACCTTGGCGTAGGCCTCCTCCCGGGAGTCGAGGCCGGCGTGCGAGGCGAACTCGTCCATCTCCTCGTCGGCCATCGGCGTCTGCACCCAGCCGGGGCAGATCGCGTTCACACGCACACCGTGGCGACCGTAGTCCCGCGCGAGCGTGCGGGTGAGGCCGACCAGGGCGTGCTTGCCGACGGTGTACCCGGCCACCGACGGCCCGGCGAACAACCCGGCGAGCGACGAGACGATCACGATCTGTCCCTTCGCCTCGATCAGAGCGGGAAGCGCCTCCCTCGCCATCGTGAACGCCGTCGTGAGGTTGGCGCGGATCGCCGCGTCCCAGCTCTCGTCGTCGGTCTCCCCCACCGGAGAGAAGCCATGACCACCGGCGTTCGCGACCAGCACGTCGATGCGGCCGAACCGCGCCAGCACCTCGGCCACGGCGGACTTCGCCGAAGCGGTGTCCGCCGCATCAGCGATGATCGGCAGAGCACCGACCGCGCGCTCCACCTCGTGCAGCGGCTCCGGGCGACGCCCGACGACCACGACGTGCGCCCCCTCGGCCGCGTACCGTTCGGCGATGGCGGCGCCGATGCCCGTGCCGCCCCCGGTGATGACGACGACGCGTCCGGAGACGGTCGATCCGACCACGAGTCCCATGTGTGCTCCTGTGTGTTGGCGCGCGTGCGCGGTGGGTGCCCGATGCGGTCGCGTCAGGCGGGGAATCCGGATCGGGCGGTGTACCCGAAGTCACTGAGGATGCTGGTGCCGTTGATGGCCCCAGACCGGGGCGATACGAGGTAGGTCACGTGCGCGGCGACCTCCGCCGCGCTCTGCACCGGGAAGTCCGGCTCGTCGAACGCGTCGGCCCCGAGGTCGCCCCGGCTCATCGGGGTGTCGACGATCGACGGCGCGACCGCGTTCACCCGGATGCGCGTGTCGGCGAGGTCGACCGAGAGGGCACGGCCGAACTGCAGCAGGGCCGCCTTCGACGTGCAGTAGGGCACCATGCCGGGTGAGGCGACGAACGCCGAATCACTCGCGAGCAGCACGACCGACGCGGCCTCCGCCTCACGCAACGCGGGCAGCGCGTGCTTGAGCACCAGGAACGCCCCGGTCACGTTGACGGCGAGCACCCGGTTCCAGGCCTGGAGCGCGGTGTCTTCGAGAGACGAGCCCACCGGCCCGGACACCCCGGCGCAGCAGACGACGGCGTCGAGTCGGCCTAGCGCGGCGACGCCGGTGCGCACAGCGAGTTCGACCTGCACCTCGTCGGTGACATCCGCGACGAGGAGCACGGCATCCCGGCAGGCGTCCGCCACGTCCTGGAGCGCAGCTTCGTCGCGGTCCAGGAGGGCGACCCTGACGCCCTCGGCGGCGAGCGCGAGCGCGGTCGCGCGGCCGATACCGCCGGCCGCCCCGGTGATGAGGGCGGTCGTCCCGTGCAGCTGCAGATCCATGTCGTCCTTCGTGCGCCGTCCGGCACCCGGTGGTGCGGGGAGGACAGCGGTGTCGTCTCGGTCATCCTGCTCTCCCTCTTCGCCCGTGCGAACCTCCGTCCGCGGGCTGTGCACGGTGACACCACCGTCTTTCGCTCAGGGTCAAGCGCGGGGGCGGCGGCGCGAGCAGACTCGCTCTATCGATGATTCCCCTCGTCGTCGATGCCGTGCCCGCACGGCCGTCACCCAGCAAAGGAGCCGACGTGGCAGAACCGACATCTGCGTCCACGACGACGCAGAACCACACCTCCCTCCGCCCGGGCGCCCTCGGCGTCGCCGGCATCGTCTTCCTCGTCCTCGCCGCGGTTGCGCCCCTGACGGGCATCGTCGTCGTCGCTTCCCTGGCCATCGCCCTCGGCAACGGCGGCGGCACGCCGATGTCCTTCTTCCTCGTCGCGGCCATCCTGCTGCTCTTCGCGATCGGCTACGCCCAGATGTCGAAGCAGCTGGTCAACGCCGGGGGCTTCTACGCCTTCGTGGTGAAGGGCCTCGGGCGCACGGGAGGGCTGATCGCCGGGCTGATCGCGACGCTCGGATACAACTTCTTCGTCGTCGGCACGATCGGCACGAGCGGCTTCTTCATGCAGACGATCATCCGCGACCTCACCGGGCTCGACGTCAACTGGCTGGTCTGGGGCCTCCTCTCGATCGTCGTGTGCTTCGTGCTCGCTCGGATCGGTGTCGACTTCAGCTCCAAGGTGCTGGGCGTGTGCCTCGTGCTGGAGGTGCTGATGCTGGTCGTGTTCGACATCTCGGTGCTCGTGCAGACCGGCTACGACGTGGCGGCGTTCAGCCCCGAAGCCGTGTTCTCCGGGTCGCTGCCGATCGGCCTGCTGCTCGCGGCCACCGGATTCCTCGGGTTCGAGGCGACGGCGCTGTTCAGCGAAGAGGCGAAGCAGCCGCTGCGCACGATCCCGCGGGCCACCTACACCTCGATCATCGCGATCGGCATCATCCTCGGTGTCACCACGTGGGCCGTGGTGAGTGCGACCGGCGTCGCGCAGGCGCAAGCGACCGCTCTCGAGCATCTCCCCACCGGCGACCTGATCTTCTCGCTCTCGCAGCAGTATCTCGGCGGTCCGCTCACGACCGTGATGATGGTCCTGCTGCTGGTGAGCCTGTTCGCGGCGATGCTCGCCTTCCACAACTCCGCGACCCGATACCTGTACTCCCTCGGGCGCGCGAAGATCCTGCCGCAGGCGCTGGCCCGCACCCGCGCGAACGGCGCCCCGCAACTCGCCGGTATCGTGCAGGCCTCGTTCGCCGGCATCGTCGCGATCATCTTCGCGATCGCCGGAGCCGACCCGATCCTCACCCTCGTGCCCGCCATGCTGGGCTTCGGCACCCTGAGCGTGCTCATCCTGCAGGGCCTCGCGGCGATCTCGATCGTCGTGTACTTCCGCCGCCGCCGTGACCCGCGCTGGTGGAGCACCTTCATCGCCCCCGGCATCGGATTCCTCGGTATCGCCGCGATCTCGATCCTCGCCGTCGTGAACTTCAACATCGTGGCGGGCTCCGAGGAACTGGCCATCCGGCTGATGCCGCTGCTGCTGGTGGTCGCCCTGATCGGCGGCATCGTCTACGGCGCGTATCTCAAGCGGTCCCGGCCCGCCGTGTACGAGGGCCTCGCCACCGACCTGGAGAGGTTCAGCACACGCTGACCGCTCCCCCGCACCCCTCACCGACCGAAGGAACGAACCACACCATGACGACGCTGAACCCCGCCGACACCTCCACCTGGCTGCCGCTCGAGGGCCTCGCCCCCGGCTTCGACGCCAACAAGGCTCCGCACAGCACCGCGCTGAGCGGCCGCGAGATCACGGTCGTCGACGGCCGTGGCACGCGGATCGTGCACCGCTTCGCCGACGACACCGTGACCTGGGACTACCAGCCGGGGACCGACGATGCGACGGAAGCGGCTACCGACACCGACGACTACGAGGCGTTCGAGGTCGATCGCGACCTCTACTTCGTGCAGTTCCACCACCGGTACCTGCCGAACGAGGCGGTCTCGCTGATCCTCGACCTGCGCGACGGTCGCGCGCTGGCCGTGATCTCCGACATCCTCCCCGCGCCCGAGAAGGGACGCACGCGCGTGCAGCACCACTTCGCGCCGGGCGTGATCGAGGGGATCGAGGTCACCGGCACCGAACCCGCCCCCACGACGACGCTCATCGGACGCCGGGTGGAGTGGGTCTACAGCACCGAGCACGCGTACGAGCACGTGTACCTCTCGCCGCGGTGGTATTCGTGGCAGTGCCTCGCCGGCCCCGAGCGCGGGCTGGCCGACACCGACGAGAACAGCGTCTGGGAGGTGCGTCCCGGCATCTACGTGTTCGCCTGGCGCGAGAAGGTGATCCCCTGCGCCTCGGTGACGATCGCCGACCACCGCGACGTCAACGCGATCCGCTCCCACGGCGTGCTCTTCGGCCTCGACGAGAGCGGCGAGGTCCCCACGCACTTCACCTTCGGCGCACACGGACGTCTGCTCTCGACCACGATGCACACGCCCGAGCTCGAGCCCGCGACCTTCGGAGACCGCTGACATGACCGACGTCGCCGACCTCATCGTCACCGGCTCCATGATCCGCACCGCGGACCGGACGAACCCGATCGTCGAGGCCTTCGCCGTGCGCGACGGGCGGATCCTCGCGGTCGGATCCCGGTCCGACATCGAATCGTTCCGCGGACGCCGGACGCAGTCGCTCGAGGTCGGCGACGCAGCGGTGTACCCCGGTTTCGTCGATGTGCACAACCACCACGCCCTCGCGGGGCGGACCGAGCTGTTCGAGCTGTCGCTGGCTCCCGCACTGACGCTGGACGAAATCCTCGACCGGGTCCGGGAGAAGGCCGCAGAGCTCCCCGATGACGCATGGATCGTGGGCGGCGCCGTGGCCACCACCCTCCTGCCCGCGCTCGCGAACACCGCGAGCCGACTCCGCCTGGACGAGGCGGGCGGCGGGCGTCCCGTCATGCTGATGGAGGACTCGCGTCACAACCGGTGGGCGAACAGCCGGGCACTGGAACTCGCCGGGATCACCACCGATCGGCTGCCCCCGTCCGGGACCGCCCTTCTCGATCCGGATGACGGCACGCCGACCGGTGTGCTCCTCGAAGCGGCGGGCATCCCCGTGCAGGAGGCCTACGACCGCAGCGGCGGGCTCACTCCCGCGCAGCACGCCGCCGCGTCACGCCGAGGAATCGAGATCCTCAACTCGTTCGGCGTCACGGCCTTCCAAGACGCGGGGGTGTCGGTCGAGATCCTCGGCGCGCTGGCCGACCTCGACCGGGCCGACGAGCTCGACGCCTGGGTCGTGTCCTCGCTGCTGATCAACGACGAGATCTTCGGCTTCGACCCGATCGGCGAACCGCTGCTCGACCGCGGCGAGGAGTTCCGCACCGCGCACCACCGTCCCGACTTCGTGAAAATCTTCCTCGACGGAGTCCCCCCGGCACGCACGGCGTCGTTCCTCGAGCCGTATCTGGCCGACGCCGCGCACGGGGCGCACTTCCACGGCGAGACCACCATGACCCTCGACGAGCTCACCGGGTGGCTGCGCTCCGTGGCGCGACGAGGTCTGGGGGCGAAGGTGCACTGCACGGGGGACGGCTCCGCGCGCCTCGTGCTCGATGCGACGGAGCAGTTGCGCCGCGAGGGCTTCACCACCCCCGTTCAAATCGCGCACGGTCAGTTCCTGGCGGAGTCGGACATCCCGCGACTGGAGGCCCTCAATGTCTCGGCGGACATCTCTCCGTTCATCTGGTATCCGGGCGTCATCCCCCAGGCTTTGGCCGAGGTGCTCGGCGAACGCGCGGAGCACTCCCAGCCGAACCGGGCGCTGATCGATGCGGGAGCCCGGGTCGCCGGCGGTTCGGACTGGCCCGTGAGCGAGTCTCCGAACACGCTGGAGGGCCTGCAGGGTCTCGTGACGCGGGCGGACCCGCTCGGACGCGCCCCCGGCACCCTGTGGCCCGAACAGGCCATCACCGCCGAGGAGGCACTGGAGGTCTTCACGATCAACGCCGCCGCGGCGATGGGCCTCGACGCCGAGACCGGGTCGCTGACGCCCGGGAAGTCCGCGGACTTCGTCGTGCTCGCCCGTGACGCCATCGCCGGCCCGGCAGACGAGATCGTGCACACCGAGGTCGTGTCGACCTGGTTCGCCGGCCGTCGAGTCCACGGCGACTGAGCGGTGCCGCGCGGATACGATGAGGCGATGAAGCGTTTCCCGGCATCCGTCTACTCCCTCGGCGAGGAACCCGATCCGCGCTTCTCGCTCGCCAACGAACGGACGTTCCTGGCGTGGACACGGACTGGTCTCGCCCTGATCGCCGGTGGCGTGGCGCTCGAGGTCCTCGGCCTCGACCTTCACCCCGGATTCCGGCTCGCCGCGTCGCTGCTGCTCATGATCACGGGGACCGCGGTCGCACCGCTCGCCTGGTGGGAGTGGATGCGGGCGGAGCGGGCGCTGCGCCAATCGCGGCCACTTCCGGGCGCGTTCTCCGCCGTGGTCCTCGCCGTCGTCGTCGTCGTGGTCGGACTGCTCGTGCTGGCCGGCGTCCTGTGGCGCTGACAGAGCCCCGGTCATGAGGAGACGTCCGGCCGCGGAGCCCGACCGCCTGTACGATCCCGGGTTGCAGCCCGAACGCACGGAGCTCGCCTGGCGCCGCACAGCCCTCGCGATCGCCGTCGGGTCCCTGATCTCCCTGCGGATCCTGCCGTTGGTCCTCCCCGCCGGCGCCGGGGTCTGGGGGCTCGCTCCCGGCGCGATCGGACTGGGGACTGCGTGCCTGCTCTGGTTCGCCGCACGTCGCCGCCAACGGCGGGTCACCGCCGTATTGACGGGCGCTGCAGCGGGTCTCCCTCCGGGCGGCGGGCTGCTCCTCGTCCTGACGGTGTTCGGCACGGGGTTCGGCGTCGTCGCCCTCGCTCTCGTGGCGATCGCTCTGGGCGCGAACAGCCCGGTCTGACCGCAACGGATCGACGGGGTGAACGGCTGAGCCCGGTGACCCCTCAGACACCGACCTCAGCCGCTCACCGGATCAGTCGGCGACCGCCAGGACCGCCTGTCCGACGGCGCGCAGCACGGTCGGATCATGCGGCGAGCGCTCACCAGGCACGTAGCGCACGCGATGCAGCTCGCCGCCCCGGAACGGGAACGAGCGATGCTGCTCGTGCAGCTCCCAGTCGACGGGGCCACCGAAGTCGTACCCCACGCTGATGCCCGTGAACGGTGACATTCCGATGAGCATGGGCACGCTGTCGATCACCGCCGCGCGGTCGCCGTCCACCTCGACCGTCAGGCTCCAGCGCAGTCCGGGGTGCTCGTCGACGCGCAGCACGATCCGGTGCTCCCCCGGAGACCGCTGCGCTCCGCGGGCACGGTGCATCGCGCCGTAGGCGTTGTAGGCGACGAGCGGCGCCCCGTGGTCCAGTGCGAGCAGGTAACCGCCGCCCTGATCGCCGTGGGCCACGATCACGCCTGCCGCGTCGGCCTCGGTCGTGAGGTCGACCTCGACCGCGAAGGAGCGCAGGACGGTGAGCTTCGCCGAACGGAAGCGCTCCAGAGGAGGACGGAAGGGCACCAGGTCGATCGCTGCGGAGAGCGGTTCCTCGGTGTCGGGGCGCAGGCGGAACAACGCGCCGTCGTCATCGAGGGGGAACACGGCGTTGCGCCAGGCTTCCGCGTGCCAGCGTGCCGCCATCGCCGCGACGCGTTCGGGGTGATCGGCGGAGACGTCCTCGGTCTCGGTCGGGTCGGCCGCGAGGTCGTAGAGTTCCCAGACACCGCCCGCGGGACCCTCGCCCTTCGTCGGAGGCACGGTCGAGAGAGCCTTCCACCGTCCGTCGACGAGCGCCCGTCGTCCCACGCACTCGAAGTACTGGGCCTCCCGGCCCGGCGCGGTGGGGTGGGCGAGCACGTCGACGACGCTCCCGCCGTCCATCTCGAGTGCCGGTCGGCCGCGCCGCTGGTCCAGGGACGGCACGCCGCACAGTTCCAGGATCGTCGGTGCGAGGTCCGAGACGAACACGAACTGGTCGCGCAGACCGCCCGCCATCGGGGCGTCCGGCCACGAGATGATCAGCGGGGCGTGGACGCCGCCCTCGTACGTCGTGGCCTTGAACGAGCGGAACGGCGTGTTGGACACCCGCGCCCATCCGGTTGGGTACTGGCCGAACACGCGCGGACCGCCGAGGTCCTCCAGCGGGCGCGGCACGTCGGTGATCCACCCCTCGGGCATCGCACCGTTCGCGCCGAACTGGGCGAAGTAGCTCCGGGTGCCGGTCGGTCCTCCCTCGGCCGTCCCTCCGTTGTCGCTGGCGAGCACGACGATCGTGTTCTCGCGCTCGCCGCTGCGGTCGAGTCGATCGAGCAGTCGCCCCACGCTCTGGTCGATCTCGTCCACGGCCGCGGCGTACACCTCCATGTGCCGGGCGAACAACCGTCTCTCCTCGACAGAGAGGTCGTCCCACGCGGGGATCCGGTCGCCGTCGGCGATCGCCTCGCCGGGGAGCTCCGCGTGATCGGGGACGATGCCGCGCGCACGCTGGCGGGCGAACCGCTCCGCCCGCAGGGCGTTCCACCCGGCCTCGTAGCGGCCGCGGTACTTCTCGATGTCGGCGCCCTTCGCCTGGATGGGCCCGTGCACGGAGGTGTGCGCGTAGTACAGGAAGAAGGGCTTGTCCGGATCGTTCACCCGCAGGTCGTCGATCATGCCGATGGCGCGGTCGGTCAGCTCGTCCGTGAGGAAGAAGCCCTCGGGATACTCGCGGAGGTCGACGACGGAGTTGTCCTGCACCAACCGATGCGGATGGTGCAGCGACGTGAAGCCGTCCATGCTCCCGAAGTACCGGTCGAATCCGCGCTGCAGCGGCCACGTGCTCCGGTCGGCACCGTCGTGCAGGCGCGATTCGAGTGTGAGGTGCCACTTCCCGACCATGAAGGTCGCGTACCCTCCGGCGCGCAGCGACTCCGCCAGTGTCGGCGCGTCCTCGGGGAGCTCGCAGCTGAATCCCGGATAGCCGGGGTCGATGTGCGCGACGAAGCCGAAGCCGGCCCGGTGCGGGTTCAGCCCGGTGAGCAGTGCCGCCCGGGCCGGCGAGCACATCGGCGCGGTGCGGTAGTTCGTGAACACCCACCCCTCGTCGGCGAGACCGTCGATGCGCGGTGTCTCGATCTCACTCCCGAACGGCCCGAGGTCGCTGAACCCGAGGTCGTCGATCAGCATCACGATCACGTTGGGCGCCTTCGGCCCGGGCCGCTGCGGCTCCGGCCACCAGGGCTCGGACTCGGAGGTGAATTCCGCCGCGTGCCCCGCGAAGCTCTCATAGCCGCGCGCATTCGTCGGCATCGACATCTAGCCCGCCCTCCGGATCAGGCCGAAGATCTGCGTGCGCAGCTCCGCGAACGCCGGAAGCGCCCGCGTCGTCAGCTGGTCGCGCGGGGCCCCGAAGTCGATCTCGACGATCTCCGTCACCTTCGCCGGGCGCTCCCCCAGCACCACGACCCGGTCCGACAGGTAGACGGCCTCGTCAATGTCGTGCGTGACGACCACGATCGTCATCCCGAACTGCTCGCGGATGCGCAGGCAGAGGTCCTCCAGCTCGAACCGCGTCTGCGCATCGACCGAGGCGAAGGGCTCATCCATCACGAGCACCTCGGGCCGATAAGCGATGGCACGCGCGATCGCGACGCGCTGCTGCATGCCACCGGACAACTGCCACGGGAACTTGGACTCAGCCCCGGAGAGCCCGACCGCGGTGAGCGCGGAGGCGACCCGCTCCTCGCGTTCCGCGGCCGGCAGGTGCAGGTGCTTGAGCGGCAACCGCACGTTCTTCTCGACGGTGAGCCAGGGCATCAGCGACCGGGTGTACTCCTGGAACACGAGCGCCATCTCCTCGGGCGGGCCCTCGATGACGTTCCCGTCGATCGCCGCGCTGCCCGCCGTGATGCTCTGCAACCCGGTGAGACACTTCAGCAACGTGGTCTTGCCGATGCCGGACGGCCCGACGATGCAGCACACCTCTCCCACGCGCACATCGAAGGTGAGGTCGGCGATCACGGGGACGAGACCGTTCTTCGTCGGATAGGACTTCGCGAGCCCGCGCACACTGAGCCGGACGGGGGCCTGTTCGATGGTGGTCATGCGTTCTTCTCCTGTTGCTGGGAGGCGATGTACCAGCGCAGCACGCGGCGCCGGAAGAGGGTGAACACGGCGGTGGCCGCGTAGCCGATGACCCCGAGGACGAGGATGCCCGCCCACATGTCGGGGATCGCGAAGGACTGCTGGGCGAGCAGGGTCGCGGCACCGAGTCCGGTGGACGACCCCAGCATCTCGCTGGCGATCATGACCACGAACGCAGTGATGAGACTGACCTGCATCCCGGAGAGGATGCGCGGGCCCGCAGAGGGCAGCACCACGGAGAACAGCCGCTCCGGTCCGCTCAGTCGGTAGACGCGACTCACCATCTCGAGCGTCGGCTCGCCGGCGCGCACACCGTCGATCGTCGAGATGAGGATGGGGAAGACGGCGGCGAGAGTGATCGACAGGATCCGGGTCTCGTTGCCGAACCCGATGAGCGACACGAAGATCGGCACGAGCGCCACCGGGGGGATCGCACGGAAGAAGTGGATGGTCGGCTCGACCAACCAGCTCAGCGGACGGATCAGTCCGAGCACCAGGCCGAGCAGCACGCCGATCACGGTCGCCAGCAAGAAGGAGACCACGAGATTCCCGACCGACGAGGCGACGTCCACCAGGAAGGCGGGAGTCTGCACGAGCTGCCACAGTCGCTGCAGGATCACCTGGAGCGGAGGGAAGAAGGCGTTGGTGGATGCGGCGGAGACGAACCACCACAGCGCCAGCAGCAGCACCGGGACCGCGATCTCGGCGCCGACGAGGACGCCACGGGGAAGCGCGCCCTGCCCGCGACGGCGCGCGAGACGTGCCGGGGTCTGGATCGAGGTGGTGAGCGTCATCAGAGGACCTGCTTCCGGTATTGCGGATGCCAGTGCAGCAGTCGCCGCTCGCCCCATTGACTGAGTCCCTGGACGAGGAGCCCCAGTGTTCCCAGGATGAGCACGTAGGCGAAGAGCTGGGCCTGGTTGCCAGAGATCTGAGAGAGCAGCAGGCTCTGTCCGAGCCCGGGCCCGCCACCGAGGAGTCCGGCGACGACGGCCACGACGAGCGAGGTCGGCGCGGCGACGCGGATCGCGGTTCCGATGTAGGGCAGTGCGCTGGGGAGCACGATGCGCCCCAGGATCTCGGCGCGCCCCATGCCGTACGACCGCCCCGTCGCCCGTGCGACCGGGTCCGTGTCGAAGACGCCGGCGGAGGACTGGACGGCGATCGCGATGAAGCAGCCGAAGAACACCAGGAAGATCCCCATGGCCTGTGTGGGGCCGAGCACGAGGACCACGATCGGCAGGATGACGATCGGCGGGATGGGCTTGAGGAACTCCAGCGGCACGCGGGTCGCGTGCATCGCCAGCGGCGAGGTGCCGATGGCCACCCCGAGCACGACGCCGATGACGATGGCGAGCAGGAGCCCGGTCAACGCCATCGTCAGCGTGTCGCCGACGGCCGTCCAGGTGGCCGGGGTCCCGAGCAGGCGCACGGCCTCACCGATCGCCTCGGTCGCCGCCGGGAGCGGTGACCCGGCGAGCGGCCCCGTCGTCGCCGACCACTCCCAGAGCGCCAGCGCCGAGACGACGCCGACGGCCCCGATCAGCGGAGGAAGGAGCGTGGAGCGGATCATGGTCGTCACTCGACTCCGACGATGACGCCCTCGAGGTCGACCGGTGCAGGCAGGTACCCGAGGGCGACGAGCTTCTCGTTGACCCGGTCGAGGTCGATCGGAGCGACCTCCGCGGGCCAGAAGGGCAGCTTCACGTCGTCGACGCTCAGGGTCGAGCCGGTGGCGTCGATGCCGGCCTGGATGGCTTCCTCCGGGTGCTCGTTCGCGTAGGCGTTGCTCTTCGCCACGGCACGCTGGAACCCGGCGATCGCATCCGCCTTCGCGGCGATCGTGCTGTCACCGGCCGTCCAGAGCCCGACGGCGCCTTCTTCGAAGAATCCGACCGACGGCGCGGCGAGGAAGACGGCACCGGCGGCGTCCGCCTCGCCCGTGAACGGGCTGACGAGACCCGCTGCATCGACGTTGCCGCTCTGGAGCGCGGCCACGGCGGAGGTGAAGTCCAGGACGACCCACTCCACGGAGGCGGGGTCGACGCCTTCCCGGTCGAGCGTGTCGGAGATGACGACCTCGAGCTGCGCCTTGCGCGCGGGCACCGCGATGGTCGCCCCTTCCAGATCGGCGACCGAGGTGATGCCGCTCGCGGCGGACGCATACAGTCCGGTGTCATCCATCGAGGCGGGGTCGTCCCCCTCCGCGGCCCCGCCCACGAAACCGTCGGCCGGGGCGATGACCTTCAACGGGACGCCGCTGGAGAGGGCGTTGAGCAGCGGGATGCTCGGCGCGTACGCCACGTCGACCTGTCCGCTCTGGGCCGCAGCGAGGCCGGCGGGCGGGTTCGCCACGACCGAGGTCTCGAGCGCGATCCCCTCCTCCTCGAAGAACCCCTGCTCCTGACCGACGATCAGGGCGCCGTCGGAGACGAGGCCGATCGTCGCCACTTTGAGCGTCGTCAGCTCACCGTCACCACCCGATGGCGAGGAGGCGGGTGCAGACGTGCAGGCGGCGAGGGCGAGCACGCCGGCCGCCACGGCGACTCCGGATGCCCGACGTGCGAGACGTGTGACGTTCATGAGAACTCCTCTGCGAGTTAGTCACCAGTTGGTGATTTTAAAGATCGTACTCGTGCCTTGCTTTTGATTGATTACGATCGGGTTACATTAGTCACCAGATGGTGACTAAAAACAGCAAACAGATACTTTGAGATGTGAGGGGGAAACAGCATGCCGAAGATCGTCGACCATGAGGAGCGGCGCACGCACATCGCGGACGCTGCGACGCAGGTGATCATCCGGGTGGGGTTCGACAGCCTCACGATGCGGGAGATCGCCACGGAAGCGGGCTACGCCCACGGCGCGATCGCGCGATACTTCCCCGACAAGAGAAGCATCCTCACCGCCGCGTTCCTGCGCCTGTACACGCTCGCGAACGACCGCATCCACGCCCGCATCGAAGGCGTGCGCGGGCTGGAGGCACTCGAACGGATCTGCCGCGAGATCCTCCCGTACAGCCCGAACGGACCGCTGTACGCCAAGGTGGTGATCGCCTTCTGGGACCACGCGTCGCAGGATGACGAGGTCACCCGCATCCACCGGGTGAACAACCTGCACTGGCGCGATCTGTTCCGCCAGTGCCTGGTCGAGGCGCGGGACGACGGCGAGCTCGCCGACGACGTCGACATCGAGACCGCGGTCAACGAGATCGCCTCGCGCAACGCGGGCTGGCAGATGATCTCGGTGCTGATGCCGGATTCGGCGGGCGATGGTCGGCTGAACGACGGACTCGACGCCCTGCTGTCGACGCTCCGCCGCCCTTCCCCTCCACGCCCGAGCTGAGCGGTCGACGCCCCCGCTCATCGTCGACACCCCGTGCTGCAGGCGACCGCAACCGGGGGTCTCGACGATGAACGGGGGCCTCGACATCGCTCTCAGCCCTCCAGGAAGAACTGGGCGCCGCGTTCGCCGATCATCGCGGCGGGGGCGTTCGTGTTGCCGGTGGGCACGGTCGGCATCACCGAGGCATCGATCACCCGCAGCCCCGCGACACCGTGGACGCGCAACCGGGGATCGACGACAGCCTCCGGGTCCGTCCCCATGCGGCACGTGCCGACCTGGTGGTGGTAGGTGATGGCGGTGCGTCGCACCCAGTCCTCGACGCCGGAGTCCGACACCTCGGGCCCGGGATAGACCTCGACCGCACCCCAGTCCTCGGCGAGTGCCGGGCGTGCTCCGATCCGACGCGCCTGCCGCACGGACGCGGCGAGGGAGGCCACATCGCGATCGTCTTCGAGCGCCGCCAGGTCGATCTCCGGAAGGTCGGCGAGCCCCGGGCCGGAGAGCCGGAGGGCTCCGCGGCTGTGCGGCGTCACCAGCCCGGCCATCAGGGTGAACCCGTCGTCGCCGCGCGGCTCGAGCTCCCCCCACATGGGAACGGAGAAGTGGATCGGCTGAGTGTCGGGCTCCGCGAGGTCGTCGCGGCTGCGCCAGAAGAGGTGGCTCTGCGTGACCGACACCCCGGCCTGCGGAGGCCCGACCGGACGCCGCGTCGTGAAGATCACCGGTGAGAGCAGATGGTCGTGCAGGTTCTGCCCGACCCCGGGCGAGTCCTGCACCACCGGAATGCCGAGCGCGGTGAGGTCGGCCGCGGGACCGATTCCCGAACGGAGCAGGATCACGGGCGAGCCGATCGCGCCGGCTGCGAGGATCACCTCGTCGGCGAGGACCTCCTCGGACCCCTCCCCCTCCCCCAGCTGCACGCCGACCGCCCTTCTGTCCCGGACGATCACCGAGTGCACCTCGCGTCCGGTGAGGATCGTCAGCCGATCGGCGATGGGCTGCGCGTAGGCCGTCCAGGTGTTCACCCGGCGACCGTCGTGCATGGTCACCTGCTCTTGCGAGACCCCGTCGAGCGTGCCGCCGTTGTAGTCCGGATTGCGCGGAAGCCCCTCCTGCACCGCAGCATCGATGATCGAGGCCTGGATCGGCGAGAGCGCGTAGTCGTCGGTCACCGGGAGCAGATCGTTCTCGATCGCGTCGTAGACGGGTTCGACGTCGGCCCAGCTCCACCCGGTCGCACCTCCGCGTTCCCAGGCGTCGTAGTCGGACGCCGCGCCTCGCACCCAGATCATCGCGTTCAACGCGTGCGATCCCCCCGTGACCTTGCCGCGAGGCAGGTGCAGCCGGCGGCCTCCGGCGTGCTCCTGTGGCACGGTGAAGTAGTCCCAGTCCTCCGCGGAATGCCAGAGCTCGCCTGCCCGGGACGGGTCGTGGATGGCCGGGTTGGTGTCGTATCCGCCGGCCTCGACCAGGGTCACCGCGACACCGGCATCCACGAGGCGACGCGCGACGATCGATCCCGAGGTTCCTGCTCCGACGACGATGGCAGAGCGCACGGGTCAGCCCTTCCGGCCGGGTCCCGACACGACCTGGGTCACGGCGACGGACTTGAGTCCCTCGACCCCGAACTCCAGCCCGTAGCCCGAGCTCTTCACCCCGCCGAACGGCACCATCGGGTGCAGCCCGCCGTGGGAGTTGATCCACACCGTGCCGGACTGCATCCGCGAGGCCGCCTCCCGTGCCGCCTCGGGGTCGCTCGACCAGACGGAGGCACCGAGCCCCGCGTCCAGGGCGTTCGCCCACGTGAAGGCCTCGTCCACGTCGGTGTAGCGGATCACCGGGAGCGCGGGACCGAACTGCTCCTCCTGCACCAGTGCCGCGTCATTGTCGATGTCGGCGACGATGGTCGGCCGGTAGAAGAGCTCACCCAGCTCAGGAGCGGACTCGCCACCGGTGACGATGCGGGCGCCGCGGCTCTTCGCATCGTCGACCAAGCGGCTGACGATGTCGAACTGTGCACGGTTCTGCAGCGGACCCAGGACGTTGTTCTCGTCGAGCCCGTTCCCCATCGGCACCGATCCGGCGATGGCGGCGAGCGCGGCGACGACCTCGTCGTAGACCGAGTCGTGCACGTACAGGCGCTTCATCGCGGCGCAGGTCTGCCCGGTGTTGATGAACGCACCCCAGAAGAGGTCTTCCGCGATCGCTGCCGGGTCGGTGCCCGGGAGCACGATGCCGGCGTCATTGCCACCGAGCTCGAGCGTCAGGCGCGCCAGGTTCCCGGCGGAGCTCTCGATGATGCGACGCCCGGTCGCGGTCGAGCCGGTGAACATGATCTTGGCGATGTCGGGGTGCGAGGCGAGCCGGGCGCCGACCTCACGGTCGCCGGAGACGCCGATCAGGACATCCGCGGGCAGCACGTCGTTGATCACCGCGATCATCGCGAGCACGCTCAACGGCGTGTACTCGCTCGGCTTCGCGACGACGGTGTTGCCCATCCGCAGGGAGGGCCCGATCTGCCAGACCGTGATCATGAGCGGCCAGTTCCACGGGCCGATGGCACCGACGACGCCAGCTGCCTTGTAGACGAGCTCGGCATGCAGCGTCTCGTCGTCGACCAGGATCTGCGGCTCGATCGTCGTCGTGGCGTTCGTGCGCAGCCAGGCGGAGCAGGCTCCGAGCTCGAAGCGGGCGTTCGGGCCGTTCAGCGGCTTCCCCTGCTCGCGCGAGAGCAGGTACGCCAGTCCCTCGGCATTCGCGTCGATGGCGTCGGCCGCGGCGAGGAGCAGCGCGCTGCGCTCCTCGTGCCCGAGGGCCTCCCACGCCGGCTGGGCCGCCTTCGCACGGGCGATCGCTGCGTCGAGGTCGCCGACCGTGGCGACGGGTGCACGACCGATGACCTCCCGGGTCGCGGCATCCGGGATCTCTCGGCCTGCGCCTTCCGGCGCCTGGATGCGGTCGAGCAGCGCAGCGGCTGCGGAAGCGGCGGAATCGGACATCGGGGACTCTCCTTCGAGCGTGACGCGGGCCAGCGACGGTCGAGAAGCTGGTCGTCCTCTCATTCTCGACCGGCGTTCCTCCCGGCACTTGTCGCGGAGCGCGCCGCAGATGTCCGAGTGCGAAGGATGCCCTGCCCCTGCGCCTGTCCCGCACCTGTCCCGCACGAAGGAGAACTCACGCCCTGAAGGAAACTCACGCCCTGAAGGAAAACTCACGCCCTGAAGGAAAACTCACACCCTGAAGGAAAACTCACGCCCTGAAGGAAAACTCACGCTTTGAAAAGGACCACATCCTGAAGGAGAACTCACGCTTTGAAGGAAAACTCACGCCCTGAAGGAGAACCACGTCCTGAAGGAGAACTCACGCTTTGAAGGAAAACTCACGCCCTGAAGGAGAACCACGTCCTGAAGGAGAACTCACGCTTTGAAGGAGCATCCACGGGATTCAGTCCTTCGAAACGTGAGTTCTCCTTCATTTCGGGCGGGGCGGACCGGGCGGGGCGGGGCGGACCGGGCGGGGCGGGGCGGACCGGTCGGGGCGGACCAGGCGGGGCGGGACGGGTCCGGGCGACACGGACATGCGAGAGACGCTCAGGCCCGCGGGTAGTCCTCGAAGATCAGTGTTGTCCTGGTCGAACGGATCGACGGGATCGCCTGGATGTCCTCCAGCACGATGCGGCGCAGATCGCGGGCATCGTTGGCCCGCACGAGCAGGATCACGTCGAAGTCGCCGCCGACCAACGCCATGTGCTCGATCTCAGGGATCGCGCGCAACCGCTCACTCACCGCCTGCCAGGTGGCCTGCTCGATGGCGAGCGTGACGTACGCACTCGCATGGTGCCCGAGGAGGACGGGGTCGGTGCGCACCGAGTACCCGATGATCACCCCCGCGTCGGTGAGCCGTTTGATCCGCGCATGTGCCCCGGCGCGCGAGATGTGCACGGCATCCGCGATCGCGGTCATCGAGGAGCGCGCATCGCGGCGCAGTTCCTCGAGGATCGCTCGATCCGTGTCGTCCAACGCGATCATGTGACCCCTTCCGCCGGCCGGAGAATCCTGACACTTCGATCAAGAATGCCCTATTCGATGCGCTTTCATCCAGGATTCGGCGAATGATCTTGGATGACTGTCGCGCGCGGAGGCATGCTGTCTCCAACGAGTTCGGCAAGGAGGGCGAACGCATGCTGCACACCGACCTGCTCCCGCGAGACACCGCGGTGCAACTGATCGACGAGAACGGCACGCCCATCGCGGACGCGCCCTACCCGCTCCCCGACGGCGAGACCCTTCTGGCCGCCTACCGAGGACTCGTCGAGGGACGACGGATCAACGATCAGGCCGGCGCGCTCGTGCGCCAGGGGCGTCTCGCCGTCTACCCCTCTTCCCAAGGCCAGGAAGCATGCCAGGTCGGAGCCGCGATGGTCCTCGGAGCCGAGGACTGGCTGTTCCCGACGTACCGCGATTCGGTCGCCGTCATCGCCCGCGGGGTCGAACCCGCTGACGCGCTCGTGCTCCTCAAGGGCGACTGGCACTCGGGGTACGACGTCCGCGCCCACCGCGTCGCGCCTCAGGCGACCCCGTTGGCGACCCAGCTGCTGCACGCGGTCGGCTTCGCGCAGGCCGCGAAGCATCGGGGAGAGGACACCGTGGTGCTCGCCCTCTGCGGCGACGGGGCCACGAGCGAGGGCGACTTCCACGAAGCCATGAACTTCGCGGCCGTGTTCCACGTCCCGGTCGTGTTCTTCGTGCAGAACAACGAGTTCGCCATCTCCGTCCCGCTCTCCCGGCAGACCGCCGCCCCTTCCCTCGCGCACAAGGCGATCGGCTACGGGATGCCCGGTCAGCGGGTCGACGGAAACGACGTCGCCGCGGTGCTGGCCGTGCTCGGCGAGGCCGTGGAGCGAGCCCGCACCGGCGGAGGGCCCTCGCTGGTCGAGGCCCACACGTACCGGATGCAGGCGCACACCAATGCCGACGACGACACCCGCTACCGCGAGCGGGCCGAGGTCCAGGCCTGGGTCGCCCGCGATCCCCTCACCCGCTTGCGCGCGCACCTCACCGCCACGGGCGCTCTCGACGCGGACGCCGAGGAGCGCTTCGCCGCCGGCGCCGAGGAGATCGCGACCGCCATGCGCGCCGCTCTGAACACCGACGCCGAGCTCGACCCCGAAGACCTGTTCCGCCACGTGACCGCGACCCGATCGCCGCAGTTGGACGAGCAGTGGCACCTGCTGCGCGACGAGATCGAACGCTCACGGCTCGCCGACGCGGGCACCGCCACGAACGGAGGCCACCGATGACCATCGCGCAGGACGACACCACGACGCACAGCGACGTCGGGACGACGACCACCATGACGATGGCTGCCGCTCTCAACCGCGCTCTCGCCGATGCGATCGAGTCCGATCCGGACGTGGTGGTCTTCGGCGAGGACGTGGGAGCGCTCGGCGGTGTCTTCCGCATCACCGACGGCCTCACGGCCCGCTACGGCGAGGATCGCTGCTTCGACACCCCCCTCGCGGAATCCGGCATCGTGGGAACCGCCGTCGGCATGGCGATGAACGGCCTGCGCCCGGTCGTCGAGTTGCAGTTCGACGCGTTCGCGCTCCCCGCGTTCGAGCAGATCGTCAGCCATGTCGCCAAGCTCGGGAACCGCACGCGCGGTGGCCTGCGGATGCCGCTGGTGATCCGCATCCCGTTCGGCGGCGGCATCGGCGGTGTCGAGCACCACTGCGACTCCTCCGAGGCGTACTACGCGCACACCCCCGGTCTCACGGTCGTCAGTCCCGCCACGCCGCAAGACGCGTACTCGTTGCTGCGCGCGGCCATCACCTCGCCCGATCCCGTGATCTTCCTGGAACCGAAGAAGCTCTACTGGGCCAAGGGCGAGGTCGACACCACGCAGACCGCGCAGCTCGGCACCGCCCGTGTCGCCCGGGCCGGGACGGACGTGACGCTCCTCGCCTACGGCTCCTCCGTTCCCCTCGCGCTCGAGGTCGCCGAGGTCGCCGCCACGGAAGGACGCAGTGTGCAGGTCGTCGACGTCCGCTCGCTCTCCCCCTTCGACGACGCGACCGTCACCGCGGCCGTGAAGTCGACGGGCCGCGCCGTGGTCATCGCCGAAGCCCCGGGCTATGTGAGCGTCGCATCCGAGATCCAGGCACGCGTGTTCGAGCGCTGCTTCGAGTATCTCGCCGCCCCCGTGCGCAGGGTCACCGGGTTCGACACCCCCTATGCGCCGCCGAAGTTCGAGCACTGGTATCTGCCCGACGTCGACCGCGTGCTCGATGCGATCGACACGCTGCACTGGGAGGACGAGGCATGAGCACCCCGACGACGTCCGCGCAGGCCACTCACGTGTTCCGCCTGCCCGACCTGGGCGAGGGACTGACCGAGGCGGGCCTCGTGCAGTGGCTCGTCGCGGTCGGCGACACGATCGTCATCGACCAGCCGATCGCCGAGGTGGAGACGGCCAAGAGCGTCGTCGAGTTGCCGTCCCCGTTCGCCGGTGTCGTGACCGCACTGCACGGCACGGTCGGCGACACGATCGACGTCGGCGCCCCGGTGCTCGAGGTCGTCGACCCGACAGCCGCCCCGCACGCCGACGACGTCTCCGCCCCCGAGGAACAGGAGACCACCCCGACGGAGATCGAGCACGAGGCGTACCGGGAGGAGGAGCGCGCCGGCTCGGGCAACGTCCTGATCGGCTACGGAACCACGGCCCCCGCCGCGAAGGGGCGGCGCCGTCCGTCCGCCGCCACGCCCACTCCGCCCGCTCCCCCCGCCCCCGAGCGCACGACGCCGGAGTCTGCGCGCGACCGTCGCCCGGTCGCGGTCCGGTCTCCGCTCGTGCGCCGACTCGCCCGAGATCTGGGACTCGACGTGCACGCGATCACCGCGACCGGTCCGGACGGGGCGATCACCCGCGCCGACGTGCTGCAGGCCGCGGTCGAGAACGCCGTGGACGGCGCCGCGGCACATCACCGCGTGGCCGCCGGGAGCGACGAGACCGTCGACGGACTGGGCGTGGTGTCGCGCGAGCGGATGTCGCCCCTTCGTCGAGCCGTCAGCGCCACGCTCACCCGCAGCCGGTCCGAGATCCCCGAGGCGACCGTCTGGGTCGATGTCGATGCGACGGAGCTGTGGGACCTCCGTGCACGGATGGCGCCGGAGGGCGGCAGAGCCCCGTCGGTGACGGCCCTGCTCGCGCGCTTCGTCCTGCTCGCGCTCGAAGACTTCCCGGTGCTGGCATCGCGGCTCAGCGAGAGCGGCGATGAGGTGATCTCGTTCGACGGCGTGAACCTCGGCATCGCGGCGGACACCGAGCGCGGCCTGCTGGTGCGCGTCCTCCCGCGGGCGCACGCGCTGACCGTGGATCAGCTCGACACCGCCCTGCGAGAGCTCGCCGCCACAGCCCGAGCCGGATCGATGCCACCGGAGCGCCTGCGCGGGTCGACCTTCACCCTCAACAACTACGGCGGCCTCGGCGTCGACGGCTCGGCCGCGATCATCAACCACCCGGACGTCGCGATACTCGGCATCGGCCGGATCATCGAGCGCCCGTGGGTCGTGGAGGGTGCGATCGTCGTCCGGCGCATCGCGCAGCTGTCGCTCGTGTTCGACCACCGCGTGTGCGATGGCGGATACGCCGCAGGGTTCCTGCGCCGCGTGACCGAGCTCATCGAGCATCCGCTGCGCGCCTACGGGAGGATCTGACCCGAATACCGCTTCCCCTACACGGCGGCGGCTCCGATGCGATACGCTCGGCGATTAACTGACCGACCATTCGGTCATGAATACTCGACGGCACCCGGCCGTCGAACCCGAATCGCAGAACAACGGAGTTCGCATGACGACAGCAGTTTCCAGTCCCACTCAGAAGAGCAGGATGCCCGCCGAAGAACGGCGAGTACTCGCCGGCACCCTCGTCGGGACGTCGATCGAGTGGTACGACTTCTTCATCTACGCGCAGGCCGCGGGGCTGGTGCTCGCTCCCCTCTTCCTCGCCCCCATCGCGGAGTCCAGCCCCGGCTTCGCACAGGTGCTCTCGTTCGCCACGATCGGCATCTCCTTCCTCTTCCGCCCCCTGGGCGCCATCGTCGCGGGACACCTCGGCGACAAGCTCGGCCGCAAGAAGATGCTCGTCTTCACCCTCATCATGATGGGACTGTCGACCTCGCTGATCGGCGTCCTCCCCACCTACGCGGCGATCGGCGTGGCTGCGCCGATCCTGCTGATCCTGCTCCGCATCCTGCAGGGCTTCTCCGCGGGCGGCGAGTGGGGCGGCGCGGCCCTGATGGCCGTCGAGCACGCTCCGCGCGGGCGTCGCGGGCTGTTCGGGGCCTTCCCGCAGATCGGCGTGCCGGTCGGCATGATCCTCGCGACCTTCACGCTGTGGGTGCTCACGAGCTCGATGTCCCCCGAGGCGTTCCTCGAGTGGGGCTGGCGCATCCCGTTCCTGCTGTCGATCGTGTTGATCGGAGTCGGGTACGTGATCCGCCGCGCCGTCGACGAGAGCCCGATCTTCGAAGACCTGGTGCGTCGCCGCAAGGAGGCCTCCGCGCCGCTCGGCCGGCTGTTCCGCCAGAACACGAAGCAGGTCATCCTCACCGCCGTCATCTTCATCGCGAACAATGCCGCCGGCTACCTGCTGATCGCGTTCTTCGCCACTTACGCGGTCACGGCGCTCGGCATGGATCGCCCTCCGGTGCTGCTGGCGACGACCCTCGCCTCGTTCGGCTGGCTCATCTTCACCCTGTGGGGCGGACACCTCTCCGATCGGCTCGGTCGGATCCGCACCTTCCAGATCGGCTACGTGGCGCTCGCTCTGTGGGCGGTCCCGATGTGGTTCCTGATCGACACCGCGAACATCCTCTGGTACTTCGTGGCGCTCTTCGTGATGACGTTCGCGCTCGGCCTCTCCTACGGCCCGCAGGCGGCGCTGTACGCCGAGATGTTCCCGGCGAACGTGCGGTACTCGGGCGTCTCGATCGGGTACGCGCTCGGCGCCATCCTCGGTGGGGCGTTCGCGCCGATGATCGCCGAGGCCCTGTTGAACCAGTTCCAGGCGGCATGGACGATCGGCGTCTACATCGCCGTGGCATCCGTGATCTCGCTCATCGGGGTGTCCATGGTGAAGGAGACCAAGGGCATCGATCTGTCGGTCTGACCACGGATCGGCCCGCCGGCATCGCGGCGGACTCCGCGCCTGTGCCATAATTACCATACGATCGGTCAGTAATTCACTGGCCGATCGTATGGCACGGCCAGCACCGAGACGACGCAGTCAGGAGATCCGCATGACCGAGGCATTCCTCGTCGGAGGTGCACGCACCCCCGTCGGCCGATACGGAGGCTCCCTCGCTTCCGTCCGCCCTGACGACCTCGCTGCGATCGTCGTCGCGGAAGCCGTGCGTCGGGCGGGCATCGACACCACCTCGATCGAGATCGACGAGGTGATCCTCGGTGCGGCGAACCAGGCCGGTGAGGACAACCGCAACGTCGCGCGGATGGCGGTGCTGCTCGCCGGACTCCCCGACACGGTCCCCGGCATCACGGTGAACCGGCTGTGCGCCTCGGGGATGTCCGCCGTCACGATGGCCGCACAGGCGATCCGTGCCGGTGACGCCGACATCATCGTCGCGGGCGGCGTCGAATCCATGACGCGCGCACCCTGGGTGCAGGCCAAGCCGGAGAAGGCATGGGCCAAGCCCGGGGCCGCCTTCGACACCTCGATCGGCTGGCGCTTCCCGAACCCCCGGCTCCAGGCTCGGGACAAGGCGACCTTCACGATGCCCGAGACCGCGGAAGAGGTCGCCCGCGTCGACGGGATCACCCGCGACGAGGCGGATGCCTTCGCTCTGCGCTCCCAGCAGCGTGCCATCGCGGCGATCGCCGCGGGCCGCTTCGCCCCCGAGATCGTCGGCGTCCCGGTCGGCACCGGGGAGGTGCTGGTCGACGAAGGCCCGCGCCCCGAGACCACCCTCGACGCACTCGCGCGGCTGCGTCCCGTCGTCGCCGGAGGCACGGTCGTGACCGCCGGCAACTCGAGTGCGCTCAACGACGGCGCCTCAGCGGTGGTGGTGGCGAGCGCCGCCGCGGTCGAACGCTACGGCCTCGTGCCGCGCGCCCGGATCGTCGTCGGCACGAGCGCCGGCCTCGCCCCCGAGATCATGGGCCTCGGCCCGGTCCCGGCGACGCAGAAGGCGCTGCACCGCGCCGGCCTGTCGATCGACGACATCGGCTCGATCGAACTCAATGAGGCGTTCGCGACGCAGTCGATCGCGTGCATCCGCCGGCTCGGCCTCGATGAGGAACGGGTCAACGCCGACGGTGGCGCCATCGCGCTCGGCCATCCGCTCGGTTCGTCCGGCTCACGGCTGCTCCTCACGCTGCTCGGTCGCATGGAGCGCGAAGGTTCTGTGCACGGACTCGCGACGATGTGCGTCGGCGTCGGCCAGGGCGCTGCCGTGATCCTGGAGAAGGTCTGATGCACGCCGAGATCGACCCCGAGACGCCCCTGCTCATCGAACGCCGCCCCGACCGGGTGATCGCCACGCTGCATCGGCCGCACAAACGGAACGCGATCGACCAGGCGACCGTCGATGCGCTGCACCTCCTCTGCGCCGAGCTCGAGGAGACGCCGCGGACCCTGATCCTCACCGGAGCCGACGGCGTCTTCGCCGCAGGTGCCGACATCGCCCAGCTGCGCGAGCGCCGGGCCGCCGACGCGCTGCGCGGCATCAACGCGAACGCCTTCGTGCGCATCGCCGAGCTGCCGATGCCGGTCATCGCGGCGATCGACGGCTACGCCCTGGGCGGCGGCGCCGAACTCGCCTATGCCGCGGACATCCGGATCGCGACGCCCGCCCTCGCGATCGGCAACCCGGAGACGGGTCTCGGCATCATCGCCGCAGCCGGCGCGAGCTGGCGGTTGAAGGAGATCGTCGGCGAGGCCAGGGCCATCGAGCTGCTCCTCACCGGACGCACCGTGAAGGCGGAGGAGGCCCTGCGCATCGGCCTCGTCTCGGCGATCCACGAGAGCGCCGACCTGCTGACCGCGGCCGAGGCGATCGCCGATCGGATCGGCCGCAACGACCTCGCGGCGACCATCGCGACCAAACGCGTGTTCCGCGCTCCCCGCGACCGCCACCCCGCCGTCGACCTGGAAGCCCAGGCCGAGCTCTTCGAGAGCCCGGAGAAGTTCCGACGGATGACCGACTTCCTGGAACGGAGAGACCGATGACCCAGAGCAGCAGCAGCGCTCCCGCCCATGTGGGAGTGCTCGGCGGCGGACGCATGGGCGCCGGCATCGCCCACGCGTTCCTCCTCGCGGGCTCCCGGGTCACCGTGATCGAGCGCGATGAGATCGCCGCCGACGCCGCCGCCGCGCGCGTGCTCGCGTCCGTGGATGCATCGATCTCCCGCGGCACGGCGCACGAGGCCGGCGACGCCTACCGGGCACGCTTCGAGACTGGGACGGACACCGCGCTGTTCGCTCCCTGCGACCTCGTCGTGGAAGCCGTGCCCGAGGATCTCGCCCTCAAGATCGACGCGCTCACCCGCGTCGAGGCCGCCATCGGCCCCGAGGCCGCACTCGCCTCCAACACCTCGTCGATCTCGATCGACGAGCTCGCGGCGACACTGAACCGCCCCGAGCGCTTCCTCGGCATGCACTTCTTCAATCCGGTGCCGGCCTCGACGCTGGTCGAGATCGTCCGCGGCGCGGCGACCGCTCCCACGCGGGTGGACTCCGCCCGCGGCTGGATTCACGCCCTCGACAAGACCCCGATCGTGGTGACCGATGCCCCCGGCTTCGCGTCGTCGAGACTCGGCGTCGCGATCGGACTCGAGGCGATCCGGATGCTGGAAGAGGGGGTCGCCTCCGCCGAGGACATCGATGCCGCGATGACTCTGGGCTACAAGCATCCGGTCGGTCCGCTGCGCCTGACCGACATCGTCGGGCTCGATGTCCGACTCGGCATCGCCGAGTACCTCGCCGCCCATCTCGGCGAGCGCTTCGAGCCACCGACTCTGCTGCGACGCCTCGTCGCCGAAGGACACCTGGGCCGCAAGAGTGGACGCGGCTTCTACGAATGGGACGCCTGATGAAGGGAACAGACATGACGGAGATCCTCCCCAGCTATCTGGAGGGAGTCTGGTGGACGCCCGGCACCGATACCGACGCGGCCGAGGTGCGCGATGCATCGACCGGCCGGGTCGTCGCCCGCGTCTCGACGGAGGGCATCGACCTCGAAGGCGCGCTCGCCTATGCCCGCCGGGCAGGACAGGCCTCGCTCGGGGAGCTCACGTTCCATCAGCGCGCCGTGCTCCTCAAGCAGCTCGCCCTCGCCCTCACCGCGCGCAAGGAGGAGCTGTACGAGATCTCGAGCCGCACCGGCGCCACCCGCCAGGACTCGTGGGTCGACATCGACGGCGGGATCGGGGTGTTGTTCGCCTACTCCAGCAAGGGACGTCGGGAGCTCCCGAACGCGAAGGTCTATGTCGACGGCGGCATCGAGAACCTCTCCAAGGACGGCTCCTTCCTGGGTCGGCACATCTACACCCGACTCCCCGGTGTCGCGGTACAGATCAACGCGTTCAACTTCCCGGTCTGGGGGGCGCTGGAGAAGTTCGCCCCCGCCTTCCTCGCGGGCGTGCCGACGGTGGTGAAGCCGGCCACCCCGACCGGGTATCTGGCGGAGGCCATGGTGCGGATCATGGTCGAATCGGAGCTCCTGCCCGAGGGCTCGCTGCAACTCGTCTCCGGCGGCGTCCCCGGACTCTTCGAGGCGCTCCGGCTGGGAGACCTCGTCGCCTTCACCGGGTCCGCATCGACCGCCGAACGGCTGCGCGCCCACGATGCGGTGCAGACCGGCGGCGTGCGCTTCACGAGCGAGACCGACTCGATCAACGCCTCGATCCTGGGGACGGACGCGGTCTCCGGGACCCCCGAGTTCGACGCCTACGTCCGACAGCTCGTGGCCGAGATGACCACGAAGGCCGGGCAGAAGTGCACCGCGATCCGACGCGCGATCGTGCCGGCCGAAGCTGTCGACGACGTCATCCGCGCCGTGCAGGCCCGCCTTTCGGAGCGCGTCGTCCTCGGCGACCCGCGCGCCGAGGGGGTCACGATGGGACCCCTCGCCTCGACCGCCCAGCGCGACGAGGTGCTGCGCCAGGTGTCGCGCCTGCAGGACGGCGGCGGCGAACTGGTGGTCGGATCGACCGACGCACCGAACGTCCGTCACGACGACGGCAGTGAGGGACCAGCTCCGGACGGCGCATTCGTCGCGCCGATGCTGCTCCGCTTCACCGACCCCGAGAGCGCGGCGGTCAACGAGATCGAAGCGTTCGGCCCGGTCTCGAGCATCCTCGGCTATCGCACTCTCGACGAAGCGAGTGCTCTGGTCGCCCGCGGTGGCGGATCGCTGGTGACGAGCGTGGCGACGCACGACCCCGAGGTCGCTGTCGCCCTGACCACCGGGATGGCCGCCTACAACGGTCGTGTCCTGTTCCTCGACCGCGATGACGCCCGCAGTTCGACGGGTCACGGCTCACCGCTCCCGAACCTCGTCCACGGAGGGCCGGGGCGGGCCGGCGGCGGCGAGGAGCTCGGGGGCATCCGCGCCGTCCTCCATCACATGCAGCGCACCGCCGTGCAGGGCTCTCCCACCATGATGACGGCCCTGACCGGGGTGTGGCACCAGGGGGCGGACGCGCGTCCGTACCAGGAGAGCGGCGGGATCCACCCGTTCCGCAAGTCCCTGGCCGAGCTGAGCATCGGGGACCAGGTCGTGAGCGGTTCGCGCACCGTGACCCTCGACGACATCGAGACGTTCGCGGCCTTCACGGGCGACACCTTCTACGCGCACATGGACGAGACCTCCGCGGCGGCGAACCCGTTCTTCCCCGGTCGCGTCGCGCACGGGTACCTGCTCGTGTCGTGGGCCGCGGGGCTCTTCGTCGATCCGGCACCCGGCCCCGTGCTCGCGAACTCCGGGCTGGAGAACCTGCGCTTCGTGACGCCCGTCTCCCCCGGCGACGAGATCCGCGTCGAGCTCACCGCGAAGCAGATCACCCCGCGCGAGACCGACGAGTACGGCGAGGTCCGGTGGGATTCGGTGCTGAAGAACCAGCGTGATGAGATCGTCGCCACCTACGACGTGCTCACCCTCGTCGCGAAGCAGCAGGCGGAGGCTGCCTGAGTCCCCTCGACACCCCCTTCCGTCGTCGACACCCCCCTCCGTCGTCGAGGCCCCTTTCCGTCGTCGAGGCCCCCTTCCGTCGTCGACGCCCCTCCCGTCATCGACGCCCCCTTCCGTCGTCGACGCCCCTCCCGTCATCGACGCCTCCTTCCGTCGTCGAGGCCCCCTTCCGTCGTCGACGCCCCCTCGAGTCCGCGTCGCCCGAGCGGGGCGTGGACGACAGGACGGGGCGTGGACGACAGGACGGGGCGTGGACGACAGGACGGGGCCTCGACGACACGACAGGACGGGGTGGCGCGGGGTGGCGGGGCGGCGGGGTGGCGGGGGTCAGCGACGACGCAGTCCGTCGAGCGCGATGGCCACGACGTCGTCCGCCAGCCGATCCGCGCCTTCCCTGCCCCCGGGTCGGTACCACTCGACGATCGAGTTGATCATGCCGAAGGTCAGGCGGGCGACGACGCTGGCGTCCATGTCGGCGCGCAGCGCGCCCTCAGCCTGCGCCTCGGACACCAAGGCCGTGATCCGACGATCGAAAGCGCGACGACGGGTCAGCGCTCGACGCTCCACCTCGGTGTTGCCGCGCACCCGGAGCAGCAGCGTGACCGCCGGCAGCTGCGCGATCAGGACGTGCACGGCGCCGCGGAGCACATGCTCGAGTCGTGCCACGGCGCTGGCCTCGACCGCCGACGTGGGAAGCGGGTCGTCCACCACGGCCTCGAGTCCGCTGAGCGCCGCATCGAGAGCGAGGTCGAGGATCTGGTCCTTGGACCCGAAGTGGTGGTAGATCGCGGACTTCGACAGTCCGAGCCGCTCGGCGAGCATGCCGATCGACGTGGCGTCGTACCCGTGCTCGTTGAAAGCGGTGACCGCGACCGCGAGGATGCCCTGCTGGTCGTATCCCGGGCGGCCGCGTCGTGTGCTCTGCATCTCTGACATCATGCACAGTCTCGCATCCGATCGTGCCGTGCGGCGGGAGCGGTGGCCGCGAGGCGTGCTCGGCCACCGCTCCCCCGGGTCAGCGCAGGTCGTAGACCCGCTTGTACTTGCCCTCGCTCCGCGGCAGCGTGCCCGGCTCCTCGAGCTGGACGGCGACCGTGGAGCCGACGAACACCTTGATCCGCTGCGCGAGCACCTTCGCCGCGCTGGTGCAGGTCTCGACCGAGAGGTCGGGGTGCCGCTCGATACGCACGGTCATCGTGTCCATCCGGCCCTCCTTGGAGAGCTCCAGGATGAAGTGCGGGGTCAACTGCTCGATGCCGAGCACCAGTTCCTCGATCTGCGTCGGGAAGAGGTTCACGCCCCGCAGGATGATCATGTCGTCGTTGCGCCCGGTCACCTTCTCCATGCGCCGCATGCCGGGCCGAGCGGTCCCGGGTAGGAGCCGGGTGAGATCGCGGGTGCGGTAGCGGATGACCGGGAAGGCCTCCTTGGTGAGGGAGGTGAACACGAGTTCGCCGAGTTCGCCGTCCGGGAGCGCGGCCCGGGTCCCGGCGTCGATGACCTCCGGCAGGAAGTGGTCTTCCCACAGGTGCGGGCCATCCTTGGTCTCGAGGCACTCGTTGCCCACACCCGGTCCCATCACCTCGCTGAGCCCGTAGATGTCGAGGGCGTCGACGCCGAGGCGCAGCTCGAGCTCCTGCCGCATCTCGTTCGTCCACGGCTCCGCCCCGAGCACCGCGACCCGGAGCGAGGTCGAGCGCGGGTCGATGCCCTGAGCGACCATCGCATCCGCGATCGTCAGGAGATAGCTCGGCGTGCAGAGGATCGCGTCCGGCTCGAAGTCGCGGATGAGCTGCACCTGTCGTGCGGTCTGGCCGCCGGACATCGGGATGACCGTGGCTCCGAGCGCTTCGATTCCCGCGTGCGCACCGAGCCCACCGGTGAAGAGGCCGTAGCCGTAGGCGTTGTGCACCTTCATCCCCCGGCGGATGCCGCTGGCGCGCAGCGACCGAGCGACGAGCGATCCCCAGCGATCGAGGTCGCCGCGGGTGTAGCCCACGACGGTCGGACGCCCCGTGGTGCCACTGGACGCGTGGATGCGAGCGACGTCCTCCATCGGCACGGCGAACATGCCGAACGGGTAGGTCTCGCGCAGATCGTCCTTCGTCGTGAACGGCAGCCGTTCGACGTCGGCGAGCGTGCGGATATCGTCGGGGTGCACTCCGGCGTCATCGAACTTGCGCGTGTACAGGGGCACGTTCGCGTAGGCGTGGCGCACGGTCTGCTGCAGGCGGGTGAGCTGAAGCCGCTCGATCTCCGCTCGGCTCATGCGCTCTTCGGCGTCGAGCTCGTCGGCCGAAGGCGGGTGGATGCGGGTGGATGCGGCGGTCGTCATCGACACGGGAGACTCCATCGGATCAGGGGGTCAGAAGGTCTGGTTGGTGGTGCGCGAGCGGCCACGGAACTCCGCGACCGTGTCGCCGAGCTCATCGACCACGGTCACGTCGTAGATGCCGGAGCGGCCGGTGCGGGTGCGGCGGACGGCCGTCGCGGTCAGCGTCTGCCCGGAGACCGTGGACTTCAGGAACGAGATGTCGGCGCCCGCGGCGACGGTGACCCGGTCGTCCTCGTTGCAGGCGATGGCGAACGCGGTGTCGGCCAGGGCGAACACGAAGCCGCCGTGCGTGATGTGGAACCCGTTCGTCATGTCGTCGCGCACGCGCATCGAGACCACGGCGTGACCGGGGTCGTCGCGCTCGACGACGAGTCCGAGTGCGGCGGAGGCCTGATCGCGCTCCATCATCGCGCGGTTCGCCCGCACTGCATCCGTGGTGCGCGTCATCGCTTCCGTCATCGTCGACCTCCTCGTCGCGTGGTGCCGCGGCAGCGGTGCCCCGACGGGCCCATACTAACTGAACGATCGGTTAGTAATGAAGCCCGACGCGAAGATCGGTCTGCGAGAAGGCGTCAGCCGAAGACCAGCGCGTTGCGCAGGGTGGCATCCTCCAGCGTGATCCCGGTGATCACGGCGCCGTCGTCGCCGACCGAGTCACGGTCGAGACGGAAGCGCAGCGTCACACCCTCTCGGGTCGACCACTCGTAGAAGTACTCCCCCGACGAGACGATACGAAGATCCGTGCCTTCCGGGAATGCGGTGACCGCGGCGGACACCGCATCGCCGACCTTCACACCCTCGGCGGAAGGAAGAGCCGCTGCGTCATCCGCCCGATCACCGGCGGTGTTCGCGATCCCCACGGTGAGGGCCGAGACCAGCGTCCCGCCTTCCTGCGTTTCGAGCAGCAGCGACGCGGAATCATCTGCGGCGATAAGTCGCGTCGGTCCCCCTTCCCACTCGGATTCCTGGATGCGGGCTCCGGGCACCGCCGCGATCGCCTCGTCGAGCTCGACGCCCAGCTGCACCGGCCCGACGCCCACCGGAGTGATCTGCCAGGCGCTCCACGGCGCGGCCGGGTCGGCTGCCGCGGGCGTCTCGACGGGCGCAGGAGGGTTCGCCGTCAGCTCGTCGATCAGCATCCGCCGAGCCTCTTCCGCGCGATCGCGCAGCAGCGCTGCGGCGGCCTCGGCGTCGAACGCCGGCTCGCCGGTGAACGGCTGCCACACCTCGACGATCACGTTCCCGGCGGAGGCGTAGCTCTTGTAGAGGCTGTGGCCACCACCGGTCGAGTAGGTGATGGTCAGCGAGCCGGCAAGGGCTCGGATGCCGCCGTCGCCTTCTGCTGTCGAAGACGCGAATGTGGCCGGTCCACCGAACTCAAATTCGACGCACTGCGCCGCCGCATCGACATACTGATCCATTCGCGCCTTCGCGGCCTCTTCGTCGGCGAACTGGAGCACGTGGAGCCACCCGTCGCTCCCCTCCTCCGCCGTCGTCCAGGTGACGGAGCGCGCACCGATCGACCCCAACGAGGTCTCGGCCGCGAGCGCGCTGCAGATCGCGGGAACTGGCTCGGGGCCACCTCCATCGGAGACCTGGATCAGGGACGAGACCGCCGGGCTGACCTCTCCGATGTCGGGGAGCAGGGCCGCGATCTCGTCGGCACTCAGGAGGAACCAGTCCAGCTCGTCTCCGACGAACGCGATCGGCCCCGCGTACGGCTCGGGGGTCGGAACGACCGGAGCGGCGCTGGGCTCAGGAGTCGATTGCGGAGTGGGCGCGCAGCCGGCGAGCGCCACCAGGACAACCACCGCCAGAGCACCGATCACGCTCTTTCCGACCGACAGCTTCTGCGACATGTCCCCTCCGATTCCTCTTCGGCGTCGGACCCGACACCCCGTCTTCGACGAGCCTAGGGCGAGGCCGCCGACCGTCGACGAGGAATCGGGATGTCGATATCGGAATGAGACGGTGAACATTCCCCGCCGCGCATGAATCCGGGGTCAGAGGACCTCGGTGTGGGCCTCCCCCGTCCTCGCCACCGCCCTCGCCTCGTCGACGGTGCGTGCGCCGAGCACCGCTTCAGCAGCCCGGCGGCAGTCCTCCTCGCTCACCATGGAGAGGGCCTCGGCGACGCGGCCGAGCGACCGCGGAGTCATCGACAGCGAGGTCGCACCCAGGCCCACGAGAACCGGGGCGAGTGCGGGATCGCTCGCGGCTTCCCCGCACACTCCGACGGACTTCCCCGCCGCCCTCCCTGCCTCGCCGACGATGCCGATCAGGCGCAGGACGGCCGGCTGCCACGGGTCGTTCAAGTCGCCGAGATCGCTCAGGAGGCGGTCGGCCGCGAGCGTGTACTGGGCCAGGTCGTTCGTTCCCAGACTCACGAAGTCGACCACCTCGAACAGCTCCGCGGCGAGCAACGCGGCCGAGGGGGTCTCGATCATGATGCCCGCGCGTTCGATCCCCGCAGCACGCGCCCGCTCGGCGAACTCCCGCGCTTCTTCGACCGTCGCGACCATCGGAGCCATCACCTCGACCTGCGCCGACTCCGCTTCTGCAGCCCGTGCGAGCGCCCGCAACTGATCGTCGAGGAGCTGCGGACGACGGCGCGCGATCCTCAGACCGCGGACCCCCAGGGCCGGGTTGTCCTCGTGATCCGCATTCGCGAATGGGAGAGGCTTGTCACTTCCGGCATCCAGCGTCCGAACGACCACCTTGCGGCCGGGGAAGGCAGCGAGCACGCCGCGGTAGGCGGCGGTCTGTTCCTCGACCGACGGGGCGTCCGCCCGGTCCAGGAAGCAGAACTCCGTCCGGAACAGCCCCACGCCCTCCGCGCGCGCCGCCGCGGCGTTCACGGCGTCCGCGGCCCCTCCGACGTTCGCGAGCAGCATGACGCGGTGCCCGTCTGCGAGACGCCCGGTCCCGTCGAACTCCACCGCGGTCGCCGCTGCCGCCGCTTCCGCGACCCGTGACTCCGGCGGGTCGACCTCGACCGTGCCGCGGCCGCCGTCGACCAGAAGCGTCGCCCCGACGGGGATGCCGACGGCGCCGGCCACACCGACCACCGCGGGAAGCCCGAGCGAGCGAGCGATGATCGCCGTATGGGAGGTCGGACCTCCCTGCTCGGTCACGAGGCCGACGCACCGCCCCTCGCCGAGCGTCGCCGTGTCGGCAGGCGACAAATCGGTCGCGACGAGCACGAACGGCTCCTCACGCTCCGGCACCCCCGGCATGTCGACTTGGAGGATCTCGGCGATGATCCTGTCGCGCACGTCACGGATGTCCGCCGCGCGCTCCGCCATGCGACCGCCCAGTGCGGTGAGGCCCTTCTCGTGCGCCAGGCCGGTCTCCCACACGGCACGGGCGGCACTGCGCCCCTTCGCACGGACCAACGCGGTCGCCTCCGAGACCAGCTCGGGATCGGAGGCGAGCAGCCGCGACGCATCGAGGATCGCCCGCGCTTCCCCCGTGGCCTGGGCGGTGCGCGTCCGCAGCTGGTCCGCCACCGCCACGGCCGCCCATTCGATCGCCGACACTTCGGCATCGCGCTCCTCCACCGCGATGACGGTGTCCGCATCGGGTTCGGCGACGGCCGGCGCGAGGTGCACGACGGGGGCCGCGACCCGACCGGGGCTCACCCCGCGTCCGCGCAGCACGGCACCGGAGGCGATCGTGACCGGGGCGTCCTCGACAGCGGCGGAGCCTTCGGTGGGGGCAGCCGGGGCGGGGGCAGCCGGGGCGGGTGCGGGCGTCGCCGCGTCCGTTCCCTCACCGAAACCGTCGTCGAACAGCGCGGACAGCCGGTCCGCCACGGTAGCGGCCTGCGCACCTCTCACCGTCAGTTCGATCTCATCGCCCTGACGTGCACCGAGCACGAGGAGGCGCGAGAGGCTCGCCGCCGACGCATCGGGCCCGTCGGGAAGTCGTCGCAGCCGCACCTCCGCCCCTGCGGACGCCTCGGCGATCAAGGCGGCGGGGCGTGCGTGGAGCCCCTGCGGATTGCGCACCCGCACACGACGCACGAGCGCCTCGCCTTCACTCTCGACCGCGGAGGACGACGCAGCATCCGATGAATCCGTCGCGGAATCGGGTACGGGCGCGGCGTCGTCCGCGACGCCGCGCTGCCCGGTCTTCGCCCCGAGCGCGGAGGTCGCCTCGGAAGCCACCGCATCCAGGTCGCTCCCCGCCGCGGCGGAGACGACGGCGGCGAGCAGTCCCTCCACGAACGGCGCGGGAGCGAGCCGGACCGGCACGTCGCTCGCTCGCAGTTCGAGCGCGAGTTCGGCGCTCAATACGGCCGACCCGAGGTCCATCAGGACCAGGACTCCCTCGCAGTCCGCAGCCAGCTCATCGATCGCCGCGGCCACCGCCACGGCGTCCGTTCCGAGGACCGGCACGCCGTCGCCGTCCACGCCAGCGCCCGCGGCCACCCGCACGCGCACAGCGGGCCCTTGGACCATCTGCAGGGCAAGCTCCAGTGCCGCCTCCCCGAGCCGTGCGCTGTGGGAGACGGCGACGATACCGATCATCAGGCGCTGCCCGCGACCGCCGCGGCGAGCGTGTCGAAGAGGATCGCCGTGGACGCCGCCCCGGGGTCGAGGTGACCGGCGCTGCGCTCGCCGAGATAACTCGCCCGTCCCTTGCGTGCGACCAGCGGCAACGTGGCGTCTCGGCCCTTCTCTGCGGCATCGGCCGCGGCGGTGACGGCGTCCGCGACGGTCGAGCCCTCAGCGAGCGCGGCGTCCATCGCATCGACGGCAGGCGCCATCGCATCGAACATCGTCTTGTCCCCCGCTTCGGCCTTGCCCCGCGCGACGATGCCGTCGAGCCCCGCACGCAGCGCGGTCGCGAGGGCAGGGCCGTCGAGCTCGGACACCGCGCCCGCGGTCATCCCCATCCGCAGGAAGAAGGTGCCGTAGAGCGGCCCACTGGCCCCACCGACGGAACTCACCAGGGTCATGCCGACCGTCTTCAGCAGCTCATCGATCGTTCCGGGTGCGCCCCCTGCGAGCTTCTCGCCGACGGCACTCATCCCTCGGGCCATGTTCGCACCGTGATCGGCGTCGCCGATGGCCGAGTCGAGTTCCGTGAGCCAGTCACGCTTCTCGGTGACGGCCGTGCCGAACCGGGAGACCCAGTCGGCGAGGACGGCGGTGTCGACAGCAGCCATCAGGCGCCCCACCGCAGACCGGGGGTGTTGACCGGCGCGTCCCACAGACGCAACAGCTCGTCGTCCGCCTTGAGCACGGTGACCGAGCATCCCGCCATGTCGAGCGAGGTGATGTAGTTGCCCACGAGGTTTCTGGCGATCTGGACCCCGGACTTCTCGAGGATCGCCGCCACCTCGCCGTACATCAGGTAGAGCTCGATGAGGGGTGTCGCGCCCATGCCGTTGAGCATCACGATCGAGGGGCCGGTGGCGTCGAGGTCGGCGAGGATCGGCTCGACGAGCTGCCGCGCGATGTCCGCCGCGGGGGCCAGTGGTTCACGGTGACGGCCCGGCTCACCGTGGATGCCGATGCCGATCTCCATCTGATCGTCCGGCAGATCGAAGGTGGGCTTCCCTGCCGCGGGCACGGTGCAGCTGGTGAGCGCCATGCCCATCGAGCGGCCCTGCCCGTTGATCTTCTCGGCCAGCGCGACGACGGCGGCGAGATCGCGGCCCTCCTCCGCGGCGGCACCCACGAGCTTCTCGAGCAGCACGGTCAGACCGACACCGCGACGCCCCGCCGTGTACAGGGAGTCCTGCACCGCGACGTCGTCGTCCACGGTGATGCTGCCGACCTCGATCCCCTCCATCGAGGCGAGCTCGGCGGCCATCTCGAAGTTCAGCACGTCGCCCGTGTAGTTCTTCACGATGTGGAGCACACCGGCCCCGCGATCCACGGCCTTGGTGGCCACCTGCACGCGGTCCGGCGTCGGGGAGGTGAACACCTCTCCGGCGACCGCGGCATCCAGCATCCCGGTTCCGACGAAGCCGCCGTGCAGCGGCTCGTGACCGGAGCCGCCCCCGAAGACGATCGCGACCTTGCCCTGTGCCTTCGGCGTCGCGCGAGTGATCACGTGGTTCTCGAGGTCGACGGAGAGCTCGGGATGAGCGAGCGCGACCCCTCTCAGAGATTCGACGAGAACATCTTGCGGGGCGTTGATGAGCTTTTTCATCATTCGATCTCCTTTGATCCTTCGTGGTCTCTTTCGCAAGATCCGAAAGGAATTCGTTAATGTCGAATATGCTCGGAGCCAGCCGGGTTGTCAAGATCATTCGTGAAGCCCGGCTGCACTGACACCGGCTCGACGACGCACCGGAAGGAGGGCTCCCCGTGATCCAGGCGATCGACCGCGCGGCGAAGATCCTCGAACTGCTCCAAGGAGCACGCCACCTCGGCATCACCGACCTCGCCGCAGCGCTCAGCCTGCCGCCGTCGACCGTGCACGGGATAGTCAAGTCGTTGCGCGCGCACGGGCTCGTCGCGAAGGAACGCGGGGGCCAGCGCTACATGCTCGGGCCGACGCTCCTGCGCTTGAGCAACGTGTACCTCGACACCCTCGATGTGCGCGCGCGGGCGATGCGCTGGACGCAGGAACTCGCACGCCGCACGAACCTCTCCGTGCGGCTGGGCGCCCCCCACTTCACCGATGTGCTCGTGATCCACCACAACCTGCGCCCCGACGACAGCCAGCAGATGCTGGAGACCGGGGTCGCGATTCCCGCGCACGCCTCGGCGATGGGCAAGGTCCTGCTCGCCTACGACCAGGGCTTCCAGCAGAGCGTCTTCGAACAACCGCTGCGCAGCCTCACCGGCGACACGATCACCGATGTCGCACGGTTGACCCTGGAGCTGCCGTCGATCGCCGAGCGCGGGACGGCCGGTGAGTTCGACGAAGCCGTGCTCGGGGAGTCCTCGCTCGCCGCACCGGTCGCCGATGCCTCGAACGACATCGTCGCGGCCGTCGCCGTGGTGCTGCCCACCTCGCAGACCCCGGCCTCGGACGCGATCCTCAA
Organism: Microbacterium sp. J1-1; assembly: GCF_024498615.1. Classification (NCBI taxonomy): domain Bacteria; kingdom Bacillati; phylum Actinomycetota; class Actinomycetes; order Micrococcales; family Microbacteriaceae; genus Microbacterium; species Microbacterium sp. J1-1. Next base: position 1,092,882 of record NZ_CP089590.1, on the reverse strand, counting down.
CGCCCTCCGGGAGACGGCCCGCAACATCTCACGCGAACTCGGTGCCACCACCTGGCCGCCGCGCGTCGCACCCGCCGACGACTGACCCCGCCGGCTGACCCCCGCCGACAGGCCCAGCGTCATCCGCGCAGCGCCAGCGCGAAGGGCAACACCTCGGTCGCCCCGGCCTGTCGGAGCACGCGGGCCGCGACCGTCATCGTCCACCGGCTGTCCACCAGGTCATCCACGAGCAGCACGGGTCCCGACGGCACCTCGAGGTGCTGAGCGCTCAAGCGATCCCAGAGTCCGGCGAGACGGAAGACACTGTTCCCGCCCGGTCCGCCGGAGGGCCCGCCGCCGATGGGCTCGAGCGCACCGAGGTACGGCAGGCGCCCGACCTGGGCGAGACCGCGGGCGAGTGAATCGACCATCACGGGGTGCGAGCGCGACGGCAGAGCGACGACGGCGACCGGCCGCTCGGCCCACCCCCACCCCGCGAGCACACGGATGCACGCCTGGAGCAGTTGAGGAGTGACCTCGGCGTCGGGGGCGCCCGCAGCGAAGATCTCGCGCAGAGCCCCGCCCCACCCCAGATCGGTGAGGCGCGCCAGCGCCCGCCCCTCGCTCGCCTGCTCGTCGACGGGGATCCTCCCCTTGACCGGCACCTCGAGCCGGTCGGCGCCGGTCGGCCAGGCACGACGGGGCTCGATCGGGACCCCCACCCGGTCGAGGGACTCCGCGGCCTGCGAGCTCGCGGACTCCCCGACCTCCTTCGGAAACCATCCGCCTGCACAGTTGTCGCACCGCCCGCACGGCGCAGCCGTGTCATCGTCCAGCGCCCGCTGCAGGAACTCCATGCGGCACCCGTCGGTCTGCTCGTACTCGATCATGTGCTGCTGCTCGGCGAGACGCTCGGCGGCGATCCGTTCGTAGCGCTCCGCGTCATAGCTCCAGGGCTCTCCGGTGGCCACCCACCCGCCCTGCACGCGCCGGACCGCTCCGTCGACGTCGAGCACCTTGAGCAGCAGTTCGAGAGGCGTGCGGCGGATGTCGACCATCGCCTCGAGCGCCGGTGTCGAGATCGGGGTGTCTCCGAGGGCGCCGATGACCCGCTCCGCGCGCTCACGGTCGGGCATCGACGCCGTCGCGAAGTAGTGCCAGATGTCGCGGTCTTCGACGCCGGGCAGCAGCAGCACGTCGGCGCTCTCACTCGCACGACCGGCACGGCCGACCTGCTGGTAGTACGCCACGGGTGACGACGGAGCACCGAGGTGCAGCACGAAACCCAGATCGGGTTTGTCGAACCCCATCCCCAGGGCACTCGTGGCCACCAGCGCCTTGACCTCGTTGCGCTTGAGCAGTCCTTCGGATTCGGCGCGTTCCTCGGTGTCGGTCTGCCCGGTGTAGGCGCGCACGTCGTGACCGTGGTCGCGCAGCAGGCGGGCGGTGTCGACGGCGGCCGCGACGGTCAGCGTGTAGATAATGCCGGAGCCGGGGAGGTCATCGAGGTGGCTCAGCAACCAGGCGAGGCGGCTCGTCGAATCGCGTAGGCGCAGCACACCCAACCGCAGCGATGTGCGCGCGAGCGGTCCGCGGATCGTGAGCACCGGTTCGGCGGCCGCTTCGCCCGAGGGCTGGAGGGCGCCGAGCTGCTCGGCGACGTCGGCGACGACGCGGCTGTTCGCCGTGGCGGTGGTCGCGAGCACCGCCACATCGGTGGGCATCTGCGCGATGAGGTCACGCAGGCGTCGGTAGTCGGGACGGAAGTCGTGCCCCCAGTCGCTGATGCAGTGCGCCTCGTCGACCACGAGCATGCCGATGCGACGCACCAGCGCGGGGAGCTGCTGCTCGCGGAACGCGGGATTGTTGAGCCGCTCGGGTGAGACAAGCAGCACGTCGACCTCGTCGCGGTCGAGCTGCGCGAGCACGTCGGTCCATTCATGGGCGTTCGTGGAGTTGATCGCGACGGCCCGGACGCCGGCCCGTTCGGCGGCGGCGATCTGGTCGCGCATGAGTGCCAGCAGCGGCGAGACGAGCACCGTCGGTCCGGCCCCCTGCCTGCGCAGCAGAAGCGTCGCGACGAAGTACACCGCCGACTTCCCCCACCCCGTGCGCTGGACCACGAGCGCCCGGCGGCGCGCCTCGACCAAGGCCTCGATCGCCTCGTACTGGCCGTCGTGGAAATCGGCGTCGGGGCGGCCGACGAGTTCGCGCAGTGCGGCGAGTGCGGGCTCGCGGGTGTCGGCGGAGACGGAGGAGGTCATGTCCCCACTCTGCCCCACGCCGCCGACACGGTCGGCGGTCCCGTCGTCTAGCGTGGGGAGATGATCACACGCGAGCTCGCCGTCGCCCTGCGAGAGGCCGGGCTCGTCTGGCATCCCGCCGAGGGCGACCGCTTCCAGCTCGATCTGCCGGACGACGTCGAACTCGACGCCGAGGCCGACGTCTTCACGGTCAGCGAGATGACGATCGAGGCCCGACAGACGCCGAGTGGCACGGATCTGGCGTTCAACGGCACGACGGAGTGGGCGCTCGATGCGGTCACGCTGGCGGACGCCGTGTGGCTGCCGAGGGAGGACCAGCTGCGCGAGCTGCTGCGCGGCACGTTCCGCGCGCTGGTACGCCTCGACGATGCTTTCCGCGTCGACATCGAGATCGCCGACGCCGCGCTCTCGTTCGAGCATCCGGATCCGGCCGAGGCGTACGGGCGCGCACTGCTCACGTTGATCTCGCGCTCGCACTGAGCACCGTCTTGAATCCGATGCTCCTCTGTGTCAGAATTACCTAACGATCGGTCAGTAAAGATGACCGGATGTTGAGGAGTCGACGATGACCAGTCCCGCAGACCTGTCCCTGGTGGGCGACCTCTCCGATGAGGAGCGTCTCTTCGACGAACTCATCGCGAACGAACAGCGCATCGAACCGCGCGACTGGATGCCGGATGCCTACCGCAAGACCCTCGTCCGGCAGATCTCGCAGCACGCGCACTCCGAGATCATCGGCATGCAGCCCGAGGGCAACTGGATCACCCGCGCCCCGAGCCTGAAGCGCAAGGCGATCCTGATGGCGAAGGTCCAGGACGAAGCCGGCCACGGCCTCTACCTGTACTCCGCCGCCCAGACCCTGGGCACCACCCGCGACGAGATGATGGATCAGCTCATCAGCGGCAAGGCCAAGTACTCCTCGATCTTCAACTACCCCACGCCGACCTGGGCCGACATGGGCGCGATCGGCTGGCTGGTCGACGGTGCCGCGATCTGCAACCAGGTGCCGCTGTGCCGCGCTTCCTACGGCCCGTACGGCCGTGCGATGGTGCGCGTGTGCAAGGAGGAGTCCTTCCACCAGCGGCAGGGCTTCGAGATCCTGCTCACCCTGATGCAGGGGTCCGAGGAGCAGCGCGAGATGGCCCAGGACGCCGTGAACCGGTGGTACTGGCCGAGTCTCGCGATGTTCGGACCGCCCGACGACCAGTCCCCCAACTCGGCCCAGTCGATGAAGTGGAAGATCAAGCGGTTCTCGAACGATGAGCTGCGCCAGCGCTTCGTCGGGATGCTCGTGCCTCAGGCCGAGATCCTCGGAGTGACCCTGCCCGACCCCGACCTGCGCTTCGACGAGGAGACCGGCCGGTACGTGATCGGCGAGATCGACTGGGACGAGTTCTTCGAGGTCGTGCGCGGCAACGGCCCGTGCAATGCCGAGCGCCTCGAGCGCCGGCGCACCGCGCACGAAGAGGGCGCATGGGTCCGTGAGGCCGCGGCGGAGTACGCACGCAAGCAGGCTCTCAAGACCAAGGCGGTGGCATGATGGCGACGCCGGGAGCGGACGAGCGGGAGCCGTGGCCGCTGTGGGAGGTGTTCGTCCGCGCGAACCGCGGACTGAGCCACGTGCACGTCGGCTCACTCCATGCGCCGGATGCCGAGATGGCGATCCGCAACGCGCGTGACCTGTACACGCGCCGCGGTGAGGGCGTCTCGATCTGGGTCGCACCGGCGGAGGCGATCACCACGAGCGACCCCGACGCCAAGGGCGCCTACTTCGAGAGCCCGGCCGGCAAGAACTACCGGCACGCCGTGTACTACACGGCTTCAGAGGGAGTGCCGCACCTGTGAGCGCCCCGCACCCGGAAACCGCGCACGAGGACATCGACGTCCACGGCGACGTCTCGGTCGACGAGCTCCGCCTCTCGCAGGAGCTCTCGGGCACCGGCGCGATCGCCGCCTCCGCCGACATCGCCGAGTACGCGCTCCGCCTCGGCGACGACGCGCTCATCCTGTCGCAGCAGCTCGGCGCCTGGATCTCCCGGGCGCCGGAGCTGGAGGAGGATGTCGCGGTGGGCAACATCGCCCTCGACCTCCTCGGCCACGCGCGGTCTTTCCTTCACTACGCGGGGTCGTACGACGGCCGCAGCGAAGACGAGCTCGCCTTCTTCCGCGATGAGCCCGAGTTCCGCTGTGCGTGGATCGTGCAGCAGCCCAACGGTGACTTCGCCCAGACGATCGCCCGGCAGTTCGTCGTCGCCACGTTCATGTTCGAGCTCTACTCCGCACTGCGCGCCAGCAGCGACGAGACCTTCGCGGCGATCGCCGAGAAGTCCCTCAAAGAGGTCGACTACCATCGCGATCACGCCGTCCAGTGGGTCCTGCGCCTCGCCGGCGGCACCGAGGAGTCGCGCGCCAGGATCATCCGGGCACTCGGGGATGTCTGGCCGTATGTCGACGAGCTGTTCCGCGACGACGACCTGATCGACCGGCTCGACGCTGCGGCCGTGCGTCCGTCGAGTCTCCGTGCCGGTTTCGACGGCGTGGTCGACACCGTCTTCGCCGAGGCGGAGCTGTCGGTCCCTGCCGTCATGCCGTCCTCGGCCGGCGGGAGGCACGGCGCCCATGCCACCCCTCTCGGTCACATCCTCGCCGAGATGCAGGTGCTCGCGCGACGGCATCCGGGGGCGACATGGTGACGCTCACTCCGACGCAGGCTGCCTGGCGCATCGCCGCCGCCGTCCCCGACCCCGAGGTGCCCGTCCTCACGATCGAGGACCTCGGTGTGCTCCGTGCGGTCGAGGTCGACGGCACGCGGGTCCACGTCGACATCACCCCGACCTACAGCGGGTGCCCTGCGATGGACACGATCCGCGACGACGTGGTGCTCGCCCTCACCGCGGCCGGCTTCGACGAGGTCGAGGTGCGCCTGGTCCTCTCCCCCGCCTGGACGACGGACTGGATGACGGATGCCGGCAAGACCAAGCTCGCGGAATACGGCATCGCGCCGCCCTCCGGCCGCGCCGCCGTGTCGACCGGTCCCATCCGCGTCTCGCTGAGCGTGCGCTGCCCTCGGTGCGGCTCGCTCGATACCCGTGAGGTCTCGCATTTCGGCTCGACCTCGTGCAAGGCGCTGTTCGAGTGCCGTGCCTGCCTCGAGCCCTTCGACCATTTCAAGGTGCACTGACATGTCGCTCTTCACCTCCGCTCCGCCGCCCGTTCCGCGCGCAGCTGCGCCCCGCGCCGCCGCACCCCGCACGCGCGCCCGGTTCCACACGCTCGTCGTCGAAGACGTGCGTCCGCTCACCGACGACTCGGTCGAGGTGACCTTCACCGTGCCGGCGGCCCTCGCCGACGAGTACGACCACCTTCCCGGTCAGTACGTGGCGCTGCGCACGACCCTCGACGGCACCGAGGTGCGGCGCTCTTACTCGCTGTGCCGCGCCCCGGAGCACCGTGACGACGGACAGGACACTCGGCTGAGCGTCGCCGTGAAGCGTGACGAGGGCGGGCTCTTCTCCACGTGGGCCCAGACCGGCCTGCACGCCGGATTCGAGATCGACGTGATGAGCCCCCAGGGCACCTTCACCTCGGCGCTCGACGACCTCGATGACCGTCACGTGGTGGGGATCGCCGCCGGTTCCGGCATCACGCCGCTGATGGCGCTCGCGCACACGGTGCTGAACCGGTCCGACTCGTCGCGGTTCACCCTGCTGTACACGAACCGGGCGACGCTCGACGTGATGTTCCTGGAAGACCTCGCCGACCTCAAGGACCGCTACCCGACCCGGCTCGTACTGCACCACGTGCTGTCCCGTGAGCAGCGCGCGGCCCCAGTGCTCTCCGGCCGGATCGACGAAGAGAAGCTCCGCACGATCCTCGGCACGCTCATCCCGCCGTCGACCGTCGACGAATGGTTCCTGTGCGGGCCGCTCGCCCTGGTCGATCTCTGTCGCGAGGTGCTCGCCGACGTCGGAGTCGATCGCTCCCACATCCGGTTCGAACTGTTCACGACCGGTGACCAACCGGCACGTGCGGCCCGGCCGGTGCAGGTGCGTGCGGGCGAGAAGACCGTACGCATCGAAGTCACCCTCGACGGCGTCTCCTCGACGGTGGAGAGTCCGGTGGATGCGCATGAGTCGGTGCTCAACGCGGCGTTGCGCGTGCGCCCCGATGCCCCGTTCGCCTGCGCAGGCGGCGTCTGCGGGACCTGCCGCGCCCGGGTGCTCGAGGGCAGCGTCACCATGACCGAGAACTACGCCCTGGAGCCCGACGAACTCGAGCGCGGATTCGTGCTCACCTGCCAGTCCCATCCGACCAGCGACCGCGTGGTCGTGGACTACGACGTCTGACCCGGAGGCCCCCATGATCGACCTCGCCATCGCCGACGACGTCGCGACGATCGTGCTGAACGCGCCGTCGAAGCTGAATGCGCTCGACGAGCGGGCCCTCGCCGAACTGGAATCCGCATACATCGAGGCGGAAGGCGCGGGGGTGCGGGCGCTCGTGCTCCGCGGAGAGGGGCGCGCCTTCTGCGCCGGCCGTGACATCTCCGGGGTCGACCCCCGGGGCGACGATGTGCTCGGCTACCTCGGCGGCCTCGTGACGCCGCTACTGCAGCGCATGTCCCGGTTTCCCGCCCCGACGTTCGCGGTCGCCCACGGCGCCTGCCTCGGCGTGGGGCTCGGTCTCCTGATCGCGACCGATGTCGTGTACGTGGCCGAGTCGGCGAAGGTCGGCTCCCCGTTCGCGGCGCTCGGTGCGACGCTCGACTCCGGCGGCCACGCGCTCTTCCTCGACCGGCTCGGTGCGCACAAGACACTCGACCTGATCTACACGGGGCGCCTGATGAGCGGGGCCGAAGCCGTGGCGTCCGGCCTCTTCTCGCGCGCCTTCCCCGACGACGAGGTCGTGCAGGCGACGACCGCTGCCGCTGCCGCTGCCGCCCGCGGAGCCACCGCTGCCTTCCTCGCGAGCAAGGAGTTGGTCGCCCGCATCCGAGAAGAGCGGCTCACGCTGTGGGATGCGGTCGGCATCGAGAACGCCGCGCAGGCCGCCCTCTGCGACACCTCCGACTACCGTGAAGGGTTCGCCGCCTTCCAGGAGAAGCGGAAGCCGGAGTTCCGCGGGCACTGAGCGCGCCGGTCAGCGCGGACTCGGAACGTCGTGACCGACCGGCACCGATGTCGGACGCCGGTGCGAGAATGCCCAGATGATGCTCACAGAGCTCGTCCTCACGGCCGACCGCGTCGGGGCGACGTCGTCCCGGCTCGCCAAGATCGACGCCCTGGCCGACCTTCTCGCGCGCGCGGAACCATCCGACCTCCCCGCGTTGATCGGTCTCCTCCTCGCCTCGCCGCGCCAGGGCAGGCTGGGGGTCGGGTGGCGCAGGCTCACGGCTCTCGACATCACGCATGCCGACGATCCCTCGCTGAGCGTCGGAGACGTCGATGCCGCGCTCGACGTGCTCACCGCGACCTCCGGTTCCGGTTCCGCCGCCGCCCGCACCGGCATCCTCGTCGATCTGGCTGCGCGTGCCACGGCCTCGGAGTGGGACTTCCTGGTTCGCGCGATGCTCGGCGAGCTGCGCACCGGGGCCCTGTCGGGAGTGCTCCTCGATGCGATCGCGCGGGCCTCCGACCGTCCGGCCGCCGTCGTGCGCCGCGCGGCGATGTTGTCGGGCGACCTCGGCGAGACCGCCCGCATCGCCCTCACCGGAACCGCAGAAGACCTCGAATCCGTCGGACTGCAGGTCGGGCGCCCCGTGCTCCCGATGCTCGCGGCGACGGCGGCGACGACGACTGCGGCGCTCGAGATCACGGGTGAGGCGTCGGTCGAGTACAAGCTCGACGGCGCCCGCATCCAAGTGCACCGTCAGGGAGACGACGTCGGCGTCTACACCCGGAGTCTGGCCGACATCACGCACCGTGTGCCGGAGCTCGTCGAGATCGTGCGTGCGCTTCCGGTGAACGATGTCATCCTCGATGGCGAGACGCTCTCGCTCGATGAAGACGGAGGGCCGCGCCCGTTCCAAGAGACGATGTCGCGGTTCGGGGCCGAGGTGTCGAGAGACCTCGTGCTACGGCCGTGGTTCTTCGACGTGCTGCACGTGGATGGGCGCGACCTGCTCGACGAGCCGCTCTCCGTGCGGCTGGCCGAGTTGGAACGCGTGGCCGGCGACTGGCGGATGCCCGGGCTCGTCACCGCCGATCCGGAGGCCGCCGAGCGTCTCTCGCGCGAGGCCCTCGCCGCGGGCCATGAGGGAGTCGTGGTCAAGGCGATCGACGCCCCCTACGCGGCCGGTCGCCGAGGCAAGTCGTGGGTCAAGGTCAAACCCGTGCTGACCTTCGATCTGGTGGTCCTCGGCGCGGAGTGGGGTTCCGGCCGTCGTCGCGGTTGGCTGTCGAACCTGCACCTGGGCGCCCGCGACCCGGAAGGCGAGTTCGGCGACCCCGGCGGGTTCGTCATGGTCGGCAAGACGTTCAAGGGCCTCACCGATGAGCTCCTGAAGTGGCAGACCGAGCACTTCCCCGAGCACGAGTCGCACCGCACGGCGTCGACCGTGTTCCTGCGCCCGGAGATCGTCGTGGAGATCGCGATCGACGGCGTGCAGCGCTCCCCGCGCTATCCGGGGGGTCTCGCCCTGCGCTTCGCACGGGTCAAGGGGTACCGCGACGACAAGTCGCCGAGTGAGGCCGACACGATCCAGGCGCTTCGGGCGCTGCTGCGCGGGTGACGCGCGATCAGGCCGAGGGCGCCAGCCCGAGATCCTCTTCGCGCACGGTGCCGCGGAAAGACCACGGGAAGTTGATCCAGAGGTCGGTGTCCTTCCAGGCGAAGTCGGGCTGGATGATGGTCGACGGCTTGGTGTAGATCGTGACGGACCGCACGTCGGCACCCTTGTCCTTCAGCAGTTGCACGGCCAGCGCGAGCGTACGCCCGGAGTCGGCGACGTCGTCCACGAGCAGCACCCGGCGTCCGTCGAGGTACGCCATGTCGAGCTCCGGCGGAAGCACCTCGGGCGCATCGAGCACCGTGCCGATCCCGGTGTAGAACTCGACGTTGATCGCACCACAGTTCTTCGCACCGAGACCGTAGGCGATGGCACCGGCCGGAAGCAGACCGCCCCGCGCGATGGCCACGACCACCTCCGGCTCGAAGCCGCTGGCGAGGATGTCCCGTGCCAGATCACGCGTCGCCGCTCCGAAGCCATCCCAGGTGAGCGTCTCGCGCTCGATCGATGCATCTGTCATCTGAGCATTCTCCCGCATCGGCCGGCACCCCTCCGCCGGTAGAATGGGCGGGTCCGGCCACGCCGGTGCCTGAAAAAGAGGCACGAAGCACTCCACGACGACGCGGAGGCGAGACACATACGGATCCCGCAGTTCCTCCGTCCCTGTCTCGAAAGGCTTTCGCATGCCCACCGTGTCCGCGCACGTCGCCCTCACCCTCGCCCAGCACATCGACGCCGTCTTCGGGGTGATGGGAAACGGCAACGCCTACTTCCTCGATGCGCTCGAGAAGCAGACGGAGACCACGTTCACCGCCGTCCGCCACGAGCAGGGCGCCGTGGTCGCCGCCGATGCCCACTTCCGCGCATCCGGGCGGATCGCCGCGGGCACCTCGACGTATGGCGCCGGCTTCACCAACACGCTCACCGCCCTCGCCGAGTCCGTGCAGGCACACGTGCCGCTCGTGCTCGTGGTCGGCGATGAACCCACCTCGGGCCCCCGTCCGTGGGACGTCGATCAGATCGCGCTCGCATCGGCCGTCGGTGCGCGCACGTATACCGTCGGTCGTGCGGACGCCGCGGCCACCACCGTCATCGCGATCGAGCACGCCCTCACGTATCGGGTTCCCGTCGTGCTGGCGATCCCCTATGACGTTGCCTCTCTCGAAGCCGGAGAAGTGCCCGCTGCTCCGTCGCCGCGCGTTCCGGCACCCCTCGCGCCGCGCGGGGCGTTCGCCGAAGGGATGCTCGACGAGATCGCCGCCGCCCTGGCCGGTGCCGAACGACCGTTCCTGCTCGCCGGCCGCGGTGCCTGGCTCTCCGGCGCGAGCACGGCCCTGGGCGAGCTCGCCGCAGCCACCGGAGCGCTGACCGCGTCTTCCGCCCTCGGCCGTGGAGTGTTCCCCGAGACGCAGTACGACCTGGGTGTGACGGGCGGCTTCGGTGCGGACGGCGCGATGGAACTGATTCACACGGCCGACGTCGCCGTCGTGTTCGGCGCGTCGCTGAACCAGTTCACGATGCGATTCGGCGAGCTGTTCGCGCCGGGCACGACGGTGTTCCAGATCGACATCGCGCCCGCGGCGACGCACGCACACGTCGGCGGCTTCGTCCGCGCGGACGCACGAGTCGCTGCCGAAGCACTCGTGGACCGCATCGGCACGACCACGATCGCCAACCCTTGGCGGGAGAGCGTCGATGTCGCCTCTGCCCGCGCCTACGACGACGGGGACGACCTCGCTCCCGACGGCCGCCTCGACCCGCGCTCCGCGGCGCGGCGCATCGCCGAACTGCTCCCCGAAGATCGGATCGTAGTCTCTGACGGAGGGCACTTCATCGGATGGGCGAACATGTACTGGCCGGTCGCCGCACCCGATCGCATGATGATGGTCGGCACCGCATTCCAGTCGATCGGTCAAGGCTGGCCGAGCGTCGTCGGTGCCGCACTGGCGCGGCGCGATTCGACCATCGTCCTCACCTCCGGAGACGGCGGCGGACTGATGGCGATCGCCGACCTGGAATCCGCGGTCCGCTCAGCCGGCGGCCGGGGGATGGCCGTCGTGTGGAACGATGCGGCGTACGGTGCCGAAGTGAACCTGTACGGCCTCAAGGGGCTGGCAGAGGCCCCGATGCGCATCCCGGAGGTCGACTTCGCCGCGTTCGGTGCCGCCGTCGGCGCAGAAGGTGTCGTCGTGCGCACCCTCGCCGACCTCGATCGACTCGAGGCATGGACCGCCGAAGACCCCTCGTCGCGTCGGTTCCTGCTGCTGGACCTGCGCATCTCCGGGGATGTCATCGCCCCGTACCAGCAGGAGATCATCCGCGTGAACTCCTGACGGGAGCCGTGGCACACTCGGACCATGCCGGGATTTCATCATGTCGAGCTGTGGATCTCCGACCTCGACGCCGTCCGGTCGGAATGGCGCTGGGTTCTGACCCGTCTCGGCTTCACCCTCGACAGCGAGTGGTCCGGCGGGGAGAGCTGGGCAGCCGGCGGCGCCTACCTCACCCTCACGACCTCACCGAACCTGTCGGATACGGTGCACGACCGCCGCCGCGCGGGACTCAACCACCTCGCGCTCCAGGGTGGCGACCGGAGCGATGTGGACGCGATCATGGCTGAGGCAGCCAGCCGGGGTTGGCACCCGCTCTACGCAGACCGCTACCCGCACGCGGGCGGGGATCAGCACTACGCCGGATGGCTCGAGAACGCTTCAGGCTTCAAGATCGAGGTGGTCGCGGAACGCTAGGCGCCGTAGTCGGGAAGCTCCTGCAGCGTCCAGGAGTTGCCGTCGGGATCGTCGAAGGACACGAAACGCCCCCACGCGAGTTCGTCGACCCCTCGCGCCTCGACGCCGAGCCCCTTGAGGTGAGCAAGAGCCTCGTCCGCATCCGGGATCACGACCTGGATCGTGTTCTGCTTTCCGGGCTCGAGGTCGATGCCCAATCCCGTGCCGAAAGCGATCGAGCACGCCGATCCGGGCGGCGTCATCTGCACGAAGCGGAGTCCTTCGACCGGAGTCTGGTCCCAGTCCGCGTGGAAGCCGACCTTTTCGTAGAAGGCCTTCGACCGGTCCACATCGGTCACCGGCACGAAGATGAGTTCGATCTTCCAGTCCATCACACCCTCCTCTCGGGCGCCTTCGCCCGTCGGCATCCACGGTACGCGCGGGCACCGACATCGCCGCAGAGCGGGGTCCGGGTCGTCAGATCCATCCCTTGTCGAGTGCGATCCGCACCGCCTGGGCCCGGTTGCCCGCCCCGGTCTTCCCGATCGCCGCGGACAGGTGGTTGCGCACGGTGCCCGCGGAGAGGAACACCTCGGCGGCGATCGCCGCCGCTGAGCGTCCGTCCGCCGCGAGGCGGAGCACCTGCTGCTCCCGATCGCTCAGCGGGTTGGCTCCCTCGAACAGGCTGTCCGCCGCAAGCACGGGATCGAGCACGCGAAGCCCGGCATGCACCCGACGCACGGCCTCCGCGAGCTGTTCTGCCGGCGTGTCCTTCACGATGAAGCCGCTCGCCCCGGCGTCCAACGCCGAGCGCAGGTAGCCCGGTCGGGCGAAGGTCGTGACGACGAGCACCCGCGTCCCGGCACTCGCCTCGCGGATGCGGCGCGTCGCCTCCACACCGTCCATCCCCGGCATCTGGATGTCCATCAGGCACACATCCGGTCGCAGCTCCGTCGCGAGCCGCACCGCCTCTGCTCCCTCGGAGGCCATGCCGATCACGTCGAGGTCGGGCTCCAGATCGAGCAGGGCTCCGAGCGCCCCGCGCACCAGCGCCTGATCGTCGGCGATCAGCAGACGGATCGTGCCGCCGTCCTGCGACATGCTCACCACGTCACCTCCACCCGTGTGCCGGAGCCTCCGGAGGCACCCGCCGGCCCGATGACGAATCCTGCGCCCGCCGCCGCCGCGCGCTCGCGCATCCCGTGGATGCCGTTCCCTTCGCTCCCGCTGATGCCCACCCCGTCGTCCTCCACGATCATGCGTCCGGGCGCGAGTCGTACGAGCACCGTGCGCGCCCGCGAATGGCGGAGCGTGTTGGTGGTCGCCTCGCGCAGGATCCAACTCGCGGTGAGCGCCTGGGCGGGAGACAGCGCGCCGGGCTCACCGTCGACCCGCACCTCGATGTCGGCCGCGCGGAAGGAATCCTGCGACGACGCGAGCTGCTCCACGAGCGTCGTCGCACGCGCTCCCGCCACCGTCGAGCGCACACCCGCGATCGCCTCGGCAGTGAGTCGCTCGATGTCGGCGAGCTCAACCTTCGCCCGCTCCGGATCGGAGTCCATCAGGCGCCGCACCAGCTGCGCCTTGAGCCCGACGACCGTCAGCGAATGGCCGATCAGGTCGTGCACATCGCGGGCGACGGCTTCGCGTCCTTCGCTGGTCGCCAGTTCGAGGCCGAGTCGCTCCGCCTCCGCGGAACGGATGATGAGCCAGGTCGACACGGTGTTCACGACACCGAGCAGGACCACGATGGCGAGCACGGAGAGGTAGGTGGAGCCGCCGGGGATGAGGAAGACGCAGGCCACGGTGACCACGACGGCGCCGATCGTCGTGATCCAGTGCCAGACACGGGTCAGGCCATAGGACGCGAACGACATGATGAACGGCAGGAAGCTCAGGGCCGATCCACCCTCAGCCGGGACGGAGATCAGCGCGCAACCGATCAGCGCGGCGAAGGTGGCCCACTGCCGCCTCGACGGTGGGCGCCCCAGTCCCCCGCCCCCGCGCATGCCGTGGATGAAGCCGGTGATGTAGAGGACGACGAAGACGAACAGAGCGATCCAGCCGACGACGACCCAGGCCGGTGCCGCCTCGGAGTGCACCAGCGCGATCACCGGGTACACGAGGAACACGAGCCAGATCACGGCCATCAGCCAGCCGAACCGCGCCCACGGGTCCTTCCCGGTGGCGCGGTCCGCGGCGCGTGTCGAATGTCTCGTCATCCGTCCAACCTACTGTCGGTGCGTGCCGCTACTGGCGCGCCCGCGAGCGCTTGATTCCCATCGTCACCAGCAGGACGAACAGCGCGAGCCACACGGCGACGTTGAGGAACAGCATCCACAGTTCATCGGTCTGCCCCGTGGTGAGCACGCCTTCCGTGAGCGGCCAGCGACTCAGCGCGACGAAACCGTACAGAGGGGTGAACCGAGCGATGTCGAGCATCACGCCGTCGAGCGGCATGAAGACGTTGCCGAAGAACGCGAAGAACGTCATCGAGATGGAGGCGAGCGCCGCCGCGGAGTCCGAGCTGAAGAAGAGCCCGACGCCGAGGCCGAACAGTCCGTAGATCAAGCCGATCCCGAGGATGATGCCGGCGGTCGCGACCCAGCGCCAGGCATCCTCGACCTGTGCCCCCGTCATCATGCCTGCGGTGAAGACCGCCAGCAGGGCCAGGGCCGCGAAGGAGACGGCGGTGAGTAGCTTGGTCACCGCGTAGCCGGCGGTGGTGAGCGGGGTCATCGCCAGTTGGCGCCCCCACCCCTGCTTCGCCTCGGTCGCGGCGAGGGAGGTGAGCGAACTCATCGCCACGGCGGTGCCGTAGGCGGCCATCGACGTCATCACGTAGAACGAGACGTTGCCGTTGCCGGCGGACAGGGAGCCGTAGCCCATCCCGGCACCGAACAGCAGGTACATCGCGACCGGCATGGCCAGAGTGAACGCGAGCGTGTAGGGATTGCGCAGCTGGCGGACGCCTTCGATGCGCAGCATGGTGGGTGAGACGAGCATGTCAGTTCTCCGTCAGCGCCGTGAAGGCGGTTTCGAGGGTGGGAGCGGCGATCTCGAGATCGTGAGCGCCGTGGTCGAGGAGGAGGCGGGCGACGGCATCGGAGTCCGCGGCCCGCAGGCTCACCCGGTCACCGTCCAGGCGCACGTCCGCGATACCCTCCGTGGCCACCAACGTGGCGACGAGGGTCGTCGAGGTCTCGGCGACGGTCGCCGACACGGTGCGCTCTCCGAGGCTTGCACGCAGCAGCGCGGTGGGAGCGTCGGCGACGACCGTGCCGCGGTGCATCACCACGGTCCGGCGTGCGAACTGCTCTGCCTCTTCGAGGTAGTGGGTGGCGAAGATGATCGTGCGACCGGCATCCGCATCCGCCCGCATAACGTCCCAGAAGTGACGACGCGCGGTGACGTCCATGCCCGCCGTGGGCTCGTCGAGCACGAGGATGTCGGGGTCGGAGACCATCGCGAGCGCGAACTTCACCCGCTGCTGCTCGCCGCCGGAGCACTTCGCGACGCGGCGACGGGAGAGGTGATCCAGATCGGCGCGAGCCATCACCTCGGGAACCCGTCCCAGCGCGTCGGATCCGTGCAAGGAGGCGATGAGGCGCACGGTCTCGCCCACGGTCAGGTCGCCGAGCAGCCCGCCGGTCTGCAGCACGGCCCCGATCGCCCCACTCGACGTCGCGCGTTCGGGCGTGACACCGAGCACCCGCACGGTACCGCTGCTGGGTTCGGTGAGTCCGAGCAGCATGTCGAGTGTGGTCGTCTTGCCCGCGCCGTTGGGGCCGAGCAGCGCGACCACCTCACCGCGTCGGATCGACAGGTCCACGCCGTCGACCGCGTGCACGCGGCGGTCGCCCACGCCGAAGTGTCGCTTCACGGCGCGCAGTTCGAGCACCACGGGATCATCGTTCGGGACCTCGGATGCCGGTCGCGCGGTGACCCGCGTCGCCGACTCGCCCACGGAGGAGTTGTTCATGCCTCCAGCCTCGCCCGTCGCGGCAACGGAGTCCGGAGGGCAGTGTCATCTCCTCGACATGACACATGTCATGTCCACGCCCCGCCCCTGCCCCCGCACCCCTTCCCGCTCGCGCTCCCCGCACCCCGTCCCCCGCTCGCCCCCGTCCCCCGACATGAAGGAGAACTCACGACATGAAGGAGCAGATGGCCTGAACGCTCCTTCTATTCGTGTGTTCTCCTTCAGGAGGAGCGGCCCGCCCTGCCGCTGGAGCCTGCCGCTGGAGGCGGAGAGGGAAACGGAGAGGGAGGCGGAGAGGGAAACGGAGCGCAAGGCTCCGTTGCCTCACCCCGCGGGAAGGAAGGCCCCGTCGAGGAAGCCCGCCAACGCAGCCGTGTCATCGAGCGGGAAGATCGCCGCGACGTACTGGTCGGGTCGTACGACGACCACCACTCCGTCGCGCGACAGCTCACGCGCCGCGAAGATGTCGGTATCACACCACTTGCTGGGGCCCGCTGCGTAGACCTTCTCCCAGTCGGTGAGCCCGAGGGGGCCGGTCTTCGGCTGGAACAGCGCGGGAGCCGAAGTCACTTCCACCTCTTCGAACGGCTGCTGGTAGACCGCCTTGACGTCGAAGAGTGCATCCACGTCGGCATCGGCCGGCGTGAAGCGGGCGAAGAGCGGCTCGGCCTTCTCCGCCCAGGCGGCGAGCGCGTCACCGGTGCGGTCGCCGAACGCATAGACACGCCAGCGTCCGTCGGCCTTCGCGTGATGGCCCAGGTGGATGACGTTGCCGTCGCCGACCCGCACGACCTCGGCTGACTTGAAGCGCTTGCCGAGCGGATAGCCGGTCGCGAGCGCCTGATGGGCGCCTGTTCCGGTGATCATGGACGAGGTGTACTGCGTCATGAACCCGGAGGGGAACTCGGCGGTGGCGAGGTAGTAGGTCGCCAGCTCGTTGGGGTCGGAGATCTCCTCCGGCTTGCGCGCCATCAGCGTCGACCACTCCCGATCGAAGTCGATGAGCTGCTGTGCCACCGGTCGCCGTTCCGCCCCGTACGTCGCCAGCAGCGTCTCGGGGGCGCGCCCCGTGAGGACCGAGCCGAGCTTCCAGCCGAGGTTGAAGCCGTCCTGCATCGAGACGTTCATGCCCTGGCCGGCCTTGGCGCTGTGGGTGTGGCAGGCGTCGCCGGTCAGGAACACCCGCGGGGTGCGTCCCGATTCGTCGATCACGTCGTCGAAGCCGTCGGTGACCCGGTGACCGACCTCGTACACGCTGTGCCAGGCGACCTCGCGTACGTCGAGCGTGTAGGGGTGCAGGATCTCGTTGGCCCGGCGGATGATCTCCTCGATGGGCGTCTGCCGCACCCGGTGGTCATCGTCGTCGGCGACTTCACCCAGATCGATGTACATGCGCGAGAGGTACCCGCCCTCACGCGGGATGTGGAGGATGTTGCCCGCTTCGGAGTTGATCGCGCACTTGGTGCGCCAGTCCGGGAAGTCGGTGTTGACGAGGACGTCCATCACGCCCCACGCGTGCGCCGAGGACGCGCCCACGTGCGTCCGCCCGATCGCCTGTCGCACACCGCTGCGCGCGCCGTCGCAGCCGACGACGAACCGGGCACGGATGGTCCGCTCCTCGCCGACGCGCTCCCCCGCGACGTAGCGGATCCCCACCTCGACCGGGTACGCGCCGTCGTCGTGGACGGTGAGGCCGGTGAACTCCACGCCGTAGTCGGGGACGATCCTGCCGGGGCCGTGCGCAGCGGACTCTGCGAAGTAGTCGAGGACGCGCGCCTGGTTGACGATCAGGTGCGGGAACTCGCAGATGTCGTAGGCGTAGTCGGACGTGCGGGAGGTACGGATGATCTCGTCGCGCTTGTCGGGGTTCGGGCCCCAGAAGTTCATCCAGCCGATGTTGTACGCCTCGGCGATGATCCGCTCGGCGAATCCGAACGCCTGGAACGTCTCGACGCTGCGTGGCTGGATGCCGTCCGCCTGACCGAGCGGGAGACGTCCGCCGCGCTTCTCGATGATCCGGGTGGAGATGCCGGGGTACTGCGACATCTGAGCGGCGAGCAGCATGCCTGCGGGTCCGGAGCCGACGATGAGCACGTCGATCTCGTCCGGGATGTCGGCGGGCCGGTCTGCACCGATTCCGGCGGCGTCCTGCACGCGCGGGTCAGCGGAGACATAGCCGTGGTGGTGGAACTGCATCGTCGTCGATTCCTTCCGGACTTCTTCGTCGGTCTTGCCTGCGGGTCTTGCTTTCGTCGAACGCTGTGTTCTATATTCGAACATACTGTTCTACTATTGAACACAGCGTAGTCCGCGGCGCCGCACATCGCAAGGGAGCACCCGCATGCCCGAGAACACGAAGACCTCCCCCGCCTCGCAGACCCTGAGCCGCGGCATCCGCATCCTCGAAGTCCTGGCCGACGCGCGCGGGGCGCTCACGATCGACGAGATCTCTGCCCGCCTCGGGGTGCACCGCTCGATCGCCTACCGCCTGGTGCGAACACTCGAAGACCACCGCCTGGTGACGCGCGATGCCGCGGGGGCCGTGGGTCTCGGCGCCCGGATGGCGGCGCTCGCGGCCGGTGTCGCCCATGACCTCCAGGCCGAAGCGCTCCCCGAGCTCACCGCGATCGCCAACGAGCTGGGCATGACATGTTTCCTCGCCGTGCTCGACGGCGGGGAGTGCATCACGCTGGCGAGCGTCGAGCCCCGCCATGCGGTCGCCAGTGTCGCGCAGCGCCCCGGCGCCCGGCATCCCGTCACCGTCGGCGCACCCGGCAAGGCCATCCTGGCGCAGCTCCCGGCTGCCGAGTGGCCGGCGGGCGCCCCCTCCTCCCTCCCCACAGACGTCGAGACGACGAAGGACCGCGGCTTCGCGACCAGCCACGACGAGGTCATCCCCACCGTGCAGTCGGTGGCGGTACCGCTCGCGCTCCGGGGTCAGCGCCCCGCCGCGATCGCCGTCGTGCACGTGGCGACCGCGCTCGATGATGCCGCGATCGCCGCGCGCCTCCAGCGTTCGGCCGAGGCCATCCGCGACTCCCTCGCCGGCTGACCCGGCCACAAGAGCGCGTGCGAGATCAAAAACGCGCGCCTACGGGTGAGTAGACGCGCGTTTTCGATCCCGCAACGGAGCGAAGAGCGAGACCGGGGCAAAGAGCGAGACCGGAACGGGTCAGGCCTTCGCGAGTCCGTGGATCGGGCTGACGGACTGCTCCGCCTCGTGGTCCGGCCCGAGCGGAATGCCGGAGCGATCGCGCAGCAGCAGCGTGGCGATCAGTCCGAGAACCGTCATCCCGGCGAGGTACCACGTGACGGCGTCCGTCGAGCCGGTCGCGCTCACGATGGCCGTGGCGATCGTCGGTGCGAACGCCCCTCCGGCGATCGCGCCGATCGCGTAGGAGATCGATACTCCTGAGAAGCGGATGCTCGCAGGGAACAGTTCGGCGTACAGCGCCGCCTGCGGGCCGTAAGTGAAGCCGAGACCGATGGTCAGGATCGCGAGACCGGCGAACAGCAGACCGATCTCGCCGGTGTTCACGAGCGGGAACAGGGTGAACACACCGATCAGCTGCAACACCCATCCGATGACGTAGGTCGTACGACGGCCGATGCGGTCGGACAGCCATCCGGCGAGAAGGGTCGTGAGCAGCCAGGTGACAGCAGAACCCGCGACAGCCCAGAGGACCGGTCCGCGCTCGAGGCCGATCGACCCCTCGGGGTTGGTCGCGTAGCCCTGGATGTAGCCGCCGGTGGTCATGTAGCCGACGGCGTTGTTGCCGGCGAACACCAGGGCCGCGATGATGACGAGCAGCAGGTGCTTGCGGAACAGCTGCGCGATCGGCATCTGCGCCTTCTCCTTGCGCGCGGCGAGTTCGGTGAAGACCGGGCTCTCCTCGACCTTGCGACGCACGTAGTAGCCGACGAGGATCAGCACCACGCTGAGCAGGAACGGCACCCGCCAGCCCCAGGCCATGAACTGCTCGCCGGGAGCGATCACGGTCATCAGCGCCATCACGCCCGAGGCGAGGAGCAGGCCGAGGGGAACGCCGATCTGCGGCGACGCGCCGAAGATACCGCGCTTCTTGCGCGGAGCGTGCTCGACGGCCATCAGCACCGCGCCACCCCACTCACCGCCGGCGGAGATGCCCTGGATGATGCGGAGCAGCACCAGCAGGATCGGCGCCGTGATCCCGATCGTCTCGTACGTGGGCAGGAGACCGATGAGCGCCGTCGCGGCGCCCATCAGGATGAGCGTCCACATGAGCACGGTCTTGCGCCCGAGCTTGTCGCCGTAGTGCCCCGCGAGGAAGGCGCCGAGCGGGCGGAAGAGGAAGCTGACGCCGACCGTCGCGAAGGCGACCAGCGCACTGTTCGCGCCCAGCGGCTCGAAGAACAGCTGCCCGAACACGAGTCCGACCGCTGTGGCATAGATGAAGAAGTCGTACCACTCGACGGTGGTTCCGACGACGGTTGCGAAGACGACGCGGCGCCGATCGGCCGATGTCGCGATGGTTCCGGTGGGCGTGAACCCATCCTGTGACTGCCCGCTCATGGGGTGTCTCCTTCTGGTTGTGACCGCATTGTCACGGCGCGCAGCGGAACGGATCCAAATGCTTGCCGAGGGGTGAACCGATGATATATGATTTCGAATACGACGCACAAGGCGTCGCAGACGAGCGCGAGGAGGCGCCCCGTGACGGAGACCATCAGCCGCCCCGGCAAGATCATCGCGATCCATCTGAGCTACGCGTCCCGTGCTGATCAGCGCGGCAGGCGCCCCGCCTCCCCCTCCTATTTCTTCAAGCCGGCGAGTTCCGTTGCCGCCTCCGGAGGCACGGTCGAACGCCCTGCCGGCACCGAGCTGCTCGCCTTCGAAGGGGAGATCGCCCTCGTGATCGGCACGGCGGCGCGTCGGGTCCCGCTCGCCGAGGCCTGGTCGCACGTCAGCGGGGTCACCGCATCGAACGACCTCGGCTTGTACGACCTCCGCGCGAACGACAAGGGCTCGAACGTCCGCTCCAAGGGCGGCGACGGCTACACACCGCTCGGCCCGGACGTCATCGACGCCCGCTCGGTCGACCCCGAAGCCCTCCGGGTGCGCACCTGGGTCAACGGCGAACTCCGCCAGGACGACACCACGGCGGGGCTCATCTTCCCCCTCGCACAGCTCGTGGCCGACCTCTCCCAGCACTTCACCCTCGAACCCGGCGACGTGATCCTCACCGGCACCCCCGCCGGCTCCTCCGTCATCGTCCCCGGCGATGTCGTCGAGGTCGAGGTGGACGCCCCGACCGCTCCCGGCGCCCCGACCTCGGGCCGACTCATCACCACCGTGACGCAGGGCGATGTCCCGTTCGACGGCGACCTCGGCTCACTCCCCGCCGTGGACGATCTGCAGCGCACCGAGGCCTGGGGTTCACGCGAGGAAGCCGGCCTCCCCCCTGTCGAGAAGGCTCCCGCGCTCTCGCCCGAGCTGCGGACGCTGCTCCTCGAAGCCCCGACCGCCGGGCTCTCGGCGCAGCTCCGCAAGCGTGGCCACCACTCCTGCTTCATCGACGGGGTGTCGGTCAACATCCCGGGTCGCAAGATCGTCGGCACCGCGAAGACGCTGCGGTTCGTGCCGTTCCGCGAAGATCTCTTCACGGCCCACGGCGGCGGGTACAACGCCCAGAAGCGCGCCTTCGACGCGGTCGACCAAGATGAGGTCATCGTCATCGAGGCACGGGGCGACGCCACCACGGGCACCCTCGGCGACATCCTCGCGCTCCGGGCGAAGACCCGCGGGGCGGCCGGTGTGGTCACCGACGGCGGGGTCCGCGACTTCGATGCCGTGGCCGAGATCGGTCTGCCGGTGTTCTCCCAGGGCGCGCACCCGTCGGTCCTCGGACGCAAACACGTGCCGTGGGACGTGGATGTCACGATCTCCTGCGGCGGGGCGACCGTGCAGCCCGGCGACATCATCGTCGGCGACAGCGACGGCGTGATCGTCATCCCTCCCGGCCTGGCGGAAGAGGTGGCCGCCGATGCGGTCGCCCAGGAGATCGAGGACGCCTGGATCGCCGAGCAGGTCGCCGCCGGGCATCCGGTCGACGGACTGTTCCCCCTCAACGCGGAGTGGCGCGCCCGCTACGAGGCCGCCACATCCGACCGGGGACAGCGATGACCACGGTCGCCAGCACCAGCAAGTCGGAGCAGGCGTACACCTGGATCCGCTCCCGCATCGCTGCACACGTCTTCGGCCCGGGATACCGCCTGGTGCTCGGCGCGATCGCCGAGGAGCTCGACATGAGCGTGGTTCCAGTCCGGGAAGCGATCCGCCGTCTCGAAGCCGAAGGTCTCGTCACGTTCGAACGCAACGTCGGCGCGCGGGTGACGCTCGTGGACGAGAGCGAGTACGCGCACACCATGCAGACCCTGGGGCTCGTCGAAGGCGCCGCCACCGCGCTCTCCGCTCCGCTGCTCGACGCCGACGCTCTCGCCGAGGCCGCGGAGGTGAACGAGCGCATGACGCGACTGCTCGACCACTTCGACGCACACAGCTTCACGGAGTTGAACCGTCAGTTCCACTCCGTGCTGTTCGCCCCGTGCCCGAACCCGCATCTGCTCGACCTCGTCCATCGCGGCTGGGCCCGGCTCTCCGGCATCCGCGACACCACGTTCGCCTACGTCCCGGGGCGCGCCCACCACTCGGTCGACGAGCACACGCAGATCCTCGAACTCATCCGCGAAGGGGCGGACCCGCTCGAGATCGAGCTCGCCGCCCGCAACCACCGTTGGCGCACGAGGGACGCGTTCCTCGATGCGCTGCACACCCGTACCGCTCACGCCACAGGAGAACCGTCATGACTGATTCGCGCATCCCCGCCGACCTTCCCGACCACATCCAGCACTACATCGACGGCGCGTTCGTCGACTCCGTCGACGGCGACACGTTCGATGTCCTCGACCCGGTCACCAACCAGGCCTACACGACCGCCGCCGCCGGGAAGAAGGCCGACATCGACCTCGCGGTCGCCGCCGCGAGGCGTGCGTTCGACGAGGGCCCCTGGCCGCGGATGCTCCCGCGCGAGCGGTCACGCGTGCTGCACCGGATCGCGGACATCGTCGAGTCGCGGGACGCCCGCCTGGCCGAGCTCGAGTCCTACGACTCCGGCCTCCCGATCACTCAGGCTCTGGGTCAGGCCCGTCGCGCCGCCGAGAACTTCCGCTTCTTCGCAGACCTCATCGTGGCGCAGTCGGACGATGCGTTCAAGGTTCCCGGCCGCCAGATGAACTACGTCAACCGCAAGCCGATCGGCGTCGCGGGCCTCATCACACCCTGGAACACGCCCTTCATGCTCGAGTCGTGGAAGCTCGGCCCCGCGCTCGCGACCGGCAACACGGTGGTGCTCAAGCCCGCCGAGTTCACCCCGCTGTCCGCCTCGCTGTGGGCGGGCATCTTCGAGGAGGCCGGTCTTCCGCAGGGTGTCTTCAACCTCGTCAACGGCCTGGGCGAAGACGCGGGCGACGCGCTGGTCAAGCACCCCGACGTGCCGCTCATCTCCTTCACGGGCGAGAGCCGCACCGGACAGATCATCTTCGGCAACGCGGCCCCGTTCCTCAAGGGCCTGTCGATGGAGCTCGGTGGGAAGTCGCCGGCCGTGGTCTTCGCCGACGCCGACCTGGAAGCCGCCGTCGACGCCACGATCTTCGGCGTGTTCTCCCTCAACGGCGAGCGCTGCACGGCAGGATCCCGCATCCTCGTCGAGCGCTCGATCTACGAGGAGTTCGTGGAGCGCTACGCGGCGCAGGCGAAGCGCGTGAAGGTCGGCTACCCCCACGATCCGGCCACCGAGGTCGGCGCGCTCGTCCACCCCGAGCACTACGACAAGGTGATGAGCTACGTCGAGATCGGCAAGACGGAGGGGCGCCTGGTCGCCGGCGGCGGTCGTCCGGAGGGCTTCGAGGAGGGCAATTTCGTCGCCCCCACGGTGTTCGCCGACGTCTCCCCCGATGCCCGCATCTTCCAGGAGGAGATCTTCGGGCCGGTCGTCGCGATCACGCCGTTCGACTCCGACGAGGAGGCACTGTCGCTCGCGAACAACACGAAGTACGGGCTCGCCGCCTACATCTGGACCAACGACCTCAAGCGCGCGCACAACTTCGCGCAGTCCGTCGAGGCCGGCATGGTCTGGCTGAACAGCAACAACGTGCGCGACCTCCGCACCCCGTTCGGCGGTGTGAAGGCCTCGGGTCTCGGCCATGAGGGCGGCTACCGCTCGATCGACTTCTACACCGACCAGCAGAGCGTGCACATCACGCTCGCGGCTCACTCGCACAACCCGACCTTCGGCAAGAACTGACCCTCTCCCCGCGCTCCGGTCGCGATATGTCACCCTATTCGGCTCAGAACGCTGACATATCGCGACCGGAACCCCCAAAGCAAGGACGCTGACATGACCGACAAGACCGCAAAGACCCTGACCTCCTCGGGCTACTACGTGAGCCAGGAGGCACCGATCCAATCGGACAACCCCGTGACGACCCCGAAGAGCACGCCACCGGACATCCTGCGGTGCGCGTACATGGAGATCGTGGTCACCGACCTGGCCGCCTCGCGACAGTTCTACGTCGACATCCTCGGCCTGTACGTGACCGAGGAGGACGAGCAGGCGATCTACCTGCGCTCGACCGAGGAGTTCATCCACCACAACCTGATCCTGCGTCAGGGGCCGATCGCCGCCGTGGCCGCGTTCTCCTACCGGGTGCGCACGCCCGAAGACCTCGACCGCGCCGTCGAGTTCTACACCGAACTGGGCTGCGACGTCCGCCGCAACGAGAACGGCTTCGTCAAGGGCATCGGCGACTCCGTCCGTGTCGTCGACCCGCTCGGCTTCCCCTATGAGTTCTTCTACGCCACGGATCACGTCGAGCGTCTGTCGTGGCGCTACGACCTGCACACCCCCGGTGAGCTCGTGCGTCTGGATCACTTCAACCAGGTCACCCCCGATGTGCCGCGCGCGGTGCGGCACTACCAGGACCTGGGCTTCCGGGTCACCGAGGACATCCAGGACGACGAAGGCACCGTCTACGCCGCCTGGCTGCGCCGCAAGCCGACCGTCCACGACACCGCGACCACCGGAGGCGACGGTCCGCGCATGCACCATGTGGCCTTCGCCACCCACGAGAAGCACAACATCCTCGCGATCTGCGACAAGCTCGGTGCTCTGCGCCGGTCGGACGCGATCGAGCGAGGCCCGGGCCGTCACGGCGTCTCGAACGCGTTCTACCTGTACCTGCGCGACCCCGACGGCCACCGCGTCGAGATCTACACGCAGGACTACTACACGGGCGACCCCGACAACCCGGTCGTGACGTGGGATGTGCACGACAACCAGCGCCGCGACTGGTGGGGCACCCCGGTCGTGCCCTCCTGGTACACCGACGCCTCGCTCGTGCTCGACCTCGACGGCAACCCGCAGCCCGTGACCGCGCGAACCGACTCCAGCGAGATGGCGGTGACCATCGGCGCCGACGGCTTCTCGTACACGCGTGCCGACGAAGGCGAGAAGTCGATGCCCGAGTACAAGCAGGGCGAGTACAAGCTGGGCCACCAGCTCTAGGAGGCACGGATGCTGTCAGAGGAGACGATCGCGCAGATCGCTGCCGAACTCGCGGAAGCCGATCGCACGCACGCGATGATCCCCCGGATCACAGCGCGATACCCGGAGGCCACGGTCGAGGATTCGTACGCGATCCAGGGCGTCTGGCGCGACACCCAGATCGCCGCGGGGCGCCGCCTCGTCGGGCGCAAGATCGGTCTGACGTCGAAGGCGATGCAGCAGGCGACGGGTATCACCGAGCCGGACTACGGGGTGATGTTCGACGACACCGTCCACGAGTCGGGCGCAGAGATCCCGGTCGACCATTTCTCGAACGTGCGCATCGAGGTCGAGCTGGCGTTCGTGCTGAAGAAGCCGCTCGAGGGGCCGGACTGCACCCTCGAGGATGCCCTGGAGGCGATCGACTACGCCGTCCCGGCACTCGAGGTGCTGAACTCGCACATCGAGCTTGAGGGTCGGACGATCGTCGACACGATCAGCGACAACGCCGCCTACGGCGCGATGGTTCTCGGAACCGTCCACCGTCGTCCCGACGAGATCGATCTGCGATGGGTGCCGGGGGTCCTCTCCCGCAACGGTGAGATCGAGGAGACGGGGGTCGCCGCCGGAGTGCTCGGCCACCCGGCCACCGGAGTGGCGTGGCTCGCGAACAAGTTCCACCAGCACGGCGCGCGTCTCGAGGCGGGCGAGATCATCCTGGCAGGATCGTTCACGCGCCCGATGTGGGTGTCGCGCGGCGATGACGTGCTGTGCGACTACGGACCGATGGGAACTGTCGCATGTCGCTTCGTCTAGATCCGTCGTTCCGAGAGCAGCTCGCCGGCTCTGATCGTCCGTCCGTGGGGATGTGGGTCTGCTCGGGCAGCCCGCTCCTCGCAGAGGTCGCCGCAGGCTCAGGACTCGACTGGCTGCTGATCGACATGGAACACTCGGCGAACACCCTCGACGCGGTGCTCCTGCAGCTCCAGGCGGTCGCCGCGTACCCGATCACCCCGGTCGTGCGCGTCCCCTCCAACGACACCGTCGCGATCAAACAGGTCCTCGATCTCGGGGCGCAGAACCTGATCGTCCCGATGGTGTCATCTGCCCAGGAGGCACGCGCCGCGGTCGCCGCCACCCGCTATCCCCCGGCCGGCGTCCGCGGGGTGGGCAGTGCGCTCGCACGCAGTGCTCGGTGGAACCGCGTCGACGACTACCTTCAGGAGTCCGCGCAGCACACCTCCCTCACGGTCCAGATCGAGACGACCGCCGGGGTCGAAGCCGCTGCCGAGATCGCCGCGGTCGACGGTGTCGATGCGGTGTTCGTCGGTCCGTCCGATCTCTCGGCCTCGATGGGCCTGCTCGGCCAGCAGACCCATCCCGACGTCACGGCCGCGGTCAAGACCGTGTTCGATGCCGTCACGGCCGCCGGGAAACCGGTGGGTGTCAACGCCTTCGACCCCGCCACGGCGGACGCCTACCTCGCCGCCGGTGCCGACTTCGTGGCGGTCGGCGCGGACGTCGCACTGCTCGCCCGTGCCTCCGAGGCCCTCGCCGCACGCTTCATCCGTGCGGACGGGACCTCACGCGCCAGCTACTGACCCTTCAAGTCGCGCAACTGGCTGCTTCGGCGGCCTGGAGGGGACCATGTGCGCGATTCGAGGTGCCCGCCGTGGCAAGATGATCGGATGCGCACGAGCGAGTCCAGGAGATGATCCGCGGCCTCGCCGCGATGCAGGACCGGAACTTCCGCTGGTTCTTCCTGGCACGCGCGATCACCATGATCACCGGCTCGATGTCGTCGATCGCACTCGCGTTCGCCGTGCTGGAGATCGACAACGACGCGCGGTCGCTGTCCTTCGTCCTCACCGCCTTCACTGTCAGCAACATCGTGTTCGTGCTGTTCGGCGGTGTCATCGCCGACCGTCTGCCGCGCGCTCTGATCATCCAGGCCTGCTACGTGGTGGACATCCTGTCCATCGGCGCGATCGCGGCTCTCCTGTTCACCGGCAATGCGACGATTCCGCTGCTCGTGCTGCTCTCGATCGTCAACGGTGCTTCGACCGCCTTCGTGCTCCCCGCGATGCAGGGCATCATCCCGCAGCTCACGACCCCCGAGCATCTGCAACAGGCCAACGCGATGCTGTCGTTCGTCCGTTCCGCCGTCACGATCGGCGGTCCGGTCCTGGCCGGGATCCTCGTGGCCACGGCCGGCCCCGCGTGGGCCATGGTGGTCCAGGCCGCGGGCTGGGCGGTCGCGATCCCGGTGCTCGCGCTCGTGAAGCTGCCGCCGCCCTCGCATGCCGGCGGCACCACGATGTTCCATGACCTCCGAATCGGGTGGCGGGAGTTCTGGAGTCGCTCCTGGTTGTGGACGGTCGTGCTGGCCTTCATGGTCATGAACGCGATCCACATCGGTGCCTGGGGCGTGGTCGGCCCCTACATCGCGAAGAACAACGACCTCCTCGGGATCACGGGGTGGGGATGGGTGCTCAGCGCCGAGGGTGCCGGCGTGCTGCTGATGACACTGCTGCTGATGTGGTTCCCGCTGCGGAGGCCGCTGCGCTACGGCATGATCGGCATCGCCGCGTTCGCGATCCCGGTGACGATACTGGGCGTCCATCCCGCCGTGGTCCTCCTCGCGATGGCCGCCTTCATCGCGGGTGCCGGCGCCGAGGTCTTCAGCACCGGATGGAACCTCGCGATGATGGAGAACATCCCCGGTGAGAAACTCTCCCGGGTCGCGAGCTACGACATGCTCGGCAGCTTCGTCGTGATGCCGATCGGCACGCTGATCTACGGCTGGCTGATCACGCACGCGGATCCTGCGACCGTGCTCGTGACCTCGGGCGTCGTCTACGCGTCGATCGCGCTGGTCACCCTGATGGTGCCGAGTGTCTGGCGGATGGGTCGACCGGAAGCGGTCACGAAGACCCCGGCCGAACTAGCGGATTCATAGCATCTGCCGCGAGACTGTCGGCATGACCTACGCCGCGCTCCAGCCCCTCGCCGACCGTGCCGCTCTGTTCGTCGCGCTCCGCCAGGACGCCCTCTCCGCCGCCGCCGATGCCCTCGGCGAGCACCGCTGGGACGCGGACATGGCGCAGGGAACGCTCACCTTCACCGCGAACGACGACCCGTCGCGCCAGTTCGTCACACGCGCGCACCTGATCGCCACGATCGCACCGGGGCCGCGCTCGCTGCTCTGGGCCTGGGCTCATCCCAGTGGTGACCCGCAGGGCATCGCGACGCAGCTGCACGCCTACGGCACCGCGCACGGCATCACCGAACTGACCACGCCGGAGGTGCCGTTCCCCGCCGAGGCCTCGGGCGACGACGAGTGGATCGCGCAGGCCGCGCACACGGTCGGCGGCGCCGCGGTCGAGCTCACCGGACGCTCGCCCTACTACTCGGCCCCCGTCGGCAACGGCACCCGGGCAGTGTTCCTGCTCGACGCTCCGCTCGCGCCGCTCACCGTCGCGGTGGCCGTCGTCGCGCTTCCCCGCGTGCTCTCGGGAATGGAACTCTCCGACGCCCGCACGGCGGTGTGGGACCTCGCGCGGCTCGCAGGCTGGACCCTCACCTGGACCGACGAGTCCTTCTCGGGCGCGATCGTCACGGATGCCTCGGGGACCGCGACATTCCGCTTCGACGAGCAGGCCCGCATCAGCGGCATCGAGAGCACGCTCACCGCACAGGGGTGAGCCCGCGAAGGCGGATGTGGGATTCTTGGTCGCATGAAGAACGGAATCGTGCGATTCGTCGCGCTCGCGGTGTTCAACGTCGCCGTGCTGCTGCTGATCGGCGTGCTGCTGCCCGGTGTCTCGGTGGGCCTGAACGCCCTGTGGGCGTCGGTCGTCCTGACCCTCGCCGCTCTCTTCGTGAAACCTCTGCTGGCAGGTGCGTTCCGCAAGTCGGCGGCGAAGTCCGCCGCCGAGCGCACGAAGGCCGGCGAGAAGGTCGTACAGTACGTGCTCGTGTACGTCGTCGAGCTCATCATCTGGGTGCTCACGGTGTGGCTGAGCGGCGTCCGCGCCTCGGGATTCTGGGGCTTCGTGCTCCCGCCGGTCGCTCTGCTCCTCGGCTGGGTGATCTACGACCGGATCGATGACAGGATGCGGGCCAAGACCGCAGAGATCTATGACTCCGTGCAGGCGAAGGTGAGGGGCGGCAGCCGATCGAAGCCCGCCGCCGCCACGAACACCGCGGCGTCGGAGTCGCCGGAGACGGCGGCTGCCCGAGAAGAGCTCCGCGACGGCCTGACCCCCGAACAGCGTCGGATGCTCGACGAACTCGGCTGACCGTCGTCCGGAGGGGTGCGCCACGCGGGCACCCCTCCGGAAGCGATCAGGCGAGCCGCTCTGCGGCCTCCACGACGTTCGTCATGAGTAGGGCGACGGTCATCGGGCCGACGCCACCCGGGTTCGGGGAAAGGTACCCGGCGACGTCCGCGACGCCGGGTGCCACATCGCCGAACACCAGGTTCTTCCCGGTCTCCGAGTCGGTCTCCCGGGTCACGCCGACGTCGAGCACTGCTGCGCCCGGCTTGACGTCTTCGGGACGGATGAGGTGCTTGACGCCCGCGGCCGCGACGATGACGTCGGCCTCCCGCAGGTAGCGAGGCATGTCGACCGTGCCCGTGTGGGTCAGCGTGACCGTGGCGTTCAGGTCGCGACGGGTGAGCAGGAGCCCGATCGAACGGCCGATCGTGACCCCGCGGCCGACCACGACCACGTGCTTGCCCCTGAGGTCGTAGTCGTTGCGCAGCAGCAGCTCGATCACGCCGCGCGGTGTGCAGGGCAACGGCGTGTGGATCGGACCGTTGACGTTGAGCACCAGGCGGCCGAGGTTGGTCGGGTGCAGGCCGTCGGCGTCCTTCGCCGGGTCGATCCGCTCGAGGATGGCGTCCGTGTCGAGGTGCTTCGGAAGAGGCAGCTGCACGATGTACCCGTGGCACGCGGGATCGGCGTTGAGCTCGTCGATCAGCGCCTCGACCTCGGCCTGCGTGGCGTCCGCCGGGAGCTCGCGCTGGATCGAGTTCATCCCGATGCTCTCGGACTGTCGGTGCTTCATGCCCACGTAGAGCTGCGAGGCGGGGTCGGCGCCGACGAGCACCGTCGCGATGCCCGGGGTGATCCCCTTCGCCTTCAGCGCGGCTACCCGCTCGGTGAGCTCCGCACGGATCGCGGCCGATGCGGCCTTCCCGTCCAGGATCTTCGCGGTCACTGCTGCAGGTCCGGGTAGAGCGGGAACGCGGCAGCCAGGGCGTCGACGCGGGTACGCAGCGACTCCACGTCCGCACCGGGGAGCAGTGCGAGCGCGATGATGTCGGCGACCTCGGTGAACTCGGCGTCCCCGAAACCGCGGGTCGCGAGTGCGGGCGTGCCGATGCGCAGACCCGAGGTGACCATCGGCGGGCGCGGGTCGTTCGGGACCGCGTTGCGGTTCACGGTGATGTGGATGTCGTGCAGGAGGTCTTCTGCCTGCTTGCCGTCGATCTCGGCATCACGCAGGTCGACCAGCACCAGGTGCACATCGGTGCCGCCCGAGCGCACGGCGATGCCGGCATCCTTCAGGTCCTGCTTCGACAGACGCTCGGCGATGAGCGCGGCACCGCGCAGCACGCGCTCCTGGCGCTCCTTGAACTCGGGCGTGCCTGCGAGCTTGAAAGCGGTCGCCTTGGCGGCGATCACGTGCATGAGCGGCCCGCCCTGCTGGCCCGGGAACACGGCGGAGTTGATCTTCTTGGCGATGTCGGCGTCGTTGGTGAGGATGAAGCCCGAGCGCGGCCCACCGATCGTCTTGTGCACGGTCGACGAGACGACGTGGGCGTGGGGCACCGGGTTCGGGTGCAGGCCCGCGGCCACCAGACCCGCGAAGTGCGCCATGTCGACCCAGAGCAGAGCCCCGACCTCGTCGGCGATCTCGCGGAACGCCGCGAAGTCCATCGTGCGCGGGTAGGCCGACCAGCCGGCGATGATGACCTTGGGTCGGTGCTCGATCGCGAGACGGCGCACCTCCGCCATGTCGATCGTCGAGGTCTCGGGGTCGACACCGTACGCGACGATGTCGTACAGACGACCCGAGAAGTTGATCTTCATGCCGTGCGTCAGGTGACCACCCTGGTCGAGGGAGAGGCCGAGCAGGGTGTCGCCGGGCCGGGCGATGGCATGGAGGACCGCGGCGTTGGCGGAGGCGCCGGAGTGCGGCTGCACGTTCGCGAACTCGGCACCGAACAGGCTCTTCGCCCGCTCGATCGCGAGGGACTCGGCGACGTCGACCTCTTCACAGCCGCCGTAGTACCGACGCCCGGGGTAGCCCTCGGCGTACTTGTTCGTGAGCACCGAGCCCTGCGACTGCAGTACCGAGACGGGAACGAAGTTCTCGGAGGCGATCATCTCGAGGAAGGTCTGCTGACGCTTCAGCTCACGGTCGAGGACCTGAGCGATCTCCGGATCGACTTCGGCGAGCGGGGCGTTGAAGTAACGGTCGGTCATGATGACGTGCTCCTTTGACAACGGATTCGAAAGGGGTGTTCCTATCGGCCCAGGCGCGCGGTCGAATTCCGTGGTCAGTCGCTCCCCGGTGGTAGTCCACCCAGACGCCAGTCGCGACGGTTACGAGCATAGCCGATGCCGGAGCCGTCGCACGCGGTCGCGACGACGACGGCGCAGAATCGTTTCGATTCCCCCATTCCCTCCTGCCACGACGACCGGTAGGTTTTGTTCATGGTCCTTCCTCATCCTCTTCCGCTCGTCCCTGCGCCCGTGTCCGCCGTCGCACGGGAGGAACGGATGCCGCTCACCGCGACGACGCGCGTGCTCGCCTCCTCCCCGGCCGCCGCACAGCTGGTCGACGCGATCGAGCGCCGCACCGGAATCCGCCTCGCCCTCGTCGATGAGGCCGACGCCGAGATCGAGCTCCTCGTCGACCCCGCCTCCTCCGCACCCGAGGGCTACACGCTCGAGATCGGAGAGCGGGCGATCCTCGTCGGCGCCGACGAGGCCGGGCTCTTCTACGGCGTCCAGACGCTGCTGCAACTGCTGCGCCAGGAGGACTCCGGCTGGGCGCTGCTCGGTGCCGACGTCGCCGACTCCCCGCGCTTCGCCCGACGAGGTGTCATGCTCGATGTGGCTCGGCACTTCTTCGGCGTCGACGACGTGAAGAAGTTCATCGACAGCACCAGCGCCCTCAAGTTCAACCACCTGCACCTGCACCTGACCGATGACCAGGGATGGCGCGTGCACATCGACTCCTGGCCGTTGCTGACCGAGCGGGCGGCCGCCACCTCCGCGAACGGAGACCCGGGGGGCTTCTACACGAAGGACGACTACCGCGAGATCGTGGCCTACGCCGCCTCGCGTCACATGATCGTGATCCCCGAGATCGATCTGCCCGGCCACACCCATGCGATCGGCGTCGCCTACCCCGAGCTCGTCGAGGCGCCCGTGCTGAACGACAACCTGATCGCCGACTCCGCTCGCCTCGGCCAGCCGCTGCCCGTCGCCGGCGAGACGTACCTCGGCTGGGGCGTCGGTCACTCGAGCGTCCGCATCCACGACGAGCGCACCTACGCGTTCGTGCGCGACGTCGTCCGCGAGCTCGCCGAGATGACCCCGGGGCCGTACATCCACGTGGGAGGCGACGAATCGCTCGGCACCCCGCAGGCCGACTTCGACCTGTTCGCCGAGCGCGCCACCGCGATCGTCGTCGAGGCCGGCAAGACGCCGGTCGCCTGGCACGAGATGGGCTCGGCCGCACACATCGCCGAGGGCACCGTCGGTCAGTACTGGGGCAAGACGACCCCCGAGGGCACGCACGCCGAAGAGGCCGCCCACTTCGTCGAGCGCGGCGGCGGGCTGATCATGTCGGCGGCGAACGTCACCTATCTCGACATGAAGTACTCCGAGGACTTCCCCCTCGGCCTCACCTGGGCGGCCATCATCGACGTCCGCTCCGCCTATGAGTGGGAGCCGACGGCCGTCCTCGACGTGCCGGACGCCGCGATCCTCGGTGTGGAAGCCCCGCTCTGGTCAGAGACCACCCGGACCCTCGCGGAGGTCGAGCAACTCGTCTTCCCCCGGGCGGCAGCACAGGCCGAAGTGGCCTGGTCGCCGCAGGAGGGCCCGGAGCGCACCTGGGAATCCTTCCGCGTCCGGGTCGGGGCGCTCGCGCCGCTGTGGAAAGCTGAGGGGGTCGACTTCCACCCCGCAGAAGAAATCCCCTGGAGCGAACGTTGAGCACCCACTCCTCCGCGACCGGCTCGCTGGTCATCCATTCGGCGCGCCTCGTCGACGGCGGCACCATCACCGAAGACGCCTGGATCCGGATCGAAGACGGCACCGTCGCAGCCCGCGGCACCGGTTCGGACTGGATGTCGGCAGATGTGATCGTCGATGCCGCATCCATCGCAGGGGCCGGCGCCCTACTCACCCCCGGCTTCGTCGACATCCACGGGCACGGCGGAGCGGGAGCGTCTTTCGACGACGGTGTCGACGCCATCCGCATCGGTCGCGACCTGCATCGCGCCCACGGCACCACCCGTGCCGTGGTGTCCCTCGTGACCGCATCGGTGGATTCGCTCGCACGGAACGTCGCCCTGATCGCCGACCTGACCGAGACGGACGCCGACATCCTCGGTTCCCACCTCGAGGGTCCGTTCCTCGACCCCGGTCACCATGGCGCGCACGAGCCGTCGCTGCTGCGCCATCCGGTCGCCGCGGACGTCGCACGACTGCTGGATGCCGGACGAGGCACGGTCCGTCAGGTGACGATCGCACCGGAGCTCCCCGGCGGGCTCGACGCGATCAGGCAGATCGTGGCCGCAGGCTCGGCGGCCGCGGTGGGTCACACCGACGCGGATGCCGCGACGGCGGTCGCCGCGTTCGAGGCCGGTGCATCGATCCTGACCCACGCCTTCAACGCGATGCCTGGCATCCACCATCGTGCGCCGGGTCCGGTGCTGGCCGCTGCGGCGGATCACCGGGTCGTGCTCGAGGCGATCGCCGACGACGTGCACCTCGATCCGCACGTCGTCAAGCTCGTGTTCGACGCGGCCCCCGGTCGGGTCGCGCTCGTCACCGATGCGATGGCCGCGGCGGGAAGCGCCGACGGTCACTACGACCTCGGGGCGGTCAGCGTCACGGTGAAGAACGGCGTGGCCAGGGCGGATGACACCGGCTCGATCGCCGGATCGACGCTCACCCAAGACGTGGCGCTGCAGCGCGCGGTCGCTGCCGGCGTGACCCTCGAAGAGGCCGTGCGGGCGCTCACCGAGACTCCGGCCCGGGCGATCGGACGCGGCGCCGTGCTCGGTGGCCTGCGCCCCGGCATGCTCGGCGACGTCGTGCTGCTGGATGCGGAACTGCGCGTCGCGCGCGTCTGGTCAGGACCCCGACTCGCCTAGGTCCTGCGTCGCGCGTGACGCGCAGCTCTGCGCTCTCCGGTCGTGCGTGCACAGGGCGGGGGGCCGCCGTTCCCCAGATCGGCGGCCCCGTCCCCTGCAGAGACGGGCGGCCGGGAACTCCTCCCCCGAGGCTCCCGACCGGCCCACCGGTGCATTCACCCCTCGCACCAGTGCCTGAACCCCGCCCCCCGGAGGAGTTCTTCGTGGCTGTCTCTCTGTGATGAGACGACGGTCTCATCGATTCATTACGCGACTTCGTGGAAAATCTTCGAGAAGTTCTTTCCGTCGCTCACCCGGTGCGGGCGGGAGGCCGCCGTTCCCCCGAACGGCGGCCTCGCTCCCCCTCCTGAGACGGACGGGCGGGGTGCCTCCCCCGAGGCCCCGGCCCGCCCACCGAAGCGAAAACCGCTCGCACCGGCGCCTGGACTCCGCCCCCGGAGCCCGATTCGGCTGTCCTAACGATGAGACGGTCGCGCCACGGATTCATTACGCGACTTCGCGAAATTCTTCGAGAAACAGCGTTTCCACGCTCGGGCGCGGACCGGATCCGCCGACGCGCGCCCCCGGAAATCTGCGTACTTCGTGGGAAAGAGTGGCTTCCCTGGGAGATTCGCGAGAGACTGGAAAAGTCGCGTGATGAGCGGCGCCTCCACGCGTCTCACCCTGTAGAAGCGCAACCGCGCCCAGCGACAGATGGATGATTGTGCACGAAGAGAACTCGAGTCACGACGAACTGATCGGTGATGCCGACCTGATCCTCCGCGCCCGTTCGGGCGACACGGGGGCCTTCGGCGAACTCTGGCGACGCCACTACCCCTCGGGAATCACGGTGGCCCGATCCATCACATCATCGATCGACCCGGATGACCTGGTGCAGGAGGCGTACACACGCATCTACCAGGCGATCATCAAGGGCGGCGGACCGAACGGGTCGTTCCGCGCCTACCTGTTCACGAGCATCCGCAACACCGCGGCAGGCTGGGGACGTGCCCGTCGCGAGACCGCGATCGACGAACTCGACACCGTCGCCGACCCCGAGACCACCGACCAGGCGGCGAACGAGGCGCTCGACCGGAGCCTCACCGCGCAGGCGTTCCGCAGTCTTCCCACGCGCTGGCAGGAAGTGCTCTGGTACACCGAGATCGAGCAGATGAAGCCGCAGGAAGTCGGCCACCTCCTCGGGATGAAGTCCGGTGCCGTGTCGCAACTGGCGTTCCGCGCCCGTGAGGGGCTGCGTGAAGCCTGGATCCAGGCGCATCTGCGCAGCGCCGAAGACGGCTCCGAATGCCAGTGGGCCATCGAGCATCTGGGCGCCTACTCGCGGGGCAACCTCAGCACGCGCGACCACAAGCGACTCGAACTGCATCTCGACGACTGCGCGCGCTGCATGATCGTCGCTGCCGAGGCCAAGGACGTCTCGCAGCGCCTCGCCCTCGTTCTGCTTCCTCTCGTGCTGGGCGTCGCCGGAGCCTCGGGCTACCTCGCGACCCTGCAGGGCGCGGGCACCCCGATCGTCGCTCTCGCGGCCATGCCGTCCAGCATCCCCGGTGCCGTCTTCGGCGGCGACGGAGGAGCCGGGGCCGTCGCCGCAGGCACGGCCGCGTCCGGCGCGGGCACGGGTTCCGGCGGCGGCGCAGGTTCGGGCGGCGCCGCAGGCGGCGGTGCCGGTGGCGCGGGTGCCTCCGGCGGAGTCTTCACCGGGATCGGCGCACTCGTGGGAGCGGGATCCGCGGCTCTGGTCGTGGCCGGCGTCGTCGCTGCGGCGACGATCCTCCCCGGACTCGCCGGAGCGAACCCGGAGACGTCGCTGCCCAATGCCGGCGACACCGACCCGTCGTCGATCACCTCGGACGTCGGACCCGATGAGTCGATGACGCTCGAGGAACCTGTCGTGATCGACGAGCCGGTCACCCATCCGCCTGCGCCGGCCCCTCCTGTGGAGGAGACCACGACGCCCGCCGCGGACGCGGCCCCACCGGTCGAGACCCCTCCGGTCGCCC
This sequence comes from Microbacterium sp. J1-1, assembly GCF_024498615.1. NCBI lineage: Bacteria > Bacillati > Actinomycetota > Actinomycetes > Micrococcales > Microbacteriaceae > Microbacterium > Microbacterium sp. J1-1. The sequence continues at coordinate 1,056,217 of NZ_CP089590.1, read as the reverse complement.
CAGTGACCCCGGTGGCCCCTGTGGCTCCGGTCGTGCCTCCCGAGCCGGTCGACCCCGTGCCGCCGGTGGATCCCCCGGATCCCGAGGTCGCGGAGTACTCCGTGAACATCTTCGGCGCACCGGGCGCGACCGTCGAGGGCCTGCTCGACGACAGTCCGGACGGCGGCGACACCATCGTCCTCGATGAGTTCGGCCAGGGAACGCTCGTCTTCTCCCCGACCGCCGCGCAGAACGCCGCGCCCGAGGCGACGAAGGTCACCGTCATCCACACTCTCTCTTCGGGAGAGTGGGCGGGATCGATCGACCTGCCGCTCCTGGAATTCAGCCGCGAGGGCGGCTACACGGGGATCCAATTCCTGGGCGACTGGGAGATTCCGCCGACGGAGGAGCCGGACACCGAGGACCCCGCGACCGAGGAACCGAACGCCGAGGAGCCCCCGGCAGAAGAGACGCCGGTCGACGAGTCCACGAACGACACGACGCCGACGGACGACACGGCGCCCGCCGACGAGACCCCCGTGGACCACGCACCTGCAGACGAGGGGCCCACGGAGGCTACCCCGCAGGAGACGGACCCCGCCGCGGTCGAGCCTGCCGCGTCCACGGCTCCCGAATCCGCTGCGCCCGGCACCGGAGCAGCGGATGACTCCACGGCCCCGACCGAGGACGCTCCCGCCGACGAATAGACTGGATCCATGCCCTCGGATTCCGCCCCCGTCCCCGGTGTCGACCGCCCGACCTTCTCCGTCCTCGACATCGTCCGCGCCGTCGTCCTGGTCGTCGCCGTGGCCTCGCTCGCGCTGTGGGGCTTCGCCGGCTGGGACCTCCCGTGGAACATCATCGTCGGCATCGGGGCACCCGTCATCGTGGTCGTGATCTGGGCGCTGTTCCTCTCGCCACGGGCGGTCCTCCGTGTGCACCCGTTCCTTCGCGCCGCGGTCGAGCTGCTCATCTACGTCGGTGTGACCATCGCGTGGTGGTCGATGGGACAGGCCCTGATCGGCACGGCTTTCGCGCTCGTGGCCGTGGTCTCCGGAGTGCTCAGCGGTCGGCGCGCGCTGTCGTGAGTGGCCTGTCGTGAGTGGCCTGTCGTGACTGTTCTGACGCTTCTGCGCGAGTCGCTCGGCGTGCTCATCGACACCGACGAGGCCTCGCTCGAGGAGGCCAGAGCCGATCGATCGGGCCACGCGGCCCCCGGACGCCCTCTCGCCGTCGTGCACGCGGAATGCGTCGAAGACGTCCAGAAGACCATGCGCATCGCCACCGAGACCCGTACGCCGGTCGTCATCCGCGGTGCCGGGACCGGCCTCGCCGGTGCGGCGAACGCCGGCAGCGGCGAGATCGTGCTGTCCCTGCGGCGCATGACCAAGATCCACGAGGTGCGTCCCGACGACCTGCTCGCCGTCGTCGAGCCGGGCATCCTCAACGCCGACCTCAACACCGAACTCGCACGGCACGGGCTCTGGTGGGCACCCGACCCCGCGAGCCGCGACATCTCCACGATCGGCGGCAACATCGCCACCGGCGCGGGCGGACTGCTGTGCGCCAAGTACGGTGTCGTGCGCGATGCCGTGCTCGGCGTCGACCTCGTCCTCGCCGACGGCAGGCTGCTGCATCTCGGGCATCGCAGCGTCAAGGGCGTGACGGGCCTCGACCTCACCGCGCTGGTCGTGGGCTCCGAGGGCACTCTGGGCGTGGTGGTCGGAGCGACGCTGAAACTGCGCAGGCTCGTCCCGGGCGAGACCTGCACGATCACCGCCACCTTCCCCGGCGTCCGCGCCGCTGCGGCGGCCTCCGCCGCGGTGACCGCCGCAGGCGTGCAACCGGCGATCATGGAGCTGATGGACGCCGCCAGCCTCGCGGCCGTGCACGCGTTGCTCTCGCTCCCCGCCCCCACGTCAGGGGCGGCCCAGCTGACCATCCAGACCGATGGCCCCGCGGCCGTCGCCGAGGCCGCCACGATCGCCGAGATCCTCCGCGCCCACGAGGGGGTCACGGTCGTCTCGCGCGACCGCGACGAAGGGGAACGGCTGCTGGCGATCCGCCGGTCCATGCACGCCGCGATGGCGTCGCTCGGCACCACACTCATCGAGGACGTCTCGGTGCCGCGCAGTGCGATGCCCGCGATGTTCGACGAGATCGCGCGCATCGAGCAGGAGTACGCGCTGACGATCCCGACCGTGGCGCACGCCGGCGACGGAAACCTGCACCCGAACTTCCTCTTCGACGGTCCTGAGGCACCGCCGGAGGTCTGGGCCGCGGCTGACGAGTTGTTCCGCGCAGCCATCCGACTGGGCGGGACCCTGACCGGTGAGCACGGTATCGGGGTCCTCAAGCGCCGCTGGCTCGCCGACGAGCTGGGCGAGGACCAGTGGCAGCTGCAGCGTCAGATCGCCGCGGTGTTCGACCCGCTCGGCATCCTCAACCCTGGGAAGGTCTTCAGCCCCGATGCCTGACATCCACGTGAGCGCGGCCGTGATCGCGGATGACGAGGGCCGGGTCCTGGTCGTGCGCAAACAGGGGACGACCCGGTTCATGCAGCCGGGCGGCAAGCCCGAGCAGGGGGAGACCGCGGCGCAGACCCTGATCCGCGAGCTGCACGAGGAACTGGGGGTGCTGCTCGACGAGTCCGACCTCCGCCCCCTCGGCACCTTCATCTCCGCAGCCGCGAACGAGCCGGGTCACCGTGTGGTGGCCGAGGCTTTCGCCGCCTCCCTCGATCCCGGATCCGTGACGGTCCAGGCGGAGCTGGCCGAGCTGCGGTGGATCACCCCGAGCGATGTCGCGACACTTCCGCTGGCGCCACTGAGCATCGAGCACCTGCTACCGATCGCCTGGCCCCCGCTCGCGGACTGACCGCCTCCTCCGGCGTCAGATGCCCTGCCAGGCCGGCTTGTTCGCGAAGGTGTAGCGGTAGTAGTCGGCCAGGGCGAGGCGAGACGCTGCGGCCTCGTCGACGACGACCGTGGCGTGCGGGTGCAGCTGGATCGCAGACCCCGGGAGGAGCGCGGTGAGCGGCCCTTCGACCGCGCGGGCGACAGCGTCGGCCTTCCCCTCGCCGAACGCGAGCAGCACGAGGTGGCGCGCCTTCAGGATGGTGCCGAGCCCCTGCGTGATGCAGTGCATCGGCACGTCGTCGATCGAGTCGAAGAAACGGGCGTTGTCTTCGCGGGTCTGCTCGGTGAGGGTCTTGACACGGGTGCGCGAGGCGAACGAGGAACCCGGCTCGTTGAAGCCGATGTGCCCGTCGGTGCCGATCCCGAGGATCTGCAGGTCGACACCGCCAGCGGCGTCGATCGCGGCCTCGTAGTCGTCACCCGCGTGCTGGATCGTCGCGAGCGCGCCGTTGGGCACATGGATCCGCTCTGGATCGAGGCCGAGCGGCTCCACGACCTCGCGCGAGATGACCGACCGGTAGCTCTCCGGGTGCGCGGGATCGATGCCGACGTACTCGTCCAGGGCGAAGCCTCGCAGCTGCGAGAGATCACGACCGGCGAGCTGGGCGCGCAGAGCCTGATACACGGGCAGCGGAGTCGATCCCGTTGCGAGGCCGAGGACGGCGTCGGCACGACGCTCGATCAGCTCCACGATCTCGGTGGCGACCAATGCGCCGGCGGCCTCGGCATTCTCGACGATGACGACCTCAGCCATGCGGGACGATCTCCTTCTCGGTGATGGATGCGCCGACCAGTGCGGCGCCGAAAGCGGCAGCGGGCGATCCCGCGGGGAGCAGTTCGATTCTCTCATCCAAGCGGAGCGACCGCATGAACGGTGACGCCTCCGCCCCCGCATGCAGCGCCGCGCGGACACCGTTCTCGAGACGGTCGCCGAGCGCGGTGAGCCCGCCCCCGATGATGACGGTCTCGACATCCGCCGAGAGCACGAGCACACGCACCGCGGCCGCAGCGCCGTGGTACAGATCATCGCGAAGGGCGGACGCCAGGGGATCGCCGGCGTCGGCGGCATCGAAGATGTCCCTGATCGGCAGCGCCCCCGGCCGCCCCCAGGCCTTGGCGAGTGCTCCCCCACCGCAGAAGGTCTCGACACAGCCGCGCTGCCCGCAGCCGCAGAGCCGTCCGCGCGGATCGACCGAGATGTGCCCGACCTCACCGGCCGTCCCGCGGGCGCCGCGCCAGATGCGTCCGTCGAGCACGATCCCGGCCGCGACGCCGGTACCGAGATTCAGATACGCCATCGACCCGGTGACCCCGCTGAGCACGGCCGCCCCGAGGGCCGCCGCCTTCACGTCGTTCTCGACGCGGAAGGGTACTCCGAGGGCGCGCTCGGCCCGATCCGCGAGATCGAGTGACTCCACGCCGAGATTGACCGCGTGGACGACGCGCCCCGCTTCGGCGTCTACCAGCCCCGGGATGCCGATGCCGACGGAGCCGATGCGCGAGATCGGAAGGCCGGCCTCGTCGGCAAGCGCGGCGACCGACGCCACGATGCTCTCGACGACCGCCTCCTCACCCCATCCGGTCGGTCGGCGGTGGCGACCGATGATCTCGCCGGTGGCGTCGACGGCGACCGCGTCGATCTTGGTGCCGCCGACGTCCAGGCCCACTCGAATCTGCCGACCGGCTCGGTCGGCGGCTCCTGCACCCTTCATCGGATGCGGCTCCCCGCGGTGTCGGCGTCGGTGCAGGCGGACGTCACGACACTCCCAGCTGTCCGGAGAGCACCATCACCGCAGCACCGCGCAGGACGATGTCGTCCTGGTGCGTCAGGCGCACGATGACGTCTTCGAACACGCCCTCGAGGGTCCGTGCGTGGAGGGTCTCGATGGCGGCGTCGATCAGGATGCCGTCGAGCAGGTCGGCCGGTCCGGACAGGACGACCTCGGAGAGGTCCAGCGCGGCGACGATGGGGGCGATGGCGATCGCCATGCGGGTTCCGGCATCACGGAGGATGTCGTCGCGGGAGTCGGGGTCGGCAGCGATCGCGGCACCCAGGCGGCTGACGCTCAGCCAGGCCTCGAGGCAGCCGTCCTTGCCGCAGGCGCATCGCGGTCCGCCGTCGGTTCCGACGACGACGTGTCCGATCTCCCCCGCGGCGAAGCGGCTGCCGAGCAGCGGCTGACTTCCGGTGATGAGACCGGCACCGACGCCGCGTCCGATCTTGATGAGCATGAAGTCGGCTTTGGCTTCGCCGAAGGTGTACTCGGCCAACACGGCGGCGTTGGCATCGTTCCTGGCGAGCACGGGAAGGTCGAGATCGACCCCGAGTTTCGCTTCGAGCGGGAAGTTCGTCCATCCGAGGTTCGGTGAGCTCAGCACGACTCCGTCCGGCCGCACCACACCGGGCGTGCCGATCCCGACGCCCAGCAACGGCTGGGTGGAGGCGGCGATGAGCGTCTGCGCCAGCTCGCGCAACGCGGCATAGGCGGCTTCACCGTCGGGCGACTCCGGGCGCGGCACCTCACGACGTTCGAGCACGTCGCCGTCGAGGCTCAGGACGGCACCGGTGAAGGCGCTGGGGCCGGAGAGATCGAGACCGAGGATCTGGTGACCGACGCGGTCGATGTCGATGAGGATCGGCGGCTTTCCGGGGCCGACGGCCTCGCGGACGCCCATCTCGATGACGATGCCGTCTGCGATGAACTCGGCGACCAGGTCGGAGATGGTCACCCGGGTCAGCCCCGTCTCGCGGGACAGGTCAGCGCGGCTCATGGCTCCCGCGTGGTACAGCGTCTGCAGGACCAGGGCGCGGTTGTGTCCGCGCGCGTGCTCCGGAAGCACTTTCGAGCGGGACCGCAGGTGGCGCCCCGGGCCGAAGGCATGCGTGTTCACGCCGAGGTACTCCACCGGCGAGGCGGGACGCTGTTCATCCGAAACGGACATGTTTGTTAGTAGACCTTACGAACAAAATTTGTGCAACCTCTCCCCGCAGACCCGCGAGGAGGGTTACCGAAACGTTACATTACTTTCGATGCTCGACGGGAGTGCTCTCCGAGCGCTCCCTGAGACGGGCGACCAGGCCGGCGACGATCCCCTCCCTGGCCTCGATCGTGAGGGGCTTGCCGGGCACTCCCGGACGACGCTGATCGGGCGTGGGCCCATCCAAGGGACGATACCGCACACCCGCGGCGCGCAGACGGCGCAGATGGGTCGGAAGGCGCCGAGCGAAGTCGGCGTACGGTGCCGGCTCGCCGCCCTGCCAGAGCCGTTCGGCGATCGCCGCGAGCCGCGGGAACATCGCGAAGTCGACACGGTCACGGGTGGGCAGATGCTCGCTCCACACGTTGGCCTGACCGCCCACCGCACCCTCCTCGACGCGAAGCGTGTACGCGCGCTCGATCGTCAACGGCGGACCCACCCTGATCGGCTCCTCCGCCGACTCCGATTGCGGGTAGTCGAGATAGGCCTCGAGGTCGGGACATGCCACGACGGGGATCCCGCGCGACAGGGCGGCGCGCATCGCCACCGGCCCCCGCCAGGCGAGGATCCGCACGCCTTCCGGCACCTCGCCCTCGAGCACCTCGTCCCACGCGAGCGCCGTGCGCCCTCTGGCCCGGACGTGCGCGACGAAGTGCGCCGTGAACCACGGCTGCACGTCGTACGGGGTGGCGAGTCCGAGTTCCGTCATCCGCGCGGCGGCCGCCGGGCTCTCCGCCCACTCGGTCACGGGGACCTCATCGCCGCCGATCCCGATCCACTCCGACGAGAACACCTCGCACAGGGCATCGATCGCCGCGCGCCCGAACGCCAGCGCGGCCTCGGTCGGCGCGAGGGTGCGGGGATTGACCCCGAAGCGCTCCCACGCGGAGACAGCCGGGGCGGCGACATCGACATTGCCGAGCTGCGGGTAGGCGGCGAGCGCGGCCTGGACATGGCCGGGCAGCTCGACCTCCGGCACGAGCGTCACGAAACGATCGGCCGCGTAGGCGACGAGCTCGCGCAGCTCTGCGGTGGTGTAATACCCCTCATGCACGCCCGGCTCAACGGTCGCGAGCGGACCATGACCGCGCTGCGTCGCTTCTCGGCGCGAGCCGACCTCGGTGAGCAGCGGGTAGCCGGGAACCTCGAAGCGCCACCCCTGGTCATCGCTGAGGTGCAGATGTAGGACGTTGAGGTGGTGCTCGGCGAGGAGGTCGATCACCCGACGCACCTCGTCGACCGGCCGGAAGTGCCGCGCCACATCGAGCATGACCCCGCGCCAGCCGTATGCGGGCGCCCCCTCCCACGCACCGGCCGGGATCAGCGCCGACTCCGCATCCGGATCGCGCAGCTGTCGCAGCACCGTGGCGCCCCGGAACACCCCGGCCGCACTCGCGCCCCGGACCTCGATGCCGTCGGCGTCCACGCGCACGCGGAAGGCCTCGTCGGCGATGCGGCCGTTCGACGCCGCCTCGGCGCCGAGGTCACCGTCGATGAGCAGCCGGATGGGTGCGGCGGCGGCATCGTGCCCTCCGCCGCCCAGCCACGCGACCGCGGCCGCGACCTCCGGTGACCCGGCGATCGGTGTCCCGCTCGTCCAGACGAAGCCGGGCTCCGCAGCTTCGATGTGCGCCCGGACGCGGGGGACCGTCGACCGATGTGCCGCCGGTGGCATCCTCAGCGCCCGCCCCGGCGCGGCCCCCGTGGGTTCGCCGTCGGAGACCACGGCCACGCCGTCGACCAGCACCTCGACGATGCCCTGCGGAGCGGTGAAGGGGCTGTCGAAGGTGGCGCCCGCGGCGATCGTCTCCGGATCGAACAGCACCAGGTCGGCGATCGCTCCCTGCCGGATGACGCCGCGCGGGGCGTCTCCGCGGTCGAGGCCCAAGCGACGCGCAGGCGTCGCGGAAAGGTGCTGGACAGCTTCCTCCAGCGTGAGGACTCCGAGCTCGCGCACGTAGTGTCCGAGGTACCGGGGGAAGGTGCCACGGCCCCGCGGGTGCGGTCGGGCACCGATCAGGATCCCGTCGCTTCCTCCCGAGTGCTGCGGATGGCGCATGATCGCGCGCACGTTCTCCTCATCACCGATGTGCATCAGGATCCCGGTGGCACCGGCATCGGCGAGCACCGTGTCGAGCACGACATCGACGGCCCGTCGTCCGGTCGTCTCGGCGATCTCCTCCACCGTGCGACCGACGAGATCGGCGAGTGCGGGGTTGGCGGTGCCGGAGATCTGGATCTGCGTCCAGTCCGCCGTCTCGCCGTGGAACCCGTCGCAGCCGATGTCCTCGAGCTCTGAGCGCACGGCTTCGCGACCGGCGGCATCGAGGTCCGAGATGACACGCAGCAGGTCGCCCGTCGCTGCCAGCCTGCTCGGCAGCAGAGCCGCGAGCGTCGTCGCACCGGGCAGGTAGGGGTAGGTGTCCAGGGTCACGTCGACACCGTCGGCGATGGCCCCGTCGATCACTGCCAGCAGTTCCCCGGCGCGTCCCCTGTTCGGAGCAAAGTTCATGGTGGCGTGCGTGAGATGCACGGGGCAGCCGGTGCGGCGACCGATGTCGAGCGCCTCCCGGTAGGCATCGAGCGCTCCCCCGCCGTAGCTGCGGGTGTGCGGGGCCCAGTATCCGCCGCGCTCGGCGACCACCCGGCACAGCGCCTCGAGTTCGGCTGCGTCGGCATACATCCCGGGCGTGTAGGTGAGGCCGCTCGACATCCCGAAGGCGCCGGCGTCGAGAGCCGCGCCCAGCAGCTCCGCCATCGCGGTGATCTCCTCGGCGGTCGCCGGACGGTTCTCGTGACCGACCACCATCATCCGGAGGTTCCCCTGGGGCACGAGGACAGCGGCGTTCGCGACCGTCGCCGCGTCGATCGCGGAGAGGAGGTCGTCCATGGTGCGCCAGGGCGTGTCGGCGGGCATCCCGTTCCATCCGGCGATCTGGCCCGGGATGACAGCGGCGGTGGCGTCGTCGAGCGGCGCATAGCCGAGACCGTCCTGGCCGAGGACCTCGGTCGTCACGCCCTGCCGGATCTTCGCGTCGTGGGCGGTGCCGCTCAGCACCGCGAGCTCGCTGTGGGCGTGCATGTCGATGAATCCGGGCGCGAGCACGAGACCGTGCGCGTCGATCTCGATCGCCCCGTCCGGAAGGTCGAGGACGTCGTCCGGCTCCGCGACCGGCAGGACCGCGACGACCCGGGCACCTTCGACCGCCACGTCGGCAACGAAGCGGGCGGCACCCGTCCCATCGACGACCGTCGCTGAGCGATACACCCGCACCAGCCCGACCGCAGCCTTCTCCGCGCTCAGAAGCATGTCGCGACCGCTCCGATCACGCGAGGATCAGCGGCGTCGGGATCGTCGATGACCGCGACCACCCTCCACTTGTCGAACGCCGTGCACGGGTGTGAGAGACCGAGACGCACGACGTCGCCGACGGCCACCGCCGCACCGTCCGCGAGATGGAGGAAGGCGTGCTGGTCGTTCAGGGCGGTGATCTCCCCCTCGACGGACTGCGGCACGGGCAGGTCGAGATCGAACGGCACATCCCGCCGCCCCGCATCGAGCAGGGCGAGTCCGTCCTCCGGCTGCGACACGACGCGGGACCAGGCGTGCATCGCGGAGCGAAGCGGCGCGGTGCCGGTCACGGGGCCGAACGGGGACATCCTCGAATAGAAGCCGTCGTCGTGGATCTGGAACGCGCCCGAGCGGAGGACGACATCCGCCCCGGCCCCCGCGGAGGAAAGCACAGCCGCCGCGCGGTCGGGAAACGCACTGCCGCCGGCACTGAGCACGGGCCGGACACCTTCGGGGTACTCCACCCTCGTATGCAGCGCGATCAGGGTCCGGAGGTAGGCGTCGACAGCCTCGATGGACGCGTCACTGCGGTCCGGTCCGAACGGTCCCTCGTAACCCGTGACACCGGCGAGCCGGAGACCAGGGGCGTCCGAGATCGCCTGAGCGATCCGCTCCCCCTCTGCCACGGTCCGCGCGCCCGTACGGCCGTGGGCGCCGCCCAGCTCGACGAGGACATCGAGCGGTCGTGCCGCATCACCCATCCCCGCCGCCAGTATCTCGACCCCGGCGATCGAGTCCGCCCAGCACAGGACACGCAGATCCTCGTCGGCGGTGAGCAGCTCACCGAGTCGACGCACGGCGGCGCGGTCGGTGACGGCGTTGGCGATCAGGACGGTCGGGACGCCCGCCTCGATCGCCACCTCGGCCTGCCACGGCGTGGCGACCGAGATGCCCCACGCACCCGCGTCGAGGAGCCGCTGCCAGAGCGCCGGCGCCATCGTGGTCTTGCCGTGCGGGGCGAGCATCACCCCCTGCTCCTTCGCCCAGGCGAACACGGTCTCCTCGTTGTGGCCCAGCGCCTCTTCGTGCACCGTGAGCACCGGGGTGACGAGATCGGAGAGGCGCAGTCCGGCGTCGGGCACCTCCGAGAGACGGAGTCCCGCGGCGCGTGCCGGGAAGCCCTTCGTCCAGGCGCCGAGAACGGGATCCGGAATTTGTAGAGGCATCTAACAAGGCTACTAGGCTGGCGGCATGACCGCGAAGATCCGAGTTTCCACCGACGCCGCCCCCGCCCCCGCCCACACCTTCTCCCAGGGGATCCGCAAGGGTCCGTTCGTGCAGGTCTCCGGGCAGGGCCCCGTCGACCCGCAGACGAACGAATACCTCTACCCGGGGGACGTCGCCGCGCAGACCACTCGCACCCTCGAGAACGTCAAGGCGATCGTGGAGGCATCGGGCGCGACCTTCGATGACGTCGTGATGCTGCGCGTCTACCTCACCAAGCGCGAGGACTTCCCGATCATGAACGACGCCTACGGTGCGTTCGTCACGGCACACACCACGAGCGGCGTGCTCCCCTCGCGCACCACCGTCTTCACCGGCCTGCCGCGGGAGGAGATGCTCGTCGAGATCGACGGCATCGCCATCATCGACTGACCCCCGGAGCGCGGGGGGTGACGATACCACGGACCGTTGCCTCCCCGTTACCTCCCATCCCGTACCATTGATCCCCAGGACACGTTTGAGAACCGGGGGGTGAAGTTCGTGACCGATCTGATTTCTGCGCCGGGCGCGGCCGAGGCGCACGGCGACGACTCCGCCCCGACGGCCGTGCTCACGCCGACAGACGCGCCGACCGACACGGTGCCGCCCACCACCGGCGAGCAGCCGCTGGCCTGGGCTCCGATCGAACCGGCCCCCAAGAAGCGGCACCTCGGCCTCTGGATCGGCATCGGTCTCGGCGCCGTCGCTCTGGCCGCAGGCGCCGCATCCCTGGTCCTCATCGCACCGGGCACCACCGTCGCCGGAGTGCCGGTCGGATGGATGACGCCGGGCGCTGCCGCCGAGGCCGTCAGCACGCAGATCGCTCAGACCGAGGTCACCCTGACGGGTGCGGGAGAAGACACCGTACTCACCGGCGCAGACCTCGGCGCCACGGTCGACGCCACCGCACTCGCCGACACCGCTTTCGCAGAGCGTCCGCTCTGGAATCTCGGCATGTGGATGGGCGATCCCGTCCCGGGCGAGATCACCCTCGATGCCGACACCGCGTCCGCGGCGCTGCGCAGCGCCGTCCCGACGAGCTTCGACGACCCGGTGGACGCCGGTGTCGTATTCGACGCGGCCGCCGGCACCTACGTCATCACCCCGTCGGAGGCCGGCACCGGAATCGATGTCGACGATCTCAACGCCGCCTTCGCCGACGCGGTCGCCGGCGGGAGCACGACGTTCGACTACCCGGGTGGTCCTGCCGAAGCCCTGCCCGCCGTCTCCGACGACGACGCCACGGCCACGGCCGCCTCCCTCAACACCATGCTCTCGACCGTCGGCTTCTACGTTGGCGATGAACGCACCGTCCCCGTCGCGCCGGCAGTCGCCGCCAGCTGGCTCACCGTGATCGATGAAGACGGCCAGCTGCGCATCGAGGCCGACCCCGCGACCATCCAGGCGACCGTCGACACGCTTCCCGGACTCGTCGACCGCGCTCCCGTCAACGCCACGAACATCGTCGACTCCGGCGGCACCGTGCTCCGCGCCGAGCGGGAGGGCGTCGCAGGCCGCGCGCTCGGTGACACCTCAGACGTCGCGGCGGAGTTCGCTCAGCAGCTCGCCGCGGGCGACGGCGTCTACAAGCTCACGGTCACCGAGACCGCATTCGAGACGGTCAACCTCTTCCGTCGTATCGAGATCAACCTGAGCCAGCAGCGTACGTACCTCTTCGAGAACGACGAGGTCGTCAAGTCCTGGGCCGTCTCCACCGGCCTTCCGGGCACCCTGACCCCGGCGGGCAACTTCCGTGTGTTCGCGCACACGGCGATGCAGGACATGGGTTGCTTCGAGGGCGCGCCCTACTGCACGGAAGACGTCCCGTGGATCACCTGGTTCGCCCCGAACATCGGCTTCCACGGCACCTACTGGCACAACAACTTCGGTCAGCGGATGAGCCACGGCTGCGTCAACCTGCCGATCGATCTGGCCAAGTACGTCTACGACTGGTCCCCCGAGGGCCTCGAGATCTCCGTCTACTACTGATCCGCACGCACCGCTGATCCGCACACACCGCTGATCCGCACGCACCGCTGATCCGCGCCGGCCGCGCAGATGCATGACCGAACCACACGTGCAAGAGCCCGCCCCCGGACCGGGTCATGCGTGTGGCCGGGGATCATGCATCCGGGAGGGAGCAGGGACAGCGGACGGAGCGGCACCAGGGAGCAGGGACAGGAAAGGGGGCGGATGCCGACGCATCCGCCCCCTTTCCCGTGGATCAACGCAGGGCGTCGACGATGCCGTTCAGCGTCACGGACGGGCGCATGACAGCGGAGACGAGGGCGTCATCGGGACGGTAGTAGCCGCCGATCTCCACCCGCGCGCCCTGCACCGCGTTGAGCTCGGAGACGATCTTCTCCTCGTTCTCGGTGAGCGTCGCGGCGATCGGGGCGAAGGCCGCAGCGAGTTCGGGGTCCTTCGTCTGCTTCGCGAGCTCCTGCGCCCAGTACAGGCCCAGGTAGAAGTGGCTCCCACGATTGTCGATCGTTCCGAGCGCGCGTCCCGGTGAACGGTCCTCTTCGAGGAAGGTTCCGGTCGCGGCGTCGAGGGTCTCGGCCAGCACCCGCGCCTTCTCGTTGCCCGTACGGTCGGCGAAGTGCTCGAGCGAGGCGGCCAACGCGAAGAACTCGCCCAGCGAGTCCCAGCGCAGGTAGTTCTCCTCCACCAGCTGCTGCACGTGCTTGGGTGCGGAGCCTCCCGCCCCCGTCTCGAACAGTCCACCGCCGGCGAGGAGCGGCACGATCGAGAGCATCTTGGCGCTCGTGCCGACCTCGAGGATCGGGAACAGGTCGGTCAGGTAGTCGCGCAGCACGTTGCCCGTCACCGAGATGGTGTCCAGGCCGTGGCGCATACGCGCGAGCGTGTAACGCGTGGCTTCCTCGGGCGCGAGGATCGTGATCGTGAGCCCCTTGGTATCGAGCGTCGCGAGCCCCTGGTGCACCTTGGCGATGATCTGCGCGTCGTGCGAGCGGTTGGCGTCGAGCCAGAACACCGCGGGGTCGCCGGTGGCACGGGCACGCGAGACCGCGAGTCGGACCCAGTCCATCACCGGGATGTGCTTGGTCTGCGTCGCGCGCCAGATGTCGCCCTTGCCGACCGTGTGCTCGATGACGACGGTGCCCTCGCTGTCGAGCACCTGGACGATACCGTCCGCCGCGATCTCGAAGGTTTTGTCGTGGCTGCCGTACTCCTCGGCCGCCTGCGCCATCAGCCCCACGTTGGGAACGGTGCCGATCGTGGCGGGGTCGAGCGGACCGTTGGCGATCACGTCGTCGATCACGGCCTGGTAGACGCTCGCGTAGGAGGAGTCGGGGATGACGGCGAGCGTGTCCGCCTCTTCCCCGTCCTTGCCCCAGAGCTTGCCGCCGTTGCGCACGAGTGCGGGCATCGACGCGTCGACGATCACATCGCTCGGCACGTGCAGGTTCGTGATGCCCTTGTCGGAGTTCACGTACGAGAGGCGGGGCCCCTCTGCGATGGCTTTGTCGAAGGCCGCGGCGATCTCTTCGCCCCCCGCGACGTTCGCGAGCCCGCTGAGGATCGATCCGAGGCCGTCGTTCGCGCTGAGCCCGGCAGCGGCGAGCTGATCGCCGTACTGCGCGAACACGTCGGCGAAGAAGGCCCGCACCACGTGACCGAAGATGATCGGGTCGCTGACCTTCATCATGGTGGCCTTGAGGTGCACCGAGTAGAGCACGTCGTCGGCCTTCGCGGCCGCCAGAGTGTCGGCGAGGAACGCGTCGAGCTCCGTGGCTGAGAGGAAGGTCGCGTCGATGATCTCGCGCGGCAGGACCTTCAGTCCTTCCTTGAGCACCGTGACCGTGCCGTCTTCCGCGGTGTGACGGAAGCTGAGCACGTCGTCGTGGGCCGCGACCCAGGAACGCTCGTTGTGCTTGAAGTCGTCGTGGCCGAGGGTCGCGACACGGGTCTTCGATCCCGCAGCGAACGGCTTGTTGCGGTGCGGGTGCTTCTTCGCGTAGTTCTTCACCGCGAGAGGAGCGCGGCGGTCACTGTTGCCCTCACGCAGCACCGGGTTCACGGCGGAGCCCTTGATGCGGTCGTAGCGGGCCCGGACGTCCTTCTCCTCGAGCGACGACGGCTCGTCCGGGAAGTCCGGGATGTCGTAGCCCTGCGCCTGCAGCTCGGCGATCGCACCCTTGAGCTGGGGAATGGACGCCGAGATGTTCGGCAGCTTGATGATGTTCGCCTCGGGGAGCGTGGCGAGTCCGCCGAGCTCCGCAAGCGCATCGCCGACCTGCTGCTCCGGCGAGAGCTTCTGGGGGAAGGCGGCGAGGATGCGTCCTGCCAGCGAGATGTCGCGAGTCTCGACCTCGATGCCTGCCTGGCCGGTGTAGGCCTGGATGATCGGCAGGAACGAGGCGGTGGCGAGCGCCGGCGCTTCGTCCGTGTGCGTGTAGATGATGGCGTCGTCGGTCACCAGGTGGTTCTCCGCTCTGATAGTCAATTTGTCTCGACACCAAGATACCTGAGTGGCTCTGACCGCGTGGCCGGGCCGGGGCCGCCGACGCCTCCCCGGCATGATGCGCGAGCACGCCGAAGTGAAATGTCCCGCGGGGACGTGTGCCTCCGCGTCGGAGGGGTTAGCCTGGGTGCATGTCCGAACTGCGCATGGTCGAACTCTCCGCTGCGACGATCGTCGCCGTGAACAACCTGTCGCTCAAGCCCGGACAGGAGCAGTTCCTCGCTCCCGTCTCGTACGGGATCGCGGCCACGGTCATCAATCCGAAGACGTCCTGGCAGCGGGTGATCCTCGACCGCAACGAGGTCGTCGGCTTCGTCAGCGCGAACTTCGACGACGAAGCGCCGGAGGAGCACTTCCGCTCCGTGCTGTGGCGCATCAACGTGGACGCCGATGATCAGGGACGCGGCGTCGGCCGGTATGCGGTCGAGTCCCTCATCGACGAAGCCCGCGCACGCGGTGTCGACCACGTCAACGTGATCTACGAGGCCGGAGAGGGCGGTCCGGAGACGTTCTTCCACCGCGTCGGGTTCACGCCCGTCGGCGAGACCGCCTACGGCGAGGTCATCGCCGAGATCCGAGTCACACCCTAGACCGGCGGCGGGGTCTCGAATCCCCTCCCCCATCGAGACCTCGTCGCCCTCGGCTGCGGGACCGCTCCCACGCACCTTCGGGGCCGCGTGCGCCTCGCGTGGTCAGCGATCGCTGCGGGGCGGGTCTCCGCGGCGCCCTCGCGAGGCCCAGTTGGTCAGCGCCGAAGCCGCCGAGGCAGCCGCTCGTTCGATCGCCTCGGTCGAACGAGCGATGGCATCCTGAGCCGCGTCCTGCCAGGCGGGCGCCGCCGGCACCTCTCCCGCCTTGACCCGGGCCGCGTGCTCGGCGACCTCGAAGGCACTCGCGAGCGCCGCCACCGCATCCCGGTACGCGGCAAACTCGGCGGGCGTCGGCCGATCCCCGAGGCCGCGTCGGAGCTCGCTCGCCCGCTCCGATGCACGCAGATACGCGACCGTCGCCGGCTGCTTGATGTCGGTCATCTCGGGATAGGCGATCTGGCGCGCGGGGTCAGTCTCATAGACCATCCACCGGGCGACCACCGCATCATGCGTGGAGCGCAACCGGTCGAGGGGACGGGGAGCGGAAGCCGCGGGAACAGCGGCTCTTGCGGCGTGGAGCCTCGCCTGCTTGGCCTTGACGTCGGCCGCACACGCTTTGGCGTCGCGCTCGACGTCACGCAGCATGCGCCGGGAGCTCGCGACCTGATCGGGGGACGCCCGCCGCGCCGCGCGCTCCGCCACGACCCTGGCATGATCGGCGCGGGCGACCTTGAGCGCCGCGCGCCTCTCGACGAGTGCAGCCTGGGCCATCCGGAGGTCGTGCCGCGCCGCATCGACCTCGAGGCGCCGCCCGCTCATGGTGCTCCGCCTGCGCAGGCCGATCCAGCCGACCGTTCCTGCCGCGGCCGCGGTCGGCGCGAGCCACCACCACTCGGCGGCGAGCAGCAACGGGTCCATGATTCGATGCTACCGAGCCTGCGCGTCCGCCGAACCCCTTGCGCGGAGGCTCCGAGACGGACCTCCTCCGCTGCGGGCCCGGGGCGTGCCCGGGTCCGCAGCGGAGGAAGCGACGACATCATCAGACCAGTGTGCCCTGCCACGCTGCATGCAGCTGGGCGAACTTGCCCGTGCCTCCGATCAGCGCCTCGGGACTGTCGTCCTCGATGATCTTCCCGTGCTCCATCACCAGCACCCGATCGGCGATCGCGACGGTCGAGAGTCGGTGCGCGATGATGATCGCCGTGCGGTCCTTGAGCAGCGTCTGCAGCGCGTCCTGGATGAGACGCTCCGACGGGATGTCCAGCGATGCCGTCGCCTCATCGAGGATCAGCACCGCCGGGTCGGCCAGGAACGCCCTCGCGAACGAGATGAGCTGACGCTGTCCCGCAGAGACCCGTCCACCGCGCTTGTTCACATCGGTGCCGTACCCGTCCGGAAGCGACGAGATGAACTCGTCCGCCCCGACGGCCTTCGCCGCCGCACGGATCTCCTCGAGCGAGGCATCCGGCTTCCCGAGGGCGATGTTGTCGGCGACGGTGCCGCTGAACAGGTAGGCCTCCTGCGTGACCATCACGATCGCGCGGCGGAGGTCCTTCGGGTGCAGCGAGCGCAGGTCCACTCCGTCGAGTGTGACGCGTCCTTCCGAGGGGTCGTAGAACCGCGAGATCAGTTTCGCCAGCGTCGACTTGCCCGCGCCCGTCGTGCCCACCAGAGCGATCGTCTCGCCGGCGGGGATGTCGAGCGAGAAGTTCGGGAGGATCGTCTTCTCGCCGTTGTAACCGAAGGTCACCTCGTCGAACCGGATGTGGCCGCGGGACTCCCAGAGGTCGACCGGCTTCTCGGGGTCCGGCACCGTCGGCACCTCTTCGAGCACACCCGACACCTTCTCCAGCGCAGCCGTCGCCGACTGGTAGGAGTTCAGGAACATCGCGATCTCCTGCATCGGCGCGAAGAAGTTGCGCACGTAGAGCACCGCCGACAGCAGCACGCCCACCGTGAGTGCGCCTTCGGAGACACGGATCCCACCCCAGAGCACCACGATGCCGAGGACCAGCGCGGCGACGCCCATCAGCCCGGGCTCGAACGTCCCGAACAGCAGCATCGATCGACGGTTCACATCGCGGTAGTCGCCCGCGATCTCCTGGAACGCTTTGTCGTTGCGCGGCTCCTTGCGGAAGGCCTTCACGGCGCGGATACCGGTCATGGTCTCGACGAACTGCACGATGACCTTCGCGCTGATCACGCGCGACTCGCGGTAGACGAGCTGCGAGCGCGAGTAGAACCAGCGCATCAGGTAGAACAGCGGCACGCCGCCGATCGCGAGGATCAATCCCGACTGCCAGTCCCAGATGCAGAGGGCGATGAACGTGAACACACCGAACAGCACGCCCGAGACGAGCTCGTTCAGTCCACCGTCGAGGAGTTCCTTGATCGAGTCCAGGTCACTGGTCTGGCGCGAGATGATGCGGCCGGACGTGTAGGACTCGTGGAACTCCAGGCTCAGGCGCTGAGTGTGCAGGAAGATGCGCTTGCGCAGATCGAGCAGCACCGCCTGGGTGAGCTTGGCGGCGATGATCACGTACCAGGCGATCAGCACCGCGGCCAGCGCTCCGGCGAGCAGGTAGATGCCGCCGATCATGAAGGTCGGCATCCAGTCGGCCTGCTTCACCGCGGCCGGCAGCGCACGGTCGAGCCCGATGCTGATCAGGATCGGTCCGGCGACCTGCAGCGCGGTCGAGACGATCAGCACCGCAGCGGCCAGGACGATCTGCAGCTTCAGCGGGCGGACAAGGGAACCGAGCAGTCGGAGGGACCGACGACGGATCTCCTTGCTCTCCTCGCGGGTGTACTCGGAACGGTCCTCGTTCTGGGTTCCGGTGATGGCGGAGCTCATCGCTGCACCTCCTTCTCAATGATCGGGTCTTCGTCCGCGGCCTGCTTCGCGAGTCCTTCACGGACTTCTTCGGCGACCGCGAGCTGCTCGTCACGGATGATCGGGATCGCTCCGGTCCGCGCCGCCTCCTCCGCTTCCAGACTGGAGATGACATGCCGATAGTGCCGGCTCGTCTTCAGAAGCTCGGAGTGCGTGCCGACCGCGGTCACGCGGCCACCCTCGAGCAGGGCGACCCGGTCCGCGAGTGCCACCGTCGACGGGCGGTGCGCGACGATCATGGCCGTGGTGTCGGCGAGGACGTGCCGGAGCGCCTCCTCGACGAGCGCTTCGGTGTCGACGTCGAGCGCCGACAGCGGGTCGTCCAGCACCAGCACCTTCGGCTTCGCCGCCACCGCGCGGGCGAGGGCGAGCCGCTGACGCTGACCACCGGAGAGGCTGAGCCCCTCCTCACCGATCACGGTCTCGACGCCCTCGGGGAGCGCATCGACGAACGACGCTTGAGCGACCTCGATGGCTTCGCGTAGCACCCGCTCCCCCTCTTCGCTGTGCACGTCGAGTTCGGCGCGGCCGAGCAGCACGTTCTCGCGGACGGTCGCCGAGAACAGCGTCGCGTCCTCGAACGCCATGGCGATGTGCTGGCGGAGCTCGGCGAGCGGGAGGTCTCGCACATCGACGCCGTCGAGCGTGACCCTTCCCCCGGTCACGTCGTACAGACGCGTCGGGAGCGTGGTGAGCGTGGTCTTCCCGCTGCCGGTGAGCCCGACCAGCGCCATGGTCTCACCGGGGCGCAGCACCAGGTCGATGCCGTCGAGCAGATCCCGCTCGTGCGAACCGGCGTCCTGGTAGCGGAAGTGCGCGTTCTCGAACGCGAGCTCTCCGCGCGGATGCGCGATGTGCACCGGGTTCTCCGGGTCGGTGATGGTGTTGGTCTCGGAGAAGATGTCGAACACGCGATCGGTGGCCGTGCGGGCATCGAGCATGAACGAGAACAGGAAGCCGATCGACTCGATGGGCCAGCGCAGAACGACGGCCATCGCGAAGAAGGCGAACAGCTGAGCCTCATCGATCTGCCCCTGCGAGATCAGCCAGATCCCGGACATCAGGCTGAGACCGAACGCGATCTGCGGCATGAGGTCGAGCCAGAACCAGATCGACGCGATCGCGCCGGCCTTGCTCATCTCGGTCTCGCGCAGGGTCTCGGCCTGGCGGCTGAAGCGGCTGAGCGCATGCTTTCCGCGCCCGAACGCCTTCAGCACGCGGATGCCGTGCACGCTCTCCTCGACGCTGGTCGCGAGATCGCCGGCCTGATCCTGGCTGCGACGGGTCAGGGCGCCGTAGCGCTTCTCGAACAGGTAGCCGCGGATCCACAGCGGGATCGCGGTCACCAGGAAGATCGCACCGAGCAGCCAGTGCCACCGGAACAGCAGGATCGAACCGATGATGATCGTGAGCACGTTGACGACGAGCAGGACCAGCCCGAAGGCGAGCCAACGGCGGATGAGACCGATGTCCTGCATCATGCGGCTGAGCAGCTGGCCGGAGCCCCAGCGGTCGTGGAACGACACCGGAAGGGTCTGCAGGCGCGAGTAGAGCTCTGTGCGCATCTTGTACTCGACCTCGGTCGAGGGATTGAGCACGAACTGACGACGCAGCCAGACCATCAGCGCTTCGCCGAGGGCGAGCGCGAAGACGGCCGCGGCGCCCCAGACGATCGCGCTGATCTCTCCCGACCGGACCGGGCCGGAGATGATCTGTTCGAGGACGATCGGGATCATCAGGGCGATGAGCGCGGCGATGAGCGCGCTGGCGGCACCGCCGGCGAGCCGCCAGATGACGGGCTTCACGAAGGGCTTCAGGCGCCACAGTGCAGCCGGGGTGGAAAGAGTGGAGGAAGGCGAGGAGTTCTGCGCGGAAGGCGAGGAGGACATGTCTCTCAGATGAGTTTCGTATGGAAAGCGAGTGCGAATGGGGTCGGATGCGAGAGCGGACTCCTGGAGTCCGGCATCCGGTGCGGAAGAAAGGGAGCGGGGCGGCGCTAGAGGAGCGGCCGTGCCGGGTTCGAGCCGAGAGCTGCGATCCGCGCGGTGGCGATCGATGTCATGGTGTCCTCCTCAGGGCTCGGCGGTGTCGTCCGGTCGGCGCGACAGCCCACCAGCCTATTGCTGTGAACCAGCTGAACGCAAGAGTCATTCCCGATTCGTCGAGGGAGGTTCGACGAATCGGGACGATCCCGGGACCGCGGTCGATTCAGACCCCGATCGACTCCCGCGCCAGCAGGCTCTCCTTCACGCTCAGTCCCCAGGCGAATCCGCCGAGACTGCCGTCCGTCCGCAGCACCCGGTGGCACGGCACGAAGAGCGCCGGGGCGTTGCGTGCGCAGATCGACGCCGCCGCCCGGACGGCGTTCGGGTTGCCGAGCCGTGCAGCGAAGCCGGTGTAGGTGAGCGGAGCGCCGGGTTCGATCGCACGCAGAGCCGACCATCCCGCGAGTTGGAGCGCGGTGCCGGTCTGCGCGACCGCGACTGTGTCGATCGCCGACAGATCGCCGCCGTAGTAGGCGCGCGCCGCGGCTGCCGCGTCGGTCTCGCCCTCGCGCACGTGCACGGGACGGTTCGCCGCCGAGAGCCGCCCGAGGATCGCCTCGACATCGGAGGTCCACCCGGAGGCGAGCACGCGCTGCCGGTCGTCGGTGAGGATCGTGAAGGCCCCGTCCGGGGTGTCGATGGTCTGGATGAGAGCGGTCATGAGGTCTCCTTCGAGGTCGTGTGATCGGTGCGAGGGGGACGCGTCGGGGGTGCCGCACGCCGGGTCCTCGCCGGGCGCACCGGCGCGGCGCGCCAGAGGTGTGCGCTGAGGTAGCTGCGCCAGGGAGCCGCGCGCTCCGCCCAGGCGGTGAGCGCCCGCGCCTCTCCGGGGACGCCGGAGGCCGCCGCGCCCGCCCGCAACGCGACATCGCCGGGAAGAAGGATGTCGGGGTCACCGAGAACCCGCATGCGCACGTAGTCGGCCGTCCAGGGTCCGATGCCGGGCAGCGCCAGGAGCCGCTCACGCTGCATCGGACCGTCGTCACCGACCGTGAGGGTGAGCGAGCCGTCGGCGAGGGCGGCGGCAGCACCCGTGATCGCCCGGATGCGCGCGGCCGGGCCACGGAGCACCTCGACACCGTGCTCCGCGATGGCCGCCATGGTCGGGAACAGCAGCCCGTCGTCGGTCCGCTCCCCCAGGGCCTCGGTCAGCGCCGTAAGCGCCGTGCGGGCGGCGACCACGGTGATCTGCTGTCCGATCATGGCGCGGATGAGCATCTCATGGGGGTCGGCCGATCCAGGCACCCGGATGCCCGGTGTGCGGGCCACGAGCGGGGCGAGCTCGGGATGTGCGGACAGCGCCTGATCGATCGCCAGCGGATCTGCGTCGAGGTCGAAGAGGCGACGCACGGTCGAGACCAGCGGTGCCAGGTCCCCGAGCCGGGCCACCCGAGCACGCAGACGCAAGCCCGATCGCTGATCCTGCCGCACCTCGAACCAGGCCGCGCCTCCGGCCATGCGCAGGTGCCGGGAGAACGACGACTCGGAGACCGCTTCGACGCCGGGCACCGCGCGCGCCGCCATCCACGCAAAGATGCCGCTCGCGTCGAGCGGACCACGGTACGGCAGCACGAGGTCTATCGCCCCCGGGGCTGACATGGCCGGCGTCCGGCGTCGTGCGCGGAGCTCGCCGGGGGTGAGGTCGAACACCTCACGGATCGTCTCGTTGCACTGCCGGATGCTGGCGAAGCCTGCCGAGAAGGCCACATCGGAGATCGGCATGTCGGTACCGACCAGCAGCATCCGCGCCGTGTGCGCGCGATGCGCCCTCGCGAGGGCCAGAGGCCCGGCCCCCAGTTCGGCGCTGAGCAGACGGGTGAGGTGCCTGCTCGAGTATCCGAGACGCGCGGCCAAACCGGGGACGCCCTCCCGTTCCACGACACCGTCGGAGATCAGCCGCATCGCCCGTGCCGCGGTGTCGCCGCGCAGGTTCCAGTCCGGTGATCCGGGAGCAGCTTCGGGCAGGCACCTCTTGCACGCGCGATAGCCCGCTTCGTGTGCAGCTGCACTGGTCGGATAGAACGTCACGTTCTGCGGTCGGGGCGTGCGTGCGGGGCAGCTCGGACGACAGTAGATCCCGGTCGAGCGGACGGCCGTGACGAACTGCCCGTCGAAGCGGGTGTCTCGGGCGCTGATCGCACGATAGCGCTCGTCGAAGTCGGTCACGGGGAAGCTCATGCCTCCACTCTGTCATGACCCACCGACCTCGACTGGCGGAAATCGGACATGGCTGTGGAACACTCTTGCGCCGAGACCCCCGCGCACCGCCGAGACCCCCGCCTGCACACGTCGGCAGGCGGGGGCCTCGGCGGGCAGCGGGGGTCTCGGCGAAGGGGCGGGCGGGCGGGCGGGCGGGCGGGGTCAGCCGCGCAGGTACACCGTCGCGGTCTCGGTGTAGAACTCCCGGGCCGCGCCGCCCTGCTCCTTCGGGCCGAGGGCACTGGCACCGCTCCCCCCGAACGGCACGTGCAGGTCGGCGCCGGCGGAGGCCGAGTTGACGTGCACCACCCCGACGCGAATGTCCTCGATCGCGCTGAGCGCTTCGGCCAGTCCGGTCGTGAACACGGCAGTCGAGAGTCCGAACTCGCTGTCGTTCACGAGCGCGATGCCTTCCGCGGTGGACGAGACGCGGCGGACCCCGATGACCGGGCCGAAGAGTTCCTCGGTCCACAGCTCGCCCGGATCCTCCTCGTTCAGCTCGAAGATCGACGGGGGGATGAAGTACCCCTCGGCGAGCTCACCGGAGGAGTACGGCCCGGCGTCGACGACCGCTCTCGCCGTGGTCCGGGCGCGCACCAGAGCGGCGGCCACGCGATCGCGCGCTCCGGCATCGACCACGGGGCCCACGTCGACGCCCTCGTCCTGCGCGTCGCCCACGACCATCCGCTCGGTGCGGATCGCGAGTCGTCGCAGGAACTCGTCCGCCACAGCCTCGTGCACGATCACTCGGGAGGTCGCGGTGCACTTCTGTCCGGCCGCGCGGAAGGCTCCGACCGCCACCTGCTCCACCGCGACGTCGAGGTCGGCGTCGGCGAGGACGAGAGCCGCGTTCTTCCCACCGAGCTCCCCCTGGAACGGAACACCGCGCGCGGCGAGCTGCGCGGCGATGATCCTGCCGACCTTCGTGGAACCGGTGAACGTGACGGCATCGACGTCGGGATGCGACACGATGGCCTCCCCCACGCCGGCGTCACCGTTCACGAGGTTCAGGACGCCCTGCGGAAGCCCGGCCTGCTCGAGCGCCTGAGCGAACCGCATCGCGAGCAGGGGGACGAAGGTCGCCGGCTTCCAGACCACCGTGTTCCCCCAGACCAGGGCGGGGGCCAGCTTCCAGGCCGGGATCGAGATCGGGAAGTTGAACGGGGTGATGGCCCCGATCACCCCGACCGGACGACGGATGACGAGGATGCGCTCTCCGGCACTCGGCGACTCGAACAGGCCGCCGCTCTGACGCTCGACCTCCTGCGCGTGGAAGCGGAGGATGTTCGCGGCATGCCCGGTCTCGCCGATCGCCTCGACGAGTGTCTTCCCTTCCTCCCGCGCGAGCTCGCGCCCCCACTCCTCGCGATTCGCGTGGATGATGTCGGCCGCTCGCAGCAGGATCGCGGCCCGCGCCCTGGCGGGAGTCCGGCGCCATCCGTCGAGTGCGGCTCGTGCACCGGCGAAGGCACGGTGGACGTCGGCCGCGGACGCGCCGGGCCCCCGCCCGACGATGTCGCCGGGTCGGCTCGGGTTGACATCGACCAGGAGCGGTCCCTCACCGGTGACCCAGGTCCCGTCGATGAAGTGTCGGAGATCGTACGTGGTGGCCATCATGCTCCTTCGGAGTCGGTGCTGCGGAACGCGGAGAAACCGGTGATGTGCGCCCCGAGCACGAGCGTGTGCACCTCGTCGGTGCCCTCGTAGGTACGGACGGACTCGAGGTTCGCGGCATGACGCAGTGGCGAGTAGTCGCCGGAGATGCCGTTGCCGCCGAGGATCGTCCTCGCCTCACGCGCGATCGCGATGGCCGCTCGGGTGTTGCTGAGCTTCGCGACCGAGATCTGATGCGGCTCCAGTCGCCCGGCGTCCTTCAGCCGTCCGAGTCGCAGGGCGACCAACTGCGCCTTCTCGATCTCGACCGCCATGTCGACCAGCTTCTGCTGGGTGAGCTGGAACGCGGCGATGGGCTGGTTGAACTGGATGCGCGACCGGGCGTATGTCAGCGCCGCGTCATAGCTGTCGCGTGCGGCACCGATCACCCCCCAGCCGATGCCGTACCGCGCCTCGTTCAGGCACGAGAACGGCGCACGCAGCCCCCGCGCCCCCGGCAACCGGGCATCGGCGGGCAGCCTCACATCCGTCATCGTGATGTCGCACTGGATCGAGGCCCTCATCGACAGCTTCGGGGCGATGGGCGTCGCCACGAAGCCCGCCGTGTCCGTCGGGACGAGGAAGCCGCGCACCCCCTCGTCCGTCTGCGCCCAGATGATCGCGACCTGGGCGATGGAGGCGAGCCCGATCCAGCGCTTCGCGCCGTTGAGCACCCAGCCATCTCCGTCGCGACGGGCGAAGGTGGTCATGCTGGAGGGGTCGGATCCGGAGTTGGGCTCGGTGAGGCCGAAGCAGCCGATGACCTCTCCCCGCGCCATCCGCGGGAGCCACTCCTGCTTCTGCTCTTCGCTGCCGTGCTTGTGGATCGCGCTCATCGCGAGCGAGCCCTGCACGGAGACGAAGGTGCGCAGACCGGAGTCGCCCGCCTCGAGCTCCATCGCCGCGATCCCGTACTCGACGGCGCTGCGGCCGCCGCATCCGTATCCGTCGAGGTGCATGCCCAGCACGCCCAGCTCGGCGAGCTCCGGGACGAGCTCGGTCGGGAAGACGGCACGGTCGTACCAGTCGGCGATGTGGGGGCGGATGCGCGTGTCGACGAAAGCGCGCACGCGGTCGCGCGTAGCCCGTTCGTCCTCGGTGAGGAGCTCGTCGAAGTCGAGCAGGTCGGGAACGGTCATGCGGTGGCCTCCTCGGCGACGACGGTGCGGATGGATGCGGTCAGGATGTCCAGGCCGGCCTCCAGAACGGCCTCTTCGATCACCAGAGGCGGGAGTAACCGGATGACGTTGCCGTGCGTGCCGCAGGTGAGGGCGATCACCCCCGCCGCATGGCATGCCGCAGCGACCCGCTGGGCGAGGTCGGGACGAGGGGCGAGCGTTCCCGGATCTGCGAACTCGACGGCCATCATCGCACCGCGCCCGCGGACCTCGGCGACCACGGCGAGCTCGTCGACCAGGGGCTCGAGATGCCGACGGATCGAGCGCTCGATGCCGGTGACCCCCGGCAGGAGCCCCGGATCGTCGAGCACCTCGAACACGGCGAGCGCAGCCGCGCACGCCAGCGGATTGCCCGCGTAGGTGCCGCCGAGCCCGCCGGGATGGGCGGCGTCCATGATGTCCGCACGCCCCGTCACGGCACTCAACGGCAGGCCACCTCCGAGCGCCTTCGCGGTGAGGGTGATGTCACCGGCGATGCCCTCGTGCGCGCTCGCGAACAGCGTCCCGGTGCGGCCGAGTCCGGACTGGATCTCGTCGACGACGAGGACGATCCCGTAGGCATCGGCGATCCGGCGGAGGCCAGGGAGGAACCCGGGAGCCGGAACGACGAAGCCGCCCTCGCCCTGGATCGGTTCGACGACCAGGGCGGCGAAGTGCTCCGGGCCGTGCTCCGCAATGAGCCGCTCGATCTCGGCGAGGGCCGCATCCGCCCCCTGCCCGCGCAGCGGATTCGCGTTGGGGGCGCGGACCACGGCCTCGGGGAAGGGCCCGAAGCCCGTCTTGTACGGGTGTTCCTTCGCGGTCATCGCCATCGTCAGGAGCGATCGACCGTGGTACGCCTCGTCGATCACGAGCACGGCGGGACGACCGGTGTGGGCCCGCGCGATCTTGACGGCGTTCTCCACGGCTTCGGCTCCGGTGCTGAACAGCGCGGTGCGCTTGTCGAAGTCACCGGGGGTGTGCTCGTTCAGCCACTCCGCGACGCGGACGAAGCCCTCGTACTCGGTCACCATGAAGCACGTGTGCGTGAACCGGTCGAGTTGCGCGGCGACCTCGGCGCGCACGACCGGATTCGCCGCCCCCACACTGGTCACCGCGATGCCGGATGCGAGGTCGATGAGGGTGTTCCCGTCGACGTCCTCGAGCGTCGAGCTGCCGGCTCGCTCGATGAAGACCGGGAGGGTGATGCCGAAGCCGGAGGCGACGGCGGCTTCGCGCTGGGCATGGAGCTCGCGTGACCGGGGTCCGGGGATCTCGGTGCGCAGGTGAGGAACAGTCGTCATGGGCTCGACGCTAGAAGCTCAGACGCCCGAGCGGACGAACACTTCGCCCAGTCTTGGCAGACTCACTGTGCATCCCGCACACTGGATGCATGGTCTCCCTCGGCGAACTGGTCAGCACGGCGGGCACCGCGCTGCGCCCGCTCGCGCCGTTCGACGCCGCGCGGACGATCACGGGCGTGCACGTGTCGGAGCTCGACGATCCCGGCCGCTACCTGGACGGCGGAGAGCTGCTGCTCACCACGGGCATCCCGCTGCGCAGCCGACCGATGGACGCCTATGTGGATCGACTCGATGCGCAGGACGTCGGTGCGATCGGGATCGGCCTCGGCGAGGGCTGGGACGATCCTCCGGCCGCGCTCGTCGACCGATGTCGGACGCTCGGCATCCCGGTGTTCGCGGTACCGGACGGAGCACCCTTCCTCGATGTCTCGCGGGCGTTCTGGTCGATCACCGGACGGGGCGGACAGGATGAGGCGCTGCGCACCGCCCACACGCACACGCGGCTGGTCCAAGCCGCGGCCGGCCGCGATCCCGTCGCCTCGATCCTGCGCCAGATGTCGCAGGCGATCGGCGGATGGGTGGCCTGGCTCCCCTTCGGACCGGGGGCGTCGCTCGGAACGCTGCATCCGCCCTCCCTCGAAGGCCTCCTGCCCGCGGTGCGGGTCGATGTGGAGCGATCGCTCCTCCGATCCGGAGTCGAGGCCGCCTCCTTCGTGTCCCAGGGGTCCGCGGTCGTGGCTCACGCGGTCACGGACGGCGAGCTCACGCGCGGGGCCCTCGCCATCGGAGCCGGCCGCCCCCTCGCACGGGCGGACCGTCAGCTCGCCCTCACCGCGAGCGCGCTCCTGCGACTGGTCACCTCGCCGACGGCCGGCACCCGACGAGCCGAAGGGTGGTTCACCGCCCTGGCGCTGCGAGGAGACACAGCCGCGGCGCGCGCGCTGGCGGCCGTCGCCGACCTCGACCTGCCGTTGGAGTTCCGCGTCCTCGTGGGGGCCCTGGATCCGAGCATCTTCTCGGCCGAGTCGGACGGCGTGGTCGTCGCACTCCTCGACCCCGCTGAGCACCCCTCCGCCAGGTCCGGAGTGCTCAGCGCTCCGGTCACCCTCGACGACGTCCCCGCCGCGACCGCTCGTGCGCTGGCCCTGCACCGTCGCGCGCCGGACACCGCTCTCGTGATCGAACCGGAGTCGCGCGCCGCAGGGTGGGCGGACCTGCTCGCGGCGACGGACCCGATGCTGTTGCGCACCGTGACGTCGTATCTCCGGCATCGCCACCAGGCGGAGCGCACCGCCCGGGAGCTCGGTGTGCATCGCAACACCGTCCGCCCCCGCATCGCCGCCGCAGAGAGCCTGCTCGGCGTCGCGCTGGACGATCCCGACGTCGCCGCCGAACTGTGGTTGGCGATCCGGGATCGATCCGTCTAGTCACGGCCGTCGAGCCAGGCCCGCACGCGGTCGTCGTGTTCGCCCAGCCGGGGCGGAGGCGCCACCGACACGGGGATCTCCGGCTTCCAAGTTAGCGGTGACCGGATCTGGCGCGAACGCCGGCCGTCCTCCCCGATCAGCTCCCGGACCGGGTCGAGGCCCAGACGCGTGGCGAGTTCGACGCCCTCGCCCACGGAGTTCACGACCCCCGCGGCGACGCCGATCTCGTTCAGCCGCTCCGCCCAGGCCGCAGCCGTATCCGTGACCAGCGCGCCCTCCAGCTCCACGACGAGATCCTCGCGGTTCGCGACACGGTCCGGGTTGCGACGGAAGCGCTCGTCGTCGATGAGCTCCGGCCGACCGAGCGCGGTGACCATCTTCGCGAACTGGGCATCGTTGCCGCAGGCGACCGCGATCGGCGCATCGGCGCAACGCAGCGACTCATAGGGGGCGATCGACGGATGTCGGTTTCCGAGCCGGCCCGGTTCCGCGCCCGCTCCGAGGTGCGCGGACATCTGGTTCACCAGGGCCGCCTGGAGACTCGAGAGCAGGTTCACCTCGATCCTCGATCCGTGGCCGGTGAGTTCGCGTCGGCGCAGCGCGGCGAGGATGCCGATCACCGCGTCCTTGCCGGTGAGCACGTCGACGAGCGCGACCCCCGCCTTCATGGCCTCACCGTCGTTCTCACCCGTGATGTGCATGAGACCGCCCACCGCCTGCGCGACGAAGTCGTAGCCGGGGAGCGATGCCCCTGCGCCGAGGCCGAAGCCGCTCACCGACACCGAGATGAGACGCGGATGGGCCGCCGCGAGCTTCTCCTCATCGAATCCCAGTGCGGCGAACAGTCCCGGCCGGAAGTTCTCGATCACGATGTCGCTGCGGGCGATGAGTTCGAGCGCTCTCTTGCGATCTCCGGCGTCGGTGAGGTCGAGCGTAACCGACTCCTTGCCCCGGTTGGCGGACTCGAAGTACGTCGTCATGCCGGACTCCGCGTACGGCGGCCCCCATGCCCGGGTGTCGTCTCCCGTGCCGGGGCGCTCGACCTTGATCACGCGCGCCCCGAGGTCGGCCAACGTCATCGTCGCAAGGGGCCCGGCGAGCACACGGGAGAAATCGGCGACCACGATGCCGTCGAGCGGTGCGGTCATGCGTGCACCCGCAGCGGGTGGGCGGTGGATTCCCGCGCGACGACGGAGATCGGGAACTCCACGTCCGTACCCGGCGCGGCACGCCCCTCGATCAGGTCGATGAGCAGCTCGGCGCAGGCGACCCCGGAGTCTCGAGGCCGCAGATCGATCGATGTGATCGACGGGGTCAGGAAGGGCAGCGAGGGATGGTCCACGCACGAGACCACCGTGATGTCCTGACCGACCGTCCGCCCCTGTCGTCCGAGGACGGCGGCGACCTCGATCGCACTGGAATCCGGACCGCAGATGATCACGTCCGTGTCCGGATGCGCCTGGAGGACCCGCTCCGTCGCCACCCTGACGTCGGGCCACGATGCTTCGAAGGAGACGGGGGCGATGACCGGATCGAATCCGCGTGTCGCACACCCCTTCCGATAGCCGGAGACCAGCTGGCGCGACCAGTCGGTGGCGTCGGGCGCGACCAGCAGCACGGGGTGCCGGGCGCCGGTGACATCGATCTCGTCGAGGAGCCGCAGCATGCCCGCCTCATGCGAGGACCACACGACACCCGCCGGCGTGCCGTCGACATCGTCCGGGAGGTGCTCCTGGGTGACGACGGGGATCCCCGACGCCATCAGCGCCGGGAGGCCGGGGTCACCGGAGAGCGGGTCGCCGATGATGAGTCCGTCGGCACGGATCGGACGTGAACGGCCAGACGAGACGGAGGGGCTCACGATCGTCACGTCGATGTCGTGAGCGGCCGCGCTGGTGACGATACCGAACGTGAAAGCCATGTAGTACGCCGACCGCGACACGACCTCAGGAAGCACGATGCCGATCGTGCCGATGCTGCCGCCGCGCAGATGCCGGGCCGCGGTGTTCACCGAGTAGCCGAGCTCCGCCGCCGCGGCCAGGACGGCCTCCCTGGTGGGCTGCGAGACGCGCCCGACGCCGCTCAGCGCATCGGACGCCGTGGTCTTCCCGACCCCCGCGCGCCGTGCGACGTCGATCAATCTGACCCGTCGTGGCTCTTGCATGCGGCCGAGTCTAACCACACGGAGCACGTCGTAATCCACTCGAAACACATCAGGTCTTGCGCTGAAACACATTCATCGCATACTTTTGCCGGAACGTTCCGGCACGCAGACGTTCCCGAACTCACATCCGATGGAGACTCCATGAACTGCAGCTGTTCCCCGTCCGACCACGTCCAGCGTTCGCGCCCGCTCGGAGACGAATCCGGTGCGCCGTACGCGACGCTCTCCGCGGACGAGCTGCAGCGGGTCTCCGAGACGCTGCGTGCCCACGGCGCACTGGGTGAGGCGCAGCGGATCGCCTACGTCGGACTCGATGAGCCGGACCGCACCGAGGTCGCCGCCGGGCGCCCCGTCCCCCGCCGCGCCCGTGTCCAGCTGCTCGAGACCGACACCGGACGCGCTCGTGCCCTCTCGGTCGACATCGGCACCGGCGAGATCGTCACGGACGTCGACATCGACCCGGAGCACGACGGCCAGGTCCCCCTGCTCCAGGAGGAGCACGCGATCATCCGCGAGTTGATCGGCGCCGACGAGCGCTGGGCCGAAGCACTCGCCGCCCGGGGCATCGAGGACCCGAGCACGGTCGCTCTGGCCGGGCTGTCAGCCGGGCGCTTCCCGATCGAGGGCGAGAGCGGGCGCCGACTCGCACGGGTGCTCGGACACCATCAGCCCACTCCACAGACCATGCCCTGGGCACATCCGATCGACGGACTGGTGGCATACGTCGACGTCGCCGCGCGCACCGTGGTCGATGTCATCGACGTGGGCGCGATGCCGATTCCACAAGAGACCGCGGACTATCACGTGCCCGGCACATTCGGCCCGGAGCGGACCACACAGAAGCCGATCGTCATCACTCAGCCCGAAGGACCGAGCTTCGCCTTCGAGGGAGACGTGATCACCTGGGAGAAGTGGTCGTTGCGCATCGGCTACGACATGCGCGAAGGACTCATCCTGCACGGCATCGGGTTCGAGGACGAGGGCCGGGTCCGCCCCATCGTGCACCGCGCCTCAATCGCCGAGATGCTGGTGCCCTACGGCGACCCGGGGCCCGTGCGCTTCTGGCAGAACTACTTCGACACCGGTGAGTATCTCCTCGGCAGACTCGCGAACTCGCTGGAACTCGGCTGCGACTGCGTCGGCGACATCACCTACCTCGACGTCCCGATCGCCGACGCCCGCGGCAACGTGAAGGTGCTCCCGAACGTGATCTGCGTCCACGAGGAGGACGCCGGGGTGCTGTGGAAGCACACCGAGCAGTTCACGGGATCGAGCGACGTCCGCCGCCAGCGCCGACTCGTGATCTCGTTCTTCGTCACGGTGGGCAACTACGACTACGGCTTCTACTGGTACTTCTACCTGGACGGCAAGATCGAGTTCGAGGCCAAGGCCACCGGACTCGTGTTCACCGCCGCCTATGACGAGCGCACCGGCCGCTTCGCGAGCGAGCTGGCCCCGGGGCTCGCGGCGCCGTACCACCAGCACCTGTTCTGCGCGCGGCTGGACATGGCGGTCGACGACGGGCCTGCCGTCATCGACGAAGTCGACGTGCGGTCGCTCCCGATCTCCGACGACAACCTGCACGGCAGCGCGATCGGCTTCACCCGGACCCGGCTTCGCAGCGAGCTCGAGGGGCGGCGCCGGGCCGACGCGTCGGTCGACCGCACATGGCGGGTGAGCAGCGCGACGGCCACGAACCGGCTCGGTCGTCCCACCTCCTACGTCCTGACACCGGAGGGGAAGCCCGTCCTCCTCGCACGCCCCGAATCCGTGATCGCCTCGCGCGCCCGCTTCGCGACCGCCGATCTGTGGGTCACCGCGTACGACCCCGAGGAGCGTTATCCGGCCGGCGACGTCGTCAACCAGAGCGCACCGGAGCAGGGGCTGCCGGCCTTCGTCGCCGAGAACGCCTCGCTGGACGGCGCAGACCTCGTGCTGTGGCACACGTTCGGCCTCACGCACTTCCCGCGCACGGAGGACTGGCCCATCATGCCGGTCGACAGCTGCGGCTTCACACTGAAACCCCACGACTTCTTCGACCGGAACCCGACCCTCGACGTTCCGGCCTCCCCCACCGCATGCGCCTGCGCTCACGAGGACGCCGGCGCAGCCCGAACCGAGCACCACCTGCATCACCTCTCTGTCCGCCCGTCGTCGTCCGACGCCTGACCGGCCGTCGCCCGACATCCCGAAGGGAAACACCGACATGCACAAAGCAGCTCGTGCGGGGGTGGCCGTCGCCACCGTCGCCCTCCTCGCCCTCACCGGGTGCGCCGCCGGCGCCTCACCCGAAACCGAACCCACTCAGGACGAAGCCGCACCCGGCTTCCTCGCCGTCGCCGATGAGGCGTTCGACGGGGGCGGCGACCTCGTCGTCCAGGTCGATTACGACACCGCGGAGGCGAGCGGCCTCGACCCGCAGGGGGCCGCCACCGCCCGCTCCTGGATGCTCGAAGGGCTCTCCTACGAGACGCTCACGACGATCGATGAGAACCTCGACGTGGCGCCGAAGCTCGCCACATCCTGGGAGACTCCGAGCGACACCGAGTACGTCTTCACCCTCGCCGATGACGCCGTGTTCTCGAACGGACGCCCGATGACCGCAGCCGATGTCGTCGGCAGCCTCCAGCGGCTGATCGACATCCCCACCACCTGGACCGGACAGCTCGGCCCGGTCGCCTCGATCGAGGAGACCGGAGACCTCGAGGTCACGGTCACGCTGTCCAGCCCCTATGCGCCGTTCCTCGCGGCTCTCGCGAACATCCCCGCCGCGATCCTGCCGATGGCGGAGATCGAGTCCGGCGAGGTCGACATCACCACGGAGATGCTCGGCACGGGCCCGCTCGTCGCGACCGCTCACCGTCAGGACGAGGAGTGGACGTTCGAGCCGAACGTCCACCACCCGGATGCCGATGCCCTCGGCTTCTCCACCCTCACGGTCGACATCGTCGGCGACGAGGCGACGCGGGCAGCGGCGCTGCGCGACGGATCCGCCGACTTCGCGGTGCTGAACTCGATCGACTCCGCGGAACTCCTCGCCAACGCGGCGGACGTGACCGTGGTGGGACAGCGGAACACCGACTTCCACTACCTGATGATCAACTCCCTCACCGGCGACGAGGCGCTGCAGGATGAGGACGTGCGCTTCGCGATCAACTCCGCCATCGACCGTGACGCGATCAACGAGCTCGCGTTCGGGGGGTCGACCGCCTCCACCGGCATCACCCCCGCCGTCCTGCCCGATGCCTGCCGCGCGGAGGATCTGCCTTCCGCGGCCCGGGACGTCGCCGCGGCCAAGTCCGTGATCGACGAGGTCGGCGGACTCGAGCTCGACCTCTTCGTCTACACCGACGAGCCGGTGCTCGCACAGATCGCTCAGGTGATGCAGCAGAATCTGGCGGAGATCGGCGTCAAGGTCGAGATCCAGCAGGTCGACTTCGCCACGTACTCCGCCAAGGTCTACGGCAGCCCCGCGGACTTCGACCTCGCGCTGAGCTGGTTCGCCGGGTACGCCGATCCCGCCATGGTCACGACGTGGTGGAACCCCGAGGTCGCCGGATTCTCCGCGGTCTTCATGAAGGGGAGCGACGAGCTCGACGCCCTCATCGAGGACGGGTACACCACCGCGCCGGGTGAGGAGCGGGCCGCGGTCTTCCAGGACCTCTGCACACTTGCCGACGAGCAGAGCGAGATGGTGCCCCTGGTGCTGCGCCCCTCCACCATCGGCTGGAACACGGCGTCGTTGTCCCCGACGCTCAGCAGCGACGAGGGCTACGGCAACTTCCTGCGCTACCTCACCGAGTTCCGCGCCAACTGACATGGCCGTCGCTCTGTGGTCGCTCCGGCGCATCGGCGCCGCGCTGCTGACGCTGCTCGTCGTCTCGGTGCTGATCTTCGCCTCAGTGCGCCTCATGCCCGGCGACTACATCGACCTCGTCCTGGGTCCGCTCGCCACCGAGGCGCAGCGGGCCCAGGCGGTGGCCGCATCCGGGCTCGACGATCCGGTCGTCGCCCAGTACTTCCACTGGCTCTTCGGCGTCTTCACCGGCGACCTGGGGTATTCCTTCGTGTCCAACGTCTCGGTGTCGGAGGAGTTCGGTGCGAGACTCCCGGTCACGGCGACGATCGCGTTGCTGACGATCATCGTGACCCTCCTGGTCGGCATCCCGCTCGGGTTCATCGCCGCGCTCCGCTCGGAGGGTTCGGCCGGCGCGGCGGGTCGTATCGTCAGCGCGCTCGGCATCAGCATCCCCGAGTTCCTCCTCGCGGGACTCGTGGTCTTCGCCGTGTCGACCCTGGGTCTCGGGGTGTCGCTCGGACGCTTCGCCCCCTTCGCCGTCGATCCGGCACGCTTCTTCGGATCGCTGGTGCTCCCGGTCACGGTTCTGTCCGTCGGCTGCGTGGCCGTGGTCGCCCGGAACACGAGGGATGCCGTCATGAACGTCCTCGTCGAGCCGCACGTGCAGGCAGCCGTCGCACGCGGGGAGACACCCGGATTCATCGTGCGGCACCACGTGCTGCGCAACGCGGCGGCTCCCATCCTCACGATCGTGGGCGCCCTGGTCGCCGTCCTGCTCGGAGGCACCGTGATCGTCGAGTTCGTCTTCGACATCCCCGGCATGGGCTCGTATCTGCAGACCGCCCTCGGTCGACGCGACTACGCGATCGTGCAGAGCGCCGTGCTCCTCGCCGCGGTCGTCTTCATCGCCGCGAGCCTCATCGTCGACTTGATCGCCAACGCGCTGGATCCGCGCCTGCGCCTGACCGGAGGGAGCCGCCGATGACCATCGCACCCACGGCCGCCCATCGCATCCGCGCGGCCGGACAGTCATCCCGAGGCGCGTGGCGACGCAGCGATGCCGTCCTGCGCACGGCCGTGATCGTGCTGGGGGTGATCGTCGTCGCCACCGTGATCGCGGTCCTCTCCGGCCTGACCGGTTCCACCGATGCGACGGTCGCCGGGCGCCTCGAAGGCCCCTCCGCGATCGCTCCGCTCGGCACCGACAACCTCGGCCGCTCGCTGTTGCCTCGGCTCTTCCAGGGAACCGCGACGACGCTCGTGGTCTCCCTCATCGCGGTCCTCTGCTCCGCGGTGGTGAGCACGATCCTCGGAATGCTCGCGGGATATTACGGAGGCGCCGTCAATGAAGCGGTCATGCGCGTCGCGGACGTCCTGTACGCCTTCCCCGCGCTCGTGCTCGCGATCCTCGTGTCCGCGCTCATCGGCCCCGGTCGGCCCGCCGCGATCATCAGCATCGTCGTGATCACGATCCCTCTCATGACCCGCGTCGTCCGCATCGCGACGAGAGGAGTCGCCGACCGCGACTTCATCGTTTCGGCGCGCATCAGCGGCGTCAGGACCCCCGTGATCTTCGCCCGGCGGCTGCTGCCGAACATCGGGGGCACCATCGCCGTGCAGGCGAGCTATGCCCTGTCCGTCGCGATCCTCGTCGAGGGCGGACTGAGTTTCCTCGGCTTCGGCGTGCAGGTACCGGAGGCTTCTCTCGGACTGCTCATCCAGCAGGGGATGCTCTACATGACACAGGCGCCGCAACTCCTCATCATCCCCGGCATCGTGCTGGTGATCTCGATCCTGTGCATCAACATCATCGGCGACGGACTCCGAGACCGATTCGAACCGCGAGAGACGAGGTCCCTCCGATGACCGCCGTACGCATCAGCGACCTGGCCCTGGACTTCACCGGGACCACCACCGTCCGCGCGTTGGACGGCGTCGACCTGGACGTCGCCGCCGGGAGCTCGATGGCCATCGTCGGCGAGTCCGGGTCGGGCAAGTCCACCCTCGCCGCCGTGATCGGACGCCTCCAGCCGAAGTCCGCACAGATCGTGCGCGGAGAGCTCGAGGTCGACGGCATCGACGTGCGGAGCCTCGACCACGATGCGCTGCGCGCCTACCGCCGCGACACGCTCGCCTACATCGCCCAGGACCCGATCGGGTCCCTCGACCCGACGATGCGGATCGGTGCGCAGTTGAGGCTCGTGCTGCGGGCCATCGGCGACGACGACGGCCTGCCCCGGCAGCTCGCGCTGCTGGAGTCGATGAGGATCAGCGACCCCGCGCGGGTGGTGAGACTGTTCCCGCACCAGATCTCCGGTGGCATGGCGCAGCGCGTGGCGATCGCGATGGCGATGTGTCGCCGGCCGAAACTGCTCATCGCCGACGAGCCGACCGCGGCACTCGACAGCCAGGTCCGCGAAGAGGTCATCCGGTTGCTGTTCACCCAGGCACGGGAGCAGAAGACGACGATCCTCTGGCTCAGCCACGATCTGCCCGCCGTCGCGCGCTGGTGTGATGAGGTGGCCGTGATGTACGCCGGGCGCGTCGTGGAGCGAGGTCCCGCCGCCGCCGTGCTCGGGCGTCCCGTCCACCCCTACGCCCGCGCCCTCGCCGCCACCGATCCCTCCCGGGCACGATGCGGCGAGCGCCTGTCCAGCATCCCGGGCTCCCCGCCGGTCCTGCATGGCGAGGCCGAGGGATGTGCCTTCGCCGCGCGCTGTGCTCACCGCATCGACGCGTGCGAGGTGGTCCGCCCCGATCCCGTGCCCCCACGGCACAGCCTGTGCATCCGCGCCGCCGAACTCGGTGAAGCGGACCGCCGAGCCGGCCTGGTGCCGGACGAAGGGGTGATCGTATGAGCGACGCGACCGCACCCGCGATCGAACTCGACGACGTGGGCCTCGCCTTCTCCTCCGGTATCGGTGCGAGTCGGCGCACGGTCACGGCGATGGCACACGTGTCGTTCTCGGTCGCCCCCGGAGAGACACTCGGCCTCGTCGGCGAATCCGGTTCGGGCAAGACGACGACGGGCTCGGTGGTCCTGGGCCTGCAGCGCCCCGACACCGGCACCGTGCGGTTCCAAGGCGCGCCGCTCGCCCGCAGTCTGCGCTCCCGCGCCGGTCGCATGCAAGCGGTCCTCCAGCACCCTCGCTGGGCGCTCGATCCACGTTCCACCGTCCTGTCCTCGGTCCTCGAACCGCTCCTCGTGCACGAGCGGCGCACCCCCGCGGTCGAGCACCGTGCCATCGCGATGCTCGAACAGGTCGGGCTCCCCGCCTCCTTCGCCGCCCGCCGACCACATCAGCTCTCCGGTGGTCAGCTGCAGCGTGTGAGCGTGGCCCGTGCCCTCGTCACCCGTCCGGCGTTCATCGTCTTCGACGAAGCGGTCAGCGCGCTCGACGTCTCCGTGCAGGCGCAGATCCTGAACCTCATCCAGGATCTGCAGGCCGAGCACGGCTTCGCCGCCCTGTTCATCTCGCACGACCTCGCCGCCGTCCGCTACATCTCCCACCACGTGGCGGTGATGCGCGCCGGTGAGATCGTCGAGCACGCGCCGACCGACGTGTTCTACGACCTGCCCAGCCATCCCTATTCGCGTCAACTTTTCCAGGAGCTCTCATCGTGACCGACACCCACCGCCTCGCCCCCGTCCTTTCCGCCGGGCCGCGCCTCTCCAACGACGATTTCGCCCTCTCCCCCGTCCACGGCACCGACCGCGGTCTGGTCGAGTATGACTTCCCCGGGGTCCTCCTCGGGACGGCCGAGTACGCGGAGGGACCGACCGGCGCGACGGTCGTCTCGATCCCGGCGGGCGCTCGCACCTTCACCGACCGGCGCGGAGGCGCTGTCGGTGCGAGCGGTCTCTACGGCTACAACCATGCGATCTGCCTCGCCGGCGGGTCCGTGTACGGGCTCTCCGCCGTCGCGGGAGTCTCCGAGGAGCTGTTCGCGCGTGTGGACCACCGGTCCGGCTTCGACCAGCTCCAGCTGGTGTCGGGGGCGATCATCTACGACTACTCGGTCCGCGACAACTCGGTGTTCCCCGACGCCGCGCTCGGCAAGGCCGCGCTGCGGGCCGCGCGCGAGGGCGTCGTGGAGGTCGGACGCGTCGGCGGCGGGGCGTCGGCGTCGTCCGGCAAGGTCGACCCCGCGCGTGTCGAGTTCACCGGACAGGGCGTCGCCTTCCGCCAGGTCGGCGATGTGAAGGTCCTCGTCGTGACGGTGCTCAACCCCTACGGTGTGATCCTCGACCGGGAAGGGCGCATCATCCGCGGCAATTACGACGACGCGACCGGAGAACGCCGCCACCCCGCACGGGACTACGAAGAGGCCATCGGCGAATCTCGGCTGCTGGATTCCATGGCCGGCAACACCACGATCACGGCTGTTGTCACTAACGTGCAGCTGTCCGACGTCGAGCTGAAGCAGTTCGGACTCCAGGTGCACAGCTCGATGCACCGCGGCATCCAGCCGTTCCACACCCCGCTCGACGGCGACACGCTGTTCGCCCTCACCACCGACGAGGTCGCGCTGCCCGAAGACCCCGGATCCTCCCGCGGGCGGCTCTCGCTGAACTCGACCGCGGTCGCGACCCTCGCCGGCGAGACCGCGTGGGACGCGATCCTCTGCGCGGCGGGCTGACCGTGTACGAGTTCGAGAAGTACCTCGCCCCGTCGCAGCACGAGGTGAACGAGCTCGTCCGGCGACATCCGTTCGCGCTCATCGTGTCCAACGGCGGCGGCGAGTCCGGCGCCCCGACCGTCACCCACACGCCGGTCATCATCGAGCGCCTGGCCGATGACGGAGGCTTCGTCGGAGGCGAGCTCCTCGGACACGTCGCCCGCAAGAACCCGCAGTGGCAGCACATCTCCGATGGCGACGCCGTGCTCCTGGTGTTCTCCGGCCCCCACGACTACGTCTCGCCCACGACGTACGCGGATGACCCGAACGTCCCGACCTGGGACTATGCGGCGGTGCACCTGACGGCACGGGTGACCGTGCTGGAGGACTCCGCAGACGGCATGCACGTCGTCACGCGGACGGTCGAGGAGCTGGAAGGTCTGGAGCCCACGCGCTGGGACATGACGAGTTCGCTCCCCACGTTCGAGCGCATCGTCGGCGGCATCGTCTCGTTCCGCTTCGAGATCATCGAGCAGCGCGCGGTGTTCAAGGTCAGCCAGGACAAGCCGATCGAGGTCAGACGACGTGTCGCCGCCGCCTCGCGCGCCCGAGGCTGCCCCTACGGAGACGTCGCCGAACTCGTCGAGCGCATCGGAGGAGAAGCATGATCATCCACGAGTGGACATCCGAAACCGCCGATCAGCGCGAAGAGGGCCACCGCTTCGGCCAGCGCTGGGCACCGCAGCTGCGCGCGGCGCGCGACTCGTACCTCCGGCTGTTCCAGCAGTCCGGGGTCTCCGCGGAGCAGGCCAGGAGCATCGCCGACGAGTGCCGGGGCATGGTCGAGTCCTTCGCGCGCGAGGTCGCGGACGAGTTCCGTGGTGTCGCGGAAGGCAGTGGGCTGGCGCTCACCGACGTGCATCTGCTCACCGCCCGCACCGAGATCCTCGCCCGGATGACCCCGTCGATGGAATGCTCCACGATCGTCTACGTGCCCGACGACGCGAATCCTCCACGCACACTGCAGACGTGGGACTGGCATGAGACGCTCTCGAACGAGACGGTCGTCCGGCGGCTGCGTGCGGCATCCGGAGCCCGCGTCGTGACGTTCTCCGAGTTCGGACAGCCGGCCAAGATCGGTGTCAACGACCGCGGTCTCGGCGTGCACTTCAACATCCTCCACCATCGCAGCGACGGGTCGCAGGCGGGTGTGCCGGTGCACGTGCTGGCACGGATGATGCTCGACGGGGCGCACGACGTGGCCGGCGCGGTCGCGATCGCCGAGTCCGTGCCCCTCGCCGCGTCCAGCGTCCTGACGGTGGTGTCGTTCGATGGCGTGACCCCCGAGGCCGCGGCCGTCGAGGTCTCACCCGCGGGAGTCGCCGTGCTCCCCGCCCCACGCGGAAAGGCCCTGGCACACACGAACCACTTCCTCGACGAGACGCTCGCCGCGGGCGAGTACTCCCCCTACGAGACGACGAGCGTGCCCCGGTATCGCTGTCTGACCGACGCGGCCGACCTCGCCCGCATCGTCGACGACCGTGAGCGGGCGGTCGCCTTCGGTGCGATCCCGGACGCCCCGATCTCGGTCCGCGCACGGCCGGAGGAGCCGGAGCACCTGCGCTGGGAGACGAAGCTCACCGTGGCGCTCGATGTCGCGCACGGAGCGATCGCATTCGCCGCAGGACCGCCCTCCGAGGTCGTCACGGCCCCGTGGCGGCGCGTCGGTGTGCTCGACGAGCGCGTGCCCGGCTGACGTGCACGCGGTCCTCCATGTCGTCGCACTCCTCCCTGCCGCGGTCGGGGTGGGCGCGCTCGTCGGGATGCGGCGGGATGCGGGACGCCCGGAGATCCTCGTCGCCGCCCTGATGCTCGCCGGCATGGCCGATGTGATGACCGTGTCGCTGCTCCCGCCGGTGCTGTGGTTCGCGGTGCTCGTCGTCGTCGGGATCGTGCTCGCCGCCGTGCGCCGGGCGGCGCCGGTCCCCACCGCTCGTCCGGAGGCGATGGTGTCGACGCATCTGGCTCTCGGCGTCATCACGACCGCGGTGCTCGTCCTCCTGATGCCCGGGATCCCGTCGCCCGCGGCGTCTCCGATCATCACGTCGCACGTGCACGGAGCCGTCGACACGATGCCGTTGCTGGTGAGTGCCGGGCTTGCGCTGGGGACGGTGATCCTCGCGGTGGTCGCGCTGCGGACCGAGCGCGCCTGGCCGCATCGGCTCCACCACGCGACCATGGCGGTGTCGACCGTCGCGATGTGCGCGATCGTCGCGACCTGACCCTCCCCGTCCCCCGTCCCCGTCTCTCCAGTGCTGCCGAGACCCCCGCGCAACGCCGAGACCCCCGCCTGCACACGTCGGCAGGCGGGGGTCTCGGCAAGGAACGGGGGTCTCGGCGGGAGACAGTCGCTCAGTGGAAGAAGTGACGCTCCCCGGTGAAGAACATCGTGACGCCGGCCTTGCGCGCGGCATCCACGACCTCCTCGTCGCGCACCGATCCGCCCGGCTGCACGATGGCCGTGACACCGGCATCGATCAGCACCTGAGCGCCATCCGCGAACGGGAAGAACGCGTCGGAGGAGGCGACAGAACCGGCCGCCCGATCCCCCGCACGCTCGACCGCGAGGCGGCACGAGTCGACACGGTTGACCTGGCCCATGCCGACACCGACCGTGGCGTTGTCCTTCGCGAGCACGATCGCGTTCGACTTCACCGCGCGGCAGGCCTTCCACGCGAAGATCAGGTTCTCCATCTCCGCCTCGCTCGGGCGCTCACCCGACACGAGCTCCCAGTTCTTCGCGACCGAGCCGATGTCGTCCGGGAAGCGGTCGGCGTCCTGGAGGAGGAGCCCGCCCGAGACCAGACGCACGTCCATCCGCTCCTGCCGCCAGTCCTGCGGAAGCTGCAGCAGGCGCAGGTTCTTCTTCGCCTTGAACACCTCGAGCGCGGCCGGCTCGAACGCCGGTGCGACGATGACCTCGGTGAAGATGTCCTTGAGGTTCTCGGCCATCTTGAGGGTCACGGTGCCGTTCGCGGCGATCACCCCGCCGTACGCCGAGACCGGGTCGCATTCGTGGGCCCGCAGGTGGGCGCTGGCGATCGGGTCGAGGGCGTTGGGAGCGGTGGTCGCGATGCCGCACGGGTTGGCGTGCTTGATGATCGCGACGGCGGGCTTGATCATGTCGTAGGCGGCGCGCAGTGCGGCATCCGCGTCGACGTAGTTGTTGTACGACATCTCCTTGCCCTGCAACTGCGTGGCCTGCGCGATGCCGTGGCCACCGGCGCGGGTGTAGATCGCGCCGCGCTGATGGGAGTTCTCGCCGTAGCGGAGGGTCGCGAGGCGCTCGGCCTGGATGGTGAGGTGCGCGGGGAGGTCGCCCGGCTCGGTGAGCGTCCCTTCGGCGAACCACTGGGCGACGGCCGTGTCATACGCCGCGGTGTGAGCGAACGCGCGGGCCGCGAGCTCCCGGCGCTGACCCACGGACGTCCCGCCGGCCTCGATCGCGGAGATGATGGCGGGATAGGACTGCGGCGAGACGACGATCGCGACGTTGGCGTGGTTCTTCGCCGCGGCGCGCACCATGGCGGGTCCACCGATGTCGATCTGCTCGACGACGTCATCGCCGATCGCGCCCGAGGCCACGGTCTCGACGAACGGATACAGGTTCACCACGACGAGCTCGAACGGCGCGATGTCGAGCTCCTCGAGCTGACGCTCGTGCTCCTCGAGGCGGAGGTCCGCGAGCAGGCCGCCATGGACCTTCGGGTGCAGCGTCTTCACGCGGCCGTCGAGCATCTCGGCGACGCCGGTGACGGCGGCCACGTCGGTGACGGTGAAACCCGCGTCACGGATCGTCGCGGCGGTCGATCCGGTCGACACGATCTCGATCCCCGCTCCGGCGAGCGCCTCGGCGAGGACGAGCAGGTCGGTCTTGTCGCTCACCGAGACGAGCGCGCGCCGGATCGGCACGGTGTCGCGGTCGCGGTAGAGCGTGGGGTCGTGGCGGGGGCCGGCCATGATGGGCTCCTTCGTGCGGGGGCGTCGGGTGGAGGTCAGGAAGAAGGCGTCAGGGCGAGATCACCGGTGGCGATCCCGCGGACGACGTCGATGAGCAGTCGACGTTCGACGGGCTTGATGCGCTCGTGCAGGCTGTGCTCGGTGTCGTCGGCGAGAACCGGCACGCGCTCCTGGGCCAGGATCGGCCCGGTGTCGACCCCGTCGTCGACGACGATCACACTGGCGCCGGTCTCGGAGACCCCTGCGGCGAGCGCGTCCCGCACACCGTGCGCACCGGGGAACTCCGGCAGGTACGCGGGGTGGGTGTTGATGAGGCGCGGGGAGTACCGGGCGACGAGCGTCGGCGGCAGGAGGCGCATGAGTCCGCTGAGCACGATGAGGTCCGGCTTCCAGACGTCCAGCTGCCGGGCGAGTTCCTCACCCCAGGCCTCACGACTCTCGTGCTCGTGCCAGGGCACCGTGAAGCTGGGGATGCCGAACTCCTCGGCGTGGGCCAGCCCGTCTGCTTCGCGGTCGGCACCCACGACGATGATCCTGGCGGGAAAATCGGGATGACGAGCGGCCTCGAGGAGGGCGCGAAGGTTCGAGCCGGTGCCCGAGATGAGAACGGCGACCGTGAGCACGCGCCCAGTCTACCGGGGTGCGCGACCGGCTCTCTTCCGGCCTCCCCGGCCACGCGAAAGCGGTCAGTCGCGCGGATCGGCCGGTTCATCCTTCGGCCGTTCGAACCGCCGGAGGTCGTCGAGCGGTGCCGTGTCGTCGGGCCCGGATGCGTCGACCGACATTCCGGCCACGGGGACTCCTGCCTCCGCACCGGCGGGCGCGTACCCCGGATCGTACGCCGTCATCTCGGCGATCCACCGGTCGGTCCGCTCTTCCGCGAGCTCATCGCGGTGCCGCGGCGAGAGCAGCAGGATCGCGGCGCCGACGAGGACCTCCGCGCCGAGGGCGAGGACGAACGGGACCACGGCCGGTCCGACCACCGCCATCCGGCCCGGCCCCATCGACCCGTTCGCCAGGGCAGCGGCGAGCCCGGCGATCCCCGCGGTGACACCGGCGATGCCGAGGGCGATCACCGCGCGCTGCGGCATTCGCAGCGGAGTGCCCTCCCACACGAGGCGAGAGCGCACCGCCCATCCGGCGAAGGCTCCGGCGGCGACGGGGAGGAGCACGACGATCAGCATCCAGATCGAACTGTTCTCGGGCAGCAGACCGAACACCGGGATACCGGGCAC
Organism: Microbacterium sp. J1-1; assembly: GCF_024498615.1. NCBI lineage: Bacteria > Bacillati > Actinomycetota > Actinomycetes > Micrococcales > Microbacteriaceae > Microbacterium > Microbacterium sp. J1-1. The sequence goes on along the minus strand of NZ_CP089590.1, from coordinate 1,012,191 downwards.
CACACCGAGCTGGGTGCCGGCGGGCGACACGGCCGTCCCGAACCCGACCGCGAAGCCGGGACCGGCGAGCCAGGAAGCCGCCCACACGATCAGGGTCGGCAGGTAGGCGAGTTGGGCGAGCGTCAACACGGTCGCCCCGAGCGCGTCGACGCGGGCCGCCTGGAACAGGGCCACCACCTCGCCCCCGCGGAACAGGGTCGTGACGGCGAGAGCCAACGCGGAGGCGCCGACCACGGCGACGAGCGCGAAGGCCGCGCCGCGCACGATCGCGACCGGGACCGGAGCCCAGTCCTCGCGGGCGTCGATCAGATCGTGCAGACGGTCGAGGATGCCGCCGTCCCCGTCCTCCCACGCGATGCGCACGGCTCCGCAGAGCGCGCCGACGAGGTAGACCGCGGTGGGAAGGATGATGGCGAGGGGCAACGAGGTCGCGGCGGCTTCCAAACGGGTCGTCAGTGCGACGCCGGCTGAGATGACGGCGAACACCACGGTGCCGGTCAGGGGCCCCAGCAGCCATGCGCCCGCCTTCGCCGCCCTGTCTCCCGAACGCGCCGCGAAGAGCAGCGTGAAGAACAGGAACGCCAGCGGAGTGATCGACACCGCGAAGCTCGCGGCCTCCGCGGGGATGGCGAGAGCCACCAGGAGCGCATCCGGGATCGTGACGTCGAGCGGCACCCCGTGGCCGAACTGCCAGAGCGTTCCGGTGAGCGGCCAGAGCGCACCCCAGTCCGCGGTGACGCCGAAGGCGAGCGTCCACAGCAGCGTCAACGGCGCGAGCAGCACGACGAGACCGACCGCCGCGGCGATGGCGGCATCGAAGGCGGCGAGGAGCGCGACGAGGAGGCGTTGCATAGCGATTCGAGACTACGACGAGTTCCCGACGAAGCCCCTGGGGCGCGCGTGAGGTCGGCGACACGATAGCGTTTCTCCGGAGGTTTCCCGATGACAACTGCCCCGCCCGCCCCGGCATCCACCGAGCCCAAGAACGCCGTGGACCGCTTCTTCGAGATCAGCAAGCGCGGATCCACGATCGGCACAGAGATCCGAGGGGGCTTGGTGACCTTCGTCACGATGGCCTACATCGTGATCCTGAACCCGATCATCCTGTCCGGCAAGCCGGATGTCGCCGGCAACATGCTCGAGTTCAACGCCGTGGGGGCAGCGACCGCGCTGACCGCCGGAGTGATGACGATCCTGTTCGGGCTGGTCACACGACTGCCGTTCGGCTTCGCCGCAGGACTGGGCATCAACGCCTTCGTGGCGTTCTCGGTCGTGGGTCAGGTGACCTGGCCGGAAGCCATGGCGCTCGTGATGATCAACGGTGTCGTGATCGTGCTGCTGGCCGCGACCGGTCTTCGCAAGGCGATCTTCGACGCCGTGCCCTTCCAGCTGAAGATCGCGATCACCGTCGGCATCGGCCTGTTCATCGCGTTCATCGGCTTCGTGAACTCCGGTTTCGTGACGGCCACCGGTGCATCGTCGCCGCCGGTCGGACTCGGCGTCAACGGCTCGGTCGCGACCGTGCCGAGCCTGCTCTTCGTGATCACGCTCCTGCTCACCGGCATCCTCGTCGCCCTCAAGATCAAGGGCGGCATGCTGATCGGCCTCATCGGCGGCACCGTGCTGGCCGTGATCGTCGAGGCGATCTGGCACATCGGACCCCGTGGTTTCGACGATGAGGGCAACGTGGTCAACCCGGGCGGCTGGGGCCTCACCGTGCCCGCGCTCGACGGTTCGCCGGTCGGTGTCCCCGACCTGAGCCTGATCGGTGCGGTGGACTTCAGCTTCGACCTGAGCAAGGTGAGCCTCGTGGCGATCGTGATGATCGTCTTCACACTGCTCTTCACGAACTTCTTCGACGCGATGGGCACCATGACGGGCCTCGCGAAGGAGGCGAACCTCGCCGACGACAACGGTGACTTCCCGCGCATCAAGTCGGCGCTGGTGGTCGAGGGCGTCGGCGCGATCGCAGGTGGCGCGACCTCCTCGTCGTCGAGCACGGTCTTCATCGAGTCGGGTGCCGGCATCGGCGAAGGTGCACGCACGGGCCTCGCGAACGTCGTCACCGGCTTCGTGTTCCTGGTCGCGATGTTCCTCACTCCGTTGACGTCGATCGTCCCGACCGAGATCGCCGCAGCCGCGCTGATCATCGTCGGTGCCATGATGATGGCGCAGATCCGGTACATCGACTTCTCCGACTTCCGCGTGCTGCTGCCGGTGTTCCTCACCGTGTCCGTCATGCCGCTGACCTACTCGATCGCCAACGGCATCGGTGCGGGCTTCGTGAGCTGGGTGCTCATCCACGCATTCTCCGGCAAGGCCAAGACGATCAGCCCGCTGCTGTGGGTCGTCGGAGCGGGCTTCCTGATCTTCTTCGCCCGCGGTCCGATCGAGGCCCTCTTCGGCGTCGGGATCTGACGACGGGGCAGAGATCACAAGAGGGGCGGATGCTGCGGCATCCGCCCCTCTCGCGTCTCCCCCTTCCCCGCCTCTCCGCCCCCTCCTGCATTCCGCCCACTCTCAGGGCGACACGCCAGACGTCGGACGGCGTGAGGGAAACGGTCCGACATCTGGCGTGTCGGCGGGCGACACGGGGGCGGACGTCAGGCGTAGGCCGCCGCAAACTCCGGCGCGGGCTCGATCGGCTCGATCACGTCGATCAGCACGCCGCCGGGCGCCTCGACGATGAAGTGCCGCTGCCCGAAGTCCTCGTCCCGCAGCGTCAGGCGCTCGGGAAGCTTCCGCTCCCCCACCAGCCGCACGTGCTCGGCGGTCGCATCCGGTACCTCCACGTTGAGCAGGAGTCCCCGCACGGGCTCTCGGAACCCTTCGGGAATGGTCTCGTGCGCGCGGTCGAGGATCGCGAGCTCGCCGCCGTCGAAGCGCAGGCTGACGTACCAGTCGGCCTCGAACGTCACCTCGAAGCCGAGCTCTTCTCGATAGAACCGTGCGGCGGCGGAGACGTCGTCCACCATCAGCACCGGGTAGAAACTCGTGATGTCCATCCTGACCTCTTTTACATGCAGTGTGTTTGTATCGGTGGGGCTAGAATACATACACACCGCACGTAAAGGAACCCATGCCCCGAGCATCCGCAGCCGACGCCGCCGAGACCGCACGGCGGATCCTCGATGTCGCCACCGCACATTTCGCCGAGCACGGCTATGCGGCCGCGTCGGTCGACGAACTCGCCCGGGCCGCGAGCGTGACCCGTGGCGCCGTCTACCACCACTACACCTCGAAGCCGCTGCTGTTCGCCGCCGTCGCCTCCGCGCAGCAGCAGATCGTCGCCGACGCGATCGTCCAGGCCACGGCGGGCAGCGCGCCCGACGCCGCTCTCCGCGACGGCAGCCACGCCTTCCTCGACGCCATCACCCGGGGCGCCGCCTCGCGCGTGCTGCTCATCGACGGCCCCGCGGTGCTCGGGTGGGAGCAGTGGCGCCGACTCGATGCCGAGGGCCCCGAGCAGGAGCTGCGTGCCGGACTGCGCGAGGCCGGTGTCTCCCCGGCCCTCCTGGACCCCCTTGCGGCGGTGCTCTCCGGAGCGATGAACGAGCTCGCCCTCTGGCTGGCCGCCCATCCCGACGCCGCCGCGCGCCGTCAGGCCCATCGCGCGCTCGACACCCTGCTGGACTCCGTCGCTCCCCAGACCTGACCGGTGATGGTCCGTGGCGGCGGACTTCCGGTCCCGGGCATGAAAGAAGGCCCCGGAGTGGAGTCCGGGGCCTTCAGCTCAAGCGTAGCTCAGATCAGAGCGACTCGATGATCGCGCGCATCAGGTCAGCGGTCTCGGACGGCGTCTTGCCGACCTTGACACCGGCGGCCTCGAGGGCCTCCTTCTTCGCCTGCGCGGTACCGGCCGAGCCGGAGACGATCGCGCCGGCGTGACCCATGGTCTTGCCCTCGGGAGCCGTGAAGCCCGCCACGTAGCCGACGACCGGCTTCGTGACGTTCGCCTTGATGTAGTCGGCCGCGCGCTCCTCGGCGTCGCCACCGATCTCACCGATCATGACGATGGCCTTGGTCTCGGGGTCGGCCTCGAACGCGGCGAGCGCGTCGATGTGCGTGGTGCCGATGACCGGGTCGCCGCCGATGCCGATGGCGGTGGAGAAGCCCAGGTCGCGCAGCTCGAACATCATCTGGTAGGTCAGGGTGCCCGACTTCGACACGAGGCCGATCGGTCCCTTTCCCGTGATGTTCGCCGGCGTGATGCCCACGAGCGCCTCGCCCGGGGTGATGATGCCGGGGCAGTTCGGCCCGATGATGCGGGTCTTGTTGCCCTTGCTCTGCGCGTATGCCCAGGCCTCGGCGGAGTCGCCGACGGGGACGCCCTCGGTGATGACCACGAGCAGCGGGATCTCGGCGTCGATGGCCTCGATCATCGCGTCCTTCGTGAAGGCTCCCGGGACGAAGGCGATCGACACGTCGGCGCCGGTCTCCTTCATGGCCTCGGCGACCGAGGCGAAGACGGGGAGCTCGACGGCGTTGCCGTCCTTGTCGGTGTGCGAGACCGTGGTGCCGGCCTTGCGGGCGTTGACGCCACCGACGACCTGGGTGCCGGCCTTGAGCATCAGCGCGGTGTGCTTGGTGCCCTCACCGCCGGTGATGCCCTGGACGATGACCTTGGAGTCCTTGTTGAGGTAGATCGACATTCTTCTCGTCCTTCAGTCTCAGGCGTTGGCGAGCTCGGCGGCCTTGTCGGCGCCCTCGTCCATGGTGGCGGCCAGGGTCACAAGCGGGTGCGCGTAGTCGGCGAGGATCGCACGACCCTCGTCGACGCGGTTGCCGTCCAGGCGCACGACGAGCGGCTTGGAGGCCGTGGCGCCCAGTGTCTCGAGCGCGCCCTTGATGCCGTTGGCGACGGCGTCGCAGGCCGTGATGCCGCCGAAGACGTTGACGAACACGCTCTTGACCTGCGGGTCGCCGAGGATGACGTCGAGGCCGGCAGCCATGACCTCAGCCGACGCGCCGCCCCCGATGTCGAGGAAGTTGGCCGGCTTGACGCCGTTGTGGTTCTCCCCGGCGTAGGCCACGACGTCGAGGGTCGACATGACGAGTCCGGCGCCGTTTCCGATGATGCCGACCTCTCCGTCGAGCTTCACGTAGTTGAGGCCCGACTCCTTGGCCTTGGCCTCGAGCGGGTCAGCGGCGTCCTTGTCTTCGAGCGCCTCGTGCTCGGGGTGACGGATCTCGGAGGCGTTGTCGTCGAGCGTGACCTTGCCGTCGAGCGCGATGATGTCGCCCTCTTCGGTGCGGACCAGCGGGTTGACCTCGACAAGGGTCGCGTCCTCACCCTTGTACACGTCGTAGAGCTTCACGAACACGTCGGAGACCTTCTCGATCAGGTCTTCCGGGAAGTTCGCGGCGCGGGCGATCTCCACGGCCTTCGTCTTGTCGATGCCCGTGAGCGGGTTGACCTCGACGCGTGCGAGCGCCTCGGGACGCTCGACGGCGAGCTCTTCGATCTCCATGCCGCCCTCGACCGAGCAGAGGCTCAGGTACGAGCGGTTGGCACGATCGAGCAGCACGGAGAAGTAGTACTCCTCGGCGATGCGCGCACCCTGCGCGACCATGACGCGCTTGACGACGTGGCCCTTGATGTCGAGGCCGAGGATGGCCTTCGCTGCCTCGTACGCCTCGTCGGGCGTCTTGGCGACCTTGACGCCGCCCGCCTTGCCACGGCCGCCGGTCTTCACCTGGGCCTTGACGACGACGACGCCACCGATCTTCTCGGCCGCCGCCCTCACCTCTTCCGGGGTGTCCGCGACGATGCCGGCGAGGACCGGCACTCCGTACTTCTCGAAAACGTCTCGTGCCTGGTACTCGTACAGATCCACTGTGGTTCCTTCACTGGGCTGCTGTCTGGTAATTCTCTCGATGTCGAGACATCGACCAGTCCCCCAGCCTACTACCTCGACCTGGGCACGCCCGCGGCCCCGGACTCTCGGTCGATCATCGGAGGGTCGGCACGCCCGGACGCCGCGCCGGCAGCGCGACCAGGCGGAGCTGCCGCGAGATCACGAGCGGAACGAGCAGCAGCGCGGTGCCGGTGGCGACGATCATCGGGCGCACCACGACCACCGGGAGCGCGCTCCACAGCGCGATGAGGATCGAACCGACGAGGAGGGTCACGAGCACGAGCTCGGTCAGGATCAGCTGTCGGCGCACGGCCCTGCGGTCCTCCGCCAGGGTCGTCTCCCTCCCCCGCACCGAGAGGTGCTCGGTCCAGCGCGCGCCGTCCCACCAGCGACGGGTGCCGCGCCGCCGCGTCTCGAACCATCCGGCCGCTCTCCCGCGTTCGCTCACGCCCTCATTATGACGCCCGGCCACCGACGCCGATGGCCGCCGAGGTCTAGGCTTTCGCCATGCACGAATCCGCAGAACTGCGCACGGGCGTCGTCGCCGCAGCGCTCGAGCTCTTCAGCGCCCAGGGGTTCGATCAGACGTCGGTGGAACAGATCGCCAAGGCCGCGGGTGTCTCGAGATCGACATTCTTCCGCCAGTTCGGCGGCAAGGAGGACGTCGTCTTCGCGGATCACGAGGTGCTGCTCGAACAACTCAGGGAGTTCCTCGACGAAGGGCACGACGACCCCTGGGCCGCGGTGTGCGCGGCGTCCGAATCGGTCTTCGTGCATTTCGCGCACGACCCGGAGCTCGCACGCCGCCGCTACCAGATCGTGCGGCAGGTGCCGGTGCTGCGTGAGCGCGAGATCATCACGGTCTTCCGATACGAGCGGCTGTTCGACGAGTACCTGCGCGGAGCCCTCCCCGGCGTCGACCCGCTCGACGCCGTCGGCTTCGCCGCCCTCGTGACGGCCGTCCACAATCACGTGCTGCGGCAGTTGCTCCGGGGCCGCAAGAAGGTGCCGCTCGCGACGCTGCAGACGGCGCTGGCCGACGTCCGCCGCCGCTACGGCGTCGCGGGAGACGCGGCCCCCGATGCGCCGGACGACATGGTCGTCGCGGTGTTCCCGCGGTCCATGCCGATCGCCGAGGTGACCCGCAGACTGCAGTCGGAGCTCGACTGATCGCTCGAGGGTCGTGAAACCGAGTATCGAGGAGTACGATACTTGGTGCCACGAAGGAGCATCATGAGCACTGCAGCCTCCCCCTTCCCCGGCGAGCGCGTCTCGTCGTACGACGTCACCGGGCGCCGGGACAGCGACTACTACGCCGTCTTCGCCGACATCCCCGCCGCCGACCGCGAGGCCTGGGATCGGGCGAAGTCCTACACCGACGAGGTCGCGCCGCAGATGGCGGACGCCTGGGACCGCGCGGAGTACCCGCTCGACGCCGCCCGTCGGATGGGCGAGATGGACCTCGTCGTCGACGGCATCCAGCATCCCGCCCTCACGCACCTGTCGCCGCTGGCCGCGGGCCTGGTGAACATGGAGATCTCGCGCGGTGACGGGTCGCTGGGCACCATCCTCGCGGTGCAGGGCGGCCTCGCGCTGCGCACCCTCGCCCTGTTCGGCTCCCCCGCCCAGCAGGACCGATGGCTCACGGCACTCGCCGACGGCTCGGTTCTCGGCTCGTTCGCGCTGACCGAACCCGACCACGGCTCCGACTCGGTCTCGCTCGAGACGGTAGCCCGCCGCGACGGGGACGCCTGGGTCATCCGAGGCACGAAGAAGTGGATCGGCAACGGCGCATCCGGCGGGATCACCTTCGTGTGGGCGCGCGTCGACGATGCGGACACGGCCGCGCACGGCGCTGTGCGCTGCTTCCTGGTCGAGCAGGACACGCCCGGATACACCGGCAGTGTGATCCGGGGCAAGGCCTCGCTGCGCGCGATCCATCAGGCGCACATCGTCCTCGACGACGTGCGGGTGCCGCTGGACGCCGTCCTGCCCGGCACCATGAGCTTCAAGGACGCCTCGACCGTGCTGTACGCGACCCGCTCGGGCGTCGCGTGGTCGGCCCTCGGACACGCGACGGCCTGCTACGAGGCAGCACTGGCCTACGCGATGCAGCGGGTGCAGTTCGGAAAGCCGCTCGCGAAGTTCCAGATGGTCCAGGAGCGCCTCACCCACATGCTCGAAGACCTCACGGCCATGCAGCTGTACTGCCGACGGATGGCCGACCTCGAGACCTCAGGCGAACTGCGCCCGACCCAGGCCTCGCTCGCGAAGTTCCACAACACGCGTGCCGCACGCCGCATCGCCGCGACCGCCCGCGACCTGCTCGGCGGCAACGGCATCCTGCTCGAGAACGGCGTCATGCAGCACATGGCCGACATCGAGGCCATCCACACCTACGAGGGCACCGAGAGCGTGCAGGCCCTGCTGCTCGGCCGCGACATCACCGGGATGAGCGCGTTCGCCTGAGGCGCCGGCTTTCGACTCGCGCAAATTGCACGTTCGACGCCGATTCCGGAGCCTTTTGCGCGATTCGACAGCGGCGTCACGTCAGCCGCAGCCGCAGCCGCCGGACGGGGTCTTCACCATGAAGCACTCGTCGCACACGCCGTAGTCGCGTTCCTCGACGGGCTTCGGTGCCTTCTCGGCGCGGGGCGCGGCGACGCGTGGAGTCGTCGTGCGCTTGGCGGCGCGGGCCGGCGCGAGCGGGATGAACTCGCTCGGGTGGCTCACGTAGAAGTACGGCGCGCGCCCCTCGCTCGGCTGCAGGCGCAGGGGTGCTGCGCCCACCACGATCCGCTCCTCTTCGGTGAAGCCGTTCGTGTAGGTGCGCCCGATGTGCAGGGACGCGCCCTCGCCTCGACGGATCGCCTCGATGTAGCGCCCACGGTCGATGAACGAGCTGATTCCGATCGCCTCGACGATGGCCGTGATGAACGCATGGTTCGACGGATCGATCCGATGCGCGCGCAGCGCCTCGGCGAGGGAGCGGTATGGACGGGAGGTGCCTGCGGGGGTCGGCCCCTGAACTTCTTTCATCCTTTCCAGGATCGCACGCCCGGAGGGCCCCTCTCGACCGTTTCGCCGGTGGCGGCATGCCAGACTGACGGAATGGCGCGGGCGACGATCATCGGTTCCGGCCCCAACGGGCTCGCCGCCGGGGTGACGCTCGCGCGCGCCGGCTATGCCGTGCGGGTGCTCGAGGCGGCCGACACCGTCGGTGGCGGTCTCCGCACGGCCGAGTCGACGCTTCCGGGTTTCCGGCACGACGTCTGCTCCACCGTGCATCCGACCGCCTTGGCCTCACCCTTCTTCCGTGCTTTCGGCCTCGAACGGCGTCTGGACTGGATCCGCCCCGAAGCCTCCTACGCACACCCGCTCGATGGCGGAAGGGCCGCCATCGCCTGGCGCGACCTCGACCGCACGGCGACCGCGCTCGGGGCAGACGGCGACGCCTGGCGCACCCGCATCCGGCCGTTGACCGCGCACATCGACGGTGTGGTGGACTTCACGGGCAATCAACTGCTCCGAGTCCCCCGGGATCCATTGACCGCCCTGCGCTATGCGATCAGGATGCTGGAGCAGGGCACTCCTCTGGCCGCCTCGGCTTTCCGCACCGAGGAGGCGGCCGCGCTCCTGGCGGGAGCCGTCGCTCACGGCAACGCGCCTCTCCCCTCCCTCGCGGGGGCCGCTGCGGGCCTGTTGCTGGCCGCCCTGGGACACGCCGGAGGCTGGCCGTATCCACGCGGTGGTGCGCAAGGGATCGCCGATACCCTGGTCGCCGACATCACGGCGCACGGTGGGTCCGTCGAGACCGGCGTGCGAGTCACCGACCTCGAGACGCTGGACTGGGGCGACCCGCGCCGCGGAGACCTGCTGATCCTGAACACGTCTCCCCGACTCGCTCTCACACACCGCGATGTGCCACGCCGCTACGCCCGGGCCATCGGCGCCTACCGCTACGGACCCGGTGCGGCGAAGGTCGACTTCGCCCTCGACGGCCCCATCCCCTGGACGCACCCCGAGGTCGGGCAGGCGGCGACCGTGCACCTCGGCGGGACCAGAGCCGAGGTGTGGGCCAGCGAGAACGCCGTCGCCGCCGGACGAGTGAGCGAGCGCCCCTACGTCCTCACCGTGCAACCGTCCGTGCTCGACGACTCCCGTGCTCCCGCGGGCAAAGCCGTGTTCTGGGCGTACATCCACGTGCCGCCGGGCTCCGACCTCGACCCCACGGAGCTCATCACCGCGCAGGTCGAAAGGTTCGCCCCGGGGTTCCGCGACCTCATCCTCGCCCACCACGCGGTGCCGGCATCGTCGCGCGAGGCGATCAATCCCGCGGAGATCGGCGGCGACATCTCCGGCGGGGTGTTCGACATGCGTCAGGCCCTCCGCCGACCGATCCTCTCGCCGACGCCGTGGCGCACGCCGATGCCGGGCGTCTACCTGGCTTCCGCCTCGACCCCTCCCGGTCCGTCCGTCAACGGCATGGCGGGGTGGCATGCCGCCCGCACGGCGCTGCAGGACGCCGGTTCGCCCGCGACGCTGTCCGACCTGTTCGACTGAGCGCGCTCACTACTCCTCAAGAACGGGACGCGCTGCCCCCGTAGCCCTGCGAATCACGGGAGGACCGCCGCACCCACCGCCGGTTTCTGCGGAGTTGTGAACATCGGCCCGCTCTTCCGCCCCGCACGGCCGAGGACCAGGATGGGAGCATGCGCTACGAGATCCCCGCGCCGATGCTCGCCAAAGCCATCCCCGCGGTTCCTCCTGCAGAGAAGGTCCCCGGCGGGCTCCTGTACGAGCCGAAGTGGGACGGCTTCCGCGGACTGATCGCTTGGGACGGGGAGACCGTCGAGATCGGCTCCCGCGGAGCGAAACCTCTCACGCGCTACTTCCCCGAGCTGGTCGAGGCGATTCCCGAGCTGCTCCCCGGTCCGTGCCTGCTCGACGGCGAGATCGTCGTCGCCACCGGCCCGCAGGGGTCCCAGCGCCTGGACTGGGAGGCGCTGAGTCAGCGCATCCACCCCGCCGCCTCCCGCGTCGCCACGCTCGCCGCCTCGACCCCGGCGATGTTCATCGCCTTCGATCTGCTCGCCGTCGGCGACGACGACCTCCTCGCCGAGCCCTTCGAGTCCCGGCGAACGCGCCTGGAGGCACTCCTGGCATCCGTGGAGCATCCGCTGCACATCACCCGGACGACGAGGGATCACGACGCGGCCGTCCGTTGGCTCGCCGAGTTCGAGGGCGCCGGGCTCGACGGGGTGATCGCCAAGCCGCTCACTCAGCCATACGCGCCGGGCAAGCGCACGCTGTTCAAGATCAAGCACGCGCGCACGGCCGATGTGGTCGCACTCGGCTACCGGGTCCACAAGTCGGGTTCGGGCGTCGGCTCGCTGCTGGTGGGACTGTACGGAGCCGACGGTGTGCTCCGCCAGGTCGGCGGCGTCGCGGCGTGGAGCGATGCCCGTCGGCAAGAGCTCGTCGAGGAACTCGACCCCTGGGTGGAGAGGGACGATTCCGGGGAAGCGGTGACCGCGGAAGGCGAGCGTTCGCGATTCAGCGGCGGCAAGGACGTCTCGTTCGTCCGGCTGCGCCCGGAGCGGGTGCTCGAGGTGCGCTACGACCAGCTCGAGGGCGCTCGGTTCCGCCATACCGTGCAGTTCGAGCGCTGGCGGCCGGACCGCGACGCCCGGTCGTGCACGTACGACCAGCTCGACACCGTCGCAGGCTACGACCTCGCCGACGTCCTCCGCTGAACGCGGTCAGTCCTTCTCGGCGGGAGTGCCGTCGTCGTCCCAGTTGGCCGCGACCTTCTTGCTGGGCTGCACGCGGGGCGGCTCGCCCGGCATCTTCGGAAACTCCGGAGGAAACGGCAGCTCCCCCAGCCCGTTCTCCTTGTCGCGCTCCCACCAGGCCAGCAGGGTGTCGATCCGACCTGGGGCCTCCTGCATGGTCGCCCACGGGTCGCCGATCTCATCCAGGCGCTTCGGGATCGTGCGCACGGTGAAGGTCCGCGGATCCAGCCCGTCGAGCTCGTCCCAAGCCACCGGTGTCGACACCGCCGCTCCCGGCAACGCGCGAGGACTGTAGGCACCGGCCATCGTGCGGTCGCGGTTCGCCTGGTTGAAGTCGACGAAGATCCGCTCCCCGCGCTCCTCCTTCCACCGGTTCGTCGTGACCTGATCCGGCATCCGACGCTCGAGCTCCCGCCCCGCTGCGATCACGGCATGGCGCACATCGAGGAACTCGTGGGTCGGCTCGATCGGCGCGAACACGTGCAGCCCGCGGTTGCCGCTGGTCTTGGCGAACGCCTCCAGGCCCGCCTCACGCAGCACCTCGCGCAGCGTGTGCGCGGCCGTCACCGCATCCGCGAAATCCGTCCCCGGCTGCGGGTCCAGATCGATGCGCAGTTCGACCGGGTCGTCGGCGTCGGTCGCGAGCGATGCCCAGGGGTGGAACACGATCGTGTTCATCTGCACCGCCCAGACGATCGCGCTCGATCGGTTCAGCACGATCTGCGGATGCCGGCGTCCGCTGTTGTACGTCACTGTCACCGCATCGACGAAGTCGGGGGTGCCTTTGGGCGGGTTCTTCGAGAAGAACCCTTCCGCCTTCGGCCCGCCCGAGGGGCCGATACCGTCGCGGAAGCGCTCCAGCGAGACCGGCCGATTGCCGTTCGCCGCGAGGAAGGGCACCGAGACGCGCTGCACGTACTCCGCGAGCTCGGCCTTCGTGATCCCGAGGTCCGGCCACACGACTCTGTTGGGGCTGGAGAGCGCGACCTCACGCTCTCCGTCGGAGTCGACCACGGTCAGGGTCACACGTTCTGAGGCCATGCTCCGACCCTAGAGCGATGCCCGGACGGACGGAACCCCGCGCGCGCCGGCAGGAGCGACGGAGCCCGGTCAGTCGCCGAGATCGACCGCGAGCACCAGGACCGGCGTGAGGGCGTCACGCTCGACGATGATGGACGGGCCGGCGGGGTCGACGATCACACCGCCCATCTCGGAGTGGCTCGTGAGGACCTTGGCGAGCTGCATCGGCTCGAACGGGAGCGGACGATCACCCCGGCCGAGCGCGATGACCTCGAGCGGGTGCGAGAAGAGCTGCAGAAACCGTCGCCCGTCGGGGGTCTGGGCCTCGGCGATGCCGACCTGACCGCTGCCGGAGCCGTCGTTGACCGCCACCCACATGCGCGTGGTCGCCAGGGCCTCTCCGACCTTGACCGCCGAATCCTGCGCACGGGGAGCGGCCAGGATCGACTTCACGGTCATGTCGACGTCGGCCTGGTCGAGCGTCTTCTGCAGCAGCTCGGTCGGGAAGACCACGCGGTGGGGTGCAGACGCGTTGTCGACGATGAGCCCCGCGAAGTCTCCTGCCACGACCTGCTGCAGCACCGACGTCACGGGCTGCGCGACGGCGGAGGTGGCCGCGGGATCCGGCTCGAGCTGCACGGAATCGCGCACCGCGGCCGCCGAGCTGAAAGCGAGCATGAACTGGCGGTCGTCGTTGTCGCGGACGACCGCCACGGAGAGCGGCTTGCCCTCGCTGATCTGCGCGCGGGCATCTCCGTTGACGCGGATATAGAGGTGCCCTTGAAGCGCCTGACGCATCACGCCCAGCAGCTGGTCGTTGGTCGCCCCCGCTTCGATCTCGGTGAGCGCCTCACGGAGCAGGACGTTGTCCTTCATCCCGGCGACGGTCTCGGTCTGCTCGGGCGGCAGCGGCGAGGCGAGGGGCAGACGCCGCTGCGGGGGCTCTTCCTGCGGCGCCGTCGGAGCCTGTGGGGCGCGAGGGGCGGCAGGGGCCGCCGCCGCGGGCGCCGTCTCAGCGCTGGGCAGCGCCACCTCCGGACCGGCCTCGGCGCCGACGCCCCGGAAGGCCTGCACGGAGATGCCGATCGAGGGAGCGTCGACGCTGCCGGCGTCCGAGGCGTCTTCGGCGGCGACGGAGTCGGATCCGGGCGCCCCCGCGTCCGTCTCTACGACGTCGGTGGTGGGGGCGACGGCATCGTCACCGGACTTCTTGCGGCGGGAGAAGAGGGCCATATGAGCCAGCCTAACCGCCATTCCGGCCCGTGATCCGCCGAAGCGTGAACACCCGCGGTGACGTCAGATCTTCTCGATCGGCGCGACCTTGATGAGGAGCTTCTTCTGCCCTGCCGAGTCGAAGCGCACGTGGGCGATGCGTTTGGCTCCCTCGCCGGTCACCGCATCGACCCGCCCTTCGCCGAAGTCGACGTGGCGAATGCGGTCGCCCGCGGCGAGCTCGAGATCGCCGTTGTCGCGCATCTTGGCCGTGACGCGGTTGGGGAACTTGTCCATCGCCGTCGACAGGGGCTTGAGGGAATCGCGACCGGGAAGCGTCTTGACCGCGAAGCGATCGCCCGATCCGGAGCTCGAACCGCCGAAACCGCCCTGGCGCCGCGCGTTGAGGGCGCGAGACTGCATCCCGCCGCGTGAGTTCACGTCACCCGGCGACTGACGCCAGTCGATGAGTCCCGACGGGATCTCCTGCAGGAAGCGGCTGGGCATCGCCACGGTCACTTCGCCGAACTGGGCTCTGGTCATCGCGAGGGACAGGTGCAGCCGCTTGCGCGCCCGCGTGATGCCGACGTAGAAGAGCCGGCGCTCCTCCTGCGGCCCCCCAGGCTCTCCGGCCGAGATCCGGTGCGGGATCAGGTCTTCTTCAACGCCCGTGACGAACACGGCGTCGTACTCGAGTCCCTTCGCCGTGTGCATCGTCATGAGTGAGACCGAGCCGGACTCGTCGTCGAGGTCGTCGGCGTCCGAGACCAGGGCGACTTCGGTCAAGAAGTCGACGATCGTGCCTTCGGGGTTGTTGCGCGCGAAGTCGCGGGCCACGGCCACGAACTCGTCGAGGTTCTCGACGCGCGCCTCGTCCTGCGGATCACGGCTCGCACGCAGGGCGTCGAGATAGCCGCTCTTGCCGAGCAGCAGACTGAGCCCGTCGGCCACCGCCGTGGAGGGCGGAAGCTCGCCGCTGGCCGGGATCAGGATCGCGGTGGCTTCGGTCAGCACGGCGTCGAGCTGACCGATCGCCGCCTGGATCTTCGGGCCGACGCCGAGCTGGGCCGGCATCGACAACGCGTCACGGAAGCTGATGCCGTGTTCCTCGGCGAACCGCGCGATGGCCGTCTCCGTCACGTCGCCGATGCCACGGCGCGGCTTGTTCAGGATGCGGCGCACCGACATCTCATCGGCCGGATTCGCCACCGCGACGAGATAGGCGAGCGCGTCCTTGATCTCGGCGCGGTCGTAGAACTTCGTGCCGCCCATGATCTTGTAGGGCACCGCCGAGCGGATGAAGATCTCCTCCAGCGCACGGGACTGCGAGTTGGTGCGATAGAACACCGCCATCTCGGAGTACGGCATGCCGGCACGGTGCAGTGCCTCGACCTCGTCGGCGACGAACTGGGCCTCGTCATGCTGCGAGTAGCCGGTGAAGCCGACGATCGGATCGCCGTCGCCCTTGTCACTCCACAGCTTCTTGTCTTTGCGGTCGAAGTTGTTGCCGATCACGGCGTTCGCGGCGGAGAGGATGTTCTGCGTCGAACGGTAGTTCTGTTCGAGCAGCACCACGCGGGCGCCGGGGAAGTCACGTTCGAACTCGCTGATGTTGCGGATGTCGGCGCCGCGGAAAGCGTAGATCGACTGGTCGGAGTCGCCGACCACCGTGAGCGAGGCACCGGGCTCGCCGGCATCGGCAGCGGGGGCGGGATCGGGCTCGAAGATCATCATGCCGTTCGAGGCATACGGGTCGGGAGCTGCTCCGGCGCCCGACACGGGTCGCGTCAGCTCATGGATCAGCGCGTACTGCGCGTGGTTGGTGTCCTGATACTCGTCGACCAGGATGTGCCGGAAGCGACGACGGTAGGTGTCGGCGACCTGCGGGAAAGCACGGAACAGGTACACCGTCTGACCGATGAGGTCGTCGAAATCGAACGCGTTGGCCTTCTGCAGCTGACGCTGGTAGTCGGCGAACACCTCGACGAACACGCGCTCGGCGGGATCGCTCATGTTGGCCTGACGCGCGTAGGACTCGGCGTCGGAGAGCTCGTTCTTGAGCTTCGAGATGCGCGACTGCACCGAGGCCGGGGTCAGCCCGTACGCATCCGCCTCGTGCTCCTTGACCAGCCGCTTGAGCAGAGCGCGCGAGTCGCCGGAGTCGTAGATCGTGAAGGACTTCGTGTACCCGAACTGCTGAGCCTCGCGGCGGAGGATGCGGACGCAGGCCGAGTGGAACGTCGAGATCCACATGCCCCGGGCGGCGTCCCCGATCAGTCCTTCGACGCGCTCGCGCATCTCGCCGGCGGCTTTGTTGGTGAAGGTGATCGCGAGGATCTGACTCGGCCAGGCCTCGCGTGAGCGCAGCAGCGAGGCGATGCGTCGCGTGAGCACGCTGGTCTTGCCCGACCCCGCGCCCGCGACGATGAGCAGAGCGGGGCCGCGATAGGTGACGGCCTCGAGCTGTTGCGGGTTCAGTCCGGCGAGGAGTTCGTCCTGTCCCTCCGCCCCGGAAGTGCGGGGGCCGGCGGATCCGGGGACGATGAGAGGAGCTTCGGTCATGGCCTTATGAGTCTAGGCGTCGGCACAGACACCGCGGCACGGGATGCGGGGGCATCGGCGGCGACGCAGGGGTGCACGGTCGACCCGTGCACCCCTGCGCGCTCAGGCGTCGCGCCTGCGACGGCGGACTGCTGCCGCGCCGGCGGTGAGGAGCAGCAGCGCCAGCGCGACGGCGGCGACCGGGAGCTCGGAGCCGGTCGTCGCCAGCGCACCCGCACCCGTCTCAGATCCCGATCCTGCCGCTCCCGCGATACGGAGGTCCGCCCAGCCGAGGAGCCCACCGCTCGCATCGAACACGGCGATCCGGTGGGCGCCGAGAGGCGCATCGGCCGGGATGGTCGCCGTGATGGTCCCCGCGGTCGTGAGCGTCCCCGACGCGATCCGCATCGGCTCGGAGTACATCCACACCGACACGTCCGTGCCTGCGCCTGCGGAACCGACCGTGATCGTGACCTCCTGCCCCCGGGCCGCGACCGACGGGTTCACCGTCAGTCCGTTGCGGTTGTCGTCCACGAGCCCTGCGCCGGGGAGCGGCGGGGTCTCGCCGCCGGGAGTACCGCCGCCTGTTCCCGGCAGCGTCCCGGTGCGCAGCGACTCGGAGGCGAAGCCGTCGGCGAACCACCACACCGGGCGCTGCCCGTCGACCGACAGCGAGGCCGGCGCGGTCGCGAAACCCTCGTTGTTGATGTCGGGCAGGCCGGCGGCACGGGCGTAGTGCGCGATGTCGGGCTGTGCCGTGCCGTTCAGCGTGATCTCCGCCGAGCGCCCCTGGCAGCCGTCGTCGCACACCGCCCACAGGGTGTCGCGCACGGTGTCGTAGTCGAGCGCCATCACTCCGGGGAGGCCGGGAGCGATCTGCGACACCAGCGTCGCCGACCCGTCGGATCCGAGCGCGAACGCATAGACGTGGCCGTTGTCCTCGACCGCGACGAAGAACAGCCCGTCGCCGTGACCTGCATGATCCTTCGGGTCATACACCGTGCCCGACGTGTCGTCGAAGAGCTTCCCGGCGAGCGCGGCATCGGGCACCCACTGCACGGCCTCCACGCCGAGATTCGCCCCCACGGCAGGGAGCAACGTGGTCAGATCCCACTCCTGCTGAGCGATGAGGTCACCGCTCGACGCCTCGGGATCGACCTTGAGGACCACGTTCTGGTTGACGCCCTTGGCGCTGTTGTCCCGCTCGGAGGCCACGTACACGAAGCCGTCTCGGTCGACCGTGATGCCCTCGGTGTCGGGGCCCGCAGCCCCCGGATCGGCGGCGTCCTTCTGGAAGCGCACGCGCTTGCCCGCATCCCAGCCGTCGGCCTTCTCGACCGAGCCGTCGGCGCGCGCCTCGAGCTTCCAGATGCGACCCTCGCCGTTGTCGACCGCCCACAGGAACGCACCGTCAGCGGTCTCCTGCACGTCGAGTCCGGAACTGTCCTCGAGGAACGTCGGGATGCTGTCGACCACGCGCACCTCGGCGGAACCGGGCCACGGCGACACGGCGACCTCGCCGGCACACACGTTCGTGGCGCCCTTCGTGGACTCCGCGGTCACGGCGAACGCGCCGCTCGTGTCGGGGCAACGGCCCCAGGTGGTGGCGGCGTGGCCGGACCCCCAGGTGGTCTCGTCGATGAGCAGGTCGCCGTCGAACACGCGCACCGCGTCGCCGGAACCGAGACCGAACCCGAGCTGTGCCCGCTCGATCACGAGGTACTCCCCCGCACCGAGGCGGGTTCCGGCTGGGATCGCGTACGCATGGGTGTCGTCGTCGTCCTTCACCACGACGCCCGACACATCGAGCTCGGTGCTCGTCGGGTTCACGAGCTCCACCCAATCGTCCGGCGAGCCGCCGTCGGATTCCACCTCGTTGATACGCACCGGGTTGCCGCAGGCGTTGCGGAGACCCTTGGTCGAGACCGCGATGTCGACGAAGTCGCCGGTACCGTCGGCACAGCGCGCGAGGACGCCGGCGGCATGCGCGGCGTAGAGGTGCTCGTCGACCGTGTTGCCGTTCGCATCGCGGATGGTCACGGTGTCGCCGTTGCCGAGTCCGAACACGAAGTTCGCTGGCTGGTCGAAGACGAAGTAGCCCCCGGGCGGCAGCACCGTACCGGCGGGGAGCGGTGTGGTGTCGTCCGCGTGACCGGTCGGATCGTTGTCCATGACGGTCCAGCCCGAGAGGTCCACCGCAGACGTGCCCGTGTTCACGACCTCGACCCAGTCGGTGCTGTCACCGTTCGACTCGATCTCGTTGATCACGACGTCGGGCAGGACGCACGAGTTCGCGGCACCGGGGGTCGGATGCGCGAGCACGAAGGAACCGACGCCGTCGGGACAGCGTGCCAGGGTGGCCGCAGCGAAGTCGCCATCGATCGCCGCGTGCCCCTGCCACGGGAGCGTGTCGTCGATCATCGCGCCCGAGGCGTCGTAGAGACGGATGCGGTCGGCGCTGCCGATACCGATCGGCTCGCGGAATGCGGCCTCGACGCCTCCGGAGAGTCCGATCGTGCCCTCTTCAACGACGAGGAACTGCCCCGCCGCGATCTGCGTGCCCGGCGGGAACTGCCAGCGGTGATCGTCGGAGTTGTCGCGGATCTCGTAGCCCGAGATGTCGAGCGCCTCGGTGCCGGGGTTGTGGAACTCCACCCAGTCGGCGGGTTGCGAGTCGACCTCGTTGATGAGGATGGAGCCCGCGACGGGAGCGACGGCGCAGTCGTTGGGAGCCCCGGGAGTCACCGTCGTCGCCGGTGCCCATGCCCCCGAGCCGTCAGGACAGCGCGCCCACACCGACAGCGGCGCGGTGTTCTCATACGCGTACGCGTCGACCTCGGTGCTGCTCGGGTCGAAGAGCACGACCTCGTCCCCCTTGCCGAGCCCGAAGTCGAAGTCGACATCCTTCTCCAGAACCAGGAACTCGCCCGGTGCGAGCGAGGTGCCTTCCGGCGCAGCTCCGAAGCTGTCGCGCTTCTCATCCGCGATGGTCCACCCCGCGAGGTCGACCGTCTCGGTTCCGGCGTTGTAGATCTCGACCTGGTCGGCGAGGCCGGTCGCGGCGTCGTCATAGACGATCTCGTTCAGGACGAGACTCGGAGCGGTCGAACCGATCGCGGCGATGGGGGTGGCGAGCAGGGCGGCGGCGCTCAAGGCGCACACCGTCGTGACCGCCGCTGCGCGGTGCAGGCGGGGCATGGAAACTCCTGGGGTCTCAGTCGGGTACCCGACCAGACCACCGATACCGCGTGGCCGCGGAGAATCCCCCGGGTGCACGGGAGGTGAACGGGGGATGACGATCTGCCGCGACCGCCACCCCCGCGTCACCCGCTGCCGGTGTCAGGCGATACGAGTGCCCGGCGGGAGGCGCCGGGCAGGCGTCCGCGTGCGCGCCCAGGCCCCGGCGAACAGCGACCCCGCGATCACGACCTGCACACCGAGGCCCACGAACCAGCTGGGCACCGACGATTCGATCACCTCCTGCGGCGTGGGATAGCCGCTGCCGTCCCGGTCGCAGTCGTCCCAGCGCTGCTCGAGCGGCGACTGCTGCGCCCCGCGCACGCCCGTCTTGATCTGGCCGAACAGGTCGACCGGGTAGCCGTCGGGCGTGAACTCGGTCGGCGTCGCATCCGCGAGCACCACGAAGGGATTGGCCGCGAGCGCCCACCACACCAGGTCGAACCGGGGCACTTCGTGCATCGTGCTGACCTGCCACTCATCGCAGTCGACGTTGCCGTTCGCGTCGTACGGTCGCGAGTAGCTGGTCCCCTCGCTGCGTACCGCCATCCCGCCCAGCCCGAACGCGATGAGCGTGCCGAACACGAACGCGGCGACCACGAGGTACGTGGCTGCAACCGAGAACAGCGGGCGCGCGATGAGTCCGCTCAATCCGACGCCGATCGCGGCGACCACGATGATCTCCGCCGCGAGCACGAGCAGCGAGACGAGCAGCACGAGGGGGTTCGCTCCCCCGCCGAGCAGAGACAGGGCGAGGAAGGGAACGGCGACGAGGAGGAACGCCCCGCCGGTCGCGACGGCAGCGAGGAGCTTGCCGAGCATGATGTCGCCGGTGGAGGCCGCGGTCACCTGGATCGCGCCGAGGGTGGCGGCATCGCGGTCGCCGTTGATCGCGTTGCCGCTGAGCGTCGGCGACACCAGCACCACGAGCAGAAGGACGATGTTGACGACGATCGAGTAGACGCCGGCCCCGATGAAGTCGCCCCAGGAGTACACGGCGAATGCGAGCCCGGTGACACCGAGCAGGATGAGCGCGAACACGCCCAGCAGGACGTACCACCCGACACTCCGTAGGCGCTGCGTCAGTTCGAGTCGGGCGATGATCCCGATGTTGGCGAGGCTCATGCTCCCGCCTCCGTTCCGGTCGGCGCCGGGGGCGCAGGGGGTGCAGGGGGCCGAGGTGCGGCTTGTGGTATCGGCGCCTGCGGCAGGTTCAGGAACGTGTGCTCCAGGTCGCTCTGTGCAGGAGCGAACTCCGAGACCGGAAGGCCCGCGTCGACGAGGCGGCGCAGCGACTGGGCCGCTGCGTCCTCCCCCGCGAACCCGACCAGCACCGCGCCGCGGTCGTTGGCGAGCGACTCCGGAGCGAGCCCGAGGTTCGAGGCCACCTGCCAGGTGTCGGCGTTCATCCGCTCGGGCGTCGCGCCGGCGAGACGGACCCGCCACGGTCGCACCGTGCTCTGGGAGGGAGCCGCATCCACCACGGAGCCGGCGACGAGGAACACCGCATCGTCGACGACCTCCTCCAGCTCCGAGAGGATGTGGCTCGAGATCAGCACGGTGCGCCCCTCCGCAGCGAAACGACGCAACAGACCGCGCAGCTGCACGCGCGCTTCCGGGTCGAGGCCCGACGCCGGCTCGTCGAGGAGCAGCACCTGCGGGTCATGCACGAGAGCGCGGGCAAGACCCAGCTTCTGCTTCTGCCCGCGCGAGAGCACCTTCGCGGGCGAGTCCGCGAGCGGCGCGAGCCCGACGAGCGTGAGCAGGTGCTCGGCACGGGCCTGAGCGTCCGCCTTCTCGATGCCGTAGAGACGAGCGGTGGTGACGAGGGTTTCGCGGGCGGTGAGCGACGGCCAGGCTCCCAGTGCATCGGGCATCCAGCCGAGCATGCGGCGCGCGGCGAGAGGATCGATCGCGGGATCGACGCCCCCGATGCTGATCGTCCCGGTGTCGGGGGCGAGGAGCGAGGCGAGCATCAGCAGCAGCGTCGTCTTCCCCGCCCCGTTCGGCCCCACGAGTCCGGTCACTCTGCCGGGGTCCGCGCGGAGCGAGGCCGCTCGCACCGCCTGCACCGTCCCGAACGCTCTGCTGACGTCTTGCACCACGATTCCGGTCATGCGGTCAGTCTGGCATCCGGAACACGGGCCCCCCGGGACCTCGGGGCGGATGCTCAGACATCGCGTCGCGCGGGTGACACAATCAGCTCATGCGCACGATCCTCAACATCATCTGGGTCATCCTGGCCGGCTGGGCACTGTTCCTCGGGTACGTCCTGGCCGGCATCCTGCTGTGCATCCCGATCATCACGATCCCGTGGGCGATCGCCTCGTTCCGCATCGCCGCCTACGCAATCTGGCCGTTCGGACGCGAGGTCGTGAGCAAGCCGACCGCGGGGGTCGGGTCGTTCCTCGGCAACGTCCTCTGGGTCATCCTGGCCGGCTGGTGGCTCGCCATCGGCCACATCGTCTCCGGCATCCTGCTGTGCGTCACGATCATCGGCATCCCGATGGGCATCGCCGACTTCAAGATGGTCCCGATCTCGCTCATGCCGCTCGGCAAGGAGATCGTCTCCACGCGTCGCGGCTCCTTCGATCGCACGCTCTGAGCCGTCGACCGGCGATCGGCACCGGCTCAGCCGCGGAAGAAGGCGACGCCGAGGTCGGGGTGGTCGACGAACACCCCATCGATACCCTGCTGCGCGAGGACACCCCACTCCGACTCGTAGTCGCCGTACGCACCCCGGCCGCCGGCACCGCGGAACTCGGCGGCCAGGAAGGCGTTCTCGGGACGGCAGGTCCACGTGTACACGAGAAGGCCGCGTGCATGGGCGTCGGCGACGATGGTGTTGCCGCGATCGAGGAGCATCTTCTTGTTCACGCTGATGCCGTCGACGAGCCCGACGAGGCCATCGAGCCCGCGGGGGGTGACGGTCGCCTTGTAGGTCATCGCCTGCGCGCCCTCGGCTACCTTGCGGTCATACGGCCGGCCCGTCGCCTCGATCAGGTAGATGGAGGTCGCGGCGATGCCCCGCTCCCGAAGCTCCCCGAGCACCGTCGACTCGAAGGACTCGATCACGAGAGGCAGCTCGCCGTCGGCCCATCCCGCCGCACGCAGCTCCTGCTCGATGAGGGGCGCGAGCGCGAGGCCGATGCTCGCGAAGTAGGTGGCGTGCTTGACCTCGAGCACGACGCCGATCTCGCGGCCGTGCTCGGCGGAGCCTTCCCGCACGAGGTCGAGCACGTCGCGGAGACGGAGGATGGACTGGGTGCCGTCGAAGCTCGCGCTCGACGCCCGCACCTCGGGCAGCCGCTCACGGCCACGCAGCGTCGACAGCTCAGCCCAGGTGAAGTCCTCGGTGAACCACCCGGTCAGTGCCTGCCCGTCGACGCGCTTGGTCGTCTTGCGGTCGGCGAACTCCGGACGCGCGCTGACGTCGGTCGTCCCGGAGATCTCGTTCTCGTGTCGCACGACCAGCACGCCGTCCTTCGTGGCGACGACATCGGGTTCGACGGCATCCACCCCCATCGCGAGCGCGAGTTCGTAGGAGGAGCGGCTGTGTTCCGGACGGTAGCCGGGCGCACCGCGATGCCCAATGACGAGGGGCGATTTCCTGGGCACGCTCTCAGCGTAGAACACCCCAGGAGGGGTACCTCCCGAGTATCGTAGAGGCAAGAGACCTACTACCCCCCTTTGGAGTGAGGCCCACCAATGAGCAACTTCGCTTTCAACAACCCTGCTTTCCAGCAGCAGGACCCGCGCAACGTCGCGACCTACCCGGGCGGACCTCAGGCTGCTCAGGGCGCGCAGAGCGCCTCGCTCCAGCACGGGGCGATGGACGCGGCGGCCAACGCACAGCTCGAGGGCATGTACGCCGCCCCGCCGGCCGGTGCCATCGAGACCGATCGCATGTCGGTCGAGGACACGGTCTGGAAGACGGCCGGCCTGTTCGGCATCCTGCTCGTCACCGCGGCCATCGGCTGGGTCATGACGCTCGGCGGTGTCGACGTTCCCGCGTTCAGCCGTGAGAGCACCTTCCAGCCGAACATGCTGCCGTGGATCGTCGGTGCGCTCGGCGGTTTCGTGCTCGCCATGGTCATCACCTTCACCTCACGCAAGAAGGTGCGCCCCGCACTGATCTTCGCGTACGCGGCGTTCGAGGGCCTCTTCATCGGTGGCATCTCGGCGTTCTTCGAGGTCATCTACCCCGGCATCGTCTTCCAGGCGACGCTCGCGACCGTCTCGGTCGTCGGCGTGACTCTGGCTCTCTTCGCGAGCGGCAAGATCCGCGCGTCGAAGAAGGCGACCAAGATCTTCATGATCGCCATGATCGGCTACCTGGTCTTCTCGCTGCTGAACGTCGTCCTGATGTGGACCGGCGTGCTGCCGCAGGACCAGGCGTTCGGCATGCTGAGCGCCAGCATCATGGGCATCCCGCTCGGCCTCATCATCGGTGTCCTCGTCGTGATCATGGCGGCATACTCGCTCGTGCTCGACTTCGACCAGATCCAGCAAGGCGTCCGCAACGGCGCACCGCGCAAGTACGGCTGGCTCGGAGCCTTCGGCATCATGGTCACCGTGGTCTGGCTCTACGTCGAGATCCTGCGCATCATCGCGATCGTCCGCGGCAACAACTGACCGCCGTTCATCGAAGTGGCCCGTCTCCCCAGGGAGGCGGGCCACTTCGCGTTTCGACGGGACTCTAGCTCGCGGCTCCGCTCGCCTTCCGCTCCAGCAGTGACCTCTCACGATCATTGCCGGCGAGGCCTGCGGCCACTGCGAACTCGCTCCGCGCTTCGTCCTCGCGTCCGAGCCGTCGCAGCAGCTCCCCACGGGTGGCGGGAAGGAGGTGATAGCCGCGCAGCACTCCCGACGCCGAGAGCTGATCGATGATCCGCAATGCGGACGCCGGGCCCGTGGCCATCGCGACCGCCGCCGCTCGGTTGAGCTCGACGACCGGAGATGGGGCGATCCGGCCGAGTGCCTCGTAGAGCAGCACGATCCTGTCCCAGTCCGTGTCATCGACGCTCGAAGCCACCGCATGGCACTCCGCGATCGCCGCCTGGAGGCAGTACGCGCCGCGTCCGCGCCCGAGGCCGTCAGCCGTCGCGAGCGAGGCACGACCGCGGGTGATGCGTCCGCGATCCCACCGGCCCCGGTCCTGGTCAGCCAGCAGCACCGGATCGCCGTTCCGGTCCACACGCGCTCCGAACCGGGCTGCGGTGAGCTCCATCAGTGCGAGCAGACCGTGCACCTCGGGCTCACGCGGCATCAGTGCCGCGAGCACCCTGCTCAGCCGGATCGCCTCAACGCTCAGTTCCGGTCGCATCCAGTCCGGACCACTGCTCGCGGCGTGCGCCTCATTGAAGATCAGATACAGCACACCGAGGACCGCCCCGATCCGCTCCGCCCGCTCTACGCGCGGCGGGATCTCGAAGGGAGCATTGGCGGCGCTCAGCGTCTTCTTCGCCCGCACGATGCGCTGCTGAACGGTTGCCGTCGGCACGAGGAAGGCCCGCGCGATCTCCTCGCTCGACAGACCACCCACGACCCGCAGTGTCAGGGCGACCTGCGCCTCCTTCGAGAGAACGGGGTGGCACGCGATGAAGATCAGCCGCAGGACATCGTCGTCGACGGCGTCCGGGTCCCACAGCAGCTCCGGCGCGGCGGCCTGCTCCTGCTCCAGGTCGTGGGCGAGCGCCGCGACCCTGGCATCCAGACGCTCCGCGCGGCGCCACTCGTCGATGGCCTTGCGCTTCGCGACCGCCGTGAGCCATGCCCCGGGGTTGCGGGGAACCCCCTCCTCCGGCCACTGTCTCAGCGCGTCGACCAATGCCTCCTGGGCGAGGTCCTCCGCCAGGCTGAAGTCGCCTACCGTCCGCGTGAGAGCACCGACGATGCGCGCGGACTCGATGCGCCAGACCGCGGCGACGGCGCGTTCCGCCGACCCGTCTTCGGGGGCGGAACGCGTCGTCTCACCGTGTTCGGATGCGTCCATCACCGTGTGTCGTCGTCACTGCTGCGCGCGTTGCGCCAGCTCTTCGCGCCAGCCGGCTTCCTTCGCGATCCACTCGTTGTCGGCCGGGAAGTCCTCGACGCCCGTGACCCGACGCACCTCGAGGAACGAACCCGCGCCCAGGGGTGCACGGCTCGCCCATTCGGCGGCTTCTTCGCGGGACGACACCTCGATGATCCAGAAGCCGTTGAAGAGCTCCTTCGTCTCGCCGTAGGGGCCGTCGGTGATCAGGGGCTTCTCTGCGCTGAAGTCGACCACGAAGCCCTCGGCAGCGTCGGTCAAGCCCTCTCCCGCGACGAGCACACCGGCCTTCATCATCGACTCGTTGTAGGTGCCCATGGCCTCGATGACCTGCTCGAACGGCATCTCCTTGTACGCCTCGACGGCGTCGTCGTTCGCACGCATGATGAGCATGAACTTCATGATGTTCTCCTTGTTCGCGGGGCCGTCTCTCGACCCTCTCACCTCTGGCGTCGAACGAGAATGCCTCAGATCGACATCCACCGCCACTTTTTCTGCTCCCGTCGCACCTTCCTCGCGCTCCGGTCGCACCTTCCTCGCGCTCCGGTCGCACCTTCCTCGCGCTCCGGTCGCAATATGACACCCGTAAGCGCCCTTATGAGTGTCATGTCGCGACCGGAGCAAGGGCATGCACGTCGGAGGCCGCCAGCGGGAGGTCGCCGGGGCGGCGGGGGCGGGAGGCCGCGGGGCCGGGCGGTCGCCGGGGAGGTGCCGGAGGCTCAGGCGCGACGTGCCGGAGGGTCAGGCGCGACGGGGCGGAGGGTCAGGCGCGACGGGGCGGAGCGGCGACCGCGGCGGCAATCGCGGCGGTGAGGGCCTCGAGCGAGGATTCGGGACTCCAGGCCGCGGCGACCGACGGTGCCTCCGCGCTCAACGCCGCGAGACGCTCGGGGTCGGTCAGGAGCGTGCGGATCGCTCGGCCGAGCGCATCGATGTCGCCGCTCGGCACCAGCATCCCGCCACCGCGCTGCAGCACATCACGGATGCCGTAGCGCACGTCGTACGAGATGACGGGAGTCGCGTGCAGCAGCGCCTCGACCACGCCGAGCGGCTGGCCTTCGAAAGCCGTGGACGTGACCAGGACCGACGCGCGGTCGAGCACCGTCCCCGGGGCGTCCGAGTACCCGGCGAGCACGATGCGATCCCCCGCGCCGAGCTCATCGATCAGCGCTTGCAGACGCTCCTGCTCCGGCCCGCCGCCCCAGATCTCCATCCGCGCACCCGGCACATCCGCGGCGAGGAAGGCGCTGATCGCATGGTCGACACGCTTGCCGGGAGCGAGGCGCCCGAGCACGACGACGAGGCCGTCCTCCCGCAGATCCGGGCGCGGAGCGACGGGGGCGATCGGGTTCGGGACGACCGTGTGGAAAGCCGTGTCCCCGAACCGCGCGACCACGTCGTCGCGCTGGGTCGCAGTCGGCCAGATCACGGCATCGAACCGGTCGGCGAGCCGGAACCAGCGCGTCCAGAGCGTGTTCATGGTCGAGTCCGGGGTGTACGGCGCTTCGACGTGCATGGTGTGGATCGTGTGCACGATGCGGACCCGCGGGTCGGACCAGTCCGCGATGAGCTCACCGAGCTGGCGAGACTCGCAGATCACGACGATGGGGCGATCACCGAAGGCAGCCGTGACGTGGTCGAGCCAGGCCCGGTACAGACCGCGGAACCCGTGCAGAGCTCCGACAGCCTCACCGTCGGCGTCGAACACCAGCACCGGCTCGTCGGTCAGGTGCCAGTCCGGGTTGTCGGGAATCACCGGGAGCGCCACGAAAGGACGGTCTTCGGTGTCCCGGAGGACCCGGTACTCGACGCCGGGGTCAGCGGCCACCGCGGAGTCGGCGGCCACCCTCAGCCATTCCGCCGCGCCGCCGCTGGGCTCCACCGTCTCGTCGAACAGATTTCGCAGGCGCGACGAGTCCTCGAGCGCCCCGTGCTCGACGAAAGCACGCCGATGCGCAGCGTGGTCCGTAGCGGTCCCGGGGTCGAACGTGAGGAGCTGTGGTCCCGCCCCGTCGGCGACTCCCGCCCCGGCGAGCTGCCGGGCGCGCGCGAGCGTGGCGATCGTGTACCCGCCGTCGAGTCCCGGGATCAACCGGCTCGACAGCACCAGGTACTCGGCGTCGGGCAGAGCCGCCGCCGCATCGGGGAGCACCGAGCCCCCTACTCCCACTCGATCGTCCCCGGCGGCTTCGACGTGACGTCGAGCACGACGCGGTTGACGTCACGGACGCCGTTCGTGATGCGGTTCGAGATCTTCGACAGCACGTCGTAGGGCAGGCGCGTCCAGTCAGCGGTCATGGCGTCTTCGCTCGACACCGGACGCAGCACGATCGGGTGGCCGTAGGTGCGACCGTCGCCCTGCACACCCACCGAGCGCACGTCGGCGAGAAGCACGACCGGGCACTGCCAGATCTCCTGGTCGAGTCCAGCCTTCGTCAGCTCTTCGCGGGCGATGGCGTCGGCCTCGCGCAGAATCTCGAGACGGTCAGCGGTGACCTCACCGATGATCCGGATACCGAGACCGGGCCCCGGAAACGGCTGACGCCCCACGATGGCCTCGGGAATGCCGAGTTCGCGGCCGATCGCCCGGACCTCATCCTTGAACAACGCGCGCAACGGTTCGATCAGTTCGAAGTCGAGGTCGTCGGGGAGGCCGCCCACGTTGTGGTGCGACTTGATGTTCGCGGTCCCCGCTCCGCCGCCGGACTCGACGACGTCGGGGTAGAGAGTGCCCTGCACGAGGAACTTCACCGGAGCGCCGCCCGATGCCTTGGCCTCGGCGACGAGGTCGAGCTGCACCTTCTCGAACGCGCGGATGAACTCGCGTCCGATGATCTTGCGCTTCTCCTCGGGGTCGGTCACACCCTTCAGGTGGCCGAGGAACGTGTCTGCCGCGTCGACCGTGATCAGCCGCACACCCGTCGATTCGACGTAGTCCTTCTCGACCTGTTCGCGCTCGCCCTTGCGGAGGAGACCGTGATCGACGAAGACCGCAGTCAGCTGGTCGCCGATCGCCTTGTGCACGAGGGCGGTGGAGACCGCGGAGTCGACGCCACCGGAGAGCGCGGAGATCACGCGGGCATCGCCGACCTGCTCACGGATGCGCTCGATCTGCTCGGCGATCACATTGCCGCTGTTCCAGTCGGAGGCCAGACCCGCCCCCTTGTGGAGGAAGTTCTCGAGCACACGCTGGCCGTGGTCGGAGTGCTTGACCTCGGGGTGCCACTGCACGCCGTAGAAGCCGCGCTCCTCGTGTGCGAACGCGGCGACCTTGGTGGCCTCGGTCGTGGCGAGCACGTCGAAGCCCTCGGGGGCCTTGGCGACCTGGTCGCCGTGACTCATCCAGACGTTCTGCTCCGCGGGCTGGCCGCCCAGCAGGGTTCCGCCGTCGCCGGTGATGACGGCATCGGTGGCGCCGTACTCGCGCAGGCCGGTGTGGGCGACCTCGCCGCCCAGGGTCTGGGCCATGTACTGGAAGCCATAGCAGATGCCGAGGGTCGGGATACCGAGCTCGAAGACCGCGGGGTCGAGGCGCGGCGCCCCCTCCTCGTACACGGACGAGGGTCCGCCGGAGAGGATGATCGCGACCGGGTTCTTGGCGGCGATCTCGGCAGCCGTGGCGGTGTGCGGCACGATCTCGCTGTAGACGCCCGCCTCACGGACGCGGCGGGCGATCAGCTGCGCGTACTGCGCGCCGAAGTCGACGACGAGCGCAGGACGCTGCTGGGTCTCGGACTGTTCGGTCAACGGACACCTTCCGGGGCGGGGGCGGAGGCCTCGGCGGCCTCTCGGGTGGCGAGATAGGTCTTGACCTCACGGGCGACGACCGCCTCCATGAAGAACGACAGCAGCGGCACGACACCGCCGAGCGCGAGCATGATGAAGCGCGGGAAGCGCCAGCGCATCAGGCTCCACATGCGGAAGCACGCGAACAGGTAGACGACGTAGAACCACCCGTGCGCCACGAGGATGAACAGGGACAGGTTGAACCCGTCGCCCAACGAGGTCATCTCGCAGGAGTTGGTCATCGGGGCGAAGAGCGACCACCACTGGCAGTCGGGCCCGGCGAGCACGCCGGCGAACCAGAGCGGTCCTCCGGAGCCGCCCAGGAAGAGCTCGAGGTGGATCGGCGTGTACTTCAGCACCATCTCGGTCAGCAGCAGGAGCAGCATGACTCCGGTGATGATCGACGCGATCTGGTAGAACTTCAGCGCACCGCGGATCGCCGGAAAGCTGGCGACTTTCGGTTCGGGCATGCGTCCAGTCTAGTCGGCGTCGATGGGGGCCTGAGCCGTCGCCGGATCACCCTTCACGCCGCGGGCGGGCGCGCGATC
Organism: Microbacterium sp. J1-1; assembly: GCF_024498615.1. Lineage (NCBI taxonomy): Bacteria > Bacillati > Actinomycetota > Actinomycetes > Micrococcales > Microbacteriaceae > Microbacterium > Microbacterium sp. J1-1. The sequence goes on along the minus strand of NZ_CP089590.1, from coordinate 982,160 downwards.
AGGAGCTCTCCGGCACCGCTCACCTCGAGTCGTCCGGCTGCCGCGGGGACCAGCACCGTCGCTCCTGCCGACAGCGGCAGTCCCGCGAGGTCGACGGCGCCGTCGATGACGACCACGATCGAGAAACCGGGGTCGAGCACCGCGGCTCCGCGCACCGGCAGCCGTTCGAGGCGGAAGTACTCGTCGGCGGCACGGGGGAACACGGAGCCGGACGGCGGCGCCGGGTGCACGAGCGCCTCGATCTCGGCAGTGCTCCTTGCTTTCATCGTCACCGCGCTCAGGGCGAGGTCGAACCCCAGCCCGAGGTGGCCTTCGACAGCACCGTCGATCGCGAAACCCTCCCATTCGAGGAGGATCGACAGGTCCTCGGGTTGCTGCAGTTCGAGCAGGAGCACTCCGGCCCCGATCGCGTGGAGCTCGCCCGGGGGCACCCACACCACATCACCGGGCGCGACCTCGACCTCGTGCAGCAGACCGAGGAGGGCGACCACATCCTGCCGGGCGACGAGTTCACCGAGTACCTCCGTCGATGCATCCTCGCGCAGCCCGATGTGCACGGTGCCGCCCTCGAGGATGTACCAGGCCTCCGCCTTGCCGTGCGGGCGACCGAGGTGCGAAGCGGCGAACCCATCATGCGGGTGCGCGTGCACGGGCAGCCGCTGCCCGGCGTCGAGCAGCTTGACGAGCAGACGCGCGTCATCCCCCCAGCGCTCGACATGGGATCGACCGAGCCAGGACACGGGACCATCCGCGATCGCCTCGCGCAGGAGACGCCCGTCCGGGAGGGTCGTCAGTCCGAGGGTGCTCTCCCCCCGGATCGTCGTGGTCGATCCGACCCAGTCCTCGGGTTCCCGTGGCGCGGTCCCCGGCTCGCCGCGGAAGGCGGCGATGCGGGAGCCCCCGCGGTAGAAGCGTTCCGCGGGGCGGTTCGATGCGAGTCGGATCGGTTTCACGGGTGCTCTTCCTGCGGGGCGTGGACGGCGAGGAATCCCCCGACGAAGGTGTCGCCGAGTCCGATCGTGGTCGGGTTCGGGATGTCGAGCGCGAAGGCCGCGACACCCACGGCATCGCGCACCGCTGCCTCCACCGTGCGGACGAGGTCGGCGCCGGCACCGTGTCGAGGCATTCCTTCGGTCTCGGCGGCCTGCACCGCGGTGAATCCGTCGCCGAGCCGGAATCGCGTCGCGGCCACGCGCACGGCACTCTCCAGCGCCGCACGGTGCCGGGCTGCCTCAGCACCGACCGCGAGTGCCCAGTACCGCGTGTGCACCACCAGGGCAGGCGCAGGGATGAGCGCGCGGATCTCCTCCAGCGCCAGGATCACGTCGTCCGGATCGAGCAGATCCACGCGGCGCCGCAGATACTCCTGCAGTTCATCCTCATTCAGGCTGTACACGTCGATGCGCGACAGCAACCGCTCGCGCACGGTCTCGGCGAACGCCCGTGTGTAGAAGCCGGCGTCCTCGTAGAACACCAGGGCGTCGGAGGGGAGGCTGCGCATCGCCTCCTGGAGGGTGTCGAGCCGGTGCCGGAGCAGGTCCTCGTCCTGCATGGTGTTGAAGCCGGAGATGAGGAACGCCGACGCCGACGCCAGTTCGTCGCCCAGTTCCCCCGCCAGGCGCATGTCCCGGTTCGGAGGATCATTGGCGAAGATCAACCGGTTGGCGCCCGGGGACACGATGTCGCCGTCCGGAAGACGGATACGGGCACCCGCGGGATACTGCACGATCAGATGCGGATCGAGGGTGTCCCGCACGGCGGAGCAGACGAAGGACACCCCCGGTGGCAGCAGGCGCCGCACGGTGTCGTCGATGCTGACGAGGTGCTGCAGGCTGGGGATGCCCAAGCCGTCGAGGACGAGGCCGGCCCGCACTCCGGTGCCCCCGAGGGTCACCTCGTGGCGGAAGTGCGCGGCGAAGGCCTCGACGACCGCGGACGACGCGACGAAGCGCTCCGCTCCCGCCCCGGTCGCCACGAAGGCGAGTACCGCGATCAGCAGCGACCGTTCATCGACGATGGGTGCGTTCTCGGTCAGTTCCGCGCGCCGCACCCCGTGCTCGGCGACGAGCCGGTCGAACACGGCCGCGTCCCACCGCAGCTCGTAGTCGACCGTGCCGCCGAGCCCCAGGACGAGCTGCCGCCTTCTCGCATCGATCATCCGTCGATCGCCCGCCCCTTCGAGGTCCGTCGTCCGGTCAGTACAGGTCGGCCTTGCCGTCCGCTCCGAACAGCTCGATCTTCTCAGCCGCCGTGGCCTTGAGCGCGGCGATCGGCTCCGGCTGGATCGCGTTGGGCTCGCGCAGACGCTCGTCGGTGCCGAGGATCTCGCGCATGCGGTTGTGGTACGAGACCTTGATGTCGCTGGAGATGTTGATCTTGTTGATGCCCAGCTCGACCGCGCGACGCAGCTCGGCGTCGGGGTTGGCCGAGCCGCCGTGCAGCACCAGCGGGATCCCGACCGCGGCCTTGATCTCCTGCAGGAGGTCGTGACGGAGCTCGGGGTTCTTCTCCGCCGGGTACAGACCGTGCGAGGTGCCGATCGCGATGGCGAGGCTGTCGACGCCGGTCTCCTCGACGAAGCGCACGGCATCGGCGGGGTTGGTGTAGATGATCTCGGCAGCGCCGGACTCACCGTAGCTGTCGTTCGCGCCGATCGTGCCCAGTTCGCCCTCGACCTGGATGCCGACGGCGTGTGCGGCTTCGACGACCTTGCGGGTCAGGGCGACGTTCTCCTCGAAGGGCAGCAGCGACGCGTCGATCATGACCGAGGTGAAGCCGGCCTTGATGGCGGTGATCATCTGCTCGTAGCTGCCTCCGTGGTCCCAGTGGATCGCGACCGGCACGCTCGATCGATGCGCGCGGGAGTGCATCGCGGCGATCAGGTCGGTCGTGATGTGCGCGACCTCGTCGGGGTGGATGGCGATGATGACCGGAGCGGCCTTCTCCTCACTGATGTCCATGACGCCGTTGAACATCGCCCAGTCGCTGATGTTGAACGCGGGGATGGCGAAGTTGTTCGCGTTCGCGACATCGAGGATGGATTTGCCGGTGTAGAGCACGTGATTCTCCTGTTTTCGTGGTGGTCGGAGCCCCGGGACGGGACGAGTGTCAGCTCTTCACGGAGCCGGCCGTGAGGCCGCTGATGAAGTACCGCTGGAAGAAGAGGAAGAGGATGAGCACGGGGATCGAGCCGAGCACGCTCATGGCCATGATCTGGTTCCACTCGTAGGAGTGCTGTCCCATGAGGAGCTGGATGCCGATGGGCACCGTGCGCATGTCGATGGTGCGCGTGAGCGTCAGCGCGAACAGGTACTCGTTCCAGGCGATCATGAACGTGTAGATGCCGACGGAGACGATTCCTGGAACCGAGATCGGCACGAGGATGCGCCAGAGTGCCGTCATGGATCCGGCACCGTCCACGCGCACGGCTTCGTCGAGCTCCTTCGGCAGCGTGTTGAAGTAGCCCGTCATCATGATGATCGCGTAGGGCAGCGTGAAGACCATGTAGGTGAGGATCAGACCGGCGTAGGAGTTGTAGAGACCCAGCGCGACCATGAGCCCGAAGTACGGGATCAGCAGGGTGATGGGCGGCACGGCCTGCACGCTCACGATCACCACGTTCAGGATGCGCTTGCCCCGGAACTCGAAGCGGCTGAACGCGTAGGCGGCCTGGATCGCGACGATCAGCGTGAGGATGGTGACCGAGCCCGCGACGATGTAGCTGTTCAGGAAGAACCGCATCGTCTCGGGGTTCGTGAAGATCGCGATGTAGGCGTCGAAGGAGAACGTGTCGGTGACCAGACGCGGCGGCAACTCGAAGATCTGCGTGTTCGACTTGAACGAGCTGGACAGCATCCACAGCACCGGTCCTGCGGCGAAGACCGCACCGATGAGGAGGCCGATCATGAGGCCGGTCTTGCCGACCCGACGCTGGGTGCGCGCGGTGAGAGCCATGGTCAGTCCCTCGCTTTCTGGTGACGGACGTAGAACACGGCGAGCACCATCGACATGAGCAGGACCAGCACGGCCGAGGTCGACGCGAGCGAGAAGTCGTACTTGGCGAAGGCCAGCTTGTAGGTGAAGGTGCTGAGCACCTCCGTGACGTCGATCGGGCCACCGCCCGTGGTCATCCAGATGAGGGCGAACTGCTGCGAGGTCCAGATCAGGTCGAGCAGCACCAGGCTGACGATGATGGGCCGCAGCTGCGGGATCGTGACGTTCCAGAAGCGCTGCACCGCGCTCGCGCCGTCGACGCGTGCCGCTTCGTGCAGATCGGCGGGAACCCCCTGCAGCCCGGCCAGGAGACTGACCATGAAGAACGGGTAGCCGGCCCAGATGTTGATGAAGATGATCGTGCCCAACGCGAGCTGCGGCGAGGCCAGCCACTCGATGTCGGTGTTGAGCAGGAAGTTGACCACGCCGTTGGGGGCGAGGAGCATGCGCCAGAGGACGGCGATGACGGCGACGGTGAACAGCCACGGGAGAACGTACAGAGCCCGGAAGAGCGACCGCGAGACCCTTCCGAGCAGCGGACTGTTGAGCATCATCGCGAAGGCGAGCCCGAGTACGAGATGGGCGGCGACGCTCGTGACCGTGAAGAGGATGGTGTTGCCCGTCGCCTTCCAGAAGCGCGGGTCGGAGAGGATCTCGACGTAGTTCGCGACGCCGACGAACTCGGGCGACTTGTTCAGGATCACGTTGTCCTGGAACGAGTAGCCGATCACCATCACGATCGGCACGATCATCAGCACGAACAACAGGATGACCGTCGGCGAGAGGAAGGCGTAGGACTCTGTGGTCTTGCGCAGTTGCCGTCGCCGCCGCGAGAGGGCGACTCCGGTGACGATCACCTCGGTGTCGTCGGACGTTCTCAGACTCATGGAAACGCGAGCTCCTTGGTTGGTCGGGTGCCGCATCGCGACCGCGATGCGGCACCCCGTTCAGGCGGGGAGGCGGGTGCTCAGAACTCCGCTTCCCAGGAGGCCTGCGCCTTCTTGAGCGCGTCGGGGATCGACTGCTGCCCGTCGAGCGCCGCCTGGAGCTGCTCGCCGAACTGGCGCATCAGGTCTTCCGCGACCGGGAGTCCCGTGAACTCGTTCGCCGGGTATCCCGCCTGGTAGATGTCGAACGCCGTCTTGAAGAGCTCATCGTCGTTGACGAAGTCGGGGACCGAGGTCGAGTTCCCGGGGAAGGCCTTGGCCATCGTGGAGAGCTCGGAGTTGGTCTGCTCGCTCATCAGGAACGACACCAGCTTGAAGGCTGCTTCCTTGTGCTCGGAGTTCTCGGCCACGCCGATGCCCCACGAAGCGTAGGGAATGCCGCGTTCGCCGTCATAGCCGTCCTCAGCCGGAATCGCCGAGATCGAGAACTTCAGGTCGGGGTTCGTCTCACGGATCAGGTTGATGTGCGCGAGCGAGTCGATCATCATGCCCGCACGACCGTTGGTGAACTCCTCCACCTTGTCCTGCTCCTTCATCGTGAAGGAACCCGAGGCGATGACCCCGTCGTCCCACAGCCCGCCGATGTACTCGACGGCGGAGGTGACGTCGTCATTCGTGAGGTCGGGTTGCCCGTCCTTCAACATCGAACCGCCCGAGGCCCACACCCACGACATGACGTCATTCTGCACGCCGTTCGGCGATTCCAGCGACAGCGGCAGCACCCAGCCGGACACGTCGCCGCCGAGCGCAGCGACCTTCGACGCCGCGTCCGCGAACTCGCTGCGCGTGGACGGTGGAGCCGTCACACCCGCCTGAGCGAGCAGATCGTCGTTCGTGAACATCGGGTAGACGAAGTTCACGACCGGGATCATGAAGGTGCTGCCGTCGACCTGGATCTGGCTCGCCAGTTCGCTGTCGTCGTAGTCGTACTCGTCCATGAGTGCGCTCAGGTCGGCGATGACGCCCTGGGAGGCGAAGTCGTTCACCCACGCACCGTCGAGGCCGACGACGTCGGGCATCGTGCCCGAGGCCGCGCCGGCGAAGAGCTGTTCCTTGGTCGATGCATACGGACCGCTGACCAGCTCGACAGTGATACCGGGGTTCTCCTCTTCGAACTGGTCGATGAGTGCCCGGAACTCGCCGTCGGGCAGCTCCGGCTCCCACCACTGCGCGAATTCGATCGTGACGTCTCCGCCCTCGCCACCGCTGTCGCCGTCCGTGCCGGGCGCGCAACCCGCCAGGGCCAGAAGGGCAACCGCCGCGGTTCCGGCGCCGACGATCTTTCGGGTTCGTCGCTGCCCGCGTCCCACTGTGCTCATCGCTTCTCCTCGTTGAGATCGTGCCGCATCACGCGCTTCAATGCTTGTTCATGCGGTTTTGAGCCATGTTATGCCGTGATCTGCCGAAACGTCAAGCGTCAGATTTCCCGCGAGCACGACGAATATCGCGCGAATCGTTGAGTCGATGCCCATATCTCGCGGGATGCCGATGTGCCGTTTTGTGCATGAGTCTGCCGCGTTCTTCGCGTTCTTGTGCTAAATATGTCTGCATGGACGCATCAGCAACCGGACAGCGACGCCGACTGCCCGCCGGACGGAAGGCGGATCTCGCGACGTACGTCGAGCAGACCGGCCAGGTGACGGTGAGCGATCTGGCCGAGCACTTCGCGGTCTCGATCGACACGATCCGCCGTGACCTCGATCAACTGGATCGTGAAGGCGTACTGATCCGCACCCACGGCGGGGCGGTCAGCGCAGCGAACGGGCAGCTCAAGGATCGGGCCCTGGATGTGCGACTGCGCATGCAGACCGAGGAGAAGGAGCGCATCGCTCGGGTCGCCGCGGGCCTCGTCGAGGACGGCTCCGTCGTGATGCTGAATGCGGGCACCACGACGCTCGCCGTGGCACGAGCCCTGCGCAACCACCACGACTTGACGATCGCGACGAACAATCTGCGCATCCCCGGCGAGCTCTCCCCCTCGGCGTTCCGCGATCTCTACGTCTTCGGCGGAGCTGTGCGCTCGATCACCCAGGCCACGACCGGACCGGTGACCTTCACGATGACACCGGGCGGTCCCGAGGTCGACATCCGCTGCGATCTCGCTCTCATCGCGGTCGGTGCCGTCGACGAAGCGGGGTACTCGACCTCGAACCTCGGGGATGCCGCGATGATGTCGGAGATGATCCAGCGCGCCGAGCGCACCGCGATCCTCGCGGACTCCACCAAGCTCGGACGCCGGTTCTTCGCCCAGATCGCCCTGCTCGAGCGCGCGGACTACCTGATCACGGACGCTCCCCCGCCCCCGCGCATCGCCACTGCGCTCGCGCAGGCGGACGTGCAGGTCCTGACCCCCTGACATCGGCCTCCGCACATCGATCAGGAATCGAGAAGCGGGCCCTGCGGAGCCTCCGTAGCGTCTCCTGCATGAACACCACGATCGATTCCCTCACCCTCGACGTTCCGGACGTGGACGCCGCCCGCTCGTTCTACACGCAGGCCTTCGACCTCGGCGACCGCCTGCGCTTCCGCACCGCGGATGCCGAGACCTCCGGCTTCCGCGGGTACACGCTGTCACTCGTCGTCTCGCAGCCGGCGAACGTCCGCGCCCTCGCGGACGCGGCCGTCACCGCCGGCGCCCGCGTGATCAGCCCCGTCTCGAAGTCCCTCTGGGGTGTCGGAGGCACGATCCAGGCACCGGACGGCGCGATCTGGAAGGTCGCGACGTCGGCGAAGAAGGACACTGTTCCCCCGAGCCGCACGATCGACGAGATGATCCTCCTGCTCGGCGCGAAGGATGTGGTCGCGTCGAAGAACTTCTATGCGGATCGCGGCGTCGCGGTCGCGAAGAGCTTCGGCCGCAGCTACGTGCAGTTTGACACGGGCGCGAGCCCGATCGGCCTCGGCCTGTACCGGTATGCCTCGCTCGCCAAGGATGCAGGTGTTCCGGCGGCCGGGTCGGGCTCGCATCGGCTCACGGTCCACGGCGCGCTCGACACGGCCGTCGACCCTGACGAGTTCGTGTGGGCTCCGGTCACGGTGACCGCCTGAGCACCGACGAACCGACGAAGGCCGCCGGGAGCACTCCCGACGGCCTTCGTGCGTGTCATCCGACTACCGGATCAGAACCACCTGGTGAGGAGTTCCCAGAGCCAGTCGAGGATCGCACCGATGATGCCGCCGGCGCGGTTGACCTTGACCGTGGCGGTCGCCTCGTCGCCATCGGCCTGAGCCGCCGCGACGGTGTACTTGCCCGAGGGAGCGCTCTTCGGCACCGTCACCTGCGTGCTGAAGGTGCCGTCCGCGGACACCTGGACCGTGCCGACCTCGACCGGCTTGCCCTTCTTCGGGCGCAGCTCGATCGTCACCGTCTCACCGGGCTCGTACCCCTGGCCGGTGACCTTGAGGCTCTTGCCCGCCGACACCTTGGACGAGCCCAGGACGATCGTGCCCGCGAACTCCTCCTCGCCGGCGATCGTGAACGGCACCTGCGCGGTGGTCCCCGTCCCGGCGACCGCGACGGTCAGGACCTGTTCGCCGAAGACACCCGACGGAACCGTGAAGGTCAGAGCGGCACGACCGCCCTCATCCGTGGTGTCGACGATCGTCGGATCCACAGCACCCGTCGCCAGGACGGTGTCGCCCAGCGAGAGCGACACCTCTCCCGGAGCCGACTCACCCGCGCTGAACGCCAGCGACGAGAGCGACACCGTGACCTGGTCACCGGCGCTGTACCCGTCGGCGTCCGCCGGGCTGACCGACACACCGACCGCGCGCTGGGCGTAATCGGGGCTGGCGGTCTTGTTCGCGTCGAACCAGTCGACCATCGACTGCAGGTCGATCTTGCCGGTGTCGCGCTTGCCCGTGCCCTCCTTGAAGGTGGAGAAGTTGTCTCCTCCCGCAGCGAGGAACGAGTTGGCCGCGACCGTGTAGTCCGCCGCAGGATCCACCGGCGTGCCGTCGAGCGTCATCGAGGTGATCCGCGAACCCTGTGCCGCTGCGGGGTCGTACGTGTAGACCAGCCCCTTCGAGACCCCGAGTTTCAGGAACGGACGTGCCGAACCCGCCGGCTGCCACTGCTCCTCGAGCACGCTCTTCAGCTGCGCGCCCGTGAGCGTGAGCGTCACGAGCGTGTTGGCGAACGGCTGGACCGTCGCCGCTTCTCGGTAGGTGACGTTGCCGTCGGGATCGGATGCTCCGGAGGACGCGTACGTGAGGTTCGCGCGGATACCGCCCGGGTTCATGAGAGCCAGGTCGGCGCCGGTGGACGACTGCTGCACGTCGGCGACGAAGTTGCCGATGGTGGACTCTCCACCGCGGTTCTCCGAGCCGTTGGTCTGACGCGCGCGGTTGAAGTCCGCCGTGATGTCGCCGACCTTGATCGCTCCCAGGACATCGGCCTCGGCCTTCGCCTTGTCGACGATCGTCTGCACCTCCGGCACTGCCGGATAGAGCGGCTTGCCGGCCTCGGTGAGGGGCTTGATCTCGTTGGTGATCGAGATCAGGTCCTTCGTGGTGGCGTCGACCTGGATGTTCATCAGGCCCAGGTTCTCGCCGTACTGCCCCGCGGAGACGACCGGGCGGCCGTCGATCACGTGGTTGTAGGCGAGGTGGGTGTGGGCCGACACGATGGCGTCCACGTCTTCATCGACCCCGTACACGATCTCGCCGAGCGGCGACTCCGGGGTGATACTCGACAGCTCGACGCTGGAAGCGCCCTCATGCACGAGCAGGATGATGACATCCGCCTCACCGTTGGACTCGTCGCCGTCGCGCAGGTCGTCGGCCACCGCGTTCACGGAATCGGCGATGCCCCGGACTTCGAGGTCCGCGATGCCCTCCGGCGAGACGAGCGAGTCGAGGTCCTCGGTGACGGCTCCGATGAAGCCGACCTTCACACCGTCGAGCTCCTTGACCCAGGCGGGGGCGAGCGCCGGCTCACCGGTCTCGGTGACGAACACGTTCGAGGCGATGTACTCCCAGTCCGCGCGGTCCTGCACCCGATCGCGCAGGTCCTCCCAGCCCTGGTCGAACTCGTGGTTACCCGCTGCGCTGACGTCGAGACCGGCCGCGTTGAGGGCGTCGATCGTCGGGTTGTCGTCGTTGATGAATGAGGTGAACGTCGAGGCGCCGATCAGGTCGCCGGCACCGGCGAAGATCGTGTTCGGGTTCGTCTCACGGAACTGCTTCACTGCCCCTGCCAGCACCGCGGCTCCCGCGGCGGCACCGTCGGCTTCGATCCTTCCGTGGAAGTCGTTGACCGTGACGACGTCGATGCTCACCGGCGGGATCTCCGCGGAGACGCCGACGATGATGGGGTCGTGGTCGCTGGAGCGGTACGGGGTGCCCTCCTCGGTGGCGCCGAACGCGTAGCCGCGGTCGCTCCACTCCGGAGAGTTGATGCCCCAGACTCCGGCGCCCGTGATCGACGAGGCCAGCGACGGCGACGCGATCACGTGGTCGAGGGAACCGAGCTCACCGTCGAACGTGTACGTGTACTGCCCCGATGCCTTTTCGGCGACCAGGTCGCTCCACCCCTTCGAGGTGAACACGTCGATCGGGTCTTCCTCGCTGTAGGCGTTGAAATCGCCGATCAGCAGCATGTCGCTGCTGCCCGTCGTCTCCTCCAGGTCTTCCGTGAAGGCGAGGATCGCGTTCGCCTGCGCGACGCGGTCCGCGTTGAAGAAGCCCTGCCCGTCGGCCGGCTCAGCGCCCGCGCCCTGGGGCGGCGACTTCGACTTCAAGTGGTTGGCCACGACCGTGACCACACGGCCGTCGATGTCGAACGCCTGCGCGATGGGCTCGCGGGCGTTGCCCCACACGCTCTCATCCGTGACGGTGGCACTGTCGCCCACCGTCGTGACGGCATCCTTCTTGTAGATGATGGCGTTCGTGATGTAGTCGGTGGTGGCCGCGTCGTTCAGCGCGTCGGGCGTGGGCACGTAGTCCCACACCTCGGCGCCCGCGTCGTCGTTGAGGCCGTCGACCAGATCCTCGAGCGCCGAGTCGATCGGCTTGCCCAGCTTCACGGAGTTCTCGATCTCCATGAGGGAGACGATCTCGGCATCCAGACCGTTGATCGCCGCGACGATCTTCGACTTCTGGATCGCGAACTGCGCGGCGTTCGCCGCACCCCGGGCGTTCGAGTTCTCGCTCTTCAGCGTCGTGAAGTAGTTGTAGACGTTGAACGAGGCCACCTGCACGTCACCGCCGACCTCCGGAGCCGACGCGGTCCGCGGGTTCGTCGCCTCGAATCCGACCTTGAAGTCGGCCGACGAGGAATCGTCGATCGGCACGACCGGCTGCAGACGCCAGTCGTCGAATCCCCACTGCAGCACGTAGCCGTTGTCGCTGAAGTCCACGACGTCGCCGTTGCGGACGACGGTGTCCTTCGTGAAGTACGGCTGCCCGCCGGGGTGGCCGCTGTTCGTGACCTGGATCGACCAGCCGTCATCCAGGAGGATGCGGTTAGCTCGGTTGGCCGCGGCGATCGCGGTGGCCTCGTCACCGGGGCGCGTGGTCTCCGTGCTCTTCACCGCGAGGTCTTCACCGGCGTTCAGCCAGAGCGTGCCGTAGTTGTACAGCTGGTGGCTGGAGGCCAGGCGGTAGCTTCCCTCCGGTGCCACGTACATGTTCTCGTACTGCTCCCGATCGGCACCGCGCACCGAGTCCGGCAGCGGTGTGACGGCGGGGACGCCGACTCCCGCGGTCAGCACCGCGACGTCACCGGCCGCGGCCGGGGTGATCTGGGTCTGCCCGAAGTACTCGCTCACCGCACCGGTCACCGAGACGAGGTCGCCGATCTCGAGTGTCGGGGACAGCGCGTTCAGGAAGACGAACACCCCGTCCGAGGCGCCCGGCGTGGCATCCGTCGCCCCGCCGGAGCCCTGGGTCTGGATGACGATGCCCTTGTAGCCGCCCGTGCGGTAGTCCGCCGTGACGACGCCCTCGACCTCGACCGTCTGGCCGTTCAGCGGGGAGACATCGGTCGTGCCCTGGACCTCGGCGATCGTCGCCGCGATCGGGTCCTCACCCGGGTCTGTTCCGGGGTCGGTGCCGCCGGAGCCCTGCGGGGTGATCGTCGCAGAGAGCGTGAAGTCCGCGCTGTTGTCGTCGGTGTCGACAGCGCCCGTGCGGTTCAACGACTTGACGTCGGTGTTCCCCGACGGCGCCGTGGCCGCCTTCGTCTCGAAGGTGTTCGACGAGCCGTAGCCGAGCAGGTCGACCACACCGTCCACACCCACCGTCGAACCCGGCGTGAGGGTGACGGCGGCGGTGCCCTCGACGAGGGCGAGTGTGCCGTTGGTGCCGCTCGGAGTGAGGGTGGTGACGGCATCCGGCGTGGGGAGCTCGGCACCGTTCGCGCCGTTGCTGTTGCCCTGCACCAGGTAGTAGCCGCCGGCGGGGATCTCCCCGGTGAGGGCGGCCACACCGTTGAAGGCACCTGTGCCGGTGGCGGACCGGTACTGCAGCGACATGCCATCGAGGGTGATCGCGGCGGACGTCGGGTTGTACAGCTCGACGAACTTGTTCTTGAAGGCCGCCCCCGCGCTGCCGCCGGAGAGGTACGCCTCGTTGATCACCACCCCCGTGCCCGTGGTGTCGGCTGTGGCGGGAACGGCGGCCAGCGAGCCGAAGCTCAGCGCGGCGACGCAGGTCACGGCGAGAGCGCCGATGCGCCCCCGACGTCTACGGTGCGAGACCGGAACCATGCGGTTCCTCTCGTCTGGGGCGGACATCATCGGTGCTGTCTCCTCGGTCGGGTTCGACGCTTCTCAGGACTGTCACGGCACACAGGGGAAACTCCCAGCGCGCTCACATGGTGCGAGCATACGGAGCGGTCAGGACATCCTCAACGGAGTTTCCCGATTCGTCACCGAGCGCTCACCGGATGGCCCGAGGGACCCCTGACGAAGGTCGCTATCGCCGCACGGGAGCACACAATTGCGCACCGTCGAGCGCGCGGATGCGCGCGATGATCAGGTGGTTTCCCGACCGAGCGCGTCTTCGAACTCCTCGACCTCGCGCTCCCAGGCATCTTTCGCCAGGCGGTACCAGAGGTAGAAGGCGAAGCCCGCGAAGATGGCCCACTCGACCGCGTAGAAGACGTTCAGCCAGTTGACCGGCGACATCTCCTCGGGTGCGGGCGACGAGATGTCGACCAGCCCCGCGGACGCCGTGGTCGAGGCGAGGTAGGGGCGGTACACGTGAAGCTGCTCGATGTCGTGCCATCGGCTGAGCAGGGCGGCTGGAGACATTCGGTCCAACTGCTCGGGAGCGGAGTGCGGGGGGACACGGGGCCCTTCGTCCGAGATCACCCGACCGGTCACTTCGACCTCTGACCCGTCCGCGTCGGCTTCGAGCTCCCGCACGGCCGCATCCGCGGTCTCCCGATCGGGGGTCCACCCGATCGCGACGGCGATCGACGTGCGCTCTGCGACCCGCAATTGTCCGGTCACCCAGTACCCCGGGACATCGTCGTTGAAACGGCTCGACACGACGATGAAGTCCTCGGGGATCCAGCGCCCCGAGGTCTCGACGCGCTGGCCCACGAGCGGCTCGGGGAGGTATTCACCCGGCTCGACGACATCGGTGAGCTGCTGCACCTGCTCGGTCTGGCCGGCGGGGGGCGGATCGGTGTCGATCGCGCGCTCCAACTGCCACTGACCGAGCCAGGCGAACACCCCCGCGACGAGGAGGCACAGCAGCAGCACCCCGATCCAGCGCCCCCGGAGCATGACCTCGCGGAGGGTCGGGGGGAACAGAGCAGGAGTCGTCACGGTCGAGCGCTGTGCCTCAGGCCTCGTACGGCGCGAGCACGACCTCGACCCGCTGGAACTCCTTGAGGTCGGAGTATCCGGTGGTCGCCATCGACTTGCGCAGCGCGCCGATGAGGTTCGCGGTGCCGTCGGCGACCGGGGCAGGGCCGTAGAGGATCTCCTCGAGCGTGCCGATTCCCCCGACCTCGACACGACGGCCTCGCGGCAGCTTCGAGTGGTGCGCTTCGGGACCCCAGTGGAAGCCGCGGCCGGGCGCATCGGTGGCCCGAGCGAGCGCAACACCGAGCATGACGGCGTCCGCCCCCATGGCGAGCGCCTTGACGATGTCGCCGGAGGTGCCGACGCCCCCATCGGCGATCACGTGGACGTAGCGGCCCCCGGACTCGTCGAGGTAGTCGCGGCGAGCCGCGGCGACGTCGGAGACCGCGGTCGCCATCGGCGCGTGGATGCCGAGGGTGGCACGCGTCGTGGATGCCGCCCCGCCGCCGAAACCGACGAGCACACCTGCCGCGCCCGTGCGCATGAGGTGGAGGGCCGCGGTGTAGGTCGCCGCGCCACCGACGATGACGGGGACGTCGAGGTCGTAGATGAACTTCTTGAGGTTGAGGGGCTCCGCGACGCTCGAGACGTGCTCGGCAGACACGGTGGTGCCGCGGATCACGAACAGGTCGACGCCCGCTGCGGCGACCGTGTCGTAGTACTCCTGGGTGCGCTGCGGCGTCAGCGAACCGGCGACCGTGACGCCGGACTCGCGGATCTCGGCGAGTCGGCGGGTGATGAGCTCAGGCTTGATCGGCTCCGAGTACAGCTGCTGCATCCGGACGGTGGCCTCGCCCTCGTCGAGTCCGGCGATCTCCGCCAGCAGCGGCTCCGGGTCTTCGTAACGCGTCCACAGACCCTCGAGGTCGAGGACGCCGAGGCCGCCGAGCTGTCCGAGCATGATCGCCGTCTGCGGGCTCACGACCGAGTCCATCGGCGCTCCCAGCACCGGGATGTCGAAGCCGAAGGCGTCGATCGTCCATGCGGTCGACACGTCCTCCGGGTTGCGCGTGCGCCGCGATGGCACCACCGCGATGTCGTCGAACGTGTACGCGCGACGTGCGCGCTTTCCTCGGCCGAGCTCGATCTCCATGGTCACCCGTCCAGCCTACCCGGGAGCGGGGGCCGGCTCGGGCGGACGCACGCGCCCGGCTCCTGATGTTCTGATGTTCGTCGGATGCGGAGAAGGTGATCCCCACGCGCGGACTCTCAGTGTGCGCACCCGCGAGTCCGGCCTCCGTATCGTCAGCGGGCGCGGGCCACGCGGCGCTCATCCCAGACCGGTTCGTCGGACTCGTACACGTCCCCGCCCGAGCCGAACACCAGGAACCGGTCGAACGATCGCGCGAACCATCGATCGTGTGTCACGGCCAGCACCGTGCCCTCGAATCGCGCGAGTGCCTGTTCCAGTGCCTCGGCCGACTCCAGGTCGAGGTTGTCGGTCGGCTCGTCCAGAAGCAGCAGCGTCGCCCCGGAGAGCTCGAGCAACAGGACTTGGAACCGCGCCTGCTGTCCACCGGACAGCGAGTCGAAGGTCTGCAGGGCCTGACGCACGAGCCCATAGCGGTCCAGCGCCGAGCTCGCGGCGTCGCGCGGCATCCCGGTGCGACGATCGTCACCCCGGTGCAGGATGTCGAGGAGCGTGCGTCCGACGAATTCCGGATGCGCGTGCGTCTGCGCGAACAGACCGGGCACGACCCGCGCTCCGAGCGTCGCTGCGCCGGTGTGCTCGACCACGCTCAGTTGCTCCCCCGACGAGGTGACGTGACCGAGCGTGGTGTCGGGGTCGCTGCCACCACGCGCGAGCAAGCGCAGGAAGTGGGACTTGCCCGACCCGTTCGAGCCGAGCACGGCGACGCGATCGCCGTACCAGATCTCCGTGTCGAACGGCCGCATCAGCCCGGTCAGCTCCAGGAGCTGCACCACCACGGCGCGCTTGCCCGTGCGCGCTCCCCGCAGGCGCATGTCGAAATCCTGCGCGGGCGGACGCTCCTCGGGCGGACCCGCCTCTTCGAACTTCCGCAACCGCGTCTGCGCCGCCTGGTACCGAGACGCGAAACCGTCGTTCGCCGACGCCTTCACCTTGAGGTTCGCGACGAGGGTGCGCAGCTTCTCGTGCTGCTCATCCCAGCGACGACGCAGTTCGTCGAGCCGCTCCATCCGGTCCGCCCGCGCCTGCGGATAGGTACCGAATCCACCGCCGTGGACCCAGGCCGTGGCTCCCGCACCACCGGGCTCGAGCGTGATCAGCCGATCGATCGCGCGCGCCAGGAGTTCTCGGTCGTGCGACACGAGCAGCACGGTCTTCGGCGTCGCCCGCAGCTGCTCCTCGAGCCAGCGCTTCGTCGGGACGTCGAGGTAGTTGTCCGGCTCATCGAGCAGCAGCACCTCGTCGGGTCCGCGCAGCAGCGCTTCGAGTGCGAGCCGCTTCTGCTCGCCCCCGGACAGCGTGGTGAGCTCGCGGAACCGCGCACGTTCGAACGGCACACCGAGCGCCGCGACCGTGCACTGATCCCAGACGGTCTCGTGCTCGTATCCACCGGCATCGGCGTATTCGGCGATCGCCGACGCATACGCCATCTGCGTGTCGTGCTCGTCGCGCTCGATCAACGCGTTCTCCGCAGCTTCGAGCGTCTCGGCCGCGGTACGGATGCGCGCGGGCGCGACGCGCACGAGCAGTTGGTGGACCGTCTCCCCGGCCTCGCCGTGACCGACGAACTGGTCCATGACGCCCAGGCCGCCCTCGATCGTCACGACCCCGTCATCAGCGGACTGATCGCCGCGGATGATGCGCAGCAGCGTCGTCTTGCCCGCGCCGTTGGGGCCGATGAGCGCGCTCGTCGACCCGGAACCGACACGGAACGTCACCTCGTCGAGAAGCGGTCTGCCGTCGGGGAGCGTCAGTGAGACGCTGGAGACATCGATGTAGCCCACGGTGCGTGGCCGTCCTTCCGCCCCGCATGTGCCGAGCCGACCAGGCTATCAGCGCGAGCGGCCTGGGCACGAACCGCGGCCGGCCGCGTCAGTCGACGTGACCCAGGCTCGTGAGCGCTTCGGTGCGAGGGGCGACGGGGAGGACGAACCGGAACTCGGTGCCGACGCCCTCCTGACTCGTGACGTCCATGGTGCCGCCGTGCGCCAGGACGATCGCCCGCGTGATCGTGAGTCCGAGCCCCACCCCCGGTACGGCGTTACGTGTCGCGGTCGACGCGCGGAAGAAGCGCGTGAACAGCATTCCCTGCTCGTTCTCGGGGATCCCGACCCCGGTGTCCCTGACCGAGAGCTCCACTCCCTCGTCCACCAGGCGCACCCGCGCCGTGACCCGACCGCCGCTCGGCGTGAACTTGATGGCGTTGGAGAGGAGGTTGTCGAGCGCCTGGCCGATCCTTCCGGAGTCGACCACGAGGCGGACCGGGTCAGGGCCGACCTCGGCGTCGATCTCGATGCCTTCTCGTTGCGCGTGCGGACCCGCCGACACCACCGCTGAACGGACCAGCTCGGCGACATCGGCCTCCTCGCGATCGAGCGGGAACCGCCCGGATTCCACCTGTGCGGTGAAAAGGAGGTCGCCGACGAGGTTGAGCAGGCGCTGGGCGTTGCGCTCGATGATGGAGACGAACTCCTGCTGGTCGCCGGTGAGCGGCTGACCGGGATCGTTCTGGAGCAGGTCGAGGAATCCGATGATCGCGCTGAGCGGGGTGCGCAGCTCGTGCGAGATCATCCCGACGAACTCGTCTTTCATCCGGGCGACCTCGACCGCCCTGGTCTCGTCGGTGAGCACGAACAGGTAGCCCTGCTGGGCACCGGCGCCGTCCTTGTGGGGGCTCACGGTCACGCGGGCGGGAACGGTCGTGCCGCCCGCGGTCGTCACCTCGATGTCGCCGTCGACCGTGAGTCCTGCATCGGCCTGCGCGAACAGGGCCTGGATCCCCGGCGAGAGCTCGTCCTCCCCCGAGCGACGGTCCTCGGATGGCTGCAGGCGGTCGGCATGCTCCGCCGCCAGCATCGACAAGACAGCGGTGGAGAAGAAGCGATCGACGCGCACATCTTTCAGCGCCTCACCGGCCGAGAGCCCCAGCAGGCGCTCGGCCCCGGGGTTCCAAGCCGTCACGACACCGTCGCGCGTCGTCGCGATCACGGCCTGGGCGGTGATCGACGACCACAGGCTCTCGAACGAATCCAGGAGCTCGCGGTACTGGCGCTCCTTGTCGCGCAGCTGCACGATCATCGCGACGTTCTCCGACAGCGCCTTGGTGCGCTCGGCCACCAGCTCCTCGGCCTGCTGGACACGGAGGCGCTGCTGTCGGGCGAGCTGGTTGATGACCGCGGCCACCGCGGCGAACACCAGGGGAGCCACCACGCCGCGGAGCCACTCGGTCGAAGTGTGGGGCGGATCGGTGAAATACGGCATGAGCAGCGCGACAGACGTCAGGCCCGCGACCACGAAGACCCAGCGGATGCCGGGTGCCGCCGCCAGCCACACCACGGGGAGGAGGACGAGAGCGGAGAAGAGGGAGCCGGGGCCACCGGTACCGGTGCGGAAGAGGCCGAGGCCGATGATGTCGATGATCGGGATGAGCAGGACCGCCCATCCGTCGTGGATCCGCCGCGCGGTGAGCACCGCGGCGAGGACGGTGGCCCCGAGGACCAGAGCGATGCCACCGATCGCCGACGCGGCGTGGGCGACAGGAAGGTCCGGCACCCACCAGGTGAGCAGCCCCGCGACGGCGGCCGCGATGACCGTCGGCGCCTGTTTGAGCAGCGGGCTCGGGTCGTCGAAGATCCGATACCACCGGCTCTCGGCGCGGGCGAGCGGCGTGGCCCTCATCGCTCCACCCGCTCCACGATGGCGTGCAGGTCAGCCCCGGTGATGGGCTTCGGCAGGGCGGCATCCGCCGGTGGGTAGTCGGCCGCGTCGAGCACCGAACTGATCACGAGGAAGCAGCGGGGGAACCGGTCCTGCACCAGACGAGCGCATTCCTGCCCCGAGATCCCGGGCAGGAGCAGGTCGAGCACCGCCAGGACCGGATCGATCTCATCGAAAGCGGCGATCGCCGACTCGGCGTCGCGGGCGACGAACACGTCGAAGCCCTCGCGATCGAGATAGCGACGCAGCAACGCCGCCTGATCGGGGGCGTCTTCCACGACCAGGGCCAACGGCCTCCCGGTCATCGAAGGAACAGCTCTCGCACGATGACGACGGCGACGACGACGACGAGAGCGATGATCGCCTGCGGGATCAGTCGCCGCTCGCGGCGCGCATCCTCGGCGATCTCCTCCGCTTCGGTGTCGTGTGACGGTGCTGCGGTCATGAGTCCACACGTCCGATCTTCTCGGTCTTGATCCAGGAGGCGTCGGCGCGACGCCATTCTTTGATGTACGAATCCACGGTGATGGCGCAGAGCAGGGATCCGTAGCCGCAGACGTACAGCAGCAGGCCGGCGAAGAAGCGGCCGGTAGGGAGCGGTTCCACCGCGCGAGCGAGCCAGATCCCCAGCATCGAGATCGGACCCCACAGATAGAAGATCACGGCCCAGGTGAACAACGTCTGCTCGGTGGCGCGCTGGCCGAGCGCCTGCAGAAGCGCCTGGAACAGCCACGGGAAGAGGGCGATGGCCATGAGGAGGAGCGCCCCGAGCCCGGGGAACATGATCGCCTCACGCCAGGAATGCCTCCCCGTTCGCGGGTCGAGCTGCACGGAGAAGAGTATCGAGAAGAGATAGATGCAGGCCGCCGAGATCCACATGAAGCGGAACACGAACTCGGCGATGTCGCTGTGCAGGACCAGCAGCGCGAGCATTCCCGCCGCAGCGAGGATCATGAACGCCGGCAGCAGCAGGATCGTGAACCAGGCCAGACCGAACGAGAAGCTCCCCAGGCGATGGGTGGGGCTCGGACGGAACCACAGCTTCCGGTAGATCGACGTCAGCTGCACGTTGCCCCGCGCCCAGCGCAGGCGCTGCTTCCACAGGCTGTCGATCGTCCGCGGCTCTTCGGCGAGCACGACGGCGTGCGGCTCGAAGACCATGCGCCGCCCCTTGAGCTGACCTTCGAACGTGGTCATGGTGTCTTCTGCGAGGGTCCCCGTCGGGATGCGTCCGCCGATCGCCTCGAGGTTCGCGCGGGAATGCAGCTGCGCCCCGCCGGCCAGGCACGCGATCGCGCCGCCGACGTTCTGCACCCGGCGGGCGGAGAGCTGCCCGATCACGTACTCGATCGCGATGAAGCGCGTGAGGTAGTTGCGGTCGCGACTGCCCTCGGCGATGTATGCGGTCGCGGCACCGACGTCGTCGTCGGCGAGATGCCGGCTGAGCTTGCGGAGAGAATCGCGTGCGAAGATGACGTCCGCATCCATGATGAGCACGGCTTCGGTCCACTCGTCCGCGAGCGCGACCTCGAGTCCGTGGTTGAGGGTGTGCGCCTTGCCTTCGCCGCCCTTCTCGCGCCGCAGGTGCACGACGCGTCCGGGATGTGCTGCGGCCTTCGCGGCGACGATGATGGGCGTGTCGTCCGTTGACGCATCATCGACGACGAAGATCCTCAGTCGCTCGCCGGGGTACTCCAGCTGGAGCAGCCGTTCGATGGCGGGGCCGATGACGAGCCCCTCGTTCCATGCCGGGATGATGACCGCGACGTTCGGGTGATACGGGGCCGCCTTGCCGTAATGGTTGCGGAACGCGTGCAGCGGCAGCACGAGGAACTGCAACCCCGTGTTGACGACGGGCAGCGTGCCGACCAGCACACAGAGCAGGAGGACGACGACGAGCACCGTCTGGAGCCAGGTCAGATCCGTCATGAGGAGGCCTCGATCGCGTCGAGCAGCGGGATCACGCGGGAGTATCGGCCGACATCCGCCGCTTCATGACTGTCCGTGGAGGCGACGAGCTCTCCACCCGCCCATCGCAGGGCCGAAAGCGCTTCAGGCCCGGGGCACGCCCATTTCTCGTTGACCTCCACCCGTGTCCCGGTCTCGACGGCGGCACGCGCCCAGGCCTGCGTCCGCTCCGCCCCGAGATCCTGCTCGGACAGCCCGATCTTGGGCAGGAGGGAGAAGCAGTGCGCGAGCTGGTTTCCCGGATACCGGTGCATCGTGGAGATCAGGGCGTTCACGAGCTGGTCGAGCACGTCGTCCACCCCCCACCCTGCGGCGATCCGCTCGCGCACGACGGACGGGCCGAGCGGACCGTCGACACCGGGGTACTGATGGTCGGCGATCAGGATCCGGTCGATGCCGTCCGGCAGAGCCGGGATGTCGAGGGACCCGGAGCTGTCGAGGATCTTCGCTTCCACACCGGTGAGCACCACGAGCCCGTCCGGCACCCGGAGAGCGCGCACGGCGGAGAGGTACTCGGGCACCCAGGTGGTGCTCTCACGCACATGGTCGACCAACCGCACCGTGCTCAAGCCCGCCGCCGCTGCGGCCTCGACATTCTCGGAGAGCGTCGAGACGGCGTCGTCGGAGAAGGTCGAATGGACGTGGTGATCGCCGCGAAGCAGGGGGTGACTCACAGCTCCTCCTGGTGCCCCGCGTGGTCGGAGACCAGCACGTCCTCGACCTCGACGATCACGTCTTCCAGGAAGCGCACCGAAGCGACCTCACGGAACGGGATGTTCACCGGCAGCTCACGCCCCAGGAACAGATCCGCGACGAGCGAAGGGATGTCGACCCCGGCCGCGATCGTGAGCGGCAGAGCCCCGGGGAAACGCGGGTTGACCTCGAGCAGCACGGCACGGCCGGCGCGGTCACGACGCAGCTGCACGTTCGCGACGCCCACGAGTCCGATGGCCCGCGCGATCGATGCGGCGGTCTCTTCGAGTTCGGGGTCACGCACGGTGCGTCCGGCGATCGCGACCCCCGAGTCGACCCTGGCACGGGTGCGCGGCACGGCGGCGACCACGGCACCCGCAGCATCGGCGATGACGTCGACCGAGTACTCCTCCCCCGGGAGGAAGTCCTGCACGATCAGGCCTTCGTCCGTGGGCAGCGCCTCGAGGGCGGCACGATCCGGCACGAGTCGGACACCACGGCTTCCCGCACCCTGGCGAGGCTTGGCGAAGACCGGGAACTCCCAGTCGACGGCCTCCGCCTCGGGGCCGGCGAGGACCGTGCGGGGCGTGCGACCGGTCGGGGCGCATCGCTCGGCGAGGGCGAGCTTGTCGAGCGCGGTGTTCAACGTGTCCGCCGAGGGCGCGGCCAGGACCGCGGGGGCCAGCTCGTCCCGTCGTCCGGCGAGGGCGATGAGCTCGACATCGACCGTGGAGATCACGAGGTCCAGGGCGTCGGCTTCGACCATCCGCGCGATGGCCGGCACGAAGTCCACGTCCCGCCCCGGTGGCACCAGACGACGCTGCGCCGGGGGCACCAGGTAGATGCCGCTCGCCCATCCGTCCATGTCGGCGGCGAACACGGTCAGATCGGCACGGCGGAGGAGGGAGCGGATCACGGCCACGCCTGCCGGACCTCCCGCGCCGGTCACCAATACACGCTTCGTCATCAGCTCTCCCGTCGGCTGAGTTCGTGGGCGCCGATGAACTCCGCCGTCTCACGCACCACCTCGAGAGGTTCGACGGCCGTTCCACCGCCGAACCGGGACCAGTAGCGTGCAGTCGCCGTGACGAACTCGGGTGCGAGGTACTCCCGGCTCGCGGTCTGCGAGTGGAAGCTCTCCAGGAGCCGGAGCTTCTCGTCCAGGTACTGGTCGATCCGCACGAACCGCGTGGGGCGGAAGTCGATCGTCGACGACGGGCTCTGGTAGCAGGCGACCGTGCCGACGCGGCGGGTGGCCACGATCGTGGCCTCACTCACGGCCCGGTGATCCTGGTGTCTGTCGTGACCCGAGTGCGTGTAGACGATGGTGGGGCGGATCTCCTGCACCACCTCTTCGATGAGGCGCACGGTCGATCCGCCGCCGGGGATCTCGGTGTCGACGAGGTCCTTGAGGAAGAGCCGGGCGCCGAGCAACTCGGCCGCGGCCAGCGACTCGTCCTGTCGGCTGTCGGCGTCACCGCCTCTGGCGCCGCGGGAGAGAGTGAGGATCGTGATGTCGTCCCCCGCCCTGGCGTGGGCCGCGAGAAGTCCGCCGACCCCGATCTCCACGTCATCGGGGTGCGCGCCGATCGCGAGCACCCGTTCCGGTTGGCGGGCCCCCTCCCGGCGCCGACGCCCCTCCTCGATCAGCCGAGTGACGGACTCGACGAGTTTGGCGTTGTCGAGCGGTTTCGTGAGGAACTCGTCCGCCTGCGCACGCAGCGCGGAGACCGCGTACTCGACGGAGACGTGGGCCGTCATCACCAGCACGGGCACGGTCGGAACCGTTCGACGGAGCTCCGCCAGCAACTCCAGGCCGCTCAGCCCCGGCATCTCGATGTCGGTCACGACGACGTCGGGGCGCTGCGCCCCGACACGCTCGACGGCGACCTGACCGTCTTCCGCGACATCGACGATGCAGCCCGCCCGCCGCTCGAGCACGGTCTTCACGAGCAGGGCGACGTCCGGATCGTCATCGACGACGAGAACGCGAGGAGAATCCTCAGGCATGGATACAGCTCTCCTTGGGGAGGTTCCCTGACCGATGGGGATCGGCCTGCGATCTCGGTGCCTTCATCACCGGAACCGCCGGGAAAGTCGAGCGGGGTATGTCGATTCTGGCATACACGACCGCCTTCCCTGCGGCTTCGTTCTCACGAGGCCGCACGTGCCGCGCGCTTCTCCTGCTGATACACCCGGATCGCCTCGTAGCGCTCTGCGGACCGAGCCCGACGCTTGGCCGCCTCCTCGTCGCGGTTCTTCGGGGGCGCCGTCGTGACGAGTTCGTCCAGGAGCACCCGGGTCGCCTGTGCGATCTCAGTGACAGCGCGATCGAACACGGCTCGATTGGCACGGGACGGTGCCGTCGTCCCGGCGATCTTGCGCACGAACTGCAGGGCTGCGTCGTGGCACTCGTCGTCGGTCGCGGCAGGCTCGAGGTTGTTGAGCGGGACGATGTTTCGGCACATACCCGCACGCTACGCCTGGGGCCGCGTCGACGGAAGAGTCCGTGCGACCGCGCCGCGTCCGGAGGGGATGGTGCGGGCGTCGACGCTTCGCTACGCTCGGGGCGTCCGGAGCCGCCGGGCACAATCCTCGTACCCCCAGAGACAGGACAGCACATGACGAATCCCCCGCCATACCCTGAGCAGCCGACCCCCGGCTCCGGAGCCCCGGCCGCCCAGGGAGGCGGCTACCCGGCTGCTCCCGCTCCTGCCTACTCGCAGCCCACGCCGACTCCGCCGGGCCGGGTGCTGTCGATCGTCGGACTGGTCCTCGCATTCCTCATGGCGCCCGTCGGCCTGGTCATCAGCATCGTGGCCGCCGTGAAGCTCGGCAAGGCCGGTCAGCCCAAGGGGCTCGCCATCGCGGGCATCATCGTCGGCGCGATCATCACGATCCTGGAGATCGTCGCGATCATCCTCGTCGTCACCGTCTTCGCCGGACTCATCGGCATGTGCGCCGACCTCGGACCCGGCGTGTGGGAGGTCGGCGGCGTGACCTACACCTGCGGCTGACCGCGGGGACACCACGACGAGGAGGGACCGGATACCGCGGTATCCGGTCCCTCCTCGTCTGCAGAGGTTACTTCTTGTAGTTCGGTGCTTCGACCACGATCTGCACGTCGTGCGGGTGCGACTCCTTGAGCCCCGCCGAGGTGATGCGGACGAACTTGCCCCGCGTCTTGAGCTCTTCGATGGTGCGCGCGCCGACGTAGAACATCGACTGCCGGAGGCCTCCGACCAGCTGATAGGCCACGGCGGCGAGCGGCCCGCGATACGGGACCTGCCCTTCGATGCCCTCCGGGATCAGCTTGTCGTCGCTCGGGACATCGGCCTGGAAGTAGCGGTCCTTGGAGTACGAGGTCTGCTTGCCGCGCGTCTGCATCGCACCCAGCGAGCCCATGCCGCGATACTGCTTGAACTGCTTGCCCGATTGGAAGACGATCTCGCCGGGCGACTCGTCGGTGCCGGCCAGGAGCGAACCGAGCATCACCGCATCGGCGCCGGCGACGAGGGCCTTCGCGATGTCGCCCGAGTACTGCAGACCACCATCGGCGATCACCGGGACACCGGCGGGACGAGCGGCGAGCGACGCCTCGTAGACGGCCGTGACCTGGGGCACGCCCACGCCCGCGACGACGCGGGTGGTGCAGATGGATCCGGGTCCGACGCCGACCTTCACCGCGTCGACGCCGGCGTCGACCAGAGCCTGCGCGCCTTCCCGGGTCGCCACGTTCCCCCCGATGACGTCGATGTGCTCGAACGATGTGTCGGCCTTCAGACGGCGGACGAGGTCGATCACGCCCTGGGACTGTCCGTTGGCGGTATCGACGACCAGCACGTCGACACCCGCGTCACGCAGCGCCTCCGCGCGCTCCCACGCGTCTCCGAAGAAGCCGATGGCCGCACCGACGCGGAGTCGCCCCTGGTCGTCCTTGGTCGCGAGCGGGTACTTCTCGCTCTTGTCGAAGTCCTTGATGGTGATCAGCCCTGCGAGCTTGCCGTCGCCGTCGATCAGCGGCAGCTTCTCGACACGGTGCTTGGCGAACAGGGCGATGACCTCGCCGGCGGCGACGCCGACCGGAGCGGTCACGAGGTTCTCCCGCGTCATGACGTCCTTGACGAAGGTGCTCTGACGCTCGAAGCCGGAGACGAAGCGCATGTCGCGGTTGGTGATGATGCCGACGAGCTTGCCCTCGTCGTCGACGACGGGGAGACCCGAGATGCGGTACTTCGCGCACAGGTTGTCGACCTCTTCGACCGTGGCGTCCTGCGTGGTCGTGATGGGGTCGGTGATCATGCCCGATTCGCTGCGCTTGACGCGGTCGACGTGCGCGGCCTGATCCGCGATGGAGAGGTTGCGGTGGAGGATGCCGATGCCGCCCTCACGCGCCATCGCGATCGCCATGCGCGACTCCGTCACGGTGTCCATCGCGCTCGACAGCAGCGGGGTGGCGACCGAGATGCGCCGCGTGATCCTCGACGAGGTGTCCGCCTCGCTGGGGATCACGTCGGTGTGCCCGGGCAGGAGCAGCACGTCATCGTACGTCAGTCCGACGAAGCCGAAGGGATCGTGCTGTTCCATGGAGTCTCCTTCTGCGCGTGTCGCGCATGTCCGAGTGCGAGGGGGTGGTCGACGTCGGCCGTTCGCGGGGCAGCGGCCCGTATGAAGATTCTAAGCGAGACACGCCCGAGAACATTCCCAGATCCCCGTCGTTACCGGACCGTTGGCCCCGACGGTAGGTGATTCGCCGATCGCGCATTACGCTCAAGTGCGTCGTCCATCCCCGCGGTCGAACCCGACACCGCGGAGACACAGCACTCAAAGTGGAGGTTGCGTGGGACCCACAACAATCGCCGTGCATCGAAAGCGCCCCTGGCTGGTCGCCTTCCTCGGTATCCTCATGGCGCTCAGCGCCGTCTTGCTCCTGCCCCCTTCATCGGCCTCGGCCGAGACGACGGACGACGGACAGGAGATCACCGACTTCTACTTCGCCGGCGTCGTCACCAACGCGGACGAGCCCGTCGAAGGCGTCGTCATGTCCATCGAGGGCAACGGCTTCGAGGCCGAGACCGAGACCGACGCCGAGGGCAAGTGGCGCCTGTACGTGCCCGAGAAGGAGACGTACACCCTCACGGTCGACGAATCCACGCTTCCGGACGGAGTGATCGTCGACGCGACCCAGCTCCCCGAAGGCATCCAACCGGTGTCGGGGACGACGGCCTCGTTCGAGCTCGAATTCGGCCTCACCGGGACCAAGATCGTCAACTTCTTCCTCGGTGCCGGCGAACGGGTGACGGTCTCCTTCCTCGATCAGCTCCTCTCGCGCATGGTGGGCGGGCTGAACTTCGGTCTCCTGCTCGGCCTCGCCTCCATGGGCGCCGCGCTGATCTACGGGACTACCCGCCTGTCGAACTTCGCCCACGGTGAGATGGTCACGTGGGGCGCGGTGGTCATGCTGCTCTTCACCACGTTCTGGAACCTTCCGCCCTGGCTCGGCATCCTCGCCGCGGTCGTGGGCGGTGCGGCACTCGGCTGGGCCCTGGATGCGGGGATCTGGAAGCCTCTGCGCCGCCGAGGCCTGGGTGTCGTCCAACTGATGATCGTGAGCATCGGCCTCTCCCTCGCCCTGCGCTACGGCATGCAGTACATGATCGGCGGGAGCACCTACCAGCTGCCGGGCGCGAGTCCCGAGCCGATCAAGCTCGGGCCCATCTCGCTCTCCTACATCGACATGATCGCGATGGCGACGAGCATCATCGTGATCCTCGGCGTGGCCTTCTTCCTCACCAGGACCCGCACCGGAAAGGCGACCCGAGCGATCTCGGACAACCCGCAGCTGGCCGCCGCATCGGGCATCGACGTCGACAAGGTGATCCGCACGGTGTGGATCCTGGCCGGCACGCTCGCGGCGATCTCCGGCATCCTGTGGGCGTACTTCCGCCCCGGGGTCAAGTGGGACATGGGTATGCAGATGCTGCTGCTGATGTTCTGTGCGATCACGCTCGGCGGTCTCGGCTCCGCGATCGGCGCCCTGATCGGCTCGATCATCGTCGGCCTCGCGGTCGAGGTGTCGACCTTGTTCGGCGTACCGACAGACCTCAAGTACGCGACAGCACTGGTCGCACTGATCGTGATCCTGCTGGTGCGACCGCAGGGCATCCTCGGGCGCAAGGAAAGGTTGGGCTGACGCATGGACTTCGGCAGTATTTTCGGCAACACCGCCTCCTATCTCTTCAGCCCGACGACGATCGCCTACGCGCTCGCGGCAACGGGCCTCGCCGTGCACTTCGGATACACCGGACTGCTCAACTTCGGCATGGCGGCCTTCATGGCCATCGGCGCCTACGGCTATGCGATCTCGATCCTGACGTTCGGCTTCCCCTGGTGGGCGGCGCTTCTGGTCGGCCTGCTCGGCGGGGCGGTGTTCGCTCTCGTGCTCGGTATCCCCACCCTCCGTCTGCGCGCCGACTATCTGGCCATCGCGACCATCGCGACCGCCGAGGTGGTGCGCCTGTTGTTCGTGACCGAGCTGTTCAAGGACTGGACGAACTCGGCGGGCGGACTCTCGGGCTATCACCAGAGCTTCCGCGATGCGAACCCGTTCCCTCCCGGCACCTACGGCTTCGGACCGTGGACCTACAACGCGACGGACCTCTGGGTCCGGGTCGTCGGTCTGATCAGTCTCGCGGTGGCGGTGCTCGTGGTGTGGGCGCTCATGCGCAGCCCGTGGGGTCGTGTGCTCAAGGGCATCCGCGAGGATGAGGACGCGGTGCGCTCGCTCGGCAAGAACGTCTTCGCCTACAAGATGCAGGCCCTCGTGGTGGGTGGCGTGATCGGTGCCCTCGGCGGCGTCGTGTTCATCCTGCCGTCCGCGGTGATCCCCGGCAGCTACTCCACGTCGCTGACGTTCTTCCTGTGGACGATCCTCCTCCTCGGAGGTGCGGCGACCGTGCTCGGACCCACACTCGGCGCCGTGCTGTTCTGGGTGGTGTTCGCCTTCCTCGGCGCGCTCCTCCCCGCGATGGCGAACGCCGGCTACCTCCCGATGTCCAGCGCGCAAGCCGACGTCGTGCGGTACATCGTGATCGGTGTCGTGCTGATGCTGATCGTCATTTTCCGCCCCCAGGGCATCCTCGGAAACAAGAGGGAGATGACCTTTGTCAAGTAACGACGACGCGGCGGTCACGCCCGCGAAGACCACACCCCGCGCCAAGACCGGCGGTCTCGCCGCCGGTCCCGCAGCCCCCGGGGTCAAGAAGGTCGACCCGATCCTCATCGCCGATGCCGTGGAGCGCCGCTTCGGCGGCCTCACCGCGGTCGACGTCGATCACCTGGAGATCCCTCGCGGGGCGATCACCGCCCTGATCGGTCCGAACGGTGCCGGGAAGACGACCCTGTTCAACCTGCTGTGCGGCTTCGACAAGCCGAACGCCGGCACCTGGTCGTTCGACGGCAAGAACCTCTCAGGCATCCCCTCCTTCAAGGTGGCGAGGATGGGACAGGTGCGCACGTTCCAGCTGACCAAGTCGCTGTCGCTGCTCACCGTGCTCGAGAACATGAAACTCGGCGCGAAGGACCAGCGCGGCGAAGGGTTCTGGGCGGGCTTGTTCCCCTTCCTCTGGCGCACGCAGGACCAGGAGATCGAGGCGCGCGCGCACGAACTCCTCACCCGCTTCAAGCTCGACGCCAAGGAGCAGGACTTCGCGGCATCGCTCTCGGGCGGTCAGCGCAAGCTCCTCGAGATGGCCCGCGCCCTCATGAGCGATCCGACCCTGGTCATGCTCGATGAGCCGATGGCCGGCGTCAATCCCGCCCTCACACAGTCCTTGCTCGAGCACATCCTCGACCTCAAGGAGCAGGGGATGACCGTGCTGTTCGTCGAGCACGACATGCACATGGTCCGGCACATCGCCGACTGGGTGGTCGTGATGGCCGAGGGGCGGGTCGTGGCCGAGGGGCCGCCCGACCAGGTCATGGAGGATCCCGCCGTCGTGGACGCCTACCTCGGGGCGCACCAGGATCTCGATCTCGGTGCCGTCACCGGTCGCCTCCCCGTGATCTCGGAGGAGGACGCGATCCGCATCCGGGAGAAGATCGAGACCGAGGTCGAGGCCGAAGAAGAGGCTGAGGACATCGAGGAGAAGAAGTCATGACCGACGCCCCCGTCGAACGCAACGAGATCAAGAACGACGACGTCATCGTCGAGCTGACCGATGTGCACGCCGGCTACCTGCCGGGAGTGAACATCCTCAACGGAGCCAACCTCGTGGCCCACAAGGGCGAGTTGATCGGCATCATCGGACCGAACGGCGCCGGCAAGTCCACCCTGCTCAAGGCGATCTTCGGCATGGTCGAGATCCGCTCGGGCGACGTCACGGTGAAGGGCGAGAGCATCGTGGGCCTCAAGGCCGACAAGCTCGTCCGCCGCGGTGTGGCCTTCGTGCCGCAGACGAACAACGTGTTCCCCTCGCTCACGATCCAGGAGAACCTGGAGATGGGGCTCTACCAGAATCCGAAGATCTTCGCCGAGCGCCTCGAGTTCGTGAGCAGCATCTTCGCCGAGCTCGGCAAGCGCCTCAAGCAGCGCGCCGGATCGCTCTCGGGCGGTGAGCGGCAGATGGTCGCGATGTCCCGGGCGCTCATGATGGACCCCTCCGTGCTGCTGCTCGACGAGCCGTCGGCCGGCCTCTCCCCCGTGCGGCAGGACGATGCCTTCATCCGGGTCTCCGACATCAACAAGGCCGGCGTGACGACGATCATGGTGGAGCAGAACGCCCGGCGCTGCCTACAGATCTGCGACCGCGGCTACGTGCTCGATCAGGGCAAGGACGCCTACGAGGGTTCCGGTCGCGAGCTGTTGAACGATCCGAAGGTCATCGGCCTCTACCTGGGGACGCTCGGGACCGACGCTGCCTGACGTTCCGGTCGCGAAAAGGCTCGGTATCCACGCGGATACCGAGCCTTTTTGCGACCGGAGCAGGGTGACCGCACAGAAGAAGGCCCCGGGATGGCATGCATCCGGGGCCTTCCTGTGCGCGATTACTTGATGCGCGAGGTGACGTTGTCGGCGTCGAACTCGTAGACGCCGATCGCGGCGCCCTTCGGGTCGTTGTTCTCGTCGAACGTGATCTCGCCCGAGAGGCCGTCGTAGTCCGCCGTGCCGCCGCCGTTGATGATGTCGGCGCACTCCGCGAACGTGGAGCACTTCTCGCCATCGCCGTCGCCACCGGAGACGGTGCGCATCTGCTCCGCCATGTCCGCACCCTCGACCGAGCCGGCGGCCAGAGCCGACAGCGCCATCAGGACGACGGCGTCGTACGCCTCCGCGGAGTACGTCACGGCGTCGATCGGGTCGTTGCCGTCAGCCGTCCAGACCTCGTTCAGCTGGTCGAGGAAGTCCTGCGGCAGCTCGGCACCGGCGCGGGTGCCCTTCGAGCCCTCGAGGCTGACCGGGATGTCGGTTCCCCAGTCCTTGAGGTTGCCGTCGACGAGGTACAGCGAACCGGTGTCGACCCCGGCGTTGCCGAGGAGCGGCGCGATGGTCGCGAACTGGTCGTACGACACGACGGCCACGGCGTCGGGGTTCGCCGCAGCGATCTCCGAGACCTGCGCGTTGAACTGGCCGTCGCCCTGGTTGTAGGACGCATCTGCGACGACCTCGCCGCCGGTGCTCTCGAACGTCGCCTTGATGGCTTCGAAGAGACCGGTGCCGTACGGGTCGTTCTGGTAGATGATGCCGAGCGTCTTGTGACCGTCCTCGGCGATCTCGTTGCCGAGGACCTCGCCCTGGAGGTTGTCGCTCGGCGCCGTGCGGAAGTACAGCGGGTTGATGCCCGTGAAGTCCGGGGACGTGTTCGACGGCGAGACGGTGAGGATGCCCGCACCGGCGTTGCCGTCGAGGATGAGCTTGGTGACGCTCGACGATGCGGCACCGACCATGGCCGTGATGCCGGCGTTCTGCAGGTTGGTGATCGAGGTCTCATACGCCTTGTTGTCGAGGTCGCCCTCGTCGGCGGTGGTGAGGTCGATGGTCACGCCGGCGTCAGCCTCGTTGATCTGGTTGACGGCCAGCTGGACACCGGCCTCCATCGGAGCGCCGAGGAACGCGAGCGAACCGGTCGCGGGCAGGAGCGAGCCGAGCTTGAGCGTCAGATCGACGGCCGGCTTCTCACCACCCTCGCTCGGCTCGGCGTTCGGCGTGCTGCTGCAGCCGGCGACGACGATGGCGGATGCGCTGATCAAAGCGATCCCGGCGAAGACCTTCGCGGTGCGCGAGCCCTTCAGTGCGTTCATGATGCTCCCTTGCGTAACTGAACGTGGATTGTGACCACAGGCGGGTGCTCTAACACTAGGCCGTGATACCCGCGTGCAGGGATCGCAAGTATCTCGGTGCGTTAACGATCCGAGACCGGGTTCGGGCGGAGAAGAGACCCGGGTTCAGACGAGTTCGGTCGCAGCGATCCGACGGCCGCGGCGCCCGGCGAGCAGCAGATCGACGAGGAACACGGCGATAGCGATCCAGACGAGGATGAATCCCGCCCAGCGCTCCGGCGGCATCGGCTCCTTCAGGACGACGGCGCCGATGAGGAACTGCATCACCGGGGTGATGAACTGGATCATGCCGATCACCGTGAGGTTGATCCGCCGGGTTCCCGCGGCGAACAACAGCAGCGGTACCGCCGTCGCGACTCCCGCGAACGCCAGCAGCAGAGCGTGCACCCCTCCGTTCGCGCCCATCGTGATGCCCGCCGGCGTCATCGACACCACGATCAGCTGCGCGACGGCGATCGGGATCAGCCAGAACGACTCGAGGGTGAGCCCGCTGACGGCATCGACCGCCGGACCGATCTTCTTCTTGATGAGTCCATAGATACCGAAGGATGCGGTCAGCGAGAGCGCGATCCACGGGAAGGCACGGTAGGCCACGATGATCACGACGACGGCGATCGCGGCGATGGCGATCGCCGCCCACTGCAGCCGACGGATGCGTTCCTTCAAGACGAAGACCCCGAGCAGCACCGTGGTGATCGGATTGATGAAGTAGCCCAGGCTCGTCTCGATCACGTTGTCGCTGAGGGTTCCGATGAGGAACACCTGCCAGTTGACGTAGATCAGGAGCCCGGCGAGCGCCGTCCAGCCGAGCAGCCGGGGCTGCCGGAGGATCGCTCGGAACGCGGCCCACCCGCGGGTGACGGTGAGCAGCAGGAGGCAGAACACGAACGACAGCAGCACCCGCCAGGCGACGACCTCCCACGGCCCGGTCGGTGCGAGCAGGAGGAAGTAGAGCGGAAGCACGCCCCAGAGCAGGTAGGCGGCTCCGGCGTACGCGACCCCCGCGGTCCGGGTGGCGCGGGTCGTCTCAGGGGTCACCGCACAACACTAGCGCCGGGAATGCAGAAGGGGCCCGGATGCCGATGCATCCGGGCCCCTTCGAGGACCTCGACCCTGACCCGCGGAGGGGCCGGATCAGGTTCCGCAGATCAGCGGACGACGACCGCCAGGACGTCGCGAGCGGACAGGACGAGGAACTCGTCTGCGCCAAACTTCACCTCGGTGCCGCCGTACTTGCTGTAGAGCACGCGGTCGCCGACGGCGACGTCGATCGGAACACGGTTGCCGTTGTCATCGATACGGCCGGGGCCGACCGCCACGACCTCGCCCTCCTGGGGCTTCTCCTTGGCGGTGTCGGGGATGACCAGGCCACTCGCGGTGGTCTGCTCGGCCTCGACCTGCTTGATGACGATCCGGTCCTCGAGCGGCTTGATGGAAACCGACACGGTCTACCTCTTCTTTCTTGACGCTGACACGAAAGACTTGTTCGCACTCTCAACCCGAGAGTGCTAATGCCAGTGTAGGCGGTGTGCTGGCACTCACGCAATGCGAGTGCCAGCACACCCGCTCGAGACGGCTCCGCGCGTGGCGGGGAATTAGGCTGAGGGCGTGGAGATGTCCGAGCTGCGCGCCCTGCTGACCCCCGCCGGTCTCGAACTCCTCGACGCTGTCGGGACGGTCGGATCGAGTTCCGACGTCGCTCGCGCGGTCTCGAGGCTGCGCGCCGCCGGCCACTCCCCCGACCTGGTCTCCGCGGTCGTCGGACAGGCTCACCTGCGGTCCAAGGCTGCCGCCAAGTTCGGACCGTTCGCCGGACGCATGCTGTTCACCCGGGCGGGCCTGGAGCAGGCCACCAGGCTCGGAGTCGCCGCTCGCCACGCGCAGCGGATCCGCAGCGCGGGATTCACCGCTGTGGCCGACCTCGGTTGCGGGATCGGCGGTGACGCTCTGGCCTTCACCGGGGCCGGGCTCGACGTGCTGGCGGTCGACGCCGATGAGGTCACCGCCGCGATCGCCGCCTACAACCTCGCGCCGTTCGGTGACAGCGCGAGGGTGCGCCACGACACCGCCGAAGACGCCTTCGAGACGATGCCCGCCGCGGACGACCGGGCGATCTGGATGGATCCCGCCCGACGCACCTCCGGTCACGGTGAGACGCGGCGCGTGTCGGCCGACGACTACTCCCCCTCCCTCGACTGGGCGTTCGACGTCGCCCGCCGCGTGTCCACGGGCATCAAGCTCGGCCCCGCGCACGACCGAGATGCGCTGCCCGCCGACGCGGAGTCGCAGTGGGTGAGCGCCGACGGCAGTGTCGTCGAGCTCGTGGTGTGGAGCGGCGCCCTCGCCCGTGAAGGGGTCCGCCGCGCGGCCCTGGTGATCCGCGACGACCGGTCTCACGAGCTCACCGCACCCGCAGATGCCGTCGATGAGCCGGTGCGTGAGCTCGGCGCCTTCCTGCACGAACCCGACGGTGCCGTCATCCGTGCGCGTCTGATCGGCGATGTGGCCAGGAGCCTCGACGCCGGGATGCTCGACGAGCACATCGCCTACCTGACCTCCGATTCGGCGCTGACGAGCCCCTTCGTGCAGTCCTTCCGCGTGCGCGCGACGATGCCGGCGAACCCCAAGGCGATCAGCACAGCGCTGAAGGCGCACGACATCGGGCGACTCGAGATCAAGAAGCGTGGGGTCGACGTCGACCCGGCGTCCTTCCGCAAGAAGCTCACGCTGCGGGGAGACCAGGAGGCGACGCTGATCCTCGCCCGCATCGGCGATCGACGCGTGGCGATCCTCGCCGACCGGGTCTCCGCCGCGAGCTGATCCGTTTTCAGCCGCCGATTCCCGCCCCCGGCGGTGCGATCTCGATCGGGTCTCCGGGTGGCGCATCGACGAAGAACGACTCGCCCGTCGGGACGGTGGCGACGGGCACGCCCTCGGCGACCACCAGATACGCGTTCTGCTGCCCTGTGAACCTCAGCTCGAGCGCCGTGATCGTCGCCCTGCCGTCGCGCGTGTCGTCGTCGACGACCTGCGTGGCGAGCCCTCCTTCCACCGCCGTCTCGAACGGTACGCACGCCATGGGTCCGCCCGCGTCGACGATCAGGCACCTGTCCGTCGTGCCCTGCGCCGAGAGGCGGTCGGCGAGCCAGACGGGCTCCCCCCGGAACATGGTGATCAATGAGAGCCCGAAGCCGAAGCCGTCCGCCGCGAGCTCCTCGGCGCGATCGCGCACCGCTTCCGGGAACTCCGCCGCCAGCGACGACGGTCCGCCCCAGCGCTGGATCCCCACCATCGGCTCACCGTCGACCGACAGGCGCAACGTGGCGATGACCGTCTCCACGCCGAAGGCACCGTCGCCGGAAGACTCCTCGCCGATCGTCCCGTCCGCTTCCACGGGGAGAACCGCGGTCAACCCGTTGTCGACCTCGTCGACCGGGAGGCAGTCCGTCTGCTCCCGACCGCTCACATCGAGGACCATGCAGCTCAGGGCGCCGTCCTCCCTGGTCGCGTACCAGACAAGGGCGTCGTCCGACTCGGCGACCGCACGGACGGAGCCGGGATCGAACGTCGAGGCCGAGAGTTCGGCACGTCGCTGCTGCTGCTCTCCGGTCAGGGGAATACTCGCGTCCCGCGGCGAGAACAGTGCCCAGCCGGCTCCGATGCCGACCGCGAGCACGACGGCGACCCCCGCGATCGCAGCCACGACGTGCTGCCGCAGCGCGCCCCGGCGAGGCACGGGTTCGTCGCTGACGGCAGGCGCGACCGGCACGGAAGGTTCGACCGACGCGTCCGCAGGCGCTTGTTCCGCAGGGGGACCCTCGTCGTCCGCCGAGGGATCTGCACCGGCCTCGTCGACAGCCGACGGCGGGGGCTCGATCGGAGAGCGGCGCTGCTCCTCCAGTTCGCGCAGGCGCTCGGCCTCCCCCTCCGTCAGCCGTGTCCCGCGGCCGTAGGCCCGCTGCTGCAGCGCCCGAAGCTCCTCGGCGTCAGTCCTCGGCTGCACCGGTGGCGTCCGCTTCATGGGTGATGACGAGGTAGCCGGGGCCTGTGCTCGAGGCGAGTTCGAAGTGCGTGACGGCACCGGAATCGGCGTCGACGACGTTGAGGACCAGACTCGCCCCCTGCTCCTGCATCGTCTCGGGATCGAGGCACGTCTGCGGGGAATCGTCGGTGGATCCGTCGTAGATCAGACAGGAGTTCTGCGTGTCGCTCTGCACGGCCGTCCAGAGCGGGACGTCGCCGTCGTAGCCGACCACCCAGAGGGAACCGGCGTCGAACCCCTCGCGCGTCAGTCGCGCCGCGGTCTGCGACTCCTCCTCGTTCGCATACGTGATCCCCGTCTGCGTCGGATCGTAGTCGTACGAGTTCACCGCGACCGCAGGCTCACCCGACGCGGTGAAGAGCATCTGCGCGCTGATCTGCCGCTGCAGGTCTTCTTCGGAGCGCACCGTGATCGAACCGTAGATGCCCTGCGCGGACACGGACTCCGTCTCGTCGCAGTTCGGCAGGGTCACATCGCCCGTGCTCAGAATCAGACAGGTGCGCTCGCGACCGTCCTTCGTCGCGGTCCAGATGACCGCTCCCTCCTCCACCCCGAGCGCACGGACCGAGCCGGGATCGTAGTCCCCACCCGCGACGAGGTCGTCCTCCCACTGCTGCTGCTCAGGGGACAGCGCGACGGGTGCGTCGTGGGACCGACCGAAGGCGAGCCACCCCACACCCAACCCGACCAGGAGTACGGCCACGGTGGCGAGGGCGACCGGTCGCCAGTGCGATCGCGTCACGGCGAGCAACGACCGTAGCGACGATCCCGGTGAGGCGTGTGCCTCCGCGATCGGCTCGGACATCTCGCCTCCCGACCGATCCGCCGTCGAGGGGTCATCGCGGCGCTCACCCGGCGACGGCCCGACGGAATCCGTCCCATCGACGTGCGGCGCGTGCGGGAGCTGCGCCGGCTCCTCGAGCTGCGTCGGCTCCTCGCTCTTCGGCGCAGCGGCCGTGGTCCGCCGGCGGTCCTCGAGTTCGCGGAGCCGCACCGCCTCAGCGGCCGTCAGTGCGGAGTCGCGGCCATAGGCCCGTGCGTGCAGGGAGCGCAGCTCCTCCGATTCCTCGGCGTCGAGCATCCGGTCACCCGAGCCTCTCGAACTGCATGCCCGCCCAGACCAGCCACCCCAGACTGTAGACGGTCGCGCAGAGACCCAGCACGAGCGCCCACCGCGCGATCGCCCGGCTCTCGACCGGGCGACGCAACGACATGGCCGCAGCGATGACCGCGACGATCGCGACGGGGATCCCCCAGCCGACGAAGAACGAGGCTCCGAGCGCGACGATCGCCGCCAGCAGCGCCCACGGAGCGAGTCGAGTGTCGTCGATGGGCGAGGCATCGGTCGACGGCTCCCACTCCACGTCGTCTCGCGCGTCGATGTCGGGACCGCTCGCGACCACGGGTTCGATGCCGACAGGGCCGGTGGGGAACTTGGCATACCCCTCCCGGCGGGCTCCAGGAAGCCGCGCGGCCGCAGCCGGATGCTGCTCGACCTGCTCGCTCGGGCTCTCGATGCGCGTCGGCGGGGTGGGTGAGGCCTTCGCCTCGGCCGCACCCGAGGTGTCGCTCATGCGGGCGCCCCCTCCGCGATCTGGATCTCGGTCACCGGAAGGGTCGAGTCCGCGCCGAACGTCAAGCGCGACGGCGGACGCCCCGAGGAGATCAGCTCCGACGCCAGGGCCGCGATCATGGCGCCGTTGTCGGTGCACAGCGAGAGAGGGGGAATGCGGACGGTGACGCCGGCCTCGGAGGCACGTCGGAGGGCGACCTCGCGCAGGCGCCGGTTCGCGATCACCCCGCCGCCGAGGAGCAGTCTCGGCACGCCGAGATCCGCGCAGGCGGCGAGCGCCTTGGTCACGAGCACATCGACGACGGCCTCACGGAAGCTCGCGGCGACGTCGGCCACCGGAACCTCCACACCCTCCGCTTCGCAGCGCTCGACCCAGCGGGCCACGGCCGTCTTCAGTCCGGAGAACGAGAAGTCATAGCGATGCTTCGCCAGATCGGAGGCCCGGGAGAGACCACGGGGGAAGCGGATAGCCTCCGGATCGCCATCGGCCGCCGCGCGGTCGATCTCGGGACCACCCGGGTAGGGCAGCGAGAGGAGCCGGGCGACCTTGTCGAAGGCTTCGCCTGCGGCGTCGTCCATGGTCTCGCCGAGCAGTTCGACGTCGGTCGTGAGATCGCGGACGTGCAGCAGCGAGGTGTGCCCACCGGATACCAGCAGGGCGATCGTCGGATACTCGAGCGGTGCGGAGCCGCCGGTCAGGATGTCGGCGGCGATGTGGCCGACGAGGTGATTGACGGCATACAGCGGTTTGTCGATCGAGACAGCGAGGCCCTTCGCCGCGCCCACGCCCACCATCAGCGCGCCCGCGAGACCAGGACCGCTCGTGACGGCCACCGCGTCGAGCTCGTCCAGGCCCACACCCGCTTCGGCGAGCGCCGCATCGATGGCGGGTTGGAGCGCCTCGAGATGCGCCCGGGCCGCGACCTCGGGCACGACGCCGCCGTAGCGGGCGTGCTCGTCCATGCTCGACGCGATCGTGTTCGACAGCAGGGTGCGCCCGCGGACGATTCCGATGCCGGTCTCGTCGCAGCTCGTCTCGATGCCGAGGACCAGAGGCTCGTTCATGCCGTCGCCTCCTCGGACTGGTGTCGCGCGACCGGGTGGCGGCGCAGGTCCAGGCGCATCACGATCGCGTCCACATCATCCGGCTGATAGTAGCGGGGACGACGGCCGATCTCGGTGAAGCCTTCGGCGAGGTAGAGGCCCTCGGCCGCGGGGTTGTCGGCCCTGACCTCGAGGAACACCTCGCCGGCACCGCGCTCCGCCGCGGCGGCGAGCAGCGCGCGCAGGAGCGCCCGGCCACGGCCCTGGCCGCGGTACTCGCTGAGGAGCGCGATGGTCTGGATATCGGCGTCGGCGCTCCCGCGCAGGGCCCGTACCCCGCCGTAACCGATCACACTCCCCTCGTGCTCATCGACCAGGTACCGGCCGTGCAAGCTGGCGAGCTCGGACGCCATGGTCTCCCGGCTCCAGGCATCGGTCGGGAAGGAGCGGTTCTCGATCATCATGATCGCGTCGAGGTCGTCGGCCACGGCGTCGCGGAGCGTCACGTCCCCACCTTCTTCGGGGCACCGGGCAGCGCCACATCCGGGTTCCGCAGATAGAGGGGCTCATCGTCCGTCAACACACGACCGGCGGCGAGGGCGCGCGCGCCGACCCGGGCGAGGTCCCGCGCGGAGAGCGTCGCGACGTCGATACGTCGGATGCCGTCGAGGTGTGCGTCGGCGTCCGCCGCGCGCACCAGGACCGTCTCGGCGACGACGTGCGGAATCCCGTCGGCGTCGATCCCGTCGAAGACCGTGATCGCGACCTCGCGTCGGCGCGCGTCGGTGACGACGGCGAACGGCCCCGTCTCGGTCTCGGTCGCGGTGAGCGCGGCCGCGAAATGGCTGGGCACCGCGATCACGGGGATGTCGCGTCCGAGCGCGAAGGCTCGTGCCGCGGCGATGCCGATCCGCAGTCCGGTGAACGGTCCGGGTCCCATGCCGGCGACGACGTGGGTCACCGCTCCAGCTCCGGCCTGTCTGAGCACCTCGACCAGCAGGTCGCCGATGATCTCGGCATGGCCGAGCGGGTCGGCTGCACTCGCCTCGGCGCGGAGGTCCCCGTCGGCATCGATGAGGGCCACAGCGGTACCCAGGGAGGTGTCGACGGCGAGGATCACCCTTCCAGATTAGCCGTGGTTCCGCTGGGAGAACGGCCTGGACCGGCCGGGAACGACGGCTCAGCCCAAGGGTGCGCGCAACGGATAGTCCTGGTCCTCGAGGATCACCTGCGACGCGGCCCCCGTCGTACGGTTCACGATCACCGGCGCGAGCAGGTTCACGCTCACGCCCTCCGCCGACGGGTGGGCGACCACGAGGATCAGTGCATCTTCGGCCTCGCGGAGAGCGAGTGCGTCGGCCTGCTCGTCGGTGAGGATCGGCGCGTACTCGCTCAGCACCGTCCGCGGATCGACGAGGTAGAGCCGCAGCTCCGCGTCCTGCACGGCCCGCATCGCGAACAGTCCGTCGGCGCCGTCGACCGGGGCCAGGGCGAAGTCGACATGCGGCGCGAGTCCGGGAGGCGGGGCGAGGAAAGTCAGCGCCGCGGTCATCGGAGGAAGTCCATCAGCGACGGCTGGAGCACCCGCGCGTTCACCGCGAGCGCGGAGCGATACACGAGTTCCTGCGCCTGGAGGCGCACGAGCACTTCGATCGAATCGACGTCCTCGACCGCCGTGCGGCGGGACTCGAGGGACACGGAATTCTGCACTGCCGCCTCCTTGGCGCGTTCGATCTGAGATTGACGGGTGCCCACCGACCCCTGGACCCCGAGCATGGCCGTGCGACGCGCGTCGATCTCCGCGAGTCGCGGTCCGACGTTGGTACCGGAACGGAGATCGGCGACGATCCGGTCCACCAACGCGAACACCGAGTCGTCCCCGGTTCCGAAGACGGCGGCGCCATCGGTGTCGACGCGCACGGAGGCACCGTCGGAGACCCGTCGGGTCACCTCCGCGCCCGGTACGCCACTGTGGCTGTAGTCGGCGGCGAAGGCTGCCGTGTCCGACGTTCCGGCGAACACGGAGCGTCCGAGCAGCCGGGTGTTCGCCTGGGCGAAGAGCTCCTCGCGGAGGCCTTCGAGTTCCACGGCCAGTGCTTCCTTGGCCACGGCGTCGAGCGCGCCGTCGTTCGCACCCTGCGCGGTGAGGTCGCGGACCCGCCCGAGCAGTGAGGTGCTCGCGGTGATCGCCCCGTCGGCCGCCGTGACCCAGGCGAGTCCGTCGTCGATGTTGCGCGCGTAC
Source organism: Microbacterium sp. J1-1 (assembly GCF_024498615.1). Taxonomy (NCBI): domain Bacteria; kingdom Bacillati; phylum Actinomycetota; class Actinomycetes; order Micrococcales; family Microbacteriaceae; genus Microbacterium; species Microbacterium sp. J1-1. The sequence goes on along the minus strand of NZ_CP089590.1, from coordinate 941,637 downwards.
TGGTCGTTGCGTCGCTGCTCCGCGTGAAGCGCGAGCGCGGCTGCCGCGGCGGCCGGATCGTCGGACGGCGCGGCGAAGGCACGCTGCGAGGTGGCCTGCTCCTGCAGACGCGCGAGCTCGGAGAGGTTGGACTGCAGCTGCCGCATGGCCGTCTGCGTCATGGCCGAGGAGGTGACTCGAGAGATCATGATGCTCCTTCGATCAGCGTCCGACGAGACCCGTGCGGTTGATGAGCACGTCGAGCGCTTCGTCCACCGCGGTCATCACCCGGGCCGCGGCCTGATAGGCGGTCTGGTAGGTGAGCAGACTGATGGTCTCCTCGTCGCCGTCGACGGCGGCGACGGACTGCTGCGCGCCGACCGCCGCGACCGCGGCCGCGTCGGACACCTTCGCGCGCTGCACATCGGCCGCCGTCGCCACACCGAACCGGGTGACATGGTCGGACCAGAGCGCGTCGGGCGAGGTCGCGCTCCGCCCGATCTGGGAGATCAGGTCGGCGTTGCTCGCGTCCCAGGCACCGGCACCCGGCGCGGCGAGCGCCAGATCCGACGGTGCTGTGATGGCGACGCTCAACCCGAGTGCGGCGGAACCGGTCGGGGGGATCGTGAAGAAGTCGCCGCCGGGCTGTCCCGACGATGTGACCCCCGCGCGATGCTGGGTGTTCAGCGCTTCCGCCAGCCGCGTCGCCACCGCGTCGTAGGTCGAAGCGAGCTGCGCGAGCATCCCTCCATCCGCGGCCGGGGCGAGGACGGCGAGCGAACCGCCGAGCTCACCGCCGTCGATCGATGCCGTCAGACCGGGAGCGGACGCCCAGGAGACCGTGAAGCGCTGGCCGGCGTCGATGGTGGCCGGTCCGTCCAGGACGAGATGGCGCGCATCGGAGCCTGCGACGAGGGCGTTGCCGCCGATGCGCACGGTCATCGTGCCGTCGGTCTCGAGGGTGGCGGCGGCACCCGACATGCGGGCGACGTTCTGCGCGAGCACGCTGCGCTGGTCCATGAGCTCGTTCGCCGAGCGCCCCGAGGCCAGGGCGTCACGGATCTCGCCGTTGAGCACGGCGATCTGGTCCGCCGCCGCGTTCACCTGGGTGATCGTCCGGTCGGCCGCGGCGCGGGCATCGTTCCACTGTCCGGCCACCGTCCGGTACCCACCCGCGATCTGCGAGGCGAGTTCCTTCGCGGATTCCAGGATGCTGGACGCCGCGGCCCCCGAGTCGGGGGTGTTCGCGAGGTCCTGCCATCCCGACCAGAACTTCGACAGTCGGGCCGCGAGCCCGTTCTCGGTCGGTTCGGCGAGGGAGGCCTCGATCGTGGTGGCGGCGACGGCACGGGTGGACCAGAAGCCGGACGCGGCGAGGGAATCGCGGACGCGGGCATCGAGCAGGGCATCGCCGAGACGGGCCACGCCGTCGATCGACACACCGTGCCCCGGCTGTGCGCCGACGCTGAAGCGGCCGGTCTGGGCGATGGCGGCGATGGCCGAGGTCTGGACGCGTTGGCGCGTGTACCCCTCGGTCTTCTGGTTCGCGATGTTCTGTCCCACCACGTCCATGCCCCGTCGGGCCGCCGCGAGGCCGCTGGCCGCGGTGTTCAATCCACTGAAGGTCGACATGATCCCCTTCCGGTCACATCTCGGTGTCGATGATGCGCGCAGCGTCGTCGCGAGCGCGATCGCCCGTCGTCGTGTACTCCCCGGTGTCGTGCCCCAATGCGGCGATCGTCTCCTGGGTCGCGCGGAGCACTCCGCTGAGCTGTTCCGCGTTGGCGTCGCGCATCTGCTCCACCTCGGCGGCGAGCTTGGTCAGCGCCCGCATATGGTCCGCGAAGACCTCCTGCCACGCACCTTCCGGCGCGTGTGCGATCAGTTCGCGAATCGTCGCGCCCTCGGGAGCCCCCCACTCCTCGGCGACGGTCGCGACCTCCACGGCGCGTGCGAGTCCCGCGCCACGAAGCCTGTCGAGTACCTGATCGATCTCACGCGCGGCAAACTGTATCCATTGGGATCGCCCGGCGGCGAGCAGCAACTGCTGCTCGTCGAGCTTGAAGAGCAGCATCTCGAGCAGTTCACGCTCTCGCCACAGCTGTATCGATAGTTCGTTGGCTCCCATGATCCCCTTTTCCCCAGTGATCGCCACGCCTCATAACGCGGCCAAAGGTCACTATCGGCTGCCGCGCCCCTAAGGTTACTATGTGGAACGGCGATGGGTAGTTCTCCCCATGTACATATCTCGCTCCTTGTGATATGTACATCTGCTCATCTCCTCGGATCTTCCGGAGTGCATCCAGAGAGGTGGATCATCCCCCATGCCTTCGCGCGCTGAGCGCAATCTCCTCATCGAGAGCAACCTCCCCCTGGTCGGATACCTCGCCGCCGAAACCCATTCCCGCGCCACCCACATCCCCCGTGACGAGCTGGCGGCCGTCGGCGCGCTCGCGCTCGTGACCGCGGCCGATGCATTCGATCCTGCCCTGGGCGTCCCCTTCGGCGCCTACGCGCGCCGTCGCATCCTCGGTGCCTTCGCCGACGAGATGCGCTCCATGGACTGGGCGTCGCGCGGCATCCGCAAGCGCATCAAAGAGACGGTCGCCGTCCGCGAGACGCTCACCGCCGGTCTCGGCCGGACCGCGACCCCGACCGAGGTCGCCACAGCCATGGGCGTCACGAAGGACGTCGTCGTCGAAGCACTCGGCGATGCCGCGCGGACTGTCACCACCCTGGACGATCCCGCGGCCCGTGACGTCGCCACCGAGATCCCCCTGCCCGAAGAATCCGCCCTCGTCGGCGAACGCCGCGACATCCTCGAGCAGGCCGTCGCCGCGCTCCCCGAACGTATGCGCCGGATCGTGCAGGCCGTGTACTTCGACGAGCGGCCTGTGAAGGAGATCGCCGAGGAACTGGGGGTGACCCACTCGGCGGTGTCGCAGCAGCGCTCGGAAGCCATCCGGCTCCTCCGCGACGCTCTGGATCGGTACTTCGCCGAGGGCTCGGCGCCGACGTCGACCACGCGCGTGTCCGCCGGCGCCCGCGACGCCTACTTCTCGCGGATCGCCGATGCGAGCAGCCCGCGGATCGCGGACATCTTCCGCGAAGCCGCCCCCGCCTGACCCGCGCTTCTCATCGCCCGGCTAACGGGCACGCCACCTCCGCCGATAGGTGTGGGCGGGAGACCACGGATGGTCACCCGTACAACACCATTCACGGAGGAGAACCCTTATGGGTATGCAGATCAACACCAACGTGTCGGCGCTCAACGCCTACCGCAACCTGTCCAACACGCAGAACGACCTGTCGAAGTCGCTCGAGAAGCTGTCGAGCGGCCTGCGGATCAACCGCGCGGCGGACGACGCGGCGGGCCTGGCGATCTCCGAGGGTCTGCGTTCGCAGGTCAACGGCCTGAACGTCGCGGCACGCAACGCCCAGGACGGCATCTCGGTCATCCAGACCGCAGAAGGCGCCCTGACCGAAGTCCACTCGATCCTTCAGCGCGTTCGCGACCTGACCGCTCAGGGTGCGAACGACTCGAACAACGCGAAGTCGCGCGAAGCGATCCAGACCGAGATCGGCGCCCTGGGCGACGAGCTCACCCGGATCGCCGAGAGCACCAACTTCAACGGCATCAAGCTGCTCTCGGGCGGCACGACGCTGACGTTCCAGGTCGGTGCGGGCGCGGTCGCCGCCGAGGACCAGATCTCGGTCGCACTGACCGACTTCGCCAGCCTCGGCGCCGACATCAAGGGATACGCGGCCACGATGACGGACGCTGCCACCTACGGTGCCGCGCTCGCCGACATCGACACCGAGATCCAGGCGGTCTCGACCGCACGTGCCGGTTACGGTGCGCTGCAGAACCGCTTCGAGTCGACCATCAACAGCCTCAACGTGTCGGCGGAGAACCTCGCCGCCGCCGAGAGCCGGATCCGCGACACCGACATGGCGTCCGAGATGGTCAAGTTCACGTCGGCGAACATCCTGTCGCAGGCGGGCACGGCCATGCTGGCCCAGGCGAACCAGTCCAACCAGGGCGTTCTCCAGCTCCTGCGCTGACCCACGCCGTAGTGTCCGGGCGGCGGTTCCGCCCGTCGCCCGGACACCGTCCGCTCCCGATCCGCAAAGGCGATCATGTCCCTCTCGCTCGACGGTCTCGTCTCCGGCCTGAAGACCACGGAGGTCATCAAGGCGCTGATGGACGTGCACGCCATCCCGCGCTCGCTGCTCAAGGCGAAGATGGACGACAAGAACGGCATCGTCTCCCAGCTGCAGACCCTGAACACCGCGATCCAGAACCTCGCGACCGCAGCCGAGAAAGCCGCGGTCCCCGATGGACTCGCCCGCTTCACCACCACCTCCTCGTCGCCCTCGGTCACCGTCGCCACGCGCGCCGGCGCTGCTCCGCTCTCCGCCGACATCGTCGTGGACCAGGTCGCCACGAACCACACGATCGTCTCCGCCGCCACACAGGGCTGGCCGGTCGATCCCCCCGTGATCACGCTCGAGAACGCCAAGGGCGAGCGCGTGCAGGTCACGGCCGACTCCGCGTCGATGCAGGACGTCGCCCAGGCGATCAACGAAGCGGGCGCGGGTATCGTCGCCGCCGCCGTTCCCGCCGGGCGTGACGCCGACGGGAACGTGATGCACCGCCTGCAGCTGCGCGCCGCGGACTCGGGAGAGGCCGGACAGTTCCGCGCCTATCGCGGTGACATCGCCGCCGTCGAGAGCGGCACGGCATCCGACCTCTCGACCGAAGCGGGAGCCGCTGTCATCGCCACCGGCGCCGACGCCCGTCTGCGGCTCTGGGCGGGAACGAGCGCAGAGCAGGTGCTGACCTCGTCGAGCAACACGTTCACCGATCTGTTCGACGGTGTGGACGTGACGGTCACCGCACGTTCCGCCGATCCCGTCACGATCGGCGTCGCCGTCGACACCGAAGCACGGACGAAGGCGTCGGCGGACTTCATCGCCGCCGTCAAGGACATCCTGACCCGCATCGACAACGGCTCGAAGACGACCGTCGCCGCGAAGCCGGGAGACAAGACCACCCTCGGCGTCTTCACGGGCGACAGCACCGTGCGCGGGTTGCGCAACGCGCTCGCCGACGCCGTGCAGCACCCCGTCGACGGGGTCTCTCCCTCATCCATCGGCATCTCGACCGACATGTACGGCGTCCTGAGCTTCGACGAGGAGAAGTTCGCCGAGGCACTCGCGAAGGATCCGGATGCCGTGGCCGGCCTCTTCTCCGACGTCGCCGCGCGCGTGCAGGACACCGCGAAGATCTACTCGGACAAGTACGACGGGCTCCTCACCTCCCGCATCACGGGTCAGGAGAGCGAGGTCAAGGGCCTCGGCGAGCAGATGGAACGCTGGGACGTGCGGCTCGCGCAGCGCAAGGCCTCCCTGGAGCGCACGTACGCACGACTCGAAGTCATGCTGTCGCAGCTCCAGTCGCAGTCGACGTACCTCTCGTCGCAGATCGCCGCCCTCCCGGGCTCGAGTTCGAACGGGGGGAAGTGAGCATGAACGCCGCCCTGCGCGCACAACAGCGCTACCGTGAGGATGCCGTGCTGTCGGCACCCCCGGAGCGCCTGGTGACCATGCTCTACGACCGGCTGCTGCTGGACATCGAGCGTGGCGAGACCGCTCAGCGTGCCGAGGACTGGGCCGAGGCGAACGCGCAACTGCAGCACGCGCAGGCGATCGTCTCGGAGCTGTCCTCCTCGCTGACCGACGACTGGAACGGCAGTGCCGGACTGCGTTCGGTCTACGTCTTCCTCTCTCAGACGCTCATCGGGGCCAACATCGGCCGCGATCCCGAGCGCACCCGCGCCTGCCACGGCATCGTCGCCCCGCTGCGCGATGCCTGGCACGAGGCCGCCCGCACCGTGGCGGAGAGCCGGGCGTGAGCATGGACGAGTGGACCGCGCTGCTCGATCGGCTCGAGCACGACGCCGAACGGATCCTCGCCGCTGCCCCCGGCACCGCGGATGCGGCAGACCTGGCCCCCTGGACACCGCCCGCCGCTCCGCTTCCCCCCGCGCTCGCGGATCGCGCCAGACAGGTCGTCGAGCTGCAGCGCACGGCGATGGAACGAACCCGCACCGACCTCGACGGCCTCCGGCAGCACCTCGGCGCCGTGAGCCGCATCCCGGGCACCCGACGCCCCGAGGAGCCCGCCTACCTCGATGTGGACGGCTGAAACCGCTCCCTAACGCCGCGCACGAACCTGCCGATAGAGCAGGGAGAGCACGGATGGCTCGCATGACTCGGCCAGGGATCGGCCACACCAGCCACACACGGGGAGCCGGTTCGTGTTCGATTCTGTGACCATCACCGCACTGACGAGTGCGCTCGACGGCCTCGCGCTGCGTCAGCGGGCCATCGCGGACAACATCGCCAACATCAACACCCCGAACTATCACGCCAAGCGCGTGCAGTTCGAAGAGGCCCTCGCCCGCTCGGTCGATGCCGGCGACGGTCGGGTCGGCGCGACGGTCGGCACCTCGCTCGAACCGACCCGACTGAACGGCAACAACGTCAACCTCGACACCGAGACCCTCTCCAGCGTCGACACGATGCTGCGCTACCAGTTCGCGACGCAGGCCGTGAACGGCTCGTTCTCTTCGATGCGCACGGCGATGAGGACCTCATGACCTTCGATGCGATCGGGATCGCGAGCACCGGACTGACCGTGCACCGCAAGTGGCTCGACGCCATCAGCGACAACATCGCGAACATCAACACGGCCACCTCGACCGACGGTGCAGCCTTCCGGGCACGGTACATCCTCGCCCAGCCGAGCGATCAGTCGCCCGGTGTGTACGTTGCGGGCACCGTGCAGGGCAGCGCCGTGGGACGGGTCGTCCATCAGCCCGACCACCCGCTCGCCGACGCGGACGGCTACGTCCGCTACCCGGACATCGACCTGGGTGATCAGATGAGCCAGCTCATCCTCGCCCAGCGCGGCTACCAGGCCAGCGCCGGCATCGTCGATCGTGCGCGCAACGCCTACGAAGCAGCCCTCCAGATCGGACGCAACTGATGGACCCGCTCGCAGGCATCGAGGGCATCTCCTCGGGTTTCACGCTCACGCCACCCGTCGCCCCCACGAAGGGCACCGACGACACCGCCTTCTCGAGCAGCGTCACCGGGGCGATCGACGAGCTGCGATCACTGCAGTCGGAGTCCGATGCCCTCAAGGTCGCCGCGGTCACCGGTGACCTCGACGACATCCACGCCGCGATGATCGCCTCCTCCCGCGCCTCGGTGACGCTCGAGCTGGTCGCCGCCGTGCGCAACAAGGGCGTCGACGCGTTCAATGAGATCATGCGGATGCAAGCCTGATGCCCCAGGCCGTCACCACCGTGTTCCAGCGGATCGGACGCGTGATCGCGGGCTTCTCGCTCGCGCAGCGCACGATCGCGATCATCGGCGTCGCCGTGCTCGCCCTCGGTATCGTCGCGCTCTCCAGCTGGCTCACCCGCCCCACGTACACCCCGCTCTTCTCCGGCATGAGCGCCTCCGACGCGAACGCCGTGGTCGAGCAGCTGCGGTCGTCGTCGGTGCCCTACGAGCTGGCGGACGGCGGCGCGACCGTGCTCGTCCCCGAGAAAGACGTCTACGACCAGCGGCTCGCCGCGGCGTCCGCCGGCCTTCCCGGCGCGAGCTCGGGCGGCTACTCGCTGCTCGACGACATGGGGGTGACGACCTCCGAGTTCCAGCAGTCCGTGACCTACAAGCGTGCGATCGAGGGCGAGCTCGCGGCCACGATCTCGTCGATCGAGGGAGTGACGGCGGCCTCGGTGCAGCTGGCCATCCCGGAGGAGAGCGTCTTCGTCTCGGAGACCGTCGACGCCACGGCCTCGGTGTTCGTGGAGACATCCGGCAACGCGACGCTGACCCCGAAGCAGGTCGAGGCCATCGTGCATCTCACCTCCGCGGCCGTCAGCGGGATGAAGCCCGAGAACGTCGCCGTGGTGGACCAGAGCGGACAGACGCTCTCGGCCGCGGGAGTCGGGACCACCGGCGGCGTGGACCAGCAGGCCAGCGACTACGAGGCTCGGGTCACGGCGAACGTCCAGCAGATGCTCGACACCGTGGTCGGGCCCGGCAACGCCAAAGTCACCGTGGTCGCCGAGATCGATCACTCCGTCAACGAGCGCGTCGAAGAGACCTACACCCCGGCCGAGGGCGCTCCGCCGCTCACCGAGCAGACCAGGACCGACAGGCAGGACGGATCGAGCTCGAACGCGGGAGTGCTCGGCCCCGACAACATCGCCGTGCCGTCCACGGACGGCGACGGCACCTCCGAGTCCACGGAGACCTCGAAGACCAACGCGGTCAACAAGAGCACTCAGAGCACCTCCACGCCCGCCGGCTCGCTGCTTCGCCAGTCGGTCTCCGTCGCGGTCGATGCGGGAGCAGGCGGTGACCTGAGCACCGCACAGCTGAGCGACCTCGTCGAGACCGCCGCCGGGATCGACACCGAGCGCGGCGACTCGATCGCGGTCGAACTCGTCTCGTTCAACCAGACCAGCTCCGAAGCAGCGCAGGCCGCGCTGCAGGCCGCCAAGGACACGGAGGCCGCCGAGCGCCAGGCGGTCCTGCTGAACACGCTGATCATCGCCGCCGCGATCGCCCTGCCGCTGCTGCTCGCCGTCGTCGCCGCTCTGGTGCGCATGCGCCGCCGCGCGAACTCGGCGACCGAATTCGACCAGCTCTTCGGCGACCGCCCGGCGCCGCTGTCGGCCATCGGCGCCGGCGCCACGACGGCAGCGATCGACCAGGCTGCCACGACCCCGCTCGCCTTCCTCGAGACGACCCCCGACCCCGAGCCCGAGCCTGATCCGGAACCCGCGCAGGTCAGCCTCGAGCGTCGTCGCGCCGAGATCGACTCCCTCACCCGGCAGGACCCGAAGCGCACGGCCGAGCTGTTGCGCACCCTCATCGACGACAGGCAGCACGTATGAGCGGGCTGACCGATCGGCAGACCGCGGCCGTCGTCCTGATGAACCTCGATCGTGCACAGGCGATCGAGGTCATGAAGCACCTCTCGGAGTCGGAGGCGGAGGCCGTCGCCGCCGAGATCATCGGCCTCCAGGACCTGGATGCCGCCACCACCGCGCAGGCGCTGGGCCAGTTCCACCGCATCGCGAGCGGGCACCTCCCTCCCGCGCGCGGAGGTCGGGACATCGCCGCCGGGCTTCTCGAGGCCTCGTTCGGCGCAGAACGCGCGGCAGCCGTCCTCGGCAGGGTCGGTTCGACGGCGATGAACTCGTCGTTCGACTTCCTGGGCTCCGCCGACCCCGCCCAGCTGGCGACGCTGCTCGACGGAGAGCTCCCGCAGACCGTGGCTCTCGTGCTCGCACACCTGCCCACCGAACGCGCCGCCGCCGTACTGGCTGCTCTCCCCGACCCGACCCGCACCGACGTCGCACACGCCATCGCCACCATGGGGACCGCGTCCCAGGAGGCGATCGCGATCGTGGCCGATGCGCTGAAGACCCGCACCGGGACCTTCGCGAGCCGCGATGCGCCCGAGACCCTCGGCGGCGTCGAGCCGTTGGTCGAGATCATTGCCCGCTCCGGAGCGACCGTCGAGAAGGCTCTGCTGGCGAGCATCGAAGATCGGGACAGCGCGCTCGCAGAGGACATCCGTTCACGCATGTTCACCTTCGCCGACATCGTCAAGCTCGACGATCGAGACACGCAGCGCGTGCTGCGCGGCATGGACATCCGCTCCCTCGCACTCGCTCTGAAGGGTGCCAATCAAGGGATCGCGGACCTCATCCGTCGCAACGTCTCCGAGCGCAACCGCGAGAACCTCGACGAGGAGGCGCGGACACTCGGCCCCGTGCGGATGTCGCAGGTCGAGGAGGCGCGGGCCGAGATCGTGCGCACCATCCGCGCGCTCGAAGCCGCCGGCGACATCACGGTGCAGCGCACCGACGAGGACGAATATGTCTACTGACGCCTTCTCTCCCGTGCTCTTCCCTCGTCTCGACCGACGCGAGGACGGCTCGGAGCATGCGCGGGCGCGGCTGCGCGGCTACGCGGACGGTCACGCGGAGGGATATCGCGCCGGGCTCGCGGAGGCCGCATCCGCCCAGCGCGTCGCAGATGCGGAACGCGCCGCCCGCGAGCAGGAATCCGCCCGCCGCGTCGAGGACGCCGTCTCCGCACTCCACGCAGCGGCGCGCTCCTTCGGCGAGCGGGAGCGGGAGCTGACCTCCGCCGCACAGGACCACGTGCTGCGCTGCGCGATCGAGCTCGCGGAGCTCATCCTGCTCGGCGAACTCACGGATGCCGGTGCCTCCGCCGCCGCCGCGGCACGTCGTGCCCTCGAGGTCGGCGTGCCCGACGAGATCCGCGAAGTGCGCCTGCACCCCGACGACCTCCGCACACTGGAAGGCACGGAAGGCACGATCGCCGGCCTCCTGCTGATCGCCGATGACACGCTCGACCGCGGAGACGCCGTCGCGATCCTGGACCACGGCCGCATCGATGCCCGGGTCGGGAGCGCGCTCGAACGTGCTCGTCGCGCACTCGCCGAGGCCGGATCATGACGGCCTGGGGTGCGGTGCGCGAGGCCGTGCGGCCCGAACGCGTCGGGGTCGTCTCGCAGGTGCGCGGACTGAGCGTGCAGGTGCGCGGCCTCGACGGCGCGGTCGGCGACGTGGTGACCCTCGACGGGGTGGACGCCGAGGTGGTCGCGGTCGGCGAGGGCGGGTTGCGGTGCATGCCGTTGGGCGCTGTCAGCGGGCTCACGGTGGGGGCACCGGTGCGCGGTCGCGGCGGACCCCTGCGCGTGCCGACCGGAACGCCCCTGCTCGGACGTGTCCTGGACGGGCTCGGCCGTCCCATCGACGGGAAGGGGCCGCTGCACGGCGCCACCGAGGTGAGCCTGGATCATGCTCCGCCGTCGATCATGGGCCGCGATCGGATCGACTCCCCGCTTCCGCTCGGGGTGCGGGCGCTCGACACCCTCGTCAGCGTCGGCCGAGGGCAGCGCGTCGGGCTCTTCGCGGGCTCCGGTGTGGGCAAGTCCTCGCTGCTGTCCATGATCGCGCGCGGCACCGACGCCGAGGTGACGGTGATCGCCCTGGTCGGTGAGCGCGGTCGCGAGGTGCGCGAGTTCATCGAGGACGATCTGGGTCCCGAAGGCCTCGCCCGCTCTGTGGTCGTCGTCTCCACCTCGGACCAACCGGCCATGGCGCGCATCCGTGCCGCCTACACGGCGACGAGGATCGCCGAAGCCTTCCGCGACGACGGCGCGCACGCGATCCTCATGATGGATTCCCTCACCCGCGTCGCGATGGCGCAACGTGAGATCGGTCTCTCCGCGGGCGAGCCCCCCGCCACCCGCGGGTATCCACCGTCGACCTTCTCGCTCCTCGCGGGCCTCCTCGAACGCGCGGGCACCGATCGCGGTGGTTCGATCACCGGCATCTACACCGTGCTCGTGGACGGCGACGACCACAACGAACCGATCGCGGACACCGTGCGATCGATCCTCGACGGTCACGTCGTGCTGGATCGGGCGCTCGCGTTGTCCGGACATCATCCGGCGATCGACGTGCTCGGCTCGGTCTCCCGCGTGGCGGGCAAGATCACCGCCGCCGGACAACGGTCGGATGCGGCGACCCTGCGTGCCGTGCTCGCCGCGCGTCGACGGGCGAACGACCTGATCGACATCGGCGCCTACCAGGCGGGAGCGGACGCGCGCATCGACGCCGCGATCACCCATGAGCGGGCGATCTCCGCCTTCCTCACCCAGTCCCTCGATGAGACGAGCGGGATCGACGAGTCCTGGCGTCGACTCGAGGAGCTCGTCTCGACCTTCGGAGCTGTCGCATGAGCCGGTCCTTCTCCTTGGCGGGTCTGCTGCGCGTGCGCGAGATCCAGGAGAGAGCGGCTGCGCAGCGGCTCTCCCGGGCGGTGATCGACGCACAGCACACCGAAGCCCGCGACCGGTCGCTGCGTGCGCACCTGGCGGGGAGCGGGAACGAGGCCGTCGACGTCCGCTCCCTCGCGGCCCTCGCTGCGGCGCGTGTGGCAGGCCGGACGCTGCTCGCCGATCTGACGACGCTCTCGGAGCTGCAAGAGCAGACGGTGTCACAGGCCCGCGCGGAGCATGCCGAGGCACGGAGAGCGATGCGCGGACTCGATCGCCTCGCCGAAGCGCATGCCGAGAAGACGCGGACCGCCGAGCTGCACGCCGAGCAGGCCGAGCTGGACGAGATCGGCGTACGGACCACGACGGAGGGGCAGTCATGACAGCTCTCGGCATCATCGACGTCCTCGATCCGCGTGCCGCGCGGCCCAGCGGCGGCACGGCACCCGCCCGCACCGCGACGGCAGGCGCCGCCGCGTTCGCCGATGTGATCCACGATGCCTCACGCGCAGAGCGCGCGCAGGATATGCCGGTGGACGCCGTAGCGGAGGGCGCCCCGGAGCACGAAGCCTCTCCGGAGGACACGCTCTCCGATCCTCCACCGACCGCACCGCTCCACGGCGCTCTCGTCGTTCCCGAGCCGGTCGGGCTCGTCCCGTCTGCTCCGCCCACCCCCGCCGACGGACCGGAGGCGGCATCGGCCGTGGCCGACGGCACCCTGGCGGCGGCCGCCGAGACTTCTACGCTCGCGAGCACGTCCGTTCCGCTCGGTCAGAGCAGCCAGGAGCCCGCCGCCGCGGGAACGCTCGTCGCGGCGCAGGTCGTCGAGGCCGTGCGCGAATCGACCGCCCCGGCCGTCGCATCGTCGTCGCGGGTCTCGGCGGCGGCCGTCCCCCTCGGCGTACCGGCTCCAGCCGTCGTCGATTCCTCGGGAGACGCAGACACCACCGCGGGCGTCTCGGCTGCCGCTTCCGCGCGCACGGGGGTCGAGGGCGGCGCGTCTGCGTCCGTGGCGATGCCCCCGGTGCCGGCTTCCCCGCCCGCTACGGAATTCGTGTCGGGCGCAGACGCGAAGGCGGCTCCCCCTCTCCCTGCTGCGGAGGAGCCGATGCCGGATGCCCCGCGCGTGTCACCCTCACCCGCACCTCCGGTATCGACCACCCCAGCGCCCGACTCCACGCCCTCGGCCGGTGAAGCGGTCGTGCCGGCACTCACGGGGTCCCCGTCGATCCCGCCCCCGCTCGCCCCCACGACCCCGGCGGCGGCTGCAGCGATCGCCCGACCCGTCCTGCTCCCCCAGCTCGCCGCACCGGTGGTCTCGCTCGCGCAAGCCGCAGACGGCGATCACAGCCTCACCCTCACGGTGTCCCCGGAGAACCTCGGTCCCGTGACCGTGCGGGCGCACATCTCCGGAGGCGCCATCCACATCGAGCTGCATGCGCCGAACGATCTCGGGCGCGAGGCTCTGCGCGTGATCCTTGCCGACCTCCGCCGGGACCTGGCCGCTGCCGCCCCGCACGCGACACTCATGCTCTCGACCGCGGACGACGGACCCGGCCCCCTGCACCCGCAGAGCGCCCCGAACGGAGGCGCTCTGAACGGGGGCACCTCGAACGGCAACGCGGCGAGCGCGGGCGGCGGTCACTCCCGTGGCGATGCCCCCGCCGATCGGGAAGCCGCCGAGGCTCGCGCGACTCCGGAGCCGCCCACCTCCCTGGCCGACCGACCCGGCCCCCTCCCCCTCCGCTCGCCGCACGGCGGCATCGACGTCTTCGCCTGATCCGAGAGGAATCCCATGACCGACCCGATTTCCGGCACCCTCCCCGCTTCCGGGGTGCACACCGGGAGCACCACGCCCCCGGCGGAGCGCAAGAAGACGCTCGACTCCGAGGTCTTCCTGAAGCTGCTGGTGACGCAGCTCACCAACCAGGACCCGAGTTCCCCCATGAACACCAACGAGATGATCTCGCAGACCACCCAGCTGGCCTCGATGGAGCAGCTCACCGCACTCTCCGCGACGTCGACCGAGAACTTCGCGCTCAGCATGCGCCAGACGGCCGCCGCGCTGATCGGCCACGAGGCGCAGTACGTCGACGAGGAGGGTGTCACGCAGAAGGGCATCGTCACGTCGGTGTCGTACGCCGGCCCGGTCCCGCTCGTGACCATCGGCGAAGCGTCCATCCCGCTCGATGCCGTCTCCGGCGTCTCCCTCGTCCCCCGCCCCCAGTCCTGACCAGCCCCGCACATCCCAGAAAGGCATCACCATGCTCCGCTCCCTCTTCGCCGGAATCTCGGGTCTGCGCTCGCACCAGACCATGCTCGACGTCACGGGCAACAACATCGCCAACGTCAACACGACCGGGTTCAAGGCTTCGGCCGTGCAGTTCCAGGATTCGCTCTCGCAGCTCGTCCGCAACTCGATGATGCCGCAGCAGGCCTCCGGCGGTCAGAACCCCGCGCAGGTCGGCCTCGGCGTGCAGGTCGCGGGAATCAGCACGAACTTCGCCTCCGGCGCCCCACAGCCCACCGGAGTGCCGACCAACCTCATGATCGCGGGCGATGGCTTCTTCGTCGTGCGCTCCGGGGGCGAGACCCTGTACACCCGCAACGGCGGGTTCTCGTTCGACGCGAGCGGCAAGCTGGTCTCTGCCGACGGCGCGCTCGTGCAGGGATGGACGGCGCAGAACGGCGCGATCGTCCCCGGCCAGGGCATCGGCGACATCCGGCTCCCCGTCGGAGCCCTGAGCCCCGCCACCGCCACCACCACCGCCCGCGTCACCGGCAACCTGCCCTCCGGTGCCGCCGTCGGCGAGCAGCTGGTGCGCGACATCAAGACCTACGACGCCGAGGGCGCAGCCACGTCGCTACGTCTCACCTTCACCCGCACCGCCACGGGCTGGGACGTCACCGAGCCCGGCGGCGCGACCACCGCCCTCGCATTCACCGACGGCGCGCAGACGGCCGCGTCCTCCATCGTGTCCGGGGGCGTCACGGTCGACCTCTCGGCGGTCACCGGCTTCGCGGACGTCAGCGATGTCGCGATCAAGGAGCAGAACGGCAAGCCGGCCGGCACGCTGAGCTCGTACGCGCTCCTGAACGACGGCAGCCTCGTCGGTACCTTCAGCAACGGAGACACCGAGGTGCTCGCTCGTGTCGCACTGGCCGGCTTCGTCAACCCGGGCGGACTCGAGAAGGCCGGATCCTCGCAGTTCCGCCCCAGTGGCAACTCCGGGGAGCCGACGCTGGGAGAGGCCGGAACCGAGGGCCTGGGCGGCATCATCAGCGGTGCACTCGAGATGTCGAACGTCGATCTGTCGCAGGAATTCACCAACCTGATCGTCGCTCAGCGCGGTTTCCAGGCGAACGCCCGCATCATCACCACCAGCGATGAGGTGCTGCAGGAGCTCACCAACCTCAAGCGCTGAGCGGCGGGCAACCGCGGCGGCCCGTGACATCGCGGGTCGCCGCCCTGCCATACTGTGCGGATGGATGCTGTGAATGAGTGGCTGCTGACCTGGGGCGACAACCTGTGGACGTGGCTCGTCCTGCCGATCGTGGTCCTCCTCGGCCTGTACTTCACGGTGCGCTCCGGCGTCGTGCAGTTCCGGTTGATCCCGGAGATGTTCCGCACCCTGAGGGATCGGACGCCACGCACCGACACCGGCGAGCCGCAATCGGTCTCCGCGTTCCAGGCCTTCACCATCTCCGCGGCCTCCCGAGTGGGAGTCGGCAACATCGCCGGAGTGGGAACCGCGATCGCGATCGGTGGTCCCGGCGCGATCTTCTGGATGTGGCTGATGGCCTTCATCGGCGGCGCATCCGCATTCATCGAGTCGTCCCTGGCGCAGCTGTACAAGACGCGCGACAAGGACGGATTCCTGGGCGGGCCCGCGTACTACATGCAGCGCGGACTCGGTGCCCGATGGATGGGCGTGCTGTTCGCCGTCATCCTCATCATCTGCTTCCCCATCGCCTTCAGCTCCTTGCAGGCGAACACCATCAAGGCGACCATCTCGGGGAGCTTCGGCGACGAGTCCGCCGCCTGGCTGCCCGTCGTCATCGGCGCGGCACTCGCGCTGCTCATGGGTCTGGTCATCTTCGGTGGCGTGCGCCGGATCGCGTCGGTCACCCAGACGCTCGTGCCGGTCATGGCGCTGCTGTACCTGCTGCTCGGACTGGTGATCGTGGCGATGCACATCGAGCGACTCCCCGAAGTGTTCTCCCTGATCTTCACCCAGGCCTTCGGGCCGAACGAGATCGTCGGGGCCGCGCTCGGCTACATCATCCTCACCGGCGTCAAGCGCGGCATGTTCTCCAACGAAGCCGGCCTCGGCTCGGCGCCGAACGCCGGCGCGAGTGCCGCCGTGACGCACCCCGTCAAGCAGGGCCTCGTGCAGACGCTGGGCGTCTACTTCGACACCTTCCTCGTGTGCTCGATCACCGCGTTCATCATCCTCGTCTCGGTCCCCGACCTCGCGAACGCGGAGCGCGGCATCGACTTGACGCAGGGGGCGATCGTCGGCGCCCTCGGGAGCTGGTCGAACATCCTGCTGATCGTGATCATCTTCCTGCTCGCGTTCAGTTCGATCCTCGGCAACTACTACTACGGACAGACCAACATCGAGTTCATCACCTCGAACCGCGGTGTGCTGCTCGGCTACCGTCTCTTCGCGATCGCCGCGGTGTTCGCCGGTGCGCTGGTCTCGGCCGACGTCGTCTGGAACTTCGCCGACGGCGCGATGGGCTTCATGGCGATCGTGAACCTCGTCGCGATCGCTCTGCTCTCCGGCGTCGCCTTCAAGCTCCTCAAGGACTACACGCAGCAACGACGAGAGGGACTGGATCCCGTCTTCACCCAGGCGCGACTGCCCGGGGTGCGCGGGATCGAGGTCTGGGAGAACGAGCTGTCGGTGACGGGTCCGATCGACCTGCCCCGGGCTCGTCGGCGCTGAGGGTCGCCGGGCCGGATAGGGGGCGCCCCTGCTCAGTGCCCGGCGCCGAGGTTCCCGCTCAGACGGCGACGGAACGCTGCTGCGGTGTCGTTGAGACCCTGGATGCTGGCCGTCTTCCCGAGACGCTCGTACTTCGTGGCCACCGCGTCGAGCGCAGCCACCGTCGAGGCGTCCCAGATGTGTGAGCGCGTCATGTCGATGACCACGTGCTCGGGGTCGTCCGCGTACTCGAACTGGGTCGTGAGGTCGTTGCTCGAGGCGAAGAACAGCTCCCCGACGACCTCGTAGTGCGCGATGTCCCCCGACTCCGACGGGGCGACGGTGCGGGTCACCGTGACGAAGTGCGCAACCCGCCGGGCGAACATGATCATCGCCGTGAGCACTCCGAGGACGACACCGATCGCGAGGTTGTGGGTCCAGACGGTCGCGGCGACGGTGATCACCATGACGGCGGTCTCGCTCTTCGGCATGCGGCGCAGCGTCGACGGGCGGATGCTGTGCCAGTCGAAGGTCGAGATCGAGACGAGGATCATCACGGCGACGAGGGCCGCCATCGGGATCACCGCCACCACGTCGCCGAGTGCGAGCACGAGGATGAGCAGGAAGACACCGGCGAGGAACGTCGAGATGCGCGTGCGCGCACCGGACGCCTTCACGTTGATCATGGTCTGGCCGATCATGGCGCATCCGCCCATCCCGCCGAAGGCTCCGGAGAGCACGTTCGCGACGCCCAGGCCCCAGGCCTCACGGGTCTTGCGCGAGTGGGTGTCCGTGATGTCGTCGACCAGCTTGGCGGTCATGAGCGTCTCGAGCAGGCCGACCGCCGCCATGGCGAGAGCGAACGGGCCGATGATCCCGAGCGTTTCGAGGGTGAAGGGGACGTTCGGGATGAACAGCTCGGGCAGGCTCTGGGGAAGCTCACCCTGATCCCCCACGTTCGGCACGGTCCACCCGAACACGACGACGGCGCCCGTGAGCAGCACGATCGTGACCAGCGGGGCCGGCACGACCTTGGTGATGCGCGGCATGAGGAACAGGATGGCGAGGCCCACGGCGACGAGGGGATACACCAGCCACGGCACGTCCCAGAGCTGGGGCAGCTGCGCGGTGAAGATCAGGATCGCCAGCGCGTTCACGAAACCCACCATCACCGAGCGGGGGATGAATCGCATGAGCTTGGCGACGCCGAGCAGGGCGAGGCCGATCTGGATGACTCCGCCGAGGAGCACGGTGGCGATGAAGTAGTCCATCCCGTACTCCCGCGCGACCGGCGCGATCACCAGGGCGACGGCCCCCGTGGCCGCCGTGATCATCGCGGGGCGTCCGCCGAGGAAGGAGATCGCGACGGCCATCACGAACGAGGAGAAGAGGCCGACCCGGGGGTCGACCCCGGCGATGATCGAGAAGGCGATCGCCTCGGGGATCAGCGCGAGGGCCACGACGAGCCCGGCGAGGACCTCACGGGTGAGCAGACGCGGGTTCCGCAGCGCCTGCATGACGGTGGGTTCGATGCGGTAGCGAGACGGGCGTTCCGGGGCGGGGACGACAGCAGTCATGTGCTCTCCTGGAGGGGCTTGCGAAGGAGCGGACGGCGCGCACGGACCGTGCGCATGCGCCACGGAGCTCGGCACGGAAGAATGGGGGATGCGCAGAAATGCGCGCACGCAGACTCTAACGTAACGTGAGGTTTGCTGTCGAGTCAGGGAAAGGACGCCGATCTGTGGAGCACGAAGAGACGATGCGCATCGGCGAGGTCGCCGACCAGACGTCGTTGTCCTTCCGCACCCTCCGTCACTACGAGGATGTCGGGCTAGTGACCCCGACCGGCCGCACGGACGGCGGCTTCCGGCTCTACACCCCGAAAGACGTCGGCCGCCTCATGATCGTCCGACGGATGAAGCCGCTCGGCTACACGCTGGATGAGATGCGGGCGGTCCTGGACGTGGTCGACGCCCTCGCCGACGAGCCGGACAGCGAAAATCTCCAGGAGCGGCTCAGCGCGCTTCGACAGGAAGCGACAGCCCGGCGCGAACGACTCGCGAACCAGGTGGGGATGGCGGACGAATTCCTCGCCCAGCTCGCGCAGTTCTCGGCGGCCGAGAGCCCGCCGCGCCCCGCTAGATGACGTCGCGCGTGCAGGTGTCGCGGATGCTCTCGCCGCGCAGGTCCTCCCAGGGGATGGCGGCGTACCCGACGATCCCCCGGCCGGTACTCGCGAGCTCGTCGACGCGCTGCGCGAGCAGCCCGCGACGATCGATCCCTGACAGGTCGATGACGACGACGTCGACGTAGCGCCCCCGCGTTCGTTCGAGCTCGCTGTGCAGCCGCCGTGCGATGCCCCGGGCAGTGAAGCGCAGCGATCGACGCCTCGCGTCGGGGCCGCGATAGGTGAGGACGAGGTGCCTCAGGTCTCCGTACGCGCCGCTGGCCGCGAGCGCCTCGGCCGCCCCCGCACGCAGCAGGCGTCCCGCCTCGCGACGGCGTTCGACGCCGGCCAGGTCGATCGACCACACGAGACAGCGCGCGTCGGTCACCTCGGGCGCGGCGGACGGCGAGGGATGGGCGTCTGCGATGTCGCCCCTGTACGCGATCGTGGTGTGCATCAGGTCTTCCGGTCGTCGAAGAGTGGTGCCGACCAGGCTTCCCGGCTCTCCGGCCCGACCTGCGGGCTTGCACGGAAGTCTAGGCCGGATGCACCGGACGCCTCATCGCGCTCAGGCGTGTCGGCGACTACCCGAGGATCGGACGGTCGGTGGGATAGGTGAAGTGCTCGGTGCGCTGTCGCACGGCGAGGGCGGCGGCGAGACCGATGGGGCCCACTCGTCCCGCGAGCATGAGTGCGGACAGGACGAACTTGCCGAAGGGGTCGAGGTCGGCGGACAGTCCGACCGAAAGCCCACAGGTCGCGAACGCGGAGATGACCTCGAACAGGATGTGGTCGAGCGGCGCCTTGTTCGTGAGGGTGAGGAGCACCGTCCCCGCGAGGACGAGGGACGCCCCGAGGAAGGTGACGGAGATCGCGACACGGAGAACGCTCTCGGGGAGTCGTCGTTCGAAGATCGCGATGTCCCTGGTGCCTCGGGCCTCGGCGACGATGGCGAGGAACAGCACGGCGAGCGTGGTGACCTTGATACCCCCGGCGGTCGAGATCGAACCGCCGCCGACGAACATGAGCGCGTCCGTGAGAAGGAGGGTCGTCGAGGTGGACTGCTCCGTGTCGACGATCGCGAACCCCCCGGAGCGCATCATCGTCGACGCGAACAGCGCATGGAGGATCCGATCGAGCGGATTCAGGGTGCCGATGGTCGCGGTGTTGTTCCACTCGCTCGCCCCCCAGCTGACCGCGCCGACCAGGAACAGCACGAGGGTCGTCGTGACGGTCAGCTTGGTGTGCAGCGACCACCGTCCGCGCCCCCACAGATGAGCGATGACGGCGAGGTACACCGGGAATCCCAGGCTGCCCGCGATCACGCCGACCATGAGCACCCCCATGATCCAGACGTTGTGGCTGTAGACCGCGAGACCGCCGGGATCGAGGACGAACCCGGCGTTATTGAAGGCCGAGATGCTGTAGAACAGGGCGTGCCACGGGCCTCGCACCCAGCCGTCCTCGACGATGAACGCCGGCAGCAACAGCGCGCAGAGCGCACCCTCGATGATGAACGTGGTCAGCACGACGATCTTGAGGAGCCGCTTGACGTCGCCCAGGGGCGTCGCCCCCATCACCTGCTGGGCGAAGACGCGTCCGCCCAGCCCCAGCCTGCGCGTGACGGCCTGGGTGAGCAGCAGCGCGACGGTCACGATGCCGAGCCCGCCGGTCTGGATGGCGAGCAGGATCACGATGTGCCCGAACAGCGACCAGGACGTCCCGGTGTCGACGGAGGTCAGCCCCGTCACGGTCACGGCGGACGACGCGGTGAACGTCGCATCCTCCCACGGCGCGGCGACACCGTCCGCCGCGGCGAACGGCAGGCGCAACAGCGCGGTGAAGAGCACGGCCGCGAGCACGAACACCGCGATCGACGCACGGGCCGGCGAACGACGGGGGAAGTCGGCGATCCAGCGGATCGGCGCCCACAATCGCGCGGTCCGGACGTTCGGCTGACTGGTGGTCACCACGGGCTCCTTGTCGGGTCGCCGAGCCGACTCCCGGCGCACCGACCATTCACAGTACAGCAGCGGTCGGACGCGGAAACGGGTGGCGACACGGGGCTGCGCGCCCCGGGAAGGCTCCTGGGTACGCACGCCGGCTTCCACCGTTCGGGTAAGCTGGGAGGCGGAGTGTCGGGAAGCCTGGTCGACGAACACACGCTCATCGACCCGAAAGCTCCCGCATGGTCAAGCCCTCCCCGCGACTCGCCAAAGTCCGCGCCGTCTTCCCCTCCTCCTCCCGCGACGAGTCCCGCCGCATCGGCGAGATCCTGCGCAAGGAGACCGTCGGCGGCATCCTCCTCGTGTCGCTCGCCGCGATCGCGCTGCTCTGGGCGAACTCGCCCTGGGCGGAGTCGTACTTCGCGCTGCGCGACTTCGAGATCGGATACGAGCCCTGGCATCTGCGTCTGAGTCTCGGCGCCTGGGCCGCGGACGGCCTGCTCGCGATCTTCTTCTTCCTCGTCGGTCTCGAGCTCAAGCGGGAGTTCGTGGCCGGCGATCTGCGCAGGTTCAGCACCGCTGTGGTTCCGATCGTCGCTGCAGTGGGCGGCGTGATCGTGCCCGCGGTGATCTACCTCGCCGTGGTGGCAGGCTCGCCGGAAGCCGCACACGGGTGGGCGATCCCGACGGCGACCGACATCGCGTTCGCCGTCGCTGTGCTCGCCATCATCGGATCCCACCTGCCGAGCGCGCTGCGCATCTTCCTGCTCACCCTCGCGGTGGTCGACGACCTGATCGCGATCGGCATCATCGCGCTGTTCTACACCGAGACGATCGAGGTCCTCCCCCTCGTGCTCGCCCTCGTCGTGATCGCGGTCTATGGCGTGATCGCCCAGCGGTATCGCGACTTCTTCCACCTGCGCCCCACTGCGGCCTGGCTCATCCTCCTGCCGATCGGCCTCGTCGCCTGGGCACTGGTCCACGCGTCCGGCGTCCACGCGACGATCGCGGGCGTGCTGCTCGGCTTCACCATCCCGGTACTCCACAAGAAGGCCGACCGAGGACCCGACTCGGGGCCTGGTCTCGCCGAGGTGTTCGAGCACCGCTTCCGTCCGTTGTCCGCAGGGTTCGCGGTACCGGTGTTCGCGTTCTTCTCCGCCGGCGTCGCGATCGGTGGAGGCGAAGGTTTCGTCTCGGCCTTCACGGACCCCGTCGTCGTCGGGATCGTCGTGGCCCTCGTGGTCGGAAAGCCCCTCGGCATCACGGCGGCGACCTGGATCATCACCAGGATCCGGCGCATCAACCTCGATCCCTCACTGCGGTGGATGGACATCGTCGGTGTCGGCCTTCTCGCCGGGATCGGGTTCACGGTCTCCCTCCTGGTCGCGGAGCTGAGCTTCGCCGCCGGCAGTGAGCACCACGACCACGCCAAGGTCGCCATCCTCACGGCATCCGTCGTCGCGGCCCTCGCCGCCTCGGTGCTCCTCGGCATCCGCAACCGCCGGTACCGCCGACTCGACGCTGCGGACGCTGAGACCTGAGCCTCGGACGCCGTGGCGTCACCGCGCCTCGGCCGTCTGCCACCACCACCAGGTCGCGGCGGCCGAGACTGCTCCGATCGGCAGCGCGAGGAGCAATTGGAGCGGTGTGACCGCTTCGGCGAGACTCGCGCCGCCCAACCCGGACCACATGCCGGGAGCGGCATACGGGAACCACGCCCCGGCGCCCAGCGCAACAACGACCTGCGTGATCACGACCACGGCGAGCAGCGCGGAGATCGCGGGGAGATAGCCCCGGGCAGCGCTGGCGACCAGTGCCAGCGGCAGCGTGAGCACGACGGTGAGCGCTCCGACGACGGCGATCCGCCCCGCCCCGGCCACGGCGTCCGCGTCGGGGATACCGAGTCTGATCAGCGCGCCGGCCACGAGGGTGAGCGTCGCGGCGACACCCGATACGAGGACGCCCCACACCATCGTGATGAGCATCTTGGCGGAGGCGAGGGCGCCGAGAGACGTCGGAGCGGCGAAGAGCGCCCCGAACGTGCGATCGGTGAACTCCCGTCCGAACACCCAGGCGACGACGACGCCGACCGCGAGCAGGGCGCCCACCGACATGATCTGCGCCGAGAAACCGGTGATGCCCGTCCACCCCACATCGGTGAGGAGTGCCGCAGCCTTGATCGCGAGCGCGCCGTCCGAGTCGGAACGCACCACGACGAGGAAACCCGCACTCATCGCGGGGACGAGGAGCGTGATGAGGACGGTCGCGACACGCACCGTCGTCGCCCTGCGGAACTTGATCCATTCCACGGCGAGCGCAGCCCTCATCCTGCTCCTCCCCCGTCGACGCCGTCCTGGACGGAGACCATGTCGAAGAACTGCCGTTCGATGTCGATTCCCTGTGGCGGGAGGGTTCCGATGAGCGACCCGCGGTGCATCACGCTGATGGTGTCGGCGATGCGGGCCATCTCGTCGAGGTGATGGCTCGAGATCAGGATCGCGGCACCGCTCGCCGCGGCCTGCTGCAGCATCCTGCGGACGACGTGCACGCCTGCGGGGTCGAGACCGTTGGCCGGCTCATCGAGGATCAGCAGCCGGGGTCGATGTGCCAGCGCGCCGGCCAGCCCCAGGCGCTGCCTGTTCCCGAGCGACAGGGAGTGCGTTCTCCGATGCGCCCACTGACCGAGTTCGAGCTGATCGATCATGGCCTGCGCGGCCTTCGGAGCATCCGCACGCGACACCCCGTGCAGTCGGGCCGCAGCGACGATCGTCTCCGTGACCGTGAGTTCCGCGTAGGTGAAGGGCGTCTCGATCATGTGGCCGACGTGACGCCATTCCGGTCGCGGCAGCCTCTCCACCGGGACCAGGTCGTCCTCGCACCGGATACTCACCCGTCCGGCATCGAGGCGGATCATGTCCAGCATCGAGCGCATGAGCGTGGTCTTTCCCGCCCCGTTCAAGCCGACGAGCGCGTGGATGCTGCCGCCGTGCACGTCGAGGCTCACCCCGCGCAGCGCGACCTCGTCTCCGTACCGCTTGTGCACCTGCCGGGCGGCGATCATCACCGGCAGCGCTCTCGTCGCGGTCACGGCTTCGCCCCGGTGGCGAGCAGGCCGAGCGCATCGACGATCGTCGGGCCGAGGGGTGCATCGGACGCTTCCGACCCCCACTCCAGAAGCGCCGCCATCACTGCCCCCAGACAGGCGCCCGCGGCGACGACCGCCTCGCGCCTCGGCGTCCCCTGAGCGGTCAGGGCCTCGACGATGAGGGATTCCGTCTGCTGCGTGTTCTGCCAGGCCCTGGCACGTAGCCGCGGGTGACCCGCGATGATCGTCACTCGGGTGCGCGTCTCCTCCGGGGTCGCCGCCGGCACGGAATCCCACGCGCGCAACAGGCCCCTTCGCACCCGCTCCACGGAGGGCAGGTCGGCGGGTTGTGCCGCCACCGCCTCCGCGATGAACGGATCATAGGGATCGTCGAGGATCGCGTCCTCCTTCGTCGGGAAGTGCCGGAAGAAGGTCATGTGCGACACCCCGACATCGCGGGCGATCTGCTCGACCGTGACGTCGTCGAAACCGTGCTCGGAGAACAATCGCAGGGCAGACGCCCGCAGGCGTTCGGCGGTGGCGGAGGTGCGGGCCATGCCAGTGATGTTAGTCACTAACACCACTGGCATGCAACCACCTCTTGCGCGTGACTGAACAACCGTTTAGCATCCTGACTATGCGTTCAGCAGCCGAGGATCTCACGACACGCGCCCGCATTCGCGACGCCGCGATATCGCGGTTCGGCCAGCAGGGTTTCGCGAGCACGAGCGTGCGACAGATCGCGCAGGATGCCGGCGTGAGCCCGGCGCTCATCCTCCACCACTTCGGCAGCAAAGAGGGGCTGAGGGAAGTGTGCGACGCCCACGTCGTGAACGAGTTCGTCGCCGAGCGCGACGGCATGACCGGCGCTGACGCCTCCCGGCTGATGCGCCAGGCCCTGGACTCGCTGGAGGAGCGCAACGCCGGTCTGGACTACCTCGCTCGGATGCTCGTCGACGACTCCGGCGCGTCCGACCGGCTCTTCGACACGTTCCTCTCCAGCACCAGGGAGATGCTGCGCGAGCAGATCGCCGAGGGGACGATGCGCCCACAATCCGACCTCGAAGCGACCGCCGTGTACATGACGCTCTACGGCCTCGGCCCCGTCATCCTGCGACGCCAACTCGCCCGCGCCTTCGGTGAGACCACGCTGACGACCTCCCTGCTGGAACGCTCGACCATCCCCGTCCTGGAGCTGTACACGCACGGCCTCTACGCCGACGACCGGCTGCTCGTCGCCGCCAAGGAAGCACTGTCCAGACGCAGCGGCCCTCGGTCCGACAAAGGAGAGAACGACCCGAATCAGGATCCGGATCCGCCGCGCTGACGCGAAGCCCGAACCCGATTCCTCTCCACCCATCCGAAAGGAGCAGGGAAATGACCCCTGCCATCGAACTGACCCGCCTCCGCAAGCGATACGGCCGGCACACGGCCGTCGACTCCCTGGATCTGAGCATCGAGCCCGGCACCGTGTTCGGCCTGATCGGCCCCAACGGCGCAGGCAAGACCACGACGCTGCGCATGATCCTCGACATCATCCGCCCCACCGAGGGGACCATCCGGGTCCTGGGAGAAGACCCGCGCCGGGGAGGCCCTGCCCTTCGACGGCGCATCGGGTTCATCCCGGGCGAACTCCGACTCGACGGCCGAGCGACCGGACGGCGCATGCTGGACTTCTACGCCGAGGTGTCCGGACCCGTGAGGCCCGGCATGATCGGCGAGCTCGCGGACCGACTCGACCTCGATCTGAGCCGCCCGGTGCACGCGCTCTCGAAGGGCAACAAGCAGAAGCTCGGTGTCGTCCAGGCCTTCATGCATGAGCCGCCGCTGCTGGTGCTGGACGAGCCGACCAGCGGACTCGATCCCCTCGTGCAGCGCGAGTTCCTCCACCTCATCACCGACGCGAGGGATCGGGGCCAGACCGTGCTGCTGAGCTCACACGTCCTCAGCGAGATCCAACAGACGGCCGACGTCGTCGCCGTCCTCAGTCAGGGGAAGGTCGTCGCGGAAGGCGACGTGGCGTCGTTGCGACTGGGGGCCGTCCGTCGAGTGCGGGCCGGCCTCCTCGCGACGGACGAGTCGACGATCCGCGAGCAGCTCGGCGCGCTGCCGCAGGTCACGGATCTCGAGGTGCGCGGCGCGGCCGAGACCGTGCGCGTGAGCGCCACCGTCGAAGGCGACATCGATCCGCTGGTGAAGGTGCTCGCCCATCACCGCGTCATCGACCTGGCGATCGAGGAACCAGACCTGGAAGAGTCCGTGCTGAGGCTCTACGGCGAACCCTCGCAGTCGGAGGAAGGTGGTCGCGATGCGTGATGCACTCCCCGTCTTCCGGCGCTCCCTCCGCGAGGACTGGCGCGGGACCCTGGGCTGGACCATCGGCGTCGCCGCCGTGCTGTTCATGTACCTGCCACTCTTCCCCAGCATCGGCGGCAACGGCCAGATGCAGCAGATCATCGACAGCCTCCCGCCCGAGCTGGTCGGAGCACTCGGCTACGACCAGATCGGTACCGGTGCGGGATACGCGCAGGGCACGTTCTACGGGCTCATCGGCTTCCTGCTGTTGACCATCGCCGCCACGTCCTGGGGCGCGGGCGCCATCGCCGGCGCGGAGGAGTCCGGCCGACTCGAACTCGATCTCGCTCACGGGGTCGGGCGTGCGCGGTATGCACTGGAGTCCGCCGCCGCGATCCTGGTCAGGCTCGCCTGGTTGGGCGTCTTCGCCGGGGCGGTCGTCGCGCTGCTCAACGACTCCGCCACACTCGACATCACCCCGATCCACATCGTCGATGCCACGGTCGTCTTCGTCGGGCTCACCGCGCTGGCGGGGAGCACCGCGCTGTTCATCGGCGCACTGGTCGGTCGCCGCTCCTGGGCGATGGCAGCGGGTGCGGGCATCGCGCTCGCCGGATACGCCTTCAACGCCATTGCCAACCAGGTCGAGGCGGTCGAATGGCTGCGCACGATCTCGCCCTACTCCTGGGCCTTCCACCAGCCTCCGCTCGCCGAGGGGCTCAGCCCGAGCGGAGCAATCGTCCTGTGGGCGCTGAGCCTCGCGTTCATCGCGGGGAGCGCATGGGCGCTGCAGCGACGTGACGTGATCGGCTGAGTGGTGGCGCGCCGATCTGCAGCACGGAGGGAGCGGCACAGCACCCACCCGCAGCAGCATCGAAATCACCGGATCCCCCGCACACTCCGGTGGCCGGGAGGACCAGTTCGTTGCGAGCCGCCGCCTCCTGATCGCCCACGAGATGGGCGACGACGCTGCGCACCTGCTCGTATCCGGTCATCGCGAGGAAGGTCGGCGCCCGGCCGTAGGACTTCGCCCCGACGATGAAGAGCCCGGGTTCCGGGTGCGTGAGCTCTCTCGCGCCGGTCGCCCCCACGGACCCGCAGGAGTGGATGTTCGGGTCGATCTCGGATGCGATGCCGGCGACGGCCTCGAGCGACGGATCGAGATCGACCCGCACTTCTCGGAGGATCTCCGTATCGGGCCGGAACCCGGTGAGCGCGAACACGCGTCCGACCCCGGTGATCTCACGCCCGTCCTCAGCGAGGATCGTCAGACCGGATCCATCCTGGCGGAACTCGGCGACACGGAATCCGGCGACGAGATCCACGGCCCCGTCATCGATCACCGTGCGCGCACGAGAGCCCAGCACGGCCCGCTCCGGCAGATCGTCTCCGGCGCCCCCTCCGAAGATGTTCGCGGTGCTCCCCCGGCGCAGCGCCCAGGTCACCCGCGTGCCCGGGTTCCGTCGCGCCATCTCACTCAACCGGAGGACGGTGTGCGTGGCGGAGTGCCCTGATCCCACCACGACCACATGCGCGCCCGCGAGCTCCGAGACTTCCGCCGGGATGCGATACGAGATCAGTCGGCTCGACGCGGACTCCCCGATCGCGGGGAAGCCGTCGGCGCCTGCCGGATTGGGAAGCGCCCAGGTGCCGCTCGCGTCGATGACGGCACGAGCGAGGAGGCGGGATTCCCGGCCGTCGGCATCGACGGTGTGCACCACGAACGGCTGACTCCGCCGCCCTCCGTCCACGACCTTGTCGCGGCCCTGCCGAGCGACTCCGGTGACAGTCGTCTCGTAGCGGATCCACTCATCGAGGACCTCTGCGAGAGGCGCGAGGTAGGCGCTGACCCACTCCGCGCCGGTGGGATATCCCGCGACGGGCGCGGTCCACCCGGTCGGCTCGAGCAGCCGACGGGCGGCGGCATCCGTGAGCTCCGGCCACGCCGAGAACAGGCGGACGTGTCCCCATTCGGAGACGGCGGCGGCAGGACCGCGCCCGCACTCGACCACGATCACGTCCTGCTCGCGTTCGACGAGATGCGCCGCGGTGGCGAGCCCCTGCGGGCCCGCTCCGATGACGACGACGGGAAGCTCGGACATCACACTCTCCTCAAATCGAAAATCTTCAATATGGCGACTGTCGCGCATCTATCGAGGATTGTCAATACGTGGCACAATGGATTCGTGACCCTGCCGACGACGATCGAAGCGCCCGCGTGCTGCGTCCCTCCGCTCACTCCTTCGGTGAGCGCCGAGGACGCGGAGCGCATCGCGCGGGTGTTCAAGGCACTGGGCGATCCCACGCGGGTCCGACTGCTGTCCCTCATCGCCGCCGGACCCGACGGCGAAGCCTGCATCTGCGACCTCACCGAACCCGTGGGCCTCTCCCAGGGAACGGTCTCCCATCACATGAAACTCCTGACGGAGGCCGGCCTGGTCACTCGTGAACAGCGGGGGAAGTGGGCGTACTTCGCGCTCGATGCGAACGTGATGGCGGCCGCGGCCGACGCCCTTCGCGCCGTCTGAGCGCGCACACCGGCAGACGTCACGGGTCCTCCCGGCTAACGACCGGCGCCCTCCGTCCGACAGTCACCCCCGACAGCCCAGGACGGGCCGTCGGGTCCGTGTTCCCCGGAACGCGGACGGATCTTTCCAGGATGGAGCCCATGATCGTCCTCACGCGCCTGAACCGTTCGCGGTTCGCGGTGAATCCCGACCTGATCGAACGTGTCCAGGCCACGCCGGACACGACGCTCATCATGGTCGACGGCGCGACCTTCGTCGTCACCGAGACGATGGACGACGTGATCGCTCAGATCACCCGGTTCCGCGCCGGAGTGCTCGCGACCGCGGCGACCCTGATCGCCGCGGACGAGAAGAATCCCGCGATCGCCGCCGACGCCGAGGCGGACCTCTGATGGATCCGTCCCTCATCCTCGGCCTGGTCCTCGCCTTCGGCGCACTGGTCGCCATGATCAACATCGAAGGCGCGACCGTCGGCTCCCTGCTGCTGCCGGCCCCGATGGTCCTGGTGTTCGGCGCGACCATCGCGGTCGGCCTCGCGAGCGGCACCCTGCGCGACGCGTTGCACGCACTCAAGTCCCTCCCCCGGGCGTTCCGCGGGGAACGCCGCACCGCCGCGAGCACGATCGACACGGTCGTCGGATACGCCGAGAAGGCGCGCGCGGAAGGTCTGCTCGCCCTCGAACAGGGTCTGGACGAGGAGAAGGACCCGTTCCTCCGCCAGGCACTGCAGAGCATCGCCGACGGCACGGATGCCGAAGACCTGCGGACCCTGTTGGAAGACGAACTCACCTCGACCGCCGCCCG
The DNA here is from genome assembly GCF_024498615.1 of Microbacterium sp. J1-1. Lineage (NCBI taxonomy): Bacteria > Bacillati > Actinomycetota > Actinomycetes > Micrococcales > Microbacteriaceae > Microbacterium > Microbacterium sp. J1-1. The sequence continues at coordinate 911,997 of NZ_CP089590.1, read as the reverse complement.
CAACCGCACCGCCTCGCGCTTCTACATGACCCTCGGTGGCTTCGCGCCGACCGTCGGCATCATCGGCACCGTCGTCTCGCTGACCCACGTGCTCGAGAAGCTCGACAAGCCGGACACGCTCGGCCCGATGATCGCAGCCGCGTTCGTCGCGACACTGTGGGGGCTGCTGTCCGCGAACTTCATCTGGCTCCCCATCGGCGGACGGCTCCAGCGCCTCGGCGAACTCGAGCTGGAACGCATGACCGTGCTCATGGAGGGGATGCTCGCGATCCAGGCCGGCGCCCCGCCGCAGTTCGTCGGAGAACGCCTGCGCGCACTCGTCGCCGAACGCCCCTCGGCGCGATCCGCCCGGTCGCGCACCCGCACTCGCGCCGCGGAGGAGACGGAGCCGGCCCCATGAGCGTGCGCGCCCGCCGTCGGGTGCCGCAAGAGGAGCACAGCGGACCGGACGAGCGCTGGATGGCCTCGTACCTCGACATGGTCACCGTGCTCATGTGCATGTTCATCGTGCTGTTCGCGATGTCGACCGTCGACCAGGAGAAGTTCGAGGCCCTCAGCGCTTCCCTCGCGACCGGCTTCGGTCAGGAACCGTCGGACGACGTGGATGCGGTCACGGGTGTCGTGGTCCCTCCGGAACTGGTCGACGAAGACGGCGACGACTTCGCCGATGTCGACCTGGCCGCCGCACAGACCGAATTCAGCGAACTCTCCGCTCTCCGGGAGAAGCTGCGGCGGGTGCTCGCGGACAACGGTCTCGAGGCCGACGTCACCTTCACGATCGACGAGCGCGGGCTCACGATCGGTCTCGTCAGTGCGGAAACCTTCTTCACCACGAACAGCACCGCACTCAGCCCCACCGCCGTGCTGGTCCTCGACGCGCTCGGCTCGGTGCTGGTCACCGCACCGAACGAGATCTCCGTCGAGGGTCATGCCGACGTGCGCGGTTCCGTCGCTCCCTACCCCACCAACTGGGAACTGTCGGCCGGACGATCCACCCAGGTGCTGCGGCACCTGGTCGAGTCGTCGGGGCTGCCGCCGAGCCACCTGAAGTCGGTCGGGTTCGGTGATACGCGGCCGATCGCCGCCGGCAACAGCAGCGAGGCTCTGGCCCAGAACCGACGGGTCGACATCGTCGTCCTGTCCGATGCGAACGAGGAGGTGCGTGCCCTCCTTCCCGAAGCGCAGGCGGCGCAGCCGTCCTCCTGACCCCCTCCTCTCCTAACGCACGCAGGTCGCCGCCCGATAGTCGGGTTCGTGGTGATTCAGGACAGCGTGCGCTCCGAAGCGTGCGCAGCGACGGCGACGAAGACCGCCGAAGTCGAGGTGTACGACTTCGGTCGTTCGGCGACCCTTTCGCGCGAGCACACCCGCACCCTGGAACTGGCCTTCGAGACGTTCTCCCGGCAGTGGTCGACCCAGCTCTCGGCGAAGATCCACGTCCGCGCCACCATCGCCGTCGAGCATGTCGGCATGCTGACGTACGGCGAGTACGCGCAGTCGCTCCCGACCACGACCACCATGATCGTGTGCGCGCTGCCCGATTCGGACGAACGCCTCATCGTGCAGCTGCCGACCTCCGCCGCCACGACCTGGATCGTGCAGATGGTCGGCGGACGCTCGTCCAGCTCCTCGGAAGACCGCACCTTCACCCCGATCGAGCAGGCGCTGATCCGCTCCCTGATCGTCGATGCCCTCGATCACCTCACCGGTGCCCTGGACGGGTTGCTGCCCGCCGGGATCACGGTGAGCGGCATCCAGTACAGCTCCCAGTTCGCGCAGGTCGCGGCCTCGGGGGAACCGGTGATCGTCGCGCGGTTCTCGATGCGATTGGCCGGTCGGGCCGTCCCGGCGAGCGTCATGCTGCCCGCCTCGGTCCTCGCCGGTTTCACGGTGCGCACCTCGGACGCGGATCGCTCGGCTGCGCCGGACTTGGTCCGCCGTCAGGTCGAGGTCTCCCCCGTCGAGGTGGCGCTCCGGCTCGCCCCGCGTGCCGTGCTGCCCCGCGAGGTGCTCGATCTCGCCGTCGGAGACATCGTCTCCTTCCCGCACTCCGCCGATCGACCGATGATCCTCGCGGTGGGCGATCAGACCGTCGCCACCGCGGCCGTGGGCAGCGCCGGGGCGCGTCTGGCCTGCGTCGTCGCCACCACCATCCCCGATCCCGCCATCGCCGAGGAGCCCGCGTGACCAGCACCACCACCTATGAGTCCGCCGTCGCCGCCGCTTTCGCGGCGAAGCTGCCGACCGCCGCGGCGACCTCCGCGCGTGCCTCCCAGGTGTCGGGAGACACCGGCGACGCCGTGATCGTCCCGTTCGTGGGCGAGGCCAGCGCGCAGCTGGCGGTGCAGGTGTTCGACCCCGACGCCCTGGTCGACGGCCTCGGGGGTGCGCCTCTGAGCGATCGGCTGCGCGATGCCCTCGAAGCCGCAGCGAGCGCGCTGGGGGCCGGCGCCCTTGGTGACGCCACGATCGGCGACGCCTCCGCTCTGTTCGCCGACCCCGCCGCCCAGCTCTTCGACCTGCAGGACGACACCGACCGGACGATCGGGCGCCTCGCCGTGATCGTCACGCGCGCGCCGGCCGGCACCGCGAGCTCTTCCCGCCGGTTGCACCGCATCGCCGGCGTCGAGATGGAGCTGACGGTCGAGATCGGCCGCACCAGGATGGCCGTGCGCGACGTGCTCGGCCTCGAGCCGGGACGCATCGTCGAACTCGACCGCTCGGCCGGTGCACCCGCCGACGTCAAGCTCAACGGCCGGGTCATCGCGCATGGTGAGGTCGTCGTCGTCGACCAGGACTATGCGGTGCGGATCACCCGCATCCTCGAGAACGTCGAGGCCTGATCCTGGACGACCTCCTGCTCGGGCTGCGGGTCGCGCTCTCCCTCGCAGCGGTGCTCGGGCTGCTCTGGTTCCTGCAGCGCCGGGTCTCGCGCACCGCCGTGCGGCGACGCGACGGTGAGGTCATCACGGTGCTGGGCCGCCAGGGAGTGGGCCCGAAGGCGCAGATCGTCGTGGTCCAGACCGAAGACGCCCGCTACGTGCTGGGCGTCACCGAACACGGCGTCAACGTGGTGGACCGTTTGCCCGTCAAGCCCGCGGCCCTGCCCGACGATCCGGCGACACCGGTGTGGTCGGCCGCGACCTCCGAAGCGGCCTCCGACGCGGCCGAGTTCGACCGCATCCTCGCCGCGACCGCGCGCACCGAGGACACGACCTCCGCCGTCGCGGCGCAGGTGCCGCAGCGACGCGTGCGCCACCGGAACGATCCGCTGCGCGGTTCCATCCTCTCCCCCGAAACCTGGCGGCAGACCGCCGAGGCCATCCGGCGCACGCGATGAGCATGCCCGGTGGGGCCGCCGACGGCCGCGCGCTGCGACGGGTCGCGCTGCTCCTCGCCGTCGCCTTCGCTCTGGTGCTCGTGCTGACGCTGGCCGCCGGCAGCCCGGCACACGCAGCCGTGACCCCCGACGATCCCGGCGACGGCGTCACGATCGACATCAACGGTGTCGACGGCTCCCCCTCGGGCTCGATCCTGACGCTGCTCGGCATCACCCTGCTCTCGGTGGCGCCTGCGCTGCTGCTGATGATGTCGTCGTTCACGAAGATCTTCGTCGTGCTCGCGATGACACGCAACGCCCTGTCCCTGCCCACGATCCCGCCGAACCAGGTGTTGGCAGGACTGTCGCTGTTCCTGTCGCTGTTCATCATGTGGCCGGTGCTGACCGAGATCAACACCGTCGCGGTGCAGCCGTACATCGACGGCACGTACACGTTCGCCCAGGCCATCGACGTCGGCCAACTGCCGCTGCAGGAGTGGATGCTGCGGTTCACGCGCGAGGAGGACCTCGCGCTCATGACGCGGATGGCGGGTCAGCCCAACCCGGAGGATCCGACGAGCGTGCCGATGTACACGCTCATCCCGGCGTTCATGATCTCCGAACTGCGCGCCGCGTTCATCATCGGCTTCGTCATCTTCGTGCCGTTCCTGGTGATCGACCTCGTGGTCGCCGCGGCTCTCATGTCAATGGGCATGATGATGCTGCCGCCCGTCATGATCTCGCTGCCGTTCAAGATCCTGCTGTTCATCCTGGTCGACGGATGGGGGCTCATCATCCGTGCCCTCCTGGAGAGCTATGGAGGTGTCGGATGAGCCCCGAAGCCGTGATCGACATCGGCACCCAGGGGCTGATCATCGCCGCGAAGCTCGCCGCTCCGGTCCTGGTCACCGCCCTCGTGGTGGGTTTCGCGATCTCGCTGCTGCAGTCCATCACCCAGGTGCAGGAGGTGACGCTCTCGTTCGTGCCGAAGATCGTGGCGGTCGGGATCGCCCTGTTGATCGCCGGGAACTGGATGATCGCGGAGATGATCGCGTTCACCACCGAGATGTTCGCCCGCATCCCCTCGCTCCTGAGCGGATGACGCGGTGTTCATCCCCATCGATTTCGCGTGGCTGGAGGCGACGATGCTCGCCGCGGTCCGCATCACCGCGTTCATCATGATCGCCCCGCCCTTCTCGTACGGGGCGATCCCGGTGCGGGTGAAGGCGATGCTCGCGATCGGCCTCTCGCTCGCCGTCGGCACGGCCGTCTCCCCCGGATACGAGAACCTCGACACCGGACCCTTCCTGGGCACGCTGGTGCTGCAGCTGGTCACCGGTGCGCTCCTGGGCTTCCTGGTGCTGCTGTGCTTCTCGGCACTCCAGGCCGCCGGCAGCCTGATCGACGTGTTCGGCGGCTTCCAGCTCGCTCAGGCGTTCGACCCGCACTCGCTCGTGAACGGCGCCCAGTTCACCCGCCTCTTCCACTTGACCGCGCTGACCCTGCTGTTCGCATCGGGGGGCTATCAGCTGATCCTCGCGGGACTCGCGCGCAGCTTCGACGCCGTCCCGCTCGACGGCGTGTTCGAGGTGTCCGGTCCCGCGGAGCTCTTGGTCGACGGCGTCTCGCAGATGGTGCTGGCCGCCGTGCAGATCGCCGGGCCGCTCGTCCTCGTGCTCTTCCTGGCCGACGTCGGGCTCGGCCTCATCACGCGTGTGGCTCCGGCCCTCAACGCCTTCGCGATGGGCTTCCCGGTGAAGATCCTGCTGACCCTCCTGCTGGCCGGAGCGGTCTACGCGGTCCTGCCCGGCATCGTGGACGCCCTCGCCGTACAGGCCCTCAAGATGATGCAGGGGGTGCAGGAATGAGCGGCACGGACAGCGGCGAGCGCAGTGAGAAGGCGACCGACAAGCACCTGCGCGAAGCCCGCAAGAAGGGGCGGCTGTCGCGTAGCCAGGATCTCACCGCGTGGCTGGGCATCGGCGCCGCGGCTGTCACCATGCCCGCTGCCATCACCCTCGGGGCATCGGCCGGCACCGAGCAGCTGCTCACGCTGACCTCGCTGGTCGACACTCCGACGCCGGAAGCGGCACTCACCGCCCTCGGTCGCGGCCTCGCCTCCGTGCTCCCCACGCTCGCCGTGATGCTGGCCGCGGTCGCGATCGTCACGCTGATCGGCGCGGTGGTCCAGGGCGGGGTCCACCTGAAACCGCTGACCGGACGCTTCGAGCAGTTCAACGTCGTCACCGGGATCCGCCGCGTCTTCGGCATGCAGGCCCTCTGGGAGGGCGCCAAAGCGCTCCTGAAGACCGCGGCCATCGGCATCGCGCTGTGGTTCGTGATCGCGAGCCTGATGCCCGTGCTGACCGCCAGCGGCGCACACTCGATCTCGCGGCTGCTCGGCACCGCGAGCGAGGGGACGGCCGCCCTCCTGCAGACCGCCATCGCCGTCGGACTGGTACTGGCCGCGATCGACATGTTCGTCGTGATGCGACGCAACCGCAAGCACACCCGCATGACCAAGCGCGAGGTGCGCGACGAGAACAAGAACTCCGAGGGCGACCCCCTGATCCGTCAGCAGCGGCGTTCCCGACAGCTGGCCATCAGCCGCAACCGCATGATCTCCGCGGTCGCGGGATCCGACGTGGTCCTCGTCAATCCCACGCACATCGCCGTCGCGCTCCGATACGAGGTCGGACGCGCCGCACCCAAGGTCGTCGCGAAGGGCAGCGGCGTCGTCGCGGAGCGCATTCGCGAGGAAGCGACACGGACCGGTGTCCCGATGGTGCGTGAGGTCTCGCTCGCTCGTGCCCTGCACGCCGCGTGCGAACTGGGTCAGGAGATCCCCGAGGACCTGTACAACGCCGTCGCCCGCGTACTCGTGTTCGTCGACGCCCTGCGGCGGCGCGGGGCCGCGCGCGGCATCCATTCCCTTCCCTATCGGAGGACCGTATGAGACAGCTCTTCCTCAAGCTCATGGTGCCCGTCGGCGTCGTCGGCATCATCATGCTGCTCGTCGTCCCGGTGCCACCGTTCCTGCTCGACATCCTGATCATCCTGAACATCATGTTCGCGCTCGTGATCCTGCTCACGTCGATGTTCGTGAAGAAGCCCCTCGACTTCTCGGTGTTCCCCTCGCTGCTGCTCGTGGCGACGCTGTTCCGGCTGGGTCTCAACGTCGCCTCCACGCGTCTGGTGCTCGGGGAGGCCTACGCCGGACAGGTCATCGAGGCGTTCGGTGCGATCGCCGTCGGCGGCTCGCTCATCATCGGCGCCGTCGTCTTCCTGATCCTCGTCGTCATCCAGTTCGTGGTGGTGACCAAGGGCGCGGAGCGCGTCGCGGAGGTCGGGGCGAGGTTCACCCTCGATGCCATGCCCGGCAAGCAGATGGCGATCGACGCCGACCTCAATGCGGGACTCATCACCGACGCCGAAGCCCGGGAACGTCGCGCCGAGGTCGCCGCAGAGGCCGACTTCTACGGCGCCATGGACGGTGCCTCCAAGTTCGTCAAGGGCGACGCGATCGCCGGACTCGTCATCATCATCATCAACGTGGTCGGCGGCATCGCGATCGGGATCGTCCAGCACGGCATGACGATCGACGGGGCCGTGAGCACGTACAGCCTCCTCACCATCGGCGACGGACTCGTCACGCAGATCCCGGCGTTGCTGATGGCGGTGTCCACCGGCATGATCGTGACCCGTTCGACAGCGGAAGCCGAGATGGGCAGCGCCGCGTCCGCGCAGCTCGGTCAGTCCCGCAATGCGCTCATCATCGCCGGTTGCGCCGCGATCATCATGTCGCTCATCCCGCACATGCCGATGCTGCCGTTCGTGGCGATCGGCGCCCTTCTGCTGCTGATCGCGCAGCGCATCAAGGCGACGCAGAAGCGTGACGAAGCCATCGCCGCGCAGACGACGACGCCGGCCCCCGCGGATCAGCCGGAGGAGCTGATCGAGAAGATGCGCGTGCACCCGCTCGAGATCCTGCTCTCCCCCGACATCGTCGATCTGGTCACCGGAGGACCCGATGACCTCCTCGCGCGCGTGAAGGCATTGCGACGGCGGATCGCCCTCGATCTGGGACTCATCGCGCCGCCGGTGCGCACCCGGGACAGCATCGAGCTGCCCCAGTCCACCTATGTCATCCGCATCGCCGGGGTCGAGACCGGGAGGGGCACCGCTCCGGCCGGCTCCGTCCTCGCGCTCGGGCAGGGCCTGGAGTCCCTCCCCGGCGCCGCGACGCTCGACCCGGTGTTCGGGCTCGAGGGCAAGTGGATCCCCCTCGAGATGCGCCACAGCGCCGAGTTCTCGGGAGCCACCGTGGTCGACCGGGCGAGCGTGATCATCACGCACCTCTCCAGCGTGATCCACGCCCACGCCGCGCGGCTGCTCAGCCGAGAAGACGTGCGCCAGCTCACGGACGCGCTCAAACAGGCCTCCCCCGCCGCGGTCGAGGAGCTCACCCCGGCATTGCTGTCGCTCGCCGAGGTGCAGCGCGTGCTCCAGGGACTCCTCGCAGAGCGGGTTCCGATCAACGACCTCAGCCGCATCTACGAAGCACTCGCGCTGCGGGCGAGGGTCTCCACCGATCCGGAGGGCCTGATCGAAGCCGCACGGGCTGCTCTCGGCCCGGCGATCGCGGCGCGGTTCGCGGATGGCGGCGTCCTACGGGTGGTGATGATCAATCCGCTTCTCGAGCAGGCGATGCTCGAGAGCCTGCGTACGAGCGACGAGGGCACTCAGATCGTGTTCGACCCGCAGCGGATGGAGGCCGTCGTGGAGTCGGTGAAGCAGGCGGTCACCTCGGTGCGCGAGGGGGGCGAACCGGTCCTGGTGTGTGCCCCCTCGCTGCGTCCGGCGGTACGTCGGCTCGTGTCCGCACAGACCGACGGGCTGCCGGTGCTCTCGTACACCGAGGCGACCTCCGCCGCGCTCACGATCGAGACCGTCGGCGTCGTCCGAGATGCCCCCGCGCCCTCGCCCGCGGTCGGAGCCGTCTCGGCGGCAGTAGGCTGAACGAATGCTGGTTTTGACGAGGCGGATCGGTGAGAGCGTGCGCATCGACGGCGACATCGAGATCACGCTGCTCGAGATCAAGGGCGACAGCGTGCGCATCGGCGTGAAGGCCCCGCGCGAGACCCGCATCCAGCGCACCGAGATCATCGAGGCGGTCGTCGCCGAGAACGTGTCGGCCGCGGCCGAGACCGGCGCCGATGCGGAGGGCGCGATCGCCGCTGCCCTCGCCCGGGGCCGGGAGTCCCGAGACTCCTAGTCGACGGGGGTCACGACCCGCGCCAGATCCGCGGCGTCGGCCCGCTTCCACTGGTCGCCTCCCGCGGCTCGCGCTCGGCCGGCCGCCTGCTCCGCCGTGGCCACGAGCAGGTCGAAGTCGAATCCGACGACCGAAGCCGTCGCCCAGCCGATGCTCGCAGACGACCGGATCCCGGTCGTCGTCTCCCTGTCGATCACCGAGATCCGGGTCAGGATCTCCCGCAGATGGTGGCGCACCGACTCGTCACCCCCGCGGATCACGACGATCGCCCGACCGTCCTCGACCCGGTCGGCGTCGGCCGATGCGGGCAGGGCCTCCTGGATGTCCTGGTGGAACCGATCGACGATGGCCGCGAACGCGGAACCCGTCGATGCCTCTCGGAGATCGGCGGGGTCGTCGAGTCGGATGTCGAGCACCGACCACGGGAAGTCGTTCTGCGCTTCGGCCTTGCGGAGCCGACGACGCGCACGCTCCATGAAATCCCTGACATCGCTCTTCTTCGACTCCACCCGCACCATCAGGACGAGGGTGAACGCGGCGCAGGTGCTCACCACCACGGTTCCGACGGCGTTCATGCCGCGCAGCGCGCTCAGTTGCGCTCCGACCGCCGCCCCGCCCGACAGCAGTGCGGACACGGTGCTCACGACCGCGACCACGACCAGTCCACAGGAGGCGAGCGCCAGCGGGAGCACGATGTCCCTCGCGGCAGGGCGATCGCGGAGCAACTCGTAGGCCACGAGCCCGCCGAAGACGGCGCTGCCCAGGAAGACGAGGTGGAACGACGGCAGATACCACGGGTTGTCCGCCGTCGTCACCAGCAGGGTCGGCGCGATGACGAGGAAGAGAATCACCACCCACCAGCGTGCGCGGCGGCCGAAGTGCATCCGCAGACCGATCCACACCAACGGCTCGAAGCACAGCAGCAGGGCCGAGGCGGCGGCGAGCAGAGCCCTGGTCTCGGTCATCTGCTGCCCCGCGAGCCAGAGGTAGGCGCCGAGCATCCCCAGGCCGAAGGCCGCCCCCCACGTGACGGTCGCCCTGCTCGGGCGCGCGAGGGTGCCCAGACCGATCACCAGCGCGGTGAGGACCGTGACGACCGCGACCATGCTGGTCGTGATGTCGACGTTGACGGGAACGAGCGGGGTCATGCCTGAGCCTCCATCACTCGACGCTGCGGGAAGCGCAGAGTCACGCGGGTGCCGACACCGACCTCACTGGCGATGTCGATACTGCCTTCATGCGCGGCGACGATCTCCCGCACGATGCCCATCCCGAGGCCGGTGCCGCCGATGCCGGCGCGCACGGCGCTGTCGGTGCGGAAGTAGGGCTCGAACACGCGAGCGACGTCGTCTGCCGCCATACCGAATCCGTCGTCGACGATCGTGACCACCGCCTGGTCGCCCGCCATCGTGTCGAGGTCGACACCGATGTGTCCGCCCGCGGGGGTGTACTTCGCGGCGTTGCTGAGCAGATTGTCGACGACCTGCCGCAGCCGGAAGGCGTCGCCCGAGATCACCAGGCTCTCGGCGCCTTCGACCCGCAGCGTCTGCCTGTTGCTCGAGATGACGGGAGCGTACGATGCCGCCGCCGATTCGACGACCTCACGCAGATCCACGGATTCGAAAGGATCTCGGGCGGTGTGACTCGTCTGCCGGAGGATGCTCGTGACCAGGTCGTGCATGCGCTCACCCGCGTTCGCGATGATCTCGAGCTGTGCAGGCACCCGCCCCGGCAGGTCTTCGCGCTCACGGAGAAGGTCCACGTGGCCGACGATCGCGGTGAGGGGGTTGCGCAACTCGTGCGAGATCATGGCGTTGAAGGCCCGGCGTTCCTCGTCGACCTCGAGCCGCGCGGTCACGTCGTCGATCACGACCAGCGTGATCGCCTCGCCCTCGCCGGCGCTGGCCATCGGCTGCGTGCTCACCTCGAGGGCCCGCCATTGTCCCGCGCCGTCGAACAACCACACACGCTCGGCATCGAGTTTCTCTCCGCTGGCGGCGCGGGCGAGGGAGGTGCGGGAGGGGGGCAACGCGACGCCCCGTCGGGCGTCGTACTCGACGGCGGCCGTGGAGAGCTCCGCGCCGAAGCGGTCGCGGCCGTAGAGCGCACGGTACGCGTCGTTCATCTGCAGGATGCGCCCTCCCGCCGTCACGACGACGAGGGCGACGCTCAGAGCGTCGACGATCTGGATCACCCGCCGCTGATTCGCCTCCGCTCGCACCGCGGCACGATTGACCTGCTCGGAACGACGTTGCAGAAGCCGACGTGCCGCCCGAGAGCGCTGTGCACCGATGCGCACCGTCACGCCGAGGAACCCCAGGGTGATGACGAGCGTGAGGAGTCGCAGCAGGATGTCCGCCGGCGAGCCGCTCTGCTCGGCGAAGAGCACGAGGGTGGCGCTGATGAAGACGATGCCGCCGAACACCCACGGCAGGGTGAAGTACGTGGCCAGCCAGACGACGGGGAAGACCCACAGGAACCCCAGGCGGAGGTCCGGCGCATTGGTGGTGAAGCCGATCGCGAGCGCATCCAGGAGCGGCACGACGGCAGCGGCGGAGCGCGGCAGACGGTGCCACGGCACGGCCAGCGTGAGCACGCTGGTGACGAGGACCAGCACGGCCCCCGCGACGACCAAGGTGTTGGCGAAAGTCTCGGGTTTGAAGGCCGTGACCATCACGACGATCGCGACCACGCTGCCGGTGAAGACCAGTTGCCAGCGCCAGATCGACACGGTGCGGATCATCGACGCTCGCCTTTCCGCTCGAAGCTCAGGTTTCCCGCAAGATTACTCAAAGATCCGTCGAGCCCGCTCTTCAGGTGACCGCGCACCTCTAGCATTCTGAGTGGGGCCGATACTGCGACTGGGGAACAACGCAGACGCCGGGGCCACGCGAGTGGGGATTCGCAGGCGCCGGGGCCGCGGCTGGGGAGCCGCGGCCCCGCCCGGTTCAGCCTCCCGTGTCATCAGCGGGAGTCAGGCGGTAACCGACTCCGCGCACGGTCTCGATGTAGCGCGGATTCGCCGAGCTGTCACCCAGCTTCCGCCGCAGATTCGCGATGTGCGTCTCGATCGCCCGCTTGTCCGGTTCACTCACGTAATCGTTCGACCCCGGTGGTGCTCCCCGCAGTCCACGCGCGAGCTCCGCTTTGCTGGACACCCGGATGTTCGCCTCGAGGATCGCCGCGAGCAGGTCGAACTCCGTGGGAGTGAGATCTATGCGCTTCTGGCCGACGAGCACCAGCCGTGTGTCCAGATCGAGGCTGAGGTCGCGATGCACCCGGCCCCGCCACGTCAGCACCGTCGCACCGTCGGCGGACGGCTCGCTTGCAGTCGCTGGGCGTGACTCGGTGGCCGGCGGCGGGGCCGCGGGGTGCGGGCGCCTCAGCAGGGCCTGGATGCGCGCACGCAGCTCACGGGGTCGGAACGGCTTCACGAGGTACTCGTCCGCTCCGGAGGTCAGACCGAGGACCACATCGGACTCGTCCGACAGGGCCGAGAGCATGATGATGAAGGTGTCGCTGACCTGCCGGATCCGTCGCGCGACCTCGAAGCCGTCGATCCCCGGCAGGTTGATGTCGAGGGTGGTGATCACCGGGCGGTGCTGCTCGACGGCCGCGATCCCGTCCGGGCCGGAACCTGCGAGGAAGGTCTCGAAGCCGGCGGCCAGGAACACCTCGTCCAGGAGCGAGCGGACGCCCGGGTCGTCGTCGATGATCACGGCGACGAGGGGGGACGTCGCCGCACTCATGGGGTCCCCTCGCGCACGATGGTCACGATCCGCGGGGCATCCGCGTCGAGGTCCGAGGGGTCGAGTTCCACGGAGTCGAGTTCGGAGACGCCAACCGGTCGTTCGAGCTCGATGTCCCACCACGCGTCCGCGAGATCCTCGGCCATCCCCCTCCCCCACTCGATCACCACCACCGAGCGCTCAAGGTCGAGGTCGAGGTCCTCGAGTTCCGCCGCCGATCCGAGTCGGTACGCGTCGACGTGCACGAGCGGCGCACGCCCGACCAGCGAAGGGTGGGTGCGGGCGATCACGAAGGTCGGACTCTGCACGGGTCCGCGCACACCGAGCCCTTCGGCGAGACCACGGGTGAACGTCGTCTTCCCGGCGCCCAGCGGTCCGGTGAGGATGAGCAGGTCGCCCGCCTCCAGCTGCTCACCGATCCGGAAGCCGAGATGCTCCATCTCCTCGGAGGTCGCGATCTCCCGTCTGCCGAGGAAAGCGGGGTCCACGCTCACGACGTCCTCCGCGGCACCCGGGGACCGATACGCGTGACGATCTCGTAGTTGATCGTGCCGGCAGCCGCCGCCCAGTCCGCCGCCGAGGGCACACCGAGGGTGGGATCGCCGAACAGGACCACCTCGTCCCCGACCGAGACCGGCGTGTCACCGACGTCGACGACGAACTGATCCATCGCGATCCTCCCGACGTTCACGAACCGCCGTCCGCCGATCGAGACGGGGAGCCTGCCCGAGGCGTTCCGGGGCACACCGTCGGCGTATCCGAGAGGCACGAGCACCAGCGTCGTGTCCCGATCCGTGCGGTGGGCGTAACCGTAGGAGACCCCCGTGCCCGCGGGCACCCGGCGGACCGCGGCGATCGCTCCGCGCAGCGTCATCGCCGGACGCAGACCGAGCTCGGCGGAGCTGCGGTCGTCGAACGGCGAGAGGCCGAAGAGCCCGATGCCGATGCGCACGGCATCGAGCCGCATCTCGGGCAGGTCGATCGCTGCGGCGGTGGCGGCGATGTGCCGGATCTCAGGATGGATACCGAAGGAGGCGGCCGCGGCGACGCCTTCCTCGAACTTCGCCAGCGCGGCCCGGTCGTCCTCCGCGGAGGTGTTGGAGAGGTGGCTGAAGAGGCCGACGATACGCAGTCGTCCGATCCGCTCCAGACGCGCGGCCTCGGCCAGCACCCGCCCCCAGTCGGCCGGAGCGATGCCGTTGCGCGACAGCCCCGTCTCGAACTTGAGGTGCACCCCGACCGGACGATCGACGGCGGCAGCGGCAGCGGCGGCCTCGAGCTGATCGAAGGAGGAGACACCGATCTCCACGTCTTGGGCCGCGGCATGCTCGAACCGCTCGCCCGGCGCGTGCAGCCAGGCCATGATCGGGGCGTGCACGCCCTGCCTGCGCAGTTCGAGGGCCTCGGGGATCTCGGCGACGCCGAGGTGTGTCGCTCCGGCGGAGAGCGCGGCGACAGCGGTCGCGGCAGCACCGTGTCCGTAGGCGCCGGCCTTGACGACCGCGATCACCTCGACTCCGGTGAGGCGGCGGAAGTGCCGCACGTTGTCGGCGACGGCATCGAGGTCGATGGTCGCCTCACGGAACGGGACGGTCACAGCGGCGCTCCTTCTGCGACGACGAACGCGGCAGCGAGGTCCGCGTCGTGGGTGAGGGTCAGATGCAGGGTGCGAATGCCGCGCTCCTCGACGACCGCGGCCGTCGAGCCGGAGAGGACGAAGTGCGGACGACCCGACGCCTCCGAGGCGATCTCGATCTCGATCCAGTGCACCCCGTCCGAGCCGCCGAGTGCTTTGATCAGCGCCTCTTTGGCCGCATACCTCGCCGCCAGGGAAGGAAGACGCAGCGGGCGCTCCGACGGGGCGAAGAGCCGCTCCAGGAGGCGGGGGGTCCGGGTCATCGTGCGCTCGAACCGCGGGATGTCCACGAGGTCGATGCCGGTGCCGATGATCATCCGTTCAGCCTATCGAGCATGCTTCCGGTTGATGTCGCGCGAATGGCTCCGTTTCCGGTGGAAACGGAGCCATTCGCGTGATTCGAAGCCGGTCTTACTCGACTGTGACGGACTTCGCGAGGTTCCGGGGCTGGTCCACGTCCAGGCCCTTCGCGGTCGCGAGCGCCATCGCGAAGATCTGCAGCGGCACGACCGAGAGCAGCGGCTCGAACATCGCTCCGGCGAGCGGGATGTGGATGACCTCGTCGGCGAACGGCAGCACGGCCGCATCGCCCTCTTCGGCGACCACGATCACCCGGGCACCGCGAGCACGGATCTCCTGGATGTTCGAGACGACCTTCGAGTGCACGAGCGCGGAGTGACGCGGGGACGGCACCAGCACGAACACGGGCTGCCCCGGCTCGATCAGCGCGATCGGACCGTGCTTGAGCTCGCCCGCGGCGAAGCCCTCCGCGTGGATGTAGGAGATCTCCTTGAGCTTGAGCGCACCTTCGAGGGCGATCGGGAAGCCGACGTGGCGACCGAGGAACAGCACCGACCGGGTGTCGGCCATCCATCCGGCGAGCTGGGTGACGTGCTCCTGCTCGCTCTCGAGGACCTCGGCGATCTTCGCGGGCAGCTCGGTGAGTTCCGCGACGTCGGTCGAGGCGTCGGCCACGGTGCCGCGCACGCGCCCCATGTGCAGGCCGAGCAGCAGCAGGGCGGTGATCTGCGCCGAGAACGCCTTGGTCGAGGCGACCGCGACCTCGGGGCCGGCGTGGGTGTAGACGACGGCGTCCGACTCGCGCGGGATGGTCGCACCCTGGGTGTTGCAGATCGAGAGCGTGCGGGCGCCTCGCTCGCGGGCGTACTTCACGGCCATCAGGGTGTCCATGGTCTCGCCCGACTGGCTGATCGACACGACGAGGGTGTCGACGCCGATCACCGGATCGCGGTAGCGGAACTCGTGCGCGAGCTCGACGTCGACCGCGACGCGCGCCCACTGCTCGATCGCATACTTGCCGACGAGGGCCGCGTACGAAGCCGTGCCGCACGCGGTGATGATGACGCGGTTGATCCCGGTGAAGAGGTCGTCGAGGCCGTCGAGCTCGGGGATGACGACCTGGCCGTCCTGGATGCGGCCGCGGATCGTGTTCGCCACGGCCTCGGGCTGCTCGGAGACCTCCTTGGCCATGAAGCTCGACCATCCGCCCTTCTCGGCGGCGGCGGCGTCCCACGAGACGTCGAAGGGCTCGGGCTCGACCGGGGTACCGGCGAAGTCGATGACGCTGATGGAATCGGGGGTGATCGAGACGATCTGGTCCTGGCCGATCGCCAAGGCCTTGCGCGTGTGCTCGATGAAGGCGGCCACGTCGGAGCCGAGGAAGTTCTCGCCCTCTCCGAGACCGATCACGAGCGGCGAGTTGCGGCGGGCGCCGACCACGAGGCCCGGGTGGTCCTGGTGCATCGCGAGAAGCGTGAACGCCCCCTCGAGGCGGTTCACGACGTTGCGGAAGGCGAGCTGCAGGTCTCCGCCGTTGCCGGCGTACTCACGCCCGAGCAGGGCGGCTGCGACCTCGGTGTCGGTCTCGCTGCGGAACACCACACCGTCAGCGAGCAGCTCTTCGCGCAGGGCCGAGAAGTTCTCGATGATGCCGTTGTGGATGACGGCGAGCCTGTCGTCGTCGGCCAGGTGCGGGTGGGCGTTGACGTCGGTCGGTCCGCCGTGCGTCGCCCAGCGCGTGTGACCGATACCGGTCGACCCGTCGGGGAGCGGCGCGTCGGCAAGCGAGTCGCGCAGCTTCGCGAGCTTGCCCGCCTTCTTCCGCATGCCGAGGGATCCGTCACCGTCGATCACGGCGACGCCCGCGGAGTCATAGCCGCGGTACTCGAGGCGGGCGAGGCCGGCAAGAAGGATGTCCTGGCTGGGGCGCGGGCCCACGTATCCGACGATTCCACACATGCGAACAAGAGTAAGCCGGGATTTTTGCGAGTCGTCCGAACAATATTTCGGTCGGTGTGCTCCTCAGAGCTTGCGCAGCAGCACGCTCTCGACGTCATGGTCGGCGCCCTTGCGCAGCACGAGTCGCGCGCGGTGTCGCGTGGGCATCACGTTCTCGACGAGGTTGGGCATGTTGATCTCGTTCCAATACCCGAGGGCGGTCGTGATCGCCTCCTCATCGGTGAGATGGGCGAACACGTTGAAATAGGACGAGGGGTTGCTGAACGCCGCCTGCCGCAGAGCGAGGAAGCGATCGACGTACCACTTCTCGATGTGCGAGGTGTCGGCATCGACGAAGATCGAGAAATCGAACAGGTCGCTCACGGCGACGTCGTTCGGGGCGGGCGGCGGCTGCAACACGTTCAACCCCTCGACGATGACGACGTCGGGGCGACGCACCACGACGTTCGCGTCGGGGACGATGTCGTAGCGCATGTGGGAGTAGAAGGGCGCGCGCACTTCGGTGGCCCCGCTCTTCACCTCGGTCAGGAACTCGATCAGCGCACGCCGGTCGTACGACTCCGGGAAGCCCTTGCGGTCCATGATGCCGCGGCGTTCGAGTTCGGCGTTCGGGTAGAGGAAGCCGTCGGTGGTGACCAGCTCCACTCGCGGGGTGCCGGGCCAGCGGCTCATCAGCTCGCGCAGCAGACGGGCGATCGTCGACTTGCCGACCGCGACCGAGCCCGCGACGCCGACGACGAAGGGCGTCGTCGTGTCGTCCTCCTGCAGGAACGACGAGGTGGCGGCGCCCAGACGCTTCGTCGCCGTCGCGTACAGGCTGAGCAGACGACTCAGCGGCAGGTACACCTCGCGCACCTCGGTGAGGGACAGTCGATCCCCGATACCGCGGAGTTCGACGACCTCGGTCTCGGTGAGCGGCTGATCGAGCCCGGCGGCGAGACGCGCCCACTCCGCGCGCCCGATCTCCCGATAGGGCGACAGCGGCAGCGTGGGGTCGACGGTGGTCACGCAGTACATCGTATCCGGGCGCGAGTAGTCTCTTTCCGTGCGCCTGGGAGTCCTCGACATCGGATCAAACACCGTTCACATGCTGGCGGCGGACGTCCGCCCCGGTGGACGTCCGCTCGCGACGACGAGCGACAGGACAGTGCTGCGCCTCATGCGCTACCTCACACCCGACGGCGCGATCTCGGAGGAGGGCGTGCAGGCGCTCGAGACCGCGGTCACTCAGGCCCGCCGCGTCGCCGAGGCCGAGCGCGTCGACGCTCTCCTGGCCACCGCGACCAGCGCGGTGCGTGACGCCCGCAACGGCGCGGCAGTCATCGCCCGCATCGAGGCCGCTCTGGGGCAACCCCTGCAGGTGCTCGACGGCGAGACCGAGGCGGAGCTGACCTTCCTCGCCGTGCGGCGCTGGTTCGGCTGGTCGGCCGGACAGCTGCTGCTGCTCGACATCGGCGGCGGCTCTCTGGAGATCGCGGCCGGAGCGGAGGAGATGCCCGACGCCGCCGCGTCCGTGCCCCTCGGAGCCGGGCGCATGACGGTGCAGTACCTCCCGAACGACCCGCCCGGCGAGGCGGACGTCGAGAGACTGCGCGCGCACGCAGAGGCGACCATCGCGACCGTCCTGCCCCGATTCGTCGCCCTCCCCCGCCCCGATCACGTGGTGGGTTCCTCCAAAGCGATCCGCTCGCTCGCCCGCCTGGTCGGCTATCCGGCGCCGGGATGGTCGGGGAGCGAACGCATGCTGCTGCCGCGGGCGTCGCTCGGCTCATGGATTCCCCGGCTCGCGCGCCTTCCCGCGTCGGCCAGACAGGAACTGCCGGGGATCACCCCCGACCGGACCTTCCAGATCGTGGCCGCGGCCGTGTCGCTACACGTGGCGATGACCGCGCTCGAACTGGAGGAGCTCGAAGTGTCGCCGTGGGCGCTGCGCGAAGGAGTGCTGCTCCGCTACATCGAGCATCTGAACGGGACCCCGATCGACGCGGAGAACATCGAGGAGCCGCCGCGGCTACCATGACGGCATGCCTTCCCCTCGCCTCGCCCCCGTCCCCGGCGGAGTGCTGATCGCACGGGTGGCGCTCGTCGGCTACCTCCTCTTCGTGGGGTTCACCGTCTGGCTGCCGGCGACGGTCTCCGAGAAGGTCACCGGTCTGGTCGGCATCATGGCCCGGTGGGTCGCCGACGCGGGCATCGCCCCGTACCGCCCGAGTGCCGTGGTGCTGGAGGTGCTCGCGAACGTCGCGCTGTTCGTGCCCGTGGGTCTGCTGCTCGCCTTCGCACTGCCGCGTCTGCGACTCTGGCAGATCGTCGTCATCGGCGCACTGATGAGTGCGGTGATCGAGTCGGTGCAGGGTTTCATGCCCTCCCGCTTCCCCACGCTCAGCGACGTGATCGCGAACACCACGGGCACGCTGCTCGGCGGCGTGCTCGCCGTTCTCCTCGTGCGCGTGGGCGCGGGCGCTCGTCGCGGCGCGGATGCGAGGACGGCGTCGTGAGCGGGCGAGGCGAGGAGAACCCGCCCACCGCGATGAGTCGCCGGAGCTGGCGCCGGCAGCAGTCCGCCGCCGCTCCCCTCTCCTTCGGTGCCGCCCCTTTCCTCGGCGGCTCGCTCGGCGGCGAGGGCGACCAGGAGGGGCCGCTCACGATCCTCACGGTGTGCACGGGCAACATCTGCCGATCCCCGCTGGCCGAAGTGCTGCTGCGCGCCCGCCTCGAGCCTCTGGGAGTGCGCGTGCACAGCGCCGGAACGCACGCCCTCGTCGATCACGCGATGACCGAACCCGCGCAGGCCCTCGCGGTGGAAGCCGGGGCGCGCGCGGAGGACGCCGCAGCTCACCGCGCCCGGTATCTCCGGGAGCCGCTGCTGCGCGACGCCGACCTGGTGCTCACCATGGCCAGGGAGCATTCCGCCCACGCCGTGCGGATGATGCCGAGCCGCGTGCGTCGCACCTTCACCGCGCGGGAGCTTGCCCGGTGGAGCAGGATCGTGGACCCGGAGCACGCCCGGGCGGCCGCGGAGTCCGCCGGCGAGACACCCCGCGCCCGCTTCGCCGCGGTGCTCGCCTTGCTGTCCGCAGAGCGCGGACCCCTGACGGCGGGCACGGAGGACGACGATGTGATCGATCCCTACCGCCGCTCCGCGGAGACCTACGCGCGGTCGAGCGCACAGCTCATGCCCGGGATCGACGAGGTCGAGCGGCTCGTGCGCATCGCGATCGGCTGAGCGTGCCCTCCGCACGGGACCGTGCGGCCCCGTATGCTCTTTCTCATGTGTGCATCCCGCCTTCCCCACGGGATGTGTGAGGGGATCAAGAGTTGGAACTGAGCGACTACATCCGGATTCTGCGCGCCCACTGGATCGTGATCCTGATCGCGACCATCGTCGGAGCCGGAGCGGCCTTCGGCTGGAGTGCCCTGCAACCGAAGGTGTACTCCGCCGACACGACCGGCATCGTCACGTCGGTCGGCGGCGACGGCACCAGCGGCGCGGCGCTCGTGGGCAACCAGCTCGCGCAGAGCAGGGTGAAGTCCTACCTCAACCTGGGTTCCTGGCGGGCCGTCGCGGAGCACGCGATCGAGGAGCTCTCGCTCGAAGAATCGCCGGAAGAGCTCGTGGACCGGGTCTCGGTCACCAACCCGCTCGACACCACGGCACTGATGGTCACCGCGACCGGCCCGACTCCGGAGGAGGCGCAAGCTCTCGCCGAGGCCTGGATGCGCGGCATGGCTGCGGAGATCGAGACGCTCGAGGGCGGGACGGCGTCCACACCGGCGGCGGTCACGCTCATCGTGGGCGACTCGGCGCGCCTGCCCACCGCTCCGTCGTCCCCGAACACCCGGCTGACCGTGATCATCGGCGCGTTCGTCGGACTCGCCGCCGGCCTCATCTACGCCTTCATCCGGCACACGGTCGATCGCCGCGTGCGGCACCCGCGCGACATCGAACGCGAGACCGGGGTGTCGGTGATCGGAACGCTTCCGCTCGAGAAGACGATGTCGGACGAACGCCAGGTGATCGATTTCTCCCTGGACGCCCAGCACGGGGTCTCGCACCACACGATCGAGTCGATGCGCGAGCTGCGCACGAATCTGCAGTTCATCGACGTCGACAACCCCCCGCGGGTGATCGTGGTCACCAGCTCGGTGCCCGGAGACGGCAAGTCGACGGTCGCCGTCAACCTCGCCTCGAGCATGGCCGCCGCCGGTGAGTGGGCCATCCTCATCGACTGCGACCTCCGCAGGCCCGTCATCGCCGACATCTTCGGGATGTCCCCCGACCTCGGCCTCACCGACATCCTCGCGGGACGCGCGGAGCTGCAGGACGTCGCCCACCGACCGAGCCGCGACATGCCCCTCGCGGTCGTCGGAGCCGGGCGGGTACCCCCGAACCCCAGCGAGCTGCTCGGCTCCCACCGCATGCGCGACTTCCTCGCCGAGATCAGCAAGACCGCGATCGTCATCCTCGACTCCCCACCCGTGCTCCCGGTGACGGATGCGGCGGTGCTGGCGGCCGGCGCCGATGGTGTGTTGGTCGTCGTGTCGTCCGGCAAGACCACCTTCGACATGTTGCAGCGCGCGATCGCCAACATCACCCGCACCACGGGCCGGGTGCTGGGCGTGGTGCTGAACAAGGTGCCGCGCAAGGGAGCGGAGTCCGCATACTACGGCCGCGAGTACTACGGCGCGTACGAGCGCTACGGCCGCGACGACGACACCAGGGGGGCGGAGGCCGTCGCGACCCCCGAACCCGGTGTGCGCCGCCGGGGGTCCGGGGACTGATCCGGCCCCGGAACGGATCCACCTTCAGAGCCGCGGTGCGTCGACCGCTCTGAGCACCCCGTCGGTGAGCAGTCGTTGCACCGCGCGCTCCACGATCGTGTGCGCGTTCTCGCCCGCGGGCTCCCCGTGCGCAGCCACGACGGCGCGCACGATGCCTTCGAGCGGCCGTCCGTCCGCGGCCGCCCAGATGTCCGGTCCGATGCCGTCGAGCACGTGGACCTGCCCCCCGGTCGGCGTTCGTCGCAGCAGCACCGTCCGACCGTCCAGGGCGAGCGCGTCGACGGTCTCCGCACGCACGAGACCGCCGGGCTCCGGGGCCCCGATGACCGGCGATGTCGTTTCTTCGGTGACAGCATCGACGGGCCGCGATGGAGTCAGCATGAGGTCGTCGATGACCGCATCGATGCGGTCGACCTCGCGGTAGCGCACGCGCACGGCACCACCGGTCGCCGCGAGCAGCGCGGCGATCCGTCGGAGCGGCGCCGGGCCGTCGGCGAGATAGCTGGTCTGCGGCCCCAACAGAGCCAGTGCTTCCGAGATATCGAGAGGGTCCACCTCGGGCTCTTCGGGTCCGTCGTCCGAGCGATCGATGACGACGATCTTCGCCACGCGGAGGTCGTCGGGCAGCGCCCGGCCCCGGTCCGTGCTCGAGAGCGCGATCTGAGCCTTGGGAGCGTCGCGACGCTCGATGATCGATAGCGGCTTCCGGTAGGGGACGACACGGCCGGCATCGTCGATGCCGATGGTCTCGTCACTGACGTACGCATAGCGCCGTGCCAGATGGCGGGCAGCCGTCGTCTTTCCGGTCCCCGATGCTGCGCTGAGCACGACGACCCGACCATCACGCGCAGCGAGCCCGGCGGCGTGCAGCATCCAGACGTGATCGCGCCGACGGTGCGCCAGGGCTTTCATCGTCACCTCGGTCGAGAGCGCGGACAGCGCTTCGGGGTCGCCGCTGCCCGCGGGGACGACGGCAGTGGCAGCGGGGGCGTCCTGCCCGTCATACCGCGCGTCAGCCCAGGCATCGAAGGCCACGGCACGGAAGTCCGCGGAGCGTCGGGAGACGTCGATCTCGACGACGACGCCGACCGCAGTGACGAGGAAGCGATCGGGCATGACCGCCAGCCTATCCACGATCTCGCCCGTGAGTCGTCTCGCCACATCCGGTCTCGAAAAAGCACAGAACGCGCAGGAATAACGCGCAGTGCGCGCTTTTGCTCCATTCGCCGTACAAGCTGCAGCGAGGCCTCTACGGTGGCTCGCAAGGTGAGGCTCCTGGGGGATGCAGACGAGCTTCGTGTCGTCTCGCCACACGAATTCGCAGTCCGTGTTGACAGGAGGCCGATGATGATTGAACCTGTATTCAATTCACCACTGTATCGACGCGCTGGAAAGGAATCCGTCGCACGACGAGGTGGTCGGCGGCGTAGGAACACCACCATCACAGAGTCGCTGCTGCCACACGCTGACACCCCGAGGAGGGACGTCTCGTGACACGCTCTTCCGCTCAGGTCATCGACGATCGAGCGCTCGCTGCGCACGGGGTGCGGCGGATCGGAGACCGGCCGGGTCTGCGTTCCCGGGAGCGCACCTCCGGCGAGATCATCCTGCTCAGCACGAACGGCGGGACCTCCGAGCTCCACGTCGACACCGTGTCCGCGTACCCCGACCACGCGGTCTTCGCTTTCGTCCAGGCACACGCGCTCTGGTCGCGACTCGACGGCGAACCCTGGGTGGAGACGGCAGGCGGTCTGGTCGTCGCCGCACAGGGCATCACTCGCCGCCTGCGCTGGGCGGGCGCCTGGCGGTTCGTCGCGGCACTCGTGCCCCGGTCGGCGGTCGCGTCCTTCGTGCCTTCGCTGCCACCCGACGCCACCTTGTACACCGAACGCCGGCTGCTGGACACGTCGATGCAGCAGTTCATCGACTGCCTCCTGGACACGGACGACAAGGCATCCGCGATCGAGCAGTACGCCATCGAGCAACTCGTGATGGAGATGAGCGGCGCCGTGCTCCTGGATCGGATCGGCGGTGTGAGCGGCCAAGGTTCGCCGCATGCCGTGCTGCGCGAGAGGGCGATCGCGGTGATCGCTCAGCAGTGCGGTGATCCTGCGCTCAATCCGGCCCAGGTCGCGCACGAGGTGCAGTCGTCACTCCGGCAGCTCCAGCTCGTGTTCTCGGAGTCCGGGAACAGCGTCGCGGCCGAGATCCGCCGGCAGCGCGCTCGTCTCGCGCACTCCTTGCTGGTGGACAGCCGCTACGACGTCCTGAGCATCGATCAGATCGCGCAGCGCGCCGGATTCCACTCGCCGATGAGCATGCGGCGAGCGCTCGACGAGGCGTACCAGGCGACTCCGCGGGCGCTTCGAGCCACGCGCCGGGCATAGCTCCGCGCAGTCGAAAAGCACACGTCGCGCAGGTTGCGCGCACGGTGCGCGAAGTTCGCCGAAACCCCCTTCGCTCCGCTCTCCACCGCCCTAGCTTGAGGTCCACGACGGGGCTCCTGGGGGATGCAGACGATCGTGTCGCCTCGTCACGACACCGCGGGAAACCGCATCTGCATCGAACAGGGAGGGCACTCACGTGACCGAGGAAATCCAGAAGAACAAGGGCGTCTCGCGCCGCACGCTCGTCAAGGGCGCGGCATGGTCGGTACCCGTCATCGCGGCCGCCGTCGCCACGCCGCTCGCCGCCGCCTCCGTCGCGGACAACGATCTCGTCCCGGCGCTCAGCGGCCCCATCGCGCTGAACCTCACCGCGCTCGGCATCCCGGTCGCGACTGTCAACACGGTCAACACGCTGACGATCACGAACAACGGCCCGGATGCGTCCACGGCCGGAGCCACAGCCGTGATCCAGTACACGCCGTCGCTGCTCACCCTGAACATCGGTCCGGTCGCCGGGGTGACCGTCGCCGGCTCCGACGGAAACTACACCCTGACGCTCCCGTCGATCCCGTCGGGCGGCAACATCGTCATCAACCTCGGCACGACGCTCGACACGCTGCTCGACCTCAGCCTCCTCACCACGCTCCTGGGGGGCCCGCAGCAGACCATGACCGCCACCGTGTCCGGCGACACGGTGACCGGCAACAACGCGACCGCCGAGAACGTCGGTATCACGCTCCTCTGAGCCGCACGCCGCAAGGAAGGGCGCCACGCCGGTCGTGGCGCCCTTTCGTGCGCCTGGCGGCCGCGGGTCAGGCTGACCGGTCGCGCGCCCGGAGGAGCGGCTTGCGGCGGCCGGTGAGCCACCCCATGACCCATTCGACCGGGCCGGTGCCGATGAACCTCCACCAGAGCCATCCGGCCAGGATCATCCCGGGCACGATCATCAGCCAGCCCGGCCAGAAGTTGTCGACGGGCCGCCCGTGATCTCCGCTCCACAGGGCGATGAGCCCGACGTGGAGGAGATACAGCGACAGCGCGACCTGACCGCAGGCGATCAGCGGCACGAACAGTCGTGTCCAGAAACGCCGAGCACCGTCGCCACGAACGGTCGCCGCGAGGACCACGATCACGTACACCGCGAACACGAGCGCGAAATCCTTCAGGGTGTCGAGGTAATCCCCGGACTGCACGTCGCCAAGCCGCTGACTGATGCCCCACGCCAAGTACCCGAGCGGCGCCGCGATGGCCAGCGCCAGAAGCAGCCGGTCACGCTGCAGGCCGTGCCGGATCAGGAGCGCCCCGACAAGGAACATGGGCAAGAGACCAACCACCCGGTAGTGCGATCCGAGCAGGAACCACTCGATGATGTCACCGACGGGAGCGGGTGCCGTGTACACCCACGTCCACGTCCTGGCGAAGCCCACTAGTGGCTGGCTGATGGATACGAGGATCGCCGTCACGGCGATCACCACAGGAGTTCGTGCAAGGAGGATCGGGGCCCCGAGGATTATGGTCACGCCGAGATATGCCAGGATCACATCGACCCACGAGTTCCAGGTCACCATCCAGACGCCGAGCGCGATGAGGAACAGCCCCCGGACCGTCTGTTGCAGAAGTGTCGGGCCAACCCGCCCGCCACGGCGCCAGACGAGCTCTGCCGCCATGCCCATCACCAGTGCGAACAGCGGCGATGCCAGATCACTGAGGTTCGCTGTCAAGAACTTCGCGGCCCACGCCAGCTCGGGGAGGAACGGGTTCGCATGCGCGATCAGCATCGCGACTATCGCCACGCCACGGAGGATGTCGGGGATGATCAGACGCTGCGCCGGCGACACTGATGCGGACTCGAGCAGGCGGGGACCGACCTCATCGGAATAGTGGGCCATTCACTGACAGTATTGTGTCGACACCGTGACGCGCGAGCCGGAGAGCAGATGATGACGACCGATGCACCGAGACCGCGCCGGCGAGTCCTCGGGAACATCTGGGTCAACATCGTGCTCGCGCTCGCACTGACCGGCATCGTCGTCGCCTTCATCGGCCAGCCGTCGTCCGGATCCATGTCGCCAACGCTTGAGCCGGGCGACCGCCTCATCGTCAACCGCCTCGCCTACATCAACGCAGCCCCCGCACCGGGCGACATCGTCGTGTTCCGCCCCGGTGAGGCCTGGGGCGAGAAGCCCGCCGAGGTCGGCGGGAACTGGTTGTCGCAGGCGCTCCACTGGGTCGGCGAGACCACAGGAATCCGGCCGTCTGTGCTGGTGAAGCGAGTGATCGCCGGCCCTGGCCAGACCGCGGAGTGCTGCGATGCCCAGGGCCGGGTGCTGATCGACGGGGAGCCGCTCGATGAGCCGTACGTCGTCAAGGATCCTCCCTTCGCCGCCGGGTCACTCGACTGCCACAGCGAGCCGATGTCGACCCGCTGCTTCGAACGGACCACCGTTCCAGAGGACTCGTACCTCATGCTCGGCGACAACCGGGCGAACTCGGCCGACTCCGCGTATCTCTGCCGCGGTACTGCGGATCCGGACGAGAACTGCTGGCGCTGGATGACGCGCGACGACGTGTTCGGTCAGGCCGGAGCCATCCTGTGGCCGGTCGGTCGATGGGGCGGGCCGTAGGCGGGTCGACGAGAAGTGCCCGTTCAGATCCGCACGAGCAGCCCTCGAGTCCACAGATCGTAGAGGAGCGCTTCGATCGGACCTTCGATCTCGCGAGCGTCAGCCTCGAAGACTCGAGCGCAGGAATCGACGAGTACATCCTGTCTCACTGCGCGAAGGTCGACGAGAATCGACCACACGACGTGCGACGAACCGGCCAGGGCCAACGGGGAAACACCGTCGGGGCTCAGCACCGTCGTGCGGGCGTCATCTCCCACCCACGCGACATCGTCAGCGATGCGCCACGATGGCAGGGAGTCGAGCAGCCCGAGCTCGCGCAAGGTATTGACCACCGAATCGGGACCCCCCAGCCGCGTTCGTTCGACCCCATCAGCGCCGTTCCACGCTCGAGCGACGCCTGCGCTCAACACGTGAAGAAGAGGCGTCGTAACAGCCCCCTGGAGCACGGCCGAACTCCCGTCCGACAGCTCGATCTCATCAAGGGCAGGCCCTCGGAAGTAGAGCGGTCTCGCTGGCGTCGATCCTTCGGCTGGCTCATGCTCGCTCCGATGGCGCGCCTTCGAACTCAACGGCGACTCGTCGACGACGAGGCCGGTCTCCGAAACGCGGCCCCGTGCCATCGACATCAACTCATCCACGGTGACCGTAGAGGCGACACCGAGATGCGCCACGTGGCACTCTGAGACGACTTCAGCAATACGCCCCAGAGGTCGAGACATGTTGCCCAAGCCGACACTGGCACTCACGAGGGCACGCAGGATGTCCTCGAGACCGAGGGGCGACGCCTGCGCTTCGGCCGCGACTGCACGGCTGATGACAACGAGATGTCCCGCTCGCAGTGTCGCCGGCGGGTTGGGCCGTTTCGAGGAGGGTGGTGCATGCTCGGCCTGCGGGTCGTGAATAGGGATGACCAGTCCGGTGGCATCGATACCGACAAACCGAGTGCTCATATACCCGGGGGCTGCATCGAGCCCTGGCACGATCGTCTCGAGGTTCAGCCCGTCGACAGCCAGCAGCAGCGTGACCGACCCGCCCGCCTCCGCGATCGCCCCCGCGCGCAGGACCCACACGTCGTTCCTGATCTCGGTGAGCGCCCCGCCGAGCGGGCGTTCGTGGACAGCCGGCATGGTCGTAGCCTATCGATTGCCGACGGGCCTTCAGCGCCTCGGATTGCGCACGTAGTTGAAGGTGGCGCGCAGTCCCCGACGCCAGCGCTCGATCTGGTAGCGCATCATCTGACGCGTCGACGGCGGCACCGACTTGTCATTTCGGGGCACGAGCTCCTTCGGTACCCACACCGCACGAATGAGAGTACGGGCACGTTCTCTGATCGGTCCGCGCCGAAGGGCGATGAGCCATCCGGCCGCACCTCCATCCGCGCCGAAGCGCAGGTTCGAGGACCAACTCTCCGCCTCGCTCATCGAGAGGTCATTCTCGACAGGCCCGAACCCCATGATCTCGATCGCCTCGCGAAGCACCCATCGGGACCGTCCCACTTCGGCGAGTCGCAGAAAGTCCTCGCGGTCGCCGTCGCCGAGACGGCCCTGCAGCATCTCGATGATCGATTCCCACTCCGTCCGATGCCGGGCGACGGACATGTTGCGCAAGGCATGAAGAGCGCCGATCATCATCGATGGCACGAGTGCGGGGATTGTCAGCGCGACGCCTCCCACGTAGAGCGCCTCGCGACGGTTCCACAGTTCATCGAACACGTCTGCCGGGTCGGCGAAAAACCCGGGGAACCTCTCGTGGACATCGATATCGCACGGCCATTTCGGATGAATGTAGGTTCGGGAATGCGGTTCGAGTATCGTCGGCGTCGACCTCGCCACCCGTTCGTGCCAGCCGTTCGACTCCAGCGCCGCACAGAACTCGCCGAACCCGCGTGGGTCCACGAGAAGGTCCGCATCCGCGGACAGGCGTGGTTCACGGAGTGCATGGTGATCCGCGGCGGGGCCCTTTATAGAGAGGACTCGAGTGGATACCTGCTCGGCGACCCTTGCTCCCAGCGCATGTGCCAGCAGCGTAGCCTCTGGTAGCCGAAGTGGCACAGCTTGCAACTCGTCCGGACGCCCCATGTCACCTTTCTAGACGCGACACGCCACCGATCGCATTCCCCCACATTCTTGCACTTCGGGAGCGCCCGCTCGCTCGTCACCTCTCACAGATTGCCTTGCGGCGCTGCGCGACATGGTGCCATGCGCAGATGATTGGATAAGTTACATGAGCTCGCACCAGCCCCCCGCTTCTCGAAAGGCCGCACGCGAGTCTCGTGCAACCGAGACCACTCCCGAATCGCCTCAGCCCGACAGCACGCCACGTCGGCGACGACGCAGATGGATCTGGCTGACGCTCGTGGTCGTCGTGCTCGCCACGATCGGCGGAGCGGCGTGGGTCGCACTGCAGGTCTACACCCAGGCACAGAGTGCCCGGAGCAGCCTCAGCACGGCGATGACCGCGGCACAGGAAGCGAAGTCATCTCTGCTCGCCATGGACGTCGAGGCTGCGAGCGTGAGCGCTGACTCGGCGCTCGAATCGACGGGGGCAGCCGTCGACGAGACCGGCGGCATGGCATGGAGCATCGCAGAAGCCATTCCCTTCGGTGTCGGCGAGAACGTGCGGGCCGTCCGCATCGTCTCCGAGCTCACCGACCGCCTGGTCAACTCCGTCGCAGGGTCGATCCAGGGGCTCGATCTCGCAGCCCTCGCTCCGCGACAGGGCAGGTTCAATCTGGACGCACTCGACGACCTGAAGAGTACGACAGCTGATCTCTCGGCGACCGTCGACTCGGTCGTCACCGACCTCGGAGCCGTCGATCGAGATGCGCTGATCGGTCCTGTCCGCTCAGGAGTCGAGTCGTTCGCCGACGAAGCCTCGCAACTGCAGTCGACCATGACTCCGATCGCCGACACGCTCGCTCTGCTCCCGCGTGCGCTCGGGTCCGACGGACCTCGCAACTACCTGGTCATGTTCCAGGGGAACTCGGAAGCGCGGAGCCTCGGCGGAAACCCGGCTGTGATGATGCTGTTGCGTGCCGAGGCGGGCTCCATCAGCATCGTTCGATACGCGGACACGGCGGAATTCCCCAACGGTCTGGATCAGCCGGTCACGCAGCTCACCGACGAGGAAATTGCCATCTACGGCGACAAGATCGGCCGCTGGACCCCAGACCTGACGATGGTCCCGGACTTCCCCCGAGCGACCGAGATCCTGGAGGCTCATTGGCAGAACACGATCGGCGAGCCGTATGACGCCGTGGTGTCGCTCGACCCCGTGGCGCTCTCGTACATCCTTGCAGCGACGGGAGAAGTACCACTGCCCACCGGAGAGGTGCTCACGGCAGAAAATACCTCCCCGATCCTGCTGAACGGTGTCTACTTCAACTACAAAGACGGGTACTCGCAGAACGCGTTCTTCGCCGCAGCCACCGATGCGATCTTCACAGCCCTCACAGGAGGCAGCCCCTCTCCGGTCGCTCTCATCAATGCCCTGAGCAGAGCCGCTGACGAAGGTCGACTGCTCTACTGGTCATCGGACGAAGCGGAGAGCGCTGCGATCTCGGGGAGCCGCCTCGCAGGCTCCCTGCCCTCATCGAACGACGAGCAGACAGCCATTGGCGTCTACGTGAACGACAACACGGGTTCCAAAAAGAGCTATTACCTCGACCTGGCGATCTCGGCGTCGTTCGAGGGGTGCGAAGCGGGACAGCCACACACCGCTCAAGGTACCGCGGTGCTGTCCTCGAAGATCGACGAAGAACTGGCGGCGCGATTGCCGTACTACGTGCGTGGCCCCTACTACGCCGCCGAAGACGTGAGCACCTATGTCGTCATCTACGGGCCGGTCGGTGCCTCTCTCAGTAGCATCGCCATCGATGGCGCCCCCGCGAAACCCATCAGCATCGGCACACATCTCGATCGCCCCGCAGTGAAGATCGAAGTGTTGAACCACCTGGTCAGCTCGCACACGATCGAGTTCGAGTTCGCGCTTCCGGCATCGACGAGCGTCGGCCCCCTTGAGATCTGGCACACGCCGATGTCGAGGGCGACGCAGTTGACGATGGAAGCCCCTGCGGCCTGCCCAACGCCGTAGGGGATCGGACCGAGCGCGGGAGGGCCGCCCAGTAGGCTTGGCACGATGGAAGACATGACAACCGTGTTGCCCTCAGCGCGCGTCGTGGCCTCAGATGGCAGACCCGCAGAGCGCTCCGGTTTCCTGCGCAACATCGGACTGTATGTCTACGTCTTCTACGTCATCTACACGCCGACGTTCTCCGCCTCGTTCTTCGCGAGCAAGTTCTTCATTCTGACCGCGCTCGCCGCCGTCCTCATGCTCCACTCCGCATTGAGCAGGCAGCGCATGTTCAGGCTGTTGGGATATCCCCCGCTGAAGCGTTTTCTTGTCGTCATGTTCGGCTTGAGCCTGTTCGTCGCGATCGTCCACCTGGCCACGCATCCCGAGGTCGAGGATTTCGTTGATCTCCGCATCGTCCAGAACAATGTGCTCCTGCTGATGGCGATCCACGCCGCCTTCATCGTCCACATCTGCAAGAGCCGCGGGTTCAGCGGAGAATCCACCCTCCGGATGATCTACAAACTGGCCGCCTTCCAAGGTGTCTGGGGCCTGCTCTCCTTCGTCTTCATCCCGCTCAAGGATCTCTCGAACTGGCTCTATCAACTCGCCGCGGGTGACCGAGGTGAGTATCTGATGAGCTCCCGGATCTATGGACTAATGGGAGAGTTCACGTTCGTCACCCCGATTTATCACGGCATGCTCGCCGCGGTGGCCGTCTATTTCGCCTTGAACTATCGCTTCCGTGGACTGCGCTATGTGCCTCTGATCCTCGTCGCGATCCTACTCAACGGAAGAACCGGGATCGCCGTCTTTGCTGCCCTGACCGCGCTGATGATGCTCGGCCAGGTTCTTCGCGGCCGCAAGGTCGGCTCCGCCCTCGCGATCGTGGCCGTCCTCGGAAGCCTCCTGGCGATCGCGTGGACCGTCGTCTCCCAGCTCAGCCCGATCACCGCACGTTTCCTCCAGGGGTTCGTCGACGAGACCACGGCCCTTGTGGCGGATGGTTCGGTGGAGGGAACATACAGCGTTCTGTTTCAGGACATAGTCGTCTTCCCCGAAGATCTCGGCCTCATCTGGGGCACGGGCGATGACGTTTTCCAAAGCCAAGGGTTCCGGTCCGACGTCGGATTGACGAACGACCTCTTCATGGGCGGGCTCATCTTCGTCGTCATCGGATACGGCACTCTGGCATATTTCCTCCTAAAGAACTCACGACCCGACACCGTTCTGTTCCTTGCTCTGTTCGCCGGATTCGCCATCGGAATCATCAAAGGGCAGATCTTCATCGGCACTCCCGTCCTGTTCCTGTTCGTGTTCGTCGTCCTACTCCACAAACAGATCATCGACAACGAAATGCCAGCGAAGAGCCCCCGAAAAGCGCGCCGAGGCCGCTCCCTCCCAGTCGGCAGAGATCTCACCACTCTGCGCGCCTAGGCGGACACCGAGCGCAACTTGGCCTCGTTCTCGCGCAGCCTGTAGAGTCCTGACGTAAGCTGGCGCCCTTCAGATAGGCCGGTTCGCTCTCACTTGCGGCCGACGGGTCGGGGTCGTCCCGTCTAAGCGCCCAGACACGAAGGACGTCACGATGGCCGCCCCGAGCCCTTCCTGCGTCAGCGTGATCGTGCCCGTCTACAACGTCTCGTCTTACCTCGCTCCGTGCGTCGATTCGATTCTCGCCCAGACCCATGCGGAGTTCGAGCTCATTCTCATCGACGATGGGTCAACCGATGGCTCGGAGCTTCTGTGCGACGCCTACGCCGCTGCCGACAGTCGCGTCCACGTGATCCATCAGAGCAATGGCGGCCTGTCGGCTGCGCGCAACTCGGGGCTGGATTTCGCTACCGGCGACTACATAATCTGCATCGACGGCGATGACGTCGTCGCCGTCGACCACATCGAGAAGCTTGTCGCGGAGTTCACCCACCCGGGAGTCGACATTGCGGTCGCGCGTTTCCAGTCGACCGAGCCGCGACAGACCTACCCTCGACACGGCCGTCCCGCTCCCTCGCCGACGGAGTATGAGTCTCGCGACGACGCACTCGTTAGGCTGTTCCGTTTCGACGGCACCACCAACAGCGCTTGGGGCAAGCTGTATCGCGCGTCGCTCTTCGCAGGCATCCGCTACCCGGTGGGCGCGCTCTACGAAGACCTCCCGACTACGTACCGCCTCTTCCTCCGGTCCGAGCGCATCGCATTCACAACTTACGCGAGCTACTTCTACATCCAGCGGGCGACGAGCATCACCGCGTTGCGTCACACCGCCCGGCGACTGGACACGTTCGCCTTCGCAGCGGAAGCCGCGCGGGCGGTGTCGGACATGACTCCACGGGTGCAGCGGGCGGCTCATGCGCGACAGTTCATGGAGAGCGTCTTCTATTTGTCCGAGATATCCGTATGGCAGAGCCTGAGAGCACTTCCCACGCCGGCGCTCGCGCCCCTTCGCGCGTTCCGCCGCGAGGTGCTCTTCGATAATGAGAGCACCGCGAGCAGCCGGCTCTTCGCGCTCGCCGCGTACCTGGGGCTTCGGCCCGTCCAGCTGCTCAGTGCCCTGCGGGTGTGGCTCTACGCCCGACGTCACACGATCACCACCCGCCTGACGAAGAAAGAAAAACGATGAAGGTCAAGATGCTGGCGGCGCGCGGATACCAGTTGTTCCACACTTGGATGTCCCGCGAGGAGATCACGCTCAGCGCCGACCGTCCGAACGCCGTCATCATGCTGGTACCCGACTACGGGAACATCGGCGATCTCGCCATCGGCTACGCACAGGAACACTTCACGTCGAGATTGGACCCCGGCTACGACGTGCAGAGCATCCGGATCTCGCAAACCTACAAAGTGCTGCGCTCACTCAAGCGCCAACTCGGGCCCGACGATATTGTGCTCCTCGTCGGCGGTGGCAGCATGGGTGATCTCTATCCGCGAGCCCAGCTCGGCCGCGAATTCGTCGCCCGCTATCTGCGGCCTCATCGACTCGTCTCCTTCCCGCAGTCGATCATCTACATGGATCGTCCGGAGCAGGAGCAGTCCGCCCAGCGAGAAGCACGCGCACTCAGCGCGAGCGCCGACAGGCTCACGCTCTTCGCCCGCGAAAGCGAGAGCTACGACATCATGCGGGCGTTCTATCCGGGAAAGGTCGGGTTCGCACCGGACGTCGTGCTGTCGTTGACCGGGGACTATCAGGATCGGGAACCACTCGACCGAGCAGGTGCGCTTCTCGCACTGCGGAGGGATGTCGAGCGTGCGCTCTCCGACGCAGATCACGACGTCATCCGCGACGCCGTCGCCCGCTTCGGTGACGTCACGGACCGCGATCACGGCATCTCGGACGATGAGGTCGATCAGACGGCTTTCGATCGGCTGCCTCTGGACACGATGGAACACTACCGCCGGTCGGAACTCGTCGTCACGGATCGTCTGCACGGCATGATTTTCGCCGCGGTGACAGGCACGCCCTGTGTGGTGCTTCCGAACGCCAACCACAAGATCACCGGCACCTATCGCGACTGGATCGCAGAACGCTGCGCGTACATCACGCTCCTCCGCAACGTCGATCACCACTCGATGCGTGAGGCCATCGACAAGGTGACCCGGCCCGAAGCCGTGGCGTCGTATCGTTCCGTCCGCTTCGACTTCAGCACTCTTCAGCAGTCCATCCAAGGCGGAGCCGATTCCTGATGCGGGATGGCCACGACAGTGGGAAGCAGGTCCGGCAGGGCCCCGGACGCGGTTTCAGCACGATCGTCCTGGGCACGGTCATCGGTCAGATCGTCACGTTCTTCGCCCTCCCCGTGCTGTCGCGCTTTTACACGCCGGACCAGTTCGGCGTGCTCACCTTCGCCCTCGTACTAGCCGGCGCCATCGCACCGTTCGCACTGCTGGGGTTCGATCAAGCCGTCATCCAGCCACCCGCCGACCGCGACGTGGCGCCACTCATCTGGGCGGCATCGTCGACGCTCCTCGGTGCCGCGCTGGTTCTGGCCGCCGTGATCGCATGGACTCCTCTCGTCGAGTCCTTCTCGGACGCTCTTCGGCCGTTCCTCACATGGTCGCTACCGCTCCTTCTCGTCGTGACGGGAGCCGCATTGCTTTTCAGCCAATTGGCGGTCCGGAGCGGCCGCTACTCCAGCATCGGGGGCAGGAACTCCGCGCAGTCGTTGACGATCACCGCCACGCAGCTGGCTTTCATCGGGACGTCGAAGACAGCATCGTTCAACGGGCTCGTCGGCGGCGCGGTCGTAGGCACCTCAGCGGGCGCTCTGCTGCTGTTGCCATTCGCGAAGCGCTACCTTCGCCGGGTGCACCTCGACGAGATGAGAAACGCCGTAAGGCGCTATTGGCGGTTCCCCGTCGTGTTCGCCCCGATGACGAGCATCACCCTCCTCTCCCAGCAGGCACCAGCGCTGTTCGCGCTCTTCGCGTTCGGTGCGACAGCCGGCGGATATGTCGGCATCGCCGAGCGCATCGTCGCGGTCCCCCTAGCGCTTGTCGGCCTGGCGGCCGGGTCCGTGTTCAGCGGCGAGCTCTCGCACGCGCTTCGATCAGATTCTCCCCACAAGGATCGGATTTTCCTGCGGACCTCGGCTTGGCTCTGCATCCCTGCGATTGGCGTCGCGCTCGGACTCCTCTTGCTGGCGCAGCCGCTGCTCCCGCTGTTCCTCGGCGCGGACTGGACCTCGGCTGCGACTGTCGCGCAAGCGATGGCGGTGGTGTCGGCGACGCGCATGGTGACGAATCCGACCCGCGCCGTCTTCCGCATCCTTGAGCGGGCACGCATCCTCTCGATCGTGGAACTCATCCGCGTCGCGCTGCTTGCACTCGCAATGTTCATCGCACTGACGACGGGCCTGTCCCTGCTTGTGAGCCTCACGCTGCTCTTCTCCGCGCTCGCTCTCGCGGATGTCATCACTTGGATGTGCGCGTGGTGGGCGGTTCGCCAGGCCGACGCAACTTTGCAGACCGCCGGGGCGAGCTAGGACTACTCGGCCGCAGACTCCAGGGCACAATAGAAGTCGGTCGCGTAGCGATCCATCGACCAGAACGACTCCCCCGTCGCCCGTCCAGCGAAGACCTGGGCAGCCGGCCGCGCTGTCACGAGCACTTCGCTCAGTGCCGCGCTGAGGAGGCGAGCGTCAGGCGCCTCGACCAGCCGTCCCATCGAGGGCCTGTCGACGATCTGACGGAGACCGCCGACATCGGTGGCAACGATCGGCGTACCCAATGCCGCGGCCTCTATCACTGCGACGGGGAGGCCCTCAAAGTAGCTTGGATGTACCAGCGCGTCAGCGATCGCAGTCCAACGCCACGCGTCGTCCACGCGTCCGACGAAGTGCACGCGCGATGAGACTCCGATCCCTTCGGCGAGCTCTTGCAACGAGGACCGTTCGGCACCCTCGCCGACCAGAGCGAGAGAGACCTCCGCAAGGTCTGGAGATCG
Source organism: Microbacterium sp. J1-1 (assembly GCF_024498615.1). Taxonomy (NCBI): domain Bacteria; kingdom Bacillati; phylum Actinomycetota; class Actinomycetes; order Micrococcales; family Microbacteriaceae; genus Microbacterium; species Microbacterium sp. J1-1. The sequence goes on along the minus strand of NZ_CP089590.1, from coordinate 876,455 downwards.
CAGCGCCTCGATCACATGTCGGTGGCCCTTGAGCGGAATCAGACTCCCCACCGCGACGACCAGCCGATTCCCGTCAGGAACGCCGAGCTGCCCCCGCATCTGCGAAGGGGCCTCCGGGGACGCTCGAGTCCAGGATCGCATCCGTTCTCGATCCACCCCGGCGAGCACAGTGCTGACAGCTCGGTAGTGCCGAGCCGTGGGTGCCTCCGCGACGTCTGTTCCGACAGCGATGGCGAGATCGCTGAACCGGTCCAGCACCGCGCCCATCAACTGATATGGCGCGCGATAGCGGGTGCTGTGTACGACGTCGATCAGGCGAACGCGCGAGCCCGACCGTCTCAAGGCTCGTCTCGTCTTCTCGAGGTAGGTGGTCACCGGCGAATGGAACACGACCGTGCTGACGGAGTCCTGCGCCGCAATGACCGAGGACAGCTGCTTCATTCCTCGCACAGGGTGCGTGGAGGGCAGCTCCACCACCTCAACACCGAGGCCGCGCAGCTGCGAAGCGAAATGGTCATTGTGCCGCAACGTGTTAACCACAATGGTTCGCTCAAACCCCGGTGGACGGTGCTCGACGGCGTGACGCAGCCGTGTGAAGAGAAGCGTCTCCGCGCCACCCATGTTCAACCCGCGGATAGCCTCGATGATCATCGAACGCCTCCTTCGCCTGCCCAGCAATCCGAATGCAGGCGCCACACGGCGGTCGGGACGAAGGCTTCCTCGCTCCACGCCCGAGCTGCCGCGCCCATCGATTCACGGCGATCCGGATCCGTGAGGAGCGTCTCCAGAGCACTGGCGAGCGCGTGTGCATCGCCGACCGGCGTGACGACGCCGGTCACGCCGTCGATTACGGCATCCACGCACCCGGTGGCATCGGAGACGATGGCGGGTACCTTCATCGCACCAGCTTCCAGAACCACGTTCGGGAATCCCTCACGTCTGCTCGGGAGCACGAGGATATCCATCGCCCTGAGCAGTGGGCGCACCTCCTGCGTGAAGCCTGCGGCGTGGACCGGAATGGGGATGGGCCCTTCGATGCCGGTATCGAGAGTCACGCCTTCCTGCGCACCGACGACCAGAAGCTGCGCAGCGACCGACCGCTGTGAGCAGATTCGGAGAGCGTCAATGAGCGTGTCCACGCCCTTGTCCGGGTGGAGCCGACCCACGAATCCCACGATGGGAGCGGGTGAGCGCTGAAGCATCGCTTTCACATCGGCATCCAGGTCGGGCATGGTCGCCTCCTCTGAATACCGCTCTGTATCGACACCGTGTGAGGACCCCGCTCCGAGCACGAATACTTCACGGCCCCCGTTCAACCCCAGCGCCGACACCCGCTGCGCGAGACTGGCGCTGTTCGCGATGACTCGACTGGAAAGCACCATCGTGAGCCGCTCGAGCAAGGCGAACAGGCGGCGGGAGAACCCTGCCGAGGTCTCCAGTCGTAAACCCCACAGCTCGTAGTTGCGCCCCGGCACACGGACGAGCCAGCCTGCGACAGCACCGATGAGGGAAGCCTTCGGGGTGGCGTAGACGAGCACATCCGGTCGCAGCCGTCGGAGGAGTCTGGCGCACTGAACGAGCGATCGGGCATCCTCCAGCGGAGACGGTTCGCGTTCCATGTGCAGAGGTTCGTAGCGGACACCCGAAGCACCGGCGAGTTCAATAACTCCGGGGCCATCGTCGCAAACGAGCGTCACGTCCCACCCAGCTTCGCGCAGAAAGCGCAGGTATCCCCGCAGAAAGGTCGTCGCCGTCACCGAGCTGGTGACCATGAAGACCAATCGTCGCCCCGTCATCGTGCGGGCACCCCTTTGACTCGGAGCCCCGACGGGACATCTCTTGTGACGCACGCACTCGCGCCCACAACGACCTCCTCGCCGACGGTGAGTCCTTGCAGGACCACGGCTCCTGCGCCGATGAGTGAGCCGCGGCCGACGCTGACATCCCCCGACACGATCCCGCCGGGGTTGACCGACACGTCGTCCGCCAGAACCGCGTCGTGGCCGATTACGGCACCGGGATTCAGGTGGACCCGAAGTCCAAGGCCGACATTCGTCGACACCTGCACCCCCGCGCAGATGATGGAACCCGCACCGATCGTGCACGCGGATCCCACAACGGCCGACGGATGAACAAGTGTCGCGAGGCGAGCGCCCGCCTTTGTCAGTCGAGCGGCGAGGACCGCACGAGTGGTGGGGGAACCGACGCCGATCGCCACCGCGGACGTCGCCGAGAGGTCCACTGCCACGTCGACCCCACCTAGATGCGCGTATCCGCGCGCGCCGAGACGTTCTAGGTTCACGGCGGCCGGAGCATCGTCGACCACGCCGACGATCTCCCACATCGGCGCGGCGCCGCTGCGGTTGATCGCTTCGATCACATCGAGCGTCTCGCGCCCGAATCCTCCGGCACCGACGACGATGATCCGCTCAACCATTCGCGTCTCCGAACTTCGGCATCGTCACGTGTCCTTTCGCCGAGATCCCGTCGCGCTTCAATACGGAGCGAACAGTCTCGAGGACGATCCGCAGATCCAGGCCGAGGCTACGTCGATCGACGTAGCGCACGTCCTGCCGGAACTTACTCTCCCAGGAGATCGCATTGCGTCCGGCCACCTGGGCGAGCCCGGTGATGCCGGGCCGCACCTCATGCCGACGGGCCTGTTCCGGCGTGTACCGATCCAGATACTCCACCAGGAGCGGGCGCGGACCGACGATGCTCATGTCGCCGCGCAGGACGTTCCACAGGCTCGGAAGCTCGTCCAGGCTCGTCGCCCGCAGCCGGACGCCGAACGGGGTGAGCCGGTCGGCGTCGCTGACCCGTCCGCTGCGCGCATCGACCGCGCGCATCGAACGGAACTTGTACAGCGTGAAGACCCTCCCGTCGCGCCCGGGGCGCGGCTGGGCGAAGACGACCGGACGCCCCAGCCGGAGCACGACGAGGATCGCGATCACGAGGATCACGGGCGACAGCACCACCAGCGCGATCGCGGAGGCGACGATGTCGAGTCCGCGCTTCACCAGGTCGTACGGCCGTCGGCGAGGGCTCATGCGGCGACGAAGCGACGGATCGCGTCCAGCACACGCGTCCGCTGCGCGGAGGTCAGGGCCGAGCCGCTCGGCAGCGTCAGCCCGCGGGCGAACAGCGACTCCGAGGCTCCGGAGATCGCGCCTCTCGCCCCGGCGAAGACCGGCTGGAGATGCATGGGCTTCCACAGGGGTCGGCTCTCGATGTCGTCGGCCGCGAGTGCCGCGGAGAGCTCCGACGGCTGCCACCCCGTCGAGGCGGAGTCGATGAGGATCGAGGTGAGCCAGACGTTGTCGTCTTCGTCTCCCTCCGCTCCGAAGACCTCGACGCCGTCCACCTCGGCGAAAAGCGACGCATAGAGCGCACGCATCTCACGGCGGCGGGCGATCATCTCGTCCAGTCGTCGCAACTGGGCGCGTCCGAGGGCCGCGAGCAGATTGCTCATGCGGTAGTTGTAGCCGATGTCGGTGTGCTCGTAATGGACGACCGGCTGGCGCGCCTGCGTGGCGAGGTAGCGCGTGTGGGCGGCGATGGCCGGGTCGTCGGTGAGCAGCATGCCTCCGCCCGAGGTGGTCATGATCTTGTTGCCGTTGAACGACACGATCGACGCACGACCGAAACTCCCCGCCGCACGGCCCCGATGGCGGGCCCCGAGCGACTCGGCCGCATCGGCGAGCACCGGCACGTCGCACTCGTCGGCAGCTTCGAGGATCGCCGTGTAGTCGACAGTCTTGCCCAGCAGGTCGACGGGAACGATCGCGACGACCCGTTCACCCGCGGCGTGCAGACTCCGCAACGCCTCGCGCAGCAGCGCGACGTCCATGTTCCCGGTGGCCGGGTCCGCGTCGATGAAATACGGCTCCGCGCCCGTGTAGACGATCGCGTTGGTCGTCGCGGCGAAGGTCATGGTCGAGGTCACGACGACGTCACCGGGGCCTGCTCCGAGCGCGAGCAGCCCGAGGTGGAGCGCCGCCGTCCCCGAGCTGAGGGCGACACCGTGCGCGACGCCGACGCGTTCGGCCATCTCGACCTCGAAGGCATCGACATCGGGACCCAGCGGGGCGATCCATCCCGAGCGCAGCGCCGCGAGGACCGCTTCTTCCTCCGCCTCGCCGACGTCGGGCGACGACATGTGGATGCGATCGCTCATGTGTCGAGGACCTTCCCCAGGCTCTCGGGATGCACGGTCACCCTGTCGTCGTCGCGCGGCTGCGCGGACATACGACTCAGCCAGCCCTCCTTGTCGAGGTCATCGGGAGCGACCGCATCCGCACGCGTATGGGCGACCTTCTCGTGGAAGGGGCGCTCGAGATCCTCGCGCACGCCCACGAGCTCCTCGTGCAGCTTCTCGCCGCGGCGGAGGCCGGTGAACACGATCTCGATCGCCTTTCCCGACATCGCGATCATCCGCTTGGCGACATCGAGGATCCGGACGGGTTCCCCCATGTCGAGGATGAGGACCTCGCCGGGGCGTCCGATGCCACCCGCTTGGATCACGAGCTGACAGGCCTCAGGGATCGTCATGAAGTAGCGCGTGACGTCCGGGTGGGTGACCGTGACGGGGCCTCCGGCATCGATCAAGGACCGGAATGTGGGCAGCATCGAGCCACGGCTGCCGATCACATTGCCGAACCGCACCGAGAGGTACCGCATCCCGGTCTGCTCGCCGGCCCACGCGGTGAGCTTCTCGGCCACGCGCTTGGAGTGCCCGAGCACGCTGGTCGGGTTCGCCGCCTTGTCGGTCGAGATGTTGATGAAGGTGCTCACTCCCGCCTCGCGTGCGGCGTCGAGCACGTTGAGCGTGCCGATGACGTTGGTCTTCCAGGCTTCGTCCGGATACTGCTCGAGCATGGGCAGATGCTTGAGCGCGGCGGCGTGGAAGATCACCTCGGGCTGGCGGTCGCGGAAGATCTCGAAGAGGGCCGTGCTGTCGCGGATGTCGGCGAGCACCACGTCTCTGGTGTCGAGCAGGCCGTGGCCCGCCGTTCCGAGCTGGGCCATCTGCAGGCCGGTCTCGTCGCGGTCGAGCATCATCAGCTCGCTCGGCCCGTACTTGGCGAGTTGGCGGCACAGCTCCGAGCCGATCGATCCGCCGGCGCCGGTGACCAGAACGCGGCGCCCTGTGATGTACCCGGCGATCAACTCGACATTCGTGTCGACGGGATGGCGCCCGATCAGGTCCTCGATGCTGATGTCGCGCACGTCCCCGGGCGATTCCTCGCCGCTCACCATGCTGCTCAGCGTCGGTGTCACGACGACTCTGAGGCCCGCCGCCTCCGCATCGTCCGTCAGTCGACGCAGCAGCGCCGCATCCGCGCGTCCGATCGCGATGACGAGGACCTTCGCTCCCGTGCGCGCCGCGATCTCCGCGATCTGATCGGTGCGGCCGAGCACCGGTACGCCCCGTAGCCGGAGGTGCCGTTTGCCCGGATCGTCGTCGAGGATCCCGACCGGCCGGATGGGCGAGGACGGGTCGGTGGTGACGTTGTGCAGCAGCGTGTCGGCGACGTGGCCGGCACCGATGACGACCGCAGGATCCGCGGCGTCGTCCGGCTTGCGCGACCGTTCGATGAACAGGCGGGCCGCGTAACGGACGCCGAACATCAGCAGGAGCACGAAGGGGAAGGCGAGCAGGACGGTCCCCCGGGGGACACCGATGAAAGGCCCCAGGATGATGACGACCACCGCGAGCACCAGCGCCAGCACGCTCACCGCAGCGGCGAGATTGCGCACCTCCTCGAACGACCCGTAGGTGAAGCGCCCGAGGTAGAAACGCAGGGAGAACCCGATGCCCACCTGGATCGCCGCCGCCGTCAACGCGAGGACGACCGTGGATGCCCATCCCGCCAGCGTCGGCTCGAACTCGAATCGCAGCACGACGGCGGCGAGGATGCCCACGATCCAGGCTCCTGCGTCGACCGTCGCGGCCAGTGCACGTCGGCGCCGTGGCGCGAGTGCGATCGTCTTCTCCGACATCCCCCTGTGTCAGCCCTCCCTGAAGTAGGTCTCTCGGGCGTCGGCCTCCCCGCCTCCGCCCGAGTGATCGTCCTCATCCTGGCATATCGCCGACGTCACCGCGTGATCGTCAAGGCTTCTGCGACGTCCGGAAGACGATGCCGTGATAAAGTACGAAGCGCAGCAGGACCACGATCACGATGCTCGTCAGGTTCACGAGGTTGACCGCGACAGCGCCCGGCTCTCGTCCGAGAATCGCCTCCACGCCTTCGACCCCCACCCAGACGAGAACAGCGCCGAGGGCGGTGCAGACGGCGTTCGTGGCGAGGAACAAAACGACCTCCGCGGTCCTCCCCCGCCGATCACGGTGACGGAAGGTCCACTCCCGGTTGCCGATGTAGGCGTTGACGAGCGCGACCAGCGAGGCCACGATCTTCGCGGCGACGACATCCCAGCCCCACACGAACACCAGGAGGTTGAAGACCCCCACCTCGATGAGCGTGCTCAGCGCGCCCACGACCAGGAACCGGCTGCCGACGCCGGCGAGCCGACGCAGTCGGGTGGGAAGATCCATAGCTCAACTAGGCTACTTCCTGTTCCCCGCGCACCTCGCCACCCCAAGGACCCCGTGACCCTCCGCCACCTCGCCGTCGTCATGCCCGCCTACAACGAGGCCGAAGGCATCCGCGACTTCATCGACGAGATCCGCGACTCCGTGTCCCCGGTGGTCGACCGCGTGACCTTCCATATCGCGGACGACCACTCGACCGATGGGACCGCCACGGTATTCGACGACGTCGAGGACGTCGCTGTCGAGGTGCAGCCCCTCAACCGCGGGCACGGTCCGACCGCACTCGCGGCCTATCGCGCCGGGCTTGCAGTGGAGCCCGATGTGCTCGTGCACGTGGACGGCGACGGGCAGTTCCACGGTCGCGACTTCCCTCGGCTGCTCGCCGCGCTCGACACCGAGAACGCCGACGTCGTCCACGGCGTCCGCGACGGACGAACGGACCCCTGGTACCGCAAGGTGCTCACGGGCGCCGTCGGTCTTCTGATCGCGCTGGCCGCCGGGCGCCGGATCCCGGATGTGAACACCCCGCTGCGGGCGTACCGCACGCCAGCCCTGCGGGCCCTGGTCGAGGCCACCCCACCGGATGCATCGGTGCCGCACGTGCACTTCTCTCTGGCCGAGGCCCGCGCGGGGTTCACGGTGCGCTATCTGCGGGTCGACAGCATCCCCCGCCGCGGCGCTTCCGCCACCGGCACGATGTGGGGACGCGGGAGCACCGTCGCCCTCCCCCCGAAGCGCCTGCGCCTTTTCGTCCGCACTGCACTCGTCGAAGCATGGGAACTCTCCCTGCGGCCGTCCGCTCCGCTGCGCAACATCAATCGACCGGAGACCGTCGCGCGATGACCCGCGCACGCACGATCGTGTTCTGGGTGGCCGCGGCCGCCTTGCTGATCGGGCACGTCATCATCGCCTGGCACAGTCTCGTGGTGTGGCCGTTCTGGGAGGATGAGGCCTTCAACCTCACCGTTTCCCGCAATCTGCTCGACGGGCTCGGCTACTCCAGCGACGGCGCGCTCTCCGGCTCGACCATAACTCCGTTCGACCCGCGCATCTCCACGGGACCGGTCGTGCTCCTCCCGGTCGCTGCACTCCTCGCGACCGGGATCGATCCGGTGCTGGCCTCCCGGCTCGTCCCGCTGGGCTTCTGGATCGTGCTGCTCCTGGGTCTCGCGGTGCTCGGACGACGCATCGGCGGTCGCTGGGCCGCGCTGCTCGCCGTGGCCGTGCCCCTCGCCTTCACCGCCGACGCCGGAATCTCCCCGATCCAGGGGCCGGCCGACCTCCTCGGCGAGATCCCGGCGGCAGCCCTGATCGTCTGGGCGCTCCTCGTGCTCCCCCGCCGGGCGTGGCTGGCTGGTCTCTTCATCGGGCTGGCGATCCAGACGAAGCTCATCGCGATCCTCGTCCTCCCGGCCTTCGCCGTGGCCCTGTGGGTGCTCTCGGACGGCGCAGGGTGGGCACGGGTTCGCGAGACGCTGCGGCGATCGTGGCTGCCGCTGCTGCTGGTCGCCGTACCGACACTGCTCGTCGAACTGGCGGCCCTGGTCTCGCTCGGCTTCTCGGGCTATGTGAAGCACCTGCGCGACCTCGCGTACTTCGTCCGGAGCGGTGGCCAGGACGACGCGGCGACCACGGTGCTGCAGAAGCTCGACGCCCTCGCCGGCTCCTGGTCCCTGCCTCCGACGCTCGCCGTGCTCGGTGCCCTCCTGGCCATCGCCCTCGCCGTGGTCGGCATCGTCCGGCGATGGCGCACCGCGACGGAGACCGAACGCGTCGTGATCGCGTACGCCCTCGCGGCGCTCGTCGGCGCACTCGCCTTCATCGGCTGGTGGGCGACGGCCTCGCGGCTGCCACTGTGGGTGCGGCACCCCGCCCCTGCCGTCTACGCGTTCTTCCCGGTCCTCGGCGCCGTCGCCGTCTGGTCTGTCGCGCGACTTCCCCGACGCGGCGTCCTGCGCATCTTCGGTGTCGTCGCCGCGTCGCTCCTGGCCGCCGTCGTCGCCGGGGGCGCTGCCGTGCACGTCGCGTCGTCGTTCGAGCCCCGGGCGCTCACCCTGGAGCGTCAGAGAGCCGCCGTCGTGCCGCTGACCGCCTGGGTCACCGACAATGACGTGGAGTGGCTCGCCGCGGATCCGTGGGGCGCGGCCGTCCCGCCCATCGTGCTCACCGGCGCGCATGTCGGCCTCTTCGATGCGCCGGCGATGGCGGGCGTTCCCCGGCTCACGAGTCTCGCGTGCACGACCGAGACGCTCGTCGACAGCGACCTCTACCCCATCTGCGCGGCCCCCTAGAGTAGGGGGCTTCACGGTGAACGAAGAACCGGTCGGGCGCTGTATCAGCCACCGACCGGTTCCGAAGGACAACGGGCCTCAGAGCGCGAGACGCTCCTGGACGACCTCCGCGAGGCGTCCTGCGTAGGCGTGCACCGACTCGGCGTCGGCCGCCTCCACCATGACGCGGACGAGCGGCTCGGTGCCGGACTTGCGCAGCAGCACGCGACCGGTGTCTCCCAGCTCGGTCTCGATGTCGCGCACGGCCTGCTGCACGACCTCGTCTTCGGAGACGCGGTCCTTGTCGACGTCGCGCACGTTGATGAGCACTTGCGGGTAGACGGTCATCACCGAGGCGAGCTCGGCGATCGTCTTCTTCTGCCGCGCCATCTCCGCGACGAGGTGGAGGCCCGTGAGGATGCCGTCCCCCGTGGTCGCATACTCGCTCATGATGACATGGCCCGACTGCTCACCACCGAGGGCGTACCCGCCCTCGTTCATGTCCTCGAGCACGTACCGGTCGCCGACAGCGGTCTGCCGGATCGTGATCCCGTGCTCGCGCATCGCGACGTGGAGTCCGAGGTTGCTCATCACGGTCGCGACGAGGGTGTCGTCGGTGAGGTGGCCGCGCTCCTTCATCGACACCGCGAGGATCGCCATGATCTGGTCTCCGTCGATGACCTTGCCCTCGGCGTCGACGGCCAGGCATCGGTCGGCGTCGCCATCATGGGCGATGCCGATGTCGGCTCCCAGACGCACGACGGCCTCGGCGAGGTTGTCGAGGTGGGTCGAACCGACCCCGTCGTTGATGTTCCAGCCGTCAGGGTCCGCGCCGATGACGGTGACTTCGGCACCCGCATCGCGGAACGTCTCCGGCGACACACCGGAGGCCGCGCCATGGGCGCAGTCGAGCACGACGTGGATGCCGTTCAGACGGTTCGGCAGTGAGCCGAGAAGGTGCACGACGTAGCGGTCCTCAGCGTCGGAGAACCGGTCGATCCGACCGACGCCGGCACCGGTGGGACGCAGCATCTCCCCGTGCATGGCCTCTTCAATGCGCTGCTCGACCACGTCGGGGAGCTTGCGTCCGCCTCTGGCGAAGATCTTGATGCCGTTGTCGGGGGCCGCGTTGTGCGACGCCGAGATCATGACGCCGAAGTCGGCATCGCGGTCGGCCACCAGGAACGCGAGCGCCGGCGTGGGGATGACCCCTGCTTCGAGCACGTCGACGCCCGAGGAGGCGAGACCTGCGGAGACGGCCGCGGTCAGAAAGTGTCCGGAGACCCGGGGGTCCCGGGCGACAACTGCGGTGAGTCGCTTGCCCTCGGCCTTGCGGGCCTCCGCAGTACGGCCCTGGCCCAGGACGACAGCAGTCGCCTGGGCCAGGGTGAGCGCCAGGTCGGCGGTGAGGGTGCCATTGGCGAGTCCTCGCACGCCGTCCGTGCCAAAGATCGGCATCGGAGCAGTGGACCTTAACGCTTCGAGTACTGAGGCGCCTTGCGGGCCTTCTTGAGTCCAGCCTTCTTGCGCTCCTTGACGCGAGCGTCACGGGAGAGGAAGCCGGCCTTCTTCAGGGTCGGACGGTTGTTCTCCTCGTCGATGCCGTTCAGCGAACGAGCGATGCCGAGGCGGAGTGCGCCGGCCTGACCCGAGGGGCCACCACCGGAGATACGAGCGATGACGTCGTATGCACCGGCGAGGTTCAGCACCGTGAACGGGTCGTTGATGAGCTGCTGGTGCAGCTTGTTCGGGAAGTAGTCCTCGATCGTGCGGCCGTTGACCGTGATCGTGCCCGAGCCGGGGACGATGCGCACGCGGGCGATGGCCTGCTTGCGACGGCCGACAGCGGCACCGGGGACGCTGAGGACGGGGCGGGGAGCCGCCTCGACCACGTCGGTCTCCGGAGTCGACGTCGAGAAGTTCTGGGGGGTTTCGGTGGTGTCCTGGATGTCAGCCACGAGTATGTCCTTAAGTCTTTACGGCGCTTACTGGGCGACCTGGTCGAGGGTGTACGGCGTCGGCTGCTGCGCGGCGTGCGGGTGCTCTGCACCGACGTACACCTTGAGCTTCGACAGCTGCTGGCGGCCGATGCTGTTCTTCGGGAGCATGCCACGGATGGCCTTCTCCACGGCACGGACCGGGTTCTTCTCGAGGAGCTCGGCGTAGGTGACCGACTTCAGACCACCCGGGTAGCCGGAGTGACGGTAAGCCAGCTTCTTCTGGAGCTTCTGACCGGTGAGCGCGACCTTCTCCGCGTTCACGATGATGACGAAGTCACCCGAGTCGATGTGGTTGGCGAAGGTCGGCTTGTGCTTGCCACGCAGGAGAGTGGCGGCGTGCGAGGCGAGGCGGCCGAGAACGACGTCGGTGGCGTCGATGACGACCCAATCGCGCTGGACTTCGCCAGCCTTGGGAGTGTAAGTGCGCGTCACGATAGTGCTGCTTTCTTGTGTCGAACGGAGAAGTTCGTGAATCCCACTCCGGGGTGGTTCGTCCTCTCCGGCTCATCGAGCGGGTAGAGAGGGGAACACGCCAGTGGAGGGCTCACGTTCGGACGATGCCCTCTCCCGCACGCGGGTAAAGGCACCAAAGGGAAATCATACGCCACCTGGTGCGGTATGCCCAAACCGCACTGCTCAGTCGGGCTTGACCGTCACGAGGATCGGCCGGTGGTCGCTCGCGCCCTGGGGCAGGGTCGTGATGCGTTCGATCTCGAACCCGGCCGACGTCGCGAAGTCGTAGTGCCCGCGGAACACCCGATAGCGCGTGTAGGTGTGGTCGTCACTCAGCGACAGGGCATAGCCGTGGTTGCGGACGGCTTGTCCGAGGTTCTCCTTGAAGATCGGGTAGTTGTAGTCGCCGACCATCAGCTGGGGCAGCCCTTCACCGAGCGCCGCGAGCTCGGTGAGCGCGGCACGGATCTGGTGACGACGCAACGAGTTCAACGCGGTCAGCGGTGCCGCGTGGAAGGAGGCCACGATGAAGTCCCGGCCGTCGTCGATGTCGCGCAGTCGCGCACCGAGCACGCGTTCGTGGGCGGGCTTGGCGATCCGGTCATGCAGCGACTTCTTCAGCCCGAGCGTGCGGATGGACTGCAGGTGGTACGAACTCGACCGATAGAACAGGGCGAGGCCGAGGCGGTTGCCCTGTGTGGCGTCGGCGAGTTCGAGATCGCCGATCCGCGCGGGAAGCTCGGGGACATCGCACTCCTGGAGGCAGAGGATGTCGGGGTCGTGCTCGCGGACCAGCGCCGCGAGTTCGCCCGCGGCCCGATGCTTCTGGAGGTTGTACGAGATGACCTTCATGACCGTCCCACGCTACTCGCCCCTGCTGTGCCCCGGCTCCGGATCGCGGTCGTACCCCCAGCGGATGCCGAGGATCCCCGGACCGAATCCGTGCCGGGAGGCGTGCACGGAACCGCTGCGCACGGAACGCATGGTGCTCACGTAGTCGTCCTCCGTCTCGGCGTACTCCTCGCACCAGCTCGGCGGCGCATCGGGGTGGAACCTCACCCAGATGAGTGTCTCCCTGGCCGGCCGGGACAGCGCATGCCACGCCGATTGCCGTGCCGGGTAGCCGGGCGGGAACGTCTCCGTGAATTGGAAGAGCGTCGTGTCGCCGACCGTGATCGGGTCGTCGAGGGCGATGACGACTCCCGAGACGAGTCGCCCGGGGTGCAGATGCTCCCGATCCACGCGCCCGCCGACGACATCCGAGATCACGGACAGCACATCCGTCTCCTCCGGGGCGACGTCGACGAGCGGGAGCTCACTGATGACCCCCTGGGTCGCTTGGACGAGCGAGCGCATCACGATGCTCGCGACGGCACCGTCCGTCCCCACCTGCACCGTGAGGTGCGTCGAGAGATCCCGCAGCCCCTCCTGCGGTGCCGAGCGCAACGCGGCGAGAGTCTCGGCCGTCTCCCGGTTCTCGCGCTCCTCATCGAACGGCAGTCGAGGAGGCGGGACCACACCGAGCCGAGCGGACGGACCGAGGAGGGAACGGAGATGACCCCGACGCAGTCGGAGCCGGTCCTCGATACCCTCGACGATCGCGAGCGACTGAGGGCCCTCCGGCTGGCGGTCGCCTGACCGCCAGTAGCTCAGGGTGGCCATGGACACGGTGTTGCCGTCGTCCGCGAGCTGCCGGCGCAGGCGGGACAGGGTGATGCCGCGCTCGGAGATCGCCGCCCGCAGAGCCGCCGCGAACGCGTTCGGCCGGCCCTCGGTCGGCGTCGACATCTCAGCCGCTCGCCCCGTCACGACGAGCGCGGGTCTGGGTCGCGCGCGCGGCGAGCAGGTCATCGGCGGGGTAGCCGACCTCGGTGAGGATCAGCCCGCGCGCGGCCAGCACCTTGAACTCACTGGTCCGGGTGAGCGCATCGCGCAGCACGACGAGATCATCGACACCGAGCCGCCCCTCCCCCACGGCGGCACACGCCCCCACGAGCGCGCGCACCATGCTGTGGCAGAACGCATCGGCCTTGACCTCGGCGACGAGCACACCCTCGGCGTCGCGGGCCCAGCGGTAGTCGAGCAGCGTGCGGATGGTCGTCGCCTCCTCGCGAGGCTTGCAGTACGCCGCGAAGTCGTGCAGGCCGATGAGGGTGCGCGCTGCGGCGTCCATGGCCTGTTCGTCGAGCCGACCGCGGACGGTCGTCGTGTCGTGCCGGCGCAGCGGATCGAACCCGGTCCGGGCATCGGCGAGACGGTAGCGGTACCGGCGCCAGACCGCCGAGAAGCGCGCGTCGAAACCTTCCGGGGCGATCGAGGTGCGGGTGACCGTCACATCCGAGTACGCACCGAGCACGCCCCGCATGCGACCGGCGATGGTCTCGGCGGGCTCCAGCGGCGCGCGGCCCTGTCGGGACTCGATGCGCGACCACTGCTTCTCGTCGAGGTCGACATGGGCCACCTGACCGCTCGCGTGCACTCCGGCGTCGGTGCGTCCCGCGACGACGAACTGCACGTCGGAGCCGACGATCCGGGCCAGGGCGGCTTCCAGAGTCCCCTGCACGGTGCGGAGCGTCGGCTGCTTCGCCCACCCGCGGAAGTGGGTGCCGTCGTAGGCGATGTCGAGCCGGATGCGCACGCAGCAAGCCTAGGACAAGCGCCCCGGAGCCGATGAGTGCCGCTCAGCGTTCGACCAGGATCCCGTCTTCGTCGCTGTACAGATGCGCCCCGGGCCGGAAGACCACGCCCCCGATCACGAGCGGGACATCGCTCTCGCCGGTGCCGAGCTTCGCGCTCTTGCGCGGATTCGTCCCCAGCGCCTTGACCCCGAGATCGAGGGCGTCGATCGCGACGCGGTCGCGGATCGCACCATTGATCACGACCCCCGCCCACCCGTTCGACACTGCCGACGCGGCGATCAGGTCCCCCATCAGCGCCGTCTGCAAAGAGCCTCCGCCGTCGACCACGAGCACCGCGCCTCGCCCCGGCGTCGCCAGCACCTTCTTGACGAGCGCGTTGTCCTCGAAGCAGCGCACGGTGCGGATCGGCCCGTCGAACGCCGTTCTGAGCCCGAACGAGCGGAACTGGAGCGAGAGCGACTGGATCCCCTCTTCGAGCTCGTCGTAGAGGTCGGCGGTGGCGACCGTCATCCTCAGATGCCGCCGTCGATCGATCGGATCGTCACCGCGGGCTCATCGGGCACCATCACCTGGGTGTCGCGGTTCAGGCTCTCACCACGGAAGAAGCGCTTGGACCGGGGGAACAGGTACCAGACGAACATCAGCACCAGGCCGAAGGCGAGTGAGCCGACGCCGATCACGAAGGTGCCGCCGATGCCGAACAGCACGGTGTAGCCGTAGTCCACATCCCACATGTCGATCGCGGACTGCACGAACGCCCAGGTCAGCATGAGCCCGCCGAGCAGGGGGAACAGCCCCTTGAAGAAGAACTCACGCGCCGAGGCGGTCAGGTCCTTGCGGAAGTACCAGACGCTCGCGAAACCGGTGATGGCGTAGTAGAAGGCGATCGCGAGACCGAGCGACAGGATCGAGTCCTGCAGGATGTTGTCACTGATCAAGGTCATGCCGATGTAGTACACGGAGGCGACCACGCCCATGACGATCGTCGAGAACGACGGCGTCTTGTACGTCGGGTGCACCTGCTTGAACTTGGCGGGAAGCGCGCGGTAGACCCCCATCGCGAGCGTGCCACGGGCGGTCGGCAAGATGGTGGTCTGCGTCGACGAGATCGCCGAGATGATCACCGACACGACGAGGACCCAACCGAACGGTCCGAGGAGGCCGTCCTTGATCGCGAGGAAGAAGTCGTCGGCGTTCGCCTCGTTGCCGAGTCCCGTGCCGTCCTCCCCCAGGCCGGCGTACATCATCGCCGCGATCGTGACCGCGACGTACGTGAAGAGGAGGATGACGGTGGTGAGCAGTGCGGCGCGACCGGGAATGCGCTTCGGGTCCTTCGTCTCCTCGTTCAGCGCGAGGCAGGTGTCCCAGCCCCAGTAGATGAAGAGCGCGAGGAGGATCGCCTCGGTGAAGCCCGACCAGTCGGTGAAGGCGAACGGGTTCAGCCACTCCCAGTCGAACGGGGTCGGGTTCGGGGCCGTCCCGGCGAAGAACTGCCACAGCGCCGTGACGACGAAGATGGCCAGCGCCAGGTACTGGATGCCGAGCAGGATGTTCTGGATGCGCTCGCCGATCTCGACACCGCGCCAGCTCACCCACGTCATGGCGGCGATGAAAGCGACGGCGACGACGACGACGCGCCAGTCGTTGTTCTCCAGGTCCTGTCCGATCAGCGACCAGAAGTAGACCGAGGCGATCTGGGCCAGGTTCGCGAGCACGACCATGCCGGCGACCGCGACGCCCCAGCCGCCCATCCAGCCGACCCACGGCCCGAAGGCCTTGGTGCCCCAGGTGAAGGTGGTGCCGCAGTCGGGAACGGCGTTGTTGAGCTCACGGTAGGCGAAAGCGATCAGGAGCATCGGGACGAACGCGATGATGAAGGCGATCGGAGCCTGAGCCCCCACCGCGAGCACGACGAATCCGAGCGTCGCGACGAGCGAGTAGACGGGGGCGGTGGAGGCGAGACCGATGACGGTGGATCCCCACAATCCCAGTGTTCCCGCAGCGAGACCCTTGCCATCGGGTCGTTCCAGGTGAATCGGCGTCGTTGCTGCCATGTCAGAACAGTAAGGCCACCGCGGTTATCGCGTCAACGGGTTTCTGAAACCGTCAGAATTCGAAGCAAGAGACCGCCTCCCACGACGGAATCCGCAAGTTCAGTCTCGTCCGAGCATGCCGTCGGCGTGGTCGGCGACCCACTCCATCAGCGGGAGCATCCGCTCCATCAGGTCGCGACCGAGCGGTGTCAGGCTGTATTCGACGTGGGGCGGCACGGTCGGCAGCGACTCCCGGTGCACGAGTCCGTCATCGGCGAGGGTGCGCAGCGTCGAGGCGAGCATCTTCTCGCTGATGCCGTCGACCTCACGACGCAGCGCACCCCAGCGGTGTGTGCCATCGGACAGGCACGACAGGACCAGGACGCCCCACTTGCTCATGATGTGATCGAGGACGACACGTGTGCCGCAGTTCTGATCGAAGGCGAAGGGTGTCGATTCCTTGATCTGCGCGAAACTTACCGTCATGTGGGTACCTTACTTCAAAGTGGGTACCCGCAGATTGGAATGCCGAATCACCACCCCGGGGTTGTCGAGTGTGTCACCTACGAAAGGACCCCCATGACCATCCTCGTCACCGGCGCGACCGGCAACCTCGGCCGCCTCATCATCGACAGCCTCCTCGAGCGCGGCGCGGACCCGCAGTCGATCGTCGCGGGTGCGCGCGACACGACGAAGGTCGCCGATCCACGCGTGCGCAGTGTTCACCTCGACTACACCGACGCCGCCTCCGTGGCCGCAGCCGTCGACGGCGTCGACACGGTCATCCTGGTCTCCGGATCCGAGGTCGGCCAGCGCGTTCCCCAGCATCGGACGGTCATCGACGCGGCGAAGGCCGCCGGTGTCACCAAGTTCGTCTACACCAGCGCTCCGAAGGCGACCTCGAGCGACCTCGTCCTGGCACTGGAGCACAAGGCGACGGAAGAGCTCATCGCCGCCGCGGGACTGCCCGCGGTGATCCTCCGCAACAACTGGTACACCGAGAACTACGCCGCCGACCTCGCACGTGCCGCCGAGACCGGGGTGCTCACCGCAGGCACCGGAGACGGACGAGTCGCCTCGGCCAGCCGCAGGGACTTCGCGGAGGCCGCCGCCGTCGTGGCACTCGAAGACGGTCACA
This sequence comes from Microbacterium sp. J1-1, assembly GCF_024498615.1. Lineage (NCBI taxonomy): Bacteria > Bacillati > Actinomycetota > Actinomycetes > Micrococcales > Microbacteriaceae > Microbacterium > Microbacterium sp. J1-1. The sequence continues at coordinate 859,369 of NZ_CP089590.1, read as the reverse complement.
TCGGAGAGGTCTACGAGCTGGGCGGCGACGTCGCCTGGACGTACTCCGATCTCGCTGCGGCCTTCTCCGAGATCACCGGGCGCCCGGTGACCTTCGTCCCGGTCTCCTCGGACGATCAGGTCGCGGCACTCCGCGACGCCGGGCTCGACGAAGGCACGGCCGGCTTCGTCGCCGCGCTCGACGCCGGGATCAAGGGTGGCGCGCTCGCCGACACCGACGGCACGCTCGCCCGCCTGATCGGCCGTCCGACCACTCCGCTCGTCGAGGGCCTGCGCGCGGTCGCCTGAGCCGCACCGCGCGCGAGTGCCGCTCCCCGCCGGGAGCGGCACTCGGTTGCCTCATCCGCCGCTACGTCGTCGCGCGGGACTGGACGTGCACCACGGTGAGTGTGATGCTGTCGTGTCCCACACCGCGCGTAGCGAGGAGCGCGGCGACGGCGGCATGGACGGCGCGCAGGGTCTCGCCCGAAGGGGCGTCTTCATCCACACCGATCGACGCCTCGACGGCGACGCCCTCGCCGGCCGGGGCCACCGCCACGATCGGTTCGTCGTCCTTGCGGACGCCCAGGGCCGCGGCCCCCACGCGCAACAGGTTGGAGATCAGGGACCCCGACCGATAGACGTTCCGGACACCCGGTGTCGTCCGTATCGTCTCCTCGATCGACGCGGCCAGCTCTGCGCAGGCTTCGGGCGTCATCATCGCTCGTCGGTCCATGACGACACCTCCCGGATGCCTCGGATCGCGATGTCGATCGCGACGATGTTGAGCTCGGTGTGTGCGCGGAGGCTGCGGTCGACCTCGGTCCGCAGCCGCTCGGCGACCACCGGTATCGACTGCCCGTGCATCGCGCTCGCGTCGATCTCGACACGGATCGGGGCGTTCGCGGTCGTGACGTCGCCGTCGAGTCGGCACCGTCCGACCAGCAGTCCGGGCACCACCTTCTCCGCGGCGCGGATGAGGCCACGCACGGCGCCCTCGGTGATCCCGAGGTCCACGTCCGGGTCGATGGAGGCGAAGGGAATCCGACGGCCCGCACGGGCGTCGATCGCGATGCCGCTGAGGATGCGGTCCACCCAGCTCTCGTCGACCTCCGGCTCAGCCGCGGTCTCCGCCGCGATCAGTTCAGCGCCGAGTCCGTGCAGGCGCTCCAGCGCGTCGAGCGCCAGCTGACAGCCGGGCGACTCGTCGATCGAACGATCGGCGGGCTGCCTTCCTGCCTCCAGGTAGTCGGTGAGCTCGTCGAGTGTGTGCCCGTCGAGATCGGTCGGCGCCAGGCTGAGCCGGCGGGCCTTCGGCGTCTCTTTGTCGTCGGTCATCGCCACTCCTCCATCCGTACGATCATGAATCTTCGGGCTCGGGCGAGCAGCCCCCTTGACGTCGAGACCGGAATGCCGAGCTCTTCTGAGATCTCCTCGTACGAGTAGCCGCCGATCTCCCGCAGGATCCAGCACTCCCGCTGCGCGTCGGGCAGTTCTCGAAGCGCTGCGCCGAGCGCCGCGACCCCCGCTCGCACCTCGACCACTGCGGACGGTGACGCGTGCAGCGGTGCCGGCCTGTCGATCGAATCGATGTCGACGGCGGGCCGGGTCGCGCGGATGCGGTCGACCGCTTTCCTGCTCACGATCCTCATCAGCCAGCTCTTCACCTTCGCCGGATCGTCGAGCTCGCCGAATCGCTGCCAGGCGGTCACGAACGTCTCCTGCACGATGTCGTCCACATCGGCTGAGGCGTTCAGCATCCGCTGTGTGTATGCGCGCATCATCGGCGAGTACCGACGCACAAGGACCGCGAACGCCTCGACGTCCCCATCCATCGCACGACCGGCGACGATGGCGTCGTCCGCGTGCTCGAGCGCCCTGCGAAAGCGTTCGTCTTCCATCCACCCCACCCCTCGATCCGCCCCTCTAGGCAATTCGGAACGGACGCCCGATCAGATCGGATCATTTCCCGCCTATCCGCGCGAGATCGGGGAGAGGCTCGCACGAGCCTCTCCCCGTACCCGTCACTTCTTGAACGCGTCCTTGACGTCCTCTGCCGCGTCACGGACACCACCCTTGGCCTGCTCGGCCTTGCCCTCGGCGACGAGCTTGTCGTCGTCGATCACCTTGCCGACGGTCTCCTTCGCCTTTCCGGCGATCTTCTCCGCAGCGGCCTTGATCTTGTCTTCTGCGCCCATGGCGTCTCCTTTCCTCAGCGACCCCGGGTTCGAGGTCGGATACTCACGCGGTGTCTCCGCGTGTTGGTCTCTTGCGGCGGTCACACCGCCTACTGCACCCTCGTGGGCGACCGGAACGCATCGCGCCACCGGCGATCCGACAGATGCACCAGGATCGGGATGCGGGCACCCAGGAGGTGGTCCCACTCTCGAACGGCCTTCTCCGTCGCGGCGACGATCGCACCGAGGGGAGCACCGGGTCGCACGGTGATCGCCAAGGCGACGGCATGCTTCCTTCCGACGCGGTATGCAGCCGCGCGGGCGGAGAGCACGTCGGGTCGGCGGATCAGCGGGTCCGTCAGCACTTCCTCGGCCACGTTCCGATCGACCGTCGTCCGTCCGCCTGCGCCATCGACCTCGAGCACGGCCTTCGCCCTGCCGCGTCTCCGCGTGGCGAGGAAAGCGATGAGGGCGATGACGAGGAGCACGGCCGCTGCCGCTATGAGCAGCACGACAGTGGATACCGGACCGACGCCCGGGATCTGCCACGTCCACGTCGCAGCGGTCTCCACCGCGGCCGACATCACAGATGCCGGGCGCCGAAGCCACGGGGGCGCGTCCCCGCCGGCGAGCACCCCCGCGGCGAGGGCGAGACCGCCCGCCGCCAGCAGGATCGCGCCGGTGACGAAGAGAAGCAGTCGATTCATCAGGCGGTTCGTGGCGTTCATGCGATCACTCCCTGCGCATCCACGCTGACGCGAGCAGCCGCGACGAATCCGATCCCCGAGAGCACGTCCTTGACAGCCGTCTCGGCTCCGAACCGATCGACGGGGACGCCACTGGTGGGGGTGATCCTGACTGCGACGTCACGCCTGCCGACGGTCACGGCCACGCGTCCACGATCGACGCCCACGCGTCGGGCCACGGCCTCGGCGACCGAGTCAGCGATCACCCCGTCGTCCACGAGCAGAGCGGTGCGCTCGGTCGTTCGCGCACGACGGTGGCGACGTCCCGGAAGGACCGCGAGCGCAAGGAGCACGAGAGCGAGAAGCACGACGAGTACGCCCACCCCGAAGGGCACAGCCTGTGCCGTTGCTCCTGCGGCGAGCGCATCGAACTCTCGAGCGACCCTGTCACGGAAGCCCGCGTCGACGACCCACCACACTCCTCCCGCGAGGAGAGCGAGGCCCGAGACGACGCCGATCGATGCGACCACCGCAGCCGGGATGGTGCGGGGCGCGTGCGTCTCCCGACGGAGCACGCGCCGGTACATCGCCTGTTCGTTCGTCATCTCACCCTCTTCTCCGTGCTGCGGCGGACGCCCGAGTATCGGATGTCCACGGTGCTGACCTCACGACCGGCCAGCGTCTGCATCTTCTCGATCAGGTCCCGCCGAAGCTCTTCGCCGCTGTCGACCAGGTTCAGTCCGTGCTCCGGGGCCACCGGGACGGTGACCGAGATCCGCACGGCACCTCGCCGGTCGGACAGCTGCACCCCGACGTCACGGGTCGACACCCGAGCGACGTCGTGCACGATGCCGACGGCGAGTCGTTGCAGCGCACGGGCCGTGATGGTCGTCGTCCCCACGACGACGTCCTCCGGCGCGGGAGCCGCCTCCTCGTCGGTCATGACGAGGAGCGCCGGCCTCGGAAGACCTCGGCGAGTGCGCGGACGTCGAGCCGGCCGTCGATGATGCGGCCGGCGACCGCTCCGAGCAGCATCGCCAACGCCACGAGCAGGAACGCCCAGAACCCCAGGGCCACCCAGGTGAGCGCCAGCACTGCGGCGGCCGCCGCGCCGATCACCGATGCATTCACTGGACTCGCGCCTCCTGCGTGCCCTCGTCCTCGTCATCGGAGGGGATGTGCACGTCGTTCACGGTCACGTTGACCTCGGCGACCTCCATGCCGACCAGCTCCACCATCGCGCGGTGGATGGCCGCGCGAACCTCGTCCGCGACCTTCTGGAGCGAGACCGGGTACTCCGCGACGATCGTCACGTCGACCGCGACCTGCGTCTCGCCGACCTCGACGCTGATCCCCTGAGAGAGATCGGTCGTGTTGAGGGCGTCACGGATCGCACCGACCATTCGGGCGGCTCCTCCGCCGAGTGCATACACGCCCGCCACTTCGCGTGCGGCGATGCCGGCGATCTTCGCCACCACCGCGTCCTCGATCGTCGTCTTGCCCGCAGCGGTCCCCGACTGCGGTGCGACGACCTGAGCCTTGGGCTGGGCGCCACCAGTCACGTTCGCCATCTTGAGCTCCTTCATCCATGTCTCCGCCTCCGTTGAGGAGTGCGGGCCGCAGGTCAGCGACACCCCTAAGACGGATGCCGACCGAGAAACGTCACAAAATGATCCGAAGAAGTCTCGGGCATCTGTCAAGGGGCTCCCCCTCCGGGCGCTGATCGCGCATGCTTCACCGTGGGGACAGCTAGGAGAATGATGGAGCACGATCCGGACCGAAGGTTCAGCCTGGTGCAGGTCACGGCGACCGACTGGGCGATCCACGATCTGCACTACCCGACGGACGACCACCGCCGCGTCGTCTGCACGATTTTCGAAGATGCCCCGACCGAGGTCGAGGTGCTCTGGCGGCGCGACCTCCCGCTCGCGTTGCGCTACTCGTCCGCGGAAGAGGTCCTGCACGCGGTGCGACGGTTCCAGGACGCCTCACGTGCGACGCGTCCGATCCAGATCCCGCATCACCCGCCGCCACGGCGATCGGATCCCGGTCGGAACCCCTTCCGGTGACACGCGACCGCCCGGTGCGCTCAGCTGCCGGTGGCGCGCTGCGCCGCGAGTGCCCAGACCTGTTCGATGGGCGTGAACCCCTCTTCACCGTCCGGACCGTGGAACCCCTCGACGAAGCGCCCGATGTCGGCCTGCCAAGAATCGTTCGCCGGGGAGGCCTCGACGATGCGCATCGTCGCCTCGAAGTCGTCGCACTCGACGAGGTGGAAGAGGTTGCGCCCCGAGCGCCAGATGGTCCAGTCGTGGATCCCCGCGACGTCGAACAGGTCGCGCAGAGAATCCGGGATCCGGGCGTGATGGGACCGATAGTCCTCGATCGCCCCCTCGGCGATCACTGAATGCAGGGCGATGCGCATGCTTCTCCTCGTGACGACGTCCACAGGACATGATGTCCGCGCGCCGAGACCCTGTCAAGGGAAAGGTCGGATGTCTGCGTTTCTCGTCGGCCGGGGCTGCTCGGCGGCCGCATACGACAAAACCCCCGGAAATCCGGGGGTTTGAATCTGTAGCAGGAGCGGGGCTTGAACCCGCGACCTCACGATTATGAGTCGTGCGCTCTCACCAACTGAGCTACCCTGCCGCACCGCATCCATCCGTGTGAGAAGAATGCTGCGAGCCCCGAGTCAGGATTGAACTGACGACCCCTTCCTTACCATGGAAGTGCTCTGCCACTGAGCTATCGGGGCGTGCTGCCCGCGCGGGGCAACCGTACGAGAATACCATCACTGTGGCGTCCCCATGAAATCGAGGCGGGTCAATACGAGGTTCGACCAGCGTTCGCCTTGAGCCACGGCATCGGATCGATGGTCGATCCGTTGACGATGAGTTCGAAGTGCAGATGAGCGCCGTACGAGCGGCCGGTGTTGCCGGTCTTACCGACGATGTCGCCGACCTTCACGGTGTCGCCCGCCTTGACCTGCAGAGACCCGTACTGCATGTGCGAATAGTGGCTGGTGATGACCTGGCCGTCGATGACGTGGTCGATGTAGACCGTGACACCGTAGGCTGCGCCCTGCTCCGTCGCGATGCGGACGGTGCCGTCGGCGATCGCCTGGATGGGCGCACCGTCGCCGGGGACGAAGTCGATGCCCTCGTGCAGACGACCGCTGCGCATGCCGTATCCGTAGCTCATGCCGACCCCGACGAGGAACGGCCACTGGATGGCGGCATCGGGGTCGTTCGTGAAGACCTCACCCGAGTAGTTGATGCCCTGCTCGGCGGCGACCTCGACCAGCGAAACCGTGCTGAAGTCATCCGAACGAGCGAGAGACTCGTTCTCGACTGCGCCCGGTGCGACGAATGCCTGGATCTCTGCGGCGGCAGAATCCTTCGCGTCGGAACCTGCGGACGAGACCAACGAGGTCGCTGCCATCGCGGTGCGGCCCTGCACCGCCGCCACAGCCTCCGCGGGAAGCGTCATGGACACGGCGAGGAGTCCGGCGAGACTCATCACACCGACGGTCGCCCCCACGGTCACAAGCTTGCGGATGCTGCGTGGACGGCGCGGCGCGACGTGCGCGGACTCGGGCTCGGAGGACTCGCTCGCCTCCGCGGGCGCGGACGCAGGCGTGTGCGTGGCCGATGTCCGGACGGACGCCGGAACAACAGGAACCGAGCCCGTGCGGAAGGCGCGGGATGCGCGCTCGAACTCGTCGACATCATCTTCGGGCGCGGCCGCCGCGACGGGTGCCGCCGGTGCCGGCGACTCCACGGGAGGCGCGACCGTGTCAGGGTCTGCGGCATCGACGGAGTCAGCGGCGGTGTCGACGACGACCGGTGATGCCGGGACGTCGGCGATGATCGGCGCGGGAGTCGTGGCGATGAACGGCTCGGCCGGAACCTCGGCGGCGTCCGCGCCGGCTGCCTGGCGCTGGCGAGCAGCGCGACGAGAGAGAGGAGCAACGGCGGCGAGGGCGACGGCAGTGGAATCAGCCGTGGAGAGGGGTCCCGTCGTTCCCGCCGCAGAGGCCTCGGAGGCCGCGATGCGGAGTCGGCTGGACCGGCGCGTGGGCGCAGAGGCAGCCTCGGGATTCTCGAAGGGCAAAGCGTTTCTCTCGGGTCGTGCGTCAGCTCGGGGGCGCAAACTCAAACTCTCACCTTCGGGTGGTGAGAGTAACGATCGGGTAAAACACTACCCTGGCCACCCTGGGAAAGCCATGGATCATTCACTTTTCCGTTCCCAGGATCGCGAGCAGTCGGTCGTGCACGGCGCGTCCTGCCGCGACGAGCATGGGCCGCGGGGAATTGACGTCGGTGCGTGACACGACTCCACCGGCCTCCGACACCAGGAGCCCACCGGCGGCATGGTCCCACGGACGCAACCCGCGCTCGAAGTAGCCGTCGAGCCGACCCGCAGCGACATACGCGAGGTCAAGAGCGGCCGCTCCCATCCGACGGACATCACGTGCCATCGGCATCACCCGCGCCACCGTGGCGAGGTCGCCTTCATGGGTTGCAGGGTCGTAGCCGAAGCCGGTAGCCAGGAGCGCTCCGGCGGGCGTCTCCGCCGTGACCGAGAGCCGGGCACCGTCTGACCACGCACCGTGACCGAGGGCTGCGGTGAACATCTCACCGAGCGCGGGCGCGTTGACCGCGGCGGCGAGAGCTTCCCAGGATTCGGGGTCGGGCTCGCCTCGGACGGCGGCGATGCTGACGTTGTAGGCCGGGATGCCGTACGCATAGTTCACGGTGCCGTCGATCGGGTCGACGACCCAGGTGATCCCGCTCGTTCCGACCTCGGCCCCGGACTCCTCACCGAGAAAACCGTCCTCCGCGCGGGCAGCGCGTAGGCGATCGCGGATGAGCGCCTCGACCTCGCGGTCCGCTTCCGTGACGATGTCGGCGAGCGTCGATTTGGTCGCCGCCAGACGCACACCCTCTTGTCGGCGTCTGCGCGCGAGGTCTCCCGCTTCGCGCGCGATCTCCGTCGCGAGTTCGCCGAGCTCTCCGGCGAGGGTCACGGCGCGGGCTGCTGCGGCGCGGGCGGTTGCGGCGCGGGCGGGGGAGGCGGGAACGCAGAGGGCTCTTGCCTCGGCGCCGGGGGCTGCTCCACGGCACCGGGCGTCGGCGGCATCGTGTGCACACCGGGGGCCTGCGGCGGCGCGGGTTGTGCGTACGCCTGCTCCACCGGCTGCGGCACGACGGGGAAGCTCGCGGCCGGGGCCGCCGGGAGCGACTGCTGTGCCGTGACCGTCGGGTACCCGGTGTAGTACGCCGTCCAATCGGGCGACGAGTCGGGGAGCACCGGCAGCGGGGTGATGCCGTCGGCATAGGTCGGCCAGGACGGCGCGGATCCGACGCCCGGCGTGGCCGGTGTCTTCTTGGGCGCGAAGAGCGCGTTCAGGAGCGGGATGAGCGTGGTGCCGACGGCGACGAGGATCGTGAGGGCGACGACGATCCGCCAGTACAGCGCGCCGTACTCGAACGTGTTCGGGAAGGCGAGGAAGAACACGAGCATGCCGACGAGGCCACCGAGGAACGTGATCGTGACGATGTAGATGACTCGTGTGAACGTGGTGACGTAGCGCTGGGCAGCCGGTGTGAACAGTCGCACGTGGACGAGCGCGAGCTGCAGGATGCCGATGACCAGCAGCAGTTGGAAGAAGCGCTCGGCGCCGAAGTACATGCCGTCTTCGGGGAGCCAGATCTTGACGGCGCCGACGAGGAGCGCGACGATCCAGCTCACCATGCTGGCCAGCTGCAGCCAGTCGGGACGGTTCGGGGCGAGCCCCGCCTCGGCGATCGCGATCCCCGCGAAGGCCGCCAGGAGGAGGATCGTGAGGAAGGCTCGGCCGATCAGTCCGTCCTGGTCCCCGATGAGGACCCAGACGACGCAGACGAGTGCAGCGGCGATCAGAGCGCCGATGGCGATCCAGAGAGAGCCTCGGATCAGCAGCGACATGTTCTTCTTCTCACTCTGCGGCTGCGGTGTGGTGATGTCCGGCTGGGACATGGCGATCCTCTCGTCGAGCGGCGATGCCTTCATCCTGCCACGCCCACCGCCGGATACCGCGGCCACCGCACGGGTTGGGGAAAGTCACCGTCCGCACGGGGCGGAGCAGAAGAAGTCAGCCGGCCCTCTTGGCGGCCGAGGCGGCGAATGCAGCCACCCGCGCCTGCGCGTCCGGAGTCTCCAGCGCTGCGCCGATCGAGCGGGCCTCCTCGCTCAACTGCTCGGCGAAGGAGCGTTCGGGCTGGGAACGGACCAATCGCTTCGCCTGTCCGTACGCGTCGGCGGCCCCCGCCAGCCAGAAACGGGCGATCTCCTCGCCACGCGCCCGCACCAGGGCGGCCTCGGCCACGGAGTCCTCCCCCTCGACGACCTCGGCCACGAGTCCCCAGTCGAGCGCCTCCGAGGCCGACAGCAGACGATCCTGCAGCACCAGCTGCAGTGCGCGCCTCTGACCGACGGCGCGCGCGAGCTGGGCCGACACCGAGAGGTCGGGCGTCAGGCCGATGTTGGCGTACAGGCTCCCGAGCTTCGACCGCGAGCCGACGACCGCATAGTCACTCGAGAGCAGGATGCCGAGCCCCCCGCCCGCCGTCGTGCCGTGCGCGGCGGCGACCACGGGAACCGTCGATTCCGTCAGGGAACGGATACCGGTGTTGATGACCTCGGCGAGCGCGGTGATCTCCGCTCCGGAAGCTCCCATGGTCGTGGCCATGTCGATCACATCGCCTCCCGCGCAGAAGGCGGGGCCGGACGCATCGATCAGGATCGCCTTCACGTCGGCGCGCGATGTCGCCTCGGCGGTCGCGTCCTTCCACGCATGTGCGAGGTCGGCGTTGAAGGCGTTGAGGCGGGCGGGGCGGTTCAGCGTGAGCCGGGCCATCCCCTCTTCGACGGCGAACAGGATGGCATCACTCATGGCGTCTCCTTCGAGCACAGGACGTGTAGGTCCAGCGTAGCCGCGATCAGCTGCGCTCCCAGACCTGCGAGACGAAGCGCTCCATCCGGCGGTGTGTCCCGTCCAGGCGCAGGTCGGCCTGCCCCGGTGCCCTGACCTCGTTCGGTGCCAACGGGTGCGCGAGACGTACGTTCTCGTGGCAGGAGAGGTCGGCGCACATGTAGGCGCCGACCGAATCGCCGCGCCGCCCGGCCTGGCCCGAGCGGCGTGCGGAGAACAGGGAGATCTGGTTGCCGGGCTGCATCGTGTGGCAGATGTCGCACATCCCCGATCGTCCGCGCCCGGGCCCGGTGGCCCGGAGCACGATCCCGACGACCGTCTCCTCCAGCGGGATCAAGACGTAGCCGCGGCGACTCGCATTCGGATCCGACCAGGCGAAGAAGTCGAGGTAGTCCCAATCGACGAGCAGGAAGTCATGCGGCATCTCCATGATCCGCAACTCCTCCGCGTCCGCGTTGACGAACGATGCCCGGACGTCGGCTTCGGTGAGCGGTCGCATCGCTCCAGTCTACGAACGCCTGCCGGCCAGGGCTTCACGCACGGCAAGACGCCCCTCGACCCATTCGACCGGCATCGGGTCGGTGATCCCCCCGACGAAGTGCCCGTCATCACCACGGTTGCGGAAGGCGAACAGCAACCATCGCCCATCGTCGCGGCGGCGCAGGAGCCTGCCCACATAGAGGTCGTCACCGGTCAAGGGTTCGGCGCGAGAGATGTCGAAGGGTCCGAGCACACTGTCTGCGGCCACCGCCCATGTGCCGCCCGCAGCCGGCCGCCGCGACGGCATCGAGTGCTCCGCCAGGCAGGAGAATAGGAGAACGGGGCGACCGTCGACGACCTCGACCTGAACGACCTCCAACTGTCCGAACCCGTCGTCGGAGGGCACGCTCAACGGCTCACGCAACTCCCACTCGCGAAGATCGGCCGACCACGCGTGGCCGATCACTCCCCTGCCCTCGACGGGTCCATGAGGTGCACGCGCCGTGACGTACATGTGCCACCCGTCGCCCTCGGGGTCGGGGAAGACCCACGGGTCGCGGAAGGCCTCGTCGTGCCACGCGCCGCTGTCGACCGTCTCGTACCAGGGGGCCTGCGCGTTCAGCACCGGATGCGGTGCCTTGTGCCACTCGACGAGGTCTGACGAGGTGGCGTACCCGATCGACTGGATGTTCTTGCCCCCGTCGCTCAGGCTCGCGCCCGTGTAGAAGAGGAACCACGTCCCGTCCGGGTGCCGCACCGTCGAACCCGTCCAGGTGGCGAGGTCGTCGAACGCAGGAGCGTCACCGCGCACGAGGGCATCCGGTCCCCGTGTCCACTCGACGAGGTCGAGCGAGGTCGCGTGACCGATCGAGGCGCGGTAGTGGCGCCGTTCCGGGTCGTGCAGCGCGCGCGAGGCGTAGAGGAAGAAGAGGTGGTACTGCTCGCCGTCGTCGGCGAACCAGAAGTCCCATACCCACGAGTCGGGAAGATCGAACACGGTGTTTCCTTTCATCCCTTCACTCCGCTCGCGGCGATCGAGCTGACGAAGGCGCGCTGGAAGATCAGGAAGACGATGAGCACGGGGATCGTGATCATCGACGTGTACGCCATGACCTCACCCCAGGCGGTGTTGAGTTGGAAGAAGTACTGCATGCCGACCATGACGGGCCGGAGGTTCTCTCGCTGCACGACCATGAGCGGCCACAGGTACTGGTTCCATGCAGGCAGGAAGGTCAGGATCGCGACCGTCGCGAATGCCGGGCCCGACAGCGGCACGATGATGCGGCGGTAGATCCTGAACCAACTCGCCCCGTCGATCCGCGCAGCCTCGTCGAGCGACTTCGGGATCGTGGAGAAGTACTGCGTGAACAGGAAGATGGAGAACGCATTCGCGATGAACGGCACGATCTGCACCTCGTAGGTGTTCAACCAGCCGAAGTCGTACTTGAGCACGCCGCCTTCGAAGACGAGTGTGGGCAGTTGGGCGACCCAGTAGACCATCGGCACCGCGATGGTCTCGAACGGCACGATGAGGGTCGCGATGATGACGGCGAGCACGACGAGCCGGCCGCGCCACGCGAGCCGCGAAAGGGCGAAACCGGCCATCGAGTTGACGATGAGCCCGAGCCCGACGGTCAGCACCGTCACGAGCACCGAGTTGAACATGAACTGCGCGACCGGCACCCGGTCGAAGACCCCGAAGTAGTTGTCGAGGCTGATGTCGCCGACGGGGAGGAAGGCGAGCGGAGAGTCGAGGTCCTGCAGGATCTGCGCGTCGGGCTTGAGGCTCGACACGAACATGAACACGAGCGGGAACAGGAAGATCACGGCGAGCACCGACATGGCGATATAGGTCGCCGCCGTGCCCCATCGGCGGCCCGCAGCAGCCGTGCGCGGGGCGCGAGCGGAGCGCGACGCCGGCCGCCCCGTCTCGGTGTGGTTGTCGACGGTGGCGGTCATCAGTCCTTCTCCCGGGTGATGCGACGCTGGATGAGCGCGATGATGAGCACGGCCACGAAGAAGATGAGCGAGATCGCGGCCGCGTAGCCGATCTCCTGCTGACCGAAGCCCTTGCGCACAGCGTGGTACACGACCGTCGAGGTGGCGCCCTGCGGACCGCCCTGGGTCATGACGTCGATCTGGACGAACAACCCGAGGGCGGCGATCGTGATGGTGACGAGCACGAAGACCATCGTCGGGCGCAGCCCCGGCCACGTGACGTTGGTGAACTGGCGCCACGGGCTGGCGCCATCCATGCGGGCCGCCTCGTAGAGCTCTTCGGGGATCGTCTGCAGCCCCGACAGCCAGATGATCATGTGGAACCCGACGGCCTGCCAGATCGACATGACGATGATCGCGCCGAGCGCCGTCGAGGGGTCGTTGAGCCAATCGTTCCCGCTCCACAGCCCGAACGTCACGGCGTCGATCATCGAGTTGATGAGCCCGTCCTCCTGATAGAGGAACTTCCACAGGATCGAGACGACGACGATCGAGGTCACGACGGGAATGAAGAACACGACGCGGAAGAACGTCGTGCCGCGGAGCTTTCGATTCACGAGCACCGCGAGCGCGAGGCCGAGGCCGGCCTGCACGGGCACGACGATGAGCGCGAAGATCGCCGTGTTGCCGATCGACTGCACGAAGAGCGGGTCAGCGGTGAAGGCGCGAATGAAGTTGTCTACCCCGACGAAGCGAGGCGGGTTCGGCGAGATGAGCCTCGCATTCGTGAAGGAGAGAGTGAACGCGAGGACCACCGGGACGATGAGGAACAGTGTGAGCAGGAGGGCGGCCGGTGCGACCATGCCCAGACCTGCCCACGTCTCGCGTCCACGGCTGGAGCGGAAGGAGCGGAGGGAGCGCCGAGGAGTCTCGGCCCCCGCCGTCGGAGGTGTGACGGTCATCGATGCGTCTTTCAGGAGCGGGTGGAGCAGCGCGGCGGGGTGGGCACGCGGTCGCCCGCGCCCCCACCTCCGCCGTCACCGTCTACTGGAATCCGTACCCGTCGTTGGACGCGATGTTGGCATCGATGTCCGCGACGGCCTGGTCGAGGGTCGCCGTGACGTCGGCGCCGCTCATGATGTTCTTCGCCGCCGTCTCGAACGTGGTCGAGATCACGGCGTAGGCGGGAGTCTCCGGCCGCAGCACGGCGTACTTCTGCGACAGCTCCACGAACGGGCGCAGCACACCGTCATCGCCGAAGTACTCCGACGCCTGCGCAGCGGCTTCCGTCGCCGGGATGACGATCTGGTTGTCGGCGAACTCGGTGATGTACTCGTCGTTGAAGCTGAACTCGAGGTACTGCCGGGCGCCATCGGCGTCGTTGCAGCCCGAAGAGATCGCCCACTGCCACGACCCGCCACCGATCTTCGGGCCGTTGCCGAAGTCGGGCGGCGGCAGGATCAGGAGATCATCGCCGATCGCTTCGACGGATGCCAGCGCGTTCCACACTCCGGTGTAGCTGAGCGCCACCTCATCGTCGACGAACTCCTGGTTGCCGATCGTGCCCGCGTTGCTCGCGTAGCCCTCGGCGAAGAGGTTCTGGAACCAGGTGCCCCACTCCACGGCGGCGTCGCCGTTCAGCGCGCCGTCCGCGGTGAGCATCGTGTCGCGGTCGATCAGATCGCCGCCGAAGCTCTGCAGCAGCGGGGAGTATGCGTACGGCCACCACTCGCCGGTGTCTTCCGCACCGATGTCGATGGGGGTGTCGTAGCCGGCGTCCTGCAGCGTCGACAGCGCGGCATCGAACTCGGAGGCCGTCCACGGCTGGTCCGTCGAGGGGATGCGGATGCCGTTGGCATCGAGCACCGACTTGCGCGCGAAGATCGACAGCGCCGCATCCCAGTAGCCGGCCGAGTAGATCTCGCCGTCCCACACGCCCACCGCCGTCGGGAGGAGCTTGTCGGTGATCTCGGTCGAGATCTCCAACGGCTGGAGGTACTCCGCCCACGCCCAGTTGGGCATGATCGGCCCATCGAGGTCAAGCAGGCAGGGAAGGTCTCCCGAGGCCGCCGCAGCGACGATCGCGTCGTTGTAGGCCCCTTGCGGGAAGGACTCGTGCACGACTTCGTACTCGTCCTGCGAGGCGTTGAAATCGGTGATGATCTTCTCGTAGACAGCGAGCTCCGCGGCGTTCCCCGCCGAGTGCGTCCACATCGTGAGCTGCGTTCGACCGTCTTCTCCGGTCGTGTTGCCTTGACCTGCTTGTCCACATCCTGTGAGGGCGAGGGCTGTCACCAACCCGGCCGCCACGAAGATCGGCGACGTTCTGCGCGTCATTGTGGTTTCCTATTCTTGGTGCCTGACGCCCACGTCGGGCACCTGATCGGGAGCCGCCGAGCGCGGCCCTTCGGTTGTGTGTGAAGCCCGTCGTCGGTTCTGTTTGGCGACATGCGCCGGCGGCGGGCCCACGGAATCCCGTCGGATGACGGGACAGTCCATTCGGTGCGAGGCGTCCTCATCCCCCTCTGCGCGGACGCCGAGCGCGACCTCCATCGCCCAGCGACCCATCTCGTAGTGGGGCAGAGCGATGGTGGTGAGAGGTGGATCCATTTCTGCGGCGACCAACTGCTGATCGTCGTAGCCGACGACCGAGAGGTCGCGCGGGATTTCGAGGCCGCGATGGTGTGCCGCGGCGTAGACGCCGATCGCCATCCGGTCGTTGAAGCAGAAGATGCCGGTCGGACGCTGGTCCTCGGGCAGATCGAGCAACCGCTCGGCTGCCGCACGCCCGCCCTGCGCGGACGTCTCCCCCGTCACATGGAGCGCGGGATCGGCCTCGATGCCCGCCTCGGCCAGCGCTTCGAGGTAGCCCTCGTGACGCAGTCGCGAGGCGATGGGCTCGGGGTCGTCGGTGTCGAGGTACGCGATGCGGCGGTGTCCGGCGGCGAGCAGCTCTCGCACCGCGGCCGCACCGCCCACGCGGTCATCGGGCACGACGCTGCGGAAGCCGCCACCCTCGGGGTAGCAGTCGAGCAGCACCGAGCCTCGAGGGAGCCCGGCGGGGACGTCGACCGCGCGGTGCCACATGCAGGCGTAGATCATGCCGTCGACCTGCTGTGCCGCCAAGGCGCGGAGGGCATCCGCTTCGATGTCTGCGTCGCCGCCGGTGTCGATGAAGAGCAGGAGGTGATCATGCTCGCGCGCGGCGTCCTGTGCGCCGGCAAGCATGCGGCCCGCGAACGGGGTCGTCGCGATCTGGTCGGACAGGAGTCCCACGATGCGGGTGCGTTGCGTGCGGAGCCCGCGGGCAACGGCGCTGGGGGCGTAGCCGACGGCCTCCGCAGCCGCACGGACACGGATGCGGGTCTGCTCGGAGATGCGCGACTCGGCATCGTTCAGCACGAGCGACACAGTGGTGACCGACACGCCGGCTGCAGCGGCGACATCAGAGATCCGCGCTCTGCCCATCGCGTTCACCTCACTCCGTCGTGTGGCGACCAGATCACCTCGGGCCGCTGTTAAATCGATTTATCAGATGCTAAACCAGGCGTGCGTTCGAGGTCAAGCCCTCTCAGGGCGAAGGCGCCACCGGGGCGGGGACCGCGTGACGGTCTCGGATCAGGAACCCGAAGCCGAACGCGATGAAGAACATCAGCACTCCGTACACCGCGGCGGGAAGGCTCAGCTCCACCGATCCGACCACCGACTGAGCGATCACGATCGCCAGCGTGGCGTTGTGGATGCCGATCTCGAACGACGTCGCGATCGCCTGGCGCTTCCCCACGCGGAGCATCCGCGGGACGAAGAAGCCGACCGTGAGGCTGATCAAGCAGAACAGCACGGTGATCAGGGCGAGCTGGGTGAAGTTCGAGACGAGGAGGGTCCAGTTCGATGCCACGGCGCCCGCGATCACGACGACCAGGATCACGACGGAGGCGATGCGCACCGGCTTGTCCATGCCGCCGGCGAACTTCGGCCAGAAACGTCGCACGATCATGCCGAGAGCCACGGGCAAGAGCACGATCGCGAACACTTCGAGCGCCTTCGACCACTGCAGCCCCAGTCGGTCGTCGAACGGCTGGAAGTACGCGATCGCGAAGTTCGTGATGATCGGGAGGGTGATCACGGCGATCACAGAGTTCACGGCGGTCAGCGAGATGTTCAGGGCGATGTCACCGCGGAACAGATGACTGTAGAGGTTCGCCGTGGTCCCGCCCGGCGACGCCGCCAGCATCATCATGCCGACAGCGAGGATCGGTGGCAGCTGGAACGCGAGGACGAGGCCGAAGCAGATGGCCGGCAGCAGCACCAGCTGACACAGCAGGGCGATGATCACCGCCTTCGGCTGCTTCAGCACCCGCGCGAAGTCGGCGAGGGTGAGGCTGAGCCCGAGCCCCAGCATGATGATGCCGAGGGCGACGGGCAGTCCGATGGTGGTCAACGCTGATCCCATGGAACTCAGTGTGGCCGAGAAGGGGCTCCGGTGTCACGCGTATCCGTGAGGATCCCCTTCTCGGCCCGGACGGTCAGGAGCAGACCGTGGAGAGCTCGGTGATGCTGTCGGTGAGCGCCTGCACGTGCTCGCTCATCTTCGAGACGTCCACGTTCGCCGGGTCGGAACTCGCCTGGTCGAGGAAGTCGACGTACCCCTTCAGCGCGGCTGCGGAATCGTCGGCGGAGGGCTTCACCTCGTCGTTCGATACCTGCTTCGCCGCATCGTCCACCTTGCCCTGAGCCTCCTTGAAGGCGGCCAGTGCAGCGTTCGGGTCCGACGTGTCGACCGACGAAAGCGACTGCAGGTCCGAGAGGCTCGTGACCATGATGTCGCAGGCCTCTTCCTTGGTCTGCGTCGCGGCCGGCTTGTCCGCCGACTCCGGCTTCGCGTCACTGCCCGAGTCGGAGGCTCCCGCGGCACAGCCGGTGAACAGGAGCGCGAGCAGCGCGATGGAAGCGGCGGTGACGGAACGAGATGCGTTCATTGTGTATGTATCCTCTTGGCTGTGTACCGGGACCCCGGCTTGTCTCAAGCACACCACGTTACTGGTGCCGCGCCGAGGCACCCGGCATTGGCGGCAGTGTCTGTTCTCGAGGAGTTCGGTGATTCTTCACCTCGCGACCGAGAGAGGGGCTCCGCAGGCCTGAAATGCGAAATGCCTCCGGGGCCGGAGGCATTTCTGTTCGCGATCGATAGCGCGGAGGTGGTGGTTTGGTGGCGAGTGAGGGATTCGAACCCCCGAATGCAGAGCAGTCTGATTTACAGTCAGATCCCTTTGGCCGCTTGGGTAACTCGCCAGAGCGCACCCGTCCGACTTGAACAGCCAACCGGGGGCACGAGAGACAAGCATACCCGCCCGAGGCGGGTGCAAGAAATCGAACGGTCAGCTGCCGTTCACACCGCGTCCGGCATCTGCGAGCGACTCGGGCGTCCGCAGCAGACCGCCCTCGGCGCGACAGGTCGCGGCAGCGACATCCATGGCTCGCCGCAGCAACGAACCCCACTCCCCCACGTCTGACGGAGACGCCGCGACCAGGCCTTCCGACACCGCGGCGAGAGTCGCGTCTCCCGCACCGACGGTGTCGATCACGGCACCGGGAAGCTGCGCGATCGGCGCGGAGATGATGCCGGCATCCGCATCGATCGTCGCGCCGTCGGCACCCGCGGTCGCAAGGACGGCCGCAGCGCCGAGCCCCCGCAAACGCGCGCGCAACGCGTCGAGGTCACCGTCGTAGAGGATCGCCGCGTCATCTGCTCCGACCTTGACGATGGCCGCCGAAGCAGCGAGGCGCTCGAACCCGCGGACGAACTCCTCCCGGTCGCTGAGCATGCCCGTTCGCGGGTTGGGATCGACCGCCACGCGTGCGTCACCCAGGGCGTCGACGAGCGCATCGACCTCGGTCGGCACATCGAAAGGGAAACAGCTGATCGCGACGAGACCGGCTTCGGCAATCGCCTGACGCGTCTCGTCGGAGTAGCGGACACTGCGCTTCTGCGCGGCCTCATTGAAGACGTACTGCGGCTCGCCGTTCGCCGCCCGCTGCACGATCGCCCGGGACGAGCCGAGCGGAGCCTCACTCGCGATCAGACGCACGCCGTGGTCGGACAAGTACTCACGGATGTGCCCACCGGCCTCGTCGTCGCCCACCATCGCGATCAGCGTCGTCGGCACGCCGAGACGTCGGAGACCGACAGCGACATTGAGTGCCGCACCGCCGACGAGCTCTCGTACCCCGGCATCGTCCCGGATCTCGTCGATCAAAGCGTCGCCGATCACGACCACGGAAACGGCAGAAGTAGTGTCGTTGCTCACCCGCCGACACTATCGCGCCGCGGGTCGCACGGGGAACGCCGTCAACTCTGAAGGAGTTCTCTCGAAAAGAAGGAGCCTTTCGGGGATGCTCTCCTTCAGAACGCGAGAACTCCTTCAGACGTGCGCGCTTCAGCACGTGCGAACTCCTACAGACGTGCGCGCTTCAGCACGCGTGACGCGGCCCTGCGCCCATCCCGGACACGAAGAAGGCCCCAGGCGAATCGCCTGGGGCCTTCTCACTCAGCACTCACTCAGTTGTAAGTACCGGGCGTGATGTCGTCCGTCGAGAACGCGTCGAAGTCGACGTAGCCGAAGTCGCCGTCAGCGTACGCACCGTCGGATGCGAAGATCCGGTTCGGGTAGCGCTCGCTCTTGGCTTCCTCGGTGGCCTCGACCGTGACGTCGCGGTACTTCGAGAGACCGGTTCCGGCAGGGATGAGCTTTCCGATGATGACGTTCTCCTTGAGACCGACCAGCGGGTCGCGCTTGCCCTGCATCGCAGCCTCGGTGAGCACGCGGGTCGTCTCCTGGAAGGAGGCGGCCGACAGCCACGACTCGGTCGCGAGCGACGCCTTCGTGATACCCATCAGCTCCGGACGGCCGGACGCGGGGCGCTTGCCCTCGGACACAGCCTCGCGGTTGATCGACTGGTAGCGCTTGAGGTCGACCATCTCACCCGGGAGCAGGGTCGTGTCGGCGTGATCGACGACGGTGACCTTGCGGAGCATCTGACGGACGATGACCTCGATGTGCTTGTCGTGGATCGGCACACCCTGCGAGCGGTACACGCCCTGGACGCCGCCGACGAGGTAACGCTGCACCTCGCGAGCACCCATGACGCGCATGATCTCCTTGGGGTCGAGCGTGCCGACCTGCAGGGGCTGACCGACGGTGACGTGCTGGCCGTCCTCGACGAGAAGCGTCGCACGCTTCAGCACGGGGTAGACCACGGGCTCGTCGCCGCTGTCGGGCGTGAGGATGACCTTCTTGCCCTTGTCGGTCTCGTCGATCGTGATGCGGCCATCGGCCTCGGCGATCGGGGACGCACCCTTGGGGGTACGCGCCTCGAAGAGCTCCTGCACACGGGGAAGACCCTGCGTGATGTCGTCCGCCGATGCCGAACCACCCGTGTGGAAGGTACGCATCGTCAGCTGGGTACCGGGCTCACCGATCGACTGGGCCGCGATGATGCCGACGGCCTCGCCGATGTCGACGGTCTTGCCGGTCGCGAGCGAACGGCCGTAGCACTGCGCGCAGACACCGACAGCGGAGTCGCAGGTCAGGACCGAGCGCACCTTGATGCTCTCGACACCGAGACCGACGAGCTTGTCGATCAGCACGTCACCCACGTCGTCACCGGCAGCGGCGAGCACCTCGCCCGACGCGCTCACGACATCGGAGGCCAGCGTACGAGCGAACACCGAGTTCTCGACGTTGGCGTCGCGCACGAGCTCACCCTGCGAGTTCGGAGCGGCGATCGGGAGCTCGAGGCCCTTCGACGTGCCACAGTCCTCTTCGCGGATGATGACGTCCTGCGAGACGTCCACCAGACGACGGGTCAGGTAACCCGAGTCGGCGGTACGCAGAGCGGTGTCGGCCAGACCCTTACGGGTACCGTGCGTCGCGATGAAGTACTCCGCCACCGACAGGCCCTCGCGGTACGAGGAGATGATCGGACGCGGGATGATCTCACCCTTGGGGTTGTTCACCAGACCACGCATACCGGCGATGTTCCGGATCTGCAGCCAGTTACCACGAGCGCCCGAGGACACCATGCGGTTGATGGTGTTGTCCTCCGGGAAGTTCGCCCGCATCGCGGCCTGGACCTCGTCGGTTGCCTCGGTCCAGATCTTGATGAGCTCCTGGCGACGCTCGGAGTCGGTCGTCAGACCCTTCTCGTACTGCGACTGAACCTTCGCGGCCTGCTTCTCGTAGCCGGCGACGATCTCGCCCTTGTTCGGCGGCGTGAGGATGTCGCTCAGGGCGACGGTCACACCGGAACGCGTGGCCCAGTAGAAACCGGCGTCCTTGATGCGGTCCAGCGACGCGGCCGTCTCGACCTTCGGGTACTCCTCGGCCAGCTTGTTGACGATCTGCGACAGCTTGTTCTTGTCGGCCTGCTCGCGAACGAACGGGTAGCCCTTGGGAAGCGTGTCGTTGAAGATCGCCTGACCCAGCGAAGCGTCGACGAGACCGTGACGCTCGTAGCCCTCGGGAGCTTCGCCCTCGAGGAAGGTCAGACCGGGGATGCGGATGCGGATCTTCGCCTGCAGGTCGAGGGTGCCCTCGTCCTTGGCCAGGATCGCCTCGCCCACCGAACCGAACGCACGACCCTCACCGACCGCACCCTCCCTGACCGTGGTCAGGTGGTGCAGACCGATGATCATGTCCTGCGAAGGCAGGGTGACCGGACGACCGTCGGACGGCTTCAGGATGTTGTTCGACGCGAGCATCAGCACGCGGGCCTCGGCCTGAGCCTCGACCGACAGGGGCAGGTGCACAGCCATCTGGTCACCGTCGAAGTCGGCGTTGAACGCCGCGCAGACGAGCGGGTGCAGCTGGATGGCCTTACCCTCGACGAGCTGCGGCTCGAACGCCTGGATACCCAGGCGGTGCAGGGTGGGTGCACGGTTGAGCAGCACCGGACGCTCGCGGATGATCTCTTCGAGCACGTCCCAGACCTCGGGACGGGTGCGCTCGACGGCGCGCTTGGCAGCCTTGATGTTCTGCGAGTGACCGAGATCGATCAGGCGCTTGATGACGAACGGCTTGAAGAGCTCCAGCGCCATCTGCTTGGGCAGACCGCACTGGTGCAGCTTCAGCTGCGGGCCGACGATGATGACCGAACGGCCGGAGTAGTCGACACGCTTTCCGAGCAGGTTCTGACGGAAACGACCCTGCTTACCCTTCAGCATGTCGCTGAGGGACTTCAGGGCACGGTTACCCGTACCGGTGACGGGACGACCGCGGCGACCGTTGTCGAACAGGGCGTCGACGGCCTCCTGCAGCATGCGCTTCTCGTTGTTGACGATGATCTCGGGGGCACCGAGGTCGATCAGACGACGAAGACGGTTGTTGCGGTTGATCACACGACGGTAGAGGTCGTTCAGGTCGGAAGTCGCGAAGCGGCCACCGTCGAGCTGGACCATCGGGCGCAGCTCCGGCGGGATCACCGGGACGACGTCGAGGACCATCGCGGCCGGGCTCATGCCGGTCTCGAGGAACGAGCTGACGACCTTGAGGCGCTTGATCGCACGGATCTTGCGCTGACCCTTGCCCTCGGAGATCTGCAGACGCAGGTTCTCCGCCTCGGCGACGAGGTCGAACGCCGCGAGGCGACGCTGGATCGACTCGGCGCCCATGTAGGCCTCGAAGTACTGACCGAAGCGGTCCTGCAGCTCGTGGAAGACGTCGTCCTCCGGGCGCAGGGCACCGACCTCGAGGGTACGGAAGTCCTCCCACACGCGCTCCAGCTTCAGGATCGCGTCGTCTGCACCCTTGCGGATGAGCGACATCTCCTTCTCGGCGGCGTCCTTGACCTTCTTCTTGGCGTCGGCCTTGGCACCCTCTGCCTCGAGAGCGGCGAGCTCCTCCTCCAGCTTGGCCAGGCGCTCCGCGATCTTGGCGTCGCGACGGTCGCCGAGCGTCTTCAGCTCGAGGCGGATGTTGTTCTCCTGCGTGCCCAGGTCGCGGTGACGAGCTTCCTCGTCGACCGAGATGACCATGTAGGCGGCGAAGTAGATGACCTTCTCGAGGTCCTTCGGTGCCATGTCGAGCAGGTACCCGAGGCGCGAGGGCACGCCCTTGAAGTACCAGATGTGGGTGACCGGAGCAGCGAGCTCGATGTGCCCCATGCGCTCACGACGGACGGAGCTCTTGGTGACCTCCACGCCGCAGCGCTCGCAGACGATGCCCTTGAAGCGGACGCGCTTGTACTTGCCGCAGGCGCACTCCCAGTCGCGGGACGGGCCGAAGATCTGCTCTCCGAAGAGACCATCCTTCTCCGGCTTCAGAGTGCGGTAGTTGATGGTTTCGGGCTTCTTGACCTCACCGTAGGACCACGCGCGGATGTTCTCTGCGGTGGCCAGGCCGATGCGAAGCTCGTCGAAAGTTGTGGACTCGAGCACTAGTTCTCCTGTGTCGGAAATTCTGTTTGAGAAGTCTGCTTCGGTGTGCCCGGGAGTTGGACCCCCGGGCACACCCGCGGATTAGATCTCGTCGATCGAGGCGGCCTCGAAGCGGCTGGAGATGTTGATACCGAGCTCTTCCGCGGCGCGGAACGCCTCATCGTCGGTGTCGCGGAGGTTCACCAGTGTGCCGTCGGCCGAGAGGACCTCGACGTTCAGGCAGAGCGACTGCATCTCTTTCATGAGCACCTTGAAGGACTCGGGGATGCCGGGCTCCTGGATGTTCTCGCCCTTGACGATCGCCTCGTACACCTTGACGCGGCCGAGGATGTCGTCGGACTTGATCGTGAGGAGCTCCTGGAGCGCGTATGCGGCGCCGTAGGCCTCGAGGGCCCACACCTCCATCTCACCGAAGCGCTGTCCACCGAACTGCGCCTTACCACCGAGCGGCTGCTGGGTGATCATCGAGTACGGACCCGTGGAACGTGCGTGGATCTTGTCGTCGACCAGGTGGTGCAGCTTCAGGATGTACATGTAGCCCACGGAGATCGGGGCCGGGAACGGCTCGCCGGAGCGGCCGTCGAACATCTGGGCCTTTCCGCTCGAGTCGATCAGGCGCACACCGTCGCGGGTCGGGGTCGTCGCGTCGAGGAGACCAGCGATCTCCTCCTCGCTCGCACCGTCGAACACCGGGGTGGCGACCTTCGTACCGGGAGCAGCTTCGAAGGCCTCCTCCGGCAGACGGACGGCCCACTCCGGGGTGCCCTCGACCTTCCAGCCCTGCTTCGCGATCCACCCGAGGTGGGTCTCGAGCACCTGACCGAAGTTCATTCGACCCGGGATGCCGAGCGGGTTCAGGACGATGTCGACCGGGGTGCCGTCCGCCATGAACGGCATGTCCTCGATCGGGAGGATCTTCGCGATGACACCCTTGTTGCCGTGACGGCCGGCGAGCTTGTCACCCTCGGTGATCTTGCGCTTCTGGGCGATGTAGACCACGACGCGGCGGTTGACACCGGAGCCGAGCTCGTCGTCGCCGTCCTCGGCGTTGAACTCCTTGACCGCGATGATGGTTCCCTGCTCACCGTGAGGCACCTTCAGGGACGTGTCGCGGACCTCGCGGCTCTTCTCGTTGAAGATCGCGCGCAGCAGACGCTCCTCAGCCGACAGCTCGGTCTCACCCTTCGGCGTGACCTTGCCGACGAGGATGTCGCCGGGGCGCACCTCGGCGCCGATGCGGATGATGCCGCGCTCGTCGAGGTCCTTCAGCAGCTCCGGGCTGACGTTGGGGAGGTCACGGGTGATCTCCTCCTTGCCGAGCTTGGTGTCGCGCGCGTCGACCTCGTACTCCTCGATGTGGATCGAGGAGAGGGTGTCGTCCTTCACCAGGTCCTGGCTCAGGATGATCGCGTCCTCGAAGTTGTAGCCCTCCCACGTCATGAACGCGACGAGGAGGTTCTTCCCGAGGGCCAGCTCGCCGTTCTCGGTGGCGGGACCATCGGCGATGACCTCTCCGACCTCGACGCGCTCACCGGCGTTGACGACGACCTTCTGGTTGTACGACGTGCCCTGGTTCGAGCGGTCGAACTTACGGAGGTGGTACTCCTGCGTCCCGCCCTCGTCGAGCATGACGACGACGCGGTCTGCGGAGACCTCGGAGACGACACCGGCCTTCTCGGCGGTGAGGACGTCACCGGCGTCGATGGCCGTGTAGCCCTCCATACCGGTTCCGACGAGCGGCGAGTCGCTGCGCAGCAGCGGGACGGCCTGACGCTGCATGTTGGCACCCATGAGGGCGCGCTGTGCGTCGTCGTGCTCGAGGAACGGCACGAGCGAGGTCGCGACCGACACCATCTGGCGCGGGGAGACGTCGATGTAGCCGATGTCTTCCGGCAGGAACATGTCGACCTCGCCGCTGCCGCCCTTGGGGCGGGCCAGGACGTGGCTCTCGAGGAAGCGACCCTTGGCATCGAGCGGGGCGTTCGCCTGCGCGATGTTGAAGTCGACCTCTTCGGAAGCCGTGAGGTAGTCGATCTGCTCGGTCACGACGCCGTCGACGACCTTGCGGTACGGGGTCTCGATGAAACCGAACGAGTTGATGCGCGCGAAGGTCGCGAGCGCACCGATCAGACCGATGTTCGGGCCTTCCGGAGTCTCGATCGGGCACATGCGGCCGTAGTGCGAGGGGTGGACGTCACGGACCTCAACGCCGGCGCGGTCACGCGAGAGACCACCGGGTCCGAGCGCGGAGAGACGACGCTTGTTCGTCAGACCTGCGAGCGGGTTGTTCTGGTCCATGAACTGCGACAGCTGCGACGTTCCGAAGAACTCCTTGATCGCGGCGACGACGGGGCGCACGTTGATCAGGGTCTGCGGCGTGATCGCCTCGATGTCCTGCGTGGTCATGCGCTCGCGGACGACGCGCTCCATGCGGGAGAGACCGGTGCGGACCTGGTTCTGGATGAGCTCGCCGACCGCGCGGATGCGACGGTTGCCGAAGTTGTCGATGTCATCGGTCGCGAGACGGATCTCGGCCTTCTTGCCACCGCGGATGCCCGTGAAGGTCTCCTCGGTGCCCGCGTGCAGGCGGACGAGGTACTTGATCGTGGCCACGATGTCCTCGACGGTGAGCACCGAGGAGGTCAGCGGCTGGTCCAGGCCCAGCTTGTGGTTGATCTTGTAACGACCGACCTTGGCCAGGTCGTAGCGCTTCGGGTTGAAGTAGAAGTTGTCCAGGAGGGCGCGGGCGGCCTCGGCGGCGACCTGCTCGCCCGGACGGAGCTTGCGGTAGATGTCGCGGAGCGCATCTTCCTTCGTGACGATCGTGTCCTTCGCGAGCGTCTCCTCGATCGAGGTGTAGCCGGCGAACTCGGCGAGGATCTCCTCGCTGGTCATGCCCAGCGCCTTGAGGAAGACGGTGACCGACTGCTTGCGCTTGCGGTCGACGCGCACGCCGACCTGGTCGCGCTTGTCGATCTCGAACTCGAGCCATGCACCACGGCTCGGGATGACGCGCGCCGACACGATGTCCTTGTCGGACGTCTTGTCGGGGGTCTTGTCGAAGTAGACACCCGGGGAGCGGACCAGCTGCGAGACGACGACGCGCTCGGAGCCGTTGATGATGAACGTGCCCTTGTCGGTCTGCAGCGGGAAGTCGCCCATGAAGACCGTCTGGGTCTTGATCTCACCCGTGAGGTGGTTCATGAACTCGGCCTCGACGTACAGCGGAGCGGCGTAGGTCTTGCCACGCTCCTTGCACTCCTCGATCGAGTACTTCTCCGGCTCGAGGTAGGGGTTCGTGAACGACAGCTGCATCGTCTCGCCGAGGTCCTCGATCGGGGAGATCTCCTCGAAGATCTCGCCCAGACCGCTGTTCTCGTTGACGTCCGTGCGCCCCTGCTTCTTGGCCTCGGCCACGCGCGCCTTCCAGGCGTCGTTGCCGACCAGCCAACCGAAGGATTCGGTCTGCAGAGCGAGAAGGTCAGGGACCGTCAGCGTGTCGGAGATCTTGGCGAACGAAAGACGGGAAGCTCCGCGTCCGTTCTTGGTGGTGGTGGATGTGGATGCGTTGCGAGCAGCAGCCAAGGGAATAACCTCCGTGAGCCCCGCAGGGCTTCTCGATTCCTTTGTCGTCAGGTGGAGTGTGCGCTCGAGAACTCAACGAAATGCCGACCACCATATGAGGGCAGGGAGGAGCGAGCGCAACTACCAACTATACGCACGATTGTGCGACATGGCAAGCGCAGTCCTTGACCAATGTGGGAAGCTGCGGTATGAGCCCTGGCCCGGTGCTCTCAGGACGCGATGTTCAGCTCGTTGCCGGGGATCGAGGCCAGCAGTCGACGCGTGTACGGGTCCCGCGGGTTGGTGAAGATCTCCTCCGAGGTCGCCGCCTCGACGAGCCTGCCGTCCTTCATGACGCAGACGTAGTCGCTGATCAGTCGCACCACGGCGAGGTCGTGGGAGATGAACAGATAGCTCAGTCCGTACTCCCGTTGCAGGTCGCCGAGCAGCGTGAGGATCTGGTCCTGCACCAGCACGTCGAGTGCCGAGACCGGCTCGTCGCAGACGATCACGTCGGGAGAGAGCGCGAGGGCCCGCGCGATCGCGACGCGCTGCCGCTGGCCTCCGGACAGCTCGGACGGGTAGCGACGCAGCATCGACTGCGGCAGCGCCACGTCGTCCAGAAGCTGCCGCACGCGCTTGCGTCGATCGGCTCCGCTGCCCCTCTTGTAGAACTCCAGCGGTTCGGCGATCAGGCGCTCGATCGTGAACATCGGGTTCAGGCTCGAGTACGGATCCTGGAAGATGGGCTGCACCTGCTGACGGAACTCGCGCGTCTCGGCCCGCGAGAGCGCCGAGATGTCCTTGCCCTCGTAGCGGATCAGTCCGCTCGTGGGCTCGATCACCTTCAACAGCATCCGCGCGGTCGTGGTCTTCCCCGAGCCGGACTCCCCCACGATCGCGACGGTCTCCCCGCGTGGGATGACCAGCGACACGTCGTCGACGGCCACGAAGTCCTCACCACGCCCCCGCACCGGGTACACCTTGGTGAGGTTCTCGATCTCGACGATGTTGTCGGCGGGGACGGTCCCGGCGGCATCCGTCTCTGCGGTGCGCTCCTGCACCCCGAAGGCCTCCGGCCGCAGTCGGGCGGCGGCGACCGAGGGAGCGGCCTTCACCAGAGACTGCGTGTACGGATGCTGCGGATCCTCCAGGATCTGCCGCGCAGCTCCTTGCTCGACGACCTTGCCGCGGTGCATCACGATCACGCGCTCCGCGCGCTCAGCGGCGAGCCCGAGGTCGTGGGTGATGAGCAGCACGGCCGTTCCCAGCTCGCGGGTCATCTGCCCGATCTGATCGAGGATGGTCTGCTGCACGGTCACATCCAGGGCGCTGGTCGGCTCGTCGGCGATCAGCAGTCGCGGCTTGCACGCCAGACCGATCGCGATGAGCGCGCGCTGGCGCATGCCGCCGGAGAACTCGTGCGGGTACTGCTTCGCACGCCGCTCGGGGTCGGGAAGGCCCGCGGCCGTGAGTGCCTCCACCACCTTGGCCTGCACATCCTGCCGCGTCGCGAGACCGTGGGCGAGCAGCGTCTCGGCGACCTGCGTGCCGATCTTGGCCACCGGGTTCAGGTTCGACATCGGATCCTGCGGGACGAGACCGATGTCCCGGCCGCGGATCGTGCGCAGCTCGTTCTCGGAGGCGTGGGTGATGTCCCTCCCATCGAGCCGGATGCTCCCGGAGGCCACCTTCCCGCCACCCGCGAGAAGTCCGATGATCGCCATCGCGGTGGTCGACTTGCCCGAACCGGACTCGCCCACGATCGCGACGGTCTCGCCCGGACGGATCTCGAGGTCGACACCTTCGACGGCGTGCACGACCCCGTCCATGGTGGCGAAGTCCACGGCGAGTCCTCGGACCGACAGCAACGGCTCGGTCGACATCTGGTTCTCCTTCACGGCGCGCGTCGCGCCTTCGTCGCGCGCGTTCATCGCGCCCTCGTCCGCGGGTCCATCGCCTCGCGCAACGCCTCGCCGAGGAGGGTGAAGCCGAGCGCGGTGACGGCGATGCAGATGCCGGGGAGGAACGCGAGCCACGGGGCGATCGCGAGTTCGGACTGTGCGTAGGTGAGCATGCGCCCCCACTCGGCCGTCGCGGGGCCGCCGCCGCCGAGGCCGAGGAACGACAGCGCCGCCGCATCGATCACGGCGGTCGCGAGCGTCAGCGTCCCCTGCACGATCACGGGGCCGATGGCGTTGGGGAGCACGTGCGACATGGTGATCTTGCCGCGGCCGAGGCCGAGCGTCTGCGCCGACAGGACGTAGTCGCTCGAACGCTGCTGCAGCATCGACGCACGGAGCAGCCGCGCGAAGATCGGCACCTGGGACGCACCGATGGCGATCATCACGGCGAACGGGGTCTGCCCGAGGATCGCGGCGATCGACACCGCGAGCAGCAGGTTCGGCACCGAGAGGATGATGTCGACCACGCGCATGATCAGGGTGTCGACCCACCCGCCGAACGTCCCGGCGATGAGGCCGAGGATCATGCCGCCGACAAGGCCCATCGCGGTGGAGATGACACCGATCAGGAGTGATGCCTGCGCGCCCCAGATCAGCTTCGACAGCACGTCCCCACCGAAGCGGTCGAGGCCGAGCGGGAACTCCGGCAGCTCCCCCGGACCGGGGATGTGGGTCGGCGTGATGTACTTCGCCCCGGGAAGCGCCGTCTCCGGGTACGGAGCCAGCCAGGGGGCGAGTGCGGCGACGAGCAGGAACAGCAGCACGATGACGGCGCCGATCCAGGCCGTGGGATTGCGACGGAGGCGACGGAACACGTCCTGCCAGAATCCGCCGGAGCTCTTCTTCAGGTCGGCCTGCGCGATCGCGACGGTGTCGATGCCGCCGCCGCTCTCTGCCGATGGCCCTTGGGCGGGCGGAAGAGGGATGCTCATGCGACCGCCTCCTTTCGGACGATGGAGAGGGACATCACTGCACCCTCACTCTCGGGTCGATGAAGCTGTAGGAGACATCGACCGCCAGGTTGATCAGCGCGTACGCGATCGCGATGAAGATGATGAAACCCTGAAGGACCGGGAAGTCCCTGGTGAAGATCGCCCTCGCCAGGAACGAGCCGATGCCGGGGAAGGCGAACACCGTTTCGGTGAGCACCGCCCCGGAGATCAGGAGTCCGGTCTGCAAGCCGATCGTGGTGATCACCGGGAGCATGGCGTTGCGCAGGATGAAGCGGTTGCGCAGCGTCGGGGAACCGACCCCCTTCGCCCGGCCGGTGCGCACGTAGTCCGCGTTCTGCACTTCCAGGACGCTCGCCCTGGTGATGCGCACGATGATCGCGAGCGGGATCGTCCCGAGCGCGAGCGCCGGCAGGATCAGATGCAGGATCGCGTCCCATGCGGCGTCGAATTCACCGGTGATGATGCCGTCCCACACATAGAACCCCGTGGGATGGGTGGCGTCTATTCGAGGATCCTGTCGTCCGTCCGACGGCAGCCAGCCCAGTTGCACGGCGAACACGTACTTCAGGATGAACGCCAGGAAGAACACCGGGATCGTGATGCCCACGAGGCTCAGCACGACCGATGCGTGGTCGGTGAACTTGCCGTGACGTCGGGCCGCCCAGTAGCCCAGCGGGATACCGATGCCGACCGCGAAGATGAGCGCCATGACGCTCAGCTCCAGCGTCGCGGGGAACCGGCGGAGGAACTCCTCCGTCACCGGCCGGTTCGTCTGGATGGACGTTCCGAAGTCGCCCTGCAGGAGTCGGCCGATCCAGGTGAAGTACTGCTGGATGATCGGCTCGTCGAAGCCGTAGAGCTCGTTGACCCTGGCGATGGCCTCGGGGGTGGCCTTCTCGCCGAGGAGGGCGACCGCGGGGCCGCCGGGAAGGGCCCTGACCCAGGCGAACAGCAGGATGCTGAGCCCGAACAGGGTGGGGATGAGGAACAGCAGTCGCCTGCCGATGGTGCGCAGCACGAAGATCTCCGTCGATCGGAAGGTACGCCGCTCCCCGGTCCCGCGGAGTGCGCGGGACCGGGGCTCGACGTATCACACGGTCAGGCCTACTTGGTGAGGACGATGTCGGTGAAGACCTCGTCGTTCACGGGGCTGGCCGGGTAGCTCTCCACGCGCGGGTCGAACGCCAGGGTCGGCGCGGGGTGCGCGAGCGGGACACCGGGGATGAACGTGGCGACCATCTCGTTGATCTCCTCGTACAGCGCGGTCTGCTCCTCGAGGTTGGAGACGCCGCGCGCCTCCGTCAGCTTCTGGAACAGCTCCGGGTTGTCGAAGCCCCACTCGGAGCTCTTCTGCCCGAAGAAGACGCCGACGAAGTTGTCGGTGTCGTTGTAGTCACCGGTCCAGCCCAGCAGGTGGATGCCGTGGTCCGCCGTGCCGGTGGTGCGGTCGAGGTACTCGACCCACTCCTCCGAGACCGGGGTGGTCTCCACGCCGACTTCGGAGAGCTGCGACGACAGGACCGTGTAGATCTGCTCGGGGTCCGGCATGTAGGGACGCGACACGTTGACCGGGTAGTTGAACGTCAGCTTCAGTGGGTTCGCCTCGTCGTAGCCCGCCTCGGCCAGCAGCGACTTGGCCTTCTCGGGGTCGTAGTCGAAGGTCGTCACGTCCGGGTTGTAGCCGTTGACGACCTCGGGGACGAACGCGATCGCCTTCTGCGTGCCCTCGGGGAGCACCTGGCTGATCAGGGCGTCCTTGTCGACGGCGTACGACAGCGCCTCACGGACCTTCGGGTCCTGGAGCTCCGGGACGGCCTGGTTGAACGCGAGGTACAGGATCGTGAACGGCGGGCGCGAGACCATCGTGAACCCGTCGTCGGCGAGGGCCTTGGTGTCGGCGGGGCCGACGAGGTCGTAGCCGTCGATCGAGCCGGACTCGAGTGCCTGGCGGCGGGCGGTCGGGTCATCGATCGTGCGGAAGATGATCTCGTCGATCTGACCGGCATCGCCCCAGTAGTCGTCGTAGGCCTTGAGCGTGACCTGCTCGCCCGGTGCCCACTCCTCGAACTGGTACGGCCCGGTGCCCACCGGGTGTCCCATCGCGTACTCGGACAGCTGCGGAGCCTCGGCGGAACCGCTGACCTCGTCGGCGCCGAACTCCTGCATGGCCGACGGGCTCTGCATGGCGAACGAGGGCAGCGAGAGGGAAGCGACGAAGCCGGCGAACGGCTTGTTCAGGTCGACCGTGACCGAGTAGTCGCCGTCTGGGGTGCACGACTTGTAGACGGCATCCGCCGCGTTGGAGGCGTACCCCTTGAAGAGCTTGTTGTAGTAGTAGCCGAAGGCCTCGGACGCGGCCAGACCCGTCCAGTTGAACCAGCGGTCGAAGTTGGCGCAGACGGCCTCGGCGTTGAACGGCGTCCCGTCCTGGAAGGTCACGTTCTCCTTGAGCGTGAACGTGTGCGACATGCCGTCCTCGGACGACTCCCACTTCTCGGCGAGGAGCGGCGCGGGGTCGGCGGTGCCGGGCTCGGTGCCGACGAGACCCTCGAAGATCTGTCGCGAGACGCGGAAGCTCTCGCCGTCCTGCGC
Organism: Microbacterium sp. J1-1; assembly: GCF_024498615.1. NCBI lineage: Bacteria > Bacillati > Actinomycetota > Actinomycetes > Micrococcales > Microbacteriaceae > Microbacterium > Microbacterium sp. J1-1. The sequence continues at coordinate 827,626 of NZ_CP089590.1, read as the reverse complement.
GAACGCGGGGTCGAGGCTCGCCGGGTCGGAGGACGCCGCGAAGACGAACGTCCCGTCCACGTCGCCGGAGCCCTCGGCGCCGTCATCTCCTCGTTCGCTCGCGACACACCCGGCGAGGGCGAGAGCGGCGATCGTGGCTCCGGCTGCGGCGATGAGACCTCGCCGACGCTTGACTGATTGGTGCATTGTGTGACCTTCCCTGTCGGGCGCTTCTTTGCGCGTCCCGAAGCCTCTTCGCCTCGGGGACGGTGATGACTAGACGGTACCCAGCGGATCCTCAGATACCAAACGCATCCAGGTTGCAATCCGGTATCGGCGCGACCGGCGTCGATCCGGTAGTGTCCAGATCGTGCCCGACTCCCCCACGCTCGCCGTCTGCTTCGGAGAAGGCATGGTCGCCCTCGTCGCGGCCGCCGCGGGACCGCTCGAGGACTGCCGGACCTTCCACCGTTCCCTCGCGGGAGCCGAGTGGAACACCGCGATCGCTCTGGCATCCGCCGGTATCCGCACCGCCGTCGTCTCGCGCGTCGGCGATGACGGGTTCGGTCGTTTCCTCACGGCGGAGCTGCGCGCCCACGGCGTCGACGATTCCGCGGTGCAGGTCGACGCCGATGCGCCGACCGGACTCTATGTGAAGGAGCTCGCCCCGCGAGCGGATGGCGCGGTCGACGGCACCATGCACTACTACCGGTCGGGTTCCGCGGCCTCGGCGATGTCCCCGCAGTCGTTGGCCGAGCCGAGTACCTCCGCACTCCTCGCCGAGGCGGCACTCGTGCACACCTCCGGAATCACCCCGGCCCTGTCCGCATCGGCACTCGCGGCGCAGGAATCGCTGTTCGCCGACCGGCGTCCCGACAGTCTGCTCAGCTTCGACCTGAACTGGCGGCCCGCGCTGTGGCGTGGCCGCGTGGCGGAGGGGAAGGCGGTCGTGTCGGACTTCGCCCGCCGGGCCGACATCGTGTTCTGCACCCGTCCCGACGCCGAGGCGGTGTTCGGGACCAGTGACCCGCAAAAACTCCGTGCGCTCTTCCCCGAGCCCCGGTACCTGCTGGTCACCGACTCCGGTGGTGCCGTCGCCTACGACGGCACCGAACGTGCCGAGAGTGAAGCGCTCGACGCCCCCGTCGTCGAGACGATCGGTGCCGGGGATGCCTTCGCCGCCGGATTCCTGGCCGGCGTCCTCACCGGACTCTCGCTCACGGGAAGCCTCGCCCGCGGACACCGCATCGCGACGCGCGCGCTCGTCAGCACCCGCGACCACGTCGACTGACACGCCCTCGGCCCGGGAAGAGTGGCCTCAGGGCCTCCGTCGTGACGGAACCGCGTCGTGCGTGCGCTGCAACGACACGGCCACCGGTTCGCCGCTGTGCTGCACGACGCGGACGAAGAGCACGTCGACCAGGGCGAGCTGGGCGATGCGGCTCGACATCGCGGCCATCCGGAACGGCGATTCCCGCGCGTGCGTGAGCAGCACGACATCCGCCGCGAGCGCCACCGGTGAATCGGCCACGCTGGTCACCGCGACCGCCAGGGCTCCGGCGTCGCGCGCGACGTCGAGAGCACGGATCGTCTCGGCCGTCTCGCCGCCGTGCGAGAACGCGATCGCCACATCACCGGTGGTGCGCAGGGCGGCGGCGGTCACCGCGAGATGCGGATCCGAGGAGTGCGAGACCGAGCATCCGATGCGAGACAGCTTCAGCAGCAGGTCCTGCGCCGTCAGGGACGACGCCGCCTGCCCGAAGAGGTCGATGTGCCGTGCACCGACCACCGCGCGGGCGACCCGGTCGAGGGCATCGGCATCGAGGGCGAGCGCGGTCTGCTCGATCGCGTCGATCTCCTGCGCGGCGAGCTTGGCCGCGATGGCCGTCGGCCCGTCCTCCCGGTCGATCGCCGTGGTGTCCAGGCCGAAGCGCGCCTGCTGCGCCTGCGCGAGCGTGATGGCACGCGCGACCGCGACCCGGAGTTCCCGATACCCGGAGTAGCCCAGGGATTGGGCATAGCGGGCGACCGTCGACAGGGACGTGCGGCAGAGCTGGGCGAGATCGTTGATCGCGAGGTCCACGACGAGCGTGGGGTCTCCGAGGATCGTCTCGGCAACCCGTGCCTCTGCGGCACTCACCTTCGGAAGGGAGCGTCGCACCCGAGCGAGAACGTCATCGTCCATGGGGGTCCTGTCTCAGCCGGCGCTGTTCATCCTCTGCGTCACGGCGAAGCGCCCCAGGAGTGCTTCCCTCGCCATCTGCGCACCGAGCCTACTGGCAGCGGCGACCTCGATGGTGGGCAGCGGAAGGGGACTCCGCGTCGGAAGACCGACGTTGACGACGACCGCTCCGGGATCACGGACAGCCGCCCGCTCGACGAGAGAGCGCTGCGCGGCATCCGTGTCCGGCCTGTCGATCAGCAGCACCGTCGTACCGGGCGCCGCCGTGACCTCGTCGAGCACACGGTCCTGCTCCGGCAGGTCGGCGGACGCGACGTCCAGGCGCACACGGAGTCCGTCTGCGGCGAGGGCATTCGCCACGTACGATCCCGCACTGTCGACGGCGAGGGTCGACCGGCGGCGCGCGTCGATGACCGCGAGGGCCGTGGCTGCCTCGGGGGCATCGCCGGAGACCGTCACCGTCCGACGCACGATCTCCGCGGCGTCGTAGTCGTCCGGGTCGTCGTGCCCGAGCTCTGCGGCGGCGCGCAGCTTGGTGGCGAGTGCGGCGACGCGAGCGGCCGCCTCTTCCACGCGCGCACGGGAGAGCGAGCCGTCGCGCAACGCGGCGACGATCCCGTCCCTGGCGGCGTGGAAGTCCCGTTCGTCCTGGTCCACAAGCGCTGCGTCACCCGGGTTGGTCGGGTTACCGATGCAGAGGAGGTCGGCGCCGGCAGCGAGGGCGAGCGCCGCTCCCCCGCCGAGTCCGACCGTCTCGCGGATGGCGGCCATGTCCAGCGCATCCGTGATGATGACGCCGTCATAGCCCCAGTCGCGCAGCTTTCCGAGCACGCGGGGGTTGAGCGTCGCGGGCTGCTCGCCCCACGCCGGGACCACGATGTGGGCGGTCATCACGGCATCGACGCCGGCATCGACCGCCGCGCGGAACGGCTCCAGGTGCACCCGCTCGAACTCCTCGACGTCGAGAGTGATCTCGGGAAGGGAGTGGTGCGAGTCGAGGTGGGTGTCGCCGTGGCCGGGGAAGTGCTTCACGCACGCGGCGACCGCGGAGTCCTGGATGCCGTCGATCGTCGCGACCACGTGACGTGAGACGAGCGCCTCGTCGTCACCGAAGGCGCGCACACCGATCACCGGGTTGCGAGGGTCGGTGTTGACGTCGGCGACCGGACCGAGCACGACGTTCGCACCGACAGCACGGACCCGCCGGGCGAGTTCCGCGCCGGTCCGCTCCGAGGCGACCAGATCGTCGAGGAGCCCGAGCTGAGCGGCTCCGGGCACGGTGGAGCCGGTGGCGGATTCAAGGCGCGTGACGCTGCCGCCCTCTTCGTCGATGCCGATCAGGGCGTTCGGGTTCGCGTCGAGGATCTCGGCGCTCAAGGCCGGGAGTCCTTCGCCGACGTTCTGGCCGAAGTACACCACGCCGGCCAGGCCGTCGCGCAGTTCCTGGCGCAACCACTCGGGTGCTTCGGTGCCGAAGAATCCCGGCCACAGCACACCGTTCGCGAGGCGCTCGAGCTCGTCGGTCATCCCTTCACCGCTCCTGCGACCATGCCCGAGGCGAGCTTGCGCTGCACGAGGACGAAGAAGATCATGACCGGGACCGTGATGATGGTCGAGGCCGCCATGATGCTGCCCCAGTCGTTGGAGTAGAGGCCGAAGAACGACTTCAGACCGATCGAGACCGTGTACTGGTCGGTCTGCGCGCCGAGGATCGTCATCGCGAAGATGAACTCGTTCCACGCGGTGATGAAGCTGAAGATGCTCGTCGCGACGAGACCGGGCATGACCAGGGGCAGCAGCACCGAACGGAACATCCGCCACCAGCTCGCGCCGTCGATGTACGCCGCCTCTTCGAGCTCGACGGGGACGGCGGCCACGAAGCCGCGCAGCATCCAGATGCCGAACGCGAGGGACAGCGCGACGTACACGACCATGAGTCCGAGGATGCTGTTGAGCAGACCGAGGCTCTTGACCTGAAGGAAGAGCGGGATGACGAGCGCCTCGAGCGGCACCATCTGCACGATGAGGATCATCATCAGGATCATGGTGCGGAACTTGAACTTGAACCGCGCGACCGCGACCGCGGCGAGCAGACACACGAGCGCACTGACGAGCACGGTGACGAGCGCGACGATCGCCGAGTTGCGGAGGTAGGTGCCGAAGCCGCCCTCGGTCAAGACGAAGGCGAAGTTGTCCCACGTGAATTCCTGGGGGACCAACGACTGCCCGCCGCTGGAGGCCTTGGCGTCGAAGGCGCTGGAGACCATCCAGTAGACGGGGAACAGGGTGAAGATCAGGACCGCGGCGACCGCGATGCCGGTGCCGATGCGGGAGCGGAGCCTCGGACGCGGGTTCACAGCTCGTCCTCCTTCATGAGGGAGCGGATGTAGACGATCGTGATGCCGATGAGCACGAGGGTGAGCAGCACGGCGAGAGCGGCACCGAATCCGTAGCGGTTCTGTCCGAAGGACTCGACGTAGGACCAGACACCGAGGTTCAGCACCTGACGGTTGCCGCCCCCACCGCCGGGCATCAGGTACACCTGTGCGAAGACCTTGAAGTCCCAGATGGTCGAGAGGATGATCACGACCGAGAACACGGGCCTGAGCGTCGGGAAGATGATCTTCCAGAAGCGGCGCCAGGCGCCCGCACCGTCGAGCGCTGCGGCTTCGAGCATCTCCTTCGAGACGCCGAGGAGGCCGGCCAGCACGGTGATCGCCACGAACGGGAAGCCGTGGTGGACCACGTTGAGGAGCACGATGGCGTAGAACGACCACTGGTTCGTGAACCAGTTGACCGGATCGCTCATGAGACCGAGGTCCATCAGGACCTGGTTGAAGATGCCGCGGTCGGCATCGAAGATGAAGGTCCAGACGTACGTGCCGGTCACGGCGGGCATCGCCCACGCGACCATGATGCAGCTGGAGACGATGACCCGCCAGGTCGTGCCGAGGCGTGCCAGGAGCAGGGCCACGAGCGTGCCGACGGCCACGGTGACGAACACCGCGACGGCGGCGAACCCGACCGTGTTGGGCAGCACCACCGTCCAGAGAGTCGGGTTGGTGAGCGCCTCGACATAGTTGTCGAAGCCGATCCAGTTGTTCTCCCCGGTGTTGATCTCACGCAGGCCGTAGTCCTGCAGCGAGTAGATGAACACCTGGACGAGCGGCCAGAGCATGAGCACCGCGAGGATGGCCAGCCCGGGCGCGAGAAGGAGCCAGGGGCGGGCCGCGACGATCGAGAGACCGCGTCGCTTCCGGCCGCCGGCCACGGAGGCGGAGGTGGACTCCGCCTTCGTGGCCGGCAGTGGCGCTTGCACCATCGACATGGAAGGGATGCTTCCTTACTGGTTGAGCAGTTCGGTCATCTCGGCGGCGGCGTCCTTCGTCGCGGTGGCGACGTCCTTCTGCCCGCTGAGGATGGCCTGGATCATGGAGTTGGTCGTCTTCTTCGCCTGCACGGCGCCGAAGTTCGGGGTGACCGGCACGGATGCGCCGCCGTCGACCATCTGCTCGGCGAACGGTGCGACGAGCGGGTCGGTCGAGGAGAGGGCCTCCTCCATCGCGGACTGCACGCCCGGGAAGTAGCCGGTCTCGTTCGACCACTGCTCGGCGAACTCACCGGTGGTGACGAGCTTCACGAACTCCCACGCCAGGTCGGCGTTCTTGGTCGTGTTGAAGATCGAGAGGTGCGATCCGCCCAGCACGGACGGGGCGATGCCGCCGTCTTCGCCGGGGATGACCGCGGCGCCGATCTTGCCTTCGAGCTCGGGGTTCGCCTCGATGAGCGAGTTCGGCGTCCAGGAGCCGGAGAGCATCATGGCGACGTTGCCCTGCGTGAACGCGTCGCGGAGGTCGGTCTCCTTCCAGGTGGTGGCACCTGCGGAGGAGAAGCCGTGCTCGGTCGCCAGGCCCGTGTAGAACTCGATGCCCGCCTGCGACTCGGCGCTGTCGAGCTCGCTCGTCCAGGTGTCGCCGTCCTTCGTGGCGATCTCTCCGCCGGCACCCCAGACCCAGGGGTAGACCTGGAACTCGGCGTCACCCGGAACCGGGAACGGCAGCATGTCGGGCTTGGCCGCCTTGATCGCGTCACCCGCGGCGACGATGTCGTCCCACGTCTTCGGAGCGTCGAGACCGAGTTCCTCGAACACGTCGGCGCGGTAGACGAGCGAGCGGACGCCGGCGTACCAGGGCATGCCGTAGAGCTCACCGTCGTAGGTGCCGGCGACCTCGAGGCCCTCGACCAGGTCGCCGCGCAGGTCCTTCTCACCGTCGACGTACTCGTCGATCGGGAGGAGTGCTCCGGCGTCGGCGAACTCGGCGGTCCAGGTGGTGCCGGTCTCGGCGATGTCGGGGGTCGTGCCACCGGCGATGGAGGTCACGAAGCGATCGTGAGCGTCGGCCCACTGGATCTCCTCGATCTTGACCGTCGCACCGGTCTCCTTCTCGAAGGCTGCCGAGACGTCGTCGTAGAAGGCGGTCGCGTCGGGGTTGGTGCCCTTCATGATCCAGACGGTGAGCTCCTTGCCCTCACCGTCGGCCGAACCGGTGTCGCTGCCGCCGGCGCAGCCGGCGAGGGCGAGCGTGGCCACGGCGCCGAGCGCCACGGCCGAGAGAATGCGCTTGTGCATTGCGGGGATCTCCTCTTTGAAAGTCCTGGAAAGCATCGGGTACTCACCGGGGGTTAGGAAAAAGTATCCACGACTAACTAATTCCCTGCAAGTTGCTCCCACAATCGTCATGTGGCCGTAACATCAGCTTCCCCCGGTAGGCTCCCCGGATGGTTCGCCGCACTCCTGACAAGGACCGTTCGACGGTCGCCCGCCACGCGACGCTCCCCTCTCCCGGGCCCGCCAGAGGTTTCCTGAAGATCGCCGGGATCACGCTGGGCGTCGTGCTCGTCTCCGCGATCGCCGTCGCCGCTTTCGTCGTGACCGACTACTTCAACCGATTCAACGACGGTGCCGTCACGCTGGAGGGTGCGCCGGAGGTCGAGCCGCCGTCGATCAGTGCCTACCCCGGCGAGTTCAGCATGCTCATCATCGGGACCGACGAGTGCGGTGCGGTGTCGACGGGCCTGCTGGGTGAGCGCTGCTCCGAGGCTGACGGCGGAATCCTCAACGACGTGAACCTGCTCGTGCACGTGTCGGCGGAACCACGCAAGGTCACGGCGATCTCGCTCCCCCGCGATCTGATGCTCGAGACGCCGGAGTGCACCCTGCCCGATGGATCCGTCGCCTCGGCCACGAGCAAGACGCAGATCAACTCGATCTTCCAGCGGGCCGGACTGTCCTGCGTGGCGAAGACGGTGACCGAGCTCACGGGCATGGAGATCCCCTTCGCCGCCAAGATCGATTTCGACGGCGTGATGGAGGTGACCGATGCGATCGGCGGCGTCGAGGTGTGCATCGGCGGCGACGGCATCCGAGACAGCCACACCGCTCTCGACTGGGCGCCGGGCCCCCGCACCGTCTCCGGCTACGAAGCCCTCCAGTTCATCCGCACGCGGCACGGCGTCGGCGACGAGAGCGACATGGCGAGGGTGTCGAACCAGCAGCAGTACATGTCGCGCCTGGTGAAGAAGATCATGAGCGACGAGGTCCTCACCGACCCCGGCAAGGTGCTCGGCCTCGCCAACACCGTCGTCGACAACATCGACCCGAGCGACCAGCTGGCCAACCCGGTGCGTCTGGCGCAGCTCGCCCTCTCCATCAAGGATGTGCCGTTCTCCGAGTTCGTCTTCGTGCAGTATCCCGTGTTCGAGGACCCGGACGATTCCGACCGCGTCATCCCCAACCGCGAGGCTGCCGCGACGATCTGGGATGCGCTGAAGGCCGGCCAGTCGGTGCAGCTGACGGGCAAGGCCAGCAACAACGGCGGCGTCGAGCTCGTCGACCCCGCGCCGGGAACCGATCCGGAGGCACCGGCGACCGAGACGCCCCCCACCGGGACACCCTCGCCGCGTGCCACGCTCGACCCGGCCATCTCCGGCCAGACGGTCGAGCAGGAGACGTGCGCCAACGGCAAGCTGCGCTGAGCCCCTCCCCGGAGCGTAGGCTCGTGCCCATGGGCCGGACGAGATCGCGCGACACCGAGCACCCGCAGGCCCGACTCGATCATGGGAGCATCGCCGGTGTCATGCCGTCGGAGTTCACCACGGGCTTCGAGCTGATCGTCGACGGCACCCCGCAGTCGCACGTCGACCTCGACGACCCGACGCACCTGCACTTCGAGTACATCGTGCGCATGGGGGCGGTGATCGACCAGCTCGCCGCAGGCCCGCTGACCGCCGTGCACCTCGGCGCCGGCGCGATGACGATTCCCCGCTACATCGAAGCGACGCGCCCCGGCTCCCGCCAGCAGATCATCGAGTTGGAGGCTCCGCTGGCACAGCTGGTCCGGGAGCACCTCCCGCTGCCGAAGGGCGCCTCCATCCGGATCAGGATCGGCGATGCGCGGGCGGGCGTCACGAAGCTTCCGAACGCACTGCGGACGAACTGCGACCTCGTCGTCTCCGACGTCTACTCGGGAGCACAGACGCCCGCGCACCTCACCAGCGTCGAGTTCTACCGCGAGCTCGCGGAGCTGCTGGCTCCCGGCGGCGTGCTCCTCGTCAACGTCGCCGACGGTCCCGGCCTCGCCTTCGCCCGGCGCCAGACGGCGACGATCGCGGAGGTCCTCCCGGAGGTCGCCGTGCTCGCCGACACCCAGGTGCTCAAGGGCAGACGATTCGGGAACCTCGTGATCGCGGCGTCCGCCGCTCCCCTGCCGACGGAATGGCTGCCGCGGATTCTCGCCGCCGGCCCCCACCCCGCGAAGATCGCCCAAGGCGCCGAGGTCGAGACGTTCACCCAGGGCGCCCGCATCGTCACGGATGCGGATGCCGTCGCCTCACCGCGTCCCGACGCCTCGCTGTTCTTGCGCTGAGCCGGCCGATCCGGCACAGCGACGACGCCGGATGCGGCGACCAGGGCGCGCCGCCGGGACGACCCCGCGACCGGAAGGCAGACTGGACGGGGACGCTGCGGAAGGAGAGCAATGAGTTTCATCCGGGGATACGACCAGGAGACCCTCCGCGAGGTGGTCGATCTCGACGAGTGCGCGACCCGTCTCGCGGAGATCGAGGGGCAGCGGAGCCTGCCCGCACTGCTGGAGCGGGTCTGGCTGTTGAAAGTGCTCGACCGCCTGGATGAGGCGCTCGCGCTGGCCGACGAGACGGTCCGCCAGGCGCGCATGGCCGGCACCCGCAAGGACGTGCTCCGCGCTCGCGTGCTGCACGCGACGATCCTGCAGTATCGGGGGGCGCATGCTGCTGCCGAACAGGAGCTGGCGACCTGCGCGACCGAGGCCGAGGGACAACGGTGGCTGTCGATCGCGGCCTTCGCGTATCAGCACCACGGCAAGAACGCCTACGACGCCGGGGACTTCGAGACTGCCCGGGAGAGCTTCAAGCAGTCGCTGTTCCTGCGTCGTGAGTCCGGTGCACAGGACAGCGAACTGGAGACCGCGCTGCTCGCGATCGAAGCGGCCGAGCGGCATCGTCCCTCACAGCTCATCGCGGGCTGAGTCCTCCCGCGACCGCGATGTCGGTCGCATGGCTTACCCTGATCGCATGGCGGAACTCGACCGTGTGCGCGTCTGGGGCGAAGCACTGATCACGCTGCATCTCGATGACAGCTGGTCCTTCGGCTTCGACAATGCCAAGCGCCGTGCCGGGCAGTGCGACTACACGAAACAGCGCATCACGGTCTCGCGCTATCTGGCCGCGCGGTTCGATGACGACGAGATCCACCAGGTGCTGCTGCACGAGGTCGCGCACGCTCTCGCCGGTCACGCGGCGGCGCACGGACCGGCGTGGAAGCGCGTCGCGCGCGACCTCGGATACGTCGGCGGCACGACGCACCACGGAGAGACCGCCATCGAGCTCGCCCCCTGGGTGGGAAGCTGTCCCGCGGGTCACGTGACGTACCGCCACCGCCGACCGACCCGCCCCACATCATGCGCGCGTTGTTCGCGCACCTACGACGCCCGACACCTGTTCGCCTGGACGCGGCGCGAGATCTCGTCCGACGTGCGTCTCGCCGCGCAGATGCCGCGCTGACCGCGACTCAGGTGACCGGGTCGCCTGGGTCACCCTGCTCGGTCGAGTCCGCGAGGTCGTGGTGAGGGGCGGCGCCACGTCGGCGGCGAAGCAACGCCGCGATCCCGCGCCAGCCGACGAGGAACGCGCCGAGGACCAGCGTCGCGACGATGATGAACGGCACCTCGGCGGTGTCACCGCTGAGCACGCGGATGAGCATTCCGCCTGCGACCGTCACGATCCACACGACCACGCCCCACAGGACGGACCACGGGCGGCGCGGCCTCCCCGGGAGCAGAGCGGCGAGGAGATGCCCGAGGAGCACCGCGATCAGGAAGGGCCAGGCGGTGAGCAGGAACCCGGCGGGGTTCTCATCATGCGAGGCCCGGCCGATCACAGCGAAGACCAGCACGAGCACGATGTCGACGATGACGGCAGGGAGGTACCTCATGCCACGACCCTACGTGCCCTGAGCCGAACCGGAGCCTCCCTCGCCGCACGAGTCCGCGCCGGGGGATCAGGCGAACGGGACGAACGCCCCCGCCCGCAGCACCGGGACGACGTCGACCGCGTCGAGCGCGGCAGCGTCCGTCGTCGACGTCGGCACCAGACCGGCTGCCTCGATGCGGGTGGTCGCCTCGACGCCCCCGGCGAGCTCGCGCCCTGACCCGCTCGCGCCGATCATGTGCCGCAGGGCGCCTCGCAGGGCACGGAACCCCTCGGCAGCGACCGCCGCATCCGGGGCCGTGTGATCGATGCCGCGATCCGAGAGGGCCAGGACGATCGCCCCCGCGCCGAGCTGGTCCTCGACCGCGAACCGCAGCGTTCCCTGCGCATCGGCCTCCCCCGCGGCGATGATCGCGACCGAGGTGCGCGCCTGCCGCCGCTCCTGGAGCGTCTGCACCGCACGTGCCACGGCAGAGGCGTTGCGAACACCGCCGATCAGCACGGTCGCATCCGGTGCTGCCGCCGCGGCCACTGCCGCGCCGTTCCGCGACCAGCGCTCCGCCTCCGCCAGCACGACCTCCGTGCCGGACACCACCGCATCGATGACTGTGGAGGAGAACCGCAGCACATCCACGACCACCACGATGTCAGTGGGGGCGAGGCGGGCGAGGCCCGCGGTGCCCCACTCGAGACGAACCTGATACGTGGACTGATCGAACGGCGACGGCATCCGACCAGCCTAGAGGCGTCAGTCCGCCGCGAGCGCCTCCACCGGAGCCACCCGCGTCGCCAGGCGGGTGGGCGTCGCCGCGGCCACGAGGGTGAGCACGGCCGTGGAGGCGACGATGATCACCACCGGGATCCACGGGATCTGCGGTGCCACGAGGCCGGCGGGGACGAAGTCGGGCAGGGTCGGGACGGATCCCAGGAGCGACTGCGCGGCGATCCAGCCGTACACGATGCCCAGCACGAGTCCAGTCAGCGTCGCCGCGACGGTGATGTGCGTCGCCTCCAAGAGGACCATCCGCCGCACCTGCCCGTTGGACAGACCGATCGAGCGCAGCAGACCGAGTTCGCGACGGCGCTGCACGACACCGATCGTGAGCAGGTTCACAAGGCCGACAGCGGCGATCACGGCGGAGACGGCCACGAGCACCATCATGATCGCGGCGAAGGCGTCCATCGGGGCGAAGAACTCGTCGGGGACCTCTCCCGTGACCTGGCTCATCATCAGACGCTTCGCGGACTCGAGCGCGACGGCGAACATCGTCACCAGGGTCACCCCCATCACCACGCCGATCGCCATCCGCGACGAGCGCTCCGGATACCGCAGTGCGTTCTCGGCGGCGAGTCGCGCGGTGGCACTCGACCCGAACATCCGCCCCACCAACCGCAGCACGGGCGGCATGAACAGCACGGAACCGAGGGCCAGGCCGGTGAACGAGAGCACCCCACCGAAGAAGGCGACCACGACGCCGAGGGGCGTCATGAGGCCGACCACCACCCCACCGGCCAGCAGTGCCGCACCGGTGAGGAGCAGGATCCACGCGCCGATGTGTCGTCCCTTCGTACCCGAGACCTCCTCGTGCGTGCGTTCCACGGCGCCGCCGAGGGCCTGCAGCGGGGTCACCGAGAGCACCCGTCGCGAGCCGGCCCAGGCTGCGGCCCAGGTGGTGAGCGCCACGCCGACCGCCGGAAGCGCCACGAACGGCTGCGCGAGAGAGAAGGAGGTCGGGACGTTGTCGAGGAACCGGGCGCCGACCTGGACCCCGATCGCCGCCAGCACGAGTCCGGCCAGAAGGCCGAGTCCCGCACCGATCAGCCCGACCACGAGGCCCTGCGTGCCCACCTCGGCCCGCTGCGAGCGCGCCGTCGCTCCGATCAGACGGAGGAGAGCGATCTGCCGGGTGCGCCCGGCGATGATCGTCGAGAAGGTGTTCGCCGTGACGATCGCCGCGACATACATCGCGACCACCGTCAGCAGCACCGACAGGAGCGCGACGACGAACGCGAGCGTCCCGCTGTCGCCGATGAACGGGTCGGCCTGCAACACGGCGCCGATGTATGCGGTGATCTCCACGAGGAGCACCCCGAACGCGGCCGACAGTGCAGCCACCAGGATGCTGGCGCCCATACCGCGATCACGCAGCCACGCCAGACGCGGTCCGGTCGCCCGACTCTCGGGGACGACCGACGCGACGGCGGTCACGCGGCCACCTCCGCGGCGAGCATGTACGCGGAGATCTCCTCCGCGGTCTGCCGAGGGTGGTCCGCGACGATGCGGCCGTCTCCGAGGTACAGCACGCGGTCGGCGTGACTCGCGGCGATCGCGTCATGCGTGACCATCGCGATGGACTGCCCGTGCTCCCGGCTCGCCGTGGCGAGCAGACGCAACACCTCTCGGCCTGTCTTCGAGTCGAGGTTCCCGGTGGGCTCATCCGCGAACACGAGGTCGGGCGCGGTGGCGAGAGCGCGGGCGATCGCGACCCGCTGCTGCTGCCCGCCCGACAACTGATGGGGCCGGTGGTTCAAGCGCGAGCCGAGGCCGAGGCTCTCGATGAGACCGTCGATCCTGGCGCGTTCGATCGCACTCGGACGCCGGCCGTCGAGCTCGAACGGCAGCATGATGTTGGCGCGCGCGTCGAGCGTGGGGACGAGGTTGAACGCCTGGAAGATGAAGCCCACGCGACGGCGGCGCAGGATGGTGAGGTCGATGTCACCGAGCCCGGTGATCTCGGTGTCGCCGATCCACGCACGGCCCTCCGTGGGGCTGTCGAGCCCCGCCATGATGTGCATCAGGGTGGACTTCCCCGAGCCGGAGGGCCCCATGATCGCGGTGAACTGTCCGCGGCGGATGCCCACGCTGACATCGTCGAGCGCACGGACGGTGCCCTCGCCCGAGCCGTAGGTCTTCTTCAGGTGCTGGACGCGGGCGGCGAGCCCCATGTCGGTGGTCGTGATCTCCATGCCTCCGACGCTATTTCGGCCGCTGCCTGCGGGTCATCGCCCGGGCGGATCATCCGCGTACATCGCAAGGATGATCCGTGCTCGACCGACGGTCAGGCGAGGCCGTGCTCGAACGCGAAGACCACGAGCTGCACCCGGTCGCGCAGCACGAGCTTGTTGAGGATGCGGCTGATGTGCGTCTTCACCGTCGCCTCGCTGAGGTATTCCCGGCCGGCGATCTCGGCGTTCGACAAGCCGCGTGCCGCGAGCGCGAAGATCTCTTTCTCGCGGTCGGTGAGCGTGTCGTACTGCGGAGGCACCGGGCGCGGCGCTTCCGCGAAGTGCGCGAACAGGTCGCGCGTCGCCGCGGCCGCGATCACGCTCGATCCGGAGTGCACCGTGCGGATCGCGGCGAGCAGGAACTCAGGATCGGCGTCCTTGAGCAGGAAGCCGCTCGCACCCTGCCGGATCGCCCGGGCGGCGGCCTCGTCGAGGTCGAACGTGGTGAGCATGACGACGCGCGGAGGCTCCGGACGGGTGAGGATCTCGGCCGTCGCGGTGAGCCCGTCCATGACCGGCATCCGGATGTCCATCAGCACCACGTCCGGCCGCGTCGCCCGCACGACCTCGAGAGCCTCCCGCCCGTCGCCCGCCTCGCCGACCACTTCGAGATCGGGCTGCGAAGCCACGAGCATGCGGATACCGGCACGGAACAGCGCCTGGTCGTCGACGAGCACGACTCTGATCATTCGGCGGCTCCGATCGGAAGCGTGGCATGGACGACGAACTGCGCCCCTCGACGCTCGGCTTGCAGACTACCGCCGACGAGCTGCGCCCGCTCCCGCATCCCGATCACGCCGTGGCCCCCGACACCGACGGCAGCGTCGCGCGACACCGTGTTGCGCACGTCGACGTCGACACGGTCCGCGAGCCACGCGAGGTGGACGTCGACCGCGCCGTCGCCGTGCCGGATCGCGTTCGTGAGCGCCTCCTGCAGGATGCGGTACACCGCGAGCTGGATGGCCCCGGGCGGCTCCCCCGGGGGCATGGGATCGACCGTGACCCGCGGCTCGATCCCCGCCTGCCGGACCTGCGCGAACAGGGCTTCGAGGTCGGCGAGGGTCGGTTGCGGACCGTCGCCCTGCCGGTGTCGGAGCTGCGTGAGCAGCATCCGCACATCACTCAAGGCTCCGCGCGCGGTCTGCGCGATCGTGCCGAGTGCCTCGGTCGCCATCTCGGGTTTCGCCGCTGCCGCATACCGTGCACCGTCCGCCTGCGCGATGACGACGGCCAGGGAGTGGGCGACGATGTCGTGCATGTCCCGCGCGATGCGCACCCGCTCCTGCTCCTCGATGGCGAGCGATTCGGCCTGCAGCTGCGCCGCACGGGTGCGCCGCGCGCGCAGCACGACCCGCCACAGCAACCCGCACACCCAGGCGAAGCCGAGGGCCATGACCGAGATCACCAGCAGAAGTGTGCCCGTCGTCACCTTCTCCCAGCCGCTGCTTGTGCCGAAGGCGACACCGTTGACGACCACCATGTACAGCGCGGCGATGAGGCCGCCCAGAAGCGCGGACCCGAACCCCCACCAGAGCACACGCCGAGTTCCCCAGGCCGCCGTGGCGTAGAGCACGAGCAGGATCGCGATGTCGATCGGCACCGGCCCGAATCCGGCCAGCATCTGGAGGATCGCGCCCGCCCACGCCGCGGCGAGGGCGAGCCCGGGCGCGAGTCGCCCGATCGCGACACCGCCGAACATCAGGACGGCGGCGAAGACCACGGCCACGACCGCCGCGCCCCCGAGCGCGCTGTTCCCGGTGCCCGGACCGTAGAACACGATCGACATCGGGACGAAGATGAGGAAGAGCAGCGCCGCCCCGACGATGTCGAGGATCAGCGCCGTGCGGGACAGGGGGCGGATCACTCCCCCACGCTACGCGAGGGTCTGGGCGCGGGCATCCGTCGCAGGATGTATCCCCGGCTCGTCAGACGCGGGCGATGATCTCTCCGTGCGGCACGAGGTACCAGCCGTCGCCGTCATCGGCCCAGCGCTTCCAGGCATCGCTGATCTCCTGCAGCTCGGCCCGCGTCGCCAGGTCGCTGTCAACGAGCTGCCGTGCGAGTGCCGACTCGAGGATGCGGTCGGCCCACATCCCGCCCCACCAGGCACGCTCGGACGGAGAGGCGTAGCACCAGGTGGACGCCGTCGCCGTGACCTCTTCGAAGCCCGCGGCGCGCGCCCAGGCCAACAGACGTCGTCCGGCATCGGGCTCCCCGCCGTTCGCCCGCGCGGCTGCCTGGTACAGCGTCAGCCAGCGGTCGAGTTCGGGCAGGATCGGGAACCAGATGAAGCCCGCGTAGTCCGCATCGCGAGCGGCGACGATGCCACCCGGAGCGGTCACTCGGCGCATCTCCCGTAGCGCCTGCACCGGGTCGCCGACATGCTGCAGCACCTGGTGCGCGTGCACGACGTCGAAGGAGGCATCGGGGAAGCTCAGGGCGTGCACGTCCTCGATCGAGAAGGCGAGGTTCGTCAGGCCCCGCTCGCCGGCGAGCTCGCGCGACAGGGACAGTGCGTTCTCATCGATCTCGGTCGCGGTGACGTGGGCGACGATCCCGGCGAAGTCGGCGGTGATGGTGCCCGGCCCCGCCCCGACGTCGAGAAGCCGCGTCGCAGCGGTGAGGTGCGGACGAAGGTAGGCCGCGGAGTTCGCGATGTCGCGCGTGTTGTGCGAGCGGAGGACGGATTCATGATGTCCATGCGTGTACGAGGCCATGCGGTTCAGTCTGGCAGAGCGCAGGGCAGCGACACTCAGTGCAACTCGACGACGGCGCGCCGGATCGCCTCGCGGTCGGGCTTCCCGGACGGGAGGACGTCGATCTCGTCCACGAGGATCAGACGGGCCGGACGTGCGTGTCTGCCGAGCTCGTCTTCGACGGCGTCGCGCGCGTGGGCGAGTTGCTCGGACTCGCTGCGCCGCAGGACCTCGCCGCGGACTGCGACGATCACCGAGGCCTCCCCCCAGCGCTCGTCTTCCACGCCGACCACGACGGCCTCGTGAAGTCCCGCGATCCGACGGACGATGCGCTCCACCCGATCGAGCGAGATGTTGATCCCGCCCGAGACGATCACATTGTCCGCTCTGCCCTGCACGCGCACGATCCCGTCCTCCACCAGGCCCAGGTCGCCGGTGCGGTACCAGCGGATCCCGTGCTCGTCGTGGACGAACGTCCGGGCCGTCAGCGACCCGTCGCCGAGGTACCCTTCGGCGAGCATGGGACCCGCGAGGCGCAGCTCGCCGTCGACCACGCGCACC
Source organism: Microbacterium sp. J1-1 (assembly GCF_024498615.1). Taxonomy (NCBI): domain Bacteria; kingdom Bacillati; phylum Actinomycetota; class Actinomycetes; order Micrococcales; family Microbacteriaceae; genus Microbacterium; species Microbacterium sp. J1-1. The sequence goes on along the minus strand of NZ_CP089590.1, from coordinate 810,676 downwards.
CCCACGGTGTCGAGCGGCACACCGTCGTAGACGCAACCGCCGCTGGTCTCCGTCGAGCCGTAGGTGCGCACCAGACGCACTCCGAGGTCGGCCGCCCGCTCGCGGAGGGGCTCCGGGAGCGCCTGCCCACCGACGAGGATCGCTCGATACGCCGTGAGCGCGGCACGGACCGCCGTGTCCTCCGCCGCATCGAGCAGCGTCGCGACCTGGGCCGGGACCAGCGAGGTGTAGAGGTCGGGGATGCCCGACGGCGACGAAGGGCGCATCATCTCGAAGGTCGCCTGAGCGAAGGACTCCGGCGAGAAGCGGCCTTCGATCCGCGTCGGCTGGGTGCCGGCGAGGATCGAACGCACGAGCACCTGCAGCCCCGCGACATAGCCGGCGGGGAGGGCGAGCAGCCAGCGTCCGCTGCCGATCCGCGCCGCGGTGGCCTCGGCGCTCGCCCGCAACGCCTCACCGCTGAGCGCGACTCGCTTCGGGATCCCGCTCGACCCGGACGTCGCGATGACGGCCGCGATGCCGTCGGCCACCCCCTCGGGCGCTCCGGCGACCATCCCGAGTCCCAGGGCGGGGCCGCCGTCGAACGCGCGCTCCAGGGCATCCCGCAGCTGTGCCGGGTCTTCGGCATCCGTCGGGATCAGTGCGACCATGCTGCTCTCCGGCTCAGTAGTGCCAGGGGAAGGAAGACCAGTCGGGATCGCGCTTCTCGAGGAACGAGTCGCGGCCCTCGACGGCTTCATCGGTGCCATAGGCCAGGCGGGTCGCCTCCCCGGCGAACACCTGCTGTCCCACCAGACCGTCGTCGACGGCATTGAAGGCGAACTTCAGCATGCGGATCGCCGTGGGCGATTTCGTGAGCACGGTGCGGGCCATCTTCAGCGCTTCGCGTTCGAGTTCGGCGTGCGGGACCACACGGTTCACGGCGCCCATCTCGTACGCGCGCTGCGCGGAGTACTCCTCGGCGAGGAAGAACACCTCACGCGCGAACTTCTGACCGGTCTGGCGGGCCATGTACGCAGACCCGTAGCCGGCGTCGAAGCTGCCGACATCGGCGTCCGTCTGCTTGAAGCGGGCCTCCTCCGCGGATGCGATCGTGAGGTCGCAGACCACGTGCAGCGAGTGCCCGCCTCCGGCTGCCCACCCGGGGACGACGGCGATGACGACCTTGGGCATGAAGCGGATGAGGCGCTGCACCTCGAGGATGTGCAGACGACCGACCGCGGCACGGCTCGCACCGTCGACGACCGCTGTCTCGGCGTCCGAGTACTTGTAGCCGTCACGACCGCGGATGCGCTGGTCGCCACCGGAGCAGAACGCCCAGCCGCCGTCTTTCGGGCTCGGGCCGTTTCCGGTGAGCAGTACCGCGCCGATGCGGGCATCCTGCCTGGCGATGTCGAGGGCACGGTAGAGCTCGTCGACGGTGTGCGGGCGGAACGCGTTGCGCACCTCCGGACGGTTGAAGGCGATGCGTGCGACTCCGCCGTCGTGCGAGACGTGCGCAGTGATGTCGGTGTAGCTCTCGGCCCCGGGCGCGAGCACCCATTCGGCCGGGTCGAAGAGGTCGGAGACGAATGCACTGGTCACGGCATCCAGCCTATTCCTCGGCCCGCTCGGTGCGGGATTCCGTGATGTCAGGCGCGGCGTGCGCGCACCGTCTTGATCCAGCCGTCGACGATGTCCCAGCCGACACCGATCGCGACGCCGAACCCCAGCAGCACGGCGAGGATGCGGAAGACCCCGCCCTCCTCGGCGGATACCGCCTGTCCCGCGGCGAATCCCTCGCCGCCCGCGGCGGCGATCCGCGCGAGTACATCCGGATTCACGAGCTGATTCGTGAGCAGGAGGACGACGACCCAGAGAAGGAACGACAGAGCGAGGATCGTGTTCGCCACAGCCAAGCCGGTGGTCCATCTTCCCGTGCGGAACAGCACGACGGCGAAGACGGCCTCCGCGGCGATCAGGAGGAACAGGACGCTGATCCCCCACGGCCACAACTGCGGGTCGACGACCGGCACGACGGTGCCGTCCACGATGACGAAGCCTCGGAAACGGTCCCAGAAGAGGGCACCGACGGCGACCCCGAGGAAGACGAGCGATGCGATCAGATCGCTCCTCCCCGCCGCACCCTTCTCGGCCGGCTCCGGGAGCTGATCGAGATCCCACTTCTCGATCGCCGTCGCGCTGTCGCTCCGGTCGAGAATGACGAACACCAACGTGGTCCAGAAGCAGATGTGGAGGATCGCGCCTCCAGCGGCGAGGATCGACGAGGAGATGATCTCGCCGACCGGAGCGCCCGAGATGGTCTGCCCGAGCGCGACCGCGCCGAGGACACAGACCGGAACGATGATCAGCAGCAGCTTGAGCAGCCGCCACCAGGTCAGGTAGAACCGGGGACCGATGAGGTACAGCGGGCGATCTGCATAACCGGCGGCGAGGACGCCGGGGTCGCCGAGCTCGGTGAGCACCGCGCGCTCGGCATCCTCCGGTGCGTCGCCCTGGTCCACCCGCGCCTCGATCGCATCGGCGATGGAGGCCTCGAGCTCTGCACGGACGTCGTCCTGGGCGTCGGGACGGAGACTGCGGATCGTGGCACTGATGTACCGCTCCGTGAGCGTGGTCGTCGTGGTCATGTCAGTTCTCCTCTGTCGTGAGAGAGGTGATCGCGGTCGTGAGTGACCGCCATTCGTCGGTGAGGGTGTCGGCCAGGCGGATGCCTGCTTCGGAGGTGCGGTAGAACTTGCGCGGCCTGGCTTCCTCGGTGTTCCACTCGCTCGTGAGGTATTCCTGCTTCTCCAGACGGCGAAGCAGCGGATACAGCGTGTTGGCGTCCGTCGCGAAGCCGCGGCGCTCGAGTTGCTCGAGAAGCGAGTAGCCGTACCCCGGCGTACGCAGCAGCTGCAGGCAGGCGAGCACCACCGTGCCGCGCCTCAGTTCCTGCAGGTGCGTATCGAGCGTCTCGTTCATGTCGAACACATTACTGTGTGTCACACACTATTGGCAATGGCACATCGACAATCGAAGCGCGGTGCCGACCTGACGACTCACCCGGACGACGAACACCGGCCCGCATGCTCCACGGAGCAGAATGGGCACATGATCCCGCCGCTCGCAGACCTGCTCGACTCGGCCAGGGTCGTCGCCCTCCCCCTGCACAGTCGCTTCCGCGGCGTCGATGTGCGCGAAGCGCTCCTCTTCGAAGGACCGGAAGGCTGGGCGGAGTTCTCACCGTTCGTCGAGTACGACGACGTCGAGGCCTCGACCTGGCTCGCCGCGGCGATCGACTTCGCCTGGCGCCCCCAGCCTGAACCGCTCCGTGATCGGATCGGCGTGAACGCGACCGTCCCGGCGATCGAGGCCGGCCGCGTGACTGAGCTGCTGTCGCGTTTCCCGGGGTGCCGCACGGCCAAGGTCAAGGTCGCCGAGCCGGGGCAGACCCTCGCCGACGACGTGGCACGCGTCCGGGCGGTGCGCGAGGCGATGGGGCCCGAGGGACGCATCCGGGTCGACGCGAACGGCGCCTGGAACGTCGACGAGGCCGAGCACGCGGTTCATGCCCTCGGTGAATACGACCTGGAATACGTCGAGCAACCCTGCGCGACGGTTCCGGAGCTCACGGAACTCCGCACGCGCGTGAAGTACATGGGCATCCCGGTCGCCGCCGATGAGAGTGTGCGGAAGTCCTCCGATCCACTCGCGGTCGCCCGCGCCGGTGCCGCCGACCTCCTCGTGATCAAGGCCCAGCCACTGGGTGGCATCACGCACGCCCTGCAGATCGTCACGGCTGCTGGACTCCCGGTCGTGGTCTCGAGCGCGCTGGACACCGCGATCGGCCTGTCCCAGGGAGCCGCGCTCGCCGCTGCCCTTCCGACGCTGGACTACGACTGCGGGCTCGGCACGGCGTCGCTGTTCCTCGACGACGTGGCCGACCTGCGTCCGGTCGATGGCTCGATCCCCGTCGGACGCGTGTCCCCGGACGCCGAAGCACTCAGCCGCCTCGCCGCCTCGGACGAACGCCGCGAATGGTGGCTCGCCCGCCTCGCCCGCTGCCACTACGAGCTGTCCGCCGCCGCGCACTGACCGCGCGCACCGCCGACACGCCAGATCTCGGGCACTTCCGCGGGTACGGTCCGGCATCTGGCGTGTCGGCCGAGGATTGAACGAGCGGACCGGGACCCCTACAACTCGATGAACAGCTGCACGAGCCGCCCGAGCTGCTCGCTGCCCGAATGCCGCAGCTGCGCGTCGTCGAGCCCTGCCATCGCACCGCGCACGGTCAGTCCCTCCCAGAGGATCATGAGCATCCGCGCCGCCGTCTCCGCAGGCAGACGCAACTGCAACGGCCCCGCCGATACGATGTCCTCGATGATCTGCGCGATGCTCCCGACCATCTCGCTCTCCTGAACGAGATAGGCCGCGCCGAACTCCGGGTCACGCAGTGCACGGATACGGATCTCGCTCATCAGCATCACGCCGAGGCGGTCATCGCCTCCGAGCTCCATGATCTGCTGGACGAGCTCGATGGGGTCGCAGCCCTCGGCGAGCGCGCCGTCCGCGGTCAGCTGCTCCACGCGCGCACGCACCGCGCTCACACGCACCTCGGAGACGCTGGCCGCCAGCATCAGGAAGAGTTCGTCCTTGGATTCGAAGTTCGAGTAGAACGCGCCGCGAGTGAACCCTGCACGCTCGCAGACCGCCTCGACGGAGGCACCGTCGAGTCCGACTTCGGCGAAGACCTGCGCCGCCGCCTCCAGCAGACGGGCACGCGTGTTCTCGCGACTACGGGTTGCGGGTGTCGACATCGAAACCTCCTGACCCTTCACTCTCGCACGATTCACACCCCGCACACAGACTCACCCGTGCGGGTCACCTTACGATACATCTATGTATCGGATACACCTGTGTATCCACCCCGCACCCTTCGGAGGAACGCGTGTCCACACTCCTGTCCTCACTCGGACGTTGGTCGTTCCGTCACCCGTGGCGAGTCCTCGTGTCCTGGCTCCTCGCGCTCGGCATCGCCGGTGCCGGTGCCCTCGTGCTCGGCGCAGGCACGGACAACACCTTCTCCATCCCCGGAACCGAGTCCCAGGCAGGTCTGGAGCAGCTCTCCCGGTCCTTCCCCCAGGTGAGCGGCACGAACGCGCAGTTCATCGTGGTGGCCGCCGACGGCGATCAGGTCACGGATGACGACTACCGCGACCACATCGAAGAGGCCGTCGACGAACTCGCGGACCTCGACGGTGTCCTCGCGGCCACCTCGCCGTACGACGAGATGGTCAGCGGGATGATCAATGACGACGACACCGCGGCGATCGCCCGTGTGCAGTTCGACGGTGAGTCCACGGATGTCTCGGACGACACGAAAGAGGCGCTGCGCACGGTCGTGAGCGACCTGGACTCGGAACTCCCGGACGGCGCACAGACCTCCCTCGGTGGCGACCTCTTCGCGATCTCGATCCCGGGCGTCACGCTCACCGAGGCGGTCGGTCTGCTCATCGCGCTGCTGGTCCTGATCGTCACCTTCCGCTCATTCGTCGTCGCCGGTCTTCCCCTCCTCACGGCGATCCTCGGCGTCGGCATCTCGATGGCAGGCATCTTCACGGCGACGGCCTTCGCCACGGTCTCCTCCACCACACCGCTGCTGGCGCTCATGCTCGGGCTCGCGGTCGGCATCGACTACGCGCTGTTCATCATGGCGCGACATCAGGATCAGGTGCGCGAGGGCGTCGATCCGGAGGAGTCCGCGTCGCGCGCCGTCGGGACGGCTGGCTCCGCCGTGGTGTTCGCGGGCGTCACCGTGCTCATCGCCCTGATCGGACTCGGCTTCGCCGGCATCCCGTTCCTGACGACCATGGGCATCGCCGCCTCGGTCGCCGTCGCAGTCGCGGTCGCGATCGCGGTCACCCTCACCCCCGCGCTCCTCGGATTCATGAAGGGCAGAGTGGTGGGTCGGCCGAAGCGCGCACCGAAGCCCAAGAAGACGGACGCGAGCGACGACCCCGACAGCGCGCCCGCGGCTCCCGCCCGCGCCAAGGGCAGTGCCCGCTGGGTGAACGGTGTCACCAAGCGCCCCCTCCTCGTCTCCCTCGCCGTGGTGATCGGCCTCGGCATCGTGGCCATCCCCGCCCTCAGCCTGAACCTCGCCCTCCCGAACGCCGGGGTGCTGCCGAAGGACTCGGAAGCGCGTCAGAACTACGACCTCGTCGCTGAAGAATTCGGACCCGGGTTCAACGGCCCGCTGATCCTCACCGGCACGATCGTCACGTCCACCGACCCGCTCACCTTGATGGAAGACCTCGGGGATGCCGTCGCGAAGGTGCCCGGCGTCAAGGAAGTCGCCCTCGCGACGCCGAACGAGACCGCTGACACCGGCATCGTCCAGATCATCCCGGAGACGGCCCCGGACGACCCGGCGACCGCCGACCTCGTCCGCGAACTGCGCAGCCATCACGACGAGTGGCTCGACGAATTCGGCATCGACCTCAAGGTCACCGGCTTCACCGCCGTCGGCATCGACATCTCCGATCAGCTCGGCAATGCCCTGTTGCCGTTCGGCATCTTCGTGATCGGCCTCTCCCTCATCCTGCTGACCATCGTGTTCCGCTCGCTGTGGGTGCCGATCACCGCGGCCGCCGGATACCTGCTCTCGATCGTGGCGGCGTTCGGCGTCGTCGGGGCCGTGTTCGAATGGGGCTGGTTCGCCGACCTCCTGCACGTCGCCCGGGTCGGGCCCATCATCAGCTTCATGCCGATCATCCTGATGGGCGTGCTGTTCGGACTCGCGATGGACTACCAGGTCTTCCTCGTCTCGCGCATGCGGGAGGACTTCGTGCACGACCCGGACTCCAAGAGCCCCGACCGGGCGACGCGGCGCGCCGCCGCATTGCGCACCGTTCGCAGCGGGTTCACCGGGTCGGCGAAGGTGGTCACGGCAGCCGGCCTCATCATGTTCGCCGTCTTCGTGGCGTTCGTCCCCGAGGGCGACTCGTCACTGAAACCCATCGCCCTGGGCCTCGCAGCCGGCATCGCGATCGACGCCTTCCTGGTGCGCATGACCTTGATCCCCGCGCTGATGGCGATCCTCGGCGAGCGCGCCTGGGAGCTCCCGGCCTGGCTGGAGAAGATCCTCCCCCGCGTCGACGTCGAGGGCGAGGCGGTGGAACGCGAGCGGCACCTCGCTGCCTGGCCGGGAGACGGTTCGATCGTCTCCGCCGACGACCTCGTGCTGACGGAGGCCGGGATCGACGGACTGCACCTCCGGGTCCGTCCGGGCGGAGCGCTGCTGCTGACCGGGAGCTCCGGTGCCGCGTTGCGTGCGCTGGCTCTGACGATCGCCGGACGGGTGACGCCTGACGCGGGCCGCCTCCGGGTGGCGGGGCATCTACTGCCAGGACGCGCCGCCTGGGTGCGCGCACACGTCGGCGCCTTGATCGCGACGGACGCCGGGGTCCCGGCATCCGAGCTCTCCGAGGCGCTGCGGGATCGACCCGCGGTGGTCGTGATCGACGGCGTCGAGAGGCTGCCGCTCGCCGCTCGCGATCAGATCGCCGCCCGGCTCCGGGATGCGGATGCTGCGACCGCCGTGATCCTCACGACCACCGCGCCCGAGGTCGCGCGCGACCTCCTCGCCGCCGCGGGCCGCCCCACCCCCGGCCTCCTCTCCGTCGACACCCCCGCCGAGCGTCGACACCCCCTCGAGTCACCGCATCCAGACGGGGGTGCCGACGACGAACGGGGGCCTCGACCTGAAGACGACACGACGAAAGCCACCGAGGTGACCGCATGACCCTCCCCATCGAGCGCGCCCGCTCCCGCAAACCCATCACGTGGCTCACGATTCTCGGAGTGCTGTTGCTACCTGCCGCGGTCGGCGGCATCCTGGTCGCGGCCCTGCAGAACCCGACCGAGCGTCTGGACTCGATGACCGCGGCGATCGTCAACCTCGACGATCCGGTGACCATCGACGGGCAGGTGACCCCGCTCGGACGCCAGCTCGCCTCGGGCCTGGTCGAAGGATCGGACGACCTGGACTCGAACCTCACCTGGGTCATCTCCAACCAGGACGACGCCACCGACGGACTCGCCGACGGCACCTACCAGGCCGTCATCACGATCCCGGAGGAGTTCTCCGCAGCCGCCACCTCCGCGGGCACCGCGATCTCGGACGGCGGCGGGAAGGCCGAGCAGGCCACGATCACCGTGACCACACCCGACGACGGCCTCGTCGCCGATGACCTCATCACGGGCCAGATCGCCGACGTCGCCGCCTCGACCATGGGCACCATGCTCTCCGAGGCCACGACCGAGAACATCCTGGTCGGCTTCACCACGATCGGCGACCAGATCGGCGAGGCTGCGGATGGTGCGTTGAAGCTCGCGAACGGAGCGCGGGATGCCGCGACCGGAGCCGCCGCGATCCCCGACGGCGCCACCCAGCTCGCTTCCGGTGCGGGGGAACTCAGTACGGGGGCGTCATCCCTCGCCACGGGACTCGACACGATCGCGGGCAACACGCGGGATGCCGCCGCGGGTGCTGCCCAGATCGGGTCGGGGCTGACAGCCGGGGCATCTCAGCTCCAGTCCGGAGCCGAGGACTCGAAGCAACTGGTCGACGCGATTCAGAGCGCGTCCTCGTCGGCGCAAGCTGCCGCGAGCGGATCGGCCGACCTCGCTCAGAAGCTCGGGGCCGCAGCAGCCGCGGCCTGCACGCCCCCGGTCTCGGACCAGGCGGAATGCCAGCAGCTCTCCGACCTGGCCGCGGAGGCAGGAACCGTGGCGACGGACGCTGGCACGGCCTCCGGCATCCTGAACAGCAAGAAGGTCGCCGCCGGAGTCGCGGCCCTTCCGGGGACGTTCTCGACCCTCGCCGGGCAGATGTCCCAAGCCGGCGCCGGTGTCACGCAGCTGTCGTCCGGGCTCACCCAGCTCGCGGATCAGGGCATCAGCGCGTCCGCCACGGGCGCGCGGGGCATCGCCTCCGGAGCCACCCAGCTGTCGACCGGCGCCACCGCCCTCGCCGACGGTGCCACCGAGCTCTCGACCGGGCTCGACACGCTGGCCACCGGAACGGGTGACCTCGCGGGCGGGCTGCGCACGGCCTCCGACTCGCTCCCCTCCTTCAGCGACTCGGAGTCGAAGTCCCTCGCCTCGGTGATCGCCGATCCGGTGTCGTCGAACTCGTCGATGGACACGATCTTCGGCCCGACCGCGATCCCGCTGCTCGCCGCGGTCGTGCTGTGGTTCGGCGGACTCGCGACCTTCCTCGTCATGCGCGCCCACACCGCTCGCACCCTCACCTCACGACGCTCGTCTGCCACGCTCACGCTGCGCGCCTTCGCGCCCGCTGCGCTGATCGGGGCAGGGCAGGGCCTGCTGGTGTCGTTGATCGTGCAGATCGTCGCGAGCTACGACGCCCCCGCCTGGTGGGCCTTCGCCGGCACCGCCGTGCTCGCCGGCGTGGTGTTCGCCGCCGTGAACCAGGCGCTCGTCGCACTGTTCGGTGGCGTGGGGCGCTGGATCTCCGCGCTCGTCGGTGTGCTCGCGGTCGCCACGGGTCTGATCTCCACCGTGCCCGACTGGCTGGCCGGACTCGGCGCGGTCCTGCCCACCGCTCCGGCCTTCGCAGGACTGATCACCGCGAGCGGCTCCGCGGTCGCAGCCCTGGTCGTGTGGGGCGTGCTGTCGCTCGTGGCCACGACCCTCGCCGTCGCCCTCCGACGGACCACTTCGGCGCGGGCGGTCGTCGCCGCGGCCTGAGCACCCTGCGAAAACGGAGACCATCCGCTCCCGGCCCGGCGCGTCGACTCATGACGCGCCGGGCCGGAGTGTTTCGGCCTCGGTTTTCGCATCCCCTCGACGAGACCTAGGCTCTCCGCATGCGCCGACCGTTCATGAGCACCCCCGACCAACTGGAGAGCCTGAACGGTCAGCAGTACCTCGTACTCCGGCCGACCGCGGACGTCGCAGCGACCTACCGGGAGATCCAGAGCACCGCGCTCGCGCATCTGGGCATGCCGCTGCGACACCCGCACACGGAGCACGTCACCCTCCGAGGCTTCTTCGAACCGGAGCGGCGAGAGGAACTCGGCGAGCTGGTCCGCGCGTGGGCCACGCAGCAGTCGCCCATCGAGATCATCGGCGAAGCCGTCGACGAGTTCCCCACGCCCTGGCAGATCCTGGTCGTCCGTCTCGCACGCACGACGTCACTCGTCTCCGCATACTCGTCGCTGACCGATGCGCTGGATCGCACGGATCTTCGTCGCATCGGAGAACTCGCCCTCGAGGAGTGGACGTTCCATCTGTCCGTGCTCTACGGCAAGACGCTCGACCCCGCCACGTGGGACCGCGTCGTCCAGGAGGAGGCCCGCTCCCTCACGCCACAGCCTGCCGAAGTCGTGCGCGAAGCCGAACTGGTCTGGTACCAGGACGGCGCCGAGCACGCCGAGGTGATCCCCCTCGGCGGCTGAGGCTCACGAGGTCGGCGTGAAGCTCCGGGCCGCCTCCAACAGCAGTCGCGCACCGAAACCGGTGGCACCCGCGGTGCGCCAGGAGTCGTCCTTCTCGGTCTGCATCGTCCCGGCGATGTCGATGTGCGCCCACGGCGTCTCGCCCACGAAGTGCTGCAAGAACAGCGCCGCCGTCGTGGCTCCGGCGAAGGGGCCACCGAGGTTCGCGATGTCGGCGATGTCGGAGTCGAGTTGCTTGCGATACTTCTGCTCGAGCGGCAGCTGCCACACGGGCTCGTCGGCGAGCGCCGCGGCCTCACGCACCCGGTCGACCATCGTCTGGTCGTTGCCGAAGACCGGCGCGGTCGCGGAGCCGAGGGAGACCAATGCGGCACCGGTGAGTGTGGCGATGTCGACGATCGCGTCCACCCCGTCCTCGGTCGCGAGCACGAGGGCATCGCTCATCACGAGACGCCCTTCGGCATCGGTGTTCTTCACCTCGATCGTGGTGCCGCCGCGCGCCGTGAGCACGTCACCGAGTTTGTACGCGGTACCGGACGGCATGTTGTCGGTGCACATCAGCCAGCCCGAGACCTTGGTCGAGACTCCGGCGTCGCGCATTCCGACGAAGGCACCGAGCACGGCCGCAGCACCGCCCATGTCCATCTTCATGAGCAGATGCATCGGGTCGCTGGGTTTGAGGCTGATGCCACCCGAGTCGTACATGATGCCCTTGCCCACCAGACCGAGGTGGCCGGAGCCGCCACCTTCGGGCGTGTAGACGAGCTTGATCATGCGCGGCTCCTCCACGGATCCCTGATTGACGCCGAGCAGACCCCCGCAGCCGAGATCGATGAGCGCCTGCTTGTCGAACAGCTCGACCTCGAATCCGAAACGCGCTCCGAGTTCCACCGCGATCTCGCCCATGTTCACCGCCGTCAGGTGACCGGGAGGGGTGTTCGCCAGATCGCGGGCGACGACACCGGCACGGGCAGCCGTGCGTGCGACCTCAAGTGGCCGGCCGTCCGCGCCCGGCACATCCACGGTGAACGCGGCGAGCGGGACGTGCTTCGACGACGCGTTCAGCACCGTGTACCGGTAGCGCGCGAGGAGTGCCCCTTCGGCGAGCGCTCGCACAGCCTCGCCTGCCTCCACCCCCGCGAGGTCGCCGATCCGCAGCCCCAGGGTCGCCCGACGGGGGACGGCGCGGGCGAGAGCAGCCGCTGCATCGCGAAGGCCACGCGGCCCGACATCCGCCCGATCGCCCAGACCGACGGCGACGAGATCAGGCTGACCCGCACGCGGCAGCACCAGCGAGGTCCCCGGCTCAGCAGTGAACCCCGCATCCTCCAGGCCGGCGCGGTCGAACCCGAGCTCACCCGGAACGTCCCCGTCGGTGTACACCCCGACTCCGATCGCCTCGACGTCGGAGGCGAGCTCACCGACCCGGAGATCCACGGCGTCCACGGCATCCAGCCCGGGCGTGGTCTTCAGATCGGCGGGGATCAACTTGTTGGGTCTGCGGTCCATGGGGTCTGCTCTTTCTGTGCGGTTGTTCGGATACGTCGTCCGCCGGCGATGTCGGTCAGCCGGCGATGTCGACCGGTGAGCCCGGGCCCCAGGGGATGCCGAGGAGGAACCAGACCACGTACAGCGCCGTCCAGGAGAGCAGCATCCACACCGCATACGGGATCATCAGGGCGATGATCGTGCCGATACCCGCCTCCTTCTTGTAACGCTGCGCCACGGTGACCATGAACGGCAGGTAGACCATCAGCGGCGTGAGCACGTTCACGGGCGAGTCCCCCACCCGGTAGGCGGCGAGGAGCGTCTGCGGTGCCACGTCGAGCGACGCGAAGATCGGGATGAACACCGGCGCGAAGATCACCCACTTGGGCACGAGTCCCGGGAGGATGAAGTCCAGGATCACGATCACGACGATGAACGCGAGCAGCAGGACGATGGCGGGGACACTCGCCTGCTCGAGCAGCTCGGCGGCCGAGACCGCGGCGACGGTCGGGAGATTGGTCCAGTTGAACAGCGCGATGAACTGGGCGATCATCAGGAACATCACCAGCAGACCGCCCAGACTCGCGAACGTCTTGGCGATCGCACGGACGGTGGCCGTTCCGCCTCGCAGCGTCCTCGCCCCCGCGCCGTAGGCGACGCCGCACACCAGGAAGGCGAGGGAGATGAGGAACACCAGGCTGGCCATGAAGGGCGTCGTGCCGATGATCGCGCCGGTCTCCGGGTCGCGCAACGGTGCGCCGGGTGGCAGGGTCAGCGCGAGGACCAGGGCGACGAACCCCTGCAGCGCCCAGAACGAGAACTTCAGCCCGCGGGCCTCGGCATCGTGGTCGACGCCTTCGGCCTCATCCGCGATCGTCATGTCTCTGCGGTCGTAGGAGCCCAGACGTTTCTCGGTGACGAACACCGTCACCAGGAGCGCCACCGTGGCGAGCAGGAAGGTCGACACGATCCCGAAGTAGAAGTTCTGCGTCACCTCGATCGGCTGCATCCCGGCGCTCACGAGCACCTCATTGGTGATCTCGGTGAGCATGCTGTCGCTGGGCGTGATCAGGAGATTCGCCCCGAAGGCCGCGCCGACACCGGCGAATGCCCCGGCGAGACCGGCCAGCGGATGCCGCCCGACGGTGAGGAAGGCTGCGGCGGCGAGCGGCACGAGGATCAGGTAGCCGGCATCCGTCGCCACCGACGACAGCACACCGACGAAGATCAGGATGAACGCGAGCCAACGGCGTGGGGCCACTTTCACGACGCGACGGATCATCGCGCCCATCAACCCCGCGTGCTCTGCCACACCGACGCCCGCCATCGCGATGAGCACGACGGCGACCACACCGAAGCCCGCGAAGTTGTCGACGAAGGAGGAGAAGAAGAAGCGGATCCCGTCGATCGAGAGCAGGTTGCGCACCTCGAAGGTGCGCTCCTCGATCGTGTAGTCGGGAATCTCGGCGGGCATCCCGGTGGTGGTGTCATAGATCTGCCAGTTGCCACCGAACTGCTCGTTGACCTGGGAGAACTCTTCTTTCGGAACGGGGATCACGACATCGTCGGTGACCGACACCCCGATCCACGCGAGGATCGCGGAGAGCACGGCGATGAGGCCGATCAGGTAGACGAACATGATCGTCGGATCCGGCACCTTGTTGCCGACCTTCTCGATCCAGTTCAGGAACCCTTTGTCCCCGGCATCGGGGGTGCTCGACGACTTCTCCGTAGCCATAGCCCCCATGATCCTGTCGAGCGAGAAGCTCCCACAAGACCACCCCCTAGAACTAGGGGGGTCGCCGCGATGCGAGCGTCGCCCTATCGTGGGGCCGTGGACCCGATCATCGCGACGTTCGTCATCCTGCTCTGCGCAGTGATCGCGTTCGTCTCGAATCGCATCCCGCTCGGCGTCGTGGCCGTCGGGGTCTCGGTCGCCCTCTACCTGACCGGGGTGCTCGATCTGACCTCCGCCCTTGCCGGGTTCGGTGATCCGACCGTGCTCTTCATCGCCTCCCTGTTCGTGGTGAGCGAGGCTCTGGAGTCGACGGGCATCATCGCCTGGGCCGGACAGGAGGTCGTGGCCCGCTCCGGAACCGGCCGCGCGCGCCTGCTCCTCACGATCGGGCTGCTGGCCGCCGCGATGACCGCGGTCATCAGCGTGAACGGGTCGGTGGCCGCGCTCCTGCCCCTCGTCGTGGTCGTCGCGGCGCGCGCCGGGATCCGCCCGTCTCAGATGCTGATGCCGCTCGCGTTCTCCGCGCACGCCGGCTCGATGCTCGCTCTCACCGGTACACCGGTCAACATCATCGTGTCCGAGGTCGCCGCCGACAGCGGTGCCCGCCCGTTCGGGTTCTTCGAGTTCGCCCTCGCCGGGCTTCCGCTTCTGGTGGGGACGCTGGCCATCATCCTGCTGCTCGGCAACCGGCTGCTGCCCGAGCGCACCCCGGCCTCGGCGCCGATCGACCTCGAACGCCTCGCGTCGACGCTGCGATCCGACTACGCGATCTCCCACGACCGGGCCTTGGTGTCGGCGTCGCGAGGGGTCGCCGAGGTCGTGGTGCCGCCGCGATCCTCGTTGATCGGCCTGCATGTCTTCCCCGGCATGTGCACGCCGTCAGGCGATCTCGTCGTGCTCGGAGTGCGCCGAGGGCAGGAGGCACTCGACGAGTCGGGCACCGACCTGCAGGCGGGAGATGCGCTGCTCCTCGACGGGTCCTGGGACGACCTGCACCGACACACCTCGAAGCGCGACGAGGTACTGGTCGTCGATGCGCCGCTCACCCTGCGCCGCTCGGTCCCGCTCGGAGTCGGTGCCAAGCGTACGGCCGTGATCCTGCTCGCGATGATCGTCCTGCTCGCGACCGGCATCGTGCCCGCCGCGATTGCGGGGCTCCTCGCAGCCGGTGCCCTGATCCTGACGAGGGTGGTGTCGATCACCCGGGCGTACCGGGCGATCTCCTGGACGACGGTCATCCTGGTCGCCGGCATGATCCCGCTCTCGACCGCGTTCCAGGAGACCGGTGCCGCGCAGCTCATCGCCGACGGCCTGCGCTCGTTCCTGGGCACGGCCGGCCCGCACGCCGCCGTCGCCGTGATCGTGCTCATCACGCTGGTGCTCGGACAGCTCATCAGCAACACCGCGACCGTGCTCATCGTGGCCCCGGTGGCGGTCGCTCTCGCCGCCGCGATGGAGGCGTCGGTGCTGCCGTTCCTGATGGCCCTCACGATCGCGGGTGCGGCCTCGTTCCTCACCCCGGTCGCGACGCCGGCGAACCTGATGGTGATGGAACCCGGCGGCTACCGCTTCGGGGACTACGCGCGCTTCGGCTGGCCCCTCATGATCCTGTTCTTCGCCGTCGCTGTCTTCTACGTCCCGCTGATCTGGCCGTTCGCGGTCTGACCGCCTCACGCAGGATCAGCTGGGCTGCAGGACCAGTCCGTCCTCCACCGCGCGCCGGAACAGGTCGACCTTCGTCGGCGCCGCCCGATCGACCGCGGTGTACTTCGCTCGGATCCGACGGATGTGATCGAGCACGGTCTCCCGCGACAGGAACAGGGTCTGGGCGACCCGCTCGGCGGTCTGGCCGGACGCGTACAGCGACAGCACCTCGGACTCGCGGGGGCTGAGATGCGCAGCGACGAACCGGCGGTCCGCATCGAGCGCGGCCGCCCATTCGGTCGTCGCCACGACCTGCCCCTGAGCAGCGCGTCGCACCGACGCGGTGATGGCCTCGAGCGAGTCCGACTTCGCGATCATCCCCGAGGCACCCGCGCGCACCGCCTCGCGGAGCCGTTGCGACTCGTCCCCCGAGGTGTACGCGAGGATGCTCGCCGCGAGGCACTGGAGCTTCCGGATGTTCTCCGCCGGAGTCGAACCGTCGGAGAGGGCGAGGTCGAGCAGGACCACATCGAGTCTCCGTGCATGGCGCGCGACCTCGTTCGCGGTCGCACCGCTGGCTGCGACCCGGATGCCGCCGCTGCGGTTGAGGATGGTCACGATCCCGAACAGCATCGCGGGATGATCTTCAACGATTCCGACGAGGACGGGCATGTGTGACTCCTGCCGTGGGCGCGCACCCTTGCGATGAGCATACAACTGCGCATCGGCGCACCGGAGGGCAAATACTCCGGACGCACGAGACCCGTCCGCGCGGATGCTGCCGCGGACGGGTCTCGGTGTCGTTACGAGAGTCGGGTCAGCTCAGACCGGAGTACGCGTGCAGGCCCTTGAAGAACACGTTCACGATCGTGAAGTTGAAGATCACGGCGGAGAAGCCCACGATCGCCAGCCACGCCGACGGATTGCCTCGCCAGCCGCGGGTCGCACGGGCATGGATGTAGCCGGCGTAGAGGACCCAGATCACGAAGGTCCAGGTTTCCTTCACGTCGAAGCCCCAGAAACGGCTCCAGGCGTAGTACGCCCAGATCGAACCGGCGATGAGGGTGAACGTCCAGAGGATGAAGCCGATGATCGTGAACATGTACGCCAGGCTCTCCAGGCGTACCGCGTTGGGGAAGGTCCGGAGGAAGCCGGGACCGGTCTTCGTGGCGCCTTCGCCGACGAGCCTCTCGCGACGCGACTGCATGAGCTGGATCACCGAGAGCGCGAACGCGAGGGCGAAGAAGGCCGTCGCGAGGGAGGCCACGAACACGTGGATGACGAGCCACACGCTCTTCAGCGGGTCCATCAACGGAGAGACATCGACGTAGAAGTTCGTCGCTCCCAGGCCGAGCAGCACGACGACGAGGCCTGTGATGAAAGTGCCGAGGAACCGCAGGTCGATGCGGGTGAGCACCACGAGGTACACCGCGATGATGAGCAACGTGCCCATCATCGCGAATTCGTACAGGTTCGCCCACGGCACGCGCCCCGCCGCGATGCCGCGGGTGACGGTGGCGGCGAGCTGGAAGAGGAATCCGAGCACCGTCAGCGAGGTGCCGATCCGCGCCATCACGAATCGCTGCGGGGCGGCGACCGCACCGGAGGCCTCGCCGGATGCCGGGACGCTCGCCCCAGAGGCTCCGACGAGCACCTGCTCGCGGACGGTGAGCGCGTCGGCCGTCGCCTGCGAGCGCCGCGCGAGATCGAAGGCGTAGGCCACGAAGGCCGCCGCGTAGATCGCGATCGCCGTCCAGAGCAGGACCGGCGAGATCACGTTGAGCTCGAGCATGGTGTCAGTCTACTTTCCGGGTTTCGGGCGCCGGGGTCTCCGGCTCGGCGGACTCGTCCGCGGTGTCATCGATCGGGGAGCGCGCCGTGGTTCCTCCGGCCGCGTCGAGCAGTCGGGTGTGCCCTGCGACGAGGTCGTCCACGGCGGCAGCGAGAGTCGGGTCCTCGCCACGGGCGAGTGCGGCGTACTCCAGAGCGATCTCGCCGTCGCGTGCGGTGGCCTTGACCCAGACGCGTCGACGGGGCACGAACAGGGCGATCATGAGACCGCCGAGGGCGAGCAGCGCGAAGCCGAGGACCCAGACGCCGGACTCGTCACGGTGGATCTGCAGCGAGGCGAAGCGCTTCACCGACTGCGAGGCGTCCGTCGCACCCGCGGGAGAGTCGTCCTCGAAGGTGACCGAACCGAGGCCGTTCGGCAGCTGCGCGGTCTGTCCGGGGGTGAGTTCGATCGACTCGACATCCGTGGTGCGGCCGGTGAGCTTGGTCATCCCTGTGGTGTCGAGCACGTAGACCGAGCGCGGCACGCCCTCGTTGATGCCCAAGTCGCCGGTGTACACATCGAGCGTCAGCGTCGGGTTGGTGAGGTCGCCGTACGCGGAGAAGAACGCACCGGTGTCGAGCACGCCCGTCGTCGGATAGAAGAACCCGACCAGGCCGACCTGCTCGGCGAGTCCGTCCGGCACCTTGAGAACTCCGAGGGAGGTCATGCTGGTGTCCTGCGGGAGGAAGGGCGTGCTGCCCGTGAAGACGACCTTGCCCTCGGGATCACGCACGGTCACGGTCGGCGCGTAGCCGTTGCCGAGCAGGAACACGTCGTCGTCGGCGACCGCGAGCGGCTCGTTCACCTTGACCGCGCCGGTGCGCTCCTCACCGTTCTCCTGCACGGTCACGTTCGCCGAGAAGTCGCCCGCCTGCCCGGAACCCGGCTCGCCGAACGGCTGATACGTCACGTCGAACGAGTCGAGGCGCATCGAGTACGGAGCGAACGCATCGTCGCCCACGAACCGACCGCGGTTCATCGAGTCGTAGTCGAGGAGCGTGTTCGCGAAAGTCTCGCCCTCGACGAGCACGCGCTGACCTGTGTACGAGAACCCGCCGCCGATGCCGACCGTGACGAGCACGCCCACGAGCGCGAGGTGGAACAGGAGGTTGCCGGTCTCGCGCCAGTATCCGCGCTCCGCGGAGACCGAGAACGTGCGGCCCCGGTCGTAGCGTTCGACCCGGTAGCCGAGTGCCTTGAGCTGTTTCGTCGCGACATCTATCGATGCGGCGGCCTCGGCGTCGGCATCACCGGTCTTCGTCCCGGAGTCCGCAGAGGGGTCTCGCGTCACCGCACGATAGTCCTCGAGGCGCTGCAGCCGTGCCGGAGTGCGCGGCGGACGTGCGCGCAGCGCCTTCGCATGGTGCTTGATGCGCGGGATCACACAGCCGACGAGCGAAGCGAACAGCAGCAGGTAGATCGCCGAGAACCACGGCGACAGGTACACGTCGAACATCTTGAGTCCGTCGAGCACCGGGAACAGGTCGGGGTTCTCGCGCTCCCACTGCGTGACGCCGTTCGGGTCGGCCATCCGCTGCGGGAAGATCGAACCGGGGATCGCCGCGATCGCGAGCACGAGCAGCAGGATGAGAGCCGTGCGCATCGAGGTCAGCTGTCGCCACCCCCACCGCAGCCAACCCACGAACCCGAGCCGCGGCTGGGTGATCGTGTCGTCGCCGTCGACGTGGTCGGACGGGCGGAGCGGGTCGCTGGAGTCGCTGTTCACGGCACCCTTGTTCTCGGTCATGGTGTTCTCTGTGCGGGGGTTCTTCTCGGGGCTGGTGGATTTCGCGGCGCGATCAGAGCGGGAGGATGACACTGCCGATCACCGCCATCAGCCGGGACATGATCTCGGTCCACAGGCCCGTGGCCATCAGGACGCCGAGGACGATCAGCATCACTCCGCCGATGACGTTCACCGTGCGGATGTGACGACGGAGGAAGCCGACTGCCTTCGTCGCCCACCCGAACCCGAGCGCGACGAGGAGGAACGGGATGCCGAGTCCGAGCGAGTAGGCGAGGCCCAGGAAGCCCGCACGCACCGGATCTCCGGCATTGAAGGAGAGGGCGATGATGGCGGCGAGCGTCGGCCCCATGCACGGTGCCCAGCCGATGCCGAGGGCGATACCGAGCAGCGGGGCTCCGACGATGCCGGCCCGCGAGTCGACGTGGAAGCGGAACTCCTTCTGCGCGAACCCGAACAGGCCCAGGAACACCAATCCCATCCCGATGATGACCACGCCCAGGATGCGGGTGATCAGGTCACCCCACTGCAGGAGGAAGACACCGACCGTTCCACCGAGCACCGTGTAGGCGATGAAGACGATCGTGAAGCCGAGGATAAACAGCAGCACGCCCATCACGAGACGACCGCGGGTCGCCGTCGCCTGAGTCGTCGTCTGTGCCCCCGCACCGGCGACCGTGGAAGACCGGGGCGCGACCGCACCGCCCAGGAACCCGAGGTAACCGGGGACCAGCGGGAGGACGCACGGGGACAGGAACGAGACGAGTCCCGCGAGCATCGCGACCGGAATCGCGAGCCAGAGGGCTCCGGAGCCGATGATCGCGTCGGGGTTCACAACGCTCCCGAGGTGCTCACGAGTCCTCCGCGAGCGCGTCCTTGACCAGCGTGGAGAGGATCGACGGGCCGTCGATCGGACCGATGATCTTGGCGGCGACACGACCCTGCTTGTCGAGGACGAGTGTGGTGGGTGTGGCCGCGATCGGCACGACCTTGGCGAACGCCAACTTGGCCTCAGCGGTGTCGACGTCGATCAGACTCGGGTAGGTGATGTCGTACTCTTCGGCGAACGCGACGGCGGTGTCGGCCTGATCGCGGGTGTTGATGCCCACGAAAGACACATCCTCGTCGGCGAACTTCTGCCACACGGCCTCCAGGTCGGCGGCTTCGAGGCGGCACGGCGCGCAGCCGGCGTACCAGAAGTTGACCACCGTGACATGTCCGGCGACGTCGGCGCTGTCGAACTTCTCACCGGTCTCGGTGACACCGCCGAACGTCACGGGTTCGCCACGGTCGGCGGCGGGGATCTCCACGATCGCGCCGTCGGCCGCGACGTATCCGGTGTTCTCGCCGTTCAGGAACGATTCACTCACCGGATCGGGAGCGCACGCGCTCAGACCGATGGCGAGCACCGCAGCGAGCGCGGCACCGACCGCACGACGCGAGCGCCGGGTGCGGGAGGAGCGGCCGCTGCGGATCGGACGGACCGTCGAATCGCTTGGCACGACTCCGAGTTTACGCAGAGCTTCCTATGCGCGAGATGGAAACGGAGGCCTTCGACGAAGCCTCAGAACCGCGCCAGGACGTCGTCCACACCGGCTCGGAAACGAGGGCACGTGGCGATGTCGTGCGCGCGACACCCCATCGCGTGCTCGGTCATCTCCCGCGATCGGCGCATCTCCTCCATGCGCCGGTCGATGTCGTCCAGGTGCTGCTGCAGCACCTGGTGCCTTCCGGCGCTCCCGTCGTCGAGCAGCACCGCGATCTGCTCGAGGCTCATCCCCGCGGCCTTGCTGCGCTGGATCACGGCGATCCGCACGACCTCGTCCTCGCCATATCGTCGCCGCCCGGCGGAGTCGCGGGGAGGGGTGAGCAGCCCGACCGACTCCCAGTGCCGCAACACATTCGTCGGTAGATCGAACCGGGTGGCGACGTCGCCCACGGACCAGGGATGCTCGGCGCTTGACTTCATGTTGACATGAAGTCACAGACTGTGCGGGAAAGCAACCTCCACGGAAGGATTCCCATGTACGACGCCATCGTGATCGGCGCAGGCCCGGCAGGGCTGCAAGCCGCCCTGACCCTCGGTCGGATGCACCGCTCGGCACTGCTGCTGGACTCGGGCGAGTACCGCAACGGCACCGTGCTGCACATGCACAACATGATCGGTGCAGACGGCACTCCCCCTGCCGAGTTCCGAGCGAAGGCCCGAGACGAGCTCTCGGCCTACGCCGACGTGGAGATCCGCGAGGGTGCCGCCACCGGGATCTCCGGATCCGAGGATGCGTTCACCGTGACGCTCGCCGACGGATCGACCGTCGAGGGGCGACGGGTCATCCTGGCCACCGGCGTCGCCGACGATCTGCCCGTCGTCCCCGGGTTGCAGGACCTGTGGGGCACCCTCGCGTTCAGCTGCCCCTTCTGCGACGGTCACGAGCATGCGGGCAGGTCGATCGGCATCGTGGGTGCCGCCCCTCGCGCCGGCCATCTGATCGGGCTGCTCGGGCGCATCGTCGAGGACATCACGGTGTTCCCGATCGCCGAGGCGTTCACGGACGAGGAACGGACCTCCCTCGAGGCGGAGGGAGTGCGGATCAGCGCTGCTCCGGTGGCATCCGTCGAGAGGCACGACGACGGGGTACGGATCATCGCCGGTTCCGAGGAGTCCGTCGTGGCCGGCGTCTTCGTGGCGTCCGGCACGATGCGGCAGCGGGCACCCTTCGCCGCAGATCTCGGCGTGCGGATGCTCGAGTCCGGTGCGATCGAGATCGATGAATTCGGCCGCACCTCGCTCCCCGGGGTCTTCGCCGCGGGCGACCTCGCGCACCGTGCCTCGCTCCCCGGCCCGATGGCGTCGGTCCTGCTGGCGGCCGGCGCCGGTCAGCTCGCAGCCGTCGGCATCATCCAGTCACTCCTGGCTGCCGAGCACTGACCTCGGCTTTCGAATCGCGCAACTGGCCGCATCCGTCGCCGAAAGGGAGCCGGTTGCGCGATTCGAACGGGGGTCAGACGGCTCCGACATCCACGACGCCGCCGGTCGCGGCCGGCTCGGCGTAGGCGACTTCGCGCCAGACATCACCGACGCGTTCGAATGAGGTGACGCTCGACAGGGCGCAGCGTCGGGTGCGCGGGTCATGACGCAGGGGCAGACCCGCGACGCGGAGGTGCGTGATCCAGATCGGCGCCTGATGGGACACCATCACGACGTCTCCGTCGGCCGCCTCATCCCAGGCCTCGTCCATGACGCCGAGCATCCGCTCCGCGATGGAGGAATACGGTTCGCCCCAGCTCGGCAGCGCGGGTTGGCGCAGGTGCCACCAGTTCAGCGGGTTCATGAGGGAACGACGCATCTGCGTGCCCTCGAAGACGTTGGTCGGCTCGATGAGGCGGATGTCGATCTCCGGCACGAGATCGAAGCCCTCGGCGAACGGCTCAGCGGACTCCTGCGCACGCTCCAATGGTGAGGAGTACAGCGCGGAGACCGGCCGACCCGACTCCGCGACGTGCTCGGCAGCGGCCGCCGCCATCCCCCGGCCCGCCGTGCTCAGGTGGTAGTCGGGCAGCCGCCCGTAGAGCACGCGGGCCGGATTGTGCACCTCGCCGTGTCGGACGAGGTGCAACCGGGACGCCGTCATGTCACGCCTTGCTGTAGCGCGAATCCCCGAAGCCGAGGATCAGGTACCCGATGTACGGGAAGAGGAAAAGCAGGAAGAACGAGAAGGCCCCGCCCTTGCCGAAGCGTGCGCCGAGCTTGAACGCCACGATGATCGCGAGGACCAGGTTCGCGATCGGGATCAGGTAGAGCAGCGCGAACCACCCGGACATGCCGGCGATCTTCACCAGGAAGATGAGGTTCACGATCGGGATGATCGCGAGGATCCCGGGGTATCCGGCCTTCGTGAACACCTTCCAGAGTCCGACGGCGACGAGGATGTAGAAGACGAGCGCGATCAGCCCCGTGGTGCCGGAGAAGATCGATGCGTAGAGATCGGAGATGCCGTTGGTGTCCACGGTGCTCCCTTTCTGTGTAAGAGCTGTGTCCTGGCGATCCTACTGATCCGGCGGCTCCGGCGCCGCTGACGGGGCCGGAGACGTGTTGACCACCCCCGTAGAATGGGCGCGTTCCCCATTTCCCAGATCAGAAGGAATACTCCGTGCTTCGCACCCACTCGGCAGGCTCTCTGCGAGCCGAGCACATCGGTCAGACCGTCACCCTCACGGGTTGGGTCGATCGCCGTCGTGACCACGGAGGAGTCGCTTTCATCGATCTGCGGGATGCCTCGGGCATTGCCCAGGTCGTCATCCGCGACGAGGAGATCGCGCACCCGCTGCGCAACGAGTTCGTCCTGAAGGTCACCGGGGAGGTGTCGCTGCGCCCCGAGGGCAACGCGAACCCGAACCTGCCGACCGGGGAGATCGAGCTCATCGCGACCGATGTCGAGGTGCTCAACGAGTCCGCTGCGCTGCCCTTCCAGGTGTCGACGGCGCTCGCCGACACCGAGACGGTCGGAGAAGAGGCGCGCCTCAAGTACCGCTACCTCGACCTGCGTCGTCCCGGACAGGCCGCCAACCTGCGCCTGCGTTCCGACGTCTACAAGGCGATCCGCGATGTGCTGCACGCCGAGGACTTCACCGAGGTCGAGACGCCGACCCTCACGCGTTCGACGCCCGAAGGTGCCCGCGACTTCCTGGTGCCCGCGCGACTGAGCCCCGGCAGCTGGTACGCCCTGCCGCAGTCGCCGCAGCTGTTCAAGCAGCTGCTGATGGTCGGCGGTGTCGAGAAGTACTTCCAGATCGCACGCTGCTACCGCGACGAGGACTTCCGCGCCGACCGCCAGCCCGAGTTCACGCAGCTCGACATCGAGATGAGCTTCGTCGACCAGGAAGACGTCATCGCCCTGATGGAGTCGCTCATCGTCGCGATGTGGGCGACGATCGGCGTCGAGGTCGCGACCCCGCTGCCGCGCATGACGTACGCCGATGCCATGGCGAAGTACGGTTCCGACAAGCCCGACCTGCGCTTCGGCCTCGAACTCGTCGACGCGACCGAGTACTTCGCGGACACCCCGTTCCGCGTCTTCCAGGCCGAGTACGTCGGCGCCGTGCGGATGCCCGGCGGCGCGAGCCAGCCGCGCAAGCAGCTCGACGCGTGGCAGGACTGGGCGAAGCAGCGTGGAGCCCGTGGTCTCGCGTACGTGCTGTTCAACGAGGACGGGACGCTCGGCGGCCCCGCGGCGAAGAACCTGTCCGAGTCGGAACAGGCCGGACTCGCAGAGCTCGTGGGTGCGGAGACCGGCGACTGCGTGTTCTTCGCCGCCGGTTCCACCAAGGAGAGCCGCGCCCTGCTCGGTGCCGCACGCGTCGAGATCGGTCGTCGCCTCGGCTACCTGAGCCCGGACGAGTTCGCCTTCACCTGGGTCGTCGACGCCCCGATGTTCGAGCCCGCCGCAGATGCCGTGGCCTCGGGCGACGTCGCTGTGGGCGCCGGGGCATGGACCGCCGTGCACCACGCGTTCACGGGCCCGAAGCCGGAGTTCGAGGACACCTTCGACACCGACCCCGGTTCTGCTCTCGCCTACGCCTACGACATCGTGTGCAACGGATCCGAGCTCGGCGGCGGGTCGATCCGCATCCACCGCGAAGACGTGCAGAAGCGCGTGTTCGAGGTCATGGGCATCAGCGACGAGCAGGCTGACGAGCAGTTCGGCTTCCTGCTCGACGCGTTCAAGTTCGGCGCCCCGCCGCACGGCGGAATCGCGCTCGGCATGGACCGCGTGCTGCAGCACCTCACCAAGACCGAGTCGATCCGCGAAGTCATCGCGTTCCCGAAGTCCGGCAACGGCTTCGACCCGCTGACCGCCGCACCGGCACCGATCACCGCGGCGCAGCGCGCCGAGGCCGGCGTCGACTTCGAGCCGGAGGACGACGAGGCCTGACCCCGCCGTTACCGCGACGCGCGCCCGGGTCGCACGAGATCTTCGGATTCGTGCGACCCGGGCGCTTTTTCGTTGCTCAGCCGAGGAGCGCGAGCGCGGGCACGATGTTCTCGTTCCACACGTCGACGCCGAGCTTCGCGATCAGGGCGACCACGACCGCCAGGAACACCACGCGGATGAAGGTCGTGCCGCGGGAGATGGCCATGCGCGAGCCCAGGTAGCTGCCCGCGACGTTCGCCACGGCGAGGATGCCGCCCAGCAACCACAGCACCGCGCCGTGCGGGATGAACAGCATCAGGGCACCCGCGTTCGTGGCCAGGTTCACGATCTTCGCCTTGGCGCTCGCCTGCAGGAAGTCGTAGCCCAGCAGCGCGACGAGAGTGATCACGAGGAAGGTACCGGTGCCGGGACCGATCATCCCGTCGTAGAAGCCGATCCCGAGGCCGGCGGCACCCGCCATGATGTGATGCTTGTGCCCGTGGAAACGCAGTTGGGTCGCCGCGCCCATCTGGGGACGGAATGCGGTGAACAGCGCCACCACGAGCAGGGCGATCACGATGATGGGCTTGAACGCGGCGGGCGGAAGCACGGTCGCCACGGCCGCGCCACCGAACGAGCCGACGAAGGCGATCGCCGCCATGGGCAGGGCCGTGCGTATGTCGGGCTTCGCGCGGCGGTAGTAGGTGACGCTACTGGTCGCGGTGCCGAAGACCGAGGCGAGCTTGTTCGTGGCGAGGGCCTGCACGGGGGAGATGCCGGGGATCAGCAGGAGCGCGGGGAGCTGCAGCAGACCTCCCCCACCGACGACCGCGTCGATCCAGCCGGCGCAGAAAGCGGCGATGACGACGAGCAGCAGTATGCCCCACGTGAGTTGCTCCAGTCCGAGCACAGCGCCGATATCCACCTGGCCATGATTCCAGAGAGTCGGCGGTGCTCCGGCATCCGGCCGGGCGCTGGCAGACTGGTGGCATGCTCGATGCCCTCCCGCTGCCGCACTCGTTCGATTCGCGCAGGGGCACCGCGCTCCTGCGCCGGGCGACCGTGGACGACACGGATGCCGTGATCGCTCTCCTCGCCGACGATCCGATCAGCGCCGCGCGCGGCGACGTGGCTTCCGACGAGGACCGTCCCGCGTACACACGGGGGCTCGTCGAGATCCTGACCGAGCCGTCGAACGACCTCCTCGTGGTCGAGCTGGACGGCGACGTCGTCGGCACGCTGCAGCTCACCTCGATCCCGGGGATGGCGCGTCGGGGCGCGCGGCGACTGCTCGTCGAGGCAGTGCGCGTGCGGAGCAGTCTGCGCTCGTCGGGCATCGGCTCCACCGTGATGCGCTGGGTGGGAGAGGTCGCTGCCCCCGCCGTGGGCGCGACGATGGTGCAGCTCACCTCCGATGCCGCCCGTACCGACGCGCACCGCTTCTACGAGCGACTGGGCTACGTCGGCTCGCACCGCGGCTTCAAGTACAGCGTCCCGCAGGTCTGAGGCCCGCGGCCCTGTTCGGCCACCCTCTCGCCACCGACCGTTCACCCGCACCGCGACGGTCGGCAACCTGCGCCTCATAGTGTCCTCTCGCAACCCGAACCCGGCTCACAGCGCCGGACACCGAGAGGACACTCATGGCCCGCATCACCCGCCGCGCGCGCATCGGCGCCGGCATCGCCCTGGCCACCACGGCCGCACTCGCACTCACCGCCTGCTCCGGCGCAGCGGACGCGACCGGTGGTGGCAGCTCCGATGTCGACGCCGCCATCGCGACCTCGGTCACCGACTTCGGCACCTTCGCCGACCTCGAAGCCGCAGCCAAGGCCGAGGGCTCCCTCAACGTCATCGCCCTTCCGCGCGACTGGGCGAACTACGGCGAGATCCTCGATCTGTTCGCCGAGAAGTATCCGGAGATCACGATCAATGAGACCTCGCCCGACGTCTCCAGCGCGGAGGAGATCCAGGCCGCGGAGACCAACAAGGGTCTCGACACCGCCCCGGACGTGTTCGACCTCGGCCTGACCGTCGCGCTCCAGAACACCGACACGTTCGCGCCGTACAAGGTTCAGACCTGGAACGACATCCCCGAGGAGCTGAAGGAGCCCAGCGGCCTCTTCGTCGGCGACTACGGCGGGTACATGTCGATCGGCTACGACTCGTCGAAGTTCGATGCGCCCGCCGAGCTCTCCGACCTGCTCTCGTCCGACTACAAGGGTGCTGTGGCGATCAACGGCGACCCGACGCAGGCCGGTGCCGCCTTCGCCGCCGTGGGCCTGGCGACCGTGCAGTCCGACGGCACGCTCGACGACTTCCAGCCGGGCATCGACTTCTTCTCCGAGCTTCAGCAGGCGGGCAACCTGCTCAAGGTCGACGTCACTACCGCGACCATCGTGAGCGGCGAGACCCCGGTCGTGTTCGACTGGGACTACCTGAACGCCTCGCACTCGGCCGACAACGAGGACTGGAAGGTCGTCGTCCTCGACGGCACAGGCTACGCCGGCTACTACAACCAGGCCATCAACGTCGACGCCCCGCACCCCGCTGCAGCCCGTCTGTGGCAGGAGTTCCTCTACAGCGACGAGGTCCAGAACCTGTGGCTGAAGGGCGGCGCCCGTCCGGTGCGCATGGAGGCCATGACCGACGCGGGCACGATCGACACCGACCTCGCTGCTGCGCTCCCCGAGGCCCCGGAGACGACCGTGGTCCCGACCGAAGAGCAGTCCACGAACGCCGGCACGCTTCTCGGCGAGAAGTGGGCCGCGGCGGTCCAGTGACGACCCTCACCGCAACGGGGGCGGATGCCACGGCATCCGCCCCCGCTCCCACCGCCGGGTTCTCGCCCCACGCGAGGGCCCGGCGGTCCGCTCCGTCCTTCGCCTGGCTCGGGCTCGTCCCCTTCGCCGCCTACGTCGTGCTGTTCCTGGCCGTTCCCACCGTGCTCGCGGTCGGTTCCGGCTTCTTCACGAAGGACGGCGCGTTCACCTGGTCGAACATCGCGGCCCTCGCCGACCCCGTCGTGTTGAACACGTTCGCGAACTCCGCCGGACTCTCGCTCCTCACCGCCCTGGTCGGCGCCGTCGTCGGTGCGCTCGTCTGCTACGCGCTGCTCGGCATGGATCCCGAGAGCCGCAGCCGTTCCGCCGTGGATGCCGCGGCCGGAGTACTCGCCCAGTTCGGTGGCGTCATGCTGGCCTTCGCCTTCATCGCGACCATCGGCATCCAGGGCGTCGTCACTGTCTTCCTGAGGGACTCGCTCGGCATCGACATCTTCGCGAACGGCACCTGGCTCTACGAGCTGCCTGGTCTGATCCTCCCCTACTTCTTCTTCCAGATCCCCTTGATGGTCATCACCTTCATGCCCGCCCTCGCTGCCCTCAAGCCACAGTGGGCGGAGGCGAACCTCACCCTCGGCGGCACCCGTGCGAGCTTCTGGATGCGCGTCGGCATCCCCGTGCTCGCCCCCTCGTTCCTCGCCAGCCTGCTGCTGCTGTTCGCGAACGCGTTCTCGTCCTATGCCACGGCCGCCGCCCTCGCGAGCCAGGGGGCGCAGATCGTGCCGCTCCAGATCCGTACCGCTCTCACGAGCGAGACCGTGCTCGGGCGGGAGAACCTCGCCGGCGCCCTCGCGCTCGGCATGATCGTGGTCGTCGGCATCGTGATGGGCCTGTACTCCTTCGTGCAGCGACGCGCGGCGAGGTGGCAGTCGTGAACCGGCTCGGTCCGTCCCGCCCCACCCGCTGGGTCATCGGCATCGTCGTCGGTGTGTTCTTCGCCGTCCCGCTGGTCTCGACGTTCCTCTTCACGCTGCGCGATCCCGAGGGCGGTCTGTCGTTCGCTCGCTGGATCGCGCTGTTCGATCCCGCGGCCGCCGCCACCCTCAAGCCGATCTGGACGGGACTCGGCAACTCACTGATCCTCGCCGTCGTCACCGTGGCCATCGTGCTGCTCCTGCTGGCGCCGACCATGATCCTGGTGAACCTGCGCTTCCCGAGACTCCGGCCGGCGTTCGAGTTCGCGGTGCTCCTCCCGATCTCGATTCCCGCGATCGTGCTCGTCGTCGGTCTCGCGCCGATCTACCTGCAGATCGGACGCACGCTCGGCACCGGCACGTGGACGCTGGCCTTCGCATACGGCATCACCGTGCTGCCGTTCGCCTTCCGCTCGATCCAGGCTTCGATCGATGCCGCCGACCTGCGCACACTCGCCGAGGCCGCACGCTCGCTCGGAGCGAGTTGGCCGGTCGTCGTGCTCAAGGTGCTCGCTCCGAACCTCCGCCAGGGGCTCCTGGCGGCTTCGCTGATCTCGATCGCCGTGGTGCTCGGCGAGTTCACGATCGCCTCCCTCCTCAACCGCCAGGTGTTCCAGACCGCGATGGTCGTGGTGAACAAACAGGATCCGTACGCGCCGGCCATCTTCACCCTGCTCGCGCTGGCGTTCGTGTTCCTCCTGCTCCTCCTGATCGGCCGTGTCGCCCGCGGCCCACGAAAGGCCCGCTCATGACCGTCGACCATGCCCTGCCCCGCACCAAGGACAACCTGCTGCTCGCCCGTGCCGGGGAGGGCACGCGCGTCGAGCTCCAGGGGATCGTGAAGAGCTACGCCGGCACGCGGGTCCTGCACGGTGTGGACCTCGACATCGCACCCGGGGAGTTCGTCTCCCTGCTCGGTCCCTCGGGGTGCGGCAAGACGACGCTGCTCCGAGTGCTCGCAGGCCTCGAAGGAGCCGACGCCGGCGCCGTGCTGCTCGGCGGTGGGGACGTGTCGCGCATACCGACGAACAAGCGCGACATCGGCATGGTCTTCCAGTCGTACTCGCTCTTCCCCCACCTGCGGGTCGCCGACAACACGGCCTTCGGACTGCGACGGCGGGGCATCGGCAGGGTGGAGGCGGAGAAGCGCTCACTCGACGCGCTCGCGCTGGTCGGTTTGCGTGACTTGGCCGACAGGTTCCCACATCAGCTCTCGGGCGGTCAGCAGCAACGGGTGGCCCTCGCGCGAGCGCTGGTGACCGAGCCCAAGGTGCTGCTGCTCGATGAGCCGCTCTCCGCGCTCGATGCGAAGGTGCGGGTGCAGCTGCGCGACGAGATCCGCCGCATCCAGTTGCGTCTCGGGATCACGACCGTCTTCGTCACGCACGACCAGGAGGAGGCGCTCGCCGTCTCCGACCGGATCGCGGTGATGAACGCCGGACGGATCGAACAGATCGGTTCGCCGGAGCAGCTCTACACACTGCCCTCCACGGCAGGAGTCGCGGCGTTCGTGGGACTTTCGAGCGTCGTCTCGGGCGTGGCGGAGGGCGACCATGTCCTGGTGTGGGGACAGCGCCTCCCCCTACAGTCGCCGGCGGATGGCCCGGTCGATGTCTATCTTCGGCCGGAGAACGTGTACTTCGCGTCGGAGGCCGACTCGTCGACCGACGCCCTGGTCGAGGAGAGCACCTTCCTGGGAAGCATGCGCCGTACCCTGGTCCGCACCGAGTCGGGCGAGCTCGTGCGTGTGCAGCACGCCCCCGGGATCCATCCTTCGTTCGGCGACCGCGTGCGCATCGCGGTCGCTCCCGAACCCGTCGCCGTGCACCCGCGCGGCTGACCACGCGCTCTTCCCCGGATCTGCGTCGACCGCTAGCGTGAGGCGCGAGGGGGCGGGGTGCCCTCATCCGAGAGAGAAAGGACTCCTCATGGCAGGCAAGTTCGAGCTGTACACCGACAAGTCCGGCGAGCACCGCTTCCGCCTCAAGGCCGGCAACGGCGAGGTCATCGCGATCAGCGAGGGCTACTCATCGAAGTCCGCTGCCCTGAACGGCATCGAGTCCGTCCGGCGGAACGCCCCCGACGCCGAGGTCGTCGAAGTCGACTGATCTCGCGTCCGACTGAGCTCGCGGTCAGCTGAGCTCGCGTCCGACTGAGCTCGACGCCCCCGTTCAGCGTCGAGACCCCCGGTGGCAGACGTCTGTCACCGGGGGTGCCGACGCGCAGACGGGGTCTCGACGCGCAGACGGGGTGCCCACGCGCGGACGCGGACGGGGTGCCGAGTCAGAGCACGCGCGAGAGGAAGTCCTTCGTGCGCGGGTGCTGCGGGTTGCTGAGAACCTCGCGCGGGTCGCCCTCTTCGACGATGTGTCCACCGTCCATGAAGATGAGGCGTGACCCGACCTCGCGCGCGAAGCCCATCTCGTGCGTGACGACGAGCATCGTCATCCCCTCGTCCGCCAGCGAGCGCATGACCTGCAGCACCTCGCCGACCAGTTCGGGGTCCAGCGCCGACGTCGGCTCGTCGAAGAGCATCATGTCGGGGTTCATGCACAGTGCACGCGCGATCGCCACGCGCTGCTGCTGTCCTCCCGACAGGTGTCCTGGGAAGGCATCCGCTTTCTCGGAGAGCCCCACGCGCTCGAGCATCGCGTGTGCGACCTGCTCGGCCTCCTTCTTGGAGCGCTTCTTCACCCGCTGCTGAGCGATGGTGAGGTTGCCGAGCACATCGAGGTGCGGGAACAGGTTGAAGCTCTGGAACACCATGCCGATCCGCGTGCGCACCCGGTCGATGTCGACGTCGGGATCGGTGATGTCGATCCCCTCGATCAGCACCTTGCCGTCGGTCGGTTCCTCGAGCAGGTTCACCGAGCGCAGCAGCGTCGACTTCCCCGAGCCCGAGGGCCCGATCACGCAGACCACCTCGCCCTTGGTGACGGTGAGGTCGATGCCCTTGAGCACCTCGTTGTCGCCGAAGGATTTCACGAGCCCCTGCACGTCGATCGCGGGGGCATGGACATCGATCAGGTCGGTGATCATCGCTGCCTCGCCATCCGTCGTTCCAGCCACGCACTGAAGCGCGTGAGCGGGATCGTCACGATCAGGTACAGGATCGCCGCCATGATCAGCGGCGTTCCGTTCGCGTTCTGCGTGCTCGCGTCGCGGGCGAAGTTCGTGAGCTCCTTCGACCAGATGAAGGATCCTGCCACGAACAGGAGCGAGGTGTCCTTCAACAGCAGGACGAACTCGTTGGTCAGCGGCGGGATGATGATCCGGAAACCCTGGGGCACGACGATCCAGAAGGTCGTCTTCATCGGCGACATGCCCAGCGAACGCGCCGCCTCCGTCTGCCCCTTCGGAACCGCCTGGATACCGGCGCGGATCGTCTCGGCCATGTAGGCCGAAGCGACCAGGATCAGACCGATGAGTCCGAGGACCACCGGTCCGCCGAGCTTCGTCGCCGGTACGCCGAGTCCGATGGGGAGGATGAACGCGATCGCGAAGATCGTGAGGATCGCGGGAAGTCCGCGGAACAACTCGATCCAGCACGTCGCGATCCAGCGGAACGGACCGATTGCGGACAACTTCATCAACGCCAGCACGACGCCGAGCAGCAGACCGCCGATGAAGGCCACCGCGGTGAACCACAGGGTGTTCACGAGTGCCGTGGTGATGATGCCCGGGAGCATCTTCACCGCGACCTCGGGGTTGAAGTAGAGGTTCGCGATCCGAGCCCAGTCGGTGCTGACGATCACCCAGACGGCGATCGCGATCAGCACCGCATAGACGGTGTACCGGTACAGCTTGCTTTTCGTGGTGCGCCTCAACGCCATCGTCAAGGTCCTCTCGACCGACTCGCCTGCAGACTCAGTTGGCCGTGAAGTACTGGTCGTAGATCTTCTGGTACTCGCCGCTGTCGCGGAGGTCCGCCAGTGCTCCGTTCACCGCGTCGAGCAGCGCGTCCTTCTCGCCCTTCGCGAAAGCGAAGCCGTACGACTCGTCGGTCTCGTAGGTCTCGACGATCTTGTAGTTCGAGTCAGCCTTCTCGTGCTCGAGGTTCACCGGCTGGTCCTGCAGGATGGCCTCGATCTGTCCGGCCTGCATGGCCGGCCACAGCTCACCGTCGGACGGATACTGCACGAGCTCTGCCTCAGGCGCGTTCTCGCCCGCATAGGCTTCGCCGGTCGTCCCCTGCTGCACGCCGACGTTCTTGCCGGCGAGGTCGTCGATGGACTCGATGCCCGAATCCGTGCGCACCAGGAGCGACTGCAGCGAGTCGTAGTAGGGGTCGGAGAAGTCGATGTTGGCCTTGCGCTCGTCGGTGATCGTCATGGCGGATGCCCCGACGTCGCACTGCCCGGCAGCGAGGGTGGTCCCGGACTGGAGCGCGTCGAAGCCCACGTCCTGTACAGAGAGCTCCAGGTCGAGCTGCGCGGCGATCGCGCCGAGCAGGTCGATGTCGAAGCCGGAATAGCCGGTCTCCGAGTTCGGGTCCTCGAACTCGAACGGCGGGTAAGGGATGTCCGAGCAGACGGTGAGCGTACCCGCTTCGATCAAGCCGTAGTCGTCACCCGCAGCCGGCTCACCACCGCTGCCCGCGTCGGAGGATCCCGTCGCGCAGCCGGCGAGCGCGAGGGTGGCGGTCGCCGCGAGGGCGAGACCGGCGATGAGGTTACGACGAGGCATGTCGGCTCCTGTGAGTCGAGGGCGAATGTGACGCCCGGTGACGGGTAGGAGAACATCTAAACATGCGGTCGGTCGCGTGACCAATGGCATCGGCGTCGCCGCGTATCACGTTTGTGTTGCGAGACCGCCGGGAAGACGGACGAAATCGAGTTCCTCGCAACCCGCGACGGAGTGTCAGACCTCGAAGTCGACGGCGACGCGCGATGCCACGACCGAGCGGATGTACGTGACGACCTCTTCGTGCGCGGGATGCACCTGGTACTCCTCGATCGCCTCCACCGAGTCGAAGTCCGCGACCAGCGTCACGTCCCAGTTCGCCTCCGGGTACGCCATGTTGGCTCCGGCGGAGATCGAGAGGAGCTGCGGCACCACACCGTCGAGGGCGTTCAGGCGGCGCGCGGCTTCCTTTGCCTGCTCGGCACGCACGGTGGCGTCTTCGGCGGCGAGCTTCCAAGTCACGACATGGCGGATGGTCACAGGGCTTCCTTCGACTCGGACTTCACATCGCTGCGGACGGCTGTCTCCAGCGCTTCCCGCAGACGGTCCGGCGTCACGCGCCAGTGCGCATGCAACTCGCCGTCGATCAACAGGACCGGGATCTTCTCCCACCACAGCTCGTACAGGGCGGGGTCGTCGTTGATCGACGCCTCGACGATCTCGATCTGCTCCGCCGCCGCGTCCGGCAGTTCGGCGACGACGGCGTCGATCACCTCAGAAGCCACCTCGCACAGATGGCAGTCGGGCTTGCGGATCAGGGTCAGCGTGGTCACGCCGACGGCACCTCGACGGCACGTCCCTGCGAGATCCATTCACCGGTGCCACCCTCGACGTTCGTCGCGTCGTACCCGCGGGACTCCAGCGCCTCGACGACCCGCGCCGAACGGCCGCCGGCCTGGCAGATCACGTCGAACGCCTCCGACGGCAACTCCTCGAGCCGGTTGCCGATCTCGGACATCGGGATGTTGACCGCACCGGGCACGTGGCCTGCGGCGAACTCGTCCACCTCCCGGACATCGATGAGCGGGACACCGGAGCGCTCGGCGAGTTCGGTGACGGTGATCGACTTCATGACATCCTCTCGGCGGTGCAGATCTGTGGGCAGAGACACAAAGCGCCCGTCCGAAGACAGGCGCTCGTGTCTGGTCGCTTACTTCTTGTTGCGACGCTGGTGGCGAGTCTTACGAAGCAGCTTGCGGTGCTTCTTCTTCGCCATGCGCTTGCGGCGCTTCTTGATGACAGAACCCACGGAAACCTCACTAAGTCAGGGGCTGGGTGTCCCCGAAATCGGACACCCGGGTACGGGCACGGAAAAATGCCTCGGATCAGTCTAGCAAACCCGACGGCGTGCGCCGTGCGGCCTCGTGTCGACTCACCCGACGTCGGCGATGGGGCGCTGCAGCGCGTCGGCCACGGCCGACTCCGGTACGCGGTAGCTCCGGCCGAAGCGGACGGCTGGCAGTTCCCCGGCGTGCACCAGCCGATACACGGTCATCTTGGACACGCGCATGATTTCGGCGACCTCGGCCACCGTGAGGAATCGGACGTCTGGAACCTCGGGCATCCCACGTACCCCTTTCTCGATGTGCACACTCTATGGGGTAGCTGGGACACCTGTAAACCCGTGTGACTCATGTGATCAGTGGGGCATCGGCGGGATCCACCGCCAGGAACTCGCGCGGGCCCCCGACCTCCGCTCCTGCCGTCCAGCCGAGACATAGGCGTCGCTCGCCTTTCGCTCAGCCGCGACTGCCACTGTCAGTGCAGGACTCGCGCCGGCACCGCGCCGAGTCCTCGCGGATCTGGGGATCCGCGGATCGCCCCTGACGACATGCCCCCCGGCCGTCAGGGGCGAGGCGTTTCCGGGCGCGCCCCACGAGCGGCCACACCGGGACGCGAACCGTCGACGGGGTTCAGCCGCCGAACCGCTTGAGCGCCGAGGTGACGGCGTGCTTGGCGGATGCCGCGGCGCGCCCGACGACCTCCGCGGCATGTGCCGCACTGTCGGGAAGCGGGCCACCGGGGTAGTCGATGTCCGGGGCCGCGTCGCCGTACGCGTCGACCAGGAACGGGACGAGCCAGTCATCGACGACTTCGAGCGGTTCGACCGCGAGGCTGTAGAACCGGCGCTGTCCGTCTTCGCGCACGGACACCAGCTCGGCATCGCGAAGAACCTTGAGGTGCTTCGAGACGGTGGGCTGGCTGATGCCCAGATCGGCGACGATCTGGCTGACACTCGTGCCGGTCTCCCCTTCGGACATGTGCCGCAGCAGGAGCTGGAGGATGTCGCGCCTCGTACCGTCTGCGATCACGTCGAAGATGTCCGTCATGTGATCAGGGTAGTCGGCTCCGGCACGGAGTACCATGACGGAGGCTCGGCTGACCGGCGCCGTGCGACCGTGGGGCGCGTCCGAGAGAGAAGATGAGGGGGCAGCGATGTCGGGCATCGTTTCGGCGTCGTCCCCGGGACAGGGTCTGTCGGGAATCGCCGGCCGTGCGAGGCAGATCCTCACCTCCTCACCCTCCCGTTTCGCGATCGTCGTCTTCGCGCTCCTGATCCTCGTGTTCACGGTTCTCCTGTCGCTACCGATCGCGTCCGCCAGCGGCACCGTCACCCCGCTGAGCGACGCCCTCTTCACGGCCATGTCGACGATCTGCGTCACCGGCCTGTCGACCGTGGACATGGCGAACCACTGGTCGCCGTTCGGGCACGTCGTCGTCTTCCTCGGCGTGAACATCGGCGGTATCGGCGTCCTCACCCTCGCGTCCCTCATGGGGATGCTCATCTCGAAGCGCTTGGGGCTGCGGGCCAAACTGCTGGCGGCAGGCGACACGAACCCTCTGCGCGCGCACGGGGGCGTGGTGAACGAGAGCCAGACCGTGCGCCTGGGCGAGGTCGGCCAGCTGCTCACGACCGTCGCGGTATCGGCCCTCATCATCGAGGCCACGCTCGCCGTTCTGCTCTACCCCGCCCTCGTGATGGCGGAGGTCAACCCCATCGCGGCGCTCTGGGAGGCCCCGTACTTCGCGGCCATGGCCTTCACCAACACCGGCTTCGCCCCGAACGACGGCGGTGTGGCCGTGTTCGGCGACGACTACCTCGTGCTCTCTCTCCTCATGGTGGGCGTGTTCCTCGGCAGCATCGGCTTCCCCGTCATCTACTCGCTCGCCAAGCACGTCTGGCACGTCAAGCGCTGGTCGCTGCACACGAAACTCACCCTCGTCACCACGGTGCTCCTGTTCATCCTGGGTGCGGCCGTCTTCGTCGTCCTGGAGTTCGACAACCCGAAGACGTTCGGGTCGATGGATGCCGCCGACACGACGTTCCAGGCCTTCTTCCTCTCGGCGATGACCCGATCCGGCGGCTTCAATGTGATCGAGATGGACGATCTGAACGGCTCCTCCCTGCTCGCGGCCAGCATGCTGATGTTCGTCGGGGGCGGCTCGGCATCGACGGCGGGCGGCATCAAGGTCACCACCCTGGCCGTCCTCGCGATCGCCGTGTGGTCGGAGGCGAAGGGGCGTCAGTCCGTCGAGGCCTTCGGGCGGCGCATCCCGAGCGACGTGCAACGTGTGGCCCTCAGCGTCGTCGCGTGGGGGGCGACCATCGTCGCGCTGTCGACCATCGTGATCGCCCAGCTCACCAAGGAGGAGATCAGCCACGTCCTGTTCGATGTGATCTCGGCCTTCGGCACCGTCGGGCTGTCGACGGGGCTCACCGCGGATCTGCCCGATTCAGCCTCCTACGTCATGGCCGCGACCATCTTCATGGGGCGCGTTGGTACAGTGACTCTCGCCGCGGCGGTCGCCGCGACATCGCGAACGCAGTACTACTCACTGCCCGTGGAAAGGCCGATCGTTGGTTGAAGTCCTCCGGGGCGACGCTCCCGTCCTCGTCATCGGTCTCGGCCGCTTCGGCGCCGCCTGCGCCGGAGAGCTCGACCGTCTCGACCGCGAGGTGCTCGCGATCGACGACAACCTCGAACTCGTGCAGAAGTGGTCCGACCGCGTCACGCACACTGTGCAGGCCGACGCGAAGAACATCGATGCGCTCCGCCAGATCGGTGCGCAGGACTTCCAGGTCGCCGTCGTCGCCGTCGGCTCCTCGATCGAGGCGTCCGTGCTGATCACGGCCAACCTCGTCGACCTCAAGGTGCCGCAGATCTGGGCCAAGGCCGTGTCCCAGTCCCACGGCAAGATCCTGGCCCGTGTCGGCGCGAACCACGTCATCTACCCGGAGCGCGAGGCCGGCGAGCGCGTGGCGCACCTGGTGAGCGGACGGATGCTCGACTTCATCCGCTTCGATGACGACTTCGTGCTCGCCAAGATGTACCCGCCGAAGTTCATCCGCGGCGTCGGCCTGAACGAGTCGGGCGTCCGCTCGAAGTACAAGGTCACCGTCGTCGGGGTGAAGAGCCCCGGCAAGCCGTTCCGCTACGCCGAGGCGAACACGATCGTCACCAACCACGACCTCATCATCGTGTCGGGCACCAACAGCGACATCGAGCGTTTCGCTGCACTCGACCGCTGACGACGGGACCCACCCCGGTTCCACGACTCCCCCTCAGGGCGGACGCGCAGACGACCCGTCCGTGGTGGGATGGAGGGCATGACCGACCACACAACGGCCCCACCCGTCCTCGCCCTCCGCGGGCTCCACAAGCAGTTCGGGCCGAAGGTCGCCGTCGACAACCTCTCCCTCGACGTGCCGGCCGGATCGATGCTCGGACTCCTCGGACCGAACGGCGCGGGCAAGACCACGACCCTCGCCATGGCGACCGGACTGTTGCGTCCGGACGCCGGGAACGCGTGGGTGCTCGGTGCGGATGTGTGGCAGAACCCCGCCGAAGCCAAGGCGCGCATGGGCGTGCTCCCCGACGGCATCCGCATGCTCGACCGGCTCTCCGGCGCAGAGCTGCTGCGGTACACGGGCCTGCTGCGAGGCATGCCCGAGGCTGACGTGGCATCGCGCACCGAAGAGCTCCTCGCCGCCCTCGGCCTCACCGATGCGCGTGATCGCCTCGTCGTGGACTACTCGGCGGGCATGCGCAAGAAGATCGGCCTCGCGTGCGCCCTGATCCATGCGCCGCGACTCCTGATCCTGGACGAGCCCCTCGAGGCGGTCGATCCTGTGTCGGGCGAGACGATCCGCCAGATCCTGCGCGCGTTCGTCGACGGCGGCGGCACGGTGGTGCTCTCCAGCCACGTGATGGAGCTCGTCGAGTCGATGTGCGACCGGGTCGCCATCGTCGCGGAGGGTCGTCTGCTCGCGCACGGCACGCTGGATGAGGTGCGCGCCGGTCTCACGCTTCAGCAGCGGTTCCTGGCCCTGGTGGGCGCACACGATCTCGGGACGGAGACACTCGCGTGGTTGCGCTCCTCGTAAGCCTGCGCTGGCGGCAGCTGGGCCACCAGCTCTCGCGCAACCCCTGGATGATCGTGACCCTGGTCCTCACCGGGATGATCGCCCTGGGCATGCTCGCGGGTCTGACGGCGGGACTCGTGGCGCTGCGCTTCGCCGCCCCCGAGGCCGCGGTCACCGTCATGGTCCTCGCCGGCACTGTGCTGGTCGTCGGGTGGTGGGTCGGGTCGATCCTGGTGAGCGGCGATGATTCGCTGGCCCCCGAGCGATTCGCTCTGCTCCCCCTCACCGCCGGCGCCCTGCTGCCCGGACTGGTCGTCGCCGGCGCGACGACCATCGGGGGCCTCGGCACGATCACGGCACTGCTGCTCATGCTCCTCGGCTGGTCGATCAGCCTTCCGGCACTGCTCAGCGCTCTGATCCTCGCACCCGTCGCCGTCGTGACGTGTGTGCTGGGCGCCCGTGTGGTGAGCGGGGTCCTCGCCGGGTGGTTGGCCCGCCGTGGCACGCGCGACCTCGTCGTGATCCTGGGGGTGCTGCTCGTCGCCTCCTCCGGCCTGCTGCTCAACCTCGGCATGGGTGCGCTGTTCCGGGTGAACGACATCGGCGGGGCGTTCACCGCCGTCACCGACATCGTCGGCTGGACGCCCATCGGTGCGGTGTTCGGCGTCTCCGCGTCGGTCGCGCAGGGCGATTACCTCTCTGCAGCACTCCGCCTGCTCATCGCCCTGGCGACGGTCATCGCCCTGTGGTTCGCGGCACGGGGGCTGCTCGCCGCACGCCTCGTCGCTCCGATCCAGAACAGCGGCGGAGGACGTGTGCGCTCCGGTGGTCTGCTGGACCGGGTCCTGCCGGCCACTCCGACCGGCGCCATCGCCGCACGCACACTGCGATATTTCCGCCGCGACCCTCGACAGGTCGTGAACGTCGTGATGATGCTGCTCCTGCCCGCGATCTTCATCGGGCTCGCGCTCATGAACGGACTGCAGGACGAGTCCGTCGGATTCGGGCCCGCACTCACGCTGATCCCGACGATCAACGCGCTCCTCACCGGCACCATCATCCAGATGGCGATCGCCTACGACAACGACGCGATCGCCGCCCACATCCTGGGCGGCGTCCGCGGCGCCGCCGATCGGGCGGGACGATTGCTCGGATTCGGGCTGATCGCCGTGCCCCTGACCCTCGTGCTGTGCGTCGCCACCTGCCTGCTCGCCGGCCGGATGGACCTGCTGCCCGGCAGCCTCGGGGCGGCGCTCGGACTGACGGCGATCTCGGCCGGCGCAGGCGCCTGGGTGGGCAGCTTCCTCCCGGGTCGCGCTCCCGCGCCCGAGGCCAACCCGCTCGGTCGCGGCTCCTCCGGTGGCGTGCAGTCGCTTCTCGCGATGATCATCATCGGACCGATCACGCTGCTCGTCGGCGCACCCGCCCTCGGGTTCGCGATCGCGGGGATCTGGAATCCTGCGCTGGGCTGGGTCAGCCTCGCGTGCGGTGTCGTGCTCGGTGCGCTCGCCCTGTGGGGTGGGACGGTGCTCGGAGGCAGCATCCTCAACCGACGCTGGCCCGAAGTGCTCGCCGAGGTCGCCAGCGAGAGCTAGCCGCAGCCGTCGGCCCTCATGCGTCGATATCGAGGACGAGATCCACGACGTCATCGACGCCGAGCCGCTCGTGGTCCTGGAGCGTCTTCTTGATCGGAACGATGTATTTGCCGTCCTTCGGCCACAGGGCGGTCGTGACCGTGGTGGAACCGATCGTGACGGTGGCCGGGATCATGCCCCACCCGTATGTCACGACCGAGGCGACATCGCGGATCATCTCGCTCTCGGTCGGCGGCACGGTGACGAAATGGAACGGGGCGGGTCCGCGCCAGTACCAGATCGGTCCCTCGATACGCAGCCGCATGGTTCAGGCTCCGGCGGCGAGTTCCTTCGCCCGCGCGAGTGCGGCGGCAGCGGCATCGGAGAAAGTGCGTTCGAGGTGCGCGTCCTGCAGCACCGAGACAGCCCGCTCCGTCGTCCCCTTCGGACTCGTGACGCGGCGACGCAGCTCGGCAGGGTCCTCTCCCGAGGCGTCGAGCAGTGCGGTCGCGCCGATGAACGTCTGCTCCACCATCAGCCTGGCGTCGGCATCCTCGAAGCCCATGCCGACGGCTGCCTTCGTGAACTCCTCGATCAGCAGATACACGTAGGCCGGACCCGATCCCGAGATCGTCGACAGCGCGTCGATCTGAGACTCCGGCACCTCGACGACCGCGCCGACGGTCTCGAACAGACGACGCACGAGCGACAGATCGTCCGCGGTCGCGGCGGCCCCTGCGGCGAGACCGGTGACTCCCTTGCGCACCGTCGACGGAGTGTTCGGCATCGACCGGATCACGCGGGCATCGGGGCCGAGCACATCGGCGAAGGTCTGCAGC
Organism: Microbacterium sp. J1-1; assembly: GCF_024498615.1. Taxonomy (NCBI): domain Bacteria; kingdom Bacillati; phylum Actinomycetota; class Actinomycetes; order Micrococcales; family Microbacteriaceae; genus Microbacterium; species Microbacterium sp. J1-1. The sequence continues at coordinate 769,635 of NZ_CP089590.1, read as the reverse complement.
GTGACACCGGCGGCGACACTCACCACGATCGCGTCGGCGGCGAGGTGCGGGGCGATCTCGCGCAGCAGGTCGGGCACCATCGCCGGCTTGACGCCGACCAGGACGATGCGCGCGCCCGCAGCGGCCTCGACGTTGCCGTCCGGCCGCTCCGCGAGTGCGATGCTGGTGACGCCTTCGAGCCCTTCGAACGCCTCCGCCTTCTCCGCGGTGCGGTTCGTCGCGGTGATCCCGCCGTCGATCCGGATGCCCGACGCGACCACTCCGCGCAGGATCGCACCGCCCATCGAGCCGGCACCGAGGAAAGCGAGGGAAGGAAGCGAGTCAGCCATGTCGTCATCCTACGGCGGGCACTCCCCGCATCCTCCGGTGGGCGGTTCTAGACTCGTCCCATGAGTGCATCCGGAGGCAACAAGGCCATCGTCGCGGCGTTCCTGGCGAACCTGGGCATCGCGCTCGCGAAGTTCGTCGCCTGGGCGCTGTCCGGTTCCGCCTCGATGCTCGCGGAGGCCATCCACTCGGTCGCCGATTCCGGCAACCAGCTCCTGCTCATGCTCGGCGGACGCAAGGCACGTCGCGAAGCAGACCGTGCACACCCCTTCGGCTATGGCCGGGAGCGCTATGTGTACGCCTTCGTCGTGTCGATCATCCTCTTCTCCGTCGGTGGACTGTTCGCGATCTACGAGGGCGTCGAGAAGCTCACCAACCCCCACGAGCTCGACAGGACCTGGTGGTGGTTGCCGCTGGTCGTCCTCTTCATCGCGATCGGGCTCGAGTCGTTCTCGCTGCGCACCGCGGTGCGTGAGAGCAACATCGTGCGGGAGAAGGGGCAGTCGTGGGTCTCCTTCGTGCGTCGTTCGAAGGCTCCCGAACTCCCCGTCGTACTGCTTGAAGACGTCGGTGCGCTGACCGGCCTCACGTTCGCGCTGCTCGGCGTCGGGCTCACGCTCCTCACCGGAAACCCGGTGTTCGACGCCCTCGGGACCGTGATGATCGGTGTGCTGCTGGTGCTGATCGCGATCGTGCTGGGCGTCGAGACGAAGAGCCTGCTGGTCGGCGAAGGGGCGACGGCCGCCGATCACGACCGCATCGTCGATGCCATCAACGCGGGCGACGAGATCGAGAAGATCATCCACATGAAGACTCTCTACCTCGGACCGGACGAGCTGATGGTCGCTGCGAAGATCGCCCTCAACGCCGACAAGCCGTTGCGGGAAGCCGCCGACGACATCAACGCGATCGAGGCGCGCATCCGCGAGGCCGTTCCGGTCGCTCGCATCGTCTACATCGAGCCGGACGTGTATCGCCCCGCGATCGATCCCGAGCCGTCGACCGACGTCTTCGTGCTGAAGTCCTCCGACTGAGCGCTGAGCCCGGACGGGCAGCGAGTGCTCAGCGCCGCTTCTCGAAGAAGGTGCGCAATTGCGACGCCACCGCGTCCGCCTGCACACCGCCGATCACCTCGGCGCGGTACGGGAGCCTCCGGTCGCGCAGGACGTCGTACATGGAGCCGGCCGCGCCCGCCTTCTCGTCCCAGGCGCCGAAGACCACGCGCCCGATGCGCGCCTGCAGAATCGCCCCCGCACACATGATGCACGGCTCGAGGGTGACCACGAGGGTGTGCCCCTCGAGGTTCCACGAGCCGACGGATGCCGCCGCACGACGCAAGGCCTCCACTTCGGCATGACCGGTCGGATCGTTCGTGGCCTCGCGGGTGTTTCGCCCCTCGGCGACGATGTTCCCGTCACGGTCGAGGATCACCGCTCCGACCGGGATCTCCGCCGCTGCCGCCGCCTCGTCCGCAAGCGCGAGCGCCCGCTGCATCGCGAGGTCGTCGGCGGCGGTCATGCGTCGAGCCTACGACAGCCGCACCCAGGTCACCGGGCCCGGATGTCGTGCCGGGCTCCTTGGCGCATTACCCTGTATCCATGCGTGTTCACGTCGCCGACCACCCTCTCGTCACTCACAAGCTCTCGGTGCTGCGCGACGCGCGCACCCCGTCGCCGGTGTTCCGCCAGCTCACGGAAGAACTCGTGACCCTGCTCGCGTACGAGGCGACCCGCAACGTGAAGGTCAGCCCGATCGAGATCACCACCCCTGTGACGACGACCACGGGCGTCAAGATCTCGGAGCCGCGTCCCATCGTGGTGCCGATCCTCCGCGCGGGCCTCGGGATGCTGGAAGGTCTGGTCAAGCTGCTCCCGACCGCAGAGGTCGGGTTCCTCGGAATGGTGCGCGACGAGACGACCTTCGAGCCGACCACGTACGCCGAGCGTCTCCCCGACGACCTGAGCGACCGCCAGTGCTTCGCCATCGACCCGATGCTCGCCACCGGCGGATCGCTCGCGGCGGCGATCCAGTTCCTGTTCGACCGCGGGGCGAAGGACGTCACGGCGATCTGCCTGCTCGGCACTCCCGAAGGTGTCGCCGCGATCGAGGCGATGGCGGGCGACCGCGACGTGACCCTCGTGCTCGGCGCGCTCGACGAGCGCCTCGACGAAAAGGGCTACATCGTCCCCGGACTCGGCGACGCCGGCGATCGCCTCTACGGCACGGTCTGACCGATATCAGTCTGCGAGGGTGAGTCGATAGGCGCGCTCGTCGCCGAAATATCGGAAGCCCACACGACTGAGGATCGGTGCGGACGTGGCGACGCGGCCCTTCACGAGGGCGGTCGCCGCGCCCTGCTCGGCGGCAGCGCGCAACCGCTCGGCGAGGACAGCCCGATACGCACCACGACCACGCGCATCCGGTAATGTCGCCGCTCCCCACAACCGTGCGAAGCCGTCGACGATCGTGCATCCGCCGGTGCTCACAGACCGTCCCTCCAGCCGACCGAGGACGCGCACATCGCGCCCCGTCTTCAGCCCTGCGACGACCTCATCCTTCTCGATGCGGATCTCCTCCTCGTCGAGCGGTTCCTGCGCCCAGACCGGCACGTTGATCGCGTCGACCTCCCGCACCTGTTCGAGCGTGCGCACGATCTCCGCCGACGCCTCCCCGGGGACGTCGACGACGAGTTCATCGATGGCGCGCGCGAGGACGGCGACGGTGTCGATGTGCTCAGCGCCGCGCCGACGCAGCTCGTCTTCGAGATCGGGCGAATCCGAGGGGTTGGTCCAGAACGTCAGCTGCGCCTCGCCCCAGCCGCGGGTGTGCGCGATCGCGTGATCGAGCACCGAAGAGGCATCGACAGACGAGCGGACCTGCGATGCACGAACCCCGCCGCCGAAGCGCGCCGGGTACCGCACGAGTTGCAGTTCCTCGTGCACCTGATCGCTGTCGCGGGGGAACCACACCCACGCAGCGGAAGCCCGGAGGATGTCCTCCGTGGTGTGGACGCTCACTCCGCCGCACCCACGAGACGCGCGAAGGCACTGAGACGAGCGACTCCCTCGGGCGTGTACGGCAGATCGTCGAGGAGGGCCGGGGAGTGGATGAGGTAGGCGACGACCTGAGCGCGGGAGATCGCCACGTTGAGACGATTCTGCAGCAGCAGGAACTCCGGCCCCCGAGGCGCATCCCGACCGCTCGACGCAGCCAGCGAGGTGATCGACACCACCGCCTCCTTGCCCTGGAAGTTGTCGACCGTCCCCACCGGAACATCCGGGAAGCCTGCATCGGCCAGCGCATCGAGCACCAGCTGGCGCTGCGCGTTGTAGGGCGTGACGACGATGATGTCGGACTGCCTCAGCGGACGCGCCGAGGTATTCGGGTCGTTGTCGGTGAAAGTCCGACCGATCAGATCGTCGACCAGCCGCACGACTTCGGCGGCCTCCTCCGCTGACGCGGTGGCGTTCCCCCGGTGCCGGAGCGGAACCACGTGCAGTCCGGGCTCCACACCGTCGAGAGTGCGGAGTTCCGTGCCGGGCGCCGAGGCGAGCTGTCCTGCGTATGCGAGCTTCGACACCGGAGCCGCCACCGCCGGGTGCATGCGCCACGATCGCGCGAGGAAGTAGCCGTACTCCGGCCGGACCACCGGATCGCCGTCCATCACCCACCCGAGAGCGGACGTGTCCACCGGCTCGGGATGAGCGCCCTGGCTCACCTGCGGGAGCTGCTGCGGATCACCGAGCAGCAGGAGCCGTTTCGCACCGGCGGCGACGGCGATGGTCGAGGCGAGCGAGAATTGTCCGGCCTCGTCGATCACGAGCAGATCGAGTCCCTCCCTGTCGACGCGCTGGGTGTTGCTGAAGTCCCATGCCGTGCCACCGACGACCGCACCCTCCCCGATGTGCTCCGCGAGGAAGGCTGCCATGCCGTTCTTCGGAATCGCGGTGTACGGCGGTTCGGCGTCGGGATCCTTCGGCGCTTTCGCCACCTGAGAGGGCGAGACGCCGTCGGACACGATCCGCGCCAGCAGCGTCTCGATGATAGCGTGCGACTGCGCGACCACGCCGACCTTGAAACCGTGCTCGTTCACGAGACGTGCGATCACACGAGACCCGGTGTACGTCTTACCCGTTCCGGGAGGCCCCTGCACGGCGAGATAGCTGTGGTCGAGGTCGAGCACGCCGCGCACGATCGCGTCGATGACGTCGTCGTCTGCGGGTGGGAGCGCATCCCCTGACGTCGTGCGCGGAGGGATACGACGCAGGATGTCGGTCGCGGCATCATGCGGGTAGCCCGGGGCCGCAACGTGCACGGCATCGGCCCACTCGTCGATCGCCCCTTGCAGGGAGACGACCCGCGGCGGCGCGGCGGGGGTGAGTGCGAGGGGAAGCTCGTCCCAGGTCTGGCCCTGCACCGCCGATTCGGTGACGAGGTAACCGTCGTCGAGCACTTCGGCCACCGTGACGGTGTGCGGCACGTGGACTGCTCGGGACGGCACTTCGGTATCGAAGGGCGCCGGCACCTCGTACAGGGCGAACGGTTGCGAACCCGCGCCGAGGGTCGTTCCCGGTGACACCTCTCCCCGGATCTCGATGTCGCGGGACATCACCCTGCGCCCTTCCCCGATACTCCAGTCCCGTCGGACGGAAGACGAGGGACGATCGACCCGCACCACGTCTCGCGTGCCGTCCCACATCGTCACCGGCTCCCGCAGCCGCTGGAAATGCGACACCCAGAAGCTCTTAGCCTCGCGAGGGAAGTAGTCGATCGCCGCGGCCGCGATGCGATGGACGAGTCCGTCGCCCCCGGCCTCCACGGCCTGCTCCGCGTCGGCAAGGAGCGCGACGGAGCGGGGCGACGGCTCGTAAATGACCTCGTCGGCGGCGTCCGGCGGCGCCGGTGTGACGCCCTTCTGCCGTGCGATGTCGATGAGCCAGTTGCGCAGCCTTCGCGTGGACACGCAGTCGTAGCGGTTGTAGTCGGCGAGGTCGGCGAGGACCACCTCCGCCTCACTCTGGTTCCCGGCCGCCGCGAGCTCGCGCGCCGCGACGTACTGAACGATCGAGTCGTCGCCCTTCTGCACGTCGCTCGTGCGCACGTCTTCACCCATGTAGAGCGGTTCGAGCTTCTTGATCGAGTACGAGCGGGATCCCACCCGCACGGTGCGCAGCACCAGCGGGTACAGATCGACGAACACCCCTTCTCGCAGCAGCCGGTCGACCTCTCCTTCGCGCACGCCGTGTCGCGCGGCCATCGCCACCAGATGCGACGTCTCGTACGGGGCGTAATGATAGATGTGCATACCGGGATGCGCCGCCCGGCGCAGGGTGACGAAGTCGAGGAAGGACTCGAGCGCCCGCTTCTCGTCGGCGAAGGTGTGCGCCCACAGTGCCGAGTACTGGTCCGCGTTGTCTACCCAGCCGAAGAGGTAATCGATCCCCCACTGCGCCTCCCCGTCGGCTGCGGGCTCGGTGTAGAGCGGATCCCCCTCGAAGTCGAAGAAGATGTCGCCGTGGCTCGGCAGGGGAAGCGTATGGATCGCTTGCGCGTAGTGCACGTCGTACGTCGGCTCGCCCTCTGCATCCGCGCGCAGCTGCAGACGGGCTTGAGCGCGAAGATTCTCGAACGTGTCGGTGTTCATTCCCGCCGGAGCATGGACCGCGGCGGCGAGGGCGTCGATCGTCTCGACACCGGCTGCCCGCAGTCGCGCCCGCTGCACCGGTCGCATCCGCGCGACCATCAGGAGGTCTCGATGCGCGAGCACCTGCTCCTCACAGGTCGCGCACCGGCCGCAGGCCACGATCTGGAGGTCACCGCGATCATCGCCCCAGGCGAGAGGAGTTCCCGTCGCACCGTCGGCGACACGACGATCGGCGATGAGTGCACGAAGCCGGGCTCGACGCACCTGGAACAGCGGGAGCAGGTCGTCGACGGCATGCGTGCTGAGGGTGCCGTCGCCGAGGATGAGATCGACCTCATCGGAGCGCGGGATGCCGAGCCGGTCGAGCTGATCGGCATATGCCGCGAGCTGCATGAGCGCCGTCACGCGAGCCTTGCGCGCCAGCTTCGAGTCCTGGACACGCCACCGCCCCTCGTCGTCCTTGCGCAGGAAATCAGCGAACCCGACGAACTCCTCAGTCGCGAACGCCGCCTGGAAGACGACCAGCGCCTCGGACCACAGCGCCCGCACGGTCTCGTCGATCGCCGCGGCCAACGCCTCCGCATCGACCGAGGACACCTTCTCGATGCGATGCACGTTCTCGTCGCCGAGGTCGTCGATGTAGCGGGCGAGCACGTTCTGCTCGTGGACGTCACCGAGCTCCGCGGCGCGCTTCAGCGTCGCGTCCTCCGGCTCTTCGACGGCCGGCACCCGGCCCAGCTTCGCGTCGATCGCCCGACACCACGCGAACTCGCATTCCGCGGCCGCCTTGAGGTCGCTCGCGCTCCAGATGACGCGCTGCGCCTGAGTGTCGATCCGCACGATGCTCCCGTTCTGTCGGATGCTTCGACACTATCCGCGGCATCCGACACGGGCGAAGCGGGACGCCCTCAGAAGCGGACTGCGATCACCGCCACCAGGTGTCGTCCGGGGTCACCGGCAGGTGTCTCTTGTGCTGCGTCGCGAGGTATCGCGCCTCGATGCGGCCGGCGACGTCGGGATCCACCGACCGTCCTTCGAGGAAGTCGTCGATCTGCTCGTACGTGAGCCCGAGTTCTTCCTCGTCGGCCCGGCCGGGTTGCCCATCGAGAAGATCGGCGGTGGGCACCTTGAACGCAAGTCGATCCGGGGCATCGAGGAACTGCAGCAGCGAACGCCCCTGCCGTTTGCTGAGACCGGACAACGGAAGGATGTCGGCCGCGCCGTCACCGAACTTCGTGAAGAAACCCGTCACCGCTTCGGCAGCATGATCCGTGCCGATGACGAGCAGGCCGTCGTGCCCGGCGAGTGCGTACTGGGTGACCATGCGCACGCGTGCCTTGATGTTGCCGCGGTTGAAGTCGCTGATGTCACTCGTGACCGCGAACTCGATGTCTTCCTCCACACCGTCGACGCCGTTCTGGATGTTGACCTCGACCGAAGAATCCGGAGCGATGAAGTCGAGTGCTGCCTCAGCGTCCGCCGCATCGTGCTGGACGCGGTACGGCAGGCGCACGGCCAGGAACTTCGCCTCGCCCCCCTCGGACCGCACCCTCTCGACCGCGAGCTGCGCCAGACGCCCGGCGAGGGTCGAGTCCTGCCCGCCCGAGATCCCGAGTACGTAACCCTTCGCGCCCGTCGTGCGGAGGTACTCGACGAGGAACGCGACTCGACGTTCGACCTCGGCTTCGGGATCGATCTCGGGCCGGACGCCGAGGTCCTCCGAGATCTGCTGCTGCAACGACATGTGATCCTCCGCTCTGTTCCTCGAATCAGTATCGCCCCTCCGTGTTACACCCGGGTGACGCCGCGTCGCTCGTCAGGTTCTGTTCGCGGTGACCTGAGAGAATGGGGCAGTGAAACTCCTCGTCGCCGCGCTCGCCTCCGAACTGTCCGCGTTCCCGGAGGAGCTCGAGGGCTTCGATCGGCTCATCACCGGCCCCGGCAAGTTGCAGGCGACGTACGCACTCACCCGTGCCCTCGATGCGAACGACTACGACGAGATCGTCGTGGTGGGCACCGCCGGGGCGATCGACCCCGACCTCGAGTCGAGGGTGCACGAGGTCGGCACGGCATTCCAGCACGACGTCACCGATCTCGACGGAATCTCCGGGCAGCACGTTTCCCTTCCCACGAAGGTGTCGACCGGGAAGGAGGGCGTGCTGATCGCGACCGGCGACCACTTCGTCGAGGACGCGGAGATCACCGCCGTGATCCGCCCGTCGGGCGCGGTTCTGGTCGACATGGAGACCTATGCGTACATCTGGGTGGCGGGGCGGTTCGAGGTCCCGATCCGCGTGTTCCGGGCCATCTCCGATCAGGCCGAAGACGGCGCTCTCACGGACTGGCGCGAAGCCGTCGCGCGCTGCAGTGTGCAGCTGCGCGAGTTCATCCTCGCCGAATACGGCGTGTGAAACCGCGGCGCCGTGCGGGCACCACCTCAGCGAGGCTCGATCATGCTGGGACCGTTCGGCAACGCCCGCACCGTGAGCTGCGCCGGGATCTGCTCCTGCATGGCCTCGACGTGGCTGATCACCCCGACGGTCCTGCCGCCCTGTCGTAGTTCGTCGAGGGTACGCATGGCGACATCGAGAGTGTCTCCGTCGAGCGAGCCGAATCCCTCGTCGATGAAGAGCGTGTCCAAGCGGATGCCGCCGGCTCGCGCGGTGACGACTTCGGCGAGGCCGAGCGCGAGCGCGAGCGAGGTGAGGAACGTCTCACCACCCGAGAGGGACTGCGGCGGCCTGGACTGTCCGGTGAACGCGTCGAAGACCACGATGCCGAGACCGGAAGCGGCGCCTCGTGCGGCGAGCGCATCCGAATGCCGCAGCTGATAGCGCCCCGTCGACATGTCGTGCAACCGCCGGTTCGCCGCTTCGACGATCTCTTCGAGTTCGGCGGCGAGGACGAAGGTCTCGAGCGTCATCTTGTGCGTGTTCGCTCCGCGCCCGGCGATCGTGTCTGCGAGATTCTGCAGCAGCTCGAATTCGGACGCCTCCGCGGTCGTCCTCGCATGCTCCGCGGCAGCCGACTCGATCAACCCTTCGAGTCGCTCGGCGACACCTGCAGCCCGGGCCGCCTCATCGACCGCGCCCTTCCAGAGCGCCCGGGCGGCTTCCGCCGCCTGCTCGGCCGGTTCCAGGTCGATGGGCTCTTCGGGGAGCGTGCGCAGTTCCAGATCGAACAGGATCCCGCGCTCTTTCTCGCGCTGGACGGCATGCTGCGCGATCCGGGCGTCGAGGGCCTCTTGTGCCGCCGACGAGCGAAGCGCCTCCTCCGCGGCCGCCGCGTCACTGAAAGGCGAGTCGGCGAGGGCCGTGTCTCGCTCGGATTCCGCCGCGACGAGCGCCTCGGACCTGCGGCGGTGTTCCGCGACCGCCGCAGCGAGAGCACGGGCGGCGGCGATCGCGGTCGCCGTGTCCGCGAGCCGGGCGGCGACCGTGTCGAAGTCGCCCCGAGCCTCGGCGATCGACTCGCGCGCCTGAGCCTCCCGCTGCCGCAGCAGGGCGTGGTCTTCTCGCGCCTGAGCGAGGGCCGCCGCGTCTGCCGCCTTCTCGGCCTCGAGCCGTTCGACACGCGCCGTCAGTGTCGCCAGTTTCGCGTCGAGCGCCTCCAACTCCTCCACGGCGCTCAGGCTGCGTGTGTACGCCGCCGTCGCCTCGGCGTGCTCCCTCTCGGCCTGCTCGACGCTCCTTCCGTCGGCGCGAGCCAGGACCGCGGCCAACTCGGCCTGCACGCTCGATGCGGCCGACATGAGTTCCCGCTCCCGCTCTGCCGCGGCGTCACGAATGAGCTCGGCGTCGGCGATGTCGTCGGGCGACACGGGATCGGAGTGCGTGGCGAGGCTCGGATGCTCGACAGAGCCGCAGACCGGGCAGGGGTCGTCAGGACGGAGACTCGACGCCAGCTCGCCGGCCATCCCGTCGGTGCGACGCTGTCGAAGCTTCGCGAGCGCGGTCTGCGCAGCGGCGTGCTCGGTGGTGGCAGCGGTGAGATCGCGCTCTGTCGCCGCTTGGTCGGCCTGGAGTCGTCGGGCTGCCCTCGCCGCCTCGACACGTACGTCCGCCGACTCCTGCGCGATCCTCAGGTCGTCCGCACGATCGGCGATGCGCCGGGTCTGGTCTCGCTCCGCCTTCAGCGCGGCCACCGCGTCGGGCAACGAGGCGCGCTCCGCTTCCCCGGCCTCGATGCGTGCGGTCGCTGCGTCGACGGCGGCGACCGCGATCCGCAGTTCTTCGTCGAGGGCCGGTGCCTGTTCCTCGAGCTCACGCGCCCGCTCCCAGGACCCGGTCTCCTTGGTACGCGCCGTCACCCACGCCTCGAGGTCTCCGTCGACGTCGAACTCGAAGGCGTCCCATTCCGCGCGAGCGCGCTCCTCGGCCGTCGCGGCAGCGTCGACCAGCTCGTGAGCCCGTGATGCCGCAGCGATCGTCGAGCGCAGCGCCTCGGCAGCACGCGCAGCCGTGAGCTCGGCACGCGCCTCGTCGATCAGCGGCGCATCCGCTTCGAGACGGGCGAGTGCCGCACGTGCACGGTCGCGTTCCTGCTGTGCGCGCTGCTCCTCACGCGTCGTCGCCAGCGCCGCATCGGCCTCGGCCGATCGCTTCTCGGCGTCGGCCTGTTCGGAGGCCCGCCGCTCGGCACGGTAGTCGGCTCGCGCCTGGGCTCGGCGAAGGGCGTCGAGACGCTCATCGATCGTCAGTGATGCCGTCGGCTGCTCCCCCGCCGCCGTGGGGGCCGTGCCGTCGTCGGCATCGCCCGAGAGGCCCGCGGTGTCCACCAGACGTTCGGCCTCACCGACACGAGCGTCGACGGTGGCGAGCCGCGCACCGAGCGTCTGCTCCGCCTGGCGGCGCCGCTCGTCGAAACGGGCCTGCACGTCTTCGAATCGCTGAGTGCCGAAGAGGCGGCGAAGCAGCGCCTGGCGATCCCTGCTCCCCGCCAGCAGGAACTCGGAGAAGCGGTTCTGCGCCAGGAGGATCACCTGCAGGAACTGCTCGCGGCTCAGCTGCAGGATCTCATCGAGGTCGCCGGCGACGTCGACGGCTCGTGCGGCACGCCCCACCCAGCCCGCGTCCGTCCATTCCTCCAGTGACACCGCTGCGGCCTGCTTCGTCAGCCCCCCGCCGCGCTTGGCCGGACGAAGGTACTCCGGCGAGCGCGTCACGCGGAACCGACCGGCCGGAGTACTGAACTCGACCACGACCTCGGAGGGATCATCGGGCTCGCAGTGGTCGCTGCGGAGCCGCTTCTCGCCCCCGTCGTAGCGTGGCACACCACCGTAGAGACCGAAGCAGACGGCATCGAGGATGCTCGACTTGCCGGCGCCGGTACGCCCGGCGATCAGGAAGATGCCATCGTCGCCGAAAGCGTCGAAATCCACGATCTGCCGCGACCGGAAAGGGCCGAACCCCTCGATCTCCAGGCGATGGAGGCGCATCTAGACGAGAGCTTCCGCGCGCACGCGCTCGTCGAGCACCGCGCGGATCAGGTCGCGCTCCGCATCCGTGGCGCCGTGCCCGGCCCGGACGTGCTCGAGGAACGCCTCGATCCGGTCGACATCGGTCACCGCGGTCCGGAGTCGCTGCGAGTACGACCTCTCCTCCGCCTCGGAGACGGCCACGGGCTGGTGCTGCACCATGGCGCAGCAGGGGTAGCTCTCGCGCAGACGCCGCATCGGCTCGGCCTGAGGCAGCGCATCGGTGTACACGGCGCACACCCACTCGTTCGCATGCTCGGCGACCATCTCCGGCGCCAGGATCTCGTCGAGCGTTCCCGTGAGCGTGACCAGACGACGCGGCACGGGCAGTTCGAGCCACTCGACGGCGGCGAGACCGTGGGCATCGAGGTCGACGAGCCACGAACCGCGCGCCTTGTGCTGCTCGCCGAAGCTGTAGTGCAGCGGAGCCCCGGCGTAGCGGACGCGCTCGCTGAGCGTCTGGCGACCGTGGATGTGCCCGAGCGCCACGTAGTCGGGGCCGTCGAACACGCTGAGAGGCACGACATCGAGCCCACCCTGACGCACCTCGCGCTCGAGGCCTGCGGTGGCATCGACTCCTGCGGCGAAGCAGTGCGCGATGACGACCGCACGGCCCTCGTGCATGTCCATGCCCGCACGGACGAGGTCCATCGCATGCCCCATGGTCTGCGCCTGGGTGCGCAGCGGGCGGCCCACACTGTCGCCCTCGGGCCAGTGCTGACGCACGATGGCCGGCTCGAGGTAGGGGATGCCGAAGAAATGAACCGGTCCATCGGTATCTGCGATCGTGATGGGCTCTCCGACAGCGAGCGGATCGGTCAGCACGTGGATGCCGTCACGGAGCAGCCGCGCCTGGAAACCGAGCCGCGCGGCCGAGTCATGGTTTCCGCTCGTGACGATCACTCGCGCCCCGGCCTCTTCCAGCGCCACCAGCGCATCGCCGAGGAGCGAGTAGGCGGGACCGGACGGCGTCGCGGAGTCGAAGACGTCTCCGGCGACGACCACGACGTCGACGGAGTGCGTGCGCACCTGCTCGGTCAGCGCCCCGAGCACCTCGGTCAGCGCGTCCATGGTCGAGTTGCCATGGAACGTGCGGCCGATGTGCCAGTCGGAGGTGTGCAGGATTCGCATACTCACACGGTACGAACCCCCTCGGACATTCCGTCCGAGGCGTGCCGCGACCCGTTCATGACGTCACCCCGTCGGTAACCCGCCGTAACACGACGTCATGAAACGACGGCGGTCAGCGCGAGCGCAGCAGGGGGGCGTGCTCGGGGTGCGCGGCGAACCAATCGGCGACGTACCAGCACACCGCGTCCACCGTGCGGTCGCCACGCTCCTCGATGTCGGCCACCGCACCCTCCACGACCTTGCCCGCGTAGCCGTTGCCGCGGAAAGTCGGGATAGTGAACGCGCGGGTGAGGGCGATCGTGTGACCGTCGTCGCGGTAGTCGAGAACGCTCACGAGCTTTCCATCGCGCATGAGCGTGTAGCGGGACGCGTCCTTCTCGTCGGTCAGGATGAAGCCTCCGACAGTGTGCGAGATCGTCATTCGATCCACGTTACGCCCGCCAGGAGCGCCCGGGCGTTTTGACATGGGGCGTCACGATCGGACATAATCCCCCCATGACCACCAACGCAAGCCCTTTGTCCGCCCAGGAGGCGAACAGGACTGCCGGGATGATGATGCCCGGTCGCGTTGGCATGTGTTGCCGAATGTGTCGCTGAACGAACAGCCACCCCGCCTGACCTGATTCCTCGCGAACTGCGAGGCCAGTGTCTCCGAGCATCCACCCTCTGCTCGCTTCCCGGCTCCGCCGGTCATTCATGCAACGCATCAGAGCCCCCTCGATCCGGGCTCACGTCCTGAGGACTTCATCATCATGTCGAACACCGCACTTCTCGAGCGTCCCGCCACCACCGCCGCGAACCGCACTCGTGCCGAGGCCGCCGCACCGGTGCCCTCCGCCACCGCAGACCTTCCCGCCGTCCGCTCCCCGCGAGGCTTCGCGCTCTACGTGGGGCTCGACGAGATCAAGGCCGCCGAAGCCGGTGTGAGCCTGCCGTTGCTCGTCGATGCCCTGCGACGCACCCTCGCCGAACTCGCTCCGGGTGCGGAGACGCACGCCACGGTCGCCCTCGCGCCGCACGGCTCGGGCGGCCGCGACCTCGACGTCGTCCGCCTCGCCCTGCAGGAGCCGGGCGCCATCGCGCGCACCAAGGCCGCTGCCGAAGAGGACATGGCGGAAGAGGAGAGCGGCGTCACCGTCGACATCTCCCGCAAGCGCGTCCTGATCGACGGGGAGTCCGCGGCCTTCACCTACAAGGAGTTCGAGCTGCTGCAGTACCTCGTGCTGCGCGAGGGCCGCACGATCGAACGCAGCGAGCTGGTCTCTGCTCTCTGGCAGGCGCAGGACGACGAGACCCCCGGTGAACGCACGATCGACGTCCACGTGCGTCGTCTCCGCGCGAAGCTCGGACGCTACGAGGACATCGTCCGCACGGTGCGGGGAATCGGCTACCGGTTCGACCGTCACGCCGACGTCGTCATCCGCTACGGACACGGAACCCCCTCGCCCGACCGCTTCTGACCGTCTGCGAGTCGGTGTCAGGGCCGGCGCGTAGGGTGGGCGCATGACATCGACGGCGCAATCCGCAGCGGCTGAGGTCGCGCCATCGGATGCCCCTCGGGAGACCGTTTACCGCCCATCGCACCCTCTCGATCTCGGCCGCACACTCGGCTTCCTTCGCCGTGGCACGGGCGACCCGACCATGGTCATCGCCGGATCGGTGATCTGGCGGGCAGTGCGCACACCCCTCGGTCCGACGACGTTGGCGGTGCGCACGATCGGTGGCGAGGTGCGCGCGACCGCCTGGGGCCCCGGAACGGACTTCGCGCTCGACGCCGTCCCCGCACTCTGTGGAGCCCACGACGACGCCGAGGGGTTCGACGCATCGCATCACCCTCTCGTCGCCGAGTCCGCGCATCGCCATCCCGGGCTGCGCCTGACACGCACCGACGAGGTGTTCGACGCGCTGGCATGCGCGATCATCGAGCAGAAGGTCACCGGCATGCAGGCGTTCGGAGCGTGGCGTTGGCTCGTCTCCCGCTTCGGCGAGCGCGCCCCCGGCCCGACGCCCCGACCGATGTTCACCGCGCCCACCGCCGCACAGTGGCACCGCATCCCCTCCTGGGCGTGGCACCGCGCCGGGGTCGAGCCCCCACAGTCCCGGACCCTCGTGCGCGCCGCGGAACGAGGCGATCGCATCGCCCACGCCGTGCGGACTGCCCCGGACGGCACGGCGCGCGACCGCGTTCTCACGAGCCTTCCCGGCGTCGGGGTGTGGACCTCGGCGGAGACCCGGGCCCGCGCGCTCGGCGATACCGATGCCGTCAGCGTCGGCGACTACCACCTCGCCCACGAGATCGGTTACGCCCTCACCGGCACGCGCACCGATGACGCCGGGATGCTCGAGCTCCTCGCTCCCTGGGCGGGGCAACGGCAGCGAGCGGTCCGCCTCATCGCCGCCAGCGGGGTGCACGAGCCGCGCCGAGGCCCTCGCCTCGCACCCGAGAACCATCGCGACCGCTGACTCCGCCGCCTATGCTGGGGCCATGTCCCGCAGAGCGATCCGCATCTCCATCACTGTCGGCCTGTTGATCGTCGGCGTGGTGGTCGGGCTCATCTTCCAGAATGTGTGGCTGGGCGTTCTTCTCGCCGCCATCGTGTGGCTGGGCTGGTTCCTCGGGTACGAGTCGCGGCGCGGGAACAACGCCGGCGTCAACGATGAAGACCACGGCATCGAGCTCTGAGGAGCTCGTGCGCGGAGGTCAGTAGTACACCGCGAGCGGTCCGGAGGGTCCGGCGATCACGCTCACGGGGGTGTCGAAGACCCGTGACAGCACCTCATCCGTCATGATCGCGGCAGGGGATCCGAACTCCACGACCGCGCCGTCCTTCATCGCGCAGATGTGGTCGGCGTAGTGCCCCGCGAAGTTGATGTCGTGCAGCACGATCACGATCGTGCGTCCGAGTTCCTCCGCCGCCCGTCGCAGGTGCTTCATCATCTGCACCGCGTGGCGCATGTCGAGGTTGTTCAGCGGTTCGTCCAGCAGCACGAACTCGGTGTCCTGTGCCAGCACCATCGCAACGTAGGCGCGCTGACGCTGCCCTCCGGAGAGCTCATCGAGATACCGCCCCTCCAGCGGACCGAGGTCGAGGAAGTCGATGGCCTGGCTGATGATCTCCTCGTCGGCCCGGTTCAGCCGTCCCTTCGAGTGCGGGAACCGGCCGAATCCCACGAGCTGGCGCACGGTGAGTCGCGTGACGAAGTGGTTCTCCTGACGCAGGATCGACACGACCTTCGCCAGGTCCTTCGACCTCGTCGAGGCCACATCGAGCCCCGCGATCTCGATGGCCCCCGCATCCATCCCGTTCAGCCGGCCGATCATCGTGAGCAGCGTCGACTTGCCCGCACCGTTGGGTCCGATCAGCGCGGTGATGCCGCCGGTCGGGATCTCGAGGTCGACCGGACCGATCGCGACCTCGCTGCTGTAGTCCCGGCGGACGCCGTCGAGAGCGATCACAGTCTGCCCTTTCTGAGGATGACGATGAGGAACACGGTCCCGCCGACGAGCTCGATCAGGATCGAGACCATTCCCTGCGCGTAGAACACGTTCTTCATCACGAAGTACGCCCCCGCGAGGATCGTGAAGGCGGTGAGCACCGCGACGGGGAAGATCAGCCGATGGTCATGCGTGTCGGCGAACTGGTAGGCGAGCGTGGCGACCAGGAAGCCGAGGAAGGTCATCGGCCCGACCAGCGCGGTCGACGTCGCCATCAGCACGGCGACGAGGAACAGTACGACGAACAGCTCGCGCCGATGGTCGACACCGAGCGAGCGCGCGGCGTCCGGACCCAGGGCCATGAGGTTGAGCCGACGCGATCGGATCCATAGCAGAGCGGAGGCCACGATCACGAGCGGGATCGCGAGCGGCAGGTAGGAGGCGTCCGCGTTCGAGACGTTGCCGAAGAGACGGGCGGCGAGCACGTCGAACTCGCTGGGGGTGAGCAGACGCTGCATGAACGTGGCGACCGCTCCGAGACCGCCGCCGATCACGATGCCGACCAGAAGCATGATCTGCAGGTTTCCGTATCGCCCCGAGAGCAACCACCCGTACAGGGCGACCGCGAGTCCGACCATGATGACGACCTGGATCGCGAACTGGCCGACGCCCTGGATCGCGACGAGCCCGGCGACTCCGAACAGGTAGACGGTGGAGGTCTGCACGACGCGGTACAGCGACTCGAAGCCCATGATCGACGGCGTGATGATGCGGTTGTTGGTGACGGTCTGGAAGCTCACCGTGGCGATCGCCTGGGACACGGCGACGAGCGCCATCACGGTGACATCGATCGCGCGGTGCTGGGCGATTCGCCAGAATCCTGCGGAGCCGACCGGCATCGGGTTCGCCCATGCCAGCAGCCCGAAGCCGGAGACGGCGGCGAGGACGACGAGCACGCCGAGGACGAGGACGTAGCGACGGCGCGCTCGCGGGGTCGTGAACGAGCCGGCCGATCGCACCGGGCCGCCCGTCGTCGTCGGTGTCATCACCGCGCTAGCCACGTCGACGCTGCCTCAGCAGGAGGAGCACGAACACCACCGCGCCGACGACCCCGAGGATCAACGACACCGGGACCTCGAACGGCATGATGATGGTGCGGCCGATGATGTCGCACACCGTGACGATCGCGATGCCGAGCAGGCACACCCACGGCAGATTGCTGCGCAGATCGTCACCGCGCACCATCGAGACGATGTTCGGCACGATCAGCCCCAGGAAAGGAAGATTGCCGACGACGACCGTCACGACACCGGTGGTCACCGCGATGAGCACCGTGCCGAGCAGGATGATCCGGTTGTAGTTCACACCGACGTTCGTGGCGACCTCCTCCCCGAGCCCGGCGATGGTCAGTCGATCGGCGACGATGAAGACGATCACCCCGATGACCGCCACGATCCAGAGCATCTCGTACTGACCGCGCATCACCGAGGTGAAGCTCCCCGCGAACCAGACGCCGATGATCTGCAGCGAGTTGGTGACCAGGGCGAGATAGGTGGACAGGGCACCGACGACCGCACCGAGCATGATGCCGACGATCGGGACGATGAGCGAGGACTTGAGGGCGACTCGACGGAGGAACGCGAAGAACACCATCGTGCCGATGAAGGCCGCGAGGATCGCACCGGCCATCCGCAGCGGGAGCGACGGCTGCGGCACGAGGATCATGACCATCAGCAGCCCGAGCCCCGCCCATTCGGTGGTCCCGGTCGTCGTGGGCTCGACGAAGCGGTTCTGCGTGAGAAGCTGCATCACGAGGCCCGCCATGGCCATGGCGGCGCCGGCGAGGACGAGCGCGATCGTACGGGGGACGCGCGTGATCTGGAACATCTGCGCGCCGTCGTCCGCCCCGGCGATGTCGTAGACGCCCGTGAAGAGCGAGATCACGAGGAGCACCGCGACGACGAGCACGCCGATGAGCAGTTTCACGTCGAAGAGCCGCCCGGCGTGGCGGGGCGGCTGGGTGATGTCGGTGGAGACCATGATGACCGTGCGGCGGCACCCGGATCATCCGGATGCCGCCGCAATACCTCAGTTCTTCGCGCTCTTCTCGAGGGCGTCTGCGAAGTCGTTGAGGAACGACGTGTAGGTCTGGATGCCCTCGTTCAGGTACGTGTCGGTGGGCATGTAGACGAGCTGCTTCTCCTTCACGGCCGTGACGCCGGCGAGGGCCTCGGAGCTCTCGAGGATCTCCGCAGCCTGCACGTAGTCCGGGGTTTCGGCAGCGAACACGGCGTCGCGGTCGAGCACGAGGATCCAGTCGGGGTCCGACGCGGCGATCGCCTCGACCGAGATCTCATCGCCCTGGTGGTCATCGGTCGCGTCGTCGACCTGAAGTGCCGGGGTGAGCCCGAGAAGGTCGTAGATCGGGCCGAGCGAGCGGCCGACGGTCGGGGCGAGGTAGCCGATCTCGCCGCCCGACGTGTTGACGGCCATGACGGTGTCGGCGTCGTCGTACGCAGCCTTCGCGCGCTCGGCAGCGGCGTCGAAGTCCTCGACGAGCTTCGCGGCCTCGTCCTGCTTGCCGAAGATCTCTCCGAGCACGGTGACCTGGCGCTTGAGCTCCTCGTCGAAGGGCTCTCCCTCGCGCGGCTCGAGGTCGACGATCGTCGCATCGGGCACGAGGTCGGCGATCGCGGTGTTGTGCTGCGTGAATCGCTGGCCGCTGATGATCAGGTCGGGCTCCACGGCGACGATGGCCTCGAGGTCGGGCTCGCTGTGCAGTCCGATGTCGACGATGCCGTCGTCCTTCACGTACGACACGGTCTCGGGCATGAGCGCGACGGCTCCGGCCGCGAGCTCGACGCCCCAGTCGGACAGCGTCTGGAAGGTGCGGTTGTCGAGAGCCACGACGGAGGTAGGAGGTGTCGCGATCTCGTGCGTGCCGGTGTTGTCCTCGACCGTGACGGTCGCGGCTGCAGGTTCGTTGTTCTCCGATTCCGCCGAACCGCCGGATGCGCAGCCGGCGAGGGCGAGAAGACCGACGAGCGCGACGCTCGTGGCGGTGAGGGTTCTGGGCACGGACATGGAGAGACTCCTGTTCTGCGGGATCGATGCGCACACGACGGGCGCCGGGCGGCGAGGTTAGGGCAACCTTCCCTCGATAGTTTTAGGTTAGCCTTACTTTATGAGCAACACGAAATCCGGATTCTCGATCGAACGTCGTGGCCTGCAGCTGCGCTTCCGCCACGTCGCACTGAGCGCCCGGGAATGGCTCGCGCCGGATTTCGTCCGCGTGCGGCTGACCGGCTCGGACCTCGCCGGCTTCGATTCGCCGGGCGCCGATGACCACATGCGGCTTTTCTTCCCCTCCGGCCCCACGGACTCGGTCGAGGAACTCCGCGCCTCGCCGAGCCGCGAGTACACGCCGCTCGCCTGGGGCGACGACTGGCTCGATGTCGAGTTCGCGGTGCACGGAGACCAGGGCGTCGCGGCCCCCTGGGCGGCGACGGCACCGCTCGGATCCAGGATCGGTGTCGGCGGTCCGCGCGGGTCAGCCGTGCTGTCCGGCGACCCCGGCTCCTGGCTGCTGGTCGGCGACGAGACCGCGATCCCCGCCATCCGACGCTTCGCCGCGCTGATCCCGGCAGGCACCCCGGCCCGCATCGTGGTGGAGACCGTGAACCAGGGACGCGAGTTCGAGATCGATGCGCCGGTCGACATCGAGTGGCTGCATCGCGGCGAAGCCCCCTCCGGTTCCGCACTCATCGCCTTCCTCGAGACTCTGACCGCGGACGACGCCGTCGGAGACGACCCGTTCGTGTTCATCGCCGCGGAGCAGTCGATCGTCAAGCCGGGCAGGGCACTGCTCGAACGCTGGGGCGTCGACACGACGAAGGCCGTCGTGAAGGGGTACTGGAAGCGCGGCGAGGCCGAGTACCACGCGCCACACTGACCCTTCCCCGGCGAAAACCCAGACCACCCGACGTGTTCGCGTCTGGTCGTGGTTCGACACAGCGGAGCTCCCAGCGCTGGTCTGGGTTTTCGCCTTCCGGCGCAGTCGGTGCCGCTTGACTCCCGGGCGTGTCGCACCCTAGGGTGGCAAAGCTGTGCCATTCGGCGCAGCACACCAGCCGAGGAGTCGACGGATGACCGCGCAGCGGAACCTCCCCATCGCAGCGGTGTTGCAGCTTCAGCAGAAGCGCAATGACCGCTACGAGTCGTACCCTCCGGCACGCGCCGCGTGACAGCACCCGCTCTCACAACGCCCCGTACCGTCAGGTCCGGGGCGTTTTCCGTGGAAGACCCCTGACCTGTGGCCGGAAACCACCACAAGGAAAGGAATCATGGAGAGGCTCTCCGCACGGCTGCTGTCGTGGGCGTCACTGATCGACGAGAAGACACTCGCTCAGGCGCACACCACGGCTCGCATGCCGTTCATCCACCCGCACCTGGCACTGATGCCGGATGCCCACCTCGGCAAGGGGGCGACGGTCGGCTCGGTCATTCCGACGCTCGGCGCCATCATCCCCGCGGCCGTCGGCGTCGACATCGGCTGCGGCATGATCGCCGTTCGCACCCAGTTCACCGGGAACGACCTCGCAGGTCATGACCTCGCAGGACTCCGGGAGCAGATCGAGCGCGCCATCCCCCTGTCGGCCGGACGCTACAACCGCAAGGTCGTGGCCACCGCCGAGCCGCGCATCGCCGAGCTCGAGCAGCTCGCCGAGAAGAGCGGCTTCGATCCCGCCCAGTACGCCGGGAACTGGCGGCTGCAGCTGGGGACGCTCGGCTCGGGCAACCACTTCATCGAGGTGTCGGTCGACGAAATCGACCGGGTCTGGCTGTTCCTGCACTCGGGATCGCGAGGCGTCGGCAACAAGATCGCCGGACACCACATCGGTGTCGCCCAGCGGCTCGCGAAGCAGTGGTGGATCGACCTCCCCGACCCCGACCTGGCCTACCTGGTCGAGGGGACCGCGGAGTTCACCCGCTACATCCGGGAACTGCGGTGGGCCCAGCACTTCGCCCTGCTGAACCGGGAGGAGATGATGGACCGCGTCATGCGCCAGGTCTCGGAGTTCCTCGGTACCGCGGTCGACGAGCAGGAGCGCATCAACTGCCACCACAACTTCACGGAGTCGGAGAAGCACTACGGCACGCAGGTGTGGGTGTCGCGGAAGGGTGCCATCCAGGCGGACGCCGGCCGACCAGGACTGATCCCCGGGTCGATGGGCACCGCCTCGTACGTGGTCGAGGGGCTCGGCGACCCGCAGTCGCTGAACTCCTCTCCGCACGGTGCCGGGCGGGAGTACTCCCGGTCGGCAGCACGGCGGACCTTCACTCACGAGCAGCTGCGGGCAGCGATGACGGGAATCGAGTTCCGCGACACGGATGCCTTCATCGATGAGATCCCGCAGGCGTACAAGCCGATCGACCAGGTGATGGCGGATGCCGCGAGCCTCGTATCGATCCGGCACACGCTGCGGCAGATCGTCAACGTGAAGGGCGACTGAACAGGACCGGGCGGTGGCAACCCCACCGCCCGGTCGGGTGGCAGCACCTCGCCTCCGTCGAAGATGCCGACGGCATCCGGATCGAGTTCCTGCACAACCCCCAGGGCGGGGACTGACCTTTCCTCCACCGAACGACATGCAAACCAGTTGTTCGCCGTTCGTGAGTAGCCGATATCTTCGTCTCCCGCACTCTGGCAGGCTTGCCGGATCGATGCGACGATGACGGAGTGGGATTCATGAATGACGCACAGATCTGGACCACGATCGGATCGTTCACCGTGCTGATGTTCAGCACCCTCACGGTCGTCTCGACCCTGTTCGTCCGGATCGTCCGCAGCGAGATCGCTGGCCTGCGCACCGAGATGAACGGACAGCTCGGCGGTCTGCGCGCCGAGATGAACGCCCGATTCGACACTGTGAACACCCGCATCGATGCCCTCGACCGCGACGTCCAGGCCATCGTGAAGCGCACGTTCGGTCTCGATCGCGAGTGATGACGACGAAGCTTCCCCGCACCTCGGTCGACCCCGCCGACCGGCACGATGCCTTTCCGGAGGCTCCCTGCGGCACCGCGGTCCTGCTCCTCGCCAGATCGAGTGGACGTGTGGAGGCTCAGCGGGCCGACCTGCTCGCGCGGCACGGGGCCCGGGTCCGCGCCATCCGCTGGTTCGGCGGCACGGACCAGCGCCCCGCTCCGCACGAGGTACCGATCGAGATCTTCATCGACCAGTTGGATCTGCTCCGCCGTGATGCGGATCGCGTCGCGATCTTCGGCACGTCGTTCGGAGCAGAAGCGGCACTCGTCACCGCGTCTCTGCACTCGGTCGACGCCACCATCGCAGTCGCGCCGTCGTCCGTCGTCTGGTCGGGCGTCGTCGACGGCAACTGGTCGTCGCACTGGAGCCTTCGTGGCACTCCGCTTCCCTCCGTGGGGTTCGACCCGTCGTGGTCCCCGACGACCGAACCGCCGGAGTATCGATCGCTCTACGAATCCAGCCTCGCCCGCGATCCCGATCTCACCCGCGCGGCGGCGATCCGGGTCGAGGACATCACCGGTCCGGTCATCCTCGTCGCCGGCGGAGACGACCGCGTCTGGCCGAGCGACCGATTCGCGGCCGAGATCCAACGTCGTCGCTCGTTGCACGCGAGAGAGACGACCGTCGTCACCCACCCCGAGGCCGGGCACCGCATCACCCTTCCCGGCGAGACCGGAGTCCACGGCGGTGTGACCATGGGTCGGGGCGGCACGCCGTCCGCCGATGCGGCCCTCGGCACCGACGCGTGGACGGCGATCGCCCGGGCGCTCGATCTGCGCGAGTGACGTCAGAGTGCCGGGACGACCTCCGCATCGGCAGCCCGGTCGGTGAACGCGGCCTTCGGGACGAACACGAGGATCACGGCTGCGGCGAGAGCGGTGGCGCCGCACACGATCCACACGGTGAAGTAGCCGGCGAGCGAACCCGCGGTCCCCTCGGTCGCCCCCGCCGTGGTCGCGACGCCGTGTAGCAGCGCGATGCCGAACACACACGAGGCGATCGCCCCGCCGACGGTCTTGACGGAGTTCGTGAGGCCCGTCGCGACGCCGGTCTGCGACGCCGGTGCTGCCGAGGCCGCGGCGGCAGGAAGCGCGGCCACCAGGGCGCCTGAGCCGAGTCCGACGACGACCATGTTCACGATGACCTGCGTGTAGGTGTCGTGGAACGGCAGGAAGAGCAAGAAGCCGAGTCCCACGAGCACCGATGCCCCCATCAGCGTCAGGCGTGGGGTGATCCAGCGGGCGAACGACGGGAACAGCAGGGCACCCGTGATCATGGCGACGAGGTAGACGCCGATGATCAGCGAGGTCGCGAATCCGCTGGTCCCGAGACCGTAGCCGTAGACCGCGGGGTCGGTGCGCGCGAACGTCGACAGCGGTGCCTGCGCGCCGAGGACGCTCACCCCGAAGAGCCCTGCCGTCAGGAAAACCGGGCCGAGCGCGGGCGAGCGGAACATGCGCACATCGATGAGGGGGTCTTCGCACCGCAGCTCCCACAACACGAACGGAACCACCAGCAGCACACCCAGGACCACCACACCCCACGACCAAGGATTCTCCAGTCCGCCCTCGAGACGAAGCAGACTGAGACCCCCGGTGAAGCAGACGAGTGCGAGCGAGATCAGTACGAGACCGACCGTGTCGAAGACGCCGCCCGCGGGCTCCGGAGACTCCTTGACCCCCAGCAGGATCACGAAGAAGCACACCACGATCAGCACGGCGGGCACCAGCAGGACCACGGTGAGCGGTAGGACGTCGATGAGTGCGCCGCCGACGAGGGCGCCGATGATCGCGCCGCCTTCGAGCGCCGCGACCAGGAGTCCCGCCGCCTTGGCGGTGATCGAGGAGCGACCCTCCATCCGCCGCGACCGTGACCAGATGAGGGCGATCTCCAGCGGGAGCCAGACGACGTAGAACCCCATCAGCGCCCAGGCGGCGAGGAACACCCCGAAAGAATCCGTGAACGGCAGCACCAGGGCGGCCGCGCCGGTGACCGCGGTGGAGATCAGCAGCATCCGCTTGTGGCCGACCATGTCGCCGAGCTTCGCGAACGCCGGGACGACGAGGGCTGAGAGCATCAGCTGCGTGCCCTCGAGCCAGTTCACGTCGGCATCATGGACCCCGAGATGACGGGCGATGTCCGTCAGCATGGGCGTGTAGTACCCCTGCAGCACACCGCTCGTGAACTCGACGAAGGCGAGGAAGCCGACGACGACGGCGAGGGTGCCCAGTGTGCGGGTGCGCGTCATCGCGTCTCCTGCTTCTCGTTCGGATGCTCCTGCGTCGGCAGGAGGCGGGGTGAGATCACCCTAGTCGTTCGAGAAGTGCCCGATGGAATCGCTCCCCGCGCTCCAGGGCGACGATCTCGACGCTCTCGTCGACGCCATGGATCGACGCCCGCTGGGCATTCGACATATCCAAGGGCGCGAAACGGTAGACAGCGGGCGAGAAGCGATGGAAGTGCCGGGAGTCGGTGGCGGCCATCATCACGTACGGCACGGCGGGAACCCCGGGATGGGAGACGTCCAACGCGGCCGCGAGGAGCGCGAACTGCACGTTGTCGGTGGGCGACTCGGGCGAGGGTTCCCCCGCCTCGACCACCTCGACGGAGACGAGCGGATCGCGGATGCGTCGCCGCACCCGGAAGATCGTCTGCTGGGTGGTCTCGCCCAGCGCGATGCGGAGGTTGAGGGTGGCGGATGCCTGCGAGGGCAGCACGTTCGCCGCCGTGCCGCCCGACTGCATGGTCGGAGCCACGGTCGTGCGGACGAGAGCGGCGGGTTCGCCCCCGAGCGCGGCGAAGACCTGCCCCGTCACCAGCGGCATCGACCCCAAGAACCTGAGCAGGTGGCGGGCCGGCCCCGGGGTGCGCGTCGCCAGTTGCGACAGCATCCGCAGGATCGCTTTCGAGGCACGAGGTCGGAAGGTCGTGGGTCCGAGCCGGTCGACGGCTCTCGCGACGCGTCGGACCGCGGTGAGCGACGGCGGTGCGGACGCATGACCACCCTCGCCCCGTGCCGTCAACCGGAGGGTCATCACGCCCTTCTCCCCCACACCGATCATCGCGGCTCGACCGGGGACGAAGGGCAGCGGCGCATCGACGACGGCGCCGCCTTCGTCGAGGACGAGCCACGGCATCACGCCGCGGGCGCGCAGCACGCGTGCGATCTCCTCCGCCGCCTTCCCGTAGGTCTCCTCGTTGCCGCCGAACGAGAGATACACGTCGCGGGACGGGACGAAGCCGTCCGCGAGCAGATTCTCCACGGCTTCGAGCACGACGAGCAGCGGGCCCTTGTCGTCCAGGGCGCCCCGGCCGTACACCGAACCGTCGGCGATGGTTCCCGCGAACGGCGGATACGTCCACGCGTCGCTCTCGTCGACGGGGACGACGTCGTAGTGCGCCATCAGCACGAGGGGGTCTCGGCCCGCCGCGCCGCTCCCCGCCCAGTGGAACAGGAGACCGAAGTCGGTGTGCCGTTCCAGCCGCAAGTCCCGGTGCGTCAAGGGGTACAGTTCGGCGATCAGCGCCACGAACTCCTCGAAGGGGGCAGGTCCGCGCTCATCGAGCTCCGCCGAGACCGTCGGGATCCGGATCATCTGCGAAAGCCGTTCGGCGATGCCGGGGCGCACGGTCGGGGTGGTCACACTCGTCATCGTACCGAGTGAGGTCTCACGGCCATTGGCTGAGTTTGTCGGGATTGCGCACGGCGAAGACTTCCGTGATGCGGTCTACGCGGACGACGAAGGAGAAGACCGCATCCGCGCGGCCGTCGATCGTCGCGAGCATCACGAGCCCATCGGGGGCCGCGACGAGCGAGACGTCGGCCTCGGGATGGCGCTGCGCGATCCCCCGCAGGAAGCGTGCCACGCGGTCCGCTCCCGCCACCGGCCGCAGCGCAGCCGACTTCTTCCCTCCTCCGTCGGAGACGAGCACGACGTCGGGGTCGAGCAGTGCGATCAGACCTTGCAGCTCTCCGGTCGACGCAGCGGCGAGGAAGGCTCTCGCCACGGCATCGTGCTGTTCCCGCGACGCCACGACCGCCCGGCGTTCGCGCACGCGCCGACGACCCTGCGAGGCGAGCTGGCGCACCGCATCCGGGCTCCGACCGACCGTCTCCGCGATCTCGGCGAAGGGGACACCGAACACGTCGTGCAGCACGAACGCGACCCGCTCGGCGGGGGTGAGCGACTCCAGCACGACGAGCAGGGCCATCCCCACCGACTCGTCGAGCGTCATCCGCTCCAACGGATCCGGGTGCGGACGGGCGGCGAGCAGCGAGTCGTGCGGAACGGGCTCCGGCAACCAGGGGCCGACGTACCTCTCCCGACGAGCACGCGCCGATCCCAGCGCGTCCAGGCAGATGCGTCCGGCGACGCGGGTCAGCCACGCAGCGGGGTTCCTGATCTGTGCACGTTCCTCGACGCTCATCCGGTACCACCGCACAAACGTCTCCTGCACCGCGTCTTCCGCATCGGCGACCGTGCCGAGCAGACGATAGGCGAGAGCGAGCAGGGTGCGGCGTTCGGCGTCGATCACCTCGAGATCATCCATCGCCTCCATCCTGGCCCCACGCGGCGCCCGCCGCTGCCGTCTTTCGGCTGTCGCCTCACATTCCCGTGGTCTGCGTCGTCGAAAGAGGAGAAGGATGAAATCGAGAGAGAAGGAGCACACATGAGAATCGCCGTCGCAGGAGGAACCGGGACGGTCGGTCGGCCCACCGTGGCCGCGATCGAGGCCGACGGACATGACGCGGTGGTGCTCAGCCGTTCGCACGGGGTGGACCTGGTGACCGGCCGGGGACTCGATGCCGCGCTGGACGGTGCCGACGTCGTGATCGACGTCACGAGCATCGAGACGCTCAAGGCCGCCGCGGCGATCGAGTTCTTCACCGCCGCGACCGGCACCCTCGTCTCCGCGGCCGAGGAGGCCGGGGTCCGACACGTCGTGCTCCTGTCGATCGTGGGTATCGACCGCATCCCCTACGACTACTACGCAGGCAAGATCGCGCAGGAGAAGGTGATCGCGTCCTCACGGGTGCCCTGGACGATTCTGCGGGCGACACAGTTCCACGAGTTCGCGGGACAGATGTTCGCGCGCGCGAAACTGGGGCCGCTGCACCTCGCCCCGAACGCCCGCACCCAACCCGTGGCCGCCTCCGAGGTCGGCGCCCGGCTCGCAGCCCTCGCGACGTCGGAGCCGCAGGGCCGGGTGCGTGACCTCGCCGGCCCGCGCGAGGAACAGCTCTCCACCATGATCCGGGCGTTCGCCCGCCGGGAGGGGTATCGAGGGTGGATCCCGGCGCTCAACGTCCCCGGGCCGCAGATGGCGGGGATGCGTGCCGGCGATGCGCTTCCCGGTCCCGACGCCGACCTCGGACGCCAGACCTTCACGGACTGGCTCGCCGCGCGGTGAGCACCTGCTCCACCGACGCACGGGGTTCTCGGAGCGCGCAGGGGTCCTCTTGCGGATCCGGTCGGAGGCGGCGCAGACTGAGCGTGCGGTCGATGCATCCACCTCACCCGGAGCGATCATGGCGAACCTCAATCCGTATCTGTCCTTCCGCACCGAAGCCCGCGAGGCTATGGAGTTCTACCGGAGCGTGCTCGGCGGGGAGCTCGTGATCAACACCTTCGGAGAGTTCCCCGACATGGTGCAGGATCCGAGCCAGAAAGATCTCGTCATGCACGCACAGCTGGATGCACCGGGCGGACTCGTGCTGATGGGCTCCGACTCCCCGGATGGCATGCCGTACGAGAAGCCGCAGGGCTTTTCGGTCTCGTTGAGCGGCAACTCTCAGGACACCACCCGCGAGGTCTGGGAGAAGCTGTCCGAAGGGGCGACCATCACGATGCCGCTCGATGTGCCGCCGTGGGGTGGCCTCTTCGGGATGCTCATCGACCGCTTCGGCATCCCCTGGATGCTGCACGGCGATCCGGAGGACTGACCCCGCCCGGCCTCAGCGCGGCTGCACGGCCCGACAGGCCAGGTGCAGCGCCAATCGCGCCTCGGGGTCGTTCATGTCGATCCCGAGCAGCTCCTGCACGCGACGGATCCGCACGGCGATGGTGTTGCGGTGCAGACCGAGGGCCGTCGCCGTCGCCGCTATGCCCGACTCGTGATCGAGATACGCGGAAAGAGTGGTGAGCAGTTCGCCTCCCCCTTCCCGCAGCGGGGCGAGGAGGGATTCCGCGGCGGGCACGAACGTGTCGTTCCCCGTCCACGCCAGCAGCAGCTGCTCCAGGCCGAGACTATCCACCCGCACGAACCAACCGGTCGCCGACCGCGCCGCGGCGATCCGCGCCGCATCCCCCGCCTCGTCCAGCGTCGTGGCGAGTCCCTCGGATCCGGCCTGCAAGGATCCGACGCCGGTCGCGACGGTGAAGTCCCGCAGGACACCCAGGTGGAGCTCACGCAGTGCGGCCACGGCCCGCTCGACGCGATCGGGATCGGGGGCATCCGGGAACGTCAGCCACCCGCTCAGTCCTCGACCCGCTGTCGTAGCATGCGCCTCCGCGTCGATCGCACTGAGCCCGGCACTGACGGAGCGCAGCAGCGAGAACGAGTCGAGACGCCCTCTCGCCACCACCCGGAAACCGAGATGATGACCGCTCGTGCGCCAGCCGCGCTCGAGCATCCGCCGCTGGACATCGGCATCCGCTGCCCCATGCAGATCGACGAAGTCGCGCAACAGCCCGGACGACACCGCGACGTCGTTCACGGCTGCCACCTCGTCGATCAGGATGCGGGCCGCGACGGCGGGCATCGCGACCTCGGCCGCGACCGAGAGCGACTGCACCTGTGCCTCGCCGAGACCCTGCCCGAAGAGCACGAGCCTCAGGCCGCTGCGTCCGGGACTGTCGACCCGCACCGACGCCGCAGCCGTCTCGCCGACGCGCACCCGGTCGAGCCACGAGTCGAAGCCGATGGCCGCATGCAGTCGCTCGTCGAGATGCGCGCCCGCCTCCTGCAGGACACCGGACGAGTCGATCAGTGCGGCACCGACACCGAGGTTCGCCGCGATGTGTCCGAGCAGATCGGTGAGATCATCGGCGGCGTACTCGAACGACTGCGCGACCTTGCGCACCTGGCTGAGCGTCAGCGCATCGCGCGCCTCGATCAGCATCCAACAGGCCTTCGCGAGTTGGATGGGGCGCGGGACGTCGAGCAGGCACAGGCCGATCCGATCCGCGAGGCGGAACGCGCCCGCGTCGAAGTCCGCCGCCCCGGACACGGCGAGCCCGGTGAACCCCCGGTCCCGCAGCCGGCGCAGCAGAGCGTCCTGCTGCCAGGTCGATGTCGGGGCCGATGCGGTGATGATCGCGAGCCGCTCGGCGCCCCTCTCGGTGAGTTCGGCTTCGCTCGCGCCGACGGCCACCTCCTCCCACGCCGCATCGCGTGGTCCTGCGACCCACTGCAGGCCGCCGTTCTCCGTGTGGGAGAGCAGCGCGCTCACGGGCAGCCGCGCGCTCACGCCGCATCCAGATCGTCGAGGCCGTAGGCGGAGGGCAGCACTTTCGCGCGACGCTCGGGCCGCGCATTCCACCAGTCGGGCGCAGGGATGGAGAAGACCGCGACGTTCCGCGCCAGACGCAGTTCCGTGACCTCGAGGATCTCGCGTGACACCGCATCGACGACCACGATGATCGTGGGGGCGGACGCGACCAGCAGCCCATCGGTCAGCACCGCGAGGGTCTCCGATCGGCTCACCACACGGTGGACGGCACCGCCGAGTCCGCTGATCTCGACGGCGTTCACGTGCGGATCCTGCGGCGACGGGGCGACCGAGACGATACGCCCTTCAGCCAGTAGCTCGCCACCGAGGGCATCCGCTAGGAGCGGGAGGGGCGCGCCCGCCGATGCGAGGTAGGCCCTGCCGAGTTCGAGCGCATGCGCCAGATGGCCCCCGATCGCGTGTTCATGGAGGTCGCCGACCGTGAAGCCTCCGAGCACCGCACAGCCGACGCCGCCCGCCTGGATGATCGCGGATCGCACGACCCGCTCGGCGTCGATAGCCCGGTGCGCCTCGACGAGGGCGACCCCTCCGGCGCCGGTGTCGCAGGCGAACACGAGTCCGGGAACCCGGTCGACGAAGAGCGACATCTGGTCCAGCCCCGGAACGGCACGGCCGGTGCAGTCCGCGTCCACCACGATGTGGGACCCGGCCAGCGTCAACGGAGCGAGCCCGTTCATCCCGCCGCCTTCGAGGGAGCAGACCGCGGGAACGGGATGACCGATCCACCGTTCGACCGCGGCCAGCAGACGAGCGAAGGGCTCAGCGCCGGGAAGGCGTTCGCCGAGCAGCATCGTGGAGCCGACGAAGGCGACGCCCAGGCAGGGTGTGCGCGGGTCCAGCGAGGAGATCGGAGAGATCTCGATCGGCCCCCGGTCGGACCCGGCGAGCATCAGCTCGAGCATGGTCGTCGAACCGCCACCGCCGGATCCGAGGAGCGAATAGCCGCGGGCGAGCGCCGTGAGGTCGTCGCGCTGCAGCATCATGCGCTCCAGCCTAGGGAGAAACGTCCTCACCCGCGGCCAGAGTCTCGACCGGGACGAAGTCCGCGGCGAGACCGAAAGCGGACGGTCCGAAGGCGGCGAGCGCCTCGGGGGTGCGCATCATCTCGGGTGTGGAGATGCCGAGCACCCGTACGCGCTGCCCGTAGCGGAGTCCCTCCGTGGTGATGGGCTCGGCCGTCTCGTGATCGACCACGCAGATGAGGTCGGGCACGATCGCCACGAGCGTCTCCCCGTGACGGGCGATGAGGTTCTCGTTCTGGAACGAGATCTCGAAAATGGCGCCCTCCTCTGCGCCGAGTGGCGCGATCACCGCACGCCCCTTGGCGAACCCCTCGGTCGTGCGCCGCTCGACGTCGATGACCTTGCCGACGCAGAGCTCCCGAAGGTGCGGGTAGAGCGTCGTCGCGAGGGTCGAGGCGATCGCCTCGAACGGTGAACGATGCTCCTCCCGGGCGAGACGGATGGCGCGGCCCAGCGCGAGGGCCATCGAGATCGTTCGCGGGACGGCGGTGCGCCGGACGTCCGCGCCGGTCATCGCGTACTCGGCGATGTGGCCGACGCCGCCGAGACGGATCGTGATGCCGCGGGCGAGCCACTCCATCTGCCGGTCGTCGTCTCCCGTGTCGATCACGACCTTCTCGCCGCGCTCTCCCGCGAGCGCGAGGGGCGATCCATGCACGCCGTACACGGCGAAGGTCTCCATCGACAGCTCGGGGAATGCCCGGCCCATGCCGTCGGCATCCACCACCGGCAGGCCCGTCTCGGCCGCGACGATGAGCGGGATCATCGAGTTGATGCCGCCGCACTCGATCGGCATCGTGGCATCCGCCGTGCGTCCGAGGTGCTCCTCGAGCGTGCGCAGGGCGAGCGTGGGCTCGGTGCCGGCCGGGATCTTCTCGACCATGACGGTGGGCGCACCCATCTGGGCAGTCGGGATCACGAACAGATCGTCGGCGAGCTCGTCCGGATCCAGGATCGTGATGCTCCCCTCGCCCAGCACGCGCTCGACGAGCATCTTGCCGATGTACGGGTCACCGCCCCCACCGGTCCCGAGCAAGGTCGCGCCGCGAGCGAGATCGGGAAGGTCGGCCGCGGTGAGCTGCCAGCTCATGCCGTCGCTCCCGCCGGCACGGTTCCGGTGGAGATGCTGCCGTCGAAGCGGTGGGCAGCCATGTCGTACCCGAAGTACCCCGGGCCGACCATCGCGAGGGCGGCGTCCGAATGCCAGCGCTCATCGGCCGGAGCCGCGATCACCCGGACCCGCTGTCCGTAACGCAGTCCCTCGGTCGTGATCGGCTCACCGGACTCGCCGTCGAGCACCATGATCAGATCGGGCGTGGTCGCCAGGACCGTGCCGTCGGCTTCGGCCACCAGGTGCTCGTTCTGGAACTGCAGCGTCAGCGAGCGGTCGGTGTCCCCGTCGATGCGAGCACGGCCACGCGCGAAGCCCGTGGTGGTGGCGCGGTGCACGTCGACGACCTTCCCATCGAACAGCTCGCGTCCGCCGAGGAGCCGGACGACCGCGTCGACCGGATCGGACTTCTCCTCGCGTGCCGTCGCGATGCGCTGCCCGATCTCGATGCAGCGGGACAGCGAACCCGCGACGAGCGACTCGCGCGCCGCCGAGCCGGACATGGAGAACCCGGAGATCATGACCGAGCAGCCCATCTCGACGCAGGCCACGCGAGCGATGCGTTCGGTCCACGAGTTGTCGGCCGTCTGCAGCACCCCCGTGTTGCCCTTCTCGTCGCTGAACGCGAGGGGCGATGCCGTCACGCCGTACAGCGTCGGCAGAACCATCTGCAGCTCCGGGAACGCGCGACCCATGCCATCGGCATCGACCAGCGGCAGTCCGAGTGCGGCCGCGGCGGCGATCGGGATGGTGGAGTTGACTCCGCCCACCTCCGCGCACGCGATGTGGGTCACCGGACGGCCCAGGTGGACGCTGAGCGCTTTGACCGGTTCGATGACCTCGGCGAGACTGGGGAGCTTCTCGACCATGACGGTCGGCGCGCCCATCATCGCGACGAACAGCACGAGCGCATCGTCGGGCACCTCGTCGAGCCCGACGACCGTGACGTCGCCGGAGGTCAGGGCCTGACGCGCGAGGAGGGCACCGATGTACGGATCCCCTCCGCCTCCCGTGCCGAGCACCGCGGCACCGCGAGCGAGCCCGTCGATGTGGGCGGGGGTGATCGTCCAGCTCATGTCACGCCCCCATGTCGAGGTCGCCGACCGCCTTGACGCGGATGCGCGTGGCGTTGCCGGGCAGATACGGGATGGGCACCTCGTCGAAGTCGATGATCGACACGGTCGAGGGCTTGGCACCCGCCGCGATCGCCTTGTCGACCGCCTCGGCGCGCACCTCGGCGAGTGTCTCGTCACGACGACCGGGCTCGATCGCGTAGACCTTGTCGATCTCACCGCCGACCTGTGCGATGGAGGCGCCGATGGCGTTCGCGACCGCGTAGTTCTCAGGTCGGTGCACGGTGCCGAACAGCGGCAGCTCGTCGGGGAGCAGTATCGAGCCTCCGCCGACGGCGACCACCGCGATGGGCTCGGGTGACGTGCGCATGCGGTCGACCGCCTCCGACACACGCTCGGCGATGCGGGCGAGCACCCGCTCGACGAACACGGGGTCGAGGTGCGCGACCTTGCTCGCGTCGCCCACGTGGGCGCGGCCAGCCGCGACCGCGATGTCCGTGGCGGTGAGGGTCGATCCACCGAACACCAGCGCTTCCGTGGTCAGCTTGTACCCGACGGATGCCGGTCCGACCTCGGCGGTCTCCTCATCGACGATGCTGCCGCCACCGATGCCGAGCGAGAGGACGTCCGGCATCCGGAAGTTGGTGCGGATGCCGGCGACCTTGACCTCGTTCGCGGTCTCCCGGGGGAAGCCGTTGATCAGGAGCCCGATGTCGGCCGTGGTGCCGCCCACATCGATCACGGCGCAGTCGTCCAGACCGCTCGTCGCGGCTGCTCCGCGCATCGAGTTCGTCGGACCGGAGGCGAAAGTCGCGACCGGGTAGCGACGCACGTACTCCTCGTCCATGAGCGTGCCGTCGTTCTGGCTGAGGAAGATCGGCGCCTCGATGCCCTGGGCGCGCACGGCAGACGTGAGCCCATCGACGATCTCGGACGCGAGCTCGCGCAGCGCGGCGTTGATGATCGTCGCGTTCTCGCGCTCCAGCAGTCCGATGCGTCCGATCTCGTGGGAGAGCGAGATGGCGGCATCCGCCCCCAGCACCTCTGCGACGATCTCTGCCGCCCGCACCTCGAGGTCGTGGTTGACCGGGCTGAACACCGACGAGATCGCGACCGAGCGAATACCGTGCGACTTCATGTCTTCGGCGTGCGCCCGGATCTCGTCCGGGTCGAGGGGTGAGATCGGTCGGCCGTCGAACTCGTAGCCCCCGTGGGCGAGATAGCTGCGGGCCTGCGTCGCCTCGACCAGCACGTCGGGCCAGTCGATCAGCGGCGGCAGAGCTCGCGTCGCCGGGAGTCCGAGGCGGAGTGCCGCGACCGGCGCCAGACGGCTCGCCTGCACGAGTGCGTTGATGAAGTGCGTCGTGCCGATCATGACGGCGTCGACGTCGGCGCCCTCGAACGCGTGTCCGGCCCGCAGTTCCTCGATCGCCTGGATGATGCCACTGGTGACATCGGGGGTGGTCGAGTGCTTCACGCCCGCGAGCGTGCGGGTGCCGTCCATGAGGACTGCGTCGGTGTTGGTGCCGCCGACGTCGATGCCGATGTGCATGATTCTCGCTTTCCTGTGAGGAGGTTCTGACTCGGGGCGGCTCAGGCCGCGGCTGTCTCTTCGACCGGGCTCGCCTGCCGCGTGTTCGCGACTCCGACACCGCGAACCCAGCCGAGCTTGCCCGCCACGATGTAGAGCACCATCGAGAGGAAGAGACTGAGCAACGACGGGATGCCCCAGGTCACGAAGTAGCCGACGAGCGCGGACACCAGCCACACGACGATCGTCGCGGGAACGATGCGTGGCGCGGTTGCCGGAAGGGTGCCGGCCTCACGGGTCGCGTCGAGCTCAGGACGCCAGCGGCGCACCACGTAGTACTCGGCGACCATGATGCCGGCGATCGGCGGGAAGGCGACGCTGAGCACGATCAGGAATTCGGTGAACTGTCCGAGGATGCCGACCGCGGCCAGAATGGATCCGACGACGCCCAGCACGATCGTCGTGGTGACGCGGTGCAGATTCTTGCCGAACGCCGTCGAGATGAAGTTCACCAAGCCCAGGGTCGACGAGTACAGGTTCCAGTCGTTGATCTTCAGGGTGCCGGTGAGCACGATGAAGAGGCCGATGAAGCCGACGGACGACGTCACGATCGCGACGATGTCACCGGTGGCGGCCGCGTGTGCCAGCAGGACACCGGCGAGTCCGATCACGAACTCACCGAGCGAGACTCCGAGCACGGTCTGCTTGACGACGTCAGCGCGAGAACGGTTGAAGCGGGTCATGTCACCCGTGATGATCGCGCCGACGATGAGACCACCCGCGACGATACCCGTACCGGCCCAGACGCTCATCGTGGGTCCGGGTGCCGGCCCCGTGAGCAGCTCGCCGATGTCGTGACGGCTCAGCTCGGTGATGACCGACCAACCGACCAGGATGAGGAAGAGCGGCACCGTGATGTTCGCGAGCCACTGCATGCCCACGAAGCCGAAGGCGACGATCGCGGTGACGGCGAGACCGAAGATGAGGCTCCACGCCCAGACCGGCAGCGCACCGGGCATCAGGGCGTCGAGGGACTGTGCCGAGATGGCCGACTGGATGCCGAACCAGCCGATGAGGCTGATCCCGATCGCGAGCCCGACCAGCGAGGCACCGATCTCCCCGAAGCCGGTCCACCGGGCGAGCAGTGCGGTGTTGAGGCCCTCGCGCTGGCCGATGAAGCCGACCACGCACATGATCACCTCGAGGATGATCGAGCCGAAGAGGAAGGCGAGGACGGCCTCGCCGAAAGTCATGCTGTAGCCGAGGGTCGCGCCGAGGAGGAACTGCGAGAGGGCCGAGACCTGACCGAACCGCTGCACAGCGATTCCGAACCAGGGTTTGCGGGCCTCAGGAGTCACTCGGGAGAGCGCGAAGTCGTCTGGGTGCGCCGTGCGTGCCATGAGGATCCTTCGGGAGAGGGAACGGGTTGTGCGCCACAGTAGCGATGCCCTGCGCACCGCCCACATGTGCAGATCGCACGAACATCAGGCACTGATGTGCAGATCGCACATCAGTGCCTGATGTTCGTCTCCCGACGCCTCTGTCCGCCTCGTCCACACCCCTCCCCACGTGGACGCCCCGGCCCCGCGTCCACACCCCTCCCCGCGTCCAGACCCTCGCCCCACGTCGACGCCCCCTCCCCGCGTCGATACCCCCTCCGGGTCGCGGCACGCAGAGGGGGTATCGACGGGCAGAGGGGGTGCCGACGGACAGAGGGGGCACCGACTGGTGATGGGGACGTCGGCGGGCGGGGGTGCCGACGGACAGAGGGGGCACCGACTGGTGATGGGGACGTCGGCGGGCGGGGGTGTCGAGGAGTGGAGGCGGAGGGGATGCGGGGACGCGGGTGCGCGGATGTGCGGGTGCGCTCAGCTCACAGCGTTCGCGGCGATGAACTCACGGAGTGCGTGCTCGTCGTCGGGCATCTCGGTCACGTGCTGCGGTGCGTCGAGCATCTCCTGCAACTCCGGTGCGTAGCCGAGCTCCACTCCGAGCGCCTCGTGGATCGTCTCAGCGAACTTCTCAGGCTTCGCCGTCTCGAGCACGAGCATGGGCACACCGGGCTCGACGTACTCTCGCGCGACCTTGACACCGTCGGCCGTGTGCGGGTCGATGACCTCTCCCGTCGTCTCGTACACCGAGCGGATCGTCGCCAACCGGTCCTCGTGCGTCGAGGTGCCGCTGACGATCCCGAACTCCTCGACGAAGCGCTCCTGCTCCGCGGAGAAGTCGAAGAAGCCGCTCTCGTCGAGCTCACGCCAGGCACCGACGACGCGCTCCGCGTCACGGCCGACCAGCTCGAAGATGAAACGCTCCAGGTTCGACGCCTTCGAGATGTCCATCGACGGACTGGAGGTCGCGAGGGTCTGGGCGGCGCTGCGCGGGCGGTAGACACCCGTGCGGAAGAACTCGTCCAGCACGTTGTTCTCGTTCGCGGCGAGCACCAGGCGACGGATCGGCAGGCCCATCTGCTTCGCGAAGAACCCGGAGAGGATGTTGCCGAAGTTGCCCGACGGAACGGTGAACGACAGCTCGGTCCAGCCGCCTGCATCGGTCGCCCGCAGCCACGCCCAGAAGTAGTAGACCGTCTGCGCGGTGATGCGTGCCAGATTGATGGAGTTCACGGCGCCGAGGTGGTGGGCACGCTTGAAGTCGAGGTCGCCGGCGAGCTTCTTGACGAGGTTCTGACAGTCGTCGAAGACACCCTCGACGGCGATGTTGTGCACGTTCGCGTCGTCGAGGGAGAACATCTGCGCGCGCTGGAACGCGCTCATGCGCCCTTGCGGTGACAGCATGAACACCGCGACGCGCTCCTTGCCCCGCAGCGCGTGCTCGGCCGCCGACCCGGTGTCTCCCGAGGTCGCGCCGAGGATGTTGAGCACCGATCCCTTGCGCTCCAACGTGTACTCGAGCACCTGGCCGAGGAACTGCATGGCCATGTCCTTGAACGCGAGCGTGGGCCCCTCGGAGAGCCCGACGAGGGTGAGCTCGTCATCGATCGCCCGCAGCGGCACGACGCCGTCAGGGAAGTCGGCGTATGCCGCGGCGGTCATCCGGGCCAGGTCTGCGCGAGGGATGTCGGTCGCGAACAGTCCGAGCACCTCTGTCGCGAGCTGAGGATAGGTCAGTGCCCGCCAGCGCTCGAGCGTCTCGCCGTCGACGACCGGCATGGTCTCCGGCACCGCCAGCCCGCCATCGGGCGCGAGGCCTTCCAACAGCGTCTCGCTGAACGACTGCGGCTGCATGCCGCCGCGGGTGGAGATGAACTGCACGTTGGCTCCTCGGCTCGGGACTCGGCACGTCCATTCTCGCAGGGTGTTCCCGGTCCGAGTGACGGGATGACGGACACCACCGCTCACCGTCAGAACAGGGAGGTAGGGAGCGCCCCTTCATGCTCCAACAGCCACCGCTTCGTCTCGAGGCCGTGCCCCTCTTCTCCGCCGGAATAGCCGCCCAGCCCATCGCCGGCGACGACCCGGTGACACGGCACGATCAGCGGAACCGGGTTCGCGCCCATGATCGAGCCGATCCCCCGGGCCGGCACGTCGGTGCCACCGCGCGCGGCGAGACCGCCGTACGTGATCGTCTCTCCGTGCGCCACGGTCTCATGGAGTGCGGTGAGGACAGCACGCGTGGCCTCGGTCTGCGGGCCGAGATCGACCGGCAGATCGAAGCGACGCAGTGTGCCGTCGAAGTAGGCCGCCATCTGTGCGAGCGCCTCGACCAGCAGGGGATCGGACCCGGTGTCGGGCACGACGACACTGCCGCCGGGCGGAGTGGTTCGCCACGTGACCCGGGTGACGGCCGCACCGTCGCTCACGACCCCGATGACGCCGACCGGGGTCGCGAGCGTGCCGAAGGCGGACATGCGTCGAGAGTACCTCCGCCGTCCGACAGCGGAGTCACGATCCCGCGCCTCATCCGCGGGAGACCTCACGCCAGAGCGCCGCCCAGTGCTCCGGACGCAGATCCCGCGGCCATCGACAGCTGGTCGCGTCGGCTGCCACCACGGCGCGCCGCGCACGCGACATCGGAGCGCGAGTCGCCGCCGCCAGCACCGCGGGAAGCGTGGCCCCTCTCCCCGTGAACATCGCACGGACGAACGCCTCGTACCCCCGTCGGTCGGACACCGGAACGAGCGGTGAGGCCCGTCGCGTGATCGTGAGCACGCCCCCGTCGACGCTCGGTTGCGGGGAGAAGCCCCAGGCCGGGACCCTCCCCTCGAGGGAGAAGGCGAACCACGGAGCCGACTGCGCGGTCATCATGGTGCCGCCACCGACGCCCGCACGCTTGCGCGCCACCTCCCATTGGGTCAGCAGCACGGCCTCCCTCCACTCCTTCCGCGACAGCAGACGCCGGAGGATGGGAGTGGTCACGTGGAACGGGATGTTGCCGACCACCACGGCGGCATCGAGGGGATGACGGGTCGCGTCCCCGAACTCGACGCGGACCCCGGGCAGGGCCGCGCGCAACCGCCGCACCCGGTGCTCGTCGATGTCGATAGCCGTGAGCGGTCGACCGAGCCCCGCGAGCCGGCGCGTGAGGGCGCCATCGCCGCACCCCAGTTCGAGGATCGATCCGGAAGTGCGGTCGACGAGAGCCGTGATCCGGGCGAGGGTCGGACGGTGGGTGAGGAAGTTCTGGCCGAGTTCGTGACGGCCGCCATGGGGTGAACGAGGCATGAGTGCGCTCCAGAAGAAGAATCGGAGCACCTCGGAAGGAGGGAGGACGCGAAGAGGCGTCCGTGAGTTCTGCCCGTCCCGAGGTGCGATGACATCTCGGTGGACGGCGCGCAGATGCGTGCGGTGAGCGAGCGCGCCGTCAGACGCGGCGGTCGCGGAACACGAGGGCGCGCCCCATCACGGGCGCGGCGCATATTGTTCCCATGCGTGCCAGCATATCGGCGCTCAGATCCACCCGCGCTCCTCGGCGGTGAGCACAGCCTGCTGGCGCGTGTCGACGGCGAGTTT
Organism: Microbacterium sp. J1-1; assembly: GCF_024498615.1. Taxonomy (NCBI): domain Bacteria; kingdom Bacillati; phylum Actinomycetota; class Actinomycetes; order Micrococcales; family Microbacteriaceae; genus Microbacterium; species Microbacterium sp. J1-1. The sequence continues at coordinate 730,352 of NZ_CP089590.1, read as the reverse complement.
GCCGAGGATGACGGAGATGTGGTTGCGCACGGTGCCGGGCGCGAGAGCGAGAGCCCGCGCGATCTGACCGGTCGTCTCCCCGCGCCGCCCCGCGCGCAGCACATCGAGCTCGCGATCGGTGAGGGGCGAGCGCTCATCGCTCAGAGCGTCCGCCGCGATCTCCGGATCGACATAGCGGGCTCCTGCCGCGACACGGCGGATGACGGCGGCGACCTCGTCCGCACCCCGGGACTTGGGCAGGAAACCGGAGACGCCGGATGCCAGGGCTCGCCGCAGCACCCCCGGACGCGCATGGCGGGTGACCACCACGCAACGCGTCGCGATCGCACGGTGCAGTTTCTCGGCGACCTGCACCCCGTCCAGGCCGGGCATCTCCAGATCCAGCAGACACACGTCGGGTTGCAGACGAAGCGCCTCGGCGACGGCCTGCTCGCCGTCGGCGCACTCCGCGACGACGTCGATGTCGGCTTCGAGTCGCAGCAGTGCGGCGAGCGCAGAGCGGATCATCGCCTCGTCGTCGGCGAGCAGCACGCGGATCAACGCCCCTCCTCCGACTGCGACGGAACGGTCACGACGACCGCGAACTCGTCGGCATCGCGCCGCACCTGCAGAGAACCGTGAGCCTCCTCGATCCGTCGCCGAACCCCCTCGAGGCCGGATCCGTCGTGATCGAGCGGCGCACCGGGCATCCTGTCGTTCGCGATCTCATATCGCCAGGCGTCACCGATCCGTGCCAGCAGCAGCCGCGCGCGACGGCCACCCCCGTGGCGCAGCACATTCGTCGTGGTCTCCCGGATCACCGGCCCCAGCGCAGTCCCCGGTGCGGCATCGGCATCCGGATCGATCGCGGCCTCCACGGTGAGCCCCGCTGCGGTCAGGAGATCTCGCGCGTTGGCGAGTTCATCGCCGAGCGGAACGGACCGGAAGCGGGTCGCGAGGTCTCTGGTCCCCTGCCGCGCCTCGTCGACACTGAGCCGCGCGGCCCGGAGCTGTTCCATCCCGGCCTCCGCATCGGTCGGCAGGAGCCGCTCCGCGAGTTCCAGCTGCAACGCGATGACCTGGAGATGATGCCCCTGCAGGTCGTGCACGTCGGTCGCCACCCGCAGGCGCTCCTGCGTCGCGGCGAGCTTGGCCTCGGAAGCGCGGGCGCGGTCGAGTGTGACCAGGACATCCCACCACCAGAGCGAGCTCACGGTCATCGCCGGCAGCAGGACGGCATACACGGCGGGCAGCCACAACGGGAGGCCCGTGTCGAGGCCTCTCGCGGTCGAGTCGACCACCGTCAGGGCCACGAGCAGCAGGGTCGCCGTCGCGGCCACACGCATCCGGATTCCGCGCGGCCATCGCAGGAGCACGAAGAACTGCGCGACCGGCATGGCAGCGAGCGCCCAGCTCCCGACGGCCGACCCCGCCACCGCTCCGTATGCGACCGCCACCAGGAAGGGCACGGCCAGGCGCCCCCAGGCGATGCCGGGACCCGCGTCGATACGGCTGCGGTAGTCGGCGAGCAACAGCATGGTCGAAGCACACCAGAGCACGCCACCGATCGCGACGACGAGGATCGCGCCGCCGCGCAGATCGACGGCGGCGGTGATGCCGGTCCATGCTCCGACCAGCATCAGCTCGATGAACACCACGGCGCTCGCGGTGTACCACCAGGTGGCGATGATGCCCCGGGCGAGCTGGCGGGAGCCGGGCGTCGGATCGGCGACGGGGAGGGGCGGGACGGAACTCACGCTCCCACGATAGAGGCGTGACACATGTCACGGGATCACCGTGCGAACCGCAGGGGAACAGGTGACGGGCCGACACTGCCGCCGCGGCTGCTCCTCGGCTGGACTGGAGTCATCGCAGCGGAGACACCGCTCGCACCGACAGCAGGGAGCACCCCATGAACCTCATCGAGACCTTCCAGAACCTGGTCGCCCAGGTCCCCGAGCTCGTGCAGCCGCTCATCGTCGCCCTCGCCGGCGCGATCCCGCTCATCGAAGGCGAGGGCGCGGTGAGCATCGGGATCCTCGGCGGCATCCCTCCGGTGGTCGCGGCGATCGCTGCGATGGTCGGCAACTTCCTGTGCGTCGCGGTGCTGGTGCTGGCGAGCTCCGGTGCGCGTCAGGCGGTCGTGAACCGCTCGCGTGCCAGGAACGCTGTCCTCGCCGGCGGCGGCACGACGGACACAGCACCGGCAGCGGAAGCCGCCGACTCCGGGCGCGGTTCCGCCCGGAAGGAGAAGTTCCAGCGCGCCTTCGAACGCTACGGCGTACCCGGCGTCAGCCTGCTCGGCCCGCTGCTGCTGCCGACGCAGTTCACCGCAACGATGCTCGCCGCCTCCGGCATCGGGAAGGCGCGCATCCTCTTCTGGCAGGCCATCGCCATCATCGGCTGGACGACCGTCGTCGCCGTGATCATCGGCAGCGCGGTGTACGCGATCCGCTGATCATCCGGGGGCGCGAGACGTCGTCGCGCCCCCTCTTGTTGAATTAAGGAATACCTGAATTCAGCAGTTTCTGTATCATCAAGTGCGTGACGACCGCTCTCGCATCGCTGACCCACACGTCTGCCGTCGCTCGCCTGGGACACGCACTCTCCGACCCGACTCGCGCCGGCGTGCTCCTCGCTCTGCGCGAAGCCCCCGGCTACCCCGCTGATCTGGCCGAAGCCCTCGGCGTCTCCCGCCAGGCCCTGTCGAACCACCTCGCCTGTCTCCGCGGCTGTGGGCTCGTCGAGAGCGTGCCTGATGGGCGTCGCAGCAGCTATCGTCTCGCCGACCGCCACCTCGCACCGGCCCTCGACATGCTCCTGCGGGTCACCCTCATCGTCGAACCGGACTGCTGCTCGGGTGAAGGATGCACCTGCTGATGTCGTCGACGCTCACCGACCCGCGTCGGGAGATCCTGCATCGTCGCATCCGCCTCATCGTCGGCGTCACGATCGGCTACAACGTGGTCGAGGCGATCATCGCGATCACGGCGGGGACGGTCGCATCGTCCGCGGCTCTCATCGGCTTCGGGCTGGACTCGACGATCGAGGTGCTGTCCGCGGCCGCCGTCGCCTGGCAGTTCACCCGCCGCGATCCGGAGCGCTGGGAGAAACCCACCTTGCGCGTGATCGCCGTGGCGTTCTTCGCTCTCGCCGCCTATGTCACCGTGACCTCCGTGACCGCACTGGTCACGGCCGAGCGCCCGGAGCACAGCACGATCGGCATCATCCTCACGGCGGTCAGCGTCGCGGTCATGCCGTTCCTGTCGTTCGCCGAACGTCGCGCGGGCCGGGAGCTCGGATCGGCGACGGCGGTCGCGGACTCGAAGCAGACTCTCATCTGCACGTACCTCTCCGCCGCCGTGCTGATCGGCTTGGTCGCCAACTCGCTGCTCGGATGGTGGTGGGCCGATTCCGTCGCCGGACTCGCGATCGCCGCCTTCGCCGTGCGCGAGGGCATCGAGGCCTGGAGGGGCGACGCCTGCGCCACCTCGATCGGAATGCTCCTCGAGAACGAGGACGACCACGACCACTGACTGCCGGCGCGCACAGCGCCTAGGTTGGGGAGATGGATGCCGCTTCCCTCACGCCTGCCGAAGACCTGCGCGGACGCACGGTGCTGGTCACCGGCGCGAACGCGGGCATCGGCTACTGGTGCGCCGAGCAGCTGGCCGCTCGCGGAGCCCGCGTGTTGTTGGGCTGCCGCTCATCGGAGCGCGCGCAGACTGCGGCCTCGGCGATCCGGAGCCGCATGCCGGATGCCGAGCTGCGCGTGCTGCCACTCGACCTCGGCTCCCTCGACAGCATCACTCGCGCCGCTGCGGAAGTGGGCGAGCGGGTCGATGCGGTGATCTGCAACGCGGGGGTGAAGGCGGCCGACCCTGCGGCGCGCACGGGCGACGGCTTCGACCTCATGGTGGGCACCAACCTCCTCGGCCATTTCGCCCTCGTGGCGCAGCTCGAACCGCTCTTCGCACCGGATGCCCGCGTGGTCGCGGTGGGCTCGATCGCGCACCGTTTCGCGCGGCTCGCCCCCGCGACCCTCGACGCCCCGTGGAGCGGTTCCTCGCTCCGCCAGTACGGACGCTCGAAGGCCCTGTTGATGGCCTTCGCTTTCGAGCTCGCACGGCGTTGGTCGGACTCTTCGCGGTCGGCGGTCGTCGCGCACCCGGGCTATGCCGTCGACCCGCTCACTCCCCCGCGCCCCGGCCTCGCCCACGTCTCCGGGTTCCTCCGCGCCCTGACGGCGCCCACTCGGATACTCGTGCAGGGCAAGGACGGCGGAGCGCTGCCCATCGTGCACGCGGCGACCTCCGCGGAGGTGGTGAACGGCGACTACTGGGGTCCGGACGGACTGCTCGAGTTCCGTGGGGCACCACGACGAGTGACAGCCTCGGACGAGGTCCGCTCCCCCACGACCGGAGCCGCGGTATGGGCGGCCGCCGAGCGTCTCACCGGCGTGCGCCCCTGAAGAGAAGCCTCAAACCGCCGGCATCAGTCCTCGACGAGCTCCGGGATCTCATGCGGTGTGACCCGCACACGGGAGATGCGACGACGATCCAGGGCCATGACCTGAATCGAGGCACCGGGCACCTCGACGGTGTCGCCGACGACCGCGAGGCGACCCAACTGCTCGGTCACGAAACCTGCGATCGTGTCGGACGAGCCACGCGGCATCGCCAGCCCGGTCGCCTCCTCGAAGTCCTGCAGGTTGAGCCGCCCATCGAGTCCCTCTTCCGCGGAGAAGTACTCCTCGGCGTCGTACTCGTCGAAGATCTCGCCGACGACCTCCTCGACGAGGTCCTCCAACGTGACGAGACCGTCCGTGCCGCCGTACTCGTCGACGACGACCGCGATGTGGTGCCCTTCGGCCCGCATCCGCGTCAGCGTGGGCAGGACGCGCGCGCTGGAGGGGATGTACGGGATGTCGCGGACGAGCGCACGGAGCGGACGCGCTGGGTCGTCGGACGACGCCTCGAACAGGTCCCGCACGTGGACGAACCCCGCGATGTCGTCGATGGACGTGTTCGAGACGGGGTAGCGCGAATACGGGAGGTCCCGCACCTGGGCCAGCACATCACCGACGTTGGCATCCTCGTCGAGGGCCACGACCTCCGGCCGCGGTCGCATGACCTCGCTGACCTGGCGTCCCCGCAAGGACAGCACATCGTCGAGGATGCGGCGTTCGTCTTCGGGCAGACCCTGGTGGCTCGCGACGATGTCGCGCACCTCCTCGTCGGTCATCTCGTCGCCCATCTTCCTGGGGTCACCGCCGAGCAGTCGCACCAGCGCGTCGGTCGACACGGAGAGCAGCCAGATCACGGGACGCATGATCACCGCGAACCCGTTGAGAGCGGGGGCCACGGCGTATGCGAACTGGGCGTTGCGCTGGATCGCGAGCCGCTTGGGCACGAGTTCTCCGAGCACGAGCGACAGGTAGGCGATCACGAGCGTGAGGATGACGGTCGCGATCGTGAGGGCGAGTGCGGGGGCGAGCCCCCACGACTCCAGCAACGGCGCCAAGGACGGTGCGATCGATGTGGCGCCGTACGCGGCCGAGGCGAAGCCCGCGACCGTCACGCCGATCTGCACAGCCGAGAGGAAGGTGTTGGGGTTGCGGGCGAGTGCCGCGACCTTCGCCCCACGGCGGCCCCGTTGCCCGATCGCGTTGATCTGGCTCTCGCGGAGCGTGACCAGGGCCATCTCCGTCGCAGCGAAGACACCGCCGATCAGCACGAACGCGAAGACGAGGGCGATGTTCCAGAGCAGGTCGCCCATCAGCGGGCCGCCTCGTCTGTGGTGGGGTGAGCGCCCGGGATGAACCGGGCGCTCGTACTGTCAGAGTCCGAAGAGTCAGAACAGCGCTGCGCGCTCAAGAGTGCTCCTTGTGAGTAGGGGTGGTGTCGGTGGAAGAGGTGACCTCGCCAGGGGTGCGACGGGTCTTGAGGAGGCTCGCGGCGGTGGCCACCGCGATGGTCGCGCCGATGAACAGCAGGGAGAACCAGATCGGGATCTCCGGCGCCCACTCGACGCCCTGGCCGCCGTTGATGAACGTGAGCTCGTTGACGTGCAGTGCGTGCAGGACGAGCTTTACTCCGATGAATCCGAGGATGACGGCGAGGCCCTGAGCCAGGTAGACCAGACGCTCCAGCAGTCCTCCGATGAGGAAGTACAGCTGGCGCAGACCCATGAGTGCGAAGGCGTTCGCTGTGAAGACGATGTAGGCCTGGTCGGTGAGACCGTAGATCGCGGGGATCGAGTCGACGGCGAACACGAGGTCGATGAACCCGATGGCGATGATCGTGAGCAGCATCGGCGTGACGAAGCGCTTGCCGTTCTTCACGACCGTGAGCCGGTCGCCGTTGTACTCGTCGCTGACGGGCAGGTGACGGCGGACGAACGTCATGAACCGTCCGTTCGCGGGGTTGCTCTCATGGTTGCTGAACGCCTGGCGATACGCGAGCACGAGGAGCAGGGCGCCGAACAGGTAGAAGATCCACGAGAAGTTCTCGATGAGCGTCGCGCCGATGGCGATGAAGATTCCTCGCAGGATCAGCGCGATCACGATGCCGATCATCAGCACCTTCTGCTGGTACTTCTTCGGCACGGCGAAGCCGGTCATCACGATCAGGAAGACGAAGAGGTTGTCGATCGACAGCGCCTTCTCGGTGAGGTAGCCGGCGAAGTACTCGCCGCCGAACGTCCAGCCGGAGAAGACGCCGATCCCGACGCCGAACAGCAGCGCGAGGCTGATGTAGAAGATCGACCAGCGCGCCGACTCCGCGATCGTCGGCTCGTGCGGGGTGCGAACGTGGGAGAAGAACTCGTACACGAAGAAAGCGATCGTGATCGCGATCGTGATGATCCAGATCAGCGGGGTGATATCCAAATGAGGGCTCCAGACTCGGGGTACGACCGTACCGCCAAAGTCTTCTCCATTCCGTGAAACAGGAACCGGTGGCCCGGGATGCGACGTGCATCCGTAATGACGATCCCACCGTGTCGGAGTACTCCCCTTGGGAGATCCCAGAGTACGAGGACACCCTTTGGGGTTCCTGTGGATTGGCCGGGAATGCGGCGGGGTGCGGCTACTCCGGGTCGGAGCGGACGAGACCCCGTTCTTCCGCGCGGTCGATCATGCCGCTGAGCACATCGTCGAAGAGAGTCACGAGCACGCTTCTGGTCTCCACCACGTCACGCTCGATCAGCGCCACGCGAAGTGCTTTGACGCACGCCGAGACGGCCTCCGCGTCGAAGGCATCACGAGCGTGCTGAGCGAATCGGCGGATCTGGGGGTCGAGACGCTCGATGGCAACTGCGCGCGCAGCGTTGCCTTCGATGCGAGCGAACCCGGTCGCGAGGGACCGGAGCGCGATACCGAAGCCGGCCACGTCTCGCACGTGGGCGGCCGCGACCACCTCGTCCGCGAGCGCGGTCAGGTGCGCGAGGTCATCGGCCTCGATCACCGCCTTCGCATGACGGAGGGAACCGATCCAGATGTCACCGAAGAGGTCGACGGCGTTGCGGACTCCTTCGAGATCGATCGGGGCCACCCGCGTGTAGCGGTTGCGCTGCATCTCGACGAGGCCGTGATCGGCCAGACGGTCGAGCGCGTGGCGGATCGGAGTCTTCGACGTGCCCAGGCGCTCGGCGAGGTCATAGTCGCGCAGACGTTCGCCCGGGGGCAGTTCGCCTGAGATGATCGCGTCCTGCAAGCGCGCATAGGCCTCGTCGCTCATGGACCTGCGCTCGAGCGGTCCACCCGACAGTGCCACATGTCCTCCAGCGAGAGAGAAAGAACGTAGAACCTGACGTTCTACCCGCTGTGCAATATATCGCGATCACGAGAGCGGGTTGGCGACGACGTCTTCGTTCGTCCTCCGTTCATGCACGATCAACACGGGACAGTGCGCGTGCTCCGCGCACGTCGCGCTGACCGAGCCCAACAGGAGTCCCACGAAGCCGCCATGCCCCCGGCTGCCCAGCACGAGCATTGCGGACGTGTCGCTCAGCCCGATGAGGGTGCGCGCTGCGGGACCGAGGAGAACGGCTCGCGTGAGCCCCGCAGGGGGCGTTCGGCCGAATACTTCCATGATCGCGGCGTCCAGCGTCTCTCCGGCGTACTTCTCGGGTGTCCACTCGATCGCCATGAAGGGATCGATCGGAGGCGCTGTCCACGTCGTGACGACATGCAACGGAGCATCGAGCGCCTCGGCCATCCGCGCGGCGTAGCGAAGGGCCGAGAGAGAGGATTCAGATCCGTCCACGCCGACGACGATGCGATCTGTGGCTGCTTTGTCCATGCATACACGGTGTCTCGCTCGGGCCGCAGCGGGCGGGACGAAGGTCACACGAACTCCGGGACGCTCAGCGAGACCGCTCACTCGCCGAGCGGTCGAGCGTAGGGCGATTCGCGCGTTCGGCTTGGAGGACCGCCGCTTGCGTGCGTCGCTCGAGCCCCAGCTTGCTCAGCAAGGAGGAGACGTAGTTCTTCACCGTCTTCTCTGCCAGGCCGAGTCGATCGCCGATCTGCCGATTCGAGAGCCCCTCCGCGATGAGGGCGAGGATCTGCTTCTCTCGCAAGCTCAGCGCCCCGAAGCGCGGGTCCTCCTCGTCCGCATCATCGACGCTGCGCGTGACGTGCCGAACCATCGAAGGTTTCAGCAGCCTCCGGCCTTCCGCGACGGCACGGACCGCAGACACGATTTCGCCGGTGCGCAGCGTCTTCACGAGGTAGCCTGCCGCGTCTCCCATCACCGCCGCGAAGACAGCATCGTCGTCATCGAAGGCGCTGAGTATCAGGCACTGGACTCGCGGATGCGCCTGCCGAATCTGACGACAGAGGTCGATGCCACTGCCGTCGGGGAGATGCACATCGAGCACGACGACGTCCGGCAGAGTCGCCGCGACGCGCGCAGACGCTTCGCGAACGGTCGCTGCCTCGCCGATCACGGTCAGATCGGGTTGCGCCTCCAGGAGGTCGGCGACACCGCGCCGCACCACCTCATGGTCGTCGACGAGGAAAATGCGGAACATCTCGCCTCCGTTCACGTCGCTGGTTCCCGGTTCGCATCAGCGTACCGCTCGAGTCGTGATCGGTTTCGGGACCTTCGACCCTGTCGGGTCGGGCTGCGGGGGTGTCGACTGGAGGCGTTCCTCGACCTTGGGCAGCAGGTCACGTTGCACAGCGCGTCGGCGTCCGGCGGGAGAGGTGGTCAGCCACCCGCAATGGGGATTCGGTCTCGTGTCAAAGGTGAGACGTGACGCGAGGCGAAGGGTGGCGCCGAAAGGGGAGGTGGAAGGGGCGGTGCTTCGGGTGCACCGCCCCTATTCACAGGGCATCGCTCGTCCCAGATGTCGTGAAGCTCAGAGACTCAGCCGGCGGGAGCCTGCACGACCAGGACGGGGCAACGCGCATGGCTCGCGCACGCAGCGCTGACCGAACCGACGACGATCGGCAGCGCGCCGGCGTTCTCGATCATCGTGTCCGCTGTCCGTCCGGTTCTGCGTGGCCCATCCGCGACGCGCGAACGATGAGCACCGGCGCGTTGATGTTCACAAGCACGTCGTGGGTCACGGATCCGATCGCATGACCGGCACCTCGCGGATGCCCCGCTCCGATGACGAGGAGCGCCGCGTTGCGGGAAGCATCGAGCAGTGCCTCAGCAGGTGATCGGGCCGTAGCGTGCGTCCGCACCCTCACGACACCGTTCTCGCGTGCTGCCAAGGCGGCGCGATCGAGCGCTGTCCCCTGTGTCTCGACGGGAGCGGGGACGAGCCCGACCGACGATGACTGGATCAAGTGAAGCGGCTCTCTCCGCGCACGCGCCTCGTCGCCGGAGGCCCGAACGATCGCCGGCACCAGCTCGTCGTCTTTCACACCGGCAACGACCCCAGACCGGAACCGGAGGTCGACGTCAGGGATCACGGCGACGGTGCATGCCACCTCAGCGACGATCTGCAAGCTCAACGTGCCGAAGACACGGCTGCGGATGAACCCGGTCTTGCCTGTACCGATCACGAGGATATCGTCGGCACCGACGAAGCGCGCAAGGGCGTCCGGGACCCGACCGGTCACGTGCACCGGATCGTGCGCCGCGGCTTCATCGGGGTGTCGGCGTGCAGCCACGACATCTGGAGTTATGACGTGAACGCGGACCAGCGGAACATCAGCAAACGAGGCGTGGGACTCCGCCCACGCCTCGGCACCGGCTAGGGCACTTGCGTCGGAGCTGCCGACGGCGAGGACATATCGTGTGGGCATTCAGAGCACCGCCTCTCGGATCGGAACGGAGTCGAGACGATCGTCGGTCATCGGTCACCCGTGTGCAGAGTCGAAGGTCCCTCGGCGCCTGTTCGGGAGTAGTGTCGTCCCATCGAGAGCCCGGAAGGGAGTGCGATGGAGGGCCCGCATCTCAACTTCCCGGATGCGCCGCGTTCCGAGCTGGAGCGCACGATCGGGGAACTTCTCGAGCGTGCTCACCGAGTTCTTGGGGCCCAGGGGCGCCTACGCAGCCTTCTTCACGCATCCCAAGCCGTCGTCGAAGATCTCGAGCTCGAACAGGTGCTCCGACACATCGCCGAGGCTGCGCTCACCCTGGTCGGTGCACAGTACGGCGCTCTCGGTGTCATCGATCGAGACGGACGCCTCGAGCAGTTCATCCACGTGGGAATTCCCGATGACGTCGCCCGGGAGATCGGACACCTTCCCGAAGGTCACGGCATTCTCGGAGCCGTCATCGAAAGTGAGCATCCGATCCGGCTCGAAGATCTCGGAGACGATCCCCGCGCGGCGGGGTTCCCCGACCATCACCCACCGATGCACACCTTTCTGGGCGTACCGATCCGAGTACGCGGTGAGATCTACGGAAACCTGTACCTCACCAACCGGGCAGAGGGTGGTTTCACCGATGAAGACGAAGAACTCGTCCGAGCACTGGCGTCGACCGCAGCGATCGCGATCGACAACGCCAGGCGGTTCGAGGAATCACGCCGACTGCAGCGGCTGAGCACCGCATTGGCTGAGATCAACGCGGCCCTCCTCGCCCCGGACTCCGGCGACGTCTTCGGCATGCTCGCCGAGCGAGTCGCCTCGCTCGTGAAGGCCGACCTCGTCTACATCGTCGTTCCGGACATTCTCACCGGCCGCGCCCGTATCGAGACAGCGCGCGGACGCGGCGCGGAGTCGCTCGAGGGCACAGAGATCTCGAACCCCGGATCGGTGGCGTCGCGAGCGATGGCCAGCGGAGGCATAGCGGTGTCGGAGGGGCCTGAGGATGCGTTGCCCGACGACCCGGACCACGCCCGCGGTGCCAGGGCCGCCGTTCCCCTGGTGGTCGGGGGCGAGACGGCCGGAGCCCTTTGCGTGACACGTGACGCAGGGGGCCGGCGGTTCTCGCCCGAGGATCTGTCGACGCTTGCGGAGTTCGCCGCTCAGGCTGGTCTCGCACTCGCGCTCGATCAAGCGCGCACCGATCGGCAGCGGCTGGACCTGATCGAGGACCGAGCCCGGATCGCCAGGGACCTTCACGACAACGTCATCCAGAGATTGTTCGGCACCGGACTCGGATTACAGGCGCTCGCGGCGAGAGTTCCGGCCCACGCCGCCACGATCGCCGCGCAGGTGGCAGAGATCGATGCCGCCATCGCCGACTTCCGCACGGCGATCTTCACCCTGCAGGCCTCTGATCCCGGATCGCTCCGCCAACGCCTGCTCGACGTGGTGACTGAACTCGCACCGCTTCTCAAGAGCTCACCGCGGATCGCGTTCGACGGACCGGTTGACCTTCTGGTGACGGGCGCGCTTGCTGACGACGTCGTCGCCGTTGTGCGTGAATCGCTCACGAACGTCGCTCGTCATGCGCACGCCACGACTGCGCAGGTCAGTGTCTCGGCCGCTGCTTCGCACGTGACGATCATCGTGGAAGACGATGGGATCGGCATGCCCGCGCAGCCCGCGCGTGCGAGCGGCACGGCGAACCTCGTCACTCGCGCGCACACGCACGGCGGCATCTGTAACATCGAGCCGCGAAGCACGGGTGGCGCGCGGGTACGATGGCGCGTCCCCCTCGACTCCGCAACGGAGACCCGGCAGTGAGCGTGGTGTTCCTCGGCGACCACCATCGGGCCGCATCCGAGTGCATCGGTCGCCGGAGGGTAGCTCGGCTCATGTGGCCGTGAGCGGGCCAAAGGTCCTCCCCCCATCGCTGAGCGCGATGGGACGTTCGACCCTGGAGTGAAGCCGGCGAGGAGACACGATGTGACGACGGGGAATCACATCACCGCACAAGGAGCATCATGAACGACACCAGCTTCGTCATCCGCCCACTGCCTCCCGTCGGTCCAGCAGACCTGCAGCTTCCGCCCACGCAGCCGATCGACCTCACCGAGCTGATCCAGATGGAGGCGGGGCAGTGACCACGGACGCGTCGGAAGCACCGCTTCCGACCATGACCATCGTGTTCGAGTCGCTCTTCGGCAGCACTCGGCAAGTAGCCGAGGCCATCGCTGCGGGAGTCCGGGAAACCACCCCCGTGACGGTGATGCCCGTCGTCGATGCGCCCGCGCTCACTGAATGCGACGTCCTGGTCGTCGGTGCGCCGACGCACGTGCATTCACTGAGCGGGCCGGCATCCCGGGCGGAAGCCGAAAGGTGGGCACGCGACCCGGGCAAGGATCTGAGGTTCGAAGGCGACAGCCGCACCACCGGGGTGAGGGAGTGGATCGACAGCCGTCCCCCCGCCCGTATCGGTTACGTCACGTTCGACACCCGCGTCGATATGCCGCGGATCTTCACCGGCTCCGCAGCTTCCGCAATCTCGAAGCGGCTCAGAAAGCAGGGCCTGCACGAGGTGCTCCCCTCGGAGAGCTTTCTCGTCGATAAGGACAGTCATCTGCTGCCGCCGGAACTGGACCGTGCACGGCGGTGGGGACGCGCAATCGCGTCCACCGTTGCGGCGCCGGTCCTCCGGGAGACCCGGGGGAAACGATGACCGCGCGAGACCAGCGACTGCGGAGTTCGGGCGGCGTCTCGCTGAGATTTCTCGGCGCCGCCGACACCGTGACGGGCTCGCGCTACCTTGTCACCGACTCCTCCTCGCGGATCTTGGTGGATTGCGGGCTCTTCCAAGGCTTCAAAGTGCTCCGTGAGCGAAACCGAGCCCCGTTCCCGGTTCCTCCTGAGTCCGTCGACGCGGTCGTGCTCACGCATGCGCACCTCGATCATTCCGGCTACCTTCCCGCGCTCGTGCGCGACGGCTTCCGCGGTCGCATCTACGCCAGTGAGGGCACCGTCAAGCTCTGCCGCATCATGCTGCTGGACAGCGCACATCTTCTCGAGGAGGAAGCACGCCACGCGGCGAAGCACGGCTGGTCCCGGCATCCGAAACCCTGCCCGCTCTATACGGTCGACGACGCGACGGCGGCTCTCGAGCGGTTCGTCGCGGTGCCCGAGGGCAACGACGTCGCCCTGGCCGGAGCGGCGAGGTTTCGGTTCCTCGGGGCCGGTCACATCCTCGGGGCCATGAGCGCTTACCTCGATGTCAGCGGGGCTCGGCTGTGCTTCACAGGTGATCTGGGCCGTCCAGATGACCCGCTCATGCTCCCACCTCACCCGTTCGATGGCGCCGACGTACTCGTTACTGAATCCACATACGGAGACCGCAGCCACAGCGAGGTCGATCCGGCGAAGCAGCTCGGAGACATCGTTCGCCGGACTGCTCGCCGCGGCGGCGTCGTCCTGATCCCGGCGTTCGCGGTGGGCCGCACGGAGACGATCCTGCTCCATCTGTCCAGGCTCTTGGATCGCGGAGATATTCCCGAAGTGCCGATCTATGTGAACAGCCCGATGGCGGTGAGCGTCGCCGATGTCTATCGCGACCACCCCGAAGAACACCGCATATCGCCCGAAGAGGTCGAACGCCTCTACCAGGTCGCGACACCGATCCGAAGCGTCGACGACTCGAAGCTCCTCAACCTGCGCGGTGGTCCGATGATCATCGTGTCAGCGAGCGGAATGCTCACGGGAGGTCGGGTCTTGCATCATCTCCGTGCGTACGGTCCTGATAAGCGCAACACCATCGTCCTGAGCGGGTTCCAGGCGGGAGGAACACGGGGGGCACGGTTGGCAGCAGGCGAGCGCACTCTGCGAATCTTCGGGGAGGACGTACCGATCAGAGCGGAAATCACAGCGATCGAGTCGATGTCCGCGCACGCTGACGCCGACGACATCATCGATTGGATGCGCAAGAGCCCTCGGCCGCCGGCCACCGTATACGTCACCCACGGCGAGCGCGCAGCGGCAGACACTCTCCGCCTGCGGATCGAACGCGAACTCGGCTGGCCGGCGCGGGTCCCCGAGCAGGGAGAAGAGGTGTCGATCTCCACTCGAAGGGACCTTGGACCCGTGGCCGGCCCGTCGCCAGCGTAAGACTGCAGGAAGTCGAATCCCGTCAAGGAGGAATGATGCGATCAGCCGTTGTCAGAGAATTCGCTTCGCCGGCCCAGGTCGAGGAGCGCCCGCTCCCCCAGCCTGGCCCTGGACAGGTCCTCGTCCGCCTGGAGACGTGCGGCCTCTGTCACACCGATATCCATGCCATGCACGGGGACTGGCCGGTGAAACCGAATCTCCCCCTGGTGCCCGGACACGAGGGCGTGGGGATCGTCGAGCAGCTCGGAGACGGAGTGATGAACCGCACCATCGGACAGCGGGTCGCGATGCCGTGGCTGGGTCACGCGTGCGGCGAGTGTCGTTACTGCATCGACGGGCGTGAGAACCTCTGTGAGGCCCAGTTCAACAACGGATACGCCGTGGATGGCGGATTCAGTGAGTACATGGTGGCTGACTCGCGTTTCGCCACGCCCGTGCCCGATGGCGTCACCCCGCTCGACGCCGCCCCCCTCACATGCGCAGGTGTGACGACCTACGCCGCAATCAAGAACGCGCGCGTCACCCCGGGGGAAACGGTTGTCATCTTCGGTATCGGTGGACTCGGACATCTCGCCGTTCAGTACGCCCGCCTCGTGGGGGCGAAGGTCATCGCGGTGGACGTCACAGACGAGAAGCTGGAGCTGGCGTCCGAACTCGGCGCGGATCACGTCGTGAACGCAGGCGAGGCGGATGCAGTGGCGGAGATACGCAGACTCGGCGGAGCCGACGTGGCCGTCGTCCTCGCAGTCGCCCCCACGGTTTTCGATCAGGCATTCAGTTCCCTGAATCGTGGAGGCCGACTGGTGCTGGTCTCTCTGCCCGCCGGAGGCGAGCTGACGGTGCCGATCTTCGACACCGTGCTCAAGGGGATCAGCATCATCGGGTCCATCGTCGGTACCCGGCAAGACCTCACCGAGGTCTTCGCCTTGCATGCCGCTGGACGCACCCGAGTCGTCACAGAGACACGCGAGCTGCAGCAAGTGAATTCGTCCGTAGATGAAGTGCTCGCCGGAACGGTGCCCGCTCGACTTGTGTTCCAGTACCACACGGCTGACGTCATGCCGTTCTCAGAACCAGAAGCCGCATCTCGGTGAAACGCGAGTGGCAAGCGGATGGAAACCGGGAAGATGAACACCCGAATGGTGCCGGAGTTCCGGGTGGGGCAGCCGCTCATCCGAATCGGACTGCTGAGCGTCGAGGCTCTCGTCGGGCTCACAGCTCTCGCGGGCGGGATCGCGCTCATCCTCGGGGCGATCATGCCGCAGACCGTGACGGCAGTCAGCCCACCCGACGAGTATCTCGCCGGAACGCCGTTCAGCAGCTATCTCGTTCCGGGCCTCGTGCTCGCCGTCGTCGTCGGCGGTCTGCATGGCGGCGCGTTCGTTCTGGAACTGCGTCGGAACAGATTGCACATCATCGCCGCAGCGACCGCGAGTTTCGCCCTGCTCATTTGGATCTTCGTCCAGATGATCGTCATTCCGTTCAGCTTCCTGCAAGCAGCGTACTTCGCTGCCGGCCTCGCCGAGTTGGGCTTGGTGCTCCTTTCCCTTGATGTGCTTCGTCTCGCACCGAATCACCCTGAGCGACGAGAGCATCGCTCAGACGTTCGCCCGGGACAACTCGCTGGAGATGATCGCGTCTTCCGCTGAGCGACCATGACGCAGAAGCTGACGTTGCACCTGCGCGGCAATGATGCGCGTAGCGTCGCCGAGGACGGACCGGGGAGTGTCTCGCACCTGCGGGGGACGACGAAAGCGCCCGGGATAGAGTGCCGGGATGAAGTGGGTCCTCTACGACATCGGCGGCGTCCTCGAACTCGTCGACGATGACCGTTGGCCGCAGATCTTGGAGAAGAGGTGGAGCGACCGCCTCGGGCTAACGGTCCAAGCCCTGCGCGCTCGTCTCGATGCCGCCGACCTCCCGGACACGACGCTGCAGGCGGGCGTCGAAGGTGAGTTCTGGCGAAAGTTCGCCGCCGCGCTGACACTCGATGACGCGGAAGTCGCGGCCATGCGAGCCCAGTTGTGGGACGCATACTGCGGTGAGGCGAATGTCGAGCTCCTCGCACATGCGCGCTCGCTGCGCGGACGCGCCGGCCTCGCCATCCTCTCCAACTCCGGCGATGGAGCACGCGAGGAAGAAGAACGACGTTTTCAGCTCTCGTCCCTCTTCGATCCGATCTGTTACAGCCACGAGCAGGGGGTGGCGAAGCCGGACGCCGGAGCCTATCTCACCGCCCTCGAACGGATGGGAGCGCGTGCGGAGGATGTCCTCTTCATCGACGACAACGACGCCCCGGCGCGGGGAGCAGAGAGTTGCGGGATCCGCGCGGTTCTCCACCGCGACAACGCCACGACGATCGCCGCGATCGAACGGTTCTTGGCGAACTGAACTGCAACTTCAATGTTGCACTCCCCGTGGCACCTCGGTATCGAGATGAGATCGAAGACCTCGGCCCCGGATTCGACGGCTTCTGGATCTCGTCCGGTCTCGCGGGAGCGTCGTGAGCGTGGAGTTCTACGGAATCCACTCCGTGGACCAGTAATCGACGATGAGGTTCAGGACGCTGCCCGCCGGTCGCGCCGACACCCAGACGGTGCGAGGGTCCCAGAAAGTGCCGGGTATCGACATCTGCGGGGTGGCGCCCATCTCTTCTGCGAGAGCCTGCGGGGACTGTCCCGCGGGAGGTCGCACGGTGAAGGTCACCGAGCATCCGCCACTTCCACAGCCGATACTGTCGCCGAGGATCTCCGCCCCCTCCGGCAGCGGAACCGACGACGCCGGCGGCACGTCGCCTTCCGTCGCCATCGTGGTCAGCCACGCGACCCGTCCGCCGTAGAACAATGCCAGGAGCGCTGCCGCGATGATGAGCGCGGTCCACATCACCCGTCGCCGCTTGGCCGCTCTCTGTTTCGCGACCCACGCGGCTTGGTCGAAGGGCGTAGCGGTGTCCACGCTGTGAGCCTAGTAGCCGGACCGCGGAGCCGACTCCGACATAGCCCCCGTCAGGAGAAGAGTTGGCGGAGGGCGTTGAGGTCGCCGGAGTCGACGACCTTCTGGACGGCGGCGACGGTTTCCTGACTGGTGAACATAGCCTTCAGGGTGCGGTTCCAGATCTTCCGCACAGTGTCCACATCACCGGCATCCACGGCCGTGCCCGCGGACTCGATCGCCTGCTGGTACGGAATCTGCGGGAATCCAGCGGGCGCATCCCAAGGGTTGTAGTACGGCACCCAAGGGAGGTCGGGGTCGGGCGTGAGCCAGAGCACCTGGCCGGGGTGAATGTCGCGCCTGTGGTTCATCGAGGCAAGAGTTGGGTACGCGCAGAGTCGTTCAGCGACCACCGCCTCGACGTCTCCAGGCTGAACGGTATAGGTCACGGGGATGCCGTTCTCATCTACTGTCACCTCGCCCCGCGCGAACTCACGTGGACCTAGATCACGGAGAGTCCCCTGCCGTTCCAAATACAGACCGCCGCCGTCTCCGTAGACCTCCGACATGCCGGAGCAGGATTCCGGCTCGGTCGATTCCGGCGTCGGCATAGCCTCGGTACTTGGGTCGACGACAGCCGTGGGAGCGGATGACTTGGATGTCTGATCTGCCGCTGGCACTGTGGCGGTGCACCCGGCCAGCGCGGCTGCAGCCAAGGCGAGTGCGGCGAGTACAGGCGCGAGCTTGTGTGTGCCGGACATGACGCCATACTGACAGACCGGTTCAAGCTTCTCGACGTCGACCGGGCGGGCAGCTGACGCCCCGCCGATTACCTCCGTAGATCGACGGTTCTGAAGGACGTTAGTTGGTGCCCATCTGGCCCGTTCGGCGGCGTCCTGCCGGAAACCATCGCTTCCGGCAAGGTAGCCCTGCGACGGGGCGGCATGCGTAATCGACCGCCTGCAGCCAGTTGGTCGTCGGCGATCTGCAGGTAGGTGAGATTTCGGCGGATCTGATGAGACGTGTCCGATCTCACGAGAGTTCGCAGTCGCTGAGACACGACAGCCGCGGAATGACGGGTGCGGGGCGCGCTGCCGAGGGGCCCGGTTGTCTCACGAAAGTTGTCGGTGATCGCGTTTCATCCCGTCCTGCCCAAAACGTCGAGCGGACGGTTTCGGCGCATCAGGTTCCGGCAGGGAGTTTCGGCGGGTGCGCGACCGTCGTGTCACGCAGTCAACTAGCGGACTCGACGCGGATGCCGGAAACGATCCTTTCCGGCCGCCCGGAAGGTATGTGCAAATTCCACCTGATGAGTTCGCCTCGTTATGGCAGTAACTGTAGAAAGTTGCTACAGTTACTGCCATGAACAGTGAGCAAGAGTCCTCTCCCCTCCTGGAGGCGCGTGGGCTGTCCAAGTGGTACGGGAAGGGCGAAGGGCGGTTCCGGGCCCTCGACGACGTCACGGTGCGGATCCGCAAAGACGAGTCCGTGGCGATCGTCGGGAAGAGCGGGTCGGGCAAGTCGACGCTGATGCATCTGCTCGCCCTCCTGGACGCCCCGGACGAGGGCGCCGTAATCGTCGAGGGGCGCGACGCCTCCGGGCTGCGGCCGCGGGAGGTGAACGAGCTGCGCAACCGTCAGTTCGGGTTCGTGTTCCAGCAGTTCTTCCTCACTGCGAACACGTCCGTTCTCGACAACGTGACCCTGCCGTTGAAGATCGCGGGCGTCTCAGCACGGGAGCGTCGCGCCCGCGGCCTTGCGGCGTTGCAGAAGTTCGGGCTGGAGGACAAGGCGAAGAATCGGGCGAGCGATCTTTCCGGTGGTCAGAAGCAGCGAGTGGTGCTCACTCGGGCGCTGGTCGGTGAGCCCGCGGTGATCTTTGCGGACGAGCCCACCGGCAACCTGGATTCCGCGACGGGGAGCCTGGTGGAGGAGGAGCTGTTCCAACTGAATCGGGAGCAGGGGATCACCCTCGTGATCGTTACCCATGACGAGGATCTTGCCGCTCGGTGCGACCGCCAGATCCTCGTGCGCGACGGCCGCATCGTCGACACGGCGGAGGTGGCGGCATGAAGACTACCGATCTGATCCGGACCGCGTTCGCGAACACGTTCCGAAGCAAGCTGCGCACGACCCTCACCGTCCTCGCGCTGTTCATCGGCGCGTTCACCCTCACTCTCACGACAGCCCTCGGGGCCGGAGTGTCGGACTACGTCACCAAGCAAGTCGCGTCCCTCGGCGCGAACGACGTGTTCCTCGTCGCCAAGGACTCGAGCGCGACCGCTACCGACAGCGGTCCGCAAAAGTACGACCCCGCGACCTCCAGCCCCGGAACGGGCACCGGCAATCCGCTGACTGGCTCCACAAGTGCTTTGTCGGACTCCGACATCAGGACACTCTCTGAGATCGGTGGTCTCCGGGACGTGGAACCCGTGTCGACGGTCGCCATCGACTATGTCGAGGCCGATGGCAGCGACAGGTACCAGTTCACGATCGCGCCAACCTCTTCGATCGCCCAGGCCGACCTCACCGCGGGCAATCAGCTGGACTCGTCGAGCTCCGAGTATCAGGTGATCCTGCCCGAGGACTATGTCGATCCCCTCGACCTGGGCAGCAACGAAGAGGCGGTGGGCGCCACCCTTACGCTCGGATTCACCGACGTCACCGGAACACAGCACGCCGAGACCGCCACCGTCGTGGGTGTCTCGAACACGAGCCTGCTCAGCGCGGGAGCGGGCGCGAACTCGGCGCTGGTTGCCGCGATCGCCCAGGAGCAGAAAGCTGGCTCCAGCGCTCCCGACCGCTACCAGGTGGCCGTGGCCTACTTCGACGCGGACGCCACTGATGCTCAGATCGCGCAGCTGAAAGACAGGATCACCGAGGCCGGGATGTCGGCCCAGACCATCGAAGATCAACTCGGAGTCGTGCAGACGATCATCACCGGGATCACGGGCGTGCTGAACGCCTTCGCGATTATCGCGCTCCTTGCCGCCGCCTTCGGCATCGTGAACACGCTCCTGATGAGCGTGCAGGAACGAACAAGAGAGATCGGCCTGATGAAGGCGATGGGAATGGGCAGCGGCCGCATCTTCACCCTCTTCAGCCTCGAAGCCGCCGTGATCGGCTTCCTCGGCAGCGCGCTCGGCGTGGTCGTTGCGATCGCTGTCGGGCTGCCACTCAACGGCGCACTCGCCAGCGGGCCTCTCTCGGGGCTCTCGGGCCTGACCGTCCTGCTCTTCCAGCCCAGCGGGATCATCGGCGTCATCGCGCTCATCGTCATCATCGCCTTCCTCGCCGGAACACTTCCCGCGCGACGAGCGGCGAAGAAGTACCCGATCGACGCCCTGCGGTACGAATAGAGGATGAGCGAAACGATGAGCGCGCGCGGGAACAGCAACGCGAGAGGACGAGCCACCGCGCGCGCCATCGAGTCCGCCGCGGTGCGCCTCGCCACAGAGCACGGCGTAGCGGCAGTGACTGTCGATCAGATCTGCGCGGAAGCCGGCATCGCTCAGCGCACGTTCTTCAACCACTTCGACACGAAGGAAGACGCACTTCTCGGCAAGGATCTCCCCCAGGTCGACGAGCAGCGCACCCGTGAATACCTGAGCTCCACCACTGTCGGTGTGCTCGCCGGCGCCCTCAACCTCGTGCGACTCCCGACACCAGGGGACAGCGACCACGAACTCCTCCTCGCCCGGATCGCTCTCCTCTCGACATCACCCGCTCTCGCCGAACGTCAGGCGCTCCGGCTGCGCCCCCTCGCCGACGAGGTGCAGAGCATCATCACGCTCAAACTCACCGACATCGCGCCCGACCGCACCCGAGAAGAACTCCACACGTCCGCCTCACTGATCACGCAGATCGCCTCCGGGCTCATGCTCACGTCCGCCCTCCCCCGCCCCGACCAACCGCTCGCCCCGTCGATCCAGGACCTCGCCTGGGTCTGGCCCCGACTGCTCTAGGCCCGACGCGCCACTTCTGGCCCCGCTGACCAACGCATTGATGCCCCCCGCTGACGAACGAAGGAATGAGCACTAGCCGACCACGTCGAATCCGTCTGCCGAAAGCGGATTCTGGTGATCCTTTCCGGCAGCCCATCACAAGCCTGACAGCGCACCCCGCCACAAACGATCGTTTACGGCGCAGCCGAGAACGAGGTCTCGCAGAGCCCTCCGTAGGACGTCAGTCGATACCCGGTATCGGCGGGGAGATTCGGCGAGCGATGTCGTAACTCGGTCGCTGGTTAGAAGTTCCCGAGCCCTTTGCCGATCATGCTCACCCCAAGAACCCGAACGAGCACCGTCATGACGGTGGTGTTGTTCCTCACGAGTCATCTTCACGACATCGATCGTCGCCGGAACGATCTTGTGCGTCTCGATGAAACGTCATTAGCCTCAGCACAACGACGCTGAGGAGCTTTGATGGACGCCACGACCCCCAAACCCGCGACCGACGCGACCAGGAAGGCCAACGCTGAGGCAGCGAAGCACCTCCCTTGGGATGACCGGCAGGACTTCGACGACGTGGCCCGCGGATTCATCGCCCCTCTCGCCGACCCGGTCGTGCGCAAGGAATCCGGCGCGCCGGTCATCAACCTCGCGGCCTGGGACTTCGTCAAAGAGTCCGACGACGCGCCCGACACGGTCCACCCGAGCCTCTGGCGTCACGCGCAGGTCAACAGCGGTCGCGGCCTGTTCGAGGTGACCGACGGGATCTACCAGCTCCGCGGCATCGACCTGTCGAACATGACCATCGTCGAAGGCGACGAAGGAATCATCGTCATCGACCCCCTTGTCGGTAACGAGACCGCCGCCGCAGGCCTCGCGCTCTACCGAGAGCACCGCGGCGTCCGCCCCGTGAAAGCCCTGATCTACACACACAGCCACGCCGACCACTACGGCGGCTCGCGCGCCATCGTCAGCGACGACGACATCGCCGCCGGCCGCACGGTCGTGATCGCCCCGGACGGGTTCCTCTCCGAGGCCGTCTCCGAGAACGTCTACGCCGGTACCGCGATGACTCGCAGGGCCCTGTACATGTACGGTCCTCTGCTGCCGATCGGCGAACGCGGACAAATCGACGCGGGCCTGTCCTCAGGCGGAGGCGCAGGCTTCTCATCCAGCCTCGTGCCGCCCACCGACACGATCGCCACCACCGGCGAAACGCGCGTCGTCGACGGCGTCGAGATGGTCTTCCAAATGGCCCCCGGCACGGAAGCGCCCTCCGAGTTCCTGATCTACTTCCCCGCTCACCGCGCCCTGTGCACGGCCGAGGACGCAACCCACGTCATGCACAACCTCCTCACCCTCCGTGGAGCCCAGGTGCGCGACGCTGCCACCTGGTGGAAGACCCTCAACGAGACGATCCACCTGTTTGGCGCGGACACCGACGTCGTGTTCGCACAGCACAACTGGCCCCGCTGGGGCACGGAATCGATCATCGAGTTCCTCGCGAATCAGCGCGACCTGTACAAGTACATCCACGACCAGGTCCTCCGCCTCACCAACCTCGGCCAGACACCTGTCGAGATCGCGGAGCAGATGGAACTCCCCGCCGCTCTCGACCAGCAGTGGTACAACCGCGGCTACTACGGCTCCCTCAACCACAACTCCAAAGCCGTCTACCAGCGCTACATCGGCTGGTACGACTCCCACCCCGCGCACCTGCACCCGCTCCCACCGACCGAGGTCGGCGCCCGCTACGTCGAGTTCATGGGCGGCGCTGACGCCGTCGTCGAGAAAGCGAAAGCCTCCTTCGACAAGGGCGACTACCGCTGGGTCGCAGATGTCCTCACGCACGTGGTGTTCAGTGAACCCGACCACCAGGCAGCCCGTGAGCTCCAGGCTGACGCCTTCGAGCAGCTCGGATACCAGTCCGAGAACCCGACGTGGCGCAACGAGTACCTGATGGCCGCTCTCGAGCTGCGGAACGGTGTCAGAGACCTCGGCACGCTCAGCCTCGCCACCCTCGACGTGCTGAACTCCATGACGCCGGAGATGATCTTCGACTTCATGGGCATCAAGCTCGACGGCCCCGCCGCTGCCGACCGCCGGTCCACCCTCGACTGGGTCATCAGCGACGCTGGAGCCGACGGCGTCACCTACGCACTCGAACTGCGAAACGGCTGCCTCATCTACACCCCCAACACCACCTCCGCTACCGCTGACGCCACCGTCACATCGACCAAGAGCGAGCTCGCTGCTCTCGTGTTCGGAAGCACCGACCTCGACACCGCCCTCTCAGACGGATCGGCGAGCGTCGAGGGCGACCCGGCCGCGGTGAGGACGCTGTTCGGCCTCCTCACCGCATTCCCGCTCTGGTTCCACATCGTCGAGCCATAAACCAACCTCGCACGTCACCGAACGGGCGGAACCACCTTCTTGTGGCTCTGCCCGTTCGGCCTGTTACGGCAGCCCCTGCACGGCTGAGTCGTCGTCGACGATCGATGGGGCTGGGAGCGGTCCGGTCTTGAGATCTTGCCGCGGGATGCTGTCATTCAGGATCCATGGTCTAACGCGAGGTCAGACATTCCTCGAGGGCGAGGCGTCGCCGAAAAGGCGATCCACCGAAAACGATCGTTTCCGGCAGGGTCGATGACCCTGCCGCCAATCACAGGTCCGACACCTCTCGTGAGCATCAGACACGTTTCGTGAGACGTTGCGCCAACTACTGAGAATCCGACACCTTCCGTGAGAACGGACATCTGTTGTCCGATCTCACGAAACTTGTCGGTTGGTGAGACGGAGCACCCCCGGAAAGACGGGTGAGTGGTGCGCTGCGGAAACTGCCGGTTGTCTCACGAAACTTGTCGGAAATCGCGGCCGCTTTCACATTGCCTAAAGGGTCGGGCGGGCCGTTTCGGCGCAACAGGTTCGGGCAGGGGTTTTCGGCAGGTGCGCGACCGGCGTGTCGCACAATCGGCCGGCGACCTCGGTACGTCGGCCGGAAACGATCGTTTTCGGTGATAGCCCTCCACCACAAATGGGTCACGACATCAGCAGAGAATCGAGGATGATTGAGTCGTGGAGATTGAGCTGCTGCATATCGCTGATTGCCCTAGCTGGGTTGAGGCCAGTCGTCGTGTTGCCGAGGCGCTTAGCGAAACAGGCCACGACGGATTGAGCCTGCGTTATCGACTCATCCGAACAGAGGAAGACGCCGCCGGGGTTCAATTTGCGGGCTCCCCGACGATCACGGTGGACGGAAACGATCTCTTCCCGGGGTCGGATCGTAGTAGTGAGTTGGCTTGCCGCATCTACAGCACACCTGCTGGGTTGGCCGGGATGCCAACGGTTGAACAGATCCGAGAGGCAATGAGGGCCTATGGAGACTGAGCTCGATGTCGCCTGCACGTGCTGCGGCCGGCATCTACCACGAAGGAAGCTGCACGCCCTCGGAGACGACGGTGCGTTCATCTGTCGACGATGCGGTTTGTGGGTCGCGCTTCGCTTACGACGTGACCGCCCGCCTACGTAGTCCCCACACTCAGAAGCCGCACGCACGGGCGAGCTACACCACGGCGATTGTCCGGACTTCGCGCTCCCATGCCTGTGTTGCGACCTGCACGGCATCCCAGGGGGAGCCGAGCGGGGGCGTGTAGGAGAGGTCGAGGTCGCTCATTGCGGCGATCGTCATGCTGTGGTGCAGCGCTGCCGCGTAGGTGTCGATGCGCTTGGAAATTTCCGCACCGCGGGTGCCGACGAGCTGCGCGCCGAGCAATAGCGCCGATGTAGAGGGCGAGTTGATGGGTTATCCCCGCTTCTCAAAGCGGTTTCACTTTGTGGCCTCATCGCCGGCGCGGATCATGAGGAGCGCTCCGGTGACCGCTGCGGCGAAGATCACGATGTCGGCGATGTTCCCGATGAACCAATTTCCGTAGGCGAGAAAGTCCACGACGTGTCCGCGGGCGAATCCCGGATCGCGGAAAAGGCGGTCGCCTGCGTGTGAGGCGGCAGCTCCTCCGAGCGCGCCGATGACGATTGCCCATCCCAGGCGTTGTACTCGGAACGCGAACACGATTGCTGTGACGGTGGCGGCGACGGCTAGCAGCGCGAACACCCAGGTGAAGCCTTCCCCGAAGGAGAATGCCGCTCCGGGGTTGTAGGCGAGCTGCAAACCCAACAGGTCACCGATTAGGGGGACGCGCTCACGCTCAGTGAGGGCCGCTTCAGCCCACACCTTCGTTCCCTGATCAATCAACACGACAATCACGGCGATCAGGAGCGCTCCACCAGTGAGCTGCCACCGCCGCGCCGACGACCGCTCGCGCACAGCGGGCGGGTGAGCTTCTGTTTCGGAAGGGATCATGCGAGGACCTCGATCAGACGGACGATGACCCCGGATTCGATCAGGATGAACAGGCCCAGACCGATGAAAACTGCCGGTACAAGCCAGTGCTCGACGCGCTCCAACCCCTCGGTGACTGCCTTGTTAGTGCCGATGAGCCGGCCCGCCGCGCACCAGACGGCAACGAGGATGAGGAACACGACGATCATGATCGCGACGTCGCCGGGCGTGCTGGTGCGGAAGATCGGCGTGTAGAGGGAGATGTTGTCCGCCCCGTTGGCGATCGTGATACCAGCGACGCCCCACAGTCCGACCGCGGTGATCTTGGAGTCGTCGTCATCGTCATCGCCGTTGCGGCGCAGGCCGCGAATGAGCGTCCAGATGCCGATGCCGAGCGGGATCAGGCCAAGGAAGCCGACCCATTCGTCCGGGACGATGGTGAGGCCGAGCGCGGCGATCACGCTGATGACGACGAGGGTGATGAACCCGAGGTACTGGCCTGCGACGATCTGCCACGGCCGGGGTTTCCCTCGGCTGGAGGCGAGGAAAAGCACGGTGAGCACGACGATGTCGTCGATGTTGGTTGCCGCGAACAGGCCGATCGCTGATCCAATGGTGGCGAGCATCAGCGTCCCAGTCGTGGCGTGCGGGTGCGGGCGGCCCGCAGGCCGTTGAGGATCACGATGACCTCGGCGACCTCGTGGACCAGGACGACAGCCGCGAGCCCCAGGACGCCGAAGAGCGCGAGCGGGAGCAGGGCGGTGATGATCAGCAGCGACAGGATGATGTTCTGGTTGATGATCCGTCGACCGCGCCGGGCGTGATCGAACGCCCGCGGGATGAGGCGTAGATCATGGCCGGTGAAGGCCACGTCCGCGGATTCGATCGCTGCGTCGGAGCCGGTCGCGCCCATCGCGATGCCGACGTCTGCGCCCGCGAGGGCGGGGGCATCGTTGATGCCATCGCCGATCATCGCGACCGGTCCCGCCTTCGACAGTTCCCCGATCGCGGTCGCCTTGTCCTCCGGGCGCAGCTCCGCGCGCACATCGCTGATCCCGGCCTGCGCAGCCAGGGCACGAGCGGTCCGGGCGTTGTCGCCGGTGAGCATCGTCACCCCGACGCCCTGGCCGGTGAGTGTCCGGACTACCTGGGGGACTTCAGGGCGCAGCTCGTCGCGGACGCCGATCGCGGCGACCGGTGACCCGTCTCGGTGCACGATGACGACGGTCATGCCCTGCTCTTCCAGCGTTGCGACCCGCTCAACGAGGTCGCCGGCGTCCAGCCAGCGGGGACTGCCGACGGTGATTCTCGATCCGTCGACGGTGCCGTCAATACCATGGCCGGCCTGCTCGGTCACATCTGCAGCTGCCGGTGTCCCCGGAGCTGCGGCGGTGATCGCTGAGGCAAGAGGATGTGTGCTGTGCTGCTCCAGCGCAGCCGCCCACGCCAACGCCTGGACCTCGGTTACACCGTTCGCGGTGAGTACGGCGGTGACCACGGGTTCGTTGCGGGTAAGGGTTCCGGTCTTGTCGACGGCGACGTGCCGGACCGTACCGAAGCGCTCGAAAACGGCGCCGGACTTGATGATCACACCGAACTTGCTCGCGGCGCCGATCGCAGCGACGACCGTCAGCGGGACCGAGATCGCCAGCGCACACGGAGACGCCGCGACCAGCACGACGAGCGCGCGGGTGATCCACACCTCCGGGTCACCCAGCAGCGAACCGATGATCGCGACGAGCGCCGCGAGGATCAGAACGCCGGGCACCAGTGGGCGGGCGATCCTGTCCGCCAGACGGGCACGCTCGCCCTTGTCGGTCTGCGCTTTCTCGACCAGCTCCACGATCGTCGTGAGCGAGTTATCGGTGCCCGCAGCCGTCGCCTCAACCTCCAGCGCGCCGGCACTGTTGATCGCACCGGCCGACACAACATCGCCAGGCTCGACCTCGACCGGGATCGACTCCCCGGTGATCGCCGATGTGTCCAGGCTGGAGCGCCCGGATCGGACGATCCCATCGGTCGCGATCCGCTCACCCGGGCGGACCACCATGACCTGGCCAACCGTCAACTCTCTCGCCGGTACCTGCGCGGAGACACCGCCCTGCAGCACCGTCGCTGTCTCCGGCACGAGCTTCAGCAGTGCCCTTAGCCCGCCGCGGGCGCGGTCCATCGCCTTGTCCTCGAGCGCCTCAGCGATCGAGTACAAGAACGCCAGAGCTGCAGCCTCCTCCACGTACCCGAGGATGACTGCGCCGATCGCGCTGATCGTCATCAGCAACCCGATGCCGAGCTTGCCCTTGAATAGTTTCCGGATCGCGCCCGGCGTGAACGTCGACGCGCCCAGCAGTAGTCCGACCCAGAACAGCACCAACGCCGGGATCTCTAAGCCGGACCACTCGAGGATCAGACCCCCCAGGAACGCGACACCCGAGAAGATCGGCACCATGATCCCGCGGTCTTTCCACCAGGGCCGCTCAGCCTCTTCGTGTTCCTCTCCCGCCGTGGCGGCAGGCTCATGCTCGCAACCACACGCCTCGCTCACGCGCCAGCCCCCGCTCCGCAGCAGCCCGCCACCGTGCACGCCGAGTCCACGCACGGGGCGTGCACGTCGACAGCCAGCGTCACGTCCACCAGTGCGACGAGGGCAGCAGCTAGGTGCGGGTCGGCGATTTCGTATCGGGTCTGACGGCCCTCCGGCTCGGCAACGACGATGCCGCAATCGCGCAGGCAGGTGAGGTGGTTCGACACGTTCGAGCGCGTCAGCTCCAGTTCGCGCGAGAGCACAGCGGGATAGCTCGGTCCGTCGAGCAACGTCATTAAGATCCGGGAACGGGTCGGATCAGCCATGGCCCGGCCGAGTCGGTTCATCACATCAAGACGGGAAGCAATGGTCAGCATGCACTGAACTATACAGTGACCGCTGACTGGTTATCAATTCGATCGAATGTTATGGCGTTCTGTTCGTCGCCGCGTCAACCAGTCGTGAGGTGCGCGATCCTGCTGTGGTGGACGACGCCGCATGCCGCCGGGCGCTCGATAGCGATCGTCCCGCGAAACTGCAGCCGGAGGCTGTCGTTCGGGAATAGGCCGGTGCCTGTTGAGTTACATACCCCCAGGGGGTATGTTGTGGGTATGAACGGTTACACCGACAACAAGGCGGATCTGCGCAAGCGATTGAGTCGGGTTGAGGGTCAGGTGCGAGGTATCTCGCGGATGGTCGATGAGGACAAGTACTGCATCGACATCCTGACGCAGGTCGCTGCGGCCACGAAGGCGCTCGAAACGGTGGCCTTGTCGCTCCTGGGTGACCATCTGAGCCATTGCGTCGCTCAGGCAAGCGCTGAGGGTGGCGAGGTTGCGGCGGAGAAGGTCCGCGAAGCTAACGACGCCATCGCTCGCCTGGTCCGTTCATAACCACACGTCTAACGATCTGGAGAAATTCACTATGACTGACCGCATCGAACTCGGACTGAAGGACGCAAACGCTGGTTGCGCATGCTGCGCAGCCCCATCGAACATCGAGGCATCCACTCCTGTGGCGGCCCCGGTCTCGGAAGAGGTACTGGTCACGGGAATGACGTGCTCGCACTGTGTGTCGAGCGTCAGTGAGGAACTGAGCGCGCTTGACGGTGTCGCGTTCGTCGCTGTCGACCTGAACGCCGGCGGCTCGTCCCGCGTGACGATCCACAGCGCAGCCCCTGTCGATCCCGCTGCCGTGAGGGCTGCGGTCGAAGAGGCCGGTTACAGCCTCGCGACCAGCCAGGCCTGATTCACTTATCCGTCCGCACCCGGCTCGACCCCGGGCGCATCGAACAAGGAGTTCTGATGAGCCAGCACGACGAGCACACCCATCACATCGCACACGAGAATCCCGGCACCGCGCCGACGGCGCAGCATGACCACGCGGCGATGAGCCACGACCACGGCGCTCCTCAAGGTCACGCGGGCCACGGCGGTCACGCGGGCCACGGCGATCACGTGGGCCAGTTCCGGCGGTTGTTCTGGATCATGCTGGTCCTTGCGGTCCCGGTTGTCGGGTTCTCGGGGATGTTCTCGATGCTGCTCGGGTACCCGTTGCCGGAAGCCGCCTGGGTTGGGTGGGTGTCCCCGGTTCTCGGGACGGTCATGTACATCTGGGGTGGGGCCCCGTTCCTCACCGGCGCGGTGAGTGAACTTCGTGCCCGCAAGCCCGGAATGATGCTCCTGATCGCCCTCGCGATCACGGTCGCGTTCCTCGCATCCTGGGGCGCGAGCCTCGGCCTCCTCCATCATGAGCTGGACTTCTGGTGGGAGCTGGCGCTGCTGATCGTGATCATGCTGCTCGGCCACTGGATCGAGATGCGCTCCCTCGCACAGACCACCTCAGCACTGGATTCCCTCGCTGCACTGCTGCCCGACGAGGCGGAAAAGATCGAAGGCGACACGACCGTGACGGTCGCCCCGTCCGATCTGCTGGTGGGTGACGTGGTGGTGGTGCGCCCAGGCGGGCGGGTGCCCGCTGACGGGCGGATCGTGCAGGGCTCGGCCAGCATGGACGAGTCGATGATCACCGGCGAGTCCCGGCCCGTGCGCCGCAGCGACGGCGACCAGGTCATCGCCGGCACCGTCGCCACCGATTCCGGGGTGCGGGTCGAGATCACCGCGATCGGCGACGACACCGCTCTCGCGGGGATCCAAAAGCTGGTGACCGAAGCGCAGAATTCATCCTCGCGCGCGCAGCGGCTCGCAGACAAGGCCGCCGGGTGGCTGTTCTGGTTCGCGCTCGGCGCCGCCGCGATCACCGCCATCGTCTGGACGATCGTCGGCATGCCCGACGCCGCCGTGATCCGCACGATCACCGTGCTGGTGATCGCCTGCCCGCACGCGCTCGGTCTGGCGATCCCGCTCGTCGTGTCGATCGCCACCGAGCGTGCCGCTCGCGGAGGCGTGCTGATCAAGGACCGTCTCGCGCTGGAGAGCATGCGCACCGTCGACACCGTCCTGTTCGACAAGACCGGCACGCTCACCAAGGGCACCCCCGCCGTGACCGCGATCGACCCCGTCTCCGGGACCGACCCTGACCAGCTGCTGGCCTGGGCCGCGGCCGCGGAAGCAGACTCCGAACACCCCCTCGCCCGCGCGATCGTCAACGCGGCGAAAGAGAAGACCCTCACGGTCCCCTCGTCAGCCGATTTCGAATCGTCCCCGGCGGTCGGGGTCCGTGCACGTGTCGATGGGCGCGTGGTGCAGGTCGGTGGCCCGTACATGCTCGAGCAGGAACACGCCTCCGAGCTACCGGTCGCCGACGAGTGGCGCCGTGAGGGTGCGATCATCCTCCACGTGCTCGTCGACGGACAGGTCGCGGGTGCCCTGCGCTTGGCGGATGAGATCCGCTCGGAGTCGCGTCACGCCGTCGAGGCCCTCCACGAGCGTGGCGTGCAGGTGGTCATGATCACCGGTGACGCCGACGCGGTCGCAGCCTCCGTCGCGGGCGAGCTCGGCATCGACCGGTACTTCGCCGGGGTCCGACCCGAAGACAAGGCCTCGAAGGTGAAAGAGCTGCAAGGCGAAGGGCGCAAGGTCGCGATGGTCGGAGACGGTGTCAACGACGCCCCCGCGCTCGCGCAGGCCGACGTCGGCATCGCCATCGGCGCCGGGACGGATGTTGCGATCGCGTCCGCGGGCGTCATCCTCGCCAGCGACGACCCCCGGTCGGTGCTCTCGGTGATCGAACTGTCGCGGGCCAGCTACCGGAAGATGAAGCAGAACCTCTGGTGGGCCGCCGGCTACAACCTGCTCTCCGTCCCCCTCGCCGCCGGAGTGCTCGCCCCGATCGGGTTCGTGCTCCCGATGTCCGTGGGCGCGCTGCTGATGTCCCTGTCAACCATCGTCGTCGCGCTCAACGCGCAGCTGCTGCGCCGACTGGATCTGCGCCCGGACGCCGTGGCCGGTAAGTAGCGAGAAACAGTTAGGTCGACGGACGTAGGCTGGGGCGAACGGGAGGTGAGTATGTCGCTGATCAAGGTCTCACAACAGGTGCGCGGACCGCGCACGCTCACCCACACCGTCCTGGCCGTCCTCGCGATCGCCGTGGGCATTATCGCCGGCCTACTGGCGATGCACTCCTTCAACTCGCATGCGACGGCCGCCGGTCACCATGACACCGTCACCGTCAGCACTCAGGCCGAAGTATCCGCCCATCACCCCGACGCCTCCGCGACCGCCCTCGTGCCAGCCGCGCCGACACAGGAGGCGGGATGCGCGACGTGTGGGGCCGGAGATTCGATGACGTGGATGGCGTGCGTCCTCGCGCTCCTGGTGGCCACCATCCTTCTCAGGCGGATCGGGCTCGGCTGGCGGCACACCCTCTTGGTTGCGACCCGCGCGCCCGCGACAACACGCGGGCCCGCCCGCGCTCACGCCCTTCCCCCGCCTCCATCTCTCACGGTTCTCTGCATCAGTCGCACGTGATCACGCGCTAGCCCGCTCTGGCGGGCAACGCACCCTCGGGCACCGGCAGCCGCCGGGCCCCATCACTGACCCTTGGAGAACCCTCATGAAGATTCGACCCGCGGCGATCGCCGCACTCACCCTCACCGCACTGCTCGCCCTCGCCGGCTGCGCGGGAACCACCGGATCCGACAACGGCATGGAAGGCATGGACCACGGCGGCAGCTCGTCCGCGCCCGCAGAGACAGCAGATGCGAATGACGCCGACATCATGTTCGCCAGCATGATGAAGGAACACCACGCACAGGCCATCGAGATGTCCGACGTCCTCCTCAGCAAGGACGGCGTTGACGAGCGCGTCGTCTCTCTCGCCGAAGAAATCAAAGCCGCTCAGGAGCCCGAGATCCAGCAGATGGACCAGTGGCTCGAAGACTGGGGCGCGGAGATGGACAGCATGGAGGGCATGGATCACGGCAGCGGCATGATGTCCGAAGAGGACATGCAGGCCCTCGAAGATGCCGCCGGTCCCGATGCGGGGCGTCTGTTCCTCGAGCAGATGATCCAGCACCACGAGGGTGCCGTCGACATGGCGCAAGACGAAGTCGACAACGGTCAGAACAGCGACGCCGTCGCACTGGCCGAGACCATCATCGACACGCAAACGGAAGAGATCGCCACCATGAAGGAGATCCTCGCAACTCCGTGATCCACGGGTGGGGTGCGGGACTCCCGCACCCCACCCATAGATCTGTTTGCGGACACCATCATGCGAACCCTCAAGAACTTCACCCTGCCTACTTCCCGCCTGCGACGTCGCGGAGCACTCACGATCGCTACGACAATCGCGGCCAGCATCGTGCTCGCCGGGTGCACAGCACCTGCCGAGCCGACCACCGGACACGACCACGCCACCACCATCGAACACGTCCACGCGATCGTGCCTGACCCCTCAGGAGACGGCTACCTACTGGGCGCCCACGACGGGATCTACACGGCCACGCTTGACGGCGAAATTGGCGACCGCGTCCAGAACACCGACTTTGACGCGATGGGCCTCACCGCCATCGGGGATACCCTCATCGCGTCTGGACACCCCGGGCGAACGACTGCCCCCGAACTCGGTTCCCCCAACCTCGGAATCATCCGAAGCGACGACAGCGCCCGATCCTGGTCACCGGTCTCGCTCACCGGAGAGAAGGACTTCCACGCTCTCGCCGCCGGCCCGGACGAGAGCCTGTACGGGCTTGCGTCAGACTCCATCGAACTGCTCCGCAGCGACGACACCGGACAGACATGGTCGCCCGCCGGGGAAGTCGTCGCGGTCAACCTCGCCATCGACGCCGCAGGGCAACTGTTCGCCGCCACACCCGACGGGCTGCAAGTCAGCGCGGATGAGGGCGCCACGTTCACCACCGTGAACGATGCACCGCTGCTCTACCTCCTCGCCGCTTCACCCGATAGCAAGCGCCTCGTCGGTGTCGGCAACGGCGGACAGATCTGGGTCAGACCCGCATCAGGCGCGGAGTGGGTTCCCGCCGGCACAACCCACGGCTCCGCACAAGCGATCACCATCACGAACGGCGGCGACATCTTGGTCTTCGATCAGAGCGGACTCACTGCGCTGCCCCGCTAGGCCGCCCCGAACGGTCACAATCTTTCCCGGGTTCGGATCGCAGCAACGACTTGGGCTGAGGTAGCCGATCCCAGGGTTACTTACACCAAAGTGCTCGTCCGAGTTTGGCGCTCCCATGCCTGCGTTGCGAGCTGCACGGCGTCCCATGGGGAGCCGAGCGGGGGCGTGCAGGAGAGGTCGAGGTCACTCATCGTTGCGACGGTCATGCCGTGGTGCAGAGCCGTGGCGTAGGTGTCGACGCGCTTGGAGATCTCCGCACCGCGGGTGCCGACGAGCTGCGCGCCGAGCAGCAGACCCCTTTTGTTCCCCTGTGCGCGTGCGGTCGGGTGGCGTTGTCCCTGTACTTGCTGCACGGCGGCCTCATCGCGCTCTGGAGTAACGCGTATGGCCGCCCTGCCGAGAACTTCTACTTGGGCTGGCTGGTGATCGTTCCGGGCATGATCGTGGTGGGTTGGCTGTGGTGGCGCTTCGTCGGAACTGGCCCAGTTGAATGGGCGATGGGCTGGCTCAGCGGACGTCCTAAGACTTCCTCGTTTCGCCGGTAGAACGGGCGCGTGGCTCACGGGTTCGCAAGGAATCTTGATTGGTGGGGCTGGTAGCATCCTGAGGTCATGGTCGTCCACGGTCGCACTCGCAACTGCGCCAGCCGCGCCGACAAATTCTTGATAACGAAGATCATTACAGCCCTCGGACTGGCTCTTCTTCTCGTTGTCGGAGCATGGCCGGGCGGCCACCGTGACGCGACGGATGCGACTCCATATCTGAGCACGACATCCTCATCCGCACTAGGGACGCCTTCGACTGGCCATGTCTCGGCGGGTTCGGGTGAAAGCGTTGCCGGCGCGACCGCCGAACAATTCGTGACCGGGGACACAGCAAACGACATCATGATCGGTGTTGCCGGGTGCCTCTTGGGTATCATCTGCTGCTTCTTGGTGCTCATCGTCACGCGGACCTTCCGCCGTCACATCCCCTCTTCTCGTATTCGCGAACGTTTGCCGCGCGCACCATCAATGGCGGCCCTGACGGGGCGCCTGTTCGCACTGCCTCCTTCTCTCACACAGCTTTCTCTGTCGCGGACCTGACCCTGGCGGCGCCATCTTTTCGATGGCGCTCCACTGGTCGTCCTCGTTCGTTGTGTGTGTTTGGAGTGTCTATGAAATCTTCCGTGAAAGCGGTACTTGTCACCGTGGCTATCGCCGTGGTGTTGCTGGTCGTCGCGCTGGTCTTCGTCCTCATCAATCAGAATCAAGCTGCCGCACCCGAGACGGGGCCCGCTGACGGTCCACAGGTCGTCCGTGAGAACTCGCACGTCCTCGATGACGGAGGAGAAGGGGCGGTGACGGTCGTCGA
Source organism: Microbacterium sp. J1-1 (assembly GCF_024498615.1). Classification (NCBI taxonomy): domain Bacteria; kingdom Bacillati; phylum Actinomycetota; class Actinomycetes; order Micrococcales; family Microbacteriaceae; genus Microbacterium; species Microbacterium sp. J1-1. The sequence continues at coordinate 695,310 of NZ_CP089590.1, read as the reverse complement.
ATTCCTCGATTTCGAGTGCGAGGCCTGCGGTGCTTTCTATCCCCTCGTCGAGGATCTCCGCGGCAAGTTCGATGGCGAGATCACCTACGTGATCCGCTACTTCCCGCTGCCGGGTCACCTCAACTCAAAGAACGCCGCAATCGCTGCCGAAGCCGCAGCGCAGCAGGGCCGCCTGGAAGACATGTATCACCGCCTGTTCGAGACGCAGCCTCAATGGGGTGAGGCTCAAGAGTCTCGTGCGGACCTGTTCCGGGGGTTTGCGGAGGAACTCGGATTGGACATGGCCGCGTTCGATGATGCGGTCGCTGATCCGGCGACAGCAGAACGGGTCCAATTCGATCTCGACGAGGGTGAGCAGCTCGGTGTCAGCAGCACCCCCTCGTTCTTCATCGATGGGGAGCCTGTCGTACTGGAGACGTGGACTGACCTGGAAGACAGCATTGAAGCCGCGGTGAACGGTGCTGAATGATGGCGCATTCGCTATCGCACCGTCGCGTCATCATCGTTGGCGCCGGGCACTCCGGATTGGCGACAGCCGCCGCGCTCAGGTCCTCCGGGCTTGAGCCACAGAAAGACTTCGTGATCATCGATTCTGCACCCCCCGGTCAACGAAGCTGGGCCACACGGCGGCAGGCGATGAAACTACGCAGTGCGGCACGCCACAATGTCGTCCGCGGGTTCCCTTTCCCGGGCGATGAAGACCGTCATCCGAGTGCGGATGAGATGTCCGACTACCTGTCTTCGGTGGAGAAAGCCATCGGTGTGAAAACCGTGTGGAGCACACGAGCTCTTGGAGTCAACCGGTTGGGCGACGGATCCACGCTGCATCTGTCGACCTCCGCCGGGGAAGTGCAAACCCGAAATGTGGTCTGCGCAACGGGAGCTGCCGCCGTGCCGCGCATACCGGGATGGCGCCAGGAACTGGCAGTACCCGGTGTTGTGCTGCATTCCAGCCAGTACCTCTACCCCGCGCAGATACCCCCCGGCCCCGTGTTGATCGTTGGCGGCGGATACAGCGGAGTAGAGATTGCTGAAGAACTCGCGTCCTCCCACGACGTCACCCTCGCGACTCGAGCCGAACCAGCACGGATATCGGAGCGGTCCGTCTGGTCAAGGCTGCGGCGTAAGGGTCCGATGTCCGAGGCACGCCACCGCGTAGCTTCGACAGACGTCACTCATGCCGCCGCCGTGACGGAGATTCACGGAGACACCGTGATGTTCGCCGATGGGGCGTCCATGAAGCCGCATTCCGTGATCCTCGCGACCGGATACAGGGCGGCAGACGGGTGGCTGCCCGATTCGGAGCCGCCCGGGCAGCCATTGCACGTCAGTGCACGCATCCCCGGACTGTTCACTGTTGGCATGCCGCGATACTCCCGCGCGGACGCTGACACCCTCGCTGGGACGAGTCGCGATGCGGCGACCGTCGCCCGGCTCATCGTTGGACGGCCGTAAAGGAGCACCATGACAGAAACAGGGCACAGTCACGGTATTGGTGACCCCACTCCCCGCAATCGCCTGGTCATCGCGTTCGCGATCACCTCCTCGGTCTTCATCGTCGAAGTGATCGGCGCGATCATCACAGGCAGCCTCGCACTGCTCGTTGATGCGGCGCACATGCTCACCGATGTCATCGGGTTGGCGATGGCCGTCACCGCTGCGCATCTGATGAACCGTCCCCCGACTCCCAAATACACCTTCGGTCTTCAACGCACGGAGGTGCTCGGTGCGCTCGCTCAAGCAGCTCTGCTGCTCGGAGTGGGCATCTTCGCGCTCGTGGAAGGCGTACGGCGGCTGTTCGAGCCCCCTGAGATCGCATCGGGAAGTCTGCTGTTCTTCGGCATCGTCGGTCTCGTCGCCAACATCGCCTCCATGCTCGTATTGTTCAGCGGCCGCGGACGCAACCTCAACATGCGCGCCGCGTTCCTCGAGGTCGTCAACGATGCCCTCGGTTCCGTCGGCGTCATCGCCAGCGCCATCCTCATCGCCGTTTTCGGTTGGTATCAGGCGGACGCCGTCGCGGGCGTCTTGATCGCGCTCCTCATCATCCCCCGCACCCTCATCCTGTTGCGAGCATCCGGCCGGGTATTGATGGAGTCCACACCTGCCGGCCTCGATCTCGAGGATGTCCGCCGCCACATCCTTGCCCTGCCGCACGTGGTCGCTGTGCACGACCTCCACGCGACCCAGGTCTCGACCGACCTCCCCACGCTCACCGCCCATGTCGTGGTCGATGACACCGTCACGATGGAAGCTTCCGCCGCACTGCTGACATCACTTCAGCAATGCGTCAGCGAACATTTCGCCGTGAGCATCGAACACTCCACCTTTCAGATCGAACCCGAATCCCACCCCGGAGAGCACGACACCCATGCATAAACGCCTCTCGGCACGCACCACTGCCGTCCTCACCACCCTGTTGTTGTCGGCATCCGTCGTACTTGGGACTGCATCTCCGGCCGCCGCTCATGATGACTTCGTTTCGTCGTACCCCACCGCCGACTCGACCATCAACGGCTCCCCCGATGAGATCTCTCTGATGTTCACCGGGACCCTCACCGGTGATGACGACGCAACGGTCGTCGAGGTTATCGATGAAAGCGGAGCAAACGTCGCCGTCGACCCGCCAACGGTGAGCGGTGACTCGATCACCCAACACCTCTCCCCCGACGCCGCAACCGGCATCTTCACCGTCCGCTGGAAGACCGTCTCCGCCGACGGACACCCGATCAACGGGGAGTATGTGTACACGGTCACGTCCGCGATGGACACGGAACCCAGCACTGCGACCACAAGCCCCACCCCTGAAACCTCCCCAACCGAGGAGCCGGAACCGGCCCGACCCGCGCAAACATACGGTGGCACGGCATCCGGCGGCGGTGCTTTCGAACTGCTGCCCCTGTTCTTCCTCTCGGGTCTGGCACTGATTCTGGGGATCGGCGTCGTGGGAGTGGTTATGGCCGGGCGCCAGCGTCACCAGCGCGACCGCGCACAGGCCGCCAAGGATGCTGCAGCTAAGGAGAAAGACGCCGATGCGTGATCGAGTCCGCCGGTCGGCCGTGATGCTCATCGTCGCCGCCATCGTCATCCTGATCGATCAAGGCACCAAGACTCTTGCTCTGAACACGTTGCGGCAGGATGCGCGTATACCGCTGATCGGTGACTGGCTCGGTCTTCAACTGGCCTTCAACCCCGGCGCGATCTTCTCGCTCGGGGAAGGCTCCACATGGGTCATCACCGTCATCGGGGTCGCTGTCACCGCGGTCCTCATCGTTGCCGCCACCCGAGCCCGGAACGTGTGGTCGGCGGTTGGTTTCGGTTTCATCGTGGGCGGTGCGATCGGGAACCTCATCGATCGCTTATTCTCGCCGCCCGCGTTCGGGATCGGGCACGTCACCGATTTCCTCGCCTACGGGAACCTGTTCATCGGCAACCTCGCCGATATCGCTCTCGGCATCGGTGCCGTGTTCCTCATCGTCGCGGGTCTGCGCACGAGCCGTCGCCGGCCAGACCCCACGTCCCGCCCCGACGACCCTGTACCCGCCGAAGAAACGGTTCACCCATGAGTCCCAAAGAACGCGTCCCCTCCACTTACCAGCGGAACGCCCTGGCCCCCAGCCTCGTCGCCGCCGCGATCCTGTTTCTGGCCCCGGCGCTCTTCCAGGCGAATTGGGCGCCGCTCGTCCTCTTCATTGCCTCAATTTTCGGGCTGATCGTCGCGTGGTTTGCGCTCCAGGCACGCCACTGGTGGTGGATCCCGGTCTTCCTCGCCATTGCCGTGCTCTGGAATCCGGTGATGCCCTTCCCCTTCTCCGGTGTCGTGTGGACCACAGCACAACCCATCGCGGCCGTGGTGTTCCTGGCAGCGGGGGCGACGATCAAGGTGATCCGGAAGTGAACTGCGCGATCTTCTTGTCACGACCATGCGTATGAGCGGCGAGATCCCCGACAGCCCCCCATCTCTGCAGGCGTTCCTCGCACCGGCCGACATTCCGCTTCCAGTGCTACCGATCGTTGCGGGGATCCTCGCTGCGCTGTATCTCGTCGGCGCGATCCGGTTGTGGACGCACGGGCGTCGTTGGCCCGTGTGGCGCACGGTCAGCTTCCTGCTCGGGTGCGTTCTCCTCGCGGCGGTCACCGGTCTGGGTGTTGAAACCTACGGCCAGGCGCTGGTGTCCGTTTTCATGTTCCAGCAGCTCACTCTGATGATGATGGTGCCGCCGCTACTGGTCCTCGGCTCACCCGGAACCCTTCTTCTGCGATCAACACCGCACCATGGGGCGGGACGGGTAGTCCTCACAGCGGCCCACAGTGCTCTTCGAAGCCCGGCCGCGAAATGGATACTCAGCCCGTGGGCCACTGTCCCGCTGTACCTGTTCGCGTTCTACGGCATCTACCTTGCGGGTGCTGCCGATGCCATCCTCGCTCTCCCCGGGGGCCACGTCGCACTCGAGGTCGGATTCCTCCTCGCCGGCATGCTCTTCACCATCCCCATCCTGTCCTCCGATCCGCTGCCGGTCAGGTTGGGTCATGGTGCCCGTGCACTGGACGTGTTTGCTGAAGCCGCGCTCCACGCGTTCTTCGGGGTGTTCCTCATGATGGCCAGCACGATCCTGGTCGGCTCATTCGTCGCCCCCACCAAAGCACTGGGCATCGATCCCCTCGCCGATCAGCAGCTAGCCGGCGCTCTGGCATGGTCCTACGGTGAAGCCCCGACCGTGCTGATGTTGATCTACGTGATGCATCGCTGGTTCCGCAGCGACACCGCCCGGGCTGCCGCGGCCGACCGGTACGCCGACGTGCACGGGAACACCGACCTCGACATGTACAACGCCTACCTCAAAAAACTGAGCTCTCATGACCGTGACCGCTGACCCATTGGTGAGACACGCCCTCTCCGTTCGACCACGGCGCGGGAACCCCCGAGCGCACGATGCGCGCCTACCAGCTGGGGTGCCGTTTCCCGTAGCGATCGTCGCGTCCGCCATCGCAGGAGGCATGCTGGATCTCGGCTACCCCGCATACGGGTGGTGGCCTGCAACGTTCGTGAGCGTAACCATCGGGCTGTGGACGCTCCGCGGACGTTCTCTCCCCAGGGCGTTCCTGATCTCCCTCGTCTACGGCGCGGCCTTCTACTTCACCCACTTGGTATGGGTGTCACGGTTTCTGGGCCCCATCCCGTGGGTCGCGCTGGCTGGCTTGGAATCCCTGCTGTTCGGTGCCGGCGGCGCGCTGATCGCACTCGCCTATCGTGTCGCCACCACCCGGGCGCGACACGGGTATCGCGCGATCACTCCCGTGCTCGTCGCCGGGGTGTGGGTGCTGCGAGAAACGCTGATGGGGAGTACGCCGTACACCGGGTTCCCATGGGCGCGCGTCGGTTTCAGCCTCGCCGAGAGCCCGCTCGCGGAAGCCGCTTCATGGGTGGGAACCACGGGGCTGTCCTTCCTGACCGTTCTCGTCTGCGCGAGCGTCGTGGAAGCCCTCATCCTCCGCCGATGGGAGCCAGCAGCAACGGCCGTGGTCATCGTCGTTGCCGCGATAGCCATCCCTCTGTTCCCCACCGAGCAAGCGGGAATGATGCGCGTCGGATGGGTACAGGGCAACGGACCCAGCGGCTACTTCGACACCAGGACACCAGGCGACATCCTGCGCGCACAGGAAGAAGCGACATCTCCTCTCCTGGGGCGTGAAATGGACCTTCTCGTCTGGCCAGAAGGGGCCGTCGACGCCGATCCCCTGCGCGATGCCGCCGTCGCAGACCGCCTTGATCGACTCGTGCAGAGTGCCGGCACTCCGGCACTGGTGAATGCGGCAACCACCCGCGGAGCCGACACGTTCAACACCTCCATGCTGTGGACCAGCGCCGGGCCGCAGCAGCTCCACGACAAGGTCAACCCCGTCCCTTTCGGCGAATACGTCCCGGACCGTTGGTTCTACGAAGCCATCGCCCCCGACCTCATCGGATTGATACAACGCGAGTACACGCCCGGCTCCAACACACCCCTCATGAACGTTGACGATGTGCCCATCGGTCTGGCGATCTGTTTCGACGTCATCTACGACGACGTCATCCACCAAAGCGCTGCCTCTGGCGCGCAAATGTTCGTGTTTCAAACCAACAACGCGGACTTCAGAGGCACCGACGAGAACCTCCAACAGCTGGCCATCGCCCGCATGCGCGCGCTCGAAACAGGGAGAACTGCGGTGAACGTCTCCACCACCGGGACCAGTCAAGTCATCGGCCGCGATGGAAAGGTGCTGGCGCAGGTTGCGGTGGACACGACCGCGGCGAAGATCACCGAGGTCCCCCTCCGCACCGGCACGACTCTCGCTGTCGTGCTGATGCCGTGGCTCGACTGGATGCTCAGTATCGGAACGGTACTAGCGCTGCTCGTCATGTCGATCCGACCGCGACGGACTCGTGCTGACTCCCAGGAAGACGGATGGATGACGTTGTGAAGCTCAAGATTCTGACCTCTGTCGCGGCGCTGTGCGCACTGCTTGTGCTCACCAGCTGCGCACCCACCATCCACCTCGAGCCCGCAGCAAACGCGAACGACCCGCTGTGCGCAGAGGTCACCGTACGACTACCGGACTCAATTGGCGACCAGGCTCGCGTCTGGACGGACGCTCAGGCCACCGCAGCATGGGGTACCCCCAGCAGCGTGCTCCTCACCTGCGGGTTGGAGCCCCCGGCCCCCACCACCCTGCAATGTGTCAGCTTGGGTGGCGTCGATTGGATCGTCGACGAGGAGGAGACCCCGAATCTGCGGCTCACAACCTACGGCCGAGAGCCAGCTGCCCAGGTGTACGTGGACACCACCACCCTGTCGGCGGACGCGGTTCTCGAATCTCTTGCCGGGGCGATCCAGCAGCTCACCAAGACCGGTGAATGCACGGCGCCTGTGACAGAAGACCCGGACGCTCCTGGCACTGAGACAGGGGATACCACTCCATGAATGCCGTTGTTCTCCGGATCGCTGGACCGACGCTCCTCGTTGCCGCCGCACTCATCGCTGTGGTCGTCGGGCTCGCGATCGGTGGAGGAGCTGCACCAAGACTCACCAGTGACCCTGGAGCGCTCGTGCGATGGGGACTCCCGGCCGCGAAACTGTTCGTCAATCTCTCCGGTGCGGCGATGCTCGGGCCCCTGGTACTGGCGGTGTTCGCTCTCCCCTCGGCAGGGAAGCCCTTCACCGTCGCGCTCGATATAGCCTCCGCCGGCGCCGCGACCCTCACCATCACAAGCGGGGTGGTGGCTTACCTCACCTTCCTGTCCTCATTCAATCCGCAAGTGAACCTGAGCGCTGAGTTCGGCGCGCAGCTGGGCCGCTTCCTCCTCGACACCGAACTGGGACGATCATGGCTTATCACCGCGATCCTCGCCTCGGTCGTGACAGTCCTCGCATTCGCTGTGCGCAGCTATGGTGCGGTGCTGATCACAACCATGCTTGCGATCATCAGCCTGATACCCATGGCCACCCAAGGTCATTCGGGTGAGCTCGCCAACCACGATCCCGCGGTCATGTCCCTCGTCCTGCACGTCATTTCAGCAGCGATATGGCTCGGAGGTCTCATCCTGCTCGTCGTCGTGCGACCGATCAGCTCTCCGCACGAACTCGACAACGTGCTTCGCCGGTACTCGACGGTGGCGCTCATCGCGTTCATCGGTGTCGCCGTCTCGGGATACGCGCGGGCGCTCACTGCCCTCGGCCGGTGGGAGGATTTGGCCTCACCGTACGGCCTCATCCTTCTCACAAAGATCGGCGCTCTTCTGGTCATGGGCGTCCTGGGTGCCGCCTACCGCCGTCGACTCCTCGCAAATGCCAGCGAGGGCCGTGGCGCCTTCTGGATGATCGTGAGCGTCGAACTCGGTTTCATGGGTATCGCGAGCGGTGCGGCCGCCGCCCTCGCCCGCACCGCCGCCCCCGCCGATACGATCACACTGCCGCAGAACACCGCCGCGGAGATCCTCACCGACGCACCCGTCCCGATCGCACTCACCCTGCAGAGATGGTTCACGGCGTGGAGCCCCGACCTCCTCTGGGTGCTCGTCGCGGGTTTCGGAATCGTCTTCTACCTCGTCGGCGTCCAACGCGCACGGCGCCGCGGGTATCCGTGGCCAGCCAGGCGGACGGTCAGCTGGATTGCGGGGATGGGTGCGCTTCTGTGGACAACCAGTGGCCCGCTCGCCGCCTACGACGACTCGCTCATCAGTATGCGATTCCTCTCCTTCGCTCTCCTCAGCCTCGCGATCCCCTTGCTCCTTGTCTTCGCGGCGCCGATCACCCTCGCAGCCTTGGTCATCCATCCACGGGACGATGGAAGCCGAGGACCGCGGGAATGGCTTCTCTGGGCCGCCCACAGCCCGCTGGCCAGATTTACTCTGCGCCCCGTCGTCGCCGCGGCTCTTTTCGCCACGTCGCTGTGGTTGTTCCACTACTCCGACCTGTTCCGCTGGTCGCTCTACGACCAGCTCGGAGCGGAATGGATGATCAGCCAGCTCCTCGTCACCGGGTGCCTCTTCGCACGATCGATCGCCCTAGATGCGTCCACGACCCCCGAGGGGCGGTGGCGTTTCGCCTCACTCATTGCGCTCACAGGCGTGGCCGCCTTCTTCGGCATCGCCACGATCACCCGCGCCGACCTCATCGTCGCGGAGTGGTTTGGCGCCATGGGGCGGACGTGGGGACCCACCCCCCTCCAGGACCAGGCCCTCGCCGGAGGCGCCACCTTGATGATCGCGGGAACGCTCGCAATCCTCACCGGCATCTCCGTTCTCCACACGAAACGCAACAACCGACCTACCGGTAGCACCCCCGTGCCCGCCGTACGAAAGGACCCACACCTGTGACCTCCACCCACCGCACCCGCTGGCTCGCCAGCACACTTCTTGCCCTCATCACACTGGGAATCTTGGCTACACCTGCCCCCGCTGCTCTCGCGCACGACAACCTCCTGGACACCGTGCCCGGGGCAGACGAAACCGTCGCCCAACTTGACGACGTCGCTCTCACGTTCAGCGGGGAACTCATTGACTTCAGCCAGGCCAGCTTCGCCCAAGTGCAAGGACCCGACGGCCTCTTCTACGAATCCAGCTGCTCCACCATCGACCGCAATATCCTCACCACCCCGGTCGCACTCGGAGAACCGGGCGTCTACACCGTGCTGTGGAACGCCGTCTCCAGCGACGGTCACCCCATCTCCGAGAGCTTCACGTTCACATACGCTCCCACCGGCATCGAGCCGGGACTTGGATGGGACACACCCGCATGCGGGAACGAACAATCACGGATCCAACCGGCAAAGGCGTCGCCCTCCGCCGCGCCAACCACCGAACCTCCAGCAGCGGACACCCCTCCCCCGGCGGCATCTGCAGGCGAGAACGAGGTGGATGCAATCGCGATCCCGCTCATCATCGCCGTTGCTGTCATAGGTGCCGCGGTGATCACCGCCACCGTTGTCGTACGGCAAGTAAAGAAGAAGAAACGCAACGGGTTGAGCGCCGACGCCCACACGGACCCGAAAGAGTGAGCTTCGTGTCAGAGCAGTCGAACTCAAGCCCGGTGCGTCAGATATGGGGCACAGATCAGAGATCACGGGCGAGTCGGCGCGACTTCGGCCCCCACGAACGGACGATAGACCAGACAGCGGGCAACGCGAGCATGGCCAATCGGCGCGCCCATGGCAGCAGAATCCACGAAGCCGAACTCGAGGAGAGGGCACAGTGAACGAACGACGCGTCTCCGCGGCTGCTACGGAGGCGGCTGAAGAATGCGGGTGTGCACCCACGCCCGCCGAACGCGACTCATTCTGGAAGCTGAGTGTGACTCGACGTGGCGCTTTCGGACTCGGCGCCCTCGGCGTCGCTGCATTCGCTGCATTCGGTATCGGCTCCGGCGTCTCAGCGGCGTACGCTGCGTCCTACCCGAGCTGGGACGATGTCCAACGCGCCAAGAACAACGAAGCTGCCAAGGCCGCCGAGATCACCCGAATCGAAGGGCTGATCCAGTCCTTGACGCAGAAAGTCGCCGAGACCCAGGCTGCCGCCGATACAGCCTCCGACGAGTTCTACGCAGCACAACAGGAATACTTCGCTGCGATCACGGAAGCCGAGAGCCTGCAGGCGCAGGCCGACGAACAATCAGCGATGGCCGAAACCTCTGCGCGCAGGGCCGGTCAAGTTGCGGCACAGCTGTACCGCAACGGTGGAGACGACTCAGCACTGCAACTGTTCTTCTCCGGCTCCGCGGCCAACGCCGATGAGCTCCTGTCCCCGGCTGGGCACCATGGACAAGCTACTCGAGTACAACCGATCGGTCTACGATGACGCAATCTCGGCGCGCAACACCGCCCAATCGCTGACCGATCAGGCGAAGGTCGCCCGCGACGAACGGGACCGACTACAGCAGGTCGCAGAGCAGAAGATGATTGCCGCACAAGAAGCGGCCGACGCCGCGCAAGCCGCTCTCGACGAGCAAGCCGCGAACCTCGAGACGATGCAGGCGCAGCTCGCCGCGCTGAAAGACACCACCACGCAGACTGTCGCTGGCTACCAGGCGGGTGTAGCCGCACGCGAGGCCGAAGAGCGAGCCCGTCGCGAACGCGAAGCCGCCGAAGCCGCAGCCAACGGAGGCGGCAACGGTGGCGGCGGAGGCTCCGCCGGGAGCGGCGGTTGGGTTCGTCCCCACGGGGGCGGCCGGAGTTCAAGCTACGGCCCGCGGACCCCCATCTGCGGATCGCAGGGCTGCTCCTCGAGCTACCACTACGGCGCGGACATGGCCAACGGCTGCGGAGCGGCGATCTACGCCGCCAACTCCGGAACAGTGGACTACGCCGGCGCCAACGGCAACTACGGCAATTACGTCCGCATCCAACACGGCGGGGGCGTCAGCACCGGTTACGCCCACATCAAACCCGGTGGCATCGCCGTTGGCCGGGGGCAGTGGGTCAATTCCGGCCAGGTCATCGCCTACGCGGGTGACACCGGCCGATCCTTCGGGTGCCATCTGCATTTCGAGGTCTATATCAACGGTGGTTACACCAACCCCGTCCGATTCATGGAAGATCGCGGCGTCTACATCTAAGGCTCCGACACGGGATCACGAACTGGCGCCGTCGACATGAGCAGTTGGGTAGAGAGGACTGCTCCAGTCGGCACTCGCGACGTCCCTGCTAGGGATCTCAGAGAGGAAGGATGACGCTGCCCATCACCGCCGTCAGCCGCGACATGATGTCGGTCCACAGCCCGGTCACCATCAGGATGCCGAGGACGATCAGCAGTATGCCGCCGCAAACGTTCACCACCCGGATATGACGTCGGAGAAACTCGACCGTCTTTGCCGCCCAACCGAACCCGAGTGCGACCAGCAGGAACGGGATGCCGAGGCCAAGCGAATACACGAGGCCAAGGAAGCCGGCCCGGACAGGGTCGCCGGCGTTGAACGAGAGCGCGATGATCGCGGCAAGCGTCGGACCCATGCACGGCGCCCAGCCGATACCGAGTGCCACTCCGAGTAGCGGCGCCCCGACGACACCGGCCCGGGAGCCAACGTGAAAGCGGACCTCCCGCTGGGCGAAACTGAACAACCCGAGGAAGACGAGCCCCATCAGGATGACGACGACTCCGAGGATGCGCGTGACCAGGTCACCCCAGCGTAGGAAGAACACGCCGGCCGTCCCGCTCAGCGCAGTGATGAGAACAAAGACGACACTGAAGCCGAGGATGAACAGAAGCACGCCGACAACGAGCTGACGGCGCTCAGGCGCGACTGCGTTCGTCGCGTCACCCTTCGAGCGCGGCGCGACCGCTCCGCCGAGGAAGCCGAGGAAGCCGGGGACCAGCGGGAGCACGCAGGGCGACAGGAACGACACGAGGCCGGCGAGCATCGCGACGGGGACTGCGAGCCAGAGCGCACCGGACCCGATGATGGTGTCTGCGTTCACGGCGTCTCCGCTAGGGCGTCTTTGACGAGGGTCGAGAGGATCGAGGTGCCGTCGATGGGCCCGATGATGCGGGCGGCGACACGGCCCTGTCTGTCGAGCACGAGAGTGGTCGGTGTCGCCTGGATCGGCACAGCCTCGGAGAAAGCGAGTTTCGCCTCGGCCGTGTTCACGTCGATCAGGCTCGGGTAGGTGATGCCGAACTCGTCAGAGAAAGCCTGGGCAGTGTCAGCCTGGTCGCGGGTATTGATGCCGATGAAAGCCACATCCTCGCCGCCGTATTCCTGCCAGACGCTTTCAAGATCCTTCGCCTCGATGCGGCACGGCGCGCACCCGGCGTACCAGAAGTTCACCACCGTGACCTTGCCGGCGTTGTCCGCACTGTCGAAATCATCACCAGTTTCAGTAACGCCACTGAAGACCACGGGCTCGCTCCGCTCGGCCACCGGGACCTCGACAATAGCGCCGTTGCCGGCCACATACCCGGTGTTCTCACCCTTGAGGTAGGAATCGCTGACCGGATCCGGCGCACACCCGCTCAGACCGATGGCGAACACTGCGGCGAGCATGACTCCCGCCGCACCGCGAACGGTACTAAAACGTGGGTCTCGAGGCACATTCGCACCTTACGCAGATCCCCTATGCGTCCGCCGAACCGTGCCACCGCCCCACGAGATCGCTTGCCACTTTCGATGTTCGTCAGAGCAAGTTGATGCGTAGGCGACCTCGGCGTTGCTGACACACGGCGTCAATCCCGGACGACCGTGTGACAACATCCGCGAGAATCCGCCACCTTTCATGAGAACAGCGACAGGTTTCGTGAGAATGCGACAGGTTTCGTGAGAATGCGACAGGTTTCATGAGAAACGACATGTCGAAATCTTGTCCGATCTCACGAAAGCTGTCGGTCGGTGAGACAGAACATTCCCGGGAAGACGGGTGAGTGATGCACGGTCGAGGCTGCCGGCTGTCTCACGAAAGATGTCGTAAATCACCTTCCACTCTCACGCTGCCTAAAACGTCGAACGGCCAGTTTCGGCGCATCTGGTTTCGGCAGGGGGTTTCGGCGGGTGCGCGATCGGCGTGTCGTGCGATCGGCCGGCGACCTCCGTGCGTCTGCCGTAAACGATCGTTTCTGGCCGGACGGCGACGGCATGCGGAGATCAGTCTGCGATACCCGACCGGGTTTGGGTCGGGCGTACGCTGATGATCTCGATCGCAGACGACAGGACGGCGACCATGGGTGACTCGGCACAGAGGCCGCGCAGTTCGCTGCTCTACGTGGAGGATGACGCCGACATCGCTGCGCTGACCGTCGAAGTGCTGGAAGACGTGTACGACGTCGAGCATGCCTCAGACGGCGAGACCGCGCTCCGGTTCGCGCTGAGCCGGCGGTATGACGTCATGGTGGTCGATCGACGACTCCCCGGCATGGACGGTGTGGATTTCATCCGTGCCGTGCGCACGGCCCACATCACGACCCCCATCCTGATGCTGACCGCGCTCGGCACCGTGGACGATCGTGTCACCGGTCTCGACGGCGGAGCGAACGACTACCTGGTGAAGCCCTTCGATTACGACGAGCTACTGGCGCGTCTCCGTGCGCTGCGGCGCGCGTTCCGGGCTGATGGGAAGCGTCGGCGACTCGGGGAGTGGGTGTTCACGCCGGACGCCCAGGCCGCGTACGATCCATCGGGAATCCGAGTGGCGCTGACGGCGACGGAGAGCGCGCTCCTGGAGCTGTTGAGCACCAGCCCCGAGCACGTGTTCAGTCGGGACGAGATCCTCCGCGCCGTGTTCCATGAAGGAGACACGACGAGTTCCGTGGATACGTATGTGCACTATGTGCGGCGCAAGACGACTCCCGACATGATCGAGACCGTCCGCGCGCGCGGCTACCGCGCGGGAACACCGTCATGAGCGACGCTGATACCAGGCGCGTGCGACGCGCAGCGCTGTCCATCGGGCTCTGGGTCGGGATCTCGTCTGGTGTGATCGTCGCGATCGGCATCGGGGTGCTGATCGCGGTGGTGCTCTCTACGTCGCGCCGCGAAGGCGAGGAGCACGGCGGCGGCTGGTTCGGCGGTGGTGACGGTGTCAGAGACGACTTCATCGTCGACATCGACGTGGTCGTGCCGACCGTGATCATCCTCGGGTTGATCGGCGTGGTGCTGCTCGGGGTGGTCGCCGCGGTCGCCGCGCGACGGTCGGTCCGCCCGCTCGGGGAGGCGCTGCGTCGGCAGCGGAACTTCGTGGCCGACGCGAGTCACGAGCTCCGCACCCCACTGACGACACTGACAAGCCGTATCCAGGTTCTGCAACGCCGTCATGACCGGGGCGAGGAGCTCGGAGCGGGTCTCACCGACCTGCGGCACGATGCGGACATGATGGCAGACGTACTCAATGATCTGCTCATTGCTGCGGAGGGGGAATCGCTTGCCGACGGGAACGCGGACGTCGCGACAGCGGCAGCCGCAGCCGTCGCGACGATGACGACGAGCGCGAAGGAGTCCGAGGTCTCCCTCGCGATCACGGTGGAACAGGACGCGGAAGCCCAGTTGCCGGAAGTCACGCTCGTCCGCATCCTGGTCGCGCTGCTCGACAACGCAGTGCAGCACTCCCCCGCCCGCGGCACCGTCTCGATCCACATCGGGAGAGACCGACAGAACGTGACGGTGCGCGTGATCGACGAGGGCTCCGGGATCGAGGGCATCTCCCCGGACCAGGTCTTCGAGCGGTTCGCGCGTCCGCGCGAGAGTGGACGCCCCCGTAGCTTCGGTCTCGGGCTCTCACTCGTGCGGGATGTCGCCCGTCGCGCCGGGGGTTCCATCGAGGTCGAACGGTCGACGGCATCCGGCACGACTTTCCTGCTCACATTGCCGGCTCATGCGTGAACGGGTGCGTATCCTCCGATCGGCGGCGAACCGGCCGTCGTCGTCTGCACGTCCACCATCGTCGAGCCGAGCCAGCGGGTCACGCGACGATCGTCGTCGACGATGATGCCGGTGCGCGACCCCGCAGCCGCGATCCATGAACGGTCCGCTGGACCGGCCACCACGGCAGCGGTCGCCCAGACGTCCGCATGGGTGAGACCATCGGCCACGATTGTGGCCGAGGCGGTGCCTGTCGCGGGCCGGCCGGTGCGGGGATCGAGGATGTGAAGCCCCCGCTCCGCCGTGCCCGAGGTCGCCACCGCACCGTTCGACACGTCGACCACCGCGATCATCTCGCCGCGGTGGTGCGGGTCGGCGATTCCCACCGGCCATCGCCAGTCGGCTCCCTCGGCAGTGAACAGCTGCAGGTCTCCTCCGGCGTTGATCCCGACCGCGGTCGCCACACCCAGCAGCGGCTCGAGGTGCCGACGTGCCGCAGCTTCCACCGCCCAGCCCTTCACATACCCCGTCGGGTCGAACCATCCCCGCCACCGGGCCGAGAACAAGCCGCCGGTCTCCTGTTCGGCGAGATCGCAGGCATCCGCGACCAGCGCCACCCTGCCGTCGGCATCCGCGATAGCAAGCTCACCGCGACGGATGCGACTGATATCGGAATCGGCGCGATACGTCGAGAACACCCGATCGATCTCGCGCAGTTCGTCGAAGCATGCTCGCACCGCCCGGTCGGCGCCAGCATTAGTCGTCTCCTCCGGGCCGATCAGATGGATGCTCATCGGGATGCCCATGATCTCCTCGACCCAGACCCGCGTCTTCTCATTCGCGGTATGCATCAGCCGTGCGCCTGGTCGATCGCGCTCTGCAGCGACGAGAGGTAGCCATCGCTCGTGTAGGTGGCGCCGGACACCATCTGGATTTTGGAGCTCTGCGCCTGGATCGTCTCCGAGACGAGCCTCGGGACCGCGGTCCCGTTGATCTGCCGGTCTCGACCGTTGCTGTTCGGGTAGTCGACCGCCTGCGCATCTGTGATCTGTCCGCCGGAGACGGTGATCTGCACCTGCACCGGCCCGTAACGGGTCTGCGACGATGCGCCGGTGTAGGTTCCGTCGGCGAGACCGGAGCCAGAGGCCGTCGTGCTCGAGCTGGTTCCCGAGCCGTTCGCGCCGGTGTCGGTGGTCGTCGCCGCACTGCCGCTTGTCGCGGTCGCCGCGCTGGCGTCGGTCGGGGTGACCGCCTCCAGAGACGTTCGGTAGCTGAACAGCAGCACGAGGCCGCTGACGGTCGCGAGCAGTGTGTAGAGGATCTTCTTCATGGCCGTCTCCCTGCTCAGATCGTGAACGATTCGGAATGGATGCGATGGGCGGGGAACCCGGCGTCAACCAGGTCGCGCCGGAGGTCTTTCATCCAGGCCTCAGCGCCACAGATGAAGACGTCGTGGTCCTTCGGCTCCGGCACGAGATGGTGGAGGAGATCTGCGCCCGACCACGCCTCGTGAGTGGCAGGGATCCAGCTCGACGCGCCCGACGAACGCGGGCCGACGAACGGCAGGTACCTCAGGCCCCGGGTGCTGATGAGGTGAGCGATGGCCTCCTGTCGAAGTGCGTCCTCTGCGGCGGACTCCCGGGTGATGAGCATCGCGTCTCCTGGTCCGTAGCCTTCCGTCTCGAGCAGCGAGACGAGCGGTGCGACCCCGGCGCCGGCGCCGATCATGAGCAGCTTCGTCCCGGTCCGCCGCTCGCCGGTCATCTCCCCGTATGGTCCTTCCACGATGACCCGGGTGCCGGAGCGCAGCGCGGTAAGCCGGCGTGTGCCGTCCCCCACCACACGGGCGGTCAACGTCAGCTCGCTTCCCGGCGCAGCGGAGAGCGAGAACGGGTGTCCGCGGGTCCAGCCGGGCCCGTCGAGGAACCGCCAGACGAAGAACTGACCGGCCCTGGCACCGAGCGTTGGAAGGTCGCGACCGGTGACCCGGACGGTGACGCCCCGAGCACCGTCCGCCTCGACCCCTGCCACACGCAGCGCACGACGTGTGGACCGCAGCAGCGGCATCCCGATGCGGAACAGCAGCACCGATCCCGCGGCGAGGGCCCAGATCGCCCACCAGTAGACGGTCGCGATCGGCGAGGACAGGAAGTCGGCGCCCGTCCACAGCTGGTGCGGCAGCGCGAGCCCGACGCCCAGGTAGGCGTAGAGGTGCAGGAGATGCCAGGACTCGTACCGCAGGCGACGACGAGCACGCCGGATGGAGGTGACGACCACGAGCAGGATCAGCAGCGTGCCGGCCGTGGCTAGGAGCATGCCCGGGTAGTCCCAGATGAAGCTCCACAGCTGGACGAGCGGGTTGATGCCGGCCGCCATCGCGTAGCCCACCGCGAGCAGCGCGATGTGCGCGCCCATCAACCAGAACGACCAGAATCCGACGAAGCGATGCAGCCGCGTGATCCCGTCGCGACCGAATCCGCGCTCGAACAGCGGGACGCGTGCCATCAGCAGCACTTGATAGAGCAACAGGTTCGCCGCGACCAGCCCGGTGAGGCGTCCGAGCGACGTGATGGTCTCGGCGTTGACCCCCAGGACTGCGGTCACTCCACCACTGGCGACCCACAGAGCCACGACGAACAGGCTGGTCGCCCAGATCACCGTGATCGCCGCTGCACGCCAGAGCTGCGCGCGGCCATGGGCTGCCCGCCGTGGCTCAGGGGAAGCGGCGGGGACGGAAGCACGCGGTCTCGTCGTCAGAGTGGTCATAGGGGAATCGTGCTGCGCCGACTCTGAGACAGGTCTAAGGAACGGCTCCCGATAGGCAACTCATAGCTGTCTCTCAGGCAACGCCACTCGTCCCGAGCAGCGTGCCGATCGCGAACGTGACCACCAGCGCGATCGCCCCACCGAGCACCACCCTGATCGTGGGCCTCAGCGCGGGGTTCCCGCCGATCCTCGCGCTGACGAATCCGGTCAGCGCGAGCGCCAGCAGCACCACCGCGAAAGCGACCGGCACCCGGATCTCGGGAGGCGGGAGCAGTATCGCCAAGAGCGGAAGCAGCGCTCCGAGTGCGAAGGCAAGTGCGGAGGCCCCCGCCGCCGCCCACGGACTGACCACCTGGTTCTCCGTGATGCCTAGTTCCGCTTCGAGGTGCGCGGTCAGCGGGTCGTGCGCGGTGAGCTCCTCCGCAACGAGGCGTGCGGTCGCCGGGCTAAGTCCTTTCGCCTGATAGATGCTCGCCAGCTCCTCGAGCTCGGTAGCCGGATCATCGGCCAGCTCGCCTCGTTCCTTCTCGATCAGAGCCCGTTGGCTGTCTCGCTGGCTGCTCACCGACACGTACTCCCCGAGCGCCATCGAGATCGCACCGCCGACGAGACCGGCGACACCCGCGGCGAGCAGCGTCGCGGAATCGGTCGTCGCCCCCGCGACACCGACGACGAGCGACGCGACCGACACGATGCCGTCGTTCGCGCCGAGCACTCCGGCTCTGAGCCAGTTGAGCCGCCCAGCGAGATCGCCGCGGTGGGGTTCACCCGGATGCGTCGCCAACATCATCGCCCCGTTCTTTCTCCCGGCGCGGCTATGGAAGGCACATCCCGACGTAGGTCGAGCTCTGCGTGCGCGGAATGCCACTTCGTGAGAGGTCGAGTCATCGGACAAGAGTACACCCGCCACAAACGCGCGCTCCGCAGCTCGACCGCTAGCAAGTCCGGTCGCGGCACCAACCGAAGGCCCATGCCAGAACGGGGTTCCGGCTCCCGCTAGCGGCGACCGCCCCGGCAACCAAGTGATACCGCGCCGGAAACGATCGTTTTCGGCTGGTCGCGCACCTGGTTGACGACGACCGCTGCCTTGCCATAGCCGATCGTTACAAAAGATTGAAGCGTAGGCCCCCGGCGATGCTGCGCGGTCAGCAGCAGATGGGAGGATCCTTGTGATCATGGAGATTGAGTTATTGCATATCGCGGGCTGTCCCAGCTGGATCGCCGCGGGCCACAATGTTGCCGAGGCGCTTCGGGAGACAGGCCATGGGGCCACGCCGTTGCGCTATCGACTCATCCGCACGGAGGAGGATGCCGCTGCGGTTCCCTTTGCCGGGTCTCCCACGATCACACTGAACGGGAAGGATCTGTTCCCCGGCGCGGATCACAGCGTCGCCTTAGCGTGTCGCGTCTACGCGACACCCGCGGGCGTGGCAGGTACGCCGACGGTTGATCAGATCCGGGAGGCGATCATCACTCGTGGCCGCTGAGTCAGACGAGACATGTACGTGTTGCGGGCGATTGTTGCCCCGAAGGAAATTGCATGCCCTTGGGAAGCGCGGGGTGTTCATCTGTCGCCGGTGCGGCTGGTGGGTTGCGCTTCGTCTGCGACGCGACCATCCACCGGATCACCAGGAGAGTTAGTCAGCAGTCCCTGTACAGTCAGCGTGTGCTGACTTTTGCTTTCGTCTCGATGCAATGAACGAGACGCCCCTACTCGCCCTCTTCTAAACCTCCCTACCTTGGCGACGCCCGCCACCGATCTGGAGCATCCGTCTTGAAACCCCCCGTCAAGGTCGCCCTCGTCACCGGCTCCACCCTCACCGTGCTCGCCATTATGGCGCTCGTGGTCGTCCTGATGACCCGCCCCGCAGCTCCGGAATCCCGCACAGAAGGTGCACTGCCTGGTACCCGTGCGGATTCGCATGTGCTCGACGCGTCCGGGCCAGACGCTCCGACGCTGGTTGAGTTCCTCGACTTCGAGTGCGAAGCGTGCGGTGCGTTCTATCCGGTCGTCGAGCAGATCCGCGAACAGTACGAGGGTGGAATCAACTACGTCGTTCGCTACTACCCCCTCCCCGGACACTTCAATTCGATGAACGCCGCCCTGGCTGCGGAAGCCGCGTCCGAGCAGGGGAAGTTCGAGGAGATGTATCAGCGCCTGTTCGAAACGCAGACTCAGTGGGGCGAACAGCAGACCTCGCGAGCGGACCTGTTCCGTACCTTCGCGGAGGACCTCGGGTTGGATTTGGGTGCCTATGACGCGGCTGTAGCCGCCCCGGCGACTAGGGAGAGAGTCGAAGCTGACTTCAACGATGGACAGTATCTTGGGGTCAGCGGCACGCCATCATTTTTCCTGGATGGCGAGAAGCTTGAACTCACTCAGCTCAGCGACCTGACTAACGCACTCGACGAGGCGACCAACCGTTGACCTCGAGTGTTCGAACCCTCTCGCGTCCTGCCGCCGCAATCAGCCCTCCTACCGCATCCGCGCATTAGCGGCTGCCCTAGACGTCTCATTCTTGGGTCTCATCGCCGCCGCGGATCATAAGGAACGCTCCGGCGATCGCAGCAGCGAAGATCACAATGTCCGCGACATTTCCGATGAACCAGTTCCCGTAGGCGAGGAAGTCCACGACGTGTCCGCGGGCGAACCCGGGATCTCGGAAGAGACGGTCGCCTGCGTGTGATGCTGCGGCTCCTCCGAGCGCGCCGATGATGATCGCCCATCCCAGGCGTTGAACTCGAAACGCGAACACGATCGCTGTAACGGTGGCGGCGACAGCGAGCAGCGCGAACACCCAGGTGAAGTCTTCGCCGAAGGAGAAGGCGGCACCAGGGTTGTACGCAAGCTGCAGGCCCAGCAGGTCGCCCGCCAGCGGGATGCGCTCGCGCTCCGTGAGAGTCGCTACCGCCCACACTTTCGTTCCCTGATCGATCAGGACGACGAACACGGCGATCAGGAGCGCTCCAACCGTGAGTTGCCAGCGCGGCGCCGACGGCACTTTTCGCGCAATAGACGGGCGAGCTTCGGCCTCGGACGACATCATCCGAGGACCTCAATCAGGCGAACGATGACGCCGGATTCGATCAGTATGAACAGCCCGAGACCGATGAATACGGCCGGTACGAGCCAGTGCTCGACTCGTTCCAGCCCCTCGGTGACGGCCTTGTTGGTGCCGATCAGCCGTCCGGCAGCGCACCAGACGGCGACGAGGATGAGGAACACGACGATCATGACGACGACGTCGCCGGGCGCGCTGGTGCGGAAGATCGGCGTGTAAAGGGAGATGTTGTCGGCCCCGTTGGCGATCGTGATCCCGGCGACGCCCCACAACCCGACCGCGGTGATCTTGGCGTCATCATCATCGTCATCACCGTTTCGACGCAAGCCACGTACGAGCGTCCAGATGCCGATGCCGAGCGGGATCAGCCCGAGGAAGCCCACCCACTCGTCCGGGACGATCGTGAGGCCGAGCGCGGCGATCACGCTGATCACGACGAGGGTGATGAACCCGAAGTACTGGCCTGCGACGATCTGCCACGGTCGCGGCTTTCCTCGGCTGGAAGCGAGGAACAGCACGGTGAGCACGACAATGTCATCGATGTTGGTCGCAGCGAACAGGCCGATCGCTGATCCGATGGTCGCGAGCATCAGCTCTTCACTCGCGGAGTGCGGGCGGCGCGCAGGCCGTTGAGAATAACGATGACCTCGGCGACCTCGTGGACCAGGACGACCGCCGCGAGCCCGAGGACACCGAAGAGCGCGAGCGGGAGCAGTGCGGTGATGATCAGCAGCGACAGGATGATGTTCTGGTTGATGATCCGTCGTCCCCGTCGGGCGTGGTCAAACGCGCGCGGGATCAGACGCAGATCGTGACCGGTGAACGCGACGTCGGCGGATTCGATCGCTGCGTCGGAGCCGGTCGCGCCCATCGCGATGCCGATGTCTGCGCCGGCGAGAGCCGGGGCATCATTGATTCCGTCACCGATCATCGCGACCGGCCCTACCTTCGACAACTCCGCGATCGCGGTCGCCTTGTCCTCCGGACGCAACTCGGCTCGCACGTCACTGATCCCGGCCTGCGCACCAAGCGCACGGGCAGTCCGGGCGTTGTCGCCGGTGAGCATCGTCACGCCGACGCCCTGGCCGGTGAGCGTTCGGACCACCTCGGGGACTTCTGGGCGCAGCTCGTCACGGACGCCGATCGCGGCGACCGGCGTCCCGTCACGATGCACGATCACGACGGTCATGCCCTGCTCTTCGAGCTCCGCGACCCGATCCCCGAGCGCGCCGGCGTCCAGCCAGCGGGGGCTTCCCACAGTGATTCTCGAGTCGTCGACCGTGCCGTCAATGCCGTGACCAGCCCGCTCGGTCACGTCCGCAGCGGCTGTGACACCCGGAGCGGCCGCCGTGATCGCGGCAGCGAGAGGATGCGTGCTGTGCTGCTCCAGCGCTGCCGCCCACGCCAGCGCCTGAGCCTCCGACACGCCATCTGCGGTGAGGACAGCGGTAACGATGGACTCGTTGCGGGTGAGGGTGCCGGTCTTGTCGAGGGCAACGTGCCGGACGGTGCCGAAGCGCTCGAAGACGGCACCGGACTTGATGATCACGCCGAACTTGCTTGCGGCGCCGATCGCGGCGACGACCGTGAGTGGCACCGAGATTGCGAGTGCACACGGAGAAGCCGCGACCAGCACGACAAGCGCGCGGGTGATCCACACCTCTGGATCGCCCAGCAGCGACCCGATGATCGCGACGAGCGCCGCGAGGATCAGAACACCGGGCACCAGCGGGCGGGCGATCCTGTCCGCGAGACGAGCACGCTCGCCCTTCTCTGTCTGCGCTTTCTCTACCAGCTCCACGATCGTAGTGAGCGAGTTGTCGGTGCCAGCAGCCGTCGTCTCGACCTCCAGCGCACCGGCACTGTTGATCGCACCCGCCGACACCGCATCGCCGGGCTCCACCTCTACCGGGATCGATTCGCCGGTGATCGCCGAGGTATCCAGGCTCGAGCGACCAGAACGCACGACCCCATCGGTCGCGATCCGCTCGCCCGGCCGGACCACCATGACCTGGCCGACCGTCAGCTCTCTCGCCTGCACCTGCACAGTAGTGTCGCCCTGCAGGATCGTGGCTGTTTCCGGTACGAGCTTGAGCAGTGCGCGCAGGCCGCCGCGGGCACGGTCCATCGCCTTGTCCTCGAGCGCCTCAGCGATCGAGTACAGGAACGCGAGAGCTGCGGCCTCCTCCACGTAGCCGAGGATGACTGCACCGATGGCGCTGATCGTCATCAGCAGACCGATGCCCAGCTTGCCCTTGAACAGCTTTCGAACCGCTCCCGGCGTAAACGTCGAGGCACCCAGCAGCAGACCGACCCAGAACAGCACCAGCGCGGGGATCTCCTGGCCAGACCACTCCAAGATCAGGCCGGCCAGGAACGCGACCCCGGAGAAAACCGGCACCAGAACTCCGCGGTCTTTCCACCAGGGGCGCTCGGCCTCTTCGATTTCCTCGTCCACCGCGCTGGCAGGCTCGTGCTCGCAGCCACACGCCGCGCTCACGCGTCCACCCCCGTCGCACAGCAACCGGCCACCGTACACGCTGAGTCCACGCACGGCGCGTGCTCATCCACAGCCAGCGTCACATCCACCAGCGCAATGAGGGCAGCAGCGAGGTGCGAATCGGCGATCTCATAGCGAGTCTGGCGGCCTTCTGGTTCCGCGACGACGATTCCGCAATCGCGCAGGCACGTCAGGTGGTTCGACACGTTCGAACGAGTGAGTACCAGATCGCGCGAGAGGACGGCCGGATAGCTGGGCCCCTGGAGCAGGGTCATCAGGATCCGGGAGCGCGTCGGATCGGCCATCGCCCGGCCAAGCCGGTTCATTACATCGATACGGGAAGCAATAGTCAGCACGTACTGAACTATACAGCCATCGGTGACCAATCGCGATCGTCGAAAGAGGACTCGAGTAAGGCTTCCAGCGTCGTTGGTGGGCCCGGAGTATCCCCACGTCAGAGCGATCCTAAGCAGCAGGCTGTCGCAGCGCAGATGCCGACCGGCGCGTTTCCCGCTCCCACGCCTGGGTTGCGACCTGCACGGCGTCCCACGGTGAGCCGAGCGGGGGCGTGTACGACAGGTCGAGGTCACTCATCGCCGCGACAGTCATGCCGTGGTGCAGAGCCGTGGCGTAGGTGTCGACGCGCTTGGAGATTTCGGCACCGCGAGTGCCCACGAGCTGCGCGCCGAGCAGACGGCCGTCGTTGGTGTCTCCGGTGATGCGAATGCTGATGGGCGACGCGCCCGGGTAGTACCGCTTGTGGTCGTCCGCGATCGCGGTGTGACTGTGCGGGGCAAAACCGGCGGCTGTCGCTTCGTGGTCACGAAGCCCCGTGCGTGCGGCCACGACATCGAACACCTTCACGACCTGCGTGCCCAGGCTCCCAGCGAATCGCGTATCGCCACCGATCGCGTTCTCCCCTGCGACGCGTCCTTGCTTATGCGCCGTGGTGCCGAGAGGAAGGTATGTGACGCCGAGCAGGCGGTGGTGGGTGACCACCCCATCGCCGGCCGCCCACACGTTCGGCAGGCCGGTACGCATCTGTTCGTCGACGACGACAGCGCCGCCCGCGCCCGTGGTTGCGCCGGCTGCGGTGAGAAGGCTGGTGTTAGGTCGCACGCCGACGACGACGAGCACCACGTCAGCGGTGCGAGAGAGTGCTTCTCCGTCGTGGGTTCCTGTGACGGTGATCCATGCGGCTTCACGGGTGACGGCTTCGACGCGCGTGCCGGTGAGGACGTCGACGCCGTGTCTGGTGAGTTCGTCGTGGACGAGGGAGCCGAGTTCGGGATCGAGGGTGGAGAGGACTTCGGGGCCGCGCTGGAGCTGGGTGACTTGGAGGCCCCGCACGGTCAGGGCTTCGGCCATTTCGAGGCCGACGTAGCCGGCTCCGACGATGATTGCCGTCTCGGGCTGATGGTCGTCGAGGTACTTCTCTAGCGCGAAGGTGTCGCCCATCGAGTGCAGCAGGTGCACGCCGTCGTCGGGGCCGAGCTGGTCGAGGCCTGCGATGCCGGCGGTTGACGGGGATGCTCCGGTGCCGACCATGAGTTCGTCGTACGCGATCGTTGATTCGCTGCCGTTCGCGTCGCGGACCGTGAGTCGGCGGCTGTTGACGTCGATGCCGGTGGCGAGGGTGTCCAGACGGAGGTTCATGCCGGTGGCTTCGAGATCCGCGTGGGTGCGGTGGGCGAGCGACTGCCAGGGCTGCACCTCGCGGGAGAAGTAGTACGGGATGCCGCAGATCGAGAAGTTCGGGTACGCGTCGGCCACGACAACGGTGACATCGACGGACGGGTCGAGTTCGCGGGCCCGTAGGGCGGTGGAGATTCCGGCGTCGCTTCCGCCGATCGCTACAAGATGCATGAGGGTGCCTTTCAGGGCTGGGTTTCGAGTTGTTGAGGGAGCACGACGTCGCCGGCCGTGCGGGCGGCGGTCGGGTAGAGGGCGAGCAGCAGGCCGAGGCCGATCGCAGCCCCGACGAGCTGTGCAGCGATGAACGGCGCGACAGAGGCGGGCGCAATGCCGGCAAAGGTGTCGGTGAACATGCGGGCGATCGTCACCGCGGGATTCGCGAACGACGTAGAGCTTGTGAACCAGTACGCCGCGCCGATGTACGCGCCGACCGCGGCCGCCGTGGTCGATCCCTTGCCCGTGCGCGCGAGCGCGAAGATCAACAGCACAAGTCCCGCGGTGGCGACCACCTCCCCGACCAGGTGGCCATCGGTCGCGCGGTCGTTCGATGAGAGCGCGGGGGCGGCGTCGAACATCACTCCCGCCAAGAACGTTCCGGCGATCCCGCCGAGAACTTGCGCGAGCAGGTACGGGGTGAGGTCGCGCAGCGGGAGTCCCGTCCCGGCGCGGCGTCCGAGCAGCCAATCTGCGATCGACACCACGGGGTTGAAGTGCGCGCCAGACACGGGGCCCAGCATGAGGATCAGGACCGTCAGGCCGAGCGCGGTGGTCAGGCTGTTCTCCAGCAGTTGGAGGCCGACGTCATCCGGCGAGAGGCGCTGCGCAGCGATGCCGGAACCCACAACGATCGTGACGAGCAGGCCCGTTCCAAGGAACTCGGCAGCAGTTCGGCGCAGCATGTGAGGTCGCGCGGGCTCGGACTGGGAGCGGGTAGCAATGTTCATGTCGGCTTATCTTGACCCGAGAGGGGTAGTTCAGTCAAGATTGAAACAATGAACACTGAACGAACTGATCAGGTGGAGGCGCGCGCGGCAAAGCACGCCGCGCTGGGTGACCCATCTCGCCTACGGATCGTCGACCGTCTCACGCTGGGCGACCTCTCCCCCACCGAAATCGGGGTGGCGTTGGGCCTTCCCTCCAACCTCGTCACACATCATCTGAATGTGCTGGAGTCCGTGGGGATGGTCTCGCGTTCCCGCTCGGAGGCCGACAAACGGCGCAGCTACGTTCACCTAACCGAAACCGCACTTCGCGGGCTCACTCCCGGCCGAGTGGAGCGCGCGGATCGCGTCGTGTTCGTCTGTACGGCGAACTCCGCCCGGTCGCAGCTTGCTGCGGCATTGTGGTCTACCCGCAGCAGCATCCCGGCGTCATCGGGAGGAACGCACCCGGCCGAGCGGATAGATCCGGGAGCGGTTGCCACAGCCGAGCGCCACGCCCTCGCGCTGCCAACGGAATCACCGCGCGCCCTGACTTCGGTCCTGACCGATTCGGATTTCGTGGTGACGGTGTGCGATAACGCTCACGAAGAACTCGGCGTCTCCGGGCACCTGCACTGGTCGATTCCCGACCCGGTGCGGATCGGGACCGATGACGCTTTCGATACCGCCTTTGACGAGCTGGAGCGCCGCATCGCGGAACTCGCTCCCCGTCTCGCCGCCAGCTGAACCCAACCCGGAAGAGACCCCGTGACTGACGCTCCCCCAACCGTCCTTTTCATCTGCCAGCACAACGCCGGCCGCTCACAGCTCGGCGCAGCGCTCCTAGAGCACCTGGCCGGCGACCGGTTCACCGCGACGTCGGCGGGCCTCTCTCCCGCCGACGAAGTAAACCCGGCCGTGGCCGCCACCGTCGCAGAACTCGGAATGAACATCACCGATCGTGTGCCGCGCGCCGTCACCGTCGACGACCTGGACGCCGCCGACATCGTGGTCCTGATGAAGCCCGGACTCACCCTGCCGGCGACGCCTCGCGGGGAACTCCTGGAATGGTCGTTCCCCAACCCGGCGTCCTGGGACGCCGAAGCAGTGCGCCCGCTGCGCCAAGCCGTATCCGAGAAGATCCAGAGCTCACTTCTCAACCGTTGAGCTGACTGGAGCGGAGCGCCAGAGGTCAGCGAATACGCCTGCCAAAACCCTCTGACGGCTCACGTTTCTGGACCCCATTCAGCGGCTGTACGAGTCATCCCGCCGTACACGATCATTCTCGGCGGGGTCGGTAGCTTCGCCGCCGATCGGTGCTGCGACAGGTTTCATGAGAATCCGCCACCTTCCATGAGAACTGCGACAACATTCGTGAGAAAGTGACGACTTTCGTGAGAAACGACAGGCCTGTCGAAATCTGCTTGATGTCCGATCTCACGAGAGTTGTCGTGAGATCGGATCGCGATCCCGCGAGTTTCCGGGACAGCTGTAGCCGGCACATGGAGCGACTTGCCTCATGACGCTTATCAAAATTCCGACGACGAGAATGATCGACCAAGCTGACTTGCTCGAGAGGCGTTGGAGCCAGTCACCTGTGGCAGGGTGGATCGCCGCAGGGCCGCGGGCATGGGCACCCACTGCACCAGGGGCGCGGTCTAGGAAGACTCTGCTGCGATCGGGATGTCGATATGCCCGCGAGCCACGACGACGTTGCGCTGGATGACGTAGCACTCCACGTAATGATTCCCTCGGAAGGAGGTCACTTCGCGGCGCTCGGTGCCGTGGGTCGGACGGATGATCTCACCGCGTACGTGATCCCGCCGCTCAGCTTCGGCTCCTCGGTTCAGTACCTTCCAACGCACCTCATATGATCCCGGCACGTCGATGTTGTCGATCGCGAACGTAAGTTGTTTCTTTGCGGGCAGTAGCGAGAACAGGTTGAGAAATGAGTTCAGCGAGGTAGGACGGAATCCGTCCTGGGTCACGGTACAGCTGATCTCGACCGAAAAACGGATGTCCACGGGATGGGTGTCCTCGATGAACTCCTCCGTGTCGTTGAACGATCTGGCTGCAAGCGCATTCTCCCCTCCAGCCACTACTGCTGGGACGGACTTTCCGAATACTGCTCTCCACTTCTTGTACTCGTTCTTCTGACCAGCAGCGTCGACCGCCTCGGTGCAAAGCTCAGCGCCGGACGCAGCCTTCTTCTGGAAGCGCTTCTTGACTCGAACGCGCTGACGGCTTCCAAGCGCCAGATAGAAATCGTGGTCCACCTGGTCCGCGAGGTACAGAAGGAAGTCGCGCATCATCTCGCCGTAGGATTCGGACGTGCCAGAGCGATGTTCCGTCGTAGACGTTAGGAAATTGTACGCAAGGGTGTCTACGAGCAGCCCGCCCATCACGACTCCTTGCTTGTTGCGCCATGCTCGAGCGAGCTTGCACAAGCGTCGCAGATTGCCACTAGTAGCTGAGTCTTCCTCGCTGATTGCGGAGATCTCATCGCGAGGCTTCGTCATCTTCCACGAGTCGCTGTAAGTGTCCGGGTAGTCGAAGGACCCGTCCTCGTTTTCGAACACGGGCTGCACCTCGAAAGTGAAGTTCGAGAACTCCACTACGACGACCAGCCTGTCGACCCCGACAGTCGTCGTCGGATACCGCTTCTGGATCGCAGCGCGGGCGCGCCGCAGCGCTTTGAGCGGCCCGCCTTCCTCCTCGTATGAGGCGCGCAGACTGGACGGCAATATGTACAGGAGGTCAAGGTCCGATATACCTTTGATCGCTGTCCAACGACCGTAGGAACCGACCATCAGCTTGTTCGCCGTGGAGCCGGTCAAGCTGCGGAACTCGCTGTTCAGAGCTTTCGTTACTTCGTCCCGCCGGTCGGCGATGCTCTCAGCAGTGTTGACCCTGAGATTGGTGAGGAGACCATCGAAGATGTCACCGGTTTGCGACATCAGTGCTCCCAATCCTCTCGAAGCGCCTCCGGCAGCATCAAATCGATCTCCTGCGTGCTGAGAGTGAGATCTTCCTTGTCCTTCAGGCCGGATTGAGCCATGGCATACGCCTGCGGTGTCGTTCGCGGGGCGTCCTTCAGCACGGCCTGAGCCGCCTTCTGCAGCTCGTCTCGTTTCTGCCGCGCCTGGTCGAGCGGCAGAGACTCGGACTTCAGGTCCACAATCAGCGACAGATACGACTCCCGCAAGTTCCATAGCAAAGCCGCGGTGTCGCGGTGCTGCTGCATCTCCTCGCCGTATCGGAATGTCCGGTCACCCAGGCTTGCCGCCGTGACTAGCACGGCGATGAAGGAGGTAGCTAGCGATGCCCACTGCGGGTCCAGCAGCAGCCCGAAGAGTGACGCTAGGAACGTCCCCGATCCGACCGCCGTGAGAACGAACTTCCAGACTCTTTGCCTCCGCGAGGACATCGCGCAGATGTCAGCTTGCTTCTCATGGGTCTTCTGCGTGTACGCGATGCGCCCATATAGCTCTCTCACCTGGTTGAGAAGCAAGTCACGACCCGCCTCTGACGGTTCTGTCTCTCGTCGATGCATCTTTCCCCCAGCCCACGGCGACAGTCCGCCGCAAGTGCATGCTAGCGGCGGACACCGACACGGCCCGTTTCGAAGGCGAACCAATGGGCGTAGCTCGGCCGGAACGTTGGGGACGAAGTCCCGCGCAGGCTACGACTCTTTCCGTTCACCCCAGAGAGAAACGACTCTGCATGCCCCGGAATTTACATCCGGCTCACAAGCGCGATCCGTCATGAAGCCTGAGCGAATTCACCGATAGAGGCGACGCAGTCGCGCTACTTCCTCGATTTAGAGAGCTAGCGGACATTCCCGCAACGTCGAGGACGACGAGTACAGTCTGACCCGTGAGCGATTCGTCTGGCCAGCCTCGTGTACGCGGTGTGATTGAAAGCGTCAATGGGCGTGCGAATGGTCGCGGCATCCCTGAGCTCAGCCAGGCCGTTCTTCGTCTGGAGGATGGGTCGACGCTCGAGGTGCGTATGCCGCGGCCATTGGGAACAGAGCGGTATTTTCAGGCGCTCCCTGTCGCGTTCGATTTTGTCGACTTTGGTGTTTGCCCGATCTGCTTCGCGCCGGAGCCGCGAAGCCGAGAGCATGTGCCGCCCCACTCAGTTGGCGGGAGCGTGATCACGATGACCTGTGAAAATTGCAACAACGAGTTCGGCAGCAAGTACGAGCCGCACCTGCGCAATTGGTATGAGAACGCGATCGGGAAGGTACGACTCTCGGGCAAGACCGTTCCCGGCCGCCGCAGCGTTGGCGAGTACCTACTACGCGAGAACGCATCCGGCGGGTTTGTTCTCTTCCAACACGGCAAACACGACCCGGCGGTCTCTCAGATCTTGGGAGAACAGGAGTTCGAGATGAGCTACGAGATTGTCGACGCAACCCGTTCGCACATCGCAGCGGTCAAGACTGCATATTTGGCCGGATGCGTTGCGCTGCACGCGATCCCGCGGACGCCACGCGCTGATGCGTTGAGAGCTGAGCTCCTCGTTGCCCGAGACGTGCCCCGTGACCAGAAGGCTGAGCTCGGCGACGTAGCGAGGTCCATCAAGGTCGCGCGTTCCGCACACGAACCGAGCCCTGGCGAGATCATCTTGATGGCAGCCTCGGATGAACTAACGGAATCGGCAATGGTGATCAGCTTCAATCGCGTCTTCGCCGTCGATTGGCCGTTCGACCCGATCACGGGATTCACAAGGCGTGTGGACTGATGGCGGCTCAGAACGATCGTCGCGGCCAGAAGAAGGTGGCACCGACGATCGAGCCCGCAAAGATCGTGGAACGCTTTGTTCTGCGTGCGCGACGGGTTGCCGCGCACTCACTCTCGCAGTCGAGGGACCGCCTCCAGGCGTTCGCCAACACCATGATCCGCGGCAACATCGATCTCGCGGGCCGCTTTACCGTCGTAGAGGACCTGCCCGATGAGGAGACCTTCGAGTCTCTCGTCGCTCGCCTGCGCCCGCTCACGGTCGAGTCGGAGCCGATCTTTTACAACCGGGTCCTCGACGCGATCACCGCATTGACTGCCGGGGCGGCATCAGCTTCCGATAGGCAGCGAATCACGGCCCTACGAGCAGCCTGGGGGTCTACGGAAATCCAGGGAACACAAGTCCAGGGATACACCGTTCAGGCGGTCGGACCCGATCATGCACCGACCAGCATCGTCTCGGATACGCAACTTGCGGCAGGCTGGCTCTACGCAGATCTCGTCCACGCGGACCCCCGCGGAGCGAAGGTGGCGGCGCTCGAGCATGATCTCAAGGAGCGCTACACCGCGGCGGTTCGCGTGTTCTCGCGCATCGCAATGCTCACACTCGACACATTGGACCTTGTTCGCGACCTGCAAGAACGATCGCTGATCATGTTGCCTGATGATGCATGGACGTCCGCGGTAAGCGTTCACGAGTCGGAGTCACCGATCGATGTGCGCGTGTTTTACGCCGACACCGGCACCGCGGTCCCTGATCTAGCGGAAGGCAGCGACCTGCCGACCGAATGGTCGCGCTTCACCGTCTCTGACGTGTTCCTGCAGGACCCCGCCAATCAGGTGTCCCTCACCCTTCAGACTGGCGACGAGCATACGAACCTCGAAGCCGCAGTCATGCACCGTCGCCCTGAAGAAGGCGGCGTCGAATGGGACATTTTCGTCGATGGGTGCCTCATCCTCACCTTCGCGTTCACATTCGAGAACGATCGGGCAGTCGCATGCACCCTCGCTGAGGAAAAGTACCTCGAACTCACAAACGCGCAAAAGCTTCGCTCCACACAGCTCGCACGGCGCCTGCACTCAGCAGATCGCGCGGTGTTCGACGTCCCCGGCGGAAACATCACCATCTCGATGGAGGACCTCAGCGCCGAAGAGGAACTCCAGATGCGCGTTATCGAGGAGGCGCTCAGTGATGTGATCGAGATCGAGAGGATCACGGGAAATGAGATCGGAGTCTGCAACGGACGCTTCACTAACCTGGAACGCGTCAGACTGCGGCAGACACGTCTGATCTGGGAAGGCAAAGTCGTCCATGCCCGCCTAAAGAGCGCGACCGTCACCTCACCATCGGGAAATCCACCGCAGGTCATCACCATCAAGGAGGGATCGATCGCGTTCGCCGGGCAACAGATCCCAACGCCCGCGACGCACCTCTGGCATCAGCAGCTCGAGGTGCATCCCACCACGGCGACCGACAGCCCCGGGCACCCGCGCGACTACATCATGAGTCCGCCGCAAGGCGAGCACCTTGTAGCGTGGGCCCCCTCACGGTTAGTCCGCTCTGAAACCGAGCCAGTGCTCGCGTCGCCGTGGGATCTCACCGGAATCGATGAAAAGTCGTTCCCGTAGCACCGACGAGTTCGGCACAACGCAGTCGACGCGCCGAGCACGGACAGAGCACCGGCAGCCCATCAGTTCCGTCTCGGCCAGCAAGGCAGGCGCGATCCTCACCAGAACTTTCCTGCACGCGGGCTTCACCAACTACGCCATAGTGGCGGGCTGCAGATGGCGATCGACGCGAAACGCGCCTGTCTCACCTGGAGCCGCCTGCGGAGTTCGCGGTGCCCGCCGAGTGGGAACGCACCTATCGACCACTCGCCGTGAAGACCCCTGCAGCTGGCGAGATCCTCACGCTCACGTACACAGCTGCACCCCGCACTACCCTCCCCAATCAGAAGCGCCCGGGGCGAGGTGCCCGTGCGCAGCCATTGGCGTAGCGGTCAGCCTGCACTCTCGAAGGCCGCGAAGCCCCTAGAGCTTCCCAGCGAGGACCATCGCGCGCATCGCGATCTTGCCGGCATTCATGATCCCGTATCGGTCTTCGACCCGCGCGGCGAGCTCGTTCACGGATTCTCCTGCTTCCGCGGCACCGAGCACGCTGCCGAGCAGCACCGATTGATCGTAGACATCTCCGCCGGGGGCTAGGAACTGCGCCATCAGCTCTTCGGTGGGAGTGAGGGGTTTCCCGCGCAACGGAGTGCTCACCTTCCATCGAGCATCCAGGCGGTTCAGCGAGTACCACTTCGCTCTCGACCGGACGGAGCTCGGCGATAGTTTGACGCCACCTTTCCCCGACGTCACGGCTGCGCGAGCCCAGATATTTCCCCCCGCTCCTTGAGGCTTCTGGAAGGTCATGTCGCTGCGCGCGATGACGGCCATCGGCTGCAGCATCAGGGTAAAGACGCAGGAGTCATGGACCTCGAGCCGGATCCGGCTTTCGTCCTCTCCCCAGCTGCCGCCTACCAGCTGACCCGACACTCGCAAGTCCTCCGCACCCTTCGAGCTGAAGAGCAGCGCCGGGCTGAGTACCGTCACCGGGGTTCGGCCCTTGTTGATCACTGTGATGACAGCGACATCGAGTGCGGGACCGTCCAGTCTGTATGGCATCCGCCAGTCGATGG
Source organism: Microbacterium sp. J1-1 (assembly GCF_024498615.1). NCBI lineage: Bacteria > Bacillati > Actinomycetota > Actinomycetes > Micrococcales > Microbacteriaceae > Microbacterium > Microbacterium sp. J1-1. The sequence goes on along the minus strand of NZ_CP089590.1, from coordinate 662,122 downwards.
CATCGGGGTTCTCCATATCTGCCGGAGAGGCACGTACCATCCGGAGGCCATCGGTTTGGCCGAGCTCGAGCTGCACCTTCAGGATGCTGCCGCCCCATACCCACTCCCGGACAGCCCAGAAGAGTGCCACAGCCGCGACGACCAGGATCCCCACCTGCACCAGGTCGGCAAGAGGATTAGGGGCCGGCGCGACGCAGGCGAGGGCGGCTAGACAGATCACGTGGCCTCCTGGCGGTCACGTGATCTTACCGAGGCCGACGCTCTGCGCTTCTCCGGACATGTTCGGCACGGGTCACTCGTAAGGGGGCGCTTGACCCCTGATCTTGGACACGCTGATTCCAGCACGATGCTGGGGAAGCGAGAATCCAAGGGATGGCTAGGAAGAACTACACGGACGAGTTCCGGCAGCGCGCGGTGGACTTGTATGAGTCCACGCCGGGTTCGACGCTCAAGGGCATCGCCGGGGATCTCGGGATCTCTCGGGGTGCGCTGAAAGAGTGGGTCGACAAGTTCGGCTCCGGGGTCACGGTTGCTGCTGCGTCGCCGCCGGGGGCGACGGGGCGACCGGAGTCGCAGGCGGCGAAGGTCCTCCGGTTGGAGGCCGACCTCGCGGCCTTGCAGGCCGAGGCCCGCAAGCTCGAGACGGAGCGGGACATCCTCCGTCAGGCGGCGAAGTATTTCGCCGGGGAGACGAACTGGTGAACCGCTTCCAGTTTGTTGAGGATCACAAGGACGCCTACGGCGTGAAGCGGTTGTGTGAGGTCGTCGAGGTCGCCCGCTCGTCGTTCTACGCCTGGCTGGACTCCGCCGGGCGGCGAGCCGCGAAGGCGACAGACGACGCGGTGTTGGCGGCGCGGATCCGGGTGCTCCAAGACCCCGCTCAGGGTGGCGACCGCGCCTACGGGGCGCCCAGGATCACTGCCGACCTCAACGACGGTGTGCCCGTGGCGGAGCGGGTGAATCACAAGCGCGTCGCGCGGGTAATGCGTGAGCACCGTCTCGCGGGGATCCGGTTGCGACGACGGGTGAAGACCACGATCCCGGACCAGTCCGCCAGGCGCTTCCCCGACCTGATCGGACGGGACTTCTCCGTCGGCGACCCCGGCCGCCGCTACGTGGGCGACATCACCTACCTGCCTATCGCCGACGGCACGAACCTCTACCTCGCGTCCTGCATCGATCTCGGCTCCCGGAAGCTCGCGGGCTGGCAAGTCGCCGACCACATGCGCACCGAACTCGTCGAAGACGCCCTCCGTGCCGCGCACGGCGACCGCGGGTCGCTGGTCGGCGCGATCTTCCACTCCGACCACGGCAGCGTCTACACCTCGAAGGCCTACGCCGCGCTCTGCGAGCAGCTGGGCGTGACCCAGTCCACAGGCGCGGTCGGCACGAGTGCCGACAACTCACTCGCGGAAAGCTTCAACGCCACGCTCAAGCGCGAACTCCTCGCCGGCCGGTCAGCGTTCCCGGACCAGGCCACCGCCTACCGGGCCGTGTTCCGGTGGGCGAACCGCTACAACACTCGCCGGCGCCACTCCGCGATCGGCAACATCAGCCCGAACGCCTACGAAGCCGCACGCTCCGCTACGCTCGCGGAAGCGGCATAATCGAACCGACACCGTGTCCACGATCAAGGGCCAAGGCCCGACCGCTTCTCACACAGCATCTTCTACACGGCGGTTACCCGAGCTCGAGAGCGCCTCACGATCTTTTGGACGCCAGAGACCCAACACGCTGTGTTGAGCCGGCTCGAACGACCGCACCAAGGACGGGACCTCGGTCTACTCCGTGGACGCCGCGGGCTCAAGTCGATTGGGTCGAAGAAGCGTCCCTAGTCTCCGGTCGGTGTCGCCACCGGCTGCTGAGCGGGGTCTGGTCAGGCCCAGCGGCAAGATCGGCACCACGACCCGCGTCGCCGAAGTGGGGAACAGTCCGAAATGGCCGACTTCATCTCCACTCGTCTCCGTGCATGTGTGCGGCGCGCGCGGCGGTTGGGGTTCGCGTGCAGTTTCGTGACGGTCAGTCGAGTTGGTCGGAGACGGGGCGGCGGCCGGCGCCGCGTTCGTAGATGACAGACACCCCGTGCGGGACGCGCCAGCTCTCGAGGGGGAGAGAGGCGATGAGGACTTCGAGGAGTGCGGCGGTGTGTGGGTCGTCGATCAGTTGCGCGGTCGAATTGTCGGTGACGGTGTCGTTGTGCACGAGGGTCACGCCGACCTCGCCGCTGCCGAACGGTGGTGCGTGGTAGAAGTTCAAAGCATCGAGGAGGGGTCTGAGGGCCACGACCGCGTCGCCGGGTTCTGGCAGCGACGAGATGTGGTCTTCGAGGACGGTGCCGAGGCAGTCGAAGGTCTCGGAGGTTCTCGACAAGATCGGTTCTGTGGCGTCCCGGAGCGCTGCCTGACTGATCCCTGCGTCGAGCTTGGTCATCGCGAGGAGGAACCGGGCGGTGTGACTTGCTCGTGGAGTCCCGGATAGGGCCTGGATGAGTGTGTTGCGAATGAGGCTTCGTGTGGTGGAATCGGCGCTGGCTGCTGCGGTGAGGCCGTCCGCGAACGCCTGCATGTTGCGTGGTGCCGGGCCGGTCAATGCTCGGAGGGCGACTTGGACGAGTCGGCGCAGCCATTTAGGTGTCTGGGTGGCGAGGCCATCGTCGAGGAGGGCAGCGGCGAGTTCGGGGCCGATCGGGCTCAACCAGCCGGGCCACGTCTCGCCGATGTCGACGTTCTCCACGATGTGGACGATCATTTCTCGTTGTTCGTCGGTGCCGTTGGAGAATACGTATCCGGCCATGAACACCCAGGTTGCGCGCCAGTGCGGGCTGGGGGCGAGGGCGATGAGCCGCGTGCGAAGGTTGGCGTCGTTGGTTTTCACGAGTGACCGAGCAGCCATGAGTTCTTGAAGGCTGCGGACTTCGAAGGCGAACCCGTCGTCTTCGGCGGGCACGAGGAGGACGAGCCGTTCGGTTGCGGCTTGCATGATCCGGTCCCCGATCTGGGTTCGGAGGCGGTCTGTGTCGTGTTCGAGTTCGGTGAGTCGGGCGTCGAGAAGCTCGCGCATCTGCCCGCGGGGCATCACCGATTTTTCGCCTCCGGAAGTTTCCGCCTTGATGTGGAGGACCCGGCCGACCGTTTCGTGCAGATAGATGATGGCGTGATTCTGTGACGCGAGGAGGGGTGCCAGGGTGGTGGGTTTTCCTGCTTCGCGCGTGTACATCGTGTCGAAGTACTGGGAGTAGAGCTGGTAGCGGTCCGAGGGCAGTGTTCCGACTCGCTCCAGGATGATCGTCATGATCAGTACCTGGAGCGGAGTCTTCATGAGGCGTTGCATCGTGCTCAGTGAGAACTGACGTTCCAGGGACGCGAGGAGTGGGTCTCGGCGGTCCGGATCGTCGGCGAGGCGCCGTTGAGTGACCATGCGCCCGTAGCGTTCTGCTGTTTCCCGATCGAGGGAGGTGAGGTTAAGTTGACGGAATCGTTCGGGCATGAATCGTTCCGCGTCGCTGGAGGGGCGGGTGGTGACGATGCAGAGGAGGTCGGCGTTGCTGTTCTCGAGGTCTTCCACAAAGTAGGTGATCGCGTCGAGCACTCGTGGGCGGACCTCGAGCGCGGTCACTTCATCGAGCCCGTCGAGGATGATGATCGACGGCCAGGAGGTGAGCCACCGTTTGAGGACGTTCGGTTTGATGTCGATGTCGGCCCGGCGCGAGATCGTGTCGGCGAGGAATCGGAGCAGCATGAGGTCGCCGCTCGGCCCGATGGCCGCAGCGAAATCCGTGAGCCTGATGAGCACGGGCCATCGCCGCCCGGTAGGACCATCCGTCCCGAGGCCGCGGAATGCTGCCTCGGTTGCTTCGCGGACGTGCCGAGCGGTGGGTGGCAGAGACTCTTCTGCCGCAAATTGTGAGCGAAATGCCTGCGTGACGAATTTCGTGATGGTGCTCTTGCCGCTTCCTGCTCGTCCGGTTATGACGACGTGGGGGCGCTCCACCCGATCGGCCATCATGGGTTTCAGCACAGCGCTTGACCGGGTGAAGATCTCGGAGAGGACCGTAGACTCCGTTGCGTCTTCGTCGGTAGTTTTCAGGTCGATGACGATCTGCTCGACGGACTCGCGGTCGCTGCCGCCAGCTTCTTGAAAATGGACCCAGCGTTCGGCGGACAGCGCCGCTCCCGCGTGGGTGTGTAAGAAGGGATGCAGCTCGTCGGGCCTCAAGGTGTCGGAAATCTGAGTGAGGCGTTCGAGCAGGTCACCCACGGTGAGGAGAGCCCTGAACCCGTTGCGCACGGATCCGTGCGCGGTGAGAAGAGAGTTGACTTTGTCTCGGTGCCACACCCGGATCTGTCGAAGGCCGCGCTTTCGCAGGGTGACTCTCGGGTCGCCGGACGCGGGGTTGTCCAACCATTTGGCAAGGTGCGCGGTGAGGCGGTCGATGCCGGCGCCCGGCGCACTCGAGATGCGGGCGTTCGTGACGAAAAGGAGGTGGTCCGGGACTGAAGCCCGGGTGCTGGACATGTCCAGCCATTTCTCGAGTTCCGCGTCGATCTGCTTGAGAAGCCAAGAGAGGTTGTTAGCGGGATCGACGGAGTGATGCTCGCGCTGTTTCGCTTGGATCACCGTGTACCCATCCCACACGTTCGGATCGTCAGGCTCGGTGCCCCACCGAATGAGCCCACGGAAGGTGGCCTCGCGCCCCCCGTCCGGCCCCGCCCCGAAGGCTTCAAGCCCTGGACCGAACACCTCCTCACACACGGCGATCGTCATCTGTTCGAAAGCGCGCGGACTGAGTTCCTCGAGCGGGTAGTCCTGGGCCATGGGGGCTCCATTCGTGGTCTTTCGAGGCGAGATGATTCAATACGTGACAGATCCAGTCGGTCGCATCAATGTACCGAACAGGGCCACTGTTTCACGGCAGGGTGCTCGCCGAGGCTGCTCGAGCAGGAGCGTTGAAGATTGTGCGAAGCGCCCTCCCGGGCCTTGGCCCTTGATCGTGGACACGGTGTCGGTTCGATTATGCCGCTTCCGCGAGCGTAGCGGAGCGTGCGGCTTCGTAGGCGTTCGGGCTGATGTTGCCGATCGCGGAGTGGCGCCGGCGAGTGTTGTAGCGGTTCGCCCACCGGAACACGGCCCGGTAGGCGGTGGCCTGGTCCGGGAACGCTGACCGGCCGGCGAGGAGTTCGCGCTTGAGCGTGGCGTTGAAGCTTTCCGCGAGTGAGTTGTCGGCACTCGTGCCGACCGCGCCTGTGGACTGGGTCACGCCCAGCTGCTCGCAGAGCGCGGCGTAGGCCTTCGAGGTGTAGACGCTGCCGTGGTCGGAGTGGAAGATCGCGCCGACCAGCGACCCGCGGTCGCCGTGCGCGGCACGGAGGGCGTCTTCGACGAGTTCGGTGCGCATGTGGTCGGCGACTTGCCAGCCCGCGAGCTTCCGGGAGCCGAGATCGATGCAGGACGCGAGGTAGAGGTTCGTGCCGTCGGCGATAGGCAGGTAGGTGATGTCGCCCACGTAGCGGCGGCCGGGGTCGCCGACGGAGAAGTCCCGTCCGATCAGGTCGGGGAAGCGCCTGGCGGACTGGTCCGGGATCGTGGTCTTCACCCGTCGTCGCAACCGGATCCCCGCGAGACGGTGCTCACGCATTACCCGCGCGACGCGCTTGTGATTCACCCGCTCCGCCACGGGCACACCGTCGTTGAGGTCGGCAGTGATCCTGGGCGCCCCGTAGGCGCGGTCGCCACCCTGAGCGGGGTCTTGGAGCACCCGGATCCGCGCCGCCAACACCGCGTCGTCTGTCGCCTTCGCGGCTCGCCGCCCGGCGGAGTCCAGCCAGGCGTAGAACGACGAGCGGGCGACCTCGACGACCTCACACAACCGCTTCACGCCGTAGGCGTCCTTGTGATCCTCAACAAACTGGAAGCGGTTCACCAGTTCGTCTCCCCGGCGAAATACTTCGCCGCCTGACGGAGGATGTCCCGCTCCGTCTCGAGCTTGCGGGCCTCGGCCTGCAAGGCCGCGAGGTCGGCCTCCAACCGGAGGACCTTCGCCGCCTGCGACTCCGGTCGCCCCGTCGCCCCCGGCGGCGACGCAGCAGCAACCGTGACCCCGGAGCCGAACTTGTCGACCCACTCTTTCAGCGCACCCCGAGAGATCCCGAGATCCCCGGCGATGCCCTTGAGCGTCGAACCCGGCGTGGACTCATACAAGTCCACCGCGCGCTGCCGGAACTCGTCCGTGTAGTTCTTCCTAGCCATCCCTTGGATTCTCGCTTCCCCAGCATCGTGCTGGAATCAGCGTGTCCAAGATCAGGGGTCAAGCGCCGAGTGAGAGTTCCATTCAGCAGGCGTTGCGCGAGCAGGTGCTTGTGCCTCCCCGGCAGGGGAATATCTCGGCCGCTTCCGTGCCACCTCCGGTGTCGCACGCAGACCGGACCGTGCATACGCGCGACTGTGACCTGATCGCCTCGGGCGCACCGTCTGCAGAGAGCCACAGCTGCCGGAATCATGCGACAACTCGGGCATTCGACTTGACGCGTGGCGCCACCATGTCCACAGGCGCGACCGCCGGCTTCGCGGAGCAATGCACCATCCGGAAGCCCACCCAACGCCTCGATCTTCCGGAGGGCGCTTCTCGGTGTCACCCGAATTGGGAGGGTTCGATCCTCGCGTCGCAACGCCAACCAGAGGTCCTTTTCGCCGATTGCATTTGCGGCGCAAAGCCGCGCCCAGTAGCTCGCCGCCGTTTCTCCCGGATACAGGCGAACGGAAGTCGGAAGCCCGGGACGCGAGGTCATGCCGCACTTACAGGCGTTCGCGATCGTCGCGGCTTGCTTGTGTGGAGCGTTGCGGCCGTCTGACGGCGGGCAAGATCGCGTTCAAATGCGGCCGAATCGAGCTTCTCGGTTCCGTCGTCCATCGCGCTCAGGGCAGCGAACTGCAAGAGGTCCTTGAGCAGTCCGATCTCCCCGCCCGTCAGCGCGTGCAGTGTCGGCGCCGCGGACAGAATCGATCCTGGCCGTTGCTCTGCTAGACACAGTGAGCTCTCCATGGCGAGAAGCAGATCACCCCAGCGAGCCTTCTCCGCGGTCGAGATCAAAGGAAATGGTAAGGCCACGTGCACTTCGAATCGCTTCCCGATCTGCCCACCACGTGAGCCGTCGAGAAGTCCGGTCCCCTCAACTGCGATTCCGGCGTAGACGAACGTGCCTCCACATCGCTCGGAAAGCTGCTTGAGCATGTCTGATGCCTCGACGTTCTGCCGGTACTTCAGATCGAGGTGATGCACGTCATCGACCAAGACAAGTTCGGTGGAGCATCTGCGCAGGGCGTTCGAGACCGCTTCCAGCAGGTCCCCGTAGGTCATCCTGCTGAGAACCGGGAGACCAAGGAATCGGGCGAACTCATGCATCAGAGCTTTGGCTGAGCACTGGGCGGGTACCGCGACATACACGACTGGGAGCATGCCCGGCCCCGCAGCCGGGTGGCCGGTGTCTCGCCGCCTGCGTTCGTGTGCTCTACCGATCTCGACTAGCGAAGTAGTCTTGCCCTGGCCTGGCTCCCCCGAGAGGATCAGGCCTAGCTTCCCGACTCGTCGGTAGGCGTTGAGCATGACGCGATCCCGCACGGCTCGCTGGAAGGCTTCGAACTGCGGTGTCCGCACGAAGGCGCCTGCCTGCGAGTATTGAGCTCGTCCCTGGTTGTATAACGCGCGGTCCCCGAAGCTCATGGCCCGAAGCTCCTCGGATGTGACCGGCGCCGGGCGCTCATACGCGGTGTCGACGTGCTCGCGCCAGCCTTCCTTGGTCGCGATCTCGATCATTCGTCGATCCTCCGCCGCACCTCGTCGAGCCTGTCTCCGATGAGAGGGAAGCCACCGGTGTTAGGCCATTCCTCAGTAGAGGTGGTCTCGATGGACGAATTGTCATCGTCAGCAGGTCGTTTCTCGTCCTCGATGCCCTTCACACTGGTGAAGTTCATCGGATCTTCAGCGATCGCTGCCAATCGAGCGCGCTCTCGCCCGCTTCGCTTCTGACCGTTGCTTCGAGGGGCCGGATTCCCTTGACCGGCGAACGCCTTGATCGCCATCGCAAGCTCGCGACGTTCAGCATCGAGATCCGCGACACCACCGGAGCGCGACGTGCGAGCGTACCGCCAGACATCACCCAGCATCGGGAGTTCATGGACCTGATTGGACCATCTCAGAGGGATGAACTCGCCGTCCCGCTCGAGCCAGACGACGTGCAGATTGTAGGGGTCTACGCGGATCGGCCATCGGCCGTTCCGCGCTTTGTCAGGAGACTTGCGCCTCCACAGGCCTTTGAGCCGCTCGGAGTTGTAGACGCGGTTATCGATGCGCACGCCGTAGCGGTTCAGAACTCGGTAGTCCACAGGTAGCAGCGCGATGTAGTCGTCTCGCGTCAGCGGTACGTGGAGTTCGGGCACGTAAGCGCGGAACGCGCGACACATCTCGTTCGGCGACAACTTGATGCGCGGATGCAACGGGTCCCGCAGTCCGTCATGCGGACGATTCTGCCACTCGACCGCGATCCAGTCCTCTAGGAGCTCCTGGGCCTGTGCGATCGTCAGTAGTTCGTCGGATTCCGTGTCTGTGTCGCGCCCGCGATGTTCGACGCTGCGGCCGACATATCCCTTCACATGCTGCAGCAGCATTGAGTTGATTGCCCCGAACGCTCGCTCTACGTGCGGTTTGTCCGTTGGTGTGTGCGGCGCCGAGGTGATCAGCGAGATATTCAAGGTTTCACACGCAGCGCGGAAATGCCGCGACAAATAGTTTCGTCCGCGGTCGGTGGTGATCGTGTCCGGAAACACATACGGCTGCGCGATACGCAATCGCTCAAATCGCTCCTGATCGATCAGTTGATCGTCAGCCCATGCCGTCGAAATCAGCTGTCGGGTCTCGCGAACCCCTTCCATACGCCGGCCATAGGGCACCAGGGCCCGTGCAAGGACAGCCACCAGGTCGACGCTCTTCGTCCCTTCGGGGCGGAGCATCGCGGCAAGAATCGAGCGCGTTGCGACGTCAAGGAGAATCGTCAGTTCGGGCCGGCCGACGGTTTCGTCATCGATCCGCAACATGACATCAATCCGCGTGGAGTCCATCTCGACCAGTTCGCCGGGACGCAGTGCGGTGCGAGTGCCGAATGTGCCGTCGGGTTGAAGCGCAAGCGACTCGCGAGTCTTGGCCGAACCGAAGGTGAATTGCCCGTGCTCGTCTGCTTCGAGAAGTCGGAAGAACGTCGCTCGGCTCGGCAGCTTCACCGCATCGCCGTGGAGACGTTCGACGCGCCTCATGATTTGTTCGATCGCTGTAGTTCGACTCACAGTCGAGGCGCGGCTCTTTCCTCCGAGTACGTGGTTGATGGCCTCGACGAGGCGTGGATCCCATGTGCTCTTGCGTGGGGAGCCTTTGCCTGCAGTGGTCGTCCCCTGCTCTCGGAACGCTTTAAGCCGACGCTCCACGGCGCGCGTGGAGACAGTTCTACTTAGGCGCACCTCCAGCCACTCGCGCTCTGCTTCAACAGCCTTCCCGACCCCGATCTCTTCTCGGGTCGCCTCGATACGTATGCAGGATTGCAGCCACGCATCCATGTCCGGCGTGATGTCCTGCACCTGCAGAGGAAGGTTCAGCAGACCTGAAGTGTCGCTAGGCACCGGTGTTGCATCATGTCGAAGCTCGTCGAGAGCGACTTCGACCTCACTTCCGTCCTCATCTCGGAGCATCGCCAAATCCTTCTCGATGAACAAGACCGAGAACTTGCGTTGACGCCACGTGAGCGACCCGCCAACTACAACCCGCACTACACGCTCCTTTGCCACACGATCGTTCTGATGTTGAGGGCTTGATCGAGATCTGCCTCGAGCGCCCCTGACCAGAGGTGCGCGTAGCAGTGTGCGAAGCCCTCGGATCCGACGCCGAGCAGCGCAGCTACCTCAGCCAGGGGCAGCCCATCTTCTGGGAGCATTGGCAGTTCTTCGCTGCTCGCCCAGTCTCGAAACGGGCCCAGGAATCGGAGGTTGGCCTCGCGGACTACCGATTCCGCGTCATAGACGACATACCGCCAGCCGCGCTCAGCGGCGAACACCGCTGTCATGTCGAACTGTCTTCTGACGTCGTCCTTGATCTGAGTCGCCGGCTTGACGTCCATCAGCACGGCGTGCCCGTCGTCCAGACGCACGAAGTAGTCCGGGCAGTGCTCGCGCGGGCCGTCGGGTGTGGTCCATCGGATCCACATGGGCTGGCTGGCGATCGCAACCACGCCCGGGGTGCGGTCCAATTCGATGAGGCAGCCCCGCTCCGTCAGCGACTCGAATCCGACAGACGCGCCAAGCGCACCCATCCAGTGGTAGCCGTCGTAATGACGCTTGAGCCGCCAACTGGGAAAGTTCCGAACGGGATCGCCTCGTTCGAAGGGCACGCTGTCGCAGTCGACGGCGTCGAGCTCTAGTTGCACGCCATCGAGACGGTACTCAACGCGAGCTCGCGTCCGGTTGGCTTTAGTGGTGGGAGGAACAGGCCACTGCTGAGTCAGGTCCATAGGGATCCAATCGACATCGACGGATACTTCCTATTCGGCAGTCAGCCTCTCTCCTGGGGAGCGGTACTGGCCTATGTCCTGAGCCCTGACAAAGATGCCCCGACTGGGGATCTGCTCACGGGCAGACTATGTCCGGCACCCAACGAGGCTGGTCGACACGCCGCTCTTCCGACACGTCTAGTGAGACTCCGACACTTTCGTGAGACTCTCCGACAGCCTTCGTGAGACTCCGACACTTTTCGTGAGATCGGACATCCGTGCTGAAAGCCGAAGATTCCGTGACCAAACCGTTGCATTCGTTATCTCGCCGTTATACAGTGATCACACGGTGAATGTTTGCTGTGGCACTCACCGCATGTGATTGCAGGACACTCTTGGTGCAAGGGACAAGGGCCGGTCGGGAGCCTCTCCGACCGGCCCTTTACTGTTCGCACTATTCTGTGAGGATGACCGACCGCAAGCTCGCCATCGAAGCCTGGGAGAGCCTGTTCCGCGCACAGCATGAGGTGTTCACCGCGATGCTGGTCGACTTCGAAGAAAACCACCTCGCGCAAGCCGAGTACGACGTGCTGCTGACCGTCACCCGCTCCCCCGACATGACCGCACGGCTGCGCGACATCACCTCGAACATGCTGATCAGCCAGCCGAGCGTCTCTCGTCTGGTCGACCGGATGGTCACCCGTGGTCTCGTGGCGAAGTGCTCGGATCCCGACGACGGGCGCGGCGCCCTGATCCGCGCCACTGATGAAGGGGCCAGGGCCTTCCGGGCTCTCGCGACCGTGCACGGACGCTCGATCGCCGAGCGCATGTCGCGCCTCGACGACGATGAGCTGCGCACTCTGCGCGACCTCGCCGAGAAGCTCCGCTCCCGCTGACCTGCGCCTGTGGGCGCCGAGAACGACCTCCGCCTTTTCTGGCAGGGTGGGTTGCATACGCCTGCGCATTCGGCGGGCACGTCAGACCGCCCCCTCGGGGGGAACCAGGGAGGTCATTCATGGAGATCGCCGGAATCGTCGGCATCCTCGTCATCGTGGGCATCGGCGTCGTCATCGCCGTCGTCCTGCTGCTGATCCTGTTGCTGTTCGCACGCAGCTGGATCAAGGTGGCCCGAGCCGACGAAGCCCTCGTCATCTCGGGGCGCAAGCAGAAGATCCAACGCGCAGTCATCGCCGCAGACGGCACGACCAGTTCGGAACTGGCGGAGTCGCCCGTCACCGTCATCGTGAACGGCAAGTCGCTCGTCAACCCGATCACGCAGCGCCACGAGATCATCTCTCTGCGCTCCCGTCAGGTCTCCCTCAACGCCGAGGCGCAGTCGCTCGACAGTGTGACGCTGAACGTCGACGGCGTCGCGATCGTGAAGATCGGCTCCGACCCACTCTACGTACGCCGCGCTGCCGAGCGTTTCGCATCGCAGGACAAGGCCATCGAGCAGTTCACCACCGAACAGCTCGAAGGTGCGCTCCGTGGCATCGTCGCGACCCTGTCGGTCGTCGAGCTCATGCGCGAGCGCAAGAAGTTCTCCGATCAGATCGCCGCCGATGTCTCGCAGGAACTCGCCGAGCAGGGTCTGATCCTGGACTCGTTCCAGATCAAGGGCATCACCGACAAGGTCGGCTACATCCAGTCGCTGGGTGCCCCCGAGATCCAGGCGAAGCGTCAGGCCGCCGAGATCTCGCAGACGAACGCCGACCGCGCGATCAACCAGAAGAACATCGCGAACCAGGAAGCCAACCTGATCGAGCAGACCGCGCTCGACACCAACACCGCCAACGCCGACTCCGGCATCGGACGTGCACGTGCCGAAGCAGAGCAGGCAGAGGCTCTCGCACGCGCTCAGGCGGAGCAGGCCGTTCTGCAGCAGCAGGCTGAGAACAAGCAGGCTCAGCTCGACGCCGACGTCAAGCGCGTTGCCGACGCCCAGCGGTACGAGGCGGAGACCCGCGCTCAAGCCGAGCTCTACACCCGCGAACGCGCGGCCGAGGCCGCCGCGATCGAGCAGGTCAAGCAGGCCGAAGCCCGCACCCGTATCGCCGAGCAGCAGGCGCAGGCTGACAAGGCTCGTGCCGAGGGTGAAGCAGCCGCCGCCATCGCGAAGGCGAGCGGTGAGGCGAACGCCCTCCGTGCCCAGGCCGAAGCCGAAGCGGAAGCCCGCCGCCTGCGCGCCAACGCCGAAGCCGATGCCATCCGCGCCGAGGGTGACGCGCGTGCCGGTGCCCTCGAGGCCGAGGCCAAGGCCATCGCCTCGAACCAGGACGCCTTCCTCTCGCAGCGCGTGCTCGACGTTCTGCCCTCGATCATGGCCGAGTTCTCGAAGGGCTACGCGGCGATCGGCAACGTGTCGATCATCGGCAGCTCCGGCGAGGACGGCGCATCGAACGTGGTCGGCGCCGACAACGCCAAGGCCCTCCGCTCGGTGTTCGACAGCGTCCACTCGGCCACCGGCCTCGACCTCGCGGGCATCATCCAGGGTCAGGCCGTCGGCCGTGGTTTCGGCGCCGGTGTCGCCGAGGCCACGCCTCCGACGCAGTCCCCCGCGCGTGCGTCGACGCCCTCCACGGCGTCACCCGCCACGGAGCCTGCTCCCGCCGCGGAGTAGCACCCACGCAACACGAAGCGGATGCCGCGACCGATCAGGTCGCGGCATCCGTTTTTTCGTGGCCCGGCATCCTGTTCGCCCGTTCACAATTCAGGAAGAACGAGGTGGTCGGGGCCAGCGAGAGCCGTTCGGGGCCGGCAGGGCGCGTTTCTCCTGAGTTGTGAACGGCGCCGGCCGCTGAGCCGACGCGGCAGACTGGACGGATGATGCCCGCCGCCTTCGATCTCGACGCGATCGGCGCGGGGCTCTCGTTGGCGGGCGCTCTCAACGAGCTCTCCGCGGCCCTCGACGCCGGTGGCTCGGTGGTCGTGACCGCACCGCCGGGCACGGGCAAGACCACCCTCGTGCCGCCTCTCGTCGCCTCGCGGCGCACCGGTCGCGTGATCGTCACGCAGCCTCGCCGCGTCGCCGCCCGTGCCGCAGCTCGACGGCTCTCCCACCTCGACGGCTCTCCGCTCGGCTCACGCGTGGGGTTCACGGTCCGCGGCGAGCGCGCCGCGGGTCCCACGACGCAGATCGAGTTCGTCACCGCCGGCGTGCTCCTACGGCGGATGCTCGATGATCCCGGCCTCGACGGCGTGGACGCCGTGATCCTCGACGAGGTGCACGAGCGCGCGCTCGAGACCGATCTCCTGATCGGCCTGCTCTCCGAGGTGCGTGAGCTGAGGGAGAACCTCGTGCTCGTCGCCATGTCCGCCACCCTCGACGCCGAGCGCATCGCATCCGTCCTCGGCAGCGAGGCGGCCGCGGCCCCGATCGTGGACCACGATGTGCCCGCCTTCCCCCTCACGGAGCGCTGGGCCCCGAGCCCCGTACCGCGCCTCGACGAGCGTGGGGTCACCTCAGGTTTCCTGGACCACGTCGCGCGCGTCACGACGTCTGCGGCCCTGACGCAGATCGCGGAGGACCCGGAGGCCGACGTCCTGGTCTTCGCACCGGGGGCCCGGGAGGTGTCGGAGATCGCCCGTCGCATCCGGGAGTCGAGCGAGACGTTCGATGTGCGGGAGTTGCACGGACGCATCCCGCCGGCCGAACAGGATGCGGTGATCCGAGGTCGTACGTCGAAAGACCGTCCGCGCATCATCGTCACGACCTCGCTCGCGGAGTCCTCGCTCACGGTCCCGGGCGTACGCCTGGTCGTGGACACGTGCTTGTCGCGGCATCCGCTGCGCGACGCCTCCCGAGGAATGACGGGTCTGGTCACGACCGCAGCATCCCGGTCGTCGTGCGTGCAACGAGCGGGACGCGCCACCCGCCAGGCTCCCGGTGCCGTGGTCCGCTGCGTCGACGAGCGGTCTTACGCGGCGGCTCCCGCGCGCCCGGTACCCGAGATCGCGGTCATCGACCTCGCGGATGCGGCCCTGCTGCTCGCGTGCTGGGGATCCCCCGGTGGCACCGGGCTGCGGATGATCGACCCGCTGCCCGCAGAGAACCTCGCCGATGCCCTCACGGTCCTCCGCGGTCTCGGCGCGATCGATGACGAGGGTCGTGCCACCGCGGAAGGTCGCGCCCTCGCCCGCGTTCCGACCGATCCTCGACTCGCCCGCGCGCTCCGCGACGGCAGTCCGGCAGTCGGCAGACGCCTCGCCGCGGAGGTCGTCGCGCTGTTGGGCAGCGATCTTCGAGTCGCCGATGCCGACGTCGCACAGGCTCTCATCTCCTTGCGGGGCGGACGCACGCCGGATGCCCGCCGATGGCGCGATGACGTCGATCGCCTCGAACGTCTGGCCCCTCCGGCACCACACGCCTCTGCGGATCTCGACGGCGTCGGACTCGTGATCGCCCTGGCCTTTCCCGAGCGGATCGCCCGCCGCGTCGAGCGCACCGCGGCCGGAGCGACGTTCCTGCTCGCATCCGGGACGCGAGCAGGAGTGACGGGCCCGCTCGCGGCGGTCGAATGGCTCGCCGTCGCCGACGTCGCCCGCGCCTCCGGGCGCGCGGCAGCCGGATCCGGAGCGGTCATCCGCGCGGCAGCGGCGCTCACCGAGGCGCAGATGGAGCAAGCCGCCGACCACCTCCTGACGGACCGCGTCGAGGCCGAGTTCAGCGGAGGCCGTGTCCAGGCCCGACGCGAACGCCGGCTCGGGGCGATCCTGCGCACCTCGGTCCCGGTCCGGGCCTCCGCGCAGGAGGGGCGGGATGCTGTCCGCCGCACCCTGCGCCGCGACGGACTGGGCATGTTCGCGTGGTCCGACGGCGCGGAGGCACTGCGCCGTCGACTGGCGCTGCTGCGGCGCGAGCTCGGCGACCCCTGGCCGGATGTCTCGGACGCGGGCCTGCTCGACACCCTCGACGCCTGGCTGGCACCCGAACTCGATGCGCTGGCTTCCGGCACACCGGTGGGACGACTCGACCTGCTTTCCGCCCTTCGCCGCCTGCTGCCGTGGCCGGAGGCGATGCGCCTGGACGAACTCTCCCCGGAACGCCTCGAGGTGCCCAGCGGATCCCGCGTCCGCATCACCTACCCGGAACCCGACGGCGACACGTCGGCACGGCCCGTCGTGGCGGTCAAGCTTCAGGAGTGCTTCGGGTGGGCGGAGACTCCTCGGCTGGTCGATGGGCGCGTGCCGGTGCTGTTCCACCTGCTGTCCCCCGCCGGGCGCCCGCTCGCGGTTACCGACGACCTGGCCTCGTTCTGGTCCGGTCCGTACGCACAGGTCCGCGCCGAGATGCGGGGGCGCTACCCGCGGCACCCCTGGCCCGAAGACCCGTGGGCCGCCACGCCGACCAAGCACACCAAGAACCGCGCCGCGCGTTGAGCAGCGGAACGGACCGAGACTTCAGCGTGTACGCCGCCGCAACGTGAGCGCCGCGAGCACCAGGGCACCGACGGCGAACGCGACGACGATCAGCAAGGGACCGAACACGTCCCAGCCCTCGTCCCCCGCGGCCACGGCATTGATCGTGTCGATCGCGTAGCTCAGCGGCAGCCAGTCCGAGATCGCGTACAGCACGTCGGGCATCTGGTCGCGGGGCATGAAGAGCCCCCCGAGGATGATCTGCGGGAACACCAGCAACGGCATGAACTGCACCGCCTGGAACTCGGTCTGCGCGAACGCACTCGCGAGCAGGCCGAGCGCGGTGCCGAGCAGTGCGTCGACCACCGCGACCAGGCCCAACTGCCACAGCGGCCCGTCGACGTCGAGCCCGCACACCCCGACCGCGAACGACACCGTGATCACCGCCTGGACCACCGCCATCGCTCCGAACGCCAGCGCGTAGCCGAGGATGAAGTCGGCCTTCTCGAGAGGCGTCGTCATCAACCGCTCGAGCGTGCCCGAGCGGCGCTCCCTCAAGGTCGTGATCGAGGTGATGAGGAACATCACGATGAACGGGAACAGCGCCAGGATGGCACCGCCGACCCGGTCGAAGACACCGTCCTGGTCGCTGAACAACCAGGCGAAGAGCCCCACGAGGATGCTCGGCGCGATGAGCATCAGGGCGATCGACCTCGGATCATGCCGCAACTGCGTGAGGACGCGGCCTGCCGTGGCGAAGATCCGGCGGCCGTTCATTCCCCGACCTCCCCGTGCGTCCCGCGCGCGTCTCGGCGCGACCTCCTGGTGTCTCCGAGGCCGGCCGCGCGGTCACGCTCGATCAGCGCCAGGAAGGCGGCTTCGGCGTCGGTCGTCCCGGTGTCGGCGAGGAGCGACGTCGGAGTCGTGTCGGCGATGATCCGCCCCTCCCGCATCAGCACCAGCCGGTCGCAGCGCACGGCCTCATCCATCACATGGCTCGACACGATGAGTGTCACCCCGCGATCCGCGAGACGACGGAAGAGGGTCCACAGCTCAGCGCGCAGCACCGGATCGAGTCCCACCGTCGGCTCGTCGAGCACGACGAGCTCGGGCGCACCGATCAGCGCCACCGCGAGCGACACCCGCGTCGCCTGTCCTCCGCTCAGGGCGTCGACGAGCTGCCCCGCCTGCGGCCCGAGACCGACCTCTTCGATGACCCGATCGACGTCGCCCTTCGGGGCTTTCAGCAGCGAGGCGAAAGAGGCGAGATTCTGACGCACGCTGAGGTCGCCGTACACCGATGCGCCCTGCGTGCCGTAGGCGATCCGGTGCCGGAGCCCTCGCGAACCGCCCGGCTCTCCGAGGACCCTGACGTCTCCGGAGGCGATCCTCTGCACGCCGACGATCGAGCGCATGAGAGTCGTCTTGCCGCACCCCGACGGCCCCAGCAGGCCGGTGATCTGCCCGCGCGGAATCGTGAGGTCGATCCCGTCGAAGACCTGGTCGGCGCCGCGGTGCACACGCAGCTGCGAGATCTCGACAGCCGAGTTATTCATCATGTGATGAATTATGCGCCCGAGCACCGATGGCGTCAACGGGATCCGCGCGCCTGAGCCGGCGTCCCTCAGTCGAAGAGGTAGCGCTGCACGGTCGGACCGACTCGTCCGACGAGTTCATCGACCGATGCACCGGCGAGCGCGGGGAGCCGCAGCACGTAGCGGGCGATCAGCATGCCGGCGATCTGCGAGGCGACGAGCGCGGCGCGCAGATCGGCATCGTCGGTGTCCAGACTCCGAGAGACGCGGGAGAGCAGCTCGCGCGAGAGGAAGCCGGCCAGCAACGGGGTCGTCAGCCGGCTCCCCACGGCGGTGCGGATCAGCATGACCCCTCGCCGGCGCACCTCCGGCTGCTCGAACGCCTCGAGCACGTACCGAACGAGTCGCTCACCGACGCCGTCGCGAGATCCGGCCAGGATCCGCGGCACGTCGATGTCGGGACGCAGAGGGATGCCCACGGCCTCGGCGAAGAGGTCGGCTTTGGTCCCGAAGTAGTGATGCACGAGCGCGGAGTCGACACCGGCGCGGGCCGCGATCGAGCGGACCGTCGCCCCGTCGTAGCCCTTCTCGGCGAAGTCGTCGACCGCGGCCGTCAGAATGCGCGCCCGCGAGTCCGAGGCACCTCTGGGGCGTCCTCGCCGGCGCGGTGACTTCTGCTCGGTCATGCCCGCCAGCCTACGACTTCGCTCCCCGCGATCGACCCGGGCTCAGTCGAGCAGATGACGGAGGTAACGCGTGGGGTGGTCGAGGAACGAGCGCCAATGGTCCACGATCTCGAGGTCACCCCAGTCCGCCGGACGCACGCCCCACTCCCCGACCTCGAGGATCTTCGCGCCGGGGAGGGCTGCGAGGACCGGCGAATGCGTCGCGCAGAGCACCTGGCCCCCCTCGTCGGCGATGCGGCGGAGCACCGCGATGAGGGCGAGCGTCGAGGTGAAGGACAGGGCCGCCTCGGGCTCGTCGAGGCAGTAGAAGCCCGGCTCGTCGAACCGGCTGTCCAGCAGCGCGAGGAATGATTCCCCGTGGCTCATCTCGTGGAACGGAACGTCGCCGCTGGCCGAGGGGTTCTCTTCCAGATACGTGTAGAACGAGTGCATCGTCTCGGCGCGGAGGAAGAAGCCCCAGCGATTCGCCCCCACCCCGCGCTGCAATCGAAGCCAGTCCGACAACGGCGACTCCGTCGCGCGCGTGCGGTGCCGTGCCTGCCGTGACCCGCCCTCGGGCGAGAGCCCGTACGCCAGCGCGATGCCTTCGACCAGAGTGGACTTGCCGCTGCCGTTCTCGCCAACCAGAAAGGTCACTCCGGGGTCGAGGTCGATCCCGTCGCGGAGCACCTGGGCCACGGCGGGGATGTTCGTCGGCCACTCCCCGTCGGGCGTCGGGGCATCATCGTTCGGCCGGACGGCGACCACCGGCTGCTGCCGTCGACGGCGAGAGCTCGGCTCCCAGAACGCATCCATCGTGCTCCCTCCGCGCGTGACGTCTCGTGGAGGCTATCGCCACCCGCGGACACGATCACGATCGGACGGTCAGCACTCGATGACGTTGACCGCGAGACCACCCTCGCTGGTCTCCTTGTACTTCGTCGACATGTCGGCACCGGTCTGGCGCATCGTCTCGACCACGGCGTCCAGGGACACGTAGTGGCTTCCGTCGCCGCGCAGAGCGAGTCGGGCCGCCGTGACCGCCGTCGACGCGGCGATCGCGTTGCGTTCGATGCACGGGATCTGCACGAGTCCGCCGATCGGGTCGCACGTGAGACCGAGGTGGTGCTCCATCGCGATCTCCGCCGCGTTCTCGATCTGACGATTCGTGCCACCCATCACGGCGGTGAGGCCGCCTGCGGCCATGGCGCACGCGGATCCGACCTCGGCCTGGCATCCTCCCTCGGCCCCGGAGATCGACGCGTTCGCCTTGAAGAGCGAGCCCAAAGCCGTCGCAGTGAGCAGGAAGCGGCGGATGCCACGGCGACGGTTCGCCTCGGCCGTCTGCTCCTCGTCGAGGCCGCTGGCACTCTCCAGCGTCCGCACATCCGACTCGAATCCCAACAGAGCGCTGCCGACGAGTTCACCGTAGGGGGTCACCGCGTTGCCCGCTCCCAGCCCCGAATCGGCGAGGAACCGCCACCAGTACATCGCGACGGCCGGAAGGATACCGGCGGCTCCGTTCGTCGGGGCCGTCACGACCCGTCCGCCTGCCGCGTTCTCCTCGTTCACCGCGAGCGCGAAGGCACCGAGCCACTCGCCCGGGAGTTCACGATGACCGTCGGCCTCGACCGCCTCGAGCTGACCGCGGATCACTCCGGCCCGTCGCTTGACCTTGAGGATGCCCGGGAGGGTTCCTTCCGCGTGTAGACCGGCGTCGACACAACCCGCCATCGCATCCCAGATCGCGTCGAGTCCGGCGGCGACCTCTTCCTCGCTGCGCACGGATGCTTCGTTGAGTCGCGCGACCTCGGCAATCGACAGCCCGTTCTCGTCGCAGAGGGCGAGCAACGAGGCAGCATCCGCATACGAGTACGGGAACCCTGCGGTCGCGAGCTTCGCCTCCTCACCGTCCCTGCGGATGAATCCTCCGCCCACCGAGTAATACGTCTCCTCGGCGACGACATCGCCCGCTGCATCCCGCGCGGTGATCGTCATGGCGTTGGGATGCCCGGGAAGCCGGGTGCGCGGTGCGAACACGATGTCGTCCTTCACGAACGGCACCTCGTGGGTGCCGTCGATGCGGATCACGGCACCCGCGGGGAGGTCGGCCCAGGCGGCACGGACCTCAGCCGGGTCGCACGTCTCCGGCGTGAGCCCACGGAGCCCGGCGACGACGGCATCCGGAGTGCCGTGACCGATCCCCGTTGCACCGAGCGAACCGTACAGCGCGACCTCGACACGGCCGACTCGCGGCAGTGCACCGCTCGCCGTGAGGCGTCGCGCGAAATCGAGAGCCGCCCGCATCGGTCCGACCGTGTGGGAGCTCGAGGGACCCACTCCGATCGAGAAGAGGTCGAAGGCCGAGACGTACGCTGTCACCCTTCCAGGCTACGCCGGATTCACCGGTTCGGTTCACCTCGGTTAACTCGACGGGGAGTCAACCCCCTTTCCGGCGAGCGTGCGGTCGGGGCATCGTGGTCCGAGGAAATCGCCGAAAGGGGTCACCATGACCGACACCACTCCTGAGCCGGAACCCACCGACGAGCTCTCTCCTGAAGCGCAGACTCCGACGCCCAGCCCTTCTTCGGACACGAGCCAGGCGGAGGCGACGACTCCCTCCGAGGCCGAGTCGCCGGAAGACGCCGACCCGAGCGAGGTCCCGAGCACTGAGGAACTCGAAGAGCCGAGCACCGAGAAGGACCCCGGCGAGGAACCCACCGCGCCGAAGCGGGATGAGCCCGAGCCCGACCACGAGGCCGTCGGCATCGGTGTGATCGACACCGAGGAGCCGCAGGCCGGCTGATCCGTTCGCCGAGACCCCCGGTCGCCGCCGAGACCCCACCCTGCAGCCGACGATGGGGCGGGGTCTCGACGATGGGGCGGGGTCTCGACGATGGGGCGGGGTCTGGGCGGACTACTCGACGAGCTTGCCCTCGGTGTCGACCTCGCGCATGAGCTCGGCGATCTCGGGTGCGACCTCCGGGATCTCCTCGCGGGTGACGCCGGCGGTCGGCGACCACACCAGGTTCACCTGCAGCGTGGGGTCGGTGTCGGGGAAGTCGCTGCGGTTGTGGCATCCGCGTGTCTCTCGACGCTCCAGCGCCGCTTCGAGGGTGGCCCGGGCGGCGAGCGCCGACGCCTTGAGGTCGAAGGCGTGGGCGAGGTCCTGGAACCCCGCGATGTCCGGGTGGATCCCGATGTCCTCCATCCGCCCTTCGATCATGTCGAGGTCGGCGAGTCCGGCGAGCAGCCCTTCTTCGGAACGCACGACCCCCGCGTACTCGGTCATGAGGTTGCGGATCGCGCGTTGCAGAGCCCGGACGTTCTCGCGCCCCTCCGCGGCGAGGAGGTCGTCGATCTCGGCACGCGCCTCGGCCACTGCCGTCGCCGAACGGCGCTGGGCATCGAGGCCCGCCGCATGCTCCATGGCCGCCTGACCGACGATGCGGCCGTACACGAGCAGTTCGATGAGGGAATTGCCGCCGAGTCGGTTCGCGCCGTGCAGTCCGCTCGAGGCCTCACCGATCGCGTAGAGCCCGTCGACATCGGTCTGGTGGTCTTCCGGTCGCACCCAGACGCCACCCATCGAGTAGTGCGCCGTAGGGGCGATCTCGATCGGATCGGTCGTGATGTCGAGCATCTGCAGTTCCATCATCGTCTGGTAGACGCGGGGAAGCCGGGTCATGATCGTCTCGCGGGGCAGGTGCGACACGTCGAGCCACACACCGCCGTTCTCCGTGCCTCGACCTTCCTTGATCTCGGTGTACGCCGCGAGCGCGACGCGGTCACGGGTCGACAGCTCCATCCGCTCGGGATCGTACTTCGCCATGAACCGCTCGCCGAGGGCGTTGCGCAGGATCCCGCCCTCCCCTCGAGCGGCCTCCGAGATCAAGGTTCCCGCAGCGCTCTCCGGCTCGATGATGCCGGACGGGTGGAACTGCACGAGTTCGGGGTCGCGCAGTCGGGCACCCGCATCCACCGCGAGACGGAACGAGTCGCCGGTGTTCTCATCGCGGCGGGATGAGGTGCGCCGCCAGATGCGATTGTGGCCACCGGCCGCCAGGATCACGGCGTCCGCGTGGATCAGGTAGCGGGTGCCATCGGCCTGATCGAATCCGTAGGCACCGAACACCACATTGTCGCGCACGAGCAAGCGGGTGATGTAGACGTGGTCGAGGATGGGCACGTCGAGCTGCTCGGCCTTGCGCACGAGCGTGCGCTGGATCTCGAGGCCCGTGTAGTCGCCGGCGAAGGCCGTGCGACGGAAGGTGTGCGCACCGAAGAACCGCTGCGAGATGCGCCCATCGTCTTCGCGGGCGAAGTCCATGCCCCAGCGCTCCAGGTCGCGGATGCCGCGCTCCGCGCCCTGCGTCACGATCTCGACGGTGTGCGGATTCGCGAGCAGGTAGCTCTCCTTGATGGTGTCGGCCGCGTGCTGCTGCCAGCTGTCGTCCGCATCCATGGTCCCGAGCGCCGCGTTGATGCCGCCTGCGGCGAGGGACGTGTGCGCATCCTGCCGCGGCCGTTTGCCGACGGCGAGCACATCGACGCCGTGCTCGGCGATCTCGATCGCCGCTCGCAGCCCCGATCCGCCGGTACCGATGACGAGGACGGTGGTGGATATCTGACGTTCGCGCGTAGCCATGGGATCCACGCTAATTAGGGGATCCTAATAACTCCAATGCATAGTCTCACTGGAAACGATACGCGTAGACTATGGTCATGAACCTCGAGCAACTCCGCGGGTTCGTCGAGGTCGCGCGTCTCGGACACTTCACCCGCGCCTCCGAGCACCTGCACCTGGCACAGCCGTCGTTGAGTCGTCAGATCTCCACCCTCGAACGTGAGCTCGGCGCCGAGTTGTTCCACCGGGCACGGGGCCACATCTCGCTCACCGCCGCCGGAGAGACGCTCCTCCCCCGCGCGCAGCGCATGCTCGCCGATGCCGACGCCATCCGCGATGAGATGGGAGAGCTGGCGGGACTCCGCCGCGGACGCGTGCGGCTCGGGGCTCCGCCCACCCTGTGCATCAGCCTCGTCGCCGAGGCCGTCAGCTCGTTCCACGCCGCCTACCCCGATGTCGACCTGCACCTGACCGAGAGCGGTTCACGGCTCCTGGTCGAACAGCTCGCCGTCGGCGCCGTCGACATCGCGCTCATCACCGCGTCCGACGGTCTTCCCCCGGCCGGCGTGAGCTTGACCAGGATGCCGCTGCTCGCCGAGGAGCTCGTCGTGGTGTCCTCGGCTGCGGAGCCGCCGCTGACGGATGGACCTGCCATCGACCTGGAACAGCTGGCCGGTCTCCCCCTCATCACCTTCGGCGAGAGCTACGAACTGCGCGCGACGACGGATGCCGCCTTCCGTGAGGCCGGCCTGACTCCTCACCCCGTGCTGGAAGGGGCCGAGATGGACACGGCCCTCCGCTTCGTCGAGCGCGGCCTCGGCGTCGCCGTGGTGCCGGCGATGGTCCTCTTCGATCGGCCGGGCCTGCGGTCGGTGCGACTCTCGCACCCCATGATGACGCGGACGGTCAGCCTGGCCCACCGTTCGGATGTCACTCCGGCGATCGCCGTGGCAGCGATGCGGAAGGCGATCGTGTCGACGTCCGCGGAAGTCGCGCGCCGCGATCCCGCGATCACGAGCCTGCTCTGACCGGATCGACGGCCGGAACAGCAGAAGGTCCCCGCCGCTTTCGCGACGGGGACCTTCTATACTGTCTCAACACAGTGTGCGCCCGAAGGGACTCGAACCCCTAACCTTCTGATCCGTAGTCAGATGCTCTATCCATTGAGCTACGGGCGCCCAGCCCGCTCAGCGGGCCGTGGAACAGCCTACAACAGTCCAGACGCGAAAGCGAAACGAGACCTCAGTCCCCGGCCGCCGCAGCTTTCTGCTGTTTTTTCCGACGCTTCGCCTTCGCTCTCTGCTCCGAGGAGAGTGCCTGCAGGTCGACGAGACGCAGCGCCTGCATACGGGCTTCACGCATTCGCCCGTAGTCGGGATCATGGTCGGGGCGCATGCCCTCGACCCGCAACCGGCGGTCGAGGTTGTGCCGCACATCGGCCCAGGCGGCATCCCTGGCCTCTTCCACGATCTGCGCGAGGCTGTCGCGATCCTGCATCATCTCGCGCAGGCGCTCGGCCACCCCGGTGGACTGCTTCGCCCGGCGCCGGAGGTTGCGGACGTCGCGGTCACGATAGTCGTGCGTGCCCACCGGATCGGAGTGCCTCCCCCTCGCCCGCTTTCGCAGCGCCGTGACGGTGGCGGCGGCTTCTTCGGACTCCTCGGCCATCGCCCGCAGCGCTTCGCGCGCATCGTCGATGTACTTGTCCATGTCGAAGACGCCGTCTTCCGCGATGGTGCCGATGAGGATGTGGTTCTTCACGGCGAGGCGCGCGGCAGCGGTCGCGATCGCGACGCCTTCGGCGATGGCATCCGCTGTCCGTCCCACCGGTACCTCCTCTCCTTGAGCGTACCGGTATCACTACGGCCCGGTGTCGGCCAGAATGGTTCGGAATCAGCTTGCCCCACCCATCCGACATCCGCGGGTTCGCACCCGGGTCGCGCCCGCAGGAGGCACATGAGACACCTCGATCTCGTCGGCAGCACCACGGTGATCACCGGAGCCGCGAACGGGATGGGCGCCGACATCGCCCGGCTGCTCGCCGCACGGGGAGCGCACCTGGCCCTGATCGACCACGATGCCGCCGCGCTCGAGGCGATCGCCGGAGAGCTTCACGACAGCCGGGTGACGACCCACTTCGTCGACCTCCGCGACGATCAGGCCGTGTTCGCCACCGCCGCCGCGATCGGCGACGCACACCCGCGGATCAATGCACTGATCACGTGCGCCGGGTCGTCGATGCTCGGCAACCTCGACCAGCTCACGATGGAGGAGATGCGCTGGCTCACCGATGTGAACCTCTGGGGCACGGTCTCCATCACCAAGGCGCTGCTGCCGGCGCTCCGCGCGGCACCCGCGGCGCACATCACCCATCTCGCCAGCGTCTACGCTCTGGCCTCCCCGGCCGGACGCATCCCCTACGCCATGAGCAAGTTCGCCGTGCGGGCCTTCTCCGAGGCTCTGCGTCACGAACTCGAAGGCACGTCGGTGAGCGTCGGCGCGGTCTACCCCTCGGGCGTACGCACCGGGATCATCCTGCACGGACGTTACGCCGCGGCCATCGACCCCGCCGTCGCCGCCCGTGCCGCCGCCGCGCAGGCCGCGATGTACCACACGGAGCCCGCGGAGGCCGCCGCCCGCATCGTCCGGGCCACCGAGCGGCGGGCGGCGAGGACGATGGTCGGACGCGAGGCGCGCCTGATCGACGTCCTCGTGCGGATCCTGCCGTCGTCGTACTGGCGAGTGATGCGGCGCCCCCTGCGGGACGCGGTCGACACGACCACCCCGGTGGCGTGAGGACGCCTCAGCGGACCGCTCCGACCCAGATCCCCGAGGCCCAGGCCTGCTGCTCGCCGTTGCAGCCGGCTGAGCCCGGATAGCCCCGGACGGCGGCCATGCAGTTGGCCAGGAACTCCGGGTCGCCGCCGAACAAGGAAGCGTAGGCACCCGACGACGTCAGCGCACCCCAGACCCGGAACTGGTAGATGTGCGCGAGCTCGTGCGCCATCGCCCAGTTCAATCGCCCCGAGCTCCAGTTGGCGATGTCGGCGCGGTACTTGATGTACCCGTTGCTGTTGGCACATGCCGGCGCGCTCCCGCCCGCGCACGACGAGGACTCGTACAACCCGACCCCGCCACCCCCGACGAGGTCCAGTGCAGCCCGCACCCGGGCGTAACCGCCGGGACCGCTCGAGGTCCAGGCCGGCCCTCCCGGTCCGGCGTTCTGCGCGGCGAGTGCGGCCTGTGCGGCTTGAACCTCGGTGCCGACCTTCTCCGTCAGTGCGTTCACCGTCGCGGTCGCCGCCGTCACCGTGTCCGGGTTCACCTTCTCGGCCAGCACCGTCTGCTGGGCGGAGAGGGCAGCGGCCCGGTGCGCGGCCGTGTCGACCACCCCGCGTGCCCCGTCCAGAGCGGCGGCGAAGGCGGTGAGCTCGGTCACGAAGGCCGGGCGGACGGCGAGCACCGCCGCGCGTTCCGCGGTGTCCCGCTCGGCGCGATCGACCGCCCCGTCGAGATAGTCGGTGCGCTGGGTCGTCTCGTGGTATTCCCGGGTGAGGGAGCTCAGCTCGGCCACCGCCACCGCGCGTTCCTGGTCGAGCGCGTTCGCCCGCGCGAGCACCCCGGCGGAGAGCATCACCGTCATCGCGACCACGACCGCCAGCATCCGGCGGATCACGGCAGGAACCCCGTGGTGTCCGCGATCTCGCCATCCTGCTCGGCGATCTGCGAGCGGAGGGCGGTGAGCTTCTCAGCGAGCTCCAGATTCTCGCCCTGGGACTCGTCCAGAGCACGCTCGACTCTCACGATCTCCGCCTTGACGGCATCGACGGCGGCTGCACGCTCCTGGTCGGCGAGCGCCACGACGACCACTCCGCCGAGCAGCAACAGGCATCCGACCGCGACAGCAAGATTCCGCATCTCGCTCCCCAGAACAGCGCAACATTTCCGGACCGACTCCGATCGCACCAATATACAACCGATGCCGTCGCCGTTGCCCCTGACTTCGCGCGGCCGACCGTCGTCGCGGTCAGACCATCAGGTCGCTGCTGCGCGCGAGGCGGCGTTCCGCGGCGGCCTGGCCGCTGGCGAGGTGGGCAGGGATGATGCGGCGGAGCGCTTCCGTGTCACGAGCCATCATGGCTTCCAGGATGATGCGGTGCTCGTCGGCCATCGCGAGGAGGTCGTCGTGCTGACCGAAGAGCCACCTCAGACGCGTGAGGAACACCGCGATGAGTTCCCCGAACATCTCGTTCCCGGCCAGCTCGACCGCGATCTCGTGGAATTCCGCTGCGGCGATCCTCGCGGCCTCGGCGTCGTCAGCTTCGGCGGCAGCGAGCTCGCGCTCATAGGCGCCGCGCATCCGGACGATGCCGGCCTCGTCGTGCCGTTCCGCCGCGAAGACGAAGATCAGCGTCTCGATGGCCTCGCGCACCTCGGCGAAGTCCTGGATGTCACGTCGGGTGAACTCGCGCACGACGGCCCAGGTGCGGGGGCGGGCGACGACGACCCCTTCGGCGACCAGCGTGCGGATGGCCTCGCGGACGGGAAGGCGGGACACGTTCAGCTCGGCCGCGATGTCGCGCTCCACGAGCCGGGAGCCGGGGGCGCGCCGCCCGAGCACGATGTCGTCTCGAAGAATCCTCGTGACCCTCACCGACTCGAGTTCGCCGATTCCCGCCATAGCCCCCGCCATCTGGGCATTCTCGCACTCCGGAGTCGGATCAACAACTTTTGGTATCCCAACACGCCCGGGCGTACGCGCCCCCCCGAGCGGGCAAGACGAGTGCGCGACGCCCCCACGCCCGCGTAGGACTCGATCAGGGCAGCCGGTTGGCGGCGGCGATGTTCGCGGCCAGCTCCGCGGCGTTCTGCCGCACGACGTACGCGGGGCGATCACGCTCGACCCGCCACGACTCACTGAGCGGCCCGACGTTGACCGTGTCGAAGCCGGCCTCGTCGTAGAAGCGCGTCACGAACGCGACAGCCTCCGCGTCGTCACCGGCCGTGGCCAGCGCACGTCGATCAGCGGTCCCGGCCGGCGTGCCGTCCGCGGTGATCTCGGACGCGTAGATGTGGTTGAACGCCTTCGCGATCTTCGACGTCGGGAGCGCGCGCTGCACGAGCTCCGACGTCGTGGTCTCCCCCTTGTCGAGAGCCTCGATGCGCCCGTCGCGCTCGAAGTAGTAGTTGTTGGTGTCGAGCACGATCTTGCCCGCCAACTGCTCGGCCGGGAGCTTGTCGATCGCATGGAGCGGCACAGTCACGACCGCGATGTCCGCAGCGGCGGCGGCATCCTCCGCGGTGGCCGCCTTCGCCCGCGGTCCGAGCTCGGCGACGAGGTCGGCGAGGGTCTCCGGTCCGCGCGAGTTCGCGATCACGACGTCATAGCCATTCGCCACCGCCACCCGGGCGACCTGGCTGCCGATGTGTCCTGCACCGATGATTCCGAGAGTTGTCATGTTCGGCCCAACGCAGCTCGCGCGTGACTATTCCCGTCGCGTCCTCCGCTGAGGACCTCAGAGCTCCCGAAGCAGACTCTCCTCCGTGCGGCGATAGCCGAGCTGCTCGTACAGGTCGATCGCGCCGGTGTTGAAGCCGAAGACGTGCAACCCGATGGAGTCCGCACCGAGCCGGCGGGCCTCGCGTTCGGCGGCATGCATCAGCGCACGCCCGTATCCCTTGCGACGCTCAGCGGCGTCGACCTCGATGTCGAGCACGAAAGCATGAGGGCGACCGTCACGGACGCGCATGCCGAGCCAGAGGATCCCGACCTCTGCACCGTCGACCGAGGCGGTGAACAGTGCCTGCCCCTTCGTCTCCACTCCCTCCGGAAGCTCCGCGACCAGCTGGCGATGCGATTCGGCCGCCGCTTCGTCGGGCGAGTATCGGCCGGAGGCGACGAGATCGTCGGCGAACCCTTTCTCCGAGGCGGCGACGAACCGGGGGAACCGCTCGGCCGTCATGGGCACGACGTCCACGTGCACGGGAACCTCCCGCACCGGCAACGGCTCGAGGACCATCTGGATCGACGCCACCTCGAACCCGCGCCCCTCCAGGAGAGCGTGACCCGCCGCGTCGTGCGGGAACAGCGGTGCGCTGATCCGCGCCACGCCCCGGTCCCTCGCGATCGCCAGGATCTGCGCGAGCACATCATCGTTCCGGGCATCGGAGAGCGGCTCCTCGACGGCGAGCTCGAGAAGGAAGAGCTTGTGTTCACCGACCGCGAGCCAGAGGGTGCCGAGCTCGCGTTCGTGCTCGTCCACGATGCGCAGGATCCGCACGGTCGGGGTCGCGAGGCCGTCCGGCAGCAGCTCCGCGAAGAACGCATCCGCGAAGTCGACCGCGT
The DNA here is from genome assembly GCF_024498615.1 of Microbacterium sp. J1-1. NCBI lineage: Bacteria > Bacillati > Actinomycetota > Actinomycetes > Micrococcales > Microbacteriaceae > Microbacterium > Microbacterium sp. J1-1. Next base: position 633,065 of record NZ_CP089590.1, on the reverse strand, counting down.
CCGCGCCGATCCGGTGCCCGGACACCCGGTTGCCGTCGATGACCCGTTGCCTGGCCGCGCTGCGCCACTCCTCGAAGCGTTCGGCGGGCAGAGGACTCAGCTGCAGAGGCATGCGTCCATCCTGCACCTCACCCGCGTGTGAGCGCGTCCTCCGCGGCGACCCAGGCGAGCATGGCGCACTTCACGCGGGCCACATACTTCGACACCCCTCCGAGAGCGGCTGCATCTCCGAGCAGCTCCTCGTCCGGTTCGATCTTCCCCCGCGACCTCATCGCCTCGCGGAACGCGGTGATCCGCACTTCGAGCTCCGCGAGAGTCAGCCCCTCGGCGAGCTCGGCGAGCAGGGACGCCGACGCCTGGGAGATGGCGCATCCGTGCCCTTCCCACGCGATCGCCTCGATGCCGCCGTCGGGACCACGATGCACTTGCATCGTGATCTCGTCACCGCACGTGGGGTTCAGCTGGTGCGACTGCGCCGCGATCTCGTCACGCAGCCCGTATCCGTGCGGAGTGCGTGAATGGTCCAGGATCAGCTCCTGGTACAGGTTCTGCAGGTCGCTCATACGCCCCTCCGGAAGAAGTCGATCGCTCCGGCGACGCCCTCGATCACGGCTTCCACCTCGGCATCGGTCGTGTACAGGTAGGTACTCGCCCGCGTGGACGAGGTCACTCCGAGGCGCCGATGCAGCGGCTGCGCACAGTGGTGCCCGACCCGCACGGCGATCCCGAGATCGTCGAGGAACTGCCCCACATCATGGGAGTGGATGCCGGCGACATCGAAGCTCGCCAGGCCCACGCGCGGGAGATCGATGTCGGCGCCGAGCACGCGGACCCCGTCGATCGCACCCAGACCGTCGACGAGGCGCCGACCGAACGCGGCCTCGTGCGCGGCGATGCGCGACATGCCCACCTCGGTCAGATAGTCCACGGCCGCGGCGAGCGCGATGGCCTGCGACACCCGTTGCGTGCCCGCCTCGAACCGCTGCGGCGGCGGAAGGTATTCGGCCTCCGTCGTCGTCACCGTGGTGATCATGGACCCGCCGGTCAGGAACGGGGGCATCGCGGCCAGCACCTCGCGCTGACCGTAGAGCGCGCCGATCCCGGTGGGGCCGAGCATCTTGTGCCCGGACAGCACGGCGAAGTCGACGCCGAGCGCCCGCACGTCGAGCGGGAGATGCGGCGCCGACTGGCACGCATCGAGCACGGTCAGCGCGCCGACCTCGCGGGCCGCGGTGACGAGGGTCTCGACCGGATTGATCACGCCGAGCACGTTCGAGACGTGCGTGAACGCCACGAGCTTCGTGCGTGCGGTGATCAGGTCGGCGGCGACGTCGAGCCGCAGCGCGCCATCGTCGTCGAGCGGGATGACCTTCAGCGTCGCCCCGGTCCGCGCGGCGAGTTCCTGCCACGGGATGAGGTTCGCGTGGTGCTCCATCTCGGTGGTGACGATCTCGTCTCCCTCGCGGAGGCGGAATCGTTCGGCCTCCGCTCCCCCACGCCCGAGTGACGCGTTCGAGAGCGAGTACGCGATGAGGTTGATCGCCTCCGTCGCATTCGATGTCCAGACGATCTCGTCCTCGTCCGCCCCCACGAACCGTGCGATCGTGCCGCGGGCCTCTTCGAACAGCTCCGTCGCCTCTGCTGCCAGAGTGTGCGCGCCGCGGTGCACGGCGGAGTTCAGAGTGGTCGAGAATTCGCGCTCGGCGTCGAGCACCGCGAACGGGCGCTGCGCGGTCGCCCCCGAATCGAGGTACACCAGGGGATGCCCCTGTACCTGTGTGTGCAGGATCGGGAAGTCCTCACGGATTCGCCGCACCTCGTCCTCACTCAGGGGGGCGATCACGTCGACGCCGGAAGAAACGCTCATCGTTCCAGTTTCCCACCTGCACGACAGGCGTGGGCCCGCACGACCGCTCGACCGCGGCCGTCCGCCCCCTCTAGGCTCGACCCATGATCGCCCCCGACACACTGCTCGCCCTCATCGCGGCGGCGTTCGTGATGGTGGTGATCCCGGGCCCCACCGTGCTGTTCACGATCGGACGGGCGATGTCGCTCGGCCGGATGGGCGGATTCCTCAGCATCCTCGGGACAGCCGCCGGCTCGATCGTGCTCGTCGTCGGCGTCGCACTCGGTGTCGGCACCGTCATCGCGCAATCGGTCCTGCTCTTCACGATCATCAAGGTGCTCGGCGCCGGGTACCTCGTCTACCTCGGCGTCCAGGCGATCCGCCACCGGAAGGACGCGGCGCGCGCTCTCGTCGCGGAGCAGGCAAGACGCTCCGGATGGCGCCTGCTCCTCGAAGGATTCGTGGTCGGCGTCACCAACCCGAAGTCGATCGCGTTCTTCCTCGCGATCCTGCCGCAGTTCGTCGACCTGCAAGCCGGGTCGGTGCCCGCCCAGCTCTTCGTGCTCGGGGTGATCGTCGTGGCGATCGGTGTGACCTGCGACGCGGTGTGGGTGCTTCTCGCCAGTGCGGCGCGCGGGTGGTTCGGCCGCTCTCCGCGTCGAGTCGAAGCGATGGGCGCGACCGGAGGCGGGCTCATGATCGCTCTCGGCGCGTTCCTGCTCGTGTGGAGCGAGAAACCTGCGAGCGCCTGAGCGGCCGGCGCGAAGCACGCGGACTCACATGCGGGCGAACCGCGCACGGGCGATGCAGAACACCCCGTAGACCGCCAGTCCCACCCCGACGGCACCGAGGAGGACGGGCCCGAACGGCAGCACCAGCAGGCTGTGCAGAGCCGCGTCCAACCCTGCCCCCTTCTCCGGGTCCTGCGTCACGGCCGCCACCACGAAGAGCACCCCGGTCACCCCGACGGCGATGCCCTTGCCGAAGTACCCGATGACGCCGAGCGTGACGATACCGCCGCGGGCGACTCCGGAGGGGAGGTCGAGCAGCTTCTCGAACCCGCGGGTGAACCCGCCGACGATGAAGCCGACCCCGACTCCCGCGACGGACAGGCCGATGACGACGAGCAGTGCCACTCCTCCGGGGGCCGCCAGCACGACCGCGCTGAGGGTCTTCGACGCCTTCTCCGAGTCGGCGCGGCCACCCACCGCGTAGATGAACGCCATGCCTCCGACGACGAGGTAGGCGAGGGAGATGCCGACGAGCTTGATCCGCTGACCCCACTTCTTCGTCTCGGCGGGATCGGTCGCGAGGAAGGCACTCGCGACCTGCCAGGCCGCCAGGGCGAACAGTCCCACGGCGATGAGCACCAGCAGCAACCCACCCACGGGATTCTGACGGATCTGCTCCATCGCTCCGTCCTGATCCGCGTCACCGGATGCGCCGGCGGCGATGGAGATGGCGATGGAGCCGAGGACGACGTGGATCAGCCCGAGCACCACGAAGCCGGCGCGCGCGATCCTTCGGAAGGCGGAGGAATCCTTGGCGACCCGTGCGGCGTGCTTGACCGTGCTCATCGATGAAGAGTATCCGTCACGGCGTGCCGCCAGAAGAGGCTTGATTTCACGACGCGGCCGTGCGGGCGTCAGGTGGCCGGTGCCACCGGCTGCCGGAGGATCGTGCGCAGCTTCGCCGGATCGCTGCGACGCGGATCGCTCAGATAGATCTCATGGTGCAGCCCTCGCATCCGCAGCCCGTTCTCGGGGATGAAGCGGTGATGGAGATCGTCGAGCACGGGACCCTCGTCATCGAAGGGGCCGATGTGCAGGGTCTGCACACAGGTTCCTTCGTCGAGGGTCTCCAGTCGCACGCCTCCGAGTGCGGGCAACGGCTCCTTCTTCTTCGCCGCCTTCTGTCCCACGGCCTCCACGGCGTCGGTGAACATCTCCGCGGTGATGTGGTCGCCGACCATGATCATCATCGTCCACAGCCACGCCGACTTGTCGCGACGCGAGGTGAACGACTCCATGTCGGGCGCATGCCAGAGTCCTTCGAGTGGCATCACGACGGTGTCGATGCCGAATTCCTTCCGACTGGCGAACTTGAGCGTGTACGCCACCGGGAACAGTGCGGAGACGGCTTCGGCGTACGCAGGAGCCGTGTTCGGATCCCCCGCTCCATCGATCGCCAGATACTGCAGAGGGGGAACCTCGACGACACGGAACTCACCCCGTTTCGCCTGGTACGCATCGAGCGTCTTCTTCGGGTCGATCGCCGCCATGACGTGCCTCCCTGGGTCGTGTGCCCAGTCTTGCATCGAGGTCCGACATTCGAGGCGGGGCGCACGTGAGTGACGTCCCGCCTCGCGGCCCTCAGCTCTGTTCGACAGGGAGCCAGAGCTCGCACGAGGCGAAATCGCCCGTGAACTCGAGGTAGCGCACGATCGAGGGGCCGGGGCGCAGGCGCCACGGATTCGACGGGAACCAGTCCGCCGCGGTGGCCGCCCACAGTTTCTGCAGGGTCTCGGGGAACGGCCCCCGCGCCGCGAACACGGCCCACGCACCCTGCTCTTGGGGAAGCGTGTCGAGGTCAGCGGGCACTGCGGTCGTGGGCTGCAACGCGACGCCGTGCAGATAGGTCAGCGCTTCTCCCTCCGCGGCGTCCGGAGCGATGTCGGCCGTGACGGCCAGGATGCCCGACGGCTCGGCATCGCCGAGGCTTTTGAGTCGCGCGTGCTCCTCGGGTGGTATCGCCGCGATGTGCGCCTGGATATACGGGTTGACGCCCTCGTGGATCAGTGGCACCTCGGCGGCATGGCCTGCGAGGGTGAAAGCGGGCTGGTGAGTGATGGTGACGTCCATCGGAGTGCTCCCTTCGACGCTCAGGCGGAACCGGAGCGTGGGTTGTGTACGGAGAGGACCCCCATCTCGGCGCGCATCAGCCGGGCTGATGCCGTGCACCGCACGGAACGCCCGGCCGAACGCCTCCACCGACCCGTAACCGTGCCGAACGGCGACCTCGAGCAGGCTCGACGCTCCGGTAGCGAGCTCTGCACCGGCGAGTGTCATCCGACGACGACGCACGTACTCCGAGAGCGGCATTCCCGCCAGCGCGGAGAACATGCGGCGTAGGTGATACTCCGTCGTGCCGTGCTCACGAGCGAACCCGGCGACGTCGATCCCCTCGGCGGGACCTTCGGCCTCGACGAGGTCGACCAGGGCGTTGAGCGAGCCGATCATGGGTCCTCCTTTCCCCACCATCGTCGCCGCGCGCCGCTCACCCGCACCCGACTTCTCCGGTCGGATGCGGTCATCTCCCGCTCAGAGCTCGACGGGCGGAGCGGGCTCCGTCTCGGCTTCTTCCGGGTGACGAGCGAGGTTCACGATCCCGGCGACCAAGCCGCCCCAGACCGTGACCATCGCGATGATCATCATGACGATCGCCGTCGTGGTCATGCGCCGGTTCCCTTCGTGGTCGTGTCGATCAGCGGGATCGCCGAAGTCTCCGCATCGGGTTCGTATTCTTCCTTCGAAAGGAATTCGTCGTACTCGGGATCGTCCTTCGCATGCGAACGCCCGCTCCACGGCAGAGCCGAGAGGATCAGCGCCAGCACGACCAGGGCGACGACCATCCCCCAGCCGAAGATCGCGAGGAACCAGGCAGGGTAGCCACTGTAGGGCTCAGACGTCTTGGCGATGAGCTCGCTGATGAAGAGGTACCCGAGCACCACCGGCGCCAGGATGCCCACGAGCACCTTCCAGATCGTCCCTACCCGGAAGCTCGAACGCCGGTTCAGGTGCTCCGCCAGCACCGGCAGCTTGTGCAGCAGCCAGGCCACGACGATCACGGCCACCAGCGCGACCGCCATGATGCCGAAGGAGTTGACGAAGGCATCCGCCGTGTCGAGGACCGACAAGGCCGTGGTCGTCGAGAAGAGCGCCATCGAGATGATCGCCAGCGGGATCGTGACCGTGAGCGTGGTACGCACCCGAGCCCAGCCGAGCTTGTCCTGCAGCGCGGCCACGATCACTTCGAGGATCGAGATCAGCGAGGTGATACCGGCGAAGACGAGGGCGCCGAAGAACAGGACGCCGATGATCGACCCGCCCGTCGCCTGCGACACGATCGTCGGGAAGGCGACGAAGGCGAGTCCGATGCCGGAGGAGGCGACACCGGCTACCTCCGTGCTCTGCGCCTGCGCCATGAAGCCGAGAGCCGCGAAGACACCGATACCTGCGAGGATCTCGAAGCCGGAGTTCGCGAAAGCGACGACGAGTCCCGAGCCGGTGAGATCGGTCTTGCGCTTCAGGTAGGAGGAGTACGTCACCATGATGCCGAAAGCGACGGACAGCGAGAAGAAGATGTGGCCGTACGCCGAGGCCCAGACGCCGGGATCGGCCAGGGCCTCCCAGTTCGGGGTGAAGAACGCGTTCAGACCGTCCATCGCACCCGGAAGGAAGAGGGACTGCACCACGAGAATCGCGAACATGAGGGTGAGCAGAGGCATCAGGATCATGTTCGCCCGGCCGATGCCGCGTTTCACTCCGAACGCCATGATCACGATGACGATCAGCCAAGCGGCGACCAGGGGGATGCCCACCTGCGGCACGAAGTCGGTCGACACGCCCACCTCGGCGACATCGGCCGAGCGGAGGAAGTCGATGAAGAAGAAATCATTCTCGTTGCCCGCACCCCAGGTGAGCTGGGCGGAGAACCACGTGTACATCGCGGCCCAGGCGACGATGACCGCGTAGTACACGGCGATCACGACGCAGATGAGGACCTGCCACCATCCGAGAGGCTCGGCCGCACGGTGCATCCGTCGGAACGCCAGCGGTGCCGACCCGCGGAAGCGGTGGCCGATCGCGTAGTCGAAGAACAGCAGCGGGATACCCGCCGTGAGGAGCGCGCACAGATACGGGATGAGGAACGCTCCGCCACCGCCTTCGTAGGCGACGTAGGGGAAGCGCCAGATGTTGCCGAGGCCGACCGCCGATCCGATCGCCGAGAGGATGAACACGTTGCGCGAGCTGAAGGCTTCGCGTTTATGGGTCTGCGTCGCTGCGGTGGCCATGCGGGCGAGACTACCCGAGGGGGACCCCGGTTCACACTCCGCGCACAGAGTTCGTGAAAGCGCGTCGCGTAATCTCAACATATTGGGGACCTCTGGGGAGAGCGACGGGCATGAACGCGAATGATCTGCTGATCGGCATACCATCCGGACTTCAGGCGCTCCCGGACGCGGAGAATCCCTTCCTGACGCCCGACGCTCTCATCGATGCCCAGATCACCCGGGTCATCGTCGATGTGCTGGGCGGATCGGTCGGCGTGCTCCTCGAACTGCGTCAATCCTCGCGCCTCCGCGGCAACACCGCCCTGCTCCGGGTGAAGGATGTCGCGCAGCAGAACTGGCTGTGCACACGGACCGCCAACGAGTTCACGGCCTGGTCGATCACCGGTTCGAGGGTGTACGCGCACGAGCGGGAGTTCCAGCTGATCATCGATTGCCTCCCCGTGGGCACCCTGCGCATCGTGGGCTCGGCGGCAGAATTCGTCCTCCTCGACGCAGCCGGACTCGACACCGCACCCCCGGACTACCGCTCCGCCCCTCAGTCCCTCGTCAGGTTCGGCGTCGCGGACGAGACCACCCCGGTCGAGCCGATCGGTGTCGCACGATCCTTGCCGCTGCTGTAGCGCAAGGGGTTCCGCTCGCCACCTCCCGGCGGCGTAGCGTGAGAGACATGTCGAACACGCGCGCAGCAGACCGAGCGAAGCCTTCGACTCCTCTGCAGATTCGACGGCAGACCTGGACGTACATCGGGCGTCGCGCGGTCCAGGAGTTCGTCCGCGACGGGTGCGTGGACGCGGCGGCCGCCCTGACCTTCTTCGCCGTCCTCTCGGTCTTCCCGGCAGGGCTGGCGGTGATGGCGCTGGTCGGAGTGCTCGCGGATACCGACGAGGTGCTCGATCGGCTGCTCACGCTCCTCGCCGAGGTCGCGCCCCCGGCAGTGACCGACACGCTTCGTGCGCCGTTGACCGATGCGGCAGGCACGTCCGCTGCGGGCATCACCGTGATCGTGGCCATCGTCACCGCCGTGTGGTCCGCCTCGATCTATGTGAGCGGATTCGGTCGGATACTCAACCGGATCTACGGTGTCCCGGAAGGGCGACCCTACTGGAAGCGCAAGCCCTGGCAGCTCGGCGTCACCGTCGTGCTCCTCGGACTCGCACTGGTGGTCGTCGGGGTGGTCGTCCTCTCCGGGCCCGTCGCTCGCGCGGCCGGACATGCTCTGGGCATCGGCGACACGGCTCTGGGCGTCTGGGACGTCGTGAAGTGGCCGGTCCTGGCCACGGCCGTCGTCATGATGATCACCCTGCTCTACAAGGGCACCTCCAATCTGAAGCAGCCCCCGCTTCGGTGGTTGGGGCTGGGTGCCGCGTTCGCCGTCGGGGTACTCTCCCTCGCCTCTGCCGGCCTCTTCATCTACGTGTCGAACTTCGCCGACTACAACCGGACGTTCGGCTCCCTCGCCGGGGTCGTGGTCTTCCTCCTGTGGTTGTTCGTCATCAACATGGCTCTGCTGATCGGCGCCGAGTTCAACGCGGAACTCGAACGCGGCAGGCAGCTCCAGGCCGGGCAGAAGGCGGAATCGGAGTTGCAGCTCCCCCTTCGCGAGTCCACCGTGGTCGACCGGACCGAGCGCTCGCGCGAGATCACGATCGAACGCGGCACCCGTCTCCGCCGAGGGGAGACGCTCTCACCGCGCGAAGACACGGTGTTCCGGAGGGCCAAGAGGTTCCTGGATCGCCTCTGGCATCGAAACGATCAACGCTCCTGACCCCACGCTGTCGCCAGGTCGTCAGGGCAGGCGGCGGAGGGTATCGTCCAGCCGCTCGAGCACGGGGGCGGCATCGGTGGGCGGCGGATCCGTGGCGACGTAGGCCGAACGGAACGCGGCGATCTCATCCCGCAACCGCAGACGATCTCCCCCGGTCATCGCAGCCTCCAGCCGTTCGAGGAGCCCGACGCCTGCACGCACGACGAGCGGGTGCCTCATCCCGTACGTACGAAGGGCCAGAAGCGCATCGGCGATCAGCTCGATGGGAGACGGCCAGCGGCAGACAACCCGCAGTTCGCCGTCGTCGCCGGGATACCTTCCGTCTGCCGCCGGACGGCCGCAGAGGGTCACGAGGGCCGAGCTCAGCGCATCGATCGCAGCCACCGCCGTGTAGGGGTCGTTGGTACCCGCTGCAAGCCCGCGGACGCCGATCTCGGTCAGCCCCTGAACGGCGAAACCGAGGTCCTGGTGGGGAGTGCGCGCCGCTCCGACGGCGATCGCGGACGTGATCGCCTTCGACGCCGCCTCCTCCGTGCTCTCGTCCCGCCCCTGATTCCGGGAAATCAGAGACTGAGCGATCACCTGGCCCTCCAGCACGTGGGTTCCCGGCGGCGTGGCTATGCGGACGACGACCTGATGCGCGCGTGCGAAAGCGACGAGGTCCTCGAAGTCGACGTATTGCACATAGCCCGAGGCGGTGGCGAAGAACTCCTCGTGGACGATGAGGTCATCCGGTTCCGTCGTCACCGTGTCACGGTCCGACGCGTCGGGATAGAGGAGGTCGATGACCTCGACGAGCTCCCTCAGCACCCGCCCCTGCAGGGTGGTCACCTGGACCGACCTGGCGATGTGGTGGATGAAGTACACGAGCACCGCGACGTCGGCGATCGCCAGGAAGACGGCGAACGTCACTGCCGTGACGGGGACGAACGCAGAGATCGAGTCCTGCTCGGTCCGCACCGCGCGCAGCACCACCAGCGTGTAGAGGAACGTCGAGGTGAGGACCGCGAGGACGAACTGGTTCCCGCGGTCCGCCATGAAGTTCCGCACCAGGCGGGGACCATAGGCCGATGACGTCGTGGCCAGCACCGAGATCGTGATCGAGAAGGATGTCGCCGCCACCCCGAGCATGGTCCCGCCGATGACAGTGAGGATCGCGCGCCCGCCCGTCGCGGACAGATCCGCCAGGAGGGCACCCGAGGTGTCGCCGTTCGCGAGCAGCAGGCGGTCGAGCTCGGTCAGTCCGATCGCGAGGGCGATCGCCGCCACCCCGAACACCGTCGGCAGGAACCAGAAGGACTCACGAGCGCGAAGGAACCAGGTACGCATTCCCGAAGGTTAGTCGTGGATCGCCCCACAGCACACGACCTGACGCGTGGCTGGGGCGGATGCCATCCCTGGGAAAAGTGCGGAGACGAGGGGATTTGAACCCCTGGTCCCCGTGAGGGGACTCCACCTTAGCAGGGTGGTGCACTCGGCCGGACTATGCGACGTCTCCAGGCATCCGACCCGAAAGCACGGATGCACCTCACCATCATAACCGGAATGGCGAGCTGTCACGAACCGGCGCCCGCATCGCCCGGAAAGGGTGACACTCGCCGACCGCTCGGTCCGCACGGATGCCACGATGAGCGTGCGACGACGCCCGCACCCGCCCCGGAGACTCTCCTCCGGCCCTCCGGCTCCCGCGCCGTCGACAGACGGGGGCGAGGTGCGATATGACGGGGATGCGAGAGTTCCAGACGGGTGCGACACCGACGTCCGGCACCGTCTTCGACGGGGTGTCGGGATACGTGATCATCTTCGCGCTGCTCGTCGTCTCCTACGCCTTGTGCGCGGCACAACGCGCCACGGATCCGAGCCCGTGGGCGTTCCTGGTCATCCTCGTGACGGTCGCCGTCGTGTTCCGCGTGACCGGGACACCGCCGATGATCCAGCACGTGGCCTGGGTGATCCTCTCGGCGGCCGGGCTCGCGACGATCATCACGGCGCTCAGCAGCGCGGGCGGGCACGTACTCGACATCGTGTTCTCGACCGCGACCATGGTCGCGCTCCTCGTGGCGCCGGTCGCGATCATCGGTCACCAGGTGAAGCGGCGTGGGCTCAACCTCGAAGCGCTCCTGGCAGCCATCACGGCCTACGTCTTCGTCGGCCTCTTCTTCACGTTCGCCTTCAACCTGCTCTCCCTCGTCTCCCCCGCCTCGATCTTCGACGGCACGGACGACGACTCGCTCGCCAACCAGCTCTTCTTCTCGTTCACGACGCTCACGACCACCGGTTACGGCAACCTCGTCCCCTCCACCGCGACGTCGCAGGCGGTCGCCGTCGCAGAAGCGATCACGGGACAGCTGTTCCTCATCACGGCGGTCGCGCGCATCATGCGCGGCGCAGGCGCTCGCGCGGCAGTCGCCGCCCCATCCAAGGAGTCACCATGAAGCGAGCGGGCGTCATCGCCGTCCTCGGCTCCGCGCAATTCGTGATGGTGCTCGACGGCACCGTGATGAACGTCTCGATCTCGACGGTGGTCGCCGACCTCGACACCACTGTCGCCGCGATGCAGAGCGCGATCACCTTCTACACGCTCACGATGGCGGCGTTCATGCTGCTCGGCGCGAAGCTGGGCGATGTGTGGGGACGCCGGCGAGCGTTCGTGATCGGGTCGTGCGTCTACGCGGCGGGCTCGCTGATCACGGCACTCAGTCCGAACGTGGGCCTCCTGTTCCTCGGGTGGTCGGTCGTCGAGGGACTCGGCGCCGTGCTGGTCATACCGGCTATTGCGGCACTCGTCGCGGACAACTATCAGGGGAACGACCGGATCGCCGCCTTCGCCATCATCGGCGCCGTGTCCGGTGTCGCGGTCGCCGCCGGACCTCTGATCGGCGGATTCGTGACGACCTACTTCGACTGGCGATACGTGTTCGCCGCCGAAGTGCTCATCATGATCGGCGTGGTGCTCTGCGCCCGGATCGTCACGGATCCGGCCCCGAAGCGGAGCGGCCGCATCGACGCCCTCAGCATCGTGCTCTCCTCGGTGGGGCTCGTGTCCGTGGTGTTCGGGATGTTGCAGAGCAAGACCTGGGGTTGGATCCTGCCGCTGCACCCACCTTCGATCGGCGGGGTAACCATCGCACCTCTCGGCATCTCCCCCGCTGCGTGGTCCATCGTGTTCGGCGTCGCCGTCCTTGCCCTGTTCCTCGCGCGGCAGCGCATCCTCGAACGCACCGGCCCGGGACCGCTCGTGCACGTGAAGATGTTCTCGATCACCTCGCTCCGCAGCGGATTGTTCGTGCTCGGAGCTCAATACACGGTGACCGCCGGACTGTTCTTCATGATCCCCGTGTACTTGCAGATGACGCTCGGCCTCGACGCACTGGAGACGGGGATCCGGATCTTCCCGCTCTCGATCGCGCTCGTCGTGCTCTCGATCGTGGGAACCCGGATCTCGCGTGTGCTCTCTCCGCGGACGATCGTGCGGATCGGGCAGCTCATCCTCGTCATCAGTGCAGTGATCTTGCTCGGCTCGGCGACCAGCGATCTGCGCAGTGGACTCTTCGCCACCGGGATGTTCCTGTCCGGCGCGGCGCTCGGACTGCTCGCCTCACAACTCGGGAACGTGAACATGTCGAGCGTGACCGAGAAGGAGACGAGCGAGGTCGGCGGACTCCAGGGCGTGTTCCAGAACCTCGGCTCGTCGCTCGGAACGGCTCTCATCGGCTCGATCCTGATCGGTGCCCTCTCGACCTCATTCGCTTCCGGCGTCGCAGCGAGCGACCTGCCCGACACCACGAAGTCGACCGTGACGACGGCGACAGACCATGGGGTCACGATCGTGCCGGCGGCCGACGTGGCCGGCATCGCCGAGCGGGCCGGACTGAGCGATGCCGACGCCGACACGCTCGCGACGGTCTACCGCGACTCGCAGTTGTCGTCGCTGCGCATCGCCTTCTTCGGGCTCATCCTGATCAGCCTGGGATCGCTCTTCTTCTCGCGTGGCATACCCACCGAGGTGGCGGTACGACGACGGACGGGTTCGAGCGGCTGACGAAGGCGGCCACTTCGCCGTGGACCGTCCCGCGGCTCACTCCCCGGCGTTCGCCGCAGCCACCAGCTGCTCGATCTGCTCGAACGTGACGGGCAGCCCGGGGAATCCGGCGAGGCGGCCGATCGGGAACGACGCCATCATCTTCTGCATCGCGTCGTCGTTCGGCATCATCGACGCAGCAGCCGCATCGCCACCACCCATCAAGCCACCGAGGGCCTGCTGCACGATCGGCCCGGCGACCGGGTGGGACATCAGATCGCCGACCGAGGAGTTCATGGTCAGCTCCTGATACACCGGGTCGCCAACGATCTCGACCGAGACGGTCGAGCGGAGGTCGCGGCTCGACGCAGCGACCTCGACCGTGTAGGTGCCGCTCTCGACGATCCAGCCATCGACGCGCACGTCCCAGTAGGCCAGGTCCTCGCGCCGGACGATGAGCTCGACGACGCGCGCCTCCCCTGCGCCGAGGGCGACGGACGCGAACGCCTTGAGCTCACGAGGAGCCCGCTGCACGATGGACTGCGCAGGGGCGACGTAGACCTGCACGACCTCACGGCCGTCGCGGTCGCCGGAGTTCGTGATCTCGACCCTCACGGTGATGTCGCCGTCCGTGCCGACCTCGGCCGTCGCAGGGCCGTACTCGAACGTCGTGTAAGAGAGCCCGTGGCCGAACGGGTAGGTGACATCCAGGCGCTTCGCGTCGTACCAGCGGTAGCCGACGAGCAGCCCTTCGCCGTAGCGCACATGCCCGAACTCTCCCGGGAAGTTGCCGTAGGAGGGGTTGTCCTCCAGCCGCACGGGCACGGTCTCGGTGAGCTTGCCGGAGGGGTTGACGACACCGTAGAGCACGTCGGCCACAGCGCCACCTCCGGCCTGCCCCAGCAGCCAGCTCTCGACGATGGTCGGCACACGGTCCGCGAAGGGAAGCGCCACCACTCCGCCGTTGGACAGCACCACCACCACGCGAGGGTTCACCTCGAGCACGGCATCGAGCACCGCGAGTTGCGCCGCAGGAAGGTCGATGTGCTCGCGATCGAAACCCTCCGACTCCTCCGCGGCAGGCAGACCGAGGAAGAGCACGGCGACGTCGGCGGAGCCCGCCGCGTCGACAGCCTCGGCGCGGAGGTCATCAGCCGACCGTCCCTCTGCCGCGATGGCGCCGCCCTCGACCGCAAAACCGGGCGCGTACGTGACCTGCTCCCCGCCGAAGGCCCGTATCTCGTCCAGCGCCTTGTCGATCCGGGTGGGATTGATCAGCGATGAACCCGCCCCTTGGAAACGGGGTTCGGTCGCGAAGGCACCGATCACGGCGACCTTCTGGTCTTTCTGCAGAGGCAGCAGTGCGTCATCGTTCTTCAGTAGAACGATCGACCGTCCTGCGGCTTCGCGGGCGAGTGCATGGTGCGCGTCGACATCGAGGGGGCCTTCCGCGACCGGGCGCGCGCCCGCCTTGCGAACGAGGTCGATCGCGCGGTCGGCTGCGGTGTCGAGCACACTCTCGTCCAGGGTTCCCGCGCGCACCGCGGCGACGAGCTGCGCGTCCGTGCGTCCGCCGGAGGCGGGCATCTCCAGGTCGAGGCCGGCAGCGACACCGACGACGCGATCATTCACGGCGCCCCAGTCCGAGACGACGAGACCGTCGAAGCCCCAGTCATCGCGGAGCACGCTGGTGAGCAGCCAGGGATCCTCCGAGGTCCAGACCCCGTTGAGCTTGTTGTACGAGCACATGACGGTCCAGGGCGACGCGTCCTTCACGACACGCTCGAATCCGCGCAGGTAGATCTCGCGAAGCGGACGGGGGTCGACGTCGGAGCTCGCCCGCATGCGGTCGAACTCCTGGTTGTTCGCCGCGAAGTGCTTGAGCGAGGTGCCGACCCCTTGCGACTGGATGCCTCGGACCGAGGCGGCCCCGAGTATTCCGGAGACGATCGGGTCCTCGGAGAAGTACTCGAAGTTTCGTCCGCACAGCGGCGAGCGCTTGATGTTGATGCCGGGCCCGAGCACGACGGCGACGTCCTCGATCGCGGCCTCCACACCGATCGCCGCACCGACCCGCTCGATGAGTTCGGGGTCGAAGGAGGAGCCGATGCCGACAGCGGGCGGGAAGCACGTGGCCGGAACGCTGCCGGCGAGTCCGAGGTGGTCGGTGCTGCCCGCCTGCTTGCGAATCCCATGAGGACCGTCGGTCATCATCACCGAGGGGATGCCGACCCGATCGACGGCTTTCGTGGTCCAGAAGTCCGCGCCGCTGGTGAGCGACGCCTTCTCCTCGAGGGTGAGGTCGGATGCCGAGATCTCGGTCATGGTCTTCCTTTCGCGGGGACAGCGATGTCTTGCGAAAACCTTACGCGATTCAGTATTAGATTTCAAACAACATTCAGGATTACGCTCGTGATCATGGTTCGACGAGGTTCATACGCGAAGGGCGTCGCGCGACGCGAGGAGATCCTCGAGAGCGCCCTCGACGTGATCGGGCGCAAGGGGTATCAGAACGCCTCGCTCAAGGAGATCGCCGAGGTGGTCGGTGTGACCCCCGCCGCACTGCTGCACTACTTCGGCTCGAAGGAGGAGCTCTTCACCGAGGTTCTCCGCAAGCGCGACGAGCACGACGGCCTGGATCCCTCCGTCGCCGGGGCCGCCGGAACCCGCGACGGCTTCCTCGAGGTCATCCGCCACAACACGCAGGTGCCGGGGCTCGTCGCCCTCTTCTCCCGGTTGTCCGTGGATGCCGCCGATCCCGAGCATCCGGCCCACGCCTACTTCCTCGAGCGCAGCGAGCGCTTGCGCGGGACGATCGCGGAGAGCTTCGCCACCGAGGAGCAGCGTCCGGCGCTCGACCCCGAGACGCTGGCGCGGATCATCCAGGCCGCGTCGGACGGCCTCCAGCTGCAGTGGATGATCGACCCCTCGGTCGACATGCCCGGCATCATGACCGCGCTGATCGACACTCTCGCCCCCCGCCCCGCTCCCCACCCGTGACGCCGAGACCCCGCCTTCTCGTCGAGACCCCGCCCTGGGGGCGACAACGGCCGGGGGTCTCGGCGGGAGAGGGGGTCTCGGCTAGCCCTTGACGGCACCCCCCAACCCCGCCGAGCGCAGGAACACGGATTGGAACAGCAGGAACATGCCGATCGGGATCAGCGTCGCGATCGCCAACGCTGCCAGGAACACGTCGAGCTCGGTCTGCGACTGCACGGCCGGAAGACGGACCGACAGCGGCTGCACGGCGGGATCGGGCAGCACCAGCATCGGCCAGAGGTAGTCCTTCCAGGCCGCGATGATCGCGAACACGGAGACCACGCCGAGGATGGGCTTCGACATGGGCAGCACGATCGACCAGAACAGGCGGAAGGGGCCGGCACCATCGGTCCGCGCCGCCTCGAACACTTCGCGGGGCAGGCTGTCGAAGAACCGCTTCACCAGCAGGATGTTGAACGCGTTCGCGCCCATAGGCAGCCAGACCGCGAGGTAGTTGTTGAGCAGGCTCACATCCCCGAGGAGTGGTGGGTGGACGATCGTCAAGTACAGCGGCACGAGCAGCACGATGCCCGGGATGAACAGCGTCGCCAGCACCAGCGCGTTCAGGATCGGGGCGTACCGCGGCCTCAGCACCGAGAGCGCATAACCGCCGGTGGTCGCGATGAGCAGCTGGACGAACCAGGCGCCGAGCGCGATGATCACCGTGTTGAAGAAGTACTGATCGATGTGTATGTCGTTCCACGCAGTCGACAGGTTCTCCCAATCGGTCCCGTTCGGCCAGAGCGCGAACGGCTGCTGCAGCGTGTCCTGCGTCGGCGTGACGGCCGACTTCGCCAGCCACAGAATCGGCCCGAGTCCGGCGATCACCAGCCCGACGGTGAGGAACACATGCGTGAGCGACATGCCGACGCGGATGCCACGCCGCCGCCGCTCCGAGTCCGAGACGACGGTGCGGTCCCCGACGCGATCGGCGGCCTTCTCCGCTGCCTTCTCCGCCGCACGGGTCGAGAGGCGGGTGGTGAGACTCATGTCGTGCTCCAACGGTCGGTCAGCCTGAAGTACAGCCAGGAGAGCAGGGCGAGGACGATCGCGAGCAGGACCGAGACGGCCGTCGCCTCTCCGTAGTCGCCGCCCAGACTGTTGCGGAAGGCCTTGTCGTAGATGTACAGCAGCACGGTCTTGGTCGCCCCGGCAGGGCCGCCCCCGGTGAACAGGAACGGTTCGAGGAAGACCTGAGCGGTCGCGATGATCTGCAGGATCAGCATGATGAAGAGGATGCCGCGCAGCTGCGGCAGCGTGACGTGCCAGATCTTCTTCCAGATTCCGGCACCGTCCACCTCGGCGGCGTCGTAGAGCTCGGGCGGCACCCCCAGGAGCGCGGCGAGGTAGATGATGATCGAGCCGCCCGCTCCGGCCCAGGTGGCTTCCAGCACGAGGGACGGCATCGCCTGCACGGCATCCTGGATCCACGGTTGCGGGGGGATGCCGACATATCCGAGCACGGTGTTGAACACGCCGGAAGGGTCGGCACTGTAGAAGAACTTCCACAGCAGTACGGCGACCACGGGCGGGATCACGACCGGGAGGTAGGCGAGGGCCGAGTAGATGCCTTTGCCGCGGCGCACCTCGCTCATCAGCACGGCCATCAGGAGCGGCAGCGGAAAACCGAAGAGCAGAGCGAGCACAGCGAACCACAGCGTGTTGATCACTGCTCGACCGAGTTCCGGATCACCGATCACCGCGACGTAGTTATCGAACCCGACCCATTCGGAGACGATCAGGTTCGTCTTCTGCAAACTCATGATCACGGACTGCACGATGGGCGACCATGAGAAGAAGACGAACACGAAGAGCATCGGGAGCACGAACAGGAGGTTCGCGAGCCCGCCGCCTCGGAACCACGTGAGCGGCGAGCGGCGACGGGAGGTGCGCACAGCGGGCGGCGGAGAATCCTCCATCGCCGCCCGCTGCTCGGAGAGCGTCATCGTCATGAAGCGTTACTCGTCGAGCTTCGCCTGCGCATCGGTCTGCGCCTGAGCGAGCAACGCGTCGATGTCGGCGTTCTGATCGGTGAGCACCTTCTGCACGACGGTGTCGAGGAGCGCGTAGACCTCCTGGGTCTTCACCTTCGGCTCACCGACCGGCGTCTGATCCCAGATACGGTCACTGAACGGCGCCATCTGTTCGACGGGCACGTTGATGTAGTCGGCGATCCACTCCTGCGACTCGTCGTACAGTTCGCGGCTGAGTACAGGCAGGAGCGGGGTGCCGACGGCCTGGCCCGACTCGTTCAGGGTCTTGGCGTCGAGGACGGCGGCGTCCTCATCCATCAACTTCTGCATGTAGTACCAGTCGATCCACGTCACCGCCGCCGCCTTCGTCGCGTCGTCGACCGTGGGGCTGATCACCGCGATGTCACCGCCGCCGAGGGTCCCGGGGTCGTCGCCCTCCATCGGCACGACGGTCATGCCGTAGATCGACGGCTCCATGCCGAAGTCGCGGACGAGAGCGGTGTAGATGTCGGAACCCGACGTGTACATGCCGATGTTGCCGGCAGCGAACTCCTGGTTGATCGTGCCCCAGTCGAGGTCGACCTTGGAACCGAACGAGCCGTCCTCCCACTTCACATCGTGCAGGAACTGCAGCGCGGCCGTGGTGGCGTCGTTGTCGATCGTCGACTCCGCCGTGCCGTCGCTGTTGTCGGTCTGCGTGCGACCCCCGCGCGCCACGGTCTGCGAGGTGAGCTGCCAGCCGCCCGTGTTGTTGATCGCCATCTGCGCGTAGCCGGCTTTGCCCGTCGCGTCGGTGATCGCCTTCGCGGCCGTGCGGATCTCGTCCCACGTCTGAGGCGGGTTGTCGGGATCGAGCCCCGCCGCCTCGAACAGGTCCCGGTTGTAGTGCAGCGCTGCTGCGTAGGCCTGGCGCGGGAAACCATAGATCTTCCCATCGGAGCCGGTGACCCCGTCAAGGACGATCGGATTGAACTTGTCTGTGTAGCCGAGCTCCTCGATCGCGTCGGTCACGTCCATCAGCTGCCCGTTCTCGAGCAGTGTCTTGGAGTCGGTGAACGGCACGGTGAACACGTCGGGCAGGCTGCCACCGGCGAGTTGCACCGCGAAGGTCGGGCCCTCCCACTCGTACTCGACGCCGATGATGTCGATGTCGGGGTGCTCCTCCTCGAACTGCTTCTCCTGGGCGGCGAACGCCTCATAGGCCGCGGCGTCGGCTCCCGGGGGGAACGTGGCGACGCGCAGCTCGGTCTTGCCATCGGTACCGTCATCGCCGCTTGACGTGCAGCCGGCGAGTGCGCCGACCGTGGCGAGCACGGCGACGCCGGCGACCAGGGCTTTCGTTGGTGACTTCATTGTCGGTCCTTCCATGTGATGCGGATCGGGTAGTGCAGGGCTACTTGTGCGCTCGCGGGGAGCGCCCGGGAACGGCTCGAAGAGCGAGCCAGGCAGTGGAGTCGGGGGGCAGTGCGCCACCGTCGAGGAGCGTGCTGGCGAGCAGCACCTCATGGTGCGCGGGCAGCGGAACCGGCACCGCGCCGAGGTTGGTGATGCTGACCGTGCCGTCGCCGCGACGGAACGCGAGGACATCGGCGCCGAGCTCGAGCCACTCCAGTTCGCTTCCGGCGAAGTCGTCGATGCGTCGGCGCACCGCGATCGCCGCACGGTAGAGGTTCAACGTCGAGCCCGGGTCGGCGTCCTGGGCCTCGACCGAGAGCCCCGCCCAATCGGCAGGTTGCGGGAGCCACGGCGCTCCGCCGAACCCGTAGGGGCTCGACGCGCCCGCCCACGGCAGCGGCACGCGGCAACCGTCCCGTCCGGGGTCGACACCGCCGGAGCGGAAGTGCATCGGATCCTCGATCACGTCGAGCGGAAGCTCCACCTCCGGGAGGCCGAGCTCGTCCCCTTGATAGATGTAGAGGCTCCCGGGGAGGGCGGCGACCAGCAGCGCCGCGGCCCGCGCTCGGCGCGCTCCCCGCTCCACGTCGGTCGCGGTGCCGCGCCGCTTGCGCTCGAAGGCGAACGAGGAGTCCGCCTGCCCGTAGCGCGTCACCGGACGCGTCACGTCATGGTTGGAGAGCACCCACGTGGCCGGAGCTCCGACCGGCTCGTGCTCGGCAAGGGTGCGGATGATGGAGTCGCGCATCGCCCGCGCGCTCCACGGCTGCGTCATGAACCCGAAGTTGAAGGCCGTATGCATCTCCCCCGGACGCAGATAGCGAGCGAATCGCTCTGCATCGTCGAGCCAGACTTCGCCGACGAGCACCCGCTCGCCGTCGTACTCGTCAGCGACGGCACGCCAGTCACGGTAGATGTCGTGCAACTCGTCACGATCGATGTGCGGGTGCCCCGCCGTCGGAGTGCCGCCGGCGGGGAGGTCGGGCAGAGCCGGGTCCTTGACCGGAAGGGCGGCGGAGTCGATGCGGACGCCCGCGACGCCTCGGTCGAACCAGAAACGCAGGACGTCCTCGTGCTCGCGGCGCACGTCGATGTGGTTCCAGTTGAGATCGGGCTGCTCGGGAGTGAACAGGTGCAGGTACCACTCGCCGGGGGTTCCGTCGGGATTGTACGTGCGCGTCCACGTCTCGCCCTGGAAGCTGGAGACCCAATTGGTGGGGATGCCGGAGCCGTCGGCGCCCCGACCGGGGTGGAACCAGAAGCGCTCGCGCTCGACACTGCCCGGCCCTGCGGCCAGTGCCTGCTGGAACCACTCGTGCTGGTTCGAGATGTGGTTCGGCACGATGTCGACGATCGTGCGGATGCCGAGTTCGAGCGCCTCCGCGATGAGCTGCTCGGCCTCTTCGAGGGTGCCGAAACGGGGGTCGATGCGCCGGTAGTCCTGCACGTCATAGCCGCCATCGGCGAGCGGACTCTGGTACCACGGCGTGAACCAGAGCGCATCGACCCCGAGGCTCTTGAGGTATCCGAGGCGGGAGCGCACGCCGGCGAGATCGCCGATGCCGTCGCCGTTGCCGTCCGCGAAGCTGCGCACGTACACCTGATAGATGACGGCCGTGCGCCACCACCCCTCACCCGCGGGCATCGTCAGGGTGCGGGTAGGTGCCGCGCTGCGCAGAACATCAGTGTCCACGGAACTCCTCGTCGTCGGGGGGCGATGAGTTGAATGTAGCTTTTCCATGCTCTTAACGCAAGAAGTAAACGAGATGTTGGAAATTTGCGATGCGCTACGGGCGCACGAAGCCGTTCGTCGCGACGCCGGTGCGCCTCCCGGTCAGGCCAGCGGACCCGTCGAAGACCGCAGGACCAACTCGGGCTCGAACAGCAGCTCGTCGCTCGGCCGCGAGGTTCCGGCGATCTGTGAGAGCAGCAGCGCGATCACGGCGCGCCCCATCGACTCGATCGGTTGCCGCACGGTCGTCAGCGGTGGCTCGGTGCAGCTCATCAGCGCCGAGTCGTCGAAGCCGACGATGCTCACGTCACGGGGAACCGCGAGCCCCGCCCGCCGCGCGGCGCGCACCGCGCCGAGGGCCATCGGATCACTCGCACAGACGATCGCCGTGGCCCCGGCGGCGAAGAGCCGCGCCGCGCCGGCCTGCCCCGATTCGAGCGAGTACATGCCGCGCACCACGAGTTCTTCGGACAGCGGCTCACCGAGCTTCTCCAGCAGACGACGCGCAGACTCGAGCTTGCGCTGCGACGGGACGTGATCGTCGGGCCCCAGGAGGAGACCGATGCGTCGATGCCCGAGCTGATGCACGTGGAGCACCGCCTGTTCGGCCGCCGCCGCGTCGTCGGTCGAGACTGTCGCGAACTGCAGCTCGGGCACGCGGGCGTTCACGAGAACCGTCGGCAGGTTCACCTGGCGCAGCCGCTCATAGTGCGCGTGCGCGGCATCCGCCTGTGTGTAGTTTCCGCCGAGGAAGATCACTCCCGAGACCTGCTGCGCGAGAAGCAGGTCGACGTAGTCCGACTCCGTCACGCCGCCCGCGTTCTGCGTGCACAACAGAGGCGTGTAGCCGTTCTGAGTGAGCGCGCCACCGACGATCTCGGCGAAGGCGGGGAAGATCGGATTCTGCAACTCGGGGAGCACCAGACCCACCAGACGCGCCCGCTCGCCGCGAAGCTTCGTCGGCCGTTCGTATCCGAGCACGTCGAGCGCGGTCAGAACCGCCTGCCGCGTGGCATCGGAGACCCCCGGCTTGTCGTTGAGCACACGGCTGACCGTGGCTTCGCTCACTCCGACCTTGCGCGCCACCTCGGCGAGTCGCTTCGACATGGGGTCAGCTTACGCAAATCCTTGCAAGACTGCGCAAGCGAATTGCACGGAGCGCAGGCGTCTCAGCGGACGTTGCCGTTGGAGCAGGTCGTCTGCGCGGCCGAGTTGCCCTTGATCGAGTCGGGCAACGCCACCACGGTGTCCGGGGTGGCCGTGGGATCCGGCGTGGCCTCGGTGACGGGCTCGGTGGGCTCCTGCACGATCACGCCGTCGTTGCTGGTGTTCTGGTGCGTGATCTGCAGCTGCGCGTTCGCCTCGATCGCATCCCAGAGGGCTGCGGCGGCCTCCTGGTTCGGGACGACCTTGTTCGGGTCGGCGTAGTCCGCCCCGGTCGGGTACTGCACGAAGACGATGTCCTCGAACGGCACCGACTTCACCGCGAGCGCGATCTGCACGAGCGTCATCGGGTTGTTCGCCAACGAGGTGCTGGCTTCCAGATTGCTGAGCGCGGTGTTGGCGAGCTTGAGCATGACCGGGACGTTACCGAGCACCTCACCACTGATCATCTTGCGGGCGAGGCTCGACATGTACTGCTGCTGGTTGCCGATGCGGCCGAGGTCGCTACCGTCACCGACACCGTGGCGCGTCCGCAGGAACTGGAGGGCCTGCAGGCCTTCGACAGTGTGCGTGCCCGCGGCCATGTCGAGGCCGGTGTAGCGGTCCTTGATCGGGTTGGCGAGGCATACGTCGACGCCGCCGATCGCGTTGGTGATCTCGATCACGCCGCCGAAGGTGACGGAGGCCGCGAACTGGATCTCTTGATCGGTCAGTTCCGAGATCGTCTTGACGACGCAGTTGAGGCCACCGTCGGTGTACGCGGTGTTGAGCGGCTGCTTACTCATCGCCGAGCGGACGTTGCCCTCGTCGTCCAGGCACTCCGGGATCGGGATCATCAGATCGCGGGGGAAGCTCACGACAGTGATACGACGGGGCTCCTGAGAGACGTGCACCAGGAGATTCACGTCGTTGAGGGTGCCCTCGGAGTCACTTCCTGTGCACCGTTCGCCGAACAGACCCGCGTACTTCTCTTCGCAGGTGTCGACGCCGGTCAGGACGAGGTTGAACCCCTCCTCGTACTCGCCGATGTCCGGCGGGACCGCCTCCTGGCCCTCGAGGTCGACGGCGTTCGCGGCGACCGTACTGGAGAAGTCGTACGCGATGTAAGCCGCGACGCCGAACCCACTGACGAGCACCACCGCCAGACCGATCGCGATGAGCTTCAACAGCTGGTTGACGGGACCGGGGGTCGCCAGCTGACCGTGTCGCGCGACCGTGCGGCGGCGGCGGTGGTTCTCGCTCACTCGGGGCCTTTCGGATTCAGCGCCGGTGAGGGGCCACCGTGCTCAGCTGCGGAGGGTGTGGGATTCGAACCCACGAGACATCTCTGCCCACTGGTTTTCAAGACCAGCTCCATCGGCCGCTCGGACAACCCTCCTCGACAGACACATCTGTCGACAAGGCGTGAGTCTAGCCGAGTTCTATTCTCCCGTGCTGACCTGGGCGGGTGCTGGAAGCGTGTCGAGGGCCTGCGCCAGTCCGCCGTCCTGTACGTCTGCGGTGACCTCGCTCGCGGCATCCTTCACTTCCGCGGGGGCCTGACCCATCGCCACGGCCCGTCCGTCGAGAGCACGCGCCCAGCCGAACATACCGATGTCGTTGCGACCGTCGCCGGCGACGAGGATGCGCCCTCCGTCGAGTCCCAGTTCGGTGCGCACCTGCTCCAGTGCGGTCCCCTTGTCGACGCCCTGCGGGGCGATGTCCAGCCAGGCCGTCCAACCGATCGCGTACGAGACCTCGTTGAGACCGGCATCCGAGACGAGCCGATGGAAGTCGTCCTCGTCGTGCCCGGGCGAGACGACCACGATGCGCGACACCGGGAGTCGGCCGAGCTCCTCGAAGTCGACCTGGCGACCGCCGTCGAGCGTCCAGTCGTCGAGCTGCTCGGTGTACAGCCGCTGCCCGGAGGCGAGCTCGACCATGTATCGGGCCTCGGGCAGGCGGTCGCGCAGCAGTCCGAGAACGGGGGTCGGGTCGAACGTCTCGACGCTCCAGCGCTCCCAGTCGTCTCCGTCGCGACGCATCGTGACCGCGCCGTTGGAGCACACGACATAATCCGCGGTGAGGCCGAGCTCCTGGACGTAGCGCCGCGTCGCCATCCAGCTGCGCCCAGTCGCGATCGTGACCACGTGTCCGGCATCGCGAACCCGCGCGATCGCTTCGGGAACTCCGGGACTCATGGTCTCGTCCTGCAGCAGGATCGTTCCGTCGACGTCGAGGCCGACGAGCCAGGATGCCGTCACCGAGCTGCCCGCCCCTCGTCGAGCGGCCGGATCACGTCGAGGCCGCCGAGGTACGGGCGCAGAACCTCGGGCACCCGCACCGAGCCGTCGGCCTGCTGATGCGTCTCGAGCAGTGCGACGATCCAGCGGGTGGTGGCCAGCGTGCCGTTGAGCGTGGCGACGTGCTGCGTCTTCGCCGCGCCCTCCGACGCGTCGACCGCCGGCCGGTGGCGCACGTCGAGGCGGCGGGCCTGGAACGTCGTGCAGTTCGACGTCGACGTGAGTTCACGGAACGCCCCCTGAGTGGGTACCCACGCTTCGATGTCGTACTTGCGTGCGGCGCTCGACCCGAGGTCTCCCGCCGCGACGTCGATGACTCGATAGGCGAGACCGAGAGAGGTCAGCATCTCCTCCTGCAGGGCGACGAGGCGAAGGTGCTCGGCCTCGGCGTCCTCCGCGGTCGTGTAGACGAACATCTCGAGCTTGTTGAACTGGTGCACGCGGATGATGCCGCGGGTGTCCTTGCCGTGGGAGCCGGCCTCACGCCGGTAGCAGGTCGACCAACCCGCATAGCGGAGGGCGCCGTCGGCGAGGTCGACGATCTCGTCCTTGTGGTACCCGGCGAGCGCGACCTCACTGGTGCCGACCAGATAGAGATCGTCGTCCTTGTCGAGGTGATAGACCTCGTCGGCGTGCTCGCCGAGGAAGCCGGTCCCCTGCATGATCTCGGGGCGCACGAGGGTCGGCGTGATCAACGGCACGAAACCGTTCTGCAGCGCCTTGTCGAGCGCGAGGTTCATGAGCGCGATCTCGAGGCGCGCGCCGATGCCGCGCAGGAAGTAGAACCGCGCGCCGGAGACCTTCGCGCCGCGCTCCATGTCGATGGCGCCGAGAAGCTCGCCGAGCTCGAGGTGGTCGCGCGGCTCGAAGTCGAAGGCGGGTACGTCTCCGACCCGGCGCAGCTCGACGAAGTCGGCCTCACCGCCGGCCGGCACCCCGTCGATCACGACGTTCTCGATCCGGGCGAGCGCAGCGGATGCCGCGTCGGCTGCGTCGTTCGCCGCGTGCTGGGCCTGCTTGACGCGCTCCGCCAAGTCCTTGGCCTGCGCGACGAGCGCCGCCTTCTCTTCCTTCGGGGCTTTCGCGACCTGCTTGCCGAAAGCGTTCTGCTCCGCACGCAACTCCTCGAAGGCGGACAGCGCAGCCCTCCGCGATCGATCGGCCTCGAGTGCGACGTCGACGGTGCTCTGGTCGTTTCCACGAGCAGCCTGCGAACGGCGGACGGTCTCCGGTTCTTCGCGGAGGAGTGCGAGGTCGATCATCTTCCAAGTCTACGGTGCGGCGGACGCCACCCCTCGGCCGCACGGATGCGCGCAGTCCGCGAGACGCGGCATCGCGGATTAGAGTAGCGCCATGACCACGCCCGCCCTCGTCCGACGACAGGCGGCACTCGTCTACAACCCGATCAAGGTCGACGGGAAGCACCTCCGTGAAGCCGTGAGGGACCTGTCCCGCGAAGCGGGGTGGGAACACCCGGCCTTCTACCCGACGACGGTGGAGGATGCCGGACAGCAGGCCACTGCGCAGGCCCTCGAACGCGGCGTCGACGTCGTCCTGGTGGCGGGCGGCGACGGCACGGTCCGCGCCGTGTCCGAAGCGATCGCGAACACCGGAGTCCCGTTGGCGATCCTGCCCAGCGGCACCGGGAATCTCCTCGCCCGCAACCTCGGACTTCCGCTCGCCGACCCGACGGAGATGATCCGAGCCGCTCTCGGCGGCTTCCGGCACCCGATCGACATCGGCTGGGCGCGCCTGACCAGAGCCGACGGCGAGGAGCAGGAACACGCCTTCGTGGTGCTCGCCGGCATGGGCCTGGATGCGGACATGATCGCGAACACCCGCTCGAACCTGAAGAGGTCGGTCGGATGGATCGCGTACGTCGACGGCGCCGCGCGGTCACTGCCCCGCGCGAAGCCCTTCCGTGCGGTCTACCAGGTCGATGACGGCCGCCTGCATTCGCATCGCGCGTACAGCCTGCTCTTCGCGAACTGCGGGACCCTTCCCGCCGGCATCGCTCTGATCCCTGACGGGTCGATCACCGACGCATCCCTCGACATCGCCGTCATCAAGCCCACCGGGGTCCTCGGATGGTTCGCCGTCTGGCGCAAGATCTGGTGGGACAACTCGGTGCTGCGGCGCTTCCGTGCCGGGCGTCGCGTGCTCGAACGTCGCGGCAAGAACGCCTCGGTGCACTACTTCCACGGGGCAGCCGCCGAAGCAGCTGTGCCCGGACCGATCCCGATCGAACTCGACGGGGATGAATTCGGTGAAGCCGTGCGGATCACCTGCTGGGCCGACCCGGGAGCGCTCCTGCTGGCGCTTCCGTCCGGCCACCCGGTGCACATGCTCTGAGACCCACGGCGACGCTACCGGACCTCGACCGTTCCGTCGAGACCGCCGCCGACCAGGGTCAGCGTGAAGGTGCCGTCGTCCTCGACGGTGTCGTCACCGAACGCGAGCATGGTCGCCCGCGGCCCCATGTCCATCGTGCAGACCTGGTCGTCATCGGTGACGAAGGTGGCGGTGCCGGAGGTACCGGAACCCTCGAGGGACTCCACGACCGGGACGCAGCTCGAGGATCCCCAGGTGAGCAGCACGAGAGCACCGTCGTCGAACCAGCCGGCGGTCGGCAGGTACTCGGTCGAGCTTCCAGGCGTTCCTGCGGCAGCGGGGTCGCCGTCGAGGTCGATGTCGTCGGTGAGATCGCCGTAAGTGACGTTCAGGGTGATGTCCTTCGTCGGGTCCACGCCTTCGGGCAGGGCGCCGAGGCTCGCCCGCGGAGCGAGATCGGCCGTGCACGGCTTCTCCGCTTCCGCGGCCGGATCCGCCAGGGTCACGGTCACCGTCTGGCCCTCGCCCGTGACCTGGTCCACCTGCGGCACGCAGGTCGAGGATCCCCACGTGACGACCGCGAACATGCGGCCGTCATCGAGCAGGGCGCCCTCCATGTCGTTCTGATCGTCGACGTTTCCGGCGCTCGGAGCCGGTGAACTCGTCGGGGTGTCCGCACCCGGCCCGGCGGTGCACCCTGCGACGAGGAACGCGGCGGCGACGAGGCCGACCACGACGGCGAGGGGACGAAGCGCGGAGGTCATGCACACAGAGTATCCCGCGCCACGATCACCCGGAAGGCACTCGCGTGCTACTGCAGGGCGGAGGTGAGACGCGCCAGGTTGTCGAGCACGGTGGAGCGCAGCGGCTGCTGCATCCACTCCTCGAGGGTCAGCTCGCGACTGAGCGAGCGGTACTTGTCCTCGACTTCGCGCATCTCGGCGACGAACTCCTCGCCCCGCACCAGCATCGACACTTCGAGGTTCAGACCGAAGGAGCGCATGTCCATGTTGCTGGACCCGATGACCGCGACCCCGTCGTCGATCGTGAGCGTCTTGGTGTGCAGGATGTACGGCTTGCGATACATCCAGATCCGCACGCCGGCCTTGAGCAGCACCTCGTAGTAGCTGCGTTGGGCGTGGTACACCATCGCCTGATCGCCCTCCTCCGACACGAAGAGCTCCACGTGGACGCCTCGGTCGACGGCTGCGGTCACCGCCAGCAGGAGCGCTTCGTCGGGGACGAAGTAGGGGCTGACGATCATGATCTTCTTCTTGGCCGCGTACAGCAGCCCGAGGAAGAGCCGGAGGTTGTTCTCGACCTCGAACCCCGGTCCCGACGGCACGACCTGGCAGTCGAGGTCGCCCGAGCCGATGTTCGCATGGGCGATGTCGATCCCCTCGAGGACCGTATCGGTCTCGCTGTACCAGTCGGCCACGAAGATCGCGTTGACACTCAGCACCACGGGACCGTCCAGACGGACCATGAGGTCGACCCAGTGCAGACCGCGCTTGATGTTCTTCGGCAGGTTGTACGTCGAGTCCGTGATGTTCTGCGAGCCAAGGAACGCGATGTTGCCGTCGACGACCAGGAGCTTGCGGTGATTGCGCAGGTCAGGACGCTGCATCTTGCCCTTGAACGGCTGCACGGGGAGCATCAGATGCCAGTCGGCGCCCATGGCGTCGAGACGGGCGATGGTCTGCTTGTACCGGGGCTTGCCGCGGTTGGCCCAGTGATCGAGGAGGACTCTCACCTCGACGCCACGCGCCGAGACCTCTTCGAGCGCTCGGAAGAAATTGTCCGTCGACGCATCCGCTTGCAGGATGTAGAACTCGACGTGCACGTACTCCTGAGCGGTGCGGATGGCCTCGGCCATCTCGTCGAGGGACTCCTGGTAGTCCGAGATCAGGTGGGCGCCGTTGTCACCCGAGAGCGGCAGCGCGCCGAGCTTCTGATTCATCTGGACGATGGGCCCCAACCACTCGGGGGCGTTCGGACGCAGAGTCCCGAAGTGCAGGTGCTCACTCGTCTGGGCGATGTATTCGTTGATCTGGTCCTGCTTGCGCCGCCGGGCACGCGGGAGCCGTGGGTTTCCGATCAGCAGGAAGAGGAACACGCCGACGAACGGGATGAAGAAGACCGCGAGGAGCCAGGCCATCGCGGCCGTCGGTCGGCGATTGCGCGGGATGACGATGATCGCCGTCACGCGGATGACGATGTCGAGGGCCACGAGGAAGGCGGCTATCCACCAGCCCCAGGTCTCCGCGGTCATCGTGTCCCCTCACACCGTGGTGACGATCACCTCGGACTCACACCGGAGCCGGTGTGCTGGCTTCACAGTAGCGGATGGGTCGGACTCAGACGCGCGGCGGGAGGCCGCGCGCCGCGCGCTCTTCGGCCTCGATCTGCGCGTGGACCTTGCGCTCTTTGCGATCGAAGCGGAGGATGCCGCGGAGCACGAAGACGAACACGATGCTCACTCCGACGGTCGGCAGGAGAGACCATGCCGCGGCGAGCCAGAAGTTGTCCATCACCCCATGGTACGCGAGCCACTCTTCGTACACATTCCCGCTCTTTCTGGATCCGCGTCCACAGCCCGCCTCTTCCGCCCTGCGTGACCACGCGTTCCGCGACACTCTCGGCATGACAACAGTTCTTCGTGCCACCGATTCCGCCGCATTCCTCGCCCTGGTCCCCCCTCTCGCCGGGTTCACACCTCGTCGGAGCATCGTCCTGCTCCCTTTCTGCGGCGCCCGCACCGAGGGAGCCATGCGGCTCGACCTCCCCCACGACCAGACCGATCTCGAGCACTATGCCCACGCTGCGGTCGGCCTGGCGTCCCGTGTCACCGGCACCGATGCCGTGGCGCTCGTGGTCTACACCGATGAGGAGTCCCAGGCCACCCGCGACGGGCTCGTGCTGCCGTACGCCGTTGCCGTCGACGAGGTGCTGGGGTCCGCGGAGGATGCTGGTCTCCGAGTGGTCGACGCGCTCTGTGTGACACCGTCGGGGTGGTCGAGCTATCTCGACCCGGCGCCGCGTCTCCACCCTCTCGCGGAGGTCCTCCCGCCCGCGGAGGTGCCATCGGTGGGCGATGTCTCCGGGGATCAGTGGGCCGGAGCGGAGCTTCCCGAGGTCGACCTCGCAGAGAAGGAAAGGGTCGGGCGAGCGATGCAGGAGCTGACGGCACTGCTCGATCAGGAGGAGACGGGACGCAGCGCGCGTGTGACCGGACGCGAGAACCCCCAGCTGATCGCTGCGCTCGTGCTATTGGAAGACATCCCGGCGCTCTTCGAGTCCGTGCTCGCGACTCCCGATACGCTCCCGCCGTTCGCGACCGCGACGTTGCTGTGGTGTCTCGAGCGCCCGCTTCTGCGAGATGTGGCGATCGCACAGTGGGCCACCGATCTCCTCGGCGGCAAGCGCGCCTACAGCGCACAGATGGCCTTCGCGACCAGCGGCGAGATGGTCCCGGACGAACTGGGGCGGTTGTTTCTGGGGCAGGGGCCCGGCCCGGACACGGAACGGCTTCGCGTCGCCCTCTCGGCCGTCCGCGCGGCGGCCGCACGGGCACCGCGGGCTTCACGACCGGCACCGCTGACGGCGGCGGCGTGGTTGTCCTGGGCCCTCGGCCGCGCCACGCATGCGGGTCACTACCTCGACCTGGTGCGCGAGATCGATCCCGGCTACTCTCTCGCAGCGTTGCTGGAGACCATGATCGGCAGCGCCCTGTTGCCGGAATGGGCGTTCCGTCGGAGCCCGGCACGATGAACGCCGGGCCCCGCGGACTACTTCACCAGCGGGAAGAGGATGGTCTCGCGGATCCCCAGGCCGGTGATCGCCATCAGCAGACGGTCGATCCCCATGCCCATCCCCCCGGATGGCGGCATGCCGTGCTCGAGTGCTCGCAGGAACTCCTCGTCGACAGGCATCGCCTCGACGTCACCGCGTGCGGCGAGCTTCGCCTGCTCCACGAAGCGCTCGCGCTGGATCACGGGGTCGACGAGCTCGGAGTATCCGGTCGCCAGCTCGAACCCACGGATGTACAGGTCCCACTTCTCCACGACGCCGTCGATCGAGCGGTGTTCACGCACGAGGGGCGAGGTGTCGACGGGGAAGTCCATCACGAACGTCGGGCGCACCAGGTCGCCCTTCACGAAGTGCTCCCACAGCTCTTCGACGAGCTTGCCGTGGGTGGCCTGAGGCGGAAGATCGACACCGGTCTGCTCGGCGAAGGCGATGAGGTCTTCGACGGAGTCCTGCGGGGTGACCGTGCGGCCCGATGCTGCGGACAGCGACTCGTACATCGAGATGCGGTCCCACTCGCCGCCGAGGTCGTACTCGGTACCATCGGCCCAGGTCACGGTCGTCGACCCCGCGACCGCGATCGCCGCCTTCTGCACGAGTTCCTGCGTCAACGCGGCCATCTGGTTGTAGTCGCCGTAGGCCTGATAGGCCTCGAGCATCGCGAACTCGGGGCTGTGCGTGGAATCGGCACCCTCGTTCCGGAAGTTGCGGTTGATCTCGTAGACACGCTCGATGCCCCCGACGACCGCGCGCTTCAGATACAGCTCCGGCGCGATGCGCAGGTACAGCTCGGTGTCGAAGGCGTTCGAGTGGGTGATGAACGGGCGTGCGGATGCCCCTCCGTGCTGCACCTGCAGCATCGGGGTCTCGACCTCGAGGTAGTCGTGACTGGTGAAGGTGGCACGCAGGCTCGCGTTCACGGCCGCACGCGCACGGACCGTGGTGCGTGCCTGCTCACGGACGATGAGATCGAGGTAGCGGCTGCGCACGCGCCCTTCCTCGCTGAGCTCGGAGTAGGCGTTGGGGAGAGGCAGGACTGCCTTCGACGCGATCTCCCACCCATCGGCCATGATCGACAGCTCTCCGCGACGGCTGGAGATCACTTCTCCGTGCACGAAGACGTGATCGCCGAGGTCGACGTACTCCTTCCAGTCCGCCAGCGACTCCTCGCCGACGTTCGCGAGCGAGATCATCGCCTGGATGCGTGCGCCGTCACCGGCCTGCAGCGTCGCAAAGCAGAGCTTGCCGGTGTTCCGGCTGAACACCACGCGGCCTGCGACCCCGACCACGACGCCGGTCTCATCGCCGGCTTCGAGGTCGCCGTACTCGGCGCGCAGCGCGGGAATGGTGTGCGTGATCGGCACGCCCACCGGGAAAGCTCCCCCACCGGCATCCGTCCGCTTCTCGATCAGACGCTCGCGCTTGGCGAGTCGCACGGCCTTCTGTTCGTGGACGTCTTCCTCGGCGGGGAGGTCGTTCGAGGCCGGTTCGGGCGCGGCGGACGCGTCAGTCATGTGCGGGGCTCCTTGAAAGTCGTTCCCAGTTTACCGAGGCGGCGTCTCTTCCCTCGGCACAGGCTGGGTAGCCTCGAAGAATGGCCCACACACGGATCCTCCGCGCGTTCGCTGCCCTCTCCCTCGCTCTTGCCGGGATCGCCGCGCCGGTCACCGCGGAAGCGGCACCTGTCTCCGCGGCGGACGTGGACGACTTCTCGTATGCCTCCTGGGATGCCGACTACGAGGTCGGACTCGATCAGGAGGGCCGCGCGCTGATGCGGGTGACCGAGACGCTGGTCGCCCGCTTCCCCGAGACCGATCAGAATCGCGGAATCGTCCGGGGACTGCCGACCTCATACCAGGGCGCCAGCACCGAGACGCGGATCATCGCGGTCACGGATGAAGACGGTACTGCCGTCCCCTACGAGACCGACGAGGAAGACGGACTCACCTTCGTGAGCATCGGCACCGACGACTACGTGCAGGGCCTCACCACGTACGTGATCGAGTACGAGATGCGCGACGTGGTGCTGGCGACGAGTCCGACCGATGGGTCGTCGACGCCGTCGGTGGACGAGTTCTATTGGGACCTGCTCCCCCTCGACAGCACACAGCCCATTGAACGCTTCCGTGCCGACATCACGTTCGACAGCGAGATGTCGGCGGCGCTCACCGGCTCCGCCCGCTGCTACACCGGTGCTTCGGGCTCGAGGGACGAGTGCGACCTTCAGGGCCCGACCACCGACGGTGGGGCCGCGACGTTCCGGGTCGAGTCCGCCCAGCTCCCCGCCGGTCACGGAGTGACCGTGGCAATCGGCTTCGACGCGGACACCGTCGCACAGCCCCTCGCGCGGACGCCGGATCCGGTAGGCGACATCGCCCCGCTGATCGCCGCCGTCGGTGCGGTCGGCGTCTCCGTCGGCAGCTGGGTGGCCGTCGCAGGGTTCACGCGCCGACGCCGGAGAGCGACCGGGATCGTCATCGCCCAGTACGACGTGCCGGATTCGCTTCCGCCGCTGCTCGCCGGCGCCATCATCCCCGGCGCGAAAGACGTGATCCCCGCCGAGATCGTCCACCTCGCCGTGCGCGGCAGCCTGCGCATCGAAGAGGGCGCGCAGGCGGAGGAACCCCGGTTGCGGCGTCTGCGGGCGACGACCGGGGCCGACGAGCTGGACGAGGCCGCGTTCGAGGCGCTCTTCGCAGACGCCGACCCCGACGGTGTCGTCGACGTTCCTGCCACAGACGAGGCGTTCGCCGCGCGGATGTCCACTCTGGAGCAGAGTGGGAAGGTTGCCGCGGCATCGCGTGGCCTGACCGAGAAGGTCCGCAGTCGCGCGGCCGTCATCCTGCAGTGGTGCGCGATCGGCATCGCAGCGATCGGCCTGGCCCTCGGCATCTGGGCCGCCACGACCGGCCGCCTCTCCGCCATCCCCGGTGTGGTCGTGATCTCCTTCGTCGCGTTCCTCGTTCTGCTGTCGAGCCTGTACGCGTTCTCGAAGCACACCGTGCTCACCGCCGAGGGCGCCCGTACCTACGAGTACCTGCAAGGCGTGCAGGAGTTCATCCGGGTCGCCGAGGCCGACCGTCTGCGCATGCTCCAGTCCTACAGCGGTGCCGAACGCCGACCGGACGGCACCGCCGACGTCATCCACCTGTACGAACGTCTCCTCCCCTACGCGATCCTGTTCGGCATGGAGAGCGAATGGGGCGACGTCCTCGAGCGTGCGTACGCGGGCGAGCATCGCGGGGCGACCTGGATGGGCGATCCGACCTCGTTCGCCCTCCGGATGCAGCTCGCGGCGTTCGTGGCATCGTCCCGCTCCGCCGCGACCTATACCGCACCGTCGACGAGCACCTCATCGAGCGCCGGCGGATCGTTCGGCGGCGGGTTCTCCGGGGGCGGAGGCGGAGGCGGGTTCTCCGGCGGGCGCTGACCCCGGGCCCGGAGGAGACCTCGGCTCAGCGCTTGTCGTATCGTGCGCCCGCGGGATTGGACGGCTGTATCGTCAGCACCAACAGCACGATGTCCCCGACGGACGGAATGAGCCGCAGCAGGACGAACCACCCCGAGAGGTTCGTGTCGTGCAGGCGTCGCACGGCCAGCGCGATTTGCGGCACAAGCGTGGCCAGGGCCCAGACCGCCAGGAGCGCAATCCCGACGTTGAAAGCGGGACCCAGGTAGAACACCTCACCTCCGGTGTCCAGCTCGCCGCTCGCGACGCCGATGGCAACAGTCGAGCCCGCCAGAACCAGATAGACGACGGTGGTGGCGAGTTGCCACCACCAGTACTCCGAGCGACTCGCACGGCCGGAGAACGTCGCGTACTTGCGAAAGAACCTCGTTATCGCTTGCCCCAAGGAAGCACCGTAGAGCGGATCAGCCAAGGTCGTCGTGCCCATGAGTTTCCCCTTTCACCCGCGGCCGTAGGGCATCACGGCCACCGGAGGATCGTGATCGCGCTGCCGAAGGTGTTCCGCGGGGTGGTGTCGCCCGTTCCCAGCTGTCCGAACGCGTTGCTCCCCGCCGAGCTGAACGTGCCGTCCTGCCCGAGATACAGAGCATGGTCCGCGCCTGCCCCGGTTTGGAGTGCGACCGACCCCGGGGCGAGCGTCACCGGCGTCGGTGAGGGCACAGACCCGCCGGTGGTTCCCAAACCCAGCTGTCCCTGGCTGTTGTCTCCCCAGGCGAAGAGGGCTCCGTCTGCGCGCCACGCGTAGAAGGAGGAGGAACCTGCAGCAGGGAAGGAGGCGTCCACTCCGACGATATCGGTCGCGCCGACGACCGCGGACGCCGTCGCCGAGGTCGCCGAGAAAAGGGACCCGTCCTGGCCCCAGGCCAGGACGACGTTGGTGCCCGCCGCGACCCCATCGACCGTGGAGGTGATCCCTGTGAGCGTCACCCCCGCAGCGGCGCCGAACCCGGTGCCCCACGCAATGGTCTCTGCGCCACCTTCGACCTGAGCGATGCCTGCGAACCGCCCCGCGGCTGCGCTTTCGACGGCCACGAGGTTCAGTCCCTGTGCTGTCACCCGTGCGGGCGGACTCTGTCCTGTCGCTGACCGACCGAGCCGTCCGCCGCCTGCCGTGCCCCATGAATACAGGGCTCCGCTCTCCGTCCACGCCAAGTAGTAATATCCGCCACTGGAGACGCCGACGACCGGATCCCCGAGCGCGTCGAAGAACGCACTGCGTGTAGGCGTATGACTCGTCCCGCTGACAGTTGCGTTCCCCCAGGTGTACACGCCGCCGTCCGACGCGAGCGCGATGACGGTGTCCAGCCCACCATCAGCCTTCACGATCTGTACCCCCGAGGGCAACATGACCTGCTCAGGGACGAGACGCGAACCGCCAGAGGTTCCATTACCGAGCTGTCCTGCTCCGTTCCCGCCCCAGGTGAAGATCTCACCGGCAGCTGTCCAGCCCATCGAGTAGTTCTCTCCGGCATCGATACCGACGAAGCTCAGCGGAACGGAATCCACAGCCGACAAGCTCGACTGCACGCGGCCCGTGTCAACGAACTGAGCGACGGACCCCTGGCTGGCTCCCAGCACCGATCCCGCCACCGCCACCACAACGGCGGCAGTGAAGGCGGCGAGGCGGCGGCGGCGTCGGGTCGTCATGCTTCTCGTCCTTGCTCGGTCTTCGGGCTCTCGGTCTTCGCATGCTCTGGCTTCTTGCGCGAATGGGGACGTGTCGGTATCGCCGCCAGCACGACCAGAGCGATGACCGCGCCGAGGAACCACGGCGACTTCATCACGGCCAGGGCCGCGCCGGCGTGGGGAATCGCGAACGCCACACGCTGCGTCTGGGAACCGAGCGCATACGGTGCGGCGTCGGCCGCAGGGTTCGCATCGCCCTTCAGTGTCGCGAGAGTGAGCCCGTCATGAACGGTCAGATCGACGATGCGGTGGGTCACCAGCTTCCCGTCCCCGGCACGGGCGACGCTGATGACGTCGCCGATCTGGAGATCGTCGGTGTCACGAGGAATCGTCATCGCCGCGGAGCCCTCCGGGATCGCAGGAGCCATCGAGCCAGAGGAGAAGATGAGGACTCGCGCTCCGATGATGGCAGCGAAGAGAGCGATCACCACCGCTGCGGCCCCGATGATCGCAGCGGTGTTCAAAAACACCCGCCACCCCTTCCCTGACGACGAGGTAGACGTCGAGGCAGGCGTCGATGTGGTGTCGATCATGATCCCCGCCGTTCCCGCCGTCGTCGCATCCCGAAGCGGAGCGCTGCTCCTACGGCCAGGCATGCCAGTGCGAGAAGCAAGGTCCCACCGACCGCCACCCCTGTCGGAGGCAGCGCGTCCGGTGGATTCTCCGGTGGACTCGAGAGCACGCAGACGTCCGCTTCCGTCGCGGTGACGATGTAGTTCGCCACCCCGGACTGACCCTGATACTCGTTTCCGGCGGTGATGGGCAACTCCGCGACCATCGTCACCGTGACCGTCCCCTGCGCCGGGATCGCCTCTGGGTTGTCCGAGCACCGGCCTTCCTCCGACAGCGAGAAGCTGACGTCGAGCGGAGTGTCTCCGCCGAACAAGACACCGGACTGCATCAGCTCTGAGGACAGCTCGACAGGCACATCGTTGCTGTTGGTGAGCGTGAGCGTCCGGACCTGCGGGTCGCCGGGCTTGATGTTCTCTACCGTGACGACGGGCGGAACCCAGACGAGCTCTGAGGGGACCCCGACCATGTCACTCATGACGGACAGCGCTCTATGCCTGCGTCGCTTCGAACGGGAACACGACCGTCACGCCCTGTCCAGCCGCGCCCACCGGGGCCGCAGGGTCAAAGGTGACGACGATGTTCAGAGTGGTCCCATTGGCCGCTCCGCCCGACGAGATGTCAAGCCCCGTGAACGACGCCGAAGCCAGGGTGCCGTTGAACAGCTCGGTGGACGTGCCGGTGTCGGTGATCACGACGGTCAGGTAGTCCTCCAGAGCCGTCGCCGGCGTGCCCTCGGAGTTCGTCAGAATCGGGGCGCCGAGACCGAGCAGCGCATCGATCGTGCCGGAGTTGTAGACGAGCAGGTCCAGATCGACGGAGTCCCCTGGCGCGAGGTTGTCGAACCCGGCGCTGAAGTCGACGAGGTAGTTGTCCGGGTTCCCGTCCTGGTCGTCGTCGAACTTGAGGTCCAGCGTCCCCGAGGTGAACGTGGTCTCCACGTTGCCTGTGTCGGTGAACGCCGCGAGGGTCGCGCCCACGGCTGCCACGGCGATTATCCCGATCGCTGCCAGCACTTTCGCGCGGGTACTGATCTTCACGTCCATCTTGATCCTCCGATGCACCTAAGACCCGCGTCAGCGAGTCGTAATCTGATCTCCCCGCGGTGACCCGCAAGATACCACGACTCGAGACGGCGAGCTTCGTTCTCGCGTGATCGATCACAAATCGTGATAGATCGGACGAGCGCACTCACTCAGCCTCCGACGCCCGACCATGCCCACGCTATGGGTCGGATTCGGCGCTTGGGTGGTGAGCGATCGCGATTCAGTAGCCGCGAAAGCGGTATCAGTGTCACCTCGCGCAAACGCATGCGAACAGCCGGCGTCTTCGAGGAGCGTAGTGGTGGACGATGCACGGTGCTGCTGCCCGATGCACACGGAGCTCTGCCTCGTCACTCACCGAATTCCGGTCGACTTCCTCTCACCCGGAGAGGTTCCGCGCAGCCGAGACGAAGACGGCTGCTGAAATGAAGTCCTTCGATCCTGCGGAAAGGTCTTCATGTCCACGTGCGAATCAGCGACAGACGAGCGCCGCTCGGATCTGCGTGATCGCTCGCGACGGCTGTGGAAGCCGGCTCCTCTGTCGAGAGAGCGGCCGACTCGGCGGGCGAGGCAGTGGTGGGGAGCGGCCGGCTATGGAGCGGCACTGGTCGGTCAGGTTGCGATGATCGTCCTCGGCATCGTCATCAACTTCGTCTTCGATGGAGGAGCCGCGCAGCTCGACTGGCTCGGCGCCTGGGCTCTCCTCGGCACTTTCTACGCGTCCGCGACGCTGCTCGTGCTCGGAATCTCCGCTCGATCAACCGCCCACGTTCGCCCGCATCGATTCGTCGCGAGCAGGCTTGCACGCCTCGTGGCGACGTCGACGACGGTTCTGGCGAGTATGACCGGCCTCACCGCCGCCGTGCGTGTCCTCACCCTCGCCCCGGATTGGCAGGTCGGGCTGAGGACGACCGTCATCGGCGTGTGGGTGATGGTCCTCGCCTGGGGCTTCCTCCACTGGGGCTTCGCGCAGATCTACTTCCAGCGCAACCTCCGGGACGATGAGCCACCGTTCGACTTCCCCAAGACCCCGCACCCACGAATGGTGGACTTCGTCTACTTCTCGTTCACGGTCGGAACCAGTTTCGCCGCTTCCGATGTCACCGTGCTCTCCACTCGCATGCGATGGACGGTCATCTGGCACTCCGTGTGCAGCTTCTTCTTCAACGGGCTGATCATCGTGCTCGCGCTCAACACGATCATGTCCAACGGCCAGTAGCGCGCGGCTCCCACCTGAGCTCCTGAGCTCTGACCGTCGAAGTGGCGGAGCACTGTCTCCGAGTCACCCGACACGACGCCCAGTCGGAGCGACTCAGCGAAGGGCCTCCAGGTGGTTGCTCAGGCCCTGTCGCCCTTGCAGATCGAGCTTGCGGAGAAGTCGATGGATATGGCTCTCCACCGTCCTGACACTGAGAACGAGTCGAATCGCGATCTCCGGATTCGTCAGGCCCTCGGCCGCCAGCCGACCGACCTCCTTCTCCCTTTCGGTGAGCGCAGTGGCCGTTGCGGCGAACCGAGCGGTGTCTATCTGTCGCCCGGCAAGATCGCTCCGGAAACGCTCTTCTCGTGCCCGTGCCGCGGCTTCCCGCTCCGGATCCGCGGCCTTCGCAAACGCCGCTGCGGCGAGCTTGCACGCAGAGAGAGCCAGACCGGTCAGACCTCGGTCCTCCAGAACGTCGACGGACGCGAGCATCGCCGCGGGGTTTCCGGCCACGCCCGCCGCGACGAAGTCCGCATATGCGGCGAGCGAGCGAGCATCGGGGAGGTCTCGCAGTTTCTGTCGAACGTCAGCCAGGCGTTCGGGAGACGGCACCAGCTCGAGCGAGGACAGGAGCTCCGTCACCCCTGCGTATCGTGCATTGCGATTCCACAGATCCGTGCCGGAATTCCACAGGACCTCCCCCGCCCGAGTGAGGTCGCCCTCGAAGGCCAGGAGTTGCGCCCTCGGCCAGGCTCGCGACTGCCCGGGCAAGGGGCCGTCGGGGTATTCGAGCTTCTCTATCTCCGCGGCGAACCGCTCCCCCGCCGAGACCTTGCCTCGTCGGATGTTGATCACCGCACTGATCGACAGCAAGGCGAGCGGGATGCCCGGCGGATAGACGGCCGGATCACCCGCGGAATGCAGGGTCTCCAAGACGTCATCGGCGGCGGTGTAGTCTCCTGCGAGCATGTGTCCCAGGGCGAGGGCTGCACCGAACGTGCGCAACGCATCCACATCGAGATACCCGTGCGCTTCGTCGAACCCGCGGCCGAGGAAGTCCATCCCCTCCCGATGCCGGCCGGCTCCGAGCAGGGCGAGCCCCATGAGCGCCCGCGAAAGGTGGGAAGCATGTCCGTCGTCGAGCGTCGACACCTCCGCGAAGACCCGCCTCGCATCGTCGAATCGACCGAGGCAGACGAGCACGAGCATCTGTGTCTCCCACAGCGTGATCTTCACAGCGTCGGGCAGATCATCCTCGACCTCGAGCTTCGAGGTGAAGTCCTGGGGAACTTCACGGAGGTTGACGAGCAACCGCACCTGAGCCGCATCGAGGAGGCGTCGATAAGGCCCCAGGGAGAGATCAGCGGCATCCCGCCGGAGTTGCGCGATCGCCTCGTCGAGTTCCCCCGCCACGTACGCGCGCCACTGTGCTCGCAGGACCACGAACTCGGCCAGACTCGCGCCGTCCCCCAGGCTCGGATCGACGGTGTCGATGATTCCTTCCACCGTGGATCGCACCGTCTCGCTACTCGCGTGCATCAGCGCTGTGGCGTATCGGACCGCTGCAGCCGGTGACGGATTCGCCGCCCATTCCGCAGCCGTGACCAGGCGCAACGTCCGCGCGCGTTCCTGAAGGAGACGCACGAAGAGAGCATCGTCCACGCTGCTGATGCTGCGCCGCGACTCGTCAGGCTCCGACTCGTGCTCCCCGAGCCCTGCCCCGAGCTTGTCCTCGACGAGTTCGATGAGGCGAGTCCTTCTCGTCGCCAGTGGCTCATGCCGGAAGTACTCGACGAGGAGGGGAGGAACGACCGTCACGAGTCTTCGTCCTGCGCTCGGGACGATCGCGATCGTCCCCCGTTCCTCGAGCAATTCGAGGATCTCCCACGGCACGAGTTTCCGCACCGTCTCGAGGTCTGCGACGCCGACGACCGCGATGATCTCCAACGCATCCCGCGTGTGATCCTCGAACCCCTCGAGATGCGCTTCGAGCACCGCACGGAGAGCTCCGCTCCAGAGGTCCCGCGATGCCTCCCACTCCCCGGTACTCCGACGAGACATGCGCTGTTCCCGAATCGAGGCGTCGACCAGAGTGAGGAGAAGTCCGACATTTCCTCCGGACTTCGCGAAGAGGCGGCTCATCGTTCCCGCTTCGACCGGTGCGTCGAGGTGTTCCCTGAGCACCGACTCCATCTCGTCGAACCGGAGGGGCTCGATGTCGATCACGTACGCAGGCTCGAGCGTCGACGCGGGCAAACCCGTCGGGGTGTGGCGTGCACGAAGGCCCTGGAGGCGCGATATCACGACCGGCACGCCGGCGTCTCGGCGGACGTACTCGACAACTCCCCAGGATGACTCGTCGAGATCATCCCAGTCGTCCACGAGCAGCACCCCTGTTCGCGCACGGAGCCGCTCGGCCAGCGCGCGTGCCGTCTCATTAAGAGTCGCTGGTCGAGCACCCGTCGCGGTACCGAACCCGGCGAGGTGCAGCGCGCCCAAACTGTGCTGCCGCAACGACGCGATGCCTCGTGCCCGGACGACGGTCCATTCCCGATCCTCGAGGCGGGAGGCCAGGGCACGGAGGAATGTGCTCCGACCGCTCCCCCGCCCGCCCACGATGTCGACGCTGACGCCTGCCATCAGGAGATCCATGGCGGCGGCCAGCGGACGCTCTCGACCGATGACCATGGGGCCACCTCCTCTCAGGCGCTCCGATGCCCTCAAGATAGACCCGGCGCCTACCGGGTACAAGCACTCGCTCCCGCGGCCCGTGCACACAACACGGTCAGATCAGCGGAGAAGGATCCGAGGCCTCGCGAAGGGCGCGTTCGACGGTCGACTGCACCAACGCCGACAGGTATCCGCCGGGGTTCTCCACGCCGATCTCACGCAGCCGTGCGGTCGACTGCCCGATGATCGACCGGGAGAACTCGGTCGCGGTGGCGATCGCGTCGGCGTACGCGGGACGGTCGGCCTCGGCGATCACGACCGGTTCGCAGCCCATCTCCACGGCGAGCGCCTGAGCGATGGGCAGCACAGCGGCGGGCGCGGTCACCGCGGCGAAGCCGGCCTGCAGCTGGCGGAGGTCGATCGACGTCCCGGTGAAGGTGATCGCCGGGTGCACGGCGAGGGGGATCGCACCGCGTGCGGCGGCAGGACTCAGAACCTCGATGCCGAACGCCGGATCCGTGTGCAGCACGAGCTGTCCGACCTGCCAACCGCCCACCTCGGCGATACCCGCGACGAGCGAGGGCAGCTGCTCCGAGGGGACCGCGATGATCACGAGTTCGGCGCGACGCACGACGTCGAGCGCGTCGAGCACCGGCACATCGGGAAGGACCGCAGAGGCACGCTCGTCGTCGGAGCCGCTCGTGATCCCGACCACGGCATGCCCTGCCCCACCGAGCGCGGC
The DNA here is from genome assembly GCF_024498615.1 of Microbacterium sp. J1-1. Lineage (NCBI taxonomy): Bacteria > Bacillati > Actinomycetota > Actinomycetes > Micrococcales > Microbacteriaceae > Microbacterium > Microbacterium sp. J1-1. The sequence goes on along the minus strand of NZ_CP089590.1, from coordinate 591,255 downwards.
TCCGATCACGGGACCGACGCGCCCGGCGCCGATGATCCCGACGCCGAGTCGCCCATCCCGCGGCACTGTCACTGCTCCGACCGCGGCTGCGGCGGCGTCGCTGGTGGAGGCGGCGGCGCAGCGGGGGACCCGGAGTACGGAGGCGGAGGCGCGACCGGAGACATCCCGGTGTACGGAGGCGGAGGGGAAACGGGCGGCGGCCCCGTGTAGGCCGGGGGCGCCGGAGGAGTCGGCTCAGGTGCGGTAGGCGAATGCTCGCTCCATCGGTGGCTCCTGTCGCGCGACGCGGCCTCAGCGGCGGCGACCACGACACCGTCGAGCAGCGCCAGGGCATCGGCACGCTCGAGTCCGGAGAGGTAACCCGTGATCGGACCGGGAACGGTGTGAACCTGTGCCCCCGACACCCGCTGTGCTCGATCGATCGGCCCCTGGCTGAGCGACACGCCCTGCAGACGCGCGAGCGGGAACACGGCGAGCTTGCGCCACACGATCCCGCGACGAAGCAGCAGCCCGAAATCGGTCACGAGATAACCGTGCCGCTTCCACGAGAACGGACGCCGCCACCGCGCTCGACGAGGCATCGTCCGGTAGGCATCGTCCTCCGCCGGACCCACGATGCCGTGCTCCCAGAGTTCCGGGATGTTCGCCGCCGGAACGTCCGGCAGAACCAGCCCGAGGACACGCTCGACGTCGGCCCGCTTGCCGACCGGGAGCACCACGTTGAACTGCTGCCCGCTTCCGGAGGACTGCTGCGCGGCGCTCTTGCCGCTCATCCGGTTGATCCGGATCGTCCACCAGCCGAACGGACGCCACAGCAGGGACTGCGACACCTCGACCGCGAAGATGCGTCCGGGCGGAAGCGTCTCGGTCACCGTGGTGAGGAGACCGTAGGTGATGCGTACGCCGTCGGGCGTCGGGGCGATCGAATAGCGCAACGACTTCGAGATCTGCGCCCAGGTGATACCGACGACCGCGATGACCATCGGCACACCCATGCCGAGGCCCAGGCCGAGCAGCACGATCCCGCCGCCCGTGTCGCCGTCGACGAACATGCCGATCAGCGCGCTGCCGAAAGCGATCGCGAAGATCGCGCCGAAGAACACGAACCAGAGCAGGCCCGAGATCAGCTGCGAGCCGACCAGACGGCCCGTCGGGATCTTGACGACGCTCTCGGGGACGACATCGGCGAGGTCCACCCCCGCGAGGAGTCCGTTGACGCCCTCGTTCATCGAGCCGACCAGCTGCGCGCGAGCAGAGGTGGGCGCGTCCGCCGCGGCAGTGGGATCAGGGTTCTGGGCCGCAGCGCGTGCCGCCCTCGCTCCGGAAGCCAGGCGGAGGATGTCCGACCGGACGGACTCCGCGCGAGCCGTTGCGAGATACTCCAGCTCCACGTTCGCGTCGTTGCCCGCGCCGACGACCTCGAGCTTGGCGAGGCCGATGATGCGAGCGGGGAAGGGGCGGGTGAGGTTGACGCCCTGCACCCGATCGAGCGGTGCCCGACGGTGCGAGCGGAAGATGATGCCCTTGCGCACTTCGACGTGGTCACCGGTGATGCGGAACTGCTGGAAGCGCCAGACGAACCAGAAGATCAATATCAGCACGATCGCGAGACCGAGCACGCTGAGCAGCACGACCAGGATTAGGTTGTTCGCGAGTACCCACTCGACGGGGTCGGCCCCGGCGTAGTCACCGTAACGCGCTTCCTCCGGCGCGAACAGGGCCACGGCCCATGCGATGAGGCGATCGCGCATGTTCGCGATCGTGATGCCGGCGACGATGATGAGCACCAGCCCGCCCTTGAAGAGCGGGGTGAGCGGATGCATGCGGTGCCACTCGCCGTTGGCGAGGCTCGTGGACGGCTCCGAGGCCGTCGCCTGCGCACTCGGAGACGGCGGGAGCTGCGGCTCGCTCACAGGCCGGTCCGGCGGGTCTCGGCAACGTGGATGAGCGTGTCGCGCAGTGCCTCCGCGGCCTCCTGGGTGAGTCCGGGGATCTGCACGCCGGTCGTCGCCGCCGCGGTGACCATCTTCAACTGGGCGATACCGAAAGCGCGATCGAGCGGTCCTTGCGTGATGTCCACCAGCTGCATGCGTCCATAGGGAACCGCGATCATGCGCTGCCAGAGGATTCCCTTGCGGAAGACGATGTCATCGGCACGCAGCATGTATCCGATCGCCCTGGCCTGGCGCGGCAGGATGATGAGAGCGAAAACGGTGATCAGCAGGATCACGCCGGCGGGGATCCACACCCACTGCTGATGCAGCACCAGGTTCAGCACGACGGCCGCGACGGCCACCAGGACGATGAAGATCACGTTCTGCACGATCTGGGACACGACGTAGCGGGGCGAGATCTGGTGCCAGGTGCCGTCGAGCTCCAGCCGGGCCTCGTTGCGCGCGGTGCGCAGCTTCGAGTAGGTGCCCTGGTCGAGGGCGGCGAGATCAGTGCCCTCCGCCGGGTTGAGGGGCGTGGTCTCTGGGTTCTGAGTCATCAGGATCCTTCGGCAGGGTGCAGAACTGTTCGGCGACGAGAGCGGCGATCACGAGGATGATCGCACTTCCGATCAGGGCCAGCATGGCCACAGTCGACCCTACCTGCGGAACGACGGGACGGGACAGGAGGAACGCCAGCAGGCCTGCCCCGAAGCCAGCCATGATCGCCCCGAGCAGGCTCGAGGCACGGGCGAGCGTCGCCGCACGGAGGGCGCGGAACGGATCGATGCGGATCCCCGACCGCACGCTGCGCCGGACCGGCCAGGCGACCCCCGCCGAGGCGGCGGCGATCAGGAGGAGCAGCACGGGCAGCAGCAGCGACGGCGTGAATGTGATGCGCCCCGACGCGGTGAGGATGTGATCGAGCAGGAATCCGGCGCCGCCGGCGAGCAGCGCGAGGACGACGAGGACGCCGAGGGACGTGCGCCTCATCCCTCGCCCCGTGCTCGAAGCCCCGCGACGAGGTCCGACACCTTTCCCTTGCCGAGCAGTTCGGCCTCGGGGTCGACATCGAGCCACGGATCGAGGACGAACAGCCGCTCGCCCGCCCGGGGATGCGGCAGTTGCAGGCGAGGGTCGTCCGACACGATGTCGCCGTACGCGATCAGGTCGAGATCGAGGGTGCGGTCGCCCCACCGTTCCCGGCGCTCCCTGCCGTTCTCGTCCTCGATGGCGTGGAGCATCCCGAGAAGGATCTCGGGCGCGAGCCGGGTGGCGACCAGGGCGACCGCGTTGACGTAGCCGGGCGCGTCGGGATCCGGACCGTCCAGGCGGAGCGCGACGGTCTCGAACAAGCGAGAGAGCCGGACGTCGCTCACCAACGGCAGCCGGGCGATCCGCTCGGCCGCCGCGCGGATGGTCTCGTGACGATCCCCGAGGTTCGCGCCGAGCGCGACGACCGCCACGGTTTCGGGGCGGCCGGCGCGGCGGTCCGGCAGATCGAGCGGGTTCGCGAGGTTGCGGCTCATATCGTGATGTCTTCCATCGCCTCGGGCGTACGGCTGCGGTGCACCGTGACGGCCACATCGGCGAAGCTGAGCGGAATCGGGGCGTGCGGCTTGTGCACGGTGACGGTGACGTTCTGCACGCGCACGTCTTCCAGCGCCACGGCGGCGATCCGTTCGGCGAGCGTCTCGATCAGGTTCACCGGCTCGCCCCCCACCACCGCTGCCACCTTCTCGGCCAGTTCTCCGTAGTGCACGGTGTCGGCCACGTCATCCGACGCCGCCGCCTGGTCCAGCGACATCCGCAGACGCAGATCGATCGAGAACTCCTGCCCGTCCTCCCGCTCGTGCGCATAGACGCCGTGGCGGCCGAAGACGGTCAGGCCGGTGAGGACGATCTCATCGAGGAAATCCATGCCTCTAGCGTACGGGGGACGCCCTCCGGCGGCTGAGCGGACGTTCAGCCCGTCCAGGCATGCGTTATCGCGAGCGCATCGCGGGTCGCGGCCACATCGTGGACCCGCACGGCCCACGCTCCGGCCTGCGCGGCGAGCGCGCTCGTGACAGCTGTCGCGAGGTCGCGCCGCGACTCCGACACCTCGTCGTCGGTGCCGGTCTCCTGGCGCAGTGTCTCCGCCAGGAAGCGCTTGCGCGACGTGCCGATCAGGACCCGGGGCCCGAGCGCGACGATCTCCTCGAGTCCGCGCAGCACGTCCCAGTTCTGCGGCCCGGTCTTCGCGAAGCCGATACCCGGATCGACGATCACCCGCGACGGAGCGATCCCGGCCACGGCCGCCTCCCCCATGCGCTCGTGGAGTTCGCCGGCGACCTCGCGGGCGACGCGGCGGTACTCGGCGTTCGCGTACATGTCCGCGGAGAAGCCGCGCCAGTGGCCGATGACGAAGTCCGCGCCCGACTCGGCGACGGCCGCACGCATCTCCGGGTCGGCGAGCCCGCCGGAGACGTCGTTCACGATGCGGGCGCCCGCACGCACGGCCGCGGCAGCGGTGGCCGCACTGAGCGTATCGATGCTCACGGGCACACCGGCAGCGGCGAGTCGCTCGATCACGGGGATGACGCGCTGCTGCTCGATGTGCTCGCCGACCCGCTCCGCACCCGGCCTGGTGGATTCACCGCCGACGTCCAGCACGGTCGCCCCCTCGGCACGCAGTCGCAAACCGTGCGCGACCGCATGATCGACATCGAGGTAGCGCCCGCCGTCGCTGAAGGAGTCGGGCGTGACGTTGACGATGCCCCAGATGCCCGTCATCAGCGTGCTGCTCCGGACCCTGCCGCCCCGATCAACGTGATGAGCTCGGTCCGGGCGACGGCGTCCGTGTACTCGCCCCGGGCGGCGATCGTGAGCGTGGAGGTCTCGGTCTGCCGACCGCCCCGCATCGTCACACAGCCGTGGGCGGCGTCGAGCACCACCAGCACGCCGCGGGTGTCGAGGTGTTCGGCGATCGTGTCCGCGATCTGCTCTCCGAGTCGCTCCTGCACTTGAGGGCGCGCGGCGAGGATCTCGACCACGCGAACGAGCGCCCCGAGCCCCACGACCTGCTCCCCCGGAAGATACGCGATGTGGGCGTGCCCGGCGAACGGCAGCAGGTGATGCTCGCAGACCGAGCGGAAGCGGATGTCACGCAGCAGCACAGCGCCGGAGGGCAGGGTGTCGGGCGCCGGGCCGCGGGAGACGCTGATCGTGCGGGCGAGCGGCTCCGCCGGGTCCTCCCCCACCCCGGAGAAGAACTCGGAGTACAACTCCCCCATCCGCGACGGGGTCTGTTTCAATCCCGGTCGATCCGGATCCTCACCGATCGCCTCGAGAAGCTCGCGGGTGAGCCGCTCGACACGGTGTCTGTCGACGGTCACGTCACGCCGTCGCGGGCCGCGGGTGCCCGGCTCCCGCCGAACCCTGCTGCGTGCGCGGGGCACCGGCCGGGGCTTCGACGGATGCCGCGAGCGAGACGTCCTTCTTCGGTACTTCGATCGGAGGACGCTCGGACACCGGACGGCCTTCGCTCGAGAGCCACAACGGGCGCTCCGGAAGCTTCTTGATCTCGGTGAAGATCTCGGCGATCTGGTTGTGGTCGAGGGTCTCTTCCTCGAGCAGGGCCAGAGCGAGCTTGTCGAGGATGTCGCGGTTCGCGCTGAGAACCTCGTAGGCCTCGTTGTGCGCCTGTTCGATGAGCGCGCGGACCTGGGTGTCGACCCGCTCGGCGATCGTCTCGGAGTACTCACGTCCGCGGCCCATGTCGCGGCCGGCGAAAGGCTCGCCGCCCTCGGTGCCCAGCTTGACCGGACCGAGTTCGGTCGTCATGCCGTACTCGATGACCATCTTGCGAGCGATCGAGGTCGCCTTCTCGATGTCGTTCGAGGCACCGGTGGTCGGATCGTGGAAGACGAGTTCCTCGGCGACGCGGCCGCCCATGGCGTAGGTCAGCTGGTCCTGGAGCTCGTTGCGGGTGACGGAGTACTTGTCGTCGAGCGGCAGCACCATCGTGTAGCCGAGAGCCTTGCCGCGGGGCAGGATCGTGATCTTGGTCACCGGGTCGGTGTAGTTCATCGCGGCGGCGGCGAGTGCGTGTCCGCCCTCGTGATACGCGGTGATGAGCTTCTCCTTGTCGCGCATCACCCGGGTGCGGCGCTGCGGACCGGCGATCACACGATCGATGGCCTCGTCGAGGGCGCGGTTGTCGACCAGCTGCGCGTTCGAGCGCGCGGTCAGCAGCGCCGCCTCATTGAGCACGTTGGCGAGGTCGGCACCCGTGAAACCGGGGGTCTTGCGTGCGACGACCTCGAGGTCGACGTTCTTGGAGAGCGGCTTGCCCTTGCTGTGCACCTCGAGAATCTTCTGACGTCCCTTGAGGTCGGGGGCGTCCACGCCGATCTGGCGGTCGAAACGACCGGGGCGCAGCAGCGCGGGGTCGAGGATGTCCGGACGGTTGGTCGCCGCGATCACGATGACGTTCGCGTTCGGATCGAAGCCGTCCATCTCGACCAGCATCTGGTTGAGGGTCTGCTCTCGCTCATCGTTTCCGCCGCCCATGCCGGCGCCGCGGTGACGGCCGACGGCATCGATCTCGTCGATGAAGATGATCGCCGGGGCGTTCTCCTTGGCCTGGCCGAAGAGGTCGCGCACACGCGAGGCTCCGACGCCGACGAACATCTCGACGAAGTCCGATCCGGAGATCGAGTAGAAGGGGGCTCCTGCTTCCCCGGCCACCGCACGGGCGAGCAGCGTCTTGCCCGTTCCTGGGGGGCCGTACAGCAGGACGCCCTTCGGGATGCGGGCACCGATCGCCTGGAACTTGGCGGGATCCTGCAGGAACTCCTTGATCTCGTGGAGTTCCTCGATGGCCTCGTCGGCACCGGCGACATCGGCGAAGGTGACGGTCGGGGTCTCCTTGCTCACCAGCTTGGCCTTGGACTTGCCGAACTGCATGACCTTGCCGCCACCGCCCTGCATCGACGACAGGAGCCACCAGAACAGGAGGCCCAGCAGCACCAGCGGGAGGAGGAGGGAGAGGAAGCCGTCGAACCAGGTCGCCCGCGGCACCGCGTCGTTGAAGCCGTCCTTGGGAGCGGCCTCGTTGATCGCCGAGACGACCTCGTCGGCGCGTGCGTCGACGTAGTAGAACTGCACGTTCTCGGAGCCCTCGAACGGCTTGGAGAGTGTCATGTCCACGCGCTGATCGCCGTCGGTGGTGACCACCTCGGTGACGGTGGTGCCGGAGAGGAGCTTGAGCCCCTCCTGCGTCGTGATCTGCTTGGGCGCACCCAGATTCGAGATCAGCAGGAATCCGCCGAAGAGCAGCACGCCGATCAGCGCGACGTAGATCAGCGGATTCCGGGTGAGCTTCTTCACATCCATGATCGGATCAGCGTATCGCGCGCGCCCTAGGGGGTCGCTGTGCGTTCACCCATGGCGTACCCCGGCAGCACACCCGTCGTCGCGCGTCAGGAGTAGACGTGCGGCGCGAGCACGGCGACGTCGCGCAGGTTGCGGTACCGCTCGTCGTAGTCGAGGCCGTATCCGACGACGAAGTCCGTGGGGATGTCGAAGCCGACGTACTTGCAGTCGATGACGACTTTCGCGGCCTCGGGCTTGCGCAGAAGTGCCAGCACCTCGATCGACTCCGCTCCACGCGAGCCGAAGTTCTCGAGCAGCCAGCTGAGCGTGAGACCGGAGTCGATGATGTCCTCGACGATCAGGACGTGCTTGCCGTTGAGGTCGGTGTCGAGGTCTTTGCGGATCTGCACGACGCCGCTCGATTTGGTGCTCGCGCCGTAGCTCGAGACCGCCATCCAATCCATCGGTGCGTGGAAGGGCAGTGCCCGCGCGAAGTCGGCCATCACCATCACGGCGCCTTTGAGGACGCCGACGAGGACGAGGTCCTTGCCCTCGTAGTCCCGGGCGACCTGCGCCGCCAGGTCCTCGAGTTTGGCGAGGATCTCCTCCTCTGTGACGAGGATCTGTGCAAGGTCGTCCTGGATCTCCGCGGCGCGCATGGATCGATTTTAGGCGACGCCACCCCATGCTCCGGTATCCGCACTACTGTGAGCGGTGACGCGGGCGGACGCCCCTGAGGGAAGGACTCACCATGGCTCTTTACGACATCCTCGCGCAGGTACCGATCGATGACATCGCGGAGAAGCTGGGGGTCTCGCGAGACGAGGCCAAGGTCGCCGTCGAACAGGGTGGTGCCGTGCTCCTGGGCGGCCTCGCGAAGAACGCGGAGACCGACGAGGGCTCCGCAGCGATCCAGAACGCGCTCAAGAAGCACGAGGGCACCGCCGGCGCCTCGAAGGTCGATGACATCGATCAGGCCGACGGCGGCAAGATCGTCGCGCACATCCTCGGCTCGAAGGAGAAGGAGGTCACGAAGGAGCTCACGGAGTCGAAGGCGACTCCCGGCATCGACTTCGGCAAGCTGCTCCCCATCCTGGCGCCGATCGTGATGGGCCTCATCGCCAATGCGAACAAGGACAAGACCGCCAAGACGGATACCGGGGCCGAGAGCTCTGGCGGGATCGGCGACCTCATCGGCGGCCTTCTCGGCGGAGGCGGCAGCAGCGGTTCCGGCGGAGGCGGGATCGGCGACGTGATCGGCGGACTGCTCGGCGGCGGAAACGGCAGCGGATCGGGCGGCGGCATCGACCTCGGCGGAATTCTGGGCGGTCTCTTCGGCGGTAAGAAGTAGGGCTTCCCCCTCGCTCAGCGACCGGACGCGGTGAAGACGATGCGCCCACCGCGGCGCACGGCCGAGCACTCGGGCAGGTCGATCGGCCCCTGACCGTTCCAGTCGGTCACCAGCCGCGCGACCTCGATGGTCTGCGTCCTCGTCAGACTGACACCGAACTCACTGTCGACGACCAGGCGGATGATCCGGTTGCGCAGCGCCGCCGGGTTCGCGGCGAGCGCCGCGACGCTGACGGAGATGCCGGCCTCGGCGTGCTCGACGATGTCTTCGATCGTCTCGTGGATCATCTCGTCGAAGGCTTCCGCATCCTCCCGCAGCTGCTCGGCGGTGCGCACGAGCGCATCGGCGATCCCTGGGCCGAGTTCCGTCTCGAGCACCGGGAGCACGCGCTCGCGCACTCGAACCCTGGCGTAGCGCTCGTCACGGTTGTGCGGGTCGTCCCACGGCGTGAGCGCCGAGGCGACGCAGAAGGCCCGGGTCGTCTCCCGCCGGACGCCGAGCAACGGGCGTACCCACCGCACACCGTCGGCGTCTTCGCGGACCGGCGCCATGCCCTGCAGGCTCGTGGCCCCGGATCCGCGGGCGAGACCGAGCAGCACCGTCTCGGCCTGGTCATCGAGGGTGTGCCCGAGCAGGACCGCAGCGGCGCGGACGTCCGCCGCCGCATCCCGCAGCACCCCGTAGCGCGCCTCACGCGCCGCGGCCTCCGGCCCACCCTCCCCGGCGACGTCGACACGCACGATCAGCGGGTCGAGACCGAGCGCCGCCGCCGCCCGCGCCGCCTGCGAAGCCACCGCGTCCGATCCTTCCTGCAGACCGTGATCGACGGTGAGCGACGCCGCGCGGAGCCCGAGCTTGGGAGCTTCGAAGGCCGTGGCGGCAGCGAGCGCGAGGGAATCCGCTCCCCCGGAGAGGGCGACGATCACCGTGGACCCCTCGGGCATGTCGGCGAGCGCGGTGCGCACGGCCAGGCGGATCTCGGCGATGGCGGGAGACAAGGAAGGCACGGTTCCACGGTAGGGCACGGCCCGGTCCGTGCGCCGGTGCACCCTCGGGGCTATCCTGGCGCCGTGACCGCTCAGCCCCGCACGCAGCAGTTCCGCACCGAACGCTTCAAGGCGTTCGTCGATGCCGTCGTGGCGATCGCGATGACGCTGCTCATCCTGCCGTTGTTGGAGTCCGTCTCCGACGCGGCGTCCGGGAGGCTGACGACGGCGGAGTTCTTCTCCGAGCACTCGCCTCAGCTGGTGAGCTTCGGGCTGAGCTTCGTCCTCATCGCCACGTTCTGGATGGGGCACCACAGCCAATATCGCGATGTGGAGCTGATCACCACGCCGCTCCTGTGGATCAACGTCGCCTGGATGGCGACCATCGTCTGGCTGCCCGTGCCCACCGCGATGCTCGGGCAGCTGGACTCCGACGCCCTCCAGGCCGTGGTCTACATCGGGACGTTGATCATGACACAGGTCACGACCTTGGCAGGGTGGATGTACCTGCGTCGCCACTCCGATCTCACGACGGCACCGACGGAGGTGCTGAGAGCGGGGATCGTCGGCGACCTCGCCGCGATCATCCTGTTCGCCGTCTCCTTGGTGATCGCCGTGCTCACCGTGCCCAACGGCTATTTCGCCCTGCTCCTCCTCCTGCTGAACGGCCCGCTCTCGCGCCTGCTCAACCGCATCGCACACCGTCGCGGGCGGAGGTCGGACGCCGAGGAGCCGCGGGTAGGCTAGTCCGCGGTATCCAACCGAACTTTTCCTGAGGAGTACACGCATGGGCGCACACGACGCCGTCATCGAGATCCCGCGCGGCAGCCGCGTGAAGTACGAGGTCGACCACGAGACCGGACGAGTGCACCTCGACCGCGTTCTCTACACGACCTTCGGCTACCCCGCCGACTACGGCTACTTCGACAACACGCTGGGCGAGGACGGGGACCCGCTCGACGTGCTCGTGCTGCTGGACCACGCGATCTACCCGGGCGTCGTCGTCGAGGTCCGTCCTGTGGCCGTGCTGAAGATGAGCGACGAGGCCGGCGGAGACGACAAGCTGGTCGCCGTGCTCTCGAAGGATCCTCGCTGGGCGCATATCCAGGACATCGACGACATCGCCGAGTACACGAAGAAGGAGATCGCGCACTTCTTCGAGCACTACAAGGACCTCGAGCCCAACAAGTGGGTCAAGGTCGACGAGTGGGGGAACGCCGCCGAGGCTCAGCGCATCCTCGACGAAGCCATCGTGCGTTTCGGAGAGCAGGGCCACTGATCCCCGCGCCTTCGACGAGAAGACCCCCGGTTCCGCAACTGCGGCCGGGGGTCTTCTCGTCGAAGATGAGGTGCTGATCAGGCGGAGACGCCGTGTTGGGCGAGGAACTGCACCGGGTTAATGGCGCTGCCATACCGGTAGACCTCGAAGTGCAGGTGGCAGCCGAACGAGCGCCCGGTGTTGCCCGCGTAGGCGATGACCTGACCGGACCTGACCCACTGGCCCGACCGCACGACGATGCCTCCGTCGCGGATGTGCGCGTAGCCGGTGCCGATTCCCCCGCCGTGCTGGATGCGGATGTAGTTTCCGTAGCCGCCGTTGTAGCCCGCATAGTCGACCGTGCCGGACTGGGCGGCGTAGATCGCCGCGCCGCAGCCGTTCGCGAAGTCCGTGCCGTAGTGGAAGCTCGAGGAGCAGCCTTGCGGGCCGCACTGCTGCGACCGGGGTCCGTAGCCGGAGCTCTTGCCGCCGCCGTGAGGACGGCACCAGCCACCGCTGCCCTGAGAGCCGCCGCCGCTGTTGCCGCCGGCGTTGGCCGCAGCTTCCGCAGCTTCGCGCTCTCTGCGCTTCTTCTCCTCGGCCGCGACACCGGCCTTGTAGCCCGCGACCGTCTTGGTCGTCGCGTCCTTGAGAGCGGCGAGCTGCGCCTGCATGGTGGCGAGGTTCGCGGACTGCTCGTCGAGCGCAGCCTGAGCGGCGTCGGCGGCCTGCTGAGCGACGACCATCTTCTCTTCGGCGATCTTCTGCAGGCGGTCGCGCTCATCACGAGCGACCACCGCCTGGTCGCTCATGGACTGCGCGGAGTTCCGGGCGGCGACCGCATCGTCGTACACCGACTGGTTGTACTCGAACAGCTTGTCCATCGTGCCGAGGCGCGCGAGCAGCTCGTCGGCATTGTCGGCGGATCCGGTGAAGAGCAGCTCGAGAGAGGTGTCATCGCCACCGTTGCGATACAGCTGCGCGGCGACCTGGCCCGCCTTCTTCGCGGACGCGTCGGCCTTCGCGGACTGCTCGTCGGCCTTGGCCTGCAGAGAGTCGGCCTCGGTGGACGCGGCGAAGAACTTCTGCTGTGCCTCGTAGAACTCGTCCGCGGCGACCTTCGCGGCCGCCTGGGTCTCGGCGACCTTCTGGGTCAGGGACTGGATGAGGCCCTCGATGCGGGTGACCTCAGCGGCCTTGGCGGCCTCGCTCTGCTTCGCCCGCTGCACATCGTCCCAACTCGGGTACGTCGCCGCGTAGGCGGCGGATACGCCTTGGGAGATGCCGAAAGCGCTGAGCGCGACGACACTGAGCACGCCGAGGCCGAGAGCGCCTCGGCGGCTGAGGCCGTCTTTGCCGAACGCTCGGCGCTCGGCAGGACTGGGCGCGCAGCCGCAATCATCTGAAGCCGCGGCAACCGCAGCATCCAGAGTTGTCTGGTCGTCGTTCACGCGGCCCCTTCCGCCGGTTTCACAAATGCCACACTAACAACAACTTTCACATCCGCACCAGGGTCGATCCGACGACGGTCATCGCACGCCTGACCCTCCCATCGTCCTCCTGAAACACGCCCGGGGGTAGCCGCCTCGCCCTCGATTCGCGATTTGCCCGGATCATCCCTTATGCTTGAGCGTCGGCAAGGAAGTCCTCCGGGACTGACTCGGCCCCATCGTTTAGCGGCCTAGGACGCCGCCCTTTCACGGCGGTAGCACGGGTTCGAATCCCGTTGGGGTCACACCTTCCGATACAATTGAAAACAAGTATGGCCCTGTAGCGCAGTTGGTTAGCGTGCCGCCCTGTCACGGCGGAGGTCGCGGGTTCAAGTCCCGTCAGGGTCGCTCCGTGCGATGAGCTCTTTCTTCGGAGAGGGCTCTTCGTCTAGGACGCGACAGGCTCGCCGGTCGCGCGGCTCTGTAGCTCAGTTGGTAGAGCGTTCGACTGAAAATCGAAAGGTCACCGGATCGATGCCGGTCGGAGCCACACGAGTGATCGTTACAATCACTCCAGAAACCCTCGCCTAGCTTCTACATGGCGGGGGTTTTGCTTTGCCCCGGTGAGGCACGGTTCTGCGCCGCTCCCCTGGGCTGTTCCGGCCCGAGCGGCGAGCGAGTGGAACTCCCGGCCGTTGCGCGAGCGCAACCGGGTTCGGGTGGACTCCGAGTGGCCGAGCCTCGCACGACGCCGGTCCGATTCACTCACCCCAAATAAAGCCGAGGAAAATAGTCATTAGGCAGTATAATGGCTACGTTTCTCGTCTTTATGAGAGGAGGTTCTCATGGTTTCCGAACTCCCCGCGATGGTTCGCAGGTCTGCCAACGAGATCGGACAGGACTTCGTCGGCTGGCGAAAAGTCCTGGGCCTAACCGCCGCCCAGGTCGCGGATCGCGCCGACGTCTCTCGAGACACGCTTCGCAAGCTCGAACATGGCGATCCCAGCGTGAGCTTCCACGTCGTACTACGAGTGGCCCGCGCCCTCGGCATCCTGGACACTCTGACTGCCGCACTTGACCCGCTCGATACCGACCTCGGCCGAGCCCGAGCGGGCCAACTCGAGCGAAAGCGCATCCGATGACGCTCTACGACGATCTCGAAGTCCACGTCGAACTCGACGGAGCAAACGTGCGTGCCGGACGCGCGCAATTCCATCGCAGCCGCGGCGGCCTCAGCTCCACGACGTTCCAGTACGACCGAGCATACCTTGAGCACACGAAGGCGTACCCGCTCGATCCCGCGCTCTCACTGGTCTCCGGCACGCAGCAGACGCCTGGACTGCCGGGCGCATTCGCAGACTCGGCGCCGGACCGCTGGGGGCGCAATCTCGTCAAGAAACGCGAGCGCACCCTCGCCCGCCAAGAGTCACGAAGACCAAGAGGCTTCGACGATGCGGATTACCTCGCCAGCGTCAGCGACATCACTCGCCAGGGGGCGATCAGATATCGGTCCGCTGACGACCCGACAGCCCCGTTCCTCGACCCCGGCCACGAGGTGCCGCGCGTGATCCGACTGCCCGAACTCCTGCGCGCGGCGGACGCAGCGGCAAGTGACGACGAGGACGACTATGAGGCGGTGAAGGTGCTGCTCGCCGCGGGAACCGGCTCGCTCGGCGGAGCCAGGCCGAAGGCGACCGTCCTCGACGAGAACGATCGTCAATTGATCGCAAAGTTCCCACACCACGAAGACGCTTGGGACGTCATGGCATGGGAGGCGACGGCGCTCGACCTCGCGGCCGCCGCTGGGGTTCAGGTCGCGCGGCATCGTCTCGTACCCGTCGATCACCGACATGCGCTCCTGCTCGACCGGTTCGACCGTGACGAGCAGGACCATCGCATCGGCTATGTGAGCGCGATGACGATGCTCGAGCACCGCGATGGAGAACACGCCGACTACGTCGACATCGCCGAGCGACTCTCAGAGATCAGCGCCCGGGCGACGGATGACGCGCATCAACTCTTCCGCAGGGTCGCCGTCAGCGTAGGGCTGAACAACACCGACGACCACCTCCGCAACCACGGCTTCCTCCGCACTCGAGGAGGCTGGACTCTGAGCCCGGCCTTCGACGTGAACCCGAACCCCGGCCCAGAGCTGCGCCAGACCACGATTGCCGGCGCCGACGTCCCCGCCGACGAAGCGGACGGGCTCATCGAACTTGCCCGGGCCTGTCGACTGTCCCCGACTGAGGCACGAGCCCTCCTCGCCGACGTGGCTGACGCGCTCGCCGCGTGGCGCGATGTCGCGATCGGGAACAACGTGCCGCCCCCGCAACTCGCGCGCTTCGAAGACTCGTTCACCGCCGGGATCCGAACTCTCCGCGAGGCATGAGGGCCCAGTAGGCTTCGGACATCATGGATGACGAGAGGTCGGCGCGGGGTCCCGGAGCGAGCGTCCGCCGGATCGAACTCACGATGCGGCGCCCCCGTTTTTCGCTCTACGCAGGGGTCAGGCCCACGCTCGTCATCGGCGAACGCGGGCAGCCGACGCAGTGGGGTCGGGGCACCTGGCAGATCCCGACCGACCGTCCCGTCGTCATCGAAGTGTTCCTCTTCAATCGCCTCTGGCGCTTCGGTCGCGCGGAAGCCTCCCTCACTCCCGAGGATGACGCGATCTGGGAGTACCGCGCCCCGGTGCTGCCCTTCCTGCGTGGTCGTCTCCGTCCCGCTTGACTCGACTCGAATCAGCTCTGCGGAAACTGCACGCTACAGGGCGTCCAGGGCCTTCCGCGCGAGCGCTGCTGCCTCCGCGGCGTCATCCACCCGCTCTGCCGCGACCGCCCGGCGCTCCTGCACCTCGGGGATGTCCCGTTCGACGTGGCTCGCCGCCACGCGGGTCCGGGTGAGTTCCGCCTCGAGCTCTTCCGCTCTCTCGGCCAGCTCGGCCGCCCGGTCTCGGAGCGCCTGTAGTTCCCTATCCTGCGTCGCGAGCTCCCGCTCCGCGGCCACCTGGTCCTTCTCGGCCGCGGCGAGGCGACGTTCGGCTTCTCTCCGCGCGCGCCGCTCCTGCAACTCGTCGGTCGGCCGCTGCGGGGCGGCTTCCCGCGAATCGATGTCGCCGGCCACAGCGTCCCGGATGTCGGTGGCCGACGCCGTGGGTTCGAGCGCCCGCAACAGCCGCCCGGAGGCGACCGCGCTCGCAGCCAGGGGATCGAAGAACGCCGCCGAGATGCTGCGCTCGACGGCTTCCCGCGTCGCGGGGGTGATGCGTTCGCCGAGAGAACCCGCGAGCTCGGCCGCCGTCTCCGCGAGCCGTCGTGTGAGGGCGCGACGTTCTCTGCCGAGCTTCGCCAGCGCAGGCGCATCCAGTTCGTCCTGCGCCTCACGAAGCTCGGCCGCCAGCCGCAGCGCCTCCCCCAGCTGGCCGGCCCGCTGCTGCGCGAACACGTTCACGACCCAGGCCGCGTTCGAGGGTTTGCGGAGTGCGAGGATGCGGGATGCGAGTTCCGCGTCGTCGACCTCGGAGGCCCGGTCCTTCCGTGACGCGACGAAGGCTTCCGGGGAGCCCGCGTACAGAGCGGCCGCGATCTCCTCGAAGGTGGGGTCGGCCATGCGCCCACGATACGCCGCACACCTTCTCCAGCGTCGGTTCGCGGCTCGACCTGGACTACTCGATCGCCAGCTGGTCGGCCCAGTCCGCACTGATCAACGATCTGGTGCCGACATTGCCGTTGCCGAGTCCCGGGTAGAAATAGAGCTGACCGGCGGGGGTGCGAGCGACCAGATCAGCGAGACCATCGCCGTTGTAGTCGACGCCTCCGGTCAGGGCGGTGAACTCCACCCACCCCGAGCCGACCGCACGGGGCGTCCCGAACCTCCCCGGCAACCCGGGATAGAAGTAGAGCGTTCCAAGACCGTCGACCGCCATCAGATCGCCACGCCCGTCGTTGTCGAAGTCGCCGCCGATGAGGAAGTGGTAGGACTGCCACCCGCCGCCGACGGTGATGTGCGGGGAACCGAACCTGCCGGATCCGTTGCCACGATAGATGGTCAGGATGCCGGACGTGGAGACACCGAGGACATCCTGCTTCCCGTCACCCGTGTAGTCGGCTCCGGAGACCACATGCAGCATGCTGTACCAGCCGTTGCCCACGGAGACGGCTGAAGCGAATCCGCCGGCGCCGTTGCCCGCATAGAATTCGAGGGCGGCGTCGGACCGCGCCACGAGGATGTCGGCCTTGCCATCGCTGTTGAAGTCGGTATGGGTGAGATGCCTACGGGTATCGCCCCACCCCGCGAACAGGGTCGTGCCCGCGGAGAAGCGCCCCGCGCCCGTGCCGGGCCGGAGACGGAGGTCACCGTTCCCGGAGATCTCGAGAAGATCGGCCTTCTTGTCACCGGTGTAATCGGCCGATCCGACACCGGGGGCCTGTCCGTCTCCGAGGCCGGGGAAGTACAGGGGAAGCGAGGCACCGCGCACGACGTTCGAGAGGCAGACGAACCCGTTGTTGACCGCGGTGTACACCGCACCTCTGAGCCGCACCTCGAAATGCAGGTGGTAAGCCGGGGAGTTGCCCGTGTTGCCGACGACGCCGATCTGCTGGCCGCGGACCACCCGGGTGCCCGGGGCATAAATCCCCGGCGAGGCCATGTGCGCATACCTCGTGACGTAGCCGCCGGCGTGCTCGACGTCGGTGTAGTTGCCGTAGCCGCTGTTCGCGGTGCGCGACTTGATGACGCCGTCGTAGGAGGCGACGATGGGCGTGCCTCCAGCTCCGGAAATGTCGATGCCGTCGTGTGCGCGGTAATTGCCCCGACAGCCGTCGCCCACCTTCGACTGGATGTTGCCCGAGGCCGGATAGACCATCTGGGGGTCGCTGGCCGCCGTCGCGGTCAGATTCGAGGACAGCGATGGTGCCGACGCACCGATCACGAGCGCGAGCACGGTCGCGATCCCGATGCGACCGAGACGCACGCGGGATGGTCGCTTCATCTCGAAGTTCTCTCTTGTTCGGCGGCCCCAGGGACGTGATGCCCTCCGCCGTCACCGTACCAGTGCGGCGGAGGTCTCCCGCGAGCACCACCGAGGAACCGATGGATCCACTGCCACCGGCGCCGTCCTGATCAGACCAGGTCGTACTCCCCGCCGTAGGGCGTCCCGCCGTCGCCGTCGTCGTGCCCGCCCTCATCGGCCGTCGAGGTCGAGATCACGACCTGTGTGGTGGAGCTGATCAGGACGCTCACCGACCGCTCCCCTGCGACGTCGAACTCGACGAATCCGCCGCCCGAGCGCATGGCCTCTTCGATCCTCCGTCTGAGGTCTGCGACATCCTGGCCCTCCGCCAGGAAGTACTCCGCCTCGTTGAGCGCGATCCGCGTGCGCATGATCGTGTACATCTCGCCTCCGGTCGTCGTCATCTTCTTCCGGTTCGCTGCTGACGCTATGCGACTCGGCTCTTCGTCGAAAAGGGGTTGCGCCGCAGGCCGGGAGGAGGCAGGGGGTCATCGATATGCCGTCGGCCGGGGCTGTGCCCTCCCTCCGAGACCGGCAAAACAGGCTCACAACTTCGCGCCGTCGCAACTAGGCTGGGACGAGCGCCTCGCCCGTCCCGACCTTCCCGGTCATGGCGGCGTGAGCCCAGACGACCTCCTCCTCCGGTCGCACGGTCCCGCACTCCGGGATGGAGCCGCAGCCCGCCGTGTGTCCACGCCAGAAAGGCAAGAACCTCATGAGCGATTCTCCCGGAAACGCCGGCCGCGACGACGAGCGCTCGCCGGACTTCTTCGACCAGCTGATCGAGACCACGCCGCGCGACCAGCAGGGTGCCTTCACGGTCGGGTTCCGCGGCTACGACAAGGCCGAGGTCGACTCTGCGCTCGCGGCCCTCCGCAATCAGCTCAAGCAGGCTGCCGCCGACGTCGCCGAGGCACAGGCCCGCGAGGAAGAGGCCGTCGAGACGGTGCGCGAAGAGGAGCGCAAGGCCCGCGAAGCCCTTGAGAGCGAGTTGGCGGCCGCGAACGCCAAGGCCTCCGACGCCGAGCAGCAGGTCGCCACGCTCACCTCCGAGCTCGTCGACACCCCGCAGCCCGACGGCGAAGAGGCTCCGTCGCGTCAGCAGTTCGAGGCGATCCTCCGCGTCGCCGAGGAGCAGGCGAACGTCCTCATCCAGAACGCGGCTGTGCAGGCCGACCGCCTGATGACTTCTGCCCGCGAGGAGGTGACCGCGCAGCGCGCCGAGGCCGAAGCCGACGCCGAGCGCATCAAGGACCAGGCACAGCGCGACGCAGATCAGGTGCGCCTGAAGATGGACACCGAGTACACGGCGCACGAGGCCCGCATCGAACGCGAAGCCGCGCATGCTGCGGAGAAGGTGAACCAGGCCGCACAGGAGGCGACGGCGATCCGCACCGAGGCGGAGAAGGGCGCCGCCGCGTTGCGTTCCCTCGTCACGCGCGAGACGACCCAGCTGCGTGCCGACGCCGAACGCGACGTCCGCGACATGAACGCCCGAGTGCTGGAGTTCGAGGAGACCCTCACCCGTCGTCAGGACGACGCGCAGCAGGAGTTCCTCGTTCTGCACAACCAGGCCGTGGCGCACGCCGAGCGCATCACCAACGACGCCAACGAGCAGGTCTCGGCGTCACTCGAACACGCTCAGCGCATCTCGGCGCGAGCGGAGGACTACGAGCGCCTGACCCGTTCACAGGCGCAGGCCATCGAAGCCGACGCGCAGGTCCGTGCTCGCGAGACCCTCGAACGCGCTCGCGCGAAGGCGCAGAAGATCGTCGACTCGGTCACCGGTCACACGACGGCAGTGCTGCACGATGCGGAGGACCGCACGCGTCAGTTGCGCTGGCAGCAGCAGCAGCTTTCGAGCTTCATGGCCGAGGTGCGCGAGCTGATCCGTCCTGACGGCATCTTCTCCGACGACGCGCTGCCGACGGAGATCACCGGAGCGGACGCACCCGGCGCAGCCCCCGCAGAGGCCGTCGCGGACGAGGCCCCGGAAGAGACCTTCCTCGGCGATGAGGTCCTCGAGGACGAGCTCGACGAGAGCCCGCTCGAGAAGATCACGATCGACGTGGTGGAGACGAAGAAGAAGTCCTCCAAGTAGTCACGCAGACGAGAGAGGCGCGAGCAGGGATTCCCTGCTCGCGCCTCTCTCGTTCCCGGACTGATCAGCGCCCGGATGGTGTCTGCGGGCTACGCCCGACCGAACTGCGCCACCGCAGGGCAGTCGAACGGGTCGGCGCCGGCAGCGAGGCCGACCCGGTTGAGGTACTCGATCACGATCAGGTACGAGCGTCCGAGGCTGGTCTCCGTGTACGGCACGTTGTTCGCGGCACAGTAGTCGCGCACGATCTCTCGCGCCTTCGCCAGATGCGGTCGCGGCATGCTCGGGAAGAGGTGGTGCTCCACCTGGTAGTTGAGTCCGCCCATGAGCCAGGTCGTCCACCATCCGCCACTGATGTTGCGGGAGGTGCGGACCTGCTTGGTGAAGAAGTCGAGACGGGCGGCGGGATCGACGATCGGCATGCCCTTGTGGTTCGGCGCGAAGGCGGCCCCCATGTAGACACCGAACACCGCGAACTGCACGCCCATGAACGCGAACGCCATCCCGAGCGGGAGCATCATGAACACGGGCACGAGGATCAGGGCGAACCGCAGTGCGATGATGCTCAGCTCGGTCCAGCGTCCCTTGACGTTCTTGGTCGTCAGGAGGTACTTCAGTCCGAGGAAGTGGAGGTTCAATCCCTCGAGCGTGAGAAGAGGGAAGAAGAGCCACCCCTGCTTGCGGGTGATCAGCTTGATCAAGCCCTTCGCCTTCGCCGCGTCCTCCTCGAGGAACGAGATGGTGTCGACCTCGATGTCGGGGTCCTTGCCGACCTGGTTCGGGTTGCCGTGGTGTTTGGTGTGCTTCGAGTCCCACCACGAGTAGCTCATGCCGATGCTGGCGATCACGATGCGTGCGAGCTTGAAGTTCGCGGGACCCGTCGTGAGGATCTGGCGGTGCGCGGCCTCGTGTCCGAGGAACGCGATCTGCGTGAGGACGATGCCGAGGCCCGCCGCGATGAGCAGCTGGAACCAGCTGTCGCCGAGCAGGATGAAGCCGGTGATGAGGCCGCCGAGAGCGACGGCGATGCCGACGGACACCAAGACGTAGAACCACTGCGTCCGGCCGAGCAGCCCGGTCTCCTTGACCACCTGCGACACCTGCTTGTACGCCTTGGCCATCGGCGGGAAATCCGCATTGCCGGAGTAGGTCTGACGAATCGGGCCCAGCGTTGCCGCGGTCGGTTCGATCTGTGTGATGGAGATGATCTTCTCCTGACGTTCGGAGCCCTTGAGCTGTGAAAGCCCAAGGCAGCCGCCCAACGCTTACCTCACAGTAGCCCCCACCGCATACGCGTCAGGGAATACATCGGAACCTCACGACGAGCGCCCAGGCGCGGTCAGTTCCGGCGTCTCGCCGCTCGGTCAGGCGGCGGCGCGGCGAGCGCGGCGCCGCCAGGCTCGCGGGAGGAAGGCAGGACCCTGCGGGGTCGGCTCGTGTGCGTCTTCGAGCGCACGGAAGGCCTCGTCGAGTGAGCCAAATGCGCCGAGCTCGGCGCCGTGGTTGTCACGCACGAGATGGGCGTTGCCGTCGAACTCGACGAAACCGGCGAACTCGCCGGCGCGGGTCGCGACGTGGACATCGTCGTCAGCCTGCTTCCAGGTCAACGGATCGGATGGAGGAAAAGTGGTCGTGCTCATGGTCATGCTCATTGCTGTGTGGCGGACACGCGTGGCGCTCCGCAAGATGTGAGATCGAGGGCGGATTCCGCACGCATCGATGTGCGCGGTCCGTGATGGCCCTGATCAGTGGCGACGTGGCGGCCGATAGGGGGCGATGCACACACGTTGCACGATCAGCATAGCAGACCGCCGCAGCGACAGACGAGACAGCCTCTTCGTCGTCAGTTCGAGGGTGGTGTGCCACCGCTCCCCGGTCCGCCTTGGCCACCTCCGGGCGCGGACCCTGCCGTGGGCTCCGTCGCCGTGTCGACGCCCACCACAAGAGCGGCCTTGTATCCCGCCGCGACACCTCCGGTCACCGTCGCGACCTGCAGAGCCCCAGAATCCTCGCCGAACACGTTGTCGCTCGCGAGGGAGATCTGCGACAGGTTCCGTGCGGAGCCGTCGTACGTCGACACGGCGTACACCGCCGTGCACGCGTCTTCCGGCAGCGCCAGCTGTGAGGTGGCGATGGCGTTGGTCGAGGCGGTGATCGAGTCGACATCGGGATAGACCTCGAAATGGATGTGCGGCCAACGGCCGGAGTAGCAGCCGGGGAAGACAGAAGTGAACGACACCTTGCCGTCGGCATCCGCAACCTGAACGCCCCGAAGGTACGTGACGTCTTCCAGACCGGAGGAGTACATCGAGTATTCGCCCTGTGCGGTGCAGTGCCAGGCGTAGACCGCGACCCCCGCGAAGGGGACGCCGCCGTTCGCCAGGTCGAGGATCTGCAGCTCGAAGGTGAGGGGCACACCGTCGGCGATCGCCGCTCCGTCGATCGACGAGCGGATATCGCGGCGGACGATCCCGGAGTCTTCGAGCACATCGGGGCCATTGGAACCGTCACCCGGATACGGTCCGGCTGTCTCATCGGGGATCTCGTCCACGCCCGTGATCGCCCCCGTTGCCCCGGAGGTCGCCGTCGACGCAGGCGTCGGCGATCCGGACGACGATCCGGGCGCGCAGGCCGCCAAGACAACGGCACCGATACCGACACCGGCGAGGCCGAGCACGCCCCTCCTGCTCATCAGGGTCCGGATGTCGAAAGCCGCCCCTTGATCGACGACCTCTTCGTCGGCGCGATCGAGAAGCCGCCCTTCGTACGTAGGACCGTCCGGTGTGTGGGTGGGTTCGGGAATGCTCATCATCTGTCTCCTGTCGAGCGACCGGTGTGGTTCACCCATGGTCCAGGAGCATCCGATCAGCGACCTTTGCCCGCGTTATGCCTCGCCTATGTCTGCCGACGCCACCGGCGGGCGAAGGACCAGCACCACGACGACGCCGACGAGGATCAGAGCCGTCAATGTCACGGGGACCGGAAGCACCGGGTCCAGCAGCACGAGAAGAGCAGCGATCGGGACGACGGTGTTCACCACGCGGTCGGCGTTCTCCCGGATCGCGATCCACCAGATGCCGAACAGGAAGATCGCGATCGGGATGGTGACGGTGAAGGAGGCCGCGACGTTGGCCAGATGGCTCTTCCCCGTCAACACGTCGAGTTCGACCTCGATCCCGGACGAGAAGGCGGCGGCCGCTGCGAACACGAAGTAATGCGTGTAGCCGTATCGCAGTGAGCGCTGGAAGCTGGTGATGGCCCGGTGGTGCGGTGGCCAAAAGTAGATCCACCACAGTGACGCCGTGACGACGAGCGTGAGCACCGAGATCGCGATCAGCGGACCAAGGCTCTCGACCTCCTCGATCGCTTCGATGATGGCGTTCGCGGACGCGAGCAGACTCTCCCCCAACACGATCAGGGTGAAGAGGCCGTAGCGTTCCGTGATGTGGTGAGGATGCCAGGGCGTCTGCTTCCGGTACTCGGCGAACACCGGGATGCCGATCTCGATGAGGGCGAAGACGATGAACGCGGCGATCTGCCAGGGTCCGCTCGGAATCACGAGGAAGAGGATCCACAGCACCTGGACCGCGGCGATGCCGAACGCGTATCGCCGTGTCGCCGAACGCAAGGGACCGGCCGAGCGTGATGCCCGCAGCCACTGCGCCACCATCGCGATGCGCATGACGACGTATCCGAGGACCGTGATCGTGAAATCGCCGTCGGTGAACGCCCGTGGGATACCCGCTGCCACCACGAGGACACCACCCATCTGAACGAACGTCGTCACGCGATAGAGCCAGTCGTCGGTGTCGAAGGACGTCGCGAACCACGTGAAGTTCATCCAGGCCCACCAGATCGCGAAGAACAGCATCGCGTACGAAGTGATGCCGTGCAGGAAGTCGCCATGGCTCAGCGCGTGGTGCAGCTGCGCAGATGCGATACTCACCGCGACGACGAACACGAGGTCGAAGAACAGCTCGAGCGTGCTGGCGGTGCGGTGCGGCTGGGCAGGATCGCGCGGCAGCATCGGGCGGAGGTGGAAGCGCGCAGTGCTCGGGTTCGCGGTCACGGCGACAGGATAGCGCCAGGGTTCATCCCCGCGGCGACACTCAATACAATCCATCGCAATGAGCGTCTTCCCCTCAAGGGCTCGATCCGCTACAGTGATCAACGTCTGCAGTGCCTGCTGTATGCAACCGCCGTTTAGGGATGGCGAGATGCGCTCCGTGATGTGGGATCACGGTGAACCAGCAGGACCCGAGGGGTCGGGACGCAGATAGATGCCGTGAACGTGGGGTTTACGGTTTGGGGAATCTGGGGAATCAAATGACGCACTGGGGAATGTTGCGTACATTCACGGCTCATGGGGCCTCGGCATGACTTCCGTCGAGGATGCCCTGAGCATCACTCGCACGGGCTTCGTGCCGGTGGCGGCTCCGCGAGCCACCAAGTCGGTGACGCGCACGGTGGTCACACCGCGCGCATCGGCGACCTTGGAACGACGTCGGCAGTGGGAGCGCGGCTATCGGATGCGCCTGCGGATCACGGATGCGGCTGTCATCCTGTTCGCGGTCGGTCTGACGGCGGCGGTCCAACTGGTCACCGACGTCTGGGCCGCCGAAGCGCTGCGCAACGCGGCGTTTCTCGGTCTGGCCTGGTATTTGATGCTGTCGGCCCTCAATACCCGGGCGGCCGCCATCTTCGGATCCGGGGCCATCGAGTACCGCCGCGTGGCACACGCCGGCGGTCTCGCCTTCGGTATCGCCGCGATCGCGGGCATCCTCCTGGAGTGGGAAGGACTGCAGCCGCTGTTCTTCGCCGCGCTCCCGGTCGGGATGCTCGGGCTTCTCGTCGCACGCTGGACCTGGCGCCGCTGGCTGCAGCAGCAGCGCTTGAGGGGACAGTACGCGTCGAGGACCCTGGTCGTCGGTGCCACCGGAGACGTCGAGTACGTGATCAAGTCTCTTCAGAAGGGTGAAGAGAACGGCTACCACGTCGTGGGGACGACGCTGCTGGATCGCAACGCCGGCGCGCTCGCCGTCGGGGAGAGCATCTACCCGGTCGTGGGCAATCTCAACACCGTCGCCGCAGCGGCGACGCAACTCGGGGCGGACACCATCATCGTGGCGAGCCGCCCCGAGGGTGAGCCCGACTTCATCAAGCAGCTCAGCTGGGAACTCGAGGGAACCGCTGCCGAGTTGGTGCTCTCGAGCCGCCTGACGGACGTCGCGGGGCCCCGTGTCTCGCTTCGCCAGGTCGATGGCCTGCCGCTGATCCAGGTGAAGATCCCGACCTATGAAGGCGGCGTCCACGTGCTCAAGCGAGCTCTCGACATCGCCGTCGCGACGGTCGCGTTGATCCCGATCGCCGTGATCACGCCGCTACTGGCTCTGCTCGTCAAGCTGGACTCACCTGGCCCGGTGTTCTTCTTCCAGGAGCGCGTCGGTCGCGACGGACGCACGTTCAAGATGGTCAAGTTCCGTTCGATGAAGACCGACGCCGAGCAGCAGCTCGCCGCTCTCAAGGAGCAGAACGACGGCGCCGGCCTCCTCTTCAAGATGAAGGACGACCCGCGTGTCACTCGAGTGGGCAAGGTTCTGCGCAAGCTGTCGCTCGACGAGCTGCCCCAGTTCTGGAATGTCCTGACCGGCGACATGAGCGTCGTCGGGCCGCGTCCGCCGCTGCAGAGCGAAGTCACGGCCTACGACGGAACCGTGTTCCGTCGCCTCTACATCAAACCCGGCATCACCGGCCTGTGGCAGGTGTCCGGACGCAGCGATCTGTCCTGGGACGAGAGCGTGCGCCTCGACCTGCACTACGTCGAGAACTGGTCGGTCATGAATGACCTGCAGATCATGTGGCGCACTGCCAAGGTCATGGTCCAGCCGAACGGAGCATACTGATGGACACCACCGAACAGGTCGAGACGACAGAGACGTCACCACGTCGACGCACGCGCTGGATCGCGGTCGCGGTTGCTTCAGCTCTCGCTCTCGTGGCCGGCGGCGTCGGAGTGGCTCTCGTCGTGAACAACGGGGCGACTCCACAGGCCGCCTCGACGTACACCCCCGTTGACGACGGCGACGCTGACGATGATGCGTCCGAAGAGCCGCTCACCACGATCCCCGCAATCGTTACCGGGCCGCTGAGTGACGATGAGAAAGCCGAAGTCGATCGCGCCACAGCCGCAGCGGACGCCGTTGTCGCCGCGCTGGACGAAGTCGCTCAGCGCGGTGACGGTTCCGCCGTCGGAGTCGAAGCGGTCGCCACCGGTTGGGTCCTCGGCGAGGTGCAATCGCACGCTCGTGAACAATTCGATCTCGGCTACAAACAGACCGGCGACGCCAGAGTGACCTCGGTCACACCGACTGCGGTCGATCTGGCTGCCAGCCCCGCCACCATCATGTTGAAGGTCTGCGTCGACGTCTCGGATATCGACGTGACCGATGCGGCAGGAAACTCTCTCAAGGACTCGCTGTACAACCCGGGCCGGCCCGTGGCCCACCTCTATGGGGCTGTCTTCGAAGACAAAACCTGGAAGATCTCGTCCCATGAAATCCCGGATGTCCAGGACTGCGACGCAGCCTGACCCGTTGGACCCGACACTCGAAGAAGGATTCCCGATGAACATCAAAGCAAAGGCGCGCGGGACGAACCCCGCCCGGGTAGCCGCAGGCGCGATCGTCGCCGCGGCCGCCCTCGTGGGTTCGTTGCTCACGCCGCTCGCCGCCGCATCGGCAACTGCTCCGCTCCCCGACGGCCTGTCACAGGAGACTGCCGCCGCCTCGTGCTGGGAGATCAAGCAGAACTATCCCCAATCCACCGACGGCGTGTACTGGCTGGTCACGCCCACCCTCGTCGCCCCGGAGGAGTTCTACTGCGACCAGACGACGTCCGGTGGCGGATGGGTGCTCATCGGGCGCGGTCGCGAAGGGTGGAAAGAGGGATACAACGGGCTGCGCACCGCCGCACAGATCCGCAACACCCCCACAGGAACCGACGCTTTCCAGCCCGCGCAGCTCCCGGCAGCGACCGTGGACGGCCTCCTCGACGGTGGTCGCGTCGACGCGTTGAGCGACGGAATCCGCCTGCGTCGAGCCACCAACACCGCGGGCACCACCTGGCAAGAGGCGCGGTTCACGTTCACGCAGCGCGACCGCTGGGTGTGGACCTTCGGCGCTGAACACCGCGTGAAGAACTACAACTTCGACGGATCGAACGGCACCGGGGGGCAGACCAACAACTTCGGCAACAACAACCAACTGCGCCGCGTCGTCTTCAGTGAGCAGTCGTCGCACAGCTACCTCAACGGCTGGGCATACGGATCCAGCCAGGGCGGAAGCACGTCGGAGACTTCCTACCTCTGGGCTCCGTCGGGACAGTCGTACGCGCGTCCCTTCACCCAGGTCTTCCTGCGGCCGCAGCTCAAGGTCGCCGATCTCGACTTCGGCACCATTCCGGCAACGGGAAGCCCTGCGACCACGGTGGCTGCGATTCCTGAGAGCGACGCGATGACCACCGTGTGGGGCGTCTCCGGCTTCGCCAACGGGAGTAGCGGCGAGCTCAACACCGAGGTGGCCGAGTTCGGCGAGGTTGACGGCAAGGTCTTCGTCGGCGGCAACTTCCGCTACGTTCAGCGGAACGAAGGCGGCTCCGGGCAAGTCGAGCAGCCTTACATCGCCGCATTCGATGTCAACACCGGCGAGTGGGTCTCGTCCTTCCGACCGCAGCTCAACGGACAGGTGAAGGCGATCGTCGGTCTGCCCGACGGACGCGTCGCCATCGGAGGTCAGTTCTCCACAGTCAACGGCACTCCGCAGGCCGGAATCGCGATCCTCGACCCGAGCACAGGGCAACTCTCCGGATGGCAGGTAGCGGCAGAACACCGGGCGACCGGAAGCGTGCCGTACATCCGCGACCTCGATGTTCAGGACGACTTCCTCTACGTCGCCGGATCGCTCACTCATCTGAGTGCGGTCGGATCCACCACGAGCGCGAGCACCTGGAACGGTGGCCGGATCAGCCTGACCACCGGGCGCCCCGACACGAACTGGAACGCCTTCCTCAACGGCACCTCGATCGCTGTGGATGCCTCCGACCAGGGAGACCGTACGTACTTCTCCGGCTATTTCAAGATGAAGCAGACGACCTCGACGCCCAGCGCGGCCGCCATCCAGACAGGAGCCGGCGCACCGCTGGTCGACCCGCTCTGGGTTCCCAAGTTCAGCAAGGCTTCGATCGACGCCTCGGGCAACTACTCCGGCAACATCTGGCAGCTCGGCGTGACAGAGGCCGGCGGCAAGGTGTGGCTCGGCGGTTCTGAGCACTCGCTCTTCTCCTACGATCGAAACACCTTCGAGCGCGTCGGTGGCTCGATCACCAAGGCCGGCGGCGACTTCCAGACGGTCGAGCACAACGCTTCGCTCGTCATCGGCGGATGCCACTGCGGCCACTGGGTCTACCAGGACGCCTACGAGTGGAGCAACGTCGGCAAGGGGTGGACGCAGGCCGACAAGATGAACCTCATGGGCGCGTGGGACGCGCAGACCGGCAAGTTCGTCAAGGAGTGGTCGCCCGTCGTGCAGGCGCGTGCAGGATACGGCGCGTGGGGCACCTTCTTCGACAGCACCGGCGTCCTTTGGGCCGGAGGCGACTTCAGGCGATCCGTCAGGGCCGGCGAAGTCAACCAATGGTCCGGCGGGTACATCCGGTTTGCTCCCAAGGACACGACCGCGCCGACGACGCCAGGGCCGATCACCGCGACTCCCGGGAACGGCGGCAGCGAGGCGACGCTGACCTGGGCGGCGTCCACCGACGCGGGTGGCGTCTCGTATGAGGTTCTCCGCGACAGCCGGGTGATCGCAACGACCACCACGACGACGTACACGGTGCCGATCACCGAGACTCCGACGAACTACTTCGTCCGGGCTCGGGACGGCGGTGGAAACCGTTCTGCGAGCACCGCAGCCTTCGTCGCCGAGCCCGCTCCGGAGAGCGCACTCACGTTCATCGAGAACGGCGCGACCTGGTCCTGGCGATACACCACGGACGCGTTGCCTACCGATTGGAACAGCACGGACTTCGACGACACGGCCTGGAATGTCGGCGACGGCTTCTTCGCCCGCGGCGTGGCCTCGGCGACCACGGACATCGACCCGACCAACCTCGCGCCGAAACCTCTCAGCGCACAGTTCCGCAACGAGTTCCAGGTCACGAACGCACTGAGCGTCGTCGACGGCAAGATCTCGGTGATCGCGAACGACGGAGTCGTGCTGTATCTCAACGGCGTCGAACTGGGCCGGGAGCGGATGCCTGCAGGCACTCTCACGCAGAACTCTTACGCGACGGGCGTGATCTCGCACACCGGGGCGGCGGCGAACCGCGTCACCTTCGACGTGCCACAGGGCATCCTCGTGGACGGCACCAACGTCCTCGCTGCCTCCGTGCACGCCAACTACCGATCGACTGCTGACATCAGCTTCGATCTCGCCTTCACCGCAGAGCGTGGGGAAGCGCCGACGGCTCCGAACACTGTGACCGGGCTCTCGGGCACGAGCACGTTCGACTCGGCCAGCCTCACCTGGACCGCTCCCACGAGCGGGACGACCCCGCTGTCCTATGTGATCAGCCGGGACGGCGAGCAGGTGGGTACGACGGACGCGGCCACGACGACGTTCACGGAGAGCGGTTTGGCCGCATCTACCGAGTACGAGTACAGCGTCGTCGCCGTCGGAGTCGGCGACCTCACCTCCGCACCGGCTGTCACGCAGGTGACGACCGCCGCACCGCCGGCGGACGACGAGGTGCCGGTCACGATCTCGAGCGGCTCCACCTGGTCGTGGCGCTACTCAACGGATCCTCTGGCTGCCGATTGGAACGCCACCGGCTTCGACGCGTCCGCCTGGAACTCGGGCGCGGCTGTCCTTGCACGGGGCGTTGCCAGCGCAGCGACGAACATCGATCCGACGAACCTCTCCACCAAGCCGCTCAGCGCCCAGTTCCGCCACGCCTTCACTGTGACGGATCCGTCAACGGTGCAAGACGGCACCATTACCGTGACGGCGGATGACGGGGTGGTCGTCTACCTCAATGGCGTCGAGCTGGGGCGCGCGAACCTCGGAGCCGGAACGCTCACGCAGAACTCGTACGCGACCGCTGTGCCGCGAGCGAGTACTGCCGCGGCCAACCCGGTCACCTTCTCGGTGCCGGCGAACCTGCTCGTCGAGGGAGACAACGTGATCGCGGCCTCGGTCCACGCGAACTACCGCGCGACACCCGATCTGAGCTTCGACCTCGCATTGAGTATGCTTCGCGGATGAGCCGGCTCTCCTACACCGAAGCACGCCGAGCGCTCGCCTCCGCCCAGAAAGCGGGGGCGGGCGTTCCCGCGTACCTCCGATGGGTCAATCGCCCTCTGGGCGGAAAAGCAGCGGTCGTGGGAGCGACGTGGGGTGCCACCCCGAACGGCGTCACCGCACTCTCCGCCGTGATCGGGCTGGCGGGCGTGGGGGTGCTGGCCGCGGTCACAGATTGGTGGGCCGGCCCCCTCGCCGCTGTGCTTCTTCTCGTCGGATACGTTCTCGACTCCGCAGACGGTCAGCTCGCGCGCATCCAAGGGCGTGGCGGCCCCGCAGGTGAATGGCTGGACCATGTCGTGGACGGCGTACGCGCACCCCTGGTGCACATCTCCGTCGCGATCCACCTGCTGCGGACGGATGCCGCCCCTTGGCTCATCCTCTGCGCCGGGCTCTTCTCCGTCCTCGTGTCCGGGTGGTTCCTCTCTCAACTCCTCGCCGAGAAGCTCCTCCCGAAACCGGTGCCTTCCTCCGACGACGGCCGCCGTGGCATCCTGGAATCCTTCATCAAGCAGCCGCAGGATCCCTCCACGACGTATGTGGTCGTGGCATTCGTCGGACTGCCGATCGTCTTCGCCGTGCTCTATGCGGCGTTGTTCGCCTGGCACATACTGATCTTCGCGGGCTCACTCCGCCGCAAGTACTCACAGCTCACCGCACTCTGACCCCGGACGAACCTCGCATGGCTTCACTCATCGCCTCCCCGAGTCGATCGCTCATCGCGGCGACCGGCCAAGACGCGAGCCTCGAAGTCGAGCCGAGGGTCCTGCCCGCCTGGCCCGTCCTCACGGTCCTCTGGGGCTACCCGCTGTTCTGGTTGGTGGGGATGCTCCCCTTCGCCTCCGTCATCATGGCGATCCCGATGCTCGCACTGCTGATCATGCGAAGGCGCATCCTGATCGTGCCGGGAATCCTCCCCTGGATCGGCTTCGTGCTGTGGATGATCCCGTCCGCCCTGATGATCGACCAACTCGGACGAGGCGTCGGACTCGGCGTGCGGTTCAGTCAGTTCCTCGCGCTGGCCATCATCATGGTCTACATCGTCAACGCTCGGACGTCGCTGTCTCCGAAGCGGATCTTCAACGGGCTCACGTTCATCTGGATGTTCGTGATCGTCGGCGGCTACCTGGGGATGTTCTTCCCCGAGGTGCAGCTCACGATGACGATCGGACGATTGCTGCCCGACGCGATCTCGAGCAACGACTACGTGTCGGAGCTGGTGTTCCCCACGCTGGCCGAGATCCAGACGCCGTGGGGTGCCGAAGAACCGTTCGTCCGTCCTTCCGCACCGTTCTCCTACACCAACGGCTGGGGCGCTGCCATGGCGGTGCTCACGCCGATCGCCATCGGGACGGCGATCGGACACCGCACCGCCCGCGCGATGTGGGTGCTCGTCATCGCGTTGGTCGCTGCGATCCCCCCCGCGATCGCCACCACGAACCGTGGGCTCTTCCTCGGTATCGCCGGCGCCGTCGCCTACGTGCTCTTCTGCCTCCTGATCCGGGGTCGCCTGCTCGCGTTCTTCTGGGTCACCATGCTGGGCCTCGCCGGTGCCGTCATCCTCTTCCTCTCCGGCTTCCTCGACGGCATCGTCGCACGGCAGGAGACGGTCGACACGACCGAAGGTCGCGGCAATCTCTATGCGGAGACGTGGGAGAGGACTCTCCAATCCCCTGTGATCGGGTGGGGTGCACCAAGGCCCAGCACGTGGAGCGAGATCTACGTGGGCACTCAGGGGGCGATCTGGAACGCCATGTTCTGCTTCGGCCTCGTGGGCCTCTTCCTGTTCCTCGGCATGATCGTCCTGGGTGCGGTTCGTACGTTCGACGCCCCCAATCTCTCCGCCGTCTGGATCCATGCGAGCGTCGTCGTCACCGTCTTCTTGTCGATCTTCTATGGACTCGACCGTCAGCTCGTCTTCGTCGGGATCGCGCTCGCGGTGCTTCTGCGAGAGAAGTACTTGGGCAACTCGTCGTACTGGACGCCTCAGCCGACTCCGTTCGCTAGAGCCAAGAATGAGGAGTGAGGGTCTCGCGCGGAGCGGAGTGATCAGTCTCTTCGGTTCCGCCTTCGCGGCGCTCGCCGCGCTTCTCCTCACGGCAATCGTAGGAAACACGCTCGGCGCCAGCGGTACCGGCCTGTTCTTCCAGGCGATGGGTATCTTCACGATTCTCACCCAGGTTCTGAGGCTCGGCACGAACAGCGGCATCGTCCGGTTCATCTCGGAGCAGCGAGCCTTCGACCGTGTCGGCGCCGAATGGCGGATCGTCCTCTTCGCAGCCGTTCCCGTCGCGATCGTTTCCGGCCTCGTCTCCCTGGCGGTTTGGTTCTTCGCCGACGCGCTCGGCGCCTGGCTTGCTGCGCCGACGGAGGCCGATACGCTCGCCGATCTCCTTCGTGCGATGGTTCCGTACATCGTCATGGGTGCACTCATCGGTGTCCTTCAGATCGCCGCACGTATGCTCCGCGGCGTCACCGCCTTCACTCTGCTGCAGAGTGTCCTCCTTCCGGCGAGCCGCCTGCTCACAGTGCTGCTCGCCGTCTCCCTCGCCGGAGTGGCGGCATGGGGTGCGTTCGAGGCGTGGCTGTGGCCCTTGCCGGTCTGGCTCGTCATCACCGTGATCGTCGTGGCGACGCCGTTGATCCGTGATTTCCGCCGGCGAGCGGAGAGTCCGCCGACGGGGCGGCCGTCACTCGCGTCCTTCTGGCGCTTCAACGCGCCGCGCTCGGTGAGTTCGGGGCTCGAGACGGCCCTGGAGTGGTCGGATGTGCTGATCATCGCGGCGGTGGCTTCTCCGGCCGCAGCCGGCGTCTACGCCGTCATCACTCGGGCGGTGCGAGCGGGCGGCGTCGTGGACAAGGCAATGCGTGTTGCCGTGTCTCCCACGATCTCGGCGCTGCTCGCTCGCGAGAACTACAGTGAGTCGACGCGACTGCACACCTCGGTCGTGCGCGCGATGATCCTGATGAACTGGCCGTTCTACATGCTCCTCATCGCCATGGGACCCGCCGTGCTCGACATCTTCGGTGACGAGTTCCGCTCGGGCTGGGGACCGATGATCCTGCTATCACTCGCGATGATGTTCCAGACCGCGTGCGGGATGCTGCAGAGCATCCTGCTCCAAGGCGGGAAGAGCACATGGCAGATGTACAACAAGAGCATCGCCCTGGCATTGAGCATCACAGGAAACCTGGCGCTCGTCCCCCTGATGGGCATCTGGGGTGCGGCAGTGACGTGGGTGTTGGTGGTCGTCGCGGACAACATGATCGCCGCCGTACAGGTGCACCGTGGAATGCATGTCGACCTTCAGCCGAGGAAGCTCGTCGGAGCCATGATCCCGCCCGTCGTCATCTTCGGCGGCGGCGGCCTGCTCTTCACCTGGTGGGGCGGCTCGAGTCTTCTCATCCTGCTACTTGCCGGCGTCGTACTCTGCCTGATCTATGGCGTGGTTCTCTGGCTTCTTCGACGCCTCCTGCACATCGAGTCGCTCTGGCGCCGAATACCATTCGTCGGCCGCTGGGCGTGATGCTCGAGACGGACTCGATCAGCCGCGAAGCTTCGCCGAGAGGATGGCGGCACCGCTGCGCAAGGATCGCGGGATGAACGCGTACCAGGGCGCTCGTCGGATCGGGCGCTCGAGCAACGTGCGCACCGCATCGGCGCCGGGGGTCGCGATGGTCCCTGACGCGGGGATCTCGCCAGACAGAGACTGGTCGAGGAGGGTCGCGAGCTCGGACGCCGTGAGCGCCCGACGGATGATGCCTAGGTCAGCCATCTCAGCGCTGAAGACAAGCTGATGGTCATCGACCACCTCGCCTCCTCCGGGTACGCGGGGCACGACGATCGGAACGATACCGAGTGCCCGCATGTCCATCACGCCGCCTGCACCCCCTTGGAGCACGACGGCGTCCGCGTGGCGGCATAGGTCCAACAGCTCCGAGTACGGAAGGATCTCGACGTTCTCCGCACCCGCGACGGGCACTGACGGTCCGTGCTGCATGACGACGCGCGCATCTGGGTTCTTTCGAAGCCACTCCTCCACCCAGGCAGACAAACGGTCGAACGGCAGATGGTAGGTGCCTGCGGAGACGACGATCAGCGCGGCGCTCACAGCACGACCCCCACGTTTCGTGAGCCAGGGTAGAACTGGCGCATCTGCTCCCACTGCACGAGGAACTCATCGGCGAACGGGTATACGAGCCGACCGCTCAATCCCGGCGACGTGATTCGGTCCACGGGTTCGAGATACACCGTCCTGGCGCCGAAGAGCCGAGCCTGCGTGAAGAACGGAAGCGCGATCGCGGCGCCTGTGGAGAAGACGATGTCGGGGCGTTCTGCCGCCAGGACCCGACGCGCCAGCGCGAAGTTCTTCAACAGGTTCGGCAGATTGCGGACCGTCGGGTAGTGGATCTCGTACACCTTCTCCTCGGCGAGCCGTGAGCGCGCGTCCTCGACGGGGAACGTCGCCCACGACCTCTCGTGCTCTCCCCACCACTCGCGCAGCGCGAGAGCCTGAGTGAGATGCCCACCCGACGAACAGGCGATGAGGACCTTCATGCGATCAGATCCCTCGTCCGAGCTTTTGGACGATCTTCGTGATCGCTTGAGGTGTGACGAGCTTCCAGGAGATCGCGACCGCGAGCATCGCCTTCACCTGCTTGGGGTTGTGGCGGAGCGCCTTGCGCGCCCACGCCCTGGCACCGCGTGCGTCTCCGCTCGCCGCGAGCGCAAACGCGACCTGCGCCTCTATCCGGCCGAGCGCGGCGGGGATCGAGGCGAAATCCGGATGCTTGCGCAACAGGTATTGCAACGCCTCCGCGTATGAGGCCCACTGCCCGAAGTAGTACGACTGCCCCTTCCACAGAACGCGCACGAGCGGTTCGTTGACCACGCTCACGAGGCCGAGCGAGGACGCGCGCAGGAGGATGTCGTAGTCTTCCCCGTAGCTGCGCGGGAGGTCCTCATCGATGAGACCGAGCTCACCCAGGAGCAGTTCTCGGCGGAACATCAGACTCGAGGAATGCAGACCCGGGTTGCGATTGCGCAGGAAAGCCTCATGCGAGAGCTCTTCATCGGGAACGAGACGCACGTGAGTGCTCTCCCCGTCGTCGATGATCATGGCCGTCCCGACGACGATCGCCTCCGGTTCCTCCTCGAAGCGGCGGAGTTGGGCGTCGAGCTTTCCCGACAACCACTCGTCGTCATCATCGAGGAAAGCCACGAGGCGACCCTCGGCCGCGTCGATGCCCGAGTTTCGAGCACCAGCCAGGCCTCGGCTGCGTGAGTTGGCGATTCCCCGGACGATCCAGCCTTCCGGGATCTCGAGTTCCGGAACCTCGATGGGGCAGGCGTCGAAGACGATGATGACTTCCCCGCCTACCGAGGTCTTCTGCGCCAGCACGCTCTCGACGGCGAGCTTCATCAGCTCGGGTCTATTGTGTGTCGGCACGACGACAGAAACTTC
The DNA here is from genome assembly GCF_024498615.1 of Microbacterium sp. J1-1. Taxonomy (NCBI): domain Bacteria; kingdom Bacillati; phylum Actinomycetota; class Actinomycetes; order Micrococcales; family Microbacteriaceae; genus Microbacterium; species Microbacterium sp. J1-1. Next base: position 556,009 of record NZ_CP089590.1, on the reverse strand, counting down.
ACGCAGCATGCGCACTCCCCTTATGTGACGCATCCGACCCACGTCGGACGTGATCGGAATCCCCAGATGTTCGGCAGGCCCCATCCCGCCGAGAAGTCCCCACTGACATCAGCGCGGCCTTCGGGTTAGTATATCGAATGGAGCGCCCGTGGGAAGGGGCTCCATTCGAGGGGAAAATCTGGGGAAGGGGATTTTGTCGTGCCAGAAGAAGCTGTCACACGACGCATTCGCGTCGGAGTCGTGGGAGTCGGCAAGATGGGCTTGTCTCATCTCGCGATCGTTCGCGCACTGAAGAACATCGAGCTCGTGGGGGTCGTTGACGCAACGGACTACCTCCTCGACATCTTGAACAAGTACACGGGAGCGGCAACGTACTCGTCGCTCGACAAGATGCTCGACGAGGCGAAGCCGGAAGCGATCTTGATCGCGACACCGACCGGTTCACACGCGGCCCTGGTCCGCAGCGCCCTCGAGCAGGGTGTGCATGTCTTCTGCGAGAAGCCGCTGACCCTCACCGCTGTCGAGTCGGCGGAACTCACCGCTCTCGCCGCCACGAAGGGGCTCGTCGCTCAGGTCGGCTATCACAACCGCTTCATCGCGACGTTCCAAGAGGTCAAGCGCCTTCTCGATCTGAATGCGATCGGCAACGTCACTCATGTGCTCGCGGAGGCGTACGGTCCCGTGGTGCTCAAGCCCAAGGGCTCGACCTGGCGGAGCAAGCGCACGACAGGCGGCGGGTGTCTGTACGACTACGCCGCCCATCCTCTCGACCTCGTGCACTGGTACCTGGGGACGCCGCAAGGAGTGCGCGGCTCCGTGCTGAACAGCATCTTCTCTGCAGACACCGATGATGAGGTCTATTCCACGCTCGACTACGCGGACGGACTCAGCGTGCAGCTCTCGGTCAACTGGTCCGATGAGTCGTATCGGAAGATGTCCACGTCCATGACGGTCACCGGCTCGCAGGGACGCATCGTCGCCGACCGGCAAGAGATCCGCGTGTACCTGCGCGACGGTGCGGCTATCCCGGAGGGCTATCGGGCCGGGTGGAACATCCTGTACACGACCGACCTGACCGAGCAGGTCTCTTTCTATCTCCGTGGTGAGGAGTACAGCGCTCAACTCGAGGCCTTCGTCGCGGCGATCGCTGCAGGAGAGAAGGAAGCCCGGCAGAACAGCTTCGCCAGTGCCTCCGAGACCGATCGAGTGATCGAGTGGATCCTGCAGGATGCCGCGACAGGAACCGCGACCGGGGCGGCACCGATCGCGATCACCACAGCACCTGCGCCGAAACGCGGGTTGTTCGGACGGGGGAAGAGGGCATGAGCGAGATCACGACCACGGGCATGGATCGTCTCCTGCTCGGCGACAACCAGTTCTTCGGCATCAATCACATGTCCGAAGAAAAGGCGCGCGCGCAGGCGATCCGATTCCAGGACACCCAGGCGATCATCGATGTCATCGACATCGCGTACGACAACGGCATCCGGACGCTCATGTGCACCACGCACGAGCGCATCGCAGAGGTCTGCGACCACGTGCGCGCGAATCCCGACCGCTACGCCGACTATCGGTTCTACCCGTGCATGCCTTACGCGCACAAGTACGCCAACGCCGTCACCGATCACGGGATGTTGGGCGCGCTGAAGCAGTTCCTCCCCGACGAAGGACTACTGAACGCGGCTCTGCGAGGAGGCAAATCTTTCGTCAAGAAAGATATCGAAGGCATCATCACTCTGCTCGTGGATGCCGAGATGAAGATGTTCCAGGGGCTCAACACCCCTGTGATCTTCCTCCAGAACGTCGTCGTCGACCTCATGCTCGGACTCGGGTTCGACGAGGCCTTCGTCATCTTCGACCGGCACGTCCGCGAACGTTACGGCGCCGAGCCGGCCTACATCACCATGAATCTGCCGATGCTGCTCGACACACTCGATCGTGTCGGTATCGAGAACCCGATCGTGTGCGCGAACATCAACGAGATCGGGTTCCGCATGTCCGGGGGCATCGAGGCGTACGAGGCTGCCCTGCGCGAGCGGCCCTTCCGCCCGGTCGCCATGTCGGTGTTCGCTTCGGGAGCGATCCCGCCGCGCCGCGCCCTCGAGTGGATCCATGATCACGCGAACGTCGAGGCGATCGTTTTCGGGGCATCGTCGCGGGCGTCGATCACGAGCACGACCGAAATTGTCAGGGACCTTTGGGGAAAGGAACCCGTACACTAGGCCGAAACACGTCAACAGGATGCATCGAGGGGGAAAGCTCGTCCCGCATCCACAACCCGGATAAGGCTCCGGCGAACCGCGTTGCGCGTGCAACTCGACTTCGCACCCCCTCGATATGAAGCTGACACATCACATACGACACTCATCCTTTCGATTCCTGTTCGCGTCGCTCGCTGCCCTGGCAGTGGTGGGCGCCTCGCTCGTGGTCGGGAGACCGGCCGTCGCGGCTGAGTCCTCGAGCACCATCACGTCGGTGATCCCCCGTGGGTCGACCGACTGGTCCTACTACCGGGGAGCAGAGGCTCCCGCCGCGGGCTGGCAGACCTCCACGAAGTCCTGGGCGACGGGGACGGCACCGTTCGGCATCGGCTCGAGCCCCGGGGCGGTGAACACGCTGCTTCCCCGCGTTGCAGGTCGCCAGCCTCTCGCCACCTACTTCACGAAGAGCTTCACGCTCACTACTGACCTCCCTGAATGGTCGTGGGTGAACACCTGGGCAGATGACGGGATCGTGATCTGGATCAACGGCGTGGAAATCGGCCGCAAGAACGCTCCCTCGGGGAAGATCACGGCCGGGAGCTACGCGACCGCGGCGCCGACTTCCACCGCTGCGAGAAAGAACCCCGTCTCGTTCTCGGTTCCTGCGGGCATCCTCACGGCGGGGGAGAACACGATGGCTGTGCAAGTGCTGTCGAACTGGCGTCAAACTCGCAATCTCAGTTTCGACGCGCATCTCGTCCGCGAGGACCGCACGCAGAAGCCTGCTCCACCCGTAACGCCTCCGGTGAATCCGACCCCGGCTCCGCCTGTAACGCCTCCCACGAAGCCGACGGTTCCTCCAACGGACCCGACGGTTCCTCCCGTGGGTGACACGAGCGTCCCCGGCTGGGGCACGCCGTCATGGAGCGACGAGTTCACCTACAGGGACGACTCAGGAAGACCCTCCGTCGATCCCGCCAAGTGGAACGTACGCGGCCAAGACGATCTCGGTCTTCTCTTCGACGCGGCCGTGGTCGACCGCAAGCAGGTCTCGGTCGATGACGCCGGCGTTCTGCACATTCGCGCCGACTGGCTCGACACTCCAGCGATCCGCCCGTCCACCCAGACGGGCCCGCGGGAACTCTGGCACAAGACCGGCTATCTCGACCAACGACGACTCAGCTCCGACGATGTGAGTATGTCGCAGCAGTACGGCCGATGGGAGATCCGAGCCAAGACACCCAGCGGCCCGAACACGTTCGGGTCACTCGCCGCGTTCTGGCTCCGCAACAACCAGTCCGGTGAGATCGACATCATGGAGGCCTGGGGGTATGACGACGCAGCGGTACGCGACCAGCGCATCGACACGGCAACGACGACGGTCCACACTCACACGTCGACCCCGTCGCTGAACCAACGCTACATCTGGCATCACGCAGACTACGGCGCCGCGACGCCGGTGTGGAAGGACTTCCACACCTACGCGTTCGAGTTCACGCCGACGTACGCCGCAGTGATCGTGGACGGTGTGGAAATCCTGCGAGCGACCCCATCGACGCATCCGAACCTCTGGAACCCGAACTACTTCGGTTCACCGCTCCACATGCGTCTCAACCTGCATGTCGGTCCGTCTTCGACTTACTGGGGTCTTCCGAATCCGAACAATAAGGCCGCTACCCAGAATCTCGATTTCCAGGTCGACTACGTCCGGGTATGGAGATACGAAGGCTAGCGACGCCGCTTCTTGGTGTGGCCGCGTTGTGGCGCTACCATCGGCTGCGCCACGGCAGCATGGGAGTCGTCGGGCTCGATGAGTGAATCATCGTCATCGAGCTCGACCTCCTCGCCCTCGACATAGAAAGTGTCCTCGTCGTCGATCACGTCGTCGTCGATCGCGTCGTCGTCGGTCTCCTCTTCCAGAAGGCTGCGCTTGTAGGAGGATCCGGGGCCGTTTCGCACTCGCGACACGATCAGCGCGGCGATCGCACCGACGAGGATCCCCAGGAAGAGTCCTGCGGCAACGAACACGAGTACCGACGGGCGATTGGACTGCTGCGGAGGATCTGCGGGAGTCACCAGCATTCCGGAGTAGAACGGCGTCGCCGTGATCCGAGCCTGCTGGTCCAACAGCGCCTGCAGCTGCAGTTGCGTGGCCGCACGCTCGCTACTCCCGACGGGCTGGGAGTCGAGCACCGTTTGGAGCTGTGTAATCGAAGTCCCGAGCTCAGCGGTGGTCTTCTCCACGACGGCCCGAGCGTTGTCGGTCCGTTGCTCGCCGTACGCGGCCGCCAGCGCGTTCGCTCGCTCGGCCGCGAGCTTCGGAGTATTGGCCGTCACCTGGAACATGAGAACCTGGGAGTTGCGGGGCACCTCGACCACGGTGTTCGCTCGCAGAGCCTCGATCGACGTGTCGTCGAGATTCTCCACGGCACGCTCCAGCACCGCGGTCGACGTCGCGACGACCTTCTCGGTCTCCATGTTGACGGTGTTGAAGCTCGATCCCGTCGAGAGTACGCTGATCGGCTCGACGGTGTGCTGCGCCTCCGCGGTGTACTTCTGCGGATAGATCGCGAAGATGCCGAGGCCGACGAGCGCGAACGCGACGATCGTCCCCACGAGTACGAGCCACGACTGCATGACCCCTCGGTACAGGTCTTCGAGTGTCCAGTGTGTCGCCAAGGTGCGCTCCCCCATCCGCGCGTTCGACACGGTCGTCGGACGCAAACCCCCGTCATCCTACAAGTTGCTGCTGGCTGCCCGCCGTGAGAGGTCGCGTGGTCAGTGCGGATCCGGAGCTTCCGAGACGACCAGGCGCGCCTTTCCCGCTTGGCTCTCGATGCGCGACACCTCGATCGTCGTCACGTCGACGTTCTCCCCGACAAGTGCGGTGAGCGCGCGGGCGGCTCGGGCGGCTGCATCCGTGGCCTCCCCCTTCCGCGTAGCGACATAGCGAATGACGATCGAGTAGTCCGAGGCCTGCACTATCTGCATCTGCCGAATCGCTTCGGGATCCCCGAGGAAGAGCCCGCTGAGACCGCCCGTGATGCGGCGGCCCGAAGGCGTACGAATCACGTCGGCGAGTCGCCCCTGCACGGGGGCGAGGCGAGGGAACACCCGCCCGCAGCCGCACGCGCCGTTCAGAAGCCGGGAGCGATCACCCATTTCGTATCGCACGAGGGGATACACCTCGTTACTGAAGTCGGTGACGACGACCGACCCTTCTACGTCTGGCTCGACGCGGCGGCCGGCATCGTCGACGATTTCGACCATGCGCTGGTCTCCCGCGACATGCAGTCCCTCATGCTGCGGACATTCGGCAGCGATCCATGGGATCTCGGCAGAGCGGTAGGTGTCATACACCGGCGCACAGAACACCGATTCGAGGAGTGCGCGTTGTCCGGGTTGCAGCATCGCCGCCGTGACGGACACCGCTGTCGTCGGCAGAGTGCGCCCTGACTTCGCCAGGTGGGTGGCAACCGCTGTCGCACCTTCTACATAAGCCACAAGGAGACGGGGTCGAACACGGGACCATCGGTTCGTGAAGTCCTCGATCGCTTCATCCGTGATCGCCCGAGCGTCGAGGTGGATGTGCCTGCTCGGCCACCACTGGGCCGCGTACTTCAGCGCTTCCCGCCCCTGCCTCAGCCGCCGATAGATGAAAGCCATGTCGTCGCCCGGATGCACGTCCCACCACCGATAGATCCGCCACCACATGGGGGCTGTCGGTGCTGCGGCATCGTTCCGCACCCGCAGCGGCGCTCCCGTGCTGCCACCGGTCTGCGACACCAGCGCGCGCTTCGATGGGATCGCGGTCGAGAGCACGCTGTCCCCCGCTTCCCGGAGCGCGGCCTTCGTCACGATCGGAAGCCTCTCGAAGTTTCGCGGTTCGGCGACGTCTTCCCGCGAGAACCCCGCGCCGGAATACAGGTCCAGGTAGAAGGGAGATGAGTCGTACGCGTGGAGAGCCATCCGCGCCGCCGCGGTCGCGGAGAGCGCCTCAAACTCTCGGACGCTGAGTCGTTCATTTTCGACCATCGTCTCGAACGCTTGGCGATCACCCCGCATGAGCAGACGCGTCTTGGCGTCGAAGATCTCTCTTTTCACCGCTCCCCACAAGCTCCGGCTCGCGCCGATCCTCTCCATGCTAGGCGTTGTTCCCCGACACGTTGTGAACGGCTGAGCGAGGCGAGGACCGTCACTCCGACACCGGGCTCGTCTCAGGCTGACGGCTCCCCCCGGGCCTCCCTGTGTCGCACGCCCGTGCTTCGGGGTTCGCATCGAAGGCTCGATTGTGGATAACTTCGACGGGCTGCAAGCGACCACCGCTAGAGTCTCTCGATCACCGACGTACAGCGGCGCTCGACGAATAGCCGCGAGGTCCGGTCTGCGACCGTCGCAGGGCACTGAGTGCGCCACCATCGACCAAGGAGACAGCCAGCATGCCCAGACATATGAAGCGCATCACGCGAATCGCGATGGCGGGAAGCGTTCTTTCGACACTGGCCCTAGGTTCTCTGGTCGTACCCGCGGCGGGCGCAACCAACACCCTCATCAGTGATGTCGAGGTGAACGTCGCCTCCGGTGAGTCGCGCATGCTGAGCCTCACCGAAGATGCGCCGCAGAACTCCGTCACCAGCGTGACCTTCACTCCTTCGACGCTGCCTGACGCCGGGCCGGGGCACATCATCGGGGTGCAGAGCCGAGCCACGCAGTCCGGCAGTTACATGCTGTGGTCGAGAGTGGCGCCCACCGGTGAGGTCTTCGTCGGTATCGACCGTCTCGCCGCGCACAAGTACGGCGTGTTGGCTCCGGTCGAAGTCGTGCTGGCCGAATCCAAGCTCGCAGACGTCGCCGGGCTCGGTGAGAGCATCCAGCTGTCGTTGACGACCGCGGATGCTGGGGCGGAGGTCCACCTGAGCGCCGAGGCCGGCGTGGGCGAGGGCAAGACACAGGACTTCACAGCGGCCGACACGGGTGATGACAGACTGACTGCCGGCGGCGGCGCGGACATCGCGTTCTTCGGAGCCAGATCGTCCCCCGGCCTCACGGTGAAGGTGAACGACGCGAACGTCACGGAGGCACCCGCGGCCCCGACCTGGGAGGACGACTTCGAGGGCGCTCTGGATACCTCTTCGTGGGAGGCCCGCCGATTCATGGACGCAAACACGCTCGATGGGGCGAACTTCCCTGAGAACGTGAGCGTTGTGGACGGCAACCTCCAGTTGCGTATGCAGAAGCTGGCCGCGCCTCAGCAGTTCAATGGCAAGACCATCACCTACAGCGGCGGTTACGTCTGGTCGCGGGGCAGGCACCACATCGGGTACGGCAAGACCGAGATCCGGGCGAAGATGCTGACTCCGGGATCATCCACGGGGCTGTGGTCAGCGATCTGGTTCCGCGATGTGAACCTCGGTGGCGAAATCGACCTCTTCGAGGCTATCGGGACGCCGAACCTGCAGCCGGGCTACTATCCGAACGACGGCACCGGCATCCAGCAGACCATCTACAAACAGACGGGCGTGAAGACCAAGGGGGAGTACACCCAACGCAACTTCACTCTGACGACGCCGAGCGATCAGTGGCATACCTACACGCTGGAGCAGACTCCTCAGTTCATCGCACTTTCCGTGGATGGGGTCGAAACGTTCCGCACGTCTGACCCGAAGATCCTCGCCGGATTCAGCGGTCAGCTCGACATCCGTTTCTCCCAGTTCATCGGAGAGAGCTGGGGCGCCCGCACCGGCCCCACCACGGGCGCCATCAACGATGTCCTCATCGACTATGTGAAGCACTGGGCATACGCGGAGTAGGGCAGCGGCTTGAACCGGATCCATCAGCTCGTTTCCCGCTCCGACGACACGCGACCGTGTACCGCACCGGAGGCGCTCACGGCTCCGTGGTCGGGCCTCGGAGTCTCCGCGCCCTAGAGTTCGCCAGGCTTCATCGCTTCGGCGTCGATGGCCCGAATCACACGCAGCGCGGCGGTATCCGGCTTCGGCTCGGATGCCGCCGCGTCGTCGTTCCGGCGCCGCTTCGGGGCGTAGACGACGAGCGAGTGGAACAGGAACCGCGCGAAGAAGGCCACGATGAGGGAGAGGGCCGTCGCGAGCACGCTCGAGATGTGCCAGGACTCGACCATCAATGCCATCACGGGGATCCGCAGCGCCGCCTCGACGTTGTTGAAGGCGAAGGAACTGGCGAAGCGGACCCCGAGGCCACGGGCGTCGGTGCGCATGTCGGCGAAGACGAAGCGCTCCTGCAGCAGGAAGTTCCCGATGATCGTGACCTCGGCGCCGATGATGGCCGCCCAGATGTAGGGGACGCCGGCGGCGGTCAGCGCCCACATGATCCCGAGGTTCGCGGCAGCGCCGATCGCGCCGATCAGTGCGAACAAGGACATCTTCCCGAATCGCAGACGTGCGAGGTGCGCGATGAAGGTCGCTCCCTGACGCAGACTCGCCTTCGACGTCCCGTGCCTGCGCTCGGCGAACTCCATCGGCACTTCGGCGATGCGAAGGTCGTTGCGGGCCAGGATCTCGAGGAGGATCTTGAAGCCCTGAGGCTGGAGATTCGCGACGTCGAGGCGCTTCCGGTCCACCAGGAAGAAGCCCGTCATCGGGTCGGTGCTGCGAGCGAGCCGGATCGGGAACATCGCCCTGGTCAGCCAGGTCGCAGCGCGCGAGACGCCGAACCGCACGGCCGTCCCGAGGCCACGGGTGTCCCCTCCGCCGACGTAGCGGGACGCGGCGACGAGATCGGCATCCCCCGCGTCGTAGCGGTCGAGCAGGGCGGGCAGGAGCTCCGGCGGATGCTGGAGATCGCCATCCATGACGATGCAGACGTCGAAGGACGCGGCTTCGATCCCGACGACCACGGCCCCGCCCAGACCGCCGTGGTTCTCGGCGCGATGGATGACGCGCACCGGGACCGGGGCATCGGCGGCGACGCGCGCCACTTCGGCAGCGGTGTCGTCGGTGCTGTCGTCGACGAAGAGGATCTCGGCATCCCCCTCGGGGAGCGCAGCGGCGATGCGGGCGACGAGTTCCGCGACGTTGTCGCGTTCGTTGAACGTCGGCACGATGACCGTGACCGGTGTCCCCACGTCAGCCCCCTCTTCCGCACGCGCAATGCCTGCGGCCTCCATCGTTCCATGTGTTCCTGTGGGGAAAGAAACCCGAACCTGCTAGACTCTCGACTTGCGGCTGTGGGAGTCGCTGAGCGGGTGGGGATCCGCTTACTGGGGACTACTGATCTGGGGAGATCATGGGGACGCGTATCGGCTATGCCGTTGGTGCTTTCGACCTTTTTCACGTCGGGCATCTGAATCTACTTCGTCACGCCAAGCAGCACTGCGACATCCTGATCGCGGGTGTCGTCAGCGACGAGATGCTGCGCCAGGTGAAGGGCATCGAGCCCGTCATCCCGACGTCCGAGCGCGCGGAGATCGTGAAGCACATCTCCTTCGTCGACGACGTCTATGTGGAGACCACACCATCGAAGATGGACTCCTGGCGCGACGTGCACTTCACGCACTTCTTCAAGGGCGACGACTGGCGCGGAACCGACAAGGGCCTGCGCCTCGAGCGCGAGTTCGCCGAGGTCGGCGTCGAGGTCGTGTACTTCCCGTACACGGCGCACACCTCGAGCTCATCGTTGCGCCGAGCGCTCGACGCGATCACGGCCGGCGCGAACGCCCCGGCCGTCGCCGCGACCCGCTGACCTTCGGGCGTCGCTCAATTCGCGACGCCGAGAAGGCTGCGCGCCATCCGCGCCACGTGTGGAGGGGTGTGCGGGCCCAGCCAGACGGTCCACGGGGACCACGGTTCGCCGCATGCCCATTCCACGCACCAGGCGTGGACGGCGTTCGCGAGTCTCTCACCGCGAGCGTGTGCACGGATGCCGTCGCCACGCACGAGCCACCGCACCGAGACGCCGTCGGGAACATCGATGTGGCGGAACTGGATGCGCGCCGCGACCTCGAGGAGGATGACCCCCTGGGCGTCCCAGGGCAGCCGCGCCGCGATGCCCGCGATGGTACCGGCATCGGCCGCATCGCCGGCGATGAGCACGGCCCCCTCGATGCTGTCCCAGTCAGGGTCATCCAGGTGCTCGCACGCGTTGCTCATGCCACCAGCTTAGATAAGGGTAGCCTTACCTATCAAGAGGCTTCTCAGCGCCACCCCATCCACGCCGCCGTAGGCTGGAGGCATGACTTCTCCTGCCTCCGACACCATCACGATGTTCGGCGCCGACTGGTGCCGCGACTGCATCCGCACCAAGAAGCAGCTCGATGCGCTCGGCGTCGAGTACACCTATGTCGACCTCGTCGCGGAGCCCGCTGCCGCGGACATCGCGAAGGACATCTCGGGGCGCACGAACATCCCGGTCGTCGTGTACCCCGACGCCTCGCACCACGTCGAGCCGTCGAACGCCGATGTCGAGTCGAAGCTGCGCGAGCTCGCACTGATCTGAACGGTCGCCGTGGCGCCGCTACACTGGCGCGATGAGCACTGAGGCTCGGCCCGAACGAGCATCCGTCCGCCTCTCCCCGCGCACGATCGTGCTGTACGCGATCGGGTCGCTGGGGACCGGCGGTTACGCCACCCTGCCCGGGCTGGTGCTGACGTACTTCCTGACCGACAACCTCGGCGTGGCCGCGCTGGCCGCGGGACTCATCGTCACCGCGGCGAAGATCTGGGACGTCCTGATCGATCCCCTGATCGGCGCGGCCTCCGATCGACAGCTCGCACGCACGGGGTCCCGTCGCGGGTTCATGGTCACGGGCGCCCTCGCGCTCCCGCTGTTCTTCGCACTCACCTTCGCCGTCCCCCCTTCCTGGGGACCGGTGACGGGCGCCATCAGCGTGCTGCTGGCGTTCCTCGCGACCGCGACGGCCTTCAGCCTGTTCCAGGTGCCCTACGTCGCGCTCCCCGCAGAGCTGACCGGCAACTACGACGAGCGCACCCGCCTGCTGGGTTGGCGCGTCGTCGTACTCACCGCGGCGATCCTGCTCTTCGGCGCCGGCGGTCCGGCGCTGCGCAACGCCGGCTCCGATCCCGTCCTGGGATACCTCCTGATGGGGATCGCCTCCGGCCTGGCGATCGGCATCGGCATGCTGATCGCCGCCCGCACGGCGGACATCGCGGCGCGGCGCACCGCGCACACCCCCGGCGCACCGATCGTGTCCTCCACGTGGCGCGACCAGTACATGTCCGGCTTCCGGGCACTCGGACGCAGCCAACCGTTCCGCGCCCTGCTGGGGACCTTCGTCCTGCAGGCGCTCGCGACGGGGACGATGCTCGCCGGCGCCCAGTACGTCGCGACCTGGGTCTTGCGATCCGAAGACGCGGTGACGCTCGTGTTCGTCGCCCTCGTCGGACCTGCGCTGCTTGCGACGCCGGCGTGGACCGCGCTCGCCCGGCGCACCGGGAAGGAACGCGCATTCGCCATCGCCAGCGGCCTGTTCACCGCCGCAGCGGCAACCCTCGTCGTCGCGGTGTGGACGCCCGGCACGTGGATCTACGCGTCCGTCGCCGTCGCCGGCATCGCCTATGCCGGGCTCCAATCCCTGCCGATGGCGATGCTGCCCGATGTCATCTCGCACGACGAGCGCACCAGCGGGCCGGGACAGGCGGGGACGTTCACCGGCATCTGGACCGCAGGCGAGACCGTGGGCTTCGCTCTCGGTGCGACCGCGGTGTCACTGACCCTCGCCACCACCGGCTACATCTCCACCGTCGCCGGCGCCACCGTCGAGCAACCGGCGGCCGCGATCACGGGCATCGTCCTGAGCTTCAGCATCCTCCCCGCTGCGCTGATGGCGGCGAGCCTGCTGACCCTCCGCCGCTATCGCCTGCGCAGGGAAGACATCGACGCCGCGGCGAGCCTCGACGCCTAAGCTGGGATCCCGTCCGAAGGAGACATCGATGACTTCTGCGAGCACCTCCACCGCCGCCACGCCCGCTCCGAAGCTCGCGCCGAAGGCCGAGGCTCCCGGGATGAGCGCGGGCGAGCGTGAACGGCTCGACGCCGCCGTCGACGACCTGCACGCCGGTGCACGCACGTGGTCAGCCCTCACGATCGCTCAACGCGTGACCCTGCTGCGCGCGGTGCGCACGAGCGTCGCCGCCACCGCCGAGGACTGGGCGAACACGGCCTCCGCCTCCAAGGGCCTCGACGGGGTGCATCCACTGCGGGGCGAAGAGTGGCTCAGCGGCCCCTACAGCGTGATCGGCGCGCTCGACGCCTACATCGCGACCCTCTCCCGCCTTGCGGAAGGCACCAACCCGCTCGACGGCATCACGATCGACCGCGCCCCGGGTGGGCGTACCCGGGTGCACGCCTTCCCCCTGACCGGGATCGACAGGTTCCTGCTGTCCGGCTTCACGGGCGAGGTCTGGCTGGAGCCCGGGATCACCCCGAACGCCGTGCGCGCATCCGCCGGCCTCGCGCAGCTCACTCCGACCGCGTCGGGTGGGGTCGGACTCGTGCTCGGTGCCGGCAACATCACCTCGATCCCTGTCCTCGACGTGTTCTACGAACTGCTCGCCCACAACCGCACGGCGCTGCTGAAGGTGAACCCCACTCAGGACGCTCTCGTGCCGGTGTACAAGCGTGCGCTCGCGCCCCTCATCGAGCCGGGATTCCTGCGCATCGTGCGAGGCGGCCCGGCGGTCGGCGCCTTCCTCACCGACCACCCCGGATTCGCGCACGTGCACATCACCGGGTCCGCCGCGACGTTCGACACCATCGTGTGGGGGCCGTCGAAGGGCGAGGGCGCCGCGGCCACGAAGCGCCGTCGCCGCGAGAACCGCCCGCGCTTGAAGAAGCCGATCACGGCCGAGCTCGGCGGCGTCTCTCCGATCATCGTGGTGCCCGGCGCGTGGACGGAGGCCGACCTCACCTACCACGCCGAGCACATCGCGACCATGCGCCTGCAGAACTGCGGACACAACTGCATCGCGGGCCAAGTGGTGATCATGTCGTCGGAGTGGGATCAAGCCGATGCGTTCCGAGCCGCGCTGCGCCGTGCATACGCCAACGCCCCCGAACGTCCGACCTGGTACCCGGGCTCCGCCTCGCGGATGGAGCTCGCATCCGACGCCTACCCCGACGCCCTCGTGCTGGGCGACCGGCTGCTCGTCGAGATCGACGCCGACGACGACGCGACCGCGCTGGAGACCACCGAGTACTTCGCCCCGGTGCTGGGAGTCGTGACTGTGCCGGGCACCGGCCAGGACTTCCTGGATGCCGCTGTCGCCCATGCGAACGACAGGCTGGAGGGCACCCTCGGCGCGAACCTGCTGATCGACCCTGCAACGGAGAAGTCGCTCGGTGCCGGATTCGAACGGTCCATCGCCGCGCTCCACTACGGCTCCATCGCCATCAACAGCTGGACCGCATTCGCGTTCATCACCCCGACGCTCACCTGGGGCGCGTTCCCGGGCGGCACGATCGACGACGTCGGCAGCGGCCTGGGGGTCGTGCACAACGCGCTCCTGCTCGACGGGGTCGAGCGCTCCGTGCTCCGCGGACCGTTCCGTCCCCTCCCGCGCTCACTGCCGATCGCGAACGGCGGTGGACGGTTCACGATCCTGCCGAAACCGCCGTGGTTCGTCTCCGCGCGCACCGGTGCGGCCGTCAGTGAAGGGCTGACCCGCTACCGGGTCGACGGCAGTCTCCTAGGGCTCGTGAAGACCTTGACGAAGGCTCTCCGAGCCTGACGGCCAGCCGCAACGAGCCTGACGGTCAGCGCGAAGCGAAGGAGAAATCATGGAATGAAGGAGCCGGTCGCGCATCCACTCCTTCGTTCCATGAGATCTCCTTCACGTCGTGCGGCTCGCTCGGGCGAATCGGTCGGTCGCCGCACGCAGTGCCCTCTGCGTGCCGGGCTCGGTCGCCGCATGACCGGCATCGTCGACCACGATGAACTCCGCCTCGGGCCACGCCCGGTGCAGATCCCACGCCGTCATCATCGGGGTCGCGACGTCGTGTCGACCCTGCACGATGACCGCGGGGATGTGGCGGATGGCGTCGACGCCATCGATCAGCTGCCCCTCGTCCCACCACCCGCGATGGACGAAGAAGTGGTTCTCGATGCGGGCGAACGCGGTGGCCTTCTGCGGATCGGACAGGGCGGCGATCTGCGCGGGATCCGGTGTGAGCGTCACGGTCGCCGCCTCCCAGGTCGACCAGGCGATCGCGGCGGGCACGTGCACCGCCGGGTCGGGGTCGAAGAGTCGGCGGTGGTATGCCTCGATCAGGTGCGAGCGCTCCAGGATCGGGATCTGCGCGAGGAAGCTCTCCCAGAGGTCCGGGAAGAGGGCCGCTGCCCCGCCCTCGTAGAACCACTCGAGCTCCTCGCGACGCAGTGTGAAGATCCCGCGGAGCACGAGTTCGGTCACCGCAGACGGATGTGCCTGCGCGTAGGCGAGTGCGAGGGCGCTCCCCCACGACCCGCCGAACACCTGCCACTTGTCGATGCCGAGGTTCTTGCGCAGCAGCTCGATGTCGGCGATCAGGTGGGCGGTGGTGATGTGACGGAAGTCGGCATCGGGAGCACTCGCGTGCGGTGTGCTGCGCCCGCACCCCCGCTGATCGAACAGCACGATGCGATAGGCCTCAGGGTCGAAGAACCGCCGCTGCCAGGGCGAGGTTCCACTTCCAGGGCCGCCGTGCAGGAAGACCACCGGTTTACCGTCGGGGTTGCCGCTGACCTCCCAGTACACGCGGTGACCGTCTCCGACGAGCATCTCCCCCGTGTCGTACGGTTCGATCGGTGGATACAGTGCGTCTGTCTTCGTCATCATCGGCCCCCCCAGCCGGTCGTGCAGTACTGCCTCTTCCACCGTAACGGACCTGCCTCGCGCGTGCCCCTTTGCTAGAGGTCACCTTCGGCGAGGGTGAACACCTGGCCGCAGGCGCCCAGCCCGTTCTGGTACCCCTCGGCGAACCAGCGCTGACGCTGATCACTGGAGCCGTGCGTCCAGCTCTCCGGGTTCACGAAACCGGACTGCGCCTGGATGTTGTCGTCACCGACCGCTGCCGCCGCGTTCAGGGCGTCGACCCGTTGCGCCTCGGTGGTCGGCTTCAGGTACGGGACACCCTTGCTGTCGGTCTCCTCCGAGATCCGGCCGATCCAGGCCCCGGCGTAGCAATCCGCCTGCAGTTCCATCCGCACCCCGTTGCTGCCCGGGCCCGTCCCGTTGTTCGGGTAGCGGTCCATGTCGCCCGTGATGTTCTGGATGTGGTGGCCCCACTCGTGCCCGACGATGTAGAGCTGAGCAAGGTCACCGGCGGACGCCCCGAACTGCTGCTGCATGAGCTGGAAGAACGTGGGGTCCACGTAGACCCCCTCCTCGGGCGGGCAGTAGAACGGTCCGACGGCATTGGACGCGGTTCCGCACTGCGTGGGAGTGGAGCCGTCGACCACGATCATCTGCGGGGCGCGATACCCGTCGACGTTCTCCGCCCAGAAGTCATCGAGCGCGAGCTGCGCGCCGGCCATCCGGCAGTCGATGTCCGCGTTCGCATCCGCGCCGGTGTCGCAGTTCTCGATGACCGATCCCCCGACGGGCTCGCCGCTCCCGCTCGGCGCCCCACCCCCGAGCAGCCCGGTCAGGTCGATGCCGAGGAGGGGGCCCGCGATGAGCGCGATGATGCCGAGCACGCCCACTCCCGCACCCCCGGCGATGGCTGCGGTGCGACCGCGTCGACGGGTCGTGTTGCCCGAAATGTCGGCGTCGGGATTGAAGGTCATGCGACGAGGGTACTCCGAGGGACGACCGGCGTGATCGGACGTATGCTCGGGGCATGACGACCACGATCACCCTCACCGGCGCCGGCGGCCAGATCGGCTACGCACTGCTGTTCCGCATCGCGGCGGGCGACCTGCTCGGACCGGACGAGAAGGTACGGCTCCGCCTGTTGGAGATCCCGCAGGGACTCGGTGCCGCGGAGGGCGCCGCACTGGAGCTGCAGGACGGCGCGTTCGGCTTGCTCGAACACGTCGAGGTGACCGATGACGCCGCGGTGGGCTTCGACGGGTGCGACCTCGCCCTGCTCGTGGGGGCCCGCCCCCGCGGGCCCGGGATGGAGCGCGCCGACCTGCTCGCCGCCAATGCCGGCATCTTCGGCCCGCAGGGCGCGGCCATCGCGGCGAACGCGGCGGCGGGAGTGCGTGTCACGGTGGTCGGGAACCCCGCCAACACCAACGCCCTGATCGCGGCCGCGTCGGCGGACGGCGTACCCGCCGAGCGCTTCACCGCCCTGACGCGACTCGACGAGAACCGCGCGCGGGCCCAGCTCGCGCAGACCCTCGGCACCCCGGTGCACACCGTGCGCCGCGTGCCGATCTGGGGCAACCACTCCGCGACGCAGTTCCCCGACATCTCGCACGCCACGGTCGCCGGCCGTCCGGTGGCGCCGGCTCTGGAACAGATCGTCGGTGACGTGCCGGCGTGGCTCGACGAAACGTTCATCCCGCGGGTGGCGAAGCGCGGAGCGGAGATCATCGCGGTGCGCGGTTCGTCGTCGGTGGCGTCGGCCGCGAACGCGACCATCGAGCACGTGCGCGACTGGGTCCGGGGCACCGACGACTGGACCTCGGCCGGCGTCGTCTCGCACGGCGAGTACGGCGTCCCGGAGGGTCTCGTCTCGTCCTTCCCGGTGCGCTCCGTCGACGGTGAATGGCAGATCGTCGAAGGGCTGGAGCTGAGTGAGTGGGCACGCGCGCGGATCGACGCGTCCGTCGCAGAACTGCTCCAGGAGCGAGAGACGGTGCAAGCCCTCGGTCTGTTGTGAATCCGGTCGCCGCGGCGCCGTCCGACAGGGCAGAATGGATGCCGGAGGTGCGCGATGAGCGAGACGATCGATCCCATGAAGGCGACTGCCGTCGATGAGGCGCTGACGAGCCCGCTGCACCTGCCTCATGATGCCGCGGCTTGCCCGAAGTGCTTCACCGAGTTGCAGCAGAACCGCAACTTCTGGACCGCACGCCCTGACGGCTCGCGCCTGGTCGGTCTCGTCGTCGCTCGGGAGGGCATGCCCTCGGTCGTCAAGCAGCGCGAAGACCTCACCCGCTTCGGCGTGCCGATCGAGGGGTTCCGTCACCCGGCACCCGACATCCTGGAGAGCTGGAACGACCGTCTCGCGCGTCTCATCGCGACTCTGACACACGGCGATGTGCTGGTCGTCGTGAACATCAAGGCTCTCGGCCGCGACGCCGAAGAGGGCGCCCGCACCGTCTCAGAACTGCGCCGCCACGGGATCATCGTGAAGGTCCTGGGCCACGACGCCCGGCACCTCGCGGACGCCGCACGCTGACACCACTGCGCGCGCAGACGCTACGGCGTCGCGGTGGGCTTCGGTGTCGGGCCGAAGGCCGGCTCTCCCGGAGTCACTCCGAAGAACAGCGGATCGCTCGGCGACTCCTCGCGCGGCAGATATCCCTCCGAAAGGTTCGCGTCACCGAACATCAGGTCGCCGAGCTCGTAGCGGTCACCGGGCCGGCACTTGGTCGTCGCCGTCACGAGCACGTTGCCGTTCGTGATGAAGGTCACCGTCAACAACGAGAATTCGCCCTGCTCGCGCACGATCACATCGCTCGACTGCACCTCGCCCGACCCCAGGTCCATGCCAGCGAGCTCATAGCCCGCGTCCGTGAGGTACTTCTGCACAGCGGCGCTTTGCTCGGCGTGCTGCTCCGGATCCACTTCCGTCGATCGGGCGAGAGAGAACTTGTAGGAACCGTCCGGGCAGCCCGCCCCCGAAGGCTCCATGCCGAATGAGCCGCCCGGAGCCTCCCACGGACCGTCGAAGATCAGCCCCTGGACGCTGTTCGTGACGTCGCGGTAGTCGAGGTAGTGCTGCTTCGCCTGGGCGAAGAGCTCATCGCCGGTCGGGGTCGCCATGCCTTCTCCTTCGTTCGTGCACCCGGTGAGGACGAGCGCGAGCACCGCCATCACCGCGGTCATCTGCCAGCGCATCGCCATCCGCCCGCCCCTTGCTGCCCCTGCTCCCACGGCTCAGTTCCACGCCTGGCCATTGGCCGTGACAATACCAACCGGTGGCTGCCACTGGAGGAGCAAGGACTCTGGCCGCCGTCGGCGGGGTGACGACGAAGAGGGCCGACCACCTGGTCGACCCTCTCCGTGAAACCGTGCCGTTCGTCAGCTGCCCGCGAGCTGCTGATCCAGATCCTGGATCGCACGCATCATGCCCAGCAGCGACTCCGACATGTCATTGATACCGTCGACCGCGGTCTTCAGACCCGTCGTCAACTCCGTGTACCCCTCACCGAACTTCCCCGACGCATGCTGCGTCTTGAAGTCCTCACCCAGAAGAGTGTCCACCTGACCCTTCAACGTGTCCAACTGACCCTGAATGTCATCACGAGCCTGCGACAGCGACGACGCCACCTGCTCCATCTCTGCATAAGACGCACCGAAATCGGCCATCGTCCACACCTCCGCAAATCGAAAGAACCGGACCCCTCCGGCCCGAATACCACCACCCTACGCGGCCCCCACGAACACCGTCGATGGGGACAACTCCCCATCACCGAGCACGGCGCGCACCACCGGATGGCGGAACAAAGCCGCACTCGCTCACACCGAGCCCGGAACCGTCTCCGGCATCGCCTGCTCCCACGCAACGGTGGAGATCATCAGATCGCTGAGCAGTGTCATGCCCTGAATCGCTTCGTCGGAGATCCCGCCACCGTCTGGCGTGAGGATGGTCGTCGTGAACACCAGCGCGCGCGTGCGGTCGGTTTCCGGCACCGGCAGGGCATACGTGATCGTTCGTCCGGTCACCTGTTCGAGCTCCGCGCCACGGGGCGCCGGGGCCGCCGGGCCCTCCCACCGCACGACATGCTTGGCATCCTCGAGGAAGCTCGCTCCACGCAGCCGGAACGCATCCGTGATCCAGGCGTCGAGATTGCGGCCACCCTCGCCATCGACCGCCGACGCCGTGATCGACATCGGCAGGAGTTCGTCGGCTTCGACATCCTCCTGCCGGTAGATCGCGAACACCTTCGCCCGCGTCATGCCCTGACGCACACGGGCCATCATCGCCCGATACTGTGCCTCGAGATCGGGGCGTCCGGCTTGGCGGAACAGCTCCGATGCGCGCGCGAGGTCGGCCTTCTCGGTCGCCGTCGACGCAGCCCTTCGATGCCACCCCGGCGGCAGCGCGATTCGGAACGGAGGGATGCCGTACCGCAGCTCCACACGAAGATCGTTCATCTCCCCATCCTCACAGGAAAAGCCCCCGAGACGGCATCATGCGATGACGGCGTCGGGGAGCACGATGCCTTCGACGAGGGCCAGCAGCTCACCCTCGAGCTGGGCGAGCACCGGAAGCGTGGTGGCCATGACGTTGGCGGCGATGAGCACACCGTGCACGTGGAGCAGCAGATCCCACTGGGCGACCAGCAGTGCACTCGAGTCTTGAGCCTGCACTCCGGCGGTGCGGCGGATCAGAACTCCTGAGCCATGCGTATCCGACTCGATGGCGATCCCGTCGGGCGCGGTCGCTCCCGGATTCTCGGTCACACGCTGGACGATCTCCCTCGCCGAGTCCCCTTCGGCGTCGGTCACCACAAGGCTCACCAGCACATCGCTGTAGAACCCGGGCGGAGCGAACCACAGGCGCATCACGAACGGCTCGGCCATGCTCAGGAGCGCCTCGGCGGTCACCGTCAGACCCTGGCGGTCGCCTTCGGTCAGCGGTGCCGACGCCGCGTAGTGCTCGAGAACCTCGCCGACCCACATCGGCCCGCGCTCCGGATCGGCGGAGAGCTCCTCCACCGAGGGAAGGGGGATGAACAACGCGGCGTCATAGTTCAGATCCCACCCGGATTCCGACAGTGACTCGCCCATCTCAGAACAGCCCATTGATGGCACCCGCGGGCGAGAGGGCGCCGGAAGGGCGTCCTCCCGTCGCCGACACACCTCGGTCGATCCACTTGTAGACGTTGAACACCTGCTCGAACGTCGTCGGTGCTCCGCCGACGACATTCTGCAGCGCCGTCGGCAGCTGGCTGAACAGCTGGGTTCCCATGGCCTGCTTCGGCGCCGACCCGACAGCGTCCGTGAACGCGATCGTGAAGGAGCGCCCGGTACCGCCGACGAATCGGTCGAGCATCCCCTTCAACGAGAAAGGGCCGGTCATCTTGACGCCGGACACCCGACCGGCGAAAGCATCGAACTTCGGCAGCCAGTCGGCCCGCCATCCGCTGCGCGGGGCGAACTGGAGCCCCCGGAGGCCCCTGACCTGCTGGAACGGCTTCGCGATGCCTTTGCCGATCTCCCCGAGGAATTTCAGCTGTCCGCCCTTCTTGAACAACAGGCCGAGCTTGCCGATCGGGAGGATACCCACCACCGACCACAACAGGTCGCCGATGCCTTTGCGACCGTCGAACATGAGAGCGACCGTGACGAGCAGCGACGCGACGGCGACGATCACGGCGAGCGCGGCGATGAACGGACCGCCGATGATCAGGCCAAGGACAGCGAGACCGAGTCCGACCCAGCTGAGCACTTCAGCGACGACGGCGAGGACGCCGGCGATGTTCTCCCAGGTGGAGTCCTCCCCGATCTTGTTGGCATCCTCGAGGTCACTCACCGCCGTCTCGTAGGCGCCCTCCCACGTCTCGAAGACGCCGTCGTAGGCACGGAGGTTCTCGGCGTGCGTCTCCCTCGCCTGCGAGAGCGCGAGCGCCGCACTCGCAGCCGCCTGCTCGAGTCGGTCGCTCTGCTGCGCGCTCGCATCCTGCTCCTCGGGAGCGGGAGGGGCAGCGGCGACCTCGGTGCGGAAGCTGCTGAACGCACCCTGTGCATCCGAAGCATCACCTTGGGCCGACTGAACCGCACTCAAGGAGGTCTCGCAGTCCGAGACGATCGTGGCCATCTGCTGCTGCGCCGTCGACAGCGCGGTCGCGTAGCGACTGAGAACGGTCCCCGCCGGGCGATAGCGCTCGCCCGCCTCCTTGAGGTCCTTGTGCGAGTCGTCCACGACCTCGCGGATCTTGTCCATGGCGTAGCCCTTGCCGCGGATGCTGCCATCGCCGATGCCGCGCAGTGTCGCCGCAGCGGACAACATGTCGTCAGCGAGATCGGAGATCTGCGTGGCTCTGGCGTCGATGTCGCCGGGGTTCCCGGCGATGACCTCGACCGTGCGCCCTCTGGTCGTCTGCATGTTGTTCTCCTAGACTGCCTGGGCAGCGCCGGGGCCCCGCCCCGCCGGCTGACTCGACGGGGAAGACGGCTCCATCTGGCTCGCGAGGTCGACGTCGGCCTGCTGCGTCTCGTCGATCGTTCCCTGCACGCGCTCGCTCACCGTGCGGAGCTTGCTGAGGAGTTTGTCCCGGCTGTCGTTCCAGCTGCCCTCGAAGGAGTGGCAGCGGTCGCGCAGTCGCCCATCGCCGGCCGGCCGACCGACCGCTTCCTGGACATCTCCCTGTCGCGCGCTGGCCGACTCGAACTCGGTGATGATCGAAGTGATCTGCTGTGACATCTCCTGCAGTTCGCTCATCGGGAGCAGCATCCCGTCGTTGCCCGCCATCAGTGGTCCTCCTTCGCCGGATTCGACGATAGCGGTCACCATGCCGCTCAGGCGATGGGGAGAAGTCCCCACAATCGATCAGCGTCTTTTCTCCTGCGCGGTCTTGACGACGATCTGCATCGCATCGACGCCCAAGGCCGTCAGCTGCGCCGCTCCGAGGCCACGTTTCACGAAGCGCTTGGACTCCTTGCGGAACAACTCCCGGGGGTCGCTCCCGAGCAGGGCGGCAGCCGCCTGCCAGCGGTCCAGAGAGACCCCCTCCAACTCACGGCGGTGGGCACGGCGGACCCGCGAAAGACGCCGGGCCGCCTGGCTTCGCTCGCGTGCGGCTTCGGCGAAGGGTTCGTTCGAGCGCTTCTTGATCGCCGCAGCCTGGTTCTTCGCCGCGTCGCGGATGATCTCCGCCACCTCGACCGCGTAGCCCGGCAGGGGCCCGAGCACGCTCTTCTCCTCAGCGACCCAATCGGCCAGCGCTCGATCTCCACAGTCGAAGCAGAGCCTCGCAGGCGGCGTGCCGGTGGCGAGGTAGCCGCAGTCGCAACGGCGGCCCGAGATGCGGGACCTGTCCGTCTGATTCACTTGGCCACCTTATGGGATCGGAGGGGCTCACTGCCACTTGGCGGGCCGCCATCTCACACGGGCCGCCGTCGGCGGGGTGACGACGAAGAGGGCCGACCACCTGGTCGACCCTCTCCGTGAAACCGTGCCGTTCGTCAGCTGCCCGCGAGCTGCTGATCCAGATCCTGGATCGCACGCATCATGCCCAGCAGCGACTCCGACATGTCATTGATACCGTCGACCGCGGTCTTCAGACCCGTCGTCAACTCCGTGTACCCCTCACCGAACTTCCCCGACGCATGCTGCGTCTTGAAGTCCTCACCCAGAAGAGTGTCCACCTGACCCTTCAACGTGTCCAACTGACCCTGAATGTCATCACGAGCCTGCGACAGCGACGACGCCACCTGCTCCATCTCTGCATAAGACGCACCGAAATCGGCCATCGTCCACACCTCCGCAAATCGAATGAACCGGACCCCTCCGGCCCGAATGCCACCACCCTACGCGGCCCCCACGAACACCGTCGATGGGGACAACTCCCCCTCACCGAGCACGATCAGTGCACCACTTCGATCGAAGTGAAGAGCGTCGAGATATCGTGCCGCGCCTCGTGGAGCGCACCGCCGTCATCGACGAACACATCGAGCATGAGCAGCATCCGCGCCGTTCGTCCGAGAAGGCGCCTCAGCGCGATGGTCGTGTCGTCGACCGGGACGAGCAGCACACAGTCCAGGGCCGTGTCGAACGCGGTTCCCTCGACCTCGGTGATGTTCTGGACCATTCCTCCCGCGCCGAGGAAGACGAAGGAATCGAGGGGCTGCTCGTGGAGCGACTCGTCGAGTTCGACGGCCGTCAGATGCGCGACCACGACCGATCCGCCGATCGAGGGGAGCCACCAGAAACGCTCCCGCACGCCGGGAAGCGGCGGCTCGGCGCGCACGAGAGTGAGCGCGCTCTCGGCGATCGCCGTGCGGACGGCCGCAGGCGCGTCGGCAACTGCTCTGTCATCTGCGACCTCGGCGGCCCAGGAGACGTCATCGACGAAGTCTTTCCACGGAAACTCGAGCGGAAGTGTCAGCCAGGCGGCTTGGTCTGGCAGCACCCGGTAGCCGGTCACGCACGCCACCGGAACGTCTCGACGATCGTGTCGCTGAGCTCGATCAGACCCTGCACCAGATCAGGTGCCGTGTCCTCGAGCGTGGTGATGGAGGTCGAGACGATCATGCCGCGACGGTCACGCGGGTTCGGAAGCGCGATGCCGTAGTCGATCTGCCGCCCGATCACCTCCGCGAGCTCGTCTGTGCCGCGGCGCTCGCTCTCGGTTCGCAGAATCCGACCGATCGACGTGTCGAAAGCTTCGACGGCCCCCTTCGCCATGTCGCGGAACGCCGAGTCGAAGTCGGCTCCGGGACGAGCGACGTATTGGATCAGCGCGAATGACATCGGCAGAGGTGTCGAGTCGTCCCCCATCGCGTCCGGAAGGTAGACCGCACCGACACTCCGCGCCTGCATCTGCTTCCATTGCTGGCTGATCAGCATGCGCGCCTCGACATCGAGATCGGGGCGACCGAGCGCTCGAATCTGCGACGACATCCGCATGGTCAGGGCTTTTCGCCCCTCATCATCGATGAAGTACCGTGTCCACCCCGGCGGGAACAGGATGCTGAATCCGCCGGGCTCGTCTTCGGCCATCAGCTTTCCTGCCCGGGGGTCCAGATCGGGCGTCCTTCACTCTTACGAGCACGGTCATCCCGGACGGCGAAGATCAGCGCTGCGACCATCAGAAGCAATGTCGCGGCCACGTCGACTCCGGCCGCTGCCCACCGCAGCGTCGCCTCGGTCGCCTCATCCGAAGGCAGCATCCACGCGAACATCGCCGAGGACGCGGTGGCCGCACCCGTCGCCGCGAACGCTCCACCCACTCGACCGGAATCCTTCACACGCGCGGTGGCGAGAACAGCGACGGCCAGGATGAGACCGATGACGGACACAGCGAGAGACAACAGCCCTGGAAAAGAGAACACGGGGTAGTCGATAGCAACACCCCACATCGGCGCGCGACCTGCGGCGATCTGTCCTCCGGCGAGAAGCAGAGACCCGACCAGATAGGCGATCAGCGCCGCCGCCTGCATCATCCGCAGCAGGAGGTATATCGTCGTCATCCGCTTGTGCACGGAAGCCCGAGGGGAGGTCATGAGAGTCAAGCGTAGGCCTTTACCAGGGTGCCGTGATCGACCCGTAGACGTTCAGGCTCGTCGATCCGAGCCAGTTCACCGTGTTGAGCCGTGATACCAGGCTGGAGGGAAAGTGCGACGCAGTCGCCGCGATGAACTGCTGCACGGCCGGATTCGTCCCCCACTGCGAGTTGTGCATCGTCGTGAGGAATCGCTGCATCTGCTGCACCTCGGGGCCGCCGTTGACGATCGTCCGCAACGGGTTGACGAAGAGGCCCGGTCTGGGCAGGTTCGACATCGAACGGATAGGGGCTGCGAGCCACTGGAACGGCGTCGCCCAGGTGGACGGATGAAAGAGCCGTACGCGCGGCAGGCCCGCGCGGATCACCGAGGTGACGACACCCCGTCCGCCGCTGAGGACGGCACCGAGCGCAGGAACGCCCTTCGAGAGCACCCTCCCGATCCCGAACGGCAGCAGGCCGAGCGCGGCGAGCCCGACATCGCCCAGCGTTGCACGACCGTCGAGGTACTTGAGCGCCGTGAGGCCGAGGCTGAGGAGGGTGAGTCCGAGGAGTACCCCCGCCAGCAGGCCAGTGAACGGGGCGCCGATGATCAGCGCGACGATCGTGAGAACGATCAGGACGACGGAGATGACGGTGAGGAGGTCGTCGACGAATCCCCAGAATCCGTCGCCGTTGTCGGCCGTGTCCATGGCCTTCTGCACGCCCTCCACGGCATCGTCATACGCATCGGACCACGCCCCGAAGACATGGTCGAAACTACGCCACTGGGCGTCACGATCCGCCTTCGCTCCGGTGAGCGAGGTGTTCGCCGCGTCGACAGCACCGGACGCTGCTTCCTTGTCGGCCTGTGTCGGCTCGTCCTCCCACGGCCACTGATGATCGATCGAGGCCTGGTTCCGGTCGGCGGCTTCCTTCTCATCGAGCGCGCTCTGATAGTCCCTCTCCGCGCGCTCGACCTCGTCGAGGTGAAGGTCGAGCCAGTTCTGCGCGGTCCTCAACGCATCCGCATAGGTGCGCAGCGCCGTGCCCGTCCCCTCGTAGCGCACCGCAGCATCCGACAGGTCACTCGACGACTCCCGCGCCATGTCGCCGAGTTTGTCCGTGCCTTTGCTCTTGTGCACGCTGGAGTCACCGATCTCGGTGAGCAGCACCGCGGTCTCGGACATCGTGGCGGCGAGCTTCACGAATCCGTCGCCGTCATCCCAGATCACGGTCGGGTTCCCCTCGAGCGGTCGCAGTTCGTGCTGCGTGAACGGAGACCTCATCGTGGAGTGGCCTTTCCTACCGAGACGTCTGCGGTGCTCGTCGGGTTCTCGAATCCGTTCGCGGTCTCGGAGTCCCATTGCTCCCAACCATCGATGATCCCGGTCAGCTGCTTGAGGATCTCGTCGAGGTTCTTCTGCAGCTTGCCGCGGTTCGACTTCCAGTCGTCCTCGAAGTCGGAGACCTTCTGCCGCAGCTCGGAACGTCCGTCCGGCTTTCCGACGGCGCTCTCCAGCGCATCGTTGGTCTGAGCCGCCGATTCGAAGGCATCGACCGAGGATGTCAGGCCGGTCTTCGTCAGTCGGAGCCGGTCCAGATCGAGCATGATGTCCATCGCGAACGTCCTCTCCAGCGGGGGTGGTGAGAAGGAGCCGACGGATCCCGTCGACCCCTTCCCGAGACCGTGTGTCAGCTACCGGCGAGCTGCTGATCCAGATCCTGGATCGCCCGCATCATGCCCAGCAGCGACTCCGACATGTCATTGATACCGTCGACCGCGGTCTTCAGACCCGTCGTCAACTCCGTGTACCCCTCACCGAACTTCCCCGACGCATGCTGCGTCTTGAAGTCCTCACCCAGAAGAGTGTCCACCTGACCCTTCAACGTGTCCAACTGACCCTGAATGTCATCACGAGCCTGCGACAGCGACGACGCCACCTGCTCCATCTCTGCATAAGACGCACCGAAATCGGCCATCGTCCACACCTCCGCAAATCGAAAGAACCGGACCCCTCCGGCCCGAATAACACCACCCTATGGAAATATCCGCGCCCCCGTCGATGGGGACAACTCCCCATCGACGACCGCGGCCGTCGCCTACCCCTCGACGAGCGGCAGCTGCACCGTGACCTGGCGTCCGGCCTGCACGAAGATGCCTCGTCCCTCGGGGAAGTCGGTGCGCTTCACCTTCGGGAACGGCACCTTGAACACCGCGTCGCCGTCGAAGGAATCGGGCTTGAGGATGATGCCCTTGCGCCCGGCCTTGAAGTCGCCGATGAATCCGAAGCCGCTCGTGACCTGCGTGACGTCGGCGTCGCCGATGAGCAGGTGGTCGCTGCGGTTGATCGCCTGGAAGAGGGCCTTCATCTCGCGCTCGGCCGGGCTGTCGGCGAACTGCGGCACGTCCTCGACCACGATCAGCACCCTCGTCGGGAGGGAGTCGTCGGCGATCAGCTCGGTGATCTCCTTGGCGAGCTCCTTCGCATCGTCCGGCGTCACGGCGCTGCGTGTCCAGCTCGCGTAGTCCTTCAGCTGGGCGCGGCGTCCGCCGAAGTGGAACAGCACGGTGGACGGATCGAGCCTGCGCATCGACGTGATGAGCGACTTCAGGGCGTTGGTCTTGCCCGAAGACGGCGGTCCCGCGACGACGAACGTGCCCACCGGGTCGAAGTCGCGCGCCGCCAGGGTGTCCTCCGCGACCCCGAGTGCCGGGAACTCGCCGAGGCGATCGGGCAGATCGCGCACAGACAGACGGGTGGGCAGCGCGCCGATCTCCGGCACCTCCCTCGCTCCGGCCGCACGGAGCCTCTCGGCGAGACCCTCGAGCAGCTTGGTCTGCTCCGCCACATTCGGAGTCCCGCCCAGCGTCGCGATCTGCGTCTCGCGGCCGTCGATGATGGCGCGTCCCGGGGCCGACCGCTCGTCGAGCACGTCTTTCGGCGCGTTCAGCATCGCGTACCCGGACTCGTCCGAGAGACGCAGGACCACGCGCCGCGACACGTTGGCGCTCACCGCCGTCGGAACCGAGCCCGAGCGGTCGGCGCTCGCGACGACGTGCACGCCGAGCGGGCGGCCCTCGCCGAGTATGCGCATGAAGATCTGATAGAAGGGCATCCGCGCCGTCGTCGACTCCCACTCCCCTCGGAACTGCGGGAAGCCGTCGATGAGCAGGACGATGCGTGCCTCGTCCTGCCCGGTGAGCTCTCGGTACTCCGTGAGGCTGGAAGCGTTGGCGGCACTGAAACGCTTGCCACGGTCGTCGAGCACCGCGGCCAGCGAACGCAGCACACGCTGCACGCGCTCGGAGTCGTCGCCCGAGATGATCGAGCCGACGTGCGGCAGCATCTCCAGGCTCTTGAGCGAACCGGACCCGAAGTCGAGCCCGTACACCTCGACGTTCGAACGAGCGGGATCGAAACCCGCCGCGATCGCGATCGTGCGCAGCACCGTCGACTTGCCCGAACCGCTCGTCCCGTAGACGAGCAGCGAACCGTCCTTGTCGGGGTGGAAGTAGGCCGGCTCCTGAAGCTGCCGTTCCGGGACATCCATCTTGCCGAGCAGCACCTGCCCGT
Source organism: Microbacterium sp. J1-1 (assembly GCF_024498615.1). Taxonomy (NCBI): domain Bacteria; kingdom Bacillati; phylum Actinomycetota; class Actinomycetes; order Micrococcales; family Microbacteriaceae; genus Microbacterium; species Microbacterium sp. J1-1. Next base: position 527,933 of record NZ_CP089590.1, on the reverse strand, counting down.
CGCCGAGCACCGGGAGGTCGCGCAGGTCGACCGCGCCCTCGAGGTCGTCGAGCCACGGCCGTCGGGGCGCGGGGATGCGGGCCTCGCGCGCCGCATTCACGAGCGTCGCCACGATGCGCTTCTGGTCGTTGGGTCCGAGATCCTCGTCGTGCGAATCGGACTCCGGCGCCTGCTCGGCCTCCCAGGTCTGGATGGACCCGAAACGGAGCTCGGCGACCTTGACCTCGGCGACCTGGGCCTCGTCCTTGGTCCATCCGCCGGCGTACGCGGACTGGAACGGCACGAGTCGCCCCGGACCGGTCTTCGCGATGCCTCGTCCCGGCAGCGAGGGCGGGAAGGTCGCCGCCACCGGGTCGTCGACGACGTCCTTGGAGTCGGACTCGTCAGCCATCCGCAGCGCGACGCGCAGGTTCGTGTTCGCGCGGAGGTTGTCCTTGATGACGCCGGCGGGACGCTGCGTCGCCATGATCAGGTGGATGCCGAGGGAGCGACCGCGCTGGGCGATGTCTACGACGCCGTCGACGAACTCCGGCACCTCTCCGGCGAGCGCGGCGAACTCGTCGATCACCAGCACCAGCGCGGGCGGCGTCTCGGGGTCGCGTCGCTTCTCGAGCTCGAGGAGGTCTTTGGCCTTCTTGCGGTTGAAGAGGTGCTCGCGGTGGTGCAGCTCGGCGCGCAGGCTGGTGAGGGCGCGACGCACCAGGTGCGGGCTCAGGTCGGTGACCAGGCCTACCGTGTGTGGCAGGTCGACGCAGTCGGCGAACGCGGAGCCGCCCTTGTAGTCGACGAAGAGGAAGGTGACGCGATCCGGGCTGTGGGCGGCTGCCATGCCGAGCACCCAGGCCTGCAGGAACTCACTCTTGCCGGCACCGGTCGTCCCGCCGACCAGGGCATGCGGCCCCTGGGTGCGCAGGTCGAGGGTCATCGCGTCCGTCTGCGACTGTCCGATGATGGCGCGCAGGTTGCCGGCCTTCTTCAGCCGGGCCTGCGGAGCGCCGGAACGGTCGATGATGGTGTTGTTCTGCCGCCAGCGATCGATCACCGCGCTGGCATCCTCGGCGACCTCAGTACCCACGAGCGAAAGGAAGCTGACCGAGTTCGGGATGTCGGAGGAGTCCTCGATCACCGTACTGGAATCGACGACCGGCGCCAGGCGCTTGGCGAACATCGTCATGTAGGCGTGCGAGACACCCTCGACCTGCACCCCGCGGTAGTCCACGCCGCTGCGGACGGTGCCGACCACGGCATCGGAGAGCCCGGCGCTCACGTCGACGAACGTGCGGCACGCCGCGGGCAGTGCCTCGACGACCGGAGCGACGAACAGGGCGTAGACGCCGACGTCGGCGCCGCGTTCCAGGATCTGGGTCAGTCTGGCCCGATCGACGGGGGCGTCGTTCGTGATGATCACCAGGATGGCCGTCTGGCCGGGGAAGGTCGCCTCCTCGGCCGCGCGCTTGACGTCGGTGCCGTACCGCATCGGGTCCCAGTCGGCTCCGTACGGGGGCCGTGCAGACTTCGACTCCCGCGAGCGGCGCAGGACGATCTCCTCGAGACCGCTGAGCAGGGCCGTCCCGGTCGAGGCGGAATCCGCGAGCGGCATCTCCTTGAACGGGTTCCGCTCGCTGGAGGTGTGGGGGAGCCACTTGAGCCAGTCGAGCTCGTTCGCCCAGCCCGGTTCGGTCAGCGCCACGGTGACGAGCTCGTTCGGGGAGTGCGTGCCGAACAGTTGGACGGCGATCCCCCGCAGCGCATCGCTGGCCAGCGACGTGGGACCGGCGACACCGACAGACCCCACGCTCTGGAGCGATTCCAGGATCGGGACGTCGTCGATCATCCGGTACCGCTCCTCCAGGCGATCGACGCGTTCGACGTATTCGACGAGCGCCTCCGGAGTCTCGGTGCGCTTGATGCGCGTGCGCGCTTCGGTCTCGCAGACCCCGAGACGCATCGCGAGGAAGTTCCAGTGCTCCGGTCGCCGGGTCCACAGCAGGGGACCGAGACGCATGGCCTCATCGAAGACCACGGCGACGGCGGGGACCTCGTTCTGCCGTACCTCGCGCTCCTTCGGACGCGAGTGGTACAGCGTCTCCTCCAGCCGCTCGAACTGCTCCTCGAACGACTCGGCCTCCTTGCGAAGCCGCTGACCGATGTTGGTCTTCTGCGAGATGAAGTTGCCGAACATCATCATCGGCGACGCAGCCGCGATGAGCAGCGACGCCGGACGCTGCGTGATGCTGAACATCGTCACGGCCAGCAGGATCGGCGCGACGAGCATGGGCCAGGGGAACAGCCGCGACGGCTGGTCGCGGGGATAGCGCGGCTCATCGAGATCCTCCCCGGTGTACCGCTCCTCGACACGGGGGCTGCGGTTGAACATGAGCGCTCCCCCGCGCTCGAGCACCGGGTCACCCGTGGCTGAGCCGTCGAAGTCACTCACCATGTGCACGACGAACTCGCAGTCCCCGAGCACGAAGCTCTGCCCGGGGATCACACGGAGACGCTGCACGAGCCCGCCGTCGACGAGGATTCCGTTCGCCGAGTTCAAGTCGACCAGCTCGACGAACGTCGCGGCGACCTCGATCCTGGCGTGCCGCTTCGAGACGAGCGGATCAGCGATCGTGACATCGTTCGCGGCGTCGCGACCGATCAGGAAGTGACCGATCGGCAGCGGGAACTCCTGCCCGACCGCGGGGCCGGAGACCACCCGGAGGACGGCGGCGGGGCGCGCACCCACGGTGCCTGTGGCGGCACGGTTCGGGCCGACGTTGACCACCTCTGCGAGGAAGCCGGAGCCGAGCGGGGCGTCGCCGACGAGCAGGTCGGGATTGAGCATCGTGAGCTGCTCGCTGGTCGGAGGGGCGACGGAGAGCGTGAGCACGTCGGTCGGCGTCGCGACGATGCTGCGCGCCGGGTCGGTGGTGGCGATCTGGCGCGCGACATCGGCGATGGTCGCCGTCGAGTCCGCCATCACGACGACGTCGGTCAGGGGTGCTGCGGGTCGACGCAGGGTCAGCTTGACTCTCATCGCTCGTCCTCACCGCGCCGGGGGCGCATCTCACTTCTCCGGGTCATACCCACTCCACCTGCAGGAACCGATCGCCGAAGCGCACCGTGTCCCCGGTCCGCAGCTCTGCCGGGTGTCCGGCGGCCAGCGCGGTCTCGACACCGTCTCGGACGATCGCGCTGCCGTTGGTCGACGCGCGATCGACGATGAACACGCCCCGTCGAGCCGGCATCACCGCGATGTGGGTCTTGGACACCGAACGCGTGTCGTCGACGACCGGGACCAGGAGCGCTTCGCCCTCGCCGGCTGCCGCGCTCGGCGACCTCCCGAACAACGTGGTGCCGCGCACCTCGACGCGCTCACCGGTGTCGAGCACGAGGATCGCCCGCACTCCGGCGGGTACCACCGGCACATCGGCGGGAACGGCGGGAACGGCGGGGACGGCGGGAACGGCGGCGGGAGCAGGGACCGGCGGCTCGGGGGCAGGACCCGGCTGTGCTGCGGGTGCGGGCGCGGGTGGCATCACGGGCGCGGGCGACGCCGCGGGAGCCGGCGCGGGAGCCGGCGGTGCGAACGAAGCCGGGGGCGCGGTGCCGGTGGCCAGGGAGGGCGGTGTCGACGACACGAGGGAGCCCGGGGCCGAGGTCTCCGGCCGCTCAGGGGCAGGGCCCGCGGCGGACCGGTGCGCGCCGATGACGCCGCCGGAGAGGCGCGCGCTCGGGACGTACTCGGCCGGAGCATCCCGGTGCACCGGGGTGGCGAGCGACGGGAGGGGTGCCTTCTCCTCGTGCTCGGGCGTCTTCACGCGCTTGCGCGCGATACGCATCCGCTTCTGGTCATAGGGGTTCAGTCCGCCGCGCACGTCCACGAACCAGGTCGCGGCGGCGAGGTCGAGCCATCCGCGTCCTCGCCGCTCGATGTCGAAGAGCGGGGAGAGCATGATCACCAGTACCGGCCCGATGAGCGGAACGAGGAGCGAGGCATACGCGACGAGGTAGCGCACGACCGCGCCGCGCCAGAAGCCGGGACGCTCAAGAGTCCGGACGTTCACGGAGCGGATACCGCAGATCGCCTTGCCGAGCGTCACCCCCTTGCGGCCATGCAGGACGAGCTGGACGACGAGGTAGGCGATCATGAGCCCTTGGGACACCGCAGCGGCCACGATGAGCCACACCAGATCCTCCCGCGCGAAGAACTCCTCCGCGTCGAACCGTCCTGACGCCGCCTGCGCGAGCACCGGCGTCAGAGCGATGACGGCCGGGAGGGCGATGACGACCGCCACCGTCCACTCGATCAGGGCAGCGAGCGCACGCGCACCCCGTCCGGCGGGGCGCAGGCCGAGAGCCTCCGCGTACGCGGGGTCCGGGCGTCCGTGCGCGTCGAGTCCTTCGACCTCGGGCGCGCGGTCGTCGATCTCCCAGATCACTCCTGCTCTCCCTCGACGTCGTCGATGGAATGCTCGGTGTCGAGCAGCGGCAGGTCGCTCTTGCCGACCAGACGCGAGGCGATCACATGCTCGACCAGGCGTGCGCGCCTGTTGGTCGCGAAGCTGCGTTGCCCGCCGCGCATGCCGGGCACACCGATCCGGTCGAACTTGTCGCAGACGTTGTCGAGCTTGCGGTTGAACCGGGTGACCGTCCAGCCCAACCGCTCCGCCGCCTTCGCCGAGGTCGGGATCTCACTCATCCCGGTGCCGTCCCTGCGCAACTGGGGTTCGGCGAGCGCCAGGATGAGCAGCTTCTGGCTGAGGGTCAGCGGAACGTCGCCGATCGTGGACGCCCCGTCGTCGTCGTGCTCGCGCCTGGTCGCGCGAAACGTCGGCTCCGCTGCATGCAAGGTGAGCTCGTAGGTGGTCGGCCCCGCGCTGAAGACGATCGTCGTCTTCTCGAAGACGAGTGGGAGCCGAGCACCCGGCGCCAGCCACGCCTGCACGCCACCCGCCGAGTCGGTCACCGTCGCGGTGAGCCGGGTACCGACGTTCGACAGCCACCACAGCCCGTCGGAGTCGGTGATCTCCAGGAAGTGCCGATGCAGGAACAGATTGTCGTCGAGCTCGAGATCGCCCTCGCGTCCCACGATGAATCGATCGCCACGGCTCACGCGGAAGTACTCCCCCGCGAACTCGACGGTCACCCCTCCTGCACTCGTCACTCCACACACCCCCGAACGGTTTCCGAGGCACGACCGTCGTCGCGCCGCAGCATCACGTCGATGCAGACGGTGCCCGCCGCTGCGGGGACCGTCGCGGTCGCATCCGGCGTCTGGTGCGGATCGACCTCTCCCGACACCGCGACCGGTGTCCAGATGAAGGAGTCGCCCTCGAGCGGACTCGGATTGGTCCAGGTGAACACGATCCGATCGCCCTCGCGAGTCCCGGAGATCTCGGTGACCTTCGGCACGACGTCCGTGCCGACGTCCTTCGGCTCGACGGCCTGCTCGGTCTCCTGCGCTTCGGGGGTGACCCCCGCCACCAGGAGGTTCATCCCGACGATCCCGCCGACCACGAGTACGACCGCGGCGGCAGCGAGCACGATCCAGAGGCCCTTGCGACTGCGCGGCGCCGGCGGCTCTCCCGGAGCCGCGACAGGAGCAGCCGACACGGCCGGAGGCGGCGTCGCCTCTTCCGGGGCGACCACCATCGGCGCTCGCGCGATGGTGCGGTCGTCGGCGGAGGGGGCGAGTGGAGCCGCGGCCGTCGGAGTCGGCGGGCGCAACTGGGTCTGCTCGACGAGCGGTTCCTCGGGCGTCGGGGCGTCGAATCGCGGAATGCCCGACAGCGGAACCGGCGGCTCCTTCCGCTGCGTCTGGGCCGAGGGGCGGGTGAACGATGCCAGTTCGGGGTCGATGCTGACGATCTCCCGCACCCGGGTCAGACCGTCGCCGTCGTCCTCCAGGTCTTCTGCCGGCGGATGGTCATCGACGATGTCGATCGGGGTCACCGAGTGGGAGAGCTCGATCTGCACCTTCTGCAGTGCCCGCGCGAATGCCACCGCGCTCGGGAAGCGATCGGCGGGGTTCTTCGCCATCGACCGTTCGAGGAGCCTCTGCAGACTCTCCGGCGAATCCGGCCTCTTCAGTGAGGGGAGAGCGGCGCGCTCGATGCGCTCGATCAGATCGGCGCTCGAGTTGCGTTCGCCGGTCCGCTCGAAGGGCGAACGACCCGCCAGCAGCGTGTACAGCGTGGCACCGAGCGCCCAGACGTCGGTGCGCGGACCACTCTGCGGAGGCTCCGCGAACGACTCCGGCGGAGACCAGGGGATGGACATGCCGGAGGCCTCACCCGTCGCTCCGGTCGTCGATGCGATGCCGAAATCGGTGAGGGCGGGCCGGTTGTACTCCGTGACGAGGATGTTGGCCGGCTTGATGTCGCGATGCAGCACGCCCGCCCGGTGCGCGGTCTCGACGGCTCCGGCGACCTGGATCCCGACGCGCAGAGCCTCGGCGACCGAGAACGGCTCCTTGCGGGAGCGGATCTGGAGGTTCGGCCGCGGGCAGTACTCCATCACCAAGTAGGGGCGACCATCGCCGGCGACACCCGCCTGGTAGATCGTGACGATGGCCGGATGCGTCGAGAGCATCGCCATCACGTTGGCCTCGTCGGCGAACTCCTGCGCCGCGCCACTCGAGATGCGGTCGGCGACCAGCACCTTCACCGCGACACGGCGACGCGGCATCTCCTGCTCGTACAGGAAGACATCGGCGAAACCGCCGGTGCCCAGCGGCTCCACATAGGTGAAGCCCGGCAGATCCGGCGGCGGGGAGGGGCGACGCGTCACGGCAGCTCCTCGAACGCGACGGTCACTCCGTCACCGAGATCCACGACATCACCGGACAGCACGAGCGTCTGCTCCCCGGGATGCAGCCGCACCGGGTCGGCACCGGGGCGAAGCAGAGTGGAGCCGTTCGTGGTGTGCAGGTCGATGACCACGACGGTGTCGCCTTCCGGCCGCACTTCGAGGTGGCTGCGCGAGATGTCCTGCTGCGGGCTCTCGACGGCGATCAGGTGCGGGAGGTTCGCACCGCTCGCACGGGTCGATCGCGGGCGTCGGCCGATGATGACCGTGCGATCGAGCGCCGCCACCTGCCCCGTGGAGAGACGCACGCGCCCCGTCGAAGCGGTGGACGGCACCGGGGTCACGTCGAGCACGTCCGTCGCGACATCATCGGCGACCGGGGGCTGCTGGCGGAGTGCACGCAGCTCGGCCGCGGAGACGGTCGCCCCGTCATGATCGCCTTCGACCGGGACGGGGGCGGGCGCCGCGGCTGCGGCACCGACGGAGTGCACCGTCGCGCCCCAGAGCTGATCGAAGTCGTCGTCGACGGGCGGTGCGAGCGTCACCTCGGTCGGTGGGAGGAACGCATCCTCGATGACCGGCGCAGGAGTCGGCTCGGGTTCGGGCGCAGGAGTCGGCTCGGGCTCCGGGGCAGGAGTCGGCTCGGGCTCAGGAGTCGGCTCGGGCTCCGGCGCCGGCTCGGGCTCCACGGCCGCAGCGGGTTCGGCGAGCACGGGGGCCGGGCCGAGCGTACTGGTCAGCGGATCGGCGTCGCTCGGTTCGAGTTCGGCGCTCACCGCGGCAGCTCGCACGATCCCGCTCTGCACGGGGAGGCCCTCGGCCTCGGTCGTCGTCTCGACCGTGATGTCGATCGTCGTCGCGCCACCGAGGAACCGCTCGTTCCAGGTGGTGACGTCCGCCCCGGACAGCTCGAGGGATTCCGTCGCGGTCGTCACGTGTGCCGAGACGTCACCTCGGAGGGCGATGCGCACGTCTCCTCCCTCGGCGACGGCGGCGACGAACGACGGCAACGACGTGAAGGACCGACCTGCCTGCGTCGTCAGGAGATCGACGACCGTTGCGAGCGTCTTCGCCTCCGGCAGCCGTTCCCACAGCCGGGCGACGACATCGCCGGGGACATCCGGCGGGAGCGCGACGAGCGCGCCGGGGATGACGATCAGGTACCACTGTCCCGGTCGGTAGATGGTCTGCATCAGCGAACCCCTCCTGCTGTGGCTTCTCGTGGACGCGTGTCGGCGTCGATGTCGTCGTCGTCGGTGGCCGTCAGCGTTCCCGGCCGCGACGCGACCGAGACCGCGTCCACGACGATGACGGTGATGTTGTCTCTGCCCCCGGCGCTCACCGCATCGGCCGTCAAGGCGTCGGCGGCCTTCTGCGGATCGGATTCCGAGGCCAGCACCTCGCGGATACGCGTGTCCGGCACTTCGGAGGTGAGACCGTCCGAGCAGACGAGGATGCGATCGCCGAGTTCGGCGGGGAACATCCAGTAATCGGCGTCGCCCGTGCTGCTTGCACCGATGGCGCGGGTGATGATGTTCCGGCGGCGATCGGAGACGGCGTCTTCGATGGAGAGCTCACCGGACTCGATCAGCTCCTGAACCACGGAGTGATCGACACTGATCTGCTCCAGCTCGCCGTCGGCGAGACGATAGGTCCGGGAGTCTCCGATGTTGACCGCGAGCCAGTACCCCATGCCGTCGACCGAGGCGATGACGACTCCGCTGAGGGTCGTCCCGGCGCGACCGTTGCCCGAGGTCGACAGATCCTCGACGCTCGTCCGCGAGACGGAGAGGGCGTGCCGGACGTCATCGAGCTCGAGCGCCGGTCGACCGATGTACCGGGCGAACTCGGCGATGACGGCAGCACTCGCGCGCTCACCGGCCTCGTGCCCGCCCATCCCGTCGGCGACCAGGAACACCGGGGCCGAAGCCAGGTGCGCGTCTTCGTTCAGCGCGCGCCGGAGCCCCGGATGCGTCGCCGACCCGGTGGAGACGATGAGTCCCGGCCTCATGCGTATCCGCCGATCGTCACGATGCGGTCGCCGATCTCGATCGCGTCGCCTAGACGCACCGGCACCCGCTGCCCGGCCGGGCACGCGATGCGCTGGCCGTCGCGGACGATGGTCATCCCGTTGGTCGAGTGGCGATCCTGCACCCATCCGCCGGAGGTCTCGGCGGCGGCCTCGAAATGCGTCTTGGAGAGCGACAGCGTCTCGTCGCGCACGGGCACGAGCGTCGCGCCCTCCTCCGGGGCGGGGTTGCGGCCGAAGATGGTGCGCCGCGAGACGGAGACCCGTGTGCCGTCATCCCACGTGAAGACCAGACGATGGCCGGGGACGCTGATCCGGGTCTCTTCGAGATCGTCGTCCTGTTCGACGACCTCCGGCGCTGCCGGCGCGGGTGCCACCGGGAGCGGCGGGACCGGCGGAGCAGCGACCGGCGCCGGAGGTGCGGGCGGCGGCACGGGAGCCACGGGGTGCTGCTGGACGGTCGCATCGAGTTCGGGCTCGAGCTGTGCGGGAGGCTCCGACCGCGGCGGCGCATCCTGGGTGATGCCCGGGACGAAGGCGATGAGGGATCCGCTCTCGGCCTCCGGCGCAGGGGGCGCGGCCGGCCGCGGCGGGAGGGATGAGGATGCCGGAGCGGCCGGGGCCGGAGCAGCCGGGGCCGGAGCAGCGGGAGCGGCCTGAGCCGGAGCAGCCGGGGTCGGAGCAGCGGAAGGAGACTGCGGGAGTCCAGGGATCGCGGGACCGGTCGTCGGTGTGGCGAGGCCCGGCGCAGAGGCGGACGAGGAGGTGGCCTCGGACGCCGATCCGACGGGACCCGTCTTCCGCGCATCCAGGATCAGAGAGCCTGCGACCTTGTCGTGCCACCCCTGGAAGCGCCCCGACCCGTCGAAGAGCGGAGTGAAGTACCCCACCACGACGGCCGCGGCGAGGCCGAAGATCACGTTGCGCAGCAGCGCACGCCCGAAGCCGAGCGGGCCGCCGTCCGCAGCGGCGACGAGCCGCACGCCCTGGGCGCGCATGCCGATCGAGCCGGCCCCTGCCTGCATGACGGTGTAGACCACGAACCAGCCGAGCAGCACCAGGCTCACCACCGGTCCGCCGACGAGGAGGACTCCGACCATCCCCTCGACACTGCCGGTGAGCGACGCGGCGACCAGGAGTCCCCCGCCGAGCACGATCGCGAGGCCCCCGGCGATCAGGGCATCGATGACATAGGCGACCGCGCGACGGGAGAGGGGCGCGATCTGATCGAGCGCAGGCTGCGTCATGGGGTCTCACTCTCGGAGGACGGGGGCGTCGTGCTGTTCTTGATGGTGCCAGGTTCGCGGCGTACGCGCGCGGTCGCGGCGTCCTTGAGGTTCTGCAGGCCGTTCGAGATCGCGGTGCCGCCGACGAGCGAGCGAACGCTCAAGCGCGCCTTCACGCGCTTCCAGAAACCGGCGTCCTTGCCGAGACCGCCGACGATGCCGTCGACCTCGTGCCAGAAGGACTCCACGTCTTGTGGGCTCGGCTCCGTGGGACCGAACACCTCGGCGTCGGCCCGCTCGGCGAGCGCGGTGACCTGCGGAACCGTCAGCGCGGTGGCCACGACCTCGGCTTCCTCGGTCCGGGTACCTCCGGGCGTGAGCCGCGCACCGTAGTCGATCGCGCGATCGGTCAGCTCGTCCCACCCACCACTGATGCGGTCGGCGGTGCGCGCGGCGGCGCGGCGCGACCGACGCTTCGCGGCCTTCCACGCGCCGATCACGATGAACGGCGACGCGAGGAGCGCGATCACCGCGAGCGAGATGCCGCCGATCACGAGGATCGCACCGATGATGCCGGCGAGGTTCAGGCTCTCGTCCTCGGACTCCCGGTCGTCGGGAAGGGTGGGCGGCAGATCGACGGGTTCCTGCGGCGGGGGTGGCGGCTGCAGCACCTGCGGCTTCGGGTCGACGCGGGGCTTGGTGTTCTGGTCGTTCGGCACCTGGTCTTCGGGCGGAGTCGGGTTGAAGGTCACCCAACCGATGCCCTCGAAGTTCACCTCGACCCAGGCGTGGACGTTGTCGCCGGTCGCGGTGAACACCGCTTCCTCCGCCTGCTCCTCGTCGGGGTAGTACCCCATGACGACGCGCGCCGGGATGTCGAGTTGCCCCGCGAGCAGCGCCATCGCCACGGCATACTGCTCGTCGTCACCGATCATCTGGTCGGCACCGACCAGCGTCGAGATGCGCTCGGCGGTGTGGCCCGCACGGGACAGCACCTCCCCCTCGAGCCCGTGGCTGAAGAAGCCGCCCTCGGAGAGGAAGTTCTCCAACGCCCGCACCTGCTCGATCGGCGTCTCCGCACCCGACACGGTCTCCGCCGCGAGCGAGGTGAGCTCTTCCGGCACGTTGCTCGAGGTCGGCAGCGCCACCTTGCCGAACGGCACCGCAGCGAGCTGTTCGTCATCGGGGACGGCGGGCACGACGGCATCGACGACGTACTCGTCACCCTGGGTGAGCTTCGGCGTCGCCACCGCGGTACCGGTCACGGTGTTGACGTACGTGCCACGACGCAGGTCTTCGGCGCGCGCTCCCTCGAACCGGATCTCGGACAGCTCTCCGGCGGTCGGCATCCAGACACCGCGGTAGCCGTCGATCGCGAACTTCAGCGTGACCGGGACTCCCTCGGCATCCGGTGCCATGTTGGAACGTAGCGGTGCGAACGCACTCGACGACGTCGGGCCGCCGTCCGTGACGTTGTAGACCATGCCGTCGAACTGATCCATGACCGCGGTGCGGATGCGTGCGCCCTGGGGGAGGCCCTGAACCGTGAAGAGGGTCTCGGAGGCCTCGTCGCGCACGTTCTTGCGGAACGCCTGCAACGGGCTCGGGTAGTCGCGGATGTCGAACGGCGGGATGATCACGTCGCGGAACACGTGCCGCGGCTGTGCCGGGTTCGCGACGGCGCTCGCGGCGACGCCGGTGCCTGCGGCGACCGCCAGCACGGCGACGCCGGCGAGCAGCCGTCGTGTGCGCATCTGGGTCGCACGCGAGGGGTCGACCTCGCTGACGGAGACGGCCATGTTCTGTGGTGCCCACAGTTGCCGCAGAGCGAGCCACGACATGCTCACCACGGCGAAGACGAGCCCCTGCACCAGAGGGAAGGCGGGCTCCGGTGTGCCGAGGGCGATGACGAGCATCAGCAGTACCCCGGCCGGGAGCAGTGCCCAGGCGACCTGTGGCAGCCGGAGCGCGAGAGACGCGGTGAGCGTGGTGACGACGAGCGCCAGCAGGAACGGGACCACGAGGTGTCCGTCGACCGCGGCCACGGGGGCGACGGTGGTGAGCATCTGCTTCCAGGCGGTGACGGTCCCCACCGCGAGCTTCTGCAGCGTCTCGATCGTCGGGATGAAGCCGAGGATGGAGGTCTGCGGGAGCGCAAGGGCCCCGCCGAAGACGAAGTAGGCGGCGACCGTGAGCCCCGTCGTGATCAGGATGCCCCATCGTCGCCACGTCGCGACGGCCGCGATCGCCAGCCCGATCAGAATGCCGCCGACGGCGGCCGGGAGGAAGGACGGACCGGCGAACGTCGGCCAGAAGCCGATCAGCGCGGTCGTCACGAGGAGTGCGGTCGCTCCCAGATCGAGGATCCATCGGCGCACGGCGAGACCCCCGGGGCCGGCGGCAGGCACGGTCATGCGAGAACCTTCTGCAGAGCGAGCGGAATCTGTTCGAGCGCGCCGACGGTGACCACGTCCGCGTCACCGATCCGCCGAAGCGTCGGAGCGGACACGGTGGTGTCGGCGACGACGGCCAGCGCCTTCGCGCCGAAGGGCAGCCGCGAGCACGCGAGGCGCAGATCGTCGGAGCGCACCCGCGAGCCGCACACGAGCACCACCACACTGGCGAGAGGCATCGTGACCGACACGATCCCGGCGAGGTCGGCGATGCCGCCCTCGCGCGGCTTGCTGCCCTCGACGGCGGAGAGGGAGTCCAACAGCTGCTTTCCGGTGCCGGCCGGGAGCTCACGCCCCTGCACGCGCACGTCGACGCGCTGCGAGTCGCGGAGCGCGCGGAGGCCGATCGAGCCCGCGGCCGAGATACCGAGCTCGAAGTCCTCGGGGGTGGCGTAGTCGGACAGCGAGCGCGACAGGCCGATCACGAAGTGGGAACGCCGCGTCTCCTCGTACTGGCGGACCATCATCGTGCCGGTGCGGGCGGTCGAACGCCAGTGCACATGACGCAGGTCGTCGCCCGGCTGATACTCCAGAAGCGCGTGGAAGGAGACGTCGTCGCGCGAGAGGTCCGTGGCCGGAAGCCCCTCCAGGTCGCGCAGGTAGCCGAGGGACTGTCCGTCGAACAGCACGGTGCGCGGATGCACGAACAGGTCCACCGGGTCGTCCCGGCGGTGCGCCCGTTCGAAGAGACCGAGGGGGTCTCCGCGCACGACGCTCACGGGTCCGACCTTGACGACGCCGCGCTTCTGGGTCGGGATGGCGAAGAGTTCCTCCGCCTCCTCCCCGGGGGCCAGGCGCTGGATCCCGAACTCCCCACGACCGGCACCCACCGGGAGCACCACGCGCGAGGGCAGGATCGCCCTGTTGCCACGGTTGGCGAGGGTGAGTGCGCCGACCGCGCGCTCCCCCACCACCACACGGGTGCGGGCGAGGTCGAGCGACACGTCGTAGGCGGTGCGGCCGATGAGGAACAGCGCGCACAGGATGACGGCGATCGCGATCACGACGGCGGCGACCGTGAACTCCGCCCAGCCGGCGATCTGTCCGAGCACCCAGAACACGATGGCGAGGGACATCAGTACCCACGCGAGCGGACGGATCGCCGCGGTGATCTTCCGGAGGCGCGTCAGGGCACGGGCACCGAGGACGGCCGCGATGTCACGCCATCCGGCGTCGCGTTCCGTCGGCGGTGTCGACGCCTGAAGGGCCTCCGCGGTCATCAGGCCGCCGCTCGTGCCTGGGGAGCCGCGACGCCGTCGAGCACGCGGGCGATCACGGTGTCACTGCTCGTGCCGGCGAACTCCGCCTCGGCGTCGAGCAGCAGACGGTGCTGCCACACGGGCCGCGCGAGCGCCTTGATGTCGTCGGGGAGCACGAAGTGACGACCCTGGGCGGCGGCCCACACCTTGGCGATGCGGACCATCGCGATCGCGCCGCGCACCGAGACGCCGAGCCGGATCGCGTCGTCCTCACGGGTGGCTTCGGTGAGCTCGGCCACGTAGCGGAGCACAGCGGGCTCCACATGCACGGTGGAGGCGAGGTCGGCCATGTCGGCGACCGCACTGGTCGTGATGATCGCGGAGAGTCCGGCGGAGGGGTTGCGGTCGGAGGCTCCGGCGAGGATGCTCTCGGTGACCGCGAGGTCGGGGTAGCCGATCGAGGTCTTGATCAGGAAGCGGTCCAGCTGCGCCTCGGGAAGCTTGTAGGTTCCCGCCTGCTCGATGGGGTTCTGCGTGGCGATCACGAGGAACGGTCGACCGGTCTCGTGCGTGACGCCGTCGACCGTGACGCGGGACTCCTCCATGACCTCCAGGAGCGCCGACTGGGTCTTCGGCGAGGCGCGGTTGATCTCATCCGCCAGCACGATCGACGCGAAGATCGGTCCCTTGTGGAACTCGAACCGGTGGGACTGCTGGTCGTAGATGGTCACACCCGTGACGTCGGAGGGCAGCAGGTCCGGCGTGAACTGGATGCGCGCGCTGGTGCCCTGCACGGTCGCCGCGAGGGCTTTCGCGAGGCTCGTCTTGCCGGTGCCGGGTGCGTCCTCGAGGAGCACATGCCCCTCGGCGAGCATCGACGCGAGCACGAGGCCGACGATCTCCTGCTTGCCCTGCACCGCCTTGTCGATGTTCGCGACGAGGCGCTGGAAGGTGCCCTGGAACCAGGCGGCCTGCTCAGGGGTCATTGTCATGGGAGTACTGCTTCCTCTCGGATGGAAGGGGCGCCGCTACCAGGCACGGCGTTCGTAGTCGGTGTTGCCGATCGTGACCCACACCTCGTAGCCACGGCCACCCGCGCCGTGGAAGCAGCCGATCTCGATGGAACCGTTGGCGGGGATGTTCCAACTCGAGCCGCCTGCGAACCTCGGTCCTGCGGTCGGCGCGTTGCTGTTGCACCACACCTGGTACTTCCCGGCTGGGAAGTCCGAGGTGTTGATGACGAACTTCGCGCACGTGCCGTCGGTGCACTGCCCTGGCCAGTTCCCGGCCGTGCCTCGCGTCACCCAGGCACGCGGCTGCGGCGGCGCCGAGGAGGTCGCGGATGCGGTCCCGCTGGGATCGGACCACGCGCCCGTCGAGTCCTGCGCGCGGGCGCGGATCGAGTGCGTCTGGCTGTGCCCGTTCCCGACGTCGGTCGAGCCGGTCTTGCTCACGTTCTGCCAGCCGCCGCCATCGATGCTGATCTGCACGTTCTCGATGGGTCGTCCGTTGTCGGAACCGTTGGCGTTCCAGTTCAGACGCACCTGGGTCGTCAGCCCGTTGGCACTCACCGACGGGGCGTGCGGCTTGCCGTACGGCTTGCCGCTCGCCGACTTCGATGCGGCTCCCGCATACGTGGAGCCGCTGACGCTCGCGACGGCGCGCACCTCGACACTGTAGGAGGTTCCGTTGGTCAGTCCACCGATCTTCTGGTTGCCGGGGAGGCCCGACCATCCGCCGCCGTTCAGACGGTACTGGTAGCTGATCTCGTTGCTCGCCGCCCCACCGCTGGAACCGGCGTTGAAGGCGAGGGTGAGACTGCGATCCCCGTCAGTGACCTTCAGGCCCGTCGGCGCTCCCGGCGGGATGACCCCGCGGCGCGGGGCCGACGGCGCACTCATCTCGCCCCACTCGGCCTTGTTGTAGGCCTGGATGCGGTACGTGTACGGGGTCTGGGAGGGCTGGACCTGGATGGCCTGGCTCCGCGCCTCCGGACCGGGCGTCAGCGTGCTCACGACCTGGCCGCCTTGAAGGACCTCGAGACGGTACCCGCGGATGGCGTCACCGTTGTTGTCAGGCGCGACCCAGTTCACCTGCATCTGCGCCTGGTCGCCGACCGGGGAGAGTTCAGTCGTCGTGGGCGCGGCGGGAGCCTTCGGCGGGCCGGCCGGGATCTCGGACGCAGACCAGCCGCTCCAGCTGGAGGGGTCGGGCGCCCTGTTGTGCGCCTGGACCCGCACCTGGTAGTCCGAGCCGTTCTCGAGCCCCTCCCACGTGGTGGAGTTGCCCGTGACCTCCTTCTGCGTGACGCCGGACGGCGGCGCGGGCGAGATCTCGAGCGTGTACCGCTCGACCGGTGAGCCCGGGGTGCTCGGCGTCTTCCAGGCCACCTTGAGGGACTTGTCCCCGAACACGAGGGTGGGCGGGTTCGGTGTGTCGGGACGCGCATCGGGCCGCGCCGGGGCGGAGGCCGCGGAGGGCTGCGACTCGCCCACACGGTTGGTCGCGGTCACCTGGAACGTGTATTCCACGTTGTTGGTGAGGCCGTCGAGCGTGCACGTCGTGGACTGGCACTCCTTGGTGTACGGGTTCCCGCCCACGGACCTCACGGTGTACTTCGTGATCTCGGCGCCGTTGTTCGACGGCGCGGAGAACGACACCACGACCGTGCGGTCCTGCACGCTCGCGATGACCGGAACCCCGGGCGCGTCCGGAACGTCCTGCACCGTGACGACGATCTGTCCGTTGACCTCCCGATCGGGGTCCTCCGTCGCGTCCTGGATGCGATAGCGGACGACGAGCGTGCCCACGAACGACTTCGACGGGGTGATGGTCACCTGGTCGTCGGTGAAGCCGACCTCGCCGCCGCCGGACTCGGTCACCGCGGACACGATCTTCAGCGGGGTCTCGGGGAACGGGTTGAAGTCGTTGGCGAGAGCGGGGACCGTGATGGTCTCGCCCGCATCCGCTTCGGAGATGGTGTCGGTGTTGGCCGCGGGCATGGGACGGGTCGATGCCGTGACGAGGACGGTGACGGTGCCCTCCACCGGCTCGGTCGTGCCGTCGGACACGCGGAGCTCCAGCGTGACCGTCGTCCCCTTCTTGGCGTTCGACGACGCTTCCACGCGGAGTTCGTCGCCGTCGACCCGCGCGGAGACACCCTTGCCCTCGCCGCCGACGAGTGCGTAGTCGTGCTTCCCCTTGTCTTCGGGGTCGGGGTCGTCGGTCAGCGCGGCGAGGTCCAGTGCGACCGCCGATTCACCGGGTGCCACGTTGACCTGTCCCTGGACGAACGTGGGCTGCTGGTTCTCCGGGGGCAGCACGTTGATCGGGATGCTGAGCGTGGCCTTGCGCCCCTCCGGGTCGTCGGGCCCATCGCCGTCCGTGACCTCGAACGTGAGCGCGTCGGGCCCGAAGTAGCCGTCGGCCGACGTGTAGACCAGCGTCTTCGCATCTTGGAGGAGATCTGCGCCGTCGGCGTGGCTCGCGCTGATCTTCGCCTTCTCGGTGATGACGACGTCGCCGCCGCCCGCCACCGTCACGTACTTCGACAGCGGCAGGATCTCGGTCTCGCCGCTGACCACTTCGAGCGGCTTCGTCGACGTGAGCGTCGGGCGAAGGTCTGCCCGCGAGGGGACGAAGATGAACGCCGACGCCTGCAGGTCGTCGCGGTCGGTGAGGGTGTACCGGATCAACTGCAGCTCGTCCGTGACGGTGACGCGCACCTTTCCGTTCTCGAGCCGTGTGCCGCCTTCGCCGACGTCGACCGTGAGCCGGTCGGTCGTGCCGTCCGGGTCTTCGTCGTTGGCCAGGATGTCAAGGTCCGCGGTCAGTCCGCCGTCCTTCAGATCCGCGGGCTGCAGTCGGTCGTCGCGCGCGACGGGAGCTTGCAGGGGAACGTCTTCATCGACCGTGATCTGCAGGGTCGCCATCGCCGTCGCCCCGCGGGAATCCGACACGGTGTACTGCAGCGAGGTCTCGGTGGGCGCGTCGGGTGCCTGAACGAGCACGCGGTCACCGGAGACCCGCGCATCCAACCCCTCCGGAAGCTCGAGCCCGTCCTTGACGAGGGAGACCTTGTCGCCCTCGGGATCGGAGTCGTTCGCGAGGACGGGGACGGCGATCTCACGCCCCGGTCGCACGACCACGGCATCCTTCACCGCATACGGCGGCTGGTTGATCTCCTCCGCGGGGGCGATGCCGACGCGGATCGTGGCGACGCCCTCCTTGCCGAGTCGATCGCGCACGCGGTACTTGAACACGTCGACGCCGGACGCCCCGTCGAACGCCTCGTACGTGAAGTAGTTCGGCCCGTTGAGCACCCGTCCCTTGCTCGGGCTCGAATCGAGGCCGACCAGCTCCACGGAGTCGCCGTCGGTGTCGATGCCGTCCAGCGGCACCGCGATGTTCACCTCGGTGCCGGCGAGCGTGCGCGCCACGAGGTCTTGAGGACGCGGAGCGGCGTTCTTCTCCTCGTCGATCGGCAGAATCTGGATGGTGACGTAGCCGGCGGCCTTCTGCTGGCGCGAGTCGACGACCTCATAGGTGAGGTACACCGTCTTGGCCTCTGGGCCGGCTTTGAAGCGCACCGCGTCCTGCGAGACGAACGCCTCGCCGTCTTCCGGGTCGACGAAGGGCTCGATGAGCTCCGGCTCGAGGTGCATGACGTCGTCGCTGGGATGCGTGTCGTTGTCGAGCACCGGGATCGTGACCACATCTCCGGCGCGGACGGTCGCCGTATCCGGGTTGGCGATCGGCTGGAGGAGTTCGTCCGGCGCGGGGATGGGGATCACCACGACCTCACCCTCGGCCGACTTCGAGCCGTTCGAGATCCGGTACTTGATCCGCACCTGCTCCTCGAGCGCTCCCTGATCGGTGATGCGCAGCGTCTCGTGGTTGAGCACCGAGACCGAGATGCCGCTGTTCGGCTCCAGCGACACCGACTGCACCACCAGGATCCCCCCGCCGGGATCGGTGTCGTTGTTGAGCACGCCGAGCAGCACATCGCCGCCGGTAGGCAGGAGCGCGACGTCACGAACGGCGACCGGTGGGAGGTCGGTCTCCGATTCGGGCATCACGTCGACGCGGACGAGACCCTCGCCGTTCTTGGGCCCGGTGGTGACCTGGTACTGCACGTAGTAGACCCCGGCCTTCTCGGCCATGAAGGAGAAGGTCTTGTTCGGGGTGTTCGGGATGATCGTCGCGCCCGGGGTGTCGAGAACCCGGCTGAGGCGCAGCGGCTCGCGGGAGGTGCTCGTGTCGTTCGCCGTCGGCGCGATGGTGACCTGCTCGCCCACCTTGGTGATGACGTGGTCGGCGTTGGTCTTCGGGTTGGTCGAGCCCTGCGGCCGGACATCGAGCGCGATCGTCGACGTGCCCAGCTTCCCGAAGGCGTCCGCCACGGTCACCTGCACGTCTTTGCGTCCTTGCAAGCTGGCGGTGGCCTTGTAGGTGATCTGACCGTCCTTGCTGAAGTCGACCTCGTCGCCGGGAGCCGCGACCACCTCCTTCAGATAGATGTCGTCGCCGTCGGGATCGATCCAGTCGGGGAGGATGTTGTACGAGATCGTGCCACCGGTCTCCACGGCGAGCGCGGTCTTGCGCTTGGGCGTCGGAGCGCCGTTCTCGTTCCAGTCGTGCACGGCGAGCGACACGACGGCCGTGTCCTTGCCCCCGCGTCCGTCGTCGACCTCATAGGTGAAACTCGCGGTACCGGAGGCCTTCTCTTCGACGGCGATCTGGAGCGAGCCGCCGTTGTTGATCGGCTGGACGGTGCCGATCGCGGGCTGCGCCTCGGCGAGGGCCGCGACGAGCACATCCCCGTCGGGGTCGTTGTCGTTGTCGAGCACGGGGAGCAGCGTCGTGGCACCCGGCCGCACACCGTAGGAGTCGTCCTCCGCGATCGGCGGGGTGTTCTGCTCGCTGCGCTCCGGAAGGGTGGTCTCGACGGTCTCCTCGGTCGAGTCCTCCTCGTTCTCCGTCTCGCCCTCGGGCGGAGTCAGGTCGTTCCAGTTGTCGACGCGCTGCAGGCTCTCGTTGGCCATCCAGGCGGCACCGCCGACGGCATCGTTGAGGATGATCACGTCCCGGTTCACGCGGAAGGTCAGGTTCGCGGAATCCTCTGCTCCCTCGATCGGGGAGTTCACGTCGTTGGAATCGCCGGGGCATTCCCGGATGAAGGTCGCCGAACCCGCCCAGGCACCGTAGGTGCAGCCGCGGAGCCAGACCGGTGCGGCAGCGGTACCCGCGCTACCGGCCGAGGTCTCTTCGGGGTCGCTGCCGTCGAGCGGCACACGCACCAGAGCGGACGGGGTGGCGATCGCGACCGCGTCGTTCGCGGCGGACGCCTGTTGCAGCACGGCGTCCTTGGCGCCCGGGACCTCTGTGCGGAAGCCGCCCGGGGTCGTGACGACGCCCGCCGCCTCGTCGAACACCACGGGTGTGCGACCCACGGCGGTGATCGTCGGCTTCGCGGCCGCATCGACCTCGCCGACCGAAGCCGTGGAGGTGTCCCGCGGCGCACCTTCGTTGTCGACGGGAACGGTCACGACCTCGCCGCGCTCGGCGGAGAGTGCGAACACCGTGCCGTCGTCGGCGACGGTGACGTCGGCGTTCTCGCCCAGCTCGGCGACTGGTTCCGCCGCCTCGATCTCGAACGACGCGATGCCCTTCACCGGGACGACCCAGAGATCTCCGGACTTCTCATCCAGGATCGCGGCCGTGTTCGCCCCCATCGCGACCTTGGCGGTGGAGGGGATGATCGCCGAGTCTCCGAGCGAGACCCGTGCCGGGTCGATCGCCGTCACGGTCGATGCACTCTCGTCGACGACGAGCACGTTCGCCGCGGCCTGGAGGATGTCGTAGTTCTCGCTCGTGGTGCGCAGACCGCCGTCGAGGACCGTGGACTCGTTGTTGAAGTGCCCGACGAGCAGGCTCGAGGTCTTGGTGATCCAGACGCCGCCGTCGTTCAGGTCGACCTTGGTGGTCGGGAACCCTTCATACGTGAACGCCATCGTCGTGAGGGCGATGACCCCGACCGTGACACCCGCCGCGGACGCCAGCGTCTTCGGTCGCGCACGCATCCATGACAACGCCTTCATTCCCGGTTTTCCCCCCCAGGGTGACACTCTGTGATCACTCGTGCGCGGGCCCATCTGGCCGACGACGCACCCGTTCATCCTAACCGCGTGTCGGAGAACCGCTCGATGGGGAGTAGTACCCATCGCCGGAGCGGCGTCGAGTCGACCTCGGCGCCGCCCCGGCGATAGGGGGAACGGAACGCTCTCAGCTGCCCGCGCGGCGCCTCCGGGCGAGGAGGAACCCGCCGAGCGCCACGAGCAGCAGGCCGCCGCCGAGGAGGAACCAGCCGGGCTCACCGCCGGTGGCCGCGAGCCCCCCGCCAGTCGACGGTGCATCCGCCCCACCGCCGGAGCCCGGCGCGACGCCACCCGGCCCCTCACCCGCGCCTGTGACGGTGATCGGGGCGGTCGCCTCGGTCCCGTCCGGAAGGATCGCCGCCAGCGTGTGAGCACCGGCCGGCGTCGTCGAGGGGATCGTGACGACCGTGCGGAACGCCCCGTCGGCATCGGCGGTCGCCACGCCCACCCGCACCGGTGCGGAGCGCAGTTCGATCTCGACCTCGGCGTCGGCAGGGAATCCGGTGGCCGCGATCGTGACCCGGCCGCCCGCTGCGACGCTCTGCGTGCTGAGTTCCAGGGCGGGATCGACGGGATCGACGGGATCGACCGGATCGACCGGCGCCGCCGTCGGCCGTGGGACGTCGATGTGCTTGATCTCCGTCGCGCCGGTGGTTGAGAAGGAGTACACCGTGACCCGCACGCGGTCGTCGTACAGCGCGGCGCGCAGTCCGACCGGATCGGCACCGCCGACGGCCTTCTCCTCCCAGTCGCCGCTCGGGCCGTACATCGTGGTCACCGCTCCGGTGTTCACGACCGTCGGGGCATGGGCGAGGCTCGGATCCGTCCGCAGCTCGGCGCTCCAGTCGTTCAGCGTCGGCGACCAGTGCGTGTGGCCGTTGAACATGATGACGTTCGGGTTCTGCGCGAGGAGCGCGGCGAAGCGAGCCTCTTCCTGGCCGTAGTCGTTCTTGTAGAACCGCGCGTACGACCCCGAGACCGAGTAGGGCAGCAGGTGGTGCGAGAACAGCAGCACCGGCTTGTCCTGGGCACGCCAGTGCGCGAGCCGGTCGCGCATCCAGGTGAACTGCTCCTGGCTGAAGTCGATGAACGGGCCCGAACCGGTCTTCGCCGCGTAGTCGTAGAACTCGCTCCCGATCCAGATCAGGGGAAGCTGCCCGTCGACGAGGACCTCTCCCCACAGACCGCCCTGCCCGCCGACCTCACGCATACCGGTCGAGTCGAGGAAGCGCTTCTGATACACCGCCGATCCTTCGCTGCCGTAGTACTCGTGGTTGCCGATCGTCGAGACGACCGTGCCGTAGTCGCCCCCGCCCCCCGCGGCGAGCGCCGAGAGATAGGAGGTGTAGTTGGCGGTCGACCCCGTGCTGACGAGATCGCCGTTCGACACCAGCACATCCGCCGCCTGCGGCATCGCACGGAAGCCGGGAAGCACGTTCTGGCTCAGCCGGGTCGTCGCTCCCTGCACGTCGCTGAAGATGTCGACGACCGCGTCAGCCTCGACCCCCTCGGCGAGCGGGGCGAGCGGGCGCAGCACCTGCACGTCGTCGAGCATCCACGACCCCGCGGCGCTCGCGGCCTCGAACCCGAATCGGATGCTCATCGACGTCGCGCCCGCGGGCACCGCGACCGGCAGACGGAGTCGCGCCGACTCCTCATCCGCCTCGGAGAGCTCGCGCAGCACGGCCTCGGTCCCGTCGTCGAAGAGGGCCCTCACCGATCCCTGCTGTGGTCCGCCGCGCTTGCGGTAGTGGCTGTCGAGGCGCACCTCGAGCGTGTCCCCCGCCGTGACAGCGATCGGTGCCGATGTCAGGGTGCCCGAGAACGCCCCCTCCGTCGCTTCCGCCACCGCGATCCGTCCCGAGGCCCGGGTGAACGCGTGTCGGCGGTCGGTTCCGTACTGCCCGACCACGCTGTCGAGAGTCGACAGCGACCACGCACCCGTCGTGGTCCAGGTGTCCTTCTCGAAGCCGTCGAACCAGAGCAGCGGTTCGGTGGTCGCCGAGTCCGGATCGCCTGCCGCGAGTACCGTGATCTCGAGCGACGTCGAGACGATGCCGGCGCCTCCGAGCGACAGCGCCACGTAGCCGGGGGCGAGGTCTTCGGGCAGGGTGACGGAGAACGAGGTCTCCCCGGCGGCGTCGGCCACGGGGATACCCGGGATCGGAGTGGCCGACTCTCCCAAGGTCGCGGTCAGCTGCTGGCCGGGGCGGAGGCCGCCGATCGTGACCGGCACTGTCGCACCCGCCGTCGTGACGGGCTTGGCCGCGGAGAGGATGCGCGGTGTCGAATCGGCCGGTGGCGCCTCGCTGATCTGCACGTCGTCGATCATCCAGAACCAGTTGTTGCTGCTCTCGGCATACGACCAGCCCACCGTGACAGCGTCGACTCCCGCCGGCACCGGGATCGAGACATCCACCTGCTCGTCGAGCCGGTTCCGCGCGAACGACTCGACCACGACGGGCGCTTCGTCGTCGAACCGAGCCACCAGCTGAGCGGTCTGCGGTGCCTGTCCCTGCTTGTAGTGGCTGTCGAAGACCACCCGCACCGCCCCGTCGCCGCTCTGGAGGTCGACCTCGGGAGCCCACAGGACCGAGCTGAAACGCCCCTGCGTCGGCCGGTTCGCGTCGGAGTGCACGACCGCGGTCATCCCCTCCGCGCGGGAGAAGGAACCGCGGTCTCCGCTGTTCCCCCACACGGACACGACCTCGGCCGGCGTGTGGAACGACCAGCCCTGCCACTCGGTGCGCGTGCCGTCGACATTGGTGTTGTCGACCGACCATCCCGCCGGCGGCTGCGTCGCAGTGGCATCGGTGAAGCCTTCGTCGAGCGGCGGGGCCGCGGCGAGCGCGGGTGTCGCCGCGATCCCGCCGAGCAGGGTGAGGGCGCACGTCACCGCAAGGGCACCGATTCCGCGTCTGGTTCTCATGTCTCTTCCTTGGAGTTGGTCGACCGCACATCTCGGCCGAGGCAGGGTGGAGAATCTCCGGGTCTCTTCTGAGCATGCGGAGCGAAAGTAGTCATGACAATTTTTTGCCGCAGTATTCTCAAAGTGTTCACCGACATGAGGCAGAGTGGGCCTGACTGGCAGCGTCGAGGAGCGAGAAGTCATGACAACGGAAGCGAGGACGCGAATGCGCAGACCGCTGCACGAGCAGCTGTACGAACAGATGCGCGATCGCATCAGGAGCGGTGAGTGGCCCGAGGGCGAACGGGTGCCGAGCGAGCACTCCCTGATCGCCGAGTTCGGTACCTCGCGGGGGCCGATCAGGCAGGCGCTGGCGACCCTGCGCGCAGAGGGCGCCGTCGACGGCGGACGGGGCGCACCGCCGCGCGTACGGCGACTCGTGCCGACGCAGTCCTTCCAATCGTTCGTCTCATTCACCGACTGGGCGCGGTCGATCGGACGCCGCCCCGGACAGCGGGTCATCGAGGCCGCCCGGCGTCCGGCATCGGAAACCGTCGCCGACGATCTCGGCGTGGAACCGGGGGCGGCGATCGTGGAGATCGTGCGGTTGCGGCTGCTGGACGACGAGCCGGCGATGCTCGAGAGGTCGGCATTCCCGTTCGCCGTCGGAAAGCTGCTGTTGGCGGCCGACCTCGATACGGGGAGCATCTACCAGACGATGCAGGATCACGGATGCGCACCCGTCCGCGCACGCCATGTCTTCGACGCCGTCCCCACGGATGACCTCGATGCCGCGGCGCTCGCGGTCTCGGTGTCGACTCCGCTGCTGCGGGTGCGGCGAACGGCGTGGGCCGAGGACGGCTCCCTCGTCGAGGTCGCCGATGACCGCTACCTGCCGACGATGGCCAGTTTCGCGGTCGAGAACACCTCCGACGCGCGCTCCGCACTCACGCGGGAGACCGGCGAACGCTGAACCTCGCGGTTCCGATGATCAGGCGCGCCAGCACCCCGCGATGTGGTCGTCGACCATGCCCGCCGACTGCATCAGCGCATACATCGTCGTCGGACCGACGAAACGGAAGCCTCGTCGTCGCAGCTCCTTGCTCAGCGCCGTCGACTCCGGCGTGACAGCGGGGACGTCGCTGAACGACGCCGGTCGGGTACCGGATGCCGGCGGCGCGAACGACCACATCAGCTCGTCGAGCTCGCCTGTTCCCATCGAGCGGACCAGCTGGGCGTTGCCGATGGTCGCCTCGATCTTCGCGCGATTCCGGATGATTCCGGCGTCTCCCATCAGGCGCTCGACGTCGTCTTCACCGAACTCCGCGACGATCTCGGGCTCGAACCCCGCGAAGACCTCACGGAACCGCGGCCGCTTGCGCAGGATCGTGATCCACGACAGTCCGGCCTGGAAGCCCTCGAGCGCCATCTTCTCGAACAGCGCGCGGTCGCCGTGCAGGGGCGTGCCCCACTCCTCGTCGTGGTAGCGGCGGTACTCGGCGTCGTCACCCACCCAGGCGCAGCGGTCACGGGCGTCGGGTCCGGTGAGGAGAGAGCTCATCCGCTCAGGCTATCCGCCAGGACCGACACCGCCACGGGCGCCTGCCGCCTGCCGCCTGCCGCTCCGGCCCCCCGCTTCCGCCAACGCCCCCGTCCACCGCCCACGCCCCCGTCCACCGTCGACACCCCCGCCCACCGTCGGCACCCCCGCCCACCGTCGGCACCCCCTCTCACTCGCGTGTCTCAGAGGGGGTCTCGACACGGAGAGGGGGTCTCGACACGGAGAGGGGGCCTCGACACGGAGAGGGGGCCTCGACACGGAGAGGGGGTCTCGACGGCAAGAGGCCTGACGAGGCGAGCGGACCGTCGGCCGCACACATACCTATCCACCGCCGACGCCCCCGTCCAACGTCGACACCCCCTCTCACTCGCGTGTCTCAGAGGGGGTCCCGACACGGAGCGGGGGTCCCGACACGGAGCGGGGCCTCGACGAGGCGAGGGGGGCGGGGGCGAGCGGGGTCAGCGCTTCTTCTTCAGGGCCTTCTCCTGGATGGGAGCCTGCCCGGTCGCCGCGAGGTCGGCGTAGTACGCACGCGCCTCGTCCTGACGCTGCTTCTCGATGCCGCTCGCGATCGGTGCACGCACATGCTCGGGCTCATAGCCGAACGCGTTGACCAGGTCGAGGGCGTACGGGCGCAGCCGCGCGCACAGACGGTCGATGTAGCTCGACACGGCCGCTGCGCGCTGGGTCGACAAGCGTCCGTTGATCAGGTGCCAGGCGAGGTGCTTCTCGATGAGCTGCAGTCCGAAGAGGTCACGCAGCCACGTGAGGACCTTCTTCGTGTCGGGGTCGTCCATCTGATGCACGGCGTCGGTGAACGCCTCCCACTGCAACAGCTCTCCGTGCGCACGAGCGGCTTCGATGAGTTCCGCCTGGTTCTCGTTGAAGAGGCGCGCGCCGAGCACCTTGTCCTTCGCCCCCGGACGCAGCCGAGCCGCGATGTCGGCGACCATCTGCTGCACGCGCCCGGCGAGCAGGTCGTGCTGCTGCTCCTCGCGCAGCCCCCGCTCGACCGAGCGACTCACCTGACCGAAGTCGGAGACGGCCTGTCCGAGCTGACGGAGCCCCGCGCCGTGGAACACCTTGCCCGCGGTCATTCCGACGGCGAACTTCGCCAGCGCCGCCGCGTCCTTGCCCTGGAACTGCTTGGCGTAATCGGTGAGCAGGCGCTTGCCGACCAGCTGCAGGAGGACGTTGTTGTCGCCCTCGAACGTGACGTAGATGTCGAGGTCCTGGCGAAGGCCGACCAGACGGTTCTCGAACATGAAGCCGGCCCCACCGGTGGCTTCGCGCGCCTCCTGCAAGGTGTCGAGCGCATGCCAGGTCGAGAGCGGCTTGAGGGCGGCCGCGAGCGTCTCGAGGTCCTCCCGGTCGGCCGGGGTGTCGGTGCGGCCGGAGAACACGCCGTCGAACTTCTGCAGGAACTCGTCGTGCGCGAAGATCTGCGCGTAGGTGGTCGCCAGGCGCGGGAGCAGACGGCGCTGGTGCTTGCCGTAGTCCATCAGCACGACTTCCTGGCCGTCTGCTCCGTCGAACTGACGACGCTGCGTGGCGTAGGTGATCGCGATGTGCAGGCCGAGCGCCGATGCCCAGGAGGCCGCGCCGTCGAGGGACACGCGCCCCTGGACGAGCGTGCCGAGCATCGTGAAGAAGCGGCGGCCGGGACTGTCGATCGCGCTGGAGTACGTCCCGTCGGCGGCGACGTCGCCATAGCGGTTCAAGAGGTTGGTGCGCGGGATGCGCACGTGGTCGAACGACAGTCGTCCGTTGTCGATGCCGTTGAGTCCCCCCTTGAGTCCGTCGTCCTCGCGACCGATACCGGGGAGATCGTTGCCGTCCTCCCCGCGCAGCGGCACGTAGAAGCAGTGCACACCGTGGTTGACACCGTTCGTGATGAGCTGAGCGAACACGGTCGCCGCGACGCCATGCAGTGCGGCGTTGCCCAGGTACTCCTTCGTCGCGCCCCGGAAGGGGGTGTTGATGACGAACTCCTCGGTCTCCGGGTCGTACGTCGCGGTCGTGCCGACGGCGGCGACGTCGGAGCCGTGTCCGATCTCCGTCATCGCGAAGGCACCGGGGATCGACAGGTCCATCACGCCGGGGAGCCACTTCTCGTGGTGCTCCTTCGTGCCCAGCTGGAGGATCGCGGAGCCGAAGAGTCCCCACTGCACACCGGACTTGATCTGCAGACTCGGGTCGGCGACCACGAGCTCCTCGAAGCCGGCGATGTTGGCGCCGTTGTTCTCCTCACCGCCGAGCGACTTGGGGAACGCACGGTGCACCGCCTTGTTCTCGACCAGCAGGTGCAGCTGGCTGAGCACGCGCTCGCGGTGCTCGTCTTTGCCGAGCTCATCCTTGCGCCAGAACGCTGAATCCTTGATCATCTCGCGCGCCTGGCGGCGGACGTCACCCCACGTGCCCATCAGGGCATCGTTCACTCGGGCGACGTCGATCTGCGGCGGGGCCGCGATCTCGTGTGATTCATCGGGTGTCGTCGAAGGACGGACGGCAGCGTCGACCATGGGGTTCCTCCAGGAAAGTAGGGAGAACACCATGGTAGGTCTGCGACAAACGTCGAGGAACTCCTCTGTAAGCATCCTCCAACGCGTCGCCGGGATGCCCCCGCCGCCGGTTGTCGCCTCGCGACAGGAACGGCCGAGCCGCCCTCCTACCCACGACTCCGAGAGGGTCGCCGGCGGGAGGACGGCTCGAGAGCGACTACAGCGAGAGACCGTGGCCGAAGCGGAAGAGGGGATCCGCGGTGTCGAACGGGACATCGGGGCGGGAGGCTTCGACAGCGGCCATCGACCTCGGCAGATCGAACGGCAGTCTGCCGTGCGCCTCGACCGCACCGCTCAGCACGTCGAGCAATGCGGCGCCGGACGCGCCCCAGTTGACGGTCACCGCAGCAGCCACCTCGGCGATGGGGGTCAGGATCGGCGGACGGTCGGCCAGCACGTCGACGACGGTCGGGACCGCGTGTGCAACCTCACGGGCGTGGGCGACGAGCTCGGCGGGGAACTCCAGGGATCCCGCGTGGAAGAAGTTCTCGAACATCGTCGCGCGCTCTTCGAACGGTGCCTGCAGGCGGATGATCGCGAGGTCGGCCTCGGCAGGAGTGTCCACGACCTCGCCGAAGGTGGCCGCCACGTCCGCATCGATGCCCTCGAGGTAGAGCTTCGTTCCGCTCGCGAACGGCAGCGGACCGTCGTTGGACAGGACGGTGATCGAGGCGCGTTGCGCGTCCTCCCCCGCGGCGCGGAAGTCCGCGCGTCCGACGATCTCGTCGGCGGCGTCCTCATCCACGAAGGGGTTCTCGAAGAGACCGAGCTCGAACTTCTCCCGCAGGATCCGCCGCGCCGAGACGTCGAGTCGCTCTTCCGTGATCTCGCCGTCGGCGACGAGCTCGAGCAGCAGCTCCGGGTTCGCCTCGCCGCCGAACTGGTCGGCACCGGCATCCAGCACCTTCTTCATGCGCTCGCGAGGCGTGAGGTGTTCGACTCCCCAGGCGCGGGCGGAGAAGGGCTGTCCGAAGATCTCGGAGTCGCTGATCAGCCCCCAGTCGGTGCAGACCACCCCGTCGAACCCGTAGCGCTCCCGCAGCAACCCGGTGATGACCGACTTGTTGAAGCCGAAGCCGACCTCTTCATATTCAGTGCCGACGGGCATGCCGTAGTACGGCATCATCTGGCGCGTGCCGGCGGCGAGCGCATCCTCGAAGGGCTTCAGGTGCAGCTCGAACTCTCCGCCGGGGTACACCTGCTCGCGCCCGTAGGAGAAGTGCGGGTCCTCGCCGTCCTTCTGCGGACCGCCGCCCGGGAAGTGCTTCGTCATGGTCGACACGGATCCGGGTCCGAACGAGGCGCCCTGGAAGCCGCGGATGTACGCGGCCCCGAGCCTGCCGGAGAGTTCCGCATCCTCTCCGAAGGTCGCGGTCTGCCGGGCCCAGCGCGGTTCGGTCGCGAGGTCGACCTGAGGGTGCAGCGCCACGCGGAGGCCGACCGCGGTGTACTCCTGTCGGGCGATGTCGGCGAATCGCTCCACGAGCGCCTCGTCCCGCGTCGCGGCGAGCCCGAGCGTCTCGGGCCACTGCGAGAAGGGCCCTGCGAGGATCGACGCCCCGGGGTTCTCACTGAACGAGTGGCGGGGGTCGGTCGACAGGGTGACCGGGATACCGAGACCCGTGGATGCCGCGAGACGCTGCAGGGAGTTGTGCCAGGCCGCGATCTCGCGGCCGGTCGGTGCGGCCCCCAGCAGGTTGAAGTGGGTCATCCGCTTGCCCTCGAGGAACTCACGGGCCGAGGGCGTCGCGAACGTGGGGTCGGACTCCTCGAGATCGCCGATCGCGATCATCGTGTGGAAGAGGAGGCCGGCCTTCTCCTCGATCGACATGGCATCCAGCAGCAGCTGTACGCGCTCGTCGACCGGGAGAGCGGCATCGAGCCAGGGACGGACGGTGGTGGCGGTATCGGTCATGGTCACTTAACTCCCTTGATGCGGTAGACGAGGAGGGCACCGGCCAGCGCGACGAGCGCACCGAACAGATACCAGGCCGTGTAGCCGCCGAGTGGCGTGGCGGCGCCGAGCGCGATGATGGCCGGGGCGATGGCCGGCGCGATCGACTGCGGCAGCGCGTTGGCGATGTTGAGCACCCCGAGGTCCTTTGCGGTGTCGGCGGGGTTGGGCAGCACCTCGGTGGCGAGGGCGAGGTCGACCGAGAGGAACGAGCCCGCACCGAGCCCGATGATCGCCTGCGCGACGACGACCGTGGTGACGTCCGGAGCAACGGCCAGGATGACGAGACCGACCACCATGATCACACCGGCGACCGCGACGAACGGACGCCGCTTGCCGATCTTGTCGGAGAGGAAGCCACCGAGCGGCGAGGAGATCGCCATCGCCGCCATCGAGGCGAGGTTGGCCAAGAGGATCGTTCCGACCGCGCCCTGCTCGTCGAGGCCGAACTTGGTGATCAGGTACAGCGGAAGGTAGGTGGCGATGCCCGCGTAGCCGAACATCACGAAGAACTTCGTCAGCCACGTCCAGCCGAAGTCCGGGTGCTTGCGCGGATTGAAGACGAAGGAACCGAAGAAGGTGCCGACCGTGAAGCGCTCCGCCGGCTTCTCTGTGAGTCGACGGTCCTGGAGGACGAGGACGAACACGATCACCAGGATCAGCGCGATTACGGCGGGCACGACGAAGCGCTCGAAGTCACCGGGGAGGAAGTTGACGATGAAGCTCCCGGCGAGGATGCCGATGGGGGTGGTGATACCGATGATGCCGGACACCTTGCCGCGGCTCGAGACGGGCACCTGATCGGGCAAGGTGGCGTTGGCTGCGGCGAGCACCGCGTTCATCGACGCCTGCACGAGGCACCAGGCGAGCAGGACCATCCACACGGAGGTGGCGACGCCGATGATCAGGAATCCGCCGAGGCCGACGATCGCGCCACCGAGGATCCACGGGCGACGCATGCCCCAACGCGACGTGGTCCGGTCGGAGAGCCGACCCACCAGCGGGTTCGCCACGAGCGCGAATGCTGCGCCGATGCTCATCACCAGCCCCAGGCTCGCCTCCGTGCTGACCGGATCGATGTGCTGGATCTTGAACGCCATCGACACCATGACCGGCGTGAGAAGCGCGAGGTACACGCCGAAGTTCACGGCGGCGAGACCAGGCGCGTAGCCGCGCGGCGTCTTCGACGGCGTCGTTCCGGGCGCTTTGAACCCGGTGGTGCCGACCGCAGCCGCGTTCGCGGCGGATGACAACTCTGTCATGACAGTCCTTTCGAATCTCCGCACGTCTTCGGGCGATGCGGCTCTCCGAAGAAGATACACGAATCCAGACCGATTGGTAAGTGAATACCGACCGAGTGGTAATGAGCGAGGATAGAGAGCGGAAAGGAGGATGCGATGACCACGACCGCACCGACGGGCTCGCGGCACGCCCGTGCCGCCGCCACACGGGAGCGCATCCTCGCTGCCGCCCACGATCTGTTCATCTCCCGCGGCTATCGGTCGACCTCCCTGCGAGACATCGCCGCCGCCGCCTCGGTCAGCCACCCCGGGCTGCTCGGGCACTTCGGCTCGAAGGACGACCTCCTCGCCGAGGTCGTCGGCGCACTCGAGGCCGACAACGAGACGGTCTTCGCGGAGATCGCCGCCGCATCCGAACCCGGCGACCTCGTCTTCACCCGACTCGCCGAGCGGAACGCCCACACCGAGGGATACCTCGAGCTCTTCGCCGCGCTCACCGGCGAGGCATCATCGCCTGGGCACCCGGCGCACGAGCGGATGCGGGAGCGCTATGCGCGGTTGCGCGAACTCAGCGTCGACGTCCTGGAGGACGCCAAGCACCTCGGCGTGGTCGCCGCCGACCGCGATGTCGACGGTGAGATCGTGCGGCACACCGCCGGCTGGGACGGCTTGCAGCTGCTCTCGCAGTACCTGCCCGACCGCGTCGACGTGGTCGAGGAGCTCGAGGAGCGGGAGAACCTGTGGGCCTTGCCGGTCGGCTGGCGCGACCCCGACGACGCGCCCGGGTCCGGCACCGGAACTTCCCGCACCCTCCCCGAACTCCGCACCGGCACGCTGGCGAACGCCGACCCGGGATACGCGGTCGGCCGCCGCCGCCGGGCGCAGATCGTCGCCGACGCGATGCGCCTGTTCTCGCGCGACGGCTACGGCGACACTAGCCTGCAGGACATCGCCACCGCCGTCGGCGTCTCCAAATCGACGCTGCTGCACCACTACCCCTCGAAAGAGCTGCTCCTCAGCGCCGTCCTCGCCGAACGCGACAAGGCGATCAGCGCGACCACGGAACTCTCCGAAGTCGTTTCGGCCGGCGCGCTGCTGCGAGGCATCCCGGACGGCGCGAGGGTCAACGCACGCAACGAACCCGGCCTGATCGAGGTGTACGCGGTCCTGTCCTGCGAAGCCGTCCCCGCGACCCATCCGGCACACGACTACTTCGCCTCGCGGTTCACGAACGCCCTGGACCACTTCACCGAGCTCTTCCGCATGGCTCAGGAAGACGGCGACCTCCCAGCACACCGCGACCCCGCACACGAGGCCACCTGGCTCATCGCGATGTGGGACGGCCTCCAGTATCAGTGGCTCTACGACCGGAATGCGGTCGACATCGCGGAGCAGCTGCGGGCTCACCTCGCCGACGTGCTGCCCGCACGCTGACGGACAGGACGCGGCGTTCAGGCCGCGGCGATGACCGCGAGCACGCTCTCGCCGTATGCCTCGCGCTTCTTCGCGCCGATGCCGGTGATGCCGTCGAGGTCTGCGAGCGACGCCGGGCGATGCTCGGCGAGAGCGCGCAGGGTGGCATCACCGAAGACGATGTACGCAGGAACACCCTGCTCCCGTGCGGTCTCGGCGCGCCAGGCCCGCAGCGACTCGAAGAGCCCGCGGTCCCCGGCGTCCAGCGCATCCGCGGCACTCGCCTTGCGGGCACGACCGGACGAGACGGGACGACCGATCGTGTCCTTGCGAAGAGGCACGGCGGTCTCTCCGCGCAGCACCCCGGCCGCCTGCTCGCCGGGGGCCAGCGTGCCGTAATCGCCCTGGGCCACGAGGATGCCGCGGGCCAGGAGTTGCCGGACCACGCTGCGCCAGTCCTGGTCGGACAGGTCGCTGCCGATGCCGTAGGTCGCGAGCTTGTCGTGGCCCTGCTGCCGGATGCGCTCGGTCGACGCGCCGCGGAGGATGTCGATCAGGTGTCCGGCGCCGAAGGACTGGTTGCGCTCGCGTTGGAGTCGCACGATGGTCGACAGCAGCTTCTGCGCCGGAACGAGGCCGTCGAACGTCTCAGTGTCGTCGAGGCATGTGTCGCAGTTGCCACAGGGCTGCGACTGCTGACCGAAGTAGCCGAGCAGGTTCTGCCGACGGCACTCCACGGTCTCGCAGAGCGCGAGCATCGCATCGAGGTGCTGCCCCAACCGCATCTTGAAAGTGCGGTCCCCGGGGCTCTGATCGATGAGGCGGCGCTGCTGCACCACGTCGCCGAGTCCGTACGCCATCCACGCCACCGCCGGCTCGCCGTCACGACCGGCGCGACCGGTCTCCTGGTAGTACCCCTCGACGGACTTCGGCAGGTCGATGTGCGCGACGAAACGCACATCGGGCTTGTCGATCCCCATGCCGAACGCGATGGTCGCGACCATGACCACGCCGTCTTCCCGGAGGAAGCGGGCCTGATGGGCTGCACGCACCTCCGCGGGAAGGCCCGCGTGATACGGGAGCGCGTCGATCCCCTGAGCGGCGAGGGAGGTCGCCGTCTGCTCGACCGACTTGCGGCTGAGGGCGTAGACGATACCCGCCGCACCTTCCGGTTGCGACCGGATGAAGGCGACCAGTTGCTTGCGCGGGTCGACCTTGGGCACGATCCGGTACTGGATGTTGGGGCGATCGAAGCTCGCGACGAAGTGTGTGGCGGCCTCTCGTCCGTCCTGACCGTCGAGTCGCAGACGCTCGGTGATCTCCTTGTGCGTGGCCGCGGTCGCCGTCGCGGTGAGAGCCGTGCGAGGGACCCCGGGGAACCGCTCGCCGAGGTCACCCAGCGCGAGGTAGTCGGGCCGGAAGTCATGACCCCACTGAGACACGCAGTGGGCCTCGTCGATCGCGATCACGCTCAGCGTCCCGCGTTGCAGCAGCGCCGTGGTCTGAGCGTGGGAGAGCCGCTCGGGGGCGACGTAGAGGAGGTCGAGCTCACCGGCGACGTAGGCCCGCTCGACCTCTCGGCGCTCGTCGATCGCCTGCGTCGAGTTGAGGTACGCGGCATTGACGCCGTTGGCCCGGAGCGCATCGACCTGGTCGTGCATGAGCGCGATGAGCGGGCTGACCACGAGCCCCGTGCCCTCGCGCACGAGTGCCGGCACCTGGTACGTGATGCTCTTGCCCCCGCCGGTCGGCATGAGGACCACGGCGTCGCCGCCCGCGATGACCTGCTCGACGATCTCGGCCTGGTCGCCACGGAACTCGTCGTAGCCGAAGACCGTGTGCAGCGCATCGAGAGCGGTCGCGAACCGACTCGGGGTCGCCCGCCGCGCCACCGACACAGGCGTCAAGGTCGCCGATGCGACGGGCGTGACGGGCCCGGATCCCCAGTCGAGAGGCGGCTCGAATCCTGCTCCCTGCGGCTCCCAATCCATCGGCTCCGGCGGGGCGGACTGCTCCCAGCCATCGTCGTAGGGCTCGTCGGCGTACGGCAGGTCCGCGTACGGGTCACGGGGAGTCTGCGGCATTCCTCCAGCGTAACCACCCCCGCCGACGCGGGAGCCCCCCTCTCCACAGGCCAGGGGCGGGGCGGGCGAAAACCCAGACCATCCGTAACTCACTGGGCGTGGCGCGCTTCGACACGCCGTCCGCGGCTCGGGTCGTCTGGGTTTCGGCCCACCCCACCCGCACGGGCGTAGGTTGGAGGCAACCCGTTCGAAGGAGCTCCGATGACCGACATCACCGTGACCCGCAACGAGGGCGAATCGCGCTACGAACTCCACTCGGGCGACGTGCTCGCGGGCTTCGCGGCCTTCGACCTCCGTGCCGGATCCATCCGCTTCCTCCACACCGAGATCGACCCGGCGTTCCAGGGACAGGGATTGGCCGGGAAGCTGGCCGCCGAAGCGCTGACGGATGCGGCCGGGCGCGGCGAGGCGATCGTGCCGCTGTGCCCGTACATCGCGAAATACCTCGAGACGCATGAGATCCCCGGTGCCGAGATCCGCTGGCCGAAGGCTCCCGCTGGTCACGCCGGATCCGCGGGCGAGGACCCGACCGGGCGGGCGGAATGATCGGGCAGCACCGCCTGATCCTGGAGCCGCGGGAGGTTCCGCTCGGCGGTGTGCGCGGGATGAACGTGCTGCGAGCCCTGCCGCACCGGAACCTGCCGACGATCGGTGCCTGGTGCTTCCTCGACCGGTTCGGTCCCGCCGACACGAAGATGCGGGTCGAGCCACATCCGCACATCGGACTGCAGACCGTGACCTGGCCGCTCGTCGGGGAGATCCGCCACCGCGACTCACTGGGCAGCGATGCGGACCTGCGGCGCGGGCAGCTGAACCTGATGACGGCCGGGAACGGCATCTCGCATTCGGAGTACTCGATCGGCGAGGGACCCGTGCCGCTCGACGCGCTGCAGCTCTGGGTGGTGCTGCCCGAATCCGCCCGCCACGGTTCCCCCGGCTTCGAGCGGCACACCGAACTGCCCGCGCTCACACTCCCCGCCGACGAAGGGGCAGCAGCCGAAGCCACCGTCGTGCTCGGTGACTTCGCCGGCGTGCGCTCGCCCGCGACCGTCCACACGCCGATCGTGGGCGCGGAGATCGTCCTCTCCCCCGGCTCCCGCGTGCGTCTCCCCCTGCGGGCCGGCTGGGAGCACGCGCTGATGCTCGTCGAGGGCGATGCGGTCGTGGCGGAGCATCCCCTCGACCGCAACGGCCTGCTCTACCTCGGCGACTCCCGCGAGAGCGTCGAGGTGTCGAGCGGCGAGGGGGCACTGCTTTTCCTCCTCGGCGGCGAACCCTTCGAGGCCGACATCGTGATGTGGTGGAACTTCGCCGGCCGTTCGCACGACGAGATCGTCGACGCGCGCGAGGCCTGGGAAGCGGCATCCGACCGCTTCGGTGTCGTCGCCGGACACGACGTGCGCATCCCCGCTCCGCCGCTGCCACCCGTGCGGCTCATGCCGCGCAGCCGCAAGATCTGACGCGACACGGAGATCGTCACGCCCGGGCGGCGATGGCGGCGGCCTCGACCCCTTCGGGGAGTTCGCCGAACAGTCGCCCCATCCCCTCGCCGAGGCGCGCCGCGAGGAACCCCTCCGCGACGGCGGAAGGGGCGGTACGGATCAGGAGCGATGCCTCCAGCGACAGCGCGAGATCGGCGACCAGCCTCCGTGCCCGCGCCTCGGCCGCGGGATCCTCCGTGATGCTGCGGACGAGATCCCGTGTGCGGGCAATGTGCACGTCGAGCCGGGGATCCTGCCCGGCGGCGAGCGCCACTTCGGCGTCGAACGCCTCGAAGGATTGCGGCTCGCGAGCCAGCGCACGCAGGACGTCGAGGGCGATGACGTTGCCCGACCCCTCCCACACCGCCATGACCGGCTGCTCGCGATAGCGCTGAGCGAGCGGGAAGTCTTCGGTGATCCCGTTGCCGCCGAGGCATTCGAGCGCTTCGGCCGCATGCGCGGGTCCGCGCTTGCAGACCCAGTACTTCATGACCGCGGTGCCGAGACGACGAAAAGCGGTCTCCTGCTCGTCGGCATCGGCGTCGTAGGCGCGCGCGAGTCTGAGCGCCGCAGCGGTGGCCCCCTCGGTCTCGAGCTGCAGGTCGGCGAGCACGGCGGTCATCGCCGGCTGGTCGATCAGCGTACGACCGAAGGCGGAGCGATGACGCACGTGCCAGGCTGCTTCGGCGGTCGCCTGACGCATGCCTGCCAGCGAGCCCAGGATGCAGTCCAGCCGGGTGTGGGTGACCATCTCGATGATCGTGCGCACACCGCGCCCCTCCTCCCCGACGAGGTGGGCGACGGCGCCTTCGTACTCCACCTCGCTCGACGCGTTGGAGACGTTACCGAGCTTGTCCTTCAGGCGCATGATCCGGATCTCGTTTCGCGTTCCGTCTTCGCGCAGGCGCGGGAGCAGGAAGCAGGAGAGGCCGCCCGGCGCCTGAGCGAGAACGAGGAAGGCGTCCGACATCGGCGCGGAGCAGAACCATTTGTGCCCCGTCAACGCGTAGCGTCCGCCCCCGAGCGGCGCGGCGACGGTCGTGTTCGAGCGCACGTCCGAACCGCCCTGCTTCTCGGTCATGGCCATGCCGAACAACGCGCCCGGCTTTCCCGGGGAGAGGGAGGGGTCGTATCGGGTCGACAGGAGTCGCGGCATCCATTGCGCGGCCAGTTCCGGCTGCGCGGCGACGACCGGCACGACGGAATGCGTCATCGACACCGGGCAGGCGTGCCCGGGCTCGACCTGGGCGAACAGCATGAACGATGCGGCACGAGCGACGTTCGCACCGGGCCGCGGGTCGGCGAAAGCCGAGGTGTGCGCCCCCGCCGCGACGGCCGCGCCGAGCACGCGGTGGTACGACGGGTCGTACTCGACCTCGTCGATGCGGTGCCCCCAGCGGTCGTGGCTGCGCAGGACCGGCTTGTTCCTGTTGGCCCGTCGCGCATCCTCCTGGAACTGCTCGCCGCCCACACGGACGCCGATCTCGTGCAGTCCCGGGTGCGCCCATGCGGCGTCATAGCGCTCGACCCCCTCGACGAGCGCCGTGTTCGTGCCGTACTCGTCCACGCCGACGCGCTCCGGCGCCTGATTCGTGACGTGGTGCGTGCTCATCTCTCCCCCACAGCGCGCAGACACAGGGCCGTGATCGTCGCCACGACGGACTCGGGGTCGGGTGCGTCCTCGACGCCGGAGACCGGGGAGAGCGGTCCGGTGAGCGCCTCACCGATCGCGCCGACGAGTCCCGCCGCCGTGATCGCCGGATCCTGCCGAGCGAAAACCTCAGAAGCGATCCCCTGTCGGACGATCTCCTCGAGCAGGGCAGCGTAGCCGCGGCGGTAGGCGAGGCGCTCCTCGTCGACAGCGCGGCCGACGGGCTCGGCGAGGAGCGCCCAGGCCAGTCGCCGTCCGCGGAGTGCGCGCGCCGCGAAGGTCTCGATCAGAGCGACTAGACGCGCACGAGCATCATCGGGCGCGGCGTGCACCGCGTCGTCCACCGCCGTCAGCTCGGCCCCGGCGCACTGTCGGAAGACATCGGCGAGCAGATCGTCGACGCTGTCCACGTAGGTGTAGAGCAGGCCCGCGCTCATTCCCGCACGAGCGGTGATGGCCTTCACGGTCGCCGCGCCGAAGCCCTCCTCGCGCACGATGCCGCTCGCGGCCTCACACAGTTCGCGACGACGATCTCCGGCCACCACGTTCACTCGTCGGCGTCTCTGCTCCGCCATCTCGTCTCCCCACCGGATGCGACTGTTCGAGTCGACTGAATCATGATTCAATAGCCGCATTGAATCACGATTCAGTCGGCGCTGCAAGGCGCCGCCGGACACACCACGACGACGTGAGGAACCACTCCATGAATCTGACCTGGATGCTCGAACGCTCCGCCCGAACCTTTCCGCACACGCAGGCGATCGTGTCCGATCTCGGCACGCTGGACTACTCGCAGCTGCTGTCGGCCTCTCGCCGCGCCGCCGCGGTCTTCCAGGCAGCAGGGGTCTCCGCAGGCGACCGCGTCGGGGTCATGACCTACAACACCCCCGCCTTCGCGATCGCGGCGTTCGGCCTCTGGCGCGCCGGGGCCACGCTCGTCCCGATCAACCACAAGTTCACGGCGCACGAGGTGGGATACGTCGCCGCGCACGCAGGACTCCGGTTGATCGTCACGGACGAGGATCTCGTGCCCCGGGCAAGGGAGGGCGCCCCGTCCGCCCGTATCCTCACGACGACCGACGACGCCTCCGGAGAGTTCGATCAGCTCGTGGCGACGAGTGAGGAGTGGGACGGAGTCGAGGTCGAGCCCGACGCGATCGCCCAGGTGCTCTACACCTCCGGCACCACCAGCAGCCCCAAGGGGTGTCTGCACTCCCACGCAGGACTCGCGAACGTCCCGGCCTACACCACGGCGGCCGTAGGACTCCGACGGGACGACCGGTTCCTCATCGCCATGCCCATCTGGCACGCTTCACCGCTCAACAACTGGTTCCTGTCGATGATCTACCTCGGCGGGACCGTGGTCCTCCTCAAGGAATATCACCCCGTCGGCTTTCTCGAGACCATCCAGAAGCACGGGGTGACCGCGTTCTTCGGCGCGCCCATCGCCTACCTGGCCCCACTCAAGGTGTTGCCGACGGTCGGCGCGAGCCTGGCGGACTTCGATCTCTCGTCGGTCCGCTTGTGGGCCTACGGGGGTGCGCCGCTGGGAGCCGAGACCGTGAGCCTGCTCGAATCCGCCTACGGATCCGACTGCTTCTACCAGGTCTACGGGATGAGCGAGATGGGCCCCGTGGGCGCCGCCCTCTACCCCTCGGAGCAGCGGGTGCGGGCCGGCTCCATCGGCGCAGGCGGCATGCCGGGCGTCGACATCAGGGTCGTGGGTGCGGACGCGTCCGACGTCGCAGGAGGTGAGGTCGGCGAGCTGTGGATGCGCTCCGCCACCCGCATGATCGGCTATCTCGACGCTCCGGAAGCCACGGAGGCCGCGTTCGTCGGCGACTGGTACCGCACCGGCGACCTCGCACGTCTCGATGAGGACGGCTACCTCTACATCGTCGACCGGCTCAAGGATGTGGTGATCTCCGGAGGAGAGAACGTCTACTCTCCCGAGGTCGAGGATGCGCTGCGCGCCCACCCGTCGATCACCGACTCCGCCGTGATCGGACGCCCGCATCCGGAATGGGGAGAGACGGTCGTCGCCGTCCTGGAGGCGGCGGACGACGTGCTCCTCGACGACGTCCGGGAGTTCCTCGCCGACCGCCTCGCCCGCTACAAGATCCCCCGCGAGCTGATCGTCCGCGAGGCGCTGCCGCGCACGCCCTCCGGCAAGATCATGAAACACGTGCTCCGAGCCGAACTCGTCGACGCCTGATCTTCCGGACGGAGGCTCGGACGCACACAGCGCCCCGCGGAAGGGAGACCGCGGGGCGCTGTGCTGTGGGGGCTACTCCGGCTTGGCTGTCGGCGGAGCCTCCGTCTCGGGCGCCTCCGTCGGCGGAGCCTCCGTCTCCGGAGCGTCCGTCTCGGGCGCTTCGGTCGGCGGGACCTCGGCGTCGGGCGCTTCACCCGCCGGGACGGTGACCGTCACCACGGTGCGGACCTCGGAGTCGCCGTAGCGGACCAGTCCCAGGTACCGGGTACCGGCCGTGAGGCCCGTCCAGCTGAGCTCATAGCTCGTCTTCTCGCCGCGGACGGCGGCGATCGGGTTCGGGGTCGCGGCGAACGCGCCCTCTCCGCCGGGCTGCACGTTGGCGTAGGTCATGTCCCACGTCATCGGACCCGTCGTCGAGTACATGTTCGCGACCACGAGGTAGGTCCCGGCGGTCGGTGCGGGGAGCGTGACCTGCTCGTCCGCCGAACCGGTCGCCGACTGCCACCGCTCGTAGTACCGCAGGTCGTCCGGGCTCACCACGCGGTACACGGTGAGGTCCAGGTCGCTGCCGTCGTCGTCCGAGGAATCGAGGTCGAACCGCGAGAGGGTGGTCCCCTCCGGTACATCGACGATCCACGCCACGTCCTTGTTCGCGTCACCGGAGTTCTCGTCGCCCGAGTGCCCCTCGACCGGGTTGTCCGGGTCGCTGAGCAGGTCGAAGGCGGTGAGTCCCGAGAGGTCGAGCGCCAGGTCGCCGTCGAGACCGGGGGTGATCTCAACCGCCGTGCTGCCGTCCGCTCCGGTACCCGTGACCTCGGCCGGAGCATCCGCCGTCACCGGGAACACCGCGATCGGGGAGCGCACCGTGTTCTTCTTGCTCGTCCAGGTCAGCGTGCCGGTGGCCCACTGCTCCACCGGAGCATCGGTGTTGTCGAACGTGACCGTGAAGGTCTTCGTCTGCCCCGGCTTGTCGAAGGTCAACTGCGAGGGCGTGACCTTGACGTGCACTCCGGGGACCGAGGCCTTCGCGGTGAACGTCCCCTTCTGGGTCGATGTGACCGACCGGGTGACGGTCTGCGCGCTGGCCAGCGAGCCGATCGAGATCGATGCCTGGTTCAGGTCGCTGCCGTCGATGGGATCGATGCCGGGGAAGTCCGACAGGCCCTTCCCGTCGAGGAATGCCGCCCAGTCCTTCACTCCGTTGAGGTAGAGCAGACCCGGGTTCAGGTACCGCGTCGCGTCGACCTGTCCCGCGCCCTGTTCGAACGGGTTCGTGTTCTTCGATCCGTCGGGCAGGACGGTGTCGTAAGCGGTCGTCATCATCGCCGAACGGATCTCCGCCGGCGTCGCCTTCGGGTGCTCACCGAGGTAGAGCGCTCCGAGACCGGCGACGTGCGGTGAGGCCATCGACGTGCCGGAGAGGATGCCGAAGGTCGGCTTCTCTCCGGGGGCGTTGTTCGTCGCCGCGAGGATCGCGACACCGGGGGCTGCCACGTCCGGCTTCAGCACATCGCTGCCGTCGGCGAGCATCGGTCCGCGGCTCGAGAAGCCCGCGATCTGCGGCGTGGGGGTGGTCACGCCCGTCGTGTTCTCACCGACCAGCGTGATCGGCCGATCGACGCCGCCCTGCACGTACGCGAGCACGGCTTCGCGGTACTCGGCGTTGAGGTGGACGGTCGGCACGGCGTGGAAGTCGTTGTCGAGCGAGTCCGCTCCACCGGGCACGTTCACGAGAACCATGCCGATGCCGCCGGCATCCTTCACGACCTGCGACTTCTCGGCACGCGCGTTGCTGCCGCGGTCGCACACGACGATGTGTCCGGCGACCTTGGCCGGGTCGAGGGTGCCGGGCAGGCAGAGCTGCGCGTCGACCGCTCCCGCCGCCCCGGCGTCGACCGCTGCGATGGACGGGCCGGTGACACTCTCGCCGAACGGCACGCTCACCGACGCTCCGGCCTGCTCGAACCCGTCGAACTGCACGGTGCCCTCCCAGGTGGGGATGGTGGAGGCGGCGACCGTCGTGTACCAGGGCGAGGCGTGGTCGGCGGTGACCGGGTCCGGACCGTCGTTGCCGGCGCTGGTCGCGACGAAGACACCCGCGGCCGCGGCGTTGAAGAACGCGAGGTCCTCCGGAGCCATCACCGTGCTGGCGGCACCGCCGCCGATCGAGTAGTTGATCACGTCGACACCGTCGGCGACGGCCTGGTCGATCGCCGCGACGAGGTCGCTGAGGGCGCAGATGTCATCCGTGGTGACCGCAGGGTCGGGACCGACGTAGCAGGCCTTGTAGGCGGCGACCTTCGCGGACGGGGCGACGCCGGACACCGTGCCGAAGTCGACATCCTCGATGGAGGCCTTGACCTTGAAGTTGCCGGCCGCGGTGCTCGCGGTGTGGGACCCGTGACCGTCGCCGTCACGCGGCGAGAGGTAGTCGTACTGGAAGTCGAAGCCGGCGGCCTCGGCTCCGGCGTAGAAATACTGGCCGCCGATCAGCTTCGAGGAGTAGTCGCGCTTGTCCCAGTCCTGGGCTTCGACCATCGCGGACTGGAACTGGCCGCCGTCGGACTTGTCGAAGTAGACGTACTTGCCGTCGGTGTAGGGCTGCTTGCCCTTGTGCCGGTCGTGCTGCTTCTTCTGCTTCTTGAGCTTCTTGCCGTCGAACGAGGGGTGCTCCGGGGCGATGCCGGTGTCGATCACACCCACCACGACGCCTTCTCCGGCCTTGTCGACTCCTCCGGTCTGCTGCCACACGCCGCCACGGCCCTTGCGGTCGTCGCCGAGACCGAGGAAGTCGGTCGACGTCTGCGCATCCGGGTGACGGATCTCATCGGGGTACACGCCCAGCACGTCCTTCGACGCACGGAGCGCATCGACCTGTTCGCCGCTGAGGTCGGCGCTGAACCCGTTGAGCACGACCTGGTAGGTCGTGTCCGGGGTGACGCCGATGTCGCTGACGAGGTCGGTCTGCTCGGATTCGAGGTGCTTGACGTACCGCTGCGAGTCCTGCGATTGGGTCTCGAGCTGCTCACCCTCGGCGGGTTTCGTCGCCTTCAGGCCCTTGACGTCGCCCTCGTAGGTGGCGAGGGGGTCTGCTTTCATGACCACGATGTAGTGCCCTGGGGTGCCGGCGACCGGAACGGGGTGCGTCACCTCCTCGGTCGCCGCGAAACCGGTGGTTGCCGTGGATGCGATGAACAGCGTCGCCAGGGTGGTGGCTGCTGCCATCCGGAGGGGTGTTCGACCCATGTGGTGCTCCCGATGATCACGATGCAGCCGCGTTGCTGCACCGCGGCCAACATAGCCCCGCTCCTCACCTCCGGAGACAGAACTGGTCGATGGTCGAATCCGGCTTCGCCGATACGCCAGGATTTTGCACGGCAGGGCTCCCGATAGGTCGACAGTAAGCTGGAGACGTGGCCCGCACCTCCGTCCTGACGACTCGCGTCCTGCTCGTCTGCGCAGCGATCGGCGTCGCGACGGGCA
This sequence comes from Microbacterium sp. J1-1, assembly GCF_024498615.1. Lineage (NCBI taxonomy): Bacteria > Bacillati > Actinomycetota > Actinomycetes > Micrococcales > Microbacteriaceae > Microbacterium > Microbacterium sp. J1-1. The sequence continues at coordinate 484,519 of NZ_CP089590.1, read as the reverse complement.
TCCTCGCGGGCATCGCCGGATGGGTGACGCCGGTCCTGCTGGCGAGCCCGCTGCTGTTTCTCTACGGCCTCGTGCTCGGCTCGCACGTGCTCCCGGGGATCATCGCCCAGGAGGTGCTGCGCCTCCCCCTCGTCGCCCTGATCACGCATGTGTTCGCAGCGCTGATCGCGAGCGCCTTCAACCCGGCCTGGGCCCTGCGGTTCATCGGCACGGCCCTGCTGTTCGGCCTGATCCAGGAAGGAGTGGCTGCGCTCACGCGCTACCGCTCCTGGGGTCCGTGGCGCTTCTTCCTCTCGGCCGCGATCATCGGGATCTTCGTGGCGGTCGTCGTGTTCTTCGCCGCCCATCTCTCGGTCATGCCGCTGTGGGCGCAGATCCTGTACCTCGCGATCTCGGTGCTCGGCCCGGTCGCCTGGACCGCGATCGGGCTCGCCATCGGTTCGGCGCTGCGCCGCGCCGGAGTCGCCCGACGCTGACCGGGCTCGATCCGGCGCACTGCGTCACCCCCGCTCGATGGCGGATCAGGTAAGGCTCAGCTAAGTTAGAAGTCCACGATCCGACGACCCGGGACCCGCCGTGCGCCCATCCGCGCCTCTGCTCCGCGTGCGTGACCTCTCCCTCACCCACGCCGATGCCGCGCACCCCTCCCCCCGTGACGTCACGTTCGACATCCGCCCCGGCGAAGTGGTCCTGCTGCTCGGACCGTCCGGATCCGGCAAGTCGACACTGACCCTCGCGCTCAACGGTCTGATCCCTCATGCGCTGCCCGCGAGCATGGTCGGCACGGTCGAGGCCGGTGGCATCGACTCGGCGAGCGCAGAGACCGCGACACTCAGCACGCAGGTGGCGATGGTGTTCCAGGATCCGGACACGCAGATCGTCACGGGCACGGTCTACGACGAGGTCGCGTTCGGCCCCGAGAACCTGCTCCTCGACGTCGACGTCGTCCACGACAGGGTCGAAGCGGCTCTGCGGCGCGTCGGGCTTTGGGATCGCCGCGACGAGAACCCCGACCATCTCTCGGGTGGAGGGAGGCAGCGACTCGCGATCGCCTGCGCCCTCGCGATGGGTTCCCCACTGATCGTGCTCGACGAGCCGACCGCCAACCTCGATCCGCAGGGCATCGACGACGTGTACGCGGCACTGGCGGACGTCGTCGCCGCCGGTGACCGGGCGATCCTCCTCGTCGAGCACAACCTGGACGCGGCGATGGACTTCGTCACCCGCACCCTCGTGCTCGATCGCGAAGGGACGGTCGTCTTCGACGGCCCTGCGGCGGAGACCATCCGCGAGCATGCCGACGAACTCGTGTCGATGGGCGTGTGGCTTCCGGGCGCGACTCTCGCCGCACTCCGGCTGCGGGACGAGGGTCGGAGACTCGATCCTCTCCCCCTCACACCGCACGAACTCGCGGACGCACTCACACGGGAGGTACCGCACTCCCCCGCGACGGCGGCGGCCATCCCCGCACCGCGTGAAGAGGACCGCGATGCACGCGCACACACCGGCCAGGCGATCATCCGCGCCCGCGGACTCTCCGTCAAGAGGCGGCGCACCGAGATCCTGCACGGGATCGATCTCGCTCTGGAGGCGGGGAGCCTCACGGCGATCGTCGGGGCGAACGGGGCGGGCAAGACCACGCTGATTCAGGCGCTCGCCGGCGTCGTGCCGCCGCCCCGAGGCCAGGTCACGGTCGACGGCATCGACCCGGGCGTCGCCTCACCACGCGACCTCGCCGCACGCGTCGGATTCGTGTTCCAGAACCCGGAGCACCAGTTCATCGCGCACACGGTGTTCGACGAGCTGGCTCACGGCCTGCGACTGCGCCAGGTTCCGGACGCCGAGATCACCGTGCGCGTCGACGACATGCTCACGCGCTTCGGGCTCGCGCACAAGGCGGAGGTGCATCCGTTCCTGCTCTCCGGCGGTGAGAAGCGGCGCCTGTCGGTAGGCACCGCACTGATCACCCGGCCGCGGGTCCTCGCTCTGGACGAGCCCACCTTCGGCCAGGACCGCGCCAGGGCGGCCGAGCTCCTCGAACTGCTGCAGGAGCTGCGCACCGAGGGCACCACCATCGTGATCGTCACGCACGATCTGCAGCTCGTGGCGGAACACGCCTCCCACGTCGTGGTGCTCGCGGGCGGGCGGGTGCGAGCGAGCGGCCCGACATCGACACTGTTCCGAGACGAGCGGCTGCTCGCCGAGGCGGGGCTCCGCCTGCCCGCTCTGCAGCGTGTCCTTTCGTCTGCCGGGCTCGGGGTGCACCCGTGAGCGCCGAAGCCACGGACCGCGTGGTCCCCGGCACCGCGGCCGCCACCGGTCCGGGTTTCGACCCCTACGCCCGGATGACGGCGTCCTCCCCGCGGCAGTTCCTCTACGCCCTGAACCCGCTCGCCAAGGTGGCCGGGTTCGCGCCCGCGATGCTGCTGCTCGTGTTCGTCCGCGACCTCGCCACCCCGACTGCGTTCCTCCTGCTCGCATATGCCCTGATCCTGCTCGGCGCGCGGCTGACCGCACGCCTCCTGGCCCTCCTGCTGCTCGCCCTCCCCGCCGGGATGCTGCTGATCGGCGTCGGCTTCTCGGTCTGGGTCGACACCGCGCTCGTCTCCGACACCACACCCGTCGTGCGGATCGGCGACTGGACGCTCTACAGCGGTGCCCTGCTGCTCGGCTTCGCCACGGCCCTGCGTCTGGGCGCCATCGTCTCCCTCGCCCTCGTCGGCGGTCTCACCACCAGCGGCCCCGACCTCGTCCGTGCCGGCGTGCAGCAGCTGAGGGTCCCGTACCGGATCGGGTATACGGCGCTCGCAGCCTTCCGCTTCGTGCCACGGTTCGGACACGAGCTCGCCGTCATCCGTGCGGCCCATCGGGTGCGCGGCTACCACGGCGGACGGGGGCCGTTCGCACGGATCGCCCGCGGCTGGGGCTACATCGTGCCGCTGCTCGCGGGCGCGATCCGCCATGCCGAACGCGTGGCCCTGGCGATGGACTCGCGGGCCTTCGGCGCGCACCCCACGCGCACGGAGCGACACCTGGTGCCGTTCCGCACCCGGGACACGGTTTTCACCGCGGCGATGCTGCTGGTCTCCGCCGCGCTCTTCGTGGTGTTCTTCCCCTGGCAGCTTCCCTGAAAGGCGCCCATGGCATACAGCAAGATGGTCAAGCCCGAGAGCGCCGAGCTCCTCCACCTCACGGTGCTGCGCACGCAACGGCTCTCGGCGCACTGGTCCCGGGTGACGCTCGGCGGTGGTGAGATCGAGAAGTTCCGCCCGATGGGGTTCGATCAGTGGTTCCGGCTGTTCCTGCCGATCGGCGGCGACGCGGGACTCGACCGCGTGCCCGCGAAGGCGAACAAGATGTTCGGCTACCTGAAGTTCCTGCGCATCCCCGACGACGAGCGCCCCGTGATGCGGAACTACAGCGTGCGCGCCTACCGCGCGGCCACGGCGGACAGCGGTGCGGAGATCGATGTGGACTTCGTGCTGCACGGATCGGCGGCAGAGGGCACGGCCGGCCCGGCATCGCACTGGGCCGAGACCTGCCAGCCCGGCGAACACGTGCTCATCATCGATGAGGGGCTCACCTTCAACCCGCAGCGCGGCACCGAACGCGTCCTCCTCGTCGGCGATGAGACCGCCCTCCCCGCGATCGCCTCGATCAGCGCATCGCTGGCGGAGGACGCCGTCGGCACCGTGATCGTCGAAGTGCCGTCCGACGAGGACGCCCTGCCGTTCCCGCATCCTCCGGGGATCGAGATCGTCTGGCTCGTGCGTCCGCACGACACTGCTCCCGGGGTTCTTGCTCTCGAGACGCTCGGCCGTACGGCGCTACCCACCGCTCCGTTCCACGCGTATGCGGCGGGAGAGCAGGCGCTGGCCTCCGGGGTCCGCAAGCACCTCGTCGGCGAACGCGGGGTCGACAAGAACGCGGTCAGCTTCTGCGGCTACTGGAAGCGCTGAAGTCCCGCTGCGCGGCCCGCGTGCGGGATCGAAAACGCGCCTCAAGTGCTTCCCGCAGGGGCGTTTTCGATCCCGCACGCGGGGCCAGCGACCCGCTGGACGTCTCGGAACAAGCCCATGACCTCCGGGCCCATCTCGACCTGGCTCAGCACGATGCCGAACGAACCGTCGGGGTCGATCCAGAAGTCCGTCCCCTGCCCGCCTGACCATCCGTAGCGACCGGCGTTCGCCCCGGAGGTCTGCATCGCGACGCCGAACCCCCACCCCGTGCCGTCCCAGAATCCCGGGAAGAAGCTGTCGTCGGTCTTCGCGCTCGCAGGCACCTGGTCCGTGCGCATCTCCGCCAGCATTTCGGGGTCGAGAATGACCTTTCCGTCATGCCGTCCGCCGGTCGACAGCATCCGCGCGAAGGCCGCATAGTCGGCAGCGGTCGACACGAGTTCGGAGTGGCTGAGGTCGAAGGGCGCCGGCGCGACCGGGAAACCCTCACCCGCAGGCTCGACCTCGACCAGTCCGCCCTCCGTGTGCCGGTTCGCAGCGGGCAGCCGGTGCGCCTGCTCGAGCGGAACCGTGTACCCGGTGTCGACCATGTCCAAAGGCTCGAAGAGGTCGCGCCGTAGGTGCTCCTCCAGCGACCCGTCGACCACGCGGGAGAGGAGCACCCCGAGGATGCCGAAGGAGTGGTGGTAGCGCCACCCGGAGCCGGGTTCGAACGCCAGCGGAAGTGCGGCCAGCGCGTCGAGCCACTCCGGAGCGCCCATCGCCACCGGCTCCTGCCCCGCGGCCGTCCTGTTCCCGATCATCGCCATCGCCAGCGGAGACGGCACGACCTGCACGCCGTACCCGGAGGTGTTGGTGAGCAGATGGCGCAGCGTGATCGGTGTCGTCGCCGGACGGACATCGTCGATCGGCGCGTCCGGCGTGCGCAGCACCCGGCGGTCGGCGAGCTCCGGCAGCCAGCGCTCCACGGGATCGTCGAGTCGGAGGCGCCCGCCCTGCACGAGACGCAGTGCCGCGACCGCGAGGATCGGCTTCGTCATGGACTGGATACGCACGATCGCATCCGCCGGGAGATCACCGGCCGTGACGATCTCGGTAGACCCGTCGGGGGCGCCGAGCACGCCGATGATCCCCGGTGCCGTGCCGCGCGCGACGTGCTCATCCAGGGTCTCCAGAATCGAGGTCGTCATGCCCTCGATTCAACCCGGCGACGGCGGCCTTGTCCACGGCCCGCCCGTGTGTGTGGTGTGTGCGGGATCAAAAACGCACCCCCGGAGCATCCCGGAGGTGCGTTTTTGATCCCGCGCACGCGGCGACGCGGCGACGCGGCGATGGGGCGAGTTACTTCACGCTGCCCTGAGTGAGACCGCCCACGAGCCACTTCTGCAGGAACAGCGCCAACAAGTAGATCGGGATCAGGCCGGACAGGCTCGCCGCGGCCATCTGCCCGAACATCACCTCACGGCCGCCCTGCATCAGGGCGATGCCGACCGGAAGCGTCTGGGAGTCGATGCTCTGGGTCAGCAGCAGCGGGATCAGGAAGTCGTTGTACGCGAGGATGAAGACGATGATCGAGACGGCGACGATCCCCGGTGCGGTGAGCGGCAGGATGACGGACCAGAGTGCGCGGAGCGGGCCACAGCCGTCGATCTGAGCCGCCTCGTCGACCTCGAAGGGGATGGCGCGGAAGAAACCGTCGAGCAACCAGACGGCCACCGGCGTGAGCAACAGTCCCTCGACGATGCCGAGGCCCAGCACGGAGTCCATCAGTCCCGCAGAGCGCACCAGCACGAAGAGCGGGATGATCGCCACGACCGGCGGAGCGACGTAGGCCGAGACGATGAGCCCGAGAGCCTGCTTCCCTCCGACGCGGAGTCGAGCCATCGCGTAGTTCGCGGGGATCGAGACCAGGAGCGCCACCAGGACCGCCACGATCGCGGCGCCGAACGAGTTCCGGAGGTACGTCAGGATCGGCCAGTTCTCGAACGCGGCGACCCAGTTCTCGACCGCGAGGCGAGAGGGGAGGATTCGCGTCGACAGGATGTCGTCCGGGCTCTTGAAGGACATTCCGACCATGTAGAGCACGGGCAGCAGGGCCAGAGCGATCGAGACGACGATCACGACCCACTTGACGGCGGTGACCACGACGGACGGACGCCCCGGACGCGACGTGCTCGAGGTGCGGACCTTCGGGCGACGACGACGACGCGCGTCGGGGACGACGAGGGTTTGCGTCGCGCTCTCCTCGGTGCGGGCGGGGACGCGGAGCGTGAGGGACATGATCAGCTCTCCTTGTGCAGGCGCTGCCGCACGGCGTTGAGCGGCAGGATGACGATGGTGACGAGCACGAGGAAGGCGATGGTCTGAGCCGCGGCCGCTCCCACGTCGAACGTCTGCAGGCCGGTGCGGTAGATCTCGAAGCTGCTGACGGTGGTGTCGAAGCCCGGTCCGCCGCTGGTCATGATGAAGACGAGGTCGAACACCTTGAAGGAGACCACGAGCTTCAGCAGCAGCACCGTGATCAGGCTCGGAAGCACCAGGGGGAAGGTGATGCGCCAGAACGTCTGCCACACACCGGCGCCGTCGACCTGCGATGCCTCGTAGACCTCCGTCGGGAGCGTCTGCAGCGCCGCGAAGACCAGGAGGACGCAGAACGGCGTCCACTGCCACGCATCCACGAAGATGACGGAGATCATCGCGGCAGGGCTCGACCCGAGAAACAGGAACGGATCCGACCCGGGTGCGAACGACTGCCCGATGTTGTTCAGCAGGCCACCGGTGGGCGCGAGCATGAGCTTCCAGATGACGCCCGCCATGACGGGCGGTGTCATCAGCGGGAGCAGCAGGAGCACCCGGATGATTCGACCGCCCTTGACGGCCGCATCGAGCGAGAGTGCCACCGCGAGACCCGCGACGAGCGCGATGACCGCGGACGGGATGGCGAACAGGAGCGACCTGCCGAGGGACGGGATGGCGACCCCGTCCCCCAGCATCGCGGCGAAGTTGTCGAACCCGACCCATTCCGAGAACGGCCGCCCCAGCGACGACTCCGAGAAGGAGGCAGCGATGATGTACGCGAGCGGGTAGATCGCGATGATCACGATCGCGATGACGGCGGGCGCGAGCAGGGCGCGCCCCGTCCACGACCCGCGTCGGGCGACGCGACGGCTTGCGACGGGCTGCGACATGAGCGGTCCTTTCCGGGTTCGACGAGGGGTCAGTCGGCCAAGGACTGCCAGGAGTCCCAGGTCTGCTGCATCGCCTGTTCGGCGGTCAGGCCGCCCTGCAGCATGAGCGCCAGGTTGTCGCTCAACGACTGGATCATCTCCGGCGCCTGCGGCGAGGTCGGCCACGACTGCGCGTTGGGAAGCACCTGCGCCGCGACGGCCGACACTTCAGGGGCGAACTCGATGTACTTCGCGCTCTCCAGAGTGGAGGTGCGGGTCGGGTCGACGCCGGAGCCCGTCGTGGTGATGAGCTTCTCGTTGGTCTCCTTCGACGACGCGAAAGCCACGAACTGCTTGGCCAGGTCCTCGTCGGCGGCGTTGGGGCTGATGCCCATCGCCCACCCCGCGTTCAGGGCTCCGGAGACCTTGCCCTCCGGTCCGACGGGAAGGGGCGCGACGCCCCAGCCGTCGACGATCTTCGACTGCTCGGGGTCCTGCGCGAAGACGCCCAGATCGGTCCAGAACTCGATCATGCCGACGGAGCCGGAGAGGAACTGCGGGAGGGCCTGCTCGAAGCCGATCTCCAGCGGACTGGGCAACGCCGACGGCGCCGCATCGAGCATCGACTGTGCGGCCGCGACCGCGTACTCCGTGTCGAGCTGCGGCATCTGCGGGTCGATCGGATCGGGCGACATCGTGGCGAGACGGTTGAAGAACGTCGAGCCGATGTTGAAGGCGCTCTTGGAGCCGAGCAGCGCATTGCCGTACACGCCGTTCGCCTTCTCGGCATCCGTGATCTTCTTCGAGACCTCGACGTACTCGTCCCAAGTGGTCGGGACCTCGACGCCGTTCCGTTCGAAGATCGCCTTGTTGTAGAACAGCACGTGCGTGTCGCCGTCGATCGGCAGCCCATAGGTCGCGCCCTCGTACTGCGTGTACGGCCCGAAGATCGCCTCGATGAAGTCGGAGGAATCGATGTCCTCGTCGGAATCGACCCAGTCGGTGATGTCGGCGAGCGCACCGGCATCGGCGAGCGCGCCGACCGACGTGTACCAGTACTGGATGACGTCGTAGTTGTTCGTCCCGGACTGGGCGTCCAGGATCGCCTTGGTCTGGATCTGGTCGTAGGGCACGACCTCGACCTCGATCTCGACGCCGGTCTCGGCCTCGAAGTCGGCCTCGAGGATCTTGCCCGCGCCTTCCTGCGGGGCGGCGATCAGGACCTTGAGGGTCTTGTCGCCGCCGTCGCCGGAGGAGCCGCCGGAGTCGCCGGCGCATCCGGCGAGCACGAGACCCAGCGTGGATGCCAGAGCGATGACGGGCAGAGCGCGCCGAGTGAGGCGAGCGGATGATGAGGAGCGTCTTTGCACACTCATGGTGCTGTCCTTTCGATGTTCTTCGGGTGGGGGAGGAAAAGTCAGACGGTCGGTGGTGCGGCAGGGGTCCAGGGTCGATCGACCTTGTCGCCGTCGACCCACGGCGTCTTCACGAACACGGCGCGGAAGACCTCGTCGAACGGGTTCCGCACGAGGTGCTCCTCGTGCGGTGCGGCCCGCAGCACGTCTCCGGCTTCGACGACGCGACGGGTGCGGCGGTCGAGCCAGATCTCCGCACGTCCTTCGAGAACCACGAACGACTCGGTGTGGTGTTCGTGAAGATGGTTGGCGAACACGTCTCCCGGACGGAGCACGACCACGCCGAAGGCGGCGTCCTCGTCCTGTGCCAGGTAGCCGGGCCCCCAGTCGCCGAAACGCAGGTCGGCCTCCGCGGCCCGCAGCACCTCGGCGCTCATGCGGGCACCCGTGTCTCGGTCGCCTCGCGGAACAGCTCGTGGGCATCCACGGGATCGACGTTGTCATGGACGACGGCACGGACGGCGAGCATCATGGCCGCGGGGTCGGCGCTCTGGAAGATGTTGCGCCCCATGTCGACACCGGCGGCCCCCGCACGCACCGCGTTCGAGGCCATCGTGAGGGCTTCGAGCTCGGGCAGCTTCTTCCCGCCCGCCATGATCACCGGGACCGGGCAACCGGCGACGACGTCCTCGAACCCCTCCTCGCAGTAGTAGGTCTTGACGAGCTGCGCTCCCAGCTCGGCGATGATGCGGGTGGCGAGGCCCAGGTAGCGGGCGTCGCGCACCAGCTCCTTGCCGACCGCGGTCACACCGAGCACGGGTACACCGGCCACGTATCCGTCGTCGACGAGCGTGGTCAGGTTGCGGATGCTCCGGCTCTCGTGCTCGCCTCCGACGAAGACCTGCACGGCCACGGCATCGGCGTTGATGCGCACGGCATCCGCCATCGCCATCGCCGTGTACTCATCGGAGAGGTCCTTGAGGATCGACGGCCCGCCCGAGGCTCGCAGCACGAGCCCGGCCCGGGTCGCGGGCGGCACGGAGGTGCGCAGGGCGCCGCGGGTGCACATGACGGCATCGGCGTGTTCGGCGAGCGGTGCGATGTTGAGGTCGATGCGCTCGAGGCCGGATGTCGGCCCTTGGAAGTACCCGTGATCGAACGCCAGCATGACCGTGCGTCCGGTCTGGGGGTCGAGGATGCGTGAGAGGCGGTTCTGCATGCCCCAGTCGAGGTTCGCCGCGCCGCGGATGTTCTGGGTGAACCGGGCGGCCGGCGTCTCGACGTGGAACTTCTTCGCTGCGGCGTTGCCTTCGAGGTCTGCCATGGTGTCTCCTTCTGGTGGTCGTCAGCCGGCGTGGCCGGCGTGCGAGAGTCGGGTGGGAGGAAGGTCGTGAGGGGCGCGGGCGGCCCCGGGAGGGGTGAAGAGCGGATGCAGGTCGGGCCCCGAGATCGAGAGCACATCCCGGTAGACGCGATGCCAGCGCTCGGTCACGGCGCGATACCGCTCGTGCTCCTGCGGGTCGACGTGCTCGACACGATCGGGGTCACCCATCGGGGGCAGGTCCGCACCCACTCCGCGCGCCGCCAGACGTGCCGCCCCGTAGGAGGTGGCCTCCGGCGCCGGGGTCACCCGGGTGTCGAGTCCGGTGACCCCCGCGATCACACGCGGCCAGAGCGCACCGGCGCTCGAACCACCGGTGAAGGTCACGGTTCCCTCGGCGAGGGCTCGACCGCCGGTGAGTGAGGCGAGGATGCCGAGGTGGGCGTTCGCGACGATGGCTGCCGATTCCTCGATCGCCCGGATGAACGCGCCCCGTGACGAGTGCGCGGCGTCGTTGATGTCGAAGCCCACGAAGGCGGGCGCCGCATGATGCCAGGCATCCGCCTGCATGACGTTCGCCATGGTCGCGACCACACCGTTCGAGCCCGCGGGCACCTCGGCGGCCCAGCCCTCCATCACCGCGAACGCCGACGTACCGGCCGCACGACCGAGATCTGCGGCATCGGGGCACATCGCATCGCGGAACCACCGCATGGCGAGCCCGGAGAGGAAGCCGATGCCCTCGACCATCCAGCTGCCGCGCTCGACATGGCAGAGCGTGCGCAGTCGACGCTCCGGATCGATGAGCGGTTCGGAGACGACGGCGGTCGTCTGCCAGAAGGTTCCAGCGACGATGGTCGGCACCCCCTCCCTGGCGGCGATGCCGTGCAGGGCGAGCTGGGTGTCAGCGCCTCCCGCGACGACCGGGGTCCCGACGGCGAGTCCGGTCGCGGCAGCGGAGGCGGGCGTGACCGCACCGACGACGTCTCCGCACTCGACGACGGGAGGGAGGATGCGACGGTTCACCCCGACCAGGCCTGCCAACTCGTCGGACCAGTTCCGCGCGCGGAGATCGAACAGCGCCGAGCTCGAGCCGCTGGTCGGCTCCGTCACGAACTCTCCCGTCAGGCGCGTCGTGACCCAGTCGCTCAGCATGCCGAGATGCTGGGCCTGCGCGAACAGGTCGGGCTGATGCCGGGCGATCCAGCGCAACCGGGCGGGCGCGGTGATCGACACCCAGTCGCCTGCGGTGCGATACACCTCGTCGGCGACGCCTTCGGCGACCAGTTCATCGGCCTCGATCCGTGCCCGACCGTCGGTGTTCGGGCAGGCCCAGAGCTCGCGTCCCTCGGCGTCGTAGAGCACGAACCCCTCCCGCATGCTCGACGCAGCGACGGCGGCGACGCGTCGATCGCCGAGCCGCGCGACCACCTCGGTGACGGCGTCCGCGATGGCGTTCCATCCGCCTTCCGTGTCGAAGACGGTGCCGCCGGGGTGGCCGGGCACGGCCGTGTGCGTCCATTCACGAGCGGCGCGCGCGACGAGGCGCCCTTCGATGTCGAAGGCGAGCGCCCGCGCCGAACCCGTGCCCGCATCGATCGCGAGGAAGACATCGGTCATCGTTCCCATCGGAGGCTCCCGTCTGTCAGGAAGCTCTCGACCTCGGCGGCGAGCATGTCGGCGCCGCGGGCGAGGGTCTCGTTCGTGGCCCCGGCGAGGTGCGGGGTGAGGATGAGAGAGGGCTCGGCGACGAGCTCACGCCAGGGCCCGTCCGGCTCGTTGACGTCGAGCGCGGCACCGGAGAGTCGGCCGCTGCGCAAGGCGTCGAGGAGAGCCCCCTCATCGACGAGGGACTCCCGGGCCGTGTTGATGAGGAACGATCCTTCGGGCATCCGGGCGAGCTGCGCAGCACCGATCATGTGGCGGTTCTCGGCCGTGGCCCGGGCGTGCACACTGACGACGTCGCTGGAAGCGAGCAGCGCGTCGAGATCGGAGACGATCGTGGCATCCGTCACCGAATCCGGATCGACGAAGGGATCGTAGGCGGTGATGGTCGCCCCGAGGGCCCGGGCGCGGGCGGCGACGAGCCGCGCGACGTTCCCGTAGCCGATCAGTCCCAGCCGGAGGCCCTTGACCTCGCGGCCGAACCACCGCGCACCCTCGAAGGTCGACTCGGCGAGCGGGCGTCCATCGGCCACCCGCTCGTCGACGTCACGCAATGACGCCGGCACGTTGCGCACCAGGGAGATCAGGAAGCCGATGGTGAGGTCGGCCACGGCATCCGCGTTCTTCCCCGGCGTCGTGGTGACCCGCACCCCTCGCTCACGCGCGGCATCGACATCGACGTTGACGGGTCCTCCGCGAGCGCAGCCGATCAGACGCAGGTCAGGGAGTGCAGCGAGCACCTCAGCGGTGACCGGTGCCGCATGGAAGGCGATGATGTCGTAGCCGCGTCCGAGGCGTGCGACCTCCGCCGGGTCGCCCTCGTACTCCCGGATCGAAGACGTGTCCCACGTCGGCGTCGTGATCGCCATCGTCGCCTCGTCGACGTCGATGCCCCGCTGCGCGAACGCGCGGGTGAAGATCTCGGCGGTCATGTAGCTGTCGCCGATGACGAGGATGCGGTGTTCGCTCATGTGCAGGGCTCCCGGGGGAATTCGATGGGTGTGCGGGGTCAGCGCAGGACGGTCGGATAGCGGCCGGATGCGGTCTCGGTGGAGATGCCTGCGGCGTCGAACCCGGTGTCGACGCTGACGCGCAGGCGGTCGGTCCGCACCGAAGCGCGGGAGAAGTCGATGGGCTGTCCGGCCTGGTCGTAGGCGACGGCTTCGACCACGACGATCGGATGCCCGGGCTCGACCTCGAGCAGACTCGCCAACGCTCGGTCCGCGGCGACGGCTTCGATCGTGCGGTGCATGCGAGCGATGCGGACCCCTGCCACGTTCCGGATCGCGGCGTAGAGGCTCGCGCGCGGGTCGCGGAGATCGGGCAGCACTCCGGCGAAGCGCGACGGCAGGTAGTTGATCACGTGCACGGCGGTCCGGGCGCCCACGGCGCGCACGCGTTCGAGCACGAATCCCATACCATCGGGCGAGTCACGGCCGACGACCGCCGCTGCCCAGGACGGGAGGGGTTCGATGCCGGCGCGGAGGATCTCGGAGCTCAGTGCGCTGCGTCCATCCTCGCTGTACTCGCCGAGGAGGCTCGGCGCCGAGGGCAGGGTCCACGCCGAGGGACCTTGCGCCCGCTCGACGAATGCACCCTTGCCCTGCTGACGGGAGATGATGCCTGCGCTCTCGAGCCGGGACAGGGCATCGCGAACGGACGTGCGAGATGCGGAGAAGTGGTCGCGCAACGCGCTCTCGCTCGGCAGCCGGTCACCCGGCGCCCAGGTCCCCTGCGCGATCTCGCCCTCGATGGCGCGCATGATCTGGAACCAGATCGGGGCGGTCGACGTACGGTCGAGCAGCGGCATGGTGAGCGTGGACATTCCGGCCTCTTCGATGAGCGGGTACGGGGACTTCGTCGTTCCCCGAGTCGGACATCTCGTATCCGACATGTATCGATCATGGTGCAGGACATGTATCCCATGAAGAGACAAGTCAAGAGAATGATCCACGCGCTTCATCGCTGCGAAGATATGCGCTCTGATCAGGGATTAACGCCGACTCCTGCCGCGCCCCCACGCCGGATGCGGCGCACGCTATCGCCCATCCTCGGCCGACCGTCGATACAAGTCACCCCTCTTCGCACGGTCCGACCGCGCGTGCGGGATCAAAAACGCACCCCCGGAGCATTCCGGAGGTGCGTTTTTGATCCCGCGCGAGGAAGTGTCAGCGCTTGCCGGCGATCTGGCGGCCGACGAGATCGCGCATGATCTCGTTCGTGCCGCCGTAGATGCGGTGCACCCGAGCATCGGTGAAGGCGCGGGCGATCGGGTACTCCATGATGTAGCCGTACCCACCGTGCAGCTGCACGCCCGTGTCGAGCACCTCCCACTCGCGCTCGGTCGCCCAGAACTTGACCTTGGCGGCGTCCTCGGCGGTGAGCCTGCCGTCCTTGTAGGCGAGCAGCGCGCGGTCGATGTACGCCCACATCGCATCGGTGGTCGCCGACATGTCGGCGAGGCGGAAGCGGGTGTTCTGGAAGTCGGCGATGCGCTCGCCGAACGCCTCGCGGTCCTTCGTGTAGGCGACGGTCCAGTCGAGGGCGGCCTGCGCGGCGGCGGCGGCGGCGACACCGATCGAGAGACGCTCGAGCGGCAGGTTGAGCATCAACTGGATGAAGCCCTGACCCTCCTTGCCGCTGATGAGGTTCTCTTCGGGGATGAACACGTCGGTGAAGCTGAGCTCGGCCGTGTCCCAGCCGTGGAAGCCCATCTTGCTGAGCTTCTTCCCCTGGTCGAAGCCCTCCATGCCCTTCTCCACGAGCAGCAGACTGAACGCGTCGGGACGGTTGCCCTCGCCGGTCTTCACGAAGGTCACGACGACGTCGGCCGTGGTGCCCGAGGAGATGAACGTCTTCGCGCCGTTGAGGATGTAGCCGCCGTCGACCTTCTTGGCGTTGGTCTTGATGCCGCGCAGATCCGAACCCGCGCCGGGATCGGTCATGGCGAGCGCACCGAGCACTTCACCCGTGGCCATGCGCGGCAGCCACTTCTCCTTCTGCTCCTGGGTCCCCATGTGCACGAGGTAGGGCACGGCCAGGTCGTCCTGGATGCCGAAGGCCCCTGCCAGTGAACCCGCACCGGCGGCGATGACCTCTTCCATGACGATCGTGCGGAAACGGTAGTCCTGCAGCATCCCGGCGCCGCCGAACTCCTCGGGGACCGACAATCCGATCAGACCCGCCTCGCCGGCAGCCAGCATCGTGGCCCGGTCGATCTCCCCCGCGGCATCCCACCGCTCGATCGCTTCGCCCGTCACGTGGCGCTTGACGAAGTCCTTGACCAGGTCTCGGAATGCCTCGTGATCCTCGTCGTAGATGTCGCGTTCCATGCCGTCCTCCTGAACGTCTCATGCATCGTTGCTCCGGAGATTCTACGTCCCCGCAGGCGGGTGAGACAGCACGTTGTGAGAATGCATCCCATATATCGTGACACTGGGTACCGCGGTTGTCGGATGCCGCAACGACCGCGGATGGCCGTGATTCAGTGCCCGTAATCGGGGGCCGCCGGGAGCCCGAAGAACTCCTCCAGCGTGTGATATCCGCCGTCGTGATACGCCGCCGCGAGGTCGACGCCGACGTAGCGGAGATGCCAGGGCTCCGGCGCATAACCGGTCACCGGCGTGCCGACCTGTTCGTAGCGGACGATGAACCCGTACTCCCAGGCATGCGCGGCCACCCAGTCGCTCTGCGCCGTCCCGCCGAACCCGTCCAGGCCCCCGCAGCCGGAACCGCAGGCCACCACGTCGATGGCCAGACCCGTCTGATGCTCGCTGTGCCCGGGGCGGGCCGACCCCGCATCCGCGCCCTGCTGACCCTGCGCCCGCACGTGCGAGTCGTACGTCGACACCTGCAGTCCGTAGGAGCGGTAGCCGTTGTTCGCGCCGATGCGGCCGACCCCAGCCTCGACCGCCGCCTCCGCCATCGCGCCGACGGCAGCGGCCACCTCGGTGCGCACCCGCCCGGACGGCGTCGTCATCTGCAGCGGCACGGAGGCGAGATCCGAGGGCTCGTACTCGGGTGGATCCAGCGGAAGCGACTTGTTCACCACGACCCAGAGACGTGCCGGGTCGGTGAGCGAGACGCAGGGGGCGTTGCCCGCGACGACCGCATCGCGAAAGGCCCGTCCACCCCCGAAGCCCGCGATCGTGGCCACATCGTCACCGTCGGCGACCGCCTGTTGCACGGTCGGTTCCGCACACGGGTCCGCGGCCGTCGTCGCCCCCACCTGCACGGTCGGCACCTGCAGCACCGCGACCGGCTCCGGCATCGGGACGGCGTCCGACGACGCCGACGGCAGGGACCCGATGGAGAGCAGCACGCCGATCGCGGTCACCGCCACCCCGATCGGCAGTGCAGGACCCCGGATCGGGGACCGCGGCGCCGCATGCTGAGCGTGCGGCAGAACAGGCATTGCCCCATTATCTCATTCGAAGATAAGTCGCAGAGTCCCTTGCATTGCATTCGTTCTTCTGTTCGAATAGGGGAATGCGGTGGCAGGGACAGAGACTCGGAGAGGTGGATGCCTCAGCGCTGCCGGGGATGGAAGATCGCAGCAACGTGCTGCGCACGGTGACGACTCCCGAGTTCGCGGGCATGACGTTTCACGAGGTTCTGTCGAAGTCGGCCCTGAACCACGTGCCCGGTGCCTCCCGAATGCCCTTCGCCTGGACGATCAACCCCTACCGCGGATGCAGTCATGCCTGCGTCTACTGCTTCGCCCGCGGCACGCACGAGTATCTCGACCTGGACGGCGGCTCCGACTTCGACTCGCAGATCGTCGTCAAGGTCAACGTGGTGGAGGTTCTCGAGAAGGAGTTGCGCAGGGGGAGCTGGGAGCACGAGACCGTCGCCCTGGGCACCAACACCGATCCGTATCAGCGCGCCGAAGGGCGATACAAGCTCATGCCGGGCATCATCGAGACGCTCGCCGCCTCGGGTACGCCGATGTCGATCCTCACCAAAGGCACGTTGATCCGCCGCGACATCCCCCTGCTCGTGAAGGCCGCTGAGCGGGTGCCCGTCGACGTGCAGATGTCCATCGCGATGTACGACGATGAGTTGCAGAAGGCGATCGAACCCGGCACCCCGACCACGCAGGCCCGTCTCGACACGGTGCGTGCACTGACGGAGGCCGGTTTCCACGTCACCGTCTTCCTGATGCCGATCATGCCGCATATGACCGACTCACTCGAGGCGATCGACAACGCGCTCCTGCGCATCAAGGAGGCCGGGGCTCGCAGGGTCGTCTACGGCGCCCTGCACCTGCGACCGGGCGTGAAGCCGTGGTTCTTCCAGTGGCTCGACACTCACCGGCCCGACCTGGTCTCCTCGTATCGCGGCCTCTACCCGGGGGCCTCCGTCGAGGCTCCGAAGCCGTACCGGCAGTGGCTCGCCAAACGCGCGCGTCCACTCATCCGGATGCACGGGCTCGATGGCCGTCATGAAGACGACTATCCCCGGCGCGACCGCCCGACGTTCACACCGTCACCGGCCAGGACAGCCGCACCCGCGCCGCAGCCGATGCTCTTCTGAGGGAGGCACTCGCGCTACGGTGGACGCATGTTCCGTGGATTCGTGGCCCTGTTGTTCCTCGGCGGTCTCGCAGCCGCGGTCGTCGGAACTGTCCTCCCGCTCGGCGGAGGCACCACTCTGTCGCTGCTGGGAGCCGCGGCGTTCGGGGCATCGTTGGTACTCATCGGCATCGTGCTGCTCCGCGACCGCGACGCGCAGCGGGCCGGGCTTCCCGAGAAAGTCGACGCCTCGCGCTGATCGCCTTCGCCGGGGGTCGCGGTCGGGTGCCCGCTCCCACCCGCGTAGGCTCGGTGATCATGGCGATCGGTTCCACAGTCCACACATTCGAGGTGCAGCTCGCTGACACCGATCGCGGCGTCTACGAGGACTGCTCCCTGCGCGTGGCGCGGCATCCGTCCGAGACCGACGCGTACATGCTCACCCGCGTGCTCGCCTACGGGCTCGAGTTCGCGGAGGGCATCGCGTTCGGCGGCAGCATCTCATCGACCGAGGAGCCTGCCGTTCTCGTGCGCGACCTCACCGGCCTCATCACCACGTGGATCGAGATCGGTGCGCCCGACGCCGAACGACTTCACTACGGCAGCAGACTCGCCGAGCGCACCGTCGTGTACACCCACCGTGACCCCGCCAAAGTGATGGCACCGTGGGCGGACAAGCGCATCCACCGCCGAGAAGACCTCCGCGTCCACAGCTTCGACCCCGGCTTCATCGACACCGCCGCCACCCTGATCGAGCGCCGGAACACGATGACCCTGACCGTGACCGAGGGCGTCCTCTACCTCGACCTCAACGGCACGAACCTCACCTCGACCGTGCACGTGCACGAGCTGGCCTGACTCCGCCGTCGCTCTCGCCGCTCGGCCGTTCACAACTCAGGAAGAATGACGCCGAAAGGCCCCGGAAACCGTGTTCCCGGGGCCTTTCGGCAGATTTTTGCGGAGTTGTGAACGGCCGCAGCTCGCAACCGCCCCGGCTCAGGCAGTCAGGTCGGCCGCTGTCGGCACGCGGCCGGCGATCTCCTCGATGATGTCGTCGTCGAGGCGCGCGTTCTCGAACGGCGCGTCGATCTCGGCACGGTCGAGCAGCTCGGTCATGCGACGCTGGCGCTGACGCGTGATCAGCGTCACGACGCGGCCCGAACGACCCGCTCGCCCGGTACGACCCGAACGGTGCAGATACGTCTTGTACTCGTCCGGGGCATCGGCCTGCACGACCAGGTCGATGTCGTCGACGTGGATGCCGCGGGCGGCGACGTCCGTCGCGACGAGCACGTTCACGCGGCCCGAGGTCAGACGCTCCAGGTTGCGCGTGCGCTTCGCCTGGTTCAGGTCACCGTGCAGCGAGACCGCGGGGATGCCGGCGTCGTCGAACTGCTCAGCCAGCATGTCGGCGTAGGCACGGGTGCGAGCGAAGACGAGGGTCTTGCCCGCGCGGTCGACGAGCGACGTGAGGATGTCCGCCTTGTCGCGGTGCTCGATCACCAGCACCCGGTGCTCGATCGTGCTGGAGTCCTGGCCCTCCCCGGCGACCTCGTACACGGCGGGGTCCACGAGGAACTCGTCGACGAGCGCCGCGACCTCACGGTCGAGCGTGGCCGAGAACAGGAGCTTCTGGCTGCCGTCCGCAGTGTGACGCAGGATGCGCTGCACGGGCTCGACGAATCCGAGCTCGCACATGTGGTCGGCCTCGTCGAGCACCGCGATGCGGCAGTCCGAGAGGTCGAGCTTGCCCTGGTTGATGAGGTCTTCGATACGACCGGGCGTGCCGATGACGATGTCGACGCCCTTCTTGAGCGCGCCCACCTGGCGGCCCTGCGGCACACCACCGTAGATCTGCGTGGTGTACAGGCCGACGCTGCGGGCGATGGGCTGGATCGTACGGTCGATCTGCAGCGCGAGCTCACGCGTCGGCGCGAGGATGATCGCGCGCGGCGACCGTCCGAACTCACGGCGCTTGCCGGCCTGCGACTGCAGCACGCGCTCGACGAGCGGGGCGCCGAAGGCGATGGTCTTGCCCGAACCGGTGCGCCCGCGAGCGAGCACGTCGCGACCGCCGAGCACGGCCGGGATGCTGGCCGCCTGGATCGGGAACGGCGTGGCCGCCCCCATGCCGGCGAGGGTCTCGACGATGTTCGAGCCGAGACCGAGGTCACCGAAGGTCACGCCGTCGACCTCGACCGCAGCGACGGACTTCGCCTCGAGGCGCTCATGCACCACGTCGTCACCCGGCGCGAACTTGGCTCCGGTGGAGGCCGGGCGGCCGGTGGCGTTCCAGTCGTTGCGGCTCGGACGCTCGTTGCGCGCCGGACGCCCCCGCGTGTCCGAGGTCAGCGGGCGCGGACGCTCGGTGCGGTAGGCCCCACCGGTCGACGGACGCGACCGCTCATCGCGGCCGCCCTCGTACGAACGCTGCGTGCGGTCGCGGTCGAAGGCACGGCGTGCGCGGTCGGCGTCATAGGAACGCTCGGCACCACGGTCGTCACGGCGCGGACGCTCGTCACGGTCGTACCGGGGACGCTCGGCCCCACGGTCGCTGTTGTACCGGGGACGCTCGGCACCGCGGCGGTCGTCGCGGCCAGGGCGCCCACCGTCGCGGTGGTCGTTGTCACGGAAGC
This sequence comes from Microbacterium sp. J1-1, assembly GCF_024498615.1. Classification (NCBI taxonomy): domain Bacteria; kingdom Bacillati; phylum Actinomycetota; class Actinomycetes; order Micrococcales; family Microbacteriaceae; genus Microbacterium; species Microbacterium sp. J1-1. The sequence goes on along the minus strand of NZ_CP089590.1, from coordinate 464,903 downwards.
CCTGACGCTGAGTGCCTGCGCGGTCGTCGCGGCGCGGACGGTCACCGCCGCGGTCATCGCGGTAGGTTCCGGGACCGGTGGGGCGCTGTCCGCCACGGTCGTCACGCCTCGGACGGTCGTCGAACCGTCCGCCGGAGCTGGGCCGGTCGTTGTACCGCGGACGGTCGGAGCGCTCGTCGAAGCGGGGGCGCTCGTTGCGGTGGTGCGGGGCCTCGCGACGCCCGGACTCGGCGCGGTTGCGGATGCCACGGGCTTCATCGCGGCCCGCGCGCTCGGATGCGCTCCAGCGCTGCTTGGGCGCACCCGCCTCAGCTTCGGCCGGACGGTAGCCGCGGTGGCCGGCGCTGCGGCTGCCGGGACGCCGGTCGTAGCCACCGGCGGCGGGCGCGGAGCGACGCTCCCCGGCATCCGATCGTCCACCACGCTCGGTGCGCGCCCCGTCACGGGCGGGGCCACCGCTGTGGCGATCGTGGAAGGAGGTCTTCTTCGCGCCGTAGCGCGGCTCGAAGTTCGCGGACGGGCGTCCGCCCTTGGGCTTCTTGTTCTTCGGCATTGCGGTGTCTTCCTGTGTTCTCGCACGAGAACAGCGCCGCGCGCACGCGCGAGCACCCTGCGCCTGATCGGGCTCGATCAGCGGGGTTCCGGACTGTCAGCGGCCGGGGCCATTCATGTGATGGTTGATTAGCGTCGAGCGACGCTCACCATCGGCCCCTGGACTCACACTTCATACACAGAAAACGTCCGCGCCAACGCGCGGGTGTCCGAAGCCGACCGTCCGATACTACCGGACGCACCTGAGAGAGTGCTGCCGCAGGCGTGGCCGTACGATGTCGAGGTGAGTACCGCTTCCCCCACCGGCACCCAGATCACCCTCCGACGCGGCGAGGTGGATGCGCAGATCGCCCAGGTCGGCGCGTCCCTGCGCTCGCTGCGCATCGGCGGTGTCGATCTCGTGCCGCCGTATCCCCTCGGCCTGCCGACTCCCGCGTGTTCCGGTGTGGTGCTCGTGCCGTGGCCGAACCGGGTGCGCGACGGACGATGGGATGACGACGGCACCGCGCGAGCGCTCGCGATCACCGAGCCGAAGTTGAACAATGCGAGCCACGGACTGCTGCGCTTCACCTCCTACGAGGTGTCGCAGACCGACACCGAAGCCGTGCTGCGAGCGACCATCGTGCCGCAGACCGGCTATCCGTATCTGATCGAGACCGCCGTGACCTACACCCTCGCCTCCGACGGCATCCAGGTCGCGCACGACCTCACCAACCGCTCGGACGCCCCGGCGCCGGTCGCGCTGGGCACGCATCCGTTCGTCACGATCGGCGATGTCGACCCGCACGACCTCACGCTGAGGATCCCCGCGAAGACCGCGTTCGAGACCGATGAGCGGATGCTGCCGACCGGGACGCGTCCGGCGGATACCGCGCTGCGGGATGGCGTCCGCCTGGGAGACGTGAGCCTCGACACCGGCTTCACCGATCTCACGCGCGACCCGGACGGGCGGGTACGCCACTCGCTCACCGCACCGGACGGCCGTCGCGTGACTCTGTGGCAGGGTGAGGGCTTCGACTACGTGCAGGTGTACACCACACCCGCTTATCCCGGACAGAGCCTCGCGGTCGCGATCGAGCCGATGACCGCGCCCGCCGATGCGCTCAACAGCGGCCTCGGCATCCGCCGCCTCGCCCCGGAAGAGACCTGGACCCTGCACTGGGGCATCACGTTCAGCTGACCTGTTCCGACCCGTCGCAGCGTCGGGCCGTTGACAACTCCTCAAGGATCGACTCGAAAGGCCCCGGATCACGCATCTGCCTGCGGATCCGGGGCCTTTCTGCGGAGTTGTGAACGCGCGTGAGTTGTGACCGTCCGCCGGAACCCCCGCCGGACGGACCCGCTACTCCCGGTCGCGCAGTTCGCGCCGGGTGAGCTGCCGTGCGTGCGGCAGACCAGACGCGTCGATCAGCACCGAACCGGCCGGAGCTGCCGCAGCGCCCGACGCATCGGGATCGACCGGAGCATCCGGCTCGGGCGCCCCGCCGGCATCCGACCCGCCCGCCTTGCGCGCCGCCCGCCGCTCCTTGGCACCCTCGACGAGGTTGTAGAGCGTCGGCAGCACGATCAGTGTCAGCACGGTCGAGGACAGGAGTCCACCGATCACGACGATCGCCAGCGGCTGGGAGATGAACCCGCCGTGCCCGGTGATGCCGAGCGCCATCGGGGTGAGGGCGAGGATCGTCGCGAGCGCGGTCATGAGGATCGGACGCAGACGCTTCTCCCCACCGGCCTTGACCGCCTCGACGGTCGACAGTCCCTTCTCCCGGTACTGGTTCACCAGGTCGACGAGCACGATCGCATTCGTCACCACGATGCCGATCAGCATCAGCACACCGATCAGCGAGGCGACTCCGAGCGGCACTCCCGTGACGATCTGCAGCAGGATCGCCCCCGTCGCCGCGAACGGCACCGAGACGAGCAGCAGCAGCGGCTGGCGCAGCGACTTGAAGGTCGCGACCATCACCACGTAGACGATCAGGATCGCCGCGAGCATCGCGAGGCCCAGCTGCGAGAACGAGTCCGCCTGCTGCGACGCCACGCCACCGACCTCGGCGGATGCGCCGTCGGGCAGGTCGACCGCGGCGAGCGCCTCGTTCACCGACTGTGTGGCGGTGGCGAGGTTGTCGGATGCCGGCGGCACTGTGATCGTCGAGGTGCGACGCCCCTGCTCGGTCGTGATCGACGTCGGGCCGTTGCGCTGCTCGACGGTCGCGATGTCCTGCAGCTGCACCACGCCGAGCGGCGTCGGGATCGCCAGCTCCTTGAGCGCCTCGACCGTGGTCGGCGGCTCGGGCGTGACGATGTAGACGGTCAGCGCGGTGTCGTCGATCTCGACGGAACCGGCCTGCTGCGGGCGCATGGTGTTCGACACGATCGAGCCGACCGCGACCTCGGAGAGCCCGCGCTGGGCGGCCGCTTCGCGATCGACCACGACCGCGATGTACGGCAGCGATGCGGCGAGGTTGTCGGTGACCTGACCGACTCCGTCCCGGCCGTCGAGCTCGTCGACGAGTGCCGTGGTCGCGGTCTGCAGGTCATCGGAGTTCGGTGCGCTGACCGTGATCTCGATGTCGCTCGAGCCGAATCCCGCGGAGGCGGACACGGCCACATCGCCGACCTCGTCACCGAGTCCGTCGATCGCGTCCTGCACATCGGCGCGGAGCTTCTCCTGGTCCGCGTCGGAGTCGGTCAGCACCGAGTACGTGACACCCGCTCCGCCCGAGAAGGCATCGCTGAGCGCCGAGCCGCTGGTGCCGATCGAGGCCTGCACGTGCTCGATGCCGTCGATGTCGAGCAGGGCGTCCTCGACCGCGACGGCCGCATCCGACTTCGCCTGCAGGCTCGCCGACGGACCGAGGTCCTGCGTGATGGTCATGGTGTTCTGCCCGGAGTCTCCGAGGAAGTTGACCTTCATCAGCGGTGCCGCGGCGAGCGTGGCGCCGAGCACCACGACAGCCAGGATGACCGTGACGCCCGAGTGCTTCAGCGTCCAGGCGAGGATCGGCCGGTACACGCGCTGGAGCTGCGTCGGCGGAGCATCGGGGTGCTCGGGGTCGATCGGCGTTCCATGCTCGTCGAGCAGCGGCTTGCCGGGCTTCAGGAACCAGTAGGCGAGCACGGGCACGATGGTGAGCGCGACCAGGAGCGAGGCCACCATCGCGATCGTCACCGTCATCGCGAACGGTCGGAACAGCTCGCCGACCATGTCGCCGACGAAGACGATCGGCAGGAACACCGCAACGGTCGTGATCGTCGAGGCGGTGATCGCCATCGCGACCTCGCGCACGGCGAGACGGATCGCATCGCCCTTGTCGGCATCGCCCACGTAGTGACGTTTGATGTTCTCGATCACCACGATGGAGTCGTCGACCACTCGACCGATCGCGATCGTGAGCGCTCCGAGCGTCAGCACGTTCAGCGAGTAGCCGAACGCCTGCAATCCGATGAACGTGATGAGCACGCTGGTCGGGATCGAGATCGCCGTCACGAGGGTCGAGCGGATCGAGAGCAGGAAGACCAGGATCACGATCACGGCGAAGACGAGGCCGAGCAGACCCTCGGTGGCGAGCGTCTCGATCGACTGGACGATGAACGGCGCCTGGTCGAAGATCACGGTGAACTCGGCATCGGGGAACGCCTTGCCGATCTCGTCGAGGGCCGCGATCACGCCGTTGGACACCTCGACGGTGTTGGCGGCGGGCAGCTTCGTGATCGAGATCGACAGCGCATCCTTGCCGTCGACCCGCGAGATCGAGGTGACCGGGTCGGACTCCTGCACCACGCTGGCCACCTCGCCGATGGTGAGATCGGTGCCCACCAGCGGCAGCGCCGCGATCTCGTCGACCGAGGTGATCTTGGCTCCGGTCTGCACCGTGAGCGTCTGTCCGTCGGCGGTGATGTCCCCGCCCGGGAAGAGGGTGCCGTTCTGCTGCAGCGCCGAGCTGATGGCCTGTGTACTCTGACCGGCGGCGGCGAGCTTCGCCGTGTCGGGGGTGATGCTGATGCGCTGTCCGACGCCACCGACGATCTCCGCGGCGTTGACCCCGTCGACGTCTTCGAGGTCGGGGATCGCGACGGATTCGAGTTCGGCCTGGGCGTTGTCGGCATCCTCGAATCCGGTGACGGCGACCTGGATCACGGGGAAGTCATCGATCGACACCGACAGCACCTGCGGGCTGACGTCTTCGGGCAGTTGCGACGAGATCCGGTTGATCGCCTGCTGGATCTTCTGCTCGGCTGTGGCGAGGTTCGTGCCGTAGGCGAACATCGCCTGGACGATCGAGGCGTTCGTGGTGCTGGTCGCGGTGGTCGACTCGAGCCCGGGGACACCCTGGATCGCCGACTCGACCGGCGTCGACACGTCATTCTCGACCACCTCGGGCGAGGCCCCGGGGTAGGTCGTCATGACGACGAGCGCCGGCAGCTCGAGCGAAGGGATGAGCTCCTGCTTGAGGTTCGTGAGCGCGAGCCCGCCGAACACCGCCGCGACGATGGTGATCAGGGCGATGAGCGCACGGTTCTTGAGGCTCAGGATGGCGAGTTTCGACAAGGCGTTTTCCTCGGTGTCAGGGTGTGGCTGTCGTTGCGGTCGGAGTGGAGGCGAAATCTCCGAGGATCCGCGCCAGTGCGGTCTCGATGAAGGACTGTGCCAGGCGGTCGTCGCGGATCTGCATGTTCCACATGACGCCGTCGATGAAGATCATCGCGGCACGGGCCCGGTCTTCACCATAGGTCGGTTCGAGGAGTTCCACGAGCCGGTCGGAGAGGTGACGAGCGAGTTCGCGCAGCCGCGGATCGTGCACGGCAGCGGTCACCACCGCGCGGTCGGCCTGGACGGCGTGCGCGTCCTCCATGCTGTCGGCGATCAGGGTGGCGATCGTGTGCGGAGAGACGCCGCGCTCGGCGAGGGTCTGACGGACACCGTCGAGGCGCGCGTCAACCTCTTCGGCAAGCGCGCGGAAGGCCGCGGCACGGAGGTCGTCGAGGGTGTCGAAGTACTGGGTCGTCGCACCGAGGGGCACACCGGCGCGGGCGGCCACCATGCGGTGCGTGACGGCCTCGGCGCCCACCTCGACGATCAGTTCCGCCGCGGCGGTCACGATCTCCCGACGGCGCGCTTCCGGGTCTCGTCGACGACGCGCACCATGCTTCATCCCGCCCCCTTGGACATCCGTACATGTACTTTTGTACATTTTCCGGATGTGAGGGCGCTGGGAGCGGGCCGTGCGGGATCAAGAACGGACCGGGCGTCGCGTGTTCCGGCCCCTTTCTGATCCCGCAACATCGGATGCTGCGCTCATACCAGTGCGGCCTCGACCTGCCCGCGCTCGAAGTACGCGACGAGCTCGGGGTCGAGCGGCGGGATCTCGATCGCGGAGCCGTCACCCCGCAGCGACGCGGTGGCGAGGATACCGGCCGCCACCGCCTCGCGCGCCGCGATCGGTGACGTCGCCGTCAGTCCACCGTGCCGCACGAACCGCAGGAACTCGGCGACGAGCAGCGCATCGGCACCGTCGTGCCCCGCGTCCGGGACCTCGGGAACGATGAAGGTCTCGTCGGCGTCGGCCGCGCCCGCATGCCTCCGATTCCACAGCTTGACCTCGCTGCCGGCCACGTCGCCGAAGTTCTCGATGCGCCCCTCGGTGCCGATCACGGTGTAGTTGCGCCAGTAGTCGGGCGTGAAGTGGCACTGCTGGTACGACGCGAAGATCCCGCCCTCCAGCTGCATGTTCACCATCGAGATGTCCTCGACGTCGACCACGGGGTGCAGGCCGGTGAGCGCGGTCGGCGGCCAGTTGTCCATGCTGAACCAGTCCGGCATCCGCTCCCCCGTCCGGTCTCGCCGGTCGGCGATGTCGCCGTACACGCTCAGCGCCCCCATCGCGGCGACCCTCTCGCTGTACGCGCCGGCGAGCCAGTGGATGATGTCGATGTCGTGCGCGCCCTTCTGCAGGAGCAGTCCCGTGGTGCGGCGGCGGTCGGCGTGCCAGTCCTTGAAGTAGAAGTCGCCGCCGTGGCCGACGAAGTGCCGCACCCACACGGCCTTGACCTGTCCGATGCGCCCGCTCTGGATCAGTCCGCGCATGAGCGTGATCACGGGCATGTGCCGCATGTTGTGGCCGATGTAGAGGCCGGTGCCGGTGCGGCGCGCGGTCTCGAGCATCCGGTCGGCGTCGGCGAGGTCGATCGCGAGGGGCTTCTCGCAGAACACCGGCACTCCGGCTTCGAGTGCCCGGATGCTGAGGGCGGCGTGCGTGTCGTCCGGGGTGAGCACCATGACGGCGTCGACGCCCGAGGCCAGCAGCTCATCGAGCGAATCGGTGATGAGCGCATCCGGGACGAGGGCGCGGGCGTCCTCGCGAGCGCGCAGAGCGAGGTCGCACACGGCGCTGATGCGTGATCCGTGCCCGGGGCGATGCACCTCTTCCTGGAGGGTCGAGCGCGCGCCGAAGCCGATGATGCCGATCTGGAGATCCACGATGGTCCTTCTGTGTGATGAGTCTGTGCGAGATGCCGAGGTCAACGGGCCCGCGGTGCGGGGGCGTCGAGGTCGGTGGATCCGCCGGGGAAGAGCGTCCATGCGAAGTCGTGCAGGCGCCCGGGGGTGGGTTCGGTCTCGAGGGCACGGTCGACGATGATGCGCGCCTGCCTCTCGTAGAAGTCGGTCGGGCCGACGGTCGTCAGGGTGGGCGCGATCAGGCGGGCGTCCGGGGTGTTGCCGACGCCCACCACCGCGACGTCGTGCGGCACCCGCAGACCGAGCATGTGCGCGGCGTTGATCGTGGCGATCGCGGCGAAGTCGGTCGTGGCGTACACCGCCCGCGGCCGGTTCTCGCCCGACAGCAACTCGACCGCCGCCGTGAACGCGCTCGCCTGGGTGTCGGCGTACGTCACGGTCCAGTTCGGCTCCGGCTCGATGCCGGCGGCCGCCAGCTTCTCGACGTAGGGCGTGTAGCGCGTGACCTGCTCGCCGGCGAGGCGCACCGCACCCTCGGCGGCGATGCATCCGATCGCGGTGTGCCGCTCCAGCAGATGATCCATCGCGATCTCGCATCCCGGGATCGCGTCGGAGCGGATCACGTCGAATCCCTCGGGTTCGAGGTGCTCGGAGAACACCACCAGACGCTGCCCGCGCCGGACGAGGTCGGCGAGGTTCTGCCGCGCCGGCTCGTCGAGTCCCACGCCGTCCAGATAAGCCACGTCGCTCTCGACGCGGTCGAGCGCGGCATGCCAGTCGCCGTCGGCGAGGATCAGCGTGGTGAGTCCGTGCTTGTTCGCCTCGGCGTTCACCGCGCCGGCCACCGCCAGGGACCACGGGTCGCTGAGCATGTGCAGCGAGAGCTGCACCATGCCGCTGCGTCCCGTGCGGATCGCCCGCGCCGCGCTGTTCGGCCGGTAGTTGAGCTCGTCGGCCGCGGCCAGCACCCGTGCGGCCGTGGCCTCGGCGACACCGGCCCCTGACGCCGCCCCCGCCCGCCCGGAGAACACATACGACACGGTCGCGGTCGACACTCCGGCCCGTTCGGCCACCATGCGCAGGGTCGGTCGCCGAGGCGCCTGGTGCTCGCTCTTCGCCATGTCTCAGCCCTTCGATCCGCTGAACGCGATGCCCTGGATGAACTGCCGCTGCAGGATCATGAAGGTCACCAGCATCGGGAGCGTCGCCAGCAGCGCACCCGCCATCAGCACCGGGTAGTCCGTGCCGTGGATGCCGACCAGCTGCGAGAGCCCGACCGACAGCGGCATCTTCGCGGGGTCGGTCGTCACGATCAACGGCCAGAGCAGATCGTTCCAGGACCACAGCACGGTGAACACCACAAGTGCGATGATGCCAGGCTTCGCGAGCGGAACCATGATCCGCCAGAAGGTCTGCCACGGATTCGCGCCGTCGATGCGCGCGGCCTCCTCGAGCTCGGCGGGCATGGACATGAAGAACTGCCGCATCAGGAAGGTGCCGAACGCGCTGAAGATGCCGGGCACGATGAGCGCCTGCAGGGTGTTGAGCCACCCCAGCGACTGGATGATCTCGTACTGCGGCAGCAGGTAGAGCTGCGACGGCACCATCAGCACCGAGAGGAACACCACGAACAGGGCGTTGCGGCCGGGGAACGGGATACGTGCGAACGCGTAGCCCGCCATCGTGCACAGCACCACCTGTCCGACCGTGCGCCCTACCGTGAGGAGCACGGAGTTCAGGAACATCTGCCCGAACGGCATCGAGTCGAAGACCTCGGCGAAGTTCGTGAACACCCATTCACGCGGCAGGAACGACGGCGGCACCTGCACGGAGTCCGACAGCGTCTTGAACGAGGTCAGCAGCTGCCAGACGAACGGGAAGACCATCAGCACGGCGCCGAGGAGGAGCACGAGGTGCACGATCCAGAGGCCGCGATTCCTCGGCTTCCCGGCGCGCGTGCCCGAGCGTCCGGCGGGAGCGCCGACCACGGCGCGCGTGTCGAGCGAGACGTCACTCATAGTGCACCCACTTCTTCTGCAGACGGAACTGCACGATCGTGAGGATCAGGATGATCACGAGCAGGAGGAACGCGACGGCGGCCGCATAGCCGCGGTCGTTGTCGAGGAAGCCCGCTTCGTAGAAGAGATAGACGACGGTGCGGGTGTTCGGCATCGCGGGGTTGCTGCGTCCGAGCATCATGTAGATCAGGTCGAACACCTGCAGCGCCCCGATCACGCTGATCACGCTGACGAAGAAGATCGACGGCGACAGCAGCGGGATCGTGATCGAGAAGAACTTGCGCACAGGACCCGCGCCGTCGAGGTCGGCCGCCTCCATGATCGTGTCGGGGATGCCCTGAAGACCGGCGAGGAAGATCACGATGTTGGTGCCCAGCCCCGCCCAGATCCCGACGACGGCGATCGCGATCAACGCGGTGTTCGGGTCGGTGAGCCAGCTGCGCCCCTCGATGCCGACGGCACCCAGAGCGGCGTTGAGCACCCCGTAGTCGCCGTTGTAGATCATGCGCCAGACCAGCGCGATGGCGGCCGGCATCGTGACGACGGGGATGAAGTACAGCGTGCGGTAGGCGCTGCGGCCCTTGAGCCCGGCGGTGTTCAGCAGGGCGGCGATCCCGACCGCGAGAGGGATCCCGATGAGCGCGATGACCGTGTAGACCGCGGTGTTGCGGAGGGCCCCGATGAGCTCGGGATCCTGGAACAGACGCGTGTAGTTCTCGATGCCCACCCACTCGGACCCGCCGAACGGCCCTGACTTCGTGAACGAGATGATGAGGGTCCGGACGGTCGGCCACAGGTAGAACACGGCGATGCCCAGTGCGGTCGGCCCGAGGAAGACCAGCGCCCACCAGGGCGAGGCTCCGGGACTCCGACGGCGGCGACGGATGCCGGAGCCCTGCGGCTCCGGCATCCGCTCCGCCGTCTCGACCGCGCGCGGCGCGAGGACGGTCATACGATCAGTCCTGCTCGGCGTCCAGTGCCGCCTGCATCTGGGCGGCGAGATCCTGGAGGCCGTCCTTCGGGGTCACCGCACCCGACCACACCTGGGAGAGCACCTCGCTCTCGATGCTCGTCCAGGCGGAGGTGTTCTTGGACACCGGGTACGGGACGGCGTTCTCGAGCGCGTCGATGTAGACCTGCAGGTCGTACTGGGGAAGCGCGTCGACCCACGCCTGCTGCGTGCCGTCGAACGCCGGGATCACGGTGCCGGTCTCGGCCTGGATCTTCGCGGCCTGCTCACCGGAGGCGAACTCGGCGAACATCTTGGCCTCGGCGAGGTGGGCGCTCTTCGCGTTGGCGACGTTTCCGACACCGTGGATCACGCTCTGGTTGCCTTCGGCGCCGGCGGGCAGCGGTGCCACGTCGACGTCACCGCCGATGTCGGCGTTGTCCGCGTAGGCGATGGCCGCCCACGATCCGTTCTGGAACATGGCGACCTTGCCCGAGAGGAAGAAGTCCTCGGGGTTCGTGTCCGTCATCTGCTGTGCCGTGGGCGAAGAGCCGGCGGCGATCAGGTCGGTCCACAGCTCGATGCCGGCGAGCGCTTCGGGCGATCCGTATCCGCTCTTCGTGCCGTCGGCGGAGATGACCTCTCCCCCGGCCTGGGCGATCGAGTTGTAGAAGTTCTCCTGACCGTACTGGCTCGCCGCGACGCCGAACTGCCCCTTCGCGGGATCGGTGAGCTTCGCGGCAGCCGCGGTGAAGTCATCCCACGTCCACCCCGCCGAGGGGTACTCCACCCCGGCAGCGTCGAACAGCGCCTTGTTGTACCAGAGGGCGACCGTGTCGAAGTCCTTCGGGGCGCCGTAGAGCTTGCCGTCGTAGGTGTACAGGTCGATCAGGCCCTCGGGGTAGTCCGCGGCGTCGATCCCCCCGTCGTCGAGAGGGGCGAGCTGGCCGTTCGAGGCGTAGAGCTGGAAGTTCGGGCCGTTCATCCAGAAGACGTCGGCTGCCGAGCCACCCGTCGCGGCGGTCTGCAGCTTGGTGAAGTACTCCTTGTAGGGGGTGACCTGGATGTCGATCGTGACGTTCGGGTGCTCCTTCGTGAACGCCGCGGCGATGTCCTCCATCGCGGGCTTCTGGTTCTCGTCCCAGATGGCGTAGCTGAGGGTGACGTCGCCGTCGGAGCTCTCCCCCGCGGTCGCGGAGGAGCAGGCGCTGAGGGCGAGGACGGCGGCCGCGGACGCGGCGAGGGCGCCCAGAGCGCGGCGGGTCGTACGGGGCATCGGTGTCTCCTTCGACAGTGCACGAGTGCAGGAACGGGTGTTAATCGTTTAGCGTTAATCGATTAGCAAGGAGAGTACCCCGCCCCTTCCCACCCCCGCAACCCCTGCTTCACCCCCGTCCGTCGCGCCCCGTCCCCGTCTCGCGGTCCCGTCCCGTCCCGTCCGTCCCCTCCGCCGAGACCCCCGTTCACCGTCGACGCCCCCTCTGATTGGTGCGATCCAGAGGGGGCCTCGGCGAGCAGAGGGGGTGTCGACCTTCGCGACGGACCGCACGACGGGGACGGGACCGCGACACGAGGACGGGACCGCGAGACGGGGACGGGACCGCGAGACGGGGACGGGACCGGGGGCGGTCCGGGGGTCAGAGGGCGGTGCCGAGGGCCAGGCCGAGGGCGGCGGCGAGGACGCCGAGCAGGAGCATCCCGACCGCGTTGAACACCGCGGACCCGCGCTCGCCGTCTCGCCACAGTGCGACGGTGTCGAGCATCGCGGTGCTGAATGTCGTGTATCCGCCCAGCAGCCCCGCGCCGAGCACGAACGCCGCGTCAGGGAGAGCCGCAGTGACCACCCCGAGCGCGAAGGAGCCGGATATGTTCACGAGGAGGATGCCCCACGGGAAGCGGCGGCCGGCGAGCCGCGCGACACCGAGGTCCACGAGATAGCGCAGCACCGCACCGACTCCGCCGGCGAGCGCGGCACCGAGGAAGAGCAGCGGGGTCACGCGGGTGCTCCGTGGCGGGGTCTGCCGAAGCGCAGGCCGAGCGCCGCTCCGGCCAGTCCGAGCACCAGGCTGCCGATGGCGTACGCGACCGCGAGCACCGGCGCGGCCGCCCACAGCTCCACCGTGCCGGTCATGAACGCGCTGTACGTCGTGAATCCGCCGAGCGCTCCGGTGCCGAGAGCCAGACGGAGGTCCGTGGAGGAGGGGAGGCGCGCGGCCAGCACTCCGATCAGCACGGCTCCGAGGACGTTGGCGAGCAGCACGGCCACCGGAAAGCCACCCGCGTCGGGCAACACCAGTCCGAGTCCCAGCCTCGCCGCCGTGCCGACCATGCCGCCCACGGCGACGAGCAGGATGCGGCGGAAGGTCATGCTCGCCACCTTAGTCGCGCGTGCCAGCGCGCCGAGTCGATGTCAAGGGCGTGGCTCCCTCGCTCCTCGCGACGTTGACTGTCGGAATGAGACCACTGTGGAAGCTCGAGAAGAACCTGCCCGTGGGCTCCCCCTTCGAGGCGGGCGCGCATCACGACGTGGTCGTCGTCGGGGCGGGCATCACCGGACTCTCGACCGCCGTGATGCTCACCCGCGCCGGACTAGACGTCGCGGTGATCGATGCGGGCGGGATCGCCGAGCTCGCGACGGGTGCGAACACGGGCAAGCTCTCGATCCTGCACGGCGCGCACCTGGAAGCGCTCCGACGGCACCATCCGGCCTCTCTCGTGCGGGCCTACGTCGACGCCAATCGCGCGGGGATGGAGTGGCTGACCGCGTTCGCCGACATGGCAGGCGTGACCTACACCCGCCGCACCGATCATTCCTACGCGCAGGGTCCGGCCGGTGCCGGGATCGTCCGGGACCAGCACACCGCCGCACGGGAAGCCGGGCTGCCGACGAGGCTGCTGATGGCGACGACCCGACCGAAGACGACGTTCCCGGTGGCCGCGGCGGTCGCGCTCGACGATCAGGTGACGATCGATCCGGTCGCGGTGGCCCAGGCCCTCGTCACCGAGCTGCTCGCGTCGGGCGGCACGGTGCACACCGGAGTCCGGGCGACGGGGACACGTGCCTTCGCCGGCCGGGTCGACACCGTGGACGGACCGCTCTTCGGCGACCACATCGTGCTCGCGACCGGCACACCGATCACGGATCGCGGCCTGTACTTCGCCAAGACGCGAGGACTGCGGTCGTACTGCGTCTCCTTCCGCGTGCCGGGCGGCCTCCCGGACGGCACCTTCCTCTCGGTCGACGGCCCCACCCGCTCGATCCGTCCGGTGAGCGCGGACGACGGTCCGGGCGGAGAAGCCCAGCTCGTCGTCGGCGGCAACGGTCATCCGGTCGGTCGCGGAGACGGTGAGGCTGCAGCGGTGGACGACCTCATCGCCTGGACACAGCTGCACTTCCCCGGCGCCGAGGAGACACATCGATGGTCGGCGCAGGACTACGAGTCGCACGACCTCATCCCGTTCGTGGGGGCGATGCCACGCGGTCTCGGTCGCGTCCGCTTCGCGACCGGCTACGGCAAGTGGGGCCTCTCGAACGGTCCGGCCGCTGCGCTGCGCCTCACGGCCGAGGTCCTCGGCACCCCTCGCCGCGAGCGCGCGGCCTGGATGACCACGATCGGCACACGGCTCACGGTCCCCGCCGATCTGGGGCGCGGTGCGAAGGAGGGCGGGAAGGTGGCTGCGGCCCTCGCGGCCGGGTGGACGGAGGCGGAACGCCACCCCACCCCCGTCCCGCGGCCCGCCGAGGGCCAGGGCACGGTGGCGAACCGCGCGGGTCGGCCGGTCGCGGTATCGACGGTCGACGGCGTCACCCGCGCAGTGAGCGCGGTGTGCCCTCATCTGGGCGGAGTGCTCACGTGGAACGACGCCGAGTGCTCGTGGGACTGCCCCCTGCACGCCTCACGCTTCCGCGCCGACGGCACCCGGATCGAGGGACCGGCGCTGCGCGATCTCACGCCTCTGTCGGGCGAGGACCGGGAATGATCTCGCCCCGGGGCGGCGCGCCATCCCATCCCTCCTGCGGCGTCTCGCCGTTCTCGCGGAACACGTACTGCGAGACGAGCTTGCGCTGACTGCTCGACCAGTCGATCGCGGGACGACGCTGTTCCGGCGGCAGGTAGCCGAGTCGGTAGACGGCCATGAGCTCCAGGTCGTCGGGCACACGAAGCAGCTGCACGATCTCGTCCCAGCGACCAGGAACCTCCATCGGGAAGGAGATGAACTGGATCCCCATCCCGAGCTCGACCGTGGTGAGCCAGACGTTCTCCATCGCGGCTCCCATGCTGAACACGGAGTAGAACGACGAGAGCTGCCCCGGCCGATACTCGCTCCGGTCGAGCATGACCCCGAGCAGGAGCGGTGATCCGGCCACCAGCTTGCGGTTCTCGGCACCGAGGGTCTTCGGAACCCCGAAGGTGTTCATGAGGGTCTGCCCGCGCTTCGTGAAGACCTGACTCGTGAAGGGGCGCAGTGCGGCGGGCAGCTTGTCGAAGAGCATGCCGCTGCGCTTCTCCTCCATCTCGGCCTCGCTGAAGCGGAAGTACGGCTTGTAGCGCTCGAAGAACGTGCCGTTCGACATCGCCTCGGTCATGCTCTCGCCCGAGATGCGTGCGATCTGCTCGATGGTGTCGCGGCTCTCGATCACGACGAACCGCCAGGGCTGACTGTTCAACTGCGACGGCGCACGCCCCGCGGCTTCCAGGAGGATGCGCTGATGCTCCTCGGAGACGGGGTCGGGCAGGAAAGCCCCGTTCGTGGTCTTGCGGCGGCGGATGGCGTCGAGCAGTTCCATGCGTGTCACTTCCGGTCGGCGGCGGATCGCGAGAGCACCAGCCCCGCGACGATGAAGGGGGCGGCGGTGAGCGCGACCAGCGGATGCCGCCGGGTGTGCGTGCCGAGGTAGGGGATCGCGGCGAGGGGGACTGCGGCCGGGAGCACCGCGAGTGCGGCACGACGGCCCTGGCGGGACCGGCCTGCGGATCCCGAGACGACCGCGGCACCGACGGACGTGCACGTGGCGATGTAGAGCAGGTGGTGCAGCCACCGGAAGTTCCGGGTGTCGACGATCCGCGCCGCGACCGACGCGCCGAGCACGCAGTTCGCGGCATAGACCCCTGCCGCGGCGACGAACAGCGACGCCGTGTTCCTGCGCCGGGATCCGTGAGCCATGCCCCGACCCTACGCCCGGGACCGCCCCGCGAGCGCCCCCTTGCATCCCGCCCGCCCCTTCGGTACGCCCCCCGCGTCGTTCCGGTCGCCCCACAGCGGGTTCCGGTCGCGATATGGCAGCCGAAACGGTGATTCGGGGTGACATATCGCGACCGGAGGGAGGGTCTGGGCTAGAGGTTGCCCTCCGCGTAGATGCGCAGCGTGTCGCGGACGAATTCCGCACCGTGCGTTCCGCCGGACGATGTCGCGTAGTTCGCGCCGAAACGCGGATCCGCGACGTACATCTCGCCGAGCCCGATCACGTACGCCTTGACGTCGCCTCCGGGGACGGCGCCGGGTGTGCCGGGGATGCCCGTGAGCCACTCGACGTGGCGCCGCGCGATCTCCTGAGCCTCGGAGGATGCCGGATCGATACCGCTCTCCGCGGCGGCGATCCAGTCGCGCCCGAGGTCGGACACGCGCTGCTGCCAGTCGGCGCGTTCGGCATCCGTCATCCCGCGCCACCAGCGGTCGCTGTCGGCGTAGGCGTTCTTGCCCCAACGCTCCTCGACCTCGTCCTTGTACTGCGTGTGGTCGAAGCCGTCGAACATGTTCTCTGCCATGAGTCGTTCACCTCCTCTCAATGCCGTGATGGTGGATTCGACCGACGCGATCTGTCGCGCCAGCCGGGTCTGCTCCTCGCGCAGAAGCGCGAGATGGGTTTCCAGCGCGGCGGCTTCGGTCTGCGAGGGCATCCGGTCGGTGGATGCGCCGAGGACCTCCGCGATCTGCGGCAGCCCGAGTCCGAGCTCCCGCAACAGGAGGATGCGCTGGAGTCGCACGAGCGCCTGCGCGTCGTAGTGCCGGTAGCCGTTGTGCGCGATGCGCGTGGGCGGCAGCAGACCGATGTGGTCGTAGTGCCGCAGCGTGCGACTCGTCGTGCCGGCCAGCCGCGCGATCTCCTGGATCGACCAGTCGTCCGTGTCCATGCCTACGCCTCCTTCCGTTCGATGACTCGACTCTAGGAGTTGACGTAACGTCAAGGTCAACACCGGCCACACACACGAACGGCCCCACCCCCGGTTTCGAGGGTGAGGCCGTTCAGGGTGAAGAGGTCAGTCGGTGGCGGTTCCGAACGCGGTGAGCGAGGCCGTGAGCGCGTCGGCGACCGCCTGCGCGTCGATGTCGAACAGCACGTCGACGTTCGGCACGCCCTGCCAGCGGTCGATCATCTGCACGACGGTCTGTCCGCGGGTGTGCGTCCCGTTCAGCTCGACGTCCACACGGAGGTTGCGCACCGTGAACCAGTCGGGGTTGAGGGCATAGGCGACGCAGGGCACGTCGTTGAGGTGCATGCCCTCGGTCTTCCACTCGGGCATCTCGTCGGGGTCGTCCTGACGATCCGGGTATCCGATCATCTCGCAGAGCGCCAGGCCCATCGGCGAGCGCGACTCCCAGAGGGTGCGGACGTGGTCCGGCGTGAGGGCGAAGCTCCGGGACACGTCCAGGCCGACCTGCGTGAGGGGTGCCCCGGACTGGATGACGATCTCCGCGGCTTCGGGATCGTTGAAGATGTTCGCGCTCGCGACGGGCGTGACATTGCCCCATGTGAGTGCCGCGCCGCCCATGTAGATGATGCGGCGCACCGAGCGCGCGAACTCCGGCTCCAGCTTGATGGCCAGAGCCACGTTCGTCAGGGGCGCGAGGGCCATGATCGTCACCTCCCCCGGAGCCGACATGACCGTGTCGATCATCCGGCGCACGGCATCCGGCGCGACCTCGGCCTGGGGGTCCGGGTCCGGGTACTCCCAGAAGCCCACCCCGCCGGGACGGTGGATGTGCTCCGCGAAGTGGGGTTCGCCGACCAGCGGCCGGCTCGAACCCTTCCAGATCGGCAGGTCGGAACGACCGGCGACAGCGGCGATCTTGCGGGCGTTGGCCGTCGCCGTGTCGACATCGACGTTGCCGAACACCGTGGTCAGCGCCTCGATCTGGAAGGCGTCGGAGGAGAGCGCCCAGAACAGCGCCCCCGCGTCGTCGATCCCGGGGTCGGTGTCAATGATCAGTCGTTCCATATCCATGCTTTCTTTCATGTCCTAGCGGCTGGTCTGCCGATCGGACGCTTCACTGAGCCCGTCCACGGTCGCCGCCCTCAGCCGTGCGGCGCGGGCGGAACGCGTGTAGACGAAGAGGTACCAGCAGTTGATCGCGATCAGCGTGATGTTGAGGGCGACCATGGGCGCGCTGCCGAGCATCAGGTTGTATCCCATCAGCAGCGAGGAGGCTCCGAGGTTCAACCAGCGCAGGCGCGAGATCGTCGGCTGCAAGAGCGAGACGATCAAGAGAGCGCTGCCGGCCCAGCCGACGATCTCGCGCCACAGATCCATCAGGAGGTCACTTGCCCACGAAGAGGCCGTTGCGGCGCTTCGCGAGGACGTAGAGCACCACGCTGATCGCGCAGAGGGCCGCGATGTAGATCGGGAAGATCCACATCATGCCCTGGCTCTGCAGCCAGAGGAGCAGGTACGAGGCGGTGCCACCGAAGATGGCGACGCCCAGACCGTAGCCGAGACCGAGCCCGGTGCCACGGATGTGCTGCGGCAGCAGGGAGTTGGACACGACGACGAAGATGGTCATGTTCAGGAGCAGCACGATCGCCCCACCGAACATCACGCCGGCGAGCGTGCCGACCCCGGGCTGCGAGTACAGCAGCGCCAGGAAGATCGTCGGGATTGCCGCGAGACGCGCCACCACGAACCACTTGGACATCGGGAACCGATCGAGGATGCGGCTCAGCGCGAAGGCTCCGACCGTCAGGAAGACGCCCATTCCCGTGGTGATGGCGAACACGGCGGTGGGGTCTTCTCCGAACGTGCCGTTGGCGAGGTTCGGGAGTCCGGCGATCCACGTGTAGTTGTACGCCTGGATCGCACCGACGATGAAGACGGTCGCGAGGACGCTCAGCCAGTACTTGCGGACGTCGCGCCACACCGAGTTGTCCTTGGTGGGGACCGCACCCACCGTGCGGATCGCCGCGGTGTCGAGGGTCTCGGGCAGCGTCCGACGCAGCCACAGCACGATCAGACCGAACAGACCACCCACGATGAACGGGATGCGCCAGCCGTACGCGGCGAGGGCTTCGGGGCCCAGCAGCAGGCTGATCAGGAAGATCGACGTGGGTGCGAGCAGGTTGCCCAGGTTGTTGAAGAACGCGAAGAAGCCGGCGACGTAACCGGGGCGGTTCGGAACCAGCTCGAGCGCGTACGCCGTGCCGAGCGGCGCCTCCACACCGGCGGAGAGTCCCTGCAGGAGGCGCGCGAGGACGACGACGATCGGCGCGAGGGCTCCGATGGTCTGGTAGTCGGGGAGCACGCCGATGATGAAGCTGCCCAGCGCGACCGCGCCGACGGCGAAGATCATGATCTTCCTGCGCCCGAAGCGGTCGGCCACGAAGCCGAAGACGACCCCGCCGAGCGGACGTGCGACGAACCCGACCGCGAAGACGGCGAGTGCGTTCAAGGTCGAGGCGAGTGGACTGTCGGAGGGGAAGAACGCCGCGCCGAGGTAGACCGACAGCAGTCCGAAGATCGCCCAGTCGTACCATTCGAGCGCGTGCCCCCAGCTCAAGGCACGGAGGTTCTTGCGCTCGGTGCGGCTCGCCTTGCCCCTCAGCTGCTGCGGTGCGGTGGCCACTACTTCTTCAGTGCTCATGGAGCTCCTTTGCTCTGCCCCCGAGAGGGAGTTGATCGACCCTTGAATGCGGATATCCCCTGGTCATGACACAGTTCCTGCACGGCGGCGAGGAGTGCTCATCTTCGGGAAGCAGATCCGAGTACGACTATAGTATAGCAATAGCCCCCTCCGTGACGGAAAGAGTTCATCGTGAATTCCTCACTCGACGACGACGACCGACGGCTCCTCGCCGCCGCATCCGACCTGATCATCCGTGCGCACGATGCGAACCTCCACCGCGTCGCCGCCGCCGCGCGCGGAGCCTCCGGAGCCATCTACCTCGGCCTCAGCCTGCGCACCCCACGAGAGAGCGTCTGCGCGGAGAGCACCGCCCTCGCCAACGCCCGGATCGGAGGCGAGCAGGAGATCGAAGCCATCGTCTCGGTCGGCCTGCGCGACGACGGCACGACCGCGATCCTCAACCCCTGCGGCGTCTGCCGGGAAGTCGTGCCCGCGGTCGCACCGGGCATCCGCACGCTCGCAGACGGCGGCGGCCACCCGGTGTGGGTGACCGCCGCCGATCTGCTGCCGATGCCGTGGGTTCGCGCGCGCACGTACGACTGAGCCGTTCGCGGAGGTCAGCGCCAGGGCAGCGGACGCCGCAGCACCTCGCCGATCCGATCCAGCACGCCGTCGAAGTCCATGTCGAAGACGACGCGGTGGATCGGTCGCGTCTCGTTCTTCACCGGATGCACGCCGGCGAGGTAGCGGTCTCCGGTCTCGGGGTCGCGGAAGGTCTCGAGCGGCCGCATGACCGCACCGGTCACGAGTTCCGGATACAGCAGGCTCGCCACCGCCATGCTGTCGTTGATGCCCATGACCCGGCGCCCCTCCGGCTGCGGGTAGGAACGCGAGTAGAAGCCGGCATAGTCACGACTGATCGCGGTGATCAGCTGCGCGGGCGCGAAGCCGGTCGACGAGGCGATGTCGAGGAAGAAGTCCTCAGGGACGAGGGCCTGACGGGTGACGTACGGCCCGCACCAGGTGACGTCGCCCTCGTGGGCTGCGACGACACGCGCGGCGTCGATGTCGAACGACACGTTGGGGTCACGCGAGACCCGGAACCGACGATCCTCCCACGGCGCGGTGTCGTGGTACAGCGCCGGGCCGAGCGTCCCGACGATGGTGGTCGAGCGAAGTCGCTGCAGCAGGTCGGGCAGGGCCTCGACAGCAGCGGCGAGGTTCGTCTGCGGACCGAGCGCGAGATAGTCGATCTCGCCGTCATATCGGTCGACGAGGTCGAGCACGACGGAGACACCGACCGGCTCGGGGTCGACCGACTCGGCGGGCCGGAGTCCCGTGTTGCCGAAGCCGTCCTCGCCGTGGATGCCCGGGTTCATCCGCAGCTCCTGCACCAGCGGCTCGTCCGCCCCGCGGTAGACCGGAACGTCGGTGCGTCCGCAGGTGTCCAGCACGTACCGTGCGTTGTCGGCGGCCCGCTCTCCGGTGGTGTTGCCGAAGACGCTGACCACCGCCAGGATCTCGACCTCCGGATCGGCGGCCAGAAGCATCAGCGCCAGGGCGTCATCCACCCCGGTGTCGGTGTCGACGATGACTCTTCTCATGGGTGCTCTCCTCGTTCGGGTTTCAGGGACGCGACAGCCCGAACGCGGCGAATGCGTCCTGTGCCGGCTTCTCGGTCAAGAGGGTGACGAATCGGGACGCGTCGTCGCCGGCGCCGGGACGGGCACCGACGGCGAACCGCCCGTAGGACTGCAGTTCGTGGGGAATCGGTTCGACGACGTGCGCACCGGGGACCGAGCGCAGCTCGCTCACCTGCTGGATCGCGACGTCGGCACGTCCGTCGAGCAGCGCCTCAGCCGTGAGTCCGCTCTCGCATCGCACCGCGCGCTCATCGATGCGCTCGAGGAGGCCGCGCTCGCGAAGCATCTTCATGAAATGCACACCGCTCGCCCCGCTGAGCGTGTAGGCGACGGCACGGGCGGCGAGCAGATAGTCGAGGAACGTCGTCGCCGAGTCGTCGGCCGGTCCTGCCGCGTCGTCCAACCGAGCGAAGCCGACGGAAGAGACCGCGATCTCCGCGACGACCTCGGGGTCCACCAGACCCCGCGCCGCGAGATCGGTGACGGAGGACGAGACGCCGAGCACCAGGTCCGGCCGTGCCCCCGCGGAGATGCGCTCCAGGAGCACGGTGGTGGGCTCGAACGTCGCCTCGATGTGCGTGCCGGTCTCACGCTCGAACGCGGGGATGACGTGCTCGACGAGGGGGTTCTTGACGACGAGCCCGCTGTACAGGGTGATCACGAGGAGGTCCTTCCGGAGGGCGTGGCGAACGCGTGCAGCTGCGCCGAGGTGAGGGGCGACGTGGCGAGGCCGCGCGTGAGGAGGAACAGCTGCGCGGTGTGCTCGAGCTCCTCCACCGCGTCGAGGGCGGTGTCCAGATCGGCTCCGGCGACGACGGGGCCGTGGTTGCGCAGGAGCAGGGCATGGGTCACCCGCGCGGCCTCCTCGACGGCACCGGTCGCTGCCGGGTCTCCCGGGGCGAAGTAGGGCAGCATCCGCAGTTTCCCCACGCGCATGCCGTAGTACGCGGTCAGGGGCGGGATCGGATTCTCGGGATCGACGTCGGACAGGCACGACACCGCGGCGGCATGGACCGAGTGCGTGTGCACCACCGCATTCGCCTCCGGCCGCACACGCAGCAGCGCGACATGGAGGAAGGCTTCCTTCGTCGGCTTCGGACCGTCGAGGTGCGATCCGTCGAGGGCGACCACCGACAGCCGGTCCGCGTCGACGTCGGCCAGGCTGACCCCGGTCGGCGTGAGCAGCACGCGGTCCCCGTCGCGCACGGCGAGGTTCCCGGTGCGGCCATGCGTGAGGCCGCGGCGGTGGATCGAGTGGGCGACGCGTTCGATCGCGCGGCGGGCATCGGCGCTCATGCTGTGCGCCCCTGTGCCGCGACCTCGACGAAGAGGTCCTCCTCGCCGAAGTTCCCGGACTTGAGGACCAGATGCACGTCGCGCTCCTCGTCGTGGATCCAGGGGGCGCCCGGTGCGACTTCCTCCCCCACCACCGCGACGGTCGTGCCGAGGGCCCGGACGACCTCGCCGGAGGTCTCCCCTCCGGCGACGAGCAGACGCTTCACACCTCGATCCGACAGCTGCGAGGCGATGAGGCCCGCCGCCCTTTCGTAGAGCTCGCCGGCACCCGGCACATCCTGGCGGCGCTCCGCTGCCGGGGTGGAGGAGTAGAGGAGGGCATCCGCGTCGGAGGGCAGGTGCTCCCACCACTCCACGGCGCGCGCGGCCAGCTCCTCGGCGGTGTCGCCGGGCTCGGCCACGACGCGATGAGCGGGGCCGCCCGAACCGACGAAGCGGTCGATCTGCTCGAGCGTGCGTCGGGAACAGCTGCCCGCGATGATCGCGGTGCGACCCGATGGGGGCGTGGGCGCCATCGTGCCGCCCGCCGTCTCCCGCAGAGCCATCGCTCCGACGAGCCCGGCGGATCCGGCCACGAGGACCTCCCCGTCGACGGCGTCGGCGAGGACGGCGAGGTCGGCATCGGTCACGGCGTCGGCGACGAGGTGACGGATCCCCTCCGCACGCGACCGACGCATGACCTCGCGCACGGAGTCGGCATCCCGCTGCACCACGTCGAGGGGCAGGAGCCCGACGGGCGCCGTGCACTGCGCCGCGAGCAGCCGCGGCACCGAGGAGTCGCGCATCGGGGTCACCGGATGGTCGCGCATGTGCGTCTCGGCCAACAGCACGTCGCCGACGAAGAGGTGACCGCGGTAGACGGTGCGCCCGTGCAGGGGTGCGGCCGGCGTCGTCACCACGAGATCCGCGCGAAGGGCGTCGGCGATCGCCTCGGTGATCGGACCGATGTTGCCCTCGTCCGTGGAGTCGAACGTCGAGCAGTACTTGACGTAGATGCGATCCGCTCCCTGACGCCGTAGCACCGTGAGTGCGGCGAGACTCTGGGCGACGGCCTCCTCGACGGGAAGGGACCGGGTCTTCAGCCCGATGACGATGCCGTCGGCGGGGCCAGCGTGCTCGTCGAGCTCGGTGCCGAGAACGAGGAGCGTGCGCAGTCCCGCCCGGCGCAGGGCCGCCGCAACATCCGTCGCCCCCGTCATGTCGTCGGCGATCACGCCGATCATCCTCGATCCTCCCGGAGTGCCGCGGTCAACCGTCGCGCGGCTGCAGCCGGCCCGTCCAGGACCGTGACGCCGAAGCGATCCGCGAGGGACGACGCGGCCCCCGCGAGCGAGTACTGGGCGAGAACCACCAGGTCGTAGGCCTCGTCGACGCCGGCGATCCCTGCAGCCAGTGTCTCGACGAGCTCCGGCGCGGACAGGGGCGCGGCCGCGTCCGGGATCACCAGCGGATGCACGCGCGCAGCCGACCCGGCAGCCGCGAACGCCTGCTCCAGGCGTGCTCCGCTGTCGCTCGCGGCGGAGGCCAACGAGGCGACGAGCAGAACCCGTTCGGGGGCGGCGGCGACGGCTTCGGCGAAGAGGGGACCGTCGGCCGAGAGCACGGTGACACCGTCGGCGTCGCTCTCCCGCCGGTCGGCACGCTCTCCGAACTGGGAGCACGTGAGCAGCACGCCATCCGCTCCCCCGGCCAGAGCGAGCTCGATGAGGCTGTCCATGCGCGCAGCCAGCGGTGCGGTGATGCCGCCCTCGGTCTGCGCATCGGCCAGGAGACGATCATCGAGCAGGTTCCACACCGTCGCCGTGGGAAGGGCGGCGGTGAGGGCGGCGGCCGCCGGGGCGATCGCCAGGGGTGTCGCGCTGATGAGCGCGATTCTCGGGTCGGTCACCGGAGGGTCCTCTCGATCCAGGTGAGCCCGTCGCGGGTGCCCGCGACGGGGGCATACTCGCAGCCGACCCACCCGGGGTATCCGCTCTGCGCGATCCGGGCGAGCACGCGCTCGTAGGCGATCTCGCCGGTTCCGGGTTCGCCGCGACCGGGGTTGTCGGCGATCTGCACATGCGCGACCATCGGCCGGAGCTGCTCGAAACGCTCGATGACGTTCCCGCGGTCGACCTGCGCGTGGTAGACGTCGAAGAGCACGCCGACGATGTCGGGATCCACCACCTGCGCCACCGCCGCCGCGGTCTCCATCGAGGCGAGACCGTAGCCGGGCTGATCACGCTTGTTGATCGCTTCCAGTGCCAGCCGGACCCCCGTACCACGTGCCTGCTCGGCCGCCCAGGAGATGTTCGACACATAGGTCGCGAAGGCCGTGTCGGCGTCGACTCCGGCCGGCCTGATGCCGGCCATGGCGTGGACCACTCGTGCACCGAGAACCGTCGCGTACTCCAGCGCCCGCAGCACCCCGTCGCGGAACTCCTGCTCGGCACCGGGCACGAAGGCCGCCCCCGACGCTGTGGGCGTCCCCGCGGGTCCGGCGGGCGTGTTGATGAGGATCTGCGCCAGGCCCGCGTCGTCGAGCAGCCGACGCACGTCCGCGGGCGCGAGCTCGTAGGGCGAGGCGAACTCCACCGCGGTGAAGCCCGCCTCCGCGGCCGCGTCGAACCGCTCGACGAAGGGGACCTCGGTGAACATCCACTTGAGGTTGGCGGCGAGGCGCACCGGCCCCGAGGAGGTTTCGACGATCATGCGGTCACCGCGTCGTAGTCGGGGTTCACCACGAACTCGGGAGCCTGACCGCGCAGAGTCGCGATCACGTTGCGCGCGGCCATGCGACCGGACTCGCCACGGGCCTCGCGGGTCGCGCCCGCGACGTGCGTCGTGGCGAGGATGCCGGGGGTGTGCAGGAGTGGGCTCGATGCCCCCAGTGGCTCGTCCGCGAAGACGTCGAGAGCGGCGGCGCCGATACGCCCGTCGCGGACGGCGGCGACCAGGGCGTCCTCCTCGATGATGCCTCCGCGCGCGGTGTTGATGAGGACCGCGTCGGACTTCATCAGGGCCAGGCGAGAGGCGTCGAGGAGGTTCCGGGTCGTCTCATCGAGGAACAGGTGCAGCGTGACGAAGTCGGCTTCTCGGAGCAGATCCTCGAGTTCGAGCCGACGGATGCCGTTGGCCGCGGCGAAGCCCTCGTCGAAGGACGGATCGTACGCGACGACCTTCATCCCGAAGCCCGCGGCGATCGTCGCGACCGCCTTTCCGATCGAGCCCAGCCCGAGGATTCCGAGAGTCGCTCCCCGCAGCTCCCGTCCGGTGAGCTGCTGCCAGGTGCCCGCGGCGAGGTTGCTGATGTTCTCGGGGATGCGCCGGGCACAGGCGAGGGCCAGGGCGAAGACGTGCTCCGCGACCGCCTGACGGTTGGCGCCGGGGGTGACGCACACGGGAACTCGGCGTGCCGTCGCCGCACTCACGTCGACGCTGTCGTAGCCGACGCCCGTGCGCACGATCATGCGCAGCGCGGGGGCCTGCGCGAACTCCTCCTCACCCAGGGGGCGGGTGCCGGCGATGATCGCGCGGACTCCCGAGAGCGCCCGGGCCCGTTCCTCGGCGGACAGGCGTTCGAGCTCCGGCACATGCCGAGTCGTGAGTCCTGCGCTGCGCAGCATCCGGTCGACCTCGTCACCGGGTTCGAGGAACGCGGTGGTGATCAGCACATCCTGGGAATCGGGCGATGTCACCAGATCCCTCCTTCGTAGTCGGGGGCGGCGAAAGCACCGCCGTGCAGAGTGGGCGCCGGAGCGGAGAAGTCCACGCCGTCGGTGTGGTCGGCGGCATCGTCGCGGGGCACGTAACCGATCGCGGCCCATCCCGCGTCACCGTTCCACCAGCGGCCGGTGTTGGCCGAGCAGCCGTAGACGACCGCGCAGCCCACCGGGGCGCTCTCGATCGCGCAGCGGAAGAGCTCGACCCCGTCGCGCCAGCTGAGCCAGAGCGCGAGCTGGCGCCTGTCCTCGGGCTCCGGACGGAAGGTGCCGATGCGGACGAGCACCGACTCGACCCCCCACTTGTCGTGGTAGAGGCTGGCGAGGGCCTCACCGAATGCCTTCGAGACCCCGTAGAAGGTGTCCGGACGCAGCGATGCGCTCTCGTCCAGCACCTCCTCCGCGGGATGGAAGCCGACGACGTGGTTGGAGCTGGCGTAGACGACACGTCGCACACCGGCCCGTCGCGCCGCTTCGTAGACGTGGTAGGTGCCGTCGATGTTCACGCGGCGGATCTCCTCGAACGGCGCTTCGTCCGCGATCCCGCCGAGGTGCACGATCACGTCCACGCCCTCCGCCGCCGCCGTGAGCGCGTCGAGGTCGCCGAGGTCACCGATCACGACCTCTTCGCCGGGGAAGAGCGACTCATCGCTGTCGGTCCGCGCGAACAGCACGACGCGGTCGTAGCGGGAGGCGAGCCCCTCGCGGATCACTCGTCCCATGCGCCCGGTCCCGCCGGTGTACAGCACTGTCGTCATCATCGTCCTCTCGTGCGCGCTCGGCGGTCAGCCGATGCTGCGGTCCTCTTCACCCGTGGAGGCGTCGGCGAAGAACCCGATCGCGGCTCCCGAGGGGCGTCGGCGGTGTGCCTCGCCGGCCTCCCATCGCAGTTCGACGTCGTGTCCGGGTACGAGGCTGGCTCCGGTGTCGGTCAGCAGTGAGCGCATCGCGACGATCGTGGCCGCGCTGGCGTCCGCGTCGAGCGTCGAGTCGACCCGCCCCGAGGCGAGTTCGTACAGATTCTTGACCGCATCCCCGGCGAAGACGCGCTTCTCGTCCGCACGCTCGAGATAGAAGGCGAGGTGGTGCGGGGTATGCCCTGCGCTGTCGACGGCATGGATGCCGGGGAGCACTTCCTGGCCCGCTGCCATGCGTCCGACCCGATCCGTGCGGCGAAGTAGCTCCTGCACGTGGAGGTCGGGAAGGAAGGGCGTCCCGGACGGCTGCTCGGCCGCCCAGCGCAGCTCGCGCTCCCCCACCCAGGTCGTGGCGTTGGCGAACATGGGGAAGTTCGAGACGTGATCCCAGTGCATGTGCGTCAGCAGCACGTCGGTCACGTCGTCCGTGGTCAGACCGTATCGCTCGAGGCCGGCATGGATGAGGGGGATGTACGCGGGCTGTCCGGCATCGACCAGCACGCGTCGCACGCCGTCATCGAGCAGCCACAGGCTGCTCCATCCGAATGCGCCGTGCGAACTCGACTTACCGGGGAAGCCCTCGACGAGCGGACGTGCGACGTATCCGGACGGTCCGGCTGATCCGGTCGTCGACGTCGACATGGTGCCCTCACTCTGCGCGCTCACAAAAAATAGTATAGCGCAATCCCTCCAAGAGCGACAGGTCGCCTCCTTCGCGGAACCGCTCGCCGTTCAGGCGTTCAGAAGCCGCTCGGTGGCACCGATGATGTGGTGGCGCATCGCGTCGGCCGCGCCCTCGGCATCACCGGCCACGATCGCCTGGTAGACCGCATCGTGCTCCGGCGCCGCACTCACCGCTCCCGTGCGCCCGAACTTCGAGAACAGGCGGAACCGCTGGATCTGCCCGCCGAGTGCCGCGTAGGACAGCTCCAGGAAGGCGTTGCCGGACTGCGCGGCGATCATCATGTGGAAGCGCGCATCGCTGCGCCAATAGAGGTCGAAGCCTTCGGTCTCGGTGTCGGCGACCTCGGCCGAGCGCCGGAAGTCCTCCACCGCCTCGCGCAGACCCTCCAGGAATTCGGGGGTCGTCCGCTGCGCGGCTTCGTAGGCGAGACGGGGCTCCAGCAGCACGCGGGCCTCGCCGAGCTGCTCCACCTCTTCTCGCGTCATGACCGGGGCCACGCGGTAGCCCCGCAGCGCCTCGCGCTGGACGAGTCCGGTGTGCTCCAGCCGTGCCAGGGCCTCACGCAGGGGCGTCTGACTGACATCCAGCTCGCGCGACAGGGCGCCGATGTTCAGGCTCTGCCCCGCTGCCCGCTCCCCCGACATGAACTGGTGCAGCAGCACCTCGTACATTCGGTCGGCGATGGGCTGCTTCGTCGATCGCCCGGCCACATCTTCTCCCCTCGAAGTCCTTCCGTCGAAGACTACCGCTCGGCCCATCGACCCTCCGACGGACGCGCGGGGGTTGACAATGTCGAGATATATCGTGTTACTGTGGCAACACACGATATATCTCGAACACTCACACAGGAGAAGCACATGACCGAGAAGTGGCTCATCGCCCCGGGCGAGGAACGCGTCATCGACATCGAGTCCGTCACCCGCCTCAAGGTGGGCCTGGTCGGCGGACAGGTGGATGTCATCGCCCACGACGAACCCGGCATCCGCATCGAGGTGCACGGTGTCACCACCAAAGACCTCCGTATCGAGTCCCACGACGGCGAGGTCGAGATCGACCACCCGCAGTTGGGCTGGGACAACTTCCTCGAGGTGTTCCGCAACTTCGGCTCCGGTGGCCCCCGCGCCGAGGTGAGCGTGGCGGTCCCCCGCTCGATCGCCTTGACCCTCGGCGTGGTCAGTGCCGGTGCCCTGGTCTCGGGCATCCGCAACGACGCACGCCTGAACACCGTGTCCGGCGACATCATCGTCGACACCCTGATCGGCGACCTCACGGTCAACTCCGTCTCCGGCGATGTGCAGGTGCGCGGACTCACCGGTTCGATCAGCGCCAACAGCGTCTCCGGCGATGTCGCCGTCACCGGGGCCGTGCGCAAGGCGACGGTCGACATCGTCTCGGGCTCGACGCTCGTGGATGCGGCCGGCGACGTGAACACCATCAACGTCAACTCGGTCTCCGGCGGCACCACGGTGCGCCTCGACGAGTCACTCGCCGCGAACTACGTCATCCGGTCCCTGAGCGGTCGACTGCTCATCGACGGGATCGAGCGCAGCACCTCGGGCCCCAGCAACTACACCGGCACCGCCGGGGAGCTCGCCGGGCGCTTCGTCGACCTGCGCGCGAACTCCGTCTCCGGTGGCGTCACCGTCCTCCGCCGCACCCCGGCCTCCATCACCGACGACGAGGAGTGGGAAGCATGACCCCGGCCGTCTTCTCGCACGGCGACCTCCGTCTGTACCTGCTGTCGCTCCTCGCCGAGGCGCCGCAGCACGGCTACGGCATCATCCAGTCGCTCACCGACCGCACCGGCGGCACCTACACGCCCAGCGCCGGGACCATCTACCCGCGCCTGGCGAAGCTCGAGGAGGAGGGCCTGGTCACGAAGACCGTCGACGGCCGCACCACGATCTACTCGATCACCGAGGCCGGCCGCGCGGAGCTCGCCTCACGGGAGGGCGACCTCGCCGGGATCGAGGCCGGGATCACGGACTCTGTGCGCCTGATCGCCAGTGAAGTGCGCCAGAGCGTCCAGGACGCGATGAAGAGCCTCCGCGCCGACCTTGCCGCTGCCGAGAAGGGTGAACGCTCGGCCGCGAAGAGCCGTCCGCGCACGGAGAGCGACGACTCCCGACTCCTCAGTCGCGAGGAGATGCACCGAGCGGATGCCGTGGTCAACGCTTTCCGTGCCCGGGTGCGGACCGATCTGCGCACCCACCTCGCCAAGGGCGGCACCCTGTCGTCATCCGTCGTCACCGAGCTCGAGACGGCGCTCGACGAGGCCGCCCGCAACGTGACGGCAGCCCTCAGCGTCCGCGGATCCTGACCCCCGCATCGCACCCCCGCATCGCACCCCCGCCGATGCTCGACACCCCCTCTGATCATCGACGCCCCCTCGCATTCCCGGGAATGCGAGGGGGCGTCGACGGTCAGGAGGGGTGTCGCCGCGTCACTCCGGCCAGATCTCCTTCTGGTCATCGGGCACCATCTCACCGAGGGGCACGACCAGGATCGAGCGATGCTGCCGGTGGGCGAGGCGCGCTGCGACCGAGCCGGTGAAGAACTCCCTGATCGATTCGCCGATGCCGCGCTTGCGCGTGCCGACGACGATCAACTGCGCATCCAGCTTGTTGGCGAGTTGCTTGATCGCCAGGGCCGGATCCCCGACGAGCTGGCGGGCGGTCCAGGTGATGTCCGTGCCGGCGAGCAACCTCGCAGCCTCGGCCTCGACCGCCTCGAACTCCGCGGCACCCGCATCGAAGTTGATGTCGATCGGCGCCGAGTGCACGTACCCGTCCGGGTCCTCGTAGGTCACGAAACGTGTGACGTCGACGTGGGCGACGACGAGCGGCGCACTCAGCAGACGCGCGTATCTCACGGCCTCATCGATCACGTGTCGGTCCTGGCCCGGTTGCATGCCGACGATGACTGCTTTCTGCAATGCCGCGTTCTGTGCGGCCTCGTCGGACGGAGTGGAGGTGTCGTCGGTCATGAAGATCGTTCCCTTCACCGGTCTGGCTTAGGCCAGAGCGTCTTACCCGCGTGCTATTCTGAATGCTACTCTTACCGGCTTCAGGCCGGTGTCGTGAAAAATGCCGCGGGCCTCGAATCCCGCCGCTTAACTCGTGAGGGGGTCTCGCGCATGGGCCGTGGCCGTCAGAAGGCGAAACACACCAAGATCGCCCGCGAACTCAAGGCGTACAGTCCGTCGGTGAACTACTCCGCTCTCGAGCGCGAGCTGGGTCACCCGACCGACGAAGACGCATATGTCGACAAGTGGGCGGATGACTATGCCGACGAAGACGAGGACGAACTAGAGAAGGCCTGACCGCCTGATCTGTTTCGAACACCCGCAGGCCATGCGGGTGTTTCGTCATGCCCGCCGCCTATGAGGTGATCCTCGGCGACGGAGCGCTGTCCGTCATGCGCGGGTGTCGGCACCTGAGAAGATCTCCTCATGGCCCGCGTCGTCGCCCTCTACCGTCACCCGATCAAGGGGCTCACCCCCGAGCGCCGCGACGCCCTGACCGTGCAAGCCGACGGCCGGATCGCCGGAGACCGCGTTCTGGCGTTCCGGTTCGCGGATGCCGCCGTGCCAGAAGACCGGGACGGCCTGGACTATTGGCCCAAATCCAAGGGACTCGCACTTCAGGACTTCCCCGCTCTCGCCGCCCTGCGCACCGGATATGACGACGAGACACGGCGCATGCGGATCGAACACTCCGGCACGGTGCTCGTCGAGGCAGGACTCGACGACGACGGTCGGCGTGAGCTGACCGCAGCCGTGACTGAGTTCGTCCTGGCGAGCCCCGAAGGCCGTCGCCTCCGGCGACCAGGTCGACTCCCGCTCGTGCTCGTCGGCGATGGGGAGACCTCGCGCTTCCAGGATCGTCCGCGCGGCTATGTCTCGGTGCATGGCCGGGGCAGCGTGCACGCACTGGGTGAAGCCCTCGGGATGAGCGTCGACGACCGACGCTTCCGCTCCAACGTGGTGATCGATGACGCTGCGCCCTGGAGTGAGCTCGACTGGACCGGGGAGGTCCGCGTCGGCGGCGTCGTCTTCCAGGCGGCCGGGCCCATCGTGCGGTGCCTCGCGACCCATGCGAACCCGGACACCGGCGTGCGGGATGCCACGGTGCTCACGACCCTCACGGGCTCCTTCGCGCAGCCGGAGCCGACCCTCGGACGCCTGCTCCTCCCCGGCTGGACACCGTCGGATCACGGCCGGCCTCACGCGGGCGGCGTGATCCGCGTCGGCGACGAGGTCCGCGCGGGGTGAGCAGGATCCGCGACCGCATGCCGTCGTGATGTCAGCGCTCCCTTTGGCGAGGCCGTCTTGCGCCGAGTTCTTGTCATCCCAGGCTTGTGAGCGCAAACATTTTCTGATTTGATGTGCTTGTGATCGACGACGCCCCGGCGTCAGCCCCGGCCCAGGGCGGTCCGCATGAACCTGACCTCGAAGAGGAGAACAGCATGGCAATCACCCCTCGCTTCACCCGTACCGCCGCAATCGTCGCAGTGGGTGCGGTGTCGGCCTTCGGCCTCGCCGCGTGCTCATCCGGCGATTCCGGTGACAGCAGCGCCGGCGGCGACCCCGTCACCATCGAGTACCTGCACCGCCTCCCCGATGGCGAAGGGATGACCCCCACCTCGGAGATCGTCGAGCGTTGGAACGCCGATCACCCCGACATCCAGGTCACGGCGACGAAGTTCGACGGCAAGTCGAGCGACATGATCCTCAAGCTCGAGACCGACGTGAAGGCCGGCAACGGTCCCTGCCTCGCGCAGACCGGGTACTCCGAGGTGCCGCAGCTGTTCGTCAAGGGACTGCTGCAGGACGTCGCGGACGAGGCCAAGAAGTACGAAGACGACTTCTCGGCCGGGGCCTTCAGCGGCATGAAGGTCGGCGACGCGATCGTGGGCCTCCCGCAGGACACCGGCCCCCTCGTGTACTTCTACAACGAGGCCGAGTTCACGGCGCTGGGCCTCGACGCCCCGAAGACGCTGGACGACCTCACCGCCGACTCCGCCACAGCGTCGGCCGCCGGAAAGTACGTCACCGCCTTCACGCCCGACGAGGCGCAGAACTGGCTCTCCGCCCAGTCGGCCGCGGCCGGGGACACCTGGTTCACCACCGCCGGCGACGAGTGGAAGGTCGACGCCGAGGGCGACGGCTCCGAGCGTGTGGCCGCGTTCTGGCAGGGGCTGCTCGACAGCAAGCAGACGCTCGCGACCGAGCGCTGGGGCGAAGGCTTCACCGCCGCGCTCAACGACGGCAGCCTCATCGGCCATGTCGGAGCCGCATGGGAGGCCGGGTTCCTCCTCGACTCGCTCGACGGCACCCCGGCCGAAGGACAGTGGCGTGTGGCTCAGCTCCCCGACTTCGGCGCCGGCGCGATGAGCGGCCCCGACGGCGGCTCCGGCGTCTCCGTGATGAAGGGATGCGAGCACCCCGCCGAGGCCATGGAGTTCAACGCCTGGTTCAACACGCAGGTCGACGACCTCGCCTCCCAGGGCCTCGTCGTCGCCGCCAAGGGCGACGTGGAGACCCCCGAGAAGATGCTCCGTCAGTTCGGCGGTCAGGATGTGCTCGCCGAGCTCGGCACGGCGACCGAGAACCTGAACCCCGACTTCCCGTACGCCCCGGGCTTCTCGACGCTGTCGAAGATGAACGAGACCGCCGCGGCCGCGGTCGCCGGCACGGCGACGGTCGCCGACATCTTCACCACTGCGCAGGACACCGCCGTGGCCTCGCTGAAGGATCTCGGGCTCCCGGTCGCGGAGTGAGTCGGCGAGAAGGCATCATCGGATGATCGACGGCGGAGTGCACGCGCAATCGTGCACTCCGCCGTCGTCTTGAGGTCGAGAGGCGACACCATGGTCACAGTGGCCGAAACACGAGGCGCGACTTCGGCACCGGCGCCGCGCATCCCCGCGGACCCCACCCGCCGACGGCGGTTCGGGACCCGACGCGAGGGTCTCACGGGATGGCTGTTCATGACGCCGTTCGCCGTGCTCTTCGTGCTGGTCTTCCTGGTGCCGATCATCGTGTCGATCCGGTCGTCGTTCTTCGCACAGGTGCCGGCGGGAGGCGGCCTCTACGGCGGCGGCGAACTCGTCGACACGTTCGTCGGCCTCGAGAACTTCGTCACCGCGGCGACCAACGGCGCCTTCTGGACGGGGATGGGGCGTGTGGTCCTCTACGCCGCCCTGCAGATCCCCGTGATGATCCTGTTGGCACTCGGTCTCGCCCTGCTGCTGGACTCCTTCATCGTGCGCCGCCCCACGCTCTTCCGGCTCTCGTTCTTCCTCCCCTACGCGGTTCCCGGCATCATCGCCGCCATGATGTGGCTCTACCTCTACACACCCGAGGTCTCGCCCTTCCTGCCCTTCCTCCCGGAGGGCACCGACTTCATGGCCCCGGGCACGATCCTGTTCTCGATGGCGAACATGACGACCTGGACCTATACGGGCTACAACATGCTGATCTTCCTGTCGGCGCTGCAGGCCGTTCCGCGCGACCTCTACGAAGCGGCTCGTCTCGACGGGGCCTCCGGCTTCCAGATCTCGATGCGCATCAAGGTGCCGCTCGTGCGCGGGGCCGCCCTCCTCGCCGTGCTGCTGTCGATCATCGGCACCATCCAGCTGTTCAACGAGCCGGTCGTGCTGCAGGCCGCGAACTCGTGGATGGGCAAGGACTTCACACCGATGATGCTCACCTACAACACGATGATGGGCGAGATCTCGCCGTCAGGCAGCGGTCCGGCCTCCGCCTACTCCCTGCTCATGGCTCTGATCGCGGGTGTGCTCGCGATCGTGTACGCGCTGCTCCAGCGCCGGAAGGGCGACGCATGACCACCACGCGCCTCCTCACCACCGCGACGTCATCACGACGACGCCCCCGCCGGCCGCGCGACGCGGACGCACCACCTCCGTCGATCGCTCCCACCCCCGTCGCACGCGCATTCGGCATCACCGCCCTCGTCGTCGCGACGCTGTACTTCCTCGTCCCGGTGTACTGGCTCATCGTCGCGTCGACGAAGAACAACACCGACCTCACCTCGACCTTCGGCTTCTGGTTCGCCGACGGCAACCTCGCCGCCAACTACAGCAGCCTGATGGACTGGACCCAGGGCCTGTTCTGGCGCTGGGTCGGCAACTCGATGCTGTACTCCGTGAGCGCCGGCGTCATCGGCACACTGTTCGCCGTGATGGCCGGCTACGCGATCGCGAAGTTCGCGTTCCCCGGCAAACGCCTCGCCGTCGGGGTCATCATGGCCGGGCTCCTGCTGCCGGTCGCGCTGCTGACCGTGCCGCTGTACATCGAGTTCCAGGCCCTCGGCCTGACCAACACCGTGTGGGCGATCATCATCCCCTCGGCGGTGTCGCCGTTCGGTGTCTTCCTCGGGATGGTCTACGCGCAGTCGTCGGTGCCGACCGAACTCCTGGAGGCGGCCCGCATCGACGGCGCCGGAGAGGCCCGCATCTTCTTCACGATCGTGATGCGCCTGCTGGGGCCCGCGATGGTGACGATCTTCCTGTTCATCTTCGTGGCCACGTGGAACAACTTCCTGCTGCCACTGATGATGATCTCCAGCCAGGATCTGAAGCCCGTGACGCTCGGCCTGTACGGCATGGTGAGCTACTTCGCCCCCGACAAGGGGGCCGTCATGCTCGGCGCCCTGCTCGGTGTCATCCCGCTCGTGCTGCTGTTCTTCGCCCTGCAGAAGTACTGGCGTTCCGGGCTCGCCGCCGGCGCCGTGAAGGGCTGATCTTGGTCAGTCGGACGTGACAGGCACCTCGACGGTGCAGTGACCGGAGGCTGCGCGCGCCAGCCTCCGGTCATGCGTGAGCAGCGTGCACCCGAACACGCTCGCGAGCGCGACAGAGGCCGCGTCATAGGCCGTCACGTTCCGGCGCAGCGCCAGCACGTGCGGGATGAGCGGCAGCGTGGGGTGCAGGTCGACGCGGAGCCGCGCGAGGTCGACGGCCGCAGCCTCGAGCGCGGCCAGGAGTTCCGGCACAGTGGGGCGGGACACGATGAGCGCCAGCTCAGACCATCCTGACCCCCAGGGTGCGCTCGCCGCGCGGCGCCAGAGGGCGGCGGCCGGGGAATCGGCAAAACCCGATATCGCCCGCCGGCGTGCAGGACGCTTCTTCGTGCACACAGACGACCGGCCCGGAGGGGAATCCTCCGGGCCGGTCGTGTGTCCGCGGGTCGGTCAGCTGTGCCGGCGTCTCCGCAGCCACAGGGCCAGCCCCAGGCCGATCGCCGCGAGGGCCGTGAACGCCGCGCCCGCCCAGATCGCCCCCTCCGCACCGGTGGAGGCGAGGTCACCGCCGCTGCCGGCCGCCGCGGTCACCGCGAGGTCGCCCCGCGCCAGCTCGACGCCCTGCGCATCGGTCGCGACGAGCGCGTGCGCGCCGGCCGGCGTCGCCGCGG
This sequence comes from Microbacterium sp. J1-1, assembly GCF_024498615.1. NCBI lineage: Bacteria > Bacillati > Actinomycetota > Actinomycetes > Micrococcales > Microbacteriaceae > Microbacterium > Microbacterium sp. J1-1. The sequence goes on along the minus strand of NZ_CP089590.1, from coordinate 429,407 downwards.
GGATCGTGACGGTGGCGGCGGCATCACCGTCGGCCGAGATCGTCACCTCACCGATGCGGACCGGCTCGGAATGCAGCCACAGCTGCACCAGCGTGTCGGGGTCGAACCCGCTCAGTTGCACGGTCAGGCTCGCGCCGGCGACGACCGATCCGATGGACGCGGTGATGGTCGCCTTCTTCCCCGGCTTCGCCTTCTTGACCTTCAACGGAGCGCTGGCGAGTTCCGCGCCGGCCGCGTCCTGCACGATCACCCGGTGCGTGCCCACCGAGGCGTTCGTCGGGATCAGCAGTCGCGTCGTCAGCGCCCCCTCCGCATCGACCGTGGCACCGGTCAGCCGGGCGTCGTCGAGCCAGACCGACACGGTGGACTCCGGAGCGAAGCCCGTGAGCGCGATGCCCACCGTCTCTCCCGCCCGCACCGAGTCGGCGTCGAGACCGAGCTTCGGATCGGTCACCGGGGTGCAGCCGCTCAGATCGTCGTCCGGCCGCGTCGCGGGAGCATGACCGCTCTGCGGGGTCGGCGAACCGTACACGGCCAGCTCGGCGACGGCCGCGAACTGCGTGCCCGAGATGGACGACGTGGCGGTCACGCGGATGTAGCGCGCCGTGGTCTCCGCGAAGTCCACGTCCTGCCATTCGGCGATGTTCTGCCACTCGCCCGAGACGACGGGCGTGTACGTCTGCCCGTCGGTCGACACCGCGACCTCGTAGCCCTTGATCGGACCGTTCTGGTTGGTGCCGCGGCGCAGGTACGAGATGCCGTCCACCTGCTCGGCGGCGCCCAGGTCGAAGGTCAGCACGTGCGGGTACGACGTCGCCGCCGAACTCCACCGACTGTGCCAGAACGTGCCCGCGTTCCCGTCGAGCATGTTCACGGCCGCACCGTTCTCCCCGGACGTCTCCTCGGAGCTCGCCGTCACGGAGATCTGCGCGTTGGGGATGCGAGCCCGTGAGGACACCGACACCTCCTGCGTCGTCACGACCGTGCGCACATCGCAGTCCGCGAGATATGTCGCCGCGATCCCGATGCCGACCGTCGTGCCCGCGGCCTCCGCCGGCGCGGTGACCAGCCACGTGGTGTCCACGCTGTCCCCGGGCTCGACCTTCTCGAACAGGTTCGACGAGTCGTCGGCGACCTCGACCGCGTACCCCTCCGGCACCTCGAGCTGCACGCCGATGTTCTCGACGGCGAGGGACTCGCTGTTGGTGAAGGTGGTCGTGAACGCGGTCTGCGCGCCGGGGCTCAGGACGCCCGCCTCCGCAGACACCGTCGCACACGGGGTGCCGCCGGTCGTCGGGCCGAGGTCTGTGACCGTGAAGTCGTCCAGCACGAAGTCCACGTCCGGTCCCCCGACGCGTTCGAGTCCGACCCAGGTGTAGTCGCCGCATCCGACGATCACATCCTGCGAGAACTCCGCCGTCTCCAGCGCCTGCGTGATCCCGGTGCGACTGAGCGTGGTCGAGGTGACCGTGCCGCCCGCCACCGCATCCGTGCCGGTGAGCCAGCGGTAGGCGCCGCTCGCGCCGACCTGGTAGTCGAATCCGATCCGGTACGAGTGCCCCGCCTGCAGCGGAACGAGTGTGGGATCGGTGCGATAGACGACCCCGCTGTTCTCGGAGTGCGACATGAGCGAGTGGTCGCCGGTGAGCGTCGTATCCACCGCGAGCCCCGCGAGTGCACCCGCGTCGAACGGCTTGGCGGTGTTGCGCCACTCGCTGCTCGTGTACGGATCGTGTCGGCGCGAGATGCTCGTGCGCGGGTCGTCGATGCCGTTGGCGTTCCCCTTCACGAACGGACCCCACCCGGCCTCGTTGCCCTCGAAGTCGTTCGAGTACACCGTGCCGGCCGCGAACGGTGCGGTCGTGTCGCGCGAGACGCGGGCGTTGTCGATCCGGACCTTCGCGTCACCCGCGACGGCACCGACAGACACGGTGACCTCACCGGATGCCGGGGCCAGGAACGACGTCGACCCACGCTGGTAGTACTGACCCGCCTTGGAGTCGGCGCGCATGTAGTTGTACGTCGGCGAGAGGTTCCAGGTGCGGGTCACCGCACCGGAACCGGTGTCGACCGAGACGCTCACATCGCGGGTCGCAGTCGGATCGATCTGCACCTGCGCCGAGAACGCGTACCGCTGCCCGGGGGTGAGCCCGGTCACGGTCTGCGAGATCGACGAGGCGGCCGCACCGAGCACGGCGACGTTGTCACCCCGGGACTCGTTCTTCGCGCTGCCGAGGTCGGTGCGCTCGATCGACACATCGCCCTGGGGATTCCAGACGTCGAGCGAACCGGAGTTGAAGCCCGGGTCGTCGAGACCGGCGTCGTGGTACTCGACCGCCGCGCGCTGGGCGCCGCCCTGCGGCACCACGACGTAGGCCGTGCCCTCGTCTCCGCTGAGCGTGAGCTCGCCGCCTGCCGCATTCACGGTGCCGACCTTGACGCGTCCCTGGTCTCCCAGCTCGAACACGTCGAAGGCGGTGTTGCCTCGGAACGCCTCGGTGAGCCCGAACGTCTCCTCGCCTCCCGACGCCGAATAGAAGTACATCTTGTCGGCGTCGACCGGGGAACCGGCCTCCTCGTTGGAGGACAGCGACTGCCAGGGGAGCAGGTAGGAGTCACCTCGCAGCACCGTGGCGCCGTCCATCGTGATGACCCGGGTACTGCCGTCGATGCGGACGGCGACGTCGTCGGTCAGCGTCGCCTCGGCACCTGCCTCGTACGTGAGCAGGTCGAAGTGCTGGAGGAACTTGGTCGGCAGGCTCTGGGTCCAGATGTTGTCGACGAAGCCGTCCCAGTTGCGGTTTCCGACCCAGCCCTCGGCGTCGACGAGTCGCTGCTGTCCGAGCAGCGCATCGTCGTTCCAGACGTCGGCCTGGCCGTTCTGGATGAAGCGCACCATCGTGGAGTTGATGCCCTTGTTCGTCACCCCGCCGTAGCTGAGGTCGTTCGGCCAGTGCGACCAGACCGTGCTGTCGACGAACTTGTCACCCCACTCGGTGGCGACCTCGAGGTCCATGCTGTTGAGCTCGTCGGCGAGCTCTTCGGCGACCCACCCGTTCGAGTAGTACACGTCGATGTAGACGCCGCTGAGGCCGGGGACCTCGTCCCGCAGCTGCTGGAAGCGGTCGAGCACCCGTCCGGTGCCGAGGTCGGTCTGCTGGTTGATGTAGTACGACTGGTCGAGCCAGTTCCAGCCCGGCTTGTACGGGGCGGCGCCGTCGAGGATCGCGGAGTCGAAGGCGTTCGCCTGCGGATAGATCTCGGTGGCGTTGACGTGCACGCTCATGTCGGCGTTGAGCTTCGCGCCCTCGTCGACGAGGGTGTTCAGGTCGGAGAGGCCGCCCGCCCGCTCGTTGTAGTTTCCGCCGTAGTCGGTGTTCGCCGAGTCGTGGCCTTCACTGCCGTAGCCCTTGTTGAGCACCCACTGGCCGAGACCGTCGGTCTGGTTCGCGATGCGCTTGGTGTTGTCGAGGACCAGGTCGAAGTAGTTCGTCGCACTGGAGGCGAAGTTGAAGGGGATGCGACTGACCACGCGCTCGGCGACCCGATCGGCGCCGAGACGAGGGGTGTCGACCTCGCGGTAGCGGATCGCGCCGTCCTGCCAGTCGACCTTCGCGTCGCCGTTGCGGTCCGCCGCGAGGAGGACCGTGACCTTCGGAAGGGCGTAGGTGGTCACCCGGCTGTCCACCGCCGTGGTCGGGTGGATCAGCCAGGCGCTAGAACCGATCTCGGCCGTGCGCCCCGCCGCCTCGGTGATGCGTGTGGTCAGGCGCGTGTTCCACGACGCCGTGCCGCCGGAGGCCTGGGTCGTCGCGTTGGTGATCACGCTGCCGATGAGCGCGCCGTTGCCGAGGAAGGCGAAGGCCGCCCCCTTCTGGCCGGTCGCCGTCGAAGCGCTCACCGCGATGTGCTCGTCGGCGTTCTTGGTGCTGTCGGGGCTGATCACCGTGCGATCGAGCACCGACCCGGCATCGGCGGCGGTCGCCGAGAGGAAGGCATTGTCCGGAAGCCCCAGAGTGGTCACGGCTGCCGTCCCCTCGACCGCGGTGACCTCGAAGCCGACGGTTCCGTCCTCCGCGACGCGGATGCTACTGCGCACGGTGACGTCGATGCCCGTCAGTGTCGACACATAGTCGATCCCGGTGGCGGACGGCGTCGACGTGGTCTCCGACGCGTAGGTCGTGCCGTTCACCGACCAGGTCTTGGCCGAGGTGCGCTGGCCGGCGATGCTCTCACTCCCCACGCGATACTGCGTGATGCGAGGGAACTCGGTCGAGACGACCGCCGTGGTGCCGCCGGCGGCGATCTCGACGGTCTCATCCGCGTCCGGCTCCTCCGGCTCGGTGACGATCGGGGGCAGCTCCTCGTCGGAGAGCACCTCGATCTCGCCGGCCCCGCCGCCGGTGGTTCCCTGCGCGTCGATCACGAGCAGCGCCACGTAGCGGCCGTCCTTGGCAGCATCCAGCGTGATGCGCTGCTTCTCGTCATTCGCGGTCGGAGCGTGCAGCACCGCCGTGCCCGAGGCCGCACCCCATCCGCCGTCGGCCGGCGAGTTGCGGGCGACATCGGGATCGTCCGTCACGTAGACCTCGACCGTCTTCGCAGCCACGGCCTGGCCCCGCTTGACCGAGTAGTCGAGGGCCTTCACCGAGAGGGAGCGCTGCAGGTCGACGACGATCCAGTGCGGGAACGGCGCGTTCGCGGTGTAGCGCGAGGTCCACTGCGTCGCGAAATCGCCGTCGAAGGCGCCGAGAGCGGTGCCGTCGAGCGAGGGCGGCGCCGGGTACGGGTCCGATTCGCTCGACACCGCGTGCAGGCGGTAGTCGGCTTTCGGGACCGGGATCAGCTCGGCGGCCTGCGCGGACGGCGCCTGGGTGAGCACGCCGCCGAAGGCGAGTGCCGTCGCCAGCAGCGAGCTGAGGGCGACGGTAGCGCGGGGCGGTCGGGAAGGTTTCGACACGTCTTGCCTCTCGGTCGAGCGGCGGCCGGGAGCACAGACGCCCCGGTGCGCCGCAGATGATCATCGACGACCCTCATCGATGTTTGCGCTATCACACTAGACGCGTGGATGCCTTAATATCAAGCATCGAGCGAGGAGAAGCGCAAACATTGGTGAGAAGTGCCGTGCATAGATGAGAAGAACAGACGAGAAGAGCCGCCCCACACCCTCGGTGCAGGACGGCTCTCGCGGCTCCCGGATCAGGAACCGATGAACTCCTCGGTCTCCCCGAACGACGGTTCTTCACGGATCTCGACGGCCACCCCGAGGACATCGGTGTCGAGCACGACGATCTCGTTGCGGCCGGCCTTCCACAGCGGCGCCGGCGCGTAGAGCGTCTCCTGCGGACCGACCTTCCAGTACCTGCCGAGGAGGAAGCCGTTCAGCCAGACCATCCCCTTCGCACCACCGGGGAAGGCGAGCCAGGCATCGAGCGGCTCGGCGACGTCGAGGGAGGCGACGGCGACACCATCCGTTGCGTCGGTCGCGTCGGTCGCGTCGGGGGGGAGAGCCGGCGCCTCCTGGGGAACCAGGCGATGCGTCCAGCCGTTCACCAGCCGACGGCCGATCATCACGCCGCGCATGATGCCCTTGCCCTCGCCCGTGTACGGCCCGTAGTTGATCCGTCCGAGGCTCTCGACGAGGATCGTGAGTCGTCCCATCCCCCCGTCGGCGGGCAGAGCGAGAGAGGTCTCACCGTCGCGCTCCAGCACGCCGAGACGCCGCTCGTCGAGGAACACCACGGCACGGTCGTGCAGTCCGTCGACCGTGAGCGTCGCGTCGGCGGGGAAGGACACGTCCGCTTCATACGCGACGAGGCCGTCTTCGGCACCGAGCTCCTCGAACGTACGCGGTCGCGGCGAGACGTCACCGGCCACGGGGAGCGAAGCGATCAGCCCGAGCAGGGATGCGCGCGGCTCGAGCGGCGTGGTCGCCGCGCCCTGCCGCCGCGGCGCACCGGGAACCGGGGGGAGCTCACCCGCATGGAACGGCGCGAACAGCGCACGGAGCGCGTGGAACTTCTCGGTGAGCGTTCCGTCTTCGCCGATCGGTGCGTCCGAGTCGTAGCTGGTGACGGTCGGCTGCAGGACCTGGTCGTGGTTGGCCCCGTTCCAGAGGCCGAAGTTGGTGCCACCGTGCGCCATGTACAGGCTCACCGATCCGCCGGCGGTCAACAGCTCCTCGATCGTGCCCCCGGCGCTCGCGGCGGACCGCACGTGGTGCCGCTCCCCCCAGTGGTCGAACCAGCCACCCCACAACTCGCTGCACATGAGCGCATCACCCTCGCGGCGCAGTTCCACGGCCCTCGCCACCCCGGTGCCGAATGTGAAGGTCGCCAGGGCACCGGCGACACTGCCGTGCTCGATCATGTCGCCCGTGATGCCGTCGGCGGTGGTGAGCATCTCGACCATCCCGCGGCGGCGGAGCCCGTCCCGCAGGTGTGCGAGGTAGTCGGCGTCACTGCCGAACGACCCGTACTCGTTCTCGATCTGGATCGCGACGATCGGTCCGCCGTGCGAGGCCTGGAGCGGAACGAGCCGGGGGATCAAGCGGTCGTACCAGGCGTCCACCGCGGCGAGGAAGCCGTCATCGCTGGTGCGCAGCGCCGCGACGCGCCCGGACAACCAGGACGGGATGCCGCCGTTGGACCACTCGGCGCAGATGTAGGGACTGGGGCGGAGGAAGACATCCAGACCCACCTCTCCGGCCAGACGGATGAAGCGCTCGATGTCACGCCATCCGTCGAAGCGGACGTCGCCCTCGACGCGCTCGTGGAAGTTCCACGCGACATAGGTGTCGACCGTGTTCGCGCCCATCGCCGCGAGTCGGCGGAGACGGTCCTCCCACAGGTCGGGATGCACCCGGAAGTAGTGGATCGAGCCCGCGAGGATGCGGTGCGTGACACCGTCGCGGAGGATCTCCCCGTCGCGCCAGGACAGGGTGGGCGCGCCGATCGGCGTCGCGGTGGCCGAGGCGTCGACGGCAACGGAAGAGCCGTCGAGAGCCGAGGCGAGAAGGTCAGGCATAGCGCTCCAAGCACGAGTGTTTGCGTTCACATTATCGCATCGCCCGACTCGCCGCCTCCTGGATTTACGCCGATTGATCGCTACCATTGAGCACATGTCCCCTCGCCGCCCGAGAGACGACCGCGCCCCGAGCCAGGTCGATGTCGCCCAGCTCGCCGGAGTCTCCACGCAGACCGTCTCCCGCGTCATGTCCGGGCAGGACAACGTGCGCCCCGACACCGCCCGCCGTGTCCTGGCGGCAGTCGAGGAGCTCGGCTACCGCGTGCACGCCGCCGCCGCCTCGCTCGCCTCCGGTCGCACTCGCGTATTGGGCGTGATCGTGGTCTCGACGGACCGGTACTCGTCGGCGGCGCTCGGTGTCGGCATCCAGCAGGCGGCCGCGGCCAATGGATACACCGTGTCGACGGCGGCCGTCGCGGACCATGCCTCGGCTGAAGCGTTCCTGGAGGCCTTCGACCGACTGGAGCGTCAGGGCGCGGAAGGCATCATCCTCGGTGTCCCGGTCGAACTCGAGAGTCCGGCGATGCGGACGCGCACCGAGCGCACGCCCGCGACCCGCAGCGAACGCACCTCCCTGGACGAGGACGCCCCCCTCGCGGTCGACCAGCGCGCCATCGCCCGCCTCGCCGTCGAGCACCTCCTCGACCTCGGGCACGAGACCGTGTGGCACGTCTCGGGCGACGACTACTGGACCGAGACACAGCAGCGCAGCGAGGCCTGGGAGCAGACGCTCCGCGATCGGGGCATCGTGCCGCCGCCGTTGATCCCCGCTGACTGGACACCCGAATCCGGTTACCGCGCCGGGCGCACGATCGCCGCCATCCCGGAGGCTACCGCCGTCTTCGTCAGCAGTGATGAGATGGCGTTCGGTCTGATCCGCGCCCTGCACGAGGCCGGTCGCAGTGTGCCGGAGGACGTCTCGGTGGTCAGCGTGGACGACATCGCTCTCGCCGCGTACGCCTCCCCCGCGCTCACGACCGTCCGCCAGCCCTTCGAGGCGATGGGCCGTGCGGCCGCTCTCCGGGTCATCGCTCAGATCGAGGGACATGAGGCGGTCGGCGAGATGCCCTCCACCGAGCCGCAGCTCATCGTGCGCTCGTCGACGGCCCCGCCCCGCTCGGCGCGCTCGGCGCGCTAGGCGCACGAGGCGCACGAGGCGCACTAGGCGCACGAGGCGCACGTTCCAGGGCCGCAGCCTGTTCCAGGCCCGCACAACCTGAAGGAGATCTCACGGAAAGAAGGAGCGTACTGAGCAAAGCCTCCTTCGTTCCGTGAGATCTCCTTCGAAACGTGTGCCAGCATCCACCGCCACCACCGCCACCACCGGCGCAGCCACCGCAGCCACCGCACCTCCGCGCCGCAGCCCGCTCCGTACGCTCACCAGCGGCCGTGCCGGCGCTCCCACTCGTCCTCGACGGTGCGGCGACGCCCTGCGACGACGCCCGCGGGGATCACGACGACGAGCACACCTGCGATGACGAGGAGCGGGATCTGCCAGCCGTCGGTGGTCTCGTGGAGCAGCCCGATCAGCAGCGGGAACACCGCGGCGATCGCGTAGCCGATGCTCTGCACGAACCCGCTCAACGCGACGGCGCTCTCCGGCGTACGGGCACGGATGCTGAGCAGGACCAGGCTCAGCGGGAACATGATGGCCGTGAGACCGAAGATGCTCACCCACAGCGGCAGGGCCACGGTCGGGATGAGCAGGAGGCCGGCGAGCCCGACCAGTCCTCCGGCGACGGCCACGAAGAAGAGGGGACGTGTCGCCTGGAACCGGACCACCAGGATCGGCACCAGCAGTGAACAGGGAAGACCGATCAGCGCGAACAGCGACAACAGGAAGCCCGCTGTCGCCGGGCTGACCCCGCCGATGTCGACGAGCATGGTCGGCATCCACGCGAACGAGACGTACGCCATGGTGGAAGAAGCCCCGAACACGAGCGCGAGTGCCCAGGCGAGCGGCAGTCGCCACAGGCGGGCGAAGTGTCTGCGGTTCGCCGGAGTGGTCGAGATCGGACCGGTCGCGACGGCCACCGCATCCTGCACGTCGTTGACACCGTCCGTGGGATCGGGGACGAGGAGCTCCGTCTTCATCGGCGCGTCCGCGCGAGCCCGATTCCCCAACAGCAGCGCGACCCAGGGCACCAGTGCGATTCCGGCGACGATGCCCCACATGCCGAGCGACACCCGCCAGCCGAGCGAATCGGCGACCGGAACCGCGACGAGCGGCGGCAGGAAAGTCGACACCGCCATCGTGGTCGAGTAGATCGTCATCATGATCCCGAGGCGGTCGGGGAAGTACTTCTTCACCAGCGGGGGAAGCAGCACGTTGCCCGAACCGACCCCCGCGAACACGACCGCGGTCGCCGCGAGCAAGGTGGTGGAGTCGATGGCGAGACCGCGCAGCAGCAGCCCCAGAGCCATCAGGGTGATCGCGGCGATCGCCATCCGCTCCAGGCCGAAGCGCCGCTCGAACAACGGCGTGAGCAGCCCGAAGATGGCGAAGCAGACCGGAGGGGCGGCGCCGATCAACCCGATGATCACCGGCGAGACGGGAAAGTCCTCGGCGACATGGTCGATCACCGGAGACAGGGAGGCGACCGCCGAGCGCAGCGAGAACGCCACCAGGACGATCCCCACGAGTGCGAGAGCCCGACCCTGCCACAGCGGTCGAGCGCCCGGCATCGTCATGAGGTCTGCGACCCCTCCACCCAGGCCAGGTATTCGTCGGAGACCGTGCCGGTCACGTACCGGCCGTCGAAGCAGCTCAGGTCGAGGTCCGTGAGGGCCGACCCTTCGATGATCGCCGCTTTGAGGTCGTCGACCTCCTGGTACACGAGGTGATCGCAACCGAGTTCCTCGGCGATCTCGGGGATCGTCCGCCCGTGGGCGATGAGCTCGTGGCGTGAGGGCATGTTGATGCCGTACACGTGCGGGTGCCGCACGGGAGGCGCCGCGGAGGCGAAGGTGACCGAAGCGGCACCGGCATCCCGCGCCATCTGGATGATCTCCTTGGATGTGGTCCCGCGCACGATCGAGTCGTCGATCAGCAGCACGTTCTTGCCCTGGAACTCGGTGGACATGGCGTTGAGCTTCTGACGCACGCTCTTCTTGCGCACCGCCTGCCCGGGCATGATGAAGGTCCGGCCGACGTAGCGGTTCTTGTAGAAGCCCTCGCGGTACTCGATGCCGAGCTTGCGGGCGACCTCCATGGCGGCGGGACGAGAGGAGTCGGGGATCGGCATGACCACGTCGATCTTGTCCATCGGCACGTGCTTGGCGATGGTGTCGGCCAGACGGTCGCCCATGCGCAGACGCGACTCGTACACCGAGATGCCGTTCATGACCGAGTCGGGGCGCGCGAGGTAGACGTACTCGAAGGCGCACGGCGCGAGCGTCGCGGCCGGGGCGCACTGCTTCGAGAACAGCTCCCCGTCGTTGGTGATGAAGACCGCCTCACCGGGCTCGACCTCACGGACGACGTCGTAGTCGCCGTTCTCGAGCACGAGCGACTCGCTCGCGACGACCCACTCATCCTTGCCCTCGGCACCGGGGACCGTCGACGGGCGACGACCGAGGATCAGCGGGCGGATACCGAACGGATCGCGGAAGGCGAGCAGACCGTAGCCGGCGATCACGGCGATCACGGCGTACGCGCCCTCGATCCGCTCGTGCGTGCGGGCGACGGCTTCGAAGACGCGCTCGGGGTCGAGGTCGACGGCCGAGGTCGTGTTCTGCAGTTCGCCGGCGAGCACATTGAGCAGCAGCTCGGTGTCGCTGGACGAGTTCAGGTGGCGGCGGTCGCGCTTGGCCATGTCGGCCGTGAGCTCGCGGGTGTTGGTGAGGTTGCCGTTGTGGATGAGGATGATGCCGTACGGCGCGTTCACGTAGAACGGCTGCATCTCCTCTTCGTTCGAAGCCGTGCCCTTGGTCGCGTAGCGCACGTGGCCGAGGCCCACGTTGCCGAGCAGCGCGCGCATGTCACGGGTGCGGAACGCCTCACGGACCATGCCCTGCGCCTTGGCGTTGTGCATCACGCCGTTCGCTTCGGCGGTGGCGATGCCCGTCGCATCCTGGCCGCGGTGCTGCAGCAGCAGGAGTGCGTCGTAGATGTCCTGATTGACCGGGGCAGAGCCCACCATTCCGACGATGCCGCACATGGGCTCTTACTTCGCTCCGTCCGCGTAGGCGCCGACCAGGCGCACCGCTCCACCGTCGACGCCCTTGGCGCCCTGTTCGAATTCACCGGCCGGACGCGGACCGAAGCCCACCGTCCCGACCTGCCACGAGAGCATGCCCTCGGCGTTCAGCGCCGCGATCGCGGCATCCTTCTTCTCCGCGGCGACCACGGCGAGGAAGCCGATGCCGAGGTTCCAGGTTCCCTCTGCCGACTCCAGCGTGGAGCCGGCTATGTCACTGAGCACGCGGAAGACGGGGCTCGGCGACCAGCTGCTGCGGTCGACCTCCACCCAGCTGCCCTGCGGGAGCACACGGGCGAGGTTCGCCGCGATGCCGCCGCCGGTGACGTGGCTGAGAGAGTGGACTCCGCCGTCCAGCTGCTCGATCAGACGCAGAAGGGGAAGCGTGTAGAGGCGGGTCGGCTCGAGGAGCGCCTCGCCCCAAGTGGTGCCGAAGTCGGCGGCGTTGTCGCCGTACCCGATCCCCGCGCGGGTCACGATGTGGCGCACGAGGGAGTAGCCGTTGGAGTGCAGTCCGCTGGAGGCGACCGCGATCACCGCATCGCCGTCCTGCACGAGCTCGGCCCCGAGGATCGCATCGGCCTCGACCACACCGGTCGCCGCACCCGCCACGTCGTAGTCGCGGGGCCCGAGAAGCCCGGGGTGCTCCGCGGTCTCGCCGCCGACGAGTGCCGTGCCGGTGGCCGAGCACGCCTCGGCGATGCCCCGGACGATGTCGGCGATGCGCTCCGGGACGACCTTGCCGCACGCGATGTAGTCGGTCATGAAGAGCGGCCTCGCGCCCACCACGACGATGTCATCGACGACCATCCCGACCAGGTCCTGGCCGATCGTGTCGTGCTTGTCGATCGCCTGCGCGATCGCGACCTTCGTGCCGACGCCGTCGGTACTGGTCGCGAGCAGGGGGCGACGGAAATCGCGCAGCGCGCTGGCATCGAACAGTCCGGCGAATCCGCCGACACCGCCGAGAACTTCGGGGCCGTGCGTCGCGCGCACGGACGACTTCATCAGCTCGACGGCGAGATCACCTGCAGCGGTGTCGACGCCGGCTTCGGAATAGGGATTGGTGGGGGAGGCAGCCACGCTTCCAGCCTACCGCCCGCGAGGGGTTCGACTCTCCGCCAGGATCACTCTCGGATCCGGGCCCTCGACCCGCCTACGATGGGGCCATGGCCGACAAGCCGCAGTGGCTCATCCGCGAAGACGCGAGCGTTCCGGTGCTCGTCGCGCTCGCGTTGCGGCAGAGCCTCGGGATCCGCGAGCCGGAGGGCCTCCCGACGCTCCGTGAGCTCGCCGTCCGCGCACCGGATGCGGTCGACGCCTCCCCCGCGGTCGAGGCGCAATGGCGCGAGTACTGGGACATGACGGTCGAGCCGCGCGCGCACCCCTCCGACGTGCCGCTCGAGCTCATCGACGGGTTCGACACCCTGGTCGCGCTGCCGGCCTCGGGCGCCGAAGAGCTGACCGCCGCGATCGCTCCGCAGGCGGAGTCCGCACTCCGCTACGCGCGCGCCGCGCACGACCGATATGTGAGCTCGATGAAGAGCCATACCGGTGGCGATGCCTACCGCGCCTATGCGAGCGCGATCGCGGAGTTCGAGCGCGAGGTCGGGCGTCGGGCGCACTCGTTCGAGCTCAATGTGCAGGTGCTGCCGTTCTCGCAGCGCGGCATCTGGTGGATCGGAGCGCTCACCGTCGCGGTGACCGACGGCCTGCGGCGCGACGTCGTGGCGTTCGACGCCGCCATCCGTCCGGTGATCGCCGAGCTGGCGTAGCCTCAGTCGTCGACGACGGTCTCGTGGTCGACCCGCACGACGCGGTCGTGTCGGCGCGCCACCCGCTCCAGGATGAGGGCGACGACTCCGCCCAGCGCGATGCCGATCGGCACCGTCCACAGCAGGAGGAACCCGAAGACCTGTCCGGGCGGATAGACGACATCGAGCGCCTGCGAAGGCTCGAAGCTGCCCGCCCAGGTGAGGATGCCGGCGGCGATGATGCCGACCACCACGCCGATGCCCATGAACACGCCGTACCGCGGCACGCGGCGCACGGTCGCTTCGACGGTCTGGTGGGAATCGGTGGGGGCCATGACTCCATTGTCCCACCGTCTACGGATGCCGGGAACCGGGGCTTCCGGCCCTCGGTCTCGGGTGCGCATCGGTCGGACGATTGCACGGATGCAGGAGCCGGCCGAGCGATTCCCTCCTGCATCCGTGCGGTCCTCCGACATCCGTAAGCGACAGGAGACGGAGGGCGGCCCTCCCCGCGTGCGCCGTGGGGAGGGCCGTCCTGTCCTCGGGAGGGGATCAGACCTCGGTCGTCGTCTCGGCGGTCTCGTCCTTGCGGTTGCGGCGGGCGATCAGCACACCGCCGGTCGCGGCGAGCACCACGACGACCAGGCCGCCGACGATCCACGGCCACACGGGTGCGCCTTCGGAGGTCGCGGGCTCGGTCACCGTCGTGACGGACGCCGCGGCCTCGGAGTCGACTTCCTCCTCCGGCGTGACACCGCAGTCGGCGTTCACCGGGATGACCGCGGTCACCGGATCCAGCGCCTCGCCCGCGGCGTAGGTGCCGAACGCGGCAGCCCCGGCCTCGGTGAGCGTCGTCGGGATCGCATCGAGGGTCAGCACACCGTCGACGATCGTCGCGTCACCGCGGGCGAACTCCGCGAGGCGGACGCCTTGCTGGTCGATGCTCTCGCCGCCCTGCGTGGTGCCGGTCACGTCGAAGACGAGGTAACCCTTGTCCCCGGCGAGCTCGATGCCGGCATTCGCGAGGGTCGTGTTCAGTGCGCCGTCGTGTCCCGTGAACGTGATGCTCCCCCCGAAGGAGACGAGACCGGTCAGGGCCTCGTCGTCGAACGATCCGGTGCCGTTCTGCCACACGAAGTCCGGGTACTGGTACGCCACGTCGGTCAGCGTCCAGCCGCCCTTCGCGATGCCCTCGATGTACGTGCGGAACGATTCCTTGTAGCCCCACTTGAGCGTGGCGCCCTCCACCGTGCAGGATCCGAGCACGGTCGTGGCGCGGGTCAGCGTGAACGTCAGACCGCGGTCGACCGATCCCTGGAGGGTCAGGGTGTGGGCACCGTCCTCCAGGCCCGCGGGCACCGACCCCGACCAGGTCGCGACACCCGCGGAGTCGGCGGTCACGGTGTCGAGCAGCACGGGGCTCGAGTAGACGACGACCTTGATGCCCTCTTCGTTCGGCTGGAAGCCGGAGGCCGAGATGGTCGCCGGCTGCCCGGATTCGAGGGCGGCGAGGTTCTCCGCGTCGACGTCGATGCCGTCCGATGCCGGTGGGGCGGCGGGCAGGGTCGTCTTGGCCTTCACGGCAGCCGCAGCCACGGTGCCCGTCGTCCCGGACGGAGCAGCGGCCACCGAGCCGATCGTGAACGTGACCGGGTTGAGCGTGGTCGAGTACCCCGCCAGGACCCTGTCCCGTCCGGCGGCCGTCAGTGCGGCGGGGGCCGCGGTGTACGTCACGGCACCGTCGACCGTGGTGCGTGCGGCACGGGAGAGGTCGAGGGTCGCGAACGGCACCTGCGCACCGCCGCTCGTCACGGAGAGAGTCGCCGCCCCCGCCGAAGTGATGCGGATCTGCGGGTTCGAGACCGTGACGTCGAGCACACCGTGGTGACCGGTGAACCGCACCGATCCGCGGTAGACGACGCCCCCCAGACCGGTCCCACGGTCGTAGTCGCCGCCGACCGACTGTCCGAACTGGAACTGACCACCCGATCGGGTCGCCCCGTCGGAGACCGTGATCGATCCCTGCGCGATGTCACTCGTGACGTAGTTCACGAACGACGACGAGATGGCCCAGCGGAGCGACCCACCGGGGACGCTCGCCTGCGGGGTCGTCGGCTTCGTGGGCTTCGTGGGCTTCGGGGGGACGACCGTCGCGAACAGGGCATCCCACTGCGCGGGGGTGATCTCCACCGTCGAACGCGCGTAGATCGTGTCGGCCGTGGGCATGGAGTGCTGCTTCCACACGATCACCTCGTACGACTTCGTGCGATCGAGGTTCTTCGCTGCCGTCGTGAGGTCGACCGCGAACGCCCCGTACGTGATCTCCCTCACGTACGTCATCGCGAGGAATCCTCCGGAGGCGGTGACATCCGCCTCCGTGCCGGTCTCGATCAGAGCGGCGTACGCGCCGGGGATGTCGCCGAGGTTCGTGGCCGCGGCCGTGACGGTCAGCCCGTCCTTCGCGGTCGCCGAGGTCACCGAGGTCTCGAGAGCCGCGGCGTCGCCGTAGTTCAGTGCCACGCTGCGTTCCTGCGCGGCATTGGTGACCCCACCCGCGCCGTAGGTGAAGACGCCGTAGGAGCCGGGGGTGGCGGCGGCATCCTTCAGCGTCAGCGTCGCCTCGAAAGTGCCGTCGTCGGCGATGTCGACCCACTGCGCACGGATCGCACCCTGGTACTGCGACGGGACCTGGTTCAGTACGCCCTCGGCGAGCGCCCACACCTGCGCCGCGACCGAGCGGTTCGCGGAGGAAGCGCCCTCCGACGGCTTCCAGTCCGCGGCGAAGTTGCCGAAGACCACGTAGGTGCCCTGCGGAAGATCCTTCGGGATCGGCACCCCACGGCCACCGACGTTGGCCGCCGGGTCGTAGCCCGAGCCCTTCACGACGATCTTGTCGCCAGCCTCGAGGGCGGCACTCCCGGCCGGGGTGGTGCCGTCGGCAAGGAAGACCTCGAGCGACGGGGTGAACGTCGGGGCGGTGAGCGCATCCCACTCGGCGTCGCTGATCGTGACCGCGTCGCGGGCGTACAGGGTGTCGGCGTTCGGCATCGTGTGCTGCTTCCAGACGATCACCTCGTAGGACTTCGTGCGGTCGAGCGTGGAGGCAGCGGCTGTGAGGTCGACGGTGAACACGCCGCCGGAGATGCCGCGCACGTACTGCATCGCGAGGAATCCGCCACCGGTGGTGACCTCCGCCTCGGTTCCCGCCTCGATCAGCGCAACGTAGGCACCCGTGATGGCGCCGAGCTTCGATGCCTTCGCCTCGACCGCGAGCCCATCCTTCGCGGTCGCGCTCTTCACCGTGGCGGTGAGAGTGGCGGCCTCGGTGTAGTTCAGTGCGACGCTGCGCTCCTGATCGACGTTGACCACGCCTCCGGCCGCGTAGGTGTACACGCCGTACGAGCCCGGAGTCGCGGACGCGTCCTTCAGCGTCAAGGTCGCCTGGAACGTGCCGTCGTCGGCGATGTCGACCCACTGCGCGCGGATCGCACCCTGATACGGAGACGGCACCTGGTTCAGCACGTCCTCGGAGAGCGCCCAGACCTGCGCCCCCACGGAGCGTGTCGAGGACGCGGCACCGGTGGACGGCTGCCATGTCGAGGCAAAGTTGCCGAACACGACGTAGGTGCCCTGCGGAAGGTCCTTGGGGATCGGTACGCCGCGCCCGCCGACGTTGGCCGCCGGGTCGTAGCCCGAGCCCTTCACGACGATCTTGTCGCCGGCCTCGAGGGCGGCATTCCCCGCCGGAGTGGTGCCGTCGGCAAGGAACACCTCGAGCGACGCGTCGGTCGGCGGGGTCGTGCCCGGGTCCGTACCGGGGTCGGTCCCCGGGTCCGTACCAGGGTCGGTCCCCGGATCGGCACCGGGATCAGTCCCCGGATCCGTACCAGGGTCAGTCCCCGGATCGGTACCGGGATCGGTACCGGGATCGGTACCGGGATCAGTCCCCGGATCCGTGCCCGGGTCGGTGGGCACGGGGCCGAACACGGCATCCCACTGCCCCGCGGAGATCGCGACCTCACCGCGTCCGTAGATCGTCGTCGCGTCCGGGTTCGAGTGCTTCTGCCACACGAGCACCTCGTAGGACTTCGTCCGGTCGAGCGAGCCTGCCGGTGCCTCGAGCGTGAACGTGCTCGCCCCTCCGGCGACGACGGGCATCACGAACGCGGCATATCCGCCCCCACCGCTGAGCCCACCTTCCGTGCCGGTGACGATCAGGGCCGCGTAGGCGCCCGCGACATCGGGCAGCCCGTCGGCCTGCACCTGCACGCGCACCCCCGACGTGTCGGCGGAAGAGACCGACGCCGTGACCGTGGCGCCGGCGGCGTGCGCGGGCGGGACGATCACCGCACCGGCCGCGACGAGAAGGAAGGAGACGAAAGCGGCGAGCAGCACGCGTAGGCGAGTGCTCCTTGAGGATGCGGTGGCTATGGCGTTCACGATTCTCCACGGCTCCGGGCACGCAGAAGATCACGTGTGCCGACGGTGCCGCAATGCGGTCGGGCGACGGATGGGTTTTGGTTAGGCTTAGCTAAGTAAGCACTGATCCTGAGCGTAGAGGTGCCGATCGAGGCTCGTCAAGTTTTAGGATAGCCTTGCCTAATGCGCCGCGTCATCGCCGTCTTCTTCGTCGCCGCCCTCGCCGTCGGGCTCACCGCGTGCGCCGAGCCGGGAGCCACCGCCGCACCCCCTCTCGCCGTGGAGGACACGTGCCCGCAGGCATCAACGCCCCTCGCGTCCCTCGGCCTGATCGACGACGTGCGCGGACATGAAGGCCCCTCCACCGCGTGCCTCTCCAGCCACGCGATCGACGCCGTCGATGATGGCACCGCGCCGGACCTGCCGGTGACGGTGACCGACAGCGAAGGCCGGGAGGTCGAGATCACCGACGTCGACCGCATCCTGCCGATCGACATCTCGGGCACGATCGCGTCGACCGTGTTCGCTCTCGGTCTCGGCGATCAGGTCGTCGGGCGCGACGCGTCGACCGACTTCGTGGGCACGGAAGACCTTCCGGTCGTCACGAAGACCGGCCACACGCTCAATGCCGAGGCGATCCTCGAACTGTCCCCGACCGTCATCCTCACCGACACGACGATCGGCCCGAAGGAGGTGCGCCAGCAGTTGCGCGACGCGGGTATCGCGGTCGTGGTCATCTCCAGCGACCGGCGGCTCGACACCACCGACGAGCTGGTCACCGAGATCGCGGCAGCCCTCGGGGTCCCGAGCCGGGGCGAGGCGCTCATCGCGCGGCTCGATGCCGCGGTCGATGAGACGCTGGCCGAGATCTCCGAGGTGGTGCCCGCCGACGAAGCGGATCGCGCCCGCATGCTCTTCCTCTACGTCCGCGGCAGCGCGAACGTGTACTACATCTTCGGCGAGGACTCCGGGGCCGACTCGCTGATCGACGCGGTCGGCGGAGTCGACGTCGCCGCCGAGATCGGATGGGAGGGCATGAAGCCCCTGACGGCCGAAGCCCTCGTCGCCGCGCAGCCCGACGTGCTGGTGATGATGACCGACGGGCTCGAATCCGTCGGTGGCATCGACGGGCTGATCGAGCGAATCCCCGCCGTGGCTCAGACCCCCGCCGGAGCACACCGTCGCGTGATCGACATGGCCGACAGCGAGATCCTCAGCTTCGGTCCGCGCACCGCCGACGTGATCGGCGCCCTGGCCCGCGCCCTGTACGCCCCCGAGCCCGCGAAGTGACCGGCGAGGTCGTCACCCCGACTCCGACCAGGCATCGGGGCCTGCGCTTCACCCTGGTGACGGTCGGCCTGGTCGTCGCGCTCGCGATCACGTGCATCGTGTCGATCACGAGCGGGCAGTACGACCTGTCCCCCACCTCTCTGGTCGGGGTGCTGCTGCGCGGCATCGGGATCGACTCGGCGTGGGCTCCGGCGGCATCCACCGACTACGGCGTGATCTTCACCCTGCGGATGCCGCGCATCGTGCTCGGCCTGCTGGTCGGTGCCGCCCTCGCCGTCTCGGGTGTGCTCATGCAGGCGATCTTCGGCAACCCGCTCGCGGACGCCGGGGTGGTCGGGGTCTCCTCGGGCGCGGCTCTCGGTGCAGCCGCGAGCATCACCTTCGGGCTGGCGACGTTCGGGATGTGGACGACGCCCGCCTTCGCGTTCCTCGGGGGCCTGGTCGCGGTGTTCTCGGTGTACTTCATCAGCCGCTCCGGCGGACGCACCGAGGTCGTGACCCTCCTGCTCACCGGTATCGCGATCAATGCGATCGCCGGCGCGGGCATGGCGTTCTTCACGTTCCTCGGCACGACGTCGGCCCGCGAGCAGGTCGTGTTCTGGCAGCTCGGCTCGCTGAACGGCGCGCTGTGGTCGAACATCCAGCTCGTGGCGCCACTCGTCCTGATCGGCGTGGTCGTCGCCCTGATCGTGGCGCCCGGCCTGGACCTCTTCGCCCTCGGCGAGCGCACCGCACGACACCTCGGCGTGAACGTCGAGCTGCTGCGGGTGGTGGTCATCGTGACCGTCGCGCTGCTGGTGTGCGCGGCGGTCGCGTTCGCCGGGATCATCGGCTTCGCCGGGCTCGTGGTGCCGCACCTGATGCGCATGATGATCGGCCCCGCCCACCTCCCGCTCGTGGTCGCCTCGGCACTCGGCGGCGCGCTGCTCATCGCGGTCGCCGACCTGGTCGCCCGCACCGCGGTGCCGCTCGCGGATCTCCCCATCGGCATGATCACCTCGCTCGTGGGCGGGCCGTTCTTCCTGTGGCTGCTCGTGCGCACGCGCCGTCGCTCGGGAGGATGGGCGTGACCGTCCGGCTCCGCGGGGCGGGGCTCACGGTGCGCGTCGGCGAAGGGCGGACGATCCTCGACGATGCGTCCATCGACGTTCACAGCGGGGAGATCCACGCCCTCGTCGGACCGAACGGTGCGGGCAAGTCCACGCTGTTCGGAGTCCTCGCCGGAGACGTCACCGCGCACGCGGGCACGGTGGAGCTCGATGGCCGGCCCCTCGACCGGGTCGCACCGCGCATGCTCGCCCGGCAGCGTGCCGTGCTCCTGCAGGAGAACACCGTCACGTTCCCCTTCAGCGCAGAGCAGGTCGTGCGGATGGGCCGGACCCCCTGGGCGCGCACGCCCGCGGCCGAGGAAGACGACGATCTGGTGTCCTCCGCGATGGCGCAGACCGAGGTGACGACACTCCGTGCGCGCGCGGTGCCGTCGCTGTCGGGAGGTGAGCGCGCCCGGGTCGCCCTCGCCCGCGTGATCGCCCAGAGCACCGGCATCCTGTTGCTCGACGAGCCGACCGCGGCGCTCGACCTGAAGCACCACGAAGACGTCATGCGGCTGATCCGGACGCGTGCGGACGCCGGGATCGCGGTGGCCATCGTGCTGCACGATCTCAATGCCGCGCTCGCGCACGCCGACCGCGTGACGCTCCTCGCCGACGGGCGGGTCGCCGCGACCGGCACGGCGTCCGAGGTGCTGAGCGCCGAGCGGATCGAGCAGGTCTACGGCCAGGCCGTCGATGTGTTCCCCCACCCCGCGACCGGGGTTCCGCTGGTCGTCGCGCGGCGCTGATCCGGGCGCGGCTAGGGCCCGATCGGCGGTCCCTTCGAGCGGACTCTCACCTTCGCCGGCCCCGACGGGTACCGGATCACGCTCCACGATCGCGCCTGAGCCGACTCCTGGGGTCGCCGACGCTACGCTGGAGGATCGCCCACGGGAGGATCAATATCGCCATGCCGTCTGCATCCGACCTGCTCGACGTCGCCCTCGCGGCCGCCGCAGCTGGAGCCGATGTGCTCGCCGAGGCCGCCCGTGAACGCGATGCGTCGTCCGATCACCTCGGACTCCGCACGAAGGGGGCCTCGGGCGACGTGGTCACCGAGATCGACCTGCGTGCCGAACGCGCGATCCGCGCGGCCCTCGCCGCACAACGCCCCGACGACGAGGTGTCCGGCGAGGAGTACGCGACCACCGGCTCCGGCTCCGCGCTCCGCTGGTCGATCGATCCCCTCGACGGCACCTCGAACTTCGTGCGCGGGCTGCCGCACTACGGGTCCTCCGTCGCCGTACAGGATGTGCGCTCCGGCGCCTGGCTCGCCGGTGTGGTGCATGCTCCGGAGCTCGACCTCATCTACTCCGCGGGGGTGGGGCTGGGGGCATACCGGACATCGGGCGACACCCGTCGGCGGCTCCACGGACCAGCCGCCGGCGCGACACCGGTGCTTCTCGCGGTCGGATTCTCCTACGACCCCGAGCAGCGGATACGGCAGCTCGCCGAGCTCCCGGCGCGCATGGCGGCGTTCACGGATCTGCGCAGTGTCGGCTCTGCCGCGCTCGGACTGTGTCTGGTCGCGGAAGGCAGTGTCGACGCCTTCATCGAGACCGACCTGTACGAGTTCGACTGGGCAGCGGGAGCTCTGATCGCCGAAGAAGCAGGGGTCACCGTGAAGCGTCCGGCCACCATGCGGGGTGGAATCCTCGCGCACCCACCGCACCTACCGGTCGAATAGGCGGCGCCGAAGCCCGCGGGACTGCAGGAAACGGACCTCGACGACCTCGGTGCTGCACGGCTCCACGGAGTTCTCCTTCCGGCCCTCAGCTGGTGGCGCGCACGACTTCCTCGACGAAGCGCGCGACCGCGACAGAGCCGGGATCCGCATGACCCACTGAGCGCTCCTGCTGCCACCCCGCGCGACCACGTCGCGACTGCCAGCCCGCGCTCTCGGCGACCGCGGCGAGTGCCGCCGCCGATACTTCGGCGGCCCCCGCTCCGGCCTCGAGCGCCTCGGCGATGGGGAGGAGCACATCGATCACGGTCTTGTCGCCGCGCACAGCACCGCCCTGCGCGCCGATCCTCGTCGCTGCCGTCTGCACGACATCGACGAGACCCGCACGGTCGAGGTGAGCCCCCGGCGGGACGTGCTCCCCCGCCGCGATCAGGCCGCTTCCGATCAGAGCAGCGAACGTCGAGGGGTTCGCTGTGGCGAAAGCATCACCCGCCACGCGCAGGATGCTGCGTGCGTCGAGATCACCCGGGAGGCTGCGCAAGGCATCCGCCACTGCTGCACCACCGACGGCGACCGTGACGCCGAGGTCTCCGTCGCCGAGAGCGGCATCCAGGGCGCGGAGCTCTTCGCGGTGCCGCTCCATCTGCGGCAGTGCAGCGAGCAGCAGATCGCGAAGAGCGCTGCGGGATCCGGCCAGGGTCACATCGACAGTGGCCGCTTCTTCGCCGACGGCGGTCGCGGTCGTGAGGACGTCCCCCACCGGCGCTGCCCCCTGTCGGAAGAACGGTGACCCGGCAGGGTCCTGCAACAGCTCTTCCAGCTCGTCATCGAGCTGCATGATCGACAGCGAGGCTCCGGCCATCTCCAGACTCGTGACGTACTCGCCGACCAGTCGGTAGCCGATGGCCACCCCGGCATCCGTCAGCGTGCGGTGCACTCGGCGGTACATCACGTACAGCTCCTCGAGCGGCGTCGAGCCAAGGCCGTTCACGAGCACGGCCACGCGCCGCCCCTCGGTGAGGTCGAGTTCGGTGCCGATCTCGGTGAGGAACCGGTCGGTGATCGCATCCGCCGGCTCAAGAGGGCCGCGATGGCTGCCGCGCTCTCCGTGAATACCCACGCCGATCTCCATCTCCCCCTCGTCGAGCGTGAACGTCTCCTCACCCGCTGCAGGAAGCACGGTCGGCGACAGGCCGACGCCCATCGTCCGGGTCGCATCCGACGCCTTACGAGTGACGCGCTCGACCTCGTCGAGGGACGCACCGCGGTCGGCCATCGCCCCGGCGACCTTGTAGACGAGCACGAGTCCCGCGACACCGCGGCGAGACTCCGCGCGTTCACGCGGCGCGGACTGGATGTCGTCCGCCCCGAGCACCGTGCGCACCTCGATGCCCTCAGCGCGGCAGCGCTCGGCCGCGGTGTCGAAGTTCAGCACATCGCCACCGTAGTTGCCATACAGGTAAAGGAGCCCGGCGTCGGAGTGCACGGCCACCGAAGCCGCGTGGATCTGGGAGGAGCTCGGCGAGGAAAAGACGTTCCCCACGGCGACCGCCGAGCACAGCCCGCGCCCGACGTAGCCGAGGAAGAACGGCAGGTGTCCTGACCCGCCGCCGGTGACGATGCCGACCCGGCCCGGCGCCGGCGCATCCGTACGCGCCAACGCCCGCCGATCTGCGGTGACGGCCCGCAGCTCATCGGGGTGGGCGAGGAGGATGCCCTCCAGCGTCTCGTCGACGAACGTCTGAGGGTCGTTGATGATCTTGCGCATGTCAGAACTCCTGTCCGGTGAGGATCGGATCGTATGTCGTGTGCTCGATGAGCACCCGCCCATCCGCCTCCAGCCGCCCCGACGAGCGGAGGTCCTTCACGATGTCCCAGTGAATGGCTGACTCGTTCCTACCGCCGCACTGCGGATAGGAGCGGCCGAGCGCGATGTGAACGGTACCGAGGATCTTCTCGTCGATCAGCAGATCGCCGGTCATCGTCCGCACGTGCGGGTTCGTACCGATGCCGAGCTCGCCCACGCGGCGAGCCCCGTCGGCGTCGAGGATGCGCTCCACGAGGTCGAGACCCCGCGCCGCCGATACCCTCTCCACCTGCCCCTCGACGAACTCGAGCCGGAGGTCGGTGATCGTCGCCCCGCCGAACCAGAACGAGCCGGGGAAGGTGATGTGCCCGTCGACGCCGTCTTCCACCGGAGCGGTCGCGACCTCGCCGTCCGGAAGGTTCGCCTCGCCTGCGAACGGCACCCAGGTGCGCCCCCTGCAGTTCAGCCGCAGGTCGGTGTCCTCGTCGAGGATGTGCACGAGCGACGCGTTGTTCAGCTCGGCGCAAAGACGATCGAGGTGGGCTCGATGGACGGTCCAGTCCGCGAGGGTACCGGCGAAGAACTCCTCCTCCAGCTGCGCGCGCGGCACACCGATGAGCGCCGCCCACTCAGGAGTGGGGATACGAACGAGCGTCCACCGGGTGCCCTGCCAACGCGCGGTCGAGACGACCCCCTTGCCCTCGCGCTGCAGGCTGAGCCTGGTGCCGTCGATATCGTCGGCGGGCGGTTCCATGCCCCGGAAGGACACGTGCACGTCGGCCCACTGCATCGAAGCCAGTTCGAGCGGTGCGGCCTCGCGCAGCAGCGACGCACTCGCGTGTTCGAGCGCGAACCGGTCGTATTTCTCCTCGACGAGCAGCACCTGCGGCATCCCGCCGCGGCGATACACCTCCTCCACGAAGGCATCCACCGCGTCGAGCACCGACGACGTCGTGGCGAACACCGAGACCTTCGTCCCCTCGCCGACCTCGTTCACCGCGGCCAGGTGCTCCGCGAGTTCTTGCCACCTGCTCATCAGTCCACCTCTCTCAGCGCGCGCAGGGCGCGGTACGTGTGCGGAAAACTCTCGTAGGCAGTCTGCAACCGGGAGGCGAGGCTCTCTTGAGGCGCGACCTCCTCTGCGAAGGCGACCCAATCCGCCGCCTGCTCCTCCGTGACGACGTCGAGGCCGATCGCCGCGAGCATCGCGTCCCCGTAGGCGGCTCCCAAGGTCGCCGCCGTCCGTTGGCGCAGGCCCGTGAGGTCGCTGACCGTCTGCATCAGCACCTCGTTGTGTGTTCCGCCGCCGATCGCGACCACGCGTGGCTCGACATCGCCGCCTTCGAGCAGTGCAGACACGGCGAGCACGATCGACTGTCCGACTCCTTCGACGACAGCACGGGCGATCTCGGCCCGACCGGTCGAGAGCGTGAGACCGCTGAACGCGGCACGGGCAGCGGGGTCGTGCAGCGGTGTGCGCTCGCCGCTGAAGTGCGGCAGGTGCAGCACTCCGTTCGCGCCCGGCGGCGCGGAGCGGACGAGTTCCATCAGGCGCCCGAACATCGCGGCGTCGCCATCTCCGTGGTCGAGTCCGAGCAGGTCGGCGACCCATCGTGTCGCGGTGCCGGCCGTCGATGTGCCCGCGGCGAGGACGAAGCGACCCGGCAGTGCGAAGGGTGCGGCCCACAGACGCGGATCCGCGTGCGGCTGGTCAGTCACGCGTATGAAGTAGCCGCTCGACCCATACATGAGCATCAGATCGTCGGCCGCGACCACCGAGGCCCCGACCGCTTCGGCGACGGCGTCCGTCGTGCCGACGAGCACCGGTGTGCCCTCGGGGATGCCGGTCACTGCAGCAGCCGCGGCGGTGACCGTGCCGGCGACGTCGGTCGACCATCCGAGACGGGGCAGGGTCTCCCGGCGGATGAGGTCGTCGATCCCGCCGAGGTCCCAGTCCAGCCGGGCCAGGTCGTAGCAGGGATGGAAGTAGCCGGCCGTTGCATGGTCGATCACGACCTCACCGGTCAGACGCGCGACGAGGTAACTCTGACTCGTGAGGTACCACCGGGTGCGCCCGGCGACTTCGGGCTCGTTGCGCTCGACCCAGAGCATCTTCGGCCCCGCGGACTGGCTGGTCAACGCATTGCCCGCCCGGCGGTAGATCTCGTCCCGTCCGAGTCGCGTCTCGAGGATGCCGATCTCCTCGGTCGCCCTGGTGTCGATCCCGTAGAGGATGGCGGGGCGGAGCGCACGCAGCTCGGAGTCCACGGGGAGCACACACGGGCCGATCGCGCTGCACGCCACCGCGGCGATCACGGCATCCGGTACTGCGCTCCGCAGCGTCGTGGCGACCTCGACGAGGTCGTGCCACCACACCGCATCCGCGTCCTGCTCGACTATTCCAGGTGCGGGCGTGCTGATGCCGTGCCTTGTGCGTGCCTCGGCGTGCACCCGCCCGGTGGCATCGACCAGCACGCCCTTGGTCTCGTACGTTCCGACATCGATGCCGAGGAACAGGTCCATCAGAGTGCCTTTCGGATGCGGGAGTCAGGCCCGGGGAATCTCGGCGAGCGCGATCGTCTCGGTCTGACTGCTCGGCGCGCGACGCGGCCTTCGCCGGACCCTCACCTGATCGAACACCATCACCGCGATCAGGATCACCCCTTGCGCGATCGCATACTCATATGCCGAGAGTCGGATGGCCGTGAAGCCGGACTGCACAACCTGCAGCACGAGCGTCGCGAGGACCACGCCCGTGATGGTGGCGAATCCGCCGGTCGGGTTCGTCCCGCCGAGCACCGCGATCACGATCACGAGCAGCACATAGGACGTGCCGTAGTCGGCGCTCGCGGTCGGGTTGCGGGACAGGAACACCAACCCGGCGATGCCGCCGAGCAGCCCCGTCGTCACATACGTGCCGTAGAGCACGCTCGTGCTGCGGATGCCGGAGTACATCGCCGCCGTGGGGTTCGCCCCCTGCAGCTGAGTGCGTCGCCCGAACGGGGTGCGGGAGATCAGCACCCCGATCAGCACCGCCACCACGAGGAACTCGAGGAACAGGATCGGGATGCCGCCGACAGTCGCTTGCCCGACCGATGAGAGCACGGCCGGGGCACCGTAGAGCGTCTTCCCGCCTGTCCACACGATCGCGATCCCGTTGAAGATCTGCATCGTGGCGAGGGTCGCGAGGATCGGCGTGATGCCGACCGTCGCGATCAGGAAGCCGTTGACCGCACCGGCGAGAGCGCCGACCAGGATGCCGATGAGAGCGATGAACCCACCCAACGACTCGGCGGTCGCCGGATCACTGCTCGCGATGGCCGTGAACATGGTGCTGACCGTGATAGCCGACAGGTTCGCGATGGCTACCAGCGACAGGTCGATCCCGCCGGTGAGCATCGCAAGGGCCATCGCGATCGCGAGGATTCCGACCTCGGGTGAGGCGACCATCATGTTCTGAAGATTGATCGGATTGAGGAAGACCCTCGGGTTGAGGATCGCGAAGAGTCCGAACGCAAGCACGAAGAGCACCAGCATCCGACCGATGCCACGATCCACGTGGATGCGACCGAGCAGCGAACGCACCGAGCGATCGACCTGGTCGTTCATCCGGGCGAGCTGCCCGGGAGGGGGCGTCTGTGGCATGGTCACTCCTTCACCGTGTCGAGGACGAACGTCCGGCGGGAAGCGCGGCGAGCCATGACGGCCTGGATCCCGACGCCGATCACCAGGAGGAAGCCGACGGCGGCACGCTGCCACGCCGTCGGCACGCCCATCAGGATGAGACTGTTGTTGATGATCTGCACCAGCAGCACGCCGAGCACAGTGCCGGTGACGGTGCCGCGTCCACCGAAGATCGAGGCGCCGCCGAGCACGACGGCCGCGATCACGTCGAGCTCCGTGCCGACGAGGTCCTGCGGGTTGGCGCTGCGCCCGAGCACGACGTGGATGAGTCCGCCGATCGCGGCGACCGCCCCGACGAGCACGTAGAGCAGGATCTGCAGGCGCACCACGGGGAAGCCCGCGCGGCGAGCCCCTTCCAGGTCGCCGCCCATCGCGTAGATGCCGCGGCCGAACATCGTGCGCCGCAACAGGAATGCGGCACCGATCACCAGCAGCACGACCGGCACGATGAGCATCGGCAGGTAGGCGCGAGTCGACTCGATCGAGATGAGGTTCGCGGTCGACAGCCAGGAGATGCCGTTCGGCAGCTCAGCTATGTATCGTGAGCCGATGTAGGCGAGCAGCACACCCTTGAAGATGCCCTGCGTCGCGAGCGTGACGATCAGGGTCGGCAGCCGGAACCTCGCGATCACGATGCCGTTGACGAAGCCGAGAGCTCCGCCGATCACAATTGCGAAGGCGAGGATGCCGATCAGCCCGAAGTCGAGCCTCTCGCCCTGCGCGAGAGACACGGTCGTGTAGGCCGCGAAGATGCCGATGGCTGCGAACGAGACGTCGATACCGCCGGAGATGATCACGAGGAGCACCGCAAGCGCGAAGACCATCGGCACCAGAGCAGAGCGCAGGATCGAGAAGAGCGTGTGCACACTGAGGAAGGCGGGGTTCACGGCGCACATCACGATCACCAGGACCACGATGATGCTCGCCAGCACCAGCTCGTTCGACATGCGCCCGATGCGGGGAAGGCGGATGCGGGTGTCGGTGGCGCTCACGCGGCCATCACCTCCTGGATTCGGGGTGCGGCGATCTCGTCGCCCGCCAGCCGCGACACGATCTCGCCGCGGCGGACCACGAGCACGCGGTTGCAGAGGGAGACGAGTTCGGGAACATCGTCGGAGATCATGAGCACACCCATCCCGTCACGCGCGGCCTCGCGGAGGATCTGCAGGATCTCCTCCTTTGAACCCACGTCGACGCCGACCGTCGGTCCGTTCAGGATCAGCACTCGCGGTTTGGTCGCGAGCCACTTGGCCAGCACGACGCGCTGCGCGTTGCCGCCGGACAACGACCGCACGGGCGCTTCGACGCTGGAGGCCTTGATACGCAGGCGGGAGAAGAGACGCGAGATGGTCTCAGCCGTGCGCTTGCGGCTGAGAAGCACCTTGCCGACCGCGTGCTCGCTCAGGGAGCCCGCGATGATGTTGTCGGAGATCGACTTGTCGAGGAACAGGCCCTGTGTGAGCCGGTCCTCGGGCACGTAACCGATACCAGCGTCGACGGAAGCCCGGATGCTCCCCGGCCGCACGGTACGCCCGCCGACGGTGACGGTGCCGGATCGGGGGGTCAACAGCCCGAACAGTGCGTCGGCGATCTCGCCGCGACCTGATCCGAGAAGCCCGGTGAGACCGAGTATCTCGCCCGGCTGCAGGTCGAACGAGACATCCGTGAAGGCGCCCGGAAGATCGAGGTGCTCGACGCGCAGCAACGGTTCGACGTCGTCATCGACCTCGACGACGACCCGGGAGTCGTCGACCTCACGACCTGTCATGGCGTGAGTGAGGGAGGCGACGTCGAACTCGTCGGCCGGGCCGCTCGCGACCAGGCGCCCGGAGCGCAGCACCGTGATGTCCTGAGACACCTGCAGGACTTCGTCGAGCTTGTGGCTGACGAACACCAGGGCGACACCGCGCTGCTGCAATCTCCGCACGAGGGCGAACAACCGCTCGACCTCGGAGTGCGTGAGCGCCGTCGTGGGCTCGTCCATGAAGATGACTCTGGCGTCCTGCACGAGCGCGCGGCAGATCGCGGTGAGCTGACGGTCGGCGACGGAGAGTCGTTCGACGTCGGAATCGAGGTCGAGACTCAGCCCCAGTTCCTCGACGATGCGCTGCGCCTCGGGCCGGCGCTTCTTCGCGCTGTAGAGCTTGCGTCGCGCGGCGATCGCGGCCGGGAGCACGATGTTCTCGGCCACGGTCAAGTTGGGGAAGAGCGAGAAGTCCTGGTAGATGACCTGGATGCCCGCACGGAGGGCCTGCGTCGGCGAGAGGTGTGCGAGCGGTTCGCCATCCAGCAGGATCTCGCCCGCCTCCGGATTCTCGACACCGCTGATGATCTTGATCAGCGTGGACTTGCCGCACCCGTTCTCGCCCGCCAGGCAGTGCACCCGTCCGGGGTGGAGGGTGATGGCGACGTCGTCGAGGGCGACGACCCCGCCGAAGACCTTCCGCACCCCCCTGACCTCGAGAACGGGCCTGGTCCCGCGAACGGAGTCGACCTGAGGAGAAGCGGGCCCCGTTCCGGGCGTCGGCTGCGCCTGTTCTGCGTTCATGTTCTTCCTCCGGGGCGGGGCCGCGCGCTGGCGACCCCGCCCTGAGTCGTGAGGGACGTCGGGATCAGAAGTCGTAGTCGTCGACGTTGTCCTTGTCGACGATGACCGCGGCGTCGCCCACGTACACGTTGTCGAAGCCGTCGAGCTTCTTCAGGGAGTTGTACCCCTCGATACCGAGGTCGGTGCCGTCTGCGATCTCCTCGCCGTCGACGAGCAGCTGCGCGATCTTGAGCTGGGCCTTGCCCGCCATGGCGGGATCCCAGAAGAAGATCTTGTCGATCGAGCCGTCGACGATGTACTTCTTCGCCACCGACGGGATGCTCGTGCCCATCACACAGACTTGGTCCTCCAGGCCCGCTTCCTGCACCGCGCGAGCGATGCCGGCGACGTCGGTACCGGCCGAGCCCTGGAAGCCCTTGATGTCGGGATACTTCGCGAGCAGCTCCTTTGCGCGCTGGTAGGCGACGCTCTCGTCTTCCTTGCTCTCCACAGGCTCTTCGACACGGGTCAGCTCGGGGTACTCGGCCTGCTGCTGGTCGTACGCGCCGCCGACCCAGTCCATGTGGGTCTTGGCCGTGAGCCCGCCGACGAAGGAGACGTACTGCCCGGAGTCGCCCATGCACTCGGCGAGGTTGTCCATGATCTTCGCCCCGTAGGCCCGGTTGTCGAACGCCTCGATATCGATGTCGGCGTTCTCGATACCGGCTGCTTCGTGGGCGACGACGACGATCCCCTGGTCCCGTGCCTGCTTGAGCACGGACTCGAGCGCCTCGGGCGAGTTGGGGACGACGGTGATCGCGGCCGGTGACTGCGCGATCAGGTCCTGGATGATCTGGATCTGCTTCTCGGGGCTCGCGTCGTCGGCACCCTCCTGGCGCGCGTCGATCCCTGTCTCCTCGGCGAACTCCTTGACGCCGACCTCCATGCGGTCGAACCAGCCGACACCCGAGATCTTGACCACGGTGACCATCGCGCCGTCTTCGGCACCTCCACCGGCCTCGCCACCACCGGTGGTTCCGCCGACCTGACCGCAGCCGGCCAGGGCAAGCATGGCCACCGCGCCGAATCCGATCCCTGCAAGCAACTTCGTCTTACGCATGTTCCACTCCTTCGTGTTGAGCCAGTGTTAGTTTCGACCACCCCCAGGGAGGAATGGGAAGAAATCTCATCGCTGTGGAACAGTAAAACGTGATCCCTTCGCTTGTCAATGCGAAATCTCACACCTGTTGCTCAACCGTTGCGCAAGAGGGCCGGACGCGGAGCGCGGTTCGCTAGAGCGCAGGAACGGCTTCGATCTGCACGCCAGCCGCGCGCAACCCGACGAGCGCGGGGTGATCCACCGCACCATCCGTCACCAGAAGATCGACCTCACCCGGGCCGGCGACATTCGTCAGATGCACGCGGCCGAGCTTCGACGCGTCGGCGACGACGATGACGCGATCGCAGGCTTCGATCGCCGCGCGCTTCACCGCCCCCTCCTCATTGGAGTAGTCGGAGAGACCGCGCTTGCCGTCTACCCCGGAGACCCCCATGACGTACACGTCGCAGTTGTAGCGCTTGAATGCCTCGATCGACTCGGCACCGACCAGGCTGAGCTCGCCCGGCCGCACCCGCCCACCGGTGACGAGGATCGTGGTGTTGGGCTCGTCGTGGAGCTCGAGCGCGACGAGGATGCTCGGCGTGACAACCGTGAGCCCGAGCCCCTTGCCGACGATCGCCCGAGCCACGGCAAGCGCAGTGCTGCCGCTGTCGAGCACGACGGTCTCACCATGGTTGAGATGAGCGACGGCAGCGGCAGCGATGTTGATCTTCTCGCGCGCGCCCATCA
Source organism: Microbacterium sp. J1-1 (assembly GCF_024498615.1). NCBI lineage: Bacteria > Bacillati > Actinomycetota > Actinomycetes > Micrococcales > Microbacteriaceae > Microbacterium > Microbacterium sp. J1-1. The sequence continues at coordinate 398,077 of NZ_CP089590.1, read as the reverse complement.
ACGCTCGCGAATTGAACCCGGGCTCCACCGCCGTTCCGTGCGCGGCGATCACACCGCCGGTCACCCGACGCACGCTGCCGCGCTCTTCGAGGAGCTCCAGGTCGCGACGGATGGTCATCTCGGAGACGTCGAACTCCAGGGCGAGAGCCTTGAACTCGGCCTCCCCGTCAGAGAGAACACGCTGCTCTATCAGCGCGCGGCGCTCGTGGGCTTCCATCCCTACCTCCTCGTGTGGCAGATCCCACCTTAGGCGACAAGCTTGTGTGAATGAATTACTTGTGCTTTGCTCGTCGTGAATCTTTCACAGCAACTGTGATCCATTCCGAAGAAACGAGGAAAGACATGCCCAACTGGCTCCCCGAGGTGTTCGGCACACAGAAGCCGATCGTGGCGATGCTGCACCTGGCTCCGCTCCCCGGCGACCCCGGCTACGACACCGTCGGCGGTGTCGCCGCGATCGTGGACCGCGCCCGTGGCGAGCTCGACGCCCTGCAGAGCGGCGGCGTCGACGCCGTGATGATCTCGAACGAGTTCAGCCTTCCGTACCTGACGAAGACGGAGCCGATCACCGCGATCACCATGGCCCGCGTCCTCGGCGAGCTCCAGCGCGATCTCTCCGTCCCTTTCGGCGTGAACGTGCTGTGGGACGGCCGGGCCTCCATCGACCTCGCCACCGCAACCGACGCCGCCTTCGTCCGCGAGATCTTCACGGGCGTCTACGCCAGCGACTTCGGTCTGTGGAACACGAACGTCGGTGAAGTCGCCCGCCACCGCCACCGCATCGGCGCGGGGAACGTGAAACTGCTCTTCAACATCGTGCCGGAGTCGGCCACCTACCTCGCCGAACGCGACCTGGGCTCGATCGCCCGCACCACGGTGTTCGCGACCAAGCCCGACGCTCTCTGTGTCTCCGGGCTCACCGCGGGCGCGCCCACAGACACGCAGTCGCTGGCCATCGTGAAGGAGAACGCCGGAGATGTCCCCGTCTTCGTCAACACCGGCGTCCGGGCCTCCAACGTCGCCGATCAGCTCGCCGTCGCCGATGGCGCTGTCGTCGGCACGTACTTCAAGCAGGACGGCAAGTTCGAGAACCGCGCCGACCGCACGAGGGTCGAGGAGCTCATGGTCGCCGCGAAGGCGTTCCGATCACAGCTCGCCTGAACCGCGACCACTGCGACCTGCGAACCGCCCCGATCCGCGTGAACCCCGGGGCGGTTCTGCGTGTGGGCCTCCGCGCTAGGGCCGCAACGGGAGGACGTCGCTCAGATCGGCGCGGGTCCCGGAGGCGTGGATGCGCCCGGCGGCCGCGGCCTCCGCCCATCGCTCGGTCCCGGTCGACACGGCGATCCAGGTCGCGGCATCCATCTCGACGACGTTGGGCGGCGTGCCCCGGGTGTGACGGGGTCCTTGGATGACCTGCACCGCACCGAACGGGGGCACCCGAACCTCGACGCTGTTACCCGGCGCCTTCTCGTCCAGCAGCTGCAGCAGGTAGCGCACGGCGGTGGCGAGGTCGGAGCGCTGCGGCTTCGCCCCCGAGGCATCGGCGGCACGGACGGCATCGAGCGCGACGCGTCCGTCCGTGATGTCGATCTTCCTGGCCATCTCTCCAGACTACGTCCGACGTCGCGGGACGAGTCCTAAGCTCGAACGCATGAGCATGCATCCCCAGGGCGCCCGCGCCGAGCTGCTCGCGGCTGTCGCCGACCATTCCTGGGGCGTGCGCATCCCGCAGCTCGCCGATCCGCAGAGCGCTCATGACGCGGCCGTGCTCATCCTGTTCGGCGTGCTCGACCGCATCCCCGCCCCCACGGCCGGACCCGCCGTCGCCCGCGATCTCGACGTGCTTCTGCAGCGCCGCGCACCCACCCTCTCCTCCCACCCCGGTCAGGTCTCCTTCCCGGGCGGCCGTGTCGAGCCGGATGACGCCGATGCCGTGGCCACAGCCCTGCGCGAAGCCGAGGAGGAGACCGGGCTCGATCCGGACGGAGTGGAGATCCTGGCCACGCTCCCCGTGATTCCGCTCGCCGCCAGCAACCACCTGGTGACCCCGGTGCTGGCCTGGTGGCAGTCGCCGTCGCGGGTCGTGGCCGTCGACCACGCCGAGACCGTCGAGGTGTTCCGCGTCCCTGTCGCCCAGCTCCTCGACCCGGCCACCCGGTTCACCTCGACCCTCACACGGATGGGCCACACCTTCCGCGGCCCCGCCTTCGACGTCGACGGCACGATCGTGTGGGGCTTCACCGCGATGGTGCTCGATGCCCTGTTCGACGCCGCCGGCTGGACCGTGCCCTGGGATGCCTCCGTGGAACGGACCGTCGACCTCTGAGCCCGGTCGACCCCGGAGCCCGGTCGTTCTCGGAGTCTGGAGTCCCTTCGACCTCGGTCACAACTCCTCAAGAATGTTGGGCGAACGACCGACACACCGCGGGTATGCACCGATTCGGCGGGCTTCTGCGGAGTTGTGAACACCGAACACCCGAACACCGACCACCTGAAACCCGGACCGTGAGCCTCGGTAGTCTGGACGGGTGAAGATTTTCGTCCTCGGTTCCGGTGCCCGTGAGCACGCGATCATCCTCGCCCTGCGGGCAGAGCAGACGGAGCACGAGATCTTCGTCGCTCCGGGCAATGCCGGCATCGCGCAGGATGCGACCCCCGTCACGGTCGATCCCCTCGACGGTGCCGCGGTGACGGCCTTCGCGCATGAGCACGCCATCGACCTGGTCGTCGTCGGCCCCGAGGCCCCGCTGGTCGCCGGTGTCGCGGATGCGCTGCGGGTGCGTGGCATCCCGGTGTTCGGCCCGGGCAAGGCCGCCGCTCAGCTGGAGGGCTCGAAGTCCTTCGCCAAGCGGGTCATGGACGCGGCTGGCGTGCCGACCGGTCGTGCAGTCCGTGCATCCACCACAGCCGAGGTCGAGTCCGCGTTCGACGAGCTCGGCGCACCGTACGTGGTCAAGGCCGATGGCCTCGCCGCGGGCAAGGGTGTCATCGTGACGTCCGACCGTGCCGACGCCCTCGCGCACGCCGAGCAGTACCTTCCTGCCGGGCCCGTCCTCATCGAGGAGTTCCTCTCCGGCCCCGAGGTCTCGCTGTTCTTCCTCAGCGACGGCGACACGGTGCGCGCGCTCAGCCCCGCTCAGGACTTCAAGCGCGCACTCGACGGTGACGCCGGACCCAACACCGGTGGCATGGGCGCGTATTCGCCGCTGCCGTGGCTCGCCGAGCAGTTCGGCAGCGAGCGGGCTTTCGTCGAAGAGGTCACCCGTGACGTGGCTCTCCCCGTGGTGCGGCAGCTCGACGCCGAGGGCACCCCGTTCATCGGGCTGCTCTATGCGGGGCTGATCCTCACCCCGGCCGGTGTGCGCGTGATCGAGTTCAACGCCCGCTTCGGCGACCCCGAGACGCAGATCGTGCTGCCCCGACTGGTGACCCCGTTGTCGGACCTGCTGTTCGCCGCTGCCTCCGGCACGCTCGAAGATCAGCCCGAGCCCGAGTTCAGCGACGACGTGGCGATCACCGTCGTGCTCGCCAGCGAAGGCTACCCCGAGGCGCCGCAGACCGGTCGCCCGATCGAGGGCCTCGCGGACGCTGCGTCGGTCGAGGGTGTGCGACTCGTGCATGCGGCGACCGCGAGCCCCGATGCACCGGGAGGATCGCTCATCGCGACGGGCGGCCGCGTGCTGAACGTCGTGGCCGTCGCCTCCGACTTCCGCACGGCGCGCGACCGCGCGTACGAGGCGATCTCCCGCATCTCCCTCGAGGGCTCGCACCACCGCACGGACATCGCCGCCCGGGTCGCGGAGTAGTCCTGCTCCGCCTCCGGACCGCAGACGCTCGCGGTGAGGCTAGCTCGCGGTGAGGCTGGTCCCCGAGATGTCGATCCAGTACCGCCGTACGCGGGGCTGCCCGGGCTCGGGGGCGTCGATCACGTCTTCGAGCTCGCCACCTGCACCCTCGATCGTCCGGATCGACCCCACGTTGTCGTCATCGCAGGTGAGCATGACCCGCTCGTAGCCCTCGGCCTTCGCCAGGCGCAGCATCAGGCGGAGCGCCTCGCGCACGATCCCCTCCCGGCGTCGGGAGGGGATCACCGAGTATCCGATGTGGCCGCCGAAGCGACGAAGCCACTCGTTGAGCTCGCGGCGGAACGCGATGAACCCGACGACCTCGTCACCCTCGGTGATCCAGAAGTGGTCGCACGGAACCCGCCCCTCCGGCAGCGCGGCACCGGGGGTCGCGAACAGCGCCGCCATCTCGACGAAGGCCTCGCACGCGGCACGGTCGGGCACCAGCCCCTTCTCGATACCGGCACCGTCGACGTGTCCGCCCTGGAACTCGGCCACCGCGGCGGCCCAGGACTCGAACAGGTCGGTGGTCGGTCGGGAGAGCGCGATCGTCATCGCCTCAGCACACCAGACGGTGGTCGCCGGTGCAACTCACTCCGGGCCTTCGAATCGCGCAAACGGCCCGATCCGAGCCACGGATGCGACCATTCACGCGATTCGAAAGCCGGGGCCGGACTCAGGGAGCCGTGGTCTTGTCGTAGCGGCCGAGGAACAGCGAGGCGATGAGGGCGATCCCCATGACACACGCCGGCAGCAGGATCGACTGCGCCATACCGGCGGCGAACCCGTCGGCCACCTGCGGCGGAAGCGTCCCGCCCGTCGAGATGCCGGACGGCGCATCGGCGAGACCCGGGAGGTTCGCCTCCAGGCGCGACTGCATGAAAGCCGCGATGGATGCCGAGCCGATGACCGATCCGATCGTCCTGGTCGTGTTGTAGATGCCCGCACCCGCACCGGCCTGGCGCGGAGGGAGCTTGCGCGTCGCCGTGGTGGCGAGCGGGCCCCACATGCCCGCGTTGCCGATGCCCATCAGGGCGGACGGCAGCAGGAACATCCAGATCGGGGTGTCCATGTTGATCAGGGCCGAGTACCAGACCAGCGCGCCGGCCACGCAGAGCAACCCCGGGATGAGGATGATGCGCGGATCGACCCGGTCGAGCAGCTTGCCCGCGGCCGGAGCGAGCACACCCGAGAGCACGGCCATCGGGATCAGGAGCAGCGCCGCTTCGGTGGGCGTGAGCCCGCGCGCCGTCTGCAGGAAGAACATCATCGGCAGCGACATGCTCGTCACCGTGAAGCCGACCGCGGCGATCGCCACGTTCGCCCCCGAGAAGTTGCGGTCGCGGAACAGCTCGAGCGGGACCAGCGGCTCACTCCGGGTCTTGGCCTGCTGCAGGATGAAGAGGCCGAGGACCACCAGCCCGGCGATGATCAGGCTCCACACCGAGATGGGTCCCCAGATGACGCCCCAGTCGTACTTCTCGCCCTCCTGGAGTCCGAACACGAGGAGGAAGAGGGCCACGGCGCTCAGCACCACGCCCACGATGTCGAAGCGGTGCGGGTGCGTCGCGAGCTTCGGGACCAGGCGCCACGCGAGCACGAACGCGACGATGCCGACCGGGACGTTCACGAAGAAGATCCACTCCCAGCCGAAGCCGTCGACCAGCAGGCCTCCGACGAGCGGGCCGACCAGGGTGGCGACACCGGCGGTCGCGCCCCACAGTCCCATCGCGGCACCGCGACGCTCGGGCGGGAACGTGCGGGTGATCACGGCCATCGTCTGCGGGGTCATGAACGCCGCACCGAGCCCCTGCACCGCGCGGGCGACGATGAGCCCCTCGAGTGTGGTGGAGAGTCCGCACCAGAGCGAGGCGAGCGTGAAGATCGCGAGACCGATCAGGTAGATGTTCTTCGGGCCGAAGCGGTCGCCGAGGCGTCCGGTGATCAGCAGCGGCACGGCGTAGGCGAGCAGGTAGGCGCTCGTGACCCACACCACGTTGTCGAGGTTGTTCGTGTTCGGGTCGAGCGCCGCCTTGATGGCCGGGTTCGCGACCGACACGATCGTGGTGTCGACCAGGATCATGAAGAAGCCGATGACGAGCGCCCAGAGCGCAGGCCAGGGACTCGTGGGCTTGTGCCCGAGGGAGTAGGTGCCGGTCGACGGACCGGAGGACGAGGGCACGGACACCGGTGGGCGGTCTCCGGCACGAGGAGCATCGGTCATTGCTGTGCAGCCTTTCGCTGAGCGCGGTAGCGGTCTGAGTTCTGGAATGCCGTGGGACCCCACGGCAGGGCGTCGGCCTCGAGGCGTTCGAGGAGGGAGTCGAGCCAGCGGAGCTCCGCCGCCAGCAGCGCCTCCTGACGCTCGATCTCGACGAGGACCTGTTCGGGAACCGCGTGATTCCGGGCGTTCGCCAGGCCGTCGCGATGTCGGATGTGGTCGTCGACCAGGGCGACCCGGTGCGCGCCCAGAAGCTCGATGACCTCCGGACGCTCGAGGTTGTGCGCCTCGGCGAGCGCGATCCGGAACTCGGCGGGGCGGTCGATGCGGGGCAGCTCGCGCTGCACCCACGTGACGACCGCTTCGCGTCCGGCATCCGTCAGGGAGTAGGTCGTGCGCTCCGGACGGTTGCCATCGCGGTCGATGCCGAGTTCATCGATCAACCCTGCACGATGCAGCCGGGAGACCGTGTGGTACAGCGTCCCGTTCGTGATCGTGAGGAGCCGGTCGTCGTGGCGGGCCCGCATGAGACGCACCATCTCGTAGGGGTGCATGTCGCCCTCGCGCAGCAGCGCGAGCACCATCACCCCCATCGGGGTGAGGCGATCGACGGCATCCTTCTTCATGCGTCCCCTCAAATAGTCCATGTGGACTATACGCCCATTTCGACCGCGGCGAGACCCCGTCCTGTCGCCGAGACCCCGTCCTGTCGCCGACACCCCGTCCTGGCGCCGAGACCCCGTCGCAGTTACGGCGGTACGGCGGGGTCTCGGCGCCGAACGGGGGTCTCGGTGGGACCCGCCCGAGGGAACCGGGATAATGAGCGGGTGAGCATTCCTTCAGAAGGCACGGCACAGAGCATCCCCGACTGGCGGCACATCTACTCGGGCAAGGTCCGCGACCTGTACGCCTCGGAAGACCCGGCGGACACCCGCATCCTCGTCGTCGCCTCCGACCGCGTGAGCGCCTTCGACTTCGTGCTCTCTCCCGGCATCACCGACAAGGGCGCCCTGCTGACGCGTCTGAGCCGCTGGTGGTTCGCCCAGCTCTCCGACTTCCCCAACCACATCGCCGCGGGTGAGCTGCCCGAGGCCGTCGTCGATCGCGCCATGCTCGCACAGTCGCTCGAGATGCTGCCGATCGAGTGCGTCGTGCGCGGCTACATCACGGGGTCGGGCTGGGCCGAGTACCAGGAGAGCGGCACCGTGTGCGGCATCCCGCTGCCCGCGGGCCTGCACAACGGCGACCGACTGCCGGAGCCCCTGTTCACCCCCGCCTACAAGGCGCCGATGGGCGAGCATGACGAGAACATCACGTTCGACCGAGCCGTCGAGCTGGTCGGCGCCGACCGTGCGGCCGAACTGCGCGACACCTCCCTCGCGATCTACACGGCTGCGGCCGCCATCGCCGAGGAGAAGGGCCTGATCCTCGCCGACACCAAGTTCGAGTTCGGGACGGATGCCGACGGCACCCTGCGCCTGGCCGACGAGGTGCTCACGAGCGATTCCTCTCGCTACTGGGACGCCGAGGCCTGGCGCACCGGCAGCACGCCGAGCGCACGGATGGCGAGCTTCGACAAGCAGATCGTGCGCGACTGGCTGTCCGCGAACTGGGACCAGCAGGGCGAGCCGCCGCTGCTTCCGGACGATGTGGTCGCACGCACCGCCGACCGCTACCGCGAGCTGATCGAGCGTCTCGGAGCCTGACCCCTCCCGCTGTGCGCTGCTCGCACGCCCGCGTGTGCGGCTCGGATGCATGACGATCCGACGGATGCATGACGATCGGCCGCGAGCCGCTCCTGCATCCGTCGTGCACACCTGCATCTGAACCTGCACGGCGACCGACGGAGAGGGGCGTCCGCACTCAGGGAACCCTCAGGAATCGATAGTGTTGCTCCAGCACTCCTGCCATCCCCCGAACCTCTGAGGAGCCCGCATGGCCCTGTGGAAGCTGCACGGAAACGGCCGCACGGTCGAACCCGACGCCGTCGTCCGTCCCGATGAGCGCCTGAACTGGCCGGCGACGATCGCGATCGGACTCCAGCATGTCGTCGCGATGTTCGGCGCCACGTTCCTGGTGCCGATCATCACCGGCTTCCCGGTCGCCACCACCCTGCTGTTCAGCGGTGTCGGCACGATCCTGTTCCTGCTGATCACCCGCAACAAGCTGCCCAGCTACCTCGGCTCTTCCTTCGCCTTCATCGCACCGGTCACGGCCGCGACCGCCTCCGCGAACATGGGCACCGCCCTGGCCGGCATCGTGGCGGTCGGCGTACTCCTGGCGATCATCGGCGTCGTGGTGCACACGGTCGGCGTGAAGTGGGTCGATCGCTTCTTGCCGCCGGTCCTGGCGGGGACCATCGTCGCCCTCATCGGGTTCAACCTCGCCGGCGCAGCGCACAACAACTACGCCGCAGCGCCCGTGACCGCGACCTTCACCCTCGCGATCACGATCCTCTTCGCCGTCGTCTTCCGCGGTTTCCTCGGACGCATCTCGATCTTCCTCGGCGTGATCGCGGGCTACATCTTCGCGGGTTTCCGCGGGGAACTGGACTTCACAGCCGTCGAGAAGGCGGACTGGATCGGGCTGCCCACCTTCACCTTCCCGAACTTCACCGAGCCCGGCACGCTGACGGCGTTGGCGATGTTCCTCCCCGTCGTCCTGGTGCTGATCGCGGAGAACGTCGGCCACGTGCGCGGCGTCGCGACCATGACCGGTGATGCGAGCGTGAACCAGCAGACCGGCAAGGCCCTGATCGCCGATGGTGTCTCGACCACCCTGGCCGGCTTCTTCGGCGGATCGGGAACCACGACCTACGGGGAGAACATCGGTGTGATGGCTTCCACCCGCGTCTACTCCACCGCTGCGTACTGGGTGGCCGGAGCCGCCGCGATCCTGCTCAGCCTCTCGCCCAAGTTCGGTGAGGTCATCAACTCCGTGCCCGCCGGAGTGCTCGGTGGCGTGACCACCGCACTGTACGGCCTCATCGGGGTGATCGGCATCAAGATCTGGGTCGACAACCGCGTCGACTTCTCCCGGCCCGTCAACCAGTACACGGCCGCCGTCGCCCTGATCATGGCCGTCGGCGGGTTCATGATCAAAGACGAGGCCTCCGGCTTCGAACTCGGCGGAATCGTCATCGCCACGGTCGCGGCAATCCTGATCTACCACCTGGGGAACCTGATCGCCCGCCTGCGCAAGACCGGTGCCGACGACCCCCGTCCGCTCGCAGCCGTCGGCCCGCTCGGCGGCGACCCCGAGTAACCGGCTTCTCCCGCCGGCTCTCCCGCCGGCTCTCCCGCCGTCGCGGTTCACAACTCCGCAGAAGTAGCCCGAATCCCGCTTCATGCGGCCGGTTCGGCCCGGAACGGCTACGTTTCTGCGGAGTTGTGAACGCGACTTAGTCGATGACCGCGAGCACGCCGTCGGCCGAGACCGTCGCGGAGAGCGCAACACGCTGTGAAAGCGTGCCGGCGCGATGGGCTTCGACCGTCGTCTCCATCTTCATGGCGTCGATGACGGCGACCGGATCGCCCTGTGCGACCTCCGCGCCCTCCTCGACGAGCCAGCGCACGAGTGTGCCCGGCACGGGGGAGCACAGTTCGGTCGGATCGGCGGCGGGCGTGGGCACGGCAGCGCCCGTCGGCGGCCCGAGTCCTGCGAGCAGAGCCGCCGGGAGCCCGAGCATCACCCGCCGTCCGTCGATCTCGACCGGGAAGCGCTGCAGCACAGCGTCCGGCAGCGCTGACGGGCGGGGATGCATCTCCAGCTTCGGCAGCAGCGCGCTCTCGATCCACTGCGTGTGCACCGCGAAGGTCTCGGTGGCGAACGCCGCATCGTCGAGGGCGAGCAGGTCGAACGGGATGACCGTCGCCGGACCCTCCACCACGAGCTCACGCAGTGCCCGGCGCGCCCGCACGATGGCCGCGTCGCGCGACTCCGCGTGCACGATGAGCTTGGCGATCATCGAGTCGAAGGCCGGCTGGACGACGTCGCCCTCATCGATGCCGCTGTCCCACCGCACGCCAGGACCACCGGGGATCCGCAACCGCTCGACGCGGCCGGGGCTGGGCAGGAATCCGCGACCGGGGTCCTCGGCATTGATCCGGAACTCGAACGCGTGGCCGACGGGGTCGGGCGTCTCGGTGAAGGACGGACCTTCCCCGAACGCGATCCGGAACTGCTCGCGCACCAGATCGATCCCGGCGACCGCTTCGGTGACCGGATGCTCCACCTGGAGCCGGGTGTTCACCTCGAGGAAGGAGATGGTGCCGTCGGCGGCGAGCAGGAACTCCACCGTGCCGGCCCCGCGGTAGGAGACCTCGGCGCAGATCGAGCGTGCGGCGTCGTGGAACCGGGTCCGCTGTGCGACGGACAGTCCGGGCGCGGGGGCTTCCTCGATGAGCTTCTGGTTGCGACGCTGCATCGAGCAGTCACGATCGCCGACGATGACGACACCGCCGCGTCCGTCGCCGAGCACCTGGACCTCGATATGACGCGGGCTCTCCAGGAACCGCTCCACGAAGCACTCGCCTCGACCGAACGCCGCGATGGCCTCGCGGGTGGCCGCATCGAACGCCTCCGCCACCGCGGACAGCTCGCGCACGACCTTGAGTCCACGCCCGCCGCCGCCGAAGGCCGCCTTGATCGCGATCGGGAGACCGTGTTCCTCCGCGAAAGCCACCGCCTCCTCCGCGCCGGCCAACGGCTCATCGGTTCCGGCCGCCAGAGGGGCACCGACCTGCTGAGCGATGCGACGCGCGGTCATCTTGTCTCCGAGCGCGTCGATGCTCGCGGGCGTCGGACCGATCCAGACCAGCCCGGCCTCTTCCACCGCTCGCGCGAACGCGGCGCTCTCCGACAGGAATCCGTATCCGGGATGCACGGCGGTCGCCCCCGACTGCCGTGCGGCGGCGAGCAGCGCGTCGATGGAGAGGTAGGTGTCGGCGGCCGTAATGCCGACGAGACCCACGGCCTCGTCGGCGAGGCGCACGTGCAGGGCATCGACGTCCTGGTCGGCGTACACCGCGATCGATGCGTAGCCGGCTTCGGCACAGGCACGGATGACGCGCACGGCGATCTCTCCGCGATTGGCGATCAGGATCCTCTGCGTGGTCGGCGCGGCGGTCATGAGGTCTCCTTGACGATGAAGCGAAGGCGCACGCCCGGTGGCAGCTGACCTGCGAGGTCGAGGCTGCGGTCCGTGAGTGCACCGATGATCGGGTATCCCCCGGTGAGGGGGTGGTCGGGGAGGAACAGCACCGGCTGCCCGTCGGGCGGCACCTGGATCGCACCGGTGACGGCGCCCTCGCTCGGCAGCTCCCCGCCGCGTGCGCGTTCCAGGGGCACCTCGCCGTGGAGCCGGATGCCGACCCGGTCGGAGCGCGGCGTCACGGTCCACTCCTGAGCGGTGAGGGTCGCGAGCGCGTCGGCCGTGAACCAGTCGTCGCGGGGACCGAGCGTGATCTCGAGCTCGACGAGGTCGCCCACGGCCGGCAGCTCACGGGGCAGGGCGTCGGGTTCGACCGGGTGCGAGGCGACGCCGCCCACCGGGACGACCGCGCCCGCGGTCAGCACCTCGGGTCCGAGTCCGGCCAGGGTGTCGGCGGCGCGGCTGCCCAGTGCAGCAGCCGCCTCCAGTCCACCGCGGACGGCGATGACATAGCGCAGTCCGCGCGCGGGATGGCCGAGGGTCAGCTCGTCGCCGTCGACCGTGGCGAAGGGCACACCGTGGGCCACGGAACGGACAGCGCCCTCGACGTCGGTCAGGCTGAGCGCACCGACCGCTCCGGTGACCGCGGCGACGCCCGCTCCCCGGAATCGCAGCACCGCACCGCCGACGCTCTCCAGCACCGCGGCCGCGGTCGCGTTGCCCACCGCACGGTTCGCATCGTGCAGGGCCCGGCGGTCGGCCGCCCCGGATGCCGAGACCCCGAGCGCCGCGAAACCCGGGCGCCCGGCATCCTGCACCAGCAGCTGCAGCGACGGGCGGACCACTTCGACCGCAGCCTGTGTGCGGAAACCCAGAGCATCCGCATCCGTCTCGGCGTGTTGCTCCACGACACGCCCCGGGCGCACCGCGTCGTCTCCGTTTCGACCCGATTCGTCCGACCCCGCCACACCCGGCCGAGCCACTTCGCGCACGTGCTCGAACCGCACGGAGGTGCCGGGGGCCAGGAGTGCGGGAGGGTCACGGTCGATGTCCCACATCACGGCGTCCGTGCGGCCGATCAGCTGCCATCCTCCGGGGCTCTCGCGCGGATACACCCCAGTGAACGCGCCCGCGAGTGCCACGGACCCGGCGGGCACGCGCGTGCGCGGTGAAGATCGGCGCGGCACGTCGAACAGGGGATCGCTGCTGACGACGTAGCCGAATCCGGGGGCGAAGCCCGAGAACGCGACCCGCCAATCGGCAGCGAGGTGCCGGTTCACCAGTTCCTCCGTCGAGACCCCGAGCAGGGTCGCCGCTTCGTCGAGGTCTTCGCCGTCGTACCGCACCGGCACGACGACCTCGCCCGCGTCCGGGAGTTGCGCGGTGTCGATCTCCACGGCCGCGAGCGCGGTCGCCAGCTCGACGGCGGAGACCCGCAGCGGATCGAAGCGCACGAGCACGGTCCGGGCACCGGGAATGCGCTCGACCACCCCGGGCACTCCCTCCCACGCGAGGTTCAGGCGCATCGCCTCGTCGAGGTCGGCCGCCTCGACGAGCAGAGCATGATCGGATGCCGTGAGGATGCGCATCAGACGAGGTACTCCGCATCCGGAACGTCGGTGATGAACATGTACCCCGGCGCGTGCGTGATCGCGAACGGCGGCTTCGAGGCCATGATCGCGGCCTGCGGGGTGACCCCGCAGGCCCAGAACACCGGCACCTCGCCGGCACGGATCTCCGGGGGGTCACCGAAGTCGGGGCATGCCAGATCGTCGATCCCGAGCGACGCCGGATCCCCGATGTGCACCGGAGCGCCGTGCACCGCCGGAGTACGGCCGGAGATCTGCACGGCATCCGCCACCCGATCCGCAGCGATCGGCCGCATCGACACGACCATCTCGCCGCTCAGCCGTCCCGCCGGCGTGCACGGCACCGCTGTCCGGTACATCGGCACGTTGCGGCCGAGCTCCTGGTGGCGGATCGGAATCCCCGCTTGCACGAGACCGGATTCGAACGTGAAGCTGCATCCGATCAGGAACGACACGAGGTCCGGATGCTCCGCCCAGGCCTCGGTCGCGTCGGAGACCTCCTCCGCCAGCTCTCCGTCGCGCCAGACGCGATAGCGGCCGATATCCGTGCGGATGTCGCTGCCGGGCGCGAGCCGGGACGCCACTTGCCCCTGTTCGATGACCTCGAGCACCGGGCACGGCTTCGGGTTCCGCTGCGCGAAGAGCAACGTCTCGAAGGCCCAGTCGGCCGGCACCGCGATGAGGTTCGCCTGGGTCAGCCCCACCGCGACGCCGCTGGTCGGCTCGGCGTGCCCCGCCCGGATGGCGGCGCGAGCCGCACGCGCATCGGCGAGCTGATCGGCGGTGGCGAGGACGGTCATGTCAGGCGCCCGTGAACGGGGCGATCGTGATGCCGGCGTCCTGCAGCATCCGCTTCGTCTCGGCGGCCATCGCCACCGAGCCGGGGCTGTCGCCGTGCACGCAGATCGACTGCGCGGCCACGGGCACATCGGTGCCGTCGATCGCCCGGATCACACCGTCGGCGGCCAGGCGCACCATGCGCTCGGCGACCGCGGCCGGGTCGTGCAGCACGGCCCCCTCCTCGGTGCGCGACACCAGCTGCCCGTCCGGCTGATAGGCGCGGTCGGCGAACGCCTCCGCCGCAACGGCGAGCCCTGCCCGCTCGGCGACGTCGAGCACGACGCCTCCGGACAGGCCGAGAAGCACCAGGCTCGGGTCGATCGCACGGATCGCGGCCACGACGTCCTTCGACTGACGCTCGTCCCGCGCGATCGTGTTGTACAGCGCACCGTGCGGCTTGACGTAGGCGACCCGTCCGCCGACCGCGGCGGCGACCCCCATCAGTGCGCCGAGCTGATACTCGACGTGCGCCTGGAGCGTGGCCGAGTCGATGTCGACCTTCGTGCGTCCGAAGTTCTCGTAGTCGCGGTAGCCGGGGTGCGCACCGATCACGACCCCGCCCTGGACCGCGGCCGTGAGCGTCTGCCGGATACCCTCCGGATTGCCGGCGTGGAAGCCGCACGACACGTTCGCACTCGTGACGAGGCGGAGCATGCTCGCGTCGTCGCTGACGATCCGGTCGGCGACGTTCTCGCCGAGGTCCGAGTTCAGGTCGATCGAGGTCATGCGATCACGCTCCGATTCCGAGGAAGGCGAAGATGGGGCCGACCGAGACGATCCCCATGTACCAGGTCAGCAGCGTCACGAGCGTACCGGCGATCAGCAGCCACATCGGGTACTTCTTCGAGCCGAGCAGATCGCGACGGAACCAGCCGATGTACATGAACACCGTGAGGCCGATCGGCAGGATCAGACCGTTGAAACCGCCCACGAAGACGAGGATCGCCGCGGGTGCCGTGCCGATCGACAGGTACACGGCCAGCGACACCACGATGAACGCGACGGTCGCGAGCTGCAAGGGCCAGCCGCCCCTGAGCTTCTTCGTGAAGGTGGAGAGGAAAGTGGCCGACGTGTACGCCGCACCGATGACAGAGCTGATCGCGGCGGCCCAGAAGATCGCGCCGAAGATGCGCAGTCCGGCGTCGCCGAGCACCGCGCCGAATGCCTGCCCCGCGGGGTTCGCGGCCTGACTCGACAGGTCGAGAGTGACACCGGAGGCCACGACGCCGAGGATCGCGAGGAACAGGACGTAGCGCATGATGCCCGTGACGAGGATGCCGTTGGCGGCGGCGCGCATCACCGGACCGGCGCGCTCGGGTCCGGTATGCCCGGAGTCGAGGTAGCGGTGTGCACCGGAGTAGGTGATGTAGCCGCCGACCGTTCCACCGACGATCGTGGTGATGGTGGCGAAGTTCAGCTCGTCCGGGAGGAAGGTCTGGGAGAGCGCTTCGCCGAGCGGCGGCTGCGCGATGAAAGCCACGATCAGGGTCATCACGATCATGCCGAGGCCGAGCACGATCAGGACGACATCCATCACCCGCCCCGCCTTCTTGATCAGGAAGATGATGATCGCCAGCGCTGCGGTGAGTGCGCCTCCGAGCTTCGGATCGATGCCGAGGAGCGCGTTCATGCCGAGCCCGCCACCGGCGATGTTGCCGATGTTGAACGCGAGTCCGCCGATCACGACGAGGACGGCGATCACGTGTCCGGAGAAGGGGATGGCGCTGTTGGCGAGTTCGCCGGCGCGCTTGCCCGACGAGGTGATCATGCGCCACACGTTCAGTTGCACGGCGATGTCGACCAGGATCGAGACGAGGATGGCGAAGGCGAACGCCGCCCCCATCGTCGCGGTGAACGTCGCCGTCTGGGTGATGAAGCCGGGGCCGATGGCACTGGTGGCCATGAGGAAGATCGCACCGAGGACGGCACTGCGGCCGGCGCGCTTCTTGACGGCGGCCAGGCGGACTTCGTCTTCCGGGGAGAGGGAGGCGGTGGACTGCTCGGACATGGAGGGGGATTCCCATCGTCGTTGGTGGGTGTCGGGTGACCCCCAGTGTAGAACGGATAGACACTGATTGTTCAACAATATTGTTTCGGCTGTGCTACGAAGACGTTGCCCGCGTGTGTTTTCTGGGGAGGATCCTCGAACGATCGATTCCTTCGCCACCTACGATGAAGGCATGAACCAGCAGGGCATGCTTCCCGATGTGCTCCGTCAGCGCATCATCGACGGCGACTTCGCTCCGGGATCGCGTCTGTCCGAGTCGGCCCTCGCCGAGCAGTTCGAGGTCTCACGCAACACCCTCCGCGAAGCCTTCCGCGCACTCGCTGAACAGGGGCTGCTGGAGCACATCCCGCACCGTGGCGTCTCCGTCGCCTCCCCGTCGATCGCCGACGTCATCGACATCTATCGGGCCCGTCGCGTGATCGAATGCTCCGCGCTGCTGCAGTCGGAACCCGAGCACCCGGCCGTCCAGCGGATGAAGGACGCGGTCGAGTCCGCGGAAGCGGCCCGGGCCGAGGCGGCGGACGACCCTCGGGCCTGGCGCCGGGTCGGAAGCGCCAACATGGCCTTCCACGTCGCACTGGTCGATCTCGCCGACAGCCCCCGACTGGCCCGCACGTACCGCGATCTGGCAGCCGAGCTCCGCCTGGTCTTCCTCAAGATCGACGACCCGCGTTCGCTGCACGAACCCTTCGTCCGCAAGAACCGCGCCGTGCTCGACGCATTCCTCGCGCGCGGCCCGCAGGCCGGAGCCACCGAGCTCGAGCGCTACCTCGTGCAGTCGGAACGCGTGGTGCTCGGCGCCTTCGCCCGCATGCGCCTGGAGTGAGCGACCTCGCACCGCGCCTCAGGCGGTGCCCCCGGGCGGGTGCGGACCGGACTCGAGCGCTCCGGTCGCTCGCGGACGCCGTTCGCCGTCCCGCAGCCGCACGGGCGGGACAAGGGGCGCGGCGGGTGCGGGCAGTCCATATCGGCGGTAGACCCAGCGTCGCGCGTCTTCGAGTGGATACGTGTCACCGAACACCGCGAACTTCACGAAGACGCCTTCGAGGGTGCTGCGGAACATGATCTCCTCGAGCTCCGGATCCTCGGCGCCCCGCGCGCGGAACAGCTCACGCATGGCATCCTCCGCTGCCGTCACGCGTACCTCGTGTCGGACCTCCGACTCGGCGAACAGCCGGTGCGTCGACGGCTGCTGCTGCATCGCGAGCACCGCCCGCTCCAGCGGTGTCGCGTAGCCCGTCGCCCCGAGCGCCCCGTCGATCACGGCAGCGAGCATCTCGTCCGGCGTGCCTTCGACCCGGGCGAAGCCGAGCACGGTCTCGAACCAGCGATCGATGACGGCCGCGATGAGCTGGTCCTTGCCGCCGAAGTGATAGTTGACGAGCCCCTGGGCCACACCTGCACGCGTCGTGATCTCCGCGATGCTGGCCCCGGCGACTCCGCGCTCGGAGAAGGCCGCGATCGCCGCCTGCAGGATGCTCTCCCTGGTACGTTCGCGCGCCTGCCGATACTGCTCGTCGGAACGTGCCATGCGGCTTCCTCTCCCGTGTTCCGCGGTGTCCCTGCCTCTGAGCACGTGCCGCCCGACTCAGGCCGAGGCGCGCACCACGAGTTCGGTGGACAGGATCGTCGTGGTGGGCGGGTCCTCGCCCGCGAGACGCGACAGCAGGACCCGGGCCATGGCCTCGCCCTGCGCGTACATCGGCTGACGCATCGTGGTCAGCTGCGGATCCGTGCTGACCGCGACCGACGAATCGTCGAAGCCCACCAGGGCGATGTCCTCCGGAACCCGCAGGCCCGACGCACGCAGCGCCGTCAAGGCACCACGGGCCATCAGGTCGCTCGCGACGAAGATGGCGTCGGGGCGCCCGCCCGCGAGAAGCCGTCGAGCGGCGTCCGCCCCGCTCGCCTCGCTGTAGTCCCCCTCCTCCTCCGCATACGGGGAGAGACCGGCATCCTTCAGCGCCTCGCGGAAACCCTGCACGCGGTCGACCGACGCGACCATCGTCAGCGGCCCGGAGATCGTCGCGATGCGCGTACGGCCGATGTCGATCAGGCGCTGAGTGGCGTTGCGCGCTCCGGTGACGTTGTCGACGTCGACCACGTAGTCGCCCTCATGGCGTCGCACCGGCCGACCGCCGAAGACGACGGGGACGGCATCCGCGATCCGATCGACGAAGGCGTCGCTCGTGTGATGCGAGACGATCAGCGCGCCGTCGACTCCGCCGTTGCGCACGAAACTGGTCATCTTGTCACCGGGATCGTCGCTCGCGATCAGCAGGTTGAGCAGGTAGTCCGAGCTGCCGAGCGCCCCCGTGATGCCGGCGACGATCGCTGCGAAGAACGGGTCGCCGAAGAAGCGGGTCGTGTCCTCGGGGATGATCAAGGCGATCGCGTGCGTCTGCCTCGACGCCAGCGAGCGTGCCGCGCGATTGGGCACGTAGTTCAGCTCGTCGATCGCGGCCCGCACGGCGGCCAGGGCCTCCGGGCTCACGGACGTCGATCCGTTCACCACCCGCGACACGGTGGACCGGGATACTCCGGCGGTGGATGCCACCTCTTCGATGGTCGCTCGGGGCGACATCAGCGTACGCACTCTTCCATCGCCCTATTGTCGCTGACCATCTCCCTTCGAATCACGCAAATGGTCGCATCCCGACCACGGATCGAGCCATTCACGCGATTCGAACGGGGAGGAGGCCGCCCTACAGAGCGCGAGCGGTGATGATCCGGGCGTACTCGCGACCGGAGTCCTTGAGCGTGCGCTCCTGGGTGTCGTAGTCGACACGGACGATGCCGAAGCGCTTGTCGTAGCCCCACGCCCACTCGAAGTTGTCGAAGAGCGACCAGTAGAAGTAGCCGCGCACGTCGACACCTGCATCCGCCGCATCGAGCACCGCGGCGAGGTGCAGACGCAGGAATTCGGTGCGGTCGGCATCGTGCACACGCTTCTCGTCGCCCTCGATCACCACGACGTCGTCATAGGCAGCGCCGTTCTCAGTCATGTAGAGCACGGTGCCCGCAGGCTCGGCGTATTCGGTCCAGATCCGCTGCAGCACGCGGGTGAGGCCCTCGGGCTGCACCTCCCAGTTCTGCGCGGTGCGCGGCAGACCCCGCTCGACCGCGTGGATGCCCTCGCTGGACGGATACGGGCTGCGCCGGACGCGATCGGTGTCCGGCTCCGCGGAGACCGGCCCCTGGGCCGGTGCCGTGCCGGACACGAAGTCGCCGTGGTAGTAGTTCACGCCCTGGGTGTCGATGCGCTGCGCGATGGTCTCGAGGTCACCGTCGTGGACGGCCGCCTCGAACCGCGCGACCGCCTCGGCATCGACCGCACGGATGTCCTCGACGATGTCGGCCGGGTAACTGCCGCGGTAGATCGGATCGAGGAACCAGCGGTTGAACTGCCCGTCCACCCGGCGGGCGGCATCGAGGTCGGCCGGGTTCTGCGGATCGGCGGGATCGGCGACCGTGTGGTTCAGCGTGATGCCGAGGTTGAGCGACGCATCGCGACCGCGCAGCTCCTGCACGGTGCTGCCGTGCGCGAGCAGCAGATGGTGCGCGGCGAGCAGCCCCTCCGCGACGCTGGTGTGACCCGGCGCGTGCTCGCCCGCCGTGTAGGAGAGGAACGACGAGCACCACGGCTCGTTCAGCGTCGTCCACACGTTCACCCGGTCGCCCAGCGCATCGTGCATCGTTCCCGCGTAGTCGAGGAACCGATCGACCGTGTCACGGTTCGTCCATCCCCCGCCCTCCTGCAGCGCCTGCGGCATGTCCCAGTGATACAGCGTCAACCAGGGCAGGATGTCGGCGCCGAGGAGTTCGTCGACCAGCCGTTCGTAGAAGTCGACCCCGGCGGGGTTCACCGCACCGCCGTCCGGACGCACCCGCGACCACGACGTCGAGAACCGGTACGTCTGCAGGCCGAGCTCCTTCATGAGCGCGACGTCCTGCGGGTAGCGGTGGTAGTGGTCGCAGGCCACGTCGCCGTTCTCCGCGCCGATCACGGCACCGGGCACACGGGCGAACGCATCCCAGATCGACGCGGTGCGCCCGTCCTCGAACGCGGCCCCCTCGATCTGGTACGCCGCCGTCGCGGCACCGAAGAGGAAGTTCTCGGGGAAGGAGCGGGTCATACGGGTCATCCTTTCACCGCGCCCGCCATGATGCCACTGACCAGCTGGCGACCCGCGACCACGAAGAGCACGAGCAGCGGAAGGGTCGCGAGCACCGCGCCGGCGAGCACGATCGAGTAGTCGATGTAGTACCCCGACTGCAGCTGGCTGAGGGCCGTCTGCAGCGTCGGGTTCTGGGGGGAGAGCACGATCAACGGCCACAGGTAGTCGGTCCACGCGGTCATGAAGGTGAAGAGTCCGAGGATCGCCATGGCCGGTCGCGCCGCCGGGAGGCCCACCGTCAGGAACGTCCGGAACTGGTTCGCCCCGTCCATCCGCGCGGCCTCGATCAACTCGTCCGGGATCACGTCGACCAGATACTGGCGCATGAAGAAGACGCCGAACGCGGTGACCAGGGTCGGCACGATCACCGCGCCGATCGTCCCGGTCCAGCCGAGTTCGCGCATCAGCATGAACAGCGGGATGATGCCGAGCTGTGTCGGGATCGCCATGGTCGCGATCACGAAGATCATCAGCCCGTCGCGACCCTTGAAGCGCAGTTTCGCGAAGGCGTACCCGGCGAGCGTCGAGAACGTGACGACCGAGAGCGTGATGATGCCCGAGATCACGAACGAGTTGCCGAGCGCGAGCCAGAACGGGATCGCATCGAACACCTGAGCCGCGTTGGTGAGGAAGTTCCCGCCGGGGATCAACGGCAGCGTCTCACCTCGGGTGGCGTTCGTGCCGCTGGCGACCACGACCGACCACCACAGCGGATACACGCTGCCGATGATGAACGCGGCCAGGAGTCCGTAGGTGAGGAAACCGGGTCGGCTGCCGATGCCGGCGTTGCCCCCGGTCCCGGCCTGACGACGCCGGATCTTCTCCGGAACGCTGAGAGCCTGCGTGGCGGTCATCGGGTCCCCTCCTCGGTGCTCGTGCGCGCACGGCGACGGGCCGCGCGATTCTTCGGGGCGTCACCGGTGGAGATGCGCCGGGAGATCAGGAAGTTGATGACGCCGATGGCCACGATCAACAGGAAGAGCAGGATGGCGACCGCCGAGGCCTCGCCGAGGTTGCGGCGGAAGAAGGCGAGTTCCCACAGGAACAGGACCGTGGTCTGGAACTGCCGATCGCTGCCACCGATGCCGCCGGCCGTCGACACGTCGAACAGGCGGGGCTCGGCGAAGATCTGCAGGCCGCCGATCGTCGCGGTGATGATCACGAAGATCAGGGTCGGACGGATCGTGGGGATCGTGATCGAGAAGAACCGCCGTGCGGCACCGGCGCCGTCGAGAGCGGCGGACTCGTACAGGTCGCGCGGCACGGCCTGCATCGCCGCGAGCAGGATGAGGGCGTTGTAGCCCGTCCAGCGGAAGTTCACCATGACCGCGATCGCGATGTGCGACAGGGCCGTGTTGTGCTTCCACTCCTGATCGGCGATCCCGACGAGATTGAGCAGGTTGTTGGCCAGACCGTCGGCCTCGTTGAAGATGCTCGAGAAGATGATGGCGACCGCGACCGGCGTGACCACGAACGGGATGAGCACACTCATCCGCCAGAACGTCGGGGCACGGAGTCCGCGGTCCAGGAGGTACGCGATCACGAGGGCGACGGCGAGCTGCGGGATGGCCGAGAGCAGGAAGATGCTCAGGGTGTTGCCGATCGAGTTCCAGAACATCGCGTCGCCGAGGATCTCGGAGAAGTTGCCGAATCCGACGAAGTCCCCCTCCCCCTTGAGCAGATCCCAGTCGTGCACGGCGACCCACACGGTGTAGAGCAGGGGGAACAGGCCGACCAGCCCGAACAGCAGGAAGAACGGCGAGATGTAGAAGTAGGGCGATGCGTTCTGGTCGAACCGCGAGACGCGATGACGCCAGGAGCGCTTCGACACGGCATCCTTCGCCGGAGGCGCCGTCTCGCGGTGCTCCGCGGGCGGGGCGGTGAGAGTCATGGGGTGTCCTTGTCCCGGAGGTCCGAGGGGTTCCGGTCGCAGTTTCGCTCGGAATGCACGGGCGATACCGAGCGAAACTGCGACCGGAAGGGGGGATGTCCGCTGAGGTCAGCCGACGAGGTCGTTCAGCAGACCGATCGCCTGGTCCCAGGCACCCTGCGTGTCGGTCTCGCCACGGTCGAGGCTGCTGAGAGCCGGACCGAAGACGTTCTCCTGGATGACGGAGTCATCCGCGCCCTTGAACTGCGCGACCACGCCCTTGGCACGCTCGGCGAGGATCGCCCCGGTCGGAGCGTCGTTGAAGAAGGCGTTCGGTGTCGCGTCCGCGGCGAGCGTCTCCTGCGCCTTGATCGTGGACGGGAAGTTGCCCGCGGCTGCGGACTGCTTCACCTGCTGGTCGGGCTGCGTCAGCCAGTCGGCGAGCTCGGCTGCCGCCTCCTTGTGCTCCGAGGACTCCGGGATCGAGAGGAACGCCCCACCCCAGTTGGCCGCGCCGCCGGGGAACACGTCGGCGAAGTCCCATCCGGTCGACGCGTCTCCGCCGCCGGCCTCGACCTGACCCTGCACGACGCCGAGCATCCAGCCCGGGCACACGAAGGTCGCGAAGGTGCCGTCGACGAACGACTTGCCGCCGTTCCAGTCCCAGGCCGTCTGCGCGGCGGACTGACCGCCCTCGGTGGCTGCGCCGAGTTCCTCGAAACGCTTTTTGAGCTCGTCGTTGCCCTCGACGTTCAGCTCGCCGTCGGCCGTGTAGTAGCCCTCGTCGAGCTGGTTGACCATGGCGTTCCACACGAAGCCGGAGTGGTCATACCAGGCCTTGCCGGTCTTGGCGGTGTAGTCCGCGCCGACCGCGAAGTAGTTCTCCCAGTCGCCGTTCAGGAGCTCGGCGACCGACTCGCGGTCGCTCGGGAGGCCTGCAGCCTCGAACGCAGCGCCGTTGTAGCAGATGCCGCTGGGGCCGATGTCCGTGCCGTAGCCGATCACACGGCCGTCGGCGTCAGTCGCCTGACCGTACTTCCAGTCGACCCAGTCGTCCTTGCGGTCCTCGATGCCGTAGTCGCGCAGGTCGACGAAGGTGTCGGACACGTCCATGATCGCGCCGAGCCAGCCCTCCTCGATCGCGACGATGTCGCTGAGGCCGGAACCGGCGGCGATCTTCGTGAAGGCATCGGTGCGGGCGTTGCCACCCGTGTCGATGTTGGTCGCCTCGATCTTGACGTTCGGGTGCGCCTCCTCATACTCCTTGTAGAGGTCTTCGTAACCGAAAGTGCCGAACGTGGTGACGGTCAGGGTGACCTCCTCGTCGGCGCTTCCCTCCGAGGTGTCGCCCGAGCTGCCGGAGCAGCCGGCCAGGGCCAGGGCGGAGACGGATGCCACAGCTGCGATCGCGAGGATCCGGTGGCGGGCACGTGTGTTCACAGTTCACTCCTTTGTGGTGGTCGTGCGGTGTTGGTGCGTAGGAACGCCGTGGGAGCGCTCCCACGGGTTGAGCAGCCACTCTATGGGAGCGCTCCCACGGTGTCAACCCGACCCGTGCGAACCCGGTCCTGTTCACAACTCAGGAAGAACATGGCGGCGCGGCCGGTACGGAGCAGCAAACGCGGTAGTCGGGCCGTTTTCTCCTGAGTTGTGAGCGCGGCGTACCCTTGTCCGGTGCCCGATGCCACGCTCTCCCCTGCCCTCGTCCGCGCCGAAGCCCTGATCCGCAACGTTCCGGACTACCCGCAGCCGGGGATCATCTTCCGCGACATCACGCCGCTCCTCGCCGACGCCGAGGCCCTCCGTGTGACGACCGAGGCGATCATCGAGCCCTTCGCCGGGGAGTTCGACGTGATCGCGGGCATCGAGGCTCGTGGATTCATCCTGGCCAGCGCCGCGGCGATCGCGGCCGGTGTGGGACTCATCCCGATCCGCAAGGCCGGAAAGCTGCCGCGCCCCGCGGCCTCCGTGGACTACGCCCTCGAGTACGGCACCGCCACGATCGAGATGCACGACGATCTGCCCGCCGGATCCCGCGTACTGCTGATCGACGACGTGCTCGCCACCGGCGGTACCCTCGCCGCGGGACGGGAACTCGTCGAACAGCTCGGCAGCCACGTCATCGGCATCTCGGTGCTGTTCGAGATCGATGGCCTCGGCGGCCGCGAGGCCATCGGCGACCTGCACACGGTCTTCCACTCCGCGGAGTAGTCCGCGCCCGGGGCAGTAGACTGAGTGCGCCCGTCCGCCCGCGACTCCCGGAGCCGTTCATGCCCACCATCGTCGTCGACGTCATGCCCAAGCCCGAACTGCTCGACCCGCAGGGGAAGGCCGTCTCCGGCGCCTTCGCCCGCCTCGGTGTGGAGGGCTTCTCCGACGTCCGCATCGGCAAGCGCTTCGAGCTCACCGTCGAGGGCGAGGTCACCGAAGAGGTCCTCGCCGAAGCCCGGCGCATCGCCGACGAGGTGCTCTCCAACTCCGTGATCGAGGATGTCGTCGGCATCGAGGTCGCCGAGTGACCGTCCGCATCGGCGTCATCACCTTCCCCGGGTCGCTCGATGACCGCGACGCCCAGCGCGCGGTGCGCATCGCCGGCGCCGAACCCGTCGCCCTGTGGCACGGTTCGCACGACCTCGAGGGCGTCGACGCCCTCGTCCTCCCCGGCGGCTTCAGCTACGGCGACTACCTGCGCGCGGGCGCCATCGCCGCGCTCTCGCCGATCATGTCCGAGGTGAAGGATGCCGCTGCCCAGGGCATGCCCGTGCTCGGCATCTGCAACGGGTTCCAGATGCTCGTCGAAGCGCACCTGCTTCCCGGCGGTCTGATCCGCAACAACCACCAGCACTTCGTGCGCCGTGACCAGAAGCTCACGGTCGAGAACTCCGACACCGCCTGGACGAACGCGTTCCGCGCCGGCCAGGAGATCGTGATCCCGCTCAAGAACGCCGACGGCGGCTACATCGCCGACGAGCAGACGCTCGACCGCATCGAGGGCGAGGGGCTCGTCGCCTTCCGCTATGCCGGGGTCAACCCGAACGGTTCCCTGCGCGACATCGCCGGCCTCACGAACGAGGCGGGCAACGTGGTCGGCCTCATGCCGCACCCCGAGCACGCGACCGAGGCGGGCTTCGGCCCCGACACCTCCGCCGCCATGCGCAGCGGTGTCGACGGACTCGACTTCTTCACGAGCGCCATCGCCGCGGTCGCCCGCGTCGCCGCGTAGGCCCGGCGCTTCCGCAGCCCCTGCGCTTCAGCAGCCCCGCTCAGTCGCCCGGAAGCGTGAAGGGGTTGCTCCCTGCTGCCGCGAGCAGGTACCAGGCCGTCGCGCCCGTGTGCAGACTCGCGTAGTAGAGGTCGCCGAATCCGGAGTCGAGGCCGTCGTTCGAGGTCGCGACGATGCCCTTGCCGTCTCCGTTCGGGGCATCGCGCTGCGCCAGCCGGATGCTGCTCAGCAGGGCCTCCGCACGATCCGCGTCGCCCGCTCCGTCGCGCAGACGCAGAGCCAGCGCGAGGTGTCCGCTCCCCTCGAACCACGCCTTCGACACGTCGACCTCGCTGATGGACGGACCCGTGTAGGGGCCATCGGTGGCCATCAGGTTCGCGAGCGTCCAGTCCAGAGCGGCGCCGTACCGCGGGTCTCCGGTGGCGAGTGCGCTCCAGGTCTGGCCGTCCAGGGGGATGGGCCGCGTGTTGATGGTCGAGCCGTCGAGGCCGGTGCCGGTGTTCACGTGGCCGTCCGCGCTCTGCATCGCCGCGACGAAGTCGGCCGCGACGGCTGCCCGATCCGCCCACACCGCGTCCCCGGTGAGCTGCGCGAGCTGAGTGAAGAACCCGGCGATGTCACTGTTGTGCTCGGTCGACTTCCAGGTCAGCGACGTACCGTCCTCGAGCTGACCGCCGGTGTAGCCGTACGGAGCCCGGACCATGTCCGCGGTGTTGTCCTGGATCCACTGCCCCACGCGCAGCGCCCCGTCGAGATACTTCGGATCCCCGGTCGCGTGCGCGAGCCGCGCGAGCGCCAACCCGACCCACGCCTGGTTCCCGGTGAAGCTGCCGGGACCGGTGATCTCCACCCGTCCTTGGCGGATGCCGTGCGGCTCGTACGACGCACGGGTGCGTCCGTCGCCGATCGGGTCGTTCTCCTGCACGAACAGGAGCGTGTCGCCGATCGCCCGCGCGCGACGGAGATCGTCCGGAAGCCCCCGCGCGGTGTAGGCGATCACGACCAGCGCGTCGTCGTACACGAACGACGGCGTGAAGTCCCAGGTGGGCGTGGTGAAGAAGCCACCCTGGTAGCTGCGCGGGAGGCAACGCCCCGCACCGTCGCAGAACTCATCGACCCTGGCATCGAGGAACTCATAGGCCAGTGCCACCGACTGTGCGGCATCCGGTGCTCCTCCGCCGGGCGCCGAACCGTCTACGGTCCTTCCGGCGCCCAGAGCGGCAGGGGCCGCGCCGGCGAGAACGGCTGCGGCGACGAGCGCGGCGACGACGATCCACGGCGCCGAGCGACGCGAAGAACCGGACATGGAGACCCCTCGGTCAGAACCGCGCGCGGGGGATGACGCGCGAGCGACCTGAAGGTCACGGCATGAGCCTGACAGTTCCGTCGACACTCGAGAAGCGGCGAAAGTCTATATATTGCCATTTCGCCGTTGCCATATCGGCGAGTGCTAGCCGAGCGCGGGTGGCCAGACGCCGATGATCACGGCCATCACCACGACGGTCACCAGCTCGTGCGCGATGTTCAGCGTGGTCAGCTTCGTCGAGCGCCCCTCGAACGCATCGTGCGTGATGAAGCGGGCGGCCGTGAAGCCCGCCCATAGCGTGACCGCGGTGACGATCGCACCCCAGAAGTACGATCCGCCGTAGAAGTGCCAGGCGATGACGGCGGCTCCGGCGAGCACCCAGGCCGTGATGAAGCTCACGATGACCGTGGTGATGATCGCCAGCGCGGGGTTGCCCGAGGGATTGTCGAGGTCCACGTTCGCGAGCTTCGACCAACGCGTGCCGAACACGCCTCTGGCGTACCAGATCGAGCCGACGAGCATGCTCGACGCGGTGGCCAGCAGGACCGCCCAATAGTTGATCTCCGGAACCATGACAGCCTCCACTCCTCGGATGCCGCCACCCTACTCCCGACATCGCGCCCCCGGTCCCCGACACCTGCATGATCCCGCCACGGATGCATGACCCCGGCGGGAGAGGAGCTCATGCATCCGGAACGGCCTCATGCAAAACGCCCACACGCACTCCGCGCAACGCACGCCTCCGAACCGATTCGACTCCCGCCCTGGCAAGAATGTAAGCGTTTGCAGTAGCCTGTTGCGCATGGCACAGCTTGAGCAGATCGCAGCCCCCGGTTCCGAGTGGTGGCGCAGCGCCGTCATCTACCAGATCTACCCCCGCTCCTTCGCGGATGCCTCGGGCGACGGCATCGGCGACCTGCCGGGCATCACCAGCCGCCTCGATGCACTGCAGGAACTGGGCGTCGACGCGATCTGGCTGAGCCCGTTCATGACCAGCCCGCAGCGCGATGCCGGCTATGACGTCGCCGACTACCGCGACGTCGACCCGCTCTTCGGCACCCTCGCCGACTTCGACCTGATGCTCGAAGAAGCGCACGCCCGTGGCATCCGCGTGATCGTGGATCTGGTCCCCAACCACTCCTCCGACCAGCACGTCTGGTTCCAGGAAGCGCTCAAGGCGGCACCCGGCAGCCCGGAGCGTGCGCGCTACATCTTCCGCGACGGCAAGGGCGAGAACGGCGAACTCCCGCCGAACAACTGGGAGTCCGTGTTCGGCGGTGGCATGTGGGAGCGCGTCGTCGAGGCCGACGGCACCCCCGGCCAGTGGTACCTGCACATCTTCGACGCCACGCAGCCCGACTTCGACTGGACGAACGAAGAGGTGCGCGAGGAGTTCCGCTCCATCCTGCGCTTCTGGCTCGACCGCGGCGTCGACGGCTTCCGTGTCGACGTGGCCCACGGCATGATCAAGGCCGACGGCCTGCCCGACTACACGCCCCCGAGCGATGCCGACTCGATGGGCGGCGGCGAGTCGAACGTGCCGTACTGGGGCCAGGACGGCGTGCACGACATCTACCGCGACTGGCACACGGTGCTCGCCGAGTACGACGGCGATCGCGCCCTGTGCGGCGAGGCCTGGATGCCGACGCTCACGCAGACCGCGCTCTGGGTGCGTCCGGATGAGATGCACCAGACGTTCAACTTCCCTTACCTGATGACGCCGTGGGATGCGAAGGCTCTGCGCGACGTCATCCGCGAGTCGCTCGACGAGTTCGGCGGGGTCGGCGCTCCCAGCACGTGGGTGCTCTCGAACCACGATGTCGTGCGGCACGCCTCCCGCCTGGCGCTCACGGCCGAGAACCCGCAGGGCGAGGGCATCGGACCGAACACCCCGAACAAGCCCGACACGGCGATCGGTCTCGCGCGCGCCCGCGCTGCGACCACCCTGATGCTCGCGCTCCCCGGATCGTCGTACCTGTACCAGGGCGAAGAGCTCGGACTGCCCGAAGCCATGGAGATCCCGGACGAGTTCCGTCAGGACCCGACCTGGTTCCGGACCCACGGCGAGCGCTACGGCCGCGACGGATGCCGCGTGCCGCTGCCGTGGGAAGCGGAGGCGCCGGCCTTCGGCTTCAACGACACCGGCCTGTCGTGGCTCCCGCAGCCGGACGAGTGGGCGACCTACGCGCGCGATGTGGAGGAGACCGATCCCGCGTCGACCCTCGCGCTCTACAAGCGACTGCTGGCCGGGCGTCGTGAGCACGGCTTCGGCACCGGATCGCTGGTCTGGGAGGAGGCCGGGGCCGACGCCGTGGCTTTCCGCCGTGGCGATGTGCACGTGGTCGCGAACCTCGGCACCGCACCGATCGAGCTGCCGGCGAACGCGGTCGTGATCCTGCAGAGCCAGCCGTTCGACGGAGCGGCCATCCCGGTCGACACGGCCGTCTGGTACACCACGGCCGTCCAGGCCTGAGAGCCCCTTCCGGTCGCGATATGACAGCTCTCTGCACCGCAGGGGATGTCATATCGCGACCGGAGCACATTCGAGGAACACATGGCCAGCATCGATGAGGTCGCCCGGCTCGCCGGAGTGTCGACCGCGACCGTCTCGCGCGCGCTGAGCGGACGCGGTCACGTGTCGGAGTCCGCCCGGGAGCGCGTGCAGGCGGCGGCGCAGTCACTCGGCTACGTCGTCTCTTCACGGGCGTCGAGCCTCGCTTCCGGCCGCACCAGGAACGTCGGCGTCGTGGTGCCGTTCCTCGACCGGTGGTTCTTCAGCACCGTGCTCTCCGGCGTCTCAGCCGCCCTGATGCGCGCCGGCTACGACATCACGCTCTACAACATCACCGCCGACAAGGACGTGCGTCGGCACGTGTTCGACACCTTCCTCCGACGGCAGCGCGTGGATGCCGTCATCGCCGTGTCGATCGAGCTCGACGAGGAGGAGACGCAGCTCCTCCTGGACCTGGGGCTCCCCGTGATCGCGATCGGCGGTCCGAACCCGAAGCTCGACACCCTCACGGTCGACGACGTCGCGGTGGCGCAGCTGGCGACCGAGCACCTGATCGGTCTGGGGCACACCGACATCGCGCACATCGGGGCCAACCCCGAGTTCGACATCGACTTCCACATCCCGACCAACCGTCGACTGGGATTCGAGAAGGCCCTGGCGAAGGCCGGGATCCCCCTGAACCACGCATTCCTCGAGCCGGCGGACTTCACAGTCGAGGGTGGCTATCGCGCCGCGAAGCAACTGCTCGGACGCCCCGGCCCGCGTCCGACCGCCGTGTTCGCCGCCTCGGACGAGATGGCGATCGGCGCACTGCTCGCAGCGCGGGACCTGGGCTTCAGCGTGCCGGAGGAGCTGTCCATCGTCGGCATCGACGGACACGAGCTCGGCGAGTTCTTCCGCCTGACGACGGTCGACCAGTTCCCGCTGGGGCAGGGGGAACGCGCCGCGGATGCCGTGCTGGCGAAGCTCACCACCCCGGACGAGGTCCGCATCCCGTCCGCGCTGCCCTACGAGCTGAACGTACGCGGGACCACCGCCCGCCTGCTCTAGCCGCGGAGCAGGGCGGCGTCGCGCCAGGTGCGGTAGCCGCCGTCGAGGTTGCGGGCGTCCATACCGTGCTGCCGGAGGATCCGCGTGGCGATGTGTCCGCGCAGTCCGACCTGACAGTGCACCACGATCTCTCCGTCGGGCAGCTCATCGAGCCGATCCCGCATTTCATCGAGCGGCACGTTGACGGCGCCGGGGATCGCACCGGCGGCGAACTCCGTCGGCGTGCGGACGTCGATCAGTGCCGCCCCCGCGCGCTGCGCGGCGTCGAGCTCATGCCACTGGATCGTCGGCGTCGTACCGGTCCGGGTGTTCTCCGCGACGTAGCCGAGGATGTTCACCGCATCCTTCGCCGAGCCGAACTGAGGTGCGTAGGCGAGTTCGAGCTGCGCGAGTTCTGCGGCCGGCATCCCTGCATGCATGGCGGTCGCGATCACGTCGATCCGCTTGTCGACGCCGTCCCGGCCGACGACCTGCACACCGAGGATGGCGTCGGACCGCGGGTCGGCGAGCATCTTCATCGACAGGGTCTCCGCACCGGGGTAGTACCCGGCGTGCGATCCGGGATGCACGTGCACGGCGTAGAACTCGCGCCCCGCCGCTCGGAGCTGCCGTTCGCTCCAGCCCGTCTTCCCTGCGGCGACCCCGAACACGCGGACGATCCCGGTGCCGAGCGCGGGTCGCGCCGTCTCTGACCTTCCCGCCAGGAGGTCGGCCACCATGCGCCCGTGACGGTTCGCGAGCCCGGCCATCGTGACGAGAGCCGTGCCCCCGCCCACGAGCTCGGCCTTCTCGACGCCGTCTCCCACGGCGAACACGTCGGGCGCGCTCGTGCGGCACTGCGCGTCGACCTCGATGCCGCCGGTCTCGCCGATCCGGATGCCCGCGCGCTCCGCCAACGTCGTCTCCGGCACCACCCCGGACGCGTCGATCATGAGTTCCGCGGCGATGGACGTGCCGTCACTGAGCGTGACGTATCCGGAATCGGCGCGAACGACCTCGACCCCGAGGCGCACATCGACGCCGTGTGCACGGACCTCCGCGGCGATCGGGGCGGCCATCTCCGCATCGAGGGGGGAGAGCAGCTGTGATCCACGCTGCACGAGGGTCACGGATGCACCCCGCGCCACGAGGTTCTCGACCGCTTCCAGGCCCGTGTATCCACCGCCGACGACGACCACCGGAAGCCCGGGTCGCACGAGTGCGGCATCGATCGCATCGGCGTCGTCGACCGTCCGCAGGGAGCGGACGGGGATGTCGGAGACCGGTTCGTCCCGGCGCGGGCGTGCCCCCGTGGCGAGGATCAGGCTGTCGTAGCTCTGCGTGAAGAGTCGTCCCGAGTCGAGCTCTTCGACCTCGACGAGCTTCTGCGCGGTGTCGATGCGCACGACGTCATGACGCACCCGGACGTCGAGCCCGAAGCGGCTGCGCAGCGAGGTGGGCGTCTGCAGGAGCAGCGACTCCCGCTCCGCGATCACGCCGCCGACGTAGTAGGGCAGCCCGCAGTTCGCATACGAGACCTCGGGTCCGCGTTCGAACACCACGATCTGCGCGTGCTCGTCGAGTCGGCGCAGACGTGCGGCGGCGGACATCCCTCCGGCGACTCCACCCACGACCACGACGGTGCGCGCTTCGGTCGCGGTCATCGCTGGAACATCCGCGAGAAGAAGCCGCCCTGCGTCTGCTCCTTCGGGTGCCCGGAGCACCACTGCGCTGCGGGAACCGTTCGCCGCACATCGGCGACGTGCTCGCCGCACCCCGCCCAGGTCGTCTTCCCGCAGGTCTTGCATCGGACTGCTCGGCACATGGTTCTCGACTCCTCACCGATACCCCCGTGGGTATCTTTAGGTCCAAGCATACCCCAGGGGGTATAGTGGCAAGTCCAGCCGACACTCAGGGAGCGACCGATGTCATCCGCAGATGCCGAGACCCAGCGCAAGATCGCCAACCGCCTCAAGCGCGCCCAAGGACAGCTCGGCGCCGTGATCGCCGCCGTCGAACGCGGGAGCGACTGCCGCGCGGTCGTCACCCAGCTCGCCGCCGTCACCTCGGCGCTCGACAAGGCCGGATTCCAGATCATCGCCTCCGCCATGCAGGACTGCCTGACCGACCCGGCATCGGAGACGGATTCGGCCACCGACACCGAGGGGGTGTCGATGGCCGAACTGGAGAAGCTCTTCCTCTCCCTCGCGTGAACCGCGGCTGACGACGGTCAGCGCGGGACGACGAGGACCGCGGTCGCGCTGCGGGCGGCTTCGAAGCGGCGCTGCACGTCGGGCCAGTTCACGAGGTTCCAGAACGCCTTCACGTAGTCCGCGCGCACGTTGAGGTAGTCGAGGTAGTAGGCGTGCTCCCACACGTCGAGCTGCAGCAGCGGGGTCACACCGAGCGGCGCGTTGCCCTGCTGGTCGAACAGCTGGAAGATGACAGGACGCGCACCCACGCTGTCCCACGCGAGCACCGCCCACCCCGAGCCCTGCACCCCGAGTGCCGTCGCCGTGAAGTGCGCGCGGAACGCGTCGATCGACCCGAACGCATCCACGAGCGCCGCCTCCAGCTCGCCTTCCGGAGCGCCGCCGCCCTCGGGCGACATGTTCTGCCAGAACACCGAGTGGTTGATGTGGCCGCCGAGGTTGAACGCGAGGTCCTTCTCGAGCTTGTTCACGTTCGCGAGGTCACCCGCGTCGCGGGCGGCGGCGAGCTGCTCGAGGGCGGTGTTCGCACCCGTGACGTACGCCTGGTGGTGCTTGGAGTGGTGCAGCTCCATGATCTTGCCCGAGATGTGGGGCTCGAGCGCTGCGTAGTCGTAGGGCAGCTCGGGGAGCGTGTAGAGAGCGGACATGGCGTCTTCCTTTCAGTGGTGGGGGTCGTGCGGGAGGGCGTGGAAGCGACGGTCGAGGTATACGAGCGGACGCCCCTGCGGTCCGGCGATGACGTCGAGCACCTCGGCGATCACCACCGTCGACGAGCCGACGGCCACGGTCTGCAGTGCACGGCAGCGCAGGGCGGCGCGCGCGGAGGCGAGGTACGGTTCCCCAGTTTCGAGCTCCGACCAGCCCTGTTCGGCGGTGAAACGCTCGGAGCCACTGACGGCGAAGCTCTGCGCGAGGGCGGAGTGCTCGTCATCGATGAGATGCACGACGAACGTGTCCGCGCCGAGGATCGCCCCCGCCGACCCGGTCGCCCTGGTGACGGAGAACACGATCGCCGCAGGGTCGACCGCCACCGAGGCGACGCTCGACGCCGTGAGCCCGACCGGACCGGTCGGCGTGGACGCCGTGATGATCGCGACGCCCGCCGGGTGCGTGCGGAAGGCGTCCTTGAGCCGGTCGCCGACCGGTGTGGGGACGGGTGTCGCGGTCATCGTCCGGCCTCCGTCATCTGTTCCTGCTTCGCGTGCCTCAGCATCTCCTCGCGCTCGACGAGTTTGGTCCGCTCGCGACCGCGATCGGCTCCGGCGCTGCGCTCCGCCGCGTCGATGCGCAGCCACCCGTCGAAGTCGACGGCGTGCCCGAGGTGGGCGATCGGGTCATCCCCGCGCACGACCTCCTCGGCGGCCTCGAGATCCTCGACGAGGTGCCGCACGGTCTGCGCGGCATCCGATTTCGTCGAGCCGATGAGCCCGACCGGCCCGCGCTTGATCCACCCCGTCGCGTACAGGCGCGGGATCGGCACGCCGGCTGCGTCCAGGACGCGCCCCTCGGCGTGCGGCACGACCCCGAGCTCGTCGTCGAAGGGCGCCCCGGCCACGGGCGTCGAGCGGTAGCCCACAGCGCGGTAGACCGCCCCGACGTCATACCGCCGCAGTTCGCCGGTGCCCACCATGCGGCCCAGCTCATCCGACGCGGTCCGCTCCATCTCGATGCCGGTGACTCGTCCGGTGCCCAGCAGACGGACGGGTCGCTGCCGCAGGTGCAGATGGATGCGGCGAGCGGCGGTGCGGCCGGCCGGATCGAGCGCGGCCCACTCGGTCAGGGTGCGCACGATGATGCGGCGCTGCGAGAACTGCGCGATCATCCGCTCGGCATGCGCGTCGAGTGCGAGTTCGTCCGGATCGACGATCACATCGACGTCATCCTGCTCGGCGAGCTCGCGCAGCTCCAGCGCAGAGAAGCGCACGTCAGCCGGCCCCCGCCGCGCGAACAGGTGCACATCCCGCAGGGGGCTGGCGCCGAGCTGGTCGAGCACGGCATCCGGAGTGTCGGTGTGCGTCAGCGCGGAGGCGTGCTTGGCGAGGATCCGCGTCACGTCGAGCGCGACGTTGCCCGCACCGAGCACCGCCACCGACTCGGCGGCGAGCGGCCAGGTGCGCGGGGCATCGGGGTGCCCGTCGTACCACGCGACGAAGTCCGCGGCACCGAAAGAGCCGGGAAGGTCGATACCGGGGATGTCGAGGCGGACGTCGAGGTCGGCCCCCGTCGCCACGATCACCCCGTCGTATGCCGCACGCAGCTCATCGATCCCGATGTCACCCCCGACGTCGACGTTGCAGCGCAGGCGGATGCGCGGGTGGACGAGCACCTCGTGCAGCGCATCCGTGATCTTGCGGATCCGCGGGTGATCGGGGGCGACCCCGTAGCGGACGAGACCGTACGGTGCCGGGAGCTTCTCGAAGAGGTCGATCGACGCGGTCGGCACACGATCGAGCAGGATGTCGGCGGCGTAGATGCCCGCGGGGCCCGCTCCGACGATGGCGATGCGGGGTTCGGCTACCGTCATGCGTGTTCCCCTTGGGGAGCCAGCGCGGCGATGACCGGGTGGTCGAACGCGAGCATGCCCGTCTTCGCGGCGCCACCGGGGGAGCCGATCTCGTCGAAGAACTCGACGTTGGCCTTGTAGTAGTCCTGCCACTCCTCGGGGAGATCGTCTTCGTAGAAGATCGCCTCGACCGGGCACACCGGCTCGCAGGCACCGCAGTCGACGCACTCGTCCGGGTGGATGTAGAGCGAGCGCTCACCCTCGTAGATGCAGTCGACGGGACACTCGTCGATGCAGGCCTTGTCCTTCACATCGACGCACGGCAGGGCGATGACGTAGGTCATCGGGGGTTCTTCTCTCGGGTCACGCTGTCCACCGTAAAACCTCAAGTACACTTGAGGTCAAATCGAGGAGGCCCGGATGAGCCCGCACGCACCCGACGAACCGCTGACGATCGGCGAGATGACCCGGCGCACCGGAGTCGCCGCGTCCGCGCTGCACTTCTACGAGACGCTCGGGCTCATCGCGTCCACCCGCACCCCCGGCAACCAGCGCCGCTACGCCCGGCACATGCTGCGCCGCGTCTCCCTGATCACGGTCGCCAAGCGCCTCGGCATCCCGCTGTCCGACGTGCAGGCGGCCTTCGCCGACGTGCCGCTGACCGAGACCCCGAGCCACGCCGACTGGCAGCGGGCATCCCGACGTTGGAAGCGCGAACTCGAGAAGCGCCGCGAGGGCATCGAGCGCCTCGAACGCGAACTCACCGGATGCATCGGCTGCGGCTGCCTGTCGATGAAGGCCTGCGGCCTGCTCAACCCCGACGACGCGCTCGGCACCCAGGGCTCAGGCCCCCGCCGCCTCGACGCCTAGCCCCCACTCCCCCTCTCCCCCAGGTCGAGACCCCCGCTGGTCGTCGACACCCCCGTGCACACACGTCTGCGGGAGGGGGTGCGGACAACCAGCGGGGGTCTCGGCGAGAAGGAACCAGGAACCAGGAACCAGGAACCAGGAACTACACGACCTCGAAGTCCGCGGCGAGGAGCACGTCGTCGCGCGAGCTGGGGCCGACCAACAGCTCGAACGCGCCGGCCTCGACCAGACGTGTGCCCGCGGCATCCACGATCGTGCAGTCGGCGACCGGCAACTCCACACGGACGCGCGCGGACTCCCCGGGCGCGAGCTCGACCTGACGGTAGGCCTTGAGCTCCTTGTCGCTCCAACTCACGCTGGTCACCGCATCGCGCACATACACCTGCACGGTCTCGCGCGCCGGCCGTGTGCCCGTGTTCGCCACCGTGACATGACCGACGATCGAGTCCGACCGCTCCAGCGAGGTCGCCTCGAGCTCCAGGTCGGAGTACTCGACCGTCGTGTACGACAACCCCTCACCGAACACCCACGCCGGCGACTGGGTGAGGTCGGCGTACCGGTCGCCGTGCTGTCCGCGGATCTGGTTGTAGTAGGTCGGCTGCTGGCCCACGTGCCGGGCGAACGAGATCGGCAGACGGCCCGACGGTTCGACCGCGCCCGAGATGATCTCGGCGAGCGCACACCCGCCCTGCATTCCGGGGTTCGCTGCCCAGATCACGGCGGCAGCCTTCGACGCGGATGCCGGGAGTACGAGCGGCTTGGAGGCCAGCAGCACCACGACGACGGGCTTCCCCGTCGCGATGAGTGCATCGATCAAGGCGTTCTGCCCGCCGATGAGCTCCAGCGTCGCGGTGGAACGACCCTCGCCGACGAGCTCGATCCGGTCCCCCACCACGGCCACGACGACGTCCGCATCGGCTGCCGCGGCGACGGCCTCGGCGATCAGCTCGGCATCCGGGGCGCAGGGCTGCACGACCGGTGGACGAGGCTGCTTGTCGGGGAAGAACGGTCCCTGCGGGTCTTCCTGCAGGGTGAGGATGTCCGCGCCCCGGGCGTGCGTGACTGTCCAGCCGTCGACCGCGCGCAGTCCGTCGAGCACGGTCGTGATCATCTCGCGGGGCTGACCGTCGAGCCACCCGGCTTGCCCCGATCCCCCGGCCCAGTCGCCGAGCTGCGTCTGCGCGTCGTCCGCCAGAGGACCGACCACGGCCACCCGCACCGGGGCGGCGGCGTCGAGCGGCAGGAGGCCGTCGTTCTCGAGCAGCACGATCGACCGGCGTGCCGTCTCCAGGTTCAGCTCCGCGTGCGCGGCGCTGCCGACCACCTCGTCGAGCCCCGCACCGGGGAGGCGCGGGTTCTCGAAGAGGCCGAGCTCGAACTTGAGGGTGAGGATGCGCGCGGCCGCCGCATCGAACGCGTCCTCCGGGAGCATGCCCGTAGCGACCGCATTCAGAGCACCCTCGTAGAACCCCGGCGTGGTCATGATCATGTCGTTCCCGGCGCGCACGGCTGCAGCGGCCGCATGCGTGATGTCGGGCTGGATCCGCTGCTCCCACACCATCCGACCGACGTTGTCCCAGTCCGTGATGAGGGTGCCGGTGTACCCCCATTCCCCGCGCAGGACGTCGCTGAGCAGCCAGTCGTTGGTGGTGATCGGCACCCCGTCGGTGGTCTGGTAGCCGAGCATGAACGTGCGGCAGCCTTCGCGGGCGACGCGTTCGAACGGAGGCAGGAACCAGGAGCGGAGCTTGCGCCGCGAGATGTCGGCCTCGCTCGCATCGCGTCCGCCCTGGGTCTCGGAGTATCCGGCGAAGTGCTTGGCCGTCGCGAGGATCGCCGTGGGGTCGTCGAGCCCCTCCCCCTGGTATCCGCGCACCATCGCGGAGGCGAGTTCCCCGATCAGGAACGGATCCTCACCGAAGGTCTCGCTGATGCGGCCCCACCGCAGGTCGCGGGCGATGCACAGCACCGGCGAGAACGTCCAGTGGATGCCGGTGATCGCGACCTCCTCGGCTGTGGCACGGGCCACGCGTTCGAGCAGGTCGGGGTCCCACGTCGCGGCCATGCCGAGCTGAGTGGGGTAGATCGTCGCCCCGGGCCAGAACGAGTGCCCGTGGATGCAGTCCTCGCCCACCAGCAGCGGGATGCGGAGGCGAGTCTGTGCCGTGAGCTGGTTCGCGCGCAGGATCCGCTCGGGCGAGGTGTGCAGGATCGAGCCCGCGTGGCGGCGTGCGACGTGATCGTCGAGGTCGTCGCGGGCGTCGAGCTGCAGCATCTGCCCGACCTTCTCCTCGAGCGTCATGCGGCCGAGGAGGTCGGCCACACGTTCGGGGATCGAGAGCGCGGGGTCCTGGTACGGGAGCTGGGTGGTCAGAGTCTGAGAGGTCATCACGGGGTGTTCCGGGTCGAAGTCGGCGAGGGATCGGAGGTCTTCTGCGGCAGGGGCACGCTGCGGACGGCCGTGACGGGGTCGTTCACGTTCAGCCCCTTCTTCTTCATGGCCCTGGCCCGCTCGCCCGCCGAACGCAGGCGCGGATTGACGTACTCGTCGATGCCGAAGTTGATGAGCGAGAGGGCGACGCCGATGATGGCGATGCAGAGTCCGGCCGGCACGTACCACCACCACAGGCGCGGGAAGGCGCCGTTCTGCTGGGCCCAGAACAGGATGGTGCCCCAGTTCAGGTTGCTCACCGGGATCACCCCGATGAAGGCCAGCGTGGTGAGACCGAGGATCGCGGCGGTCACGGTACCGACGAAGCTCGAGGCGATCAGGGCCATGAGGTTGGGCAGCATCTCGACCGTGATGATCCGGCGCAGAGGCTCGCCGTTGGCACGGGCGGCCTGGATGAAGTCACGGTTGCGCAGCGACATCGTCTGGGCACGGAGCACGCGCGCCCCCCATGCCCAGCCCGTGATGCCGAGCACGGCGGCGATCACGATCAGCGGCGGGTTGTCGAACTGCGAGGCGATGATGATGATGAGCGGGATACCGGGGATCACCAAGAACACGTTGGTCAGCGCCGACAGCGATTCGCTCTTCCAGCCGCGCACGTAACCGGCGATCACCCCGATCGTGATCGCGATGATCGTGGCGATGAAGGCTGCGAGGAACCCGACGACGATGACGCCGCGCGTGCCGTAGATGATCTGACTCAGCACGTCCTCGCCCATGTGCGTCGTCCCCAGCCAGTGCTCCCACGAAGGGGGCTGCCGGAGCGCCGTGCGATCCTTCTGAGTCGGTCCGTACGGGGCGATCCACGGAGCGAGGATCGCGACGAGCACGAACACACCGAGGATGATCAGCCCGGCGATCGACTTCGGATTGCGGAACATCGCGAACGCCTGACCCAGCTGCGACCAGAAGGTCTTGCGTGGCGGCGCGGCGGCCGGCGGCGTGCGCAGCGTGGCGGTCTCGGGCATGCCGGAGACCACGGCCGACCCGTCGGGTGCGGTGCTCTCGGTGGTGGTGGGAACGGTCATGTCAGGACTCCATCTGGCGGGTGCGCGGATCGAGGTAGGCGTAGACGACATCCGCGAGGATGTTGGCCACGAGCACCGACAGGGTGATCACGAGGAACACGCCCTGCATCAGGGCGAAGTCCTTGGCATTGGTCGCGTCGAGCAGGAGCTTGCCCACGCCCGGATAGCTGAAGACCATCTCCATCACGATCGTGCCGCCGACGATGAAGCCGATCGACAGCGCGAAGCTCTGGATCTGCGGCAGCACCGCGTTGCGGGCGGCATAGCCCCACAGCACGCGCTTGTTGGGCATGCCCTTGGCCTGAGCCACCGTGATGTAGTCGTCGTCGAGCACGGTCAGCATCATGTTGCGCATGCCGAGCACCCATCCGCCGAGCGAGGCGACCACGATGGTCAGGGCGGGCAGTGTGCCGTGCATGATGACCTGACCGATGAAGTCGAAGCTCCACTCCGGGGATTGCCCCTTGTCGTAGGCGTGCGAGGAGGGGAACCACTTGAGGGTCGACGAGAAGATCGCGATCGCGATGAGCCCGAGCCAGAAGTAGGGGATCGTGTTGAAGAAGGTCGTCACGGGGATGATCGCGTCGAGCCTGCTGCCGCGCTTCCATCCGACGACGGCACCGGCGATCGTGCCGATCGTGAAGGAGATGATCGTCGCGATGCCGACCAGGCCGAGCGTCCACGGCAGTGCCGACACGAGGACCTCGGCGACCGGCCGCAGCCCGTGCAACGTCGAGATGCCGAGGTCACCGCGCAGCAGCATCCCCCAGTACTCGAGGTACTGCTGCCAGACGGACTTGTCGGTGTCGATGCCGAGCAGGATGCGCAGCGCGTCCGCGGCCTCCGGGCTCACGTTGCGGTTGCGCGCGAGGTAGGAGCTGACCGCGTCGCCCTTCATGAGACGGGGCAGGAAGAAGTTGATCGTGATGGCCGCCCACAGCGTGAACAGGTAGAAACCGGCACGCCCGGCGAAGAAGCGCCACGGGACCTTCCGGCGTCCGCGTTCTGCGACGGTCGCCGTGGTGCCGACCTCGAGGGCGTCGCGGGACGCCAGGTCGTCGTCGAGCTGGGGCAGAGCGGCGCTCACAGCGCACCTCCCATCGAGGTCGCGAAGTGCTTGTCCGGGTCGGGCGACGCGGCGCGCAGCTCCCGCGTGTACGGATCCTGCGGGTTGAGGATCACCTCATCGGCGGCGCCGTACTCCACGACACGACCCTGGTTGAGGACCATGATCTCGTCGCTGAAGTGACGGGCGGTGGCGAGGTCATGGGTGATGTAGAGCACGCCGAGGCCCTCCTCGCGTTGCAGGTCGGCGAGCAGGTTCAGCACACCGAGGCGGATCGAGACGTCGAGCATCGACACGGGCTCGTCGGCGACGAGGAGCGAAGGGCGGGACGCGAGGGCACGGGCGATGGCCACCCGCTGCCGCTGTCCGCCGGAGAGCTCGTGCGGACGGCGATCGATCACGGTGTCCGGGTCGAGCCGGACCCTGCCGAGCAGACGGCGCACCTCGGCCTCGGTCTCCGCCTTCGGCACCACGTCATCGAGGCGGATCGGCCGCTCCAGGTGGTACCGGATCGAGTGGTACGGGTTGAGGGAGGCGAACGGGTCCTGGAACACCATGCGCAACTGCTGCCGGTACTTCCGCAGCCCCCTGCCGCGGCGCGGGATCGGCACGCCGTCGAGCAGCACCTGTCCACTGGTCGGGGTCTCGAGCTGCGTGAGGATCTTCGCGATCGTGGACTTGCCGCTGCCGGACTGACCGACCAGGCCGATCGTCTGCCCGGAGGTCAGGGTGAAGCTCACCTCGTCGAGCGCCTTGAGCTGCCCGGCGCCGCGGACGTTGTACGTCTTCGTGATGTTCCGGAATTCGAGGGTGGTCATCGCACCAGCACCCCTCTCTCCCCGGTCAACCGGGGGAACGACGACAGCAGTGTCTTCGTGTAGTCGTGCTCGGGCCGGGTCCAGATGTGCTCGGCGGTGGCGAGCTCGATGATCTCGCCCTCGCGCATGATCGCGATCCGGTCGCTGATCTCCAGGAGGAGGGGGAGGTCGTGGGTGATGAAGATCACCGAGAAGCCGAACTCGTGCCGCAGCTGCGAGATCTGGCTGAGGATCTCGCGCTGCACCAGCACATCGAGGGCGGTGGTCGGCTCGTCCATGACCATCAGCTGCGGGCGCAGCGCGAGGGCCATCGCGATCATGACGCGCTGGCGCATGCCGCCGGAGAGCTCATGGGGGAAGGAGCGGATGCGCTGGCGCCCGACCTTGACGATCTCGAGCAGCTCCTCGGCCTCGGCATGCCGCTGCCGGCGGTTCATGTCGGGGCGATGGATCTCGAAGACGTCTTCCAGCTGCGAGCCGATCGTCGCAACCGGGTTCAGGGCGTTCATCGCCCCCTGGAACACCATCGAGACCTTGTCCCAGCGGAACCGCTGCATCGCGTCCACGTCGAGCGCGTCGATGTCGATGTCGACACCGGTCGCATCGTGGAAGGTCACGCTGCCGCTGGTGATCACAGCCGGCGCTCGCAACAGACGCTGGACTCCGTAGGCGAGCGTGGTCTTGCCGCACCCGCTCTCACCGGCGAGACCGAGGATCTCGCCGCGCTGCAGTTCGAGGTTCACGTTCTTCACCGCCTCGACGGGCGGATCGACGTCGTACACGACCGAGAAGTCGCGCACGCTGAGGAGAGGGTCTGGCATGGTGATGTCTTTCGTCGGCGGAGAAGGGGAGCCCGGGGTCGTTCACCCGGGCTCCCCACCCGGTGCTTACTCGGCGGGCTGCAGCTTCGTGAGGATCATCACGATGTTCTGCTGTGTCGGGTCCGCGGAGGCGTAGGGGTCATCCTCCGAAGGCCAGCCGACGTAGTTGCGGGTGTTGTACTGGCCCAGCAGCGGGTGCGCGCCCAACGGGATGGCCGGCACTTGCTCGACGAAGATGTTCTGCATCGTGTCGAGCGCGGCGGTGCGCTCTTCATCGGACGATGCGTTCGCGTAGGTGTTCAGAGCCTCGGTCGCCTCCGGATCCTCGAAGCGGCCGAAGTTGAACCCGGCGATGCCCTCCGGCGAGATCCACCGCGGGTCCATGGTCGAGGTGTACAGGCCGTAGGCGGTGCCGCTGTCCTCCAGCCAGTGGATGATCGAGGAGAAGGTGCCCTCGTCACGGGGAACCTGCCAGCCGCCCCAGTCCGGCATGTCGATCTTCACCTCGGCGCCGATGGATTCGGAGACGTCCTCGGCAATGAGCTCCTGGGCCGTGTTCCAGTCGCTCCAGCCGGAGGGAACCGAGATGGTGAACGAGACGGGAGCGCCGTCGGGATCGATCAGCGCGTCGCCGTCCCAGGTGTAGCCCGCAGTGGTCAGGAGGTCGCGCGCCTTCTCGGCGTCGACCGCGTAGTCCTCGCCCTGGAACTCGGGCTGGATCTCGTCCTCGAGGATCGAGGAGAGACCGGTGACCGACCAGACGGGCTCACTCGCCCCCTCACGGGCGATGTCGACGTACGCGTCGCGGTCGATCACCCAGGCGAGCGCCTGACGGAACGCCGGGTCGTCGAACGGCTTCTGGTGAAGGTTCATGAACAGCGTGGCGGAGCCCGTGGTGGGCGCCGCCCAGAACTTGTTGTGCTCGGGGTCGACCGAGAGGAACTGCTCCTCGATCTGCGGGATGAACGCCTGGGCCCAGTCGGCCTCGCCCTGCGCGAGCGCGGTGGTCAGCGCGGTGTTGTCGCCGTAGGACACGTAGTGCAGCTCGGGCACGGCCAGGTCGCCGCCCCAGTAGTCGTCGCGCGCCTCGAGCGTGACCGACTCGGTCGACCAGTTCGACAGGACGTAGGGACCGGTGCCGACGAGGTCGTCCCCCTTGACCGGATCCGTCGCCGGATCGCCGAGGTTCTCCCAGATGTGCTTGGGGACGATCGGCACATGCAGCACCCGCGCCTGGTTGACGTATTTCGACTCGCCGAACGTCAGCACGACGGCATCGCCGTCGACCTCCGCACCCTCGAACTTGAGCCCGGCGGTGTCGAGCGCCGGCGTCGAGACGAGCTCATAGGTGTAGACGATGTCGTCGGCGGTGAAGGGCTCCCCATCGCTCCAGGTCACATCCTTGCGCGGGACGACGGTGAGCTGCGTGTAGTCCTCGTTCCACTCGATGCTCTCGGCGAGCCATGGCGTGACGCCGCGGTCGCCGGTCTGATTCACGAGCGCGAGGGTCTCGAAGATCACCTTGCCGTAGCCGTACTTCGAGGCGGACGAGTCGCCGACGTACGGGTTGTTGGACTCGGTGGTGATCGCGCCGTCGGGCTTCGCGATCGTGAGGGCGGCGGTACCGGCGCCACTGCCGGAATCGCCGTCCCCTCCTCCTGCGGAGCATCCGGCGAGGGCCGAGATACCGAGGGCGGTGATCGCGGTCGCCGCGATCAGAGATTTCCTGAGCTTCATTGCTTCTCCTTGGGCACGGTCTTTGTGCTGCGGCACCGGCGGAGGATGCTGCGCCGGTCCTGTGTGATTCACTTACTGTCGAGAAAGTAAGTCTCAGTGAGGTTACCGAGTAGTAAGTTGGATCGCAAGCACGGCTCGGTGATGGAGGAACGGCGATGGCAGACAGCGACCAGACGGTGCGTGTGCGCCCGGCGACGCTCGCGAAACGCGAGCAGATCCTCAAGGCGGCCATCGAGATCTTCGGGAACAAGGGATCGACGAACGGCACACTGGCCGACGTCGCGGAACAGGTCGGCATCACGCACGCCGGCGTGCTCCACCACTTCGGGTCGAAGCAGAAGCTGCTGCTCGAGGTGCTCGCCTACCGTGACCAGGACGACGTGGCGGGGCTCGCGCAGAAGCACATCCCCGGCGGACCGGAGCTGTTCCTGCACCTCGTGCGCACCGCGTTCACGAACGCGAAGCGCCCCGGCATCGTGCAGGCCTACACCGTGCTCTCCGCCGAGTCCGTGACCGACGACCATCCGTCGCGCCCGTTCTTCGAAGAGCGCTACACGACGCTTCGCCGCGAGGTGACGGACGCCTTCCACGAGCTGTGCGCCCAGGAGGGCGTGAGCGATCCGCGCAGCATCGCCGACGCGGCCGCCGCGATCCTGGCCGTGATGGACGGCCTGCAGTTGCAATGGCTCCTGCATCCGGAGGTCGTGGAGCTCGGCGAGACGAGCGAGTTCGCGATCCGCGCCATCGTCAACGCCGTGCTGCATCCTGGA
The DNA here is from genome assembly GCF_024498615.1 of Microbacterium sp. J1-1. Taxonomy (NCBI): domain Bacteria; kingdom Bacillati; phylum Actinomycetota; class Actinomycetes; order Micrococcales; family Microbacteriaceae; genus Microbacterium; species Microbacterium sp. J1-1. The sequence continues at coordinate 354,023 of NZ_CP089590.1, read as the reverse complement.
CCGGAGTTGGAGACCTACGCGCACGACACGGACGGCTGACGGCCCCGACACGCCCGACTAGGCTCGGGCCATGACGATCGACCTCGAAGCGCTCTACATCGACCTGCACCAGCACCCCGAGCTCTCGTTCCAGGAGACACGCACCGCGGGCATCGCCGCCCGGCATCTGCGCGATCTCGGCCTCGAGGTGGAGGAGGGCGTCGGGGTCACCGGGGTCGTGGGCCTTCTCCGCAACGGCGACGGCCCCGTCGTGTGGGTGCGCGCCGACATGGACGCGCTCCCGGTCGAGGAGCAGACCGGCCTCTCGTATGCGAGCACCGCGAAGGGCGTCGACCCGGCGGGCACCACCGTCCCCGTCATGCACGCCTGTGGCCACGACATGCACGTCACCGCCATGATCGGCGCCGTGGAGAGGCTCGTCGCGGAGCGCTCCGACTGGTCGGGAACCCTCGTCGTAGTGATCCAGCCCGCCGAGGAGTACGGGGCCGGGGCGCGCGCCATGCTGGACGACGGCATCCTGGACCGCTACCCCCGTCCCGACATCGTGCTCGGCCAGCACGTGACCCCGCTCCCCGCCGGCATCGTCGGGGTGCGCAGCGGGACGCAGATGGCCGCCTCCGACGGGCTCACGGTGACCCTGCACGGCCGCGGCGGACACGGCTCGCGCCCGCACGCCACGATCGACCCGGTGGTGATGGCCGCGGCGACCGTGATGCGCCTGCAGACCATCGCCTCGCGCGAGATCGATCCGCAGGGCGTCGCGGTCGTGACCGTCGGCTCGATCCACGCCGGGCTCAAGAACAACATCATCCCGGCCGAGGCGAAGCTCGAGCTCAGCCTGCGCTACCCGAACGAGGAAGCACGCGAGAAGGTGCTCGCGAGCGTGGAGCGCATCGTGCGGGCCGAGGCCACCGCATCCGGGGCCGAGCGCGAGCCGGAGATCCGCACCGACCACACCCTGCCCGCCACGATCAACGATGAGGATGCCACGGCCCGCGTCACGACCGCGATCCAGCGGGCCCTCGGCGAGACGTCCGTCATCGACCCCGGCATGTTCACCGGCAGCGAGGACGTGTCCTGGTTCGCGCGCGACGCCGGCGTGCCTCTCGTGTTCTGGTTCTGGGGCGGCGTCGACCCCGCACGGTTCGCCGAGGCGGTCGCCGCGGGTCGACTCGAGCAGGACATCCCGACGAACCACTCGCCGTTCTTCGCGCCCGAGATCCACCCGACGATCGAGGTCGGCGTGACCGCCCTGTCGGCCGCGGCCCGGGAGTTCTTGGACTGAGCGCGTTCACAACTCCTCAGAATCGTTCGGCCTCAGCTCGTGTGGCCCGTTCACCCCGCGGAACGAGCGTTCTCTGAGGAGTTGCGCACACCGCTGCTCCGCAGCGCAGTCGACTCAGCCGCCGATCGCGTTCATGCCGCGCGCCGGTTGCAGGAATGAGGGGTCGTTGATCGCGTGCCCCGGGAGCTTGCCGTGCACACAGGAGCGCAGCATCTCGGCGATCCCGTCGGGGCGGGCACCCGGCGCAGAGGCCGACTCCCCGCGCAGCACCTCGATGAGGTCGTACTCGACGTTCGAGAACAGGCAGTTGCGCAGCTGACCGTCGGCGGTCAAGCGCAGACGGTCGCACGCACCGCAGAACGGGGCGGTGACCGAGGCGATCACCCCGACCTCGTGCGGTCCGCCGTCGATCCGCCACTTCTCTGCAGGTGCTCCCCCACGCCCCTCGACCGGATCGAGATGCCAGCGCTCCCCCAGCGACGCGAGGATCTCCTCGCGCGTGACCATCGACGCCCGGTCCCAGGTGTGTCCGGCGTCGAGGGGCATCTGTTCGATGAAGCGCAGCTGCGCACCCACACCCATCGCGAACTCCACGAGGTCGACCAGCTCGTCGTCGTTGACGCCGCGCATCGCGACCGCGTTGAGCTTGAGCGGACGGAGCTCTGAGGCCGCGGCCGCGGCGATGCCCTCGAACACGTCGTCGAGGCGGTCACGGCGGGTCAGGTCGGCGAAGCGCTGACGGTTCACCGTGTCGATGCTGATGTTGAGGCGCGTGAGTCCGGCCTCGATCAGCGCCGGGAGTTTCTGGGCGAGGCTGATGCCGTTGGTCGTCATGGCGACCTCGACGGGTCCGTCCTCGCCTTGGATGCGGGAGACGCGTCGCACGACCTCGACGATGTCGGCCCTCAGGAGCGGTTCGCCACCGGTGAGGCGGAACGTGCGGATGCCGAGCGCGGCGGCCACCTCGGCGACCTCGACGATCTCATCCGTGGAGAGGATGCTCGTGCGGGCGAGCCACTCGTTCCCCTGCTCCGGCATGCAGTACGTGCAGCGCAGCGAGCAGCGATCGGTGAGCGAGATGCGAAGATCCCGGTGCACCCGGCCGTGGGCGTCGACGAGACCTGCTTCGACGGCAGAGTGGCCAGGTCTCTGCGCCGTCGGACCGGCGTGCGGCGGGCGCACACCGATCACCACCGGCACGGCCGTCATCGTGCTCCGCCACTCCCCGTCATCGTTCGAGACTAACCCGCCGCTTCCCCCCTCGGGGCCGAAATGCCCTGGTTCCCGTCGCGATATGGCAGCCCATATGCGCGTGAGGGCTGTCATATCGCGACGGAGGCGACGGACGCGACGGACGCGGGGACGAACCGCACCTGGGCAGGATCGACGCGCAAGTGCACCTCGTCGCCCACCGCGAGGTCGACGGCGTCCGCCAGCGAGGTGTCGACCTGACAGTGCTCGGTGTGCAGGCGGACTCCCGTGAGGATGGGCTCGAGTCGGAGGATCCGGCTGGACCACGCGTGCGGGTCGTCGGGTCGCGCGATGCGCACCGCGGCAGGATGGAACACCGCGGCGAGCGGTGAGCCGTCGACCGCGGCGAGCGCGAGGGACTCGGCATCCGTGCTTCCAAGACACAGCTGTCCCCCGCGCCAGCCCCCGTCCGCGGCGACGCCCACCAGCCGGTTGACACCTGCGATCGCAGCGATGAAGCCCGACGCGGGTGCCGACAGCACCTCGCGGACGGGCCCGTGCTGCGTGACCCGCCCCGCCTCGATCACCAGGAGCCGATCGGCGAGGGCGACAGCATCCGCCGCATCGTGCGTGACCGCGATCGTGGTGATCCCCGCCAGCTGATCACGCAGCATCTGTCGGATGTCGCCGGCCGTCGCCGGATCGAGCGCGACCAGCGGTTCGTCGAGCAGCACGGCGCGCGGAGATGCGGCGAGCGCTCGGGCGACCGCGACGCGCTGCCCCTCGCCCCCGGAGAGCTCGCGCGGCATCCGGTCCCCCGCCCCCGGAAGTCCGACGCGTGCGAGCCATTCATCGGCCGAGTCGCGTGCCACGCGAAGGTCCTGCCCAGCGGCACGAGGACCGAAGGCGACGTTCTCGCGCACGGACAGGTGGGGGAACAGCCGCGCCTCCTGCCCGAGCAGCACGATGCCGCGGTTCATGGGGGCTGTCCGCACACGAGGTGTGCCCACGCGGTCGACCACGCGTCCCGCGACCTCGATCTCCCCGGCGGTCAGCGGCTCAAGCCCCGCGAGCGCCTGCAGCAGGGTCGACTTGCCCGCGCCGCTGGGCCCCATGATGGCGACGGTCTCTCTGGCCGCGACCTGCACCGAGACGTCGACGGCGAAGTGCTCACGGTCGACCACGACGTGCGCACGCAGGCCTCCGCCGCCGACAGTCCGGCCCGTCGAGGAGGTCATCGCGTCGCCCCCGGCCGCCAGCCGCGCACGAGCAGCAGCACGACGATCGCCGTGGCGAGCAGCAGCAGGGCGAGGGCGACCGCCGTGCCCTGCGATACTCCCGCCCCGTTGAACGCGGTGTAGATCGCGAGCGGCATGGTCTGGGTGACGCCGGGCCGGTTCCCTGCGAACAGGGCCGTCGCACCGAACTCGCCGATGGCCCGCGCGAAGCACAGCACGACACCCGCGACGATGCCCGGCGCGGCCAACGGCAGGGTGATCCGTCGCAGGATCGTCCATCGTCCGGCGCCGAGGGCCGCCGCCGTGCGCTCGTAGTCCACGCCCGAGGTGCGCACCGCACCCTCCACGGCCAGCACGAGGAACGGCAGCGCGACGAACGTCTGCGCCAGGATGACGGCCGGCGTGCTGAAGGAGAGGCCGAGCCCACCGAGCCAGCCCGCACGTCCGAACAGGTACAGCAGCGCGACACCGCCCACCATCGGCGGCAGCACCAGCGGCACCGTGACGACGGCGCGGAGTACGGCAGCCAGCCGCGGCCCGGATCGGGCGATCCACAGCGCGAGCGGTACGCCGATCAGGATGCACAGCACCGTGGCCACCAGGCCGGTACCGAGCGAGAGCGCGAGCGCGGAGAGCGCAGCTTCCGAGGTCACGTCCGCGAGGAACGTCGACCACTGCACGCGCGCGACGAGCGCGGTGAGCGGCAGGATCAGGAACGCCAGGCCGACCAGGGCGGGTACGGCGAGTGCACGGGGCGCGTACCCTCGGTCACCTCGCCCGCTCATGGTGCTCCGAAGCCGAAGTCGGCCAAGATGCTGCGCCCCGCATCCGACCGCACGAACGCCACGAACGCCTCAGCCGCCGTGGCGTTCGGAGCATCGGAGAGCACGGCGATCGGGTAGTGGTTGACGACCTCGTCGGCGCCGTCCGGCACGATCACCTCGACGTCGTCGCGGCCGATCACATCGGTGGCGTACACGAGTCCGGCGTCGGCTTCGGACGCGGCGACCTTCGTGAGCACGGCCGTCACGTTCTGCTCGAGGCTCGCCGGGTCGACCGCGACCTCGGCCGCGGACAGCAGCGTCGCGGAAGCCGCACCGCACGGCACCTCCGGCGCACACAGCACGGTGGTGACATCGGCGAGATCCGCCAGCACCTCGACGTCGCCCGGGTTTCCGGACGGAACCACGATCACCAGGGTGTTGGATGCGAACAGCGCGGACTCAGCGACGACGCCCGCCGCTTTGTCCATGTTCGCCTCGTCGGCCGAAGCGAACACGTCGGCGGGAGCGCCTTCGAGGATCTGCGTGACGAGCGTCGAAGAACCGTCGTACACCGGACGGAACCGCACGTCCGGGTTCTCGGTCATGAAGGCCTCACCGATCGCATCGAAGGCTCCGGCGAGGGACGCCGCGGCGTAGACCGTGAGCTCGCCGCGCACGCCATCCGTGGCCCCCGACGGTGAGGACGTGTCCTCAGCTGTGCCCGCACAGCCCGTGAGCACGAGGCAGGCAGCGGCGAGGAGAGCGAGCGTGGAGCGGCGCAACCGGCGGTTCATGTCAGCCGTTCGGGATCTCGACGACGACCTGGGTCGCCTTGACGGAAGCGGTGGCGAGGGAGCCGACCTCGAGCCGCAGATCCCGCGCCGCCTCGGACGACATCAGCGACACCACACGATGCGGTCCGGACTGGATGTCGACCTGGGCCATGAGGCCTTCGACCTGCACGCGCGTGACGATGCCGACGAAGCGGTTGCGCGCACTGGAGAGCACATCTCCGGCGTTCCTCGCCTCCTCCGCGAGCTCGACCGCGCGCGCCGCGAGGGCATCACCGGGAATCTCGGCCGGTGTCGCATCCGTCACCGGAAGCAGTTCCTGATCGATCCAGCGACGGACGGTGTCGTCGCTCACGCCGAGCAACTGCGCGGCACGGGCGATCCGGTAGGTCTGCATGCGAAGAATCTACCGCAGATGCGGAGTTTTCCGGAGGCTACATCCGCTTTCGCGGTCATCGTCCTCTTCCGGGAGGAGGGGCATACGCTGAATCCATGCAGCCCCTCGTCGCCCCGGCCGCCGCGCTCGCCCCGGAAGAACTCGTCCGTACGGCCCGGCACGCGGTGCTCTCCGGCATCGGCGAAGAAGGTCAGCGCCGACTCAACGCCGCTCGTGTCACGGTCGTCGGCGCGGGCGGGCTCGGCTCCCCTGCCCTCCTCGCCCTGGCCGCCGCAGGGATCGGCAGCCTCACGTTGATCGACGACGACGTCGTGGAGCTGACCAACCTGCAGCGCCAGCTCGCGCACCGCGTGGAGGACATCGGCACGCCCAAGACCGCCTCCGCCGCCCGAGCCATCACGGCTCTCGCCCCGCAGACCGTCGTGACCGCGGTGCCGGAACGCCTCGACACGGCCAACGCCGCCCGCCTGCTCGCGGGAGCCGACGTGGTGGTCGACACGAGCGATTCCTTCGCGACCCGTCGTGATGTGGCCGCGGCGACCGAGGAGCTCGGAATTCCCCTGGTCTGGGGCGCGGTGCAGGAGTGGCATGCGCAGGCGACCGTGTTCTGGTCGGACCCACCGGTGGGCGAGCCGGTCGTGCTCGCCGACCTCTTCCCGCCCGGCACCGAGGGGGAACCACCCAGCTGCGCCCAGGTCGGCGTGCTCGGAGCGCTGTGCGTGCAGGTCGGCGGGATGCTGGCGGGTGAGGTGATCAAGCTCGTGACCGGGGCCGGCGAACCGCTGCTCGGACGACTCGCCATGATCGATGCACTCACCTCCCGCCAACACGAGATCGCGATCCGCCCCGCGTCCACGACCTCGACGGCGGTGCACGCATGACCGGCCGTCGTACGGTCGAGGAGCAGCTCGACCGCGTGCTCGGCGCCATCCGCGTGGTCGGCAAGGAGGCTCTCCCGGTGACGGATGCCGCAGGACGCACGCTCGCCGCGCCCGCGGTCGCCGCCCACGACATCCCCCTCTTCGACAACTCCGCGATGGACGGGTTCGCGGTGCGCGGTGCCGACGTCGCGGAGGCCTCCGAGGAGAATCCGATCACCCTGCGCGTGGTGGCCGACCTTCCCGCCGGAGTGGCCCTCGATCCTCCGCTCGGGTCCGGCGAAGCCGCCCGCATCATGACCGGATCCCCCACCCCCACCGACGCCGACGTGATCGTGCCCTTCGAGGACACGGCCGGCGGGCTCGCCGACTCCCTCGACGGGGTGACGGTGCTGCGTGCCCCGTCGAAGCCCGGTGTGTTCGTGCGCCGACGCGGGGCCGACCTGCACGCCGGCGACGAGGTCGTGCCCGCCGGGGAACGTTTGGGGCCCTTCCAACTCGCGGCCGCGGTCGCTGCCGGTGTCGCCGAGGTGTGGGTGACGCGGGCTCCGCGCGTGGCCGTGGTGTCGACCGGGAGCGAGCTGCTCGCGCCGGGCGAGACCCCCACTCGCGGCCGCATCCCCGACTCGAACGGCCCCCTGCTCGCGCAACTGGTCGCCGAGGCCGACGCCGAGGTGGTGCTGGTCGCACGCGTTCCGGATGCGGCCGACGCCGTCAGGACCGTGACCGCCGAAGCCACAGCCCTCGGCGCCGACGTGATCGTCTTCACCGGCGGCGTGAGCGCGGGAGCCTACGAGCCGGTGCGGGGGGCGTTCGACGGCGGCGGACAGGTCGAGTTCAGCGCGGTGGCCATGCAGCCGGGCAAGCCGCAGGCCTTCGGGGTGCTCGATGACGGATGCGTGGTGTTCGGACTCCCGGGGAACCCCGTCAGCGTGGCGGTGTCGTTCGAGGTGTTCGTGCGCCCCGCCCTGCTCGCGATGCAGGGCCGCACCCTCATCCACCGCCCGCGTTCGCCCTTCACCGCCGATGCGTCCTGGACACCCCCGCCCGGCCGCCGCCAGTACCTTCCGGCCGTCGTCGACCTCGCGACGCGCACCGTGCGTCCGGCGACCGCCGGCGGGTCGGGATCGCATCTCGCGGGCGGACTCGCGCGTGCCCACGCGTTCGCGATCGTCCCGGCGGAGGTCGAGTCCGTGGCCGTGGGCGATGTGATCGATGTCATGCTGGTCGGATGACCTTCCCCCACCTTGACGCCGGCGGCCGTGCACACATGGTCGATGTGACCGCGAAGCAGCCGACCGTGCGCACCGCGACCGCCCGCGGTTTCGTGCGCTGCAGCGCCGACGTGATCACCGCGCTCCGCGACGGCACCGTGCCGAAGGGCGACGTGCTCGCGGTGGCGCGCATCGCCGGCATCCAGGCGGCCAAGTCCACGCCCTCCCTGCTGCCGCTCGCGCACGTGATCGGGGTGCATCGGGCGAGCATCGAGCTGGACGTCGTCGACGACGGCGTACGCATCGAGGCGACCGTGGGCACCGCCGACCGCACCGGGGTCGAGATGGAGGCGCTCACTGCCGTCTCGGTCACCGCGCTGGCGATCGTCGACATGATCAAGGGCGTCGACCGCGCGGTCACGATCGAGGACGTGCGCATCGTGGCGAAGTCCGGCGGCCGCTCCGGCGACTGGGTGCGTCCCGGCGAGCCCGCCCCCGGAGCCGACCGATGACACGCGTACGCTACTTCGCCGCGGCCGCCGAGGCCGCAGGCACCGACGCGGAGGAGCGCGCCGAGCACTCTCTCCTGGAGCTGCGCACCGCCGTCGTCGCCGAGCACCCGGCACTGGCCGACATCCTGCCGCGCTGCGCGGTGCTCGTCGACGGCGTCCGCACCGACGGCGACCTCTCCCTCGACGACGCCGAGCTCATCGACGTGCTCCCGCCCTTCGCGGGCGGCTGACCACGCGCCACCTGCATGACCTCCCGCCACCCGCATGACGGTCTGCCGGTGTTTCCTCCTGCATACGGCAGAACCTCATGCAGGTGACGCGTCGAGAACGGCGGTGACGCGTCGAGAACGGCGATGACACGTCGAGAACGCAGGTGACGCGTCGAGAACGGCGATGGCGCGCAGGACTCAGCCGCCGATGCCCTTCCACGACGTGGTGCCGTCGACCTCGAGCTGACGCTTCCACACGGGGAGGTCGCTCTTGATCGCCTCGATGACCGCACGGCACACCTCGAACGCCTCGGCACGGTGCTCGGAGGCCACCGCGATCACCACCGCGGCATCACCCACATCGAGGCGTCCGACGCGATGACTCACAGCCACCACAGTGGGAGCATCGGCACCGGCACCGGCCTCCTCCGCGATCCGCCGCAACGTGGCTTCCGCATCGGGGTGCGCGCTGTACTCCAGTCCGACCACGGGCGTCTGCGCATCCGGGTCGTTGTCGCGCACCCGGCCGACGAACGTCGTCACCGCTCCCAGGCGCGGATCTTCGACCGCGGCGAGGTGGACGTCGAGATCGAGGAGTTCTTCCGACACGGCTGCGATGCGTACGTCGTTCATGAGTGGTCTCCGCCTTCGACTTGATCCAGGATGTGCGCGGCGACGCCGAGCACCACGGGCACACCGGAGGCGACGGCTCGGGGCGAACCGGGGAGGTTGACGACGAGCATGCCGTCGGGGTCCACGATGCCCGCGAGCCCGCGCGAAAGCACCGAGAGCGGGGTGTCGGCGAGTCCGCTGCGGCGCAGCTCCTCCGCGATCCCGGGGATCTCACGGGTGATCACCCGGCGCGTCCCCTCCGGCGTCAGGTCACGGGGTCCGACGCCCGTCCCACCGGTGGTCACGACCAACCGGATGCCGCGCGCAACCGCCCGGCGCAGGGCATCCGCCACAGAACCCGCTCCGTCGGCGATGACCTCGGCATCGGGGCAGTGCCACCCGGCGTCACGAAGCAACCCCACGGCGATCGGGCCGCCCCGATCCTCGCGCTCTCCGGAGGCCGATCGATCCGAGACGGTGATGACGAGTGCGGGGTACGGGCCCATGGTTCCCACCCTAGGCCCGCGCCGATGACCGTGCACCGGTATCAGGTGACGCGGACGAGCGAACGCTGCCAGCCCGACGATCCGTTCGGCGCGATGGGTGCGCGCTCCTGGATCTGCAGGTCACCGTTCTTGTTCACGGCGCGCACGGCGACGTAGTGCGTCCCCGGGGTGGCATCCCATTCCATGAACCACTGCACCCAGGTGTCATCGTTGATCGGCGTCGACAGCGTGGCCGCAACCCAGTCGCCGTCGTCGATGCTCACCTCCACGCGCTCGATGCCGACCGACTGCGCCCAGGCGACGCCTGCGATCGGGATCTTCCCCGCATCCACCGCCTCGCCGATCTTGGGGGTGTCGACGCGGGAGGAGAACTTGATCGGCGCCTCGGCGCTGTAACCGCGCGGTGTCCAGTACGCCTCGTCCTCGGCGAACGTCGTGACCTTGAGTTCGGTGAGCCACTTGGTCGCCGACACGTAGCCGTAGAGTCCCGGCACGACCATCCGCACGGGGAAACCGTGTTCGAGCGGCAGCGGCTCGCCGTTCATCCCGACCGCCAGGATCGCGTCGAGGTCATCATCGGTGAGTGCCGACAGCGGCGTGCTCGCCGTGTAACCGTCGACGCTGCGCGAGAGCACCATGTCGGCACCGGACTTGACGCCCGCCTTCTTGAGCACGTCGCGCAACGGCACGCCCAGCCACTTCGCGTTGCCGACGAGTTCGCCGCCGACCTCGTTCGACACGCACGTGAGCGTGATCGCATACTCGTCGAGACCCATGTCGAGGATGTCCTGGAAGCTCATCTCCACACGCTGGTCGACCATGCCGTCGATCACCAGGCGCCAGGTGTCCGGGTCGATCGAGGGAACCGTGAGGGCCGTGTCGACCCGGTAGAAGTCCTTGTTCGGGGTGAACAGCTTGCTGAGTCCGGGGATGTCCAGCTCCGCGCCCTGCGGCACCGTGACCGTGGTCTTCGGAGAGGGGAGCTTGAGCGCACTGCGGACGGCTTCGACCGAGGACACGGCCATGCTCACCGTGCGGGCGGTGATTCCCACGACGAGCGCGGACGCACCGGCGACGGCAGCGAGGAGGAAGAACCGACGACGGTCGATCCCGGGCCGGGCGGACTCTCCTTCGGCGAGATCGGTCGGGGGATCATCCGTGGTCGCCATAGCCCGGTCGTCCTCGCTGGCGCCTGCGAATGAGTCTCTCCACCCGCGCAGACGGCGGCACAGGAGCACGAGGATGATCGATCCCGCGACGGTGCCGAGGACCGGGGGCAGGAACGCGAGGGGCGCGACGCCCGCGCGGGTGACGATCGCCGCGGTCGAGAGCACGCCCGCGATCACCAGCGCGATCACGCCGAGCGGCGGACGCACGAACTGCAAGATCCCGGCGATCGCCGAGGCGATGAGGACGGCCAGACCGAGCCCCGCCAGCAGGGCGATCTTGTCGTACTCGCCGAAGGTGGCGATCGCGAACTCCTTGAAGGGCTGGGGCACGATGTCGATCACGAAGCCGCCGACCGCGAGGATCGGGCTGGCGGTGCGCGCGAACAGAAGCGCGAACACCTCCGCCGTGGCGAGGAAGACGCCACCCCCGATCACGCCCGCGAGGGCGGCCCAGACGAAGAACCTCTTGCCGCTGCGGCGTTGCACCATGATCGTCTCCTGTTCCACCGGTCGCCGGCGTCATCCCCCGTTGTTCGGAGCGGAGGCGCGATCGGATCTGACGATCTGCGGAAGACGTCGCGCGGACCCGTTCATAACTCCGCAAAAACGGCAGGAGAGGAACGCGTCAGGCGCGGTATGACGGGCGAGCCGTTCACCTGGCACTCCGATCTTCCGGAGTTGTGAACGTCCCCGGGAGGAGGTCAGACCGGGCGGAGGTCAGACGGGGACGACGGGCGGGGGCGGCGGAGCGAGCCGGCGCTGCGGCACCCCGTGCGCCTCCCGGTGCAGACGCTCCATCCGGCTGTCGAGCTCGGCGGCGGCATCGGCGGCATCGGACAGGCTGTCGACGAGGTGCGAGGGCACCTGGTTCGAGAACTTGTAGTAGATCTTGTGCTCGAGGCTCGCCCAGAAGTCCATCGCTATCGTGCGGAACTGCACCTCGACCGGAACCGACAACGCGCCGGTCGACAGGAACACCGGCACCTCGATGATCGCGTGCAGACTCTTGTAGCCGTTGGCCTTCGGCTGCGCGATGTAGTCCTTGACCGTGCGCACGGTGATGTCGTCCTGCGCGGTGAGCAGGTCGAACAGGCGGTACACGTCGGCGACGAAGCTGCAGGTGACCCGCACACCCGCGATGTCGGTGATCTCCGCGCGGATCCGGTCGAAGTCCGGCTCGTCGATCCCCTTGCGGGCGAGCTTCTCGACGATGCTGTCGGGCGACTTGAGACGGCTCTTCACGTGCTCGATCGGGTTGTACGCATGGTCGTGCGTGAACTCGTCACGGAGGATGGAGATCTTCGTCTCGACCTCACGCATCCCGAACTCGTACTCGCGCAGGAAACGCTGCAGCTCGTCGCGCAGCTCGCGAGCCTGGTTGATCGTGTCCTCGGTGACGTGAACGGTCGTCATGCTCCCGACGTTACGCGTTCGTGATCGGAAACGGCTGTGGATCCTCGATGTCCGCGCGGGCGTCGACGAGGCGCTGGCCGGAGAGCACACCGGGGAGCCCGCGCCCGAGGCGTGTGGTGAACAGCAGCACGATCGCGACGAGGATCAGGATCGAGGAGGCGAGGTCGAAAAGGTTGCCGCCCAGGGCGAGCGCACTGAGGCCGGCGATACCTCCAGCCCAGCGCAGGAGGCGGGCGATCGGCGCGGGCAGCCGCGAGCCCGTGTAGCGCAGCTGCACGGCGAAGTCGCCGACCGAGCGTCCGGTCGACAGGATCAGCACCAGGAACAGGCCGGCGGGGACGACGGCTCCGGCGGCGGAGGAGATCGACCCGTCGATCACGGCCGCCCTGTCACGCACGACGTACTCCAGCCACACCTGCACCGTCACGCCGATGGCGGTGCTCAGGAAGCTGTACGCGAGGGCATCGCACAGCATCGCGAGGGCCCGTCGACCACGGGTGACCGGACGCGGAAGGTCGGCGTCCGGACTCGCTTTCGCGCCCCGCAGATTCCGCGGCACGACGAGCGCCAGCATGCAGCCCACGACCGCGCCGAGGGTGTTCGTCATGAGGTCACCGACGTCGAAGAAGCGGTATGCGCAGGGGTATATGCCCCATACACCGGTGAGTTGGGTGGTCTCGACCAGCAAGGACAGACCGAATCCGGCGGCGAACGCCGCGAGCACACCACGACCGGCGATCACCCGCACGAAGAAACCGAGCGGCAAGAACAGCAGCACGTTGAAGACCAGCTGCAGAAGGGCGGGCTGCCGCAGCGGATTGCCCGGTGCCGCGAACGCCTTCTGCACATCGCGCACGACAGACATCGGATCCGTGATCGCCCCCACGCAGCGGATCGTGTCGGGGTCGGGCAGCGGGAGAAGCGTGTACGTCCAGATCGCCCAGAAGTAGATCAGGGCCGAGAGCCAGAGCAGCGCGCGCCCGACACCGAGCCGCCCGCGACGACGGTAGCTGACCGCGACGAAGGGCACGAACAGGACGACGCCGAACGCCAGCCCGATCGCGATCGCGATGACTCCGAGCCGCACCTGATCTTCCACCGCGTGCCAGTGTAACCGCGGCCGTAAGGATTCCGTGAGGACAGCACGTCCGGCCGTAGGGATTCCGTGAGGATCGCAGGAGGATGACATCGGCAGGCGTAGTGTCGCCCGACGTGTCAGACGAAAACAGGGAGGGCGCGGACACTCCGCCGCTCGCCAAGCGCATCCTCATCGGCGAACCGCTGACGAGCCAGCAGGTCGATGATCAACTGCTCCCGAAGCGGATGGCACTGCCGATCTTCGCGTCCGACGCGTTGAGCTCGGTGGCCTACGCACCGCAGGAACTCGTGATGATCCTGCTGATCGGTGGACTGACGTTCCTCTCCTTCACGCCGCTGGTCGCGATCGCGGTCGTGGTGCTGCTGGTCGTCGTCGTCCTGAGCTACCGACAGTTGATCAAGGCCTACCCCTCTGGCGGCGGCGACTACGAGGTCGCGTCGAAGAACCTCGGCGAGATCCCCGGTGTGATCGTCGCCGCGGCCCTCCTGGTCGACTACGTGCTGACCGTGGCCGTGTCGGTCGCCTCCGGTGTCGACAACATCATCTCCGCCGCGCCCGGCCTCGACCCGCTCCGCGTCGAGCTCGCGGTCGGCTTCGTGATCCTCATCATCATCGTGAACCTGCGCGGCGTGCGTGAGGCGTCGCTCGTGTTCGCCATCCCCACGTACGTGTTCATCGGCTCGGTCGGCATCATGATCGCGACCGGGCTGATCCGGACGTTCCTGGGCGATGCGCCGGTGGCCTCGAGCCACGACTTCTCCGTGCAGGCCGAGAACCTCGGTCAGGCCGCGGTGATCCTGCTGATCCTCCGTGCGTTCTCCAGCGGATGCTCCGCCCTCACCGGCGTCGAGGCGGTGTCGAACGGTGTCCCGGCGTTCCGGGCTCCCAAGGTGCGCAACGCCCAGTCGACCCTCGTGCTGATGGGGTCGATCGCCATCTGCCTGTTCGCCGGCCTGACCGCTCTCGCCCTGATCGCCGGGGTGCACTATGCCGAGAACCCCTGCGACCTGATCGGCTTCGACTGCTCGACCCCCCAGCCGAGCCTGATGGCGCAGATCGCCGCGGCGACGTTCGGCGGCGGCAGCATCGCGTTCTTCATCGTGCAGGCGGCGACCGCGTGCGTGCTGCTGCTCGCCGCGAACACCGCGTTCAACGGCTTCCCCCTGCTGGGCGCGGTGCTGGCCCGTGACGGATACGCCCCCAAATCGCTCAACACCCGCGGTGACCGCCTGGTGTTCTCGAACGGCATGATCCTGCTCGGCATCGCCGCGATCGCCGTTCTCGTGGTGTTCCAGGCGCGGCTGACGACCCTCATCCAGCTCTACATCATCGGGGTGTTCGTCTCGTTCTCGCTCGGACAGATCGGCATGGTCAGGCACTGGCGACGCGTGCTCCGGGGGCCGGTGGAGAACAGGGCCGGTTCCGGGATCGACGGGGCCTCGGCATCGGATCGCCGCTCGGCCAAGGTCGGACTCATCATCAACTCGACCGGCGCCGCGATGACCGTGCTCGTGCTGGTCATCGTGACGATCACCAAGTTCACGCACGGCGCGTACCTGGTGTTCTTCGCGATCCCGGTCCTGGCCTTCCTGATGCTGGGCGTGAAGCGGTACTACCGCGACGTCGAGCACGAGATCGCGATCGACGACACGACCAAGTTCGGGGCGACCGGCGACCTCGCGATCGTCCTCGTCAACCGGCTGCAGAAGCCCGTCGTGAAGGCCATCGACTACGCGATCGCGGCCAAGCACGGCAAGACCCTGGCGGTGCACGTGGCCGTGGCGTCCGACGACGCGGCCCAGCTCCAGCAGGAGTGGGCCGACCATCTCGTGCCGATCCCGCTCGTGATCGTCGAGTCGCCGTACCGGTCGTTCGCGCAGCCGGTGACCCAGTTCATCAAGCAGTACCGGGAGAAGCACGGCTCCTCGGTGGTGACCGTGTACCTGCCGCAGTACATCGTCGGACACTGGTGGGAGTCGTTCCTGCACAACCGTCGGGCCCGCCGCCTCGCCAACCAGCTGATGCTCGTGCACGGCGTGTCGATCACGCTCGTGCCCTGGCTGCTCGACTCGTCGGAGCTCATCTACGGCCGCCGCTCCCGCCCGCTGCCGGGTCAGGAGCGCGCGGGGCGCCCCGTGGTCGTCAACGGTCGGCGCGCACACCGGCCCGCCGGCCCGCCGCAGGAGTAGTCGCGGGCGGCGACGGGGCCTTCGAGTCAGATCCCCTCGAGCACGGCACCCAGGACGCCGGCGGCCTCGGCGAAGCGCGCTGGATCGGCGTTCGCGTAGTTGAGGCGCACGTAGGACCCCGAGGGCTCGGCCGGGAACCACTCGGATCCCGGCGCGATGATGACTCCGCGCACCTCGCACTCGCGGACGACCTGCCCGACATCCGTCCCCTCGGGCAGTCGCACCCACAGGTTGAGCCCACCGGCCGGAACGCCCTCGACCTGCGCGGAAGGCGCGTGCGCGGCGAGACTCGAGACGAGCAGATCGCGCCGCGCGCGCAGGTGCTCGCGGAATCCGCGCAGGTGCGTGCGCCAGGCGGGCTGGCTCACCACATCGAGGGCCGCGGTCTGGAGCACACCGCTCACGTACATCGACTCGGCGGCGCGGTCCGCGAGGATCCGATCACGCGCAGGCCCTCGGACGATCGCGGCCGCGACGCGCAGGGCCGGTGAGGCGCTCTTCGTGAGCGAGCGCAGATAGACCACGTGACCGTCCTCATCCGACGCGGCGATCGGCCTCGGAGCGGCGTCGATCCCCAGGTCGTGCGCCCAGTCGTCCTCGATCAGGAACGCCCGGTGACGGCGGACCGTGTCGAGCACGGCCTCTCCCGTCGCGACAGGCCACTGCGCTCCGGTCGGGTTCGCGAACGTCGGCTGCGCGTAGAACGCCCGCGCGCCGGTCTGCGCGAACGCCCGCTCGACGTCGTCCGGATCGGGCCCATGCGGACCGGACGGGATCGGCACCAGGACCACGCCGGCCTGCGCGGCGGCGAGCATCGCACCCCAGTACGTCGGCGACTCGATCAGCAGCGGCTGCCCGACCCCCACGACGGCACGGAAGATCGAGCTCAACCCGCTCTGGCTGCCCGAGATGATCAGGGCGTCCCGCGCCGAGGCGGGTGTGATCCCCACCGGGGCGGCGGACGCGAGTTCACCGGCGAACCACGCCTGCAGCTCGGGGAGGCCCGCTGCGGGTGAACGGGTCAGCGCCGCGTCCGATCGGGCGGCACGGATCAGCGCCTGTCGCACGAGCCGCTGCGGCAGCAGGTCGACCGCGGGGTATCCCGAGTGCAGTCCGATCGCATCGGGCGCGACCGTGCGTTGCGTCGACGAGAGGCCCGCGAGTCCGGCCGGCGTGGCGCCGAGGGCGGCAGTCTGCCAGCTGTAGTCGACCGTGCGAACGGTGGGCGCGGCGCGGACGAACGTCCCCGCGCCCGGGCGAGACTCGACCAGACCGAGCCGCGCGAGTTGCTGCATCGCCTTCTGCACGGTCACCGGGCCGGCCCCGTACTCGGCCATGAGCGCACGGTTCGACGGCACCTGTGCACCCGGAGATGCGGAGGAGATCCACGCGCGCACCCCGGCGACGATGCGGTCACTGCTATCCTGATTCATGAAAGTAGACAGTAGCGTTATCGCTCCGCGAGAGACAGTGCTATCAATTCCTGCCGGCGTCCGGTGGGGTCTTCTCGGCGTCCTCGCCTTCTCCTTCACCCTTCCGCTCACGCGCATCGCGATCGACGGGCTCTCACCGCTGTTCGTCGGCGCCGGGCGCGCGGTCGTCGCCGCCCTCCTCGCCGGAATCGCCCTGGCCGTGACGCGCCAGCGACGTCCCACGACGACGCAGTGGGGCCGCCTCGCGATCGTCGCCGGTGGGGTTGTTGCCGGGTTCCCCGTCCTGACCTCGTTCGCGATGACCACGACCCCCGCCAGCCACGGTGCGGTCGTGATCGGCGTGCTCCCCGCGGCGACCGCTGTCGCTGTCGTGCTCCGCACCCGCGAACGACCCACCCGATCCTTCTGGATCTTCGCGAGCCTCGGCGCCGTCGCCGCGATCGTGTTCGCCGCATTGCAGAACGACGGGCTCGACTCCCTCAGCGCTGCCGACCTCCTGCTGTTCGGGGCTGTCATCGCCGCCGCGATCGGCTATGCGGAGGGCGGCCTGCTCGCCCGTGAACTCGGCTCCTGGCAGACCGTGTCGTGGGCGCTGATCGTCGCCGCTCCGCTGATGGCGGCGCTGACGGTGGTGTCGGCCCTTCAGCAGCCTCCGGCCGCGACACCGGTGCACTGGCTCGCCTTCGCCTACCTCGCCGCGGTGAGCATGTTCCTCGGCTTCTTCGCCTGGTACCGCGGGCTCGCGATCGGTCCGATGGCACAGGTGAGCCAGATCCAGCTCGTCCAACCCGTGATGGGCATCGCCTGGGCGGCGCTCCTGCTGCACGAGCAGATCGGCTGGGCCACCGCCATCGGCGGGCTCGCGGTGATCGCCTGCGCCGCCCTCGCCGTGCGTACGCGACTGATCACCCACCGACCGAGCGCGCCCCAAGGAAAGGACTCCTGATGCGTCACACACCCCGGTACCTGATGACCGATCCCGACGAGGTCAAGCGCTTGATCCGCGGCAACCCGTGGGCGACGTTCGTCTCCCCCGCCGGCGGCGGTCTCGTGGCCTCGCACTATCCCGTGCTGCTGGTGGAGAACGAGGATGACATCGTGTTCGCCAGCCATTCCGGACGGCCGGACGAGCGCCTCCACGAACTCGGCCAACACGAAGTGCTCGTGATCATCCAGGGTCCGCACGACTACGTGTCGCCGAGCCTGTACACACCGGGCGACCTCGTGCCCACGTGGAACCATGTCACGGCGCACCTCTACGGCGTTCCCGAGATCCTCGACGAAGAGGAGAACTACGCCATGCTCAGCCGCCTGACCGACCACTTCGAGAACCACCAGCAGCACGGTCGGCATCTGTCGGAGGACGAGGAGGGCACCCGCCGAGCCGCCAGAGGGACCGTCGGCCTGAGGATGCGGGTCACCCGCTTCGATGCCCGCGCCAAGCTCAGCCAGAACAAGTCGCCCGAGGTGCGCGAGAACATCACCGCGCACTTCGCCGCAACCAACAGCGCGCTCGCGACGGAGATGCGCCGGGTCGGCGGGGAGGCGTCCTGAGCGTGTCGCCGGTCGACCCTAGGGTGGAGCGATGACCGAGACGCGAACCCCCGAGCCGTGGCCTGCACGGACAGACCGACTTCAGGTGCGCCCCTGCACGCCCGCCGACGTCGATGTGATGTGGCAGTGGCGGCGGCTCCCCGAGGTGAACCGGTGGCTCGGGGCCGCGCCCGACACGCGGGATGCGTTCCGTGAACGGTATCTCGCTCCGGAGCGCCTGGCATCGCTGTACCTCGTGGAGCTGCTGCCCGCGCACGAAGGCGCCGCCCCGACGCCGATCGGCGACATCATGGTGCAACTCGGCGATGGCTGGGCCCAGGCCGAAGTCGAGGCCGAGGCGAAGGGCGTCGAGGCGGAGCTCGGCTGGGTGCTCGACCCCGCGTACACCGGCCACGGCTATGCGACCGAGGCGATCCGGGCGGTGATCGATGTGTGCTTCGGCGCACTGGGGCTGCGCCGCGTGCACGCCGGGTGCTTCGCCGACAACGAGCCCTCCTGGCGCGTGATGGAACGCCTGGGGATGCGCCGCGAGGAGTTCAGCCGGAAGACGGCGCTGCACCGCTCGGGCGAGTGGTTCGACGGCATGAACTACGGACTGCTCGCCGAGGAGTGGCCGCCGGAGCGGGGCGTCTAGCCCGAGACGAGGAACAGGACGAGAACGGCCACCAGCACGGTCGGCACGGCGGCGACCACGCCCCACAGCATGTACCCGCGCCAGCGGATCGTGACTCCGAGCGCCGTGATGCGGTGATGCCACAGCAGCGTCGCGAGCGAGGCCCACGGCGTGATCAGCGGGCCGAGGTTGACGCCGATCAGAAGGGCCATCAGGGCGACCGGATCCGCGGCGACGGGCTCGAGCACGAGATAGGCAGGGAGGTTGTTGATCGCGTTGGCGCTCACGGCCCCGAGCGCGGCCAACCGGAACAGATCGCCGGGGGAGTCGCCGTTCGCGGTCTGCGCCGTCAGGAAGTCGAGGAGGCCCTGCGCGTGCGCGGCCTCGACCAGCACGAACAGCGCTGCGGCGAGCGCGATCGCCTGCCACGGCACGAGCGCGAGCCGCAGCGCCCGGCGCCGCCGCACCGCGAACAGCACGATGAGCGCGAGCGCCGCGGCCGTGGCAGGGATCCACACGTCGTGCGTGACGACCAGCAGCGGCATCAGCACGACGAGGATCCCGGTAGCGCTCCAGAACAGCATCGGGTCGGCGGGGCGCCGGGGCGGCGGCGTCTCGTACGCCGCGAACACGGTGCGCCGGTGCACCACGGTCAGGATCACGACGGGCACCAGGATGCCGACCAGAGTCGGCGCCCAGCTCAGGGCGATGAACGCCGCGGGACCGTCGCCGATCGCGGGTGCGGCGAGCAGGTTGGTCAGGTTCGACACCGGCAGGGCGAGGGAAGCCGTGTTCGCCAGCCACACGGTCGCCAGGGCGAAGGGGAGCGGGGAGACGCCGACGCTCTGCGCGAGCACGATGACGACCGGCGTGACGATCACGGCGGTCGTGTCGAGGGACAGGAACACCGTGCTCACCACCGCGAGCACCACGACGAGCGCCCAGAGGAGGAGCACACGCCCGCGCCCCCAGCGCGCGAGCCGCTGCGAGACGACATCGAAGACCGCCGCGTCACGGGCGAGCTCGGCGACGACGGTGATCGCGACGACGAACCCCAGCACCGGTGCGATCCGCTGCCCGAGAGCATCGGCGTCCGACTGCGGGAGGTATTCGGTCAGCACGAGGACGAGGGCGAGGACGACGAGCCCGCCGACGACCCACGTCCCTGCGCCGATACGCCACTCTCTGGTGCCCACCTGGTGAGCATAGGGGCACTTCAGCGCGAAGGGGAGCACCCGGTGCGCCGCCTCGTGCAGTCTAGGATTCAAGGACGGGATCGGGGATTCATCGGCGAGGAGCACATCGACGTCGCCGACCTGAATCCGCGTCGGACGACCGGGAGGGCGAGTGGGCGCAGAGCGGACGCAGCGTCCGGCTCCGGAGCAGTCGCGACGCGGACGCCTCCGCGTGCTCCTGGGCGCTGCCCCGGGCGTCGGCAAGACGTTCGAGATGCTCGCCGAAGGCCGCCGCCTCCGCGAGGAGGGTCACGACGTCGTCATCGCGATCGTCGAAACCCACGATCGCGCCGCTACCCAGGCGCAGACCGTCGGGCTGCCGGAAATACCGCGCCGGGTCGATGAGCACCGAGGCGTCGCCCTGACCGAACTCGACCTCGAGGCCGTTCTCGCGCGCGCCCCGGAGATCGCCCTGGTCGATGAACTCGCCCACACGAACATCCCGGGCTCGCGGCACCCGAAGCGCTGGCAGGACGTCGACGACCTGCTGGACGCCGGCATCGACGTGGTCACCACCGTCAATGTGCAGCACATCGAGTCGCTCAACGCCGTGGTCGAGAAGATCACCGGCATCGCGCAGCGGGAGACGATCCCGGATGCCGTCGTCCGGGCCGCGGATGAGATCGAGGTCGTCGACCTCGCGCCGCAATCGCTGCGCGATCGGCTCTCCGCCGGGCTGGTCTATCCGGCCGAGCGGATCGACGCCGCCCTGTCGAACTACTTCCGGTTGGGGAACCTGACCGCGCTGCGCGAGCTGGCGTTGCTCTGGCTCGCCGACGAGGTCGACAGCGCGCTGCGCACCTACCGCGCCGAACAGGGGATCGAGGGCAACTGGCAGGCCAGGGAGCGTGTCGTGGTCGCCCTCACCGGCGGGCCGGAGGGCGAGACCCTGCTCCGGCGCGGGGCACGGATCGCAGCACGCTCGGCCGGCGGCGAGCTGCTCGCCGTACATGTCTCGGCACAGGACGGTCTGCGCAACGAGACGCCCGGAGCGCTCGCCTCCCAGCGCCTTCTCGTGGAGTCGCTCGGCGGCAGCTATCACCAGGTGGTCGGCGACGACATCCCGTCCACACTGGTCGAGTTCGCGCAGGCGGCCGACGCTACACAGCTGGTGATCGGGGTCAGCCGACGCAGTCGACTCACCGCCGCGCTCACCGGCCCCGGCATCGGATCGGAGGTCATCCGCCGATCCGGCGACATCGACGTGCACATCGTGACGCACGCGGCTGCCGGTGGTCGCCAGGCTCTGCCGCGTATCACCGGCGGGGCGCTCGGCTGGCGCCGACAGCTCCTGGGCTTCGCGATCGCGCTCGTCTTCGGACCGATCCTGTCATGGGTCATGTTCACGGTCCGCAGCCCCGAATCGATCACCGCCGAGGTGCTCGCCTATCAGCTCCTCGTCGTCGTGGTCGCCCTGATCGGCGGCATCCGTCCCGCCGTGTTCGCCGCGGTGCTCTCCGGGATCACGCTCGACTTCCTCTTCGTCGCACCACTGTTCACGATCACGATCGCGCACCCGCTGCACGCGCTCGCGCTGTCCCTCTACGTCGTCATCGCGATCCTTGTCAGCATCATCGTCGACCAGGCCGCACGACGAGCCCGCACGGCTCAGCGCGCCGCCGCCGAGGCCGAGCTGCTCGCCGCGGTCGCCGGCAATGTGCTCCGGGGCGACAACGCGGTGCTGGCGCTGGTCAGCCGCACCCGCGAGGCGTTCGGACTCAGCGGGGTGCGGGTGCTCTCCCCCGATGGCGAGGTGCTGGCGAGCGACGGCGAACCGGTGGCCGACGGCCGCGCCACGACCCTGCCGATCGGCGTCGGACCAGGCGGTGGCCCCCGGGCGCTGCTGGAGTTGAACGGCGAACCTCTGGCCGGACCGGAACGACGCCTGCTCGATGCGATCATCGCGCAACTCTCCGCCGCGATCGAGCACACCGACCTGCGCGCCACCGCCAGCGAAGCCGAAGCCCTGGCCGAGACCGACCAGGTGCGCAGCGCTCTGCTGTCGGCCGTGAGCCATGACCTGCGGCGACCGCTGGCCTCGGCGGTCGCGGCGATCGGCGGCCTGCGCGGTGCGCACGGGCTGTCGGCGACCGATCGCGAAGAACTGCTCGCCACCGCCGACGAGAGCCTCGCGACGCTGTCGGCGCTGGTCACCGACCTGCTCGATGTGAGTCGCGTGCAGGCCGGCGTGCTCGCGGTCTCCTCGTCCCGGATGGATGCCGCCGGCACCGTGCTCGCCGCCGTCGACGAGCTCGGGTTGGGACCGGCAGACGTCGAGCTCGCCCTCGACCCGGACCTGCCGCCGGTGTTCGCCGATCCCGTGCTGCTGCAGCGCGTACTGGTGAACGTGCTCGCGAACGCGCACCGTCATGCCCCGGACGGCAGCCGCGTGATCATCTCCACCAGCACGATCGGCGACCGCGCCGAGATCCGCGTGATCGACCGCGGGGCAGGTATCGCTCCCGAGCGGCGCGACCGCATCTTCCAGCCGTTCCAGCGCTTCGGTGACACCGACAACACGACGGGACTCGGACTCGGACTCGCCCTCTCCCGCGGGTTCACCGAGGGCATGGGCGGTACCCTGACACCGGAGGACACCCCTGGTGGAGGCCTCACCATGGTCATCTCCCTGCCGCTCGGCGCAGGGCTTCCCGACACGGAGGGGACGGAGTGAAGCTCCTCATCGCCGACGACGACCCGCAGATGGTGCGGGCGCTGCGGATCACACTGGCCGCCCACGGATACGAAGTCGTCGTGGCCGCCGACGGTGCCGCCGCGATCGCCGCCGCCGCGCAATCGCACCCCGACCTGATCATGCTCGACCTCGGCATGCCCCGACTCGACGGCATCGAGGTGATCCAGGCGCTGCGCGGGTGGACGAACGTGCCGATCGTCGTGGTGTCCGGACGCACCGGTTCAGCCGACAAGGTCGACGCGCTGGACGCCGGCGCCGACGACTTCGTCACGAAGCCGTTCCAGGTCGATGAACTCCTCGCCCGGTTGCGCGCACTGTCCCGCCGATCGGCCCCCGCGAACGGCGAATCCGTCGTGGCCTTCGGTGAGGTCGTCGTCGACCTGGCCACGAAGACCGTCACCCGCGCCGGAACACGCGTGCACCTGACCCCGACCGAGTGGCGGATGCTGGAGCACCTGTCGCGGCATCCGGGAGCCCTGGTCACCCGGCAGGACCTGTTGAAGGAGATCTGGGGCAGCGAGCAGGTCTCCGACTCCGGTTATCTGCGGCTGTACATGTCACAACTGCGCAAGAAGCTCGAACGGGAGCCGGGCGCCCCGGTGCATCTGCTCACCGAGGCGGGGATGGGCTACCGACTCGTGCTCTGAGCCGTCGCCCGCGCCGGGGTGCGCCGGCTCGCCGTTCGTGACTCAGGAAGAACCTGCGACCGGGGACGGTGTCGGCGTCGTCGGGGGCGATGCGGCGCGGCCTTCCTGAGTTGTGCGCGTCGTTCACAACTCAGCAGGAACTGCCGGAACCGACCCGGAAATCGGCCCACGCTGCGCTCAGCGCGACGATTCTGAGGAGTTGTGCGCAGCGCGTGCCCGGCGCAGCACCGCGACGACACCGGTGACCACGAGCAGCACGGCCACGATGATCGCGGCGATGGCGGTCGGGGTGCTCTCCGGCTCCCCGGTCAGTCGTCCGACCGCGAGCCAGGCCAGTCCCCACGCCGTCGCGAGGGCGGGAGCGATCCGGCCGGTGGCCCACGCCGCCGCGGCACCGATCGCCAAGACGACCACGAGCACGGCGATGGCCCAGGCGTCCGCGGCGTCGGCCCAGCTCTCCGGAGCGAGTTGGGTGAGCCAGGCAGCGGTGTTCGCGACGGTGGCGATCGTGACCCAGCCGAAGTGCAGTCCGTTCGCGCCGTCGGTGAGGATGCGATCCGCGACGGTGCGCGCCGGGAAGCGGCCGAGCACCACGATCACGCGGGCGAGCACGACGAGCAGCAGCGCGATCACGACGACCGTGAGCCACAGCGTCAGGTACCTCGCGGTCACCAGCCAGAGCCCGTTCAGCACCATCGACACCGCGATCCATCCACCGACCGCCCGCTGACGGGGATCCTGCCGCTGCGCCGGGAGCGCCTGCCACACCGTGTAGGCGATGAGTCCGAGGTAGATGAGCGACCAGATCGAGAACGCCGGTCCTGCCGGAGCGAGGTAGGAGCCCTGTGCCGAGAGGGCTCCGTCCTGCAGGTCGTCGACGGATGCCCCGCCGAACGCCCCCGCTCCGATGGTGGCGGCGATCAGCATGAACGTCGCCGACGCGATGACCAGGGTCTGCCGGCCGATGCCCTTCGTACGTGAGTCCATGGTCACGACGCTACGGCGCGGTGAGCCGACACGCATCGGGGTTGACACCGAGGCGGCGTTTCGCTAACCAGGTTAGGGAAACACTCACTCAGGCCCGGGCGAATGCCGCATCGATCAGGACCTCCGCGGCGCCGCGCGCCTGCATCGCCACCGACGGATCCTTCGAGATCGCCGCCGTGCTCTGCGCACCCTCGGCGAGGATCGACAGCTGTGCAGCGAGCTCCGCAGGCGCACCCGTGTCGGCGACCAGGCCCGCCATGTACTCCTGGAACGATGCCTTGTGCGTGCGCACGATCTCCGCAACCTCGGGGTTCGTGCCCCCGAGCTCGCCGAACGCGTTGATGAACGCGCAGCCGCGGAAGTCGTCGGCGCAGAACCAGTTCTCGAGGTATTCATAGACCGCGAGGAGACGCGCGCGCGGGTCGTCGCCGGCATCCGTCACGGCCCCCGAGAGGCCGGACTCCCACTGGGCGTGCTTGCGGGCGAGGACAGCGGCGACGATGTCGGTCTTCGCGGGGAACAGCGCATAGAGGCGGCGCAGCGACACTCCGGCCGCGGCACGCAGTTCATCCATGCCCACCGCCGCGTATCCCTTGCGGTAGTAGAGCTCCTCCGCCGCGGTGAGGATGCGTTCACGGGCCTCGTCTTCGGTCATGTCCAGAAGTCTACTTGACACGAGAACGAACGTTCTCTAGATTGAACACATCGAGCGAGAACGACCGTTCTCCTCTCAACCGAAAGGACCCGGATCATGGGCTACATCACCGTCGGAAACGAGAACAGCACCCCGATCGAGCTCTACTACGAAGACCAGGGATCGGGTCAGCCCGTCGTCCTGATCCACGGGTATCCGCTCGACGGACACAGCTGGGAGCGTCAGACCCGCGAGCTGCTCGCCCAGGGCTACCGGGTCATCACCTACGATCGGCGCGGCTTCGGCGGATCCTCCAAGGTCAACGTCGGCTACGACTACGACACGTTCGCCGCCGACCTCAACACCGTGCTCGAGACCCTCGATCTGCGTGACGTCGTGCTCGTCGGCTTCTCGATGGGCACCGGAGAGCTCGCCCGCTACGTCGCCACGTACGGCCACGACCGCGTCGCGAAGCTCGCCTTCCTCGCCTCGCTCGAGCCCTTCCTCGTGCAGCGCGACGACAACCCCGAGGGCGTGCCGCAGGAGGTCTTCGACGGCATCGAGGCCGCCGCCAAGGGCGACCGCTTCGCGTGGTTCACCGACTTCTACGAGAACTTCTACAACCTCGACGAGAACCTGGGCTCGCGCATCAGCGAGCAGGCCGTCACCGGGAGCTGGAACGTCGCGATCGGCAGCGCCCCCGTCGCCGCCTACGCGGTCGTCTCGTCCTGGATCGAGGACTTCCGTGGGGACGTCGAGGCCGTGCGCGCCGCCGCCAAGCCCACCCTGATCCTGCACGGCACGAAGGACAACATCCTCCCGATCGACGCGACCGCGCGCCGTTTCCACCAGGCGGTGCCGGATGCCGACTACGTCGAGGTCGAGGGAGCCCCGCACGGTCTGCTCTGGACCCACGCCGACGAGGTCAACGCGGCACTGAAGGACTTCCTCCAGAAGTAACCCCCGTTCGAATCGCGCGAATGGCCTCATCCCGTCAGGGAATGGGGCCATTTGCGCGATTCGAAGCCGGGCCTACGCGTCGCGCGAGCGCCAGAGCAGCCAGACGAAGTACGGGGCTCCGATCAGCGCCACCACGAGTCCAGCGGGAAGTTGCGCGGGGGCGATGACGGTGCGCCCGATCGTGTCCGCGACCCCCACCAACAGACCTCCGAGCAGCACGGCGACGGGAATCACCCTGGCGTGCGTGGCCCCGACGAGCGCTCGTGCCGCGTGCGGGGCGACGAGTCCCACGAAGCCGATCACGCCGATCGCGGTCACGCTGAGCGCTGCGAGCACCGCCGCCACGACCAGCAGCGTCAGACGCACGGGCTCGAGGCGGATGCCGACGAGTCTCGGGGTGTCCTCATCGAGGGCCAGCACGTCGAGCTCGCGACGGCTCATCACCACGAACGGCAGCGCGATCGCCAGCACGATCGCGAGGGGCAGCACCTGATCCCACACCCGGCCGTACGTCGTGCCCGAAAGCCAGGTGTAGATCTTCGGGGTGTCCCAGGGGTTCGACCGCAGCAGGAAGAACGTCGTGAGCGACACCGAGAAGTACGAGACACCGATGCCGATCAGCAGGAACCGGTCGGCGTTCAACCCGCCGCGCCACGACAGCAGATAGACGAGGGCGAAGGCGAGCAGCGCCCCGGTGATGGCACCCGCGATCATGCCCGCAGTGGACGAGACGGCGCTCGTGATCACGAGCACGGCACCGAGTCCGGCGCCGCCCGTGACACCGAGGATGCTCGGGTCGGCCAGCGGGTTCCGACTCACTCCCTGGATGATGGTGCCGGACAGCGCGAGCGCCCCACCGGCGACGACCGCCGCCACGATGCGCGGCGCGCGTTCGTCCAACGCGAAGGCGATCGCCGGCGGCGCCTCGCCCTGTAGCCACAGCGCGATGTCGCCGGTCAGCAGCCACGTGTGCCCGGCGAGCAGGCCGAGGAGCAGCACCCCGACCACCCCGAGCACCACGACGGCCAGGGCGATGCGGAACCGCAGTCGACTACGCACTCCGAACCGCACCCGCGGAGGCTGCCGTGTGGGACCGGCGTCGCGCAGACGCCGTGCCATGAGCACCAGCACGATCGCTCCAAGGAGTGTCGTCGCGACTCCGGTCGGGATGAGGATCGCCGCCTCGGCCCCGATGATCGCTCGCAGCAGAGCATCCGAGAGGATCACGACGATCGAGCCGAGCAACCCGGCCGCGGGGATCAAGAGCAGATGGCGGTTCAGGCTCGGCACGACGCGCGACAGCAGGCGGGCGAGCACGGGCGCGCACAGTCCGACGAAACCCATCGGCCCCGCGAGCGTCACCGACACCGCGGTGAGCGTGACGGCGAGCAGGATGCCTATGGCCCGCGTCGAGCGGATCGGCACGCCCAAAGACGATGCCGTGTCGTCGCCGAGCGCCAGGATGTCGAGCCGCCGTGCCAGCAACAGCGCCGCCCCGGTCACCACGACCACGACCGGGGCCGCCTGGAGGAACGCGGTCAGGCCGAGCTGGGACAGGCTGCCGCTTCCCCACGCGAGCAGACCCTTCGTCTCCTCGTCGAACAGGATGAGCAGGGTCGAGGTGCAGGCCTGGAACGCGAGGGCGAGGGCCGTCCCCGCGAGGATCAGCCGCGTGGTGGACGAGCCCGCACCGCCTGCGAGTCCGAGCACGATCCCCGCGGCGAAGAGGCCGCCGGCGAACGCGACGGCGCCCGACGCCCACACCGGCACCGCGATGCCGAAAGCCGCGAGCGCCGTGACCGCGAGGTACGAGCCGGCTGTCACGCCCAGGGTGTCCGGCGAGGCCAGGGCGTTGCGAGCGAGCGACTGGAGGAGGATGCCCGCCACGCCCAGCGCCACGCCCACGGCGATGCCCGCAGCGAGACGCGGAACCCGCGACCCCCACAGCACGTCCGGGTCGGCGAAGACGGCACCGCTCGTGCCCTGGGTGAGATGCCAGCAGGCCACCGCGAAGAGCACCACGGCGAGGGCCGCGAGAGCCCCGATGCCCGTGAGCAGAGCGTGCGGTCGGCGTCCCTCCGCCTCGTCGGGCGCGACGACGGGCACCGGATGCGCCGTCTTCGTCGTCGCCGCCGCGTCGTCGAGGCGAAGGGCTCCCGTCACTTCGAGAGCACCTCGACGTAGCCGTCGATGATCTGCTGGGTCGAGCGCGGTCCGCCGAACGTCCAGATCCCGGCGGGGAACGCGGTGAGGCGGTCATCGGCGACGGCGGGCAGCGAGGTCCAGGCCGGGTTGCCCTGCAGAGCGTCGATGAAGCTCTCCGACTCGGGGTCCTCCGTGCCCGTGTAGAACAGGCTGGCGTCGCCGACCGTGGTCATGCCTTCGACATCGGTCTGTCCGAGGCCGTAGGTGGGGTCGACCTCGCCGGTCCACGCGTTCTCGAGACCGAGCTTCTCGCCGATCTCACCCACCAGCGAGCCCTGGCCGAACGGGCGCAGAGCGACGTTGCCGCCGTCGACCCAGCCGTCGAAGAACACGAACTCCTTCGTGGGCAGATCCAGATCGGCGAGTTCGGCCGAGGCCGCGTCGAGGTGCTCCTGGAACTCGTCGGCGACCACCGCAGCGCGCTCTTCGCGTCCGGTCACCTGGGCGATGAGGTCGAGCGTTCCGAGCATCTTCGCGATGGGGTCGGCGGCATCCGCACCGACGGTCGCGAGCACCGGCACGTCGTAGGCCTCGAGCTGGGAGACGATGGGGTCGTCCGCGGCGCTGACCTCGACGATCACGAGGTCGGGCTCGGTGCCGAACAGCGTCTCCAGGTTCGGCTCCTGCCGGGTGCCGACGTCGGTCACGCCCTCCGGGAGCTCTTCCGCGGTGACCCACGTGCTGTATCCCTCGGCGTCGGCGACCGCGACCGGCGTGATGCACAGCGACAGCGCATCCTCGATCTGCTGCCACTCCAGCACCGCGATCCGC
Source organism: Microbacterium sp. J1-1 (assembly GCF_024498615.1). Lineage (NCBI taxonomy): Bacteria > Bacillati > Actinomycetota > Actinomycetes > Micrococcales > Microbacteriaceae > Microbacterium > Microbacterium sp. J1-1. Next base: position 324,822 of record NZ_CP089590.1, on the reverse strand, counting down.
TCGGCGGGCTTGTCGAGCTCGACCGTGCGACCGAGGTCGTCCGTGACGGAGACGGCGCCGGTCGAGGTCGCGGTGGTGTCGTCGCCGCAACCCGCGCTCGTCGAGGCCGAGGCGTCGGAGTCGGAGGCGGCGGGGGCCTGGGTCGTTCCGCAGCCGGCGAGGGCCATCACGAGCGCGCCACCGAGGGCGATCAGGGCGAGGGGCTTCTTCTTCATTCGGTTCTTCCTCCGGGAGGGGTGAGGGGGTTCAGGATGCCGCGGGGGTGCGGTGCCGGCGGTGGTGCCGACCTCGCGGGAGCACCCGCACGAGGCCGGTCTCCTCATCGATCTCGGTGTCGATGCGCAGGCCGTAGACGGCGGAGAGGTTCTCACCGGTCAGCACCTCGGCGGGAGTGCCGGCCGCGTGCACTCGCCCCGCGTGCAGCAGCACGACGTCGTCGGCGACGGATGCCGCGTGGTCGAGGTCGTGCAGCACGACACCGAGGGCGGTGCCGTGGTCGTCGGCGAGCTCGCGCACCAGGTCGAGCGTCTCCACCTGATAGCGCAGGTCGAGGTGGTTCGTCGGCTCGTCGAGCAGCAGCACGCCGGTCTCCTGCGCCAGCGCGGTCGCCAGCCACACGCGCTGCAGTTCGCCGCCCGAGAGCTGGTCGACGGGGCGGGCAGCCATGGCGGTGAGTCCGGTCAGCTCGAGCGCCCGCGCGACGGCGGTGCGGTCGGCGTCGCTGACACCGGAGAAGCGACCCCGGTGCGGGTGACGGCCGTACGCCACGACGTCGGAGACCTCGATGCCGGAGGGATGCGGCCGCGATTGCGAGAGCATCGCGACGGTCTTCGCGAACTCCTTCGCCGAGAGGGCGGCGGCGTCGCGCGTCTCGTCACCGGCGATGCGCACACTCCCCGCCTCGATGCGGTGCAGGCGGGCGAGCGCCCGCAGGACGGTCGACTTGCCGCTGCCGTTGGGGCCGATGAGAGCCGTCACCCTTCCGGGGGCGAGGCGCAGCGAGACATCGTGCACCACCCGGGCACGGCCGTATCCGAGCACGAGGGATTCGCCCTGCAGGGCGTGGGTCTGCGTCGTCATGTCAGCCCCGCATCGCGACACCGCGGCGCCAGTAGCCCATGAAGGCCACCTGCCCGCGGTCGATGCCGAGGTCCTTCACGAGGTGTCGGCGCAGGGTGGTGACCACGCCGCTCTCCCCCGCGATCCAGAAGTAGCGCTCAGCCGGGGCATCGGCGGCGGCGATCTCCTCACCGAGGCCGGAGTACGCCGGCGTCTCCCACAGCAGGTCCTCGCCGTCGATGTCCTTCACGCGGATCTCGTCCGAGGCGTCGGCGTCGCCGAGGTAGCCGAGGACCGCAGGGATCAGGTGCAGGCCGTGCGGCTCACCGGCGTCGCGTGGCAGCCAGTGCACCTCGACACCGGTCGGCGCATCGATGCGCAGCACGTCGGCCGGAGTCGGCACCTCGATGAAGGCGACACCGCGCAGCCCGCGAGGCGCGTCCTCCAGGATGCGGGCGATCGCCGGGGCCGCCGTCTCATCCCCCGCGAGCACGACCGAAGGAGCGCGTCCGGGGTGGAACTCGGCGCCGCCGTGCGTATCGACGCCGAGGCCGCGACGCGGTCCGACGAGGTACAGCTCCTGCCCGACCGCGGCCTGGTCCGCCCACAGCGACGCGGGGCCGGTCAGACCCGGCTCGAGGTGCAGCACGAAGTCGACGTCGACCTCGGTCCCGGTCTCGTCGTCGACCCGGAGGTCCCGCACGGAGTAGGTGCGCATCGAGCCGCGCTCCTCTTCCGGCACCGCCAGGAACGCCTGCCACCAGTTGTCCGATGCGCGGTCGAGCTCGGGCAGCATCCCGGATGCCGGCGGGAAGACCAGCTTGATGCGGCTGTCGAACACCTCGCCCGGAGTCCCGAACTCGAACAGGTCGTCCCCGCCGAAGGTCACCCGCACGAACGAGGGCGAGACCCGGACCACGGCGCGCACCTCGGCGCGGGTGAGGATGTAGGTCGGACGCTCGGTCGTGGTCGTCTCAGCGGACATGATGCCTCCCGATGGGTGTGACCATCGGCGTACCGGAGACCGGGTCGATGGTGATCTGATTGGCGAGGCCGAAGACCTCTTCGACGAGGTCGGCGGTGACGACCTCCTGCGGGGCTCCCGCTGCATGCACCCTGCCGTCCTTCATGGCGACCAGTTCGTCGGCGTAGCGGGCGGCGAGGTTGAGGTCGTGCAGCACCATGACGATGGTCGTGCCGCGTGACACGCTCAGGTCGGTCAGCAGGTCCAGCACCTCGACCTGGTGCGCGACGTCCAGGAACGTGGTCGGCTCGTCGAGCAGCAGGATGTCCGTCTCCTGCGCGAGAGCCATCGCGATCCAGACGCGCTGCCGCTGTCCGCCCGAGAGCTCGTCCACGCTGCGGTCGGCGAGATCGGAGATGCCGGTCGCATCGAGCGCGTCCGCCACGACCTCGTAATCGTGCGCGCTCCACCGCGCGAGCATCTTCTGGTGCGGGTGTCGCCCTCGGCCGACCAGGTCGGCGACCGCGATCCCCTCGGGCGCGATGGGGGATTGCGGCAGCAGACCGAGGATCCGCGCGACCTCCTTGGTCGGACGGGAGTGCACCGAGGCGCCGTCGAGCACGATCTGCCCCTCGGTCGGCGAGAGCAGGCGGGCCAGCGAGCGCAGCAGCGTCGACTTGCCGCAACCGTTCGCGCCCACGATCGCGGTGATGCGTCCGGGAGCGATCTGCAGGTCGAGGCCGTCGATGACGGTGCGGTCGCCGTACGCGAGCGTCACCCCCTCGGCCGACAGGCTGTGCGAGACGGTCATAGCGAACCCCCAGAGCGGTTGGTGCGGATGAGCAGATAGATCAGGTACGGCGCGCCGACCACGCCGGTGATGACGCCGACGGGATAGCGGGTGCCGAAGGCGAACTGGCCGATCAGGTCGCCGGCGAGCACGAGCACGGCGCCGACGAAGGCCGACGGCAGGAGCAGGTTCGCCCCGGGCCCGGTGATGCGGGCGGCGATGGGTCCCGCCATGAACGCGACGAAGGCGATGGGGCCGGTGGCCGCGGTCGCGAACGCGAGCAGCGCGACCGCGCCGAGGATGAGCAGCAGGCGTGTGGCGTCGACGCGGACACCGAGTCCGGCAGCGGAGTCGTCACCGAGCCGGAGAGTCCCCAGCGCGCGACCCTGCGACAGCATCAGCGGCACGATGATCACCGCGGCGATCGCCATCGGCAGCACCCGCTCCCAGGACGCGTTGTTGAGGCTTCCCGTCAGCCACTGCATCGCGGTCTGGATGTCCCAGTTCGCCGCACGGGAGAGCAGGTACGAGATGACGCTCTGCAGCATCGCCGCGACACCGATGCCGATCAGGATCAAGCGGGTGCCGGCGAAGCCGCCCTTGATCGAGAGCAGATAGATCGCCAGGGCCGTGAGCACCGCGCCGGCGAGCGCGAGCGCGGAGACGACCGGGCCGTTGACCGACAGCACGATGATGCCGAACACGGCCGCGGCGCCGGCACCGTTCGAGATGCCGATGATGTCGGGCGAGGCGAGCGGATTGCGCAGCATCGTCTGGAAGCAGACGCCCGCCATGCCGAACGCGATCCCGGTGAGGACGGCGAGCACCGCCCGCGGCAGTCGCAGGTCGCCGACGGTGAAGGAGGCGCCGGGCACGCTCTCACCGAGGATCACGCGGATCACCTCGTCCGGTGTGTAGAACGTGTTGCCCACCATCAGAGCGATCGCGAAGAGGGCGAAGACCAGGACTCCGAGGACGATCGTGGCCGTCGCGTGGCGACGGTGGCGCGAGCGACGCCCTGCGACGATCCGGGCGATCCGCGCGGATGCGGACTCCTCGTCGCGGGCGAGGGTGTGTTCCGTGTGCTCGGTCGTGGTCACAGCTCACGCACCTTCTGCCGACGGACGATCCAGATGAAGAACGGGGCGCCGATGATGGCGGTGATGATGCCCACCTGGATCTCCTCGGAGGAGGGAGCGATCACGCGACCGACGATGTCGCTCGCCGTCAGGAGTGCGGCACCGGCGATGGCCGAGAACGGGAGCAGCCACCGGTGGTCGGTGCCGACCAGGAGCCGGCACATGTGCGGGATCACGAGGCCGACGAACCCGATGGGTCCGGCGATCGCGGTCGCGGCACCCGCGAGGATCACCGCACCCAGCGCCGAGATCATGCGGGTGCGGAGCACATGTTCGCCGAGTCCCTTCGCCATGTCGTCGCCGAGGGCGAGCGAGTTCATGCCGCGCGCGCTCAGGAAGCAGATGAGGGCGCCGAGCGCGAGGACGGGAGCGGTGATCGCGATCCGCGGCCACTCCGCCCCACCGACACCGCCGATCTGCCACGACTGGAACGTCTGCAGCAGGTCGACGCGCGGCAGCATGATCGCGCTGATCAGCGAGGCGAAGGCGGCCGAGGTGGCGGCCCCGGCGAGCGCGAGCTTGAGCGGCGTCGCGCCTCCGCGCCCGAGGGATCCGACGGTGTACACGAAGACGGCGGCGGCACCGGCGCCCACGATCGCGAAGGTCATCTGCCCGTAGGGGTCGGCGAGACCGAAGAACGCGATGCCGCACACCACGGCGAGCGAGGCGCCGTTCGAGACACCGAGGATGCCGGGGTCGGCGATGGGGTTCCGCGTGACCGCCTGCATGGTGGCTCCGGAGAGCGCGAGTGCCGCGCCGACGAGGAGCGCGAGGACCGTGCGGGGGATGCGCTTGACGATCGCGGCCTCGGCGATCGTGTCGGTGTGACCGGCGAGGGCGGCAACGATGTCGTCGAACGAGACCGCGCGCACGCCGAAGGCGATCGACATGACGCTGAGCACCAGGAGCACGACCACCCCGAGGAGGAGCCACAGGGTTCGCGCCAGCGCCGGGCGCCGCAGGTCTGCGGCACCCGGCGCGAGGACGGTCGCTGAGGTCACTGAATGCTCATTCCGCGGGAGCGGATCGAACGACTACGACGCCAGCGGGCCGGCCAGGATCGCGAAGTAGTCGCCGAGTCCCCACGGGATCGACAGCGGCGACGGGTTGGCGGAGGCCGCGATCGGCGTGGCGTTGGGCAGGATCGCGATGCGCCCCTCGGCGATGGCCGGGATCTTCGACAGCAGCGGATCGGCCTGCAGAGCAGCGACGGTCGAGTCGTCACCGTAGGTCACGAACAGATCCACATCGTCGAACTTCTGCGCCTCCTCGGCGCTCACCTCGAGGTTGAACAGCTCGGTGTCCTTGTTCTCCTCGACGATCGACGGGAAGGGGAGACCGAGGCTGTGCAGGAATCCGGGTCGCGTGTCCGCCGCGGTGTAGAAGCCGATCGTGCTGAGGTCGCTCGGGTCGAAGTACGCGAAGAGGACCTTCTTGTCCTTCAGGACGCTGTGCTCGTCGAGGGCGGCTTCGGACTCGGCATGCAGCTCTTCGATCAGGGCCTTGCCTTCGTCCTCGAGCCCGAGAGCTTTCGAATTCATCTCGACCATCTCATCCACCGAGGTGCCCCAGGCGACGTCCGGGTAGGCGACGACCGGCGCGATCTTGGAGAGGGTGTCGTACTCCTCCTGCGTCATGCCGGAGTACGAGGCGAGGATCACGTCGGGCTCGGTGTCGGCCACTGCTTCGTAGTCGATGCCGTCGGTCTCGTCGAACAGGACCGGTGTCTCGGCCCCCATCTCTTCGAGCATCTCCTCGACCCACGGCAGCACGCCGTTGTCGTCGTCGTCCCCCCACGTGACCTTGCTCATCCCGACCGGCACGATGCCGAGGGCCAGCGGCACCTCGTGGTTCGCCCAGGCGACGGTCGCGACCCGCTCCGGCTTCTCGGTGATCGTGGTCTCGCCGTAGACGTGCTCGATCGTGACGGGGAAGGCGTCGTCGGAGGCGGGGTTGCCCCCGGCGGACGACGTCGACTCCGGCGCGGACGAGGCGCAGGCGGAGAGACCGACGGCGAGCGCGGCGGCTGCGCCGAGGGCGAGGAGACGGGAGGTGCGCACAGGCGTTCCCTTCGATTCGGGGTGGGAGTGTGGCGCAGACCGCGCCCGGCATTGGTAAGCCTCGCCTAATCTAACACGGAGGTTAGGGTGACCTCACCTCCGCTCCGGATTTCGAATGGCGCAACTGATCGTCTCTTTGGGCCCGGATAGAGCCATTCGCGCGATTTCGAAGGCGCCGTGGGTACGAAAAAACCGGCCGGATCCGTGAGGATCCGACCGGCTTCAGGAAGTCAGCGCGCGCTCAGAGAGCGCGGATGTTCGCCGCCTGCATGCCCTTGGGGCCACGCTCAGCGTCGAATTCGACCTTCTGGTTCTCGCGGAGCTCCTTGAAACCGGAGCCGGCGATAGCCGAGTAGTGGGCGAAGAGGTCGTCCGAGCCGTCATCGGGAGCGATGAAGCCGAAGCCCTTTTCCGCGTTGAACCATTTCACAGTGCCAGTGGCCATGTGTTTCTACTTTCTGTTGACTTAGCCGTTTACACGGCCTACGCCGAGTCGGAACATCCGACACGCGCGCTTTGTCACGCTACCACGGCAGACTGAGCAGCAGCACGGAACGGCGGATTCTTCTGCACGAGAGCCGCTTCGGTGCGCGTGTTCACCCCGAGCTTGCGCAGAACCGCGGAGACGTGGACGCTCACCGTCTTCACGCTGATGAACAGACGGTCGCCGATCTGTCGGTTGCTCAGGCCCTCGGCGATGAGCTCGAGCACCTGCCTTTCACGAGCGGTGAGCAGGTCGTCGCTCAGCGGCGCATCGGGGGCGCGAAGACCGGCGTTGGCGCTGAACCGCGAGACCGCCGCCTGGAGCTGCGCATTGCCCAGGGACTCCGCCAACGCGGCGGCCTCACCGAGCACCGACGCTGCAGATGCGCGATCCCCCTCGTGCACCCGCAGGCGCGCGCTCTCGAGGCGGAGGACCGCTCGGAAGATGACCGGGACGTCTTCTCCCTCGGCGCTGCGCAGGGCGGCGTCGAGCGCATCGCCGCGCGGGTCGAGGAGGGCATCGAGGATCGTCGACCACGCATCGTTCTGCAGCGGCACGGGTTGCGCGAGCCAGGCGGCGCGGATGGCGTCGGACTCCTCCGTGACATCGGCCCCCTCGGCGCGCAGCTCGGCGATGATCGCCCCGCCCTCCAGCAGCAGCCGACGCTGGTGCAGCAACGCGGGCCGGCCGTCACGCAGCATCTCGAGGATCGCGTCGAGGGCTCCGCGGAGGTTGCCCTCGCTCTCGGCGACCGCGACCGTCATCATGACCCGGTCGTACCAGATCTGACGTTCCGAGCCACCGGTTTCCTCGAAGGCGGGCAGCCACGCCTGCAACAGCTCTGCGGCCTCGGCCGATCTTCCGCGCCAGGCCAGCACCCGCACGCGCGTCATGCTCATGTACATGCGGAACACGCGCAGGGTCCCCTGCACGAAGTCACGCGCCAGCATCTCCTCGACCCGTTCGATCTCTCCGAGTTCGAGCAGGGGAACGACCATGTTCTGCGCCATGATCGACCCCGAGGTGCGCTCGACCCGGAGCTCACGCGCACGCTGCAGGCCCTCTTCTGCGACCTCGACCGCCTCGCGGTAGCGGCCCAGCAACGTGAGCAGGTCGGAGTAGTTCACGCGGTAACGCATCTCGGCGGTCGTCCCCGTCGCGAGCACACGTGCACGCTCGTACTCGCGCACCCCCTCCTCGATGTGTCCCAGATGGGCAAGGGACCCACCGCGCACGTTCGCGGCGATCGACAGCTGATCCGTGGATTCGGCGCCGGCAGCACTGCGCTCGGCCTCGTCCGCGAGTCGGATCGCCTCCTCACGGTCGCCCGCGATCATGCGTCTGCTCGCGAGCTGGTTGAGGAGTTCGGCGCGGAAGACGTCGTCATGCACGCGCTCGTCGGCGAGGGCCAGAGCCTGCTGCAGGAGAGGTATCGCTCCCAGGCGCCCGAGGTTGACCAGGTACAGCGCCTTGTTGCGCAGCAGCCGCGCGTGCAGCCGCGGGTCGACCGTCTTCGGGTCGACCTCGGCGAGGGCGACGTTCGCGACGGCGAGGGCCCGGTCTCCGTCACCGGCGTTGCGCAGGATGGAGCCGAGCACCAGGAGCAGGTCCAGGCGCTCGATGCGCGCTGCGTCGGCCGCGTCAGGCACGAGCGGCCACAGCTCCAGCGCCAGCTCACCGAAGCGGGCCGCGCTCGCGAACGCATACTGTGCCTTCGCCTGCCGCATGGCATCGGCGGCGGCGATGAGAGCCTTCCGGTCGTCTTGTGCGAGCTGCCAGTGATAGGCGAGCGCGGCGGCATCGCTGGTGTCCGACTCCGCGCACTGCGCCTCGAGCGCCTCGGCGTAGGCACGGTGCAGCCGCGCCCGTTCACCGGGGAGCAGGTCGTCGTGCACGGCCTCGCGCAGCAGCGCGTGGCGGAAGCGATAGTCGTCGTCGCCCACGACCAGGATTCCGCTGCGGGTCGCCTCGCGGATCGCGTCATCGAGCCGCTGCTCCGGCAAGCCGACGAGACTCGTGATGAGCGGGTGCGACAACGGACGCTCGGCCCCGGAGACGACCTGCACGACGTGTCGCGCATCGTCGCTCAGCCTGTCGAAGCGGGCGAGCAGCAGGTCACGGAGCCCATCGGGGAGCGGGCCGTTCGTGCATCCGGCGATCTCCTCGATGAAGAAAGGGACGCCCTCCGCCCTCTCCTGCATGCGGTCGAGCGCGCTCTCGGTGAGCGCGCGGCCGGTGATCTGCTCCGCCAGCTCGCGGACGGCGGCGGCGTCGAGCCGGGCAAGGGTCACGCGGTCGAGCAGCCGTGCGCGCGTCGCCTCTCCGATGAACCGACTCACCGCATCGCCGCGCCGCACGTCGTCGCTGCGGCAGCTGAGGAGCAACAGGATGCGGCCGCGACCCAACGCCCGCAGCAGGAAGGAGAGGATGGCGAGCGTCGACTCATCCGCCCAGTGCAGGTCTTCGACCACGAGCACCTGAGGAGCGCGCTCGGCCGCCGCCTCGATGAGGGAGGCGATCGCGTCTCTCAGCCGCTCGGGACTGGTGCGGTCACGATCGGTCGGCGTGTCGACGAGTTCGGGGAGCAGCATGCCGAGGGCCTCCGCCCCCACTCCCACCGAGTCGCGCACCCGGTCGACGCCCATGCGCGTGACGATCGAGCGCAGGATGCCGGTCAACGGTCCGTACGGCGTGCGCGAGGCACCGAGGTCGAGACACCAGCCCACGTGCACGTCGGCCGTCTGCTCGATCTCGGCGGCGAACTCGCGCAGCAGACGCGACTTGCCGATCCCGGCTTCTCCCTCGACGAGCAGGGCCGCAGGCACGCCGTCGCGCACACCGGCGAACGACCGGCGCACCTCGGTCAGCTCGGCCTCGCGGCCGACCATCGCAGCGCTCGACGGGGAAAGGGGCATGGATTCATCGTCCCACCCCGGACCGACATTCGGCACGGCCTGCAACGCGCGCTTCGCGAGGACGCCGCTCACTGCGCGGGAGCTGCCGCAGCGTCGCACCGAGCGGACGTGGGTGGCGTCGCCGACCGCCGCCGGGCGCTGCCGAACGCGCGGCGCAGGATGCGTCGGACGGCTCCCTCCGGACGCGGCCGGATCTGGTCGGCGTGCTCGATGAGGAAGAGGCGTCGGGCGGCGGCACGCTCCATCTGCTCCTGGTCGTGCCGGGTCAGCTGTTCGCTGAGATACGGGTGCTCGTACATGGGGTCTCCTCGATGGTTCTGCGTATCCCTAGAGTCCGCTCTGAGGGGGCACCTGGACATCGGGCAGATGCCCTATCTTTCGGATTCCGGTGTCTAGGGATGCCGGCACTACGCGTGTCGGGGGCGCATCAGGGAGGTGCGCGCCGAGGGGCGGGAGGTACCCGGCGCGAGGATCGCGAGGACGCGCACGAGGGTCGCCATCCACAGCAGTCCGAGCCCGACGACGATGGCTTCGACAGCGGTGGTCGAGTACAGCCCGAACGGGATCCACAGCACGATCGCGACCGCGAGGAGGAGGCCCACCCCGATCGACGTGATCAGCAGAGCGCGTGGTCGCCCGGGGATCGATGCCACGGTGGTCGCCGCCGCCACGGCGAACAGCACGAGAGTCGCGAAGGCGGCGATGTCGTGCGGGAACGGCACCCGGTGCAGCGGCAGCAGCCCGACCGCAGCGAGCGCGACGCCCGTCGCCGCCCATGCCCCGACCACGACGGCGAGCCGAGGGAGGGCGGCATCGCCGAGGAGGCGGTGCAGGTCGCGGCCGATGTACGACCCCACGGTCGCGACGAGGAGGCCGGCGACCAGGAGGGTTCCGTTGAAAGCCCACGACCCGGAGCCCAGCTGCGAGAAATTCTCCTCCCACCATCGCGGATCGGCCGCCGTGACCATGGCGAAGAGCGTGCCGATCACGAGGAACCCGAACAGGAGCGCGGACAGGTCGGCGGTGCGCAGTCCGATACCGGCCCCGAACGCGAAGCGCCCGCCGACGGCCGAGGCCACGCCGGTCAGGAGCCCACCCCCGATCGCGGCGAGCTGCAACCCCTGAAGGCCCGCCGCCAGAACCTCGGCGGTCAGCAGCACGCCCATCATCGTGACGGCTCCGAACGCGACAGTCAGGGCGATCGACGAGAGGTCGGACACCACCGCCTGCCAGCGCGGCATGGGCGCCGTCTCCCCACGCCGGTGCATCAGCGTGCTCGTGAGGAAGGCCGCCGCGGCGATCACCCCCGCGATCACCGCGGCCGGCATCGCGAGGGCTTCCGTACCCGTGAGCGGGCGCGCGGCGGGACCCAGGATCAGGATGCCCGCGATCGTGCCGACGACGAAGCAGATCACGGTCGCCCAGACCGCAGTGGTCTCGCCGCGCAGCCTCGCGTCCTGATCCATGCGCCCATGCAAGCACGCACCTATGACGGACGGAACCCCCGCTCTTTCGAGGTCGTTCCGTCGACAGCGTCTCAGGCCGCCAGACGACCGACCGCTCTGGCGCGGATGAGCACGGCGGTGCCGTCGGAGTACGCCACCGGCAGCTCCTCCACCGCGACGACCTCGATCGTCGCCGGGTCCGCGCCCGCGAGCCGCGCACGCTCGGTCGCCTCTGCGGCGGCGTCCGCACGGGAGGCCCGTCGGTCGGACGGGTCTACCCGGTAGATCTTCTCGACCTGCCCGGCGACCTCGCCGAGGGCCGCGCCCACCGCGTTCGCCGCGCCGAAATGGTCGGGGCGGATCAGTTCGGTGACGCCGTCGAGCTCGGTCGGCGCGATGATGCCGCCACCCCCGACCAGGATGACCGGGACCGGTGCGGCGTTCGGCTTCATCCGGTCGATCGAGTCCTCGAGGATCTCGCGCATCGCACTCCAGGCCGCGGCGCCGACCGCCTCAGGAACAGCGGGCGCCTCGAGTCCGTCGATCCCGGCCCCTCCGACCGCGAGCGCGATGTCGGTGGCCGTGAGGGTGTCCCCTCCGAAGGCCAGGCCCTCCTGAGGAAGCCGATAGCCGACGCTGTCGGGGCCGACCGTCGTGCCCGCCTCGGTCTCGCGGATGATCGTGCCGCCGCCGAGTCCGACCGACAGCACGTCGGGCATGCGGAAGTTGGTGCGGATGCCGCCGATCTCGACCGCGTGGGCCGATTGGCGGGGGAACCCGTCGACCAGCACGCCGATGTCGGTCGTGGTGCCACCGATGTCGACCACCAGGGCATCCGTCGCCCCGGAGAGGTGCGCGGCGCCGCGGATGGAGTTCGTGGGTCCGCACCCGATCGTCAGCACCGGGAACTCGAGCGCGTACTCGAGCTGCATGAGGGTGCCGTCGTTCTGGCCGAAGTAGGGCGTGGCGGGGATGCCGCGCTCGCGCAGGGCCGCCACGAAGCCTGCGGCCATCTGCCGGAGTGTCTGCATCAGCGCCGCGTTCAGCACGGTCGCGTTCTCGCGCTCGAGCAGTCCGAGCGAGCCGATGCGCGCCGACCGCGACACGGGAACACCCAGCTCCTCCGTCACGATGGTGGCGACCCGCTCCTCCTGGCTTTCGTCGATCGGGGCGAACACTCCCACGACGGCGACCGCGTCGACCTCGCCGCGCATCCGTGCACAGGCCTCGCGCACGGCATCTTCATCGATCGGGGAGAGCACTCGGCCGTCGACCTCGAAACCGCCGGCCAGCAGGTGCGCGTGCTCACCGATCGACGCCCGCAGATCGTCCGGCCACCCCTCCAGCGGAGGAACCGCGGTGGTGGCCGGTGCACCGAGTCGGAGGATGCCCACACGGCCGAGCCCGCGGCGCTCCACGATCGCGTTGGTGCAGTGGGTGGTGCCGAGCATGGCGTGCCCGATCAGCGCGGCATCGACGCCGGAGGCCGCGAGCACCGCGTCGATGGCCGCGGCCACGCCGTCGCCGGTGTCGGCCGTGGTCGGCCGCTTGACCGACGCGACGACGTCGAGCCGCTCGTCGAGGATGACGGCGTCGGTGTTCGTGCCGCCGACGTCGATGCCGAGGCGATACGTGCCGGCCATCACGCGGCGTCCTCGTCCGCCGTGCGCGCACCGGAGCGCTGCGCGATGTCTTCGACCGGGACCCACTCCACGTCGTACCCGAAGTGGGCGGGTCCGGCGGTCTCCAGACCGATGGGCGTACGCCACTTGTCGTGGCAGGGGATCGCGACCACCGCGACCCGCGCGCCGTACCGGAGGGACTCCGTCGTGATCGGCATGCCCGTCGCCAGATCGAGCACGGCGATCAGATCGGGGGTCACGGCCGCGAGCACGCCATCGCGGCGTCCGAGCAGCATCTCGTTCTGGAAATCGAGCCGGAACGCACTCCCCCGGTCGGCGCCGACACCGACCAGCTCGGCCGCGCCGCGCGTGAATCCACCGTCCACGGCACGCTGCAGGTCTGCCACCTTGCCGTCGAACAGGCGCACGGCGTCGAGGTCGGCGCACAGCGCGTCGATGCGCTCGTCGTCTCGAAGCTCGCGTCCGGCAGCATCCCTCCCCCGCAGGATGCGCCCGATGCGCTGAGCGAGTCCGAGAGTGCCGGGGATCGCGCACTCGCGCACGACGTCGCCGCCGTACGCGTAGTCGATCATGGTCGCCCCTCCGCCCATCTCGACGGTGACCGCCCGAGCGATGCGCTCCGACCATCCGCCATCGATCGGGCGGCTCACCACTTCATTGCCGTGATGGTCGACCAGCACGGTCGTGCCGGGTCCGTAGCCGGCCAGGTGGAAGGTGACCATCTGCGCTTCGGGGAACGCCCGACCCATCGCATCGCCGTCGACCACCGGGAGGTCAGCGAGGGCTGCGGCCGCGATCGGGATCATCGAGTTGCCGCCACCGACTTCGATCGGCATCACCGCTGTCGCCTTGCGACCCACGGCGCGCTCGATCGCGTGCAGGGCCGCGAGCAGCTCGGACTCGGCCTGGATGCGCTCCACGCTCACGGAGGGCGCGCCGATCCCTCCGATCGGGATGACGAAGTCGTCATCGCTCAGGTCTTCGACGGCGATCAGCGGGACCGGCCCGTGGAGGCGGATGAGGCGCTTGGCGATCAGCGAGCCGACGTGCGGGTCGCCACCCCCTCCGGTGCCGAGCACGGCGGCACCGAGGGCGATCTCGTCGATGTCGGCCTCCGTGATCACGGGCGTCGTGACGACAGCGCTCATGCGCTCACCTCGTCCGCGACGGGGGCCGACGCCGACGTCACGCGGCGGCGCAGCGGCAGCAGCACGAGATACGCGACGAAACCCACGAGGAGACCGTCGAGAGCCGAGATAGACGTGAGGGTGAACCAGCCGAAGCCCGGGCCGTCCGCCGGATTCGTCGTCGCGACGGCGACGAAGATCCCGACCACCCAGGCTGCGATCGACCAGCCGTCGACCAGCGGCACGGTGGCGCCGTGCGCCCAGCGCGCCGTCTTGCGGCCCGTGAAGAACGACGCCAGGTACACACCGCCGTAGGGGGCGATGATCGTGCCGATGACGAGGATGAACTGCACGAAGTAGTCGGCAGCGCCGATCACGCCGACGACGATGCCGATGGCGCCGAGCACGATCGTGACGGTGCGACGACTCAGCCGCTCGCTGATCGACGCGAACGAGAGTCCGGCCGAGTAGAGGTTGGTGGTGTTCGTGGTCCACTGCGCCAGGATCAGCACGATCACGGCGACACCGCCGAGGCCGAGCGCGAAGAAGATCGCCATCAGCTCGGTGCCGTCCATGATGCGGGCGAGCAGGATCGCGACGACCAGGATGATCGAGTTGCCGAAGAAGAACCCCACGAAGCCGGCGATCATGGCCTGCTTCGGGGTCTTCGCCCACCGCGCCATGTCGGGGGCGAGCACGACGCCGAGGATGAAGATGCCCATGACGAGCGACACCGCCCCGCCGAAGGTGAAGGTCGCCTCGACCGGAGCCCGGAGACCCGCCGCCCCGTTCACCGTGAATGCGACGATGACGCCGACGACCAGCAGCAGAAGCAGCAGCGGCACCGCAAGGGTGCTGAGTCGGTTGATGGAGCGGTACCCCCAGAACGCGGTGATCGCCATCAGCACGCCGCCGATCGCGGTGAACACCTGCACCGGCACGTCGACGCCGGTGAACTCGGCGAACGCGATCTGCGCGTTCGCACCGAAGAATCCGGCCTGCACGGCATACCAGCCGACCAGACTCACGGCGATCGCCAGGGCGAGGATCGCGCCGCCGATGCGGCCGAACACGGCTCGGGAGATCATCGCGGTGGAGAGCCCGGTGGCGGCGCCGACGTAGGCGCAGGCCATCGCGAGCAGTCCGAGCAGGAGGGATCCGAGCATCGTGGCACCGATCGCCGGCCAGAAGGCCATACCGGAAGCGAGAGAGACGCCGAGGAACGCCCCGGAGAGGTCGATGCCGATCGCGATCCACACGATGGCGATCGACAGCCAGCTCTTGCGCTGGTCCTGCGGCACGACACCGTGCTCATAGTCGGTGGTGGTCATCATCTTTTCCTTGAGAAGTGGCCCTGCGAGTCCGTCGGCGGGGATTCGGGTTCCCGGAATGCGGACGACTCGCAGGGCGGGTCGGGGGCGGCCTGTCTGTGCGGCCGGGTCGTGCGATGCCGGGTCGGAGTTCGTGGCTCCGCGCCGGCGAGGGGTGGTGGTGTCAGCCGCATCGCTGCGGCGGGGTTCATCGGGACAGGATCGTGGAGAGGTGTCGCCAGGCTTGATCGAAGCGCTCGCGGTAGATCTCAGGCGAGTAGTGGGTGAGCTGGAGGAAGAGGCCGTCCATGACCACGAACACCAGCGCCGTGAAGCCCTCGGCGTCGCCGGCGGCGAAGGTTCCTGCCGCGACACCGTCGTCATAGGTCTGGCGCACGGCAGCCGCGAGGGTCGACTCCGAGTCGAGGAAGATCTGTCGCAGCTGCTCGCCAGCGGGTCCGTACTCGGTGACCGCCGCCCTGAGGCTGAACTCCGCGAGGTCGGGTCGGTCGCGGTAGTACGCCTCGATACCGCCGAGGATGTGGTGCAGGCGTGCGAGCGGCTCCAACGCCGAGCTGCGCTGGAGGAGCTCGTCGAAGAACGCGGTGTGATCGACCGAGACCCCGGCGTAGACCTCGGCGTACAGCGCTTCCTTGCTGGGGAAGTGTGCGTAGAGGGAGGGCGTCTTGATCCCGACGGCCTCGGCGATCTCGCGCAGGCTCGTCTCGGCGTACCCCTGGCGCGCGAAGATCGTGCGGGCCTCCGTGAGGATCGTTGCTCTGGTCATCATTTACCTAACGACTATTAGTTAGGCAGAGCGTAACCCCGCATCTCCGCTGTTCGCAAGGCCCACCTCGTCAGACGCCGGCATGGAGAAGGCCCGACGGTGGAACCGTCGGGCCTTCTCTGCATCTGATCTCCGGTCAGGCTTCCACGTCACCGCGCCACGAGCCGGTCTCGACCTCGCGGCCCTCGATGAACTCCTTGAAGTTCTCGAGGTCCTTCTTCACGGCATGACCCCCCACGCCGACCAGCGAGCCCACCTTCTCGAGCAGACCCTCGGGGGCCCAATCCAACTGCACCGTCACACGGGTCGAGTTGTCGGTGAGCTTGTGGAAAGTCACCGCGCCCGCGTGCTCGGTCTCGCCACCCGTGCTGTTCCAGGCGACACGCTCGTCGGGATGCTGCTCGGTGATCTCGGCGTCGAACTCGCGTACGGCACCGCCCACCTTCACCTTCCAGTGCGTGTGCGTGTCGTCGATCTGCGTGATCGACTCCACCTCTTGGAGGAACTTCGGGAAGCTCTCGAACTGCGTCCACTGGTTGTATGCCGTGCGGACAGGAACGTCGACGTCCATGGTCTCGATGATCTGCACCATGTGATGCTCCTCACTGTTCTTCGTTCGCGTCATCCCATTCAGCCGCACACCGCGAGGTTCGGCGACGGGGTTGACATCTGCTGCAGGCTTCCCGATATCCAGCCGCAACACGATCCTCCGCAGCGGCGCTCCCCGGCGCACAGGGCGGCACGACTACCGTGGAGGCATGCGCATCCCCGCCGCGATCCGCGCCTCCCAGCGTTCTCCGCTGCTGCAGGTCGTGAAGTCGGCCGCAGCGACGATCGCCGCGTGGCTCATCGCCGGATGGGTCTTCCCCGCGCAGCTGCCCGTCTTCGCCGCGATCGCCGCCCTCCTGGTCGTGCAGCCCAGCGTGAACCAGTCGCTGTCAAAGGCGCTCGAACGCAGCATCGGGGTGATCGCGGGAGTCGTGATCGCCGTCGCCCTGGGTCTGCTGTTCGGATCGCCGACCTGGATCGTGCTGCTCGCGATCGTCGTGGCGATGCTGGTCGCGTGGGTCTTCCGGGCCTCACCGGGAACGGGCAACCAGGTCGCGATCTCGGCGATGCTGGTGCTGGCGCTGGGCTCGTCGAGTCCTGAGTACGCGTTCGCACGCATCGTGGAGACGCTGATCGGCGTGGCCATCGGCATCGTGGTGAACGCCCTCATCGTCCCTCCCGTGCTGGTCGCCCCGGCTCTGCGGGATGTCAGTCTCCTCGGGCGCGAACTCGCCGCGAGCCTCGACCGACTCGCCGTCGCGCTCCCGGAACCGCAGACGCCCGCACAGCTGCAGGAACTGATGCTCGAAGTACGCCTGCTGCGGCCGATGAAGGACGCTGCAGACGCCTCGATCGCCGCCGGAGAGGAGTCGCTCACGCTGAACCCGCGGCGCTCCACCCACCGCGCGGAGCTGCGGGAGATGCGGGAGCTCCTCGAGCGGCTGTCCCCGATCGTGACCCAGACGATCGGCATGACCCGGGCCTACTTCGACCACTACGACGACACGATCGGCGAGGAGCCGGCCGTGGTCGCGATCGCCGAGCAGCTGCGGCGGGCCGGCCACGACGTCCGCCTCGCGGTGCAGGTCGCCGAGGCGTCGCCGGAACCCGAGACGTTGACCTCCACGATCCCCGCGCTCACCGCCCCGCTCGTGCTGCGCCCGCCGTCCTCCCAGCACTGGATCCTGATCGGCTCACTCATGGAGGATCTGCGCCGGATCAGGGGAGAGCTGCTCGACGAGGACTGACCCGTCGGCCTTTCGAATCGCGCAAAGTGCTGCATCCGACGCCGATTTCGGACCATTCACGCGATTCGAAAGCCGCTTACCCTGGAGGCATGTCCGACGTCACCGTTGCCGAAGCCCTCGACGAACTCGCCGCGCTCGAGGATCCGAAGATGCGCGCCGCCAACGAGAAGCGCGGCGACGACCACGGGATCAACCTCAGCCGGATGCGCGCGTTGGCCAAGAAGATCAAGACGGACCAGCCCCTCGCGCAGGAGCTGTGGGCGACCGGCGAGACCTCGGCACGGCTGCTGGCCCTGCTGATCTGCCGCCCGCGCGACTTCACCGCCGATGAGCTCGACGCCATGCTGCGCGAGACCCGCCCGCCGAAGGTCAACGACTGGTTCGTGAACTACGTCGCCAAGAAGACACCGCTGGCCGAGGAACTGCGGCTGCGCTGGTTCGACGACGCCGACCCGACCGTGGCCGCCGCCGCCTGGTCGCTCATGACCGTGCGGGTGATGAAGGACGCGGACGGACTCGACCTGCCGCACCTGCTGGACCTGATCGAGCGCGACCTGAAGGATGCACCGCCACGGCTGCAGTGGGCCATGAACGAGGCCCTCGCCAACATCGGCATCTTCCATCCGGAGCACCGCGCGAGGGCTCGGGACATCGGTGAGCGTCTGCAGGTCCTCGCCGACTACCCGACCGCCCCGGGCTGCACCTCGCCCTTCGCCCCACTCTGGATCGACGAACTCGTCCGACGCCGCGAGGGCTGAGGCGCTCACATCGTGAAGGAGAACCCACACCCTGAAGGAGAACTCCCGTTGTGAAGGAGAACTCACTTCCTGAAGGAGAACTCACAGCCTGAAGGTCCGCATCCGGGATCCGCTCCTTCATTCCGTGAGTTCTCCTTCACGAGCCGCGTTCGTCCGGACGGATACGTGTGGGCGCTGGATACGCTGAGGTCATGAGCACCCACATCGCGGCAGAGCCCGGTCAGATCGCCCCCATCGTCCTGTTCCCCGGCGATCCGCTGCGGGCGAAGTGGATCGCCGAGACGTTCCTCGAGGATGCAGAACTGTACTCCGAGACGCGCGGAATGCTGGGCTTCACGGGCACCTGGGAAGGGCACCGCGTCTCGGTCCAGGGTTCGGGGATGGGTCAGCCCTCGATGGCGATCTATGCGAACGAACTGTTCGACTCCTACGACGTGCAGACGATCGTGCGGGTCGGCTCGTGCGGAGCGCTGACCGAGGATGTGCGGATCCGCGACATCATCATCGCCAACGGTGCCAGCACGGACTCCGGCATCAACCGGGTGCGCTTCCACGGACTCGACTACGCGCCCGTGGCCGACTTCTCCCTGCTGCGCGCCGCGGTCGAGGCGAGTGAGGCCGAGACCCTCGAGTCGACCGTGCACGTGGGGCAGCTCTTCTCGAGCGACCAGTTCTACAGCACCCGACCCGAGCTCACGGAACCCTTCGTGCGGCACGGCATCCTCGGCGTCGAGATGGAGGCCGCCGGTCTCTACACGCTCGCGGCGTACTACGGTCGGCGTGCCCTCGCGATCTGCACCGTGAGCGACCACATCGTCACCGGCGAGCAGACGACCGCGCAGGAGCGCGAGCAGACCTTCGGAGACATGATCCGCATCGCGCTGCGCGCAGCGACCACGGTCTGACCACCACGCAGCGACGGAGACCCCACGCTACGAAGGAGAACTCGCGATTCGAAGGAGCGATTCCCCGGACGAGCCCTTCGAATCGCGAGATCTCCTACACAACAGGCGGCAGGGCGGCAGGGCGGCAGGGCGGCAGAGCGGCGGGACGAACGGACGGGACGAACGGATGGGATGATCGAGGGACCATGACTTCCTCGCCGCGGCTCGACCCCGCCATCGTTCCGGACGCCGCGGACCCGGACGCCGTCTACCTCGCATTCGTCGAATGGGCGGAGTCGACCGGCATCCGGCTGTATCCCGCGCAGGACGAGGCGGTCATCGAGATCGTCTCCGGCAACAACCTGATCCTGTCCACCCCCACCGGCACCGGGAAGTCGCTCGTCGCGATCGGCGCGCACTTCAGCGCACTGGTCGCCGGACGGCGCAGCTACTACACGGCACCGATCAAGGCACTCGTGAGCGAGAAGTTCTTCGCGCTGGTCGACGTGTTCGGGGCCGAGAACGTCGGGATGGTCACGGGCGACTCCGCGGTCAACGCCGACGCGCCCATCATCTGCTGCACGGCCGAGATCCTCGCGAACCTCTCGCTGCGCCAGGGCGCCGATGCCGACGTCGGCCAGGTCGTGATGGACGAGTTCCACTTCTACGCCGACCCCGACCGCGGGTGGGCGTGGCAGGTGCCGCTGCTCGAGCTGCCGCAGGCGCAGTTCGTCCTGATGTCGGCGACCCTCGGCGATGTCACCGAACTCGCGGCGGACCTCACCCGCCGCACGGGCCGCGAGACGGCGACGGTCACCGGCGTCGAGCGCCCTGTGCCCCTGCACTTCTTCTACGAGACGACCCCGATCCACGAGACGATCGACGATCTGCTGAGCACCGGGCAGGCGCCGATCTACATCGTGCACTTCTCGCAGGCGGCCGCGATGGAGCGGGCCCAGGCGCTGTCGAGCACCAAGGTTGCCACCCGCGAGCAGCGCGACGAGATCGCGGCGCTGATCGCCCAGTTCCGTTTCACGACCGCGTTCGGCAAGACCCTCTCCCGCTTCCTGCGCGCAGGGATCGGGGTGCATCACGCGGGGATGCTGCCGAAGTACCGCCGCCTGGTCGAACAGCTCGCCCAGCGCGGACTGCTGCGCGTGATCTGCGGCACCGACACGCTCGGCGTCGGCATCAACGTCCCGATCCGGACCGTGCTGCTCACTGCGCTCACGAAGTTCGACGGCTCCCGGATGCGGCAGCTCAACGCCCGCGAGTTCCACCAGATCGCCGGCCGCGCGGGCCGTGCGGGCTACGACACCGCGGGCACGGTCGTCGCGCAGGCCCCCGAGCACGAGAGCGAGAACGTCGCGGCCGTGAAGAAGGCCGGCGACGACCCGAAGAAGAAGCGCAAGATCGTCCGCAAGAAGGCCCCGGACGGTTTCGTGTCGTGGGGTGAGCCGTCGTTCCGCAAGCTCATCGACGCGGTGCCGGAGACACTGACCTCGCACATGCAGATCACGAGCGCGATGATGCTCAACGTGATCGCCCGTGGCGGCGACGTCTTCGCCAATATGCGCGCGCTGGTATATGACAACCACGAGCCGCGGAAGCGCCAGCGCGAGTTGGCGCTCCGGGCCATCGGCATCTACCGCACCCTCCGCGAATCGGGCATCGTCGAGAAGACCCCTGACGGCGACATCCGGCTCACGGTCGACCTGCAGCCGAACTTCGCGCTCAACCAGCCGCTGTCACCCTTCGCCCTCGCCGCGTTCGAGCTGCTGGACCCCGACCCGACCGCGGGCACGGGCACCGGCTCCTACGCTCTCGACATGATCTCGATCGTGGAGTCGACGCTCGACGATCCGCGCGCCGTGCTGAGCCAGCAGGAGTTCCTGGCCCGCGGCGAGGCGGTCGCCGCGATGAAGTCCGAGGGCATCGAGTACGACGAGCGGATGGAGCTGCTCGAGCAGATCACCTACCCGAAGCCGCTCGATGAGCTGCTGTCAGCCGCGTTCGAGACGTTCAGCGCGGCGCAGCCGTGGATCCGCGACTTCGAACTGCACCCCAAGTCCGTGGTGCGCGACATGTACGAGCGAGCCATGTCGTTCGGGGAATATGTCGCGTACTACAAGATCGCGCGGTCCGAGGGCGTGGTGCTGCGCTACCTCTCCGATGCCTACCGTGCGGCCTCGCAGACCATCCCCGAGGAGTTCAAGGATGAGGATCTGCGCGACCTCATCGAGTGGCTGGGCGAGTTGGTCCGCCAGGTCGACTCGAGCCTGCTCGATGAGTGGGAGGAACTGGTCGCGGGCGTCGACAACGGGCGCTTCGATCCTCACGCGCCCGACGAACCGATCGTCCCACCCGCCCCGAAGCGCCTCACGAGCAACATCCGCGCTTTCCGCATCCTGGTCCGGAACGAGCTGTTCCGCCGTGTGCAGCTCGCCGCGCGGGACGACGTCGACGGGCTCGCCGAGCTCGACCCCGGTTTCGGAGCCGACGCCTGGTCCGACGCCCTCGACGGGTACTTCGCCGACCACGACGAGATCCTGACCGGCGCGGACGCCCGTAGTTCGAAGCTGCTGATCCTCACCGAAGGGCCGACCACCTGGACCGCGCGGCAGATCCTCGACGATCCCGCCGGCGACCACGACTGGGGCATCACCGCGACGATCGACCTCGCCGAGTCCGACGACGCCGGTCAGGCCGTGGTCACGGTGACCGGAGTCGACCGGCTGTAGCGGCGTCCGGTCGTCAGGCCTGCAGGACGGCGAGCACGTTGCCCGCAGGGTCGCGGAACCACGCGATGTCCGGGCCCTGACCGTTGCCACGCACGATGCCGCGCGAATCGGAGGGGAACTCCTCGTCGCTGTAGATCTTGGTCTGCACCCCGCGCGCGATGAGCTCGTCCACGGCGGCGTCGACATCCGCCACCGGGAAGTTCAGGATCGTGAAGCTCGCCGGTGTGTGGTTCGGCTTCGCGTACACGAGGATCGACCCGCCGCTCGGCAGCCGCAGGTCGAGGAACCCCATCGCGTTGACCTCGACGTCGAGGCCGAGGGTCGTGCCGTAGAACTCTTTCGCCGCATCGATGTCGTCGACGCTGAATCCGCTGAACGCGTTGTCCGCTGTGAAGGCCGCCATGACTCCAGGATCCGCCGTCCGCCGCCGATTGTCGAGGCCTTCATCGCCGCGGGTGCGGCACCAGGCGGTCGATCGCCTGCAGGGGGTCGAACAGCGCGCCGAGTCCGCCGCGCACGAGCAGCGCATGTACTCCCAGACAGATCGCGATCACCGACGCCGTCAGCACGGGAGGGCCGATGGCTTCGAGCACCGGCGTCGTCCTCCAGTCCGCAGCATCCAGCCCCGCATCGATCAGGGCGAGGGGCATCATGTGCAGCACGTAGATGGGCAGGGTCCGCCGGCCGATCCAGCGCAGCGCTCGGGCGACCACCTCGAGGTGCCGGTCCAGGAGCACGCTGAGCGACACCCCGCACGCCACGGCGATCAGGGCGAGCGCGGGCCACGCCCCTGGCAGCAGACGGAGGGTCAGGCCTGCCACGAGCGCCAGCGCCGCGACGTAGACGGCGGCGAGCGCGAGCGTGCGCCACACCCCGACGCTCTGCGCGAACCGCTCGACGACCGCACGCCCTCGAAGCCCGAGGAGGAAGAAGAACAGATTCTGCACCAACTGCCAGAGGTTGCCGAGGTCGGGGATGACCCCGGCACCGGCGACCGCCGCGATCACGAAGGCCACCGACAGCACGACAGCCGTCGGGAGGCCGCGCGTGAGTCGACCGATCGTCAGGTAGACCGCGAGCGCGAGCAGGTACCAGAGGTTCGTCGGGCTGAGGGTCAGCTGCGCGAGCAATTCCCATCCGTCGTTCGCCCGTGCCGTGTCGAAGTCGGGCGTCAGGGCGAGCACGAACGTCTGGATGAGCACCCACACGACGTAGAGCAGGGCGAGGCGCCCCGCTCGACGACGCCAGGAGCGTGCGCCCACGTCGAGCACTGCCCGCGCGGCGAACACTCCGGATACCAGGAAGAACAGCGGGATCCGCAGCGGGAGCAGCTGCGCGTTCAGCATCACCCAGACGTCTGTCACGGGTCCCGCGCCGGGCATCTCGACCGCGACCTTCGTCACCACGTGCCACAGCACCACGAGGATGATGCAGATGCCCTTCGCGACATCCGGCCAACCGACCCGCGGCGCACGCGCGCCGGTCACGACGCCGCACGCACGAGCCGCGCCACCAGGTCGACGTAGGTCACGCCCGCCGCCGCGAACATCCGCGGCACCTGCGAGGCGGCCGTCAGCCCCGGCATGGTGTTGACCTCGTTCAGCAGCGGACCCCGATCGGTGAGGAAGAAGTCCATCCGCGCGACCCCGTCACAGCCGAGGGCGTCGAAGACCGCGATCGCCGCCCGCTTGAGCGCCGCCACCTCGGCCGCGTCGAGCTGAGCCGGGACCGTGAACCGCGCGCTGCCGTCGTACTTCGTGGCGGTGTCGAACAGCCCGGTCGCGTGGATCTCGAGGGGCGGGGCCGCCCAACGGATGCCACCCTTCTCGCGCAGCACCGCCACGTCGATCTCGCGGGCCCGAACGACCTCCTCGACCAGGATCCGCCGGTCGAAGCGCGCCGCCTCCCGCAGCGCCGCGAGCAGCCCACCCTCCTCGCTCACCAGACTCACGCCGTGGCTGGATCCGGCCGACACCGGCTTGACGACGACCTCCCCCTCGAACTCCACGTCCCCGATATCCTCGGCGGCGACCAGACGACCGCGGGCGGTACCGAGGCCCACTGCTTCCGCGACCAGCTTGGTGGTCCACTTGTCCATGCCGATCGCGCCCGCCCGCAGGCCCGACCCGACCACGCGCACTCCGGCGAGTCCGCACAGGGCCGCGAGCGCGCCATCCTCCCCGAGCGCGCCGTGCACCGCCGGGAAGACCACGTCGGTGCGGGCGAGCAGGGGAAGCGCGAGCGCCAGCGACTCCGCCGCCGAGACCCCGGTCGGGATGCCGTCAGCCCTCCACACCCCCTCGCGATCGATCGTCGCACTCGTGACCTCGTGATCGCCCATGCGCAGCGCGGCGGCGACCGCAGCCGCGGAGGCCAACGACACCTCGTGCTCGGCGTTCTGCCCTCCACCGATGACCAGGACCCTCGTGGTCATGCCACACTCCTCTGCACTCGTGCTCCGATGCCGGTGACGACGGTGTGCGGGATGCTGCCCGCCCACCGCGCCCACTCCTGCACCGACGGCACGACGCCCCCCTCGGGTCCGAACACCGTTGCGACCGCGCCGCGCGGAACCGGCACGGCGCCGGTATCGATCACGATCTGATCCATCGACACCCTCCCCACGACCGGATACCGCGCCCCGTCGATCGCCACGGCCGCCTCCGCCGCGAGCTCCCGCGGGATCCCGTCCGCGTATCCGACGCCCACGACGCTCAGGTGCGTCTCCCGTTCCGTGATGTGCGCGCCCCCGTAGCCGACCGCCGTCCCGGCCGGGACGAGCGCGCTGTGCACGACCGGGGCGGTCCACCGCGCGGCACCGGCCAGCGTCGTCGCCCCGGAGGGGTCGATACCCACCAGCCCCGCACCGATGCGCACCATGTCGAAGTGCGTCCCCGGATCGGTGAGCGCGCCGGACGTCGCCGCGAGATGCACGAGCACCGGCCCGAAGCCGGCCCGGAGCACGGCGTCCCTGCCCTGCCGAAAGCGCAGCACGGCCGCCGCGTTCGCCCGGGGGTCGGCTTCGTCGGCGCGAGGCAGATGTCCCATCACACCCACCACCTCGACCCTGCCCCGCCCGGCGCGTGCGGTGCGGAACAGCTCCTCCCAGTCGTCGAGCGGACACCCGCCCCGGGCCATCCCCGTATCGAGGTGCAGGTGCACGCGGACCGGATCCACGGCGTCGGCGATCAACTGGCGCAGCTCCTCCACAGAGCCGACCGCGACGTCGATGCGAAGCGCCGCGGCCGTCTCCGCATCGGCCCCCGAGGGGTTCAGCCACGAGAGGATCGGCACGGTGAACCCGGCATCGCGCAGGGCGACGGCGTCGGCGACATCGGTGACCCCGAGCCATTCGGCGCCGGCGGCGACCGCGGCCTTGGCGACCGTGACGGCGCCGTGCCCGTAGCCGTCGGCCTTCACCACGGCCATGATGCGCGCGGAGCACGTGGCCCGCACCCGCCGTACGTTCTCGGCGACGGCCTCCGGGATGGTCTGCAGCGTCGGGGCATGAAGGCGGGAGAGAGTCACCCGCGGGGCGGGCAGGAGGGTGGTCATCGCTTCGTCCTCGGGTCGGCGGTGGGGTCGGGCAGCATCTCGGGGCAGCCCTGGTCGACCGCCTCCGGGCGCAGCTCGTAGTGCCACGACTCATTGGCGTAGATCTGGCAGAGCCCGTAGCGCCATCCCCGCTGGACGAGCCAGTCCAAGGCGGGCAGCGGACCGAGGTCGACGGCGTCGCCGGTCACATGCTCCGATGTCTCCGGCGTCGCCACCCATCGCCGCGCTTCCGCCTCGGAGCCGTACTGCGCGATCGCGTCCTGCAGCATCCGTTCCTGCAGCGCGGGGGTGCGCCATCCACTGTTCACCCGGAACGTGACCCCGTCGGCCTCCGCATCCGATGCGGCACGCTGCAGCGCCGCGAGCAGCGACGCGTCGAGGTTGCCCACGGCGGCCCGATCGACGTCGAAGACGGTCGGCTGGTCGCCGTCGCGGATCACCCCGTCGGCCTCGCTCGGGGCGATGACCGACCCTTCGCTCTGCCCACTCGGCCGGGGCGTGGAAGAGGGCAGCGGACCGGTGAGCTCGGCATCGGCGAAGGCCGCGGACAGCGACTGCTGGACGACGAAGGCGACGATCACGGCCAGCGCGAGGCCGATGAGGACCGAAGCGCTCCGGCGGCGGCGCGCTCGCGGTGTGAGAGAAGTGGTGCGGGTGTTCATGCTCCCAGTGAAGGAGGACGCGCGTTGCGAGGACGTATGCGCTTTTCCATATGCTCCCGATATGCCCCACTGCGTAGGATCGCAGCCATGCGTGTACTGATCGTCGAGGACGAGCCCTACCTCGCCGAGGCGGTGCGGGATGGGCTGCGCCTGGAAGCGATCGCGGCCGACATCGCGAACGACGGCGACACCGCGCTGGAGCTTCTGAGCATCAACTCCTACGACATCGCCGTGCTCGATCGCGACGTTCCGGGCCCGTCCGGCGACGACATCGCGCGGTGGATCGTGGCCTCCGGCACCGGCATCCCGATCCTGATGCTCACGGCGGCCGACCGTCTCGACGACAAGGCCACCGGATTCGAGATCGGTGCCGACGACTACCTGACCAAGCCCTTCGAGCTGCGCGAGCTCGTGCTGCGTCTGCGTGCCCTGGACCGACGCAGACAACGATCCCGGCCGCCCGTGCTCGAGGTCGCGGGGCTGCGCCTGGATCCGTTCCGTCGCGAGGTGTACCGCGACGACCGCTACGTCGCCCTCACCCGCAAGCAGTTCGCCGTGCTGGAGGTGCTCGTCGACGCCGAGGGAGGGGTGGTCAGCGCCGAGCAGCTGCTGGAGCGGGCCTGGGACGAGAACGCCGACCCGTTCACCAACGCCGTGCGCATCACCGTGTCCTCGCTGCGCAAGCGTTTGGGTGAGCCGTGGCTGATCTTGACGGTGCCCGGCGTCGGATACCGGATCGGGACGGACGCCGATGCCTAGGCGGCGCGGGATGAGTGCCCGGCTCAAGCTCACGCTGAGTTATGCCGCCGTCGTGGTCGTGTCGGGAGGTCTGCTGCTCGCCGCGGTGGCGCTGTACCTGCTGCGGTACGTGCCGGATGTGCAGATCCCGTATATCGAGTTCTTCGTGCCGAACCGCTCCGACCTGATCCGGGCGTTCGTCCCGGTCGCGTCGATCGTCATGGTCGTCCTGCTGGCGCTGGGACTGGGCGGAGGGTGGCTGCTCGCGGGACGGATGCTGGCGCCGCTCACCCGGATCGGCGACGCTGCCCGGCTGGCGGCGCAGGGCTCACTCTCCCATCGGATCGCGCTGCCCGGCCCGCGCGACGAGTTCCGCGACCTCGCCGATGTCTTCGACTCGATGCTCGAGCAGCTCGAGGCGCATGTCGCGGAACAGCAGCGGTTCGCGGCGAACGCCTCGCACGAACTGCGGACGCCCCTCGCGATATCGCAGACCCTGCTCGAGGTCGCCAGAGACGATCCCGACCGGGATGTCGATGCGCTGATCACCCGTCTGCGCGAGGTGAACACCCGCGCGATCGACCTGACCGAGGCGCTCCTGCTGCTCAGCCGCGCGGATCAGCGGACGTTCCCCCGTGAGATCGTCGACCTCTCGCTCCTCGCGGAAGAGGCGGTGGAGGCGCTGCTGCCGCTCGCCGACCGCCGCGGGGTCGCGGTGGAGGTGGGCGGGGCGCCCGCGCCGGTGCTGGGTTCCGCCGCGCTGCTGCCGCAACTGGTGACGAACCTCGTGCTGAACGCGATCGTGCACAATCTGCCGTCCGGCGGATCCGTCGCCGTGCGCACGCACGCGATGCCCCACGCCGTTGCACTCGTCGTCGAGAACACCGGAGCGTTGCTGCCCCCCGATCGCGTGGCCACCCTCGTCGAGCCGTTCCAGCGCGGCGCCGACCGCACCCGCGGAGAGGACCATGCCGGTGCCGGGCTCGGCCTCGCGATCGTCGACCGCATCACGCAGGCCCACGGCGGAACTCTGGTGCTCACGCCTCGCACGGACGGCGGCCTGATCGTGACGGTGTGGCTGCCGCATCCGTATCCGCCCACTCACTGACGACACTGCCGCTTTCGAATCGCGCATATGGTCGCATCCCGCCGTCGGATCGAGCCATATGCGCGATTCGAAAGGCGCCTCGGCTCACGCGGCAGTGAGAGCGGGGATGATCATGGTCTTGATCGCTTCCGGATCCGTCTTCGCCTTCATCAGTGCATCCTCGACGCCGTCCAAGCCGTATCGTCCGGTCACGATCCCCGAGGTGTCGACGATGCCACGGGAGATCAGGTCGATCGCCGTCGGCCATGTGTTGACGTACCGGAAGGTACCGGTGAGCGTGATCTCTCGGTGCTGCAGCATCGCGACAGGAACGTCGAGCTGATTGCCACCCATGCCGACGAGGACCGCGATGCCTCCACGGACGATCGTCGGCAGCGCGGCACGGATCGCCTGGGCGCTGCCCGATGCATCGATGTAGATGTCGAAGTACTGGTCGAAGCGAGCGAGGCCGTCGCCTGCGGAATCGATGACCTCGTCCGCCCCTCGCGCGCGGGCGAAATCCCGCCGTTTCGCAATCGGATCACTGATGACGACCTCGACGGCACCGAACGACTTCGCGACCTGCGCGGTCAGGACGCCGATCGGGCCGGCGCCGGTGATGAGCACCCTCGCGCCCGCCGTGACACCTGCACGACGGGCTGCGTGGATGGCCACCGAGACGGGTTCGGCGAGCGCGGCCTGCTCGTCGGTCATGGCCGAGGGGATCTCGTGCGCGAAGTCGGCGTCGACGATCACGAACTCCGCGAAGGAGCCGTCGACCGGCCAGGCACCGAAGAAGCGGATGCTCGGGCACAGGTGATAGGCGCCGCGCTTGCAGAAGCGGCAGGCGCGACACGGCGTCTGCGGCTCCACAGCGACCCGCGTCCCCACGCGGCTCGCATCGACGCCCGCACCCACGGCGACGATCTCCCCCGCGGTCTCGTGCCCGAGCACGACATGGTCCCGGACGACGATGTCTCCGACGGCACCCGATTCGAAGAAGTGGGTGTCCGAGCCGCAGACGCCGACCGCGGTGACCTTGATGAGGACGCCGCCCGCACCCGGGGAGGGGACCGGGCGACTCTCGAGCTCTACGCGCTTCGGCCCGGTGAGCACGCTGGCGTACATGGTGGAAGGAACGGACATGGGTGGCACCTTTCGGTCGTGCGGGCTTTCAGCCTTTGACAGTGCCGGCGGTGAGACCGCCGACGATCCAGCGCAGTGAGAACACCGCGAAGAGAATCCCGGGGATGAGGGAGACGACCGTGGCCGCTGCCATGGGTCCCCAGTCGATGGATTGCGCGGAGATGTACTGCTGGATCCCGGTCGTGATGACCTGCGTGTTCTTCCCCGCCAGCACCAGCGGCAGCGTGTAGCTGTTCCACGCCCAGACGAAGGAGAGCATCAGACTCGCGCCGAGGCCCGGTGCGATCAGTCGCAGGAGCACGTGACGGAAAGCAGTCCAGCGCGTGCCCCCATCCATGGCCACCGCTTCCTCCAGCTCGCCGGGCAGATCTTCGATGAAGGAGCGGAGCATCCACACCAGCATGGGCAGCGTGACGAGTTGATACGCCAGGATCAACCCCAGATGAGAGTCGTACAGGCCCGTCTTCTGGAACAGCAGATACAGCGGCAGGATGATCAGCAATTCGGGAGCGAATCGCAGGGACAGGATCCCGAACGCGATGTTCTCGCGTCCCCGGAACGAGAAGCGCGCGAGTGCGTACGCGGTCGGAAGGCCGATCACGACCGTCACGAGCAGCGACCCCACCGTCACGATGAGCGAGTTCACGAACGGGGCCATGAACTTCGCACTGCTCAGCACCTCGACGTAGTTCGTCAACGTCGGAGTGAAGACGAAGGTGGGCGGGTAGGCGACGATGTCTTCGGCCTTCTTGAACGACATCATCACGATCCACACGAGGGGCGCGAGCGCGAAGACGCTCCACACGCTCAGCGACGCGATCACCGCACCGTGCCGCAGGAGCTTCTTGCGACGACGGGACCGGGCGACGGAACCGCTCGGAGAGACGTTCATGCTCCCGCCTCCGCCCGACGCGCCCGGAGCAGCACGGACGACAGCAGGTTGCACAGCACCCACAGCACCACGAGGGCCGCCATCGCCGCGCCGAAGTTCATGTTGCGGATGCCGTCCAGGTAGGCGAGCACATGGAGGTTGGTCGTCGCGTCCACGGGCCCGCCCTTGGTCGTCGTGTAGATGATGTCGAACATCTTCAAGGAGTCGATGCCGCGGAACGCGATGATCACGATGAGCACGGGCACCAGCATCGGCAGCGTGATGGAGAAGAAGTTCCGGACCGGACCCGCACCGTCGACCGCTGAGGCCTCGCGAAGCTCCTGCGGAACGCTGCGGAGGCCGGCCTGTGCGAGGAGCACGACGAACGGGGTGAAGATCCAGATGTCGATGATCATCACCGACCACAGGGCGCTGTCGAGGCCGTTGAGCCAGAGCAGCCCGGGCTGGCCGACGGCTTCGAGAATCCAGTTCACGACACCGTTCTCGGTCAGCATCACCTTCCACATCAGCGCGGCGATCACCGGGGGCAGCAGGAGCGGCAGGACGATCAGCAGGCGGAACGTGCTGCCGTACGAACCGTAGTTCAGCAGCATCGCGAGTCCGATGCCGAGAACGCACTCCACGCTCACGACGACGACGGCGTACAGCAGCGTGATGCCGATCGCGTGCAGCCCCTCCCCGGTGACGAACAGATTGAGGTAGTTCGCGCCACCGTTGAATGTCGGCGCACCCCGGTTCAGTCGGTAGGACGTGAACGACCACCAGACGCCGGTGAGGAAGGGGTAGAGCACCGCCACGAGAACAGCGAGTGCCGGCAGGACGAGCAGGTACGGCAAATGAGGTTTGGGCTTCATGACTCTCTGTCCACTCCGATCGTCATCTCCGGTCCGCCGAGGTCACTCGATCGCCGCGTCGATCTTCGTTGCCGCGTCATCCAGAGCGTCCTTGACGGATGCCTTGTCGAGCAGCGCCGACTGGATCGCGGTCGCCCAGATGTCGCCGACCGTCGTCCAGCTCGCAGACGGCGCGTACGGCCACTCCGCATAGTCGGTCAGGGTCTTCTTCCAGACCTCGTTGTAGTCCCCCCAGCCTTCGGTCGCGGCCGAGAGTTCAGGGCTCTCGGCGACGGAGACGCGCGTCGGGTTGAGGTTGCCGTTCGCGATGGAATCCGTCAGCAGCTCCTTCGACGTCGCCCACTGGATGAACTGCCAGGCAGCACCCTTGTGCGTGGACGCCGCGTTCATGCCGAGCGACCAGACCCACATGCTCGACGCGCGCCCCTTCGGCCCCTCGGGCGGCAGCGCGTAGCCGACCTTGCCCGCGATCCCACTGCCCTCCTTCTCGAAGTCGGGGGCCATGTGGTCGGCGTCAATGTAGAACGCGGAGTTCCCGGCGAGGAAGTCCTGCTGCGCCTCGTACCACGTGTACGTGCTCGCCGCTTCCGGCGCGGTGCGCATGAGTTCGATCCACTTGGTGACGGCCTCGTTGCCCGCCTTCGAGTTCACGGTGGCTTTGCCGTCGGTGATGTCCTGGACGCCGTAGGCCCCGGCGAACGTGGAGAACGGGTTCAGGGTGGGGTAGGTCTTGTCGCCACGACTGACGAACCCGGAGATGGTCTTGCCGTCGAACTCGGTGCCGTCGAGCTTCTGCGCGGCGGCGATGAGCTCGTCGATCCTCTGTGGCACCGCGACGCCGTTTGCCTCGAGGATGTCCTTTCGATAGAAGAGGGCGTAGCCTTCCTCGTTCGCGGGAATCGCCCAGAGACCTCCTTCGCCCGCACCGTCGAACTCCGTGGTGTCCCACCGCTCCGCTTCGATGAGCGACGGGAAGAAGTCGTCGAAGTCGTAGTCCGGAGCTGTCTGCGTGTCGTCGTCGACCCACGGCTGCAGGTCTTCCATCCAGCCGGCCGCGGCGTACTGGTAGTTCATCGGCTGGGACGTCATGAAGACGTCGTAGCCGGCCGCGCCGGACTGGAGCTCGGTGAGGATCTTCACCATGTAGTCGGACTCGGTCAGCGTCTCGATGTCGACGTCGATGCCGGTCTTCTCCTCGAAGTCGGACACGTGGTCAAGGACGGCGTCGGAGAGGGGATGCTCGCTCATGAGGATGCTCAGCTTCTCGCCGCTGTAGTTCGTCCAGTCGAACGACGAGACGTCGGTCGAGGACGTCGTGCTGTCGCTCGGCGCGCAGCCGGCCAGGAGGCCGGCGGTGGTGAGGACGACGACGGCGGCGGTGATGCTGTGGGCGCGCGCACGCTTTCGGCTGTTGTTCATCGATACTCCTTCGAACTGCGACGGGTTCCGTGTGACTTGCGTTCGAGAGTACAGGGACTGTCCTCATGTGAGTCACTAGAGTGCTCATATGTGCACAACTCTTTCAACAACCGAATCTGTGCAGTATGCGTACGCTGCCGTCCAGAATCTCCAGCACGGACGATCGACCATCGAGATCGCCGAAGAACTCGGCATCTCGCGATTCCTCGTGGGGCGGATGATCCGGCGAGCGCGCGAGGACGGTCTCATCGAGGTCCGCACCCGTTTGCCGGAGCCCATCGCTCCCGAGCTCTCGAAAGCACTCAGCCGCGCCTACGGTCTCGAATCGGCACTCGTGGCCCTCACCCCCTCGAAGGACGAGACACGCACCCGCACGACGATCGCGAGCATCGGTGCACGCTTCCTGAGCGAGACCATCGGCGAAGACGCCATCGTGGGTCTCGGCCCCGGGCGGACGATCCTCGACACGTGCGGCCGCATCCGGGAGGTGGCCACCTGCGACGTGGTCCAGCTCACCGGCTTCGCCTCGGTCGACGCGGGGACGCACCTCGAAGCGATCAGTCAGCTCAGCGGCGTCGCCAAGGGGAGGATGTTCGCCCTCCCCGCCTCGTTCGTCACCCGGAGTGCCCACTCGTGGGACGCGGTGACCCGGGAGCCCGCCGTGCAACAGGCCCTGGCGCGCATCGACCACATCGACATGGCAGCGCTCACGGTCGGTGGTTGGCCGGGCAGCTCACTGCTGGCTTCCCAGCTCGACGAACTCGACGAACTCGCTCCCCTCCTGCGCCGAGGGGTGGTCGCCGAACTGGGCACGACCCTGCTCGACATCGACGGCAACGAGGTCGACGGCCTCCACCGACGCCTGATCGGGATCACCACCGCGCAGCTGGAGCGCACCCCGACGCGCATCGCCCTCGGCGGGGGTGCGGGCAAGCAGCGCGCCGTGCTCGCCGCCCTGCGATCCGGACTCGTCACCACCCTGATCACCGATGAAGGGACGGCGCGTGCCGCTCTCGACGCGCTCTGACCCGCGGCTTCACCAGGGGCTGGGCTCGTAGTCCTTCAGGAACACGCCGTGGATGTCCTCCCCGGCCTCGCCGCGCACGATCGGGTCGTACACACGGGCGGCACCGTCGACCAGATCGAGCGGCGCGTGGAAGCCCTCTTCCGCCAGCCGGACCTTCGTGTAGTGCGGGCGCTCGTCGGTGATCCAGCCCGTGTCGACCGCGGTCATCAGGATGCCGTCCTTCTCGAGCATCTCGCCGGCGCTGGTGCGGGTGAGCATGTTGAGCGCGGCCTTCGCCATGTTCGTGTGCGGGTGGCCCGGCCCCTTGTAGCGGCGGGAGAACTGCCCCTCCATCGCCGAGACGTTCACGACGTAGGTGCGGCGCGCCTCGGACGCGGCCATGGAGGCCCGCAGCCGGCTGATCAGCAGGAACGGGGCGGTCGTGTTCGCGAGCTGCACCTCGAGCATCTCGAGCGGGTCGACCTGCTCGATCGACTGCACCCAGCTGTTGACGCGGTTCACATCGGGCACGAGCCCGCCGGCGTCGATCGCGGTGCCGTCCGCGTGCTTCTCGAGGGAGGAGGACCCGGGGGCCATCGCGAGGCGAGCCAGGTCTTCGGCCGTGAACGCCTGCCCGCCCTGCTCCGCGACGGTGCCGCCGAGCGCCGCCACCGACAGCAGCGGATGCGAGTCGACCGAGGCCTGCAGCGCCTGCGGATGCGGATCGACCGTGTGCCCGAACGTCTCCATCTCGGGCAGCGGTCCGTCGGGGAGCGGCTGCAGCTCGGCATCCGCGAGCAGCGAGTACGCCCCCGGCGAGCGCCGTACGGTCTGGGCGGCGTTGTTGATCAGGATGTCGAGCGGCCCCTGAGCGGCGACCGAGTCCGCGAGCCCGATGACCTGTGCCGGGTCACGCAGGTCGATGCCCACCACCCTCAGACGGTGCAGCCAGTCGGCGGAATCGGGCAGCGCGGAGAACCGGCGCACAGCATCGCGCGGGAAACGCGTCGTGATCGTGGTGTGCGCCCCGTCTCGGAGCAGGCGCAGCGCGATGTGCATGCCGATCTTGGCGCGGCCGCCCGTGAGCAGGGCGCGCTTGCCGGTGAGGTCGGTGCGGGCGTTGCGCTTTCCGTGGCTGAAGCGGGCGCAGTCGGGGCACAGCTGGTGGTAGAACGCGTCGACCTGCGTGTACGGCTGCTTGCAGATGTAGCAGTTGCGCGGCTTGAGGAGCTCGCCCGCGATCGGGGCGTCCACGACGCTGGTGGCGAGGTCGTGGCCCCGGGTCTCGTCGTCGATGCGGTCGGGGGCACCGGTGGCGGTGCGGGCGACCACGGCCTTGTCGGCCTCGGCGATCGCGTCGCGGATCTCCTTGCGACGCACGCGCTTGACGGCCTTGAACATGGCCGCGGTCGCGTGGCGCACCGCGACGAAGTCCGGGTGCTCGTTGTCGATCGTGTGCAGTTCGGCGAGCACGCGCAACGTCGTGGCGAGGTCGTCGGGGTCGATGCCCGGTCCGAGGTCGGGTGCAGCGTCGGAGGGGGCGTCGGTCATTGTGCCGATTTTACGCCAGTGTCCTGGGGTTCACTTGATAGGCAAGGTTTCACTTGCCTATTATGGGCGACATGGCCGATCTGTTCCACGCCCTCGACGACGAGACGAGGCGACGCATCCTCGACGAGCTGTCGAGGCGGGACGGACAGACGCTCTTCGAGATCTGCACGACGCTGGCGATGCGCCATGGTGTGACGCTGACCCGGCAGGCCGTCTCCCAGCACCTCGCCGTGCTTGAGTCGGCCGAGCTCGTCTCCACAGAACGGCGCGGCCGCTCAAAGTTCCACTACTTCCACCCGGAGCCCATCGCCCGTATCGCCGAGCGCTGGCCAGACACACGGAGCACCCCATGAGAATCGAACTGACCAGCATCTTCGTCGATGACCAGCGCGCGGCCCTGGCCTTCTACACCGACGTGCTCGGCTTCACGAAACACCACGACATCCCCCTCGGCGATGCCGCCTGGCTCACGGTGAGGTCACCCGAAACCCCGGAAGGACCGGAGCTCCTGCTCGAGCCCTCGGGACACCCCGCGGTCAAGCCCTATCGCGACGCCCTCGTCGAAGACGGCATCCCCCTCGCCCAGTTCGCCGTCGACGACCTCGCCGCCGAGCACGCGCGCCTGACCGGGCTCGGCGTCGTCTTCACGCAACCACCGACCGACATCGGCAGCGCTCTCGTCGCCGTGCTCGACGACACCTGCGGCAACCTCATCCAGGTCGTCCAGATGAAGGAGGCATGACCGCGACTACGCGATGCCGCCGCCGTCCACCACCAGGGCCGAGCCGGTCACGTACGAGGAGTCGTCGCTCGCGAGCCACACCACGGCCTGTGCGACCTCGCTCGGCTCTCCCATCCGGCGCAGCGGACGGTCGGCGGCCTCGGCGAGGAAGGCGTTCGTGTCCTGCGCGAGCTGACGCGCCTCGT
Source organism: Microbacterium sp. J1-1 (assembly GCF_024498615.1). Lineage (NCBI taxonomy): Bacteria > Bacillati > Actinomycetota > Actinomycetes > Micrococcales > Microbacteriaceae > Microbacterium > Microbacterium sp. J1-1. Next base: position 289,083 of record NZ_CP089590.1, on the reverse strand, counting down.
CGCGCAGCATCCCGGTGTTCACGTCTCCGGGGTTGATGGAGTTCACGCGGATGCCGGCGGGCCCGTGGTCGATCGCGAGCGCGCGGGTCATGTTCACCACGGCGCCCTTCGACGCGCAGTACGAGATCGCCTGACCTCCGCCCTTGAGGCCCCACCCCGATCCCGTGTTGATGATCGAGCCGCCGCCGGCCGCTTCCATGATCGGCACGATGTGCTTGCACATCAGGAAGATCGACCGCACGTTCACGCCGAACACCCGGTCCCACTCCTCGACGGTCGTCTCCACGGCCGTGGTGCGGCGGATGATGCCCGCATTGTTGAAGACGACGTTCACGCCGCCCAGCTCGGCCACCGCGGTCGCGATGACCCGCTCGATATCGGCCTCGCTCGCGACGTCGGCGGCGATCGCGATGGCCGAGCCACCCGCCGCACGGATCTCCGCGGCGACGCCTTCGGCCGCCTCCGCGTTCAGGTCGACGACGGCGACGGCAGCGCCCTCCGCAGCGAGCGCGAGCGACGTGGCACGACCGATGCCTCCGGCGCCGCCGGTGACGATGGCCTTCTTGTTCTCGAGACGCATGGGGTGTCCTTTCGGGTTCGTTCCGCCGAATCGGTCAGGCGGGGGTCAGTTCGGGGGCGGTCACGGCGTAGAGGCTGCGGGTGCCGACACCGGTGATGATGCGGACGTGTCCGGCGAGTCTCGCATCCAGATCAGGGTCGCCGGTGTCGACGAGAAGGGGCCTGCCGTGCAGGTCGATGAGCTTCTGCTCCGGTGCGACGACCAGGAGCGGATCGGGGCCGATGGCGCGCAGGACCGCGGCCGAGAGCTGCTGGTTGCCCCGCCCGAGCAGGAATCCTTGGCCGCCGATCACGGTGATCACGGCCTGGGCGGGGCCCTGCGCGATCTGGGCGAGGAGCTCCTGTTCGCTGGCTCCCCGCACGCGCACGGCACCGTCGAGGACGACGTCGACGCCGAGAGGGGATCCTTCGACGCCGAGCTGCCTCGCGATCTCGGCCGTCGTGCCGCCGGGACCGAGCAGATAGCGGACACCTGGGAGCATGCGCGCGACGGCTCCCCGCGCGGCCGCTTCGACGGCGGCGGCCTCGGTGACCGGCGTCGCGGCCTTGCGCGCTTGCGTCCGTCCGGCGCGGTAGGGCACCCGGAGCATCCCGTACAGCGTCGGGTCGACACGAGCCCGCCGCATCGCAGCCTCGTCGATGTCGAGCACCTCGCGGCCATCGGTGGGGAGTCCGGCCCGGTCGATCCAGTCGGCCGCGATCGCCCCGGCCGCCCGCGGGCTGACCGCGAACACGGGCGAGTACATCTTCACGCCCGCCGGAACCCCGAGCACGGCGGGCACCACCGCACCCGCCTCCCCCGCGGCCGACTCCGCCGCCGCCGCAGCCGCAGCCGCAGCCGCAGCCGCAGCCGCGGCCGACTCCACTTGCAGGACGACACGCCAGATGTCGGAGCCTTCACCGGCGGATCGTCCTGCATCTGGCGTGTCGTCATGCATCGGGTCGAAGGAGGCGACCGCATCGAGCCCGGCGCACGCATCCCGCAGGGTCCCGTCTCCACCGACCACGAGGATCAGGTCAGCACCGGCGGCGGCGAGCGCACCCACCGCGGCGGTCGTGTCGGCACCGGCGGTCGCGCGACCGGGAGCCCACACCGCCCGGGGCACGAGCCCCGCCGCACGGACGGCATCGGCTCCCATCGCTCCGTCTGCGGTCGCGACCACGAGTCCCGGATGCCGTGCGGCGAGTTCCGTCAGAGCCAGGACCGCCCGCTCCTGCACGCGGGAGCGGGCACCGCGCGCGAGGGCGAGGTGCTGCACGTCCGCACCGTCGGAGCCGGCGAGGCCCGCGGGCCCGCCGACTCCGGCGACAGGATTGACGACGAGTCCGATCACGACGCGTCGGACTCCGCGGGGAAGTACTTCCGCTGATACGCGCGCCACGTGACCGCCCAGCGCTCGGGGTCGTCCAGATCGTCGTGGTGCGTGTGGTGCACGGTCTGGTTGTGCGGGGCGGTGCGCACCACCTCGGGGGTCTCCCGTGCTTCGCGTGCGACCTCGGCGAGGGTCGCCGCATACTCGTCGAGCTCGGCGAGGGAGTATGACTCCGTGGGTTCGAGCGTGAACGGCTGGGGCACCACGTAGGGGTGGTGGCTGGTCCAGTAGTGCATGCCGAAGTCGGTCATGCGCACACCGATCTCCTCGGATGAGATCCCGGTCTCCCGGGAGAGCTCCTCCCACGAGTAGCGCACCTGCTCGATCCGCCGACGCCCGGTCGCGTAGGGGGCCGAGGCTCCGGGGATCGCGAGCACCTTCGCCATCAGGTAGTTGTTGTTCAGCACGGCGGTCTCGGCGGCGGCCAGTAGACCTTCGGCTCCGAGCGCCATGATCCACGAGTAGGCCTTCACGAGCGCGGGGATCACCCCGAAGAAGGGGCCGACCGCGCCGATCGACAGCTCACCCGCCTCGGCCACCGCGAAGGTCCCGTCATCCGCACGCACCACCCGCGGCCCCGGGAGGAACGGGGCGAGCGCCGCGCTCACGGCGTTCGCGCCCGAGCCGGGGCCCCCGCTGCCGTGCGGAGTGCCGAACGTCTTGTGCAGGTTGAAATGGCACACGTCGAACCCGGCGTCGCGGGCACGTGTGATGCCGAGGATCCCGTTGGCGTTGGCCTGGTCGTAAGAGGCGAGGGCGCCCACGGCGTGCGCGGCATCCACCCACTCGCGGATCGCCGGGTTGTAGATGCCGGTGTCTTCGGGGTTGGTGACCATGATGGCCGCGGTGCGCGGCGAGAGCGCTGCCTTCAGCGCATCGAGCGAGGGGTATCCCTCGGCGTCGGGGTACACGGTGATGACCTCGTACCCGGCGGCCTTCGCTGCGGCCGCGTTCGAGGGGTGGCTGAAGATCGTGGTGATGACTTCGCGGCGCTGCTCGCCCTCTCCGTTCGCCTCGTGGAAAGCGCGGATCATCGCGATGTTCGCCCAGATCGCCGCCGATCCGCCCTGCGTGTGGAGGGAGACCTCGTCCATGCCGGAGATCTCGGCGAGCATCCGCTCCAGCTGCCAGACGATCTCGAGCACGCCCTGCGCGTCTGCCGGGTCCTGATGAGGGTGCATCGCGGTGAGCTGCGGCGTGTTCGCAAGTAGGTCGTTGATCTTCGGCGCGTACTTCATGGTGCACGTCCCCTGGCCGATGTCGACGTTGAAGTCGGCGCCGAGGTTCTCCTGCGACAGGCGCAGGTAGTGCTTGAGCACACGCATCTGGCCCATCTCGGGGAGCTTCGGCTTCGCGGCCCGACGCAGGGAGGACGGCAGCGCGGCTACCACATCCCCCACCGCCGCGCGCACGCCGGGCTCGACCTGCGAGACCAGCACACCGCGTTCGCCGGGAGTGGTCAGTTCGAAGATGATCGGCTCGTCCCAGCGAGCCTGTTGGAAGCGGCGCAGCGCGGGCTTCGGGGCGACGGGGAGGCTCATCGGTTCTGCTCCTTCGCAGCGAGATCGGAGGCCGTGACCTCAGCGAGCGCGCCCGCCAGAGTGTCGATGTCGGCCTGGGAGGTGAGTTCGGTGACGCAGACGAGCAGGCGGTGCTCGCCCACGACCACGCCGGGTTCGATGCCGCGGGCGCGGAGCGTCGCGACGACCGCGTCCGCCCTGACCTCGCTGAACGTCACGGTGAATTCACGGAGGTGCACGGCATCGTCGTCGAGCGAGACGCCCTGCACCGCGGCGAGCGCCTGCTGGGCGTAGCGGGTGCGGGCGAGCAGCACCTCGCCGAGCTCCGCCATGCCGGCGGGACCCATCAGCGCCAGGTAGACCCCGGCGGCGATGCCCCAGAGGGCCGCGGCCGTGCCGACCCATTCCTTCCCCTCCTCGCGGTGCGCGAAGGAGGTGCGGTCGTAGGCGACGTCACCGAAGCCGTACTCGCCGGGAACGTCGGTGGTCGCGAGCCCGAACAGTCGCGACGGCATCTCCATCACGAACCGCGGATCGTCGTGGACGGCGATGAAGCCGCCGTGGGCGCCGCCGAACCACTGGTGCAGGCCGAGGGACTGGATGTCGCCGGTGACGATGTCCGCTCCCGAGACAGCGGGCGGGGTGAGGACGCCGTAGCCGATGGGGTCGGTGCCGACCACGAGCACGGCCCCCACCGCGTGGGCGGCATCCGCGATGTCCTGCAGCGCGGCTTCCACGGCACCGGTGGCGCTGGGGGTCTCGACCCAGACCGCGGCCACGTCATCGCCCAGCGCGGCGCGGATCGCATCGACGTCGGCGGTGCCGCCGACGGTCGGCAGGTGCTCGAGCGTGAGGTGGGCGCGGACGTAGTCGTGCACCTTCGCGAGCTTCGCGGGGAGCACATCGCTCGCGATCAGCACCCGACCGCGGCCGGTCAGGCGTCCTGACATCGTGAGGCCGGTCGCGGTCGCCTGGTAGCCGTCGTAGGTCGGCACGTTCACGACGTCCATCTCGAGCAGCTCGGCCATCAGCGATTGGTACTGGAACAGCGCCTGGAAGCGGCCGTGGTCCTCATAGGGCTCGCCCGCGTAGGCGGTCAGGAACTCGCTGCGTCCGATGACCTCGTCGACGACCGCCGGTACGTAGTGGTGGTAGGTGCCGGCACCGAGAAAGCTCAGCCGCTCCTGCGTCGAGCGGTTCCTGGCGAGCAGTGCGCGCACGTGCCGCGCGAGGTCCTGTTCCGCGACGAACGGGGCGGGCAGATCGAGCGGCCGCCCGAGCCGGAGGTCGGCCGGGATGTCGGCGTAGAACTCGTCGACCGACGCGGCGCCCACGGCGGCGAGCATCGCCGCACGGGACTCGGGCGCGGTGTTGGGGATGTACGGATGCACGAACGGGGCGGTCATGCGTCCTCCTTCATAGGGATCAGGGTGGCAAAGGGGATGGATTCGGCGCGGGGCGCGGCGAGCACGGCGACGCCGTACCGATCGAGCTCCAGTCGGTCCGTATGGCGCAGACCGGTGAGCAGGTCGACTCCCGGGGTCGGGATCTCGAACGTCACGGGTGCGCGTCCGTGGTTGAGGTAGAAGGTGTAGTCGGTGGTGTCGTCGGCACGGGTGACCGCTTCGACCTCGACATCGGTGTGCTCCCTGGCGGGGACGCCGGCCGTGCGCAGCACGTCGCGGAACACCGGGAGCAGACCTGCGGCGTCGAACATCGCGCTGACGTACCAGGCGGATCCCCGGCCTTCCGCGCGACGGGTCACGGCGGGCAGACCGTCGAGCTCGCCACCGGCATAGCGGCCGCGCACCTCCACGTCGTCCGCCGTTTCGAGCCACTCGCTCCACGACGGAACCGTCAGGATCTCGCCGGCATAGTCGATGCTCTCGGTCAGCCCGTCGGCGATCGGCCACTGCTCGTCGACCTCGATGCCCAGAAGATCGCGCAGCGGCCCGGGTGCTCCGCCGTCGTGCACCTTCTCGGTCGCATCCACCACTCCCGAGAACGGTCCGACGACGAGGTGTCCTCCGCGCTCCACGAAGGAGCGCAACGCGTCGGCCTGCGGCTGTTCGACGATGTAGAGGTTCGGCACCACGATCACGTCGTACGCGTCGAACGGCCCCGTGGCGCGAACCGCATCCACCGGCTGGCCGAGGGTGTACAGCGCGCGGTGCCAGGCCCGGGCCTGCTGCGCCCACTGCAGTCTCTGCGAGGGCAGCGACTCCACGGCGCTGGTCCCCCACCACGAGTCCCAGTCCACGACCAGCGCCACGCGCGAGCGCACCCGGGTGCCGCGCACCTGCTCGAGCCTCTTCAGCTCGTTGCCCAGCTCCTTGGTCTCCCGGAAGCTGCGCGAGCGCTCCCCCCGGTGACCGAGCATCGAGGAGTGGAACTTCTCCTGGCCGTACTTGGCCTGGCGCCACTGGAAGAACATGACGGCGTCCGAGCCGTGGGCGACCGCCTGCAGGCTCTCGATGCGGATCTTGCCCGGCGCCTTGGGCACGTTCACGTCGCGCCAGCTGGTCGCGCTCGCCGAGGATTCCAGCAGCAGCCAGGGCTGTCCGCCCTTGAGCGAGCGCATGAGGCCGTAGTTGAGGGCGGCTCCGACATGCGAGGTCGGGTCGGCGGGTTCCGGATAGGCGTCGTCGGTCACGACATCTTCGATCGCGGCGAAGTCCCAGTAGTCGAGGTCGCGGAACATGCTCATGAAGTTCGTGGTGACCGCGATGTCGGGCGTGACCTCCCGCAGCACGTCGATCTCCACCTGGAACAGCTCCCGCAGGGCGTCGGACGAGAACCGCTCGAAGTCCAACAGCTGGGTCGGGTTGATCGGGCCCGGCGCCTTCTTCGGCGTCTCGATGTGCTCCCAGGAGGTGTAGCGCTGACCCCAGACGTTCACGCCCCAGGCCTCGTTCAGCCCGTCGAGGTCTCCATAGCGATCCTGCAGCCAGCGGCGGAAATGCCTGGCCGACTCGGGGCACCAGCAGCGTGAGGTGTGATCGCCGTACTCGTTCGAGATGTGCCACATCGCGAGGCCGGGGTGCTCCCCGTAGCGCTCCGCCATCGCGCGGGCCATGCGGGCGACGTTCTCACGCCAGATCGGCGACGAGGGGCAGTAGGTCTGACGGGAGCCGAACTCGAGCCGGTGCCCGTCGGAATCCCACGGCACCATCTCGGGGTGGGCCCGCAGCAGCCAGGACGGCGGGGTCGCGGTGGCGGTGGCGAGGTCGATCGCGATGCCGGCGTCCCACAGCAGATCGAGGATGCGGTCGAGCCACGCCCAGTCGTAGACGCCGGGCTCGGGTTCGAGCTGGGGCCAACTGAAGATCGGCAGGCTCACCATGTTCACGCCGGCCTCGCGCATGAGGCGGATGTCTTCGTGCCACGTCTCCTCCGACCACTGGTCGGGGTTGTAGTCGCCGCCGTACGCGAGGGCGTCGAGGCGGACGCGTCGGGCGGGCTGGTCGCCACCGGGTGCGGGCACGAAGCCTCCTCTCTGAGTCATGACCGGCTGATCCGGCGGTGCACTGGTGCGAATCCGCGATCAGCTGTATTCTGTATACAACACACTAGGACGTCGCCCGAGGCCCGTCAACCCATAGGCTGACGGGCAGGCGGCAGAAGAGGGGACGCATGGCGATCGAACGCAAGAACCTGCGCTCGCAGGTTCGGCAGGAGTTGCTGACCCGCATGCGCGCCGGACTCGTGCAGCCCGGCGAAGGCATCAACGAGGTCCAGCTCGCCACCGAACTCGGCGTGAGCCGCACCCCCCTGCGTGAAGCGCTCATCGCCCTCGAGTCCGAGGGCCAGATCGAGAGCGAGAACGGCAAGGGCTTCCGCTTCGTCCCGCTCAGCGCGTCCGAGTTCCGCGACCTCGCGCCGGTCATGGCTGCACTCGAGAGCCTGGCGCTCGAGCTGAGCCCGCCCGAGGAACTGCGCGTGATCGGGATCCGACTCAAGGAGATGGCCGAAGCCTTCGCCGACGAGCTCGTGGAGCACCAGCTGGTCATCACCAAGGACGACGAGTGGCATAGCGTGATGCTGTCCGCCTGCCCGAACACCCGGCTCCTGGCCGTGATCGACAACGTGCGCAGTTCGTTCCACCGCTACGAGTCCCTGCTGGTCCCCGAAGACGTCAAGGTCGAACGCGTCGCCGCCGAGCACGCCGAGATCGCCCGCCACCTCGCCGACGGCGACATCTCCGGCGCCGTCGACGCCCTCAAGCTCAACTGGATGCACGGCATGCAGCGCATCCTCGACAACGCCACGAGCTCGTACTTCACCGCCTGAACCCGCTCCGGTCGCACTTTCTGCCGGCAAGAGGGCCGAATAGCGGGAGAAAGTGCGACCCGAACGGATGCTGCGCGTGCTCACCGCGAGAGCCGCACCGCGAGGTCGACGAACAGCGCGGCCGACCAGCCGAAGGCGGTCGTGGCCGTGCGGGCCTTCTTGCCCGTGTGCGGATTGAAGTACTCGTGCGGGCCCCCGCCGTGGATCACCAGCGCCACGGTCTGCTCCCGCAGTTCCCGCGCTCTCTCCGGGTACCCGGATGCCTCCAGCCCCTCGGCGACGAGCATGCTCGTGTTCACCCAGACCGGTCCGCGCCACATGCGCTCGTCCGAGAAGTCGGGGTCGGAGGCCGCGACCGTGGGCAGCCCCCACGGCAGGGCGAAGCGTTCGGGGTCGTCGATGGCCGCTCGCAGTGCCTCGGCGACGGGAGGCGGCAACGTGCCCGTGAGCAGCGGCATCAGCCCCACGACTGTGTCGCTGAGCTGCGGCTCCCCACCGCCGAACGCGAGGAAGCGTCCCCGCTCGGGATCCCACATGCGCAGCAGCAGCCCCTGTGTGGTCTCGGCCCGCTGCTCGAATCGCGACACGTCGGCCCCGGGCTCGTACCGGCGCAGGAGGTCGGCGATCTCCCGATCCTGCCGCACCAGATACGCCCCGAGGTCGGGCGCGGCAGTCGGCAACGGCCCATCGAAGATCGGGCTGTCATCGAGGCCGGAGGAGTAGGGATGCCCGTACTCCGGCATCCCGTCGTGGTCGAGGTCGCTGCCGGCGAACCACCAGTCCTGCGAGCGGACGATCCGGGCCAGTTGCCGGCGCGCGTAGTCGGGCGCATCCTCGACGTCGAGCACCTTGCGCAGCGCCCAGGCGGCGAGCGGAGGCTTCGTCAGCGGCACGGGTGCGCTCGGGTCGGCGATCTGCGACCCGGCACGGCGCAGGTTGGCGCGGTCGCTCTCGGGCAGATCGTCGCTGGTCGCCAGCACCCCGAGCTCGTGCACGACGTCGGGCAGCTGCCCGTCGGGCTGCGGGAACCGGAAGGCGATGTCGAGCTGCTCGCGAGCGAGCTCGGGGTCGCCGTGGCGCAGACCGACCGCGATGAAGTACGCATCCCATTGCCAGAGACCGACGTAGCCGATCTTCGACGGCACGATGGCCCTGGCATCGCCCAGCGACGGCAGCTCGACGATGTTCGCTCCGAGCACCCACCAGCACAAGGCGGCCATCTCCTGCAGATCGTCGCGCACGCGCGGGCACTTCGCGAACCACTCGGTCCAGATCGCCGCGGTCGCGGCCAGGGCAGCCGAGTGGTCGCCGTGCACGACCGCGACGGTGCGATCTGCGGCGACGTGCAGCCCGAGGCCCCGATCGAGCGGATGCTCCTCGAGGCCGCCGTCCGGACGCCGGAGCCGCACCCGCGATCCCGAAGCGCCGCCGAGGCTAAGTGTGGAGGGATCGGCGAAGGTCAGGGTCACCGCACCGCCGCCGAAGCTCACCCGCGCGGGATGCACGCCGGTCACCGGGAGCACCTCGCCCCCGGCACCGATCACGATCAGCGCATCGAGCACCCGGCACTCCGACAGCCGCCGCTCGTACTCCGAGGTGTGCACGCGCACGCCCTCCCCGTCGTCGGAACGGAACACGAGCACGCGCGAGCGCGGGAGCGTGAAGGGAGCGGACACCAGGTCGAGGTGACGCCCGGCGAGGGCGGCGAGATCCGTCATCAACGTCCTCCGAGTCCCGATGCGGCCATGCTGTTGAGGATCTTGCGCTGACCGATCACGAACACGATGAGCATCGGCACCGTGGCGATCGCGGACGCCGCCATCACGAGCCCATAGTTGATGGAGCCGAACTGTCCCTGGAACGAGGTCAGCAGCAGCGGGACCGTGAACAGGTCCGGCGTGTTCAACAGCACCAACGGGAACAGGAACGCGTTCCAGACGCTGAGGGCGGTGATGATGCTGAGCGCAGCGAGGCCGGGCTTCAGGTTCGGCAGCACGATGCTCCAGAAGATGCGCCAGCGCCCGGCGCCGTCCACCAGCGCGGCTTCCTCCAGCTCGCGCGGCAGAGCGAGGACGAACTGCCGCATCAGGAACACGGCGAAGGGGTTCGCGATCATCCCGGGCACGATCAGCGCGAGATGCGAATCCACCCAGCCGAGCTGCGACATCAGGAGGTAGAAGGGGATGAGGGTGACCTGCGCCGGGATCATCTGCGTTGCGAGGAACACGATGAAGATCACCTTGCTGCCCCGGAACCGGATACGGGCGAACGCGTACCCGGCCATCGACGCGGTGATCAGGGTGCCGACCACCACCAGCACGGCGATGTACGCACTGTTCAGGTAGGCCTGCCCGAACGGAACGGCGTTCCACGCGTTCACGTAGTTGTCGACGGTCCAGGGGTTCGGCAGGAACTCCAGCGGGTTCTTCAACAACTGCGGGAGGGTCTTGAACGACGTCAGCAGCATCCAGATGAACGGGAACACCATCGAGATGCCGCCGACCACGAGGAGCACGTGCAGCACGGTGGAGCCGAGACGTCGGCGGGCGCGTCCGGCCCCTGGTCCCCCTCGGCCCCGCTGACGGTATCCGGGAGCGGTGAGGGCGACGGTCGAATCGGTCGCGGGGGCGGCGGGGTCGCTGAGGGATGTGGTCTGGAGGGTCATGCCGGGTCATCCTCGTAGTGGACGAACTTCTTCTGCGCACCGAACTGGATCGCCGTGATGACGAGGGTGAGCACGAGCAGGATGATGCTGGCCGCACTGGACAGCCCGAACTCGAATCGCCCGAAGCCGAGGTCGAAGATGTGGTAGACGATGGTGCGGGTCGCGTTGTCGGGTCCGCCGCCGGAGACCAGCACGTAGACCGTGTCGAAGGTCTGCAGCGACGAGATGAACGCGATCACCGAGGAGAAGAACACGATCGGCGAGAGCAGCGGGAGCCGGATGCTGGTGAACAGGCGCACGGCACCGGCGCCGTCGATGCGGGCGGCCTCGATCACCGACGGCGAGATGTTCTGCAGACCGGCCAGGAAGATCACGACGTTCAGGCCCATCGACGACCAGATCGTCACGATGCAGACGGCGAGGAGCGCGAGCTTCGGATCCTGCAGCCAATCCGGGGGCGTGATTCCGAACACCTTCGAGATCGTGGTCGAGAGCAGGCCGTCCGCACGGAACATCTGCTGCCAGATCATGGCGACGGCGACGGTCGAGGTGACCACCGGGGCGAAGAACAGGATCAGGTAGAGCGTGCGGGTCTTGAGCTTCTCGAGTGCGACGGCGACGATGACCGCGAGCGTGAGGCCGATCGGCACGGTGATGATCGCGATCAGCAGGGTGTTGATGATCGCACGGGCGAGCAGCGGATCCTGCAGCTGATCGGCGAAGTTGGCCAGCCCCACCCAGGTGAGCTCGCCCAGGCCGTCCCACTCGGCGAAGGCCAGCACCAGGCTGGCGGCGAACGGCAGCACGACGAACAGCGCCATGCCGAGCAGCTGCGGAGCGACGAAGACGTAGCCCCAGGCCCGATCCCGCCGACGCCAGGCGGCCTCCCGACGCAGGGGCGGGACGGATGCCGCAGGCGTGGCCTGCGGCATCCGTCCGTTCTCGGTGAGCGTGGTCACTCCTACTTCTCCGACCGATCCTCGACCACGCCGGCGATCGTGTCGAGCGTCTCCTGCGCGTCGGTCTTGCCTTCGTAGAGCTTCTGGAACTCCTCGGAGATGGCGACCGGCAGCCCCGGGACCCTGGCCTCAGCGGGGTAGTTCGTGAACCCGATGTCGCGCATGTCGAGGAACGTCTGCGCGTGCACGGGGTAGTCCCCCTCGAGCACCACGTCGTCGGCACCCTTGATCGACGGGACCGCGTTCCCGCCCCCTTCGAGGCGGAAGGTCTGCCCCTCGGCGGAGAGGAACTCCGTCCAGAACGTGAACGCGGCGTCCTTCACCTTGGTCTTGCCGTTGATCGCGAGGAAACTGGTCGCGACGCCGGTGGGAGCGGCCTCACCGTCGGGCGTCGGCCAGCGGACGATGTCGTAGCTGTCCTCTTCGCCCGTGGCCTTGACCGTGCCGATCGTGTAGCGGCCCTGCACGAAGAAACCGGCCTTGTGCGTGACGAAGATGCTGTCGGCTCCGGCGCCGTCGGGAAGCGTGTCGGCGACGACGAAGGTGCCGTCCTGGAAGAGGTCGCCGAGCTCCTGCACGGAAGCGACGGTGGCGTCGTCCTGGTTCGCGACGAACGCTCCCGTCTCGTCGTACGGCGCGGGAAGGCCCTGGGACGACAGCCAACTCCAGTGGGTGGCCCAGTAGTTCCAGTACATCGTCCCCGTGAGCCCCGCGTCGTGGAGCTTGGCGTTCATCTCGAGGAACTTGTCGGTCGTCCACTCGCCGTTCTCGGCCAGCGTCGCGGGGTCCTCGGTGATCCCGGCGGCTTCCAGCGCCTGCTTGTCATACCAGAAGACGTCGGGGTTGGAGTCGTTCGGGGCCGCGTAGACCTCGCCGTCCTCCTCCGCCGCGCCGAAGAGGCCGGGGAAGAAGTCGTCCTTCGTGGTCTTGCTCGCGTCCGATTCCATCAGGTCGCTGAGCGGCATCAGCCTGTCGGAATCGACGAACTGGCCGATCATGTCGTCACCGACGTAGAAGACATCGGGAGCCGTGTTGCTGGTGAGCTGTGCGAGCAGCTTGGAGTGGTAGTCACCGTACCCGGCGACGGGCTGGAGCTTGACGGTGATGTCGGGGTGGCGCTTCATGAAGTCCTTGTTGAACTCCTCGTAGCGGGTCAGCTCGTCCGCCGTGCCCCAGGTGGACCAGATGACCGTCGCGTTGCCGTCGGCGTCGACGCCACCGCCTCCTCCGCCGCCGCTGCACGCGGCGAGCCCCAGGGCCAGAGCGCCGGCGGCACCCAATGCCAGATACCGCGTCACGTTCGCACGTGCCATCTCGCTACCTCTTTCATCATTGGAAGATCGTGTCGGGAGCGCCTTTCCGGCGCACTCGTATTCTGTATACAGAACGCAATTCTGTCAAGGATTTCCCTCGGGTGACGGACATCGAGACCATCCCGTGACGTACCGGTCACCGGTGACGCAGACTGGGTGCATGACCGATCCCGACCCGCACCTGCTCGGCCCTGGCCTCCTGCCGACGCCGTTCACCGCCGAAGAGATCAGAGACGCCACCGGCAGGGGGAAACGCATCCGCCTCCTCCTCGAAGGCCCGGACGGGCCGCTGGGCGAACACGTCAACCGCTTCCACCACACGGATGAGGAGGGCGCGACCCTCGATCGGTGGGCCGCAGCCGACCCGAACGCCGTCGTCTCGAGCCGGGTGACCTGGACCGAGCTCCAGGGCCACGCGGCGTTCGACGCCGAGACGACGAGCATGTCGACCGTGCCGCTGTCCTCCCCTCTGGGCGAGCTCACCTGCCGTCGATACGACACCGCCGACGGGATCTTCTGGTTCTCGTCCGCACACCCCGGGATGCCGGTGCAGTACGAGTCGGACGGCATCCGCACGACTGTGTTGAGCATCGAGCACGAGTGAGACGTATCCGGCGGGCACGCATGTTGTGAAGGAGATCTCGCGTTCCGAAGGGGAGTCCGCGCGAACCCCTCCTTCACACCGTGAGATCTCCTTCACGATCCGCGCGGTTGCCCGGCCCGTTCCCGCGGACGTCGGACACCCGGCGTAGGGTCGATCCATGAGCAGCACACCATCGACACAGTGTCCTGGAGTCGTCCCGTCGTACCTGCTCGCACGCCTGGCCGAATCGGGGCGCTTCCCGAAGGCCGCGGCTGCGGCGCGGCAGACGCTGACGGCCGGACGACCGCCGTTCCGCGCCCGCATCGACCTGTCGATCGACGAGAACGGCGACCTGGTCGCCCAGCTGTCGGATGCTCCGAACCGCACCATCAGCGACGCCGGCAACACCCAGCGCCTCCCCGGCGCGGTGGTGCGCGGCGAAGACGACGCCCCCGTGGCCGACACCGCCGTGAACGAAGCCTTCGACGGCCTCGGAGCGACCTTCGAGATGCTGCTGTCCGCCTTCGGGCGCAATTCCCTCGATGACGCCGGAGCCCCACTGGACGCCACCGTGCACTACGGCGTCGACTACGACAACGCGTTCTGGGACGGTGAGCGCATGGTGTTCGGCGACGGCGACGGCGAGGTGTTCCAGCACTTCACCGGCTCGCTCACGGTGATCGGCCACGAGCTCGCGCACGGCGTCGTGCAGCACACCGCGAACCTCGAATACCAGGGCCAGCCGGGCGCGCTGAACGAGTCGATCGCCGACGTCTTCGGTGCCCTGACCGAGCAGTATGCACTCGGGCAGACGGCCGACAGCACCACGTGGCTCATCGGTGCCGAGATCTTCACGGATGCCGTCGAGGGCGCGGCCCTGCGGTCGATGATCGCCCCGGGCACCGCCTACGACGACGACGAGCTCGGCAAGGATCCGCAGCCCGATCACATGAGCGGCTTCGTGCGCACCACCGAGGACAACGGCGGGGTGCACATCAACTCGGGCATCCCCAACCGCGCGTTCGCCCTGTTCGCGCTCGACCTCGGCGGCAAGGCCTGGGAGCGCGCAGGGACCGTCTGGTATCGGGCCCTCACCGGCGGCCTGTCGAGCACGGCGTCGTTCCTCGAGTTCGCCGATGCGACGGTCGCCGCGGCCACCGCGATCGACGAGGCCACCGCCACGGCGGCTCGACGCGCGTGGACCGTCGTGGGAGTCTATGCAGATGAGCGAGCCTCCTCCCGCGACTGACGCACCGATCGTGATCGCCGTCGTGCGCACGGGCGGCATCGCCGGCATCCGTCGCCGGTGGCAGGTGGAAGCAGGACCCGACGACGCCGGCGAATGGATCGACCTGATCGATCGATGCCCCTGGGATCAGGAGGCGCCGACCGACACCGGTGCCGACCGCTTCGTATGGAGCATCCGCGCCCGGACTCCGGTCGAACGCCGCGAGCGTGAGCTGCCCGACTCCGCGCTCGACGGACCCTGGCGCGCGCTCGTCGAGGCGGTCCGGCAGGCGGCGGCCGCGAAGGGCTGACCCCCGGCGAACCAGTCCCGGCGCACCGGCCCCGGCGTCCGATCAATTCCATGTGAATCCGGCCTCTGCGTCGAGGCGCGGGTTCACAATGGACCCATGGGAATGTTCCAGCAGAAGCCGGAAGAAGAACAGAGCCCCTGGGCACTGCCCTCCGAGCCCGTGAAGCGCTCCGAGGCCGAGGTGCTCGGCGAAGAACCCGCCGTCGACCCCCTCTCGCTCGGCCTCGGCTTCGGGGCGACGACCGAGGTCAGCTCGATCGTCTTCCCGATCGCGGAGCCGGCGGCGGAGACCGTGGGCGACTACGAGGCGGAGGAGCCCGTCGACGACGCGGACGCCGAGTCCGACTGAGGTCCGAACTCCACCCGGGTGCGCGGGAGGGCGTCCGGGTACTCCCGCTGCAACCAGCTCATCATCTTCTCCCGCACCTCGCAGCGGATCGTCCACTGGTCGTCGGAGTCCTTCGCCGACATCACCAACCGGACGGTGACGTACCCGCCCTGTGCGTCCGTCACCAGTGCGCTCGACGAGCGCCCGTCCCAGGCGGGCGAGGCTTCGACGATGCGGGTGAACTCCGCGCGCAGTGCGTCCATCGGCACGCGCCAGTCCAGATCCAGGTAGACGGTGCCGAGGATCTTGTCCGACCTGCGCGTCCACGTCTCGATCGGCGTCGAGGTGAAGTAGCTGCACGGCACGACGAGGCGTCGCTCATCCCAGATGTAGACGACCACGTACGACAGGTTGATCTCGCCGACCCGTCCCCACTCGCCTTCGACCACGACGACGTCGCCCACGCGGATCGCGTCCGTGAAGGCCACCTGTATCCCGGCGATGAGGTTGCCGAGGATCGACTGCGCCGCGAGGCCGGCGATGATGCTCGCGATACCCGCCGACGCGAGGAGGCTCGTGCCCACGGCCCGCATCTCGGGGAAGGTGAACAGCACGGTACCCAGGGCCAGGACGGCGATCGACACCAGCACGAGCCGATGGATGACGAGCAGCTGCGTGCGTCGACGTCGTGCCTCCGGACCGACCAGGACGGTCTCCTCGCGCTCGATGAGCCGTTCGAAACCGAAGGAGATCGCCGCGGCGAACAACCACGACCCGAACAGGATGGTGGAGATCAGGAACAGTCGCGAGACCGCCGGCCACCATCCCTGCTCGGCCGGCGCCGTGAGCGACATCGCGATCCACACCGCGACGACCAGCGCCGTGGCCGTCGTGGCGTTGCGCACCCTGCGCGCGAAATCACGCACCCACGGCAGACGACGGCTCACGAGCGCGGCCACCAGACGCAGCAGTACGAGAACGGCGACGGTGGCGAGGACCGCGATCGCGATCACCACGGCCGTGCCGACCAAGGATTCCCATTCGGTGCCGGAAGACATCCGTCCACCCTAGGCGGCGCGCACGGAGGACGCGAGTGCGCGTCGATCGCGCACCCGGTGACCGCATTACGGTGGAGGGATGACGATCACCGCCGCCGCAGACGGCTCCGCCCTGGGCAACCCCGGCCCCAACGGCTGGGCCTGGTACATCGACGACGCGAACTGGGCGGCGGGCGGCTCCCCGCACGGCACCAACAACCAGGGCGAGCTGCGGGCGGTGCTGGAGCTGCTGCGTGCGACGGCCGGCACCGACGAGAAGCTGATGATCGAATGCGACAGCCGCTACGTGATCGACTCCGTGACCAAGTGGATGCCGGGGTGGAAGCGCAAGGGCTGGCGGAAGTCCGACGGCGGGCCCGTGCTCAACCGCGACCTCCTGGAGGGCATCGACGAGGCGATCCGTGGGCGTGACGTCGAGTTCTCCTGGGTCAAAGGCCACGCCGGACACCCTCTGAACGAGGCAGCCGACGAGCGTGCGAACGCGGCCGCGAAGGCGTACCAGGCCGGAGAGGAGCCGCGTCGAGGTCCGGGCTTCACGCGGGCCACCGGTGCCGGTGCCGCCGTGGCCGCATCCGCTCCTGTGGCGGCCTCCGTTCCTGCGACGGGCTCCGCCCCGGTGGCCGCCGCGCCATCGACCACGCTCGCGGAGCCGTTGTGGGCCGAGACCTCGGACCTGCTCGACGGACTCGACGATCCGGGCTCCACGAACGCGCCCGAGGACGACCCGATCGAACTGCGCATCCCGCTCACCTCGGACGAGCACGCCCGGTTGCGCGACCGCGCGGACGCGCAGGGCGTCTCGCTCGAAGAGGCTCTCCGTCGGCTGATCTGACGCGCGCCGCCGGCGTCACCGGAGGTATTCGGGGCGGGCTCCGATCCCGACGAAGCGCCCGGTGATCCGAGACAGGCGAGGGTGATCCCGCAGCATCCGCAACGGGAAGGGCAGAGGTGCGTCCGCGGCGCCCGACGCGAGGAGAGGCCCCTGCAGCCGTCGCTGGATCGCCTGGGTCACGATCACCGGCCAGACGCGACGACGCTCGACCCGGCGGAGGTCCGCACGCTGCGGCGCACGCGTACCCAGCACCGGCCCGAGGATGCGATCGGCGGCCACCGCGTCCTGGATGGCCAGGTTGATCCCCACGCCTCCCGCGGGAGACATGGCGTGCGCAGAGTCGCCGATGCACAGGAGCCCGTCGACGTGCCACCGACGCAGCCGCTCCAGGCGCACACGCAGAAGGTGCACGTCGGCCGGACGGAGGTGCGCGGCCGCGGCGCCGAGGCGAGGCGAGATGCGGCGCAGACGCTCGTTCATCCGATGCAGGTCGTCTTCGGAGCCCGTCCAGGCACCGGCGGGGATCACGTGCGCGATCTGGAAGAAGTCCCTGCGGTCGATCGTGATGACCATGCCCGCGCCGGCCTGGATGAACGGGTACATCTCGTCGCCGTCCTTCGGCAGCCGGAACCACAGGACATCCATCGACGCGGCCACCCCGACCGGTGAGAGCCCGGCGGCGGCACGGAGCTCGGAGTCACGTCCCGACGCATCGACGACGAGGTGTGCACGGATCTCGACCGGTCCGTCCGGCCCGGTTCCGGTGACCCCGACGATCCGCCCCTCCTCGCGCACGACGTCCTGGATGCGGGTCGAACGCAGCAGGCGGAACCCCGGGAACTCTTCCGCCGACGAGGCCAGCAGGTCGAGGAAGTCCCACTGCGGCATGAACGTCATCACCTTCCTCACCGTCGGCAGGTGCGAGAAGTCGGCCAGGGTCAGTTCGGTGCCGTGCCAGCTGAGCGTGACCTCCGACATATCGGCGTGGGGGCGCGCGAGGAAGTCGTCGAGCAGTCCGAGCTCGCCCAACAGCTCCTGGGTGGAGGGGTGGATCGTGTCGCCCCGGAAGTCGCGGAGGAAGTCGGCATGCTTCTCGATCACGGTGACCCGGAGCCCGCGACGCGCGAGCAGCAGTCCGAGCATGAGCCCGGCGGGCCCACCTCCGACGATGACGGTGTCGGTATCGGTGTCGGTTCTCGTGTCCATGCAGACAGCGTCCCGCTCCGCGTGCGACGATGCGAGAATGGTCAATAAATCGCCGGGCCGTCCGCGCGGATCGTCGACGGCACGGGCTCGGCTGCTCGAGGCAGCGCAGAAGCACGTTCTTCGAGGTGATCTGGCGGCCATCTCGTCCCGTCGACTGGCCGCGGAAGTCGGCGTCAGCCACACCCTGGTCAATTATCATTTCGGATCGCGGGACGGCCTCGTCGCCGCGGCGATCGCCCTGCGCGCAGCACCGCATGATGTGATCGCGCTCGCCCGCGGACGAGACGGTCACGGTCCCGTCGACCTCTCGCGCCTGGCGCACGGCATCCTCGCGGTCTGGGAGCATCCGGAGCACGGGGTGCAGCTCGTCGGTCTCGCACGGCGTCTCGCCGCCGCGGATGATTCCGCCGCGTCGATCAGCGGCTACATCCAGGTGGCGGTGTTCGAACCTCTCGTGGCCGACTTCGGGCGCGAGCACGCACGGCGGATGGCCGTGGCGATCGTCGGCTTCCTCTTCGGACGGTACGTGCTGGAGCTGCCGATGTTCGCCACGCTCCCGCGCGAGGAGGCAGGAAGGCTCCTCCTCTCGATGATCCGGTGAGCCGGTCCGTAGACTCAGCGGATGAAGGAATGGCGGGTGACGCAGCGGTGAAGGCGCGTACCGCCTTCGGGCTGCTCCGCCTCAGTGCCGCCGCCATCTGCCTCGTGGCGCTCATCCACCGGCTGAGCTGGGGGTTGGCGTCGAACACCGTCGCGAGCCAGAACTTCTTCGCGTACCTGACCAACCAGTCGAACATCGCGTTCGTGGTGCTGCTCACCGTCGCCGGCATCCTCGCGTTGCGCCGTGCGAAGGACCCCCGGTGGCTCACGGTCGCGCTCGCCCTCGTACTGACCTGGACGATCACGGCGGGGCTGGTGTTCGCGATCCTCGTGTGGCAGGCGGGCGTCCGCGGGATCCGCATTGATGTGCCGTGGTCCGATCAGGTGCTGCACTTCTGGCTTCCGGCGGTGACCGTGGCGGCCTGGGCGCTGGCTCCCGGACACCGGACCGTGCCGTGGCGGGTCATCCCGGTGTCACTCGCCTATCCGGTGGTGTGGGGCGTCGCGACATTGATCCGCGGACCGCTGATCGGGTGGTATCCGTATTACTTCCTCGACCCGCGACAGGTGAGCGGACCGGCCGAGTTCGTGATCTCCTCGGCGATCGCGCTGGGTTCGTTCGCGGCAGTCGCCACCGTGCTCGTGCTGATCAGCCGCATGCCTCTGCCCCACCGGCTGCGCGCGGGCGAGGAGGACGCCTCCGCCGCACCGCTGTCCGAGCCGGAACCCGCCGGCGAGAAGGTCGCTCAGGTGTAGAGCGCGAGCGAGGCGAGAGCCGCGTCGAGGGCGGCGTCTTCGTCGAGCTCCGCGAACTCCACGGCGGCCGGACCTCCGACGATCCCGACGAGCACGTTCTCGCCGGTCGCCGCACGCAGATTGATCCAGGTCGGGATCGCGACGTCAGCGCCCACGGCGTGCCAGATCGCCTCGTCGTTGTCCCAGAAGGGCTCGTCCCATCGCAGCCACACGGTCTCGATCGCCCCCATGCCGAGGGCGGAGACCGCGCCTCGGTTGGAGAACGGCAGCGGGGGATCGAACTCGATGCTGCGGTCCTGCAGCACCCCGAGCGGCACCGTCACGAGCACCCGGTCGAAGGACAGCGCCTCCCCCGTTCCGAGGCGCACGCTCACGCCCGTGTCGTCGTAGGCGAGGCGGGCGACCGGGGAGTTGAGCCCCACCCGCACGCCGTCGAGCGCCTGTTCGACGAACGGGGTGAGGTCGTCGCGCGCCGCGGTCAGATCCCCGGTGGGCAGCGGCGGGGCGAACCAGCTGGAGAGCTCATCGGCACCGGCACCACTGCGCGAGGCGAGGAGCGCGAGGAGAGCGGCGGTGCCAGGATCGGCGGGGTCGATGCCCGCCGCGGTCAGGGCATCGGCCACCGACGAGTCCTCCGGAGCAGCCTGCGACGCCGCCATGGCGGCCTCGAACGGCGCCGGGTCGACCGGGTCGATGTCGCCGTCGGGGGTGCGCCAGAGATCACCGGCCAGATCGACGATGCCGACCTCACCGCCGCTCAGCCGGTCGAGCACCTCGGCGTCGTCCGCGCCGAACAGCCAGGCACCGAGCTGCACGGGCACCGGCCAGGAGTCGTCGACGCGGGAGGACACCCGTCCACCGACGCGGTCCCTCGCCTCGAAGACCGTCACCTGCATCCCGCCGCCCGCGAGCAGGGCGGCAGCGGTCGCTCCGGCGAGGCCTGCACCGACCACGGCGACGCGTTCGCCCGATGTCGCCGGGATCAGGAGTTCCTCCGCGGCACGCGTGCCCGAGGCGATGGCACCACGCACCGTTCCCGGGGCGTCTTCGTCGGTCGCCTCGCCGGCGAAGAACAGCCGATCGTCGACGGGCTTCGCCAGCGCGAGACGGGTGCCGGCGAGGACGCCGACGGGCGTGAAGCTGGCGGCGCCGAGCGAGAACGGGTCACTCGTCCAGGTGCTGCGGATGCTGCCGGCCGGCGCGGGGACACCGGGCGGCGGCTCAGGCTCGCGCGTCCGGGTGGGCGTGGGGGTCGGCGCGGGTTCCGGGGTGCAGGATGCGAGAAGCACCGAGGCGACGCCGGCTCCGGCGCCGAGGAGCAGAGTGCGGCGCGTGATCCTCATCGTGTCGCCACTTTATCCCGCGCGGGTGGGTTCTGTCCGTCGACGCCCGCCGGCCGGGTGCGCACAATTCAGGAAAAGCGCGCCCGCCGACGCGGAAACCGGCCGGATCTTGTCGGATCCGGCCGGTTCTTCCTGAGTTGTGAACGCTCAGACGGCGAGCAGCTCGCGCTCCAGGCGGGCGAACGACTGCTCCATGCCGTCGGCCATGCCGGTGGCGAGGATCATGTCGCGCGTCTCCTTGTCCGGATACTCGATGAGGAGCGTGACGAGGGTCGCGCCGTCCTCCTCGTACAGGTTCAGGTCGTTGAGGGTCTCGGTCGGCATGCCCTGCATCCGCTCGGTGCTGACCGCGCGGCGGGGGGGCGTCGATCAGCAGCGCCTCGCCCTCGAAGCCGAACGGCTGCCCCTCGGTGTCGCCCACCGGTGCCCAGGAGTTCCGGTACGACTGGCCCACCTCGGTGGCGGCGACGCACTCCGTCATCTCCCAGCCATCGGGGCCGAGCATCCACTGGCGGATGAGCTCGGGCTCGAAGTGCGCGCGCCAGACGAGCTCGCGCGGCCCCTCGACGAGGCGGGTGATGCGCACGTGCGTGTCGTCGAGCAGCTCCACACGGGTGCCCTTGCCCTGCGCGTAGGCGCGGAGGTCCTGCAGAACGGCGTCGAGCTGCGCCATCGCCATTGTGATGCCCTCGACCTGGCCCATCTCGACGACCTGCTCGAGCGCATCGACCGAGTCGAAGTGACTCGTCGTGACCATGCGTGTGCCGTCGGCGGTGGACTCGAAGGCGAACGACATGCGCTGCGCCGGGAACCCGTCGAGCGGTGTGCCGTCTTCATCGACGAAGGAGTCGATGACCTCGAAGCCGTGGGGCTCGTCGATCGATACGAACTCCCACGATCCGGAAGACTTCTCGCCGCGCGGGCCGTTCATCGAGTAGACGGCACGGCCGCCGACGGTGTGGTCCCAGGCGGTGAACGTGGCCGGCCACCCGGGAGGGCCCCAGAAGCGCTCGAGCTGACGCGGGTCGGAGTATGCGCTCCACACCCGCTCGATGGGGGCGGCGAAGTCGGCGACGACGGTCATCGTGAGGTTCTCGGTGTCGGTGGTGACATCGGTGACGGGCATTTCAGTCTCCTTGTTGCGGGTTCGTGGTGGCGGTGGTGTCGGCGGGGCCTGACCGAGGCGTCTCGGCCAGCAGGTCGTCGAGTCGGGCGATGCGCGATCGCCACAGCTCTTCGTATCGGGCGAGGAGCGCCCTGGCGCGGGCGATCATCTCGGGGTTCGCGCGGACGAGCCGCTCGCGTCCCTCGGCGCGCTTGACGATGAGGTTCGCGGCCTCGAGCACGGCGACGTGCTTCTGCACCGCAGCGAACGACATCTCGTATTCAGTGGCGAGAGTCGAGACGGACTGCTCCCGCTCGATCGTCCGACGCAGGATGTCGCGCCGGGTCGACGTCGCCAGTGCGTGGAACACACGGTCGACCTCCGCTTCGCTCAACTCCGTTTGTGCAACCATTTGGTTGTACGTTAGACCTGCGCGAAGACCATGTCAAGGGTCAGTCGACCGTCAGACCCAGCAGGCGGTACCCCATCCCCGGCTCGGTGATGATGTGCACCGGCTCCGACGGCGTGTCCTCGAGCTTCTTGCGGAGCTGCGACACGTACAGACGCAGGTACCCGGTGTCTTCGATGTGCTCGTTGCCCCAGATGGCCGTGAGGAGTGTCTGCCGGGTGACGAGCTTGCCGGCGTTGCGGATGAGGATGTCGATCATCTGCCACTCCGTCGGGGTGAGCCGGATCTGCCGGTTGCCGTCGGACGACTCGCGGGAGACGCTGCGTGCGGCGAGATCGATGGTGATGTCGCCGAGCCGGACGAGGGGAAGTGCTTCTTCCTGGGGCACCCGGCGGGTCAGGGCTCTGATCCGGGCGAGGAGCTCGTCGACGGCGAAAGGCTTGGTGATGTAGTCGTCGGCGCCGGCGTCGAGCGCCTCGACCTTGTCGGAGGCACCCGCCCGCCCCGAGACGACGAGGATCGGTGCCGCGGACCATCCGCGAATTCCGTGGATCACCTCGATCCCGTCGAGCTTCGGCATACCCAGATCGAGGAGGAACAGGTCTGCGTGGTGATCGATGGCCGCGGCGATGGCCGCGGCGCCATCCGATGCCGTGACCACGTCGTATCCCTTGGCCGTGAGGGTGATGCGGAGCGCGCGCAGGATCTGCGGGTCGTCGTCTGCGATGAGGATCTTCACTCGGTCTCCTCCGATGTGCCGGGTGCGGGAATGGTGGCGGGCAGCGCGATGACCATGGTCAGTCCGCCGCCGGGGGTGTCCTCCGGGGTGAGCGTCCCGTGCATGGCTTCGACGAAGCCGCGGGAGAGCGCGAGGCCGAGCCCGAGACCGGACGAGTTGTCGGTGTCACCGAGGCGCTGGAACGGGACGAAAATGTCGTCGCGCTTCTCGGCCGGGACACCGGGCCCGCGGTCGATGATGCGGATCTCGAGGTGATCACCGAAGGTGCTGGTGCTGACGTGCACGGGCACGTCCGGAGGGGAGTACCGGTGGGCGTTGGTGAGCAGGTTGACGACCACACGCTGCAGCAGCACCGGATCCGCCTGCGCCAGCGCGTCCCCGTGATGGAGCGCGAGCGTGACGTCGGTGGGACCGAGCTGGAGTTCGTCGAGAGCGGGGGCGATCACCTCGGCCGGATCGGTCGGGATGTCGGCGATCGCGAGCACCCCGGTCTGGAGGCGGCTGACATCGAGCAGATCCGTCACCAGCGTCGCGAGCGCGGTGAGGCTCTCGTCCGCGGTGTCGAGCAGCTCCTGCTTGTCGCGCCGGTCCAGATCGGGTCCCGCAGCGCGCAAGCCGCCGACGGCGGCGGCAGCAGCGGCGAGCGGGCGACGCAGGTCATGGCTCAGCGCCGAGAGCAGAGCTCCGCGCACACGGTCCGAGGCCGCGATCGGCTCGATCTCCTTCGCGGTTCTCTCGAGGCGCTGGTGCTCGAGCGCCGCGGCGAGCTGAGCGGTCATGACCGCCAGCAGTCGACGCTCGGACGCTGCCACATCGCCCCCGTGGAGTTCGAGCACAGCGTGGTCACCGATGCGGATGTCGGTGTGGCGGTTGTCCGCCAGGGGTTCCCCGGCGCGCGCGATGACCTCGTCGCCACGCATCAGACGGACTCCCGCGAGGTGGAACGCCTCCCGCGTGCGGTCGATGAGCGCCTGTATCGCGTTCTCGCCGCGGAGCACGCTCCCGGCGATCGTCTGGATCAGCTCGGACTCTGCGGCAGACCGCCGCGCGGCGCGCGTGTATCGGGCGGCGCGATCGACGATGAAGCTGACCATGCTCGCGATGATGACGTACAGGACGAGCGCCAGCAGGTGGTGCGGCTCGTGGATGTGGATCGTGTAGAGGGGCTCGACGAAGAGGAAATCCAGGGTGAGCCCGGACAGGACCGCGGCGAACAGCGCCGGCCAGATACCGCCGACCAGCGCGACGATCACGACGAGCAGCTGGTAGCTCAGCACATCGGTCGTGATCGATTCGGGGCTGCGGAAGAAGCTGAGGAAGAACGTCAGCAGCGGGCCGCCGAGGAGCGCGACGAGGAAGCCGAGTACGCGGCGCTTGCGGGTCAGCGCCCCGGTGAGCGGCGGCAGCGCGAAGCGACGACCTGCGGCGGAGTGATTGACCATGTGCACGTCGATGTCACCGGACTCGCGCACGACGGTCGCGCCGATGCCCGGGCCGGTGAACGCCGCCGTGAAGCGTCCGCGCCGACTGGCACCGAGCACGAGTTGGGTGGCGTTGACGGATCGTGCGAACTCGACCAGGGCGGTCGGGATGTCCTCGCCGACGACCTGATGGTAGGTGCCGTTGAGCTTCTCGACGAGGGCGCGCTGCTCCGTCAGCACGACCGGGTTCGCCGCGCGCAGGCCGTCTTGGCTGGTGATGTGCACGGCCATCAGCTCGCCGCCGGCCGACCGCGCCGCGATCCGGGACCCGCGCCGCAGAAGGGTCTCCCCCTCCGCTCCTCCGGTGAGGGCGACGACGACGCGCTCCCGCGCCTCCCAGGTGCTGTCGATGCCGTGCTCAGCGCGATACCCCTTGAGCGCCTGGTCGACCTCATCGGCCAGCCAGATGAGGGCGAGCTCGCGAAGCGCGGTGAGGTTGCCCAGGCGGAAGTAGTTCGACAGCGCGGCGTCGATGCGTTCGGCCGGGTAGACGAATCCGCCGGAGAGACGGTCGCGAAGCGCCTGCGGGGCGAGGTCGATGACCTCTATCTGATCGGCGCTGCGCAGCACGTTGTCGGGTACGGTTTCGCGTTGCGGCACGCCGGTGATCTGTTCGACGACGTCGTTGAGGGATTCGATGTGCTGGATGTTGAGCGTGGAGATCACGTCGATCCCCGCGGCGAGGAGTTCCTCGACGTCCTCCCAGCGTTTCTCGTTGCGGGAGCCGGGTGCGTTGGTGTGCGCGAGCTCATCGACGAGCGCGACGGAGGGCGCTCGGGTCAAGAGCGCAGCGAGATCCATCTCCTCGAGTTCGACGCCACGGTGACCCACGTTCATCCGAGGGATCGCCGGGAGCCCGTCGGTCATGGTCGCGGTGGCCGCACGGCCGTGCGTCTCGACGATGCCGATGACGACGTCCTTGCCCTCAGCGAGGAGCCGGCGCCCCTCTTCGAGCATGGTGTAGGTTTTGCCGACGCCGGGGGCGGCGCCGAGCAGCACACGAAGCCGCCCCCGAGTCATGCTCAGCCTGCCGACTCGTCGAGTGCGAGGTTGAGCTCGGCGACGTTGACGACCGACTCCCCGAGGTACCCGAGGTTGGGAGCGCTCGTGGCGGCCTCCACCGCCGCGGCGACCTCGTCCTCCGATATCCCGCGCGCGTCGGCGACACGGGCGATCTGGATCTGCGCGTAGGCCGGGCTGATGTGGGGGTCGAGGCCGGAACTCGACGAGGTCACCGCGTCTGCGGGTACCGCGGACTCGTCGACCCCGTTGAACTCGGCGATCTGCACCTTGCGTTCGGCGATCGCCGCGACGAGGTCCTCGTTCTCCGGCCCCTGGTTGGTGCCGGACGACGCCGTGCCGTCATAGCCGTCGCCGGCCGCCGACGGCCTGCTCTGGAAGTACTCCGGAAGCGGGTTGCCCTCCTCGTCGGTGAACGACTGACCGAGCAGCGAGGATCCGACGACGTCCCCGCCCTTCGAGACGAGGGCTGAGCCGTTCGCCTGTGCGGGGAATGCGAGCTGCCCGATGCCGGTGATGAGCAGGGTGTAGCCGATGCCGAGGACCACGGTGAACATGAGCATCGCGCGAACCGCGACCCACAGTGTGCGGCCGCCGCTGCGTGTTCCAGCGTTCATGAGTGTGCGATCTCCTTGTCAGTTCAGAAGCCGGGGATCAGGCGCACGAACAGGTCGATGAGCCAGATGCCGATGAAGGGTGTGATGATGCCGCCGAGTCCGTATACGGCGAGGTTGCGTCCGAGGATCTTCGAGGCGTTGAGGGGGCGGTACTTCACTCCTCGCAGGGCGAGCGGCACGAGGAAGACGATCACGATGGCGTTGAAGATCACCGCGGACAGCACCGCCGATGCCGGAGAGTGCAACCCCATGACGTTCAGCACCGCGAGCTGCGGGAAGACGCCCATGAAGATGGCCGGGATGATGGCGAAGTACTTCGCGATGTCGTTCGCGATCGAGAACGTGGTCAGTGCGCCGCGCGTGATGAGCAGCTGCTTCCCGATCGCGACGATGTCGATGAGCTTCGTCGGGTCGGAATCGAGGTCGACCATGTTGCCGGCTTCTTTAGCGGCCGACGTTCCCGTGTTCATCGCCACACCCACGTCGGCCTGCGCGAGCGCGGGCGCATCGTTGGTGCCGTCGCCGGTCATCGCCACCAGGTTGCCGCCGTCCTGCTCCTTGCGGATGTACGCCAGCTTCTGCTCAGGCGTCGCCTCGGCGAGGAAGTCGTCGACTCCCGCCTCCGTGGCGATCGCCGCGGCCGTCAGCGGATTGTCACCGGTGACCATGACGGTGCGGATGCCCATCGCGCGGAGTTCGGCGAATCGCTCGGTCAGCCCCTCCTTGACGATGTCCTTCAGGTGGATGACGCCGAGCACCCGGCGACGGCCGTCGGCCGCCTTCACGGCGACGACCAGAGGCGTCCCACCGGACTGCGAAATGTGCTGGACGTGCTCGTCCAGCTCGGCGAGTTCGCTGCTCGGCAGACGCGCGCCGTCCTCCTCCAGCCAGGCGGTGATGGCGCTGCCCGCGCCCTTGCGGATCTGCGTCCCGTCGTCGAGGTCCAGTCCCGACATGCGGGTCTGAGCCGTGAACGGAACGATCTCACCGCCGGCATCCGCCTCGACGTCGACGCCTTCGGCACGTGCCAGGTCGACGATCGACTTGCCCTCGGGCGTCGGGTCGGCGAGCGACGACTTCGCGGCCGCCTCGATGAGCTCTCGCTCCTGGACGCCGTCGATGCGGACGAACGCGCTCGCACGGCGGTTTCCGTACGTGATCGTGCCCGTCTTGTCGAGCAGCAGTGTCGTGACGTCGCCCGCTGCCTCGACCGCGCGACCGGACATCGCGAGGACGTTGCGCTGCACCAGGCGATCCATGCCGGCGATGCCGATGGCGGACAGGAGGGCACCGATCGTGGTCGGGATGAGGCAGACGAGCAGCGCGATGAGAACGGTGATGCTCGCGGGGCTCGCCGGGTAGGAGGCGATCGGGTTCAGTGTGAGCGCGACCACCACGAACACGATCGACAACGACGCGAGAAGGATGTTCAACGCGATCTCGTTGGGGGTGCGCTGGCGCGCGGCCCCCTCGACGAGAGCGATCATCCGATCGACGAACGTCTCCCCCGGTTTCGAGGTGATGCGCACGACGATGCGATCCGAGAGCACGCGCGTGCCGCCGGTGACCGCTGACCGATCTCCCCCGGATTCGCGCACGACGGGGGCGGACTCGCCGGTGATCGCGGACTCGTCGACGCTCGCGATGCCCCACACGATGTCACCGTCGCCGGGGATCAGCTCACCGGCGGACACGACGACCGTGTCCCCCAGGCGGAGATCCGCGGAGGAGACGTCGGAGATGCGCGCGGCCTCCGCAGAACCGTCGTTCGCCGGGTCATAGTCGTCGACGCGGTGGGCGGTGGTGCTGGTACGGGTCTTGCGCAGCGTGTCAGCCTGCGCCTTGCCGCGTCCTTCGGCGATCGACTCGGCCAGATTGGCGAAGACGACCGTGAGCCACAGCCACACCGCGATGATCCAGGTGAAGGACCACGGGACGCTGCTGCCACCCGACGTGGCGGGGCCGCCCAGAAAGGGCTCGGCGACGGCGAGCAGCGTGGTGAGGGCGGCGCCGACCCACACGATGAACATGACGGGATTGCGCCACTGCGCGCGCGGGTCGACCTTGCGCAGCGCGCCCGGGAGAGCGGCTCGCACTTGCGCCCAGGTGAGCGTCTTGCGCGGTGCGGCTGGGGTCGCCTCCGATGTCTCGGGCGACGGGGTGTGCGTGATGGTGGACATGGTTACAGCAGCCCTTCCGCCAGGGGACCCAGCGTGAGAACGGGGAAGAAGACGAGTGCGGTCACCAGGACCGCGGTGCCGACGGTGAGACCGATGAAGAGCGGTCGATGCGTCGGCAGCGTGCCGGCCGTGGCGGGGACCTTGTCCTGCGCGGCCAGCGAACCGGCCAGGGCCAGGACGAGGGCGATCGGCAGAAACCGTCCGAGGAGCATCGCGACACCGAGTGCCGCCGTCAGCCACGGAGTGCTCGCGGTCAGGCCTGCGAAGGCGGATCCGTTGTTGTTCGCTGCGGAGGCGAACGCGTAGATCACCTCGGAGAGGCCGTGCGAACCGCTGTTCGCGAGCGATTCGTCGATGATGCTGCCGCGGAGCGCGGGAATCGCGAAGCTGAGGGCGACGCCCCCGAGCACGAGGATCGGCATCACGAGGATGTACATGCTGGCGAGCTTCATCTCGCGCGGCCCGATCTTCTTCCCGAGGTACTCCGGTGTGCGGCCGACGAGCAAGCCGGCGACGAAGACGGCGATCACGGCGATGATGAGCATCCCGTACAGGCCGGCGCCCACACCACCGGGCGCGATCTCGCCGAGCAACATGTTGACCATCGGCATCATCCCGCCGAGAGCCGTATAGGAGTCGTGCATCGAGTTCACGGACCCCGTCGAGGTGAGCGTGGTGGTCGACGCGTAGAGCACCGACTGCACGAGCCCGAACCGCGCCTCCTTGCCTTCCATCGCGGCGCCGGCGAGTTCCGGAGCCGAACCGCGGCCCGCGAACTCGAACGCCGCGAGAGCGAAGGTCGACGCGAGGAACAGCGTTCCCATGACGGAGAGGATCGCGTATCCCTGACGGTTGTCGCCGACGATCCTGCCGAACGTCCGCGGCAGGGAGAAGGGGATCAGCAGGATCAGGAAGCACTGCAGCAGGCTCGTCCACGCCGCGGGGTTCTCGAAGGGGTGGGATGCGTTCGCGTTGTAGAAGCCGCCGCCGTTCGTGCCGATCTCCTTGATCGCCTCCTGAGAGGCGACGGGACCGCCGGGGATCGTCTGCGTGCCACCGGAGACCGTGCTCACATCGACGTAGCCGTTGAAGTTCTGCACGACGCCGCCGGCGATCAGGACGATGGCCGCGACGATCGACAGCGGGAGCAGGATGCGGAAGGTACCGCGGACGAGGTCGACCCAGAAGTTGCCGATGACGCCGGATCGACGGTATGCGAAGCCGCGCACGAGCGCGATCGCGACGGCGATTCCGGTCGCTGCCGACACGAAGTTCTGCACTGCGAGACCGGCGAACTGCACGGTGTACGACAACGCCTCACCCGAATAGGCCTGCCAGTTCGTGTTGGTCACGAAGGAGATCGCGGTGTTGAACGCCACCCCCGACTCGACGTTCTCGTTGCCGAGGGCGTACGGCAACCACTGCTGCGTGCGCTGGAGCGCGAAGAGCAGCAGGACGCCCACGATCGAGAAGGAGAGAACCGAACGCAGATATGCCTGCCAGGACTGCTCGCGCTTCGGGTCGACGCCGATGACTTTGTAGATGCCGCGCTCGACACCCCAGTCCTTCGTCGTCGTGAAGGTCCAGGCCATGTAGTCGCCGACGGGCCTGTAGACGAGGGCGAGGGCGAGGGCGAGGGTGGCGACGCTCGCGATGAGGAAGCCCCACTCCATCAGAAACGCTCCGGCTTCACGAGGGCGAACACCAGGTAGACGACAGCAGCGACGCCGAGCACGGTCGCGAGAAGCTCGAACACGATCACAGCTTCTCCACCGCCTTCCCGACGAGGCCGACGGTCACGAACAGGACGATCACGCCCAGCACGTAGACGAGGTCAAGCACAGAGAGCTCCATTCAGGCTGCGGCGATCGCCGGGCGGCGACCGCGCGTCTCGAGGACGCAACACCCGATACAACACCCCTCGGTGCCCCTGCTTTGACCGCACTTACGGAACCCATACGACGATCCCGGCGACCCTCACGGGGCGCTCACAGGATCTTCGGATCGCCGCCTCCTCGTCACCCACCGGGAGAGCGCTCCTCGCGTCGACGACGCGAGGAGCGGGAGGGGGAAGCGCGCTCGAGGCTCAGTCGCTCAGCACTGCGGAGAGGAAGTCCCTCGTGCGCTGCTCGCGCGGCGCGGAGAACATCGTCTCGGGGTCGGCCTCCTCGACGATGCTGCCCTGATCGAACATCAGCACGCGGTTCGAGACGTCCCGGGCGAACTGCATCTCGTGGGTGACGATGAGCATGGTGATGTCGGTCGTCTCGGCGACGTCGCGCAGCACGCCGAGCACCTCCCCCACGATCTCGGGATCCAGAGCGCTGGTGACCTCGTCCAGCAGCAGGATCTCCGGGTCCATCGCGAGCGCACGGGCGATGGCGACCCGCTGCTGCTGGCCACCCGAGAGCTGCAGCGGATGGGCGTCGGCCTTGTCCGCGAGGCCGACCTTCTGCAGCAGGTCGGTGGCCTTCGCGGTGGCCGCCGCCTTCGACATGCCGAGCACGTGCACGGGGGCCTCGATGAGGTTCTCCATCACGGTCATGTTCGGGAACAGGTTGAACTGCTGGAAGACCATGCCGATGCGCTTGCGCACCTCGTTGCGGTGCTTCTCCCGCAACGGCACGCGCTTGCCGCCGCGTTCGACGTGCGTGAGCGGCTCGCCGTCGATGAAGATGTATCCGCCGTCGGCCTCTTCCAGCGTCATGACCAGACGGAGGATCGTGGTCTTGCCCGAACCGCTCGGTCCGATGAGCGTGACCCGGTCGCCCTGCTGCACGTCGAAGGTGAGGCCGTCGAGCACGACGTGGTCGCCGTAGCGCTTGTGTACCGCGTCGAAGCGGATGGCGGGACGGGAGTTCTCAGGAGGCGTATTCAAGGCGCTTCTCCAATCTGCGGACGAGGACGGATGCGGGGTAGCTGGCGAGGAAGAAGATCACACCGGCGAGCGTGATGGGCTCGAGGTAGCGGAAGCTGTTCCCGCCGAACTCCAGGGCGTTGCTGACCATGTCTGCCACGGTGATGGCGATGAGGAACGGGGTGTCCTTCAGCATCGAGATCACGTAGTTGCCCAGGGAGGGGACGGTCGCCCTGATCGCCTGCGGGAGCACCACGGCGGTCCAGGTGCGCGGGCGAGACATGCTCAGGGCGGTGGCAGCCTCCCACTGCCCGCGCGGGACGGACTCGATGCCAGCACGGTAGACCTCGGCCATGTAGGTCGCGTAGTGGATGCCGAACACCGCGATGCCGATGGTCAGCGGATCCACGGTCACCAGCGCGAAGTACGCGAAGAGCAGCTGGATGACGATCGGGGTCATCCGGATGAAGTTCACCAGGAAGCCGACGCTCGCAGCGACGGGTCGAGGGGCGCTGCGGCGCACGACGGCGATCACGAGGCCGAGCACGGCGGCGATCGCGCTCCCGGCCAGGGTGACGACGAGGGTGACCGTGAAGAAGCCCTCGAGCAGGTGCGGGAGCGCCGCCCAGGCGGTGTCCCAGCTCCAGACGGGTCCGTTCATGCGGCGGTCTCCCCTCGGGTGACGGGCGAGCGGAAGCGCAGGGTCTCGGCCAGCGACTCCCCGCGCCCGAGCTTGTGCTTCGCGCGCACCTCCAGGGCGTTCATCACGAGGGTCAGCGCGTAGGCGATCACGAAGTAGAGCACCATGCCGACGACGCCGTAGAAGAAGGTGTCGGTCTGGATGCGGAGGCGGTCCAGCGCCACGGTCAGGTCGATGAGCGTGATGAACCCGACGATCGCGGTGCCCTTGAGCAACTGGATGAGCAGATTCGTCAGAGAGGGGATCATGAGGGCCCAGGCCTGCGGGAAGATGACCCGGCGCATCCGGTGTGCAGGGGTCATGCTGAGGGCGGTGGTCGCCTCCCACTGCCCGGTCGGGACGGAGTTGATCGAGCCGCGGATGACCTCCGCACCGTAGGCACCGTAGTTGAGACCGAGGCCGAGGATGCCGCACGCGATCGGGGAGATCGAGACGCCGAGCTGGGGCAGCACGAAGAAGAGGAAGAACAGCTGCACGACCAGGGAAGTGCCTCGGAAGAACTCGATGATCACCCGCGAGGTGCCCCGGATGACGATGTTCTCGGCACGGACCGAGAGGCCGAGCACCACCGCGACGATGAGCGCGAGGAGGGCCCCGCCCACGGTCAGCGTGAGCGTGACGAGCACGCCGCCGCCGATCGCGGGCAGAGCCGCCCACAACGCGGACAGATTGTCCATTCGCCGGTGGCCTCAGCCGAGCTCGCCCGCGCAGAGCTGGGCGGTCGTCAGGTCGGACGGCGGGAGGTTCTCCGCGGTGAAGCCGTACTCCCCGACGAGGTCGAGGTAGGCCTGCTCATCACCCGTGATGGAGGCGAGCTGCTCGTTGTACGCGTCGAGGAGCTCCGTGTCGCCGGTGCGGAACACGGTCGACCCGGCACCGATCTGCGGCACGCCGTCGATCTCCTGGACGAACGCCTCGGTCGTCTCGACGCCGGCGTCCGGGTTGTTGTCCGCCATCCAGTTCAGCGAGATCGCCGTCATCGCGAAGGCGTCGGCGCGCCCGTTGGCGACGAGGTCCATGCCGGACTGCGCGTTGTCCACCGACACCGTGTTCGAGATGCCGAGCTTCTCGGCGTATCCGCTCTCGATCCCTCCACCGAGCACGGCGAGCGTGACGTCGGGGTCGTCGACGACCGAGTCGAGGTCGGTGAGACCGCGCGGGTTGCCCTCGGGCACCATCAGCGTGGTGGTGTACATGATCTCGGGATCGCTGAACGCCGCCTCCTCGCAGCGCTCGGGCAGGATCGACATCCCGGCGCTGATCGCGTCGAAGCGGCCGGCCTTGAGTCCGGGGATCAGCGAGTTCCAGTCGACCTCGACCACCTCGACGTCGTCGATCCCCATGTTCGAGAAGATCTCGCGGTGCATGGCGATGGTCGCGCCGGTGGGCTCGCCGCCCTCGACCCACGAGTACGGACGCTCGTCGGCGATCGCGACGGTGATCTTCCCGTCGTTCTGCAGCTGCTCGAGCGTCGAGCCGCTCTCCTCGTCCGTGCCGGACGACGAGCAGGCGGCCAGAGTCACGACGAGCGCGGCGGAGGCCGCGACGGCGCCGGCGCGCAGATGAATTCGGGTGGAGGGCATACGGTTCCTCTTTCGATATCGGGCGTGCGGTTGGGCGGGCGAGACCGTTCTCCGGTCCCGGGCCGACGGCCACGTTATGCCGGATCGACCGTTTGTGCACATTCAGACTGTCGGATTGTCTACATTTATACAAACTCGTTATGGTGGGGTGCCCGGCCCGTGCGGACACGTGTCGGGCGCCGACACGCGTCGGATGCAGAATGGAGTCACCGACGATCGACTCAGGAGCGCTCATGCCACTCACGCCCGCCCCGAACGGGATGCCCGGCGCGGTCT
Organism: Microbacterium sp. J1-1; assembly: GCF_024498615.1. Lineage (NCBI taxonomy): Bacteria > Bacillati > Actinomycetota > Actinomycetes > Micrococcales > Microbacteriaceae > Microbacterium > Microbacterium sp. J1-1. The sequence goes on along the minus strand of NZ_CP089590.1, from coordinate 255,174 downwards.
TCCGCATGGCACGGCCTTCGACGGTCGACCTGATCACGGCCGAACTCCGGTCGGCGATCTTCTCCGGCGCGCTGCCCGTCGGCAGCCCCCTGGGCGAGGTGGACATCGCCGCGAAGCTCGGCGTGAGCCGCGGTCCCCTGCGCGAGGCGGCGCAGCGACTCGTGCAGGAGGGTGCACTGACAGCACTTCCGGGTCGGGGCCTGCGCGTGAGCGTGATCCCGGTCGACGGCATCGCCGACCTCTACACCGAGCGTCGGGCCGTGGAGCGCGAAGCCGTGCGCCTCATCGTGAGGGACCGGCTTCCCGTGGCGGAGCAACTCGAGAGCGCGCTGGCCGAGCTGAGGGAGGCGAGCACCCGCGCGGACGCACTCGGCATCGGCGACGCGGACATCGCGTTCCATCAGGCCCTCGTGAACGCCGCGCAGAGCCCTCGACTCTCCCGCGCGATGATGACGCTCGCGCTCCAGACGCGGATCGCGAGCTTCAGTGCCGACGAAGGTTATGCGGTGCCCGCCTCCGTCTCGCCCACCTATCAGGCGTTGATCGACGCACTGTCGCACCACGACGCACCGGGCGCGCTGGCCGCGCTCGACGAGCAGTTCGACGATGCGGTCGCGCGCCTCACGGGCCGGCGCGATGTCGAGACCGTGGAGACGGGTGCGATCCTGGCACCGCCCACGCTCAGCAGGATCGACGTGGCCGACGCCTGACCGGCACCTTCCGCAGGGAGAAATTTCCATTCACGTGAATCCACACCGGTCGTGAAGGCGTAGGGTGGAAGGAAGGACGGACCGTCCGAGAAGATCTCCCGGCACCGTGCCCGCCCGGAAGTGGAGTCTCTCGTGGCTCAGTACGACGTCTCGAACCGCTCGGCGATCGTGACGGGAGCAGGCAGCGGAATCGGACGCTCGACCGCTCTCCTGCTGGCGAAGAACGGGGCAGCGGTCGTGGTCAACGACCTGAATGCCGAGCACGCGAACGCGGTCGTCGAGGAGATCCGCGCGGCCGGTGGCACGGCGGAGGCCTCCGTGGGCGATGCGACGGACGCCGCCTGGATCGCCTCCTCCATCGAGACCGCCAACGCCCTGGCTCCGCTGCGCATCGGGGTCAACAACGCCGGCATCGGCGGCGCGACCGCCCCGACCGCGGAGTACGAGGACGACGCCTGGGACAAGGTCATCGCGATCAACCTCAACGCCGTGTTCCGGAACATGAAGGCGCAGATCCCGTCGATCCTCGCGAACGGCGGTGGATCGGTCGTGAACATCGCCTCGATCCTGGGAAGCGTCGGGTTCGCCGGCTCGCCCGCCTACGTCACCGCCAAGCACGGCGTGGTCGGCATGACCAAGTCGGCAGCGCTCGAGTACTCGGCGAAGGGGGTGCGCGTGAACTCGGTGGGCCCCGGCTTCATCGACACCCCGCTGCTCGCGAACATGGGCGACGAGGCGAAGGAGTTCCTCGTGAGCAAGCACCCGATCGGCCGACTGGGCCAGGCCGACGAGGTCGCGAACCTCATCGCATTCCTCGCCAGTGACGCCGCGAGCTTCATCACCGGCAGCTACCACCTCGTCGACGGCGGATACACCGCCCTCTGAGCGAAGGGCATCCGGCCGCCAGGACCCGATTCCGGGCGGCCGGATGCCAAGAGCAGCGATGTCGTCACCCCCCGGTGACACCGCCACACACCTCCGTCCGGTCTTCGCGCTGCTTTGCCCAGGAGCGCGAAGACGACGGAGGCGAGCTTTCAGGCGACCGCGTGCATCGGTGCCGCAGACGGCAACGACGCGGCGAAGTCGGGATCCGTGAGGTCCAGCCCGTTCGCCGAACTCGCGGCGGCCATCATCTTCACCAGCAACGGCCGCTGGAGCTCACGCTCGTCGTCCACCACGAAGCGCACCGGAATCGACGCGTGCATCCACAGGGTCTCGATGGTCGATTCCGTCGTACGCAGCGTGAGCGGGAAGGACTCGCCCCGGCGGAGCTTCGTCACGGCGACGAGTCGGAGATGCGCGAGCAGCGGGTCGTCGATCTCGATGACCTTCGATTCTCCGGCGTAGCTGAGCAGACCCATGACGTCCCCTTCCCGTATTTCGTACAGGAATTAGATTACTAGTTTAACTAGCTAAATGGAAGTCGGGCCTATTCGATGCCTTCGAGCTCGCGGGCGAGGCGCCGCAGGAACAGCGAGATCGCGGCGAGCTGCTCCGGTGCGAACTCCCTCTCCACCCGCTCGATGCGGCGAGAGATCTCGTCGGCAGGAGAGTGCAGATCGCGAAGAGACGGACGGATGATCTTCGACCGCGCGTCGTCCGGATGGACGGCCACGACCACCTGACCGCGCTCGGCGAGCCGGCGCACGACGGAGGTGACGGCCGCCGTGCTCACCCCGAGCTGAGCGGCCAGCTCGCCGGGCGTGACCGGGGTATCGACCGGAGCCGACGCGATGATGCGCATGGCAGAGCGATCCGTCTCATTGGGTTGACGCGCTGCCGCCAGCCGTCGACGCAGCTGCGCCTCGGCCCGCCGGAACTCTTCGACATCGCGGGCGAGCTCCGATGCCACGACGTCCAGACCATTCCCCATTACGCACCTCCCCCGCGGCCCAGGTGCCCATGTTACCTCGACAGCCTTATTACCTGACGAACTAGGGAATTCGGTCGTCGCCGGCACCCTCCCACGATGAGAGGATTGACTCACCGCGCGAAAGGAACCCATGGTCGACCCGGTCACCCTCGAGGACGAGAAGTTCATCGGCTATGCGAGCCTGCTCGAGCACCTGCAGAGCCGGTTCCCCGGGATTCCTCGCGACAGGATCGAGCAGATCATCGTGGCGGAGAACGACGCGATCACCGGCGGGTTCCTGCTCGTGGTCCCCGTCGGCGTCGCCGCAGGAGCGGTGGAGATGCTCGAACGGGAGTCCCTCCCCGAGGCCGACGGAGAGGTGGTGGCGTCATGAGCGAGCCCCAGGAGTACACGCGCTCCGGATACTGGTACCCCGACGGCGGGAACGTCAGCACCGTCGACGTGCTGAACATGCTGCGGCGCTACCGGGCGGCCGAGACCGCGATGCGCGCACGCACCCGCGCATCGATGGGAATGAACGAGACCGACCTGATGGCACTGCGCTTCCTGCTCCGGGAGCAGCGGGCGGGGCGCATCGTCCGCCCGATCGACATCGCGAAGATGCTCGACATCTCCACGGCGTCGACGACCACTCTCATCGACCGGCTCGAGAAGGGCGGACACGTCCGTCGCGAGCCCCACCCCACCGACCGCCGCGCGGGAGTCGTGGTGCCGACCGTGAGCAGCGACGAAGAGGTCCGCGCGACCCTCGGTGCCATGCATCGACGCATGCTCGCCCTGGTCGACGAGCTGTCCGACGACGAACGTGCGGTGGTCACGCGGTTCCTCGCCGGCATGACGGCGGCGATCGAAGAGGCCTCCGACCTCGACCAGGAGCTGCGCGACGCCATCCGCGACGAGAAGGACACGGGCCCCGCGCGCTGACCCGCCGTCGCCGCCCGCCCGACACCCAACCCCGCCGACACGCCAGATGTCGGACGCGCCTGCCCGAAGCATCCGACATGTGGCGTTTCGTCCGCGGGGAAGGTGGCCCGACAGCCCGACAGCCCGACAGCCCGACAGCCCGACACCCCGAGCGCCTACAGCCCCTCCGCGATCTCCTTGATCGCGGCGAGGCGGCGGTCCCACTCGCGCCCGATCACGTCGAGCTTCGCAGCGGTGGCGGAGAGCTCGGCGCCGACGACGCGGAAGCGCACCTCGCGGCCGACCCGCACGGGCTCGACGAGACCGACCTCCTGCAAGACGGCGAGATGCTTCGCGATCGCCTGACGGGACACCGGAAGGCGCCCGGCGAGAGCGGATGCCGACGCCTCCGCCTCCCCGAGCTCCGTCAGGATGCGCCAGCGCGTCTCGTCCGCGAGCGCCGAGAGCATGGGCAGGAGGGTTGCTGCGGTCATGCTTCGCCTTCCACCAGGGTGACCATCTTGTCCAGCTCCAGGTCCCAGCCCGTGCGGTGCGACTCCAGGTTGGCGCGCGGGTCGGACGTGCGCTCGAAGCCGCTCTCGACGACCGTGAGGCGCGTGCCACCCTCGGCCTCTTCGAGCGTGAAGGTGAAGACCGTCGAGGTGGTCTCGTCGATGCTGTCGGGCAATGCACCGAGGGCGTCGTCGTTGTTCCAGCGGTAGGTGATGCGCCGCGGCTCGTCGTACTCCTCGATCCGCAGGGGGATCACGTCGTAGTCGGGGAAGGTCATCGTGCCGGTCGCGCCGACCCCGGTGCCGTCGAGCACGGTGCGCCCGAACCACCGGGAGATGTGCTCTGGCTCGGCCACAGCCCGCCAGACCTTGTCGGCGGGTGCTGCGATCAGGATGGTCCGCCGAACGGAGAAGGTCTCCTCGTCGACGACGGATGCCTCGTTGTGGGTCATGTTCACCATGATGGTTCCTTTCGGCGTTTCCTGCAGGTTCCGTCGACCGGTCGGCCGACTGCAACTTCAGAGTTGCACGTTGCGGGCGGAAAAGCAACCATTACGTTGCAATAGGGGCTTGTGCCCGTACCGGTCGCCACGACGCCCCGCAACCCCGTTCCACCGGACGCGGGGGCGACCTACGCTCGACCTATGCCCGAACTCACCCACCCCACCGGCCGTGAAGAGGCGTTGCGCGCCGCGCCCCGCGACGACGGCTCCGCCCCGCGCGCCCTCGTGCTCGGGGCGACCGGATACATCGGCGGACGCCTGACCCCGCGGCTGCTGAACGCCGGCTACCGGGTGCGGGTCCTGGCGCGTGACGCCGCGCGCGCGGCCTCCTTCCCCTGGGGCGGCGACTGCGAGATCGTCGAAGGCTCCGCGGATGATGCGGATGCCGTGGCCACGGCCATGGACGACGTCGACGTCGTGTACTACCTGATCCACTCGATGTCCGCAGGCAAGGGCTTCGAGGAGAGCGACGAGCGGGCGGCGACGACGGTGGCCGAGGCCGCGGCGCGGGCAGGCGTGCGACGGATCGTGTACCTCGGCGGACTGCATCCCGACGACGCGAAGCTGTCGCCGCACCTGCGCTCGCGTGTGCGCGTGGGGGAGATCTTCCTGCGGTCCGGCGTGCCGACGCTCGTACTGCAGGCGGGCGTCGTGATCGGCTCGGGGTCGGCGTCGTTCGAGATGATCCGCCACCTCACCGATGTGCTGCCGTACATGCCGGCGCCGAAGTGGGTGCGAAACCGCATCCAGCCGATCGCCGTCCGCGATGTGCTGCACTACCTGCTCGGGGCGGCGCGCGTCGACGCCGATGTGAACCGCGCCGTCGACATCGGCGGGCCGGACGTGCTGCGCTACGGGCAGATGATGAACGGCTACGCCGTCGAAGCCGGGCTCCGGCAGCGCGCCATCGCCGCCCTCCCCGTGCTCACGCCGGGGCTCGCTTCGCACTGGGTGAACCTGGTGACGCCGGTGCCGCGCTCGATCGCCCGTCCGCTCGTGGCATCGCTGCAGAACGAGTGCATCATGAAGGACCACGCGGTCGACGAGCTCATCCCGCGGCCCGAAGACGGCTTGACCCCGTATCGGCGTGCGGTCGACCTCGCGCTCGGACGGGTGCGCGGTGACAGCATCGAGACCAGCTGGCAGGACTCGGAAGTGTCGGGCGCGCCCAGTGACCCGCTGCCGAGCGACCCGGACTGGGCCGGACGCACGGTGTTCACGGATTCGCGGTCCGTCGCCACCCGCGCCTCCGCGGCAGAGCTGTGGCGCGTGATCCTGGGCATCGGCGGGGAGAACGGCTGGTACTCCTCCCCGCTGCTGTGGGCCGTGCGGGGGTTCATGGACCGGATCGTGGGTGGCGTGGGCCTGCGTCGCGGCCGCCGGAGCCGCACCGCGGCGAGGGTCGGCGACGCGATCGACTTCTGGCGCGTCGAAGCGGTCGAGAGGACCGAGGCCGAATCCCTGCTGCGCCTCCGCGCCGAGATGAAGGTGCCCGGCGAGGCCTGGCTCGAGCTGCGTGCGGTGCCGGACGGCGAAGGCGCGCGCTACGAGCAGCGCGCGATCTTCTTCCCCCGCGGACTGAGCGGACGCCTGTACTGGCTCGCCGTGCTGCCCTTCCACGGGCTGATCTTCGCCGGGATGGCCGCCCGCATCACCGCTGCCGCCGAGGAGGCGTCCTAGCGGATCAGTCCGTGCGGGGCTGGTCCGGGGCGGCCGTCGGGTCCGGGGCGGTCGGCGGGTCCGTGATCGACGCATCGACGACCGCATCCACCTCGGCGGGCGGGATGATGTCGATCGCCTCGGTCGCGGCCTCGTACACCTCGGCGAGCGTCTCGTCGACGGTCGACTCGTCGATCCAGTCGAGGTCGTCCTCGGAGTGGTCGTACTCGACCGGCACGAGCGCGAAGTCGTCGCCGTACTCCTCGAGACCGGCCATGACGCTGTGCCGGACGGCCGCGCGGGCATAACGCTCACGAAGGATCAGCGGATCGCGTCGGAGATCCTTCATGAAGGCGATCATCATGAACCCCATGATGATCGCGAAGGGCAGCGCGGCGATGATCGTGACGTTCTGCAGCGATCGCAGACCACTGCCCTCCTCGCCGATGACGAGCAGCACGGCGGCGATCGCTCCGACCAGCACACCCCACACGACGGCGACCCAGCGCGACGGCTCCGGCCTGCCCTGCTGAGACAGCGTGCCCATGACGAGGGAGGCCGAATCCGCTCCCGTGACGAAGAAGATGGCGATCAGCACGATGAGGATGATGCTCGTGATGAGCGAGAACGGCAGGTTCTCAAGCACGCCGAACAGGACTTCCTCCGGCGGGTCGACCGTGAGGTTCGCGCCGTCCATCTGCTGCTGGATCGCCGTGGTGCCGAAGATCGCGAACCAGACGAGAGAGATGGCCGAAGGCACCACGATCACGACGGAGACGAACTGACGAAGGCTGCGCCCGCGCGAGATCTTGGCGATGAACATGCCGACGAACGGCGACCAGGAGATCCACCACGCCCAGTAGAAGATCGTCCAGCCCGACAGGAACGTCTCGGCCGCTTCGCCCTGCGATGCCGAGCGGCCGATCATCTGCGGGAGGTCGCCGATGAACTGCACGGCGACCGACGGGATCACGTTGAGGATGAGCAGCGTCGGACCCACGAAGAACACGAAGAAGGCGAGCAGGAGCGCGACGACCGCATTGATGTTCGATAGGGCGCGGATGCCTTTTGAGACTCCCGAGACGGCCGACGCAATGAAGCAGGCCGTGAGCACGGCGATCACGGCGATCAGGACCCCGTTGCCGAGCGGACCTGCGCCGCTGACGATCTCGACGCCGTGGCCGATCTGCAGAGCGCCCAGCCCCAGCGACGCCGCCGTGCCGAACAGCGTGACGATGATCGAGAAGACGTCGATGGTGCGGCCGAGCGGACCGGTCGTGCGCCCCTCGCCGAGCAGCGGCGCGAAGATCGAGGAGATGAGGGGCGTGCGGCCGCGGCGATAGGCACCGTAGGCGATCGCCCCACCGACGAGCGCATAGAACGCCCAGGCCTGCGGGCCCCAGTGATACAGCACCTGCGTCTGCGCGGTGTGCATGGCGTCGAGGGTATTCGCCTCGACCGTGCCCGGCGGCGGGCTCTCGAAGAAGGTGAGCGGCTCGGCGGCACCCCAGAACACGAGGCCGATGCCCATCCCGGCGGCGAAGAGCATCGAGATCCAGGAGAACATCGAGTACTCGGGCTCTTCGTCGTCGCGCCCGAGCGGGATGCGTCCGTAGCGGCTGAAGCCGATGAACAGCATGAACACCAGGATGACGGTGGCGATGGTGGTGAAGAAGAATCCGAAGTACTGGACGACCCAGTCGAGGACCGTGCGGGTGGTGCCTGCGAGGTTGTCGCCCGCGAACACGCCCCAGGCGATGAAGGCGAGGGTCAGGGTCGCCGCCACGCCGAACACGAGCGGGTCGGTGCGGTACGTGCGACCGGTCTCCTCGACCGAGACGCCCGGGACGAGCGCCGGATGGACGCTGCGCGGGGGGACCGCCGCGATGTCGCGGACGATCTTCTTGGCGGTCTCGGTGGCTTTGGCCGGCAGTCGGTTCACGCCCGTGCCGACGGCGCCTGTCCGGGTGCTCGGAGGGGTCTTTCCTGCGGAGCGTTCATCGGGCTTCTCGTCAGGGGTCTCCATGGCATCCCATCCTGTCACGCGTGGCGCCGCCCCCTCATCGTGCGATATGCCGGAACGTCCGCCCGATCCCCGGCGCGCCGGGCCTCCGGGGGCGCGAGTGCATGCTCGACGGTGCGGGTTTCTCGGGCGTGCCGCGCCTACCGCGGGCCCCGTCGGCCGACGCCGGCGAACAGGGAGTGCAGCAGGGGGAGCGCCGAGACGCAGATCAGTGTGATGCCCAGCGGGGGCACCGCCGGCACGAGCAGTGCACCGCCGATGAGCATCGCCGCGAAGAGCACGCCCGAGGCGATCCGCCGGGCGATGCCCTCGAGCCGATCGAGGCGGCGTTCCAGGCGCGAAGTGTCGAACGAGACGGTGCCGTCGTCGACGCGGGTGATGATGTCGTCGATGCGCTTCGGCAGGCGCCAGGTCGTGTTCATCGTGTCCATCGCCTGGCTCGCGAACGCCTGCACGATGTTGCCGCTCTCGTCGCGCAGCAGACGGCCGGCGTAGGGTTCGGCGGCGTCCCAGACGTTGAACGCGGGGTCGAGGCTGCTGCACATGCCCGAGGTCAGCGAGACGGCGCGGATCAGCAGCAGCATGTTCTCGGGCAGTTGCAGCGGGAGCGAGCGCACCATGTCGCCGAACTCCTCCGCGAAGTCACGGAACTCGCGGGGGTCGACCTTGCTGAGCTCGGCGAAACCCATGCCCCCGAACCGGGCGAACAGGGCGGTGAGGGCGCGTTCGAGTTCGCGGGTGTCGGCGGAGGGCAACAGGACCCCGATCTCCTGCGCCGCGGCGACGAGGCCCCGGCTGTCGCGGCCGGTGACCGCGATCAGGAGGGTGCGCAGGCCGTCGCGGAGGCTCGCCGGGATCTCGGCCATCATGCCGAAGTCGATGAACGTGAGCCGGAAGCCGCCGGGCGTCGCATCTGTCGTATCCGCCGTCGGCGTGGTCGACGGGGTCGGAGAGGTCGGCGTGACGAAGATGTTGCCGGGGTGCGGATCGGCGTGCACGAAGCTGTGCGTGAAGACCTGGTCGAACATGACCTCGGCGAACACCTCGGCGACCTGGGCGGGGTCGATGCCGGCGGCCCGCAGCGCATCCGTGTCGTTGATCTTGATGGCGGTGACGTCGGACAGCGTGAGCACGCGGCGGGTCGATCGCTCCCACACGATCTCCGGCATGCCGACCCGGGGGTCGTCGGCGAAGTTCTCGCGGAACCGTTCGGCGCTCGCGGCTTCGTGCAGGTAGTCGATCTCCTCGCGGCTGGTCTCGGCGAACTCCTCGACGAGCGCGGGCGCGTCGACGCGGTCGGCGACGAGGCGCACGCGGGTCAGCCAGCGTGCGACCCGACGGAGCGCCGCGAGGTCGACGGCGACGATCTCGTCGATCCCGGGGCGCTGCACCTTGACCACGACGTCTTCGAGGCCGGTGTCGGCGGCGTCGAGTGCGGAGAGTCGGGCACGGTGCACCTGGCCGAGTGAGGCTGCCGCGACCGGGATGTCGTCGAACCAGGCGTAGGCGCGTTCGAGCGGGACGCCGAGTTCGGCCTCGGCGAGCGCGCGGATCGCCGGGGTGGGGACGGCGGGGACTTCGTCCTGCAGCCCTTCGAGCTCCTTGGTGATCTCCGGAGGGAGCACGTCGAGGCGCGACGACATGAACTGTCCGACCTTGATCATGAGTCCGCCGAGTTCCACGGCGAGCGTGTGGAAGCGGCGCGCGAACGTCTGCATCCGTGGCCCGCGTGTGCGCTCGGCGACCCTGCTCATGCCGAGGCGCGGGAGGACGAGCTCGAACCACCAGATCTTGAGGAACTCCCGGCCGGCGAACGACAGGATGCGGCGGTACCGGGCGCGGTGGGCACCCCGTGCCGCAGCATCCGTCATCGTGTGGCCCTTTCGCAGGTCCTCACTCGATGCCGCCGCACTGCGCGGTCAGTCCTGCGCGAGGATCGAGTACAGCCTACGGCGGGCTTCGTCGAGGACCTCGATCGTCTGCTGCACCTGCTCGGGCGAGCCGCTTCGTCCGACCTGGGCGGCAGCGGCGGCGAGGTCGACGCCCGCCTTCGGGAGTGCGTTGAACCGGGCGCTGTCGCGGTGTCCGTCCTTGCCGGACGACGACTCCCACGGGGCCGGGGTCTCGGAGCTCTCGTCGGCGACGGCGCGGCCGGCCTCGGTGAGCGAGTAGGTCTTGCGGCCGTTCTGCTCCTCGGCCTCGATGAGTCCTTCGTCGGCGAGCAGCTGCAGAGTGGGGTACACGGAGCCGGCGCTCGGCTTCCAGGTGCCGCCGCTGCGCTCGGCGATCTCGTTGATGATCTGGTAGCCGTGCATGGGCTTCTCGGCGAGGAGTGAGAGCACGGCGGCGCGGACGTCGCCGCGGGCCATGCGCGAGCCGCCGGACGGGCGGGACTCGAACGACTTGCGGAGCTGGTCCATTGCTTCGAAGATCGCGGCGGCGGGCCCGCCGGGGCCTGCGCCGAACCCGGAACCAGATCCGAACCCGGAGCCGGATCCGAACCCGGAGCCGCCGAAGATTCCGCCCGGTCCGCCGGAGCCGCCGTTGTTCCCGGAGCCGCCGTTGCCGCCGAACGGGTTGGAGGGGAATGCGTTGTTCATGATGACCTCCTGCTGTGGTGAACGATACTCAACGATATATCGTTCAGGCTGTGGGTTGGGTGGGAGTTCTCGGTCGGCGACAAGGTCTCGGGTGCCGCCCCTCCCGGTTCAGGGCACGAAGACCGCGCTGATCACCGCCCTCCGAGGGCCGATCTCTGACAACCGCCCTCTGATGTCCGCTCTCTGAGGGCCGCTCTCTGACAACCGCTCGCCGACAGCCACTCGCTCTGATAACCACTCCCCGACAACCACCCTCTGACAACCACCCTCTGACAACCGCTCCCTGACAACCGCCCTCTGACAACCACTCGCCGACAGCCGGGAACCTCGCACGGTGTCGCGCTCAGGCCGCGATGTCGAAGCGCGCTCGTCCCCCCAGGCGCGGCGTGCGGGCGGGGTCGACGTATCCGGGTGGAATGAACCACACCCGTCCTACCGCGCCAGCCCCATCGATACGGATCTCCCACTCGTTGTCGTGAATGCGATGGTGACAGGTCTCACACAGCAGCACACCATTGGACAGATCCGTCGGCCCGCGATCTCGCCTCCACCAGCGGATGTGATGCGCTTTCGTCATCTCCGGCGGCAACCCGCACATCGCGCACCCACCGTCCCGCTCCACCAGAGCCAGCCGTTGCGCCCGGGTGAACAGGCGTCTCTCCCGCCCCCAGTCCAAAACCTCGCTCGCACCGCCGAGCACGCACGGGATCACGCCCCCTCCCGCGGCCATCCGCCGCGCCGCACCGACACTGACCGGCTGTTCGATCCCGTCGACCTCTGCGGCTCCCGATCCGGACTCCAGATCCTCCAGCCGCATCCGCACCACGACCGTCGCACCCGCCAACGGCACCCGCTGCGCACACCCGAGAACATGCGCGGCGAACACGGCCAGCGCATCCGCCTGCAGCATCGGCACCGAACGACGATCCGCATCGACTGCATCGGGATCCGGCGCATCCTTCCGCGCCGCGAACGCCGCTGAGACATACCCCCGGATCGCCGTCACGACCGGAGCCGCCGATTCCGCATCCAGCACCGCGCTCAGATGCACCATGCCATCACGCTCGAACAGCGTCAACGCACGCTTTCCGCGGCGCTCTTCCTCCTTCGGCTCGACCCCGTGCGGGTCGAGCCACGCCTCCGCGCGGACCACGAGCTTGCGGACGTCGTCGAGCGCGAGGCCCTGAGCCTTCTCGGCAAGCACCCGCTCCCCCTCGGCGATGCGTTCCGGGCCGGCAGCCACTCGACACCGATCAAGCAGCCCGACGATCATCGCCGCCGCCTGCGCACTGAGAGCCCCGGTGGCCAGCGCCTCGCGTACGAGCGGATACCTCGCCGGCAAGCGCGCTCCGATCAGGTCCATACGCGGCGCCGTCGCCTCGCCGACCTTGACGAGACGCTGCGCATCACCCGTCGATACCCCCGACGTCGCTGCGATCAGCTTCGCCGGACTCCGAAAGCCCTGTTGCTTCGCGAGGCTCTCTGCTCCCAACTCGGGGCGCGACTCGCGTGAGATACCAGCCGCCACCTCCACGTGCACAGCATCCAGACGCCGCTGCAACAGACCGATCGCATCGTTGACGGCGATCAGCTGCGCTCGAGACAGATCGTCGGTCTCCTCAGCGCGCGACCACGCGTCATCGAGGCGAGCCATCGCCTCGTGCAACCCGGTCAAAGTGGACATGCTTCACCCTAACCCGAAATGGTTCTACATTCGAATCTTTATTCGATTGTATGCCGGAATGTTGCCAGGCCTCCATGCAAGCTATCCACAAGTGCGGGATTGCGCGCTAGCGGTATTCGAAACTATGTACTATGCGAGCATGACCTCACACAGTGACCCCGGATCCGAGTCGCACGCCCGCGATGCTCTCGATGGGGTCGGCGATCGGCCATGCGCCGGCTGGATCAGCGCGTCACGAGCATCTCCTCCAGGCGCGCCGCCTCACCGCGTGCCATCGTGTAGCCGTGCTCCGCCGAGGGATACGCACCGCTGCGCACCTCCCGCGCGTACGCCTCGACGCCGTCGATGGCTGCACTGCGCAGATCGGCGTAGCGCTTGACGAACTTTGCTGCCCCGCCGTCATAGAGCCCGAGGAGGTCGTGGAAGACGAGCACCTGCCCGTCGGCACCCGCTCCGGCGCCGATACCGATCACGGGGATGTCGAGGCGCGGCATGAGGGCTGCGGTCACTTCGGAGGGCACTGCTTCGATCACGAGCATCGCGCACCCCGCATCCTGCAGGGCGAGGGCATCATCGATCACGGCGAGCGCGGCTTCGGCGGTGCGGCCCTGCGCGCGGTAGCCGCCGAGAGCCGTCGCGGTCTGCGGGGTGAGTCCGACGTGCCCGACCACGGGAATGCCGGCTCGCACCAGGGCCCGAGCGCGGTCGACGGTCGTGCCGCCGCGCTCGATCTTCACGAGGTCGCAGCCGGCCTCCTTGATGAAGCGCTGTGCCGTCGCGAGGGCGAGTTCGTCAGAGGCTTCATACGACCCGAAGGGCAGGTCGCCGATGAGCAGCGGGGAGGTCAATCCGCGGCGAACAGCCTTGGTGAGCATGAGCATCTCGTCGACTGTGACCGGCACCGTGCTGTCGTAGCCGAGCACGGTCATCGCGGCCGAGTCGCCCACGAGAACGATGTCGACCCCGGCAGCTTCCACGATCTGCGCGCTGGGGTGGTCATACGCGGTGACCATGACGAGCGCTTCGCCGGCGTCCTTCTTCGCGGCGAGGGCAGCGAGGGTGACACGGGGGTGGGGAGCAGCTTGGGCACTCATGCGCGGACCTCCGTCGCGGTGGGGCCGGCAGCGACGTCGCCCCCGGAGAGGATGTGGTTGTCGATGAGCCGAGCGGCCCCGATGCGCGCAGCCACGGCGAGGAGGGCGTCACGGTCGACGCGCGCGAGAGGGCGCAGCGTCTCGGCATCGCGGAGCTCGAGGTACTCCGGATCGATGTCGGCCTCGTCCAGCACGCGACGAGCGGTCGACAGGATGCTGCCGGCGTCACGGGCACCGCCGTCGAAAACCGCGGTCGCTTCGTCGAGGGCACGGTTGAGCGCAGTCGCCTGAGTACGGGCGTCCGCATCGAGGTAGACGTTGCGCGAGCTCATCGCGAGCCCGTCGGCCTCGCGCACGATCGGACAGGCGACGATCCGCACGTCCAGGTCGAGGTCGCTTACGACGCGGCGGACGACCAGCACCTGCTGCGCATCCTTCTGTCCGAAGTAGGCGGCATCAGGGCGGACGATCCCGAACAGCTTCGTGACGACCGTGGCGACGCCGTCGAAGTGATGTGCGCCGCGACTCGCACCGTCGAGAACATCGGTGAGGCCGGCGACGTGGATGTTCGTCGCGAACCCGTCGGGGTAGATCTCGGATGCCGCGGGGGCGAAGAGGATATCCACGCCCTCGGCTTCGGCGAGCGCGGCGTCTCGCGCCTCGTCGCGCGGGTAGGTGCTGAGGTCTTCGTTCGCGCCGAACTGCGTCGGGTTGACGAAGAGCGAGACGACGACGAGATCAGAAGCCGCTCGGGCCGCACGCATGAGCGAGAGGTGCCCGTCATGGAACGCCCCCATCGTGGGGACGAGCCCGACCGACGCGTCTGTGCGCCGAGCGTCGCGGACGGCCGCCCGAACCTCGGTGATCGTGCGGAGGATCCTCATACAGAAGACTCCTTCTCTTCGCCGGCAACATCTCGCAACGGGTTCTCCCGCACCCCCTCCCGCGACACCGCCTCCCGCGGCAGCACCCCTGGCGACCCCGCCTCCCGCGAGGCGATCGTTCGCGTGGCCACGGCGAGGGCGTCGAACAGTGCCTGTAGCTCGTGTTCCTCCGCAGCCGACCTCTGACGCACGACCGTGGCTTCATCCCCTCGGGCGATCGGTCCGGTGAGAGCGTCCTGCGCTCCGACGCGTGCCCAGTTCTCGATGGTGCGACCGACGAGCGGGGTGAGGAGTTCGCGGGCCTCACCCTCGGGGATACCGGCGGCGACGGCGAGTTGCTCGGCCGCATCGAGCACCGTCAGCACGAAGTTCGAGGCGAACGATGCGGCCGCGTGATAGCTCACGCGGTGCTCGTCGTCGACCGTGAACGGACGAGCCCCGAGCACGCGGGCCAGCTGCTCGGCGACAGAGCGGGCTTCGTCGGTGCGGCCGGCGACTGCGGCGCCGATGCCGTGGAACACGTCGGGCGGCTCGGTCCCCGTGAAGGTCTGCAGGGGGTGGAAACGGAAGTCGACGTCGTCGAGCGAGGTGGCACCCGAGACGTGTCCGACGAACCGCACATGCGGTCGTGCGACGAACGCGACCGCCGGGATGGCTCGGTCCGGCACGCAGAGCAGCGCGATCTCCGCTTTCGGCATCGATTGGTCGCGCCGGAGGGGTCCGAGGACGTCGAACCCGGCCGCGCGCAGAGCCCCGGCGAGCACACGTCCGACACGACCGGCGCCGACGATGGCGATGGTCGTTCCTGGCGCGAGTGCGGTGGAGGTCTGCATGTCGATTCCCCCAGCCGATTCACGACGGCCGGGATGCCAGAAGTATCCGCCCATCTCGGCATCCGTTCCAAATCTGAGGCCAGAATGACAAACACACCGCAACGAACACTTGTCATTACCGTGAACCTCAGCGATCTCAGAAGGTCATTTCGATCCCACCCACGCGAACGAGCCCGTGGAGAATGTGCTCTGCGCTGTCTTCCACGGGCTCGCTCCGACACCCTCAGTCGCGGCGCCAGACCGCGACGATCGCCGCGCCGACGACCGCCAGTCCTGCCGCGCCGAGGAAGAGCCAGGAGAACCCGCCCGTGAGGGCCTCGGCGTGGGAGGACCCTTCCGCCGAGAGTGCCGCGGTGCGGAGCCCGGCGACCGTGCCGAGCACCGCGAGCCCGATCGCGCCACCGAACTGCTGACTGGTGTTGACGAGTCCACCCGCGAGTCCGGCCTCTCCGCCCTCGACGCCGTCCACGGCGAGCTGGGTGGTCGCGACGACCGCGCCGCCGAGTCCGACGCCGATCAGGAGAGTCGGACCGAGCAGGTGCGTGAGGAACGCGGCATCCGCCGGAGATGCGGAGAGCCACACGAGCCCTGCCGCGAGGAGGAGCAGCGCCCCGATCAGCACCGGCCGTGTGCCGACGCGGGCGATCACGGCAGGGACCACGCCGGCGACGAGCACGAGCACACCGGCGAGGGGCAGCTGCGTGAGGCCTGCGGTCAGGGCGTCATAGCCGAGCACGGCCTGCATGTAGACCGAGAGGGCGAAGAAGAGGGCGACCATGGTGGCCCCGCCCAGCAGCATGACGATGTTGCCGAGCGCGAGGTTGCGGTTCCGGAACACGCGGAGCGGGACGAGAGGAGCGGCGGCGCGGCGCTCGATCGCCACGAAGACCCCGCCGAGCACCAGCGCGAGGGCGAGCAGACCCAGCGGCAACGGATGCACGAACCCGACCTGCTCGACCGCGCTCAGGGCACCGACGAGCGACACCAGTGCGGCAGTGACGGTCACGGCGCCGGCAACGTCCAGTCGACCGGAGACACGGAGGCCGTCGCGGGTGATGAGCAGCGGGATCGCGATGAGCACGAGCGCACCGATCGGCACGTTCACGAAGAACACCGACTGCCAGCCGAGGGTCGCCGTGAGCACGCCACCGAGCAGCACCCCTGCGGCGGATCCGGCGCCGGCGACCGCTCCCCACACGCCCAGCGCCTTGGTGCGTTCGGCGTCGTCCGGGAACAGCTGGGTCAGCAGCGCGAGGGCCGCCGGGGCGAGGAGCGCGGCCGACACCCCCTGCAGGGCGCGGGCGGAGAGGAGCATCTCGCTCGAGAAGGAGAAACCGGCGAGCGCGGATGCTGCCACGAACCCGACGGCTCCGAGGAGGAACACCCGGCGGTGCCCGTATCGGTCGGCAAGGCGTCCACCGAGGAGGAGCAGGCCACCGAACGCGAGCACGTAGGCGGTGATCACCCACGAGAGGGTGGCGGTATCCATGCCCAGCTGCCGCCCGATGACGGGGAGGGCGATGTTCACGATCGAAGCGTCGAGCACCACGAGGAACTGGGCGAGGGCGAGGACGCTGAGGGCGAGCCAGCGACGCGTGCCGCGCGGTGCGGCGACCGCGGGGAGGGAAGTGAGGGTGGTCATGACGTGCTCCGTTCTGGATTCTTGTGGGTGGAGGAGGTGCTGAGTGATTGCTCACTCACTCTAGAGGACGCGGAAAAGGACCCGCCTCCGACAGAAGCATCAGTCGGGGTGCGTGATCCCCTTGGTCAGCAGGGCGACCCAGTCCCCCGGGCGCCCGTCGAGCTGCGTCGTGACGATCAGGTGACAGAGCTGCCCGTACGCGATGAAGCGCTGCACGTCGTCGTCGCTCGCCCGAGAACGGGTCTTCGCGAACGTCGTGACGCGTTCGAGCCCTTGCCGCAGCGCCCCACCGACGGCGGGGATCTCGGCGACCGATTGCGCGTGCACCTGCAACATCAACAGCGTCCGGTCGGAGATGAGGTGCGCGTAGGCGTCACCCATCGCGTCGAGCACGCCTTCCGGCGAGGTGTCGGCGGCGGCATCCGCCCCTTCCTCGAGGGCGGCGAGGATCGCGTCGAAGCAAGCTTCGAGCGCCACGACGAACAACGCCTCCTTGCCGGAGTACAGCTTGAAGACGTAGGCCGGCGAGATCTTGGCCTCGCGAGCCACGTCGGCGACGGTCGTGCCGTGATAGCCGCCGCGCGCGAACGCCGCCAGCGCTGCCGCGGCCACGAGGGGCCGACGGGCGTCGGCTGTCGAGAGGATGGAACTGCGCGTGCTGGACATATGAGTGACTATACACTCACTCTTTCGGGTGGGCAAGGAATCCCGGCTCGACGACCGGCGGGCGATCACGGAGCGCGCAGCACCGAATCCAACAGCCCCGGGAAGAGCGCGTCGAGGTCGTCGCGTCGGAGCGTCAGCATCCGCCGGCGCCCGTTGGGCTCGTTGCGGATGACTCCGGCTTCGCGCAGCACCTTCATGAAGTGCGACTTGGTCGACTTCGGGAGGTTCGGATCGGTGGCGTGGCAGGCGGCCATGTCGAGGGGTCCGTCGGCGAGCTGGCGCGCGATGGCGAGGCGCTCGGGGTCACTGAGCGCGAAGAGCACGTCCGTGAGCTGGATCTCGGAGCGCTCCGGGTGAGGGAGATCGCCAGGCATGGTTCGAGAATAGTTGAACAATCACAGGATGGCGAGTACGCTCCGATAGTTCGATGATTCTCGAACCTTATGAGGAGTCGCCATGACCAGCACCGCGCCGATCATCCGTCCATCGATGGCGGACAGCACCTCGCCCGGCGCAGTCCCCCGGGCGCGGCTCGGATTCGTGCTGGCGATCGTGGCGCAGATCCTGATGATGGTCGGGGCGAGTGCGCCGTCGCCGTTCTATCCGGTGCTCGCGCAGGACATCGGGTTCCCGGCTGTGGTGATCAGCGCCGTGTTCGCGGTGTACGCGGTGGCGCTGCTGCTCACACTCCTCACCGCCGGTTCGGTCTCGGATCACGTGGGTCGTCGTCCTGTCGCGATCGCCGGGTTCCTGCTGCTGGCCGGGAGCATGTTCCTCTTCTGGCACGCCGATGCCGTCGCGGTGCTGTTCCTCGCGCGCATCCTGCAGGGCGTGGCGAGTGGTCTGCTGATCTCGGCCCTGTCGGCGACGGTGCTCGACTTCGCACCGGGTGGGCGCGCCGGGGTCGCGGCGCTGTGGAACGCACTGAGCCCCGGGATCGGACTCGCGCTCGGGGCGCTTGCGTCCGGGGTGATGCTCGACGTGAGCGGCGAGGCCCTGCTCGACGTGTTCGCGCCCTTGAGCTCGGTCTACCTCGTGCTGGCGGCGCTGTTCCTGCTGGTGCCGGAGACCGCGCCGCGCACGCCCGGAGTGTGGGCGTCGCTGAGCTTCCGACTGTCGATCCCTCCGGCGATTCGGGCCGACTTCTGGCGTGGAGCTCCGGCCGTGATCGCGGGGTGGGCGACGGGTGGACTCTTCCTGTCGCTCGGCGCGAACATCGTGCGGGGCGAGCTCGGCGGGGAGGCGCACGTGTGGCAGGGGCTCGGCGTCGTGCTGCTCGCCGGTGTCGGTGCGGTGACGGCCTTCGTGCTGCGGCGGATCTCCGCGCGATCGATGGTGCTGTTCGGCACGTCGGCGCTCGGGGTCGGGACGCTGCTGTCGCTGATCGCGCTGGGGGTGGGGTCGCTGCCGTTCTACCTCGTCGCGGCGGCGGTCACCGGCATGGGCTTCGGAACCGCGTTCTCAGGAGTCGTCGCGTCGTTGGCTCCGCGGATCCCGGCGACGCAGCGGGCCGACACCTTCGCCGTCCTGTATGTGCTGGCGTATCTGGCCTTCGGAGTGCCGGCCGTGATCGCCGGTGCGCTGGTCGGGGTGTTCGGGCTCGAAGCGGTGTGCGTCGGGTACGGGATCGTGGTGATCGCGCTCGCGGGGATCGCGTTCGGACTGCGGGTGCGAGCGGTGCGGTAGCGAGGTCGGCACCCGAGCATCACGAGCAGAAGTCTTCTGCGAACCGCTCGAATTCCTCGGGACTCACGACGGGGTCATCCGAAGAGTCGTAGATGTCGGACGCGAACATCCCGATGGGCGTGAGCACCTCGCCAGGTTTCACGGCCGCCAGCTCGCTCGCGCTGAAGAGGCCGGACTCCGCGTTCTCGCCGTTGTCGCCGAACGCCTTCACTGCGAAGAGGACGTCTTTCCCAAGTGTCTGCTCGCGGAACGGCATCGCCACCTCGCCCTCGCCGCTGATCGGCTCCGACAGGTTGTGAACTCCTTCGTCTTGACGTTGGTCCACCCATCGGGATCGCCGTCTTGGTTGGGAGGGAAGGAGTTGACGGCACGGAGCTCGAGGAAATCGACCGAGCCGTGGCACAGGCGCACGAGGACTTCGAGTGAGCCGTCCCGCTGCCGGAGTAGGCCCAGGGTTCCGGTGGCGGCAGGCGTGCACGCCGTCAATGCCAGCATCGGCGCAAGGAGCAGGATCGCAATACCGCGCCGACGTTTCATGAAGGCACGCTAACCTGACGCGTGCGCCCGAGGCGTGAACGTGCCGCAATCGTGATGGCGGGCTTTCGAGTGCCCGAAGATCCGATCTAGAGGTAGAACACCTGCCGTCCGGGCGTCAGGGCCCCGTCATCGGCTCGATCACGACGTCGATGACCCCGAGCGGGAAGGGGCTGAAGACGGACCAGGAGCTGGATGAGAACTGCTCGAGCGGAATCAGCTGGAACCACACGTGCGAGACCACGAGCGCTATGGCGACGAGCAGACCGGCTCCTCGGATCGCGCGTTCCAGTGTCCTCAGGGCGGCCCGCTCATCCGATGCCTTGGTGACGCGCCCAATCGCGATCAGGACGATCAGCGCGATGCCGACATAGACGAACACGCTGGGACGGAGTGCCAACGAGACGCACATCGGAGCCTGCTCGACCGATCGGCCCTCCGCGTCGATGAACCCGCCCTCAGCATCGATTCCTCCCGGGCAGAATCCCTTGCTGCCGCTCATGAAGACGGAGTAGAGGACTCCCGCGACGAGGGCCCAGATCAGGAGCCGTCGGATGCCTATGATCACCACAGCTCCGGGGAGCCCGGCGGCAGTGGTGTCGGACTGCGGCGCCGGGGGCGATATGAGTGACACGGCGGACTCCTTCGAGGTCGGTCCTCTTCATCATGTCGGAGGAACCGGGGGCGGGGGAAGGGCGGCAGGAGGTGCGCAGTGTCGCGTTGTCGTGCGCATACGCCATGATCTTCATAGGCGCGCATGGGGTTTCGCACGAAAGGGCATCACGTATGGACGACGTAGATCTCTCCGAGATCGAGCTGATCACCGACGGGGATGGGCTCGCCCTGATCGGCCCAGCGTCCAGCGTGGAACAGTTCTTGACATCCAATCGCCTCGAGTCTCGCGATCTTGAACTTCCGCGGCTTGGGAGCGCCTTCGGAGGTGGCGCCGCTGCTCTCAAGGCAGGCTCCGAGCTCACAGCGAACTCCGGGCGCTGGATGAAGCTGACTGAGGAGTCGTGGGCTGCTGCTCAGAAGCTGCCCAAAGTGACGAACTCCTCAAGCGGAAACCTGCACGCAACTCTCCGTGCTCCCAATGGGCAGTTCGCGAAGAATTTGCAGTTTCTCAAGACACCGGGATCGATGCTGACTAACCCAGCCATGCTGGCGGGCGTCGCGGGAATCATGGCCCAGGTCGCGATGCAGCAGACCATGGAAGAGATCACCGACTATCTCGCCGTCATAGACGAGAAGGTCGATGACGTGCTCCGAGCGCAGAAAGATGCTGTGCTCGCGGACATGATCGGCGTGGACATGATGCTCGAAGAGGCGCTGACCATCCGAAAGGAAGTCGGTGGCGTTTCAGACGTGACTTGGTCAAAGGTGCAGGGATCGGCGATGACGATCGCGCGCACCCAGGCATACGCCTTGCGCCAGATCGATGCCCTTGCGGAAAAGCTAGAAAGCAAGTCCGTCAATGAACTCGCCGACCTGTCGAAGAACGTCGACCGTCACGTGCAGGATTGGCTCGCTGTGCTCGCACACTGCTTCTACCTGCAGGAGGCGACAGGGGTCATCGAACTCGACCGCGTCCTCCAGACATCTCCCGAGGAACTCGACCGTCACCGAATCGCGCTCCGGACGGCTCGCGCCAACCGCGCGGAGGTGATCACACAAGCCACGCGGCAGCTCCTCAATCGCATGGACGTGGCTGCGTCGCTTGCGAACTCGAAGGTGCTCTTCAATCCGCTCGAGTCTCCGGCGATTGTTCGGTCGAGGAACGCAGTCAATGACTCTGTCGGAACTTTCCACGATCACCTCGGCGTCGAAGCGGCCCCAGACGAGCTTGAGTCCCGGCGTTGGTCGGCCGCAGTTGCGGACACCCGCGATGACTTGCTCCGAGCCGGCAGCGACGGCGTAGACACGGCGCTCCGCCTCGGCACCGAAGGCATCGAGGCGGCGACACGCATCGGCGCTGAGGGCGTGGACAAGGCCAAGGAGATCGCTGGATCGTTCGCCGACTTCGCCGGACGCACATTCAGACGCCGCAGCGCGAAGGGCGAGGTGGGCGAGTAATGAGCACCGGGAGCAAAGCCCTCGATCGGCCCGTCCACCAGTGGCTCTCCGATATCGCTGCCGGCAGGCTTCACCTTCCAAGTTTTCAGCGCGGTGAGGCCTGGGACCGACGCCGAATCGAATCAATGCTGCGCACGATCATCCGTGATCTTCCGCTGGGGATCACTCTTGTCCTCGACGTCGGCGAGGAAGAGCAGTTCCATTCGCGGCCGCTGGTGACCGCTCCGCAGACGCATGCGAAGGTCACGGAGCACCTTCTCGACGGGCAGCAACGACTCACCGCGCTTTGGCGCTCACTCAAAGGCAACTACGAGGATCGCAAGTTCTTCGTCCACCACCCACTGCTCGACGAGGACCCGCAGAACGATGATGACGGCGTCGACGTCTGGTCGTACACGACGTGGAAGAACAAGAACGGGCAGTTGATGCCGCGCTGGACAGAAGACCCCGCTCAATGCGCACAGCGAGGCCTGATTCCCGTGCACCTTCTGGACCCCGCGTCGGATGATGAGGTAGGCGCGTGGATCGAGAAGGCGACTTCGCACCTCAAGCCCGCGCTCCACGCCGAATCCGATGCGACACAGATCTTCGCCGCCATGGAGGCCTACGACGCGCGGCGACGGTTCCTCAAGGACGACGTCGTTTCTCCACTCCGTGAGACGGTCAAGCACTATCGACTCCCGTACTTGAATCTTCCCGCCAGCACACCCAAGTCGGTCGCTCTCGAGGTGTTCATCAATATGAACACCAATGCAAAGCCGCTTCGCCCGTTCGACATCGTCGTCGCAGAGGTGGAGAACGCGACCGGAGCTCGGCTGCAGGAGATGATCGACACGTTCGTCGCGCAGCATCCGCACGTCGGCCCTTTCGGTTCCGTGTCCGATCTCCTCCTTCAGACGATCGCGCTGCACCAGGATCTCTCGCCGAACAAGTCTGGCTTCTTCAGCCTCGATGCCGATCGACTCGTCAAGGAATGGGACCTCACGCTACAAGGACTCCTTGACGCGATCGAGCTTCTGGGACAGATGCGAATCTGGGATGCCGAGCGACTGCCCACGGCCGTAGCGGTGCCTGTCGTGGCTGCGATGTTCGTTCGTGCCCCCAAGCTCGGAGATGCCCGAGGGCTCGTCGAACACATCGGCAGGAAGTACCTGTGGACCTCGTTCTTCACCGGCCGCTACGACGGCGCAGCGGCGACTCGTGCGCATGCGGACGCCAAGCCGCTCCTCACCTTTGCGTCCGCGCCGACTCCCGGTGCGCTCACGATGCTCGACTCGACCGTGCCCGTCCTCAACCGCGAGGTGTACCCGCTTCCCAGTACTCGGGCGCTCCAGGCCGCGGGGTGGCCGAGTGGGCGGAGCAGCCTCGCGCGCGCGATACTCGCCGCGACCAACTACTTCGGTGCGCGTGATTTCGCGGATGACTCACCGCTCAGCGCATCCAACGTCCGGAAACGCGAGTACCACCACCTCTTCCCGGCGAAGCTGCTGAGCGACGCCGGAATCGATCCGAACCTGGCACTGAACTGCGCCCTCATCACGTGGCGGACGAATCGCACGATCGGTCGACTCGACCCGATCGCCTACCTGGCAGCGCGCGCCGAGGCTGCTCCGAGCGTGGACTCCGTTGAGGCTCGGCTGCGGAGTCACGTGATCCCCGTCACGGCTCTTCGAGATGCAGGGCCATATCCGGACGCGGTGGTCGGCGCCGAACTTCTGGCGCAGGTCGGGCCGGACTTCGCGAGCTTCATCGAGTTGCGCGCCGAAGCCGTGGCTCGCGCAATGACGCGACTGTGCGAGGGCGAAGGGCCGGAGCTCGCCGCGGTCTTGAGCTAGGAACTGGGTATGAGACGCCGTTCGCACATGTTCCGTCGACGGAGAGCCGTCCGATACCCTCGCCTTACTCCCTGCGATGTCGTCGGTCACCCCTATCGTCGATCGACTCGGCATCGAAAGGTCCAGCAGGAGGAGACCCGTGCGAGACAGCAACCATCATTCCGACGTCGGCGATGCGCTCGGAGTACTGATCGACGGCTTGCGCCCGTTCGTAGACCGCGTGCTCGCCGAGGCTGCACCTGACATCAGTGATTGGACCACGATCCTTCAGCAGAAGGACCGTCGCGGTGGTCGCAACGTCACCCAGTACTCGCGCGGTGACCTCTCCTTGATGCTACGCGCCATGACCGAACATCTCGGCGAGCTCGGCTACCCGTTCGAACGTGCGTTGTCGCGTCAGGGCAAGCTGTATGCGAGCGAGCTTCGGCAGGTCCGCAATGGCTGGGCACACAATCAATCGTTCTCTGCCGCCCAGGCATACCGCGCTATGGATTCGATGGAGCTGCTCCTTCGTCTGATTGCCGCCGACGACGAGGCCGCCGAAGTCGCGAGGTTGAAGACCCCCATACTTCCTGCTCCCGCGATGGCCAACTCCGGTCAGCCGGCCGCCGAGTCGACTGCTCCGCTCGACCCTGGCACTCGCGCCCGGATTCCCAACGATGCGGCTGGTGCCGTCGCGACGCCCGGATCGATCACTCAGCGAGCCGTCGCGCGCATCGAGACGAACGCGATCACGTACCTCAGCTATCCGATGGCGATGAACCAAATTCCGGTGCTCGACGAGGTCACTATCGTCGATGTCCTCGAAGATCACCGCGGGGCATCCCTCGAAATCGATGTACTCTCCGCAACCGGCTCCCTCGGCGACCCGAAGGTACAGTTTGTCGACTTGGAGGTCGGACAGTCGACGACCATCCGCGACATCGGACTGCAACTCGACCCGCAGCGCATGCTTGAGATCGACGTGGAACAGCAAGGCGTGCTGCGCGTCACGCTTCGCGACGCGGCAGGAACCGTGCTCGCGCTGTCATCGAAGGATGTCCGGGTGCTCGCGGCGGATCAGTGGATCGGCACTCCGCTTCAACTCGGCCTCGAACTGCTGGCAGCCCACGTGCAACCCAATTCCTCCGCACTTCCGTCCCTGCTCGTCGAAGCAAGCGATCTTCTCGGTGTTGCAACAGGGAACACCGAGATCGACGGATACCAGTCCGAGAGTCCCGAGCGGGTCGATGCGATCGCAGCTGCGATCTACGATGCGATTCGAGGTCGGGACATACGATATGCCGAGCCGCCCGCGACCTGGGGACAGCGTGGCCAGCGAGTTCGAACCCCGCGCGAGGTCCTCGAAGAGCGTCTCGGCACGTGCCTCGACACCACGATCACGATGGCATCGGCGCTCGAGCTCGCCGGAGTTAACTCGACCATGTGGCTCGCAAACGGGCACATCTTCCTCGGATACTGGCGCTCCGACCACTCGCTCGGTACCGTCGCCACAACCGACGCGATGGAGCTTGCCAATCTCGTCGATCTCGGCCATATCGGGCTCATCGAAACAACGATGCTCACTGGCGGCGCTGAGTCCCGTTCGTTCGGCGACGCGAATCGCGCACCCCGGGCGAGGTACCTTCGCCCCGACGCCGAGTGGAACGAGTTGCTCGGGGTCACCGACGTGCGCGAGGCCCGCGAGCATCAGATCTTCCCGCTCCCGAGTCGCGCAGTCGCGACCGACGGAACTGTCGTCATCACCGCGTACGAGGCGCCGAAGCCGGTGGCTCCCGAGCCGTACTTTGCGCCGAGTGGGGCCGCGGGCTCCACTCCTGGCGGGTCGACGGTTCCACGTCGCGTGCAGTTGTGGAAGAACGCGCTGCTCGACCTCAGCCTTCGGAACAAGTTGATCAATTACACCGACCGTGCCGGCTATCGCCTGGAGGTTCCACCCTCGTCGGTCGCTCGACTCGAAGACACGATCAACGCTGGCCAGGCAGTTGCCCTCAACGCGTCCGACGACATTCCGACCGTCGATAAGGTGCGCGGCGTTCGTTGGGCGAAGGACCTCCCTGAATCGAATCGCGAGGAAGCACTCACCACGAAGCGCCGCGCGTACATCGACATCACAGGCGCCAGCTACACGAGCAAGCTTCGCTACCTCGCATACAAGGCCAAGACCGTTGTTGAAGAGAGCGGCGCGAACAACCTCTACCTCGCCTTCGGGATGCTGCATTGGAAGTTCGGCGATCGGGAGCTCCGGTCGCCGCTTGTCTTGGTGCCGGTGAACCTGACCACGGCGAATCGTGGTCAGGAGTACCGCCTCGTCCTCGACGAAGCCGGCACCTCTACCCCGAACTACTGCCTTCTCGAAAAGCTTCGGCTCTCGTTCGGACTGGAGATTGCCGGGCTTGCGAACCCAGTCGAGGATGCCTCGGGCATCGATCTCCCCGCCGCGTTCCACGCTGCGCGCACCGCGATCGCGGCGGCCGGTCTGCCCTTCCGGGTCGAGGAGTCTGTCGATCTCTCGATCCTGCAGTTCGCGAAGTTCCGTCTCTGGAAAGATCTCGACGAGAACTGGGAAGTACTCGCCAAGAACTCGCTAGTCTCGCACCTCATCCAGACTCCGCTCGAGCCCTTCTCCGACCCGATCGCGCCTGCCGCCGGAGTGGACCTCGACGAGCTCGGCGAATCCGTGCCCGTGGCCGCCGACGCCTCCCAGCTCGATGCGGTTGCCGAAGCGGTCGCCGGTCGAACCTTCGTCATTGAAGGCCCTCCAGGCACGGGTAAATCGCAGACGATCACCAATCTGCTCGCGCGCTCCCTGGCGGCTGGAAAGCGAGTGCTGTTCGTCGCCGAGAAGCGGGCGGCGCTCGACGTGGTGAAGACCCGACTCGAATCCGTCGGCCTCGGCGATCTCTCGTTGGATCTGCACGATAAGTCGGCACGCCCTGCCGCAGTGCGAGCTCAGATCAAACGCGCGCTCGACCTCAACGTTCGGGCCGACAGCACGAAGCTTCACGCCGACAGTGAAGCCGCCCAGTCGAGCAGGCGTTCACTCGCTAGGTACGCAGATCGGTTGCACGAGCCGAACGCCGCGGGCCTCTCGCTCTACTCCGCCCGAACGACCGACTTGGCCTTAGACCCAGATGCACCCACGCTCACGATTCCCTCGTCGCTGGTCGCGAATGCCGATACGCCGACCCTCGACTCGCTCCGCCAAGCACTTCGTCAGCTCCCCGAAACCGCGGACTTGGCCCGACCGAGCCTGAACCACCCGTGGGGCTTCGTTGATGAACGCCCAGGCACTCGTGTCGAGAGCTCCCAGCTGCATGCCGTGGCAGCAGCGTTCGATTCAGCCCTCGGTGCTGTGGTCGAGAGTGGGATTCCGCTCAACCAACTCGCCCTCAAAGGCTCGCCCGCAGGCATCACAACGTGGACCGAAGTGAGTCGCGCGCCACGCCACCCGCTCGCAACGATCGACGCCCTCTCAGACCCGGCGTGGACCGCATTCCTGGTGAGCCTTCGCGCTGAAGTGTCGAACTTCCCGAAGCCGGCATGGCTCGCACGGGTTGGAGCGAGCGTTCTTGCCCGTGACATCCACGGAATTCACCGCGACGCCGTCGCTGCTGACGCTTCGGGTTTCTTCGGGCGCAAGAAGCGCAGACGTGAAGTTCTGGCCCGCTTCACCGACGAACTCACGGTCGAGCCGAAGACCATCCGATTGAAGGATCTGTCGTCGTTGACCGGCGAAATGGATACGACGGCGACCGCAGTTGACACGCTCCGCGAACGACTCGGCAAAGTCCCGATCCCACTCGTGGATGCCTCATTCAACCCGCTCATTCCGGCCGACGCCGAGGGCGTCTTGTCCCGGCTCAACTGGACCACGTGGCTCTGTACGGCTCTCGGGAACAGCGATGACCCGTTCGTCGGCGCCTTACGCGCGTACTTCGCGAGCACACCGGTCGGGGCATCCGCTGGAGAGCTGGACCGCTTCCAGTCCGCCTGGCGAGAGTTGCAAGCGGCCGCCCGAACCGATTCCGAGGCCGCACTCGACTGGGTCGGTGATTCGGACTTCCTCACGAAGTGGTGGACTACCCGTGGGGAACGTCGCATCACGGAGACCGGGCACATCGGACTCGCGCGTTGGCTCGACTTCGCCAGAGCACTCGAACCGCTCCGGGCGGCGGGCCTCGAATCTGCGCGGCGCGCGCTCTTGATCGGTGAGGTGCCGGCCGAGTACGCGGCGATCGCATTCGACAAGGGCGTCGCAAAGGCCTCGATGCTCGAACGACAGGACGCGACTGCGCTCACCGGATTCGATCTCCAAGCACACAACCGCACCATCAGCAGGTTTACGAACGCGACGCACGCGGTACGCTCCGAGCTCCCCCGATCCATCCCGGCTGAACTGTTGGCTGACAGGCGAGTCTCATCTGCGGCAGGCGGAAAGATGGGAGCCCTCCGGCGCCAACTCGACCGGCAGCGAGGCGGCATGTCGGTGCGCACGATGCTCGAGAACTTCGGTGATCTCATCGTCGAGGTCATGCCTTGCACGCTGATGAGCCCCGAGTCGGTCGCTCGATTCTTCCCCGCGCAAGCCGACCTGTTCGACATCGTGGTGTTCGACGAGGCGTCCCAGATTCGCGTGGCCGACGCCGTCGGAGCGATGGGACGAGGCCGCGCCGTCGTCGTGGTCGGCGATAGCAAGCAGATGCCGCCGACGTCGTTCGCGGACGCCGGCACCTCGATCGACGATGACACCGACTACACGCCGGAGACTGTCGTCGACGAGGAGTCCATTCTCTCGGAAAGCGTCCAAGCCCAGGTCCCCCGGAAGTGGCTGTCCTGGCACTACCGCAGCCAAGACGAATCACTGATCGCGTTCAGCAACCACCACTACTACGAGAACCGGCTCTCGTCATTCCCGGCTCCAATGTCGACTGCCGCAGACGACGGCATCGACGGGCACGGCATCGCCTTCGCGCGCGTGCACGGGCACTTTGAACGGTCCGGGCGAGGGAAGGCGCTTCGCACGAACCGAGTCGAGGCAGAGGCGATCGTCGATGAGGTGCGTCGCCGATTCACCGCGTCACCTGACGAGATTCCGTCGCTCGGCATCATCACCTTCAACGCTCAGCAGCGCGACCTCGTCGACAACATGCTGCGCGACACCGGAGATGACCGCATCCTCGCCGCTCTGGATGCCCGCGACGGCGTTTTCGTGAAGAACCTCGAGAACGTGCAGGGCGACGAGCGGGACACCATCCTGTTCTCGGTCGCGTTCAGCGTGAACGATCGAGGGGTGCTCCCCCTGAATTTCGGGCCGTTGTCACGCGCCGGTGGAGAACGTCGACTCAACGTGGCGATCACTCGCGCCCGCCGTCAGGTGGTGCTGTTCGCAAGCTTCGACCCCGACCAACTTCGGGCGGAACAGACCGGGTCGGTCGGTATCAAGCACCTCAAGGCCTACCTCGAGCTCGCCGCGCGCGGTGTCGAAGCGGTCACTGATGAAACGCGTCGGATGCCTCGTATCGATCGACACCGCGATGAAATCGCCGCCGAGCTCCGCTCCGCTGGATACGCGGTGCTCACCGATGTCGGACTCTCCGAGTTTCGGGTCGACATCAGCATCGCCGATGCTGATGCGCCCGATCAGCCGCTCGTCGCGGTGCTCCTCGACGGCGAGAACTGGCGAGCACGACAGACCGTTGCCGACCGCGACGGGCTTCCGGTAGATGTCTTGAAGGGGCTGATGCGCTGGCCAAGCGTCGTGCGAGTATGGCTCCCAGAGTGGCTGCACGATCACGAGGGTTCCCTGAAGCGTCTGGCGGAGGCTGTCGAAGATGCGAAGGACTTCCTCGCGACGGCACGCGAGCACGCATCTGAAGCGACCGTTGCCGCGGGTGTATCTGGGGGCGGGCCCGAGCCTTCGATCACTGAGTCTTGTGTGGCCATCTCGGCCAAAGAAGACCTCAGCAGCGCACGGGTCGAGCTCGACCGCGCGACGGGGCTGATCCGCGCAGCGCCGATCACTCCCACAGAGCCCGCGCCTTTCACGCCTCGTAGACACCCTGACGTCGCAGACTTCTCCCCATGGATTCCTGTTCGACTGGGAACGGTGGCCGTCCTCGACTCACTCCCGAGCGGTCGAAGCGCCACCCAGGTGCGTGACGCGATCCGGGAAGTGGTCCGGTCAGAAGGCCCGGTCCACCGCGCGCGTGTCGTGAAGCTTGTCGCTTCCGCCTTCGGGCTCGACCGAGTCGCGCAGGTGCGTGCGGCCGCCATCCTCCGCTGTGTACCGAGCGAGCTGATCCGGGCCAACGGAGAACACCCCTTCCTCTGGCCGGAACAAATCGAGCCCGACACGTGGATGGGGGTCAAGTGTGTTGAAGCGGGCGCCTCTCGCGATGTCGAACATGTTTCGCTGGTCGAGATCGCGAACGCGATGCGTGTCAGCGCCGACCTTTCGGGCGGCATGACCGACGAAGAAATCAAGCGCGACGCGTTAGGCATGTTCGGTGGCAAGCGCCTCACCGCCGCGATCAGGGAACGCCTCGAAGCTGGGCTTGCCTACGGACTCGAATCAGGGCGACTCGATCGGGATCCGACCGGCTATGTGGTGAACGGGCTGCGCGGGAGCTAATCCATGGAGACGAAGGACAGGATTCCTCACGTCGTGAACCCGACAGGAGCGACTCATCCAGCTCCTTCGGGGATGCAATCCGTGCACAGAACACTCAACTATGTGGTTCTTGTCCAGATCTGTACCGCCACCTCTTCCCTGCAAAGCTGCTGAGCGACGCCGGAATCGATCCGCACTGAACTGCGCTCTCATTACTTGGCGGACGAATCGTACGATCGGTCGACTCGACCCGATCGCCTATTTGGCTGCGCGCGCCGAAGCCGTACCCAGCACGGAGTCGGTCGAGGCTCGATTGCGGAGTCACGTGATCCCCGTCACGGCTCTTCGAGATGCAGGGCCATATCCGGACGCGGTGGTCGGCGCCGAGCTTCTGGCGCAGGTCGGGCCGGGCTTCGCGAACTTCATCGAGCTGCGCGCGGAAGCTGTGGCGCGCGCGATGACGCGACTGTGCGACGGCGAGGGACCGGAGCTCGCCGCGGTCTTGAGCTAGCTGATTGAAGAGATCCCGAGGCCCACTCGCGCGAGGGTCGCGAAGCACTGCCCAGATCTGAAGCATCGTCAGTGACCTGATCTACCTGGGTAGATCAGGCGTAGCGTTCGGCGAGCCAAGACTCGCCGACGATGGGGATGCCGTAGTCGCGAGCTTTTCGGGCCTTGCCGGAGAGAGAGTCGGGATCGGCCGCGATCACGAGGCGCGCTGCTTTGGTCACGGCGGGCTTCACAATGATCCCGTGTTCGCGGAGACGTTGCTCCCAATCGGAGCGTGCTCGCGTCATCTCCCCCGTGAGAACGACAATGTCTCCAGGGGTCAGCACGAAAGCAGACATCGACGGAGGTTCCACGATCTCAACGGGATGAGCCACGGCATCCAGCACGATCTCGACGGGGACTTCGAGAAGCTCCGCAACGGAGATCAGATCGGCGCGCTCATCGTCGGTGACCATGCCATCCGCCCAGGCGATTCTGACGAGGGCCGCGAGGTAATCACGGTGCAGCCGCTCGACCGTTGTGCGTCGCAAGCCGGCTCGCTCCGCGAACGCGACAAGAGCATCCTTCTCGTGCTCCGACAGGTAGCGATCGAGGAGGCACCGCTCGACGAGGGCGACATACTCCGCTTGCTCATCGGAGTCGCTAAGGTCCGGAACGCGGTCAATAATTCTCTCCAGGAAGCTGGGCGAGTATTCCTCGACGCCCGAGCGAGCGAGCCACTTGCCGCGCTCCCCCGAGTACGGGGCGAGACGCTCGGCCTGTCCGAGCAGGTCGCGCCAAGAAGACTGTCCCGTGCTCGCCACGAAAGCGCCAAGGAGTTCCGCCGTCGCGCGCGCATCAACCGCTGCGCGGTGTGCCCCACTGAGCTCGATGTCGAAGGCAGCACAGCAATCAGCGAGCGTGCTGCTTCCACCGAGGTGGGTGCGCGCCAGTCGCATCGTGCAGAGGCTAACGAACGGCACGCCTGCCCAATAGGCCGCGCGCCCGAGCTCAGCTTCGAGGAATCTCATGTCGAAGGATGCGTTGTGCGCCACGACTACGCGCTGTGAGAGCAGATCGACCAGGTCGGCAGTGATGCCCGGGAACTGCGGCGCTCGCAAGATCTCCCGAGCGCTGATGCCGTGGATGTCCTGACGCCCGAGGTCCCTACCCGGGTTAATGAGCGTCTCCCACTGGCCGGTGATCGTGCCATCCGGCTCAGAGTGGACCACGGAAATCTCGATCGCCCGATCGGTCCCCTCGGCGTAGAAACCCGTGGTCTCAAAATCGATGGTCGCGAAACCGGAGGAGGGCACGGGAATCGAGGTCATGCCGCCACTGTATCGGCGACCGTAGGCACTTGTTCTGACGCTCTCGCCGCGGATTCCGCCATGATCGAGGCATGAAGTCCCCGATCTACCTCAGCTTGTTCGCGATGCCGAAGCCCGTGCGAATCATGGGTCGGAGTTCGAGCATCACGAACTCGTTCGTGAACGGCATCATCCCCGTGGTCGTACCGACCGAGGCAGAGGTCCGGGCAGCCCTCGAGATTCTCGGCATGCTCGATCGTGTGAGCTGCAGCTACTGCGGCGACACCAGCACGGAATGGGACCACCTTCGTCCTCTGGTGAGCAACCAGCGACCGACGGGATACATCTCCGAGATACACAACCTCGTACCCGCCTGCGGCAAGTGCAACCAGAGCAAGGGCAACAAGGACTGGCTGACCTGGATGTGCAGCTCGGCCCCGCTCTCTCCGAAATCTCGCGGTGTTCCTGACATCGAAGATCGCATCGCTCGCCTACAGGAGTACGAGCGCCAGGCATCCCCGACTCGTGTCGACTTTGAAGCGGCGGTCGGGCCCGACCTGTGGCAGCAGCACTGGGCGCACCACAAGCACCTGCTGGAGCTGATGCGCGCGGCCGATCAGGACGCGCAGGAGATCAGAGCCCGCGTGCGGGAAGCCCATGAGGCCAAGAGACACGCGGTGACCTGATGACGTCCGTGATCACCTGGCTCGACGTGTCGGCAGACGAGCAGCTACGGATGCGAGAACTCGCGGCGATGTTCACGCAACGAGACAGCCGAAACGAGCTGGGCATCGGGCAGCTCCGCGACGGCATCAGCGACGCCATGTTCCCTGGCGCGTCAATCCTGCACACCCGCGTGCGCTATCTGCTGTTCGTGCCGTGGTGCTTCCAGTACGCCGCACAGTCGAGGTGACGCGTGAAGGGCGGCACGCGCCAACCCGATGCGACCGAGCTGGAGCTGATCGAGACCCTGCGGTTCTCGCCGGATGCGGACGGTCTGCTCGGCTCGGAGGAGGTATGAGACGCGGCGTTCGCTGCTGCTCTCGCGTCGCCCGAAACCAAGTGATTTGGACCAGTTCGCGCCATGGTGGGTGTACGAGGGGGACGCCCGGATCCAGCGGCGAATTGCCTCGTTCACGTTGAGCAGGGATCACGGGAAGTGCGAGCGATTGCTCGACGCCCTGACCCTGTACCGCCTCACCCTCGGGCAACCCCGACAGGAGGACGTGGTGCGGTTGATGCGGCAAGGCGAAATGGGCCGAGACCTGGCGGTTGGTGCGATCAATCTGCGCCCACCCACCAGGCACGTTTGAGATTCACAGCGATGGCGCGGCAAGACCTCGTCTGAACGACGGGGAAGAGGCGCTGGACTCACTCGACAAGTCGCACCAACTTTTGCTGCACCTTGTCGTAGCAGTAGTCGACGATTTCTCCGGACATAATCATCGCCACGGCCTGGTTTATAGCATCGAGCGGAACGACGAACCACTCGGACGGACCGTAGTCGTGTCCCTTCCGGTCGATCTGCGTCAGGTCGAGGCGAACGTCCGCGAAGACGCGGTGCAGAAGACTCTCCAACGCCGAGGCCTTGAAGTTGTAGACCCTGTAGTCCGCGACAATCTTGACGGGAGCCATCAGATAGGTCGGGGACGTGGATGCACCCTTCACGCGCTGTTCGACACTCGTGGTCGAGAAGCCAATCTTGTGCAGGTGCTTGAGATTCGCGATCAGCGGGTCCGTAGTGAGTGACTGCAGCACATATATGTGGCCGCTTTCGATGTCTGCGTCCAGGATCTCATCCGCGTCGTGACCGGTGCGAGCCAGAACCTGCCCTTGTGCCTCATACATCCGCGTCATCAGACTCTGCTTGTACATTGCTGACTCGGTACCGTTCTCAAACACCACTCGCAGGCGCTGCTTCTGGGTGCGCTTGCCACCTACGACGAGGTCAACGTCGTCACCGACCTCCGCCACGAAACACATCACGCCGTTGAGGACGAAGAACACACCCTCTCGGATCAGGTCCATGCCGGTGAATGACTTCAGCGTGAAAGTGCCGTCGGCGAGCTCTGCGTGCTTCGCTTTGAACAGCGGCTCGAAACGTTCGAAGTCCTTCGCCTTCACGCGCTGTGCGACTGACTCTGCGGACTCTGGCCGCTTGATTGCAGGCAAGCCAGACACATCAAGTATCCCGGCGTCATCGCCCAGCAGATCGTCGAGATCTTCGCTCTCGAGCAACTCATCGAGCGACGCTGGCGCTGCAGGCGCTTCGAGCAGACCGAACTCGTCGAGATGCTTCACCGCTTCAGCTTTCGCCTCGTTGGCGAGAAAGCCATCCAGCCGTGCACCGAGCTTACGCTCGGCGATCTCACGCGTCTGCGCGCTGGGTGCCCGCCCTTCGCTACGCCGGAACTCGACGATCTCGAGGAAAGCGCGCTCCAGGCGGTCGGATGACGTGATCTTCTTCGGCTTCTCCGGCGCGTTTAGCAGCTCGTCGTCGAGGATGTCGTCGATTGTGAGGACCACGTTCTCGTTGAACGTGAAATCGATCGGGGTCACGACGGCTCCCCCGTCTCGGTCGCCGCCTTCTCGGCCTCGCGCTTCTGCTTCAGCTTCTGTAGGAACAACAGCGCCGCCGCCATGTGCTTTTCCACGGCGTCATCCGAGCGCAGGTCGGGGCGCTTGCCGTTGACCTGCACCCAGGTCTTGATCTTCGGGTACAGCGCCAGCGCCTCCTCTTCCGAGAACTCGATCTTTGTCGATGTGATCGTGTCCTGGATCAGACGCAGCACCGAGGGCGTGACCGACTTCGACAGCACCTCGAACGCCCGCTGGAACGGGTTCACCGAGTCGATGAGGTTGATGTTCAGCTCGTCGATGTTCACGAACTTCTCAGCCATCTTGATGAAGCGCTTGTCGCCGACTTCGCGAACCTCGCCGTTCTTGATCACCGAGTCCACGATGACCTGTTGACGCACCTCTTCGACCTGATCTTCGGTGAGGTCGGGGTACTTCTCCCGGATGATCTTCGGGATCAGCACTTTGTTCGTCGTCTCGGCATCAATCGATCCTGCGGCTGCCCGAGCGAAGGTGTCATCCTGCAGAATTGTCGCCTTCAGGTCGTTCAGGTCCGTCGCGACGATCTGCCTCACACGGTCGCTGGAAGGCTCCTTGAAGCCCTTGATCTTGAGCTCGCCCTTCTTTGCTGGCTCGTCATCGTCGAACTTCTTCGTCTTGAAGTTGAAGTTCGGCGCGAGCACCTGCTCCATGAGCAGCGAGGCCGTGATGGCCTTCAGCATGTTGTTCACCGACACCTTGACCTCGCCTTGTGAGGCATCCGGCTCCGCGATGAGGTTCGTAAACTGCGCGTGCGACTTGCCTGGGCTGTCACGGGTGACTCGACCGATGATCTGGATGACTTCGGTGAGCGACGCTCGGTAGCCCACCGTCAGCGCATGCTCTGCGAACGGCCAGTCGAAGCCCTCCTTCGCCATGCCCAGCGCGATGATAATGTCGACCCCATCGCGCTCCTTCGACGCGGTATGTGACAGGTAGTGCAGCGTGTCGCCGCGCTTTTTCTGATCGGTGTCGTCGACGAGGTCCGCGACTCGCACGACCTCACCCGTGTCCTCGCGACGCACGCTGATGATCCCCGTGTCGGGGTCCGTCGACTCGACCTGGCCGATTGCGTCGATGATCCGGCCGACCTCCTCGATTTTGTCCTTCGTGGACTCGCCGGAGTTCACGCTCGGGATGTGCACGATCGTCTTCTTGTCGAGTTTGAGCACCTCATGGATCGCGTCCGTGTAACGGCCCTGGTAGAAGTGGTGCCCGATGCCCAGCGACCGTAGGTGCTCGTAGCCATTGAGCTGGTCGTAGTAGTTGAACGTGACCGGTGTGAACTTCGCCTCGTCCTCGGGCGAGAGCACCGGCACGGAGTCTCCGCGGAAGTACGACCCCGTCATGGCGACGATGTGGACGTCCGAGCCGTTCATCACGTCCCGGAGCAGCGCGCCCAGCCGCGACGACTCGGTGTCGGCGGAGACGTGGTGGAACTCGTCGATCGCCAGCACCGCGCCGTTGAACGATTCCGGGGCCAGCTTCTCGAACGCGAACCGCAGGGTCGCATGCGTGCACACGAGCACGGCATCGGGGCCCTCGAGGAACTTTACGAACGCGTCGACCTTGCCCGCCGATGATCCTGCGTCGCACAGGTTGTGCTCGTCTTTGATCTCCCAGTCCGCCCAGAAGCCGTGCTTCGTCAGCGCTGTCGAGGCGAATGACGCGCCGATGGACCGCTCCGGCACGGCGACGATGACCTTCTTGCGGTCCTGGTTGTAGAGCTTGTCCAGCGCCACGAACATCAGCGCGCGGGACTTGCCCGACGCCGGTGGGGCCTTCACCAGCAGGTGCTGGGCGTCGCGCTGCTCGAACACGCGCTGCTGCATCTCGCGCATGCCCAGCGCGTCCGTGTTCACCGACGCCTTCGTCTGCGCATACGTGACATCGACGATGTTCACAGGCTTGTTGATCGCGTTCACTTCGCAGTCCTCCGGGTCGTCTTCGCCGGGGCCTTCGCGGCCTCCTCAGCAGTCATACGCTCGTACAGCGCAAACAGGTCCGAGAGACGTTGCTCGTCCGTCTCGTACGGCTTCTTCGAGTAGATCGAGTCGACCAGCGCATCGACCGCCGCGTGCGCGTCACGCAGATCCTGCGGCATCTTGTCCGGATCGTAGAGCTCGGCCAGTGTCTGCTCGCAGTGATATTCACGGACGTCCAGCACACGCAGAGCGGCGACAGTCAGTTTCTCCTTCACCGCTTCCGATAGTGGCGGAACCGGGAAGTTGTTGTAAATGATTGTGCCCGAGTAGCGGTAGTCCGTCTTCATCTTGCCGCCGACTGCTCGCACCCAGCTCATGTGGGCTCGAGAAGTGAGCAGGGCAAACGTCCACGGCTCTACGCCGTATGCGGCGTTCGCCGAGTTGGAAATAACCGTCGAAGGATCCAAGTACCCGATAGGTACATAGTCTCGACGCTCCGAGGAGGTGGCAGGAACAATGACAGACTCGACATCCTGATGTGCCCAGAAATAGAAGCGATTTGGCACGCTCGCCATCTCTCGAGTTGACTTCTCGCTACTCTTCAAGCGGTGCGCACGCACGGCGTTCAGACGTCGTTCGATTTCAGGGTTACGCGAAGCTGTAACCACGTCCTCGTCTGGCACTACCAAGCACCATCGTGTCTTTCCATTGATGAATTCGTCCGAACCACTGAACCGGCTCTTCGCAGTTGAGGGTGTAGTCGAGGGTCGGCGGCTGGTTCGCGGATAGACGTCGAGGTCTTCCAGGATGGAAGTTCTCACACTGCCCATCTGCCGGAAGACCTCGACTTGCACCACCCTACGTTCGCGACCCCTGACCTCACCACGTTCTGCCGTCTCGATGAGCTCGGCCTCGAAGCCATCGGCCAGTTGATCGAGCCCGACCGGGCGGTACTCGAGTGCCGCGTCGTTGACGATGACCCGTGGTGTCGGAAGTGTGGCGCCGAGGGCGTGCCGCGCGACACCGTGACGCGTCCGCTCGCGCACGAGCCGTTCGGTCACCGGCCCACGACGCTGCTGGTGCGGGTGCGCCGCTACCGGTGCGGCCACTGCCGCCGCACCTGGCGGCAGGACACGACGAACGCGGCGGCGCCGCGGGCGAAGATCTCCCGCGGCGGGGTCGGGTGGGCGCTGAAGGCGATCGTGGTCGACCACCTCACCGTCTCCCGCGCCGCGGCAGGCCTGGGGGTGTCGTGGCACACCGCGAACACCGCGATCCTCGCCGAGGGCAAGCGGCGGCTGATCGACGATCCGGCCAGGTTTGACGG
The DNA here is from genome assembly GCF_024498615.1 of Microbacterium sp. J1-1. Lineage (NCBI taxonomy): Bacteria > Bacillati > Actinomycetota > Actinomycetes > Micrococcales > Microbacteriaceae > Microbacterium > Microbacterium sp. J1-1. The sequence continues at coordinate 217,180 of NZ_CP089590.1, read as the reverse complement.
CGTCACCACGATCGGCGTCGACGAGCACGTCTGGCGTCACACCCGGTTCGGTGACAAGTACGTGACCGTGATCATCGACCTCACGCCCGCCCGCAACAAGACAGGTCCCGCACGGCTGCTGGACATGGTCGAGGGTCGGTCGAAGGCGGTGTTCAAGCAGTGGCTCGCCGCCCGGCCCAAGGAGTGGTCGAAGCAGATCGAAGTGGTCGCGATGGATGGGTTCAGTGGGTTCAAGACCGCCGCGTCCGAGGAACTCCCCGACGCGGTCCCGGTGATGGATCCGTTCCATGTCGTCCGGCTCGCCGGTGACGCCCTGGACCGGACCCGGCAGAGGGTTCAGCAGGACACTCTCGGGCACCGCGGTCACGCCGGCGACCCGCTCTACGGGGTCCGCCGCACCCTCCACACCGGCGTGAGCTTCCTCACCGAGAAGCAGACTGCACGGCTGGACGCGGTGTTCGCGGTCGAGGAGCACGTCGAGGTCGAAGCGACCTGGGGCATCTACCAGCGCATCGTCGCCGCCTACCGCGAACCCGACAAGAAGAAGGCGAAGGAGATGATGCGGTCGGTGATCGATTCCGTCAGCAGTGGCGTCCCCGCGATGCTGGCCGAGATTCGCCGGCTCGGTCGGACGTTGAAGCAGCGCGCCGCGGACGTCCTCGCGTTCTTCGACCTGGCCGGCACGAGCAACGGTCCGACAGAGGCGATCAACGGCCGACTCGAGCATCTCCGCGGCTCCGCGCTCGGCTTCCGCAACCTCGCGAACTACACAGCCAGGAGCCTGCTCGAGGCCGGAGGTTTCAGACCCTCGCTACACCCTTGATTCCGAAGAGCCACTGAACCCGCGAATATACTTGCTCGCCCATGGTGCCGTCGCGAGGAGCTCATCCTTCTCTGAGGTGCTCAAGATCAGGTTGCCGCCGTCGTTGGGCATGGAACCGAACCCAAGCTTTGGCAACGAAGATGCCAATGGGGAACTTCGCCGACCTATCCATATGTCGGGCCCATCTGCAAGATAAGGATTGATTCGTGCGGCGCTGATCCTAATGTCACCTGTGAAGATGTATTTTTCTTGCGAAGTGATGTTGCGTAACCCCAGCACAACACAGGTAACGCCCGCAGCATTCTTCGCATGATTCGACCACTTGAAGGATGTGTAAGCATAGCCAATTTCCAGGTCGGAACCAAGTACCTGAGGCCAGAGAATCCCCACTTGTTCACCTTGAGTTATGGAGTTGGTTGTAACAAACGCCAGACGCGCGGATGACCCTCGGATGTATTCCGCACCTTTGATCACCCAGGCAGAAACATAGTCCAAACTTCGGAATTTGTCCGCAACTGTGGCGAGATCGCGTTTCTGAGCTGCAGATTGGTTACGACTCCCGAGGTACGGCGGATTTCCCAAAACGTATACTTCTGTATCCTCCGACCGCGGACAAGCATCTTGCCAGTCAACAAGAATCGCGTTGCCTGCCTTGATCTGCCCCATCTCCTTCAGCGGGATCAGAGGGATCTCGACGCGAAACTTCTCCCGGAACTCCCGGTTCATCTGGTGCTTCGCGATCCAGAGGGAGAGGATCGCGACCTCCACGGCGAAATCGTCGATTTCGATGCCGTAGAAGTTCTCGATGCTGATCTTCGAGTCGGCCCAGAGAACCTGGTGCGAGGAACTCAGCTCAGCGAGCCGCTCGAGGATCGCGTGCTCGAGCTTGCGTAGCTCCTTGTACGCGATAACGAGGAAGTTTCCCGACCCACAGGCAGGGTCGAACACCTTGATCTCTGCAATGCGGTCAAGCAGTCGGATGAGCCGCCGCTCACTGTCCTGCGCATCGTTGATCTCATCCCTCAACGCATCGAGGAAGAGCGGCTCGATCGTCTTCAGGATGTTCGGCACCGAGGTGTAGTGCTGCCCCAGGTCGCTGCGCTTGCCCGGTGTGACGATCGCCTGGAACATCGAGCCGAAGATGTCGGGATTGATGTCGCGCCAGATGAGCGTGCCTGAGGCGATGAGCTCCTCTCGTGCCTGCTTCGTGAAGCGCGGCACGACCTGATCGTCCTTGACCGTGAACAGCCGGCCATTGACGTAGGGGAAATCGGCGAGATGCTTCGGCTTGTCAGCCGCGTTCTCTGTGTCGAGCGCCTTGAACAAGTCGGCCAGGAACTCAGCGAGGTCCGATCCATCGGACTGCGTCTGGGATCCGATCGCGTTCGTGAACTGGTTGTCCCCTAAGATGCCCGTGTCCTCCGCGAAGAAGCAGAACAGCAGTCGAGTGAAGAAGATGTTCAGCGAGTGGCGGCCTCGCTCGTCGTCGAAGATCCCCGGGTTGGCCTGCAAGAGCTCGTCGAAGAGCTTGCCCATGCGCTCGGCAGCCTTGACGTCGGCATGGGACTCAGCGACGTACTGCGCCTTCTCCATGCCGGCCCACGGGAGAAAGAACGTGAAGTGCTGGTCGATCTCGCGGATCGCGAAGCCGATGGTCTCGTTCGTCTTAATGTCGTGAGCGACCAGTTCGACGTAGTCCGTGACGATGACAAACCGCGTGCTGAAGCGAACGACCGCGGGAGTCGACTTGAGCTCCTCGATGACCTCCAGCGGGTCGCTGGTCGTCTCTTTGAAGTAGACGACATTCTTCTGCGCGACCTCGGTCGACGAATCAATTGCTACGTTCAGCGACCCGTTACGCAACCTCGTCACGTTGCCCTGGGGCTTTCCGTAGGCGAGTAGGAGGTCGAAGATGAACTCTCGGTCGTACTCGTCGCGACCAGCCAGCGGCGCGACGCGCTCCTCGACAGCTTTGAGGCTGAGTCTCGCCATATGGAAGTCCTACTCTCACGCACGCCAAGTTGGGAGCCAGCACATCACGCAGCCTTGCCGCCTCTCCAACGATGCGGTGCCCGCGTCCGTCCATCCTATCTAGCGGTTGTCGCCGGATCAGGAAGACGATTACCTGCTCGATCGCGCGCGGGGAGCAGCAGTTGGTGACCTCTACCGGCGCGGAACGGATCAACCGTCAGGCCTGCCCCAAGCAAGAGAATGCAACGGGTCGCACGTCGGGCAGACGATAGAGGCCCTCGGTCGCCAGATGCCACCGGAACCGCGTCCTGACTCAATAGCTGCAACCTGTCGGATCGCCTGCCAAAGTGTCGTCATGTGGGAATCGTTTATTCCAGACGTCGTGGTTGCGATTATCGGCGCAGTGTTCACGGTGTTGATCGCACTAATCACGTATGTGCTGAAGGTTCGCCTTGATGAGAAGCGAGCGATTCAGTCGCTCATCAGCGAGCTTCATCGTCGACGAGCGATAGCCGAGGGGCCCGAACCGGTGATTCCTGGGGCCGAGCAGTCAGCCGACTTCGCCAGGGCCAACGCGAGCGTAGCGTCGATGCGCACAGAGATCCGTGCGACCCGCGACCGCGTTCGGCAGCTGGACTCACTTCAGGCTCCGCTTTCGGAGATGACTCGCTCCTGTAACCGGTATCTCGAACTCAGCGCCGCCTACCCCGACCACTACGCGGTCTATCTCGGCAACCTTCGACGAGAGTTGACTCCGCAGGTAGCCCAGCTGGCCGCATCCCGCCGGGGAATCGTCGCCCACGAACCAGGCGGCGGAGCGTTCTAAGAACCCCCAAACCGCTCCCCCGAACTCACCTGCTGCGCCACCCGCCGCAGGGCCAACAACAACGGCTCCACCAGCACCGACCCGAGCACCACGTATCGAACCGCAGCTTCCGCAGACTCCTCGGGCACCCCGGCGATCTCGGCATCCGCAATCCGCCGCATGCTCGCGAGGTACTCCGCCATCACCGCGTCCGGCACGGTGAACCCGACACGCTCCAGCCCCTGCATCGCGCGCGCGACCGCGTGCAGCACCGCCTGATCGCACATCCCCGGCTTCCACCCGAGCCCCGCGACAAGGTCCTCCGCCGCAGCAAGATCCAACGCCTCATCCACGGGCAGAGTGATCGCCGCGTGCGCCGTTCCGAGCAGGTCATGGGCATTCGCCGGCGGATCGTCCAGCGCCCCGAGCACCCGCCGCGTCTCCGCGATACTCACCCCGGCGTCGAGCAGTGCCCGGATCACCCGCAGCCGCTCCACGTGCCTGTCGCCATAGGCGGCCTGCGTCGGCGACGTCCGCTCGCCCTCGGGCAGCAGCCCTTCGCGCAGGTAGTACTTGATCGTCGGTACGGTCACGCCGGCCTCGGCTGACAGTTCGGAAATTCTCATGGCCACCTCTTGACATCGATAGTAGCGCTATCCAGTATGGATAGTGACGCTATCTAATCGAGGAGAATCCATGTCGAAAGTCATCACGGGTCGCATGACCCACCGCCACGAGGGCGAGCTCGTCGTGTTCCACATCGGGATGCAGATCAACCGCTGGTGGCGCCCCGACCTGTGGATGCCGGCCTTCGTCGCCATGCCTCGGATGCTGCGCGAACTCAGCACCGAACCCGACTCGGGCCTGCTCGGCTACCACCTGCTCCTCGGCTCGGGCGGACCCTACGTCGTGCAGTACTGGTCCTCGGTCGACAAGCTCTACGCTTACGCGTCCAACCCCAACCAGGAGCACCGCCCTGCCTGGACCGCCTTCAACCGCGCCGCCCGCAAGGCGCCGGGAGCCGTGGGTGTCTGGCACGAGACCTTCCGCGTCGACACCGCCGAGAGCGTGTACGTCTCGACCAAGCCGATGGGCCTGCCGAAGGCCACGGAGCTGGTCCCCGTCGGCAAGCGGCACGACCGAGCCCAGGCGCGATTCGCGGACGGACGCACGGTGACGACGACGACACCGCAAGCGAACGTCGGGAGCTAATCCGTCGCCCCACCCGAGCCGCGGGCGGCACCCCCACGCGTTCGCCGCCTGAACCAACGGACGACCGCCCGCACGAGAAGGAAGGCGATCGCGAGGATGGCGACGACGACCGCGACGCTGATGATGAGCCCCCACCAGCTGAAAAGCGATGCTTCCAAGACTCATTCTCCTTACGACAGAGCGAACGAGCCGGAGCTCGTGCAGACGAAGGACTTGCAGTCCATCTGCATGCAGGCTACTGCTCCTGTGACCTCGGCATTCGCCGTGCCAGCGGAACCGACCTGCGGTCGCGGGCACTGCCATCGCCGCCGAGTCCTGACGCAGCTCCCTTCCGCAGCACCCCTTCCGGAGCACCCGGAGTTCTGCCACCATGAGCCCCATGACGGCGGACACCCGCAAAAAGGACCCCAAACCCACGCCGGGCCGGTTGGAGAAGCTCCACGACGCGCTGAAGAGCCCCGGCGGACGGGTCCTCCGCTACCTCCTCGTCCTCGTCATCGTCGGGCTGGCCGTCTACCTGTCGCTCACCGGATGGTTCCAGGTGTGCGAGGTCGTCGACTCCGAGAAGGACGGCATCACCCGCACCTGCTCCGGCCCGAATCTGACGAGCGCGGGTGTGCTCGCCGCGGTGATCTTCGTTCTCCTGCTGCTCTGGCCCGACCTCTCGGAGTTCAGCGCGTTCGGCGTCACGCTCAAGAAGCTGGTCGAGAAGGTCGAGGAGAAGGTCACCGAGACCCGTGACAAGACCACCCACATCGACGACACGACCACCGCCACCCGGTCACGCCTGGAAGATCTGCAAGCCACCGTCACCACCCAGGGCGGGGACATCAGCGAACGCCTCTCCCTCATCCAGTCCGACCTGACCTCGTTGAATGCCCGCGAGGCCGAGCGCGACTCGGCACCTCCGTATTCGGAAGCCGTGCCCTTCCCCGCCGACACCGTCGCCCTGCCGCCCGCCCCGCACTGGGACAGCTTCGACCGCGAGAGCCTCATGCGCACGTGCGAAGACCTCTTCGGTCAGGACACCCTCGAGCGCGCCCTGGCGAACCTCGACGAATCGATGGGCGAGCAATGGTGGCCGGCCACCGCCGAGCTGGGGATCGACAGCCGGACCGCCGCGTTCATCGGACTCATCCTGGAACTGCTCCGCTCGTTCCGGCCCCGGTGGGAGGGGATCCGCCGCGACCCCTCACACGCGCGCCAGGTGGATGCCATCCTCCGCTCCATCGAAGGGTTGCTGCTCGCCATCATCAGCGGAAGATACGTCGACGACGCCTCCATCCGCGTCGCCGCCGCCGCTCTCCTGCTGCTCCACCGGCACGAGATCTAGTCCCGCTTACGCGCCGATCCCCCGCAGCAACACCGCCACCGTCGCGTCCACCCGTCCGTCGCTCAGCGGTCGCCCCAGCAGAGCGGCATAGCTGGCCATCGCGATGAACTGATCCGCGATGGCCGCCGCATCCGCGTCGGCCCGCACGTCTCCGGCTTCGACCGCCCGTGCGACCCGTGCCGCGACCCACTCGCGGATCGGCGCCGCTAGTTTCTCGTTCAACGCCAGCCCGAGGTCGGGATCCGACGCGGTCACCACGATCAACGCGCGAGCAACCGCGACGCCCTCCGGATCCGCCAGCGCGGCACTCATCGCCGAGAACCACGCCCGCAGGTCCGCCCCGAGATCGGCCGTCATCGGGACCGACACCTCAGCACCGGGCAATCCGCCCTCGAGCAGCGCCTCACCAAGGATCGCGGCCTTCGACGGCCACCACCGGTAGATCGTCTGCTTCGAGACCTCCGCGGCCTCCGCGAGCCCCTCGATGGTCACGGCGTCGTAGCCACCCGCGGCGAGCGCGCGCCGCATCGCCTCCAGCACTGACTGGCGGGCTTTCTCACTACGAGGACGAGGCACCATCCGAGCGTACTCAGGCGTACACTGGAACATAAGTAGACGCACCGTTGCGTAACCCGAACAAGGAGAACGAGCATGGCCCTCACCGCACACTCCACCATCGGCGACTGGATGAACGACCCGACCGGCGGCCCCCTGATCCGCGGACTCTTCGAGAAGACGGGCGCCGATCCCGAGCTCCTCACCCCGGTGCTCGGGCTCCCCCTTCAGCAGCTCGTCGCAATGAGCCAGGGCCAGCTCCCCCAGTCGGTCGTCGACGACCTCGTCCGCGCGGCCAACGGCGGCGAGATCCCCGAAGACGACGCCTCCGAGGGCTGGACCGAGAAGCCCACCTCCGGTCGCTTCGCCGGCAAGACCGTGATCGTCACCGGCGCCGCCTCCGGGATCGGCAAGGCCACCGCCGCGCGCATCGCCCGCGAAGGCGGACGCGTGATCGCCAGCGACATCGCCGCCGAGAAGCTCGACGCCCTCAAGACCGAACTTCCGGAGGCCGACATCGTCACGGTCGCGGGCGACCTCACGAAACAGGACGCGATCGACGCCGTCCTCGCCGCCGCCGGCGACCGCATCGACGGCCTCGCCAACGTCGCCGGCATCAACGACGACTTCTCCCCCGCGGGAGAGACCCCCGACGCCGTCTGGGACCGCGTGATCGCGATCAACCTGACCGCTCCATTCAAGCTCATGCGCGCGGTCATCCCCGTCATGGAGGCGGCCGGTCGCGGCGCGATCCTCAACGTCTCGAGCGAGGCCGGCCTGCGCGGCAACGCCTCGGGCAACGCCTACACGGCCAGCAAGCACGGCATCATCGGCGTCACCAAGTCCGCAGCCTTCATGTACGGGCCGAAGGGCATCCGCGTGAACTCCGTGGCCCCGGGCGGAGTCGCGACCGGCATCCCGATGCCGCCGCACATGTCGGAGTACGGCTCCGGCCGCCTCGCCCCGTTCCAGCAGGCCATCCCGACCGTGGCGACGGCCGAGCACCTCGCGGCATCCATCACTTTCCTGCTGTCGGACGACGCCGTGAACATCAACGGCGCGATCCTCGCCTCGGACGGCGGATGGTCGGTGCAGTAAGCCGCACCCGCGAGACCGACGCCCCCGCCGACCCGAACGGCGGGGGCGTTTCGCGTCTGGGTTAGGAGGAGCGCTTCGTCGTGAGCACCGCGGCAGTGAGAACCGTTGCGGTCAGACCGAGCAGTCCGACGCTGAGCAGCACGAGGCCGGCGGGCCAGACGGCGAGCATCACGACGTCGTACGCGTCATCGCCGAGCGAGTTCCACTGCTCGATCGTCCCGGTGCTCGTGAGCGCGATGCCGACGATCGTCGCGATCAGCGGAAGGCCAACAGCAACCGTCCACGACCAGCGACGGATGATCGTCCGCTGCGCTTCCTCCGCTGAGACGGTCGCCGCATCACCCTGTGTCGCTTCCATGCCTGCACCCTATCGGGGGCGAGGCGCGATTTCGCCGATGTGACCAGGGCAGGCCCGCCCTACACTCGACCCATGCTGAAGCTCACGTCGATCGTGATCCGCGTCGAAGACCTCCCCGCACAGATGCACTTCTGGAAAGAAGCGCTCGACTACATCGAGCGCGACCCGGCGGAGGATGACTGGGTAGTGCTCAAGCCTCGCGATGCCGAGACTCCGTGCATCTCCCTCGACGCGCACCACTCCGAACGGGCGCTGCCGCCGCGTATCCATCTCGACATCTACGCCGACGACCAGTCCGCCGAGGTCCAGCTGCTCACCGGACTCGGCGCCCGTGAGGTGCATTGGGATGGTCGCCCCGCCGACGCCGACTACATAATCATGGAAGACCCGGAAGGCAACCGCTTCTGCATCGTCGACCGCGCCGACTGGACCGAATGGGAACCCTCGCGCGACGTCACTCCTGCGTGAGTCGCACCGTCATCGTCGTCCCCATAGCCGTGACGTCGTAAGACAGCTCACCGTTGTCGAACGTGAACGTCTTGGTGTCATCACCCGAGGCGAGAATCGCCGAATCGGTCTTGCTCTTGTCATTGGCCGATTCCCACGTGAAAGACGTCGAACCGTCTTCCGGAACCGCGACCGTGCCCGCCCAGTAGAGCGACTTCGTATCCGGCGCGTTCCAGAAGACCTCGATCGTGTCGTCGGTGATGGTCGCCGTCTGGAAGCTCTCCGGGTCGTTGGAGTTGGTCTGCTTCCACTCACCAGTCAGGTCGACGGGCTCAGGAGCCTCTTGCTTCTCCTCCGCGGTCGATGACTTCGTGTCGCCTGCTGTCCCGTTCGATGCCGGGTCGCCGGCACACCCCACAGCGCCCACACCCAGCAGCGCGAGGAGGGCGAGAGCAGACACGGTCTTGGCAGCAGCAGCGTTCATGGCTTCTTTCTGGGAGGGAGTCGAGCGACGTCTGCGACGCTAGCAGACCCCGGGCGAGTACCAGTTCCCGGGCCGGTCAGAGCGCCACCTCGCGGGCGACCTCACGCGGACGGTCGCGCTCCACCACCATCCGAACCACCGTCCCGACCACCGCGATCACGAGAGCCACGACCACCGGCAGCCACACCTCCGCGAGCACCATCGGGAACAATTGCACCGAGACCCGTGCCATCTCAGCGACATCACCGTCGAGCACCCGCATCCCGAGCCCGTACTGGATCGCCGTGAACAGCGCGGGCACTAGCCACAGCGAGAGCAGCGCCACCACCCACACCACGATCCGCGACGCCGGCCGCACCCCGCACCAGACGAGTGCAGCGCCGACCACGATCGCCGGGATCCACCGCAGCAGTTCGGGCAGGAACACGGGCGGAAACACCTCGCCGGTGAAAGCCAGGAACCATCGGCCGACCCAGCTTCCGAACGGAACGGCCGCAAGCGCGACACCGAGCGCAGCGACACCGACCGAGCGGCGCGACGTCATCCACACGCTGAGCTGCGCCAGGAGGGCGGCCACGATCACGCCGCCCAGGATGCCGGCGAAGTAGAGCATCGCGCGCGAGTCACCCCCACGGCCGAGCCCGAGCCCTCCGGCCAACACGCCGAAGCTCTGCATGATCGCGACCAGATGCACGACCGCGATACCGAGAGCCGCCGGCCAGACAGCGACGTCGCGGCGCCGCGCGACCACGTGCACCGCGATGCCGGCGAACACCCCGCCGAGCAGCACCAGAGAGAAGAGCAGCGTCGCCTGATATTGACTCAGCGGCAGCAGCACGAACGGCATGTCCTCCGGCATCGTCGGCGACGCCCACAAGTTCTGCAACGGCAACGTGCCGACAATCACCCACGGCAAGAGGCCCAGCGCAGCACCACCGATGCCGAGGAAGAGCGGCAGAGCGCGCGACCGCTCGATCGGATCGGCAGCGACGACGGGCGATTCAGTCATAGAGAAGAACGTGTCACACGCGGGCCGGGCTCCCGGGAAGACACGACCAAGTCCGCCCGGGTGGCGACCGTGCAGTTCAGCCGAGGAGCCCGGAGATCAGACCTGACCCGGACGCCCGTCACGCGCCATCGCCTGCCGATGCGAGGAGAGAGCCGCACGCACGGCCGAGTAGATCACCAGCCACGAGATGAGGATGCCGCTGAGGAACACGGCCGCCCAGAACAGGATGAAGAGAAGCACGTTTTCACCGAACATGACCCCAGGATGCCCCCGAGGCGCTGCCGGGTCGGTCAGACTCCCCGCATCCGCTCGATAGCCACCCGAACCAGCGCCGCATTGCCGGGCGCCGTGCTGCCGTCGGGAAGGAGGAGCGTGTCTTCCAGCCCGATCCGTGCGGCCAGGCCGAGTTCGACCGCCAGATCGAACACGGGCCATGTCGACCTCTCCTCGCCGTGGAGCAGGATCGGCATGCCAGGTTCCTCCAGCCGGACGTGCGCGATCATCGCCTCGGCATGCGCGCGCACGGTCTCTGCCCGCTCATCCGGCAACTCGATCAGCACCCGCAAGCACTCGCCCCGGACGGGCGAACGCTTCCACACCTCGAATCCGGACGCATCCCACAGCCCCGCTTCCACCGCGATGCCACGGCGCAGCAGCGAAGCCGCCACCTCGTCAGCACCGACCTCATGCCAGTTCACGGAGGCATGATCGGGCGCCTCCGTCCAAGACGCGATCGCAGCCAGACGACGTTCGACATCGGGTTCCGCCCACGCCCCGGTCGTGACCCCCACCGGGACACCGGGCTGCGCCGCGCGGACGGCTGCGACCCACCGCGAGACGTCCGGCGCTGCGAGGCTGTCCTGCCCGCGCGCGTTCTTCGGGTGCACATGCACCTCTTGGGCGCCCGCATCCACAGCCCGCGCCGCATCCTCGGCGACAACGCTCGCATCCGCGCTCAACCACGGATGCTCGACCGGATCGCGGGCACCGTTGACACATGCCTGCAGCAGCATCCCTTCTTCAGGACCCTGCCGCGAAGGCGGATCGGAGGGCGCCCCGATCACCCGATCAGCTCACGCGGGTGGAGATCGTAGATGTGCGCCTCCGGCGAGGGCCCCTCCTCCGTGCGCACGGTGTGCGCGACTTGGCGCGCGACCGCCGCGCTGCGACCGACCTTCACCGCCTCGGCCTCATCTTCGAAGCTGCTGCCCAACGTCTGCGATTCACCCTCGATGCGGTTGAACCAGATGCCGTTGCGGTGGAACGTCTCGATATCGCCGGCGGCCATGCGGAATCCCTTCTCTCGCATTCCTTTCTACGCCAGACCACTGACACCGGCAGAGCCCCTTGACACCCTCTTGACAGGAGCTCGAGGCCGACGCCGTCAGCGCAGGAGACCGGCTTCCCGGACCGCCGCACCCATCGCCGTGACAGCCTGCGCGAGGATGGGACGGGGCGTCGCGAACACGACTCGCACATGGCTCTCCGCACCGCGACCCAACAGCCGCCCCTCGGTGAGTACGACTCCCGCCCGCTCGCGGAAGAACTCGGCGGGCGGCCCCGGGATCCGCAGGGCAGCGGTATCGATCCAGCCGATGTATGTCGCCTCGGGAATGCGGTACACCGCACCCGGCAGGTGTTCGTCCACCAGCGCCGCGAGCGCATGCCGCGACCCGTCGAGGTACGAGGTCACCTCCGACAGCCATGGCCCGCCGTGACGGTATGCGGCGGTCGAGGCCACAACCCCCGGGGTAGACGCACCGTGCTGCACCGCGAAGCCGAACCGCCGATACCGCGCCTGGTCGGCGTCGTTCGAGGTGATCAGCTGCGCCGACTTCAGTCCGGGGATGTTCCACGCCTTCGAGGCACTCGTCCCCGTGACGGTGTGCGCGGCGGTGGCATCCGAGATCGAGGCATACGGCACGAACGGGGCGCCGTCATAGCGGAGCGGGGCGTGGATCTCGTCCGCGAAGACCCGTCCGCCGTGCCGCTCCACCACCTCCGCGATCGCCTCGAGTTCTTTGCGACCGAGGAGCGTGCCGGTGGGATTGTGCGGATTGCACAGCACGAGCGTGCGCGCTCCTGCAGCGAAGGCCTCGTCGATGCGCTGCAGGTCGTGCTGCCACCGCCCGTCGACCTCGACACCCGGGACCTCGATGACCGGATGGCCGATCGCCGGAAGATATGTCAGGAAGGGCATGTACGCCGGAGTGGGCACGATCACGGGCGACCCCGCGGGCGCATACTCCCGCACCGCGACGCCGAGAGCCGCCATCACATCCGACACCGGGTGCACGCGCTCCGGGTCGACCGCCCAGCCGTACTCGTCCTGCATCCACGCGGCGGTGGCCTCTCCGAGTTCTGCAGCCTGCGGGGGCGACAGGTAGCCGAGGTTCTCGTCATCGATCGCGCGGTGCAGCGCGTCGGCGATATCGGGCGCGATCCCGAAGTCCATCTCTGCCACCCACGCGCCGATCCGACCGGGATGCAGGCTCCACTTGCGGCTCTGCGGACGATCGAGGTGCACTCGAGTGCGCGCATCGAACGGATGCGACGGACAGTCGTCAGGCATGGTCTCCTCCCGGGCAGGATCCGACCAATCTACGGACGGCCGCGCGCCGGTGCAGGTCAGATTTCGGTGCGTGACGACGCCGGGGGCGTGGGGCTCGGGTCTGCAGCGTTCACAACTCCGGAAGATTGCGCTCCGCTGGCGCTCAACCGGGTCCGGAGGACTCATCAGCAAGATTTCTCCTGAGTTGTGAACGCGACGCGCCGCGGCTGCCCCGCTGGTAACGTTCCCTTGATCGGCGACACCACACCTCGGAGGGCAGTGATGAGCGAACGAGCGCGCCGCCCGACCGTCAAGGAAGTCGCGACCCGAGCGGGCGTGAGCCCCATGACCGTGTCGCGCACCCTCTCCGGCGGACTCAACGTGAAGCCCGACGTGCAGCAGCGCGTCATGGAGGCCGTCGCCGAGCTCGGCTACCACCGCAACGAGAACGCCCGCAGCATCCGCCCCGGCCACAGCAGCGGACTCATCGGCGTCGCGATCACGAACATCGCCAACCCGTACTACAGCACCTTCGCGCTGGGCGTCGAGGAGGAAGCCGCACTGACGGGCCGTCGCATCCTCCTCGGGAACACGTCCGAGGACGTCGCACGCGAGGCCGACCTTGTGGGTGACTTCCTCGGTCGCCGCGTCGACGGGCTCATCGTGGTCCCCGCCGGCACCTCGTCCGCGCACCTCGCCCATTCCCAGAGTCAGGGTGTCCCCGTGGTCCTCGCCTCCCGCCGCATCGAGGGGCTCGCCGCCGACAGCGTCGTGCTCGCAGACGACGACGGCGCCCACCGCGGAACCAGCGCGCTCATCGAGCACGGCCACACCCGCATCGGCTACCTCGGCAACGCGCTCTCGATCTTCACCGGTGAGCGCCGCTACGCCGGCTTCGTCCGCGCCCTGTCGGAACACGGTCTGACCGTCGACCCGGACATCGTCGCCACGAACCAGCAGACCGTCGACCAGGCCCGCGACGCCACCCGCGCCCTCCTCGACGCCGCGCATCCCCCCACCGCGATCTTCTGCGCCAACAACCGCAACGCGATCGGTGCCTTGAAGGAGATCAGCGCCCAGTTGAACGCCGGATCGCGCCGTGCCACCGACTTGCCGGAGATCGTGAGCTTCGATGACTTCGAGCTCGCCGAGCTCTCTCCGGTGCCGATCAGCGTGATCGACCACGATCCACGCGAACTGGGCCGAGCCGCCACGCGTCTGCTGCTCGACCGTCTCGACGGGGGGAAGCTCGACGCCTCGACCCGCGAGATCGAGCTGCCGGTCTCACTCCGCGGCGTGCGCTGACTCCCTCCGCGCGCCTCGCACCTCGCACCTCGCCCCTTCCGGATGCATGATCCCGCACCGGATGCATGAGCGTGCGCTCACACCGCGTCATGCACGCGTCCGCGAGTCATGCATCCGGCACCGAACCACCGACACCAGCGCCACCACCGCCACCGCACCCGCACCCGCACCCGCCCCCGCACCGACACCAACACCGGTACCGAGGTGTTGACACCCCTCCACCGCATTGATAACGTTACCAATCATCGACGAGGAGGACCGATGGAGCTGTGCATCGACTTCGGGGGCACCGAGATCAAACTCGCCCTGATCGACGGCAGCCGTATCGTCGCAGCACGCAGCGTCCGCATCGAAGGAACGACCGCCGACCTCTCCGTAGCCGCCGCGGAAGCCCACCGTCTCCTCGACGACGCGCACCGCCCCGCAGAGGCCGTCGGCATCGCGGTCCCCGGCGTCGTCGACCCGCACTCCGGACGGATGCTGCACGCCAACGCGAAATACGACTTCCTCCGCGACTTCGACCTGAGCGCCTGGTCCCTGACCGAGTTCGGGCTCCCCGCCACGGTCGAGAACGACGCCAGGGCCGCCCTCATCGGCGAGACGTCGTCGGGCAGCGCACCCGGAGAACGCGATGCGGTGCTCGTCACCCTCGGCACCGGGATCGGCACGGCGGCCATGATCGACGGCACACCTCTGCGTGGACGCACCGGGCACGCCGGCATCCTCGGCGGACACCTCACGGTCGACCTCGACGGGCCCCTCTGTCCCTGCGGCAACGTCGGCTGCGGAGAAGCCCTCGCGAGCACACGTGCCCTCCCGGAGGCCGTCACGATGACCGAGGTCTTCACCGCCGACGCGCATGCGGCACTCCGGGCGAGGTTCCTGCACGTGTGGGGCGCGGTCGTCACGTCGCTCGTGCATTCCTACGACCCGGCCGTGGTGATCCTCTCCGGCGGAATCCTCCGGGCAGGAGACGCGGTCCGTGCGCCGATCGAAACCCACGTCCGCACACACCTCTGGCCCTCGATGACGCCCCCGCGCTTCGTCGTCCCGCCGGAGCCCGAGCTCTCGGTAGCCCGCGGACTCAGCGTCCTGGCCCGTTCGACGACCACCCACACCGCAACACCGCAGGAGGAAAAGTGACCACCCCGATCAGCGACATGCACGAAGGGCACACGACCCGAGGTCGCTACGACACCCAGCCCACCGTGGCCCTGCCGGAGGGCGAGCGCATCCTCCGCGGCGCCGACGGCTGGGAAGCAGCGGCCGAGCTCGCCGAAGCCTGTGCACGCGTGACCGGCACCGCTCCCGTGCTCCTCGTCGACACGTACCCGGGCGTCGACCTCCCGACCCTGACGGCACAGGTGCGATCCGCCCTGCCGGAGTGGACCGTGCAGGATGTCGAGACCGCCGCTCGCCCGGTCGCCGAGGTCGAGCAGCTGATCGCGCCGAACCTCACCGACGACCGGGTCTTCGGCGTCATGAGCCACTTCACCCTCGCCGACTTCTACGACGCCGCGCAGCTCGACGCCCTCGCCGCCGGCATCACGCAGACCCCGACCGTCGTGATCGGCTGGGGCGCCGCTCTCCTGGCGCCGCGCCTGGACGGCTCCGCCGCGACGGTGCTCGTCGACATGGCCCGCTGGGAGATCCAGCTGCGCCAGCGCAAGGGTGCCACCAACTGGCGCGCCGACAACGCGGCGGAAGACAACCTGCGCAAGTACAAGCGCGGCTTCTTCGTGGAGTGGCGCGTCGCCGACCGTCACAAGCGCAGCCTCTTCGAGACACTCGACTTCGTGCTCGACGGCAACGCGATCGCCCCGGCCGAGCCGCATCCGGATTCCCCGGAGGCGGGCATGATCACGGGCACCGCCTTCCGGCAGGCGCTGAAGGATGCCGCGTCCCGGCCGTTCCGCGTCGTGCCGTTCTTCGACCCCGGCGTCTGGGGTGGGCAGTGGATGAAGAACCTCATCGGACTCGACCCCTCGAAGGACAACTACGCGTGGTGCTTCGACTGCGTCCCCGAGGAGAACTCGCTGCTGCTCGAAGGCGAGGGCGGAGTGGTCGAGATCCCCGCGCTCGACCTGGTGTTCAGCCGCCCGGCCGATCTGCTCGGCGCGAAGACCTTCTCCCGCTTCGGCGCGGAGTTCCCGATCCGCTTCGACTTCCTCGACACGATGGACGGCGGCAACCTCAGCCTGCAGGTGCATCCGCTGACCGACTACATCCAGAACACGTTCGGCATGCACTACACGCAGGACGAGAGCTACTACATGCTCGACGTTGGCGACGACGCCGTGGTCTACCTGGGCACGAAGGAGGGCATCGACCGCGCCGAGATGCTGCAGGACCTGGCCACCGCGCAGGACGGCGAGCACCCCTTCCCGGCGGAGAAGTACGTCAACTCGTTCCCGGCCCGCAAGCACGACCACTTCGCGATCCCGGCGGGCACCATCCACTGCTCGGGCGCGAACTCGATGGTTCTCGAGATCTCGGCGACGCCGTTCATCTTCACCTTCAAGCTCTGGGACTGGGGCCGTGTCGGCCTCGACGGCGTGCCTCGTCCCGTGCACCTCGACCACGGCGCCCGCAACATCCAATGGGACCGCGACACGACGTGGGTCGGCGACAACCTCATCGACCAGGTCGAGACCATCCGCACCGACGGTGACGTCATCGAGGAGAGCACCGGCCTGCACGAACTGGAGTTCATCGAGGTGCGCCGGCACTGGTTCGAACAGGGCGCCGACCACGACACCGAGGGCACGGTCAACGTGCTCAACCTGGTCGAGGGGGACGAGGTGCGCGTGGTGAGCCCGACCGACGCCTTCGCGCCCTTCGTGATCCACTACGCCGAGACGTTCATCGTCCCGGCCGCGGTGGGGGCGTACCGGATCGAACGGACCGAGAACTCGCGCAGCGCCCGCTTCGCGACCGTCAAGGCCTACGTGCGCGGCTCGCGCACGAGTGACAACTGAACACCGCGCACCATGCAGCATCCATCGCCGGGGACTCCCACCACAGGAATCCCTTGCACCGCATCCATCACCTTGGTAGCGTGAATCCAGATTTCTGGTAACGATACCAAACGAACAAGGGAGTTCTGAATGATTTCGCGACGCACGATCGCCGCAGCCGCGGCCGGTCTCCTCCTCGGCACCCTGGCGCTCGCCGGGTGCGCCGGCGACTCCGGTTCCGGAGAGGCCGGAGAGGTGACCGGCACGCTCAACTTCTACACCGACAAGGCAGCGTGGAAGCCCGACTTCGAGTCGCTCAACGAGGTCAGCGGCGACGCCGTCGACATCACGCTGAAGACCACCGGGTACTCCGACGCCAACCAGTACGACGCCTTCATCAAGCAGTCGTTCCGCACCGACAAGTCGCCCGGCCTGTTCACCTGGCACACCGGTGACTCGCTCAAGCAGCTGGTCGACGAGGGACTGGTCGCCGAGACCACCGACATCTGGTCCCAGGCCGTCGACGAGGGCTGGGTGAGCGAAGACCTGCGCGACAGCTACACCTTCGACGGCAAGCAGTACTGCGTGCCGATGAACATCGCCTACTGGATCATGTTCTACAACAAGGCCGCCTTCGCCGACAACGGCGTCGAGGTGCCCACCACCTGGGACGAGCTGAACACCGCCGCCGAGACGCTGAAGGAGGGCGGGGTCACCCCGTACTACCAGACCAGCGTGCTGTTCACCTTCCAGTGGTTCCAGCACCTGGTCGCCTCCACCGATCCCGACCTGTACGCCGGGCTCACCACGGGCGACGTCAAGTACACCGACCCCGAGATCGTCGACATCATGAACGTGTGGCTCGACGAGCAGAAGGCCGGCTGGTTCAGCGACGCGGGGAGCACGACCGACCCCGCGGTCGGCCTCAAGCAGGGCGACTACGCCATGATCAACTTCGGCACGTTCTTCGCAGGCAACCTCGAGGGCGCCGGCATGACAACCGATGACTACGGGATGTTCGCGATCCCGGCCGTCAACGACAGCCTCGACACCACTCCGGTGGCGGTCGAGTCCGGTCCGATCTGCACGGCCGAGAACTCGAAGCAGCGCGACCTCGGTCTCGCCTACGCCGAGTGGTGGATGTCGCCCGATGCCCAGACGGCCTGGAACGATGCGCACGGCGACGTCGCGTTCAACCCGAAGGCCACGGTGTCCGACCCCGCCCTGGCCGAGATCGGGGAGCAGATCGCCGGCGACGGCTATTCGCTCTACGACCGGTTCTTCGAAGCCATGCCCACCGAGATCGTGACCACCGCGATCGAGCAGTTCGGCGCCTTCAACGCCAACCCCGGTGACCCGATGCCGTTCCTGGAGAAGATCCAGGCCACGGCGGACAAGTACTGGGCAGAGCAGGAGTAAGCGAGCGGATGGCGCACCAGAAGACGCCGTACCAGTGGTCCGCCCGGGGCTTCGTCGCCCCGGGCGTGATCCTGGTCGCAGTCCTGCTCTACCTCCCGCTGCTGTGGACGGTGTTCCTCAGCTTCACGAAGTACAACGGGCTCGGCAGCCCGACCTGGATCGGCCTCGACAACTATGTCGAGATGTTCACCGACGGCGACTTCGTGGGCTCGGCCCTGAACACCGTGCTCTGGGTGATCGGCACCCTGATCATCCCGGTCGGCATCGGTCTCGCGATCGCTCTGCTCACCTGGAACCTCGGTGGCGGCATCTGGCTGCGCCTCCCCTTCCTCATCCCCTACGCCCTCTCCGGAATCGGTGTCGGCGTGGTGTGGTCGTTCATCCTCTCCTCGGGCGGCGCGCTCGACCAGGCGCTCGCGGCGTTCGGCATCACGGACCCGCCCCGATGGCTGCTGGATGCTCCGCTCAACACGATCGTCATGATCATCGCCTCCTCGTGGCAGGGGGTCGGCGTGAACGCACTGCTGTTCACCATCGGACTGCAGGCGATCCCGAAGGAGCCGTTGGAGGCCGCACGCATCGACGGCGCGGGCGGCCCGCGCCTGTTCACCAGCATCCTGTGGCCGATGCTGCGTCCGCTCACGGCGGTGGTCGTCGGACTCTCGATCGTCGCGAGCCTGAAGACCTTCGACATCGTGTGGGGCATGACCAAGGGCGGACCGGGCACGGTCTCGGAGACCCTGGCGCTGACCATGTACAAGGAGACCTTCGTGAACAGCGACTACGGACTCGGATCCGCGATCGCCGTGTTCCTGACGGTCATCACCCTGATCGCCTCGGTGCTGTACCTGCGCCAGCAGCTCTCCCCGAAGAAGGAGATGTGATGTCGAAGATCATCAGAACGGCCGTGCTCGTCCTCCTGGGGATCGTGTGGCTGCTGCCGGCGTACCTCCTCGTGGTGAATGCGATGAAGGACCCGCTGACCTTCACGTCGAAGGAGTCCTGGATCCCGACCGACTTCCACCTGTTCGAGAACTTCGGCCAGGCGCTGGAGCTCTCGGGCATCGGCGACAGCATCGTGAGCACCCTCATCTACTCGATCGTCTCGCCGACCATCGCGGTGCTCGTCGGTGCCGCCGCCGGGTTCGCGATCGTGGCCCTGCGGCTCAAGCGCGGCTTCCTCTGGTTCGTCGTGATCTTCGGCGGAACCGTGTTCCCGCTGCAGATGGTGCTGCTGCCGCTGTTCGACGCGTACTCCCGCACCGGCCTGTTCGACACCCGCCTGGGGATGATCATGATCTACACCGTGATCTCGATCCCGTTCTCGGCGTTCGTGATGCGCAACTTCTTCACCGGCGTCGCGCACAACGTGTTCGAGGCCGCGGTGCTCGACGGTGCCACCACCTGGCGCATCTTCACGCGCATGTACCTGCCGATGGCGTCGAGCGCCCTCGTGGCGATCTTCATCCTGCAGGCGACCTTCGTGTGGAACGACCTGCTGCTCGGCCTCACTCTCAGCCAGTCCGACAACATCCGCCCCATCATCACGACCCTGTCCGGCATGCAGAGCACCTACGGCGGTGCGCAGATGTCGGTCGTGCTCGCCGCGGCCGTGCTCGTCTCGCTCCCCACCGTGGTGCTGTTCCTGTGCACGCAGCGCTTCTTCGCCAAGGGCCTCGCACTCGGGCAGTACTGACCCCACACGCTTCCCGCCCCTCGAAAGGCATCATGCATCCCCTCATCCCCACCGTCGATGACCTCGCCGCCGATGCGGTGACCCACCACTTCGACGACATGATCGCGCCGACCGGCCTCACCAACATGCTCGGCACGGTGCGCGTGGACCACGATCTGACCGCGGTGAGCGCCGTGCAGTTCCCACCCGTGTCGCAGGGACTCACCCAGACGGCGGTGCTGTTCGTGGACGGGCGACTGTTCGCCTCCTACGGAGCACCCGTCACGCACGAGTGGCGTCCGGACCGGGTGGTGCGGCGTGCGACCGTCGGCGACCTGGAGGTCGAGACCACCACCGTGTGCGTGCCGGGGAGGACGGCGGTCGCGATCGACATCGTCGTACACAACACCGGGGCGATGGACAGGGTGGTGCGACTCGGACTCTCGGCCGCCGCTCGGGCGACGCGCTCGGACACAGCCTGGCTCGACGCCGAGTCCCCCTCGGAGCGCGACACCGCGACCGTCGACGGCGAGCGCCTCGTGTTCTCCTCGGCGGATGGCACGGCGTGGAGCGTGCAGGGGATCGTGGGCGGATCCGCTGCCCTGAGCGGTGTCGCCGAGCTGCCGGATGCCTTCGACGCCGGCATCGGAGGCAACGGCCGCGGCGGCGAGCTCACGGTGTCGCTCGCCGTGCCGGCCGGAGGAAGCAGCCGCACCGGATACGTGCAGGCGATCGGGACCTCCGCGGCCGACGCCACCCGCACCTTCGACCTCGTCACGGCCGACGTCCCCGGCGCGGTGACCGACGCCGAGGAGTTCTGGAATCGCCAGCTGCACGCCGCTTTCGACCCCGACGACGCAGAGTTCACCGGCGCGCTGCCCGTGCTCGAGACGACCTCCGCTCCGCTGCGGCGCCTGTACTGGTGGGCCGCTCTGGGCGTGATCTGGTTCCGCCGGGACTTCGCGGGCAACGTGCTCGGGCGCTCGTACGACACCCTGATGCCCAACTACTGGGGCACCACCACGTTCATCTGGGACTACAGCCTGAGCTCCGTGAGCCACGCACTGCTCGACCCGGGCGAGATGCGCTCCCAGCTGCGGCACTGGATCTCCCTCGACATCCACTCGCACTTCGGCACCTCGTCCCTCACCGGCGGACCGGTCGGCCGGTGGTACTCCGTCAACGACTACGCGATGACGCGGCTCGTGCACGACTATGTGCGCTTCACCGGGGACACGGCGTTCCTCGACGAGGTCGTCGGCGGCCAGACCGTCGCCGAATCCGTCCGGGAATGGGCGACCGCCTGGAAGGACCTGCGCCGAGGGACACCCCTGGCCGACTACGGAGAGATCGACAACCTGCTCGAGTGCGTGAGTTCGTACACGCACGAGGTCGCGAGCCTCAACGCCGCGAACGTGTGGAGCATGCGCACGGCGGCCTCGCTCGCGGAGCTCCAGGGCGATGGCGCCTCCGCGGCCGACCTGCGCGCCGAGGCCGATGCCCTGCTGCCCGCGGTGATCGCGCGCTACGTCCCCGGCGAGGGCATCTTCACCGCCGGACAGCCCGACGGCACGCAGCTCCCGGTCCGGCACTGCTACGACTTCAGCGTGGTCGGGACCACGATCGCCGACGACCTGACCCCCGGTGTGCGCGACGACATGGTCTCGTTCTTCCAGCGCGAGCTGCAGACCGACAACTGGATGCGCGCCCTCTCCCCGTGGGATGCCGATGCCAGCTACAGTCCGCGCCCCGACCACCAGTGGAACGGCGCCTACCCCGCCTGGCCTGCGGATGCCGGTCGCGCGCTCGCCGCCCTCGGTGCTCCCGAGGTGCTCACCTCCTGGGTCGAGGGCTTGTCGCGCACCGCGAATCAGGGCCCGATGGGGCAGGCGCACTTCGTCGAAGAGGCCGTGCCCGGGATCAACGGCGGTGCCCGCAAAGCCCCGCCGCAGCTGCCGTACATCATCGACTGGTCGTGCTCCTCATCCGGCGCCTGGATCGAGCTCGTGATCGAGGCCCTGTTCGGCGTCTCGGTCGCCGCGGACGGGACGGTGCGCGCCGCGGGCTGCGTCGCCGCGCTCGACCCGCAGGCGGTGCTGCGCGGGTTGCGCGTCGGCGAGCGCCACTACGACATCCACGCCTCCGGAGGTATCACCGAGACCGCCGGCTGAGCCCCGACCACCACGCAGTACCCACACGAACACGAAGGAGTGATCGAGATGAGAAGACGCATGATCGCGGCCGGCCTGGCCGTCGCCTCCCTGTGCGCGGGAGCCCTGTTCGCCGCCCCGGCGAGCGCGGCTGTCCCCGCCGGCGGAGGGCACGGCAACGGGCACGGACACGGCACCGGGAACGGGCAGTGCTCGCTGGTCGACAAGACGCTCACGGCGACGGCGAGCGTGAACCAGGATCTGACCGAGACGTTCACGACCTACGGGAACACCGGTGGGGAGTGGACCGGCGGTGACAGCACCTACTCGCTGCCCCTCGGCAAGGGGAAGACCGGCTGGTTCTTCTCGGACACCTTCCTCGGCACGGTGAACCCCGACGGATCACGTCCCACCGACTCGCCCTTCGTGAACAACTCCGTCGTGGTGCAGGACCGCCGCGGCGACCTCACGACCATCACGGGCGGCACGCCGGAGGACCCAGCCGGCATCATCCCGCCCGAGCCCGACGGCAAGTGGTACTGGATCGGCGACCCGACGCCCGGCCGTCACGGCACCGTGCAAGTTCCGCTGCTGCAGTTCGCGCGCACCGGCACCGGCCAATGGGACTTCGCGTGGACCGCGAACCGGCTCGCGACGCTCGACGGGCGGACGCTGCAGCTCGACAGCATCGTGGATCTGCCCTCGGCGACCGGCATCAACTGGGGATCGTGGACGCTCGAGGAACGCGGCACGACCTACATCTACGGCATCGCCGACCCCGGCGGGGTGCGCTCGGCCTACGTCGCCAAGGTGCAGGGCGGAGACGGCCTCAAGGGCACGTGGACCTACTGGAACGGCACGACCTGGTCGGCGTCCGAGGTCGATGCCGTGCCCGTGGTGCCGTATGTGGCGAACGAGTTCAGCGTGGCGCCGTTCCGCGACGGCTACCTGCTCGTCACGCAGGACACCTCCGAGCTGTTCAGCACCCGCATCGTCGCACGCACCTCGTGCTCGCCGACCGGGCCGTTCACCGATCCGGTCGAGCTGTACCGCACCCCGGAGACCGGCGCGCTCGGCAGCTACGCAGACCCCGACGTGTTCACCTACAACGCGCACGAGCACCCGAACCTGCGACACGGCAACCGCATCCTCGTGTCGTACAACGTGAACACCTTCGACAACGTCGGCGACGTGTACGACGACGCCTCGATCTACCGTCCGCGGTTCATCGACGTGCAGCTGAAGGTCACCGGATGACCGATGACCTTCCGGTGCTCCGGGGGCTGCTCGCCTCCGGAGCACCGCTCACCTGGGTGTTCACGGGCGACTCGATCACGCACGGCCTCATCCACACCCGCGGCGCCCGCAACTACGTCGACCACCTGCACGAGCTGATCCGCGGTGATGCCGGTCGGGTGCAGGACACGGTGCTCAACACGGCGATCACGGGATGGCGGGCCGACCTGATCCTCGGCGACTTCCCGCGCCGTGTGACGCACTGGCGGCCCGACGTCGTCACGCTCATGATCGGCACGAACGACTGCACCACACAATGGCTCGACCCCGTGATCGAGGTGACGGCGTTCGCGGCCGCGATCACGGAGGTCGTCCGGCGCGTCCGGGACGACGGCGGGATCCCCGTGCTGCAGACCCCGCCGACCGTGGACCTGCATCACGCACCCGACCGTGCCCGCATCGGCGAGTTCGCGCAGGCGGTCCGTGACGTGGCCGCGCGCGAAGGGGTGATCCTGGTCGACCAGCACGCCGCGTTCACCGCCTTCTCCGAGGGGACCGGCCCCGGCAACGACGACATGGCGTGGGGGCTGCTCGACGACGCGTTCCACCCGAACGCGGCCGGACACGCACTCCTGGCGCTCGGGTGGGCCGATGCCCTCGGGTTCGACGACGCGTCCTCGCCCGTCCGCACGGACCTCGCCGCACGCGTGGCCGTGGCCCGGCATCCGCAGTGGCCGCCCGCGTGACGGTCTCCGCGCGGCCGCGTGCATAACTCCTCAAAAACGTGCGTGTTCGACGCCGGATGGCCGACTGCAGACCGAAGCGACCCCGCATTTGAGGAGTTGTGCACCGCGACAGCCGTTCACAACTCAGGAAGAGCGTCGCCCTCCTGCCCGGATCGACCCACGCGGGCTAAATCGGCGCGACCTTTCCTGAGTTGTGAACCGCGGCATCGGGCGACCGCTGCAAAGCCGTTCGGGTGTTAGGTTTTGAGTCGGGTATCGAGCGGGGGATCCGTCGACCCGTGGCGGGATCGAAAACGCTCCGGACACGGCCTTCCCCGGAGCGTTATTGCACCCGCAATGCACGCCGAACCCGCGCCGGTAGACTGGACATGCCCCGCCGGCCCCTTCCCTTGGAGTGCGCGTGACCACCGCCCCTGCACCTTCCCACCAGCACGTCCCCGACTCCGTCGAGAACGCGATCGCGACGCCCGAGAAGGAGCAGCCCTACGGGGCCCTCGGACTCAAGCCCGATGAGTACGAGCGCATCAAGGAGATCCTCGGCCGCCGGCCCACTTCGGGCGAGCTGGCGATGTACTCCGTGATGTGGTCGGAGCACTGCTCCTACAAGTCGTCGAAGAACTACCTGCGCCGCTTCGGCCAGAAGGTCTCCGACGAGATGAAGGAACGCCTCATGGTCGGCATGGGCCAGAACGCGGGCGTCGTTGACGTCGGCGAGGGCTGGGCCGTCACCTTCAAGGCCGAGTCGCACAACCACCCGTCGTTCATCGAGCCCTTCCAGGGTGCGGCGACCGGCGTCGGCGGCATCGTCCGCGACATCATCTCGATGGGCGCCCGCCCGGTCGCGGTCATGGACGCCCTGCGCTTCGGTGCGGTCGACCATCCTGACACCGCCCGCGTCGTGCATGGTGTGACCAGCGGCATCAGCTTCTACGGCAACTGCCTGGGCCTCCCGAACATCGGCGGCGAGACGGTCTTCGACGCCGTCTACCAGGCCAACCCGCTCGTGAACGCGCTCGCGGTGGGCGTCCTGCGTCACGAGGACCTCAAGCTCGCCAACGCGACCGGCGTCGGCAACAAGGTCGTCCTGTTCGGTGCCCGCACGGGTGGCGACGGCATCGGCGGCGCGAGCATCCTCGCCTCCGACTCCTTCGACTCCACCGGGCCGACCAAGCGCCCCGCGGTGCAGGTGGGCGACCCCTTCGCCGAGAAGGTGCTGATCGAGTGCTGCCTCGAGCTGTACCGCGGCGAGCTCGTCGAGGCGATCCAGGACCTGGGCGCCGCCGGCATCTCCTGCGCGACCAGCGAGCTGGCGGCCAACGGCAACAGCGGCATGAAGGTCTCGCTCGACAACGTCCTGCTGCGCGACCCCACGCTCACGGCTGAGGAGATCCTCATGTCGGAGTCGCAGGAGCGCATGATGGCGATCGTCGCGCCCGAGAAGCTCGACGCGTTCCTCGAGGTCGTGAACAAGTGGGAGGTCGAAACCTCCGTGCTCGGCGAGGTCACCGGTGACGGACGCCTCATCATCGACTGGCAGGGCGAGCGCATCGTCGACGTCGACCCCTCGACGGTCGCGGTCGACGGCCCCGTCTACGACCGCCCGGTCGCGTACCCGACATGGATCGACGCCCTCCAGGCGGACGCCGCCGAGAACCTCCCCCGCTCGAACGACCCGGAGACGCTGCGCGAGCAGTTCCTCGACATCGTCGCCTCGCCGAACCTCGCCGACACGAGCTGGATCACCAACCAGTACGACTACTACGTGCTCGGCAACACCGCACTGAGCTTCCCCGACGACGCCGGCATGATCCGCGTCGACGAGGAGTCCGGCCTCGGCTTCGCGGTCTCGACCGACGCCAACGGCCGCTACTGCCAGCTCGACCCGTACGCAGGAGCGCAGTTGGCCCTCGCCGAGGCGTACCGCAACGTCGCCGTCACCGGTGCTGTGCCGACCGCGATCACCGACTGCCTCAACTTCGGCTCGCCCGAGAACCCCGAGGTCATGTGGCAGTTCGGCCAGACGGTCGACGGCCTGGCCGACGGATGCTACGAGCTGGGAACCCCGGTCACCGGCGGCAACGTCTCGTTCTACAACCAGACCGGCGACGTGCCGATCCACCCGACCCCGCTGGTCGGCGTGCTCGGCATCATCGACGACGTCTCGCGCCGCATCCCCTCCGGCTGGCAGGACGAGGGCCAGAACATCTACCTGCTCGGCACCACCTCGACCGAGCTCTCGGGTTCCGCGTGGGCGGACGTGGTTCACCAGCACCTCGGCGGTCTGCCGCCTGCGGTCGACCTCGCGGCGGAGAAGCGCCTCGCCGGTCTGCTCTCCGCAGCTCGCGACGAGTGGCTGATCTCCTCGGCGCACGACCTCTCCGAGGGTGGCCTCGCGCAGGCCCTCGCCGAGGGCGTCATGCGTTTCGGCGTCGGCGCCCGCGTCTGGCTGAACGAGATCATCGAGCGCGATGGGGTGGATGCCGCATCCGCGCTGTTCTCCGAGTCGACCGGCCGCGTGCTGGTGACCGTGCCCCGTGAGGACGACGTGAAGTTCCGCGGCCTCTGCGAGGGACGCGACTACCCGGTGATGCGCATCGGCGTGACGGACGACGAGGGCGCGAAGCTCGAGGTCCAGGGCGTCTTCACCGTCTCGGTCGCCGAGCTCCGCGAGCGCTCGCAGGCCACGCTCCCGTCCTACTTCGGTCCGACCGTCACGGAGGTCAGCGCATGAGCGACAACCTGAGCGAGGATTACGGCGACCTCGGCGAGAAGCGCAACCGGCGCATCCGCATCGTCGCGTGGACGGTCATCATCGCGCTGATCCTCGCCGGTGGCGGCGCGACGGTGCTGACGCTGCTCCTCGGCTGAGGACGAGCCCGACTGTCACATGCCCAGCGATGGCAGAGCT
Organism: Microbacterium sp. J1-1; assembly: GCF_024498615.1. NCBI lineage: Bacteria > Bacillati > Actinomycetota > Actinomycetes > Micrococcales > Microbacteriaceae > Microbacterium > Microbacterium sp. J1-1. Next base: position 190,138 of record NZ_CP089590.1, on the reverse strand, counting down.
ACGACGTTGACTCCGTCCACACGCCGGTAGGACGGACCTGTGCCGGTGATGACCGTGAGCACCGGCGAATCTGCTCGCGTTCCGTCGACGTTCGCGGCGAACTCCCGCAGCGACGCTGCGGCTGCATCCACGGTCTCTGCTGCGGCACCGAGCTTCACTTCGAATCCCGCCCAGTGCCCATCGGGCAGCTGAATGACGGCATCCACTTCGCGGCCCGCCGAGTCGCGGGCGTGGTAGACCTCTCCCCCGAGAGGTTGCGCCAGGATACGAAGGTCATGCACCACCTGGGACTCGAAGAGTTGTCCCGTGAAGCTGAGGTCTCTACGCAGGGCGGTGGCGTCAGCACCGAGGAGAGCAACCGCGACGGACGGATCGCAGAAGTGCCGCTTCGGCTCCTTTCGAAGAGTCGCGGACGATCGGAGATGAGCGGACCACGCAGGTTGATCTTCGACGACGAAGATCCGGCTCAGCGCATCCATGTATTCGCGGACCGCATCGCGCGACAACGTCGCCTCATCACGCGCGAGAGTGGAGATCGACGCTTCTGTTCCCGTGGATCGTGCCAGCGCCTGCATGAGCCTGCGAACCCTCAGGGGATCTCTGGTGCGCCCGGCGGAATCAATGTCGACGTCGATCACGGTATCGACATAGTCGCGGTTGCTCGCCAGGGCGTCCTTGACCGGCAAGCCGACCGCAGCCGGCCATCCACCGACGGCCATACGGGTCAGAAGACCGTCGAAGTCGAGAGGTGCCGCACCCTGCCGCGGGGCCTCCCCAGAAAGAAGACGACGGAGGGACACAGCAGCGTCGCCGTCGGCGCTTTCCGCGAGCGTCATCGTCCTCATCCGCAGTCGAGCGAAACGGCCGGCCCCTGAATGCCTGCGTGCGTCCGACGCCGGGGCGGTCGAGCCGGTCAGGATGAATTGTCCTCGTCGCGATCTCTCGTCGACTTCTCTCCGTACGGCGTCCCAGAGCCTCGGTTGCAATTGCCATTCATCCAGGAGACGAGGAACTTCGCCTTCGAGAACCAGCGAGGGATCCACCGCCATCTGTGCGGAGACGGCGGGGTCTGCATCTATATGAACGACGCTGTTCGCCCGGCGCTTTGCCGTAGCTGTCTTCCCACACGCTTTCGGGCCTTCGATGAGAACAGCACCCGCGCGCGACAGCGCGGCATCCAGCTCTTCATCGACGATGCGATAGCAAACGAGTCGTCAGTTTGAGAGGCTATCAGTCGTCAGTTTGGGAGACAATCGGTCGTCAGTTTGTGAGATCTTGACAGGCCGAATCCTCGGCTCGGGTCGTCACAGGGTGGTCGGCAATCACATCCGCACGGCACGCGCGCGACTCAGCGCGTGAAGAGGTACCGGATCAGCTCGATGATCCCGCCGGGTCCGTGGCTCTCGCGGCCGAGCGACTCCACGATGATCGCCCCGAGGATCGCCCGACCGATCTGGGTGACGGGCGCGTCTTCCGGCAGCTCGCCGTCGCGGATCCCGCCGCGCAGACGCTCGGAGAGATGCTGCTCGACGCCGAGGCTTCCTCCGAGGTGAGCGCCGACCGCGGCATCCTCCGCGGCGGCGGCGACCAGCGACTGCAGCAACGCCTGGCCCTGCGTCGTCTCGAGGATTCGGAAGACCGACTGCAGCCAGGCCTCGACGTCGGCGAACAGGTCACCCGTGTCGGGCACGACGAAATCGACGGGGATGAGGCGCCCGTCGACCAGGCAGTCCGCGATCAGCGCACCCCGCGACGGCCACCAGCGGTAGATGGTCTGCTTGCCCACCCCGGCTTCCTTGGCGATGCCCTCGATCGTGAGCCGGTCGTACCCCTGGGCGTGGAACAGGCGGGAGGTCGCGTCGAGGATCGCTTCGCGCGCCGCGGTGCTGCGCACGGGCCCGCTGCGATGCTCGTTGACCATGGACTCAGGATAGCCACAGATCTCTAGACGAGACGTGCCGTATGATCTTTGAGTCTGAAGGAGACCACTGTGGCATCACTGCTGTACCGTCTGGGTTCGTTCGCTGCGCGCAAGGCCTGGACGGTGATCGTCTCGTGGGTCGTGATCCTCGGCCTCGGCGTCGGTGCCTTCCTCACCCTCGGCGGCACGCTGAGCAACAGCTTCGACATCCCCGGCACCGCCTCCGGCGCCGTGACCGACGAGCTCGCCGACAAGCTCCCCGACACCGCCGGCGGCACGGGCACCGTCGTCTACCGGACCGAAGACGGATCGCCGTTCACCGACGAGCAGAAGCAGGAGATCTCCGACCTCGCCGTGAGCGCGGAGGACCTCGACGGCGTCGCCCGGGTGATCGACCCCTTCGACGCGCAGCAGCAGCAGGACGAGCAGGCGCAGAAGCTCGCCGACGGTCAGGCGCAGATCACCGACGGCCGCACGCAGCTGGATGCGGCCCAGACCCAGCTCGATGACGGCAGGGCTCAGCTCGATGCCGGGATCGCGCAGCTCACCGCCGCCCGCGCCCAGGCGGAGCAGTCCGGAGCCGGCCCCGAGCAGCTGGCCGCCCTCGATGCGCAGCTGGCCGCGCTGAACGCACAGGTGGCCGAACTCGAGGCCCAGCAGGCGACTCTCGCGTCGAAGAGAATCGAACTGGACGAGAACTCCGATCAGGTCGAGCTGGGCACGACCCTCCTCGACCTCTCGGACGGCATCGGCGTGGTCTCCGAAGACGGATCGACCGCCATCGTCAACATCTCCTTCGTCGACCCGCGTCTCGAGCTCTCCGAAGAGGTGAAGCAGGGCGCGATCGACCACCTCGAGTCCGCACCGATCGACGGCGTCGAGGTCGACTTCGGCACCGACATCGCACAGGGCGTCCCGGAGATCTTCGGCGTCGGAGAGGCTGTCGGTCTCGCGTTCGCCGCGATCGTCCTCATCGTGATGCTGGGCTCGCTCCTCGCCGCCGCCCTCCCGATCGTCACGGCCATCGTCGGTGTGGGCGTCGGCGTGACGGCATCCCTCGCGTTCTCGGGCGTGGTGAACATGGCCTCGGTGACCCCGGTCCTCGGTGTCATGCTCGGCCTCGCGGTGGGCATCGACTACTCCCTGTTCATCGTGAACCGACACCGCAAGCAACTGTTCGCCGGTGTCCCGGTGCGCGAGTCGATCGGGCTCGCGACGGGCACCTCCGGCACGGCCGTCGTCTTCGCCGGCACGACCGTGATCGTCGCCCTCCTCGCCCTCAACGTCACCGGCGTCCCCTTCCTCGGCCTCATGGGAACGGTCGGCGCGGTGTGCGTCGCGGTGGCCGTGCTCGTCGCGATCACCCTCGCCCCCGCCATCCTCGGCCTCGTCGGTCCGCGCCTGCTCAGCCGCCGCGCGCGCGGCACGATCGGCGAGGAGCACGCCGCGGGCAAGCCGGTGAAGCGCATGTCGACGCTCCGCGCCGTGGTCACGGCCGTGGTGAGTGTCGTCGCCCTGCTGATCATCGCGATCCCCGCGATGTCGATGCGACTCGGACTGCCGGACGGTTCGAGCGAGCCGAGCGACTCCACCAGCTACCGCGCCTTCCAGACCGTCGACGAACAGTTCGGCGCGGGCGCGAACGGCCCTCTGCTCGTCACCGCGACCCTGGACGATGCGGTCAGCGACGACGACCTGCTCGCCACGCAGGTCACGATCGCGCAGGCCATCGCCGACCAGGATGACGTGGTCGCCGTCGCACCGATCGCGACCTCCGACGACAACACCCTGCTCGCGTTCCAGGTCGTGCCGGAGGAGGGACCGAACAGCGCGTCGACCGAGACACTCGTGCAGGACCTGCGCTCGATGCCGGCGATCGACGACGGGATCACCCTCGGTGTGGCAGGTCAGGCCGCGATCAACATCGACATCTCGGAAGCCCTGGCGGGAGTCCTGCCTCTGTACCTCGTGGTCGTGGTCGGGCTCTCCCTGCTCATCATGATCGTGGTGTTCCGGTCGCTGCTCGTGCCGATCATCGCCACGGGCGGGTTCGTCCTCTCCCTGTTCGCGACCTACGGGCTGATCGTGGCCGTGTTCCAGTTCGGCTGGGGCGCCGAGATCATCGGGCTGCACAGCACCGGACCGATCCTGAGCTTCCTGCCCGTGATCCTCGTCGGCATCCTGTTCGGGCTCGCCATGGACTATCAGCTGTTCCTCGCTTCCGGCATGCGCGAGGCGTATGTGCACGGGGCCTCGGCGCGGGATGCCGTCGCCCAGGGCTTCCGCGCCGGCCGCTCGGTCGTGATCGCCGCCGCGCTCATCATGGTGTCGGTGTTCGGCGGGTTCATCTTCTCGGAGTCGACGATCATCCGCTCGATCGGATTCGGGTTGGCGTTCGGCGTGCTGCTCGACGCCTTCGTGGTGCGGATGCTGCTCATGCCCGCCCTCATGCACCTGCTCGGACGCTCGGCGTGGTGGCTGCCGCGCTGGCTCGACCGCCTGCTGCCGAACGTCGACATGGAAGGTGCCGCGCTCGAACGCGACCACCCCGGCATGAAGGCGGTGGCCGTGCCGACCACGACCGACTCGGTACCGACGCGAACCCCGACGGTGTAGCTTCTCCCGCCGTTCGAATCGCGTGAATGGTTCGATCCCGGCGCAGTATCGAGCCCGTTGCGCGATTCGAGCCGAGGGCAGCCCCCGGTGCCTAGAGTGGTCGCATGACCGCCGACGCCCGTGATCGCCTGCTCGCACTGCGCGCTCGGGCCGAGGCGCGCGTGCAGGCCACCGCTGCGACGCTCGACGAGCTCACGCACGACCGTGAGAGCTCGAACGACGACGACGAGCACGACCCCGAGGGCGTCACCCTGTCGTCGGAGTGGTCGCGCCTGACCGGACTCGCCGAGGCCGCGTCATCCGAACTCCGGCAGGTCGACGATGCGCTGGCCCGGGTGGATGCCGGAACCTACGGCCTCTGCGCGAACTGCGGACGCCCCATCCCCGCCGGCCGCCTGGAGGCACGACCGTTCGCCGAGTACTGCGTCGCCTGCGCCGAGAAACTCGGAGGTTAGCCCTGACGTGCGCGGCGATCCCGAGTAGCATCCCGTCATGCCCATCACCCTCGAGAACGTCGGCATCGCGGTCCGCGACCTGGAAGCCACCATCTCCTTCTTCACCGACCTCGGTCTCACCGTGCTCGGCCGCGACGAAGTCAGCGGAGAGTGGGCGGCGACCGCCGTCGGGCTCGACGGCAACCACGCCAAGATCGCGGTACTGCAGACACCGGACGGACGCGGCCAGATCGAGCTGTTCGAGTACATCCACCCCGATGCGATCGACACGAACCCGACGCTTCCGAACGAGATCGGGATGCACCGTATCGCGTTCTCCGTCGACGACATCGACGAGTCCCTCGCCATCGCCGCCCGCCACGGATTCCACCCGCTCCGCGGCGTCGCGACATATCAGGACCTCTACAAGCTCACGTACCTGCGCGGCCCGAGCGGCATCCTCGTGATGTTCGCGCAAGACCTCACGAAGAGCTGAGCGCGGCCGTTGCGGGATCAAAACCGCACCGGAAACCCCCGGCGGAGGCGCGTTTTCGATCCCGCAACGAGGCACTCACGTCAGGCAGCGACCATCCCGCGCCAGATCACCTCGATCGCGGCGCGCATTCGCTCGACCACCGCAGGATCGCTGACCCGGTCGCCGCGCACGACGAGCTGGTAGTACGCGACACCGGCGATGGCGTCGAAGCAGGCCTCCACATCGAGGTCGGCCCGCAGCTCGCCCCGCGCGATGCCCGTCCGTAGCGCGTTCTGCAGCGGTACCCGGCGCCGCGAGACATGCGACTGCCAATACGTCTTCTGCAGCGCACGATCGGCCATCACCAGACGGATGCGCTGCCGGAATCGCGCCTCGGAGTAGCCGGGGGCCGAGGGCGCCACGCCGTCGGCCCCGAGCCCGAGCCCCGCGAGCAGGATCTCGTGCAGATCGGCATCGACCGGGTACTCCGGCGGCACCTCGCGCCCGACGTCGAGTGCGGCGGCGATCAGCAGCGTCAGAGAGGGCCAGCGTCGGTACAGCGCCGCCCGACTCACTCCGCTGCGGGCGACCACACGCGACACCGTGACCTCCTCGCCCGCATCGATGATCTCGAGCGTCGCCGTGACGATCTGCCCATCGATCTCCTCGTCACGCGGTCGACCGGGGCGGCGGCGGACCGCAGCCCCGGCTTCCCTCTCCAAGACGGTCACGTGGCCAGGGCCTTGGCACGGAGTCGGGCGATCGTGGCATCGGAGAGTCCCGCGGCGCGCAGCGGCGTCAGCGGGTCACCGTGCTGCGCGCGGAGGGTGTCCAGCAGACTGCGCATCGACACGTCCATCGAGCCCTCCAACAACGACGACGTCTTCTCGAGGGCATCGGCGTCGAAGCCGAGTGCCTTCCACATCGCCCCCATCACCGGGGCCGTGCGCGCCATGATCGCGACCATGTTGTCGCCGGTGCGCGCGTAGTCCGCGACGATGTCGTCGTCGGCCGCGCCGAGCACGAGCAGCAGCATGGCCGCGAGCACACCGGTGCGGTCTCGGCCGGCGGCGCAGTGGAAGGCGACCGCACCGGGCGTGTGCGCGATCACGTTGAGCGCGATCACCAGCTGAGGCGCCGCGCTCTCGGCCATGTGCTGATACATGAGTCCCATCGCCTCGTGCGTGAGCGCCGGCTGCTCGCGATCCATCGTCTCCCCCACATCCGCGATGAGCGGCAGGTGGTGGTACGCGACCGGATGCGCGCCGAGCGGGCCACGGCCGGTGAGGGAAGCCTCCCGCGGCGAGCGCAGATCGATGATCGCGGTGAGCCCACGATCGATGAGCTGGTCCGCGGCCTGCGGGGTCACGTAGGCGAGGTCGTCGGCGCGGATGGCGACCCCCTCACGGAGCACACCGCCGTCGATCGCGATGCCTCCGAGATCGCGCAGGTTGACCGGGGCGCTGAGGACGAGGTCGGTGTCGATGAGGGTCATGTGATTCTCCTTCGGATGAGGGCGCTGCCCTGGTCGATCACCGTGACGAGCACGATGATGCAGATGATGATGGCGCTGAGGTGGCCGTAGTCGTACATGCGCATGGCCGTGGTCAGTTCGAGCCCGATGCCTCCGGCGCCGACGAGTCCGAGGATGGTCGCGCCGCGCACGTTGCCCTCGAACAGCAGCAGCGTGTAGGAGGTGAGCAGGGGCGCGGCCTGCGGCAGGACGCCGTACTGGATGACCTGCCGCTTCGAGGCGCCGACCGCTTGCATGGCGACCACCGGTCCGCGGTCGACCTGCTCCATCGCCTCGGCGAAGATCTTGCCGATCGACCCGATGGAACCGAGCGTCATGGCCAGGATGCCCGCGAACGGACCCAGCCCGACAGCCGAGACGAACATGAGCGCGAACACCAGGTCGGGGACCGAGCGGATGATGTTCATCACCCAGCGTGTGGGGTAGTACAGCCACCTGGGCGCGAGGGTCGACGTGGCTCCGAACGCGACGATCAGCGAGAGGACCGCACCGAGGACCGTGCCGACCACGGCCATCTGGAACGTCTCCAGCAGGAGGGCGAGGATGGTGCCGATCTTCGAGAAGTCGGGCGGGAACAGGCGCGACAGGAACTCGCCCATGTTGACCGCGCCCTCACCGAGTTTCACGAAGTTGAACTGGGCGCCGTTGAACGACCAGATCAGCAGCAGGACGGCGACCGGCAGCCCGATCAGGAAGCGGGCGCGCGGCACCCGGAACGCCGCTTCGAGGCGGGCGCGCTCCGCCGGGTCGAGGTGCGGACGGTCGGTGCGGTCGGTGCGGGGTGTACCGGGCGTGCGGGGCTCAGTGGTCGTCGTCATCGCCGTGCTCCTCGTCGTCGTACAGGGCCTCCAACGCCGTGGCATGCAGCCCCGAGGTCGCCCCGGATACGAGCATCTCGCCGTGGCGCAGTCCCACGATCCGGTCGCTGTGCGCGAGGGCGAGGGGCAGCACGTGCAGGCTCACCAGCACCGGGATGCCGTCCTGCGTCGCGATCTCCCGCAGCAGGTCGAGCACCGAGCCGGCGAGCCGGGGGTCGAGCGAGGCGACCGGTTCATCGGCCAGGATCACCGTGGGCTGCTGCATGAGCGCTCGGGCGATCGCGACGCGCTGCTGTTGCCCGCCTGAGAGCGAGCGCGCGGGAGCGGACGCCTTGTGGGCGATGCCGACCCGATCGAGGAGTTCGAGCGCCCGTCGGCGATGGGCCCCGGTGAAACCGCCGGCGAGATTGATCGGTCCCGCGCCGTGCAGTGCCCCCGTGAGCACGTTCGTCATCACGCTGAGTCGCGGGATCAGGTTGAACTGCTGGAACACCTGGCCGACCCCCGAGCGGAGGGTGCGCAGTTCGCCGCGAGCGAGGTTCGTGACGTCATGGCCCGCGACCCGCACTGTGCCGGCCGAGATCGGGGCGAACCCGGTGAGGCTGCGCATGAGGGTCGACTTGCCCGAACCCGACGCACCGAGCAGGGCGACCATCTCGCCGGGGAACAGGTCGAGGTCGACTCCGCGGAGCACCGTCGTCGTGTCATACGCGACCCGCAGGCCGCGCACCGTGACCACGGGCCCTTCGGCGCGGACGTCGGTGCCGAAACGCAGATCAGTTGCGCGCGCCTGGGCGTGTCGATCTGCAACACGCCCGTCGGCGGCGGAACCCTCTCCGTTTGCGCCGCGCAGCCGCGCGGCCGGGGCGGCCACCGTCACTTCAGGTCCTCGAGCTCGACACCCGCAACCGCGGCGATCTCGGCGAACGAGGTGAAGGCGGAGGCCTTCGGGTCGACGGTCTGCGGGGCAGCGGCGAAGGCTCCGTACGCGCCCAGACGCTCGGCGTTGGCGGGCGAGAACACCTCGGCGATGCCGTCCTGGATGACCTTGCGCGTCTCGGCGTCCAGGGACGGACGACCCAGAACGGCTCCCTGGATGTCCATCGCAGGGCTCTCGCCGACCGCGCGCCACTCACCATCCGCGAAGGGGAACATCGGCGCACCGAGTTCGGTGAGCATGATGGCGGTGCACGCGGCATCCACCTGCCCCTGCTCGAGCGCGGCGAAGCTGCCCTCATGTCCGCCCGCGAAGATCGCCGCGTAGTCGGTGCCCTGCTCGAGTCCCGCTTCGTGCAGCATGTACACGGGCATGAAGTAGCCGGAGCTGGAGGCCTGGTCGGCGAAGGCGACGGTCGCACCCTCGAGGTCCTCGACGGTCTGGATGGGCGAGTCCTCCCGCACCACGCAGGTCGAGACCGGCTTGCCGTCGCCCTCGAACGCGACCAGCGCATCCACCTCACCCGTGTTCACGGCGAGTGCGGACGGGAATCCGCTCATGATGCCGATGTCGACGTGGTCGGCGCGGATGGCCTCGACGACGCTGAGGTAGTCGGGCACGTCGGTGATCTCGACCGTGCGACCGGTGGCCTCTTCCAGCAGCTCGGCGAACACCTCGATCGGGTTCTCGGCGGTGGGGTCGTCTCCGACCGGGATCGTGGCGATCGTGAGAGGGGCGTCGGGATCGGCGGGTGCGGCCTCGGCGGTCGAGCCCTGGCAGGCGGTGAGGGTGAGGGCGGCCACGCCCAGGAGGCCGACGACGGGCAGGGTGAAGCGGCGCATGATGACCTTTCGGGAGGGAGATGCCTCGGAATTCCGAGAACATCGGTATTCCAACTCCCGAAGGTGACGGGCAATTACGAGACCGCCGTACTCCGAAAGGAACGATTCGTGAACGGCTGGTGTCGGCCGGTCGGCGTGCAGCGATCCGCTCAGACGGTGGCGACGGCCTCCGCGATCGCCGCACCCAACTCCGTCGTCGTGGCCGTGCCGCCGAGGTCCGGCGTGAACGGTGCCGCATCCGCGCCACGAGCCAGCACGTCTTCGATTCCGGCGAGCACGGCGGCTCCGGCCTCCGGATATCCGAGGTGGTCGAGCATCATCGCGCCGCACCAGATCTGGCCGATCGGGTTGGCGATGCCCTGGCCCGCGATGTCGGGCGCGGAGCCGTGCACCGGTTCGAAGAGGCTGGGGAAGACCCCTTCAGGGTTGATGTTGGCGCTCGGGGCGATGCCGATCGTGCCGGTGCAGGCGGGTCCGAGGTCGGACAGGATGTCGCCGAACAGGTTGCTGGCCACGACCACGTCGAACCAGTCGGGGTGCAGCACGAAGTTCGCGGTGAGGATGTCGATGTGGAACTGGTCGCGGCGCACGTCGGGGTAGTCGGCACCTACCGCGGCCACCCGCTCGTCCCAGTACGGCATCGAGATCGAGATGCCGTTGCTCTTGGTCGCCGAGGTCAGGTGCTTCGCCTCGCGGCGCTGCGCCAGGTCGTACGCGTAGCGCAGCACCCGGTCGACGCCGGTGCGGGTCATCACGGTCTCCTGCAGCACGAACTCACGGTCGGTGCCCTCGAACATGCGTCCGCCGATCGAGGAGTACTCACCCTCGGTGTTCTCGCGCACGACGTAGAAGTCGATGTCTCCGGGGGCGCGTCCGGCGAGCGGGGAGACCACCCCGGGCATGAGCCGGACCGGGCGCAGGTTCACGTACTGATCGAACGCCCGGCGGAACTGGATCAGGCTCCCCCACAGCGACACATGGTCGGGCACCACATCGGGCCAGCCGACCGCGCCGAAGAAGATCGCGTCGAATCCGCGCAGAGTCTCGAACCAGTCGTCCGGCAGCATCTGCCCGTGCTGTTGCCAGTACGCGGCACTCGCGAAGTCGAACTCCTCGAACTCGAGGGCGATGTCGAAGCGGGCGGCCGCGGTTCGCAGCACCCGCAGCCCCTCGGGCATGACCTCGGGGCCGATGCCGTCTCCGGCGATCACGGCGATGCGGTGTGTGGTCGTCATGGGTGGTTCCTTCCGGGACATCCCCCCTGCTCCGGGCGCGATATGTCACCTGATTCGGGCTTCTTGGGTGACATATCGCGACCGGAACACACGGGGAGGGGGGGTGAGAGGTGGGGGCGGGGTCAGAGGACGTCGCGCTCGGCGGGGTGGTGGCAGGCGACGCGATGGGTGGGGGCGGAGGTCAGAACCGTCGGCGCTTCGAGAACGGGCACGACCTCAGCGCAGATCTCGGTGGCCTTCCAACAGCGGGTGCGGAAGCGGCATCCGCTCGGGGGCGACACCGGGCTCGGCACGTCACCGGTGAGCACGATGCGCTCTCGCCCCCGCTCGGCTCGGGGATCGGGCACCGGGATGGCCGAAAGCAATGCCTGGGTGTACGGATGCAGCGGCCGCTCGTACAGCTCGTCGACGGGTCCTTCCTCGACGAGTCGGCCGAGGTACATGACCCCGACCCGGTCGCTCAGGTGCCGCACCACGGAGAGGTCGTGCGCGATGAAGAGGTACGTGAGCCCGAGGTCGCGCTGCAGATCGTCGAGCAGGTTGAGCACGCCCGCCTGCACGCTGACGTCGAGCGCACTGACCGGCTCGTCGAGCACGATCACCTCGGGTTCCACGGCGAGCGCCCTGGCGATGCCGATCCGCTGCCGTTGTCCGCCCGAGAACTCATGCGGGAACCGGTCGGCGTGCGCGGGGTCCAGCCCGACCTGCGCGAGGAGTTCTTCGACGCGGCGGTCGTGGTCCCCACGGTGCAGCCCGTGGATCACGAGCGGTTCGGTGAGGGTCGCCCGCACCGACTTGCGCGGGTTCAGCGAGGCGTACGGGTCTTGGAACACGAACTGCACGCGGCGACGCAGAGCCCGCAGGCGCGTCCCCTCGACCCGGGTGATGTCGTCCTCGCCGAGACGGATCGACCCGCCGTCGCTGGACTGCAGACGGGCGACGCTGCGTCCGAGGGACGACTTGCCGCATCCGGACTCGCCCACGAGGCCGAACGTCTGCCCGCCCGCGATCGACAGACTCACCTCCGACACGGCCTGCACCACATCACGGGTCCGACCGAACAGACCACCGCCGACGCGGTACTCCTTCACGAGGTCCTGAACGACCAGGCCAGTGCTCATGTGACGATCTCCTTCTGCCACTCGCCGACCCGCACGCAGGCGGCCGTGTGCTCTTCACCGACCGCGACCGGTTCGGGCACGGCCACGTCGCAGAGGCCGACCACGGCGTGGGCGCAGCGCGGTGCGAAGCGGCATCCGACCGGCCAGGCCGTCGCCACCGGGGGTTGCCCGGCGATCTGATAAAGCCGTTCGTCCCGCGACGCCCGCCGGTCGATGCGCGGCAGCGAGGCGAGCAGTCCCGCGGTGTACGGGTGCGCGGTCTCGTAGAACAGCGGGTCGACGTCGGCCGTCTCGACCAGCCCGCCCGCGTACATCACGAGCACGCGGTCGGCGGTGCCGGCGACGACCCCGAGGTCGTGCGTGATGAGCAGCACCGTGGTGCCGGTCCGGCGCTGGACCTCGCGCAGCACCTCGAGCACCTGCGCCTGCACCGTCACATCGAGCGCGGTCGTGGGCTCGTCCGCGATCAGCAGGTCGGGTTCGTTCGCGATGCTCATCGCGATCATGACGCGCTGCCGCATGCCGCCGGAGAACTCGTGCGGATAGCGGTCGACGCGCAGGTCGGGCGAGGGGATGCCGACCAGGTCGAGCAGCTCGACCGCCCTGGTCCTGCGCTCGGCCGCCGTCGACTCCGGCCGGTGCACGCGCACGGCCTCGATCAGCTGGTCCCCGACGCGCATGACGGGGTTGAGCGCGGTCAGGGCGTCCTGGAACACGATCGCGATGTCGTTGCCGCGGATCTCCCTGAACTCCTCATCCGAGAGCCCGACGAGCTCCTGTCCGCGGAAACGGATCGACCCGGTGACGACGGCCTTCTTCGGCAGCAGGCCCATGATCGCCATCGCGGTCATCGACTTGCCTGAGCCCGACTCCCCCACGATGCCGACCGTTTCGCCCTCGTGCAGCACGAAGGAGACTCCTTCGACCGCTTTGGCGAGCCCCGCATCGGTCGGGAAGCTGATCGACACGTCCTCGACCGCGAGGAGCACCTCCCGCCCGCTCACAGGTTCTTCCCCTGCGGGTCGAGCGCATCGCGCAGTCCGTCGCCGATGAAGTTCACGCACAGCACCGTCACGAGGATGAACAGTCCGGGGAAGTACAGCAGGTACACCTGGGGGGTTCCGACGTAGCCGGCGGCCTGGCTCAGCATCGAACCCCAGCTGGTCTGCGGCGGCTGCACCCCGAAGCCGAGGAAGCTGAGCGTCGACTCGGCGATGATCGAGGAGGCCACGGCCAGACTCATCGCGACGGCGATCACGCCCGCGAGGTTCGGAAGCAGGTGCGAGATGACGATGCGCGGGCCCGACGCGCCGATGCCCCTGGCCGCGTCGATGAAGTCCTTCTCCCGCAGCGAGAGCACCTGCGCGCGGACGACGCGGGCGATGTACGTCCACCCCAGCGCCGTGAGCGCGAACACGATCGTCGTGGGTGACGGCCCGAGCCCCTGCAGGATCACGGCGAGCAGCGCGATCGCCGGGACGATCAGGAACAGGTCGGTGATGCGCATGAGCAGTTCGCCGATCCAGCCGCCGACGTAGCCGGCGATCGCGCCGACCGCCGTGCCGACGAGCGTGGCGAGCAACGCCACCGCAAGCCCGATCGCGAGGGACACCTGACCGGCGAAGAGGATCTCGCTGAAGTAGTCGCGCCCGAGCTCGTCGGTTCCGAGCCAGTGCTCCGCCGACGGCGGCGTGGGTCCGAGGAGCAGGTCCTGCTGTCCCTGCGCATACGGCGCGATCAGACCGGCGCCGAAGCACGCGATCACCAGGACCACGAGGACGACCAGGCTCACGACGCCGAGCCGGTGCCGCAGGAAGCCCTTCAGCAGCTGGCGGGTGGGAGCCTTCTGCGGGTCCTGCTCGGTGAGCAGCTCCTCGCTTCCGGCGATGCCTGCACCACTCATGACAGCCTCACTCTCGGGTCGAGCACCGCGTAGGCGATGTCGGCGATCAGGTTGCTGAGGACCACCGCGACCGCGACCACGAGCATCCACGGCAGCAGCACGAACACGTCGCCGGCGACCAGCGACTGCAGGAACAGCCGCCCCATGCCGGGGATCGCGAAGATCTGCTCGGTCACGACGAGTCCGCCGATCAGGATCGCGGCATCCAGCGCCACGACCGTCACGAACGGCGCGAGGGAGTTGCGCACCGCATGCCGCCAGATGACCTGTCGTCGCGGGACGCCCTTGGCTCGTGCGGTGCGCACGTAGTCGCTCGACAGCGCATCGAGCATGGCCGCGCGCCCGAACCGGCTCCACGACGCGACGAGCGCGATCATCAGCGCGGCGACCGGCAGCACCAGATGGCGGATGTAGTCGAGCGCTCCGGTCTGCCCCGGGGAGTGCAACCCGATAAAGAACAGGGGCGGCTCGCTGAGCCCGAACTGCTCCTTCGGCCACACCGCGAAGGTCTGGATGAGGATCAGCCCGAACCAGAACGCCGGCATCGCGATACCGATGTACGAGGCTCCGGTGAGCAGGTTGTCGCCGAGCGAGTACTGCCGCACGGCCGAATAGACGCTCACGCCTCCGGCGATCAGCACGGCCACGACGAGCCCCCAGAACGCGAGCTGGAGCGTCGGCCACAACGCTTCGCCGATCAAGGGCAGCACGGGAGTGCCGGTGCGGGTGCTCACCCCCCAGTCGCCCGTCACCATCGCACGCAGCCAGAGGAAGTACTGCTCGGGGATGGAACGGTCGAGCCCCAACCGCTCGATCTCCCGGGCGATCGCCGTCGGATCCTGCGCCTGCCGGAGCTTCGCGAGCGGATCGAACGTCGAGCGCACGGCCCAGAACAGGATGAACGAGGCGACGAGGATCACCGGCACCGAGTACAGCACTCGCCGTGTGATGAAGGTGATCACGTCGTCGCCCCGTCCCTGTCCTGGCTCTCGAACCCGGTCGGCGTCAGCCGGCCAGACCCCATTCGGCGAGGTTCCAGAACGGACCCTCGACCGGGTTGATCTGCAGGGGGCCGCCGACCGTCTCGCTCCACAGCAGCACGTTCGGCACCGTGTCCAGCGGCAGCGACGGCACGTTCTCCGCGATCAACGCGTCCCCCTCGTGCGACGCCGCGATGCGGGCATCCGTGTCGATCTCGCTGTCGACCTGGCCGAGCAGGTCATCGAGACCCGGGATGTCGACGCGGTAGAAGTTGATGCCGGAGTAGCCGTTCGCCTCACTCGGGATGTTGACCGAGGAGAACGTCGAGCTGAGCGTGGGGTCCGGGAACGTGTCCACGAGAGCCCACAGGCCGGCCTGGAAGTCACCCTGCGGCGCGGTCGTGCCGAACAGGTCGGCGGGCGTCACCTGGTCGATCGTCATCTCGAACCCGGCATCCGCGAGCTGCGACTGCAACACCTGCACGGTCAGGTCGCGGCGCTTGTTGCCGGCGAGGGTCTTGACCGCGAAGGTGGCCGTCTCGCCGTCCTTCGCCCACACGTCGTCGGAGTTCTTCGACCACCCGTCGCCTTCCATCAGCTCGTCGACCTTGTCGAGGTCGAGCGTGTACCGCGAGAAGTCGTCGGCGGCGAACGGCGCGACCATCGGGGAGTTGAAGCTCTGCTGGGCTTCCTCGATGCCGAGGCTTCCGAACAGGCGCTTCACGATCGCGTCGCGGTCGATCGAGTACGCGAGCGCCTGACGCACCGCGACCGAGTCGAAGGGGGCGGCGGCGTTGTTCAGCCAGATCGCCTCGAGGTTGCCGCTGCGCGCATCGACCTGGGACCGGATGCCGGGCAGACCCGCCTCGATCTGGGTGAGCGCGTCGAGCTGCGGCGAGGGGTAGAGCGCGCTGACCTGACCGCTCTTGAGCGCCTGGAACGCCGCGGTGGTGTCGGGCAGGAACAGGAAGGTCACCCTGTCGAGGTGCGGCTTCTCACCCCAGTAGTTCTCGTTCGGCACGAGGGTGACCGAGGTGCCGCGGGTCCACTTCTCGATCTTCCAGGGGCCGCCGCTGAAGTCGTAGCCGTCGGTCATGAGTGCGGCGCGGTCCTGCCCTTCGAGCAGGTGCGACGGCATGATGCCGTAGACGCTGAACAGTGTGCGCCATCCGGCATACGCGGAGTCGAGCGTGACGACCGCGGTCTGCGGATCACTCGTGTCGACGGCGGTGATGCGGTCGTAGCCGGTCTTGTCGAAGATGTCGTCGCCGTCACGGATCTGCAGCGCGGTGTAGGCGAAGTCTGCCGAGGTGATGGGCTCGCCGTCCGACCACACCGCTTCGGGGTTGATCGAGTAGGTGATGGTCTGCGTGCCGTCGGCAGCGACCTCGGCCACCGGCTCCTCGGTGACGAGGTCGGAGGGGACGGGCACCCATTCCTCATCGACCTGGCGGGTCTGAAAGACGGCGGGCATGGTCGGCACCTGCATGACGTAGGTTCCCCAGATCGACCCGGCGCACGTGGCGATCCAGTCGGTGCAGTCGGGCTCCTGTTCGGCGCCGATCACGAGCTCGCCACCGTCGACGACGGCGACCTCGCTGGGTTCGGGCGTCGCGGACGACGGTGCGCAGGCGGCGAGGGAACCGACCAGCGCGGTGACGGTCAGCGCGGCGATGAGCACGCGGCGGGATGCGGGTACAGCGGTGCGAAGCAGTGATTTCGACATGGACGGATCTCCAGTGATCGTGCGACTGAGGGACAGTGCGAACGTGCTGTCGTGCGGGTATTGGTCCGACTCTAGGACTGACCGGAAAAGATAGCAAGCCTTTTAGTCAATGTTCGTGACTAGCGGCGAGATTCGTTATCCCAACGCTCGCCGGCGAGGGTCCGCAGGGCGAGTTCGTGCATGCGACGCTGGTCGTGCGCGGCACCCTTCAGACCCGTGGGCTCATGCCCGCCCTCGAAGATCTCGAGCACGGCGTCACCGCCGCGGGCGCGCAGGCGATCGACGTAGCCCTGCACTCCGATGACCGGGGTGCGAGTGTCGACGGAGCCCTGATTGACCCAGACGGAGGCCGTGACGTCGTCGAGGTAGGTGATGGCCGAGAAGCGTTCGACGAGCTCGGGCGGGACCCATGAACTCCACACCGTGCGCACCGCGGGGTTCATGGCCTCGATCGTCACCGACCAGTCGGCGACCGCCACGTGGGCGAAGCCACCGGCGAACAGCTCGGGGAGACGTCCGACACTGAGCAGCGTCATGTGCCCGCCGTAGGACGCCCCGGTGATGAACGTGGAAGCCGGGTCCGCGAGGCCCTGCCCGCGCAACCAGTCGATCGCCGCAGCGACATCCTCGATCTCCCGGTCGCCCCCGACATTCCAGAAGCCTTCGCGGAACGCACGCCCGAACGTCACCGAGCCGCGGTAGTTCAGCGACGCGTAGGCGAAGCCGGCATCCATCCAGGCCTGAGCGGACGGGTTGTAGTGATCGACGGCGACCAAGTTGGGTCCGCCGTGGATCTCGAGAACGGTGCCGATCGGTGCACGTCCTGCCGGACGCCCCGACCACAACTGCACCGCGGTACCGTCGGCGCTCGTGACGAGGGTCGACGTGAGCGGCTGCCCGGGAGGGACCTTCGCGGATGCGATGAGGGTCGCCTCGTGCCCGTCGGCGGAGACCTCGGTCACTCGCAGCGGCACGTCCCAACTCGAGCGCAGCGCTCGCACGGTGCCCCCCGGTGCGTAGTACGACGTCCAGTAGTACGGATGCAGGCTCGCGACGTCCGGCTCCGCGAAACTCCCTCCTTCGAGCACGGTCCGTGCCGTGCCGTCGGCTTCGTCGAGCTCCAGCAGCCGATGGATGCCGCCGTCGACGTGCAGCGCGAGCACCCGCCCGGCAGCGGCGTTCCAGTCGAGGGCGATCACCTCTCCGGCGAGGTGGGGCAGGTCGAAGTCGTGCCGCTCACCCGTGCGGACATGCCAGATGGCCGGACGCGAGAAACCGCTGCGCTCGGTGTTGAGGAGCAGGCGTTCATCCTCGGCCTCCGAGGAGAAGCCGACGGCACGGACCGGCCCGGCCGGCAGGTCGTCGAGCGTGGCGACGGGCGTGCCGCTCACGGCGTCGACCACCGTGATCAGCGGACGACGGATACCGGGGTTGTGGGCGGTCGTGTCGATCGAGACCAGCGAGGCGTCGGCCGACGGCAGACCGAACCAGGCCTCGACGGGGTGGGAGTAGACGACCTTCGGCTCACCCCACGGAGCCGCCGGGATCACCAGCACGTGGAAGCCGTCTTCATCGACGACGGTGGCCACCAGGGCGGAGCCGTCGTGCGACATCGTGAGGCCGCGCAGGACGTAGGGCTCGCGGCCGGGGGTCAGTGCGACGCGCTCACGACCGTCGAGCGAGGTGGCGACGAGGGTCCCGACCTCGGAGCCGCCGCCGTCGTCGAGGTCGACGATCCACCGTCCGTCGTTCGTGACGATCGCGCCCGTGCTGACTTCGAAGGGCAACGGCTCCCCCGGGGCGTCGGGTGCATGCCAGAGGCATCCGCGAGCACCGTCCGGATGATTCTCGATGACCAGGGCGAGGTCTTCCGCGCCCGAGGCGGGGCGCACGGTCATGAGGTACGGCACGGCGAAGCGCTCCTCGACCGCATCCGTCGTCGGCTCTTCCGGGCTCTGCAGCATCCTTGCTCCTTCTCACCTGGTCAATGACGTTGACTATAACACTGGCTAGTCGCTACGGGTAGTGCCCCGCCACCTTGTCGATGCCACTGACAGACACCGTGACGACGGTGAGGTACCGTGATCTCTGCGTGACCGATACGCGACGACGAACGGAGTGCCCCGATGGCGACACGGAAGGCCGCGGAACCGGCGAAGACGCCGACACGCGCCACGAGCTCGACCACCCGCCCACGCCGCGCCCGCGATTCCCTGAGCCGCGACATCATCGTCGCCGCCGCCGACCGGGTGGTCGAACGGGAGGGGCTCGACCGGCTCACCTTCCAGGCGATCGGCGAGGAGCTCGGCGCCCACCCGACCTCGATCTACCGGCACTTCCGCGACAAGGACGAGCTGCTCCTCGCCCTGATCGACACCCTCCGCGCCCGCTCCTACAGCGGCGGCCTGGTGGCGACCGACGACTGGCTCGACGACCTGCGACGGCAGGCGCACCTGATCCACGACCACTACATGCGCTACCCGGAGTTCGCGTTGCAGATGGCACTGCGCCGCCCGACCGACTTCTCGTCGATGGAGTTCTCGATCGGGGCTCTCCGCCGCGGCGGGTACGACCGTGAGCAGGCTGCGCTGTACGCTCGCGCGCTCGGGCAGCTGATCCGCTCGGCGTCCAGCATCCAGGCCGCCCTGACCGCTCTTCCCGCCGATGTCCAGGACTCCGACGAGCTCACCTGGCAGATGGACTTCCGCCGGCTCGACCCGGAAGAGTTCCCCGCGATCACCTGGGCCGGAGACACCCTTCCCGCCGTGCGCGATCCGCGTGCCTGGGAGACCGCCCTCGACCTGCTGCTGGAGAGCATCGAACGGCACGCTCCCGGGACCTGACACCCGAGCCCGTGTGCGCGCCTGGAGGGACACACGCCCTGAAGGAGACACGCGCCCCGAAGGAGAAAACACGTCCTGAAGGAGAACACACGCCCTGAAGGAGAACACACGCCCTGAAGGAGAACACACATCCCGAAGGAGAAGACACGTCCTGAAGGAGAAAACACGTCCCGAAGGAGAAGACACGTCCTGAAGGAGAACACACGTCCTGAAGGAGCGTTCTGGGCTAGGAATCCTTCATAGCGAGAGATCTCCTTCAGGATGAGAGAGCCCTTCGGCGCGAGCAGTCTCCTTCGGCGCGAGCAGTCTCCTTCGGCGCGAGCAGTCTCCTTCAGGATGAGAGAGCCCTTCGGCGCGAGCAGTCTCTTTCATAGCGAGAGATCTCCTTCAGGATGCGGGGGTGCGAGCGGATGACAGCTCGTCGAGCATGCCGGCGAGCAGGTCGATCCGCTCGATCATGGAGTCGATCGAGACCCACTCGTGGTCGGCGTGCGCCCCGGCACCGCGGGGTCCGAGACCATCGAGGGTGCGAGCACCGACGGCTGCCGTGAAGTTGCCGTCGGAAGCACCGCCGGCCGACACCGCCTCGACCTCCGGATGACCGAGCCGTTCGGCGACGAGCCGCGCGCAGGCCAGCAGGTCGACCGATGAACGCTCCTCCATCGGCGGACGGTTGATCCCGCCGCTGACCTCGACCCCCACTCCCTCGGTATGCGGGTCGAGGCCCTGCATCGCGGCATCCACCCGCTCGAGCTCGTCGAGCGTCCAGGCCCGGACGTCGACGCGCACCTCCGCGTGCTCCGGGATGACGTTCGTCGCGGTTCCCGCGTGGGCGACCGTGGGGCTGACCGTGGTGCCGCGCTCCTCGTCGGCGAGCTCGGGCAGCGCGAGCACGTGGTGCGCCAGCTCGATGAGGGCACTGCGCCCCTTCCACGGCTCGAGTCCGGCATGTGCCGCGCGCCCGGTGAGCGCGACGCGGTAGATGCTTCCGCCGCGGCGGGCGATCTTCAGCGCCCCGTCGAGGCTCGGCTCCAGCACCAGCACGGTGCCTGCGCGAGCGGCTTCGCGTTCGATGAGGGCGCGCGAGGTGAGCGAGCCGACCTCCTCGTCACTGGTGAGCAGCACCGCGACCTCACTGGGATGAGCGACGCGTTCGAGCGCCGCGGCCATGATCACGATGCCGGCCTTCATGTCGAAGACCCCCGGGCCGGTCGCGCGGTCGCCCTCGAGCCGGAACGGCCGGTGCCGGATGGTGCCCCGGGGGAACACGGTGTCGAGGTGCCCGAGCAACAGCACCGACGGCGCGGACCCCCCTCGCCACAGCAGATGCTCGACCCCGTCGACGCTCTCGATCTCGCCGCGCACCCCCAGCACGGGTTCGATCCAGGAGCGCACCAGAGCCTGCGCCTCGGCGAGCGCAGCGGCATCCCCGGTCGGCGTCTCGATGGACACGAGTGCGTCGAGGCGTTCGATCGCCTGGGTGCGGACGTTCATGCCGCGACCGCCTCGGCGAGGAAGACCCGGAGCGCGGCCGCCGTGGCCCGCGGCGCCTCTTCGGCGAGGTAGTGATCCGCGTCGATCGGAGCGCCGGTTACTGCGGGCGCGTAGGGAGCCCACGCCGCGCGCACATCGAAGTTGCGCCCCACGTAGCTGTGCTCTCCCCACAGCGCGAGCACGGGCACATCCACTCTGCGCCCTGCCGTGCGGTCTGCGCGGTCGTGGTCGAGGTCGATGCCCGCTGCCGCGCGGTAGTCGGCGCCGGATGCGTGGACGGTGTCGACGTCGAAACAGCGGAGGTACTCCGCGTAAGCATCGGGCAGCCGATCACCGTCATGTCGGCGTCCGGTGAAGCGGCTGCGCAGCCAGGTCTCGCGGTCGGCGGAGATGAGCGCTTCGGGCAGCCCGTCAGCGCGCGCGAGAAAGAACCAGTGGAAGTAGGCGGTCGCCATCTCGCGGTCGACGTTCTCGAACATGTGCAGCGTCGGCACGATGTCGAGCACGGCCAGCGCCGTCACGGCCTCCGGATGGTCGAGCGCCATCCGATGCCCGACCCGCCCGCCCCGGTCGTGGCCCACCACGGCGAAGCGTTCGAAGCCGAGCGTCCGCATCGCGAGGACCTGATCCGCCGCCATCTCACGCTTGGAGTAGCGCTCGCCGCGCGGCTTCGCCGAGTCGCCGTAGCCGCGCAGATCCGTTGCGACGACCGTATGTGTGGTGGAGAGCTCCGCCGCGACCTCCTCCCACATGGCCTTGGTCTCCGGATACCCATGCAGCAGCAGCACGGCGGGGCCCGATCCACGGACTTCTGCGGCGATGCCGATGCCGTCGCAGTCCAGCGTCATCGTCGTGCGGGAAGGGGTCATCATCGTCCAACTCTCCGGTTCCGGCTTTGCAAGTCAGTTGCGTTGACTATATCAATGACAAAGCCTTTGGAAACCCCTGCGCAGGAGAGAGGACGGCGACGACCGTGCGCAGTAGGCTGAACCCATCATGGAAGAGTTCATCCAGGGCTTCTGGAACTTCGCCGGCAACTACTGGTGGCTCATCTTCCCCATCATGGGAATGGCCGGCGGTGCGGCGAAGGCCTGGGAGCGCAACTCCAAGCGCCGTCACGAGCGCCGCCTGGAGACCCTTCGCATCAAGGCACAGCTGAAGACCGCCGAGATCGAGGCGCGCGCGCTCACCCAGCAGAACAAGCGCCGAGGACCCTCCGTCGTCGACACGACGGCATCCGTCGCCCCGAACGACCTGGTCGCGCGTCTGTTCGCCGAGCATGACGAGATCACCGCACGCTGGCTCGACTACGAGCTGGACGTGGCGAAGCTCATCGCGTTCCCCGCCATGAGCGACGGACGCCAGCCCCTGACCGCGGCGTTCCTCCGCGCGAAGAAGACCGCGGATGCCCTGCGACCGGCGTCCGCCGATGCGAAGGTGTCGGAGCAGCAGATCACCGAGTACCTGCAGGCCGTGGGCGATTACGCCGTCGCGTTCGAGATCGCCGAGAAGGATGCCCGGCGCCTCCGCGATTCGACCTTCACGGAGCCGGAGCGCAAACGCCTCGAGCGGGCGCAGCAACTGCTCAAGGTCGCCGTCGATGAGTCCGCGACACAAGCCGAGCGCAACGTCGCCTACAAGCGGGTGCGCGAAGAGCTCGACGGACTCATCCTGCTCTCCGAAGACGCGGTGACCGTGCTCGAGAAACAGGTCGCGCGGGAACTGCCGGCACACGCCACCGCTGCCCCGTCGCCTGCTGCCCCTGCCGAGAACACGCCCGAGCCGGAACCCGAGCCCGAGCCCGAGCCCGAGCCCGAGCGGATTCCCCGCGCCGACCCGCTGCGCCCCGCGCCGCCGCGCCCGAAACCGCGCGACGACGCATGACCCCGGACAACGATCGAGGCCCGTCCGCGGTTCCCGACACGTCGAAGACGATCGTCCTCACGGGGGCATCCGACGGTATCGGTGCCGAGGCCGCCCGCCAGCTCGCCGCCTCCGCCCATCGCCTCATCCTGGTGGGTCGGTCGGTCGAGAAGACCCGCGCGGTCGCCCAGGAGACGGGTGCTTCGTGGTTCACCGCCGACTTCGCGCGCCTCGACGACGTGAGGGAGCTGGCCGCGAAGATCACCGACGCCGTCGGTGAGGACGGCATCCACGTGCTGGCGAACAACGCCGGGGGCATCTTCGGCGACCAGACCCCCACGGCGGACGGCTTCGAGAAGACCATGCAGGTGAACCACCTGGCGCCGTTCCTGCTCACGAACCTGCTGCTCCCGCACGTGCGGAAGGTCGAAGGCGCGGTCATCAACACCTCCAGCATCGCGCACCGCCTGTTCGGCCACATCGACGTGGACGACCTCGACAACACCCGCCGCTTCAGCCCGAACAAGGCCTACGGCGATGCGAAGCTCGCGAACGTGCTGTTCGCCAAGAGTCTGCACGCGCGGTTCCACGCCGAGGGTCTGAGCGCGGTCGCCTTCCACCCCGGCACCGTGCGCACGAACTTCGCGTCCGAGTCGTCGAGCATCATGCGGCTGCTCTACCGCACGCCGCTCAAGCGCATCATGCTCATCGGTCCGGACAAAGGCGGCGCGACACTGCGCTGGTTCATCGAAGGCACTCCCGACGAGACCTGGTTCTCGGGCGCGTACTACGACGAACGTGTACTCACGACGAAGGTCAACCCCCAGGTGAACGACGCCGCCCTCGCCGAGTCCCTCTGGCAGCGCAGCGCCGAGCTCGTCGGACTCGACACTCCCTGACGCGCCTGACGCCCGCACGGTTCTCCTTCGAGGGGGTGCGGGATCGAAAACGCGCCTGCGGGGGCTCTCCCCGGTCCCTTTTTGATCCCGCACGCATGTTCCCAGGCGACAGGAGTATGCTGGCGCGTTGGGTCGCTCGACCCGAAGAGTCCCGAAAGGCGGTGATGGCGATGTCCGGTGATAGTTACGACGCCGCCTTCGCTGCGTCGCGACTCCCTGCGCTCTCGCGTTGATCCTCCGATCCGCACGCGCACGTCCTTCCCGCAGCGTCGGTGGCGTCATCCGCCCCTGACGAATCCGCGCACGGAGCTCTCCGCTGCCGTGCGCCCGCGAGAACGGAACCGCGCCATGGCGCTCATCGACAACGGCGTGTACGTCCACGGACGTCGCGTGGAGACCCCCAAGAACCTGGACGAGACCTACCGGATGCTGGATGCGGCCGGGGGCATCGCCTGGATCGGGCTGTACCGGCCCAGCCCCGAGGAAGTGGCCTCGGTCGCCCGGGAGTTCGACCTGCACCCCCTCGCCGTCGAGGATGCGCTCTCCGGGCACCAGCGCTCGAAGGTGGAGCGCTACGGCGACACCCTGTTCGCCGTCCTCCGCCCCGCCCGGTACCGCGACAAGGAGGAGTCGATCGAGTTCGGCGAGCTGCACCTCTTCGTCGGCCCCGATTTCGTGGTGACCATCCGCCACGCCGAGTCGCCGAACCTCGCCGCCGTCCGGATGCGCATGGAGGCCCACCCCGAGCTGCTCGCGATGGGACCGGAAGCGGTGCTCTACGCGATCCTCGACGAGGTCGTCGACGGGTACGAGCCGATCGTGGCGGGGCTCCTCAACGACATCGACGAGATCGAGGACCAGCTCTTCGGCGACGGCGCCGACGACAGCGCGCTCTCCCGGCGCATCTATGAACTCTCCCGCGAAGTGATCAACTTCCAGCGGGCGGTGCATCCTCTGAGCGGGATGCTGGAGTGGCTGCGCCGCGGGTCCGAGAAGTACCGCATCGACGAGGAGCTGCAGCGGTCGCTGCGTGACGTCCTCGACCACACGATCCGCGTCAACGAGCGGGTCGACTCGTTCCGGGCCATCCTCGAGAATGCGCTGACCGTGCACTCCGCGCTCGTGGCCCGCCGCCAGACCGAGGCCGGGCTCGCACAGAACGACGAGATCAAGAAGATCTCCTCCTGGGCGGCGATCATCTTCGCGCCGACGCTGGTCGGCACGGTCTACGGGATGAACTTCGACGTCATGCCCGAGCTGCATTGGGCCTTCGGGTATCCGATGGCGATCGGCGCGATGGCCGCGTTCGCCGTCGCCCTGTACGGGGTGTTCAAGTATAAGAAGTGGTTGTGATCGAGCGGGGGTCGTTTCTCCGGGCGTAGCCGCGTGCGCTCTGCGCCGACAGGGCGAGCAGCACGAGGATGTCGAGGGCCACGCTCGCGAGCGATGTGCGGAACGTCACGGGGATGCCGGCGTTCCACCAGTCGAGGAAAACGACGATGATGCTGAGCGAGGCGAAGCTCATCGCCACGATGCGCGCCCAGTTGGCTCCGGCGAACACGAGCCCGGCGAGCACGCCGTAGAACACGTACCAGACGCCGAGCGCGCAGAGACCGATGACGATCAGGAGATCGGCGACGTCCCCGGGCACCGCCTCCAGGCCGTTCTCGGAAGAGAAGACCTCTTCTCTGATCGCCGCCCAGTTCAGCGCGTAGATGAGGATCGAGATGAACCCCCACACCACGCGGAGCGACATCAGCACGGCGCCGAGCCCCGTGGCCAGAGGGCGTTTCACGACAGCCCCCGCAGTTCCGTGACCGGCGCCTGCTCCTCGGGCTCCCCGGCAGAGCCCGAGGCAGGCGCCTTCATGACGCCGCGGAGATCGATGACCGGCAGGTCGCCGTCGGTGTGGATGCTGTCGCCGCCGCCGTTTCGCGAGTGATAGCCCGTGGAGAAGTCGCGGATGATGACGATCCGTACGCCGCTGTGCGCGCGGCGCAGCGTGCCGACGATGTGATCGCGTTCGATATCGATGTCCGCATCGATCTTGTGGGTGATCTGGAGGGTGAAGAGCGAGAAGCCGACGGCCCGATCGAAGGTGCCGGCAGCCACCCAATCCACGCGGTGACCGCCGGGCAGCATCCACCCCTCGGGGCAACGCCAGAACCTCACGTGGTGCCGCTTGGCCGGGTTGCCCTCGACCTCCTGCTGATATGCGAGGTCCTGCCGACGACCGAACAGGAAGAGCGGGCTGACCGGTGCCTCGTCGTAGCTGCGCCGCAGCACGGTCGACAGCACGATGCGCCACGTCGACTCCGCGGTGATGTCGTCGGCACGCGTCCATCCGGCCTCGGCCATGCACCGGGTGAGCTGCTCCTCCGAGCCGAGGACGGCCAGGTTCACCGGGTCGCCGAGCAGGCCGTCACTCGTGCGTGCGCGGCCGATGAAGTAACTGGGCACGTAGATGCGCGTGAGGATCGCGTGCAGTCTCGGCAGGACGAGGTAGGCGAGGAGCAACCAGAACGCGACCGCGAAGGCGATGGCCCACCAGCCCCACGAGAACGCTTCGGTGACGATGAGGTACGCGAGCCAGACCGCGGCAAGACCGGCGAACACGAAGAAGGCGTCATCGAGAGCCGCATTGACGGAGAACCTCTGGCGCTGGACCAGAGGATCCCGCTTCTTCACCGGTTCCGCCATGCCCACATCCTAGGAAGGGCTCGCACCGCGGGAAAGGTCAGCGCGTCCGCGGTTCCGTCCGCGACAGGGCATCGGCAGCCCGCACGAGCGCAAGATGCGAGAAGGCCTGCGGGGTGTTACCGAGCTGCCGCCCGACCACCGGGTCGTACTCCTCCGACAGCATCCCCACGTCGTTCGCCAGTGCGCACAGCCTCTCCATGAGTGCCTGCGCCTCGGCGCGCCGTCCGGTCATGGCGTACTGCTCGACCAGCCAGAACGAGCACGCGAGGAAGGCTCCCTCCGTCCCGGCGAGGCCGTCCACCCCCGTCGCCGTGCGGTACCGCCGCACCAGCCCGCCCGCCATCAGGGTCTGCTCGATCCGTGCGACCGTCGCCCGCATCCGCGGGTCGTCCGGCCGACAGTAGCCCACCTGCGGAAGGAGCAGGAGAGAGGCGTCGACCTCGGTCGTCTCGTAGTGCTGCACGAAGTGGCCGTCGACGACGCCGTCGCGATCGATCTCCTCGCGCATCCGATCCCGCAGCCCACGCCAGCGCTCGACGGGGCCGTCGAAGCCGTGCTCCTCGACCGCGCGCACCGCACGGTCGAACGCCGCCCACATCATCACCCGCGAGTGGGTGAAGTACCGGGGCTCACCGCGGATCTCCCACAGGCCCTGATCCGGACGCTCGATCTGCTCGGAGGCGAACCGCAGCAACTCACGCTCCAGCGGCCAGGAGAAGCCCGACTCGGTGAGTCCCGCCGCCCGCGCGGCCGACAGCGTCACCACGACTTCGCCGACGACATCCGCCTGATACTGGTCGGCTGCGCCGTTGCCGATCCGCACGGGCGTGGACGCCTCGTACCCGGGCAGGTGCGGCAGAGCACGCTCCGGAAGATCTCGCTCCCCCGCCGGGCCGTACATGATCTGCAGATCGGCGGGATCACCGGCGACCGCCCGCAGCAGCCACTCCCGCCACTGGCCTGCCACACCGAGGAAGCCGTGCGCGCACAGGGCCTCGAGGGTCAGCGCGGCATCACGCAGCCAGACGTAGCGATAGTCCCAGTTGCGCCTGCCTCCGATCTCCTCGGGCAGTGCCATCGTCGCCGCGGCTGCGATGCCGCCCGTCTCATGATTGGTCAGCGCCCGCAGGATCAGCAGCGACCTGACCACCTCGTCGCGGTGCGGGCCGTCGTGCGAGATCCGGTCGGCCCAGTCCTGCCACCACTGCTTCGTCGCGCCGAGTTCCTTCTCGCCGTCGAGGGTGGGAGGGAGGTCGAGGTGCGACGGGAACCAGGTCAGGTGGAGGTCGCGCGTCTCACCGGCGGTCACCGTCAGCTCGCCACGATGCTGATGGTCGATCGGCTCCAGAGCGGCACCACGCACGGCCACGGCATCGGGACCGCCCATCGCGACCAGACACGGGGCATCGTGCGAACCGACCTGACGCACCCACGGCATCACCCTGGCGTAGTCGAAGCGGATGCTCAGCCGCTGCTCGAAGCGCATCGAGCCGCGCACCCCGACGACCCTGCGGATGAGGTCGCTACGACGGATGGCGGCATCGGGGTCGAGGCCGATCGGCATGAAGTCGTGCACTTCGGCGACCGCGTCTCCGCTCTCCCACCGGGTCACGAGCACGAAGGTGTCTTCGTCGTATCGCCGGGTGCTCACGGCCCCGGGGTCTGTCGGATGCAGCAGCCAGCGACCGTGGGACTCGTCTCCGAGCATGGCCGCGAACGTCGACGCCGAGTCCAGCCGCGGAAGACACAGCCAATCGATGCTTCCTGCGCGCGAGACGAGCGCCGCCGTGCGGCAGTTGCTCAGCAGGGCATAGTCCTCGATGCGCGAGGTCATGCGTGGTCGAGCAGGTCTTCTCGGACCTCGATGCCGTCGACCTCGAGATCCTCATCCAACTGCACGAGAATCCGCGCATCGGGGAACTGCTTCGGCGCGAGGAAGGCGAGCAGCACGGCGTCGGCGAACACCACGACCGACGTGGCCTCGAGGTCATCACGCAGATCGATCTGCTCGACGACCGGCTCATCGTCGACCGCATCGTCGATCTCGGTCGCCACCTCGTCGACCACGGCCCGCCACCGGGACTCGCTGACGGACAGGATGCGCGAGATCGCAGCGATCAACGCCTCCTGGTCGATCTCGTCGTCGTGGTCGCCGTCGAACTCGGGATCGACGTTGACCTTCACCACCGTGCCCGCCGCGTCGATGCTCGCTCTCCCGTACACCAGGCCGTTCTCGGCGACCGGTTCATCGATCACGCCGCTCTCGACGATGCGGGCGAGGAGGGTGTCGAGCGCAGAAGAGGTCATGCCTTCAGTCTTTCGCATCCGCAGCGCCCGCGGGCGGTCGTCCCACACGCAGAAGCGCGGTGAGGATGACCGCGCCCGCTGTCAGGAGCACCGCGACGACGAGCACCCCGAAAGCTCCCGACCGGCCGTAGGCGATGCCGGCGAGGACGGGACCGCCTACCGCACCGATGTTCAGTGCCGCCGTCGCGTAGGCACCGCCGAGCATCGGCGCTCGGGACGCCTGCCCCACGATGCGGGCGATCAGCGCCGAGCCCACAGCGAACGACGCCGCGCCGCAGAGCACCGCACCGGCGAAAACCACCGACGCCACCTCGACGCCCGCTCCGAACGCCGCCCAGGCCACGGTCAGCACGACGGTCCCGACCGTGATCCACGCACGCTCGACGGGGGCCGCCCACCGTCCGGTGGCGGCAACGCCCAGAAGTGCTCCGGTCCCGAAGGCGGCCAGGAGCGCGGGGATCGCTGTCGCCTCGACACCGGCATCCGCGCCGACGACCGCGAGGAACGTGAACACACCAAAGGTCGCGGCATTCACGAGCACGGCGAGCATCACCGCGACGAGCACCGGACCTCGGCGGAGCTCGGCCAGCTCCGCACGCACGCCGAACCGCAGCGCCGGCGGGAGCGCACCGAGCGTGCGGTCGCGGAGGAGCGCGACGACAGCGGGGAGGCACAGCAAGACGACCGCCCAGAAGGTGGAACGCCACCCGAAGGCATTCGCCAGCGCGGCCCCGGCCGGAACGCCGATGATCGTGGCGAGGGTGGTCCCCGCCAGGAGCACCGCGACCGCCCGCGTCGTCTGCGCCGGCGTCACGATCCCTCGAACCGTCGCCAGGGCGATCGCGAGGAAACCCGCATTCGCGAGCGCCGCGAGCACTCGGGTGATGAGCAGCAGGCGGAAGTCGGACGCCACCGCCCCGACCACGTGAGCCACGATGAACACCACCAGAAGGAGTATCAGCGCCCGCTGGGGGCGCCATCGGCCGGCGAGCACGACCATCGCGGGCGCACCGACGACCATGCCCGCGGCGAAGGCCGAGGTCAGCAGGCCGGCGGTCGACGGCTCGACCCCCAGATCACGGGAGAGAGGGAGAAGGAGACCCGCGAGCATGAACTCGCTGGTGCCCTGGGCGAAGATCGCCAGGGCGAGGACAGGAACGAGGAAAGGCATGAGCATCCAGTCGGACGGACGCCGCACACGCCGCGAGGAGGCGGGCGGCGAAAAGGAGAAGAGGGGTCGACGGCGATGCGGGGAGCGCACGACGTGCGCTGCACCCGCGATCTACGGTCTGTCCGACTCAGGGCTCACGCCTCAACCCTAGCCGGAGCACAGACGCACGACACAGGCGCCGATAGGCTCTATGCCGTGCCGAACGCCGAATCCGCCACCGCCGACCTCCGCCGCATCGCCGAGGCCCTCCTCAGCGATGAACCGATGAACTGGGTGATCACGGGCGACTCCATCACCCACGGACTGGTCCACACGCAGGGGGGCCGCAGCTACCCGGAGCACCTCCACGAGGTCATCCGGGGCGAGCTCGAGCGCGTGCGCGACGTCGTCGTGAACACCGCGATCAGCGGACACCGCATCAGCGACATCCTCGACGACTGGGGCCGCCGCGTCGAGTCCTGGCGGCCCGATGTCGTCACGCTCATGATCGGCACGAACGACGCCGCGACCGGCGGCGAGCGCACCGAGGTCTCCCCGGAGGAGTATGCCTCGTCCCTGCACGACTTCGTCGTCCGCGTGCGCGGACTCGGTGCCGTCCCGGTGCTGCAGACGCCGCCCGCGATCGACGTCGCCAACGCCCCGGAGCGCGCACGGATCGGCGAGTTCGCCGAAGCGGTGCGTCGGGTCGCCACGGAGGACGACGTCATCCTCGTGGATCAGTTCGTCCGTTTCGCCGTGCTGGGAGACGGCGGGGTGCCGTGGGGGCTGATGAACGATCCGTTCCACCCGAACGCCGCCGGGCACGCCGCGCTCGCCCTCGAGCTCACGACCGCTCTCGGTCTCCACCCGGCTGGCGCACGGAGTCGGACCCTGGCGCTGCTCGAGGGTGTGATCGTCGCCGCACGCCTCAACGGCTAGGCACCGCGGATCACGACGTCGTCGCCGGTGTGAGGTCAGCGTCCTTCATCGCGTATCGCGTGCAGTCCGGGCATCGGGTGAGGAAGTCGTGCTTGCAGCCGATCACGTGTTCGAGGAAGCTCTCCGCGTCTTCGAGCTGTGCACGCTGCGAGCGGATCCACCGCAACCTCTGTCTGATGACGTCGACTCGTCCGCCCTCGTCCCGGTAGAGCACGTGCCGGATCTCCGGGAGGCTCATCCCGATGCCCCGGCAGGCCTGGACGACGCGGAGGCGTCGGATGTGCTCCTCGGTGTAGACCCGGTGGCCCGACGCCGTCCGATCCGGGACGACCACGCCCGTCTCGTGCCAGTGTCGCAGGACGTGATCGTCCACGCCGATGCGTCGCGCGGCTTCACCGATCTTCATCGACGCCCCTGCTCTCCTCTTGACTTCAGGTCGACCTGAGGTTCTACCGTGGCCCCATGATGACACACCACCCGCCGCTGCCCGATCCGGTCCACGTCACCGTCGGAGGGGCGAGCGTCGCCACCCGGGTCCTCGCGCCTTCCGGCCCCTCGGCGGGCGACATCGTCCTGTGCCACGGCACGCCGTGGTCGTCGCAGGTCTGGGCGGATGTCGCGCGCGAGGTGAGTCGCGACCACCGCGTCTTCCTGTGGGACATGCCGGGCTACGGCGACTCCGAGATGGGCCCGACCGTGGCGACCGATCTAGCGGCGCAGGCCGCACGCCTGGCCTCCCTGATCCGGGGCTGGGGGCTGGAGCGACCTCACGTGGTCGCCCATGACATCGGCGGGGCCGTCGCCCTCGGAGCGCATCTTCTGCACCGCGTGGACTTCGCGGACCTGTTCCTGTGGGACATCGTGACGCTCGACCTCTGGGGATCGCCGTTCTTCCGCCTGGTGGCGCAACATGCCCACGTGTTCTCCCGCCTCCCGGCGAACCTGCACTCCGCGCTGGTGAAGGAGTACATCGCCGGCGCCGGCCGACTCTCCACTCAACAGGTCGAGGCACTCGCATCACCCTGGTCCGGTCCCGTCGGCCAGGCGGCGTTCTACCGCCAGATCGCCGCGCTCGACGCCGCCGACACCCGCGCCGTCGCGGAAAAGCTGGGGGCCGCGCGCTGCCCTACACGCATCGGCTGGGGACGCGAAGACCCGTGGATCCCGCTCGGACAGGCGTATGAACTGCAGTCGAGGCTCCCCGGCCGTCCTGAGGTCGTCGTGCTCGACGGATCCGGACATCTGACGCCCTGGGAAGAGCCCGAGGCCGTCATCGCCGCTCTCCGTGCGTGGCTTGCAGAGACTCGCGACGCTCCGGATGGACAAGCCACTCGGTGACCGGGGCGAGGGGTGAACCCCGGTCACCGGGTAACACGTTATCCACTACCCGAGGGCGGCGGGTGATGTACCGATATACGTTCCTCCGCCTGGGATGAAGACCCTCTGGACGCCGCGGGTGCCACCCCTCTATGGTGGCGGCACGATCTAGTCGGAGGGCGGCCGATGTCTCACGTGGTGGCTACTGGGGCCGGTAAGGCCATGATGGAGCGGCGGAACGACCCGACGCACGACTACATCCTCGGGCTCACCGGCAAGGAGCGACCCCGGGTCCTCTTCGTCGGCACCGCGACCGGCGACGACGCCGCCTACATCCTGAGCTTCTATTCCACCTACGACGCGGACCGGTGCGCACCGCACCATCTCCCGCTCTTCCATCGCGCGGTCGACGACCTGGCCGGTTTCGTGAAAGGGTTCGACGTGATCCACGTCGGCGGCGGCAACACGGCGAACATGCTCGATGTGTGGAAGCGCCAGGGCCTCGACACGATCCTGCGTGAGATGTGGGAGGACCCCGACTCGAACGTCGTGTTCACGGGAGGCAGCGCCGGAGGAATCTGCTGGTTCGAGGGCGGCACGACCGACAGCTACGGTCCGACCCTCCAGGTGCTCCCCGAGGGACTCGGGTTCCTGAACGGCAGCTTCTGCCCGCACTACGACGCCGAGGATCAGCGGCGCCCTCTCTTTCACGCCTCCCTCCTCAGCGGGGAGCTCTCCACGGGCTATGCCGTCGGCAACCTTCAGTCGCTGCACTTCGAGAACTCCGAGTTCGTCACCGCCATCAGTCCCGTCGAGAACGCGCTCGCGCTGCGGGTCGAGGCGATCGACGGGAAGATCGTCGAGACCGAACTGCCGACGACCGTGCTCACCGGGTCCGCTCCGATCACGAAGGGGCCGTCGTCATGAACGACAACGTGTGGATCCTCCTTGCACAGCTGATCATCGTCGTCGGTGCGATCTACATGGGCACGCGCACCAGCGGGATCGGTCTCGGCGTCTGGGGGCTGGTGGGCGTCGCCGTCCTCATCTTCGTGTTCGGCGAAGCGCCGGGCAACGCCCCGGTCGACGCGGTCTTCATCGTCATCACCGTGATCACTGCCGCCTCCACCATGCAAGCCGCCGGAGGTATCGACTGGATGGTGTCCGTCGCGGCCAGAGTGATCCGGCGCAAACCGAAGTCGGTCGTGTTCCTCGCCCCGGCCATGTCGTTCCTCTTCACCGTCGGGGCCGGCACGGGCAACATCTTCTACCCGCTGTTGCCCGTGATCTACGACGTCTCCTACCAGCAGAAGATCCGCCCCGAACGGGCCCTCTCGGTCTCGGCCGTCGCCTCGCAAGTCGGCATCCTGTGCTCGCCCGTCTCGGCCGCGACCGCATCGATGGTGGTCCTGCTCGCGCCGCAGGGCGTGGATCTCGGAGGACTGCTGCTCATCATGTGGCCGGCCTCCATCGCCGGGCTCTTCGTCGCCGCGCTCGTGATGATGCGTCATGGCAAGGACCTCGACGACGACCCGGAGTTCCAGCGACGCCTGGCCGACCACCAGATCAAGCCCCCGGCGGTGGACGCGCACGAGCACAAGCTCCCGCCGACGGCCGTGCTCTCGGCCTCCCTGTTCCTCGGAGGCGTCGCGGTGATCGTGTTCTTCGGGCTGTTCGAGAATCTGCGTCCGGTGATCGGGACCGACGATGCCGGCGATCCCGTCCGACTCAGTGTGACCGTCATCATCGAGGTCACGATGGGCATCATCGCCGCCCTGATCTTCGTGTTCTGCAAGGTCAAGGCCGCCGACGTCCCCAAGCAGCCGACCTTCCCCGCCGGCATCGTGGGAGCCATCGCCCTGTTCGGTATCGCCTGGCTCGCCAACACGTTCGTGGCGGCGAACCAGACCCTCATCGTCGACGGGCTCGGATCGGTGGTCTCCGGATCGTCGGCCTTCCTCGGCGCGCTGCTCTTCGCGATGGCACTCTTCGCGGTCGCCATGCTCACCACGAGCCAATCGAGCGCGACCAACGCGATCGTGCCGATCGGTATCACGATCGGGCTTCCGGCACCTCTACTGGTGGGGCTGTGGCCGTCGACCATGGGGATCTACACGCTGCCGGCGAACGGCAGCCAGGTGGCCACGGTGGCGTTCGACCAGACCGGCACGACGAAGATGGGCAAGTTCGTCTTCGACCACTCATTCCAGCTGCCGAACCTCATCTACGTGGGTGTCGCGATCGTCGTCGGGGTGTCGCTCTCGTTCCTGATGGGCTGACTTCCACCCGAGCGGCCGACACCGGCCCCGGGAGCTTGCCCAACCGATATTTCGGAATATCGTAGAGGCGGGGACCTGGGGAGGTTGGGGTGTCGGCATTTGTCGCGCAGGGGGATGGACATGTACCGCGAGTATCGGCGCACGCGATCAGTAGGCCGCGGCTGACCGCCGCACTCGAGACCGACACACCTCTGACACTCATCCGCTCCGCGTCCGGGTCGGGCAAGACGACCGCCCTCGTGGAGTGGGCGTCCGCCACCGCATCGCGCGTGGTCTGGATCACGGCCTCGCCCGCCATCGCGCCCAGCGCTGCGCTCGCCCGCGCTCTGCTGCGAGCCCTGCCGCACGCGGACGTCGCACACGACCTCGCGGAGGATGGATGGCCTGCCGTGACCTCGCGCCTGCGCCACGCGGAAGGTCCTCTGGTCGTGGTACTCGACGACGCGGCACCCGTGGACCGCGAAGGCGTGTTCGCCCTGTGCCGCGCCATCGCCACCACCCCGCGGACGCGGCTGATCGTCGCCACCAATCGCCCCAGCCCCTTCGACAGCGAGGGTCTGGATCTCGTGATCGACACGAAGGTCATCGCGCCGTCGGACCTCATGTTCGACACCGAGGAGATCTCTCGCGCGCTCGGGGTCGATGACGACATGGCCGGCGAGATCCGGGAGGCGACCGCGGGCTTCCCCGCGCTCATCCGTGCCCTCGTGCTGCGCGGGGCCGGAACGGACACCGAGTCGCTTCGCGCCGCGAACACCGTGATCGAGGACTATCTGCAGGACCGGCTCGCCGAGTGCGGATTCTCCCCGCAGGCGTTGCAGGGGCTGCTGCGGATCAGCGTGACCGACTCGGTGGACCTGCCCCTGGCCGTGGCGCTCACGCGCGACCCCGACATCGCGAAGGCGCTCGACCAGGCCGAGACGTTCGGCTTCGGCCGCTGGACCGGCGACGGCGGCTGCACGTTCACCCTCACACCGCTCACACGCGGCATGCTGCGCCGTGAACTGCGCCGATCCTTCCCCGGCGAAGTCGCGCACCTCCGACGCCTCGCGGCAGAAGGGGCGATTCGCCGCGACATGCCCCTCGAAGGGCTGCGACTCGCCCTGGAGGACGACGATCTACGGCTCGCGAAACACGTCACGATGTCCGGGTGGAACCGCCTGCTCCACCGCGATCGGCGCGCGGTCGCGGAGCTGCTCGCCGACGTCCCTGTGGCACGACTCAAGCAGGAGCCGCTCGTGGCCATGCTGCTGGGGATGAGCCTCAAACCCAGCAGGCTCCGACGCCAGCGGGGGCTCCAACTGCTGCGCATGGCGGTGGCTGCGGCGAACTCCCGTCGGCCCACCCTGTCAGCCACCGAACGGATCTTCATCTGGGCGGCGGAGAGCGCCTCCCTGCGTGCCATCGGGCGGCCGGAGCCTGCCGCCCAGGTCGCCGCGCGGGCACTGGCGCTGTTCCAGGAGACACCGGAATCGCAATGGCAGCAGTACGCCCGCGATGTGCCGCTCATGTGCACGCACATCGGCATCTCCCTGTACTACGGCGGACAGCTGGACGAAGCCATCGAAGTCTGGGAGCAGGCCACGGCGCTCGCCGCGGCGCACGGGAGCACGAACGGCTTCCACGGCATCTGCCTCCTCGCGGGTGTCCACGCCCTGAACGGCGACCTGCCCGAAGCGCGGCACTACTTCTCCCTCGTGCGCGACGGCGAGTGGGACCCGGAGCTCCTGGACAGCTACCAGAGCACGTTCTACCGGATCGCCGGTGCGATGCTCGCGGTGGAGGACGGCGACCTCCCGGCGGCGAAGCAGCACATCCGCTTCTTCGAGCCGTACCGAGCGACGAGCGAGCACTGGACGACGATGGCCTCCGTGGAGGCGTGGATCGCCCTGCACGAAGGAGATGCAGCAGGGGGCCTGGAGCGCCTCGAGTCTTTCGCGCGCCTACGAGGGAGGGAGGCGAGCGCCGCCCACGTGCGCCACGCGCTCTCCCGGCCGCGGGTGCTGCTGCACCTCGCCCTCGGTGACGTCGGCACGGCGAAGAGCATCGTCCAGCGCGATGCCGGGTCCGATCGTTTCGGCACCGTCGTCAAGCGGGCACGTCTGGCTCTCATCGACGGCGCGGCCGCTGACGTGGTCCGACTCCTGGGACAGACCCGCCTGCGTCCCTCCACGGCCCGAGAACGCGCCGAAGCGCTGGCGGTGCACAGCGCCGCTCTGCGCCGGGTGTCCCCGGCCGCCGCGCAGCCGTCGAGCGCGACGTTGAGCGCGCAGCTCGCGGACCGCGGCCTCACCACTCCGCTCGTGCTTCTGGGCGCGGAGGACTTCGGTGCGGTCCGCGCCGACCTCGATCCGACCGGTCTCGCCACCTTCCCCCGGCGATCCGCTCTGCCGTCCTTCGAGAGCCGCCCCCGTTTGACCCCCCGTGAGCAGGTGGTGCTGCACGCGCTGACGTCCGGTGCACCGCTGCCGGCGATCGCCGCTGAGCTGCGCGTCTCGCAGAACACCCTCAAGACCCAGCTCCGCAGCATCTACCGCAAGCTCGACGCCGGCAATCGCTCCGAGGCGTTGGAGCAGGCGGCCCGTCACGGCCTCCTGCCCGACTGAGCACACGCCGAAGGCCCCGCCCGTCGCATCACGACGGACGGGGCCTTCCCGACGAGCGTCAGGCCTGCGAGCGGCGTCGGCGCACGATCAGCAGCACGGCACCGCCGAACAGCAGAGCGATCGCCAGAGCCAGCACCCACGGGGCCAGGATTCCGCCGGTGAGCGCGAGCGGCGTCAGCACCGGGTTATCGGTCGAACTCGTCGGCGGCGTGATCGTCTCACCGCCGGGAGGAGTGGCCGTCCCCACAGCCACGTTGTGCAGCTTTGCGCCTGCCGCGTCGGCGTGCACGATCACGGAGTACGTGATGGTGATGCTCTCTCCCTGGGCGAGGCTGCCGCTCCAGCGCAGCTGGTTCCCGTCCACCGCGGGAGCCGCCACCGCGCGGTCACCCACGACGGCGGTCGCACCGGGTCGGAGGTCGGCATGCCGCAGCACTCCGGAGAGGTCATCCGTGATGACGACGTCATCCAGCCCGGTCTCTCCCGTGTTGGTGCCGACGAGCCGGTAGGTGACCACGCTTCCCGCGGCCACGGCCTTCTCCGAACCGGGATCGGCCGTCTTGACGAACGTGAAGCCCGGGGTACCGACCGGGTTCTCGGTCGTCACCGGAGGCGGCGTGAGCTCCCCACCACCGGGCGGGGTGGCGGTTCCCGCGACCGTGTTCGCGATCGTCGCACCACCTGCGTCGCCGTTCACGGTCACCGAGTACGTGATGGTGACGCGCTGACCGACGGCGAGCGCGCCCGACCAGGTGAGCTCGTCACCGTCCACGACCGGAGCGGACGCGGATCCGTCGATCACGGTCGCCGTGGCGTCGTCGTTGTAGACGGCGTGGGCGAGGACGCCCGAGAGGTCGTCGCTGATGCTCACCGGCGCCAGCGCGGTCTCTCCGGTGTTCACGCCGGTCACCGTGTAGGTGATGACGCTGCCGGGATCGACGCGGGTTCCCGACGCGGGGTCGGCCGACTTGCGGAGCTCGAAGCCGGGCTCGTTGACCGGGTGCTCCGTCGTGGCGGGCGGCGTCTCGATCGGCGGCACACCGCCGGGCGGGGTCGCCGATCCCGAAGCCGAGTTCTCGAGGATCGCTCCCCCGGCGTCCGCCTGCACGGTCACGGAGTACGTGATCGTGACGGTCTCGCCGACCTGGAGGGCTCCCGTCCACGACAGGCTGTCGCCGGAGACCACCGGGGCGGTCGATGCGGTCGTGCCGATCAGGGCGGCCGCGTCGTCGTTGTAGTCGGCGTGGGCGAGGACGCCGGAGAGGTCATCCACGATCGCGACCGGATCGAGGACCGTCTCACCGGTGTTCACGCCGGTCACCGTGTAGGTGATGACGCTGCCGGGGTCGACCGCCGTGCCCGACACCGGGTCGGCGCTCTTCGACACCGAGAATCCGGGGACGTTCACGGCGTTCGTCGTGGTGCCGGGCGGCGGGGTGATGACGGACCCTCCGGGCGGGGTCGCCGTCGCGCTCGCGCTGTTCTCGAGCACGGATCCGACGCCCTCGGGGCCGACCGTCACCGAGTACGTGATGACGACAGTCTGACCGACGGCGAGCGCACCGGACCAGTCGAGCTCCGCGCCGTCGACCGTCACCGCGCCGGCGGGCAGACCGCCGATCACGGCCACAGCGTCGTCGTTGTACGAGGCGTACGGCAGCACCTTCGAGAGGTCGTCCGTGATCTCGACCGGGTCGAGCACCGTCTGACCGGTGTTGACGGCCGTCAACGTGTAGGTGAGCACATCACCGGGATCCACGGCCGTGCCCGCAGCCGGGTCGACGGTCTTGGCGAAGGTGAAGCCGGGCTCGTTGACCGGGTGCTCCGTCGTCGCCGGCGGCGGCGTGATCGGCGTGCCCGGCGTGGTGGGGCTGTCCGGGTCGCTCGGGTCCGTCGGGATGAGTGGCGTCGCCGTGCCCGTGGCCGTGTTCGCGATCGTCTCACCCCCGGCGGTCGGGTCGACCGTCACGGAATAGGTGATGACGACGTTCTGACCGGGGAGCAGCACGCCGCTCCAGTCGAGGGCGTCGTCCACCACGCTGACGTCGCCGCGGGTGGCCGTCACGTCGTCGTTGTACGAGGCATGAGCGAGCGCGCCGCGCAGGTCATCGGCGATCGAGGCAGGGTCGAGCACGGTGTCACCCGTGTTCGTGCCCGTGACGGTGTAGGTGATCACGCTGCCGGGATCGACACGCGTCCCCGATGCGGGGTCGGCGGACTTCGCGACCGTGAAGCCGGGGCTGGCGACCGGGTGCTCCGTCGTCGACGGCGGCGTGGTGACCGGGGTACCGGGCGTGGTGGGGCTGTCCGGGTCGGTCGGGTCCACCGGGATGAGCGGGGTCCCCTCACCCGTGACGGTGTTGCGCAGCAGCACGCCGGTCGCGTCGGCGTCGACCGTCACCGTGTAGGTGATGTCGACCCTGGCGCCGGGAGCGAGCGCCCCGGTCCAGGTGAGCGTCGTGCCGTCGAGCTCGACGGCTCCGGTCGATGCGCTCGCGTCGCCGCCGTACTGAGCGTGGGCGAGCACGGCGGACAGGTCGTCGACGATGGACGCGGGGTCGAGCGTCGTGTTACCCGTGTTGACACCGGAGATCGTGTACGTGATCGTGTCGCCCGCGCGCACGGCGGTGTCGGAGACGGGGTCCGCGGACTTCGTCACCTCGAGGCCGGTCTCGACGACCGGGTGGTTCGTCTCCGCGGGCGGCGGGACGATCGGGGTCCCCGGGGTCGTGGGACCGTCGGGGTCGGCCGGGTCGACCGGGATCCGCGGTGTGGCCGTGCCACTGGCGACGTTGTTCAGCAGCGCCTTCTGGACTCCGGCATCGATGGTCACCGAGTAGCGGATGGTGACGGACTCGCCGCGGGGCACATCGCCCGTCCAGGTGAGCGTGTCGCCGCTGACGGTGACGGAGCCGCGGTCGGCGGTCACGTCGTCGTTGTAGCCGGCGTCATCGAGCACACCCGACAGGTCGTCGACGATCCGGGCCGGATCGAGGTCGGTGTCACCCGTGTTGGTTCCGGTGATCGTGTAGGTCACGGTGTCGCCGGCCGAGACGGCGGTGCCCGAGGCGGGGTCGGCGGACTTGCTGATCGTGAATCCCGAACCGATCACCGGGTGCTCGGTGGTGACCGTGGGCGGGACGATGGGTTCGCCCGGCACCTGCGGTCCGTCGGGGTCACTCGGGTCCGGAGTCGTGGGCGTCGCGGTGCCGCTGACGGTGTTCTTCAGGATCTCACCCGAGGTGTCGGCCTCCACGGTCACGGAGTACGTGATCGTCACGGTCTGTCCGGGCTGGAGAGTGCCGGTCCAGGCGAGGTCGTCGCCCGTGATGGTCGCTGCGCCCGCGGCGACGGGTGCGCCGTCGATCTCGGTGGCGACGTCGGAGTTGTAGGCGGCGTGTGCGAACACGGCCGACAGGTCATCGGAGAGGGAGGCCGGACTCAGCACCGTGGCACCGGTATTGGTGCCGGTCACCGTGTACTCGATGGTCTGCCCCGGCTCCACGACGGTGCCGGCAGCGGGGCTGGAGCTCTTGGCGACGGTGTAGCCCGCTACGGGGTGCTCGGTCGCGACCGCGGGAGGATCGACCGGGGGCAAGCCGCCGGGAGGGGTGCCGGAGGCGGTGACGCTGTTGGCGATCCGCTCTCCTTCGACATCGGCGTCAACGATCACCGAATACGTGATGGTGAGCACCTGACCGGGCTCGAGCGCGCCGGTCCAGGCGAGGTCGTCACCGGTGATGGTTGCGGCGCCGGATGCGACGGGGGAGCCGTCGAGCTCCGTGGCGACGTCTCCCTGGTACTCGGCGAACGCGAGCACGCCGGACAGGTCGTCGCTCACGCGGACGGGGTCGAGGAGCGTGTTGCCCGTGTTCTCCGCCTCGACGGTGTACGTGATGCGCTGACCCGCCTGCACGGCGACACCGTCGGCCGGGTCGGAGGTCTTGCGCAGCGCCAGGTCGGGTGCGAGACGTACGTTCGTGAACGTGCACGTGACGTCGGTGCCGAGCGCACCGGCGGGCTGGACGACGCTGCCGTCTGCGGTCACGGCGACCGGAGACGTGGAGCCGTCGGATTCGACCTGCACGCAGTCGAGCGATTCGGCGTACCGGGTGCTGTCCGTGGTTCCGGATGCGGACTCGGAGAGGCGGAAGGTGTCGCCCTGGTTGGTGAACACCGGTCCGGCGTAGTCCGGCTGCAGCCCCGTGGCCTCTCCGCGGGTGGCGGCGTCCGTCTGCGCGACCTGATAGCCGGCCGGCGACTGCACACGCAGGGCGAACTGGTCGGTGGCGGCGTGACGCCCCTCGGGGAGGTCCTTCTTCAGCGTGAGGGTGTTCGGGAAGGTGCAGCTGGCCATGTCGGTCGGCCCGAAGGTTCCGATCGAGGTGGTGTTGACGGTCACGCCGCGGGGGAGGTCGACCTCGATGATGCGGTTTCCGCCTCCGGAGACCGACACGAAGATGTGGCCGAGGTTTCCGAACGCGATGCCGTTGCCCTGCACGCCGTCGCCCATGTTGTGGACCTGCTTGGCCTCGATGGTCGCGGTGCTCGGCACGAGCGAGGTGGGAAGGTCGGACGAGTAGATGACGTTGTCGGCCACGAGCACGAGCTGGCCCGAGGCGCTGAAGGCCATGTCGCCGTTGGCGCCGAACGCGCTGCTGCCGGCGGTGGGGCGGAGCGTGCCGACCTGCACGTAGGCCTGCGGAGTGACGCTCTCGTTCCAGGCGTAGAGGTTGATGGCGCCGCTGGCGGTACCGCTGGCGAAGTAGTAGACGCCGGTCACCGGGTGGACGGCACCTCGGAGCACGGAGGAGTTGAGCGTGAACGTGGTGCGGCTCGTGGTGTCAGTCACGCGGTCATGCTTGGCCAGCACCTTGGATCCGGCCGCATTGGTGACCGTGTAGGCGTAGCGGCCGCTGGAGGAGATGCCGAGGGCATTGTTGGAGTGGTCGACGCCGAGGGTGGTGGAACCGAGCGTGCCGCCGTTTCCCGGGGTGCCGCCCTGCTCGTCGACGATGAACTCGCGCACCTCTGTCGTGCTCTGCACGTACACGGCGCCCGGCGTGCAGAGGAACGGGTCAGCCGCGATCGCGGGAGCCGCCGTGACCGTGCCTCCGATGAACACCATCGACGAGGCGACCAGCGCCGTGCTCAGGGCGCCTCCGATCAGCTTCTTCGCGCGGCCCCGCCAGCGGCTGCGCCGCTCGGACGGAAGGCCATCGGCTGTGTGGTCCTTGCGGGCAACACGAAACCCCATGACAGACTCCCCATTCATCGCTTCCCCGGTGCGCGTTCGCACACGGAAACCCCCGCCCCCTCAGGCGACCGCCGAGCACCATCCAGACATGGCGAACTCGGCTCGGGCCATCCGCCAGACTGCCCGGCCCGCGACAACCGCTCCGGCCGATCCCGGAGAATTCACCCCGCCTTTTCACCCCGCGCACGGCATGCTCCCTCCGCACGGGCTCTCGCGTCCCGGTGGGGAGGGATGCCATGCTGTCGGGATGCAGCGCACCACCAAGATCACGACCGCGGTCGTCGTCGTCGCCATCGCGGGGTTGGTTGCCGTAGCGGCTCCCGCCGTGATCAGCGCCGCGCCGGCTGTCGTCGACGCGGGCTCGTGGGTGTCGGAGCGCTTCGCCGCCGAGCCTTCCACGGCCCCGACGAGTCGCGCGGAGAAGACCGAGCAGGGCGGACTCGTCGACCTGGGCGACGGCATCAGCGTTCCCGCCGGTGGTCCCGGTGACTGCACCACCAACGCGCTCATCAACATCTACCGGGACGACGGCTCTCCGATGCACGCCAAGCTCCTGGGCGAGCTCGTCGAGATGGGCGCGTCGGAGCTGGCGAGCGGACCGGTCACGCTGGATGCGGCCGGCAAGATCTTCTCCTACGAGGTGCAGGCCGGCGACAGCCTCATCGCGATCGGCGAGCGATTCTGCGTCGACTACGTCACGGTCTCCAGCTTCAACCACGTGCGCGGCAACGAGCCGATCAGCCCGGGCGACACCCTCTACCTGCGCCCGGATCCGACGCTTCCGTTCGTCGACATCTACGGGCCGTACAACGCCGAGCCCGGCTCCTCCACCATCCCCTACTACGACGGCGTGGCGGCGTTCTCGACCGCTGTCGCCACGGCAGATCTGGGTGCCGCCCGGTGGCTCTGGAAGCGCCTCGAGAAGGACATGCACCCGGAGACCGCAGCCGTGATCACCCAGGCGTTGAGCGACGACGATCTTCCGCTGCTCCGCCGCCTGTTCCCGTAGCAGCGGGATTCCGCGCCGCCGTTCGGCGAGCCCTCGTTTCCGCGCGCCCGGAAACCCTCAGGAAACTTCTCGGAAGATCCTGGTATTCGGTGTTGCTAAGTACCGGTACTCGGTGTTACTTTGTACCGGTACCCAGCATCACTGAGTACCGAGACAGGAAGGGAGGACCTGATGGGCAAGCAGATGACCGAGATGCTCAAGGGCACTCTGGAGGGCATCGTTCTGGCGCTCCTCGCCGAGCAGCCGGCCTACGGATACGAGATCACGACCCGCATCCGGGACCACGGGTTCACCGACATCGCCGAGGGCACGATCTACGCACTCCTGGTGCGCATCGAGCAGAAGAAGCTCGTCGACGTCGAGAAGGTCCCGAGCGAGAAGGGGCCGCCCCGCAAGGTGTACACCCTGAACGCGCAGGGCCGCCAGGAGCTCGGGGAGTTCTGGAAGACCTGGGACTTCCTCCGTACGCACATCGAACGACTGAACAACACGAACGAGGAGAACTGATCATGGCCGCGAAGTGGATCGAAGCGCTCACCGGATCGCTCGAGCAGAAGAAGCAGTACAAGCAGGCCAAGGCCCGCATCGACGCCCTCCCCTCGCCGTACCGCGAGGTGGCGAACGCCCAGTACCGGTACTACCTGTACTACGGCGGCATCACCGACGGCGACACCATCGTCACCATGTTCCTCGACCTCGCGGACCTGTGGGAGCGCGCTGCCATCGACGGCACCCCCGTCAGCGCGATCGTGGGCGACGACCCCGTCGAGTACGC
Organism: Microbacterium sp. J1-1; assembly: GCF_024498615.1. NCBI lineage: Bacteria > Bacillati > Actinomycetota > Actinomycetes > Micrococcales > Microbacteriaceae > Microbacterium > Microbacterium sp. J1-1. The sequence continues at coordinate 146,158 of NZ_CP089590.1, read as the reverse complement.
CGAGGAGTATGCCCGCGCCTACGGCGGCACCCAGTGGATCGACAAGGAGCGCGCGCGCCTCATCAAGGCGTTCGACGACGCGAGGAAGAAGGAGAACGAGTCATGACGAACGCCGCCATCTCGGTACGCGGTATCGAGAAGTCCTACAAAGATCTGCATGTCCTGCGCGGGGTCGACTTCGAGGTCGAGAAGGGCAGCATCTTCGCCCTCCTCGGCTCGAACGGCGCCGGCAAGACCACGATGGTGCGTGTCCTCTCCACCCTGCTGAAGGCGGATACCGGAATGGCGACCGTGCAGGGTACCGACGTGGCCGCGAACCCGGTCGGCGTCCGGGAGCGCATCAGCCTCACCGGACAGTTCGCCGCCGTCGACGAGATCCTCACCGGACGCGAGAACCTGGTGCTGGTCGCGAAGCTGCGGCATCTGCCCGACCCCGGGAAGGTCGCCGACAATCTGCTGGCGACCTTCCGCCTGACGGATGCCGGCAACCGCAAGGTCGGCACCTACTCGGGCGGCATGCGTCGCCGGCTCGACATCGCGATGAGCCTGGTCGGGCACCCCGAGGTCATCTACCTCGACGAACCGACCACCGGACTCGACCCCGAAGCCCGCATCGAGGTGTGGGACGTGGTCAAGGAGCTCGCGAACACCGGCACCACCGTACTCCTGACCACGCAGTACCTCGATGAGGCGGAGCAATTGGCCGACCGCATCGCGATCCTGCACGAGGGCCGCATCATCGCGAACGACACCCTCGCCGGGCTGAAGCGGCTGCTGCCGGCCGCGAAGGTCGAGTACGTCGAGAAGCAGCCCACCCTCGAGGAGATCTTCCTCACCCTCATCGGCCCCTCGTCCACGCAGAAGGAGGACGCAGCATGACCATGCACTTCACCGCCGACACGGCGACGCTCACCGGCCGCTCCATGCGGCACATCTTCCGTAGTCCCGACACCATCATCACCACGGCGGTCACCCCGATCGCCCTGATGCTGCTGTTCGTGTACGTCTTCGGCGGCGCGCTCCAGCAGAGCACCGGCGCCGAGAACTACGTGAACTACCTGCTCCCCGGCATCCTGCTCATCGCGATCGCCTCGGGGATCGCTTACACCGCGTTCCGGCTCTTCACCGACATGCAGAGCGGGATCTTCGAGCGCTTCCACTCCATGCCGATCGCCCGGTCGAGTGTGCTGTGGGCGCACGTGCTCACCTCACTGACCGCGAATGCGATCACCCTGGCGATCATCTTCGGCGTCGGATTCGTGATGGGCTTCCGCACCGGGGCGAGCTTCTGGGCCTGGCTCGCCGTCATCGGCATCCTGATGCTGTTCACCCTGGCGCTCACCTGGCTCGCCATCATCGCGGGCCTGAACGCCAAGACGGTCGACGGGGCGAGCGCGTTCTCGTACCCGCTGATCTTCCTCCCGTTCATCAGCTCGGCCTTCGTGCCGACCGACACCATGCCGGCACCGGTGCAGTGGTTCGCCGAGAACCAGCCGGTCACCTCGATCGTCAACACCATCCAGGCGCTGTTCGCCGAGCAGCCCGTCGGCAACGACATCTGGGTCGCCCTCGCCTGGTGCGTCGGCATCCTCGTGGTCGCCTACGTGTTCGCGATCATCTCCTACTGGAAGAAGGTCAGCTGATCTTCTCCCCGATCTGGCCCCACACCAGATGAAGGAGATCTCTTGATTCGAAGGCCCCTCAGAACCCCTGAGTCCTTCAGATCAAGAGATCTCCTTCATCTGCGGGTGGGCGTCGTCCGGAGCGGGCCTCGGCGTGCTCAGACCGTGCGCAGCGCCGTGGTGGGCGACAGTCGCGCGGCACTGATCGCGGGGTACAGCCCCGCGATCACGCCGACTACCAGCGCCACGACCGGACCACCGACCAGCACGACCACGGGGATCGTCACCGCCTGGCCCTGGATCGTGGCGTAGGCGAAGACCCCGAGCGCCCCGCACACCGCCCCGGCGATGCCCCCCAGGCCGCCGAGCACGATCGCCTCCGCCACGAACTGACCCGCGATCTGCCCCGAACGAGCGCCGAGCGCCCGCCGGAGTCCGATCTCGCCGCGCCGCTCCAGCACCGCCACCACCATGGTGTTCGCGATGCCGATCCCTCCGACCAGCAGAGCGATCGCCGCGAGACCGACCGCGAGGCCGGACAGCGAATCATCCGCGGTGTCCCGCGCCCCGGCGAGCTCGCCGAGTCCGGTCACCTGCACATACGGGGAGGACGGGTTCGCGGCGCGACCGATCGCCTCGCGGACCTTCTCGCCCGTACCGCCGTCGGCCATGCGCACATAGATCGACGCGATGGTGTCGTCACCCTCCGCCGACACATGCTCCGCCGCCCAATGGTCGCCGAGGAATGCGCTCGCATCGATCGACTCGGCGAGGCCGGCCGAATCGAGTATCCCGATCACCGTGTACCACTGCTCCCCGATCCACACCCGCACGCCCGGCTCCGTGATGCCCATGCGTGCGGCTGCCGCCGATCCGAGCACGGTCACCGGCAGCGAGCGGTCGGTCTCGTCGAACCACGACCCCTTCGCCACCGATCCCTCCACCGACGACAGGAAGTCGGGACCCGCGGCATACGCGGCCAATCCGTTGCCCTGGCTCTTCGGGATGAGGTCGTTGCGGTACACACCGATGCCGTCCGGCACCTTCTCGAGAACCCCGACCTGCTCGACGCCGCTCACCCGCTCGATCATCCCGGCCGCGGTCTCGGGAAGCGCCACCGGCTTGTTGTCGGGCCCGTACCCCGGCTGCACCACGATCATGTTGGCGCCGAGCGCGTCGAGCTTGGCCAACAGCTCCGCCTGGTTCGAGGCGGCGATACCGGTGATGGCGGTCAGCGCCGCGATACCGACAGCGACCCCGAGCGCCGACAACGCCGTGCGCATCTTGCGACTGCGAGGACCGATGAGAGCCGTGCGGATGCTGTCCGCGACGCTGAGCCGGGACATCCGCTCTCCCGTGCGCCTCATGCCGCGACCTCTTCCTGTTCCCGCCTACCGGTATCGCTCATGATCCGCCCGTCGTTGATTCTGACCTGTCGTTGCGTGCGCTCGGCGATGTGCGGGTCGTGCGTGATGATCACGACCGCTGTGCCGGAGTCTGCGATCGATGTGAGCAGTTCGAGGATGTGCTCGCCCGTGCTCGAGTCGAGCGCGCCGGTCGGCTCGTCGGCGAACAGCACCGACGGCTCCCCGACGATCGCGCGGGCGATCGCCACGCGCTGCTGTTCTCCTCCGGACAGCTGACCGGGTCGGTGCCTCATGCGCGCACCGAGGCCGACCCGCTCGAGCGCAGCCGCGGCCCGCACCGTGCGCTCCGCCGAGGGCACCCCCGAGTACAGGAGCCCGAGCGCGACGTTGTCGACCGCGCTCAGCGCGGGCAGCAGGAAGAACTGCTGGAACACGAAACCGATGCGGTGAGCGCGCAGAGCTGCACGCTCGTGCTCGGCGAGCCACGCGACATCCGTCCCGTCGATCAGCACGGTGCCACTGGTGGGGTCGTCGAGCGTTCCCATGATCGAGAGCATCGTGCTCTTCCCCGATCCGGATGCGCCGACGACGGCCACCAGCTCGCCGCTCTCGATCGCGAGGCTCATGCCGTGCAGCACGCGCAGCGGGGGGTTGCCGGGGTACTCCTTGATCACCTCGACGAGTTCGACGACGGTATCGGGCGTCATTGCGCCACCACCACGGCATCACCGGCGGCGAGATCCCCGCCGACCACCTGCACCCGGGTGTCGGCGATCAGTCCGACCTCCACCGAGACACGTTCGACCTTGCCGCCCTTGCGCAGCACGTCGACCGCGTAGCCGCCGTCGGTCGTCGCCACGAGCGCGGTGACGGGAACGACGAGTGCGTCCTTCACCTCGGAGGTCGCGAACACGACCTTGACGGCGCGAAGACCGATGCCCTCCGCGACGGCGGGATCCTCGAATTCGATGTTCGCGGTGGCCGGGGTGGTCTCGCCCTCTTTGCCGGTCGGTTGGCCGCCAGGATCGACGGCGGCCACCGTCGCGGGGACCTCGGTGCCGTCCGGAAGGATCACGGTCACCGGCGTCGCCGGCAGGATCTCGCGCGCCTGGGCTTCGGTGAGCGTGGCCACCACACGCAGGGTCGTGCTCGTATACGTGAGCGGGCTGGTCGCTGCAGGATCACCGAGCTTTCCCGTCACGGAGTCGACGCGCACCGAGGCGGCGGTGATCGCGACGACATCACCCAGCTTCACGACGCCGTCCTTGGTCACGCCGAGCGACTTCTGCCACGCCTTGACGTTGGCTTCGGTGACCCGCGTGAACTCGTCGTCCACGGTCATGTCCTTGCCGAAGCCGAGGTCGGCGAGCGCCTGCTCGAGCTGTCGCACGTCGGGTCCGTTCTCGACGCCGACGCCGAGATCGCGCCAGAACGGACGGTCACCGCGCATCGCGATCACCGGCTTGCCGTCGACCTCGTAGATCGACTGACCCGCTTCGATCACGTCGCCCGCCGCCGGGAGCCGCGTGATGGTGCCCCCGCGACCGGGCAGAGCGGTGGAGGCGCCGTAGCTCAGGCTGCCGTTGAGTCTGAGGTCGGAAGTCAGCGTGGTGAGCTCGGCCTTGGTCGTCACCGGCTTGTCGTCGTCCTTCGGCGTCTCGGCCACGGAGCTCCACGGCTGCAGCACCGCCAGGGTCACCGCGGCAGCCACGAGCAACGCCCCCACGGGCACGAGCACCTTCGTCAGCCGCCGGCTCATTCCTCGCCTCCGGACGGCAGCGTGGTCGCCGCCATGAAGCCGCCTTCGAAGTACTCGTTCATCAGGGCGAACCAGTCGAAGTCGACGGATTCGATGCTCTCGGGCGTGAACATCGGCGGCATCTCGCCGGTCTTCTCCGCGCACGCCTCGAGGAGGGTGCGCGCCTCGTCTTCCGTGATCCCGACCGGCATTTCGAGCATGCCGTCGGCGTCGGGATCCGCGAAGGCAGCGAAGCCGTTGTCCCTGGCGCACGCGGCGAACGCGAGTCCGGACTCGATGATCTGCTCGGGCGAGATCATCTGCGTCTGCGCGCCATCGGCCCCCGACATGTCGGGCTCGGGCTGTGCGAACTCGGGAACCTCCTCCTCGCACTTCTCCCACGCGGCCCGCTGCCCCTCCTCCGGGTATCCCGAGGCGGCTGTCGCGGCGAGCCACATGCCGTCCTCATCCGCGACGATCGTCGTCATCGCCATCTCCTCACCGCCGCCCATCGTCGCGGTGCTGTCGCTCAACGTGCCCAGCCCGCCGTCGCCGGGAGCGTCCGGCATCAGCAGGCCGACCTGGCCACCGTCGACGATCTTCGCCGTCTGGCCCTCATCGGTGAGGCAGGTCACGAAACGGGCAGCGGCCGCATCGTTGGCGCCGTCCTTCGCCTTGTCGTCCCCGGACGGGGCGCTGCATGCAGAGAGCGCGAAGAGCGCGATGACAGCGGGCATCACCACCATGGAACGGTGTGCTTTCGAATCGAACATGACATTCCCTTTCTCGCGGTCGCAGCTCATCCACGACGTGCAGTCAGTTCTACGGAGGCGATGGTTTGCTGTCGGTATGACGGCACCTAACCGGAAACTAACCGCGGAGAGCGCACCCTCGGAGGAGGGAGGCGCGATGCGATTGCTGCTGGTGGAAGACGAGGTCGATCTGGCCGACACGCTCGCCGATGGCCTGCGCCGGGAGGGATACCTGGTCGATGTCGCACGCGACGGCGCGAGCGCCCTGACCGCCGCCGCGGGGAGCGATGTGGACGTGATCGTCCTCGACCGCGACCTGCCCGTGCTGAGCGGCGATGCCGTGTGCCGCACGCTCATCGCGCAGGAGTATCCCGCCCGCATCCTCATGCTCACCGCGGCGGGAACCCTCAACGACCGCGTCGAGGGTCTCGACCTCGGTGCCGACGACTATCTCGCCAAGCCGTTCGCTTACGTGGAGCTCCTGGCTCGGCTCCGCGCCCTCGGTCGCCGTGCCCAGTCCAGCCGCCCGAACTCGGTCCTGGAGTTCGCAGGCGTGCGCCTCGACATCGTGCGGCGCGTCGTGGAACGCGACGGGACACCGATCCGTCTCACGCTGAAGGAGTTCGGGGTGCTCGAGGCGCTGCTCGCCGCGGAGGGGGGATACGTCAGCGCCGACGATCTGCTCGACGACGTGTGGGACGAGCCGCTCGAACGCACCCGCGGCGTGGTCAAGATCGTGGTGCACACGCTGCGCCGCAAGCTCGGATCGCCGGCGCTCATCCAGTCCGCGGCAGGACACGGCTATCGGGTGGGAACGGAATGAGACGCATGAGCTTCCGCACACGGCTGGTGATCATCATCGCCGGAGTCTTCATCGCCGCGGGCGCCGCGCTGCTCACGGTGCAGTACCTGGTGGTGCAACAGCTTTTCGCCTCCGCCATCGACACCACCGCGGCGAGCTGCGTGCCGGCACTCTCGATCACGCAGCTCTCGCAGGGGACGAGCGCGGCCGAGGACAGCGGACCCATCTATGGGGCCACCAGCACCGGATGCGCGTACTTCGCGGAGACCGCCATGCTCACCGACGTCCCCGTGACCACTCCGATGCAGACGACGTCGCTCGATTCGGTCGAGGGTGCTGTGCTCCAGCAATCCACCTTCCTGGCGGACGAGGTCGGCGGCGGGCTGCTGCTGTGGTCGATCGTGGTGCTCGTCGGCTTCACCGGGGTCGCCGCCGCGATCGCGTTCTGGCTCGCTCGTCGATCGCTCGACCGCATCGGCGAGGTCACGGCCGCAACCCGCGACATCTCCGAACGCGACCTCGGGCGACGGCTCGACCTTCCTGGACCCGACGATGAGATCAAGGAGCTGGGCGACACGATCGACGGGATGCTCGATCGGCTGCAGTCGGCGTTCACCGCGCAGGACCGATTCGTGGCGAACGCCTCCCACGAACTGCGCACCCCGCTGACCACGACCAGGACTGCCCTGGAGATCCCCCTCGAGCAGGGTGCCGTGCCGGCGGAGCTCCAAGCCAACATGCAGCGCGCCCTGCGGGCCACCGAGCAGAGCGAACGACTCATCACCGCGCTGCTCGCCCTCGCCCGCTCGCGCACCGGCCTGGATGAGGTTGAGCCGGTCGAACTCAGCGAACTCATCGAGGATCAGGTCGAGGAGTTGGACGCCCAAGGGATCGTCGTGCATACGAACCTCCGCGCGCTGACGGTCAAGGGTGATCCGATGCTGCTCGCCCGCGCCGTGCGCAATCTCCTCGAGAACGGTATCCGCCACAACGTCCACGGGGGAGAGCTGTGGGTGCGCTGCCGCCGTGAGCGCGGGCGCGCGGTGATCGACGTCGAGAACACCGGCGCTCCGATCGCATCAGCCACGCTGGCGCTGCTCACCGAGCCCTTCTACCGCGGTGACGCGAGTCGCACCTCCACCGGACCAGACGGCACCGGCTTGGGCCTCGCTATCGTGCAGAGCATCGCGAAGACCCACTCGGGCGACGTACGTCTGCGTGCACGCAAGGGCGGTGGCTTGACCGCGTCGATCGTGCTCCCCCTCTGACGCCGGCCCCCTGACGCCGGTCCTTTGACGCCGGCCCCGGTGAAGGAGATCTCTTGATTCGAAGGACCCTCAGAGCCGCTGGCTCCTTCCCCTCAAGAGATCTCCTTCATCTGCGGGTGGCATCCAGTTGCGGGTGGCATCCAGTTGCGTGTGGGCGTCGGCCGGAGCAGACCTCGGTGCGATGAGGGCTACTAGCCCGATTCGCCCCCGCCCACGACCTCCATGCGCTGCGTGAACGTCATCCGGTCGCGGACGACCCGCTCCGGATCCCACCCCGGGCCGGGCGTCGAAGCGATGAGGAGCTGCGAATAGGGGTGCTCGGGACGGGTCAGAACCCGCTCGGTGTCCCCCTGTTCGACGACCGTGCCACGGAAGAGCACGAGAACCCGGGAGCAGAGTTCGCGGACGACGGCGAGATCGTGACTGACGAACAGGTAGCTCACCCTCGACTCGCGCTGGATCTCGGCGAGGAGTTCGAGTACTTGAGCCTGCACGGAGACATCGAGTGCGGATACGGCCTCGTCGAGGACGACGAGACGAGGAGAGACCGCGAGTGCCCGCGCGATCGCAACGCGCTGTCGCTGACCGCCCGAAAGCTCGTGGGGCTTCGCGTCGGCATGCCGTTCGGTGAGTCGCACTCGATCCAGCAGCTCCGCGATCGTACGGTCGGCATGCGGACCCGCTGCCTCCTCTCGCAGCCTCAGAGTCCGCCGCAGGGTCTGCCGCACGGTCAGTCGGCGATCCAACGACCCGTTCGGGTCCTGGAACACCATCTGCACTGCGCGAGCTCTCGCCAGGCGCTCAGCCCTGCCGCGCGGCCTGCGGAGGCGATCGACACCGTCGATCACCGCTGACCCCGCGTCGGCGCGCTCCAGACCGACGAGAATCCGGGCGATCGTCGACTTGCCCGAGCCCGATTCACCGACGAGACCGAGCGCCTCACCTGCGTCGATGGCGAAACTCACGTTGTTGACAGCGACGACGCGCTCTGTTCCCGGACCCATCCGAAACGCCCGGTACAGATCGGAGACTTCCACCAGACTCATGACGCCTCCTTCGTGTCGAGCACGGGGGCAGCTTCGATCAGCGAGAGTGTGTACGGGTTGACTGCATCCGCGAAGAGCCCGGGTTTCGTCAGCGTCTCCACGATCTCACCCTGCCGAAGGACATGGATCCGATCGCAGATCGCGCCCGCGAGTGCCAGGTCGTGGGTGATGAAGAGCATCCCGAGACCACGTTCACGGATCTGCCGCTGGAAGATGGCGACGATCTCGGCTTGCGTCGTCACGTCGAGCGCGCTCGTCGCCTCGTCGGCGAGAAGGAGCGCAGGATCGGTGCTCAGCGCCGATGCGATGACGACGCGCTGAAGCATGCCGCCCGAGAGCTCGTGCGGAAACTGCCGCATGCGCCGCTCCGGGTGAGTCAGCCCCACCGCGGCCAGGAGCTGGATGAGGTGCGCCTCCGCACGGCTTCGCTGCCACCCGTGGACACGGACGAGTCGTTCGGAGAGCGAATCCCCGATGCGCCGCACGGGGTTGAGTGCGGAACGCGGGTCCTGCTGCACAAGCGAGACGGATGCGGAGCGCACCCGTCGTCGGGTCCTTTCGTCGGCGGCCACCATCTGTGTTCCATCGATCCGGATACTCCCCGCGATCGTCGCTTCCTCGCCATAGAGGGCGAGGGCCGCGCGCACCGTCGTCGACTTGCCCGAGCCCGACTCACCCACGAGCCCGACGAGTTCGCCGCGGTCCACACTCAGGGTGATGCCGGTGAGGATCTTCACAGCGTCTTCACCGTGCCCGAAGGCGAGATCAAGGTCCTGAATTTCGAGGAGCATCACTCATCCCTTCGCAAGAAGTCGGTCGGCCACACGCACCCCGGCGACGTTCACCGCGATGACGACGAGGGCGATGGCAGCACCGGGCACCAGCGTCGGGAGGAACTCTCCCTGGATGATGCCGGGTTGCCCCTCCTGCACCATCAGGCCCCATTCGGAACTCGGAGGCTGCGCGCCGAACCCGAGGAAACTCAACGTCGCAAGGCTCATGAGAGCTTCCCCGAAGAGCACGACCAGGTATCCGACGAGCGGAGGAAGCAGGTTCGGGATGACTCCGCGCAGGCAGATCGTCAAGCCGCCGAGCCCCTGAACCCGGTAGGCGTCGATGTAGGGACGCGTCATCTCGCTCAACGCAAGGCTGCGCGTGTACTTCGCGATCACCGGTGCATAGGCGAGCGCGAGTGCAACGATCGCTGTTGCGGGACCCTTGCCGAACACGGCGATGACGAGCACGACGAAGAGCAGGCCGGGGAACGCGAACATCACGTCGGTCACGCGGGCCAGGACGGTATCGATCCACCCCCCTCGCCACGCCGCCAGCACGCCGATCGCCACACCGAGGATCGTGGCGAGCACGAGCAGCACCACCGGGCCCACCAGCGTCTCTCCTGCACCGATGAGCAACCGGGAGAAGAGGTCGCGTCCGAGTTGGTCCGTGCCGAGCAGGTGCTGTGCGCTCGGACCTTCCCAGATCGCCGCGAAGTCGACACTGTCGGCCTCGTAGGGGGCGAGGAGGGGGGCGAAGGCGGCCGCGACGGCGATGAGGGCGAGGAAGCCGCAGGAGATCCAGAACCCGAGGTCGGATCCGGACCGCCGGCGTCTGCGAACCCGCGGGAGCAGGATCGAGGTCATGCGGACACCGCCCTTCGTCCGATTCGGGGGTCGAGCACGGGCAGGAGCAGGTCGACGATCGTCGTGACGATCATGTAGGCGACGACCATGAAGAGGAGCACCGCTTGCACCACCGGGAAGTCATGCGTGTTGATCGCATCGACGAGAAGCGAACCGACGCCGGATATCCCGAACACCGTCTCGACTGCGACCGTTCCAGCGATCATGCTCGCGATGACGAGCGCGATCATGGTGATGATCGGCCCCCAGGCTGCGCGCAAGACGTGATCACGTACGACATACCGCTCGCGCAGCCCCGAAGCGCGGGCAGCCTCGACATGCTCGGAAGAGAACTGCTCGATCATCGATTGGCGCGTGACACGACTCACGATCGCGAGCGCGGTGACGGCGAGGGTAAGCGCAGGAAGAGTGAGCGCATACACGCGATCGAATCCCGCCGTACCTGCGCCGGCGACCGGGAACCACCGCAGCTCCACGGCGAAGAGCGCGACGAAGGCAATGCCCAACACGAAGGAGGGGATGCTCGCGGCGAGGGTCGTCGCTCCGGTGATAGCGGTATCGACCGCCTTCCCCCGGCGCACGGCGGCCATGACACCGAGACCGATGCCGACCACTGTGAGCAGGATGGCTGCGTATGCGACGAGCGACAGGGTGATGGGCACCCTCGCGGCGAGAAGAGCACTCACCGGCTGGTGGTACTGGAAAGACTGGCCGAAGTCGCCGGTGAGGACTCCCGCGGCCCAGTGCCCGTACTGAACGAGCATCGGCTCGTCGAGGTGGTACTGGGCCCGGACGCTCGCGATCCGCTCCGGGGTCAGGTTCTCAGGGTTGCCGATGAGGAACGTGACCGGATCACCCGGCGCGGCGTACATCGCAGCGAAGATGATGAAGGAGGCGATCACCAGCGTGAAGACCATGCCGGCGAGCTTGCGGAACGCGAGCGCCACCACGACTACCCCTTCGTGCTGCCGAGGTCGACGGCCCACGGGTAGTAGATGAAGGCCGCAGAGGCCGGTACGCCGGTGACGTCGTTCGACATAATGAGCGTCGACGGCGTCGCCACGACCGGGATCCACACGGCGTGCTCCACCCAGCGCTTCTGCAACTCGATCGTGATCGCGGCGCGCTCGACGTCGTCCGTCGCCGCGTAGCCTTCATCGACCAGCGCATCGTATTCCGGGTCGGCGAAGACGCCGAAGTTCACGCTCGCATCGGATGCGCCGTTCTTGTAGAAGCCGAGCGGGTCGTTCTTCGAGATGTAGTACTCATCGGGCCACAAGTCCGCCTGACCCCGCAATTCGGGGTCGGAGTAGAAGTCGCCGTACTGCACCTGGGGGATCACCGTGATCTCCGCCTCCAGCCCGATGGACTGCGCGGCGGACACGAGCGCGTTCGCGATGACGTTGTGCGTCGACGACCCGTTGGACGCGACGACGATCGGGGCGGACGGGACGCCTGCCTCGGAGATCAGGTCTTCGGCGGCGGCGAGGTCGGCATCGCTCGGCTTCGCGGGCGCTCCTTCGAGTGCGTCGTACGCCTGCTCGAAGGTATCGACCTGGTATCCCCAGGCCCCCGATCCGACCGGCGTCTTCCACGGCTGGGCGAGACCGCCGAATGCGGCAGCGGCCACCCCGGTGCGATCGAGAGCGAGCGAGAGCGCCTGACGGACGCGCTCATCCGTCAGCGCGCCACGATCTGTCGTCTCGAGCACCCAGGCGTTCGTCGAGGGCCCTTGATAGACGGAGACGTCTGCGCTCTCGATGAAGCTCCTCGCGGCACCTGCGTTCTCGAGGAAGGACCCCTGGGCTTCGCCCGTCGTGACCGAGTTTGCGATCGCAGTCTCATCGGCCCAGCGGAAGACGATCTCGTTCGTGAGGGCGTCGACGTCTGAGTTCCAGTAGTCGGCGAACTTGGTGATGGTGAGCTGCGACCCCGCATCCCACGAGGTCACCTCGTACGGTCCACTGCAGGCGGAAGCGGAACCGGGGCTGCCGAAGTCCTCCCCTTCGGCTTCGATCACACGCGGGTTCCAGACGATGCCACCGTCGCCCGCCATCGCCTGGAGGAGGATGGCGTCCGGCTGCGACGTCGTGACGGTGATCTGGTCATCGCCGGTCTGTTCGATCGCGACCACGTTCCGGTACTCGTCGGATTCGGCAGCACCCTCAGCGGAATGTCGCTGCATGCTCCACAAGACGTCGGCGGTGCTCACGGGGCTTCCGTCATGGAACAGCGCGTCCTGCCTGATGGTGAAGACGAGATGGGTGTCATCGATCCACTGCGCGTCTGATGCCAGCCCCTGCCCGAGGGTGAGGTCAGGTTGCACCTGCATGAGCCGATCGCAGACATTCGCGAGGACCGTGTCGTCGGCGGTGGTGGCGTCGATGTCGGCGTCGAGCGTCGTCGGCTCTCCTCCGAGCATCCAGGTCACGGTATCGAGTGAGCCGGCAGCGGCAGGTGTCGTCGCGCCGAACGGGACGTCGAACGCGGTGTCGCCGCCACCGTCGTCGTCCGAGCTCGAGCTGCAACCGGCCAGGACGAACGCCGACGCTGTGATCGCGCCGATCATCAACGTGATGGGGTGATGCTGCTTCTTCATTGAACGCTATCTCCTCGTGTTTCAGTCTGTCAGTGGGTGGGGTCGTAGAGATTCCAAGGCAGCACCTCGTACTCGGTCTCGCACGGGAACCCGTTCGCGACGCGGTACTCGCCGGTCGTCAGATCGACGCAGCTCGAGAGGAGCGTCGACCACTGCTTCACCGGAGGACTGTCAGGGTGCGGATGTGTACAGACCCCTTCGGGGAAACCGATGTGATCCGACATCGCCTCGCGGACGAATGCGTAGCTCTCCTCGGGTGACTCCGCCATCGCCACCCTGGCGAGTCCCGCCTCGACACGCGGCAGACGGAGCAGCGAATCCGCGGATACCGGAAGGTAGGACCCGGCGAGCTGCGGGGGCACGGATGCTTGGAAGTGGTTGGTGTGGGCGATCACACCGCGTTCGGGATAGATCCAATCCACACCGCTCGGCGTGGTCTCGAGATCGATGCCGAATCCGCTGCGGTCGGCGAGCAGGGCGTTGCTCGCGATATGGGGCCGCGTCTTGACGAGCGTCCTGAGTGCGCTCGCGATATCGCCCTGGTCGAGGACGAGTCGACGGATCAAGGTCTGCGGCACTCCGACCGCCTTGCCGAAACTTCCACCGAGACCATTGGCATTGAGCGAGATCCCCGCGGAGTTGGCTCCGTGGCGGCCCACCTGACCGGCCTCGACCTGCATGATCACCGTGGGAAGCGGATCCTGCACGACGCGGACGATGAGGGTCGTACCCGCTGTACGCGTGCGCCAATCCCAGTTCTGTCCGACGAGGGTGTGCCCCGTGCCGCTGCCCTCCCCGGTGAGGAAGAAGGATGTGCACCCGTCGACCGCATCACGTTCATCGTCGTCGACCCGCGCGGCCGCGGTCACACCTTTCGCGGGGCCCTGGTGGTCGTAGACGAACTCCCCACGCACGTTCAAGGTGAGGATCTCGGCGAAGGCGACGCCCGCTCCCTCCGCGATCCCGCGCATCTCCTCGATCAGATGCGGGGCGATCTGCTCGCTGATCGGAAGCCACTGCGAGACGGAGGCCGTGATCTCGGCCCAGCTCATGCCCGTCTGCTGGGTCAACGCTTCCTTGTAGTACTCCAGCGATCCTGCGATGAGGTCCGCAGCGGCTTCACCGTAGAGGCGCCCACGTTCGCGAGGTGCGCCACTGATCTCGATCATGCGGATCGGCGTCGTGGCCGGCATGGGACCTCCCTGTCTGCTGAGTCTGTTGCGGAAAGTCGATGCACCCGGGATGATTGAAACATCCGTTACGGATGATGCGCCTCTCGAACAGAATGATACAGCAATGGAACCGTTTGTAACAAGTGATACAGATAATCCCGCGCTCTCCGGTCTCCGCGCGCGCATCGCCAGGACATGGAACGACCTCTCGAAGTCCGAACGAGCCGTCTGCCGCGTCCTGTCATCGACCTCCGCCGAGCACATCCTCTACGCGAGCGCCGCCGAGCTCGGCACCCAGAGCGGCACCTCGAACGCCTCGGTCGTCCGCACCCTGCAGAAGCTCGGGTACTCGGGACTCTCGCACTTGAAACAGGAGGTCGCGGCGCCCTTCTCCAGCAGCGTCTCCCCCGAGGTACGGCTCAAGACGCGCATCGAGCACATCGGGCAGGATCTCGCCCGCATCCAGCAGGAAACCTGGGACGAGGCCGCATCACTCATCGAACTCGCCCGCACATCGAACGACGACGACGCGTACTCCGCGGCGATCACGCTGCTCATGCGCGCCGAGAGCATCTACTGCTACGGCCTCGGCGCCTCCGGCATCGCCGCCGAGAATCTCGCACTGCGCCTGCGGCGTACGGGCCTCACCACGCGGCGGCTCAGCACGGACGGCTTCCGCCTCGCCGATGAGGTCATGAATCTCGGGGCGAAGGACATCCTCGTCATCTTCGCGCCTGGGCGGGTGACCCGTGATATCGACGTGCTCCTGGATCACGCGCAGTTGATGGGCGCCGGCGTCATCCTCGTGACCGACGAACTCCATGACCGGCTCTCGTCACGCGTCGATACGATCCTGACCGCACCGCACACCCCGACGGGACTGACGTCTGAGAGCCTTTCGGCCATTCTGATCTCGGACGTGCTGGTGCAGGGCATCTCTGCCGTCGCGCCAGACGCGGCATTGCGCTCCTCGCAGCTGCTCAACGATGTTCGGGCCCGCTTGGGCTACTGACTCCCGCCCCGAACGCAGAAGCTCCCGTCGCACTCCTGCCGCCCGGCGGACCGGGACGACAGAGAGTGCGACGGGAGCGAACCCTTGACGGGGGTGTGCGACCCGGATCAGGTCAGCTGGTGACGGTCCAGTCGAACTCGTCGCCGAACTCCTTCAGCCACGCGTCGACCGCGTCGGCTTCCTTGCCCTCGCCGTACTCGTTGACCACGAGGTCTTCGAGTGCGCCGTACTGGGCGTCGTCGAGCTTGATCTTCCCGATCAGCTCCGCAGCCTCGGGGAACTCCTCGGCGAAGCCCTTGGTACCCAGGAAGTGCAGGCCCTCGGCCTCGCCCATGGCACCCATCGGGTCTTCGAGGTCCTTCATGCCGAAGGCGTCGTTGGCCCAGAAGGGACGCCACAGCGTGACGACGAGGTCTTCCTGCTTGTCGGTCGCGGTCTTCAGCTCGGTGAGCATCGCGGCGGTCGACGAGGTGACGAGCTGGTACTCGCCGTCGAGGCCGTACTCGGGGATCATCTTCTCAGTCTGGGCGGTGAGGCCCGCACCCGGCTCGATGCCGATGATCTTGCCGTCGAACTCGGCACCCTTGCCCTTGAGGTCCTCGATCGAGTTCAGCTCGGAGTACTCCGGCACCGCGATCGTGAGCTTGGCGTTGTCGTAGTACGTGCCGATGTCCTCGATGTCGTCGCCGTACTCCTCCATGTAAGAGGCGTGCGTCAGCTCGGGCCAGGCCGAGGGGTACATGTCGACGTCGCCCTGGGCGAGTCCGGTGTAGAGCGGTCCGGCTTCGGTCAGCGTCTTCATCTCGACCGTGTAGCCGATCTTCTCGAGCTGGTCCTGCAGCAGGTATGCGGTGCTCAGACCGTCGGTCCACGAGGGCAGGAAGCCCAGCGTGATGGTGCCCTTGTCGTCGGCGTTGCTGTCGCCGCCCGTGCCGCCTGCACCGTCGCCGCTGCAACCCGCGAGGGTGAGCGATGCGGCGATGCCGACTGCGGTGAGTGCAAGGATCTTCTTCTTCATGTGATTTCTCTCTCTCAGTTCCGTATGGGTGTTGTTCCGTAGGAGTTATGGATAGTGCTCAGAGGGGGCCGCCGCCGACAGCGCTGCGCCGAGGAGCGACCGTCTCGCGCTCCGCCTGATCCGCGGCATCCTTCCGGTCGACGTCCTTCTCGGGGGCGGATGCTGTTCCGCTCCCACCGCCGTTCGGCGTGCGGAGCCGCTCGATCATGCTGAGCAGCGAGGAGCGGTTCTCGCCGGGTGCCCCCAGCGCCGCCGTGACGCGGTCGAGGAAGACCGCGATCAGCACGACGCCGAGACCGGCCTCGACGCCCTTCGGGATGTTGATCGTCGAGATCGCCTCGACAACCATCTTCCCGAGTCCGTCCGCGCCCGCCATTCCGGCGATGACCGCCATCGACAGGGCGAGCATGATGACCTGGTTGACGCCGGCCATGATGGTGGGCATCGCGAGCGGAAGCTGGATGCCGCGCAGGATCTGCCCCGGCTTCGCACCGAACGCCTGTCCGGCCTCGACGGTCTCGGAGTCGACTCCGCGGATGCCGAGCTCGGTCAGACGCACGCCCGGGGGCAGCGCGAAGATCACGGTGGCCACGAGGCCGGGCACCACGCCGATGCCGAAGAACACGATCGCGGGGATCAGGTACACGAATGCCGGCATGGTCTGCATGAAGTCCAGCACGGGCTTGAGCACCGCACGCACGGTGGCGTTGCGCGCCGACCAGATGCCGAGCGGCACGGCGATCAGCACGGCGATCACGGCCGCGACGAGCACGAGCGCGAGGGTCTGCATCGCGGGAACCCAGAGGTCCATCCCGACGATCAGTCCGAACGACACGATCGTGCCGAGCGCGAGCTGCCAGGACCGCACGATCCACGCGATGAGCGCGGCGATCACGATGATGACGGGGAAGCTCGGCGTGAGGAGGATGGTCGTCAACCCGTCGACGAGGAACCTCATCACGAACGAGATCGCGTCGAGCAGGCCGTCGAGGTTGTCCTTGATCCAGTCGACGACCGATTCGATCCAGGTCCCGATGGGAATGCGGAATCCGTCCATCAGCGCACCTCCTCCGTCGTCGGGGCATCCGCCGGTTCAGCGGTCCACCCGTCATCGAGCACCGCATCGATCTCGGCCTGCGGCATGGGCATCATCGGCAGGGTGATCTCCTCGGTCGCGCCCGGACCAGGGCCCAGCGCCGCGAGCAGGGTCACGCGGGGGATCACACCGACGAGTCGACCTTCGGCATCCGTCACGGCGAGCGGCAACGGCGACTCGACGGCGGGCACGAACAGGTTCATCAGCACGTCGTCTTCACGCACGCTCTGCGGCACCGGCTTGACGACGGAGTCGAGGGTGGTCGCGCCCTGGCGGACGAGCTTGACCGCGTCACGGTCTGTCACGACGCCGACCAGCTGCCGGTCGCGACCCACCACATAGGTCGCTGACATGTAGGCATCGCGCATCTGGCGCAGGGCCGTGCGGGGGCCAGCGGTGTGCGGCACGACGGGGCGCGGACGCTCCATCACGTTGGCCGCGGTGAGAACGCGGGCACGGTCCACGTCCTGCACGAACTGCTCGACGTAGTCGTTCGCCGGGTCCATCAGGATGTCCTCGGGCGTACCGATCTGCACGATGCGACCGTCGCGCATCACGGCGATCCGGTCCCCGAGGAACATGGCCTCGTTCAGGTCGTGCGTGATGAACACGATCGTCTTCTGGAGTTTCTGCTGCAGTTCGAGCAACTGCTCCTGCATCTCGCGGCGGATCAGCGGGTCGAGCGCGCTGAACGCCTCATCCATCAACAGGATGTCGCTGTCGGCGGAGAGCGCGCGGGCGATGCCGACGCGCTGCTGCATGCCGCCGGACAGCTCGGAGGGAAGCTTGTCGCCCTGACCCTCGAGACCCACCAGGGCGAGGATCTCCTCCGCCTTGGCCAAGCGCTCGGCCTTGGGCGTGCCCTTGAGCTCGAGAGGGTAGGCGACGTTCGCCGCGACCGTGCGGTGCGGCAGCAGGGCGAAGTGCTGGAAGACCATCGAGATGCGGTCGCGACGGATCTCGCGAAGCTTCGAGGCCGGGATTCCGGTGATCGGGTCGCCGTTCACCGTGACGGAGCCGTCGGTCACATCATGCAGGCCGTTGAGCATGCGGATGATGGTGGACTTGCCCGATCCGGACAGGCCCATGATGACGAAGATCTCCCCGCGGTTCACGGTGAAGCTGGCGTCGATGACCGCTGCAGTGCCGGCGTCGGTCACGGCGGCTCGGCTCTCACCAGCCTTCAGGCGACGGACGGCGGTGTTCGGGTTCTTACCGAAAACCTTGTATAGATTGCGCGCTTCGAGAGCGATTTCGGACACGTTTCCCCTGCGGCTCGCCTTCGGGTGGCTGAGCCTGCTTCGGTTACGTCCGGGTGATGCTCTCGAGGCCGTTCGACATGTCTGCTGTGGCGGCACAGACGGTGGATTTCGGATCCACCGCGATAGAGCATCGACCGTACGCCCACGCCTCTTCGCAGCACAGCTCATCGAAAGAAGGACGTGATCGCGGACTGGTCTTCGGGCCGTCAGGCCCACGTTCCAACTTAACGAAATGGCCGATCAGGGGCAAATCCCGGCAGTGTGGCCACGTTCTTTTTCTTCCGCTGACCGGGGGATTGCACAGGTATCCAACGATCGCATAACGGGCATTCGTCGAGGGTCGAAACGCGCGCTCAGCGGCCCTGGACGCTGCGGGTCACGGTGAACTTCGGGGTGCGTCGGAGCTGTTCGGTGGCGCCGATCAGACGCGTCAGTTCGGCGCGGTATCCGAGGGAGGAGTTGTAGACCGTGAAGAGCTCGCCACCCGGTCGGAGCACGCGGGCCGCGGCATCGAAGAGGCGGGTGGCGGCGCCCGTGTGGATGCTCGTGCCGAGGTGGAAGGGCGGGTTCAGCAGGACGATGTCGAACGAGCAGTCCGGCAGCTCGGACCCTGCGTCGTCATGCATGACCGTGACGCGGTCGGCCACCCCGTTCGCGGACGCCGTCGCTCGCGCAGATGCCACGGCTGCGGCCGAGCGGTCGGTCGCGGTCACACGTGCCTCCGGATGTGCGAGGGCGAACGAGACGCCGAGCGCGCCGGTACCGCAACCGAGATCGAGCACGCGTGGCCCCTCCGTCGCGTTCACAACTCCGGAAGAATCCTCGCCGCCCACCCCGATCGGGCCGTTTCGGGTCTGATTCCCGCCATCTTTGAGGAGTTGTGAACCACCCAGACCGAGCACTTCGCACAGCACCCGCGTGCCGATGTCGAGACGAGCGCCCGCGAACGCGCCACCGTGCGCGACCAGGGTCAGCCCATCGTGCTGGGCCGTCACGGGGAACGGCGGATCCGCGGGGACGGGAAGGGGTCCCGACGCGTCGATCAACCGGGACTTCCGCTCGGCGCGCTGCGCCTGCACGTGCGCGAAACTCCGCCCCAGCACCTCGTTCTGGGTGAGTGTCATGTGCTTCACCCGGCCGCCGGCCACGAGGACCACGTCGGGCGCGGCCCAGCGTGCGACGGCATCCGCGATCTCCTCGAGCTCCGCCAGTGCTTTCGGGAGCTGCAGCACCACGAGACGAGCACCGTCGAGCAGCGCGGGCTCGAGCTCGTGCGAGACGAACCCCGTGATCCCAAGCTCGTCGGCGTTCCGCTGCAGTGCGCGGCGCCCCGTCGCGAGGTCCTGGTGGACCCGGACACCGTCGAGTCCGGCGTCCGTGAGCGCCAGGGTGATCGCACCGAAGCCGTCACCGATGACCACGGTCTCGGACCCCGGAGCACCGAAGGCGCGCGCCCGGTCGACGAGCAGCTCATCCGTGGCATCGTGCGCCTGGAGGTTGTCCGCCTCGACATCGGGCCAGCGGCGCAGGCGGCTGTAAGGGAACTCCGGCACCAGCCCACTGTACGCGCGGACGAGGTCGGCGAAGGGGTTGACATCAGTCGAGGTTCTATGGTTACTTAGTCGAGTAAGTAACCCACTAACCACGCGGAGGACTCGTGATCGAAGAAGGCAAGCCGCTCTTCCTCCAGATCGCCGAGCAGATCGAGGACTCGATCGTCGACGGCTCGCTCGCCGAAGAGGCGCAGGCCCCTTCCACGAACGAGCTGGCCGCGTTCTACCGGATCAACCCCGCCACCGCAGCCAAGGGAGTCGCCATGCTCACCGACAAGGGAGTGCTCTACAAGCGCCGAGGCATCGGCATGTTCGTCGCCGAAGGCGCCAGGGACCTGCTCCTCGGCGAGCGCCGCGCCGCCTTCGCCGACCGCTACATCGACCCGCTCCTCGCCGAAGCCCGCACACTCGGGCTCGGCGCCGAAGACCTCGCGGACCTGCTCCGGCAGCGCGCCGCACACACCACCGACGCAGAAGGGAAGACCCCCGCATGACCACCGTCATCGAGGTGCAGAACCTCAGCAAGCGCTACAAGGAGAAGCGAGCACTCGACAATGTGTCGCTCGCGATCGAGGGAGGCGCGATCTACGGTCTGCTGGGCCGGAACGGCGCCGGCAAGACGACCCTCATGTCGATCCTCACGGCGCAGAACTTCGAGTCCTCCGGCACCGTCAAGGTGTTCGGCGAGCACCCCTACGAGAACGCGCACGTGCTCAGCCGCATCTGCTTCGTGCGCGAGAGCCAGAAGTACCCGGACGACGCCTATCCGAAGCACGCTTTCAAGGCCGCGAGCCTGTTCTTCCCGAACTGGGACCAGGCGCTCGCCGATGAGCTCATCGACGAGTTCCAACTCCCGATGAAGCAGACGATCAAGAAGCTCTCCCGCGGTCAGCTCTCGGCCGTCGGGGTCATCATCGGACTCGCCTCGCGCGCCGAGATCACCTTCTTCGACGAGCCCTACCTCGGCCTCGACGCCGTCGCCCGACAGATCTTCTACGATCGTCTGGTCGAGGACTACGCCGAGCACCCGCGCACCGTCATCCTCTCGTCCCACTTGATCGATGAGGTGTCCAACCTGATCGAGAAGGTGATCGTGATCGACAACGGTCAGATCCTCCTCCACGAAGACACGGATGCCGTGCGCGACCGCGCCGTGACCGTCGTGGGCGACGCCGGGAAGGTCGACGCCTGGGTCGGCGACCGCGAAGTTCTGCACCGCGAGGCGCTGGGCCGCGTGGCCTCCGTCACCGTCCTCGGCACCGTGTCGGCGGAGGAGCGCGCGGAGATCACGGCCTCCGGACTCGACCTCGCCCCGGTCTCACTGCAGCAGCTGATCGTGCGTCTCACCCAGAAGGCCGAGGCCGGCTCCCCGAGATCGGCCACCACGAAAGAGGAGGTGCGCTGATGCGACGCACGCTCAACGTCATCCGCCTGCAGATGATCAATCGACAGACCTTCATCTGGGTCCCACTGATCATCCTCGCCGGAGCAACCCTGATCTCTGTGCTGATCTATGCGATGATCCCGGGCGACTCCCCCAAGTACGGCGGCGGCGGTCAGGCGCCCCTCTGGTACTTCTTCGCCATCGGCCTCTCGGCCATGACGCTCACCTTCCCGTTCTCCCAGGCGATGAGCATCACGCGTCGTGAGTTCTTCTTCGGCACGATGCTGACGGCGGTCCTCGCCAGCACCTTCATGGGCGTCCTCTTCCTGATCGGCGGAGGCATCGAGGTCGCCACGAACGGCTACGGCGTGAACGGTTGGGTGTTCTATCTCCCGTGGCTGTGGGAGGCAGGCCCGCTCGGAGCGTTCGTCGTCTACTTCGCCCTCGCACTGTTCTTCTTCGTGGTCGGGTTCACGGGAGCCACGATCTACAAGAGCTGGGGCCTGATGGTACTGACGATCGTGTGGATCACGCTGGCGCTCGTACTCGTCGGCCTGGTCTACCTCGTGACCCGGCTCGAGCTGTGGGGCCAGGTCGGGGCTGGCATCGGCGACCTCGGAGCCGTCGGGCTCGCGCTCTGGGGCCTCGTGGCCACCGTGGTTCTGATGGGCGTCTCGTTCCTCGCCTTCCGGAGGGCGATCCCCTAGCGAACCACCCGCCGTCGACGCCGATCGCCCTCCTCGGGCGGTCGGCGTCTTCGCGCGCTACCGGCACGTGCCCGTCGACGCAAGCCTGTCGCGGGCACGACGTCGACCGCATACTGTCGCGGTGTCCGCCGTCCGAGGAGAAGATGCCGTGACCCCGAGCCGACCCCGACTCCCCGCGCGACGCGTCGGAATCGCCCGTGCCCTGCACGATGCGGTCCGTCCGGCGCGGCTGCTGCTGGTGGCCAAGACCGCCCTCGCGGTGGCACTCGCGTGGCTGATCGCTCCGCACATGCCCGGAGTCACGCAGGAGTATCCGTACTACGCACCCCTCGGCGCGCTCGTGAGCATGTACCCCACCCTGATGGGATCCGCGAGGTCGAGCCTGCAGACGCTCCTGGGCCTCGCCACCGGGATCGGACTCGCCACTGTGGTCGTGCTGACCGTCGGACCCAACTGGTGGACGATCCCCCTCGTCGTCGCGATCGGGGTGCTGCTCTCGGGCACGGGCTGGTTCGGGGTCGGACGCGAGTACGTGCCGATGGCGGCGCTCTTCGTGCTGATCATCGGCGGGCAGAACGCCGACGACTACTCGCTCGGGTACCTGACGCAGACCGCGGTCGGAGTGGTGATCGGGCTGGTCGTGAACGTGGCGATCGCCCCGGCGCCTCTCACCGTGGCCGCGGCGGGGCAGCTGGCGGCGTTCCGGGAGCAGTTGGCGACGCACCTGCACGACATCGGTTCGGCGGTCTCCACGTCGTGGCCTCCCGAGAACGAGCAGTGGGCGGAGGACGCGGAGTCGCTCGCCGACACCTCGGCCGAGCTCCGGGCAGCGCTGGCGGAGGCCGAGGAGAGCAGGCGGGGCAACCCCCGCGCGCGCGGGCATCGCACCCGCGTCCAGGCCAGCTATGCGGAGCTCGCCGCGCTCGATCGCATCGCCCACTTGATCCGCGACATCGCCGACGGGATCGCCGACACCATCTGGGACCGACCCGCGGGCATCGCCCTCGACGCCGCACTGCCCGAGCCTCTCTCCGCCGCCTGCCATGCGGTGGCGGACGTGATCGCGCGGGGCGATGCGTCATCGAGTGAGGATCACCGCGCACGTGAGGACGCCGCACGGGCGATCCGTATCCTCCTGGAAGTCATCGACGAACGCACGGTCGATGTGCGTCGCACGATGGGGCCGGGGGTGCTCACCACGATGCACCTGCGTCGCATCCTGATCCTGAGCGGCACTCCCCGCACGGAGCCGGCGTAGCCGCGTCAGATGGAGTCGTCGGCGGCGATCAGATCCAGCTGCCAGTAGCGGCCGTCCGGATCACTGCTGTCGTGCGCCTCGCCCGCCGCGTCCAGCACCTTGCCGAAGCTCGCCATGGCTTCCTCGAACTCGGCCTGGGTCAAGCGGATGGTGCGCTGCATGAAGGAGGCGTGCACTTCAGTGGTGCGTCCGGCGACGTACTCGGGCGTCCACGCCATGACGCGTCGCACCAGATCCTGGTGGTCTTCGACCAGGGCGGCGACGACCGCGAGCCGAAGCTCGTCGTCGGCGACCGGGCTCTCCGGGCCGCCGACATTGAGCGCGCCGTTGCGCCCCGTCCACACCCGATCCCGCCGATCGCGGGCCTTGTCAGGCGCCTCCTCGATCAGACCTGCCTCGAAGAGCGCGCGCAGGTGGAAGCTGGCGCTGTTGGCGGGCACTCCGAGTTCGGCGGCGATGTCGGCGGCACGGAGGAAGTCGCGCCGCGAGAAGAGGCGGATCATCTGGCGCCGAAGCGGATGCGAGTAGGCCTTGAGCATGGCCGTCGTCATCCAGACCGGATCTTCGCTCGTGCCCTTCTTCGCGCCGTCCTCCGTCATGTGCCGATCCTACCCGCGCCGTAAATTGCGCAATGATACTTGCGCAATTGTTCTTGCGCATCTAATCTCGACGCATGACCACCCGGACCGCGCCGCACCGCCTCTGGCGGAACACCCGGTATCTCACCTGGCTCGTGAGCGACACGAGCAAGGGCCTCGCCGCCGCACTCTTCGGCTTCGCGATCCCGCTGCTGGCCCTGATCGTCACGAACGACCCCGCCCAGGCAGGCATCATCGGTGGCGCGGGCATGATCGCGCGTCTGCTGATGACGCTCGCCGGCGGCGTGCTCGCCGATCGACACCGGCGCATCGCCCTGATGCTCCTCGGCTCCGTGATCGGCATCGTGCTCGCGGGCGGCTTCACCCTCCTCGCCCTCGGAGACGCCCTGACCTTCGGCTCGCTCCTCGTGATCGACGTCCTGCTGGCCGCACGCAGCGGTCTGTTCGACGTCGCCGGCGAGAGCGCGATCAAGGAGATCGTGCCCGACGAGGCGATGGGACGCGCCCAGGCCGCGAACCAGGGACGGGATGCGGCCCTCCAGCTCGCGGGCGGCCCCCTCGGCGGTCTGCTCCTGGGCGTCGGCGGATGGCTCGTCGGCGTGGCGATGACCCTGTGCCACGCGATCGCCGCTCTGACCGCCTGGCTGCTCGGACGCCAGGCCCGCCGCGCCGGGGTGGTCGACGAGGGTGCCGCGCAAGACGACTCCGCCGCCCCCGCCGCGAGGAAGCCGAACGCGTGGGCCGAGCTGCGCGAGGGGTTCCGGTGGCTGTTCTCCCGCCCCGACCTCCGCGGGGTGCTGTTGATCACCACGATCATCAACCTCGGCTTCAACGCCGCGATCACGACCGTCATCTACGCACTCCAGCAGGAGGGCTACCCGGAGTTCGTGATCGGCACGCTCTCCGCGTCGATCGGCGCGGTGATGCTCGTCGGCGCCGCCTGCGCACCGATGCTCGTGCCCCGCATCCGGGCCGGAGCGCTCACGATCGCGGGACTCGCCGTGGTCGCGGGAGGTGCGGTCGCGCTGTCGACGGTCGCCGAGCCGTGGGCCATCGCGCACGTGCTGGGCGCATCCGTCCTGCTGCTCCCCTCCCTCAACGCCGCGATGCTGGGCTACTTCATGGTCGCGACCCCGAGCGCGCTCCTCGGTCGCGCCAACAGCGCCGCCGGCGTGCTCGCGATGGGCGCCATGCCGCTCGCGCCTCTGGTCGCGGGATTCGGACTCGCCTGGATCGGACGCGAGGGGACGCTGCTGATCTGCGCCGCGCTGTGCCTGGTGTCCGTGATCCTCGCGGTCGGCAACCGCGCACTGCGGGCCCTGCCCGTCGAGTCGGGCTGGGCGACGCACGCCGAGCAGTTCGAATCCGCCTGACTCCGTCGCGGGTCGGAGTGCCGGGGCCCGGAGCGTCTAGAGCGCGCCGGCGAGAGCCGCGATGCCGGCGATCACCGAGGCGAGGGCGAGCGCGAGGGCGATCGCGATGAGGACGACGTGCACCGTGAGGAACGGCGTGGCCTTGCCGTTCTCGTCCCGCGCCCGCGGATCCTTGGCGACCCGCTTGTAGAACTGCGGCCAGACGACGGCGTTGAAGGCGGCGTTGAGGAAGAGCAGAACGGCGAGGAGGGTCACCCCTCAACGCTATCCGGATCCGCCGCGGCCGCCGACCGGGGCGAAGCGAGGTTTTTGGACTCGGACATGTATCAGAAAGCCCTTGCCGTGCTCCTGGTAGGTGTGATCACAATGGGCTTCATGATCGACGGTGCACCCGGCGCTGCGCTCGATCCTGCCTCGGACGACGGGCTCTCCCGATGGGAGCGCGCCGCGAACCTGTTCGATGCATGGCGCGAGGGCAGCAGTCGCGCCATGGACGAGCTCGTACATCTCATGACACCCGTGCTGTGGCACGTGGTGCGGGCGTACGGGCTCGAACGCACGCTCGCGGAAGACGTCGTGCAGACGACCTGGCTGCAGCTGGTGCGCGGGCATGAATCGATCAGCGACCCCCGCGCCGTCTCCGCCTGGCTGACCACCACCGCCCGGCGCGAAGCCTGGAAGGTCGCGAAAGCGCACGGACGCGTCGACACCACCGACACCGACGACCTCGACACCCTTCTTCCCGAGCAGGCGTCTGCCGAAGAGCACGCGGCGCGCGGCGATGAGAACCGTCGGCTCTGGTCGGCCGTGCGCCGACTCAACGAGCGCTGTCAGAAGCTGCTGCGCGTGATCGCCTTCGAAGACCGCCCCGACTACGCCCGGATCGCCGGCGACCTCGCCATGCCCATCGGCAGCATCGGCCCCACGCGGAACCGGTGCCTGGCCAAGCTGCGCGCCCTCCTGGACGCGCCACCGGCAGCGCAGACAGGGGGACTCGCATGACCGAGCACGAGGACGCCCAGATGTTCGCCCGACTCCGCACGCTGTGGAGCGAGGTCGATCCGATGCCGGCGGGACTGATCGACCGCATGGTCGCGGCGGTCGCCGCCGACGGCCTGAACCGCGAATACGCGCTGCTCACCCTGGTCGAAGGGGAGCTCGGCGCGGTGCGCGGCGAGGCCGATGCGCTGACCCTGCAGTTCAGCGACGGCTCGACGAGCATCCTGCTGCACGTCACACGGACGGCGTCCGGTCGGCGCCGCGTCGACGGGTGGGTCGACACCGCAGCGGCGGAGATCGTGCTGACCCAGGGTGAACGGACCCGATCGACCGCGCCCGAGGAGACGGGGCGCTTCGTGTTCGACGAGGTGCCGCCCGGGCTCACGCGCGTGCGGCTGACGACCCAGATCGGGGACGAGACGCGTACGCTCGCGACCCCGCAGTTCGAGCTGTGACCGCGGGCAGCGCCCGTCGATGATGCCGCGGGGAGACCCGCACCGAGAGGATGACGATGGAGCAGCCCAAGGGATGGACCTGGCAGGACCGCGCAGAGGGATCGATCCGCCGGGGCACGGCACTCGATCCGAGCACGGAGCCGGTGGACGGGATCCGCGCCTATCCGACGGCCTACCTGCCAGAGCGACTGCTGATCACCCGCGTGCTCGGCGAGGATGAGGCCTACGACCGCGAGGTGCGCACTCTGCGTGACGCGGCGGACACCTTCGGCTGGCAGCTCGAGATCGAGGACGGCAGCCGCTCGGCGGTCGACGGCGAACTGGTTCCGGGCGTTCCCGGCTTCCTGCGCGCACGACTGCGGACTCCCGACGAACCGGTCCGCGGCGAATCACCCGTGGCACCCGACGCCTGGCGGGTGCTCCAGCGCGCCCGCCGCATGTCCCGCTCGACGATGCCGCGCACCAGCCTCGATCACGTGCTGTCGATCGACCCGGTCGGGCTCAATCCGTTCACCCGTACCAACCCCTTCACGCGGACGAACCCGTTCACCCGCACCAACCCGATCCGGGGCGCGGGCGCGGCCGGAGGCAGCGATGACTACCTCGAGCCGGGGCGAGGGGCACGACAGCCGGTGACGTGGCTGGGCCCGGCGCCCGTGCGCGGTGCCTCCCCGAAACGCGGGCGTCGACCCGTGGTCGCGGTGCTCGACACCGGATGCGGGGAGCATGCCTGGCTTCCCGCCGACATCGTCACCCGCACGATCGACCTCGACGGTGTGCCGGTGGGACTCACGGACGATGCCGACCCGGAACGCTACCCCGACCTCTACGGGCAGCTCGACGGCGAGATCGACGCGGTCGCAGGGCACGGCACCTTCATCGCCGGACTCGTGCGACAGACCGCGCCGGACGCCGACATCCTGTCGATCCGCGTGGCCGGTGCTCTCGGCGTGATCGACGAGAGCACCCTGCTGGAGACGATCGCGCAGGTCGTCACGCTCCTCAGCCGCCACCGCGCCGACCCGAAGACCGGCTTCCCGATCGACGTCCTCAACCTCTCGCTCAGCTACTACCACGAGACACCGACCGACGGCCTGTTCAGCCTCACCCTGTTCCAGCTGCTCGCCAAAGCCCGGGAACTCGGCTGCGTGGTCGTCTGCTCGGCGGGCAACGACGCGATCGACCGCCCCTCCTTCCCCGCGTCGCTCTGGCCCTGGCCGGGCGCGGACAACGGCATCCCCTCGGACCGGAACGCACCGCTCGTGTCAGTCGGGGCGCTGAATCCTTCTGCACAATCGGTGGCGCTGTTCTCGAACATCGGGCCGTGGGTGCAGGCCTATGCGCCCGGTGCCGCCGTGGTCAGCACCTCACCCGCGTTCGTCGGCGGCACCCAGGCAGTGTCCCGCGCGGATGTCGATGGCCTTCGTCGGGAGACGATCGACCCGGACGACTACCGGGGCGGGTTCGCGGTGTGGAGCGGGACCTCGTTCTCGGCACCGTACGTCGCGGGGCGCATCGCCGCACAGCTGGGCAGCGTACCGATCGGGGGCGTCACGCCGGGCGTCGCCGCGAAGGCGGTCGCCGCCGTCCTGAAGTCCCTCCCGACTCCCGTCGACCCGCACTGACGTGCCCCGCGCCGCCCGCGCCGCCCGCGCCGCCCGCACCGCCCGCGCCGCCTCGCGGTACGGATGGCGGGGCGATTCACGGATGGCAGGGCGACACGCCGTCGCACGTCCGACATCCGTCCGTTCTCCCGACATCCGTCACTGAGGTGCGGCCGGCTCTCCCGACATCCGTAGCGGGACGGCCCTACGGCAGGGCATTCTGGAGCGATGCCCCTGTCCGCGATCGAGCTGCACCGACGTGGCGTCGAGGCGGCGAACGCGAGGAGGTTCACACAGGCGCGGCGCGCGCTCGACACCGCCTCGGCGCGCACCGACGACCCCGACCTGCGCGCACGGATCGACGGCACGGTGGCGTACGTCCTCGCCCAGAAGGGGCAGCCCGCGGCGGCCGAGCAGCTGTGCCGGAACGCCCTGGGGCGCTCCGGGCTCCGCCCCGAGACGATCGCGGTGCTCAGCGGTCAACTCGGCACGCTCCTCATGCACGGCGGCCGACTCGCGGAGGCGGAGGCCATGCTCACCCGCGCGATCGACACGTTGACGGCGATCGGCGACGAGACGACCGAGCTCGCGAACTGCCTGCTGAACCGCTCCGTCGTGCGGATGCAGCAGCGCGAGCTGGAGACGTGCGTCGAGGACCTGCGTCGCGCCGTCGCGGTGTACGAGGCGAACGACGACGAGGGCCCGCTCGCCGAAGCGCGGCACAACCTCGGCTATGCGGCGCTCCTCGGAGGCGACCTCGTCACCGCCCTCACGCAGATGACCCGTTCGCGCCCGAAACTCGCGGCGATCAGCGACCTCGCTGCGGCGATCAGCGACCTGGATCGTGCCGAGGTGCTCCGCGATGCGGGGCTCACCACCGAGGCGGAGGCGCTGCTCGCCCAGGTCGCCGCCGCGTTCGGGGCGCAGCGGATGAGGCAGGCCAGAGGCGAAGCCGAGTTCCATCTCGCCCGCTCGCTCCTTCGCCACGACCCCGCTGCCGCGGAGCGGGCGGCCCGGACCGCGGCGCGGCGCTTCACCGCGCTCGCGAACCACGGATGGGCGGCCCGCGCCGACGCCGTGCGGTTGGAAGCAGGGCAGCGCGCCCACCCGCAACGCGCGATCGATGCGGACGAGTTCGACCGCGTCGCGAAGGCTCTCGACCGTGCAGGATTCCGCACCGAGGCGACCGGTCTGCGGCTGAGTGCCCGCCGAGACGGCCGCGGGCGCCTGCCCCGGCTCGACGAGAACGCTCCGACCCCGCTCCGCCTTCGCGCCCAGGAAGTGCGGGCTGCGCGCGCCACCTCGGCCGGACGCGACCGGGAGGCGCTGCGTGCTGCCGCGGCCGGACTCGACCTCCTCACCACCTGGCAGCAGTCTTTCGGTGCGCTCGACCTGCAGGCGTCGGTGGCCATGCACGGCAGTGACCTGATGTTCGCGGGGCTCTCCGCCGCGGCGAGACTGAAAGAACCGGAGACCCTGTTCGAGTGGTCGGAACGCGCACGACACCTCAGCCAGCAGGTCGCACCGGTCCGGCCTCCGCATGACGAATCCCTCGCCGTCGATCTGGCGGAACTGCGGATGCTGCGCGCCGAGCTCGCCGGCGCCGACTGGACCAGGGATGCCAGGGTGCGGGCCCTGCGCGACCGGGTGCGAGAACGCCAGTGGACCATGACCGGGTCCGGCGGCACCCGCGAACGACTCGACCTCACGGAGGCTACAGCGCGACTCGCTCCCGGCACCACGGTGCTCTCCTACGTGTTCACGGGTTCCACCCTGCACGGCATCGTCGTGACGTCTTCGGGAGCCACGGTCGTCGACCTGGCCTGGACACGCGTGGAGGCGGCACTCGACGGTCTCCGCGCCGACCTCGACATGGCCGCGCTCACTCGTGGCGGGCTGATGGGGGCGGTGACGGAGCGGGCGCTCGCCTCCCGCCTGGCACTCCTCGATGCGGAGGTGCTCGCTCCCCTGCTTCGGGCAGCGCCCCCCGCGGATCGGCTGGCGATCACCGTTCCGGGCGCCCTCGCCGGGGTGCCGTGGGCGATGCTGCCCGGCATGATCGGCGTACCGTTCACGCTCGCCACGTCGGTGTCGCGCCTGCTGGGCGGACCCGCACGTGGCGACTCTCCTCCGCGGTCGATCGGTTTCGCCGCCGGGCCCCGGGTCGCTCGGGCAGGAGACGAGGTGTCGCGGGCAGCGGCAGCCTGGCGCGGCGCAGACCGGACGCCGGACATCCTGGAAGGAACGGAGGCGACCGTCGCGGCTGTGACCGAGCTCGCGGCGCGCATCGACGTGCTGCACATCGCGGCGCACGGCCGGCACGCGGTGGACAACCCCCTGTTCTCGGGCTTCGAGCTCGTCGACGGCACCCTCTTCGGCTACGACGTCGACCTGATCCCCCGCGTCCCCGCGACGGTGATCCTGTCGGCGTGCGAACTCGGCCGCTCCTCGGTGCGCTGGGGCGAGGAGGCGTTGGGCATGACCCGCGTCTGGCTGCACGCGGGTGCCGACTGCGTCATCGCCGCGCCCGTCGCGGTCCCGGATGACGTCGCCGCAGAACTGCTGAGCGCCGTGCACACCGAGCTCTCCGCCGGCGCGGCTCCCGCCGACGCGCTCACGCGGGCCGCCCTCGACACCGGCCACACCGCGCCGTTCCAGTGCCACGGCGATGGATTCTGACCTTTTTCTCCAATCGGTGTATCAGAACGGACGCCGCGTGCTCCTGTTCTTCGGAAGGTGCCATGCGAAGGGCCTCGAAGGGAGAGGCGCGAGGGAGGCGCAGTCGGATCTGGGGAATCATGCGCGCTGGGGAGCGTGAAACACGACACGGACACCATCTGCTCGAGGATGACGCGGCACACCGCCGCGACACCCTCAAGGGGCCTCGACGATCTGGGGACGTCGGGGCCCTCAGGGTGTCCGGGGTTCAGGCGACCAGCACCGCGTACCCGGCGGCACGCAGGCCGGCGAGCGCCTCGGCATCGGCCCCCGCGTCTGTGATGACGGTCGGGAAGAGGTCGACGCCGCCGACGCTCGAGAAGGCCTCCACACCGAGCTTGCTGGCGTCGGTCACCACGACCGCGCGGCGAGCACGCTCGGCCATCATCCGGTTCACCGCGGCCTCACGCTCGTCCTGCGTGGTCGCACCGGCGGCCGCGTCCATCCCGTTCACGCCGATGAACGCGATGTCGAGGCGCACCCCGCGGAGGAGCTGCTCGACGAACGGCCCGACGAGTTCGTAGCTGCGCGAATGGATGACTCCGCCGGTCACGACCACCTTGATGTCGGGCCGCGTGGCGAGCTGGGCGGCGATGTTCACGGCGTTCGTCACGACCGTGATGCCGCCGTTCCCCGACAGGTCGTCGCGGGCGGCGAGCGCGGCGGCGATGGCCGTCGTGGTCGTGCCGCCCGAGAGCCCGACCACCATGCCGGGCGCGACGAGACCGGCCGCGACCTGCGCGATGCTGGCCTTCTCATGCGTGCGCAGATGGCTCTTGTACCGGATGGGCAGCTCGTAGGCGACGGTCTGCGCCACGGCACCGCCGTGCGTACGGGTGAGCAGACGCTGCTCGGCGAGAGTGTCGAGGTCGCGCCGGGTCGTGGCCGACGACGCGCCGAACCGTTCCACGAGCTCGTCGACCGTGACCTCTCCGCTCGCGGCGAGGAGATCGAGGATCGCGTTCAGCCGGGCAGCGCGTTTCATCAGGACACCGCGCCGACGGGTTGCAGCGCGAACAGCCGGAGCATCCGCGCAGCCTCCTCCGCGAGTGCGTCGCGGGCGGGGGCGAGGTACTTGCGCGAGTCGACCAGCCGCTCATCCGCCCCGAGCTTCTCGCGCACCGCGCGGGTGAAGAACCCGTTCAGGTGCGTCGAGACGTTGATCTTGGTCATCCCCGCACGCACGGCTTCGGCGATCACGCCATCCGCGACTCCGGACGATCCGTGCAGGACCAGGGGAACGGACAGCGCCTCATGCAGGCGACCGATCAGTTCGAGGTCCAGCGAGGCCGTGCGATCGGTCATCGCGTGCGAGGATCCCACCGCCACCGCGAGCGCATCCACCCCGGTCGCGGCGACGAAGGCCCGCGCCTCGTCGGGGTCGGTGCGCACACCCGGCGCATGGGCACCGTCCTTGCCGCCCACCTCGCCGAGCTCGCCTTCGACGTACACACCGGCCGCATGAGCACGAGCGGCGACGGCGGCGGTGAGTGCCACGTTGTCGTCGTAGGGCAGCGCACCGCCGTCGAACATGACCGACCCGAAGCCGAGCGCGATGGCTTCGTCGACCAGCTCAGGCCGCTCGGCATGGTCGAGGTGCACCGCCACGGGGGTCTCGGCGCGCCGTGCTACGGCGAGCGTGGCCAGTGCGATGGGCTCGAGCCCGCCGTGGTAGTCGGCGCAGTTCTGCGAGATCTGCAGGATGACGGGCAGCTGAGCGAGCGCGGCGGCGCGCACCAACCCCTCGGCCGTCTCGAGGTGGATCACGTTGAAGGCGCCGATGCCGGTCCCGGCGGCAGCTGCCGCAGAGACGAGGTCGCGAGCGGAGACGAGGGTCACGAAGGGTCCTTCCGGAACGAAGCGGGGTCGGGATACGAGAGGAGGAGCTGCTGTTCGAGCTCGGTCCAGCGGGGCGAGATGTCCCCGGCGAGGGGAGTCAGCACCGCGGCTGCGGACCACGCGGTGGCCCGGCGCAGGATCTGCTCGGGATCGCGCACGCCTTCGGCATACAGCACGGCGCAGGCGGCGACACCCGCGTCACCGGCCCCGGTCGGGTTGCCGGCGAGGGGTTCGTCGAGGCGCGCGTGCACGAGAGCGGATGCCGTGACGGCGAGCATCCCCTCTGCGCCGAGCGAGAGCAGCACGAGCTCGGTGCCGCGGGCGATCAGCGACCGCGCACCCGCCACCGGATCCGTGATGCCGGTCGCCTCGACGAGTTCTGCCGCGTTGGGCTTGAGCACGGTGGCACCGGCGTCCGCCGCCCGGAGGAGCGCGGGACCGGACGTGTCGACGATGACCGGCACACCGGCGTCCCTCCCTACCGCGATGAGCATGGGGAGCAGGGAATCGGGGGCGCCGGGTGGCACACTCCCGGAGACGACCAGCACCCGTGTTCCGGGGAGCCGCTCGACGACTTCGGCGAGCAGGGCGGCCCACTCGGGGTCGGTCGGGTTGCTGCCGCGCTCGTTGATGATCGTGGTGTCGCCGAGCGACTCGTCGACCACGGCGATGCTGCGTCGGGTCTCGGCGACGACGGGCACCAGAGCGTGCGGAACGCCGCTGCCGCGGAGTTCGGCCGCGAACTCCTGACCGACCCGGCCGCCCGTCGTGGTGATCGCGAGGACGTCCGCCCCCTCGGCGTGGGCCACGCGTGCCACGTTGAGCCCCTTGCCTCCGGCTCGGGCCGCGCCCGCGTCTGCACGGTGCGTGCCGCCTTCGATGAGGCGGTCGACCCGCCAGGTGAGGTCGAGAGCGGGGTTCGGGGTGACGGTCAGGATCACGTGAGCTCCCTGGCACGCAGGCCGGCGCCGAGCAGACCGGCGTTTCCGGAGAGCTCGGCGGGCACGAGGACGGGAAGGCGGTGGAAGCTGAGGCGTGCAGCCAGGCGTGTGCGCAGCTCGTCGAAGAGGGCACCGCCGGCGCGCGAGAGCCCGCCGCCGATGACCACAGCCTCGGGAGCGACCACGGCGGTGAGCTGTGCGAGCGACATCGTCAGCGCATCGAGGGCGGAATCCCAGATCTCCGCGGCGACCTCGTCTCCGGCCGCGGCTCGGGCGATCACATCCTTCGCGCCGTCGGGGGTGACGCCGGTCGCCTCACGGTAGCGTCGGGCGATCGCCCCGGCGGAGGCGACGGCTTCCAGACATCCCCGCGCTCCGCAGGCGCAGATCGGGCCGTCGGCGATCGGCGAGTGGCCGATCTCCCCCGCGTACCCGCCGGCCGTGTGGGGGATCCCGCCGATCAGCAGCGCCCCGGCGATCCCCGTGCCGATCACGAGCACGACCGCGTCGGCGTAGTCGCGGGCACCGCCGAGGCGTCGCTCCGCCCAGCTCGCCGCGCGGACGTCATGGTCGAACCCCACCGGCAGACCGAGGCGTTCGGTAGCGAGGTCACGCAAGGGGGAGTCGTGCCAGCCGAGGTTGCTCGCGAACACCCCGAGCCCCGCTTCCGCATCGACGATTCCCGGAACGACGAGCCCCACCGCTTGGGGCACCACGTCGGGATGCGCGGCACGGAGCTCGTCCGCGAGCACCTCGAGACGTTCGAGCAGCACCTGGGTGCGGTCGCCGTCCGCGATCGGCGTGGGCGTACGACGGAGTCCGAGGGCCGAGCCATTCGCATCGAACAGCGCCGACTTGATGTCGGTACCGCCGACGTCGAACGCCAGCACCGGCGCCCCCGCGCCGAGCGTCCGCACGGCCGCGAGCGCCTCGCCGGTGGCGTCGCGCACGACGTCGGGAACGGCGTCGGCCCCGTCAGCTCGGGTCATGGTCGGCTCCGGCGGCGTGCGTCATGCATCCAGGATGACGGATCGCGTGAGGTTGCGGGGCTGATCGGGGTCGAGCCCCCGCGCGACGGCACGGTCGAGAGCCGTGCGGTGCAGGCGCACGAGGTCGGCGAGCGGGTCGATCCCCCGCTGCTCGAACCGGGCGCCGGTGGCCTCCACCTGAGCGGAGAGTCCCTCCGGGGCCGTGCCGAACTGCCACGTCACGCGTCCGGGCGCCGCGATCGCGATCGGGCCGTGCCGGTAGTCCATCGACGGGTACGCCTCGGTCCACGACTGCGACGACTCGCGCAGTTTGAGAGCGGCCTCATGCGCGAGACCGATCGTCCATCCCCGCCCGAGGAACGTGTACTGCTCCGCGTCGCGCAGCTCGTCGTCGCCGGGCTCGGCCAGCACGGCGGTCGCGTCGGCGATCGCTCCGGTGAGGTCTTCACCGAGCGAGGCGCGGAACAGCGCGAGCGCCGTCGTCGCGAAGCGCGTCTGCACCACCGACTGCTCGTCCGCGAACGGGAGCAGGACCGCCTCGTCGACGAGGGAAACGAGAGGGGAGGTCGGGTCGCCGATCACGCCGATCGTCGGGATGCGCCCCTTGATGCGCTCGACGAGCTCGAGCACCTCGGTGGTCGTGCCGGATCGGGTGAGGGCGACGACCGCGTCGTAGCCGCGGTCGATGAAGGCCTCCGAGGCGGCGAACGCATCGGTCTCGCCCTGCCCGGCGGTCTCACGGAGAGCGGCGTACGACTGCGCCATGAACCACGACGTGCCGCAGCCGACGACCGCGACGCGCGCACCGGTGGCGGGAAGCAGGCCCTGCTCGGCCTTCAGGTCTGCGGCCGTGGCCCAGGTCTGCGGCTGGGAGTGGAGCTCTTCGCGCATGTGCGCGCCGTGCAGTGATGCAGTCATCGGGGTGCCTTTCTGGCGAGAAGTTGCGTACTTGTGATTGTTTGAGGCTTGATCCGATCATAGTATGGCGCAAAGGAACATCAACTCCAGGTTCTGCTTGATTTGTTTGTTCCCTTGACAAATAATCGGAAAAGTTCCAACGCCTCGACGTCGATCCCATCGACGCCGAGAACCCCGAGCCCCGGCTTGAACGATCGCGATGCCATCCGGCGAAGCGGTCACCACGCACTGTCGCGTGATGTGCTTGCGACTGTGCACCACACCCCCTCCGAAGCGGCCCGCCGCCAGGGAGGGACTCTCACAGTGAGGAATGCAATACACATGAAGAAGTCACTGCGGTTCGGCGCCGCCGCCATTGCGGCCGTCGCCACGCTCTCGCTCGCTTCGTGCGGGTTCGGCGGATCGTCCGGAGACAGCGGAGGCGGAGACGGCTCGACCACTCTCGACCTCCTCGTCCCGAGCTACTCCGACGGCACCAAGGCGAACTGGGAGACGGTGATCGACGGGTTCGAGAAGGCCAACCCCGACATCAAGGTCAAGCTCGAGGTGCAGTCGTGGGACAACCTCGAGAAGGTCGTCTCCACCAAGATCCAGGCCGGCGAGGCACCGGACATCTACAACGGCGGTCCGTTCGCCGGGTTCGTCGGCGACGAGCTGCTCTACCCCGTGAAGGACGTCGTCTCGGAGGAGACCTACTCCGACTTCCAGGACTCGTTCCTGAAGAACGCCGAGGTCGACGGCACCGCGTACGCTCTGCCGCTGATCGCATCCGCCCGTGCCCTGTTCGTCAACAACGCACTGCTCGACCAGGCGGGTGTCGAGGCTCCGACCGACTGGGACTCGCTCCTGGATGCCGCGACCAAGGTGTCCGCGCTCGGCGGCGGCGTCGCCGGTTACGGGATGCCGCTCGGGTCCGAAGAGGCACAGGCCGAGGCGGCCGTGTGGCTGTGGGGCGGCGGCGGATCGTTCGGCGATGCGTCCGAGATCACGATCGACACCCCGGAGAACCTCGTGGGTGCCGAG
Source organism: Microbacterium sp. J1-1 (assembly GCF_024498615.1). NCBI lineage: Bacteria > Bacillati > Actinomycetota > Actinomycetes > Micrococcales > Microbacteriaceae > Microbacterium > Microbacterium sp. J1-1. The sequence continues at coordinate 109,401 of NZ_CP089590.1, read as the reverse complement.
CAGATCAAGAAGATGATCGACGCCGGCGCGACGCAGGCCGACCCCGGATCGACGCAGCGTTCGCCGCTGATGGACATCTTCATCCAGGGCAAGATCGGCATGCAGGTCGGCCTCCCGCCGACGGTCGGCCAGATCGCCGAGGGCAACCCCGACCTGGACTACTCCATCGTCCCGATCCCGACGAAGGACGGCTCGCCGTTCACGCTCGGCGTCATGGACCAGCTGATGGCGTTCCAGAACGACGATGACAAGAAGGAAGCGATCACCAAGTTCTTCGACTACTACTACTCGGCCGACGTGTACGTGCCGTGGGTGCAGGCCGAGGGCTTCCTCCCCGTCACCAAGTCGGGTGCGGAGCAGCTGTCCGGCGAGGAGGCTCTCAAGCCGTTCCTCGACGTGCTGCCCGACGCCCAGTTCTACCCGTCGACCAACCCGAAGTGGTCCGCCGCCGACGGTGCGTTCAAGTCGCTGTTCGGCCAGCTTCAGACGAAGCCGGCACAGGACGTGCTGACCGAGATCCAGGCGCAGGTCGACGCGGGCTGAGCCCGCTGACAGGAGAGGTTCGGGTACCCGAATGAGCCAGAAGACAGAGTCCTCGAACCTCGCGGGGGCGGCCACCGGCCGCCCCCGCACCCGGAAGACCCCGGATGCCCTTCGCGGCAGGCCGGGTGGAAAGGACCTTCTCCAGGCGCTGCCCTGGATCGCCCCCGCACTGCTGCTGATCATCGGCGTGGTCTTCTTCCCCGCCGGGGTGATGTTCTTCAACTCGACGCGCGACATCTCCCTGTCCGGCCTCGACAAGGGATCCGTCGGCTTCGACAACTTCGTCACCGTCTTCACGTTCGCCGAGTTCTGGCCGATCTTCTTCCGCACGATCGTCTGGGTCGTCTCGGTCGTGCTGTTCACGGTCGTCATCTCGCTCGGACTCGCGCAGATCCTGAACAAGGCCTTCCCCGGACGCCAGCTCGTGCGCATGGCCGTCATCGTCCCGTGGGCGGCGTCGGTCGTCATGACGACGATGGTGTTCTACTACAGCCTCGAGCCGTACTTCGGCATCTTCAACAAGTTCCTCTACGACATCGGGCTCTCCGACGATGCCGTCGGATACGGGTGGACGAAGAACCCCACGACGGCCTTCCTCTGGTCGATCGTGATCGCGATCTTCGTGTCGCTGCCCTTCACGACCTACACGATCCTCGCGGGGCTGCAGTCCGTCCCGGCCGACGCGATCGAGGCGGCGAAGATGGACGGAGCCGGCCCCGCCCGCACCTACTGGTCGATCGTCCTGCCGCAGCTGCGCAGCGCTCTCGCGGTCGCCGTCCTGATCAACATCATCAACGTGTTCAACTCGCTGCCGATCCTGAAGGTGATGACCGGCTCGATCCCCGGTTACGGCGCCGACACGATCATGACGCTCATCTTCAAGTACATCGAACTGCAGAAGAAGGTCGACGTCGCCAGCGCGCTCTCCGTCGTCGCCTTCCTCATCGTCATCATGATCGTCGCGGCCTACGTGAAGATCGTCAAGCCCATGAAGGAGGTCTGATCATGACCGTGACCGAGACCGCCCTCGTGACCACCGCCGGCTCCTCGCCCGCACCCCGCATTCCCGGCCGCAAACGCCGCTACACCGAAGACCAGGTCACGCTGCCCCGTGTCATCCTCCGCACCGTGGCCGGGTTCCTCGTGCTCGCGATCTTCGTGCTGCCGTACCTGATCATGTTCTTCGGCTCGGTGAAGACGAAGCCGCAGATCCGCTCCGTCGACCCCACGTATCTGCCGACGGAGTGGCACTGGGAGAACTACATCACCATGTGGTCCACCCCCGAGACGCCGCTGCCGTACAACCTGATCTCGACGATCATCATCGCCGTGTTCGCGACGCTGCTCGTGCTGCTGGTCGCCCTGCCTGCCGCGTACTACACCGCCCGGTTCAAGTTCCCCGGCCGCATGGTGTTCCTGTTCCTGGTCATCATCACCCAGATGCTCCAGCCCGCGGTGCTCACCTCGGGCCTGTTCCGGCAGTTCACGACCCTCGGGCTCGGCGACACCTGGGCCGCCATGATCTTCATCAACGCCGCGTTCAACCTGTCGTTCGCGGTGTGGATCATGCACTCCTTCTTCGCCGGAATCCCCAAAGAGGTCGACGAAGCCGCCCAGATCGACGGCGCCGGACGCTTCACCGTGCTCTTCAAGATCAACCTGCCGCTCGTGTGGCCGGGCATCGTCACGGCGATCGTGTTCACGTTCGTCGCCTGCTGGAACGAATTCGCGGCCTCGCTCGTGATCCTCTCGACCGACAAGAACCAGCCACTCTCCGTCGCGCTCACCAAGTTCGTCGGTCAGTACGAGACCAGCTGGCAGTACGTGTTCGGAGTCTCGATCGTCGCGATCCTGCCCGTGGTCATCCTGTTCATGCTCATCGAGAAGCGCCTCGTCGGCGGCCTCACTGCCGGCAGCGTGAAGTAGGAGCCCCGGCGAAGCGGTCCCGGGCGCAGCGGTCCCGTCCGGAGGGCTCCCGTCGCGAAGGACGCCCCCGCGAAGGACTCCCCTGCGAAGGACTCCCGTCCGGAAAGGTCCTCCCGGAATGAAGGAGTTCTCACGGTATGAAGGAGTTCTCTAGGAATGAAGGAGCGGATGTGGATTCCGCTCCTTCATTCCGTGAGAACTCCTTCACCACGAGAGGGACAACCACGACAACAGGAACATCGGTGGTGAAGGCACTGATGAGCTTGACGCCCTTGAGCGCGCGGGGCCCCTCATCAGAGGACAATGGGGACATGAGTCCTCTCGGACGGATCGGTCAGGTCGTCGCGACCACATCACTCGGCGCCATCGGAGCCATCCATCTGCTGTGGGCCTCCGGCGCGTCCTGGCCGGCGTCGAGCCGGAAGCGGCTGGCGCGACAGGTCATCGGCAGCGATGAGATGCCTTCAGCCGGCGCATGCCTCGTGGTCGGTGGAGGAATGCTCACCGGGAGCGCGATCATCGCCGGCGCAGGGGGAACTCACACGCTCGCCAAAGCCGCCCGCGTGGCGGCGGCCCTGGCGTTCCTCCTCCGCGGCACGATGAACGGGGCTCGAGTGACCGCAGTTCTCGGGCGGCCGGGTCCACATCGCCGTTTCGTCGAGCTCGATCGGCGCATCTACCGTCCGCTGTGCCTCATCACCGGCGCCGCGATCGTCCTCGCGGTGCGGGGAGACCGACGACGCTGACGTCGAGGGGCGTTCAGAGGCTCGATGCGGATGCGGCGCGCAGCTGCTCCGGGTTCCAGCGCACGCCAAGCGCCGACGTGAGCGCGGCCTGAGCGGCGCCGGCCGCGAGCGACACCCGAGGATCCGCGTAGCGGACCGGGACCTGCGCCGTGCCGCGGGAGGGGTACTCCGTCTCGCGGCGAACCCGGTCGAGGAAGCGCGGCCCGAGCTCGGTCGCCGGTCCGCCGATCACGACTTCGGTCGGGTCGAGCAGTGCGCTGATGAGCTTGACGGCCCTCGCGAGCGCGCGGGCCCCCTCGTCGAGATGGCGTTCGTCCGCGCGGGCGGCGAGAGCACGGATCTCGGATGCGTCCATCGCATCGGTGAACTCGTCCCCGATCATCGCGCCCAAGGCTGCCGCGGACTCGAGACAGCCGCGCTGTCCGCACCGGCAGACACGCGCCGCCTCACCGAAGACGACTTGCACGTGCCCGATCTCGCCGGCGCGATCGCGTGGACCGGGCGCGAGTTCGCCGTTCAGGGTCACCGCGGCGCCCACGCCGCCGCCGAGGTGGATGAAGAGCCGGTATCCGGACGGGGATTCCTCCATCCCGGCTTCGGCGATGGCCTCGGCGTCGACGTCGTTGACGAGCAGGACGGGCGCCCCCAGCACGCGCTCGAACCTCTCGGCGAGGGGCACGTCCTCCCACTTGAGCTGCACGCTCTCGAGCACCGAGCGCCCGTCCGTCGTGCCGGGGAGCTGGATCCCCGCAGCGAGCACCCGCGGTCCGAACTCGGCGGCCACCGCGGCCACGGCGTCGTCGAGTGCGCGGTCACGGGTCTCGGGAGTGTAGTCCGCGCGACGGACGTCGACCTCGGTACCGTCGAGCGCCACGAGGGCGATGTATGCGTGCAGGGGTTGGATCACCAGGACGAGGATCAGGTGGTGACTCGCATCGACGCTCAGCGTGGTCGCCCGCTTGCCACCGGTGCTCGCGGCCTGCTCCCCTTCGACGATCAGTCGGTTCTCGATGAGCTCGGCAACGAGGGACGACGCCGTGGCTGCGGTCAGACCCGTCGCTCTCGCGATCCCCGCGCGCGTCTGGGTGCCTGGGTTGCGGAAGACGAGTTGCAGCGCACGCCGGAGGTTTGCGCGCCGCACCGACGCTTGGGTGTCCAGGCCCTCATCCGTGCTCAGCATGTGCGTCCGTTCCGGAGCTCGCCCGCGGCGAGCGGTTGACAGATCGTGGCGTGATCCGTAGTCTCTCCGTAAGTTTATTCATTGAACTTAGTTGGTCGATGAATCTCACAAAAGCTCCGGACGGGCGAGTGCTGCACACACCGTCGCCCGTCCGGCACCTCTCTCAGCGGCTCTCCGCCGCTTCCGTGTGATGGCGGATGACCTCCGCCACCACGAAGTTGAACCACTTCTCCGCGAACTCGGGGTCGAGATGCGCCTCCTCTGCGAGAGCGCGCAGACGGGCGACCTGCTGCTCCTCCCGATTCGGGTCGGACGCCGGCATCTCGTGCTCCGCTTTCAGCTGCCCCACCTGCTGGGTCGCGCGGAAGCGTTCGGCCAGCATGAAGATGAGTGCGGCGTCGATGTTGTCGATGGTGGCGCGAAGTCGGAGCAGTTCGGCCTTCGGGTCCTCGGCGGCGGTCATGCCCCTACTCTAGAGCCGTCGAACACCCGGATTCCGACCCGCGGCACCGCTATCGTGAGCACATGAGCAACGAAGAGTCGCCGGCGCCCACTCCCCTCGATGACACCGCGCCCGCCCGGAAAGCACCGCGCACCGACGCCGCAGCCGCGAGCGCCGACTCTCCCACCGCAGAGCCCGCCGCGACCGGCGCAGCGCGCCCCGTGGTCATCGAGCCGATGACGCCGAGTCGCTCGTTCTGGACGCGCATCGACCGTCCGTTCGTCTTCGGCTTCCTCGTGACGCTCGGCGGACTCGGCGCGCTGGTGATCGGCCTCGCGCTGACGAGCCTGTCCACCGTGCTCATCTACATCGCACTCGCCCTCTTCGGCGCGCTCGGACTCGACCCGGCCGTCCGGTTCCTCGAGCGTCGCGGCCTCTCCCGCTCGATCTCCGTCGTCATCACGATCCTCGCGCTCATCCTCGTGTTCGCCGTCGTGCTGTGGATGATCATCCCGATCGTCGTCGAGCAGATCGCGAGCTTCGTCCGTTCCGTCCCCGGGATGATCCAGGACTTCACCCGCAGCGACATCTACGCCACGCTCGACGCGCAGTTCGGCGATCAGTTCCAGGATCTGGTCGCCGAGGTCCAGAAGTTCTTGACCGACTTCGGCAACCTCGCGACGATCGGCGGAGGTGCTCTCGCGGTCGGCGCGTCGATCGCGACCGGCATCTCGGGCGCCATCGTCGTGCTCGTGCTCACGCTCTACTTCCTCGCGACCCTGCCCGCCATGAAGCAGGGTCTGCTGCGTCTGGCACCGGCCCGCGACCGCGCTCGTGCGAGCGACATCACCGAACAGATCACGGACTCGGTGGGCGGATACGTGATGGGGATGGTCGTGCTGGCCTTCTGCAACGCGATCCTCGCCCTGACCCTCTACTCCATCCTGGGTCTGCCCTTCCCGCCACTGATGGCGGCGATCGCCTTCTGTGTCACCCTGATCCCGCTGGTCGGATCGGTGCTGTTCTGGATCATCGGCACCGGGCTCGCGCTCTTCACCAACCCGGTCGCGGCGCTCATCTTCGCAGCGATCTACCTCATCTACATGCAGATCGAGGCCTACGTGCTGACGCCGCGAGTGATGAACCGCGCGGTCGCGGTCCCGGGGTCGCTGGTCGTGATCGGCGCCCTCGCCGGTGGCACGCTGCTCGGCCTCCTCGGGGCACTCGTGGCCGTGCCCGTCACCGCTTCGATCCTCATCATCATCAAGCAGGTGCTGGTGCCGAAACAGGATGCCCGCATCTGACGCTCGTGCGACGACGAAGCGCCCGGACCCCTGAAGGTCCGGGCGCTTCTGTCATCCGACTCAGATGAGGTCGTTGTCGGTCAGCCAGGCCTCGGCGATGTCGCTCGCCGACTTCTGGTCGACCGTGCTCTGCACGTTCAGACCGACGAGCTCTTCGGCGGTGAGCTTGGCGCTGATGGCGTTGATCACGTCGGCGACCTCGTCGGCGACGTCGCTCGAGACGATCGGCACGACGTTCGAGGCCAAGATGATGTTCTCCGGGTCTTCGAGCGCGACGATGTCTTCGGTCTGGAACGCGGGGTCGGCCGAGTAGATGTCCGCGACCTGGATCTCGCCGGCCAGCAGCGACTCCAGCGTGGTCGGGCCGGTCGCCGAGAACGCCAGGTCGACGCCGTAGACGTCCTTAGCGGCCGCGGGCCCGTACGGGCGCTGCTCGAACTCCGGTGCCGCACCGATCGTGACCGGGGTGGTCACCTTCGAGAGGTCACCGATCGAGGTGAGGTCGTTCTCCTCGGCGAAGCTCTTGAGCACCGTGTAGGTGTCCTGGTCCGAGGCCTCGGCGTAGTCCAGAGCGGTCAGGCTGTCCGGCAGCGCGTCCTGCAGCGCGGCATAGACGTCTTCCGGGCTGGTGGCGGTCGCGCTGTCGTCGAGGTACTCGAGCAGGTTGCCCGTGTACTCCGGGAACACGTCGATCGCGCCGGACTCGACGTCGGGCATGTAGGCGTCGCGCTGTCCGATGTTGAACTGCTTGTCGACCGTGAACCCCGCGCCTTCGAGGGCCTGCGCGTAGATCTCGGCGATGATCTCGTTCGAGTAGTAGGCCTGGGAGCCGACGACGATCGTGTCGCCGCCGGAGCCCGCGTCATCGGTCGGAGCGTCGAGCGGGTTGCTGCTGGCGCACCCGCCGAGGACGAGCACCGCGGCGAGCGCGGCGCCACCGGCGAGGGCGAGTCGTGACTTACGTGCTGTGAACATGGGGAGTTCCTCTTCTCTGGGACAACGGGATGGGTGCTGTGGGACGGTGAGCGGCTGTGAACGTGTCAGGCGGTGGCCGGCGCGGGTGAGGCTGCAGCGGTACGCGACCGGCGGGTCGTGGTCGGCGCTCGCACCCCGGCGGGGACGGCGGCGTGCTGGAGGAGGGCGAAGATCAGGTCGACCGCCAGCGCGAGGATGGCCACGAGGATCGCACCGCCGAGCACCTGGTCGAACTTGCGCAGGGGGATGCCCTGGATGATCGGCCAGCCGAGACCACCGAGGTTCACGTAGGCGGCGATCGTGACCGTGGCGATCACCTGCAGGAGGGCCGCGCGGATGCCACCGACCAGGAGGGGCAGCCCGAGGCGCACCTCGACCTTCCAGAACACCTGCCACTCGGTCATCCCCATCGCGCGCGCCGAGTCGAGCACACGGCGGTCGATGGCCTCGAGCCCGGTGTAGGCGCCAGCGAGGAGCGAGGGGATGGCCAGCAGCACGAACGTGATGATCGCGGCTTCGGGGATGCGGAGCACGCCGAGCAGCAGCACGAGCAGCACGAGGAGTCCGAAGGACGGGATCGCTCGGGCCGCGCCGGAGACAGCGACGGCGATCTCGCGGCCACGCCCGGTGTGGCCGATGAGCCATCCGATCGGCACCGCGATGATCGCGGCGATCAGCACCGAGATCAGCGTGTAGTACATGTGCTGGCCGAACAGGATCGGCAGCGAGTACGGCCCCTCCCACCGGTCGGGGGAGAAGAGCCAGGCGATGGCGTCGGTGAACACGTTCATGCGGCGGTCCTCAGCGTGGCCGCCTGTCGTGCGGCTGACGGTGTCTTGGCGGCGCGCGTCCACGGCATCAGCGCGCGGCCGAGGAGCAGGAGCAACAGGTCGATCACCAGGGCGATCACCACGACCGCGATGACGCCGGCGAACACCTCCGCGAGGATGCGGCGCTGCAGGCCGTTCTCGAACAGGTAGCCGAGGTTCGTCACACCAACCAGGATGCCGACGGTGGCGAGGGAGATCGTGCTGACGGCCGCCACACGCAGCCCGGCGAGCACGACGGGTCCGGCGAGCGGGAAGTCGACGGTCCAGAACCGGCGGAACCCGCCGTAGCCCATCGCGGTGGCCGACTGCCGGATGGCGGGATCGACCGAGTCGAGGCCGTCGGAGACCGCACGGACCAGGATCGCGACCGCGTAGATGGTGAGACCGATGATGAGGTTGATCGGGCTGCGGGCCGGATACCCGGCGACGGACGGCAGCAGGATCAGCAACGCGAGTGACGGGATCGTGTAGAGCAGACCGGTGAGGACGATGACCGGCCCTTTCACCAGTTGATAGCGCCAGGCGACCCACCCGAGCGGCACCGACAGCACGAAGCCGAGCACGATCGCGATCGCGCTCTGCTGCAGGTGGATGGCGGTCAGCTCGAGGATGAGGCCGACGTTGTCGACGATCCAGTTCACGGAGCGCCCTTCGTCACGCTCTCCTCGCTCAGGAGCGCGTCGCTGACAGCATCGGGCACGTCGACGATCGATCCCTGCGTGCGCCCCTCCGAGTCGACCACCACGGTGCCCCTAGGCGTCTGCTTGAGGTGCAGGGCGCGGCGACCGCGATCGGCGCCGATGAACGCCGAGACGAAGTCGTCCGCCGGGTTCTCGATGATCTCGCTCGGACTGCCGACCTGCACGATGCGCGCACCCTTGTCGAGGATCACCACTTGATCTCCGAGCAGGAACGCCTCGTCGATGTCGTGCGTGACGAAGACGACGGTCTTGTCGAGCTCGCTCTGCAGGCGCAGGGTCTCCTGTTGCAGGTCGGCCCGCACGATGGGGTCGACCGCGCCGAAGGGCTCGTCCATGAGCAGGATGTTCGGGTCGGCGGCGAGTCCGCGGGCGACACCCACACGCTGCTGTTGGCCGCCGGAGAGCTGACTCGGGTAGCGCTCGGCGAGCGCCTGGTCGAGGCCGACCGTGTCGAGCAGGTCGCGCGCCCGCTGGTGGGCCGCAGCCCGCTTCACCCCGGTCAGGCGGAGCACCGTGGCCACGTTGTCGATGACCGTGAAGTGCGGCATGAGCCCGGAGTTCTGCATGACGTAGCCGATGCGTCGGCGCAGAGCCACCGGGTCGCCTTCGAGCACGCTCTCCCCGTCGATCTCGACGTCGCCGGAGGTGGGCTCGACCATGCGGTTGATCATGCGGAGCAGGGTGGTCTTGCCACAGCCGGACGAGCCGACGAACACGGTGGTCTTGCGTGACGGCAGCACGAGACTGAAGTCATCGACGGCGAGTGCACCGCCGGGGAACCGTTTGGTGACGTTGCGGAACTCGATCATGGGCTGGTCTCCAGTCGGTCGATCGATGTGCGAGCGGACGAGTCTTGGCTCTTCTGGTGGCTACGGGCCGACCTCGACGCGCGGATCGAACGCCACGAATCCGGAGAAGTCCTTGCCGACGCGATCGAAGGCCGACGGATAAGGAGTCGGATACGACCAGGCGTAGTCGGTGTGCAGCTCGCCGTCGGTCTGCACGGAGTAGTACTGAGCCGCGCCCTTCCAGGGACAGGTGTAGGGCGTGGGGCTCTCGACGAGCACCCCGGGTGTGATGGATGCGGGCGGGAAGTACCAGTTCCCTTCGATGCGGGCGAGATCGCTCTCGTCGGCCTCGGCGATGACGGTTCCTGCGAGTACAGCCTTCATGGTCCTGCCTCCTCGGATGTGTGTTCGAGCGTATAAGACGGTGGGGACATCGGGCTCGAGGGTTGCGCGCGGGCCGTCAATGTGAGAAACAATCCCGAATCTGTTCGGTATGCCCGTGAAAACGGATTGCCCGCCGCGATGGTCGGGGTCAGGCGGAATCGCGCCCGTAGCCCTCCAGGAGTCGCAACCAGATCTCGCTGACGGTCGGGTACGACGGCACCGCATGCCAGAGACGGGCGATCGGCACCTCGCCGACGATCGCCACGGTGGCGGCGTGCACGAGTTCCGCCACCTCGGGGCCGACGAACGTCGCACCGATCACGACATCGCGGTCGGTGTCGATCACGAGCCGCGCCTGCCCCTCGAAACCGTCTTCGTAGAGGCTCGCCCCCGCGATCCACCCCAGGTCGTAGTCGATCGCCTTCACGGTGATTCCTGCCTCGACCGCCTGCGCCTCGGTCAGACCGACGGAGCCGACCTCGGGGATCGAGAACGTGACCTGCGGGACGGCGGCCTGGTCGGCGGTCGCGACGTGACGACCCCAGGGTGTGTCATCCACATCGTCGCCCTGGGCACGCGCGACGATGACGTCGCCTGCCGCCCTCGCCTGGTACTTGCCCTGGTGGGTGAGGAGCACGCGCCCGTTCACATCACCGACCGCATACAGCCAGTCGGATCCGGGGACCCGGAGGGTGTCGTCCGTCTCGATCCAGCGGCCGGGCTCCAGGCCCACGACGTCGAGTCCGATGTCTCCACTGCGCGGCGAACGGCCCGTCGCGGCGAGCACCTCGGTCGCGTTGATCTCCTCGCCGCCGTCGAGCGTGACGGTCACCCCGTCGGGGCCGCGGTGCACGGATACCGTGCCCGTGTCGGTGCGCACGTCGACGCCGAGTTCCTTGAGGCCGGCTGCGACCCGCTCCCCGGCGAAGGGCTCCAGCCCCCCGAGCAGACCGCTGCGGGCGATGACGGTGACCCGCGAGCCGAGTGCCGCGTATGCCGTGGCCATCTCGACCGCGACCACGCCTCCGCCGATCACGGCCAGGCTCTCCGGCAGCTCCTCGGCACTGGTCGCCTCTCGACTCGTCCAGGGTGCGGACTCACGGAGCCCGTCGATGGGCGGGATGACGGCGTCCGATCCGGTGCTGATGGCCACCGCATGCCGGGCGCGGAGCACGCGCGTCGCGCCGTCGGCATCCGTCACGGTCACCTCCCGCTCACCCGTCAGCCGACCGTGCCCGCGCGCCAGATCGATCCCGGCGGAGTCGAGCCACTTCACCTGTCCGTCATCGGACCAGTTGTTGGTGAAGGAGTCGCGTCGTTCGAAGACCGCCCGCACATCGAGCTTCCCGGTCACCGCCTGCGAGGCGCCCGCCACGTGCTGCGCTGCCCGCAACGCCTGCGCCGACCGCAGCAGCGCCTTCGACGGCATGCACGCCCAGTAGGAGCACTCGCCTCCGACGAGCTCGCTCTCGACGATGATCGCGGTGAGCCCGCCCTGCACGGCGCGGTCGGCGACGTTCTCGCCCACCGGACCTCCGCCCAGCACGATCAGGTCGTATTCGTCGGTCTTCTGCGCTGCGTTCATGCCTGGCACCTCTCCGTCGGCCGGTTCCGTCGCCCAGTCTCGCTCAAGACCAACGCCGAGTCACGGGTGAGTTGTTCCCTCCGGCGTGGCGCGGGAGGGAAGCGGCGGTCAGGCAGCTCAGGCGGTCACGAGCTCCCGACCCCGGCGGGAGTCGGCGAACGCGCGGGGATATGCCCGGCGCAGGGTGACGACGATCAGCGTGGCCGCGGTCACCTTGATGAGGTCGCCCGGGAGGAAGGCCAGGCTCGACAGAGCGGTGAGGTCGAGAGGAACTCCGGTCACGAGCGCCTGGACCGGGATGCCGAACGCGTAGACGACGAGCACGCCGCCGACCAGAGCGGCCACCGCGCACCGCCACCAGGTGAACCGTCCGGTGCGCATGAGCAGCCCGATCACGACGACGCCGGAGATCCAGCCGATCAGGTAGCCCACGGTCGGTCCGACGAAGACACCCAGGCCCCCGCGTCCGCCTGCGAGCACGGGGAGTCCGACCGCGGCAAGCGCCAGCACGAGGGCGATCGACCAGGGCGCGACGCGCGGACCGAGCACAAGACCCGCGAGCATGACGCCGAGCGTCTGCCCGGTGATGGGCACGCCGCCGGGGAGCGGCACGACAACCGTTCCCAGCACGATGATGAGGGCGGCGAACACGGCCACCCGACCGAGGGTCGCACTGGAGTCACGGGTCGATGCGGTCATCGATCATCCTTCCTGAACGGTGTTCACCTGAACACCGTTCATCAGAGTACGGATGTAGCTACCCCCGCGCAAATCACCACCCCGCAGTCACCAACACGACCTTCCCTCGTTGACGCCGTTGCGCGATGGCATCAGTGCGGGCCCGCAGCATCCTCCAGCGGGTACTCGTCACGTCCCGGCTCATGACTCCCCCTGCTCCCGCGATTCGTCTTCGGCGGATTCGACACGGACCCTCGGGGAGAGGACCGCCGCCGCGAAGGCCACGACCGCAGCCAGCACGAACACGCCGAGGAACGGGTCGGCGCCCGCGAGCGCGGTGAACAGTGTGCCCGTGACGGCCAGGGCCAGCGCGCTGCCGAACGAGTCGGCGACCGTCATCGCACCGCTGTTGAAGCCCTGATTCTCCGGCGTGGACATCGCGAGCGTGAGGGCGCTGGTGCGCGGACTCATCAACCCCATCCCCATACCCGCGATGACCCAGGCGAGCGCAATCAACAGAGCGTCTCCTCGGAAGCCGGCAATCGCGACGGTCAGCACGATGCCGGCGAACACGAGGCCCGTCCCGAGCCGCACGGCCGTCACGCTCGACAAGCGCGCGCCCAGCCGCCCCTGGACGGTCGCGGCGAGAGACCACGCGAGCGCACCGCCGGTCAGCGCGAGTCCTGCCAGAGTCGGCGACAGTTCGTACCGATCGGTGAGCAGGTAGGGCAGGTAGACCTGCGCACCGAAGAACGCGGCGGCCGCGACCCCGCGGACGAGGATGACGGACGGCAGCCCTCGGCGCGCCCGAAACGTCCCGCGCGGGACCAGCGGCCGCACCGCGATGAGGGCGACCGCGATAGCAACGACGGCGAGAGCAGAGCCGAACCCGGGGATGTCGCCGACCAGATTCAGCGCGAGCACAGCAACGGCCGCGAGCACCGACCATCCGAGTCGCCCGAACGCCCAGGGAGTCGACGCATCGCCGTGGTTCGCGAGCCCGCGAAGTGCGGGCACGACCATCAGCAGCGCCACCAGCACCAGGATGACCACGCCGAGGAAGACCCAGTGCCAGCTCCAGAGTTCGGTCACGGCACCCGCGACCGTCGGGCCGATCAGTGAGGGGATGACCCAGGCCGCGGCGAAGCCGGCGAAGATCGCCGGATGGAGCTCGTGCGGGTAGACGCGGGCGACCACCACGTACAGGGCCACCATCAACCCTCCGCTGCCGAGGCCCTGGGCGAACCTCCCCGCGACGAGGATCTCCATGCTCGGCGCGAGGCCGGCGATCAGCAGTCCGACGATGAACAGGGCGACCGAGGTGTACAACGGAGCGACCGGTCCGCGACGATCCGCCCAATTCCCGGCGAGCACCATGCCGATGACCCCGGTGGCGAGAGGTCCGGCGAAAGCGAGCGCGTACAGCCGTTCTCCGCCGAGATCGGCGCTCACGGTCGGCATCACCGTGGTGACCGCCAGGGATTCGAACGCGCCGAGGAACACGAGCGCACAGGCGCCGATCGTGATCCAGACGTAGTCGCGGCTCAAGATGCGAGGTGCGGCCGCGCCCGGCGTCGACACCTGCTCGGTCTTCGAGGTCATGATGATGACCGTAGAACCTCAAGTAAGGTCGAGGTCAAGCGCCGGATCGCCCGGCTCATGCGTCGGCGGTCGGTGTCGTCTCAGCGCACCGGAAGGAAACATGTCGGCGTCGGCACCTGCGCCTCATGGCGGATGCCGAGGGGCGCGCCCGTGCGCTCATCGAGGTCGAGCAGGGTGATGGTATCGGAGCGCTGCCCCGCGACCAGCAACTTGCCCTCGTGCACCAGGTGGTGGCGCGGCCAGTCGACCCCCGCGTCGGCGAGCGCCACGGATTCCAGGGCCTCACCCCCGCCGCGCACGCGCAGGACCGCGATCGTGTTGCTTCCGCGCAGGGCCGTGTAGAGGAAGTGACCGTCGCGGGTGCGGGCGAGCTCGGCGGGGAAGTCCGTGCCCACCTGGGCGATCGGACTCGACAGCGCCGACGACACGACGCTCCACGTGCGGTCGGACGCCTCGGCGAGCGTGAACACCTCGCACGAGTACTCGGTCACCACGTGCAGGTGCCCGCTGGGGTGCAGCACCATGTGCCGCGGCCCGGTGCCGAGTGGCAGCACGACCTCGTGGTCGAGTACGAGCCCGCTGCCGCTCTGCCGCCAGAACCGCACGAGGTCGAACCCGAGGTCGGTCGTGGCGATGCGGCCGTCGGGAAGGAACACGGCGGCATGCGCGTGCGAGACACGGTCTCCGCCCACCCCGTACGGGTCGACCGCGGCGACGCCGTCACCGAGAGGCGTCGCCGTCGGTGCATCGGGGTCCGTGTCGTCGCCGAACAGTGCCGCGCGGAGTTCCGCGGCCGCATCCGGCCGTGCGGGCACGATCCGCCCGTCCGCATCGAGGCCGAGCCGCACCACGCGGCCGTCGCCGTAGCAACTGGCGACCAGGGCGGAGCCGTCCGCAGCGACCGCGACGTGACACACGTACTGGCCCACCGCCGCCGGTGCACCCATCGGGGAGAGGGCGCCGTCCCCCGTACGCACGAACGCCTGCACCGCGGAGTCGCCCTCGAGCGCCGCGTACACGACGTCGAGCGTCGGATGCTGCGCCAGCCACGACGGCGAAGGGGCCTCTGCGACCACGCCCCGGTACGCGAGCGTGGTCGCCTCTCGGCCTGCATCCCCCGCGAGCAGACCGATGCCGTCGGCAGAACCGTCCATGCCGGGGCCGTAGCCGCCGAGCCAGAATCGCGTCACGACGGACCGAATCAGTCGAGCAGGTCGTGGCGCACGATGACCTGGTCGCGCTCCGGGCCGACACCGATCACCGAGATGCGGGTGTTGCTCATCTTCTCGAGCGCCAGCACGTAGTCCTGTGCGTTCTGCGGCAGGTCCTCGAAGGTGCGGGCGACGGAGATGTCCTCGTTCCAACCCGGGAAGTACTCCAGGATCGGCTTCGCGTGGTGGAAGTCGGTCTGGTTGACGGGCACCTCGTCGAAACGCTCGCCATCGACGTCGTAGGCGACGCACACCGGGATCTCGTCGAGTCCGGTCAGGATGTCGAGCTTGGTGAGCACGAGGTCGGTGATGCCGTTGATTCGCGTCGCGTACCGGGTGATGGGTGCGTCGTACCAGCCGACCCGACGCGGACGCCCGGTGGTGGTGCCGAACTCGAAGCCCTGCTTGCGCAGCCAGTCGCCCTGCTCGTCGAAGAGCTCTGTCGGGAAGGGGCCCGATCCGACGCGGGTCGTGTACGCCTTGACGATGCCGACGATGCGGTCGAGCGCACCGGGGCCGATGCCCGCACCCGTCGCGGCTCCGCCGGCGGTCGCCGACGACGAGGTCACGAACGGGTAGGTGCCGTGGTCGATGTCGAGCATCGTCGCCTGACCGCCTTCGAACACGACGACTTCGCCACGATCGAGGGCCTCCGCGATCAGGTAGCCCGTGTCGGCGACAAGGGGGCGCAGGCGGTCGGCGTACGACAGCAGATCGTCGACGACCTCGTCAGCGGTGATCGCGCGGCGGTTGAAGATCTTCACCAGCAGGTGGTTCTTCTGATCCAGAGCGCCTTCGACCTTCTGGCGCAGGATGTTCTCGTCGAAGATGTCCTGCACACGGATGCCGACGCGGTTGATCTTGTCGGCGTAGGCCGGACCGATGCCTCGACCGGTGGTGCCGATCATCCGCTTGCCGAGGAAACGCTCGGTGACCTTGTCGAGCGTGCGGTGGTACTGCGTGATGATGTGCGCGTTGGCGCTGACCTTGAGGCGCGAGACGTCGATGCCACGGGCGGCGAGCGCCTCCAGCTCGAAGAACAGGACTTCGAGGTCGACGACGACGCCGTTGCCGATCACCGGAGTCACGCCCGGAGAGAGGATGCCGGAGGGCAGCAGGTGCAGCGCGTACTTCTCGTCTCCCACGACGACGGTGTGCCCGGCGTTGTTGCCGCCGTTGAACTTCACCACCCAGTCGGTGCGCTCACCGAGCAGATCGGTGGCCTTGCCCTTTCCTTCGTCGCCCCACTGCACGCCGACGATAACGATTCCTGGCATGGGTAACCCCCTGGCTTTCGCCGGGTTTGCACCGGCCGATGAGCTGGCCCTCTTCGGGCCGTCCCATCCTATCGGGAGCCTCTCGGCCCGCCCTCCGAGTGCGATATGTCACCTCCGGAGGCGTCTGAAGGTGACATATCGCACTCCGCAGGGACGGGGGGGCGGGGGGGCGGCGGCGGGAGTGGGGGCGGGGGGGTGGCGGAAAACGTGCGGATCATGGCGCTCCGGCGGCTCGTCCGGTGTCGGAAGCCCCTGCCAGGATCGAAGGATGTCACGAGCAGCATCCGGCGAGCCCGGTATCCGCACGAACGCCGAGGCGCCGAAGAGTCAGGGCGCGCTCGTGCTCGTCGCCGCGCTGGTCACGGTGGTGCTGTGGGCCTCGGCGTTCATCGGCATCCGTGGTGCGGGCCCTCACTACGACCCGGGCGCTCTGGCGCTGCTGCGGATGGCGGTCGGCACCGTGGTGCTGACGATCATCGCCGTGCGGCACGGGATCCGCATCCCCGCCCGTCGCCACTGGCTCCTCGTGGCGGTGTGGGGCATCGGCTGGTTCTGCGTCTACAACCTGGCCCTCAACAGCGCTGAGTTGACGCTCGACGCGGGGACGGCCGCGATGGTGGTGAACCTCGCGCCGCTCATGGTCGTCGTCTTCAGCGGACTCTTCCTCCGCGAAGGCTTCCCGAAGCCCCTCATCATCGGCGCCCCGATCGCGTTCCTCGGGGTCGTGCTGATCGGCATGAACTCGTCCACCAGCGCCGGCCCCGACATCACCGGTCTGTTGCTCGCCCTCCTCGCAGCCGTCATGTATGCCGGGTGCACGCTCGTGCAGAAGCGCCTGCTCACCTCCGGCGTCGATCCGACCACCCTGACCTGGCTCGGTGCGGGTGTCGGCACCGTCGCGCTACTGCCCTGGGTCGGCAGCCTCATCGACTCCCTGCAGACCGCACCGCTGGACGCGACGCTGTGGGTCGTCTACCTCGGCATCTTCCCCACGGCGATCGCCTTCACCACCTGGGCCTACGTCCTGCAGCGCAGCACCGCGGGACAGACCTCCGCCACCACCTACGTCGTGCCGGCGATCGCGATCCTGATGTCGTGGGCGATCCTCGGCGAGGTGCCGACGCCGCTGATGTTCCTCGGTGGAGCGCTCTGCCTGCTCGGCGTCCTCATCACGCGACTGCGGTGGCGTCGACGCACCTGATGCCGGGAACCGCCGGGGCGAGTGACTACAGTTGCGACCGGGAGGCGAAATGACGACCTGGTGGGCCTACGCACGACTCGCGGCGTCTGTTCTCGCGGTGGCTGCCATCGTCGCCCAACTGGTGCGGACGCTCGAGATCGCCATGCTCTCGGAGACCGAGTGGGGCTCTCACCTCCCCACGGTGATCGTGAACTTCTTCAGCTTCTTCACGATCCTCTCCAACGTCCTCGCAGCCGTCGCGCTCGTCATCGGGGGCCTCTGGGGCATCCTCAACCGGAAGACCACGAGCCCCGAACCGCGCTGGCTCGCTCTGATCCTGGTCTGCGCGAGCACCTACGCCATCGTCACAGGGATCGTCTACAACACGCTGCTCCGCGGGATCGAGCTACCGCAGGGGGCGACGGTCCCCTGGTCCAACGAGGTGCTGCACGTGATCGTGCCGCTGATCATGCTCCTCGATCTGCTCTTCGCACCACGACGCCGCGCGCTGGGCTGGAGCGCCGTGGGGGCCACCGCCGTCTTCCCTCTCGTGTGGGTCGCGTACACGATGATCCGCGCGAACCTGGTGATCTCGCCGGCGACCGGGCAACCGTACTGGTACCCGTATCCCTTCCTGAACCCGCACACCGTCCCGGGCGGCTACCTCGGGGTCGCCGCCTACATCGTCGGCATCGCGATCGCGATCATCGCCGTGGCCGCCGGCGTCGTCTGGATCGGCAGGCGCCGCGGCACCACCCCGATCGATTCCTGACCTGCCTCTGACGCCTCCGCCCCTCGCACCCGGAGTGGGCGGAGGGGCGGAGACGTCATCAGAGGCTCAGGTGGCGGCGAGCGCCTCACGATCGTCGTCGCGGGGCTGACCCTCGATGATCCGCGCCGTCTCGGTGGCATCCGGGTCCACGTCGAGGTAGCGCTCGAGCGAGTCGTCGAGCTCTTCCAGCCACGGCGTGTGATGCACGACCGCGAGGGTGCCGGTCATGACCGACTCGTATGTGCGGTCGCGGTAGCCCATGATGTCTTCCTTCTTGTCGCGCTTCCACGCGAGGAAGATCTCGACCACCCGGTCGATGTCGAACTCCGGGTAGTCCGTGAGCTGCAGCAGATCGCGGATGTAGTCCGCCTGGAAGCGGATCTCCGCCGCGGCCGAATCGATCTGTCCGAAGCGCGTGCGCCACTCGGCGATCGATGCCACCCGCTCCTGCTCATCGGGCAGGGACAGACGACCGAGGATCAGGTCACGCACGTACCAGGCCTGCGCATCGAACATGTTGAACGTGAACCACTGGTCCTGCGCGCCGAGGTAGGCCAGGCGGGGATTGCCCTGCCAGAGCACTCCGCGGTACAGCCCATCGGGGTACACGTTGTTCGGCGAGGAGAGGGCGAGGTCGTCCGGCAGAAACGGGTACTTGTGCAGGTAGCCGGTGCAGAGGATGACCGCGTCGACCTGCTTCGAGGTGCCGTCGGCGAAGAACGCGGTGCTGCCCTCGAAGCGTTCGAGGACCGGCCGCTCCTCGATGCCCTCGGGCCAGTCGTACCCCATCGGCGCGGAGCGGAAGCTCGCCGTCACCGAACGGGCCCCCATCTTGAACGCCTGGCTGCCGATGTCCTCCGCGGAGTAGCTCGCACCGATCACCAGCACATCCTTGTCTTCGAAGGCCTCGGCGCCTCGGAAGTCATGGGCATGGCTGATGTACCCCGGGAACGTCTCGATACCGGGGAACTCCGGCACGTTCGGGAAGGAGAAGTGTCCGCTCGCGACGATCACGCGGTCGAACTCCTCCACGGACGATTCGCCGGAGGGCAGGTGCTCGCTGGTGAGGGTGAAGACCTCGCGCTCGTCGTCGAACTCCACCCAGCGGACCACGGTCTGGAAGCGGATCAGGTCGCGCACGTCGGTCTTCTCCAGGCGACCGGCGATGTAGTCCCACAGCACCGGGCGCGGCGGGTAGGAGGAGATCGGGCGACCGAAGTGCTCGTCGAAGCTGTAGTCCGCGAACTCCAGCGCCTCCTTCGGGCCGTTCGACCACAGGTTGCGGTACATGCTCGAATGCACCGGCTCGCCGAACTCGTCCAGTCCGGTGCGCCAGGTGAAGTTCCACTGCCCGCCCCAGTCGGCCTGCTTCTCGAAGCAGACCAGCTCGGGGATGTCGGCTCCCGCACGGGCGGCGGACTCGAAGGCCCTCAGCTGCGCCATCCCCGAGGGTCCGGCTCCGATGATCGCTACTCGTTCTCTACTCGTCACGTATTGTCCTCATACTCTTCAGTCATGTATCGGCACGGCCGCTTCCGAGCGAGGAACAGTTCTGTCCCGGTGGGAGCGGAAAAGCTCGACCTGCCCGGAAAGCGGCTGCTCTTCGACGTTAGCAGTGTCCGCCACCGGCACCCGGGGGTCGCGCCTGCCCGCCACCTGCAGGATTCTCGGACGGATGCATGACCTGGGCCCGTCGGGTCGTCCTGCATCCGTCATCCGGTCATGCAAGTGCACACAGCGATTACGCTGGTGCGCGGGGGATGGCCGCGACGCGCGTCCCTGAACGAGGGAGCCTACAGATGACCGAGTCCTCCACGCCCGACCCGCGGACGATCGCCGCACCGCCGCCTCCGCCCGCCCCCGCACAGGCCACTGCACCGCCGGCACCGGCCCCCGCGCCTGCCGCACCTGCCGCACCTGCCGCACCCGCAGCGCCCGCAGCGACGAAGGCCGCGCCGACCGACGCCGAGCTCAGCAGAGCCGCCGAGGTGCTGCGGATCATCTCCGCCTCCTACTCCGCCAAGATGGTCGGCCAGGATCGGCTGCGCACGAGCCTCCTCGTCTCCCTCATCGCCGGCGGTCACATCCTGCTGGAGAGCGTTCCCGGCCTGGCGAAGACCACGGCCGCCAGCACTCTCGCCGACACCGTGAAAGCGCAGTTCAAGCGCATCCAGTGCACGCCCGACCTGCTCCCCAGCGACATCACCGGCAACCAGATCTACGACGCGGCGACCGGCTCCTTCCGCACCGTGCTCGGTCCGGTGCACGCGAACTTCGTGCTGCTCGACGAGATCAACCGCTCCAGCGCCAAGACCCAGAGCGCCATGCTCGAGGCGATGCAGGAGCACCAGACGACCATCGGCGGCGAGGTCCACCACCTGCCGAAGCCGTTCCTCGTGATCGCGACGCAGAACCCGATCGAGCAGGAGGGCACCTACGAGCTGCCCGAGGCGCAGATGGACCGCTTCCTGCTCAAGGAGATCGTCGAGTACCCGAGCCCCGCCGAAGAGCTCGAGGTCCTCAGCCGCATCGATTCCGGTGTGCTCGACCCCGACCGCCACGTGAGCAGCACGGTCAGCCTCGACGACGTGCACCTGCTGCAGGACGTCGCGAGCCGCATCTACGTCGACCCCGCGATCCGGAACTACATCGTGTCCATCGCCTACGTCACCAGGAACCCGGCGCCGTACATCGGCGAGGAGCGCGCGCGCTTCATCAAGTACGGCGCGAGCCCCCGGGCGAGCATCGCGTTCCTGCAGGCTTCGCGGGCACTGGCTCTGCTCAAGGGGCGCGCGCACGTGCTGCCCGAAGACATCCGGGAGCTGCGGCACCTCGTGCTCCGCCACCGCGTGCTCCTGACGTTCGAGGCCGACGCCGAGGGCATCCGCAGCGAGGAGATCATCGACCAGATCTTCGCGTCGGTCCCCACTCCCTGACCCGTTCATGGCCAGCCTGATCACGCAGGTGAAGAGCAAGCTCTTCATCCACTCGACGCGCAAGTCGCTGCACGCGCTGGACGGCGCCTACGCGTCGCTGCTGCACGGGCGGAGCCTCGACTTCGAAGACCTGCGCAAGTACGAGTACGGCGATCAGGTGCGCGACATCGACTGGCGGGCGACCGCGCGGCTGGGCACTCCCCTGGTCAAGCGCTCGCGCGCCACACGGATGCACACCGTGTTGTTCGCCGTCGACACCGGCCGCTCGATGTCGGCCCTCGCCGCCGACGAACGCTCGAAGAAGGAGCTGGCGATCCTCGCCACGGGGATGCTCGGCGTGCTGACGCTGCGCCACGGCGACGATTTCACCACGGTCTACGGCGACTCCGCGAAGGTGCGTCGACTCGCGCCGGGCCGCAGCGAGGGGGCACTCGAACATGCCCTGCGCACGATCGACCGCGCGATCGACGAGAGCTCCGCACCGAGCGACCGCGATGCCCTGCTGTCCTTCATCACGCGCACGATCTCGCGCCGGATGATCGTGGTCGTCGTCACAGACGAGGCCCCCGTGACGAGCGAGACCGAACGGATGCTGCGGCGCCTGCGCGTGCAGCACGACGTCCTGTGGCTCACCGTGCGCGACGCCGACCCCGTGCTCGACCACGCGACCGGGCGCATCCGCAGCGACGTGGACAGCCGCTGGCAGGTGCCGGACTTCGTGCAGGGCGACCGTGGCATCGTGCGAGAGCTGACCGCGCAGCGCGAGGCCGACGCCGCGCACCTCGCCGAGCTCCTCACGCGGATGGAGATCAGCCACGCCTCTCTGGACGGACAGGACGACGCCGTCACGCAGCTCCTGCAGCTGCTGAATCGGAGGTCGAATGCCCGGCTCTGACGAGCTCTACCCGCCCGCACAGTACGGCTGGGGATGGATGCTGCTCGCGATCGGCATCCTGCTCCTGCTGATCGCGGGGGCCTGGCTCCTGATCCTCCTCACCCGCCCCCGGCGCACCCTGTCGGTCGGCGAGCAGAATCCCGGACAGGCGCCGCTGATCGTCGACGTGCTCTCGCAGCTGCGCACCGAGTACCTGACGCGCATCCAGCAGATCGAGACCGACTACCGCGAGCGCCGCCTCTCCCCGCGGCAGGCGAACCTCGAGCTCAGCCGCGTCGTGCGGACGTTCGTCAACGAGTACAGCGGCTTGGAGGCTCCCGTCCTCGCGCTCGATGACCTCGTGGCACGGGGTGTCCATCCCGCGCTCATCGATGCGATGGGCAGGCACTACTACCCGAGCATCTTCCGGCAGGGACCGGCGATCGATCCGGTCGCCGGTGCCGAGGCCGCCCGGACGGTGGTGCGCTCATGGCACTAGCGAATCCCTGGGTGCTTTTCGCCGCCGCGGCGGTCGTGCTGATCGCGGTGGCGATCGGCCTCGTCCTCGGTCTGCGCCGGAGCAGCCGTGGTCGCGCGGCGGACACGGCCCGGATCGCCCGCGCCGAACGGCTCCGCACGCTTCCCACCTTCCGTCAGGCGCTGGCGCGGCGGGCGGTGGCCCTCTCGGGCATCCTCGCCTTGGGCGCGGTCACGGCGCTCGTGGCGGGGGTGGTGTCCGCCCGACCGATGTCGGCGCAGACCGTCCAACCGGTCAACACGAGCCGCGACATCATGCTGTGCCTCGATGTCTCCGGATCCATGACCGAGGTCGACGTCGAAGTGCTGACCGTGTTCGACGAGCTGCTGGACGGCTTCGAAGGTGAGCGGATCGGGCTGACGATCTTCAACAGCTCACCGGTGCAGATCTTCCCGCTCACCGACGACTACGACTTCATCCGCGAGCACCTCGAGAGCATGACCCGGAGCTTCGACTACGGCGACCAGGTCCCGGAGCACTGGCTCGGCACACTCAACGGCGACGGCGCCTCGCTGATCGGCGACGGCCTCGCCGCCTGCACAATGGGCTTCGACCACCCGGACGACGACCGCTCGCGCTCGGTGATCTTCGCCACCGACAACGAGATCAACGGCGCCTCGATCGTCACGCTCGACGAGGCGGCTGCCTACGCGGCGTCGAAGGGCGTACGCGTGTTCGCCCTGAACCCGGTGCAGGGAAAAGACGCGGCGGTGAGCGCGGAGCTCACGGCCGCCGCCGAAGCCACCGGTGGCGCCGCATTCGGCCTGCGCGACACGACGACCGTCTCCGACATCGTCACCCAGGTGCAGGAGCAGGAGGCCACCGAGCTGAGGGGAGAGGCGCAGGTGGTCTGGACCGACACCCCGGACCTCTGGATCGCTCTGCTCTCGATCTGCCTCCTCGCCTTCGTCGTGGTGCTGTGGAGGGTGCGACTGTGATCTTCCATCCCGTACTCGCTCCGTTGCTGATCGCCCTGATCTGCCTCCCGATCATCGCCCTGGTCGTGTGGATCCTGGTGCGACCGGCGAAGGCGACGGCGGCTGCCTCGTCCGCACCGGGCTCCCTCGCCGGACACCGCGCCCTGTGGGCCATGCGCCTGGTGCTGGTGCTCGCCTGCGTCGTGATGCTGCTGCGCCCCGGCATCCCGGGCGGCGCCACCCAGACGCTCGCGACCGACACCGACATCGTGCTCGTCGTCGACACCACGGCGAGCATCGTCGCCGAGGACTGGGGCGACGGGGAACCTCGACTCGACGGCATCCGCGACGACGTGCGCGCGCTGGTCGAGGAGTATCCGGGCGCGCGCTTCGCCCTGATCACCTCGGACGCCGCCGCCGAGTTGCGGATGCCCCTCACCACCGACACGACGGCTCTCCTGGGCTCGCTGGACGTGCTGCGCCCCGAGGTCACCAGCCAGTCGCGCGGGAGTTCGATCGGCATCGCCGCGCCGCTGCTCGCGGAGACACTCACCTCGGCGGCCCAATCCTCACCCGACCGGTCGCGGATGGTCTTCTACTTCGGTGACGGCGAGCAGACCGTCGACACCCCGCCGGAGTCGTTCAGCGCGAGCGAGAAGTACACCGATGCGGGCGGCGTCTTCGGCTACGGCACGGCCGAGGGCGGACCGATGCGCATCACCACGGGCGATCTCTCGGACAGCGGGACCGGCTATATCCAATACCAGGGGTCCGACGCCCTCTCCGTGATCGACGAAGGGAACCTGGAGAGGATCGCCGACCAGCTCGGGGTGGACTACCAGCGTCGGACCGCGGACGCCGAAGCCGTACTGCCCGAGGCGCCGTCGACGACGACCGACTACGCCGAGTCCGGAGAGGTCGGCAACGCCATCGAGCTGTACTGGGTCGCGGCGCTCGTCATCCTCCTCATCCTGGGCGTCGAGCTCGCGCGCGCCACGATGCTGATCGCACAGCTGCGGCGACTGCGCGCGCCCCGGGAATCCCCCCGGCAACCGGGAGGCACCTCGTGACGATGACGAACGATGCCGCCGCCGCACTGCTGCGGTCGAATCGGCGACGCCGCCGTGTCCGTCGATGGGTCGCCATCGGCACCCTGCCGCTCACTCTCGCCGCGCTGTTCTTCGTGGGCAAGCTGCTGAGCATGTACGCGTTCGCGCACCAGGCGATCACCGCCTACGTGGTCGACGACTTCGCGGGCTCGGAGGCGGCGGCGCGCGGACAGAGCTTCCTCAACTGGTTCGAGCCGTACAAGGCCCCCTTCAACATCGGCACGGCGCTCGGAGCGGCCGAACAGTTGCCGCAGGCGAGGGCGGAGCTCGAAGAGGCGCTCCGCCTGGCCACCGGGCTCGAAGTGTGCGGGGTGCGGATCAACCTGGCTCTCGTCGTCGAGCGCATGGGCGACGCCGCACGCGCCGGCGGCGATGGCGCGACCGCGGCCCAGCTCTACGGTGAAGCCCTGACGATCACCGCCGAGACGCCGGAGGAGTGTCACAGCGAGGAGGCGCAGGAGCAGTCGTCCGATCCTCAGCGCGACATGTCCGACACGCTCGACAGCACCGAGGACCGCCTGAAGCAGAAGCAGCAGGAGCAGGATCAGCAGCAGCCCCCGCCTCCGCAGCCGAACGAGGACGAGCAGCCGTCCGAGGACAAGCTCCAGGATCTTCAGGACAAGCTCGAGCAGGGCACCCAGGAGCGCGACCAGCAGCTGGGCGAGGATCCCGGCGGGTCGGGAACGGACAAGCCGTGGTGATGGATCACGAGAAGCAGAGGGCTCGCTACCTCGCGGGGACCGAAGGCGCGCCCCCGGTTCCCCCGCCCGGCGGTTACCGCGGCGCACGCCGCGAGGCCTTCGTGCCCTCCCCCCCTGCCGCGGTCTCCGTCTCCGTCGAGGAGGAGCCGAAGAAGCCCGCCAACGCTCTCGGGTGGACGGCCCTCACCGTCGCGGTCCTGTTCGCCCTGACGCTCCTGGGCACACTGCTGGCCGGCAGCACCGACATCCTCTACAGCGTCACGATGGTGACCGCTCAGCTCGCCGTGGTCGCCACGGTCATCGCCGCTCTGCTCTCACCGCGGGGACGCCTGCTGGGGGCGATCGCCCTGGTCGTCACGATCCTGTTCAACGTCGCCACCGTCGGCGGGATGAGCGCCCTGCAGACGTCGGCCTCCGGCAACTACGAGGGCATGAAGTCCGCCGAGCAGAAGCATGCGGAGGCGTATCCCGGGATCAAGGGCACGGATCCGCAGCAGACGCTCGCACAGCAGTCCCTGGAAGACGTGCGCGCACAGTCGGAGTCGCTCTTCGCCGACATCCGTGCGCGGCTCACCGACGAGTTCGGGTACACCTGGATCGCGGTGGGCGACGAAGACCTGCGGCCGGAGCGCAACGGCTACGGCGGGGAGTCGATGCTGGTCGAATACACCTCGCAGGGCTGGGCCACCGAGCAGCCGATTCAGGACGACGATCGCAAGCACGCGGTGATGGCCGTCATCAACGAGGTGGTCATCGAACACGGGCTGTGGGAGCTGTACTCGTTCAACGACCCCGCCATCTCCGGCATCGACCCGGGGATGATCACGAAGCTGTACGGCAGCGACGACCCCCGCTCGCAGCACACGTGGGAGTACTACACCGAGAACTACCCGGATCCGCTGCGCTTCTACGCCGACATCCACGACCTCTCGAACGATCAGGACGGCGGATTCCTCGCGGCACGCGAGGCGCAGCAGGCCCGCACCGGGGAGCCGCTCGAGGGCCTTCAGCTGTTCGTGCTCGCGAGTGGTGTGCTCAGCGACGCGGATCGCGAGGAGTTCGAGACGCGGCTGCAGGACTACCCGGGCTACGAGTAGCCGAGGCGCAGGGTCCTCAGGCGCTGAGGGTCAGCAGCATCCGGGCGAGCACGTAGCGGGCGTGTCCGCGGGAGGTCCGCGGGTCGTAGCCAAGAATCACCACGAGCGCCGCCATCCGCTCCTGCACGCTGGAGTGGTGTCTTCCCAGGCGCACCGCCGCCGCCCGCACGCTCTGCTCCTCGATGACGGCGTCGAGCAGTTCCCGGCTTCGGTCGTCGAGCGCGGCGAGCGCGGCCGCATCCGGGTGGAGGGGGCCGGCGTCCGCGGCCTCCGCGACGAGCAGGAGCCCTCCGAGGTCGGCGGCATCGACGACCGGTTCCGCGGGATCGGTGAGCCGGACCGCCACCAGAGCGGAAGACCACGATCGCGGAAGCTGCTCTCCCGTGCCGGCGACTCCGAGGCCCAGCCGCAGCTCCGCACCGTCGGGCCAGGCGTCCCGCGGCTCGGTGGAGGCATCCAGGATCGTCGCCCGCGTGAGTCCGTGCCGGGTGGCGACCACGGCGGACGGATGCTGCGGCAGGGGTGCCGGGTCAGGAGGAGAGGCGACCATCCGCAGCGTCTCGTCGGTGAGACGAAGGCGCGGCAGTGCGGCGGCCCTCTCGTCGGCACCGGCGTAGGAGCTGATCGCCAGTTCGACGGCGCTCTCCGGTCCCACCGCGCGACGTGCCCGGATGATGCCGAGCGCGAGGCTGAGCCGTTCCAGGATCATCGCGTCGTTGGTGTGGGGATCGCCGTCGCGCTCGATCCAGGCGACGGCGTCCGGGCCGCTCTCCCGGATGAGCCAGGTGGGCGACGGCTCGATGGGGTCGATGCGCACCCCGTCCGCGCGCACGCGCACGATCTGCCGGCCGTCGCGGTGTCCCGCGGTCGCGCCGCTGAGCACCGCGGCACCCCGCAGCATGCTCTCGACGCCGACGGAACGGGCCACGAGGGCGTCGAAGTACGTGACGACCTTGAGCGTCTCGCTGGCATCCGGGTCGAGGGCGGTGAGCCGCCCCAGCAGGTCTTGCATGTCGGGCTCCATCGCGCGGGGATTCCACCCTACGGGGTCGACGTGCCGTGTTCCCGTCGCACTTTCTGCCGCTCCGAGGGCCGGAAACGGGCAGGGAGTGCGACGGGAGGGGTCCGGGCACGGAATCCGGACTCAGGAGAGCAGGCGGTTCACCCAGCTGTCGCGGGCCGCGAGCATGGCCTGCGCGACGGCGGCGTGCGGCGCGAACATGTCGAAGCCGTGGAACCCTCCGGCCCAGACGTGCAGTTCGGCCTGGACGCCGGCTTCCCACAGCTTCGTGGCGTACGCGACGTCCTCGTCGCGGAACACCTCGGCGCTGCCGCAGTCGATGAACGCGGGCGGGAGGCCGGAGAGGTCGGTGGCGCGGGCGGGTGCCGCATAGATCGACACGTCGTCCGTGCCCTTGCGGTCGCCGAGGAGCGCCGACCATCCGGTGACGTTCGAACCGCGGTCCCAGACGCCGATCCCATCGATCTGATGCGTCGACACCGACGCATCACGATCGTCGAGCATCGGGTAGATCAGCAGCTGACCGATCAGCTCAGGACCCTTCCGGTCACGGGCGAGGAGGGCGGTGCCCGCCGCCAGCCCGCCCCCGGCGCTGCCGCCGCCGATCAGCAGCCGCGACGTGTCGATGCCGAGCTCGTCGGCGTGCTCCGCGGTCCACCGCAGCCCCGCGTAGCAGTCCTCGACGGGATAGGGGTCGGGGAACTCCGGAGCGAGTCGGTATTCGACCGTGACGATGACTCCGTTGAATCGCTCCGCCCAGTCGAGGAATCCGACCACGCCGAGCCAGCGGTTGCCGATGATCATGCCGCCGCCGTGCGTGTGGAAGAACCCGGGGCCGGTGCCCGTGCGTCCTTCCTTCTCGATCACG
Organism: Microbacterium sp. J1-1; assembly: GCF_024498615.1. Lineage (NCBI taxonomy): Bacteria > Bacillati > Actinomycetota > Actinomycetes > Micrococcales > Microbacteriaceae > Microbacterium > Microbacterium sp. J1-1. Next base: position 81,216 of record NZ_CP089590.1, on the reverse strand, counting down.
GAGACGACGATCTCATCGCCCTCGTGTCCGGCGATCGTGACGTCCCGCCGCGTGAAGCCCCGCTCCGCGAGCGCCGCGAAGATCTCCTCATCCCCGCTCACGGGCGACTGCCGGAGCAGCGGGATCATCTCGGGCGTCAGCGTGGGCGGCAGCTGGTCGCCGACGAGGGCGAGCGCGGCTTCGAGCTCGGGATCGAAGGGCGGTCGTGCCAGGGTCGTGTCCGTCATCAGAACTCCTTTGTCCTCGGCCGCCGTCGCGGCGGCGTCTCGCCAGACTCGCGCACGCGACACCCGAGGATAACCCGCCACCCGAGGCCGATCCGACGCATTCCGTCCGCCGGGTGGCGGGTGCCTCCCGGCCCCGGTGGAGGTGTCCCTTGAACACGCTTCCCGCCGTGGATAGCCTGGCGCCACAGGGAAAGGAAGGCGCGGATGATCCGAGTACTCGATGAACAGCAATCCGCCGAGTTGCTGCGCACCACCACGATCGGCCGCATAGGCTTCGTGCACGACGGCCGCGTGCAGATCCTGCCCGTGAACTACGTCGTCTCCGGCCACGACCTGCTCCTCCGCACCGCGCCCGAGGGACTGCTGGCCGAGCTGACGCACGAGCCGGCGGACGTCTCGTTCGAGGTGGACTATCACGACCCCCTCGGCAGCACCGCCTGGAGCGTCCTGATGCACGGACCGCTGTCCCGGGTGCCCGAGGAGAAGGCGGCCGGCGCCGGGGCTCGCGTGACCCCGTGGGCCGGGAGCGAACGGGACCTCCCCCTGGCGTTCCACATCGAGCACATCACAGGGCGCATCGTCCGTCGAGACCAGGAGCACGGAGAGACCTGATCGCCGGCGGCGGGGTGTTCGCCGCGCGTCGTCAGCTCGCCAGGGCCAGCCCTGCGGCGAGCGCGAACCCCAGCACGGTCGCGAGGCCCGTGGACTCCTTCGCCTTCGACTGCGCCTCGGGGATCATCGAATCCACGAGCATCACCAACAGCGCACCGGCCGCGAAGCCGCTCGCCGCCGAGCGGAAGTCATCCCCGGTCAGGCTCGCCAGCCCGAATCCGGCAACCGTCGCGAGCGCACAGATCACGGCGACGCCCGCCCACAGCAGGAGCACCCGGGACCTCGCCATCCCGCCCTCGAGCAGGTCGGCGGCCGAGCCGATCGATTCGGGAAGGTTCGACACCAGGATGGCGACCACGAGCGCGATGCTGACCGGCTCCCCCGAGGCGAGGCCGATCCCGAGCACGAGCTGCTCCGGGATGCCGTCGAGCAGCGCTCCGACCGCGAGCTGGCCGCCGCCCGCCTCGGCCTTGGTCTTCGCGGCACGGGCGTCGAGGATGCGATCGGCGACGTAGTAGCTGATCGCTCCAGCCGCGACTCCGATCACCAGGGGGATGGGGCCGGCGAGATCCAGCCCCTCCTCCCAGAGCTCGAACGCGATCGACGCCATCAGCGCGCCCGCGCCGAAGCCTAGGACGATACCGAGCCACCGCGGCGGCCACTTCCGGAGCAGCGCGAGCACCGCGCCGATGAACAGCGGTGCCGCCGCGACCGCACCCCACAGGATTGCTCCACCCATGTCCGCCATGTCCGACCTCCGTCGGCCCACTCTTGCACCTCCGGGGGCCTCCCCGCCGCTCCGACTTCGGCCAAAACGGAGACGTGTCGTGTGTCCGTCGGCGGGTCGCGCCTCGACACGCCGCCCCGCGCCCGCCACTCCTCCGTTTTCGCCTCCAGAGTCCGAGGACGTCGCTCAGTCGGAGTAGTTCGCGTTCGGGGTGACGAACGTCGCGGTGTATTCCTCGGTGCACGGAGTCAGGACGTACACCTTTCCCCAGCCCCCGCCCATGAGCAACGGATCGTCCTGCTGGAAGCGCGTGTGCCGCTCGCCCGCCTCGATGATGACCCCGCCTGCATCGTCCGTCCGCCACCTCGCCTTCCCCGCGACCGGGATCACGTCTCCGTCGAGACACACGCGCCCGTCGTCGAGCGTCCGCTCCTCCGACCCCAGCATCAGCGCCGACACGTCAGCGACGCCGTCTTCATGGAGAGTGAAGCCGGTGTGTTCCGGGGCCTCTTCGAAGCCGTGATACGTCGCGGGGAAAGTCAGATGTGCACCCATGTCCTGCCGCGCGAGCGTCGATCCGCGGAAGCTCTGAAACGCCACGACGAGAAGCACTGCGAGGATCACGCCTCCTGCGACGAACCACCACAGTCCACGGAACCGCGCTCTCTGCATGCGAGCACTGTATCGACGCTGCCTGCGCGTCCGCCGCCGATATGAAGCACTCGGTTGCCACCATTTGAATGGTACGGTCATGGCATGAGAGCAACCATGGACAAGGCAGGGCGGATAGTGATCCCGGCCGCGCTCCGTGAGCGCGTGGGATTGATCCCCGGCCCGGTCGATCTCCTCCTCGACGGCAACGGCATCCGGATCGAGATCGACGCTCCGGACAACCTCATCGAGAAGGATGGCCGTCTCATCATCACAGGCGGCCCGACACTCACCGTGGACGAGGTCCGGGAGCTCCGACTTGCCGATCAGCGCTGATCTCCTCCTCGACACCAGTGCCGCGATCGCGCTGGTCCATGACCGGAACCCGGCACACGAACGGATGCTCGAACTCACCCACGGTCGCGTCATCGGGCTCGCCGGGCACGCGGCCGTCGAGACGTACTCGGTGCTGACGCGCCTGCCGGGCGCCGCCCGCGTCAGTCCCGGTCGCGCGCAGGAGATCATCGACCGGTCGTTCCCCGCCTCCGCACCGCTTTCGCCGACGACGGCGGCGGCTGCGATCACCACCTTCGCCGAGGCGGGCATCGCAGGGGGCTCGGTGTACGACGGACTCGTGGGACTGGCCGCACGGGATACCGCCGTCCCACTACTCACGTGCGACCGTCGCGCCCTGGGCACGTATGCCGCGCTCCGGGTGGAGTTCCTCCTCGCCTGAGGGCGGCATCCCCACCGTCATGCGGGACAGGGCGACACGCCGCCCGCGGATAGACTGGGAGCCATGTCCAAGGTCCTCCAGTCCCTGCCCGTCGGCGAGCGCGTCGGCATCGCCTTCTCCGGAGGACTCGACACCTCCGTCGCCGTCGCGTGGATGCGCGAGAAGGGCGCCGTGCCCTTCACGTACACGGGCGACCTCGGCCAGTACGACGAAGACGACATCGAATCGATCCCCGGCCGCGCGCTGGAGTACGGCGCGGAGGCCTCGCGCCTGATCGACTGCAAGACCGCCCTGGTCGAAGAGGGCTTCGTCGCCCTCTCCTGCGGCGCGTTCCACATCCGCTCCGGCGGCAAGACCTACTTCAACACGACGCCCCTCGGTCGCGCGGTCACCGGCACCATGCTGGTGCGCGCGATGAAGGAGGACGGCGTCGACATCTGGGGTGACGGCTCGACCTACAAGGGCAACGACATCGAGCGGTTCTACCGCTACGGCCTGCTCGCCAACCCGCGTCTGCGCATCTACAAGCCGTGGCTCGACGCCGACTTCGTCACCGAGCTGGGCGGCCGCAAGGAGATGAGCGACTGGCTCGTCGCGCGCGACTTCCCTTACCGCGACTCCGCCGAGAAGGCCTACTCGACCGACGCCAACATCTGGGGCGCGACGCACGAGGCGAAGACGCTCGAGCACCTGGACGTCTCGCTCGAGACCGTCGACCCGATCATGGGCGTGAAGTTCTGGGACCCCTCCGTCGCGATCGAGACCGAAGACGTCACCGTCACCTTCGAGTCCGGTCGTCCGGTCGCGATCAACGGCGTCGAGTACAGCGACCCGGTCGCCCTCGTCATGGAGGCGAACACCATCGGCGGACGCCACGGCCTCGGCATGAGCGACCAGATCGAGAACCGCATCATCGAGGCCAAGTCCCGCGGCATCTACGAGGCCCCGGGCATGTCGCTACTGTTCATCGCCTACGAGCGCCTGGTCAACGGCATCCTGAACGAGGACACGCTCGCCACCTACCACGAGCAGGGCCGCCGCCTCGGTCGCCTCATGTACGAGGGCCGCTGGTTGGAGCCGCAGTCGCTCATGCTGCGCGAGTCGATCCAGCGCTGGGTCGGCCTCACCATCTCGGGCACCGTGACGATCCGTCTGCGCCGCGGAGACGACTGGACCATCCTCGACACCGTCTCCGCGAACCTCTCCTACGGTCCGGAGAAGCTGTCGATGGAGCGGGTCGGCGATGCCGCATTCGGACCGGTCGACCGCATCGGCCAGCTCACCATGCGCAACCTCGACATCGCCGATTCGCGCGCACGTCTGGAGCAGTACGCGGGACTCGGCCTCGTGGGTGGCGCGACCGGCGAGCTCGTGGGTCGCGTGACGGCCGGCGAGTCGAGCGAGATCACCGAGTCGGTCCACGGATCGATCTCCGAGGCCGATGAGACCCTGGCGGATGCCGTCGACTCCGCCTCCGAGGGTGCGGCCTTCGACTCCGGCACCGACTGATCCCGGGCGCCTGAGCCCGGGCCCCTGCCTCGGGCGCCTGCCTCGGACGCCTGACTCGGGCGCCTGACCCGGACTCCACCTGACGCGGAGCCCAGCACGCACGCGGGGCTGCGCCTCACGCGGGTTTGCCTCGCACAAGGGTTTGCCTCGCACCTGCATGATCCGGCGACGGATGCATGACCGGTCCATCCGGATCGCTCATGCATCCGGGGAACAGTCATGCATGTGGGACGAGCCATGCCTGCCGGACCGAGCCATACCTGCCGGACGAGCCATGCCTGCCGGACCGAGCCATACCTGCCGGTCCGAGCCATCCCCGCGGGGCCGAGCTATGCCCGCGGGGCGGGGATCCTGAGAGCCGACTTCGAATCCAACCCCTATCTTGCACACTACTGTGCATGATCGTATCCTGGACCGATGACAACTCGTGCACCCCGTCGCGACGCCGTCGAGAATCGCGCCGTCATCCTCGCCGCCGCACGCTCGACCCTGGCGGTCGACCCGTATGCCTCGATCGATGTCATCGCACGCAACGCGGGCCTCTCCCGTCGCACGCTCTACGGGCACTTCGACGATCGCGACGCCCTGATCCGCCAGCTCATCTCGACCGGAGCACAACGATTCAATGCGATCGCCGCGTCGATCGATGACGAGGATGCCCGGATCACCCTCGCCCGCCTCGCCGCGCGGCTCTGGCACGAGGCGGCGCACGTGCACCTCGCTGCGGCACTCGCGCTCGATGAGACGCATGTGGAACACACCGCGGCGGCACTCGCACCCCTGCGTCGCACCGTCGCCGACCTCGTGCGCCGCGGCCAGGAGGACGGGAGCTTCCGCACGGACCTCGCCGCGCCCACGCTCGCACGCTTGATCGAGGAGATGGCCCGCACCGTCGTCTCGCGCACGGATGCCACCAGCTCCGACGCGGCCGACGTCGCCGTGCGCACCGTGCTGAGCGTCGCCGGGCTCTCCTGGCGTGAGATCGATGACCTCCTCAACGCTCACCCCGACATCGACGCCACCGCTCCCGCAGATCGGACGGCCCGCGTATGAAGATCGCCCTGCAGGACGTGAGCAAAGGACGCGGCGGTCAGGCCCTTCCGGCGACGTCGTTGGAATTCCACACCGGTGCCGTGCGCTTCGCCCTCGCCGAGACCGAACAGCGCCCGACCGTTCTCGGACTGATCGCGAGCGGCCGCATGCGCCCCGACACCGGACGGGTGAGCATCGACGGTACAACCGACCCGAAGGCGCTGCGCCGGCACCTCGCGCTGGTCGATGCCCCGGATGTCAGCGATCCGCATCCCGACATCACGCTCGCCGGCGTCGTGGGCGAAGAGCTCATGTTCGCCGGCGTCGGCGCCACACCACTGCACGCACGGCGCTGGCTCGCCCGGTTGGGATTCAGTGAGCTGGCGTCGGTCCCAATCGGGAACATCGATCCCGCCGCCCGCATACGCATCCTGTGCGAACTCGCCGTGCTCCGCGAAGGCGTCGAAGGGCTGGTCCTCGTCTCCCCCGACCGGCACGGCGGACGTCCGGACGGCTGGTGGCGCATCGCCGGGGAGTTCGCCGACCGTGGCTACGCGATGCTCGTGATCGTCGGCGGCTCGGCAGCGGTCGCTCTGGAGCGGATGCACGAGTTCGAGGCGATCAACGCCTCCGGCCCCGTCCAGCCACTTCCCACACCCACACCCGACCCCGAACCCGACCCCGAACCCGAGCCCGAACCAGAACCAGAACTGGTGGCCGACACGCCAGAGGTCGGACCGGACGGGGCAGAAGGTCCTGCATTTGGCGTGTCGGCGGACGCCACGAACCTTGACGCGGACGCCACGAACCATGACGCGGACACCCCGCTTCCCCTGCGCGAGGACCCCTCAGAGAACGGAGGTGGGCGATGAAGGTTCCCGCCATGATCGCCGCCGAGCTGCGGCGACTGACTGCGAGCAGGATGGGGATCCTCGCCCTGGTCGCGCTGATCTGCGTGCCGATCCTCTACGGCGGCCTCTACCTTTGGGCGAACCAGGACCCGTATGCCAAGTTCCCCGAGGTTCCCGTCGCTCTGGTCGTCGACGACGCCGGTGCGCCCGCCCCCACCAGCGGCACCGAGCCGGCGACCGGCGAAGACGTGAACTACGGCGAGGATGTGGCCGAGAACCTCCTCGAGGGCAACGCTTTCGACTGGCAGCGGATGACGGCAGACGACGCCTCCGAGGCACTGCGGACGGGTGCCGTCGACTTCACCGTGACCATTCCGGCGGACTTCTCCACCGCACTGACCTCCGCCGCCGGCACGGACCCCCACCAAGCACGGATCGTCCTCGAGACCAACGACGCGAACAACTATCTCGCCTCATCGATGGGTACCCAGGCCGTCGAGAAGATCCGCAGCTCGGTGGCTGAGATGGTCGGGAGCCAGGCGGCCGAGCGACTGCTCACCGGCCTCAGTGACGTGCGCGACAACCTCGTCACCGCGACGGAGGGGGCCACGCAGCTCGCGGACGGCGCGGGGACGGCCGCGACGGGGAGCTCCACGCTCGCAGACGGCACCGCCAAACTCGCGGACGGCACCGCTCAACTCGCGGCAGGAGCGCAGACACTCGCGAGCGGCGCACAGCAGGTCAGCGCGGGGAACCGCCAGTTGGCGGACGTCGCCGACCGTGCCGGCGCGGCAGTCCAGCAGGCGACCAACGCCCTCCCGCAGGTGCGCACCGACATCGCGAACGCCCTGACGGAGCGGGGTCTCACCCCGGAGGAGATCGACCAGGTCCTGGCCACGCTCGACCCGCTGGGCTCCCGCCTGGAGGAGGGCAACGCGCAGGTGCAGAGCGCGGTCGGCAAAGTCGACCAGCTCGCCGACGGCGCCGCATCCCTGGCGTCCGGTGCCGCCGATCTCGCATCGGGGGCCGGCACGGTCGCGACCGGAGCTTCGGCCGCGAACACCGGCGCGGTCCAACTGCGGGACGGGCTCGCGACGCTCGCATCCGGAACGACGGAGCTGCGCGACGGGCTGTCCGCCGGCGTCGACGCGATCCCGTCCTCCACACCGGAGCTGCGGACACTGCAGGCCGACACGATCGCCGACCCCGTGAAGGTGTCGAGCGACAAGGTCGCGTCCGCGGAGGACTACGGCGCCGGCCTCGCACCGTTCTTCGCCGCGCTCTCGGCCTGGATCGGCATCTACGCACTGTTCCTGATCGTGAAGCCGATCTCTCGGCGCGCGATCACCGCCCTGCACTCGCCCATCCGCATCACGCTGGCCGGGTGGCTGACCCCCGCGATGCTGGGCGCCGTGCAGATGGTCGGGCTCATGGGCATCCTGGCGATCACCCTCGGCTTCACCTTCGACCACCCGCTCGGCACCCTCGGTGTGATGATGTTCGCCTCGGCCACCTTCGCGGCGATCATCCTCGCCCTCAATGTCTGGCTCGGGTCGGTCGGGCAGTTCCTCGGCCTGGTGCTGATGGTGCTGCAGCTGGTCACCGCGGGAGGGACGTTCCCCTGGCAGACGCTGCCCGGCCCCCTCGCCGCCCTCCATCACGTCCTCCCCCTGGGCTACGTGGTCGACGCGATGAGGCAGCTCATGTACGGCGGAGACTACGCACGCGCCGGGTGGGATCTGGTGGTCCTCGGAGCTTGGCTCGCCGGTGCGCTGCTGCTGGCGATGATCGGGGTGACGCGCATGACCCATCGGCGCACCCTGCGCGACCTGCAACCGAGCTTGATCGGCTGACGATCCCGGGCGTTCGTCGCGGGACACGCCGTGACGAGCGCCCGGCCGGATATGATGCGAAGGCGCGACCCTGATACGCGCACTGGGGCTCGATGGGACTGAGTTCCACATGTCTACCCGAAAGAGTTCTCGACGATGACGACCGATTCACAGGCATCCGCCGCACCCGCACGCCCCTCCCTGGGAGTCCGGATCGGACGCATCGCGTTCCTGGTGGTGGCCGCTGTCGTCGTGGTCGCCGTGGCCGCGGCGTTCTTCGTGACCTGGACAATCCAACGCTCCTTCCCGCAGACGGCCGGCACACTGGAGCTCGATGGGCTCCAGGCCGAGGTCACGGTGCAGCGAGACGCCCGCGGCATCCCGACGATCACGGCGGACTCCACCGACGACCTCTTCTATGCCCAGGGCTTCGTGCACGCCCAGGACCGGTTCTTCGAGATGGACTTCCGTCGCCACGTGACCGCGGGTCGAGTCGCGGAGATGTTCGGTGAGTCGCAGGCCGCGACCGATGCGTTCCTGCGCACCCTCGGCTGGCGCGACGTCGCCGAGGCCGAGGTCGAGGCGATGGACGACATCACGCGCGGCTACTACGAGGCCTACGCCGACGGGGTCAACGCCTACCTCGCTTCCCGCTCCGGAGCGGAGCTGTCGCTTGAATATGCAGTTCTCGGCATACAGAACCCGGACTACGTACCCGAGCCGTGGGAGCCCGCCGACTCGGTCGCGTGGCTCAAGGCGATGGCCTGGGACCTCCGGGGCAACATCGAGAACGAGACCGAGCGCTCGCTCCTCGCCGCCGAGTCGAGCGAGGCCGACGAGACGACCACCGAGACCGGCGACCTGCTCGCGCAGCTCTACCCCGACTATCCGTTCGACGAGAATCCGGTGATCGTCCCGAAGATCTCCACGGTGCCGACTCTCGACACCGGCGCAGAGCCCGCCGCCTACACGCTCCCCGAGACCGAGGGCCAGATCCAGCAGGCGACCACGACGATCGAGTGGACCGAGACGTCGAGCGTCATCGAGGCGGCGAGCGAACTCGTCGGCGATGTGGGCGAGGGGATCGGCTCGAACTCCTGGGTGGTCTCCGGCGACCTCACCGAGAGCGGTGCACCGCTGCTGGCGAATGACCCGCACCTCGGCGCCTCCCTCCCTTCGGTCTGGTACCAGGTGCAGCTCACCTGCTCGACCGTGGACGACGACTGCCCGTTCGACGTCAGCGGCTTCTCGTTCTCGGGATTGCCCGGCATCGTGATCGGGCACAACAGCCAGGTCGCCTGGGGCTTCACCAACCTCACGACCGATGTGACCGACCTCTACGTCGAGCGCGTCGTCGGCGACGAGTACTGGCGCGACGGGAAGCTGGTCCCGCTCGAGCAGCGCACTGAGACGATCAAAGTCGCCGGCTCCGACGACATCGAGTTGACGATCCGCTCGACCGTGCACGGGCCGATCATCTCGGGGCTCACCGACGACTTCACAGCGATCGCCGACGACCCCGCACCCGCCCTCGACGCCGGTGGTGCCACCACTCCCGCGCCCGGCGCAGAGGACGACGCCGAGTACGCGGTCAGCCTGCGCTGGACCGCCCTCGACCCGGGCACGACAGCGACCGCGATCTTCGCCCTGGGCACCGCGCAGGACTTCGAGGACTTCCGTTACGCCGCGTCCCTCTTCGACGTGCCGGCCCAGAACCTGATCTACGCCGACACGGAGGGCAACATCGGCTACCAGACGCCCGGCCGACTCCCGATCCGGGGCGCCGGCGACGGGTGGATGCCGCAGCCGGGATGGGACAGCAGCTACGACTGGACCGGGTACATCCCGTTCGAGGAACTGCCGGTGTCGTACAACCCCAGCTCGGGGTACATCGTGACCGCGAACAACGCGATCGTTGCGGATGACTACTCCTACTTCCTCTCCCGCGACTGGGACTACGGGTACCGGGCGGCGCGCATCGCGCACCTGATCGAACGACGCGCGGCGGCCGCTCCGCTGACCGCCCAGGACATGCGCGACATCCAGATGGACAACGAGATGTGGATAGGCAAGCACCTCGTGACCGTGATGGGGGACGTCGAGGTGAGCGGAGCCGGACCGAAGGACGCCGTGGAACTGCTGACCACGTGGGACGCCCAGAACTCGGCATCCTCCGCCGCGGCCGCCTATGCCAACGTGCTCTGGTCGAACCTCGTGCAGAACATCTTCGCCGAACGTGAACAGCCGCTCCCCATCGACGGGCAGGGCAGGCTCTTCACGGTGGTGGCCGACTTGTTCGAGGACCCGTCCGACCCGCTGTGGACCAACACAGCGCTCGGCGTCGACGGGATGGATTCCATGCTGAAGCTCTCGGCGGAACAGGCCTACGAGGAGCTCGCCGCGCTGCAGGGTGAAGACGTCCTGCGGTGGAACTGGGGCGATCTCCACGCGATCACCCTCACGAGCGACACCCTCGGCTCCTCCGGCATCGCGCCGATCGAAGCGCTCTTCAACCGGGGCCCGTTCCCCGTGGGCGGCGGAGCGTCCGTGGTGAACGCGACCGGATGGGCGCTCGGCGTCTCGTACGCGACGACGACGGTGCCCTCGATGCGGATGGTCGTCGACCTCTCGGACTTCGATGCGTCGACCTGGAACCACCTCACCGGGGCGTCCGGCCACGCCTTCCACGCGAACTACACCGACCAGACCGAGGACTGGGCTGCCGGCGTGCAGACGCCGTGGGCCTTCACGGAGAAGGCCGTCGCGGCGGCGACCGTCGACACCCTGGTGCTGACCCCGGCCGGCTGAACGGTCGCGAGCGGCGGCGCCGGAAGCGGCGCCACAGGATGCTCGGCTAGCGTGGGTGGGTGCCATCCAGTTACCTCGCCCCGAAGGGCACTCCCGCCACGCTCCTGGAGTTCGAGCACGGGGGTGCGACGCTCATCGCAGAGACGTTCGGGGAAGGCCCCCACACCTATCTGCTCCTGCACGGCATCGGCATGGGACGCAGCGTCTACCTCGACATCGTGCAACGGCTCGAGGGGCGCGTGATCGCACTCGACCTCCCCGGATTCGGTGAGGCGCCCGAACCGACGCGCACCCTCACCATGGAGCGGCACGCCGACCTGGTCGCGGCCTATCTGACGCACGTGGGGGCGAGTCCGGTCATCGTGATCGGCCACTCGATGGGAAGTCAGATCGCGGCCGAGCTCGCCGCGCGGCATCCCTCCCTGGTCGAAGGCGTAGTGCTGGCCGGCCCCACGGTGAACAAGGCGGCGCGCAACGTCGGTGCCCAAGCGCGGTACCTGCTGCTCGACCTGATCGGCGAACGCCCGTTGGTGCTCTGGCGCGGGGCGAGGGAGTACCTGCGCGGAGGCCCTCACCTGATCCGGAAGATGCGCGCGACCATCGTGCACGAGCCCGAAGACGCGTTCGTCCGCATCAAGTGCCCCGTGCTCGTGCTCCGCGGTGAGAGCGACCCGCTGGCGCCGCTGAGCTGGTGCCGCGAAATCCTCGACGCCATCCCCGGGGCCGCCCTCGAAGTCATCCCCGACCACGGTCACGGCACCCTGATCAGTGACTCCGAGCCCGCAGCCCGGCTGATCCACGAGTTCGCTGCCCGCATCTGACCCCTCACCGACCGTCGGCGTTCACAACTCAGGACGCAACGCGCCCTCGGCTCTCGGCGGCGCCTCCTTGCTCAGATCCAGGTCGTCTTTCCTGATCTACGAACACCGCGCCCCGCGAACCTCTCCCCGAACACGTCGATGATTTCTCGAAGAGCGGCCTGAACCGAGAGCGGACTACGAAGGATGTCGGCCGCGAGGGGACGAATCGTCACGTAGCCCGCGCGTGCCGCTGCGATGTCGCGATGGCGATCCTGCTGTTGCTTTCCCCACCCCTCGTGAAACTGCCTGCTGTCACATTCGATGATCAGCCAGCCGTCCACGATGAAGTCGACGTAGCCGACACCCGAGATGAGGACCTGGGTCTCATACGCGAGCCCGAGCGCCCGCAGCATGAGACGAACGAGCGTCTCAGGCCCGGACGCCGCTGACGAATCTACAAGACGCAGGAGCGGTCGGAACCGCGCCGGCAGATCCTCGAAGAGCGCCTGCAGCTCCGCCATCGTCATGAGGCCGTGGTGAGTCAGGCTGTCGAGCGTGGCAACCGTGGCACGAGGTGTCTGACAACGAACGGCATGGCGTACCGCTGCATGAAGAGTCGACACATGCAGCAGCTGCGCGTCCGGCTCATCGGCCCAATGGAGATGCGGCGCATCGGCCTTTCGGGCGGGGAGACGCGAACTGTTCCTCGGCACCTGCACGTGCAGCGTCGTGTTGGTCAGGACGAAGACTCCGATGACCTGCAACAAGGACAGACAAGTGAGTCGGCCTCCTGCGCGGACCGCTTCGATGACCGTCCGATCAATGCCCGGGCGCGCGTATCTGTTCCTGCGCGGACGAAGGAGATGCCCCGCGCGCACTGCGGCTGTCACTTCGCGCGACGTCATACCGCCATGTAGGAGATCTTCGCGGGTGTGGAGCATCGGCGTGAAGAGCGCGGTCGCACGCTGTCCTGGAGTGAGGTTCTGCACGGATCGAGACTGGCGGGGCTGACGACTCCGAGGGCTGCTCCACCAGGCAATGTGAATGACTTCTGTCGATCGTCGAGATGTGCAGACTGGGTGGTGTCGTCGCCGATCCACCCTTCCTGGCGGATGCCGTTCACAATTCAGGAAACTCGGGGGCATAAGGCATCAACGTGGTCTGGTTCCGTCTGCCCCCGCCGACTTCTCCTGAATTGCGAACCTCGTCACGGACTATAGTGCCCAGAACACCTTGCCCGGCCGGCGCTGCACCGGCGCGGCACCGGCGCGACACCTGGGGGGAGGTCAGCCGGCGGCGGGCGGTGTCTGCTTCGACTCGGCGAGCTCGTCCACGACGAGGCCCCGCTGCTCGATGGTTCCGTTCCGATAGGCCTGCCGCCCGACCATGTGCGCCGAGAGCGGAGCGGTCGCGAACTGCATCAGCACGATCGGCGCGATGAGTACGAGACCGACCAGGATGCCGCCGATCGACCGCTGAGACAGGGCGATGGCGATGCAGATGAGCAGGAGTCCGAGGACCTGCGGCTTGGTGGCCGCGTGCAGACGGGAGGGCACATCCCGGAAGTGCAGCAGTCCGACCGCCGCCGACAGGCACAGCACGGCACCGAGCAGGATGAGCACCAGGACCGCCACGTCGATGACGGCATCCGGGATCATGAGACCGAGCACGTTCATGGCGTCGTGTTGTCCCTTCTCGCGACGAACCGGGCTACCGCGATCGACCCGAACACTCCGATGGCCGCGATGATGAGGAGGACGGGGATGTTCCGGGTGTGACCGTTGATCGCCATCTCCGCACCGATCACGCACATCACCTCGGTGAGGAGCACGTCGGAGGCGACGGCGCGGTCGAGGATCGACGGTCCGCGCACGATACGGATCAGGGCGAGGATCGCGGCGAGGCCGAAGACGACCATGATCAGCAGGAGCAGGATGTTCATCGGACACCGCCCTTCGTTCCGAGTCCGGCCCGTTCGTCGGCCTTGAGTGCACGGTACTGCGCGGGGTCGCCGAGCGCACGCACGATCCTGCGCTCCCACCGGAGCACCCCGGCGCGCTGCTTCTCCACGTCGTCGGTCGTCCGGACGCCGATCACGTGCAGGTACAGGATGCGTCGGTCGCGATCGGTCTCGACGACAAGCGAACCGGGGATCAGTGAGGACACCACGGCGACGTGCGTCATCACCAGGTCGTCGGCGTAGCGCAGGGGCACCGCGACGATGGCTGTGCCCGGCTGGCGGCGGAAGTCGAACACCTGCACCGTGACCGAGAGCGCGCCGTTGAGCACGGCGAAGAGGAACTGCACGACGAAGAGCGCCGCGTACCAGAGGTTGACTCGACCGGAGAGGGCGACGGTGGGCAGCCGGAAGACGCGGGTGACGAAGATCGCGACGATCAGTCCGGTGAGGAAGGACAGCACGGTGAACTGCGCCCACAACAGCATCCAGAGCACGACGAGCCACGCCAGGAAGGGCAGCTGCACCCGGATGTCGCGCCAGAGATGACGTCGGGTCTCGCGCTCCATCAGCCCACCTCCTCTTCCAGCTGCACCAGGCTCACCGGCTGCAGCAGGGCGGCACCGATACGGTCGCACAGGGCGTAGAGGGGACCGGCGAAGACCGTGAGGGCGAGGGTGACCGCAACCATCCCCCCGGTCGCGACGGTCATGATCTTCGGGATGCGACGACGCTCCTGCTGCTCGTCGGCGGCCGGGGCGTTGCCGAGGTAGGAGATGCGACCCTCGGTCTCGGTGGAGTCCTCCTCCTCACGCCAGAACGCGAGGTTCCAGGCGCGCATGAGGGCGTACAGCGTGAGCAGCGAGGTGATGATGCCACCGAAGATCAGCACGAGCATGAGCGGGGTGCCGACGGAGGCCGCCGCCTCGAACAGTGCGAACTTGCCGATGAACCCCGAGAACGGTGGCAGGCCACCGAGGTTGATCGCGGGCACGAAGTACAGCACGGCGATCACGGGGGCGACCTTGAGGAGTCCCTTGACCCGCAGGATCGATGTGCTGCCCGCTCGACGTTCCACGAGGCCGACCGCGAGGAACAGGGTCGTCTGCACGACGATGTGGTGGACGATGTAGTACACCGTCGCACCGATCGCGGCCGGCGTCGCGATCGCGAGACCGAAGATCATGTAGCCGACATGGCTGACCAGGGTGAACGACAGGATTCGTTTGAGCTCCGCCTGCGCGACCGCACCGAGCACCCCGACGATCATGGTGGCGAGCGCGATGATGAGCAGCAGGGTGTCGATGCTGTTCGAGGCGAAGAGCTGCGTCTCGGTGCGGATCAGCGCGTACACGCCGACCTTGGTCAACAGGCCTGCGAACACCGCGGTGACCGGGGCGGGCGCGGTCGGGTAGGAGTCCGGCAGCCAGAAGGACACCGGGAAGATGGCCGCCTTGATGCCGAACGCCACGACCAGCATCAGGTGCAGCACCAGCTGGGTCTCCTGCGGGAGCTCCGACATCCGCTCGGCGATCTGCGCCATGTTGACCGTGCCGAGCGCACCGTAGATCATCGCGATCGACGCCAGGAACAGGATCGACGACACCAGCGAGACGACGATGTAGACCGCGCCGGTGCGGATCCGGGACTCGGTGCTGCCGAGGGTGATCAGGACGTACGAGGCGACGAGCAGGATCTCGAAGCCGACGTAGAGGTTGAAGAGGTCGCCGGCGATGAAGGCGTTGAAGATACCGGCGGCCAGGATCAGGTAGGACGGGTTGAAGATCGAGATCGGTGTCTCGTCGGTGCCGTCGGCCGCACCCTGGCCGACCGAGAAGAGCAGGACCGCGACCAGCACGATGCTCGAGATCAGCACCAGAAGCGCGGCGAGCCGGTCGACGTAGAGCACGATGCCGAATGGGACGGGCCAGCCGCCGACGGACACCGCGAGCGGCTCACCTCCGTCGACCACCACGAGGAGGATCGCGGCGATCACCGAGACCGCGGCGAGCGTCGCGACGGTGACGACGACCTGGAGCCGCGGGTTCCGGCCGAAGACGAGCGTGACCGCGGCTCCCAGGAGCGGCAGGGCGACGAGGAGCGGGACGAGGGCGGTCATGGCTTGCCCTCCTCGTTCTGTCCGTGGTCGTGACGTTCGTCGTGGTCTGCGTCGCCACCCCAATCGGTGGGCGCATCGAAGGGTGCGTCGTCATGGATGGCGGAGTGATCGCGCATGTGCAGCACCGTGATCGGCGACGTCTGGACCCCGACGAAGTCCGTGGTGGCCTCGTCGTCGTCGGTCTCGGACTCGTCGTCCATGAGGTCTTCGTCGGCGTCGGTGCGCTCGCGGAGCGCGATGTCGGCCTCGTCGTCCTCGACGGTGTCGGCTTGGCCGAGCTGCCAGGAGCGGTAGATGAGGGCGAGGAGGAAGGCGGAGACCGCGAACGTGATCACGATGGCGGTGAGGGTGAGCGCCTGCGGGAGCGGGTCGCTCATCTCGCCTTCGGTACCGAAGAACGGAGCGTTGCCCGGCACTCCCATCACGATCAGGAGCAGCAGGTTGGTCGCGTTGCCGAGCAGCAGGAAGCCGATCAGCACGCGGGTCAGGCTGCGCTCCAGCATCGCGTACACGCCGCAGGCGAAGAGCACGGCCATGATGATGATCAGGGTGAGGGAGACATCCATCAGCGGCTCCTCCCCTCACGGGAGAGGAAGCCTTCGGGGCCCGGTGTGGACCGGAGGGCAGTCTGCCGATCGACCTCGGCGCCGAGGCTGCGCAGGACGTCGAGGACCAGACCGATCACGACCAGGTACACGCCCACGTCGAAGATGGTCGAGGTGACGAACTCCATGTGCCCGACGCCGGGGATCTCCCATTCCCAGAAGGTGCTGGTCAGCGGTGCGAGGCCGAAGAAGAGCGGCACGACCGCGGTGCCGACGGCGAGGATCAACCCGGTACCCAGGAGTCGCCCGGCGTCGGTGGGCGCCGCGGCGCCGAGCTCCCACCGGCCACCGGCGATATATCGCATGACCAAAGCCATACCGGCGACGAGCCCTCCGGCGAAGCCTCCGCCCGGAAGGTTGTGCCCGGAGAACAGCAGGAAGATCGAGACCACGATGATCGTGTGGAACAGGATTCGGACGATCACCTCGAGCAGGATCGAGCGGTTCTCGGGCTTCATCCTCTGTCCGCCGACGAGCCAGGCACGCGGGCTGCTCTCGTTCTCGGATGTCTGGAAGCGGATGCCCTCGGTGGTCTCGACGAGCGGGCGGCTGCGGGCGGCCTTGCGGGTGGCCCGCGGCAGATTCTTCGTGCCCGCCAGAAGGTCGGCACGGTGCGTGACGAACACCAGGGAAGCCACACCCGTCGCGGCCAGCACGAGCACCGAGAGCTCGCCCATCGTGTCCCAGCCGCGCAGGTCGACCAGCGCCACATTGACCACGTTCTTGCCGTGGCCGATCTCGTAGGCGATCTCGGGGAAGATCTCCGAGATCGGGTCGGCGATCCGGGACTGGGTCGCCACGACGGCGATGAAGGCCATCGTGACGCCGACGCCGATCGCGAGGAGCGCACGCGGAACCCGGCCGACGGAGGCGTTGTGCTCGCCCATCCGCGCGGGGAGGCGACGGAGCACGAGCGCGAACGTGACCATCGTGACGGTCTCGATGAGGATCTGCGTGAGAGCGAGATCCGGGGCACCGCTCGTGGCGAAGAGGACCACCATCCCCAGGCCCGTGACCGACACCAGGACCACTCCCGTGTAACGCTTCTGCGCACGGACGGCGAAGACTCCGGCGATCGCCATGATCGGTGCCACGACGATCTGGGCGGGGGTGTGCCATGCCGACAGGTTGTAGCGATCGATGTCACTCGCGATGAGCGCTGTCACTTCTGCGGAGACGAACACCACGAAGATGGTGCCGACGTACACCGGCAGGGAGCCTCGCTGGGTGAGCGTGGTGCTCAGGACCGACAGGCGGTCGACGCCGCGCATGACGAGGTAGTACACGTCCGCCGCCGTGAAGCGCAGCAGGCGGGCCTTGCGATCCCATCCGGTCTTGCGGCTGAGCAGGAAGAGCCCGATGCCGAGCAGGATCGAGAGGATCGAGATGCCCAGTGCAGGTTCGAAGCCGTGCCAGAGGGCGAGATGCCCCGGACCCTCGACGGCTTCTCCGGCGTGGTCGAGCCCGGGGCTCGCGGTGAGCGCGTACCCCTGCAGGGCGACGTCGAGCGCAGGGGCGCCGATTCCCGCGGCGAGGGTGACTCCGGCGAGGATGATCGGCGCCGACAGGAATCCCACCGGAGGGTCGGGCCAGGCGGTGTCCGGGAGCTGCTGTCCCTGCTCATCACGCTTCTTCCAGAAGGCCCCCCAGAGGAAGCGGGCCCCATATGCCGCAGTCAGCATGGAACCGAGGACCACCCCGATGAGCGCGACCAGACCCCACGGGGATCCTCCCAGCGCATCGTCGAGAAGAGCGGTGAGGGTCGATTCCTTCGCGACGAAACCGATGGTCGGAGCGATGCCGACCATCGAGGCGATGGAGATGAATGCCGCCGTCGCCATGACGGGAGCCTGGCGTCCGACACCGGAGAGCTCGGTGATGTCTCGCGTGGAGAGCTGACGGTCGATGACGCCGACGATCAGGAACAGGGCCGACTTGAACAGCGCGTGACCGATGACCAGGGCGAGGCCCGCGAGTGCCGCGGCCTGGGTTCCGTAGCCGAAGACCACGGCGAAGAAGCCGAGCTGGCTGACCGTGCCGAACGCGAGGATGCGCTTGAGGTCGGTCTCACGCAGCGCCTGGATGCCGCCGATCAGCATCGTCAGGATGCCGAGGGTGATGACGATGGGGCGCCACGGCGCGCTGAACGCGAAGATCGGGGCGAACCGGGCGATCAGATAGATACCTGCCTTCACCATCGCCGCCGCGTGCAGATAGGCGCTGACGGGAGTAGGCGCGGCCATCGCGCCGGGAAGCCAGAAGTGGAACGGGAACAGTGCCGACTTGCTGATCGCTCCGACCAGCAGCATGACGATCGCGGCATCCACGATCGGTCCGGACGGCGCGATCTCGAGGATCTCGCGGATGCTCGAAGTGCCGGTGTCGACGACCAGCAGCACGACCCCGACGAACATCACGAGTCCGCCGAGCGTGGTCACGAGGAGTGCCTGGAGCGCTGCGCGTCGGCTGGCGGCACGGCGCCGGTAGTGACCGATGAGGAGGTAGGAGAGGATGCTCGTCAGTTCCCAGAACATGACCAGCATCACGAGGTCGTCGGTCAGGACGAGACCGTACATCGCGCCGGCGAAACCGAGCAGCACCCCGGCGAACTGACCGATGCCCGCCGCGTCGTCGTGGAAGTACCACCGGCAGTAGAGCAGCACGAGGGCGCCGACCCCCGTGACGATGAGCGTGAGCACCCAGCCGAGCACGTCCATGTTCATGGACAGGTTGAGGCCGAGTTGCGGGATCCAGGCGACCGACTCGAACGGAACCGGACCGTCGAGGACCTGTGGCGTCATCACCAGCGCATGCACGAAAGCGGCGGCCGGGACGAGGGCCGCGATCGCGAACGCCTGAGCTCCGAGCCAGCGCACCAGAACGGGCATCAACAGCGACCCGAGGAGGAACACGGCGAGGAGCGTCAGCATATACGCGGCTCCCTCGGGGGTCGTCGGCCCCACAGCTCTCGCGGGGGTCTCGCGTCCAGTTTACCGGCGCGAGGCGCACCTCGCGCTTCTCGCTCTGCACGAACGTGCAAGAGTGGTCGCATGCGGGCGTGGGTGCGGGAGCTGGCCGGTGGGGTCGGAGCCCTCGGGCTGGCACTGATCACCGCCGCGCAGGTCGCTGCGTCCGCGCGTTCCGAGTTGCTGTTCCGTGACGCGGATTCCTTGGTCGTGGCGATGTTCGCACGGTCCGTCCTCTCCGGGCAGCCGATGGACTGGGCGATGTCGAGCGTGCTGTTCCTCCCCGAGACCGCGTTGTTCGCGGGCCTCGACACGGTCCTGCCGTTCGAGGTGGACGGTCTGTTGGCCGTGAGCGCCGTGGTGAACCTGCTCGCCCTGTACGGAGCCGTTCGCGTCGTCGCCGGCCGTCGGTCCGAGCGCTCGGCGCCCGTCACGTGGTCGTTACTGAGCGTCGCCACCTTCTCCGTTCTCGCCATGACCGCAGTATCGGCGTCTCGGGATGCGCTCGAGCTCGCGTCCTTGACGTTGACGACGACCTACTACGCCGCGACCGTCGTCGCCGTCGTGCTCTCGGTCGGACTGGCCCGGCGGGTGCTGGACCGGGGCGCGGGCGGCGCCGTCCCGCTGATCGCGCTCGGCGCCACAGCCCTCGTGTCGACCCTGTCGAATCCTCTCTACGCGGTGTGGGCGACGGCGCCGATCACCCTGCTGCTCGCCCTCCTCCTGATCCGAACGACGCAGCGGGCCCGGATCGGCGTGGTGATGGCCGTGCTTCTCGCCGGGACGATACTCGGATTCCTCGGACGCATTCCATTGGCGGCATGGATCGCCAACACCGGTGCCGGCTACGTGCAGCCCGAGCGGTGGTCCGAGTCTCTGCAGTACTACGGCGCGCTGCTGATCGGCCGGCTGTCGACCCCGGGCGGGATCATCGCCGGGCTGCTCGTCCTCGCACTCCTCGTGCTCGCCGGCTTCCGCACGGCACGGGCCTCAGACGACGGCACCCGCTTCGTCGCCACGATCGCCTGGCTCATGCCGATCCTCGTCGCGGTCGGGGCGATCGCGGTCGGCACCCATGCGGCCCGCTACCTGCAACCCCTCGCCTTCGCACCCGTGCTCGCGCTCGTCGCATCGCCTCGCATCGTGCGGCTGCCGGTGCGGGTCCGCCCGATCCTCGCGGCCGCGTCCGTCACGCTGCTGGTGGCGGGCGGCGCGGCAAGCGTCCCTCGGCTCTCCGCCGCCGCTCAGGTCACCGACCCCGACCTGGCCTGCGTGACCGAGTGGATCGACGCGTCCGGCCGCACTGGCGCCGGGCAGTTCTGGACCGTCCGCCTGCCGAAACTGCATCTGCGGGATCCCGCCCGACTCGTCCAGGTGGATCACGAACTGCGGGGCTACGCCTGGCTCGTGAACCGGCACGACTTCGACGTCGGCGAGGTGACGTTCCTGCTGGAGGACGCGCAGACCGTCCCGTGGAGCCTGCCGCTCCCGGCCGTTCCCGATGAAGTGGTCGACTGCGGCCGCTATCGCATCCTCGATTTCGGCGAGACCGCTCTCCCGCTCGGACCGCAGCGCAGTTGATCCGCACCGTGCCCGATCAGCGCGAGGCGGGGCCCGTCGTGGTGCCGGCGTGGAAACGGCAGGTGAGATGCTGCGTGATGCCGGGTTCGCCCCGGAGCATGCGTGCGATCTGCTCCCCCGCTGCCCGCCCCTTCTCGACAGCCGGCTGCACGCTGGTCGTGAGGCTGAGGTCTCCGAGACCGTCGAGCGCGATCCCATCGAATCCGGCGACGGAGAGGTCCTCCGGCACGCGGAGTCCCGCCTCCTCCGCGGCGCGGATCACCCCCACCGCGAGCAGATCGCTCTGCGCGAGCACGGCTGTCGGCCGGGTGGCGGGATCGGCGAGGAGCATCCTTCCCACCAGCACCCCTTCGTCGATGAGGCTTCCGGCGGCGGATATCGCGAGGGCGTCGGGGAAGATCTCTCGCGTCCCGGCGAGCCGATGGATCGTGACATCGACGGTGGCGTTCGCGAGCCGCTCGGGAGTGATCGCCGTCCGTTCGCGCTCGGTGTCGAGGGGAAGCGTGACCAGGGCGACGTCGCGGTGGCCGAGATCCCGCACATGGCGCGCGATGTCGGCGGAAGCTGCCGCGTTGTCCAGAGTGATGCGCGGGATCGACTCCCCCGCGTCTCCCTCGATCACGACGACGGGGAGGCCTCGCCCGACGACGATCTCGAGTGAGGATCTCGTGCGTGCCGAACAGCCGATCAGCACGACCGCATCCACCGGCGCACCGGCGATACCCGCACCCTCTTCCCCCGGCTCGTCGCGCATCAGCAGGATCCCCGCACTGAGTTCGGCGAGCCCGTCGGTGAGTCCGTCCATCAAGGCGGTCGTGACCGGGTCGAGGAAGGCCGCGCGGAGGTGACCTTCGAGCACGACCGCGACGATGCCGCTGCGTCCTCGCCGCAGGGATGCCGCTCGCGGGTCGGGGCCGGCGTACCCGAGGTCGGCCGCGGCGGCGAGGACCCGCTCCCGAGTCGCGGGGGCCACCTTCGCCTTGCCGCTGAAGACGACCGAGGCGGTGGAGGTCGCCACACCCGCCTCGCGCGCGACGTCAGCGATCGTGGGCCGACGTGGCGTCTCCTGACTGCTCATACTTCGAGGATAGCTCCCTTCGTTTCCGAATTGTCGAATCGATTCGATAGGCTGTGCGGCATGGATTCAGCCCTCACCCGATCGCAGTTCGTCCGCTGGCGTGCCGCGATCTTCGCCATCTTCCTGGCGAGCGGCCTCTCGATCGCGACCTGGGCGTCGCGCGTGCCCGGGATCAAGCAGGCACTTGATCTCGACAACGCGCAGGTCGGCCTGATCCTGCTCGGCATGGGCATCGCGTCGATCGTCGGCATCTCGACCGGCCCTGCCGTGATGGCACGCACCGGAGCGCGACGGGGGATGCTCCTGACGATGCTGACGTTCTCCACCGGCATCGTGCTCGTCGGGTTGGGCGCGAACGTCTTCGGCTCCGTCACGGTGGTCCTGATCGGCATGGCGCTGTTCGGCTTCGGCAACGGCTCGGTCGACGTGATGATGAACGTCGAGGCGACGGCGATCGAGCAGCAGATGAGGCGCACGATCCTTCCCGTGTTCCACGCCTTCTTCAGTTTCGGCACGGTCATCGGCGCGGCGATCGGCGCGCTGGCGGCCCAGCTCAGGATCGACGTCGCCACTCATGCCACCGTCATCGGCGTACTGATCGCCGTGATCGCGGTGGTCTGCTTCTTCCAGGTGCCGTCGCGAGAGGCAGCTCTCGACCCGACGGATCACGAGAAGCCGCCGTTCCGCGCACGCATGCACACCGCGTTGGAGGCATGGCGCGAGCCTCGGACGTACCTGCTCGGCATGGTGATGCTCGGGATGTCTTTCGCCGAGGGAGGCGCGAACGACTGGATCGCGCTGGGCACCGAACAGGGGCACGGTTTCGCGGAGGGCACGGGGGCGGTATCCCTCGCGGTGTTCTCGATCGGGATGACGACGGTGCGGCTGTTCGGCGGGCCGCTGGTCGACCGCTTCGGTCGCGTCCTGGTGCTGCGCATCCTCGCCGTCGCTGCGGCGTCCGGCATCCTGCTGTTCGTCCTCGCGCCGACCTTCCCTCTCGTGCTCGTCGGTGCGGCGCTGTGGGGGGTCGGTGCATCGCTCGGCTTCCCCCTGGGCATGTCCGCGGCCGCAGACGATCCGGCCAAGGCCGCGGCTCGGGTGAGCGCCGCCGCCACGATCGGCTACGTCGCCTTCCTCGGCGGCCCGCCCGTCCTCGGGGTCATCAGCGAGCACATCGGTCTGCTCAACACGCTGTTCATCCTGGTCGGGCTGGTCGTGCTGTCGGGGCTGTTCTCCGGAGCCGCCCGTCCACTCCGCGAAGACGAGAAGACACCGGTGGCGCGCACGGAGCAGGGCTGAGGCTCAGCCCTCGCGCCCACGCACCAGAGCGGCCGCGTGGGAACGGCTGCGCGCGCCGAGTTTCGTGAGCACGTTGGACACATGCGTCTTGACGGTGGGCACCGAGATGCGCAGTCGCGCCGCGAGCTGAGCGTTCGACCACCCCTGGAGGATGCCGTCGAGCACCTCCTGCTCGCGCACGGTGAGGTCGTCCTGCGCCCGCCTGCCCGGCGCCTGCGTCCCCGGTGCCGGGTGATCGGTGCTCCGGACGACCGCGGCGAGCGCTCGTCTGGTCACCCGCGGATCCAGCGCCCCCTCCCCCGCAGCCACCGAGCGCACCGCCTGGACGAGGGTCGGCGCATCGACCGTCTTGAGGAGGAAGCCCACGGCGCCGGCACGGATCGCCCCGAACACGAGCTCGTCCTCATCGAAGCTCGTCAGCACGAGGACGTCTCCGAAACCGCGCTCGACGATCTCCCGGGTCGCGGAGATCCCGTCGCGACCCGGCATCCGCAGATCCATGAGCACCACGTCGGGTCGCAGTGCAGCCGCGTTCCGGACGGCCACGTCACCGTCCGCCGCTTCCCCGACCACGGTGATGCCTTGCGCCTCGAGCATGATGCGCAGACCGGCTCTGATCGCCCCGTGGTCGTCGGCCAGCAGCACCGTCGGGGCGGTCACGCCCGCACCTCGACCGGGATGCGACCTTCGACGGACCATCCGTCCGCGACTCGGCCGGCCGAGAAATCACCGCCCAGTGCTCCGACACGCTCCCGCAGCAGTTGCAGTCCCCATCCCTCGTCGCCGTGCGCGGCTGCCGCACTGGCGACCCCTCCTCGCGAGTGCACCCCGACGCGGACCCCGCCGTCGTCCCCCTCGATCGTGATGTCGACCTCGGCACCACTCGCGTGCCGGATGCAGTTCGTGAGGGCTTCGCGCACGATGCGGACAACGGCCTGCTCGGGGCCGGCACCGAGGTCGGGGAGCTCGCCGGCGGTGAAGCGGATGAGGAGACCCGTCCGCTCCGCCTCCTGCACGATGCCCGCCAGGTCGGACCAGCGCGGTGTCGGTGTGACACTCCCGTTTCCGCGACGCAGGACCGAGATCATGGACCGCAGGGCGCCGTGGGCGTCGAGACCTGCATCGCGGACGGCCCGTAGCGCATCCCGGTCCGTCGTGCGGTCGGGCTCCATCGACAGCGCGGCCTCGGCACGGATCGCCATCGCCATGACGTGGCCGGCCACCACGTCGTGCAGCTCCCGCGCCATGGTCTCCCGTTCGCGCTGCACGGCCTCGACGCGGTCCCTCTCCGCGACGGCGGCGGCTTCTTCCGCGCGCTGGCGGTGCAGCTCGGCGAGCTCATGGGCTTGGGACACGGCGACGGCCCACCAGTAGTCCGTGCCGAAGATCGCGCCGAACTGCACGCCGATGAGGAAGGCGACGGGGAATCGCACGTCGGTGAAGAGCCAGGCGGTCAGGAAGAGGAGGATCGTCGATGCCCCCAGCAGCCCGAGCAGTACGCGGCGCCCGTGCGGTCCGGCGAGGAACGCCGCCGTCCACAGCACGTCCAGCAGCACGACGAGGGTGCCGAGGCCGCCGACGGTGAGCAGATCGATGACGAAGAGCAGCGTCACCAGGACGAGCACCGTCGTCGGCATCCGCCTCTTGGCCAGCGCGAGCGCGCATGCCGGCAGCGCGAGCACCAGAGACCACCAGGGTGAGAACGGCTCGGGGAGAATCGAGAACGGCCCCCAGATACCGCGGAACCCGAGCGCGGCCATCACGATCGCGAGAAGGGCCATGCCGACCGGATCGGCCCACCAGCGGTGACGGCGATACCAGGCGCCGAATCCGCCGTCGACCTGCTCATGCATGCCCTCATGCAATCACGGTGCGCATGCCGGCGCATCCGACGAAGGGATGAGGAGGGCGTCGAGAACGGTACTTTCGCCCGATCCGTCACGGCTGCACATCGGCGAGCGTGAAGCCATGGAACTCTTCGGCGGGCTGCCGCTCCCCCTTTCCCTCGCGCTCCTGGCGCTGATCGACGGGTTGAGTGTCGGCACTCTCCTCATCCCGGTCTTCCTCCTGCTGCATCCGGGACGAATCCGTGCCGGTCGCATCCTCCTCTACCTCGCCACGATCGCCGCGTTCTATCTGCTCGTGGGGCTCCTGTTCCTCTGGGGATTGGTGAACCTCGTCGACGTGGCTTCCGCCTTCCTCGCGTCTCCGACCGGGCTCATCATCCGTCTCCTCGTGGGAGGCGGGCTCCTGATCACGGCGTTCGTGATGCCGACGGGCGAGAAGACGGCGAAGAGCGGGTCCACCGAGACGATCGCTCGGCCGAGCGTGCCCGCCGCACAGGAGGAGGCCGGCGGCCGGTCGCCGATGACACCCGACACACCCACCACGACGACGACGGCGGGCACCCGCCCCGGACGCATCACGCGGTGGCGGGAACGTCTGCTCGATCCGCGCACCCGGGGGACCGCGGTGATGGCGGTGGCGATCGCCGCGGGTGTCGTGGAGATCGCCACGATGCTCCCCTACATCGTCGCGATGACGATGCTCGCGGACGCGGGGATCGACACCCCGCTGCGTGTGATGTCGCTCGTCGGATACTGCGCTCTGATGATCCTGCCCGCGATCGTCCTGCTCCTCCTCCGCCTCGTCGCCGCGCCTCTGGTGCAGCGACCGCTCGAGCGCTTCGCCGCGTGGATGCAGCGCACCGGCGCCGAGAACACCGCCTGGATCATCGGCATCATCGGATTCCTGATCGCGCGTTCCGCCGCCACCGAGCTCGGGCTCTTCTGAGCCATCCGCTCGTTCCCGGCCGCCGCCGTCGACGGTGCGGCGGGGCACCTTCCCGACGAAGTAGGCTCGACGGGTGCGTCTCGTCATCGCCCGCTGCTCGGTCGACTACACCGGTCGGCTCAATGCCCATCTCCCGCTCGCCACGCGTCTGCTCGTGCACAAGGGAGACGGGAGTCTGCTCGTGCATTCCGACGGCGGAAGCTACAAGCCGCTGAACTGGATGAGCCCGCCGTGCTCGCTGTCGAGCGAGGTTCCCGGCGAGGAAGAAGCGAGTGCCGGCGTCGTCGAGGTGTGGCGCGTGACGCACAAGAAGACCGGTGACGCACTGCGCGTGCAGATCTACGAGATCATCCACGACACGTCCCACGAGCTGGGCGTCGATCCCGGACTGCAGAAGGACGGCGTCGAGGCCGACCTGCAGCGGCTCCTCGCCGAACAGGTCGAACGCATCTCGGAGGGCGCGACGCTGGTGCGCCGCGAGTACCCCACGGCGATAGGACCGGTCGACCTTCTGGTGCGGGACGCCGACGGGGCGGCGATCGCCGTCGAGATCAAGCGACGCGGCGACATCGACGGCGTGGAGCAGCTGACCCGCTACCTCGAGCTGCTGGGCCGCGACCCCCACCTCTCCCCCGTCCAGGGTGTCTTCGCCGCGCAGGAGATCAAACCCCAAGCCCGTGTTCTCGCCGAAGACCGGGGCATCCGCTGCCTGGTGCTCGACTACGACGACATGAAGGGCATCGAGTCGGGCATCCCCCGCCTGTTCTGAGTCGTCCCCTTTCAGCGCGCGGCGATGAGCCGCGGCGTCGGTCCTTCCAGCCGCGCGATGGCGATTTTCACCTCGAAAACCTCCTGCTCGATGCGTGTGAAACGCACGTCGAACTTCGCCTCTTGCGCGTCGAACCTCGCGTCCACTGCCGCGAACCGTGCGTCCATGCGACTGATCATCCAGCCGAATCCGCTGACGGTGGCCACCAGAGTCGTCGCCGCCGTCGCCAAGATCGTAATGATTTCCATCGACACGTACATGCCCCCATTCTCACCCGTGAAACCGCCGTTGTCACGACCTTATATGGAGACATTTCGTGTTCACATAAGGTGTGCATAAGGTCCTTAGGTGCACACCTGTGCAGGAAGCACGGTCATCCTCTCGCGGCACCCTAGGCTGGGAGCATGTCCCACTCCCCCTACTCCTGCGTATTGTGGGACGTCGACGGCACCATCGTCGATGCCTCCGTCGGCATCCTCCGTCGGCTCAACACCGCGCTCACGCACTTCGGCCACCCCGCGCCGACACGCGAGGAGCTGGTGCACTGGATCGGGCCTCCGATGTTCCAGTCGTTCCAGGACCAGGCCGGGATGACGCCGGAGCAGTCCGCCGAAGCGGTCGCCTTCTACCGCACACTCGGCAAGGCAGACGGGTACACGACCGACGTCGCGACCTATCCTGGCGTGACCGAGCTCATCAACGAGCTCCATGCCGCGGGTGTCCCCCAGGCGACGGCGAGCTCCAAGCCCGAGAACCAGGTGGACGCACTCGTCGACCATTTCGGCCTCCGCCCGGCATTCCTGACCACCGTCGGCGCAACGCCGGATGAGGCGACCCTCGCCTCGAAGACCGACATCGTCGCCGAGGCGTTGCGTCGCCTGCGCGACCTGGGCGCCGACACCTCGAATCCGGTTCTCGTCGGCGACCGGCACCACGACGTCGAGGGAGGCGCGGCCAACGGCGTGCCGGTGATCTTCGTCGAGTGGGGCTTCAGCGACCCCCACGAAGGAGACGACGCCGCGTTCCGCGTCGGCTCCGTCCCCGAACTGCGCACGCTGCTGATCGGCAGCTGACCGCGAGCCGGCGGTCAGCGGGCACGTCGCTCATCGTGCCCGTGCGACCTCATCGCCCGGCAGAAGCACAGAACTCCCCGACGGAGTGCGCTCGTGACGCGCTCCGTTCGGGGAGTTCTGTGTCTCGCCCGTCTCAGACGGGGCGAATGTTCTCTGCCTGCAGGCCCTTGGGGCCCTGCGCCACATCGAACTCGACTCGCTGGTTCTCTTCGAGAGACCGGTAGCCGGATGACTGGATGGCGGAGTAGTGCGCGAAGACGTCAGCGCCTCCGTCGTCGGGGGAGATGAAGCCGAAGCCCTTCTCCGAGTTGAACCACTTGACCGTGCCCTGGGTGCTCATGTACTGCCTGTTCTGCTGGGTAAAAAGCCGACGCAGGGATGCCCCGACACCGCTAACGCTAGTGGAGGAGGCCCGGAGAGGAATAGCCGCGGCAAGAAGGTAATCCAAATGTTGCATGAGCGGCACACGGCCGTGATCCGGCAGGCGGGCGCGTGGGAGGGGGCATGGACGCCGCCCGGAAAATGGTGTGGCCCTCACCGCGGGGGGAGCGATGAGGGCCGAAGACGACCGGAGGGTGCGTCAGAAACAGCCTAGCTCCTTTTCGGAGGCCTTGTCCCCCTTTTGGGGGACAAATCCGAAAATCGGTGAGGACGACGATAGCGGCCCCCTCGAGTAGCCCATTGGGGACTGAACTACTCGAGAGGGCCCAATCGCATGCACGGATCGTCTTGGCCCTGGGGTGGCTCTTCCGTCTCCTGGGGAGAGACGGGGACGATCAATCCCCGTGTGCATGCACCTTCACCATAGGGGAGGAGGCACGATCCCGCCATGGACGCCACCCCGGTGAGCTCGAACACGGCCGGAGTGCGGGTCCCGCGCCGATCATGGGCTCCGGGCGGAGATGGCGCGAACAGCACGCGAGTAGCCTGAAGCGGTGACGCTGCTCAACAAGGACATGACACTGTGCATCTCGCTGTCGGCGCGGCCGAGCAACAACGGGACACGGTTCCACAACCACCTCTATGAAGCGCTCGGGCTGAACTGGATCTATAAGGCCTTCGCGCCGACCGACCTCGCGCAGGCCATCGCCGGGGTGCGGGGACTCGGTATCCGCGGCTGTGCGATCTCGATGCCCTATAAGGAAGACGTCATCGCGCTGGTCGACCGGATGGACCCCTCCGCCACGGCGATCGACTCCGTCAACACCATCGTCAACGACGAGGGCGTGCTCACGGCGCACAACACCGACTACACGGCGATCGCGCAGTTGATCGCACGCAACGAGCTCGATCCGGCCGCGTCGGTCCTGCTCCGCGGTTCGGGAGGCATGGCCAAGGCGACCGCGGCGGCTTTCCGCGATGCCGGGTTCGGCGAGGTCACGATCGTCGCCAGGAACGAGACGAACGGACGCGGACTCGCGGCGTCGTACGGCTTCGGCTGGCGTGCGGACGTCGCGGACGCGACCGCCGACATCCTGGTCAACGTCACGCCGATCGGGATGACCGGCGGACCGGACGAGCACGCGCTGGCGTTCTCCGACACGACCGTCTCGACGGCTTCCGTCGTGTTCGACGTCGTCGCGCTCCCGGCGGAGACGCCCCTGATCAGGGCGGGACGAGCAGCGGGAGCGACGGTGATCACGGGTGCGGAAGTGGCTACCCTGCAGGCGCTCGAGCAGTTCGTCCTGTACACCGGCATCCGCCCGACCGCGGCGCAGGTGCAGGCCGCGGAGGAGTTCATGCGCGCGGGGACGGCGTGATCGCCGCGACGATACCTGGGTAGCCTAGGCGCATGAGCGCGCCTCGCACCGTACGAAGAGACTTCCCCCGACGGACGACCGCCGCCCTGGCCACGGCAGCGGTCATCACCCTGACGCTGGCAGCCTGCACGGGCGGGGAAGCGACGCCGACGCCCGACGGGAGTCAAGGATTCCCCGATGACGGGTGCACGCACATCGCCATCGCGACGTCGTCGGAGAAGGTCAACATGCTCGACGAGCTCGCGACCGCCTTCAAGGACTCACCGGAGCACGAGGCGCTCGACACATGCGCCACGGTGCGCCCGACGAACGTGTCGTCCGGAAACGCCGCGCGCTACCTCACCTCGGGCGAGGACTGGCCGAGCGACGACCGCGCCCTGTGGCCGACGCTGTGGTCGCCGGCGTCGACCGTCTGGACCGATCGCGTGAGCGCTGCCGCCTCGGCGAACCTCGTCGGCTCGCCGGCATCGTTCACGCGCACGCCGGTCGTGTTCGGGATGCCCGAGCCGATGGCCAAGGCTCTCGGCTGGCCGGACGAGCCGATCAGCATCACCGACCTCGAAGGCCTGTGCCAGGACCCCGACGGGTGGGGGAGCGTCGGAAAAGACATCTGGGGCGCGTTCAAGATCTCGAAGACGAACCCGAACACCTCGACCACCGGACTCTCGACCATCCTGATGCAGTCCTATGAGGCATCGGGCAAGGCGGAGGGGCTCACGTCGGCAGACGTCGACGCCGCCGCCGACTTCTCGCGCGTCTTCGAGGAGTGCGTGATCCACTACGGCGACACCACGGGAAACGTGCTCTCGACCCTGTACGACGAGACGCAGAACGGCGCCAACGGCTCCGCGTACGTGTCGGCCGTCGCGCTGGAGGAGACGTCCCTGCTCAACTACAACAAGGGCAACCCCGACTCCCACACCGTCCAGCCGGGCGAGACGCTGACCCCGCCGAAGACGAAGCTCGTCGCCGTCTACCCGTCCGGGGGCTCGATGTGGTCCGACAATCCCGTCACCGTGCTCGGTGCCGACTGGGTGACAGCGGAGCAGCGCACCGCGGGTGAGGCCTTCGCCGCCTTCCTACAGACCACGGCGGCTCAGGAGATCCTGCCCGAGTACGGCTTCCGCCCGCTCGACGAGTCGGTCCCGCTGGGCGACCTGTTCACCGCCAACTTCGGGGTCGACCCGGCACAGCCCCGCGTGACGCTGCCCAAGCCCGAGGTCGACGTGATCTCGACCGCGATCGACCAGTGGACACAGGTGCGAAAGCCTTCGTCGGTGTTGGAGCTCATCGACATCTCGGGCTCGATGGACGAGCCGATCGGCGACGGACGCTCGCGCCTCGACGGTGCGATCCAGGGCGCGCAGACGACCCTCGACCACTTCCGCTCGACCGATGAGGTCGGGGTCTGGGCCTTCACGACGGATGTCGACTCCCCAGAGGGCGAGGGCATCCAGGTGCTGCGCCGTGTCACGCCGCTGGGCGCCGACGGCGAGAAGCTCGACTCCTCGCTCGATGACCTCCGGTACGCGCAGCGCAACGGGACGCCCCTGTACGACGCCGTCCTCACGGCGTACGAGGCCATGAGCGAGCGGGCAGAACCCGGACGCATCAACGCGATCGTCGTCCTGTCCGACGGCGAGGACACCGACTCCTCCACGTCCCTCGACTCGCTGATCGCGAAGATCGGCAAGAGCACGAAGGAGGGGGGCACCGACGCACCGGTGCGCATCTTCCCGATCGCCTACGGCTCCGGTGCCGACACCTCGGCCCTGCAGCGCATCGCCGACGCCACCGGAGGGCAGATGTTCGACGCCTCCGACGCCGAACGCATCGACCTCGTCTTCGCTTCCGTGATCAACAACTTCTGAGGTGGGCATGATCAGCACCACGACATCCGGTTCCGGCTGGATCGATGACGCGATCGCTGGTCTCGGCGCGGGTGACGTGTACGTATCGCCGGATGTCTCCGACAGCTCCGGGCTGACCGAAGCGCTGACGGGAGTCGTGCCCTCCGACGGATCGGTCGCGGTCGTGGTGCTGCCGAAAGACGCCGGCATCGACAGCCCGTACAGCACCTACATCCTCGAGAAGCTCGTCGGTGCGACCGATCAGCCGACCGTGGTGCTCGCCATCGGAGACGACCTCCAGGCCGCCTCGACGGCGATCGAGAGCGAGCAGGCCCTGTTCATCGCGAACACGAACGAGACGGCCGCAGACGGCGACACGCAGACCGCGCTGATCGAGACCGTGCAGCAGATCGTCGACGAGACGCCATCCGCGCCAGGAGCGGGTGCCGGTGGGGGAGGAGCGGACTGGCTGCTCCCCGTGATCATCGGCGGCGCTGTGCTGGTGGCCGCCGCGGGGACGGCGATCGGGGTGCTCGCCCGGAGACGTCGCAAGCCCGAACCCGTGGCGACGGCGGATCCCGTGCCTCCCGGCATCCGACTTCGGGTGAATCGTCTGCGCGAACTCCGCAGCGACTACGCGAATCTGCCGAACTCCCCGACCGCTGCGGAGACGGCACACGGCATCGATACCCTCGCCTCGCACGTCGAGCAACTCTTCGTCCGCCTCGACGCCAAGGCGGAGGCCGACCAGATCGTGCTCGCGGAAGCCGAGTACTCCGACAAGCTCGCACGCCTCGTCGCGGCGCTGGAACCCGACTACCTGCTCGATCTGCTGACGCGACCCGACCTCTGGGACGCCCCGGACGAGCGCATCGGCGAAGTGCGCGAGGCACTGACAGGCGTGACCACGCAGATCGTCGACAACATCAAGCAGGTCAACGCCCGCACGGGTCTGCGCTTCCAAGTGTCGTTGGATTCCCTCATCGGCCGCTCGGAGTTGCGCGACTGGGAACGGCAGTTCCGGCAGAGCTCGGGGGAGTGAGGGTGAGATGAAGACCATCGGAGTGCTCGGCGGAATGAGCTGGGAGTCGTCGCTCGAGTGGTATCGGCTCGCGAACGAGCGCGTGCACGGGCGGCTCGGCGGTCACCACTCGGCGCGCATCCTGCTGGACTCGCTCGACTTCGCCGTGATCGAGGAGATGCAGGCGCGGGACGACTGGGACGCGGCGGGTGCTCTGCTCGCCGATCGCGCACGCGCTCTCGAGGGCGCCGGCGCCGAGGTACTGGTGCTGTGCACGAACACGATGCACCTCGTCGCGGATCGGATCCAGAACGCGGTGACCATTCCCTTCCTCCACATCGCCGATGTCACCGCCGAGGCGATCGTCGCGTCCGGGATACACACGGTCGGGCTGCTCGGTACGGCGTTCACGATGGAGCGTCCGTTCTACGCCGAGCGCCTCGCGACCCACGGCATCCACACCGTCGTGCCGGAGGAGGACGATCGGGCGGCCGTGCACTCGGTCATCTACGACGAGCTCGTGCACGGCGTGATCCGCGAGGAATCGCGTCGACGCTACGTCGAGGTGATCGAGCGTCTGGTGTCGCGGGGAGCCGAGGGCATCATCCTGGGCTGCACCGAGATCGAACTGCTCATCTCGGCCGCGGACGCCCCTGTTCCGGTGTTCCCGACGACGGCGCTGCACGTCGACGCCGCGGTCGATCTCGCCCTCGGGAACTCGTCCACGCCGTGAGTGCCCGGCGGAGGCGACGCGACTCGGCCCCGTCACCCCCGCCGAACGGGAGTTCACTCAGCCCTTCGCGCCTTTGCGGGGCTTCAGGAACTCGTCTGGTGCATTCTTCTCGCGCTTGGCCGCACGCTTCTCCTTGAGCGTGAGCTGCGGCGCCTTCTTGCTTCCTCGACCCTGGATGGACTTGCCTGACATGGTTGCTCGCTTCCCCTTCTGTGGCTGGCGTAACCTCTGACCATAGCCCGTTGCCTGTGGAAGTCAAATTACTTTCTGACCGGGTTGTTTTTGCTACACTGGACACCGCTGAGAACGACGTGGACACAGCGCTGCGACGGGGACGACCCCGGGCCGCGGTCACCAGTCGGGGACGACCCCACCTCGAAGGAGTCCAGCGATGTCACGCACAGAGCTCAGACAGTTGATCAGCGGCACGGACGTCGTCCGCATCGTCCTCGGATGGGGTGCCTTCGCGGCTCTCCTCCTGCTGCACCCGGTGTTGGCCGCCCCCGTGGCCGCCCCGGTCCTCGTGATCGCCCTCGGCGCGATCATCGCCGTGATCCTCGTGTGCGCGTTCGGTGTGGTGAAGCAGGCCGAGGCCCTCGCCCATCGACTCGGCGACCCCTACGGCTCGCTCGTCCTGACGCTGTCGATCGTCCTCATCGAAGTCATCCTGATCTCGGCGGTCATGCTCGGCCCGGGAGAGCACGCAACCATCGCGCGCGACTCCGTCATGGCCGTCGCGATGATCATCCTGAACCTCGTGATCGGGCTCGCCCTCCTGCTCGGCGGTCTCCGCCACCGCGGCATGGCGCACAACCGCACCGGCACGTCGGCGTACCTGTCGATGCTCATCGTCCTCATCGCGCTGGCCTTCGGCCTCCCGGCCCTCATCGGCACGGACGGGTCGTTCACGACCGCGCAGGAGATCCCGATCATCATCCTCACCGTCCTGCTGTACGCGTTCTTCCTATACCGGCAGATGGGTGCGCAGGCGAGCGACTTCACCGAGGTCGACCCGCGCCTGCCGCAGAGCCCGCAGCACCCGGAAGAGTCCGACGCCGGCGGGGGCATCCGACAGGTCGTGGCCGAGCACCGCACCGAGGTCCTCGTCCGCCTCGCGCTGCTGGTGGTCACCGTCATCCCGATCGTGCTGCTGTCGCACGACATGGCGGCACTCCTCGATGACGGTCTGGGTCGCTTGGGCGCCCCAGTCGCCCTCGCCGGAGTGCTCATCGCGGGCATCGTCTTCCTCCCCGAGTCCATCACCGCCGTGCGAGCGGCCCTCGGCGGTGAAGCCCAGCGGGTGAACAACCTCTGCCACGGCGCCCTGGTGTCGACGGTGGGACTCACCATCCCCGCGGTGCTGATCATCGGCATGTTCACCGGCCAGACCGTAGTCCTCGCTGAGTCGCCGGCGAACCTGCTGATGCTCGCCGTCACCCTGCTGCTCTCGGTGACGACCTTCGCTGCCCGGCGCGTGACCGCGATGCACGGTGCCGCACACCTGGTGACGTTCGCCGTCTACCTCGTCGTGCTGTTCAGCTGAGGCGTCGACCACCGATCGAACGGAACGTCCACCTAGACTGGCCGCTGTGAGGGCGACCCAACGACCATCGGCGTCTGCCACGATCGACGCTGTGACGTGGGGACGCCTCTACTTCGCCGTCCAAGCCGCCGCCGGCACCGCCTGGTGGGTCGCGGTGTTCGCCCTTCCGGCCGTCCGCACCGCGACGCTGGGCGCGCTCGACTTCCGGATCGTCGCCGCACTGGACATCCCGTTCTTCGTGATCGCGTCGGCCCTGGTCGCGTGCGGTGTCCGGAAGGCCGTCTGGATCGCTGCACCGTGGACCGTGCTGGTCGCGATCGGAATGGTCGGGTATGCCACGGTGACGGCGACCGCGGGCTGGGGTGCCCTCCTGATGGTGGCGGCCGCGGCGGGATCGTCAGCTGCCGCGGTCATCCTCCTCCTGGGGCGCGTGCCCTCGGAATGGCTGCTCATCGGGCCGTTCCGGTTCCGTCCGGCGGCGGAGGCCAGTGCCAGGACGCTCGTGTCGAAGACCACGCTCCAGACCCTGGTCTTCTCGGGGACGTTCCTCGTGGCTCTGCCCGCGATCATCGCCGGTTTGGAGTGGCGCTGGGGACTGCATCTCGCCTTCCCCCCTGCCGTCCGCGTCGGCGGAGCCGTCCTGTTCGTCGCGGCGTTCGCGCTCTCGACCTGGTCCTCCACCGCGATGGCCGTGCAAGGGGCCGGCACGCCGTTGCCGTCGTCGACGCCGCGCCGGCTCGTGATCACGGGCCCGTACCGCTTCGTCCGCAATCCGATGGCGATCGGCGGGATCGCGCAGGGCGCGGCCATCGGTCTGATGGTCGGCTCCTGGCTGGTGATCGTCTATGCGCTCAGCGGCTCCCTCGTGTGGAACGCGCTGGTCCGCCCGCTCGAGGAGGCCGACCTCGAGGAACGATTCGGGTCGGCGTTCCGCGCCTACCGCGACCGGGTCTCCTGTTGGATCCCGCGCCGGCCACTCACCGCGCCCACGGGCTGAGCGGTACCGAAGCGCCGCCAACCGATCAGAAGTCCGCCCGCGAGGAGGAGCAACAGCCCGATCCCGGCGAACAGAGACGCGGAAGGCCCATCGAGACCCGTCGACGGCAAGCCGCCGCCACCTCCCTGATCCGGATCCGGAGGCAGGACCGGATACACGTTCGTGATCGCGGCGATCTGCGAGAACGGCGGTTCCGCTCCCTCCGTGGCGGGCGTGGTGATCGTCACGGTCTGTCCGTCGTTGATCCGGGAACCCTCTCCGAACGCGCCGACCGCTCCGGTCTCGGAGACCTGACACACCGACCCGAGAGGAAGTCCGTCCAGACGCGTGCGCAGGTCGCTCGCGCTCGAGACGCTGAGGATGCCGTCGTCCGGCAGCACCAGCGGGACCCCGGCGACCGTGCACTCGACCAGGAACTCGAAGACATCCGGCGCGCGGTCGGCATCACCGGCCACGACCTTCTGCACCGCGAGGTCGCCGTCCAACAGCGTCACCCCGGCCTGCACAGGGGCCACGGAGTACTCGCGCCCGCCCGCATCCGTCCCCACGGCGCCCATCTGGTTCCACGCGAAGCCTCCGGCGTCGGGAACGGTGATCGGAGCGAGGTCCGGGTATGCGGTCGACTCCGGCACGTTCTGGGTCTCGTAGTGCAGCGCGAGCACCTGGCCCGGTGCGAACGATCCCTGCGCGGTGTCGGTGAAGTCGATCGTGACCCGGATACCGGTGACCTCCTCCCACGCCCCCGTGTACGACAGCACCGGCACCCAGGTGGCGGTGCTCTCACAGAGCAGATCGCCGAACCACGCAGAGCTCGAGCCGGTCCCCACGCACGGCGACGCGGACGTCGTGACGTCGAGCGTCAGGGTCGCTCCGCTGGGGAGGACGTTCGCGGCGAGCGACTCCGGAAGGAGCACCGGGTCGAACGTGCTGTTGCGTGCGCC
Source organism: Microbacterium sp. J1-1 (assembly GCF_024498615.1). NCBI lineage: Bacteria > Bacillati > Actinomycetota > Actinomycetes > Micrococcales > Microbacteriaceae > Microbacterium > Microbacterium sp. J1-1. Next base: position 44,346 of record NZ_CP089590.1, on the reverse strand, counting down.
ACCCGTCGCGAGCATCCGGTCGCCGATGCGCGGCAGGGGATCCACGATCGACACGGTCTCGAAGCCGACGGTCCCGCTGTTCACGACGGACAGCCGCCAGTCGTCGGTCGCGCCGACCGCCGTGTAGGCAGCGCACGGCGTGCGGGTGTATCCGTCGGGGTCCAGCGGGCAGGCCGCGTCGGGGTTGTTCAGGTTGACCTGACCGTCGACCAGATCACCGTAGATCTCACCCTTGACGTACTTGTACGCGGCGAGGGATCCGCCCGGCGACGGCTGCACGTAGTTGGTCGTGCCGCACTGATCGGGGTCCAGGTCGGGCACCGTGCCCTCGCCGTTCCCGGACGTGTTGGTGCACGCGGTGAGCTCTTCCTCGGTGGTGACGACGAACGTGTTGGTCGTGAAACCGTCGAGAGCGAGTCCCGGAGCGAGCACGAGGTTCACGGTGATGGTGAAGACCTCACCGGGCGACATCCGATTCCCGCCGTCCGGCCAGGTGAACGTCACGTTCTTCCCGGTGTCGTCGATCAACGCGGACACGTCCGTCGACAGCGTTCCGCCTGCCGAGGTCTGGTAGATCGGAGGGGAGAAGTCCCAATCGAGGTACTCGGGGAGCGTGTCCTCGAGCTGGTCGATCGTGAGGAACCCGGTCCCGGTGTTCGTGAACTGCAGCGTCCACGGGAGGCTCGCGCCGATGGAGACGACGTGACTCGATCCGGGCTGCGACTTGACGACGTCGATCTGGTGCGTACCGGGGTCGATCGCCAGTTCGGCGTCGGCGTCGGCATCTGCGTCGGCGAACAGCCCATCGAGCCTCTCGCTCACGACCGTCGCGTCGTTCGGCAACGTGGACGGGAGAACCAGCGCGGATCCATCGCGCTGGGTCGCCAGCACGACGACGTCGAAGGCGAGCTGCGCGGTCCAGTCCTCCGGAGGGGCCGTTCGTGAGAAGACCTCGCCGGCGGCGTTGCGGAACACCGCCCGGAGACCGATGATCTGCGCCGGGTCCGTGCCCGCGGGGAGTGCCGCGGTCGCCGCGAACGCCCCTTCCACCCAGGTGGCGCCCACGAGCGCATCGACCCGCACCTGATCGGCGCCGGCGGGCAGCACGGTGCTCAGCGCCGGGTCGGGCGCGAGCTGCACGCCGTTCCAGAAGTCCGCGTCGGCGTCCGTGATGGTCACCTGCTGGGTGGCCGCGGTCGACGCGCCATCCGTCGCCTCCAGCGCCACGGTGACGGGGTCGTCGAGCTCGGTCTCGAGGATCGCATCCGGATCGATGGTCTTCGCCAGGGTCGCGTCGAGCAGACCGCTGATGAGGACCACCGTGTCGTTCGCCGTGTCGCTCGGAGTCGAGGCGTTGCCGGAAGGCGTAAGCACGGGGTCGTAGGACTGGGCGATGACGTCGTTGGCGACGGTGCCGGGCTCGACGAGCTGATCCGCGTCCGAGCGCTCGTACTGGCGCACTTTGGTGACGATCTCGATACCCAGATCCTCTCCGGCACGGATGCTGCCGCCCTCGGTCGCCGGATCGATGCCGTGGAAGACGACACTGACCCCGACCACCGTCGCGAGCGCACCCGTCGCGAGCGCTTCCGCGTCGGTGAGGGAGAGCGTGCGGGTGCTGAGCGTCCCGTCCGCCGCGCGGTCCCACAGGGTGACGGTCGACGTGTCCGGATCGACCTGATCCGCCGGGTAGGTGAAGGAGAGCGACTGCACGTCGACCCGCTCGTACGGGTTGGTGTCCGGGTCGTAGTCCGCGCCGTCGAAAGGATCGTCCGCCCAGGCGTCCGGTGCGCTCACACACTGGTCCGCCGCACCGGCGACACAGGGGATCGGGTCGGTCACCCGCAGGTAGGAGGCGCGCGCCGTGCTGTCGTTCCTCGCCTCGATGTCGAAGGTCACGTTCGGATAGTTCGCGGGATCCACGTCGGCGGACTCGGGAATCGTCACCGTCGCGGGGGTGACCGTCTTGTCCACCGAGACGAGGGGAGGCTGGTCGATGAGGGTGATGTTGTCCTGCTCGATGTCGCTCCCGTTCCCCGCCGCCGACGTCCAGTCGCCACGCAGGCTGTTCCAGACGATGCCGGGGTCGGGGTCGTTGAACGTCTCATCGGCGCTGACCCACCGGTCCGCCGTCGCGGTCTCGTCGCGGACGACGTTGCGCAGCTCCCAGGTGAGGAACGTCGGCCGGTACTGTCCGACGGCCGACGTCGCCAGTCCGGAGCCGGGTTCGGGGCGCGTCGGATCCGTGCTCGCGGCGCGCGCGGCGTCGTCGGGTGCATAGACCAGGCGCACTCCCGTCGTGCCGGCGGACTGCTCGGGGGAGAGCGTGTAGCCGAGGAAGCCGTCCGGCCCCATCCACGATCCGCCAGGAGCGGCGATAGGGGTCCACACGCCGTCGACGAACAGGGAGACCTCGGTGATGTCATCCCAGGCCAGCAGGGGGTCGTCGGCGAGGGTGACGGGGTCGATGCTCAACAGGTCGAAAGCCTGGAATACCGTCGTGGCCACGCCGGGCGGGTCATCGCCGGGGGCCGTCGCCGGATCGGACAGGGTGAGGCTCTCGATGCCGGGAGTGCCGGTGCGCCATTCATTGCGTGTCGAGACGATCGCCCCCGATTGGGCGTCGAGGAAGTCGACGTCGGTGGTCCTGTCGCCGCTCTCGACCCACCGCTTCTGGACGTCGATGCCCTCTCCCTCACCCGTGGCGGGGATCTGCACGCCGATCGTGTCCTGATCGGTGACGACGTCACTTTCAATGCCGTCCGGAAGGCCGTCGACCTCTCCCCGGCTCTGCGCGCTCGCCTCGTTCTCGTAGACGGTCGGCTCCTGCGCCGACTGCTCGTCCTCGGGATCGTCGCGCAGGTCCGTGGGACCGGTGCCGTCGCGGAGATCGGCTCGCGCCTCGAACACGATGTTCGGCACGACGCTGAACCCCTGGGGGAAACCGTCCGGATTGTCGAAGGTGAAGCGGATACCCGTGACGTCGGACGGCACATCGGGCGGGGTGAGCGCGGCGGCGAACTCGGCACGACTCATCTGGAACGTCTCCGCCGTCGCGCCCGTGCTCACGGTCGCGAGCGTGACCCACGAGCCGTCCGGACGCTGATACTCGACCGTGGCGGTGGTGTTGGGCGGAACCTGGGTCGGCGCGATCGCGACGATGTCGAAAGCATTCCAGAAGTCGTCGGACTGACCCTCGCGCCACGTGTCCTCGACCACGATCTGCGTCGGGTCGACCTGGGCGACCCCTGTCTGCGTGGTCGCGGTCAGGCCCGCGACGACGCTGTTCCCCGGTTCGACCGCACCGCCGGGAGTGATCTGCTTGTCGAGGATGACGTCGATCTGGGGATAGTAGACGGTGATGTCGTCGGAGGCGTCGTCATCCGCTGTTCCGACGTCGTTCGAGGCGGTGACGTCGATCGTGTTCGTCCGCTGATTCGTCGGCGTCGCCTCGCTCACGAGCGACAGGGACGGCTCGATCGCCACGTCGACCGTCGCCACGGCGTCGGCGGGGATCTGACCCGTGAACTCGATCTCGAAGCCGGTGACGGTTCCCGCCGGTGGGGCGGGCGTCTCGCCGTCCGCGAAGGGTACGGGCGCCTGCGCCGTGCCGTCGATGTACCAGACGATCGTTGCCCCGGTGGCGCCCGTCGGATAGTCGATACCGGAGGGGAAGCCGCCGAAGACCATGTCGGCGTCGAAGAAGTCGAGGTCCGAGATCGTCATGCTCTGCACCGGGCCGTTCGAGGTGTTCGTCGCGGTGAGTTGGGCCGTAGCCTCTCCGCCTGCCGGGAGCTCGGCCGGGGTGATCGCCTTCCCGGCGACGACGTCCACGGTCAGGGGACCGATCTCGTACGGAGCCGTCGCGTTGTCGCTGGCCGTCGCGCCGCCGGGGGTGTTCACGGTCGAGGTGATGTCGTTCGTGACCGTGTCGCCGGTGGCGAGCGAGCTCGCGTCGTTGCGGTCGGTCGCGCGCTGTTCCACGGTGAAGCCGGTCGAGGCGGCGGCATCGGATGCGATCGTGCCGCCGGCATAGGTCATCCGGATCCCGCCGACGTCCTCGGGCGCGACCCCGGCGGGCAACTCGGGGGTCGCTCCCGGAGCGCCCGTCTGCCAGCCCCACGTTCCGGTTCCTTCGTCATAGACATAGGCGTCGACCTGGACGGTGGTGGCATCCGGGGGGAGTGTCGTGGACCCGAACCCCTGGAAGTCGACGACGCGGAACGGGTTGTCGGTGCCGAGCGTCGCCGCCCCGTCGACCGCGCTCGTCGGCTCCTGGATCACGAGCGAATCGGCCCCGACGTTCGACTGATTCTGCGCACCCACCGTGATGGTCGACGTCGCGCCCGGGTCGAACTGCTGCGACGCGGGCAACCAGCTCTTGCTGGCTTCGACACCGATGACGGTCTCGACCGTGACGACGGCGTCCGCGCTGTCCTGGATCGTCGCCGGGAGGTCTCCTGGACCGTTGTCCCAGTCCGCCGTCGCGGTGTTGGTGACGGTGTCGCCGTTGTACGCCCAGTCGGCGGGAAGGTCCAGCGGCGCCCGCAGCACGACGCTCAGCTTCAGCGTCCCGCCCGCTTCGAGCCCGATCCCGCCGTCCACCGGCTGCTCGAAGACGACCTGGACCGTGCAGTCGTCGCTGACCTCGACCGGCACGCCACCCTCTTCGACGCACCCGGTCGTCGTAGTGGTCAACGGGAGCGTGGAGGGAGTGTACGAAGAGCCGACGTATTCGAACCCCGCGAACTCGGCGGGGAGCGTATCTGTGAGGACGACATTGAGGCAGTCCACGTCGTCGCAGACCAGGTCGACCGTGTACGTGAACTCGTCGCCTGGTTGGAGAGTGTCCTGCGTTTCCAGGTCGTCGACGCGCTTGTCGATCCGCAAGGACGATTCCGCTGCCTGTGCGGCGAGGGGAACGGCGAGCCCGGCCCCGATGAGACCGAAGACCGCGACGAGAGCGAGCAGGAGGCGGCGCAGTCGGTGTTCAGCGGGTCGAGACTTCGTGGACATGGTGCTCGATTCGTGGGGAAGCCCCGCAGGGGCGACGAAGGAGTGCGTGTCGTCTGGAGTTTAGGAGCAGAGATGGTTCTCTACCAGAGGTTGTGGACGCTCTCTCACCCGGCAGGGGTGAGGGCGCCTTGAAGCGCGAGAAACAGTTGCCTCAAGCAACTGAACTGATATCGTGCAATTGTGGCCGTCGACGACGAGAACAGTGAGATCGACGACATCCGCGACGCCCTCGTACGTGTGGTCGCCGAATGGACCAGTGGCGAGCTGCAGGTCAAGGTCGCCGCGACGGTCGACGATTCGCTCGACGCCGCCGAGACCCGCGCCCTGTACCTGGTCGGCATGAACGGCGGAGCGCTGGGCTTCGGCCAACTCGCCGAGCGCGCCGCCCTGTCCAACCCGACCACGTCGAAGCTGATCTCGCGCCTGTCGGCGCACGGTCTGGTGGACCGGGTCCGATCCGGTCGCACGGTCGAGGTGCTGCTGACGGCCGCCGGCGCCGAAACCTATGCGCGACTCGTCGCCGCGGGCCAGCAGATGGTCGACGGAGCCCTCTCCGGCTGGGCCCCGGAGGAGATCACACAGTTCCAGACGCACCTGAGCCGTTTCGTCGCCGCTCTCCCCCGGGCGACCCGCGCGGCCGCGTCACCTACCCCGCCCGAGCCCGTCTCACCCCTATAGGAGGAATCATGACCCGCACCTATGTCGTCACCGGCGCCGCATCCGGCATCGGCGCCGCGACCGCCGAACTGCTCCGCACACACGGACACACTGTGGTCGGTGTCGACCTGGCCGGCGTGGAGGTCTCCGGCGACCTGTCGACTCCCGAGGGCCGTGTCGCGGCGGCCGAAGCCGCCATCGATCAGAGCGGGGGCAGCATCGATGCGGTCATCGCGTGTGCCGGAATCGCCGCTCCCATCGCGAAGACCATGGCGATCAACTACTTCGGCGTCACCGAGTTCCTCACCGCGCTGCTGCCGAAACTCAGCCTCGCCGACCAGCCGCGCGCCGCGGTGGTCTCTTCGATGGCATCGTTGCAGCCCGTGTCGGCCGAGCTCGTCGACGCCGCCCTCAGCGGTGATGAGGCACTGGCGCTGGAGATCGGCGGCCAGCTCGCGACTACTCCTGAGGCCGGCTTCCTCAACTACTCCTCGAGCAAGCGCGCCCTTTCCCGCTGGGTTCGCCGTGAGTCCGTGTCGGAGGCCTGGGCCGGCGCCGGCATTCCCCTCAACGCGGTCGCACCCGGCACCGTCACCACGGCGATGACCGCGGGCCTGCTCGCGAGCCCGGAGGGCCTGGCTCAGGTCGACGCCGCGGTGCCGATGCCGCTCAACTACCACCAGCCGGCCTCCTCGATCGCCGAGCTCCTGGTGTGGTTGACGAGCCCGGCGAACACGCACATGGCGGGACAGACGATCTACTGCGACGGCGGGGCCGACGCCGTGCTCCGCGGAGACGACATCTGGTCCTGGAACGACGCCCCGCGCGGGTGATGTCGCTTGATCGATCCTGGGTCAGCGACACGAGGTGGCTGTGGGTGAAGTGAAGATCGAAGTGGTCGATCCGCAGGACGACGCTCGACTCCTCCGATGGAACGCTCTCCTGCGCGAAGGCTACGCGAGCGGCCGTCGGCACGTGTGGTCCCGCAGTGACGATGCGACGCGACTGCAGTTCCAGAACCCGCATCCGACCCGCCGATCGGTGCTGTTGCTCGCAGGCATCGACGGGGTCGCGGTCGGCGCGGCCGAAGCGCACGTGCACCCTGGCGATCCCGCCGAGGTCGAGATCGCTGTCCGCGATGACCGCCGGCGGCGCGGGGTCGGCCGGGCACTGCTTCGCGCCGTGAGCGAAGCGCTGCGATCCTCGGCCACGGTGATCCGCGCCGAGACGTATTCCGATGACGGAGTCTCTTTCGCCTTGTCCGCTGGACTGAGGGCCGGCAGCCGCGAGAGCCGGCAGATCGTCGGCCTTCCGATATCCGAGGGAACACTTGCCGAACAGGACGAACGTCCTGACGACATCGACATCCGCTCGTGGTCCGGGCCCTGTCCCGATGAGTTGCTCGAAGGGTGGGCGCGACTCCGATCACGCATGTCGGACGAGGTGCCGATGGGCACTCTCACCCGCTCGACGATGCGCCCTGATGTCCAAGCCGTCCGCCGCAACGAGCAACGTATGTCCGAACAGGGATACATCCTGGTGCGGAGTCTGGCGCGTGCGGGCGAGGAAGCCGTCGGGTACACGGAGATCCTGCTCTCCCGCTCTGATCCCGAGATCGTGCATCAGGACGACACCTTCGTCGAAGAGCGGGTTCGCGGTCGCGGCGTCGGACGCGCGTTGAAAGTCGCCAACGCCCGTCTGCTCATGAGCCTTCCGGAAAGCGCCGGATCACGGATCCTGCAGACCTACACCGAGCCGACGAACACACCGATGCTCGCACTCAATCGCTCCTTCGGCTTCGAGGAGGCGGATGTGCTGACCGTGCTCGAGGGCCCGCTCGCCTGAGCGTGATGTCGATTCCGGGACCTCTGCAACCTGCTGACGTTCCGTGGGCTGCGGGGATCTGGAACGCGTACGCCAGACCGCGGTGACCTCTAGCGCCAGAACGAAGCACCGTACCCCGTCAAGGCGACGAGGAAGAGCAATGCCGCCAGCGTGAACAGAACACGGCGAGCAGCTGCGTTCCGGGCCAGAAGCGTCACGAACGGCGACAGAACGACGACGGCCGGCAGGAGGAACCCGAGTGTCGTGACGACCGTGAGCAGCCCGGATCCCGACGAATCGTGGATGGCGCCCACCGCCAGCACGACCGCTGCGCCGATGAGGATCGCCCCCACATCACCGAGCAGAATGACCGCGACGCGACGCGAAAATCGCGTGATCAGCCCACCCAATGCTCGTATGCCTGCTCCGGCAGCGAACGCGGACATGGCCGCAGTCGCTGCCGACGAGTAGGCGGTCAACGGGGCCCCGGCCGCCGCCCAGCTGACGAGGCTGATCACGCCCGCAAAGATGGCGACGGTCGCCCCCGCGGTGAGGACATGCTCCGCATTCGAGAGCTGTGGATGTGGCCGGAGTTCACTCACGCTCATCAAACAGGGCCCTCATTCCCCTCTGCCACCATCAACTTGCTCCGGAGCCAGAGACCAAGACTCGCGCCAAGACGATGCATCCTATGCTTACCGCGACCGCGACGAGAACGAGCACCGTCGTCAGCCGTAGTAGGGTCCGACGCGTCCATTCCGCGTTCCGCCACGAGACGAGGCCACCGACGAAAACCATCACGAGCGGAACCACAGCGGCGATGAACGCTGCCAGGAGCCCTGCCAATTGTGCGTCCGTCTCCACCCCGATTCCTGCGAAACCGAAGTACAACCATGCGATGGGCAACGTCAACACGCCCAGCACACCCGCGCTAACGGTGATAGCGGCACGGCTTTTCGACGTGCGAAGCTGTGACGCGCTGAGCAAGGTACCTGCCGCCGCGAGCGCGAACCCGACAATGTATGGCCACGCCGCCAACGGGTTGATCCCGGAAAGCGCAAGAGACGCTGTTCCGCCGAGCACGAGGTGCACGGAGACAAGGATGCACCCGAGGAGCGCCGCGGTGGGGCCGGACTCCGAGACCATGGTCCCGCTTCCGCGGAGGTGTTCAGGTGAGGAGTCCATCAGCGGCGTCCTCTCTGTCACTGGTCCGCCAATCGTCTCAGCGCATCCGAGAAGCCTAGCGGCGGTAGCGCCCCAGTGAACTGGTGGGACTTCCCCAACACCCCTTCCGCTGCTTTCACAACTTTCGGCGCAACCATTCCCAGTTGGTGATGCACGGGCGAGTTCTCCTGCCACTCAGAGCCATCGTTCCAGGTACCTAATGCTCCTCCCGCAGGCACTCAACGGGTCGAGATTCATCCGTGGACCGCACTACTGCGCCATAGCGTGTGGCCACCGGGCCACTGCGCCAGTAACGATGGTGCTCGGGGACGTGTGGGGGATCGAGTGGGCCATCGCCACGTCTTGCGTCCTCTATGGGATCGTCGTCGCGCTCGCGTACGTCGGCCCCATGCGAGTTCGCACGAAAGCGTCTGAGAGGGTTGGGGCATCATGAGTGACGTTCGCGCAATGCTGGCCTGCCTGGCTAACGAGGAAGTTGCCCGCTTGTTCGCCTCGCTCGTGCTCGCCAATGGACCAGAGCAAAGCCTCTCTCCCGCTCGCAAGGAGAAGGCCATGAGATCGCTCGTACAGAGCGGTCTCATCACTACTGATGATTCCGCTGCAAGCCGACTGAACGTCGTCGAGATCCGGGCGGCACTAGCAGCGCTACGGAGCGCAACGTCAGACGGCGCCTCGCCGTGGCTCGATGAGAACGGGCGCATCAAGCGGTTTCCTCGTCGCCCCGCCGAGCGAGCAGAGTTCCTCGAGAAACTCGGGGTACAGGTGGTCCGAACTCGCGAGCGAATCTCGGAATCCGAGCTGAACGACCGGCTTGCCTCGCTCACCGACGACATCCCGACATTGCGGCGATACCTCGTCGTGCACGGTGTTCTGGATCGCAGCGTTGATGGCTCAAGCTATTGGCGGGCAGCCACGGCCGAGCGCGGTGAGTCTGGCTCGTCCGACCGCCGCGGCGTTTGAGGTGGGCATGGAGGGAGACTTCATCCAACTAATAGCAGGCGTCGGCATAGCTGCTGCGACGCTTGTTGTGACAATCGCGGGCGTCGTCGTCCCGGCCAGACGCGCCAGACGAGAACAACGGGAGGCGCGACCAAGAGCCATGCTGGTCGGTGGCGTCGAATCTATGCCCGGGATTTGGTTATCACAACGAGTCGCGATCTGGAACGGGGGCGGGACAGACCTTCCGATTACGCGAGTAGACGTCCTGTCGTTTCCCTTCGTCTTCATGGACGCAGTAGCGCGATCTCAAGCGCCCACATCGGGCGTATGCATTGGCGCGTTCGACGTTGCGGAAGCCGCGCGCAGCGCCAGCGTCGCGCCGGTGATGTTCTCTAAGGAGTCGGTTCGGTACCGTCAGCCTGGGCGAGTGTTGCTTGCCGCGGGCGGACTACCGCAAGCCCTAGTAGCTTTCGTGCCCACGCCTCGAGCGCCCTCGGGGCCATTGATTGACGCGATCTACCTGGCTCCAGAGCGTCTCTTAAACTTCAGCGTTCGTCTTCACCTTGCTGACGGCAGGTCGATGGATTTGCTTGTTGAGAACCACACATCCGCGCCCAACCTCGATAGCCTCGGCGGGGACTTTCGTGAGATCGCTCTCGCTTGCGCGCCAACAGGGTGGAGCACATTCACACTGCCGCACGGGACTACCTACAAGAGGTTCCTCACGAACGGGACGAATCTGGCGTACTTTGGAGACGGGACGTTCTGAACCGACGTGGCCTCGCGTCGGGCGAACATGAACGACGACTTCAACAGCCGAAGAATTGAACCGCCTTGGACCGCAACGGCGGTGTCGTCGCTCCTACCTCTTGCCTGCGCCCTCGCCGTCAAGACCGTACTCGACGGCACCGCGGCCGGGTGCTGGATCGTCTGCACATTCTTGATAGGCGTAACTGCAACCGACGCCCGCGACAGCTGGCGAGGGCTCACCCGCTCACTGCCCACCACGAGGGCGAGTGGCGTTCGTTCCAACGCTCGAGGTCCTCTTGCTGTGTTCAGAACCTCTAACCCAGCACCGATTGGCTCACCAGGGGTCGTGCGGCAGCAACCCCACCTAGAACTACCAACGCAAAAACGGCTGAACCCCCGAAACCGGGGGTTCAGCCGTTCACGATGTCCTGAGACATCACACACTGTGCGCGAGGGGGGACTTGAACCCCCACGTCCTTACGGACACTGGCACCTGAAGCCAGCGCGTCTACCATTCCGCCACTCGCGCGAGTGTCTCGTTCCGAAGAACTCAACTTCCCGAGGATATCACGCGATTTCACCCCCTGTTGCACACCCCGAAAGGCCGGTCGGCGGCGTTCCCCCAGGACACCTGGCTACGATGTCCCTACCGGTCGGCATGCCAGAGGAGCCCAGTGGGACTACTTGACAGCTTTGAGAAGGGTCTCGAGCGCGCAGTGAACAGCGCGTTCGCGAAGACCTTCCGCAGCGGCATTCAGCCCGTGGAGATCGCTTCTGCGCTGCGGCGCGAAGCCGATACGAAGGCGGCTGTCGTGAGCCGCGATCGCATCATCGCGCCCAACAGCTACGTCGTGCGCCTGAGCGCGGACGATGCGGAGCGGATGCGCGGGCTCGGCGGCGCCCTGACCGATGAGCTGCTCGCGCTGCTGACCAAGCACGCCACCTCGCAGGGTTACAGCTTCGCCGGGCCGCTCGCGATCAACCTCGAAGCCGACGAGAAGGTCGCCACCGGTACCGTGCGCGTGAGCTCGGGTTCGGTCGAGGGACGCGTCAGCTGGCAGGCCGTGATCGACGTCGATGGTCGCCGCCACGCGATCACCCGCGCCCGGACGGTCATCGGTCGCGGCTCGGATGCCGACATCACCATCGCGGATGCCGGGTCGAGCCGTAAGCACGTCGAGATCCTGTGGGACGGCGAGCGCGCCATGATGCGCGACCTCGGGTCCACCAACGGCACGAAGGTCAACGGCCAGAAGCTGCGCGAGGCCGCCCTCCCCACCGACACCACCATCACGATCGGACGCACCGACCTGGTGTTCCGCATCGTCCCCGTGGCCGCCCCGTCGCGCCCTGCGCCTCGCGGTGACGACGCCACCCGAGCGTTCGGAGCCCTCGGTTGAGTGAACTGATCCTCCTTCTCCTCCGCATCGGGTTCCTGGTCCTGATGTGGTTCTTCGTGTTCGGGGTCGTGTACTCGCTCCGGGCCGACCTGTTCGGGGTGCGCGTGCGCAAGCTCCCGGCCGAGGCGACTGCGGGAGCATCCGCCCCCGCACCGACACCGGCGCCCACGTCGAAGCCGGCATCGTCGCGGCCCTCGACCGGTCCCGCCACGGTCGCGACGGCCAAGCGCCTCGTGATCACGTCTGGCCCGAAGGCGGGGCTCGAGCTTCCGCTGAGCGCCGACTCCCTCACGATCGGTCGTTCCAGCGAGTCGGCCCTGGTGATCCGCGACGACTACACGTCCAGCCACCACGCCCGGCTCATGCTCCGCGGCGACGCCTGGGCGATCCAGGACCTCGACTCCACCAACGGCACCTACGTCGCGGGCCAGCGCGTGAGCGGATCGCCCGTCGCCCTCTCGCTCGGCACACCCATCAAGGTGGGCGCCACGACCTTCGAGCTGCGAGCCTGACGCCGGCATGGTCTTCGAAGGCTCGAGCGTCGCGATCTCCCACACCGGGAAGGTCCGCTCCAACAACCAGGACTCCGGATACTCCGGGGCGAACCTGTTCGTCGTCGCCGACGGCATGGGCGGCCACGCGGGCGGAGACGTCGCCTCGAGCATCGCGATCCAACGCCTGGAGCCCCTCGACCAGCCGTACGAGTCGACCGAGGACGCCCAGGCCTCGCTGCAGGCCGCTGCGACCACCGCGGCGGGCGACCTGATCCGCGCCGCGAAGGATCGCCCGGAACTGGCCGGCCTCGGCACCACCCTCAGCGCGATCATCATGGTCGACGAGTACGCGGTCATCGGCCACATCGGCGACTCCCGCATCTATCTGTACCGCGACGACGCACTCACGCAGATCACCGCAGACCACACGTTCGTGCAGCGCCTCGTCGACTCGGGCCGTATCACGCCGGAGGAGGCGCGCTACCACCCGCGTCGCTCGGTCCTCATGCGGGTGCTCAGCGACATGGACTCCGATCCCGAGCTCGACATGTTCGTCATGCACACGCAGCCCGGTGACCGCTGGCTGCTCTGCTCCGACGGACTCTCCGGCGTGGTCGACGAACCCCACATCCTCAAGGCGATGCAGCTCGGCCTCGCGCCCGGTCGCACCGCAGACAACCTCCTCAAGCAGGCCCTCGACGGAGGCGCGCCCGACAACGTCACGATCGTGCTGGTCGACGTGGGCGGACAGCATCCGATCCACTCGGGCACGCCCACGATCGTCGGCTCGGCGTCGAACCCCGACGGCGTCTATGTGCCCCCGGTACGCCCTCCGCGCAGCAACTGGCTGCACCCGGTGCGCCAGGCCGCGAACGAGCCCAGCCACTTCGAACCGGCCCCGGAGTACCTCGAGGAACTCATCGAAGAAGACCGTCGGCGCGCGAAACGTCGACGTGTCGGATGGATCGCGGCCGCGCTGCTGGTCGTCGCGATGCTCGCCTTCGCTGCGTTCGCGGCCTACAGCTGGACGCAGACGCGCTACTTCATCGGCGCCGACGAAGACAGCGTCGTGATCTTCCAGGGCGTGCAGCAGAACATCGGCCCGATCACCCTGTCGACACCGATCGAAGACACTGACATCCTCCTCGCCGACCTCCCGCCCTACCAGCGCGCCTCGGTCGAGCGCACCATCACCGCCCGCTCCCTGTCCGACGCCATGGCGATCGTCGACCGCCTCCGCACGGGCGCCGAAGCGAACGTCATCCCGCAGACCCCTCTGCCCACACCGATGCCCACACCGAGCGAGACGCCCGCCGGAGGTGAGGGATGAGCACCGACGTCCAGGCGGACACCACCGTCATCAAGGCCCTCAAGCGCCTCCGCATGCCCCAGACGCAACGCAATCGCGAGTTCTGGCTGCTGCTCTTCGCCTGCGCGATCAGCGGCGGCGCCCTGACGCTCGTGCAACTGGGCGCCCTGGGTGTGATCGACCCGATGATCCTCGCGATCGGCGGTGGCCTCGCCGCCCTCGCCTTCGCGCTCCACATCGTGCTGCGTTTCGTGGCCTCGGACGCCGACCCGTTCGTGGTCCCGATCGCCACGCTCCTCACCGGCCTCGGCATCGCGATGATCTACCGGATCGACATCGCGTTCAAGAACACCGGCTGGGACGCCTACTCCACCAAGCAGCTCGCGTGGACGGCGATCTCACTCGCCGGCGCGATCGCGGTCGTGATCCTGCTGCGCAACTACCGGATCCTGTTCCGGTACACGTATATCTTCGGTCTGGCCGGAATCCTCCTCCTGCTGCTGCCGTTCGTCCCGGGGCTGCGGATCGCCGATGCCAACGCGGCCGTGTGGGTCTCGCTCGGCGGCATCTTCGCCTTCCAGCCCGGAGAGCTCGCCAAGATCTGCCTGGCGATCTTCTTCGCCGGGTACCTGGTGCGCACTCGCGAGAGTCTGACGTCGGTCGGCAAGCGTGTCCTCGGCATCACCTGGCCCCGCATGCGCGAGCTCGGGCCGGTCCTGGTGGTCTGGCTCATCTCGCTCGGCATCATCGTCTTCCAGCGTGACCTCGGAACCGGAACCCTGATCTTCGGGATGTTCGTCGCGATGCTCTACGTCGCGACCGGCAAGACGAGCTGGGTGCTCATCGGCCTCGGCCTGGTGGTCGCGGGCGTCGCACTCGCGACGCAGATCCTCAGCTACGTCCAGGGCCGCTTCACCAACTGGCTGTTCCTCTTCGATGCCGGCCGCGTCGACCCGGACGGTGCCGGCTACCAGCCGATGCAGGGCCTGTTCGGGCTCGCGCGCGGTGGACTCATCGGCACCGGATGGGGGCAGGGACGCCCCGAGGTCACTCCGCTCGCCCACAGCGACTACATCATCACCAGCCTGGGTGAAGAGCTCGGCCTGATCGGGCTGTTCGCGATCCTCTGCCTGTACATGGTGTTCGTCAGTCGGGGCATGCGCATCGGCCTCGCCGGCCAGGACGACTTCGGCAAGCTGCTCGCCACCGGGTTGTCGTTCACGATCGCGCTGCAGGTGTTCATCATGGTCGGCGGCGTCACCCGGCTCATCCCGCTGACCGGCCTCACCACGCCGTTCCTTGCTGCCGGCGGATCCTCGCTCGTGGCCAACTGGCTCATCGTCGCGCTGTTGCTGCGCATCTCCGACGGTGTCCGCCGCCAGCCGAGGGTGGTGATCGGATGACCAAGGAACTGCGCCGACTCAGCATCCTGATGCTGTTCATGTTCGTCGCGCTGTTCGCCGCGACGAGTTGGATCCAGGTCGTCGAGGCCGACAGCCTCGCCCAGAACAGTCACAACAAGCGCACCCGGCTCGACAGCTACGAGATCCAGCGGGGCGCGATCATCGTCGACGGCGCCACCATCGCCAACTCGGTGCCCAGCGACGACCAGTACCAGTTCCAGCGGGTCTACACGGATGCGCCGATGTGGGAGCCGGTGACCGGCTACTTCAATGCGGCACTCGATTCGCGAACGGGCATCGAGCAGGCGATGAACGCCGACCTTTCCGGCACCGGGGCGAACGCATTCCTCGGTGAGGTCGAGCGCATCCTGTCGGGCCAGCCGCAGCGCGGCTACAGCGTGGAGCTGTCGCTGAACACGGCGGCACAGAAGGCCGCTTTCGACGCACTGGGCGATCTCCAGGGTGCCGTCGTCGCGATCGAGCCGAAGACCGGCCGGATCCTCGCGATGGTCTCGAGCCCGGGGTTCGACACCAACCTGATGGCGACCCATGATGCGGACGCGGCGAACGCCACGTACGAGCAGCTCAAGGCGGACCCGTCGAAGCCGTTGTCGAACCGGGCCATCGCGGGCGACCTCAATCCTCCCGGCTCGACGTTCAAGGTCGTCGTCGCCGCGGCTGCCTACGCCAGCGGGGACTGGACCCCGACCTCGACCCTGCCCAACCCCGTGGCCTACACACTCCCCGGATCCTCGAACCGCGTGTCCAACGCGTGGGGCGGCAAGTGCGGTCCGGGGACGACGGTCACGATCGCAGAGGCGATCCGACTCAGCTGCAACATCCCGATGGCGGAGCTCGCGGTCGAGCTCGGCGACGACACGATCCGCGAGATGGCGGAGAAGCTCGGGTTCAACAAGTCCTTCGAGACACCGCTGGAGTCGACGCCGTCGAGCTACCCGCGAGCACTCGACGACGCGCAGACCGCGCTGACCGGATTCGGCCAGGGCCAGGTCACCGCGACGCCGCTCCAGATGGCGATGGTCTCGGCCGGCCTCGCCAACGACGGCGTCGTGATGAACCCGCGGATGGTGGATGCCGTCATCGGCAACGACCTGTCGGTCATCAAGGCGTTCGAGAACAGCGAGTTCGGCCGGGCGATGGATGCCGACGTGGCGAACGACGTCACCGCGGCGATGGTCGCGAGCGTCGCTACGGGCGCGGCCCAGGGTGCAAGAATAGACGGGATCGACGTGGCCGGTAAGACGGGCACCGCAGAGAACGGAAACAGGCCGCACACGTTGTGGTTCACCGGTTTCGCACCGGCGAACGACCCCGCGGTCGCAGTAGCGGTCGTCGTCGAAGACGGCGGCGGACAGGGACAATCAGGAAGTGGCGACACCATCGCCGCTCCGATTGCGAAGAAGGTCATAGAGGCGGTGCTGGGCAGATGAGGCCGACGCAGGGTGTGTCGTTCGGTGGTCGTTACGAGCTGCAGTCGCGTATCGCGATCGGTGGCATGGGCGAGGTGTGGGAAGCGACGGATCACGTCATCGGACGTACCGTCGCCATCAAGATCCTCAAGGACGAGTACATGGGGGACCCCGGGTTCCTCGAGCGCTTCCGCGCTGAGGCTCGGCATGCCGCCCTCGTCAACCACGAGGGAATCGCCAGCGTCTTCGACTACGGCGAGGAGAACGGCAGCGCCTACCTCGTCATGGAGCTCGTGCCCGGCGAGGCGCTCTCGACCGTGCTCGAACGCGACGGCGCGCTGAGTGCCGACAAGACGCTCGACATCGTCGCCCAGACGGCATCCGCTCTGCAGGCGGCCCACGCGGCCGGCCTCGTGCACCGTGACATCAAGCCGGGAAACCTGCTCATCACGCCCGACGGCCGCGTCAAGATCACCGACTTCGGCATCGCGCGCATCGCCGACCAGGTCCCGCTCACCGCGACGGGCCAGGTCATGGGCACCGTGCAGTACCTGTCGCCCGAGCAGGCGTCGGGTCACCCGGCCTCTCCGGCGACCGACACCTATTCACTGGGCATCGTCGCCTACGAGTGCCTGGCGGGCAAGCGTCCGTTCACGGGTGAGTCGCAGGTGGCGATCGCCATGGCGCAGATCAACGAGCAGCCTCCGCCGCTGCCGCCGACCGTTCCGATCCCGGTGCAGAACCTGGTCATGGCGATGATCGCCAAGAAGCCCAGCGACCGCCCGTCCTCTTCCGCGACGGTGGCGCGTGCCGCCCAGGCGCTGCGTCGCGGTGACCTGAACTCCGCGGCGATCGCCGTCCCGGCCATCGCGACCGGTGGCATCGCCGGAGACGACGACGCCACCCGGATGCTGACGGCTTCCGGCGACGACGGCACCACCCGCATCCTTCCCACCACCGCTCAGCTCCCCACCGAGGAAGCCGCGGAGGAGGAGAAGAAGAAGAAGCGCAGCCCCTGGACCTGGCCGCTGATCGCGCTGATCGCGCTGCTGGTGATCGTCCTCGGCGGCACGGTGTGGGCGATGCTGGCGAATCAGCAGGGCGAGGCGGATCCCACGGGCTCACCGACGCAGAGCTCCACCCCGCCGAACACGCCGTCGGAGTCTCCGACGCCCGAGGTGACGCGCGTCAACGTGACCGCACTGAACCTCGTCGGCATGGACTGCGCGACGGCGACGTCCACGCTCACCGAGGCCGGTTTCGACAGCGAGATCACCTGCCCGGAAGGCGACGCGGCTCCCACCGACGCCGAGGTCGGCAAGGTCTACGACGTCTCCCCCCGGGGGAACGTCGAGACCACGCAGCCGATCACGCTCACGATCTACGCCGGTCGCGCCGCCCTGCCGACCCCGACCGACGCTCCCACCATCACCGGTGACCCGATCGCCGGCAGCACCGTGACGATCGCCTGGGGCACCGGCTTCACCTGCCCCAGCGGCACGACGCTCTCGGGCTACGTGGTCTCGCTGCAGAACGGCACGTTCGTGTCGGGCGGGCCGAACTTCCAGCCCACGCAGCGCAACACCCAGGTGAAGGTCGCGGACGCCGTGGGCCAGCAGCTCATCGTCACGTACCAGGGGTTGTGCTCCGGCGGCGACCAGCGCACGTCGGCCGCATCGCCCCCGCTCTCGGTCCCGATCGTCGCGGCACCCGATCCGGGCGACGGTGATGAGGGCGGCGATTCCGCCGAGTAATCTGTAGTTCAGCGCAGTAGCAGTCGTTTCCAGGGGGGTAGTACGTGTCCACAGAGCCACGAGTCATCGCGGGACGTTACCGCGTCGACGAGCTCATCGGGCATGGCGGTATGGCCAAGGTCTACCGCGGCTATGACCTCACCCTCGGGCGCGAGGTCGCGATCAAGATCCTCGACGCCGAGCTGGCCCGCGACACCACGTTTCGCACACGGTTCCGCCTGGAAGCGCAGGCGGCATCGCGGATGTCCCACCCCTCGATCGTGCGCGTGTACGACGCCGGGGATCCGTCCGCGACCGACTCCTCGTCCGACGAGCCGCCGTACATCGTGATGGAACTCGTCAAGGGCACCCTCCTCAAGGACATCATCTCTGCAGGCCCCGTGCCGGTGGAGGACGCGGTCCGCTACGTCGACGGCATCCTCGAAGCTCTGGACTATTCGCACCGAGCAGGAGTCGTCCACCGCGACATCAAGCCGGGCAATGTGATGGTGACCGACAAGGGTCAGGTCAAGGTGATGGACTTCGGTATCGCCCGAGCCGTCTCCGACTCGTCGTCCACCGTGGCCGAGACCACCCAGATCATCGGGACCGCCGCCTACTTCTCGCCGGAGCAGGCCAAGGGCGAGCCCGTCGACGCGCGTGCCGACCTCTACTCGACCGGCGTCGTCCTGTACGAGTTGCTCACGGGACGCCAGCCGTTCCGCGGAGAGTCGCCGGTGGCGGTCGCCTACCAGCACGTCAGCGAGACACCGGTCCCGCCGACCGAGGTGAACGAAGACGCCCCCGGCGCCCTCGACCCGATCGTCCTCCGTGCCCTCGCGAAGGATCCCTACCAGCGCTACCCGGATGCCGCGCACTTCCGCGCCGCCCTGGACGCCGCCGTCGCCGGAGACGCACCGACGCGCAAGCAGCTCGGAGCGCTCACGAGTGAGCTGTACGGCCCGAGCCCGCGACAGGCACAGGAGACGGCTCGGTCCCTGCGCCAGCTCAGCTCCGACACCACGATGACCCGTACCCAGTCCGGCCCTCCGGTGGCGTGGATCTGGGCGGGGGTCGCCCTCCTCGCGGTGCTGCTGGCGTCCGTGCTGTTCTGGGTCGTCACGATCAGCATGCGACCGCCCGAGGTGCCCAGCACTTCGCGCATCATCCCCAACCTCGAGAACGTCTCCGCGGAGCGCGCACAGGATGAGCTGGCGAAACTCGACCTGACCTCGAAGATCGTGATCGAGTCGAGTCCCGAGATCGGCGAAGGCAACGTCATCCGCACCGATCCCGAAGCCGGCGTCTCGGTGGAGGAGGGCACCACCGTGACCCTCCACGTGTCCTCCGGCGTCGAGACGGTCACCGTCCCGAAGATCGAGGGCATGGGATTGGACGATGCCACGAAGGCGTTGACGGCGGCGGGCCTCGAACTCGGTACCGTGGTCCAGCGCAACGACAAGGCCTTGGCCGAGGGCACCGTCATTTCCGCCAGCGAGAAGGCCGAGACTGAAGTTTCTCCGGGCACAGTGGTGAACCTGGTCGTGGCGAGCGGGAAGGTCACGCTGACCGATGTCGTCGGCTGGACCGTCGACGCCGCCACGACGAACCTCACCGACCTCGGTCTCAACCCGGTGGCGGTGGAAGACGCGGAGTGTCCCGCCACCGACCCGACGACCGTGAATTCGATGTCGGCGGCTCCGGGCGATGTCCCGGTCGGCTCCACCGTCGAACTGCGGTACTGCAGCGGCAGCTGATCTGGTTCCGAGGCGTCGGCGCGCCGACCTCAGCGTGAGAGCGGGTGCAGGCGCTCCGATCGGGCGACGGCGCTCGTCGCACCGCACAGCTCCAGCCAGTTCGCCAGAAGCCGGTAGCCGCCTTCGGTCAGCACGCTCTCGGGGTGGAACTGCACGCCATACAGCGGCAGCTCGCGGTGTGCGAGCCCCATCACGGTGCCGTCCTCGGTCCATGCGGTGACCGTGACCTCCGGAGGAAGGTCGGCCTCCGCGAGCGTCAACGAGTGATAGCGGCCGGCGGAGAACGGTGAGGGGATGCCGGCGAACAAGGCGGATCCGTCGTGCCTGACGGCCGAGACCATCCCGTGCATGAGCTCCGGCGCCTCGCTGACCGTCGTGCCGAGGGCTTCGCCGATCGCCTGGTGCCCCAGACACACGCCGAGCGTCGGTACTCCGAGCCGAGCGGCGATGCGGACCGCGGCGATCGATGCCCCGGCATCGGCCGGCGCTCCGGGTCCTGGCGAGAGCAGCAGGGCGTCGTGCGAGAGGAGCATCGACTCGAGGGCATCGGAGTCCAGGGAATCGGACTCGACCATCAGGGTCTCCGCCCCCAGTTCGTGCAGATAGCCGACGAGGGTGTGCACGAAGCTGTCGTGGTTGTCGACCACGAGCACTCGGGTCATTCGACGTCGACCTCGCCGGGGGCGACGATCGGGCTCACCCACGGGAAGACGTACCAGAACAGGCCGTACAGGACGGCGGCGATGACGACGAGCAGGATGAGCACGCGCAGCCACCACGGGCCGGGCAGCAGGCGCCAGAGTGCGGCGTACATCAGTCTTCTCCCTCGTGGATGTCCATGATCACACCGACGGGGCGGCCGGCGGAGGCGGCGGGTCGGTCAGAGCCTGGGGAGGCCCCTCGGCGCGAGGCTGGAAGCTCTCGAACACCCCGTAGGCGACGATGCGCTCGGCGAGCGAGTACAGCGGGGAACAAGCGGTGAGCGTGATGTACTGCTCTCCGGTCTGCTGCTCGGGCATCTGCGGCACGTCGGCGAGCACGTCGGTCTGCGTCGGCTTGACGTACTCCAGCGTCCGGAAGCGGTAGGTGTACCAGCCGTCGGGCGTCTCGACCACGATCGCATCGTTCAGCTGCAGCTTGTCGAGCTGATTGAAGGGCTTGCCCCATGTCGTGCGGTGCCCGGCCATCGAGAAGTTGCCGACCTCGCCCGGCATCTTGGAGTCGGTGTAGACGCCGATCCCCTTCTGGTCGAGGGTGCGTGCACGGGACGTGCCCCCGTAGATTCCGAAGTTGTAGTCGGCGCCGAATCGCGGGATGTGCATCTGCCCGAACCACTCCGCGTCGGCGGGCGCCGCCGGCACCGGCGGAACGTAGGTGGTGGTGCCGTCCTCCGCCTCGACGACCGGGGGCAGCGCGGGGGCTTCGGCCTGCGCGAGCTCTCTCGAGATCTCCGCGCCCTCTTCGTTCTTCTGCGCACTGATGATGATGTCGCCGATCCACATCTGCCAGGCGACGAACAGCAGGACGATGACTCCTGCGGTCAGCAGCAGCTCGCCGAGCACACTCGCGAACGTCGCGCGAGAACGTGGTCTCGCGCGACGCGGGCGTCGCCCCCCAGGCACGACGGAAGCAGTCATGGCGCGATCATATCCGGGATCGCTGAACGCATGCCGGTGATCGAGCGATGTGGGCTCGGCAGCTCATGGGTGTCCCGGGTACAATGACGGCATGGCACGTGACCGCAAGACCGAAGAACCCGCCGTCGAGCGCGCCGAAGGCGAAGCCGCTCCCAACGCCGTCTGGTTCAAGCCGGTGATGATCGGCTTCATGCTGCTCGGTCTCGCCTGGATCCTGGTCTTCTACATCTCGGGTATGCAGTTCCCGATCCCGGGACTCGACAACTGGAACCTGGCGATCGGTCTGGGCATCGCGCTCATCGGCTTCCTGATGACCACGCGCTGGCGCTGACGGCCCCGACTTTCGACGAAGGCCCCCTCGCATCGCGAGGGGGCCTTCGTCATGTCCGGAGCGAAAGGCGAGCTGTGCCGCGAGGGGCGTGGTTGTTCCCGGAGCAAGCATCGGGAGGGACCCGCGAAGCGGGAGGGCACCCGTTCTGCGAGCGAAAGGCGAGCTGTGTCGCGAGGGGCGGGGTTGTTCCCGGAGCAAGCATCGGGAGGGACCCGCGAAGCGGGAGGGCACCCGTTCTGCGAGCGAAAGGCGAGCTGTGCCGCGAGGGACGGGGTTGTTCCCGGAGCGAGCATCGGGAGGGACCCGCGAAGCGGGAGGGCACCCGTTCTGCGAGCGAAGGGAACAACCCCGCCCCGACCCCACAAGGGTCACCGAGAGCGAAAGTTATCCACAGCCCCCTCCACAGCCTGGGGAGAATTACACCGGTGTTATTCACAGGGGTTACAACCCTGTTAACAACTTCGGATCAGGACAAAAGGATCAGCGGTGGTACGAAAGCCACGACCACGATCAACAGCACGACCAGCGCGGACAGCAGGATGATCTGCAGGGTCCGCTGCTCTCGACGCTTCGTCTTGACGTAGATCAGAGCGACCAGCGCTCCGACGACGGCACCGCCGAGGTGCGCCTGCCAGGAGATTCCCCCGACGAAGAGACCGAACGCGAAGTTGATTCCGAGGATGACGAGGATTCCCGTCACGTTGGCGCCGATGTGGCGACCGATGATCAGCAGCGACGCCAGGAGCCCGAAGATCGCCCCGGATGCTCCGACCGTCCACGAACCGGGCGCGAGGATGGCGACCATAACCGATCCCCCGAGGCCGCTGATCAGATACAGGGCGAGGTAGCGGGTGCGGCCGAGCATGGGCTCGAGGCTCTGCCCCAGCATCCACAGCGCGAGCATGTTGAGTGCCAGGTGGATGAAGCTCCCGTGCACGAGCAGCACGGTGAGAAGACGCCAGGGCTCGAAGGGCACGGCGAAGAGATTCGGGTACAGGAAGGGGGCGAAGAACCCCAGAGCCTGGATGAGCGGGTCTTTGAACCCGGGGATCAGCTGCACCAGCCCGATGAAAGACGTGATGGCGAGCAGCGCGTAGGTGACGACGGGTCGCCCGCCGCGGGTCACGGCCAGGGCACCGCCCCGACTACCGCGCCAACGACGTTCAGCCTTCTTCTGCGCGGGCGTCCTGTTCTTCCGCTCGGCGTTCATGCACTCCGGGCAGATGACGCCGACGGGTGCCTGGGTCTGGCACTCGGGACAGATGGTGCGCATGCACCGCTGGCAGAGCACGAAGCTCTGCCGATCCGGATGGCGATAGCAAAAGTTGTCGCGATTGCTCGTGAACTCAGGCGTGGTCATCCGGATCGGCCGCAGCTGTCGTCAGGCCGCGACGATGTCGATCGACTGCAGCACGACCGGCTCGACCGGGCGGTCGCCGGGGCCCGTCTGCACGGCGCCGATCGCGTCGACGACAGCCTTGGAGGCGTCATCGGCGACCTCGCCGAAGATCGTGTGCTTGCCCTGCAGCCACGGCGTCGGGTCGGTGGTGATGAAGAACTGCGAGCCGTTGGTGCCCTCCGGCTTGCCGGTGATGGCGTTGCGGCGGAGGCCGGCGTTGGCCATCGCGAGGATGTAGGGCTCGTTGAAGTTGAGCTCCATGTTGATCTCGTCGTCGAAGTTGTAGCCGGGGCCTCCGACGCCCTGTCCGAGCGGGTCGCCGCCCTGGATCATGAAGTTCGGGATGATGCGGTGGAAGATGACGTCCTTGTAGAGAGGACCCTCGCCGGGCTTGCCGGTGGCGGGATCGGTCCACTCCTGAGTGCCGTCGGCGAGGCCGACGAAGTTCTTGACCGTCTTGGGGGCGTGGTCGCCGAAGAGGTTGATGACGATGTCACCGTGGTTGGTGTGCAGGGTTGCGACGTGGGAAGCGTGAGCCATGTCCTTATTCTCGCAGAGCTTCCGGTGAGTTCGCCCGGTGTACCGCGGATCCGATGATGGCGCAAGGGTCCGGTGATTCCCGCCCGGCATCCAGGCTCTCGTGGCAAGATGGGGAACCCGTACTCCAATGGACAGGAGAGCATCGTGAGCCTCAGCCGCAAGCGGAAGAAGGAACTGCGTCGTCTTCAGAAAGACGCGAACCAGCTCTGGGAGAACCAGCAGGTGCTCGTCGGCCACGCCGCCGAGGTCGCACGCGAAGCCGGCCGTCAGCTCGGCAGCATCAATCGCGAGCAGGTCGTGCCTGTCATCCAGGACACGTACAACCGTCGTGTCGCACCGGTCGTCGACCGTGGCGTCAAGATGGGTCGGCACGTCGTCGACGACAAGGTCGTCCCGATCGTGGGTGGAGTCGTCGGATCCGCGCTGACCGCCTGGGACGTCGCGAACGCCAAGCGCTACGGCGTCACGCCTCCCGCTCCGCGCGGCGCCTTCGGCAAGAAGCAGAAGTCGGGCCCCGGCCTCGGATCGGTCATCGCGATCGTCCTCGGTGCCGCTGCCGCCATCGGTGTCCTCTACGCCGCCTGGCAGACGCTGCGTGCCGATGACGAGCTCTGGGTCGCGGACGACCCGCTCGCAGCCCCCGACGCGTGAACACTTCGGCTCCCGCCTCCGTCGCCTCCGGTGGCGGAGGCGGTCCGCATGCGCGGGTGCGTGAGGCCGCGCAAGCCCGCGGTCTCGACATCGAGATCCGCGAGCGTCCGGCCGCCGGCAGCCTCTTCGAGGCGGCGGAGCTGCTCGGCATCCCCGCGTCCGGCATCGTGAAGACCCTCGTGGTGAAGCGCTCGGACGACACCTTCCTGTTCGCCCTCGTGCCGGGCGGACGTTCGATCTCGTGGCCGAAGCTGCGTGCGCTGGTCGGGGTCAACAAGCTACGGCTCCCGGAACCAGAACTCGCCCTCGCGGCGACCGGTTACGAACGAGGCACCATCGTGCCGATCGGCAGCACCACCGACTGGCCCGTCTACGCCGACGAGTCCATCGTCGGACAGCGCATCGCGATGGGTGCGGGGACGCACGGATTCAGCCTGTTCGTCGAAGCCGACGACCTCATCGCCGCATACGGGGCGACCGTCGCCGACATCTCCGTACCCGAAGAGCGCTGACGCCGCACGCTGACGCTCGGCCTCGGCTCAGAGGAGGCCGGCCATGCGCATCGCGATGTCGACCAGCTTGACGCGCTGCAGCTCGGCGACGGAGGTCAGCGGGAACCACTCCGCCATGTCGGTCGAACCGTCGGTCTCGAAGCGGAGCTTGCCGCCGGTGACCGCGCCGCGATAGACGATGCGCAGGGTGTGCAGCGGCTCGGCGGCCTTGTGCACACGCCGGCCGGCCGGGATCACACGGGAGTGGATCCCCAGGAGTTCGCCGACTTTGATGCTGTAGCCCGTCTCCTCACGGAGTTCGCGCCGCACCGCGTCTTCCGGCGACTCCCCGGGCTCGAGCCCGCCACCGGGCATGGTCCACGCCACCCGCCGTCCTTCGGTCCAGCGCGCCAGGAGCAGGCGGCCGTCGTCATCGGTGACGACCGCATACGCCGCGACACGCAGGTCCATGCGTCACACACTATCCGCCGACGAGGGCGGTCGATGACCGCGTGTCAGACGACCCGCACACCCGCCAAGTAGGTGGACGTCACCTGCGTCGCGGCGAGGTCTTCAGCGGAAACCGTGACCGGGTCGCGATCCACGACGATGAAGTCCGCGAGGAGTCCGGGAGCGAGGACGCCCACCTCCCGCTCGCTGAAGAGCTGCCAGGCGGCGTTCGCCGTGTGCGCGAGGAGCGCCTGATCCCTGGTGACCGGTGTGCCGCCGGGCATCCGATACCCGTTGCGGGTGGTGCGGGTCTCGGCGACCGCCATGTTGCGGAAAGGCTCGTTCGGGGTGACCCACCCGTCGTTGTGGAACGTCACGCGATGTCCGGCTGCGAACGCGGCGCCGGCATCCGCCCAGGCACCCCCGTGCTCCGGACCGAAGAGATCATCGACGAGCACTTCGCCCCAGTACGTGATGTGGTCGACGAACAGGCTCACCGTGACCCCCAGCGATGCGGCGCGCTCGAACTGCACCGACGTCATCGCGCCGCAGTGCTCCAGCCGGAACCGGTGATCGGTGAGCCCGTGCCGCGCGATGATCTGCGCGAAGACATCGAGGGTCGCGTCGATCGCGAGGTCGCCGTGCGCATGACACGCCAGCTGCCACCCCGCACCGGCATAGGGCTCGGCGATGGCCGACAGCTCGTCCGAGGTGTAGTTCGCCCGGCCGATGTGGTGCGGCTCGAGTCCGAGCGCACGGGTCGCCGGGGTGTCGAGGTACGGGAAGGAGGTGGCGATGTTGCCGACCCAGGGAGAGCCGTCCGACCACGTCTTCACGCCCGTCTGCCGGAAGAACGGGTCGTCGCCGCCTCGTGCGGAGGGGATCCCGCCCGGACGGGACATCTCGTACCACCGGAGGCGCACCGGCATCTCACCCTTCGCACGCAGGGCGTCGATGAGCGGACCGAGTCCGGGATTCCACGACAGGTCGGCCACGGTGGTGATGCCCCGCGAAGCCAGGTCGCGCAGGTGTGCAGGAAGGATACGGGGGAGCTGCTCCTGTGCCTTCGCGAGCATCGGAGCGACGACCATCTC
This sequence comes from Microbacterium sp. J1-1, assembly GCF_024498615.1. Lineage (NCBI taxonomy): Bacteria > Bacillati > Actinomycetota > Actinomycetes > Micrococcales > Microbacteriaceae > Microbacterium > Microbacterium sp. J1-1. Next base: position 17,856 of record NZ_CP089590.1, on the reverse strand, counting down.
GACCGCCGCAGCCTCGAGGGCGACACCGGTGAGCTCCCCGTCGGCGTCCCGTCCGAACGAGGCACCGGCGGGATCGGGGGTGGTCCGGTCGATGCCTGCGGCGAGCGCCGCAGCGGTGTTGAAGTAGACGGAGTGGCCGGAGTTGTGGATCACGACGAGAGGAACGCCGCCGGCCAGCTCGTCGAGGAAGTGGATGTCGGGATCAGGGAGTCCGCGCTGCAGCAGCGCGTCCCAGCCGTTCGCGAAGACGGCTTCCCCATCGGCCTCCGCGACCGCCGTGCGCAGAGCTGCCAGCACGCCCTCGGCCTGGGGAACGACCACGGGCCGGAGGTCGACGACCAGGTCGGACAGCAGGATCGCCGCGAATCCGGGATGCCCGTGCGGCTCGATCAGCCCGGGCATGACCCAACCGTCCAGCGCGACCACGTCGGCGTCGGGGTGGTCGCGGCGAACCTCTTCCGCCGAGCCGATGGCCACGATGGTGGCGTCGTCGACGGCCATGGCTTCGGCCTGGATGTCGGTGCTCGGCGCGAAGGGACGTATGCGGCCGATGAAGACTGTCGTCATGGCGTCAGTCTGTCAGGCGTCGACGCCACGGCGGGGATCGATCAGGAATCGAGAAGCACGCCCGCGTCTCTCCTCCGTAGTGTGAAGTCCATACCGGCAGCACACCGAGAGGACCGAAGATGGCCGAGAAAGAGAAGAACTTCAGCGCCGAAGAACGCGAGGCGATGCAGGCCGCCGCGAAGGAGGCCCGCACCCGGCGTTCCCGCGCGAAGAAGTCACCGGAAGAGCTGCGGGCAGCAGGGGAGGCCGACATCACGGAGGCCATCGAGAAGCTCACCGCCGAGGACCAGGCTCTGGCGAAGAAGCTGCATGCCCTCGTGTCGGAGGTCGCCCCGGAGCTGGTGCCGCGCACGTACTACGGGATGCCGGCGTGGGGTCGTGACGGGAAGGTGCTCTGCTTCTTCCAGCCCGCGAGCAAGTTCAAGGTGCGCTACGGCACCTTCGGCTTCGAACCGATCTCGAACCTCGACGACGGCACGGTCTGGCCGACCGCGTACGCCGTGACCGCACTCACCGACGCCGATCTGGAGTTCCTCGCGGAACGCATCCGCGTCGCGATCAGCTGACCGTCGACCCGGCGGGGACCGCGCAGTAGCGTGGATGTCGTGAGCACACTCCCGTTCCCCGCCTCCGTCTACTCCGCCCGGCTCAGCCGCGCCGCTTCCCTCGCCGCCGACGCGGGGCTCGACGCCATCGTGGTCGGTCCCGGGCCGGATCTGCAGTATCTGGTGGGAGTGGAGGGCGACACGATCGAACGGCTGACGGCCCTCGTGATCGACCCCGGCGCGACGCCGACGGTCGTGGTGCCGCGCATGGAACTCGCAAAGGTGCGCAGCACGGCTGTCGGCGAGCTGGGTCTCGCGGTCGCCGACTGGGTCGATGGAGAAGACCCGTATGCGCTGGTGACTTCGGCGGTGGGCGACGCCGCCCGTGTGGGTGTCTCCGATGCCCTCCCCGCACTGCACGTCCTCCCGATCGGGGATCGTCTCGGGGTGCGCCTCGAGCTCGCGACTCCGGTGCTGCGCGAAGGGCGGATGATCAAGGACGCCGAGGAGATCGCCGAACTGCGCCGGGCCGGAGAAGCCATCGACGCGGTGCATCGACGGGTGCACGAGTGGCTTCGGGCAGGACGCACCGAGCGCGAAGTGGCAGCCGACATCGCCGAGGCCATCGTCGCGGAGGGCCATCGCACGGTCGAGTTCGTGATCGTCGGGTCGGGTCCGAACGGCGCCGACCCGCACCACGAGGTGTCGGATCGGGTGATCGAGGAGGGCGACATCGTCGTGGTCGACATCGGCGGTGCGGTCCCGAGCGGATACAACTCGGACAGCACGCGGACCTACGTGGTGGGGATTCCCGCCCCCGCAGCCGCCGAACGGATCGCGGTGCTCGTGCGGGCGCAGCAGGCAGCGGTCGACGCCGTGCGTCCCGGTGCCACCGCGGCCGAGGTGGATGCCGCCGCCCGGAGCGTGCTCACCGACGCGGGTCTGGGGGAGGCGTTCCTGCATCGCACCGGCCACGGCATCGGCGTCTCGGTGCACGAGGAGCCGTACATCGCTCCGGGCAACGACCTGGTCCTGCGCGAAGGCATGGCGTTCAGCATCGAGCCCGGCATCTACTTCGCCGGCGAGTGGGGTGCCCGCATCGAGGACATCGTCGTCGTCACGGCGGAGGGTGGAGAGCGGCTCAACGTCGCGCCGCACGGTCTCACCGCGGTCGGCCTCCGCTGACCTCGCGCGCTGACCGAGCGCGCGCACTTCCCGCGATACGATCAGCGCATGCGTCGCCGCCGCAAGGTCTCTTCCGCCACCGCATCACCGGCGACCCGAGCACGGTACGCGAAACGCCGCCAGAATCGACTCGCCCGCGTCGACAACGACCTCACCGACGAGCAGTGGTACGACCTCATGGAAGCCTGGGGCGGATGCGCCTACTGCGGCGGTGACGGCGCAGCTCTGCAGCGCGACTGCATCCAGCCCGTGTCGCGGGGCGGTCGCTACACCCTCGAGAACGTGGTCCCGGCGTGCGCGTCCTGCAATGCCAGTAAGCACAATGACGAGGTGACCGGGTGGCTGCGACGGAAGAAGCTCGATGAGCGGACGTTCCTCGTCCGTCATGCCACCATCCTGCGCGCCTTGCGGCCCTCCGCGGACGGCACCGCGCTCCCCTAGTCACTAGTCTCGACTCATGACGACGATCGCGCCCCTCACCGCCGCGGACCAGCCCGAGTGGCTCGCTCTCTGGCGGGGGTACCTCGCTTTCTACGAGACCGACCTCGACGAGACGATCACCGCTTCCACCTTCGAGCGACTGGTCGACCCTGATGGCGGTATCCAGGGAGCCATCGCCCGCGACGAGACGGGCACGGCCGTGGGCATCGTGCACTGGTTGACGCATGCCGCGACGTGGACGACCACGGACTACTGCTACCTCGAAGACCTGTTCGTCGCGCCAGACGCCCGCGGAGGCGGTGTCGGGCGGGAACTCATCGCGCATGTGCGAGCGTGGGCCGAACAGCACGGCTCGGCGAAGGTCTACTGGCTCACCGCCGAATCGAACGCCACCGCACGCGGGCTCTACGATCGCGTCGCCTCCCGGTCGGGGATGATCCATTACCAGATAGATCTGACCTGACGCGGCGATGATGAGAAGCATGCGCGTCGAGAGAGTGGTTCCCAATCTCACTGTGACCGATCTTCCTTCCGCGGTCGCCGAGCACCGCGCGGTGCTCGGTCTTCGGGTGCTGATGGACCACGGGTGGATCGTGACGCTCGGCGACGACGAGGGGCACCAGCTCAGCCTGCTGACCCGAGACGCGACGGCAGAGGTCAATCCCGACGTGTCGGTGTTCGTCGACGACGTCCACGTCGCTCTCGCCCGCGCCGGGGCTGCGGGCCTGGACATCGTGCATCCAGTCACCGAGGAGCCCTGGGGCGTCACACGCTTCTTCTACCGCGACTCCGACGGTCGCGTCATCAACGTCGGGATGCACTCTCCGGCATCAGCCTCCGCCCCAGAACCTGACACGGCCATCCCCGCACATCCAACTCCTCCTGCCTGACGAAACCGTGCGCCTCGTAGTACCGCACGAGATCGCCCGTTCCGCCGGCATAGCAGTCGACCCGCAGGAGCGGCACGCCGCGTTGCTCCGCGCGAAGGACAGCGTGCTGGAGAAGCCTCGCCCCGGCGCCGCGCGCACGTCGCGACCCGACCAGGAGCCGCACATAGAGCTCGGGCTCGTCGACGGCAGGAACATAGTCGGTCCGGTCGCCGAGCACGAGGACCGCGACGGCACGGGCATCCCGTTCGAGCACCCAGCCTTCATCTTCCTCGCACCACTTCTGCGCGCGCTCCACTGCGGCCGGCCGGGAGGAGAAAGGCTCCGCGCCCCACTGGCCGGTGTTGCCGATCGATACGAACCACTCCACCGCTTCATCGAGCAGACGCAGCACCAGCCCCGGCTCATCCGCACGCAGCCGCCGGATCGTCTCGCGAGGCTCACTCATCGCGCGGAATCGCCGACCGCCGCGAGCACCCGGATCTGGCGTTCGGCAGCGTCCCCCAGAACCTCGAGCGCCCGCTGATAAGCCGGCGATGCATAGGCCGCGATCGCCGCATCCCGGTCGGGGAAGGCAATGATGGTGGACCGGAGATCGGCACCTTCGAGCACCGCGACGGGATCGCCCTTGGCGAGGAAGACACCGCCCGCCGCCTCCATGGCCGGCCCTGCGAGGCTCGCGTATTCTCTCACACGCTGCGGATCGCGGATCGCGGTGAAGGTGTTCACCCAGTAGACGGTCATTAATGCGGCCTCCTCGTCGGTTCCCGCACCGATGCGGGGAACCCTCTCCGGGACGAACGCGCTCGCCGGCGACGGAATTCCTCGACCTCGGATCAGGGAATGCGGCAACCGCCAGAAGACACACGCCTACCGTGCCCGAAAGCGCGAAGACCAGCAGTCCTGATCATTCCGATGCGGGAGACCGAGCACGAAGTGTGGAGCCTAGGAGATTCGAACTCCTGACATCCTGCTTGCAAAGCAGGCGCTCTACCAACTGAGCTAAGGCCCCGTGAGGGATTTCTTGAGTTGAGGAGTGGGGCTACCAGGACTTGAACCTGGGACCTCTTCATTATCAGTGAAGCGCTCTAACCGCCTGAGCTATAGCCCCGTCAACCTCCAAGACTTTACCGGAGAAAGACGGAATTTCCGAATCGAGGGCGACGACCCGGGAGTGTCCTCGCCCTCGACCGTGTTCAGCGACCCGGGCGGATCGTCGCCGTGCCCGCGGAGAGCGATACCTCGATGGTCCGCCGCGCGCTCGATGCCTCCTGCACCTTCGAGTTGAGGGTGCCGGCGCTGATGTCCTGGCTCACGGCGTACTCGACATCGGGCAGGGTCAGATCGAGCGACCCGGCACTGACATCGATCGTGGTCTGCGACGGCGGTGTACCGGTCAGCTCGACCGTGAGGTCACCCGCGGACACACCCAGATCGGCCACGGTCACGCCATCGAGGAGAATGTCGGCGCGACCGGCGCTCATCTCCACGTCGAGTTCCGTGGCGGAGCCGGTGACGTCGAGTGCGCCGGCGCTCACGGTGGCGTCGAGCACCCCGAAGTCGCCGTCCACGTCGAGGCTGCCGGCATCCAGTGTGAGGTCGGCATCGAGCTCCGCGTCCCGCAGGCTCTCCGGCAACGTGAGCACGGCGATCTGCTCGTCCCCGAACCAGCTGCCGAACCACCACCCGAACACGCTGTCCGGGCTCCGCACGATCAGTTCGTCGCCGTCACGTTCAAACGTCCACGCGGGTCCTCGCCCGTTGGTGATCGCCAGCTCTGCCTGATCCACGTCGCCGAATTCGACGCGCATGCTGCTGGCATCCGCATCCAGGTCGATGCCCTCGATGCCTTGTGCGTTCGCGGTCTGCACGGAATCCGGCCGGCTCGCGGAGATGACGGAACCTGCTGCAGCGGCGACCGCTGTGCCGCCGGTTCCGAGAAGGGCGATCCCGCCCACCACCGCTGTCACGACCAGGACGGCCGTGGCTCCGGACGAACGCCCTCCCGTGGGGCTGGGCGGCGGAGGTGTCGGTGCCCCCTGCGCCGCCGATGGCTGCGGCGGAGAGGCGGGCGGGGAAGCGGGCGGCGGGGTGAGCGGGGTGTGCTCGCCCCGGAAGCCGTTGTTGTCGGTGGTCATCGTGCCACTCCTGTCTGGCCGGTCGGCGGCGTCGGGCCGCCCGTGTTCTCGATGTGGGCGAGCGCGGCGAGCACGCGGCGATTGCCGGACTCGTCCGGGTCGAAGCCCAGTTTCTGGAAGATGGAGGTGATGTGCTTCTCGACGCTGGCCTCCGAGAGGAACAGCAGACCGGCGATCGCCTGGTTCGACTTCCCCTCGGCGATCAGCGCGAGCACGGTGCGTTCCCGCTCGGTGAGTCGCATCATCTTGTCGTCGCGATTGCGGCGCGTGAGGAGCTGAGCGACGACCTCGGGGTCGAGAACGGTCGCTCCCTCCGAGATGCGCTCCACCGAGCCGAGGAACTCCTCGACATCGGCGACCCTGTCCTTGAGCAGGTATCCGAGCGGACCGCCCTGCGCCGCGATCAGATCCGAGGCGTATCGCTCCTCGACGTACTGCGAGAGCACGAGGATCGCGAGCGACGGGCGCGAGGCCCGCAGACCGAGCGCGGCGCGGATGCCCTCGTCGGTGAAGGTGGGAGGCAACCGCACGTCGAGGATGCAGAGATCCGGTGCACTACCGGCCACCGTCTGCTCGAGCTCCACCGTGTCGGCGAGAGCAGCGACCACCTCGTGCCCTGCGTCCTCCAACAGGCGAACGAGGCCTTCTCTCAGCAGGACCGAATCCTCGCAGATCAGGATGCGCACGGTACGTTCACCTCCAGGCTGGTCGGTCCGCCCTGCGGACTGTCGAGGCGGAAGGTCCCTCCCGCGGCGAGGATGCGGTTGGCGATGCCGTCCAGACCCCCACCGGGCTGCACCTGAGCGCCTCCGATGCCGTTGTCCTCCACGCGGGCCCAGAGGGTGTTGCCCTCACGCACGCGCACGGTCACCCGGGCTTCACTGGCCCGCGAGTGCTTGGCTGCGTTTGTCAGGGACTCCGCGATCGAGAAGTACACGGCGGCCTCGGCCTCGCGGCTGCACCGGCCGTCCATCCGGACATCGAGGTGCACGGGAATGTGCGATCTCCCGGCCAGAGCGGAAAGGGCGGCGTCGAGGCCACGGTCATCGAGCACCGAGGCGTGAATGCCGCGAGCGAGTTGGCGGAGTTCGGTGATCGCTGCCTTGGTCGAGGTGTGAGCCTCGTTGATCAGCTCCTTGGCGGCCTCCGGATCGTTGTCGATCTTCTGCTGCGCGAGTCCGAGCGTCATCCCGACCGAGACCAGCCGCGGCTGTACCCCGTCGTGCAGATCGCGCTCGATCCGGGTGCGCTCCACATCGGCGGCGCGCACCGCACCCTCACGCTGGGCGGTCGACGTGCGGACGCGCTCGGTGAGCTCGGTCTCCTTGCTGCGGATCACGATCGCGAGGGAGAGGGTTCGATGCAGCAGTGCCAACCCGATCATCCCGACGACGCAGGCGGCGAGGCCGAGGACGCCGATCAGCGGAGCCCAGGCCACGGGGATTCCCCCGCCACCGAACGGTCCGATCACGGAGTCCGCGGCCGTGAGCGGGGCGAACGAGATGATGATCGACCACACCAGTCCCCAGAACAGTCGGAGGACGACGAAACCGAGCACGGCGGAGATGGCGAAGTTCGCCACTGCCCGCCACATCCGGCCGTCGATGGCCTGCCGTCCGAGGGACCGCAACCACCCGCCGAATCCGGGACGATCACGTGGCTGTACGCGCAGCGGCGCGATCGGCGTGCGGTAGAGCGCGCCGACACGAGCGACTTCGAACCAGCCGAGTCCGTAAAGGGCGTAGACGAGTCCGACCAAGAGGACGACGCCGATGCCGGCGGCGAAGAGGAGGCCGATGCCGGTGCCGAGAAGGCCGCCGAGCATGCCGAAGATGACGCCGCCGAGGACGCCGACGCCTGCCAGATGCAGGATCGTGAGGAAGATGCGCAACGGCGGCTTCACCGCGGTTGCGGAAGCCGGGGTCGCAGTCTGAGTGGTCATGCTTCCAAGGTACGGCGGGGCCGTTGCGCGCGGCACCGAGTCACCCGGACACTCTGTTTCGGGTTTTCCGTAACGCGTGCTCCGGATCTCCCGCATGCGGCACGCTGCTCGGCACCACCGGCGTCGTGTAGCAACCGCTCGATGGAACGACGAAGGACGGATGCCGCAGCATCCGCCCTTCGTATGTCCGTGTGAGGGATCAGTTCGACATGAACCCGACGAGCAATCCGCCCGTCACCTTCACGGCGAGGTTGTAGATGCCGGCGACCACGGCGCCGAGCACCGTGAAGACGATGAGGTTCAGGATGGCGACGACCGCTGCAAAGGCCATGACCTGCGGCAGTCCGACCACCTCGGACAGCACGAAAGCGTTGTCGGTGATGCCGACCAGGAAGCTCTCGGCCGTCGTCATGACGTTCGTCGCCTGGAGCACCAGGAAGATGAGGAAGAACGACACCATCGTGACGACCGCGAGGGCCACGGCTCCGAGGAACGACAGCTTCACCGCCGACCAGAAGTCGACGTAGACCAGACGAAGCCGGACCTGCTTGCCGCCTGTCTTGCGTGTCGACTTCTTCGCCAGCTTGTCGGCCACTGTACTCATGCGTCTGTATCCTCGGGGGTTTCTGTCGTCTCAGGTGCCTGGATCTCGGCATCCTCCGCTTCGGCCTCTTCTTCGGCGAGGCCACGCTCACCGTTACGGGCGATGGCGAGGATGCGATCGGCCTCCGTCGTCCGGGCGAACACCACTCCCATGGTGTCGCGACCCTTGGCGGGGACCTCGGCCACGGCAGAGCGTACCACCTTGCCGCTGGACAGAACCACCAAGACCTCGTCGTCCTCTGCGACGATCAGACCGCCCGCGAGAGTGCCCCGATCGTCGTTCAACTTGGCGACCTTGATGCCTGTCCCGCCGCGTCCCTGGACCCGGTATTCCTCGATCGCGGTGCGCTTCGCGTAGCCGCCGTCGGTGACGACGAAGACGAACTTCCCCGGGGCGGCGACGGAGGCCGAGAGCAGGGAGTCGTCGTCGATCTTGAACTTCATACCCCGAACACCGGCCGTCGCGCGACCCATCGGACGCAGCGCCTCATCGGTGGCCTCGAAGCGCACCGACATCCCGTGCCGGCTGATGAGGAGGATGTCGTCTTCCGCGTTCACGAGGAGCGCGCTGACCAGCTCGTCCTCGTCGTTCAGACGGATCGCGATGACGCCGCCCTGACGGTTGGTGTCGTACGTGTCGAGCCGGGTCTTCTTGACGAGGCCCTCTCGGGTGGCGAGCACGAGGTAGTCCGCCACCCCGTAGTCACGGATGTCGAGCACCTGGGCGATGCTCTCGTCGGGCTGCAGTGCGAGGAGGTTCGCGACGTGCATGCCCTTGGCGTCGCGTCCGGCCTCCGGCACCTCGTAGGTCTTCGCGCGGTAGACCCGGCCCTTGTCGGTGAAGAACAGCAGCCAGTGGTGCGTTGTCGTCACGAAGAAGTGCTCGACGATGTCGTTCGCCCGCAACTGAGCGCCCTTGACGCCCTTGCCGCCACGGTGCTGGGAGCGGTAGTTGTCACTGCGCGTGCGCTTGATGTAGCCCTCGCGCGTGACGGTCACCACCATCTCTTCTTCGGCGATGAGGTCTTCCATCGACACATCGCCGTCGAAGCCGTGCAGGATGTGCGTGCGACGCTCGTCACCGAAGCGGTCGACGATGCCGGTCAGCTCTTCGCGGATGATCACACGCTGACGACCCTCGTCGGCGAGGATCGCCTTGTAGTCCGCGATCTGGGCCTCGAGCTCGTTCGCCTGATCGATGATCCGCTGACGCTCGAGAGCTGCGAGGCGACGCAGCTGCATCTGCAGGATCGCATCGGCCTGGATCTCGTCGATGTCGAGGAGCTTCTGGAGACCCTCGTTCGCATCCGCCGTGGTCTGCGACCGTCGGATGAGCGCGATCACCTCGTCGAGCGCGTCGAGCGCCTTCAGATATCCGCGCAGGATGTGCATCCGCTTCTCGGCCTCGCGCAGCCGGAACTCGGTGCGCCGCACGATGACATCGATCTGGTGGGAGATCCAGTGCGTGATGAACCCGTCGATCGCGAGCGTGCGCGGCACACCGTCCACGATCGCGAGCATGTTCGCGCCGAAGTTCTCCTGCAACTGCGTGTGCTTGTACAGGTTGTTGAGCACGACCTTCGCGACGGCGTCGCGCTTGAGCACGACGACCAGACGCTGACCCGTGCGGTCCGAGGATTCGTCACGGATGTCGGCGATGCCGGTGATCTTGCCGTCACGGGCCAGGTCGCCGATTTTGACCGCGACGTTGTCGGGGTTGACCTGATAGGGCAGCTCGGTGATGACGAGGCAGGTACGACCCTGGATCTCCTCGACGTTGACGACCGCGCGCATCGTGATCGAGCCGCGACCGGTCCGATACGCCTCGTGGATGCCCTTCGTCCCGAGGATCTGCGCGCCGGTCGGGAAGTCCGGGCCGGGAACGCGCTGGATCAGACCGTCGAGCAGCTCCTCGCGGGGGATGCCGGGGTTGTCCAGCGCCCAGAGCGCCGCATCCGCCACCTCGCGCAGGTTGTGCGGCGGGATGTTGGTGGCCATTCCGACCGCGATACCGACGGAACCGTTGACGAGGAGGTTCGGGAACCGGGCGGGGAGAACCGTCGGCTCCTGCGTCTGGCCGTCGTAGTTGTCGGCGAAGTCGACGGTCTCCTCTTCGATGTCGCGCACCATCTCGAGCGCGAGCGGAGCCATCTTCGTCTCGGTGTATCGCGGAGCCGCGGCGCCCATGTTCCCGGGGGAACCGAAGTTGCCCTGCCCGAGAGCGAGCGGATAGCGGAGGGACCACGGCTGAACCAGTCGCACGAGGGCGTCGTAGATCGCCGAGTCGCCGTGCGGGTGGTACTGGCCCATGACCTCGCCGACCACACGCGCGCACTTCGAGAACGACTTGTCCGGGCGGAAACCTCCGTCGTACATGCCGTAGATCACACGGCGGTGCACCGGCTTGAGTCCGTCGCGCACGTCGGGGAGGGCGCGCCCCACGATGACGGCCATGGCGTAGTCGAGGTAGCTGCGCTGCATCTCCGACTGCAGGTCGACCTGGTCGATCTTGCCGTGATCGTGTTCCGGTTCGGTGCGTTCTTCGTCAGTCATGAATCAATCTCTCTGTCACACATCTGGTCTGAGCCCGCGGGCATCAGATGTCGAGGAAGCGGACGTCCTTGGCGTTGCGCTGGATGAAGCTGCGTCGGGACTCGACGTCTTCGCCCATCAGCACACTGAAGATCTCGTCGGCCGCGGCCGCATCCTCGATGGTGATCTGCTGCAGGGTGCGCGTGGTGTGGTCCATCGTCGTCTCCCACAGCTCCTTGGGGTTCATCTCTCCGAGACCCTTGTAGCGCTGGATGCCGGCATCCTTCGGGATCCGCTTGCCGTTTTCGAGACCGTGCGCGAGCAGGGCGTCGCGCTCGGCGTCGCTGAACACGTACTCGTGAGCGGAGTTCGACCACTTCAGGCGGTACAGCGGCGGCATCGCGAGGTACACGAAGCCGGCCTCGATGAGTCCGCGCATGTAGCGGAACAGCAGGGTGAGCAGCAGAGTCGTGATGTGCTGGCCGTCGACATCGGCATCCGCCATCAGGACGATCTTGTGGTAGCGAGCCTTCTCGATGTCGAACTCTTCGCCGATCCCCGTGCCGAAGGCCTGGATCATCGCCTGGACTTCCTTGTTGCCCAGCGCCTTGTCGAGACGTGCACGCTCGACGTTGAGGATCTTCCCCCGGAGCGCCAGGATCGCCTGCGTGTGCGGGTCGCGACCCTGCACCGCGGAACCACCGGCCGAGTCACCCTCGACGAGGAAGATCTCGCTGATGGAGGGATCCTTGCTGGTGCAGTCCTTGAGCTTGTCCGGCATGGCCGCAGACTCGAACACGCTCTTGCGGCGAGCGGTCTCGCGGGCCTTGCGAGCGGCGAGACGAGCGGTCGCGGCATCGATCGCCTTGCGGACGACGTTCTTCGCCTGGTTCGGGTTGCGCTCGAGCCAGTCGCCGAGCTGATCGCCGACGACCTTCTGCACGAATGCCTTCGCCTCGGTGTTGCCGAGCTTGGTCTTGGTCTGACCTTCGAACTGCGGCTCGCCGAGCTTGATCGAGATGACCGCGGTCAGTCCCTCACGCACGTCGTCACCGGAGAGGTTGTCGTCCTTCTCCTTGAGGAGGTTGTTCGCCCGGGCGTACTTGTTGACCAGTGTGGTCAGAGCTGCCCGGAAGCCCTCCTCGTGCGTCCCACCTTCGTGGGTGTTGATCGTGTTCGCATAGGTGAAGACGTTCTCGGTGTAGGACGTCGTCCACTGCATCGCGACCTCGAGCGAGATCTTGCGCTCCGTGTCCTCCGATTCGAAGGCGATGATCTCGTCGTTCACGACTTCGGCGTGACGCACCTTGTTGAGGTATTCGACGTAGTCGACGAGTCCGCGCTCGTAGTAGAACACGTCGCCGGGCTGCTTGGTGACGGTCGCGCCGTCTTCCTCGACCTCGTACGCAGACGACTCCCGCTCGTCACGCAGCTCGATGCGCAGTCCCTTGTTGAGGAACGCCATCTGCTGGAATCGTGTGCGCAGCGTGTCGTAGTCGAACTCGATCGTCTCGGTGAAGATCGAGGCGTCCGGCCAGAACGTGATGCTGGTTCCGGTCTCCTCGGTCGCCTCGCCCTTCTCGAGCTTCTGCTGCGGGATGCCGCCGTCGGCGAAGCTGTGCCGCCAGACGAAGCCCTTCTGCTTGACCTCGACGTCGAACCGCGTCGAGAGCGCGTTCACGACCGAGGATCCGACACCGTGCAGACCACCGGAGACGGCGTAGGCGCCCCCTCCGAACTTTCCGCCGGCGTGCAGGATCGTGAGCACGACCTCGACCGTCGACTTGTTCGGGTCGGAAGAGTGCGGGTCCACCGGGATGCCTCGACCGTTGTCGACCACACGCACGCCACCGTCGGCGAGCATCGTCACGAAGATCGTGTCGGCGTATCCGGCGAGGGCCTCATCGACCGAGTTGTCGACGATCTCGTAGACGAGGTGGTGCAGACCGCGCGGTCCCGTGGAACCGATGTACATACCGGGACGCTTGCGGACGGCTTCGAGGCCTTCGAGAATCTGGATCGAGTCGGCGCCGTAGTCCCCAGGCTGCTTCGCCTTGGGTGCAATGGTGCCCTGGGCCTCGGGGGTTCCCCCGATGTTCGATTCCGTCTCGTCAGCGGGGGATTCAGGCGTCATCAGAGGGCATTCTCCACATCGATATCACGAACTGCCATTCTAGCGGAGTTTCGTGGGGAAACACCGCTCTACGGCCGTGTGTGGCCCTCTGAGCGTTTCGGACCCCTTGCGTGGTGTCCTACCCGTAGGTATCGCGCGGGCCCCGCCCTGGAACGGCTCTGGGACCCCATTTCCACGAGGGGACGTCCGGTCCGATGAAGCGCAGGTTCTCCACGCCGGCCTCCGGATAGCGGCGGCCGATCTCGGTGAGAATCGTCGCGCGCATGAACTGCAGGTTCTTCGCCCACGCCGTCGAGTCGCACTTCACGGTGAGCAATCCTCGCTCCAGGGAGACGGGTTCGGAGTGCTTCGCCGTGTCGGCGCCCGCGAGATCCGCCCACTGACGGACGAGGTCTTCCCTGGCCAGAGTGATCTGCCACCCCGAGTCGCGGCTCAGCTTGTCCAGGACCGCGCCGAGGGTCCCGGGGTCCCGCCCGGGTGTGAACGGTGCGTTGTCGTCATCGGTCGTGATGCGACGCTTGCGCTCCCAGCTCTTCGAGCTCGGCTGCAGACCGCGCAGACGCAGGTAGGTGCCTACCGTCTCGGGGACATCGGCAGCGGGAGTCGGTGCGGCGTCAGTCATCGGCTGCCTCCCGTTCATCACTGATCGTCCCGGCGCTGATGCGCACCACATGCGCGTGCAGCACCTCAGGGATATCTTCCTCCACCGCCGCGGTCACCACGACCTGTTCGTACCCTGCGGTCAGGGCTGCGAGTCGTCGACGCCGGTCCGCATCGAGCTCGGCGAACACGTCGTCGAGGATCAGGACCGGATCGCCGGCGGGGGATTCACTGCGCAACAGCTCCGCCGATGCCAGCCGGAGCGCGAGCGCGACCGACCAGGACTCCCCGTGCGAGGCGTACCCCTTCACCGGAAGGTCGCGGACACGGAGCACGAGATCGTCCCGATGCGGTCCGGTGAGAGTGAGGCCGCGGTCGAGTTCGTTGGAACGCTTCGCCGCGAGAGAGGCCCGGAAGAGGTCCGCGATGCGGTTCGGATCGCTGAGCCTGTCGGCGGGGGAGACCTCTTCGGGTCCTCCCTCACCCTCTTCGGGGTCGCCGCCACCGACCGAGAGCGCCCACTCCAACTGCGGACGATGATCTGCACCGGCGATCGCTTCGTATGCATCGGCGACGGGTTGTTGGAGATCGACGGCCAGCCGCTGTCGAGCCGTGATGATCTCGGACCCCAGCGAGACCAGCTTGTCGTCCCACACATCGAGGGTGCTCAGACCTTCGCCCCGGATGCCGCGGGCTCGCGCCGACTTCAGCAGGGCATTGCGCTGCTTGAGCACACGGTCGTAGTCGGCGAGCACGCCCGCCATCCGTGGAGTGCGCTGGATGAGGAGCTGGTCGCTGAACCGGCGGCGAGCGGACGGGTCTCCCCGGACGATCTGCAGGTCCTCCGGCGCGAAGAGGACGACGTGCGCGTAGCGGGGCAGCTCGTTCGGCTTGGACGGAGAGCCGTTGATGCGTGCCTTGTTCGACCCCTGCCTGTTGACCTGCACCTCGGCGAGCACTCGACGCTCGCCGTGCGAGAGCCGCGCCCGGATGACCGCGAACTCCTGCCCGTCACGCACCATGGGTGCATCGGACGACACGCGATGTGAACCGAGGGTGGCCAGGAACACGACCGCTTCCGCCAGGTTCGTCTTTCCCTGCCCGTTTCGTCCGACGAGCACGTTCGGACCCCGGTGGAGAGTGAGTTCCGCGGTCGCGTAGTTGCGGAAATCGACCAGGCTCAGGTGCTCCACAATCACGGAGTCAGCCTACCTTCGAGGTCTGACAACGAATGCGGGGCGAGGTGCGGGATCAGCGAAGGAGGAGGTTCGGCTGCAGCAGGTACTTGAAGGAGTCGAGGCCCGCCTGGTCGACCGAGGTCTGGCTCGTGATCAGCACGGGGCTGAGCTTGTTGGCGTTGTCGCTCGACGTGAACGTCACGCGGACGAACTCGCTCTTGACCGCTCCGAGAGCCTCGATCAGGTACTGGGGGTTGAGGCCGAGCGTGACCTCGTCGCCGCCGGACAGGATCGCGTCGACCGACTCGGATGCGCGCGCGTGGTCTCCACCGGAGGCATCCATGGTCACGCTGTCGCTCGAGAACGTGAATCGCAGCGGCGCCGCACGATCGAGGACGAGCGAGACACGGCGGACGGCTTCGACGAGGTCGGCCGTGTTGACGACCGCGTAGTGATCGGTCTGCTCGGGGAAAAGGCGTCGGACCGGGGGGAAGTTGCCCTTGATGAGCAGCGAGGTCACGGTCTTGTTGCCGGCGGTGAAGGCGATGATCTCGCGATCGCCCGCGCCGGAGAAGGCCACCTGGATGTTGCCGGCGTGACCGAAGGTCTTCCCGACCTCGAGCAGGGTGCGTGCCGGCACCAGCGCTGTCGCCTCGACGGACTCGCCGTCCCACGGCACATCGCGGAGCGATACCCGATAGCGGTCCGTGGCGACCAGGCTCAGAGTGTGACCGGAGACTTCGAGCTGCACACCGGTGAGGACGGGTGTGACGTCGTCGCGTGATGCGGCGAAGCCGACCTGTGCGATCGCCGTGCCGAATTCCTCAGCCGGAACGACGCCGGAGGATCCGTTCACCTCGGGGATGGACGGATATTCCTCGACCGGCATGGCGGCGAGTGTGAATCGGGCCGAACCGCAGGTGACGGCGATCCCACCGTCTTCCTCGACGGCGATCTCGATCGGAGCGTTCGGGAGGCGGCTGGCGATGTCGGAGAGAAGACGGCCGTGGACGAGGATCGTGCCGGGGGTCTCGACCGTGGCTTCGATGGTCGTCCGAGCGGAGGCCTCGTAATCGAAGGCGGAGAGCGTGAGGCTGGATCCGTCTGCTTCGATCAACACTCCGGCGAGGATCGGCTGCGGATTGCGCTGCGGCAGAAGCTTGACGACGAACGAGACAGCCTCGCTGAAGACATCGCGGTTGACCTGAAACCTCACGGGTGCTCCCTTGTCGTCGAACTGTGACGCGTCGTCGTCGGCCCTGCCGGTGCAGGGCTTCCCATGCTAGCCCCACAGTCCTGCGTATCCCTACGCCGAGGTTTCCTGTCATCCGTTCGCCGGTTCTCCCCACCGTCTGGTGATCGGATCGCGCCTTGAATGACTTAACTCCTTAACGGTGTTAACAGCTGTGGATACTGTGGATAAGTCGGTGGATATCAGGAGCGAGTAGGGAACTACACGCTTGTCAGTTGTGGAAACCCTGAGGAATCCGCGGGATCCCGGTCCTGGGGACAACCGAGGTGTTGTCCGAGTTATCCACAGGTTTGGGTGTTCAGCTCACATTCGTCCCGATGGAATCCACGATCATCCACAAGTTATCCACATGTGCATAGAGGCATCTATCGAGAGATCAGAATCCCTGTCAGGCACACAAAAAAGTAGAGGACCGCATCCGTTCGGGTGCGGTCCTCCACTTTTTCGGAGGTGCGGCGTGTCAGCGTCGGCCGAGCTGCGTCGTGATCTCGGTGACCTGGTTGTAGATGGAGCGACGCTCCTTCATGAGCTCACTGATCTTCTTGTAGGCGTACATGACCGTGGTGTGGTCGCGGTTGCCGAACAGCTGACCGATCTTCGGCAGCGACAGGCTCGTTCGCTCCCTGCACAGATACATGGCGATCTGTCGTGACGTGGCGATCTGCTGCGATCTGCTCGAACCGTAGAGATCGTCCACGGTGAGCTTGAAGTACTGCGCTGTGGCCGTGATGATGTCGGTCGGCGAGATGATGTTGTCCTCCGCCGTGTCGATGATGTCGCGGAGCACGGTCTGCGCGAGGGAGATGTCGAGGGCAGAGCGGTTCAGGCTCGCGAACGCGGAGACGCGGATGAGTGCACCCTCCAGCTCGCGGATGTTCGAGGAGACGACGGTCGCGATGTACTCGAGCACCTCGTCGGGGATGTGGAGCGCCTCGCTCTGCGCCTTCTTGCGGAGGATCGCGATGCGGGTTTCGAGGTCCGGTGCCTGCACATCTGTGATGAGGCCCCACTCGAAGCGGCTCCGCATCCGATCCTCGAAGCCCGTCAAGTGCTTCGGCGCGACATCACTGGTGATGACGACCTGCTTGTTGTGATCGTGCAGCGTGTTGAACGTGTGGAAGAACGCTTCCTGGGTCTCGGCGCGACCCTGCAGGAACTGGATGTCGTCGATGAGGAGGATGTCGACGTCGCGGTACCTGGCCTGGAACGCGGCACCGCGGTTGTTCGCGATCGAGTTGATGAAGTCGTTCGTGAACTCCTCACTCGAGACGTAGCGGACTTTGACTCCGGCGTAGAGCGACTGCGCGTAGTCACCGATCGCGTGGAGGAGGTGTGTCTTGCCGAGTCCGGAGTCACCGTAGATGAACAACGGGTTGTACGCCTTGGCCGGCGCCTCGGCCACGGCGACCGCCGCAGCGTGGGCGAATCGGTTGGACTGGCCGATGACGAAGTTGTCGAAGGTGTACTTCGGGTTCAGCCGTGATTCGTGACGCAGCTGTGTGGGCTGCTCCATCGGAGACTCGACCCGGCTCTGCTCGGTGCGTCCGAAGTCTCCGACGGCGATGGGGGCCGTCTGCTGCTCCGCCAGTTCGTGGTTCACGACGACGCGGTAGGACGTGACCTCTTCGCCGATGTGCGAAAGGGCCTCCATGATCGGGAGTCGGAGACGCTTGTTGATCTGCGCTGCGGTCAGATCGTTCGGGACTTCGAGGTACAGCGTCGCGGACATGACGCCGGCCGGGACGGCGAGGCTGAGGAAGCCCTGCAGCTGGGGGGTGACGCGATCGTCGTCGGCCAGCAGCTCCTGCACCGTGGTCCAGATCGGGACGTCGGGCTGGGCAGGTGATGTCAT